>NZ_JBBOUV010000001.1:4800000-7427985 GCF_038006245.1 Paenibacillus sp. FSL R5-0908
GCTACAGGCCTCGGACAAGGTTACCTGTGCAACGTTGTAAGCTTCATTAGCCAGCTTGGCTAGACGTTTAGCCCAGGAGGAGAATGGACGGCCAAACTCGGTCGTCCACCACTCTGGCTTTCGTAATTGGCTCACTGAAGCATGGTCGGTCCAAGGACGGGTTTCAGCACGAGTTTTCATTTGCTTTTTTAGACGCTTGCCAGCGCTTTCTTCGACATTGTAGGCGATAAATCTGTCAAGTAACGGCCACGCGTTCAAGGTCGGAAAGTCCCCCAGATCAGGCATGAAGCGCAGCTCCAGATTCGTTAACTCGGTATGATGAGCCAATAGATTCAAATCGCAGAAGTTTCCCCACAAACTCAGTGATTTAAGGTTTGGGTACCGGTTTAGACACTCTAGCGAGATAGGCTGTCCCAGCGGTGCGTTATGTAGCGTCAAACTCGTTACCTGGTGCAGCTCCCCCATATCGGGCAGCAAAAAAGGGGGATCATTCTTACGTCGGCCGGTGCGCGGTGCAAGTGTAAGAGAAGATGGCATATCGCCTGTGGCCGAGAAGCGCGAGAGATCACCGGACACACTCAGGCGGAAAGGCTGCTTCGGAAGTATTAGGCTGAGGGACCTCCCGGCTGGTTCCAACTCGACATGCAAGCCATGCAAATTGGACTGACTGGCATCCGCCACCGTGTCTGCAGACAGGATCGGAGTCCATGTCATCTCTTCTATGGGACGTTTCTGTGCCCAGTCAAAAAAGCCTGAATCACTGCCTGTATAATGCAGAAATCGCGGCCAGGGAGAGCCAGCCGGTGTGGCAAAGACATCGAATACGGTCCAATCGATTGGCGCATCAGACGCGACATGAAGGTCAACCTTTTTCCCCAATTGCGACGGACCCATGGATAGACTGCCCACACCGGGCTTAAGGACAAGAGTATGACTAAGTGGACCTGTCAGATTGATAGGATAACTACCAACTTCTCTAACAGAACCAGCTGAAGGACCAGCTTGGCTATCATTTGGCATTTCTATCATCCTTTCCTCTAATGCATTTCAAGATCTAACTATTCACACCTGACTCTATCTTCTCAGTAATAAATTGTTTGAATCTTGTAAAATACCGCTCTGATGCTTCCCAGCGCCTAAGATCCAAATAGGACATGTCCTGCTTGCCATATTGATCGGGCGGCTGATAATGCCGGGAAACATAAGTTCCATTGTCCACTGTGTAAAAATAAAACGCTTCATCTGGAGTCCTGATTTCAATCCGACCATGTAGAAGGTCTCCGTCCTCGTCCGTATGCGTTTGACGGAAGCTGTAACATTTGGAGCCGTCCCAGAACCCGCCATTCTCCTCCACTTCCGAATATAATTCCTGAATTACAGTGTGTTGCAAAATGTCTTCCACATACTGTACCTCAATGTTTCGTAAATAAAGCTCAGCCATATTAACGCAGGTCAACAACATCGTCCAGCAATCGCTAATCTCTGCTAGTTGTTCCTGAGACTCTTCTGTAATGTCCTCCCACTCAGACCCTTCTTCTATGATTCTTTTCAACAAACCGACAGAATGATCTTGCTCCAGCCAAATATAATAGTGATGCCGGTTATCATTCATATAAACGCTAAGATCCCGCTCATCCCCGTCAGCATCAATATGCTCCAGTTGAACTTTAAAAAAAACGTCTTGCTCCCGAAAATTAAAAGAAGGTTTATCATTTGGCATTAAAATACACTGCGTCAACTTCAATATATTTTCTTCATTGATCGTGTTATGGGTGAAATATAAATGAACTGCGTTCTTACTAGTGGGGGATTCATTTATTTTTTTAAGAGCAGAACGGCCTTCTTTAATTACGTTCACCAGTGTGCCAAAGGAAAAGTCCTCCTCTTCCTCTTCCATATCTAAAAAAACTTCATCGATCAACACTTCATGTATGTCCACAGGAAGCTCCTGAAATACGCCGTCCCCCTCCCACACATTTACTAAGCAGGCGATCGATTTATGTCCGTCCACATTGAAACTGTACTCGTCATCCTGAACTAAAACCGCAGCGCTGAGATCACCTTTAACAATCGTTTCCCCATGATTGTAGGAGCCGCATAATATTTCCTCAATCATCAGGTTGCCCGAAACATAAATTTCCTGACCGCCTACAGCTATATTTTTTGCACTCATATTACCGGTCACCAAAAGCCCTATGGCGCCATCCGTTTCTTTATTATAAAGATTGTCTACAGTAAAATTTCCTTCTATAAAAATGATGATTACCTCTTTTTGTTGCGGGAAAGGTTGCTCCCAATCTAAATTAAGAGAAGACAGCGTCAAATCCCCTTCATAGTAAGCGGCAAGTTGCTCGTCACTAAAATCTTGGTAAAACTTCGCCCACCAAGATCCTTCGGGAAATTTATCTGCTAGTTGGCTAATAGGAATGAATCGGAAAAGATTGCTCATAAATTATTTTTCCCTTCATTTTAAAATTTCTATTATTTTCTCACATACCGCAAGGCTTACCCCTTGCGTAATCTCGACCATTTTAAATCCGAATATAGTAGACGGTTTCCGAAAGAGGAGGCTTCTACTCCGCCGCTTCCGCCAACCATACTTGCATAGCTGGAGATTCCGCCCGATTCAAACGGAGGGCAATTTCAGTATTGATCTCATCCGGCGGCATGACTTCGACAAGGACGCATACTGACTCTCGCAGTTGATTCAAGGCAAACATACCTTCATCATCGAGTATTTTCATCGCCAGCTCCATGGCCTTCAGCCTCAAATCAAACTCGCGATTCCCTTCGTCACCCTCAAGATCCGCAATGAAAGAACGCTCGGTAAATCGTTGTTTAACATTATCAAAGTTCTCATCGCCGAAACAACAATAGGGCGAATCCGCATAAGACCATTGGATAAGTTCCGCAATAGTCGATGCCGGTGTGTCACTTTCGAATCCTTGCCTGGCTGATTCTACCTCCAAAGCTTCCCACGACCAGGCGGAGATACTTGGCGCATGTCCCTCGCCAGTAGTGTATAGAGTACAGTAATAGTAACGTTCGCCATTTTCAAAAAGAGTGCGAAAAGACGTTCTAGCAGCATCGGCGATCTCTATCGCCAGCCTCTCTATTTCTTGCATCGGCTTCCTCCTTTCCGTTAGTGGATCCGCTCAGGCAGGATGTCTTCTATTTGCTCCAGTCTTCTAGAAATGATATGGCGGTGCTTTTTCTACTACAAGGTTATCAGGATGAACATCAGTTGGCTCATAGTCATTCATACGGAGAAGGATATACTCAATCTCTTCCAATGGTATCTGCAATTTCTGGCTGACTTCATAAAGCTCCATGTCTTGCGAAAGTAGTTTCCGTGCTTGATTTAACTTTCCATTTAGCCAATTGTTTTCGAGCATCCATTTTATCTGCATGCTTATTATATTTAGCAACTGACTCTGACAAATTGACCCACACACGTTCCATGTGTATCCAAAGTAAAAAATAGTTTCATGCATACCTCCCTCTCCCAGACTTACGGAGCACCCAGATCAGCTGTTATTTTCTGAAATCGCTTCGCAGCCTTTCGACAAGAACCACCGCTCCATTACGGCAAACGCCTGCCCCGTATCCTGTTCATAGAAGACCGCCACCTCTTGCTGGTAGGCATAATTCAATCGTACATAGCCTCCCAGCTGCCGGTAGAACAGGAAACAAACATAGGCATTCTCAATGGACAAATCCGGCGGAAATTCATGTTGGCACAATTCGGCCAGTTCGGGTAGTGTAAGCTGGTCCTTCCCTTGTGGCAAGCGCAAAAAGCGATGGCTTCGAGTGCCCGTCCACGGTTCATAATAGACACTCTCCCCTTGACTGATTCCATACACCTGACGATATATTTCGTCCAGCACCAAAGCGTACATCCCCTCGTCTTCCTGCTCCCGTACCTGCAGGAAAATCGCCTTCACGTGCTCCGCATGCCGAGGTAGCCAGAGCAGCCCAGCTGTCTGGGAATGTACTGCCAGAAAATCTCCGTCAACCGTTGTACCTATAACGATACACTCACCGATCTGTTGCTCAGTAATGGGGCTATTCTCGTCATGCTCCCATAATCCGTACTCTGCAAAAGGTTTAAGCACCTCCACATCCGGAAACTGAACATTCAGCCACCCTCTGTAAGTCCCTTCGCCGAATCGCCGCAAAAACCGGAGGTAGCCCGGTGGATAAACAGTGCCGTCTTCCTTCGCAAGTACTTGGTTTTGGTCATCAGACAGCGGTTTTGGCCGAGATACGATGTACATAAATACTCCTCCTGCTGCCCCCAACATGCAACTCTTCCAGATAAGAGAATTCTTTAAAATATTGCAGGTTGAGCAGCTTTTTTATCCAAGATAATACTGAAATTTTAGAGAGTGCAACATATCAAACCCCAATTTTTGAATTCTCCAGCTTGGCCAATGCCTCGGTGTAATTTGCCCTGAACTATTTTCCACCCATCACAAGCCCATATTTATTGAAAATCCACGATTTGCTCAAATCTTGCATCGCACCATGGCTTATACGCACAGAAGGCTTTTGCTCCTTCATAGCATCTGCATCATGCGCCGAGAAACGAAGCGGCTTTGTCATTTTTTTAATAGCACCCGTTATTTCATCGAAAAACGTATATGTCAACGGCTTATGGTTCCTAATATCCTCATAAATATAATACTTCCCTTTTTCATCTTCCAAATCTATTTGAAAGCCTTTAGGAAATGATAGCAAGATACACGGCAGTTCATCCTCTGCCCATTGTCCATAATATGGAAAATAGACACTCTCATTTCTCGCAAAAAATCCAGAGCTTTCATTATCAGACGTAACAGAAATGGAATAAACAAGGAAAGGGGAACCCCCATCCCTTTTTTGTTCTGCCGTAAAATAATGATAAAAGGTCTGATACGCCTCATACACCTGATTCAGATCATGCTCTGTCTGGGCATAATTGGTTAGATGAAATTGCGCTTGCTTATGTTCAAAAAGCTTCAAAACGCTTTCAAACTCTTCCGGCCTGATGAAGAATCTAAGCTTATAAAATCCGCTGTTCATTAATCTATCCATTTCTTTTCGCTCACCGCCATGCACTAAAATGTCATCTCAGCTGTCCTTAGCCATTTGCTCGTGTATTTTCAAAATTCATATTTCACAAATCGTTTTCTGAGAGTTTCTTCGTACGGGATCCACTCCCAATCACTCCATAAAGACATACTTACGAGTTCTGACAGCTTATCTACGGCTTGTCCCGGACTCGTTATGTCAATGAAGCCGTCAAAATCCTCATTACGGATATCCAACGCTTTTCGCAGGTAGTCGTCATTGAGACGCTCTTCCCGGAGTTGTTCATATTCATCCCTCGTCCACTGCTCACAAAAGATCTTTTCGGCCTGAATGTCTCCATTCTCGAACAACGACAACTCGAATATTTCCTCATTCATATATCCGGCGGTCATCACTGGCTCTCCGATAAGCTGGGACAACGTTTTGCCGGCCTCCTTCACCGTACCCCATACAAAGTAATCGTGGAGCACGCTGATCCAGTTCTCGTTGCTTTTGCTTACGTACATGACAACTTTGCTCTCTGGAGCCTCATGATTTGACTGGCCTAATACTTTGGCATGCCCTTCGCTAAGCTCTCTTAATGCTTTGACAGTCTTCTCAAGGTTGTTCGACTTGATATGCAAATTTGCGAATGATCTTCCCACGTAATGGCCTCCTCAAATCGCTTTTTTTTTACTCAGTCGGATTCTTATTTATATCCTATTGATCGGTTCTATGAATGTCTCATATTTCCATTATAGTGATCGCTTGTCCTGAGTCTACCTACTTTTCACCTGGATTTTGGTAATAACTTTTGCATAGAAAGAGATCTAACCTTGACCGTTCAGCACAATCTCTATTCCCTTCCCCACTCCGCTCTTAAAAAAAGGAGGGTATCCCTCCGCCATTTCATGACGTTTAGGACACCCTCTGTCGAACTATTCCACATCCTTATTACAGCACTCTCCAACTTTCCGCTCAAAAATCCCCTGTCGTCCCTAATGGTACGGTTCAGCGCGCTGGCTGTAACGGCAAGTTCTGATTTTAACTTACCGTTGTTCGATCAATCCATACTGTGGGCAGTTACCGACTCGCTGCCTCGATGATCCAGTCGGTCAATTCGTTGATTTGTCTTTTCACGGCGATTGGGTCGCGGTACCAGGATTGGTTCTCCGTCCATAAAAATACCCGATTGTTGCGAATCGGCTCGAGCGTCCCCCAGATCGGATCAGCCTGCAGCGATTCCAAGCTGTCTTCTGTCGTCAGAATCAAATAATCCCCCATGTACTCCGAAAGTTTCTCCAGCGAAAATTCATAGTAGGATTCCTTCAGCATAAATTCTGGAACCGTCGTTGGCGGCTTCAGCCCCATTATTTCATACATTAGCCGGCCGCCTCGTCCCGACTTCGGACCAAAAAGGCTCACGTTTCCATCGTACTCTTGCATAATCGAAAGCGTCTCTCCTTCGGGAACGGCTTGTTGGACTTTCTCCCGAATGTCTGCAATGTCCTTCTCGAATTGTTCGTTCCATTTCTCCGCTTCCTCGCGTTTATCCAGCAAGTCGCCGAAATACAGCATTTCCTCCTGAATGGATGCAAACTGATTGTAAGGAACAGATATCGTAGGTGCGATCATCTGATATTTATCGACTACCTCAGGCTGTGGATTATGCGTTATGATTAAATCCGGATTGAGCTCCAGCAGCTTCTCTAATGAGTCCCCTACATCCGTCACGACGTCCAGCATTCCCTCAAGATAAGGACTCGACATCAAGAACGATTCGGCTGCGATCGGCTGGACTTCCAGCGCGAGTACGGTACCGAGATAAGAAATTGCCGCTACGCGCTGAGGGTGTGCAGGAACCTCGACATCGCCGAAAGCAGTCTTGACTACCTTCATCTCCGAAGATGTCAAAACCTCTGGCTCTTGGGTGATCATGGTTGGAGAAGTGCTGACGGCAACCTGGCTGTTCGTTGCGCCTCCGTTGTTCACCGACCCACCACAAGCTGTTAACGTCACGGTCAAACATAACAGCATCACTGTATAAAAACTTCTGGTTGCTCTAGTCATTTTATTCGCCCCATCCTGTTGAAATTGATAATCAATATCACTCACATAAAAAGGATAGCTTAATGACCGGCTTAGAACAACGGACGATTGTGACCTATTCCTTGCATAATCTGAAACGAACTGACCGTATCGTTTACGATATTGGCCTGGCGTCATGCCGGCATACTTTTTGAACATGCGGCTGAAATAAATGAGGTCCGGATAACCGACATGTGATGCTATTTCCTGTTGCGTTGCTATCGTGCCGGCCAGCAGAGTCTTCGCATCTTCCATTCGGAAACGAATGACGTAGTCCAGCGGACTGAGTCCCGTCTGTTCTTTAAATTTTCGCGAAATGTATTGTTGGCTGTAATTCAATTGCCGAGCAAGCTCCTCAAACGAGATCGGCTGGCGGTAATTCCTGGACAAATGCCGAATAACTTGCTCCGATAAAGATGGCTCACCGGCTCCGAACAGACGCTCCCTCAGGACAGCGTGAACGAAGTGGATAAAGTCTCCCTTGGCCGACAGCCGGGTCAATCCGTCGTCAGAATTAAGCCAACCGTCGCGTATCGTTTGAAGCAGCTCGAGCATGGCCAGCGGTTCGCCAGGCGGGAACCCCCAGCTTTCCAGAAACGGGTCGGATTCCTCCAACATCATATGAAATTCGCGCGAGGCCGAAGCGGGGAGAGACGCTTTGTAGAGTACGATATATACATTCAGCGCTTCTCGGCTCCGAACCGTCACCAGAGAGCCTTTGCCGGCGTGCAGTACATGAAAACGATCGCACAGCCACACCTCATCATCAACCCACAACTCGCCTTGTCCTTGGAAAGCGAATAAAAATGCGCTTGCCGGCAAACGGTATTGATTCAAATCGTTCTCGGTTCCGGCCTGCTTTAGCCGTACATCCAGCACACTCATAATCACCTGGTTCCATATTTGTATAAGTTTCAGAACATCCATAGCTGATTCGCAAACTCCCTTTAAATTCTCAAGAGATAATCATTCTCAATTGAATCATGTTTCTAAACACAATAACGAATACGTCTAGCGCTGTCAATAAGGTGTTGCCGAATGAGACGAGGATGCGAATAGCGAGGCATACGGCTATTTTGCCGGAGTCTAGCCCAAAAGCAAAAGACGCTAGTTCCGCAAACATACGTGCGGAACTAGCGTCTTTCAATGAAACGTGAAAGCCCTTTTTTTGATCTCACAATTATCTTAATCATTAGCATACTTTTATGTCGCCTGCTTAGTGAATGCCGGTCTATTTCGCAAGGGAATTTTTGTAGGCTGCAATTTTGTCTTTCAACATCTTCTCTGTGGCTGTTAAGTTTCTGATTTGGCTCTGTATAGAGTTACTATGATTCTCAAGAAGGTTCAAGCGGGCTTGGGCCGTATGCTCTCCTTCTAAATATAACTGCGCATATTCTCTAATTTGTGAGATCGGCATTTGGGTTTGTTTCAACCTCATCACAAATCGCAGCCAAGCAAGATTGGAGTCATCATATATTCTTTCTCCATTCGCATTCCGTATCGGAGCAATAATCTTTTCCTTTTCATAATATCTCAGTGTATATGCGGTAATCCCTAGTAATTTAGCTACATCGCTGATCGTATACATACAAGCCCCCGAATCTATGTTGATTTTAAGAGTCCCCATAATTATAAAAAACATTTGACTTAGAGTAAACTCTAAGCTTTATGATTACATCGTTGCTGAAACACTAAATATTCTTGTAAAAACGGAGGAATTCACATGAAATATACTGTAGTTACAGGCGCCAGTTCAGGTATAGGTTATGAAACCTCTCTTGCCTTTGCGGCTCGTGGTAAAAACTTAATTGTTACAGCACGCAGAAGGGAGCAACTGGAGGAGCTAAAATCTGAAATCAATCATAACTACCCCGATGTAGATGTCGTTATTCGAGTGACTGACTTATCCGTTTCTAGTAATGCTTATAAGCTTTATGAGGATCTACAAGAGTTCGAAATCGAAACTTGGATCAACAATGCGGGATTTGGAAATTTCGCTTCAGTGGCCAAGCAAGATTTAGATAAAATTTCTGCAATGTTGCATCTGAACATTGAATCATTGACGATCCTTTCCTCTCTATTCGTTCGTGATTACTCCAATGTTGAAGGAACACAATTAATCAACGTTTCATCCGGTGGCGGCTATACTATTGTGGGAAATGCTATTACGTACTGTGCGACTAAGTTCTATGTGAGTGCCTTTACTGAAGGACTCTCTCATGAGTTGAAGAGTCAAGGTGCACTTATGCAGGCTAAAGTGCTGGCACCTGCCGCAACAGAAACAGAATTCGCGAAGCTTTCTTTCGATGTCCCCGAATTCGAATATCAGGGGACTGTGCCGAAATATCATACCGCGAAGGAAATGGCTGGATTCATGCTTGATCTGTATGACAACGATCATGTTGTGGGGATTGTTAATGGTTTGACGTACGAGTTCGAGTTGAGAGATACCCTCTATAATTATGTGGCGAGCACGCGATAAGTTCATCTCATAATGGCAAGTTAAGAAGCATGACCATCCATTACGGATCGCCATGCTTCGACTATGATGTATCACCTAAATCCCCTATCAAACAAAGGCTGCCAAACCCTTCCGGGCGGCAACCTTTGTTTTTTACTCTACGACAATGCCAACATCGCGTTCATATCTTCCTCAGCAGTAGTAATTAGCTTCAATCCAAAAAGCTCTACCAGAACATCCAGTACACCTGGGGAAATGAACTCGGGTGGCTTTGGTCCGATGCGAATGTCCTGAATGCCGAGACTGAACAAGCCTAGCAAAATGGCTACTGCTTTTTGCTCAAACCAAGATAGCACGATGCTGACAGGCAGCTCGTTCACCGTACACTCAAATGCCTCAGCCAGAGCCATGGCAATCTTCACTGTAGAACCGGAATTATTACATTGCCCAAGGTCAATGTAACGCGGAATACCGGTGTCTCCAACGGTGCCATAATCTACGTCATTAAAGCGGAACTTTCCACAAGAAGTAGTTAAAATGACAGTATCGTTCGGTAAGGAAGTCGCCAACTCACGGTAGTAATTCCCGCCAGTACCTGGCGCATCACAGCCAGCAATGACGAAAAACCGGCGGATATGCCCGTCTTTGACAGCTTGAATGATCTCTGGTGCTAACCCGATTACTGTTTCATGATGATATCCGGTCGTAAGTACCAGATCTGACTCTACATCAGCCGCAGGCAGGGACAACGCACGATTAATTAATGGGGAGAAATCGTCGCCCGTTATTTTCTCTACACCTTCCAGCCCCGCTACTTCATATGAGAAAAAGCGGTCTGCATACGTGCCTTTAATCGGCATTACACAGTTTGTGGTAGCAAGAATTGCACCAGGAAACTGCTCGAACAATCTACGCTGATCATACCATGCTTTGCCGATGTTGCCTTTCAGATGCTTATACTTTTTGAGTGCAGGGTATCCATGCGCAGGCAACATTTCTGAGTGGGTATAAATGTTGATGCCTTTCCCCTCTGTCTGCTGCAGTAATTCCTCCAGCGCATATAAATTATGTCCGGTTACAACAATACATTGACCTTCAATTTTGTTCTGACTGACTGTGATCGGTTGCGGAATGCCAAAGCGGTCCGTATGCGCACGATCCAGTACATCCATGATGCGAACCGCAGCATCCCCGACCTTCATCGCCATCTCCAAATGTTCCTGCGTATTAAAGTTGGAATTGGTCAACGTCATATACAAAGCTTCGTGGGTGATACGATCCACCTCGGGATCGCTATATCCTAGCTGCCGGGCATGTGTCGCATAAGCTGCAATTCCTTTTAATGCAAAAATCATCGTATCCTGCAAACTCGCAATGGTTTCATTTTTGCCACATACCCCTACAACGGTGCATCCGCCATTTGGTGTCTGTTCACATTGGTAACAAAACATATCGTTATCCTCCATATCTAGATAATCATTCGTTACTTCCAACGTAACAGAACACCAAAGCTTGAGTTGTGATTACACACACATTTTTTTAGATCAAGCAGATTTAAATGTCCTTCTATTTATAACAACCATTAATACAATAACGCTTAAACAAATGAAAATATTAATCTCAAAAACCAATTTGAACCCCTGCAACTGACTCCCTTGTCCTGTCTCTCCACTCATCACACCAAGTCCAAGTGCTGAGCCAAAGACCATCCCCGCATTTCTTGTTAAAGCAATTAATCCGCCAATCGAACCCACGTGTTCCCGAGGTGTCTGCTGCATAATGAAGCTATTATTAGGAGAGGCAATGAGCCCCATACCAAGGCCTATAAGAGATAGAATCGCCGCGATTCCATAAATCGGTATATGGTCTAAATACACCAGCAACAAGATAAACCCGCTTCCCATACAGCCCAGTCCCATAAGCATCAGACGATGAGAGCCATAACGGTCGGAGCAGTAGCCTGCGAGAGGACCTGCAAACGCCAAGGCAATGGGATAAGCCGCCATAATATATCCTGTCGTAGATGACGAGAACGGAGCCGACGCTCCCATCAAATAAAATGGAATGAGGACAAGCAATGTATTAGATAAAATAAAAGAGGCACAGCTAACGATCAAGCCTCCCGCTACAGTTGGAATTTTCAATGCTTGTAAAGGTAGAAAAGGATTTTTTTGCTTCCGTTCCCAGAATAGAAAAGTAATCAAAAACAAGAAAACTCCCACCAAACTTGTCATTGTCCGCACGGACACCCAGCCCCATTTGCTCCCATTTGTTATTACGAGAAGAACCAAGGTGATGAATGACATAAACAAGCTGGCCCCCACGAAGCTGATAGCACCCGGCTTGCGCTCTTGCACACGGTTCGGGATGTACCGATATGCCATAATTGTAGCCACAATCGCCACAGGAACATGGATTAAAAATAACCATTTCCAGCTCAGCCACTCTGCAATCAAACCTCCCGCTATAGGTCCCGTCATCCCGCCCAGCGCGACAGCTGTACTTAAAATTCCGAGTGCACGACCTCTTTGCTCTTTCGGCATATGAATGGTGATGAGTGCAATATTAGTTGCTTGGAACATCGCAGCTCCTACTCCCTGTACAACTCTGAGCGTTAGCAATATTGGCAGATTTGGTGAAAAAGCGACCAGGATAGAACCCACAGTAAAAATCACAAATCCAAGATTGTGGATCCGGCGAAAACCATAACGGTCGCCCAGTTTCCCCATAACAGGAAGAAGTGCCGTAATCACTAGCAGATACCCTGTTGTGATCCATAATCCCTTCCCAAGCTCTGTCTGAAAATAATTCACAATAAAAGGAAGCGACACATTCACAATTCCGGCTGTAAAATGGGAAATAAACGCCCCCATACAAATAGCCGCCATCATCCCCAGCCGCTGCCCGTGTCTGCTTTTAAACTCTATATCTTTTGCTGCTATCATGTTGACCCCGTCCCTACTCATATTGTTTAAGAATTACTAACAATTATAAGTAGATCCCTTGCAAGAACAATCCCATAAAGATGGGATGGAAATGGTTTAGGCGAATATGTCTTTCAGAATAGGTGAGGAAAATCAGAGGTAATGCAATACAGCAAAAAGCGGCACATTTAAGTGCCGCCTCTGAATTATTATCTATAAGAGTCATGCGTTGGGCGAAACAAGTCTTCTTCGGAACTTCTAACCATAGAAAAGTGTTCGACATTGTAGTGCCCATGTAATGTTTTATTGTGATGCTTGATAATTTGCTCTGCACTTAAAACATCATTGTCCGTTGTAGAATGACCATCTCCGACCAATGTAACATCCATGCCGCTAACCGTGGCCGTCCGAACCGCAGTATCGATGCAGTGTTGAGTTTTACATCCCATAATGACCACATGCTCAATCTGCTGATCTTTCAGATATTGTAGCAGTTCAGTTCCGTGAAAAGAATTCGTTGCCAGCTTATCAAAGATTTTGGCATTTGCAGACCTATTGATTTCATTGTGCACTTGAAAGCCTGCACCTGTTCCTTCAGCGACATCAAGATCCCTAACAAACACAACTTCGACATTGGCTTCTTTTGCTTGTTCAATCACTTTATTAATATTCCGGATAAGCTGCTCTTTATTGAATACCGCACTTTCCTTTTCGTTTCCATCCATTAATTCTTGTTGTGCATCGATGATTAATAATACCTGATTCAAATGATTTTCCCCTTTCGAATGGTGGGGAACGCTAACACGCTTGATCAGTTAAACGTTTTCCCCATATCATTTTGCAAGGTGACATTGTTTTTCATAATATCTACCTCCCAATAAAAATGGTATATAAACTTTAATCTTATAATTTAAGACTTTTTTAGTTTACCATATTTTTAAAATGTACTCTCTAAAAACTTTGATCGCTACATCCATTGATACATCATAAAAATGGAGGAAATCAGATTAGTCAGCCCGTGCAGGACCCAACCTGGAATGATCGAACCGCCGGATAACTTCTCATTCAATATTCCGATACTCCAACCCACAAGACCCGTAAGAAGCATTACAACAGCAGAATTCAAAAATCCGGCACTACTGTATAACAGCACAGCATGTACGACACCAAATAATAAAGCTTGAGCACAGTTTCCAATTCCGAATCCGAATTTCGAACTTAACCGTTTTCCAATGAAGCCGCGGAACAGAATCTCTTCGGACAAGCTAGTCTGCAACCAAGAATAAATCAATGCCGGAATCAAACCCTTAAGACCTGTACCATAAAACTGTGAGCTGGCCAAAGTATTCCTATCCAGCATGTAGATTGCTGTAAGCATTCCCAGACTGGTGAATATAGTCATCGTAAGTATAAAACATAGTATGAACTGCTTCCTAGAAATCAATTGGGGTTTCTTCCAGCCAATCCACATGGCAAAGGATGATGTTTTTCTGCTTGTAAAAAACCAGTATGTATAGGGAATGATGCTGAATAAGATGAGCTGAAGGACTGCACTGATGAGCAATGACAATGTCAACGGAATACCCTCCCTTTAATAAGAACAGCCTCAATATATCATGGACCGCTGCTTGCCCGCGGGAAGAGACCGTAACTTGCAGGTTAGGTGGAGTAGTTGGTTTCGGATTGCTACTCAGGCAGTGGTAATACCGCCAACATCATGAACTGCCCATTCTCATATCTGAAACTGACACTTCCTTGAAGCTGTTGAACCGCATACTCAATGCTTTCGATTCCGAACCCTCTACGCCCAAAGTTCCGCTTGCTGGACAAAAAAGAGCCCTGCCCGTCCTCTGTAAGCAGAGATGCAGGATTCTTTAAAGAAATCACCAATAACCCTTCGGTATAAATTACTTCCAGCTCAATAACATTCTGCTCTGACTCTGGTAATCTCTGAACCCCTTCAATTGCATTATCTAATGCATTGCCTAGAATAATTGCAATATCAACCTCTTTGCCTGCAAGTGACAGGTCCTGCGGGATGCGAAAATGAGATTGCATTGTAACTTGATGTAGCTCAGCTTTTGCGAATTTCTCATTATAAATGGCATCAATAGCAATATTTCCAGAAGAAATAAACTTTTCTCCCGCCTCCTGTGTCGAAGCAACCTCTGCAATATATCGCTTGGCTTCTTCTAAAGCGCCTTCATCCAGCAGAGAATGAATAAGGATCAGCACATGATTCAGATCATGCCGCAAACGCTGTGCTTCCTGATTATCTTTCAGTTTACTCGTGTAATCCTTCACTTGCTGCTGAAGCACATGATTATGGAATTCGATCTGCATCCGTTTCATTAACTTTTGATATATAAACATTACAGCCACATTAATTACAAGAATCCCAAGCAGGATGAATACACAATCAAGCGGAATATTAAAAGGTTTATCACTGGAATGTCTCAGATTCACAATAATAATAAGCAAAGAACCCGCCGAAACAAGATTCAACACAGCCCAATCCTGATTCGACAGTAACGTAGTGGTGTCCACTTTGAACAACCGCAGCAATAGCAGACATAACATGATGCTTAGCAAAACAACTAATAGGAAAGCAAAAGATAACCACCAGAAATTAACTGTATCTATTCCCTCTCCATTGAGTGGGATATGCTGAATCCCATACCATACCAGCATTTCAATAACCACCGTAAACACTGTATAGAAACTGCTAAAGAACAGCTTTTGTAGCACACTGCCACGGAAATAAAAAATAGTAATCAGACTATACACAATCAGGTGAAGGATGACCGAATCAACTAGAGATAAGCTGGCAGCAGTAAGCGATTTAACCATATAAAAGATAATAAGACAGCCTATAAATGACTTTTTGCTCCTGTTCAGGATTAGAAATTTCTTGAGAAAAATATAAAATGTGACCCCTTGCGGAACATAGATAAGGATGAGCATAAATACACCAAAAAAGTAAGGACTAATCTCCCGGATGAAAGACATTTATCTTAAGAGCCTCTTTTCTATAAAGGCATGGTAAGACCGTAAAGAATCAGAGCTTTTACTGCGGCTGACTGGAAGTTCCACCCCGTTCTTCAGCTGAATAAGTTCCTTGCTTAAAGAACGAACATGCAGCCAATTTACCAGGAATCCCGTATGTACGCGACAGAAATCATGTGATCCCAGCTGTCCTTCCAACTCTCCCAGTTTGCCATAATACGAGTAAGTCTCTTGTTCAGTATAAAGGACCAACTTTTTGCCTCGTTCTACCGTGATATACATAATATCATCTACCCTTAAATTATAGCTCATATGATGGATTGAGAATGTCAGCACATTGTTTCTTTGCAAGCATTGCTGAATGGCTTTGACTGTGGCGGTCTGCAGTTCATGTTCATCAATAGGTTTCAGTAAATAGCGAAAGGGATGAACCGCAAAGCTTCTTCTCATATAACTTGTATGGCTGGTGACATAAATAATTAATACCCTGGCATCTTTGAGCCGGATCTTCTCTGCGACTTCTATACCGTTATACTCGGGCATCTCCATATCCAGATAAACTATATCGTATGCGGTAGACGTCATTGTCTGAAGCAGGGTTTGGCCTGATTCATAAATCTCAATAGAGGCGGTCATCCCTTGCAGGCTAGTCATCTGCTTCATGAGTAATTCTTCCAACCGCGAGGCATCTTGCCTCTGATCGTCACAGATAGCAATGTTAAGATTCATATTATGTATCCCTCCAAGTGAACGTAATTCTATCATATTATAATTTGGAAAAATATGAAGAAACGCCAAAAAGCCGATCCTCTCGGACCGGCCAATAAACTCTTTTCATAGGAAAGTTTTTACCCTAATCAATTCATCGGAATCGCGGACGCCAGCCGCCGAAACTGGATGAAAATAAACAGAGCGGTCAGCATCACCACAATTCCTGAACCGAGGAACCATAGCTGCACTCCGTATCGATCCACTACAGGTCCTGCCAACAGCAGTCCAATTGGCGAAGACAACATCATAATGCTTGTCACAAGTGAAATGACACGCCCAAGCATCTCGGGTTCAAAAGAACGTTGGATCATCGCCATGAAGGGACCATTGAAGAAGGGTGCCGCACTGCCCATCAAGAACGAGAGAATGGCAAAGATCACAAATGCGTTTGGCCCAATCAAACCACTGATCACACAGGTAAGACCGATGACTAGCAGACCTACGCTCATATAGCTAATGTCGCTCCATTTAGATGAGAACATCGACAATAGCAGACCGCCTAAAATCATCCCGATGCTGAACACCGCTTCCACCAGGCTGGCACTGTATCCTCCACGGCCAAAATGAGACAATGTCATATAAGGAAATAGTGTCGCTAAGGGCATAAATGCGATACTAAACACCGCAGTAGCCCCCGTAATCAACACAATGGGTTTCGCTTGAATGAGTGCGTTCCAACCCAAACGGAATTCTTGAACGAAAGACGGAGCAATTGTAGCCTGCACTTTAGGCTGATGGATCTTCACCATGAACAGCATCAGATTCGCAATCAAAGCCCCGGCCACATCGAGTAGCAATACTGCCCCAAGCGAAGTTGCCGAGTAAACCGCTATCCCAAGTGCAGGACCCATTACATTCGAGAAAGAGAACACCATCTGCTGCCAGCCCGCGACTCTTGTCAATTCTTCTTCAGGTGCAATCAACGGAACAGCCGCCTGAAAAGCCGGGGCATGAAAGGCCGAAGCCGCTGAACGCAAGCTCAGAATGACATACACAAAACCAAGTCCCGGTTCCCCCCACATGAAATAAATACCTAATATCAGACTGAAAAGCGCTATTGCGCTATCAGCAATAATCATCGTTGTTTTACGATTCCAACGGTCCAGCCAGACCCCTACAAAAGGACCCAAGACCGCTTGCGGCAAAAACGCTGCCAACCCAGCAATCATCAAAACTGCCGCTGACCCTGTCGATTCCGTCAAGTGCCAGATCACCGCGAATTGAACCATCGAACTCGTGAGAATCGAGAAAATCTGTCCGCTAAAAATAAGGGCGAAGGCTTTTTTCCATTGTATTTGCATAAGGTCATCTCCTTTGATTAAAAACTCAAATAAACTCATTCCATGAGCATAGGCATACTGAAACAGGCGCATCACAAATAAACTCATTTCCTTATCTCAAAAAAATGAATGAGTCCACTTGTCTTGCACCACTGATTACCATAAACGAATGGAATGGGTCACAAGGAGCACCTCCTGGAAAAAATTATGTTCATTATAACATCGCATCTCTTCCATGAGCCAGTTCCAATTGTTCTTCCGAATAAATTCCTAAATAAGGGAGAAGATAAAAATCACTTAACATCTCATTTATTTAAGGAGAATTGCATGCGGAAATTTTTTAACGCCAAGACACCTTCGTCTAATCCTAAGGTGCACCCTCAATTCGAAGCCGAAAATGAGCTTTCAATGAAGGATCTTTTTTCCCATGCTATCTCTGCGTCTCTCGAAGACAACTTGCAGATTATTAATAACTGTTTTGCCAATTGCTCAGACCTAAAGGTTATTCCATGGCATTATGGCCCGGATCTTAAGTATGAAGCCTCATCCGTCTATTTCAATACACTTACTAAGTCTGACCCTACAAATTATTTTAAAGATGTCTTGCAGAATTTAGTTCCGCATGAGCTGGGTCCTACCTTAGACGTGACCGTTGAAGATATAATCTCCTATTTTGAAAAAAATGGTGTTTCATCACCGCTGCTTGAATTAATGGACAATATCGGTCAAGCCATTAAGGGGATTCTTGATGGGAAAGTTGTCCTTTTTTTTACAGGTTGGCAAAAAGCCGTTGCCTATTATGCCTTCGATGTAGAACAGCGCCAAACCTCTGAGCCCATTTCAGAGCCTACTGTTCAAGGTCCCCACGTCAGCTTTATAGAAAGCTTGGAGCGTAATGTGGGTGTTATTCGTAGTTTGCTGAAATCTACCAATCTTAAGTTCGAGTTCTTTACCTCTGGTAAGCAGGTTCAAAGAACGTTGTCCTATGGTTATCTGGATGGAGTAGTCAAACCAGAAACATTAAATCAATTCAAACAACGTATAGCGAGCATTGATCAGGAAGAAATTCTTGACGTCTCCTATCTCGAAGAGTGGATCGGTGATTCGCTCTACTCACCATTTCCACAAGTCCGCTATACAGAACGACCGGATACAGCTACAACAGCTCTGCTAGACGGGAAGATTATTGCTATGGTTAACGGAAGTCCTTCCATTCTGATCTGTCCCGGGAATTTCATGGAGTTTTTTACGAATAGCGAAGATTATTACTACCGGACCATTTTTTCATCATTGATAAGAATGATTAGGGTCGCGGCCTTCATCATCGCCCTGCTGTTACCCAGTACCTATATTGCCTTATCCAACTTCCATTCCGAACTAATTCCCACGGTTCTGCTGCTTGCCATTCTAAACACACGCGAAGGAATCCCCTTTCCGGCGATGGTTGAAGCTTTGATCATGGAGTTTTTCTTTGAGCTATTGAGAGAGGCGGGCATACGCTTACCCAGACCGATTGGATCGGCCGTCAGTATCGTCGGGGCATTGGTCATTGGACAAGCAGCTATTCAATCGCAGATTGCCTCTCCGGTCATGGTCATTGTCGTCGCTTTGACGGGCATTGCCTCATTTGCACTACCTCAATACAATATGGCAATTGCACTGCGGATTTTACGGTTTCCTTTAATGATTCTCGCGGCAACGTTCGGAGGACTTGGCATCATGGTCGGTTTTATTCTAATTTATCTCCATCTGGCTACCTTGCGCTCTTTAGGAGAACCGTATTTAGATTCGTTAGCTCCGCTAGATCTTAAAAGAGTACGTGATTCTATTTTTCTACTTCCGAGAAGACTGCTGCTTCATTCACCACGAAATCGACACCTATATAAAAAGACTTCAGGAAGGAAGTAGATATAGTGAAGCGGCTTACTATTATACTAATTTCCCTTCTTGTACTCACTCTAACTAGCGGATGCTGGGATAATAAAGAATTGGACGAGTATGGGTATGTGCAGGCAGTCGCCATTGACCAAAGCGAAGACAATCATTTTGTGATTACGACACATTTCTATAATCCTTCCACCAAAATAGAAATGGGACAAGCAGGGAATCCAGCGTCCAAGGGAATTAATATTGTTACTAGTGGAGAAACCTTTTTTGAAGCCATAAGGGAGATCCCGGCAAAATTTGGTCGAAAAGCCAAATGGGATCATATGCGCGTCATATTAATCGGGGAGCAACTAGCCAGAACTTCGAACATCCGGGAGGTACTTGATTTCTTCTCCAGGGATCAAGAACCGCGTGGTACCGTTCTTCCTCTCATCGCTGAGCAATCTGCGGCACCATTTTTAGATATCAGCCCGTTTATCGAGCAGACCATTGGTCAACAGTATAAGAGAATGGAGACGAGCGGTGCTCTATATGCCGCAAAAACTTCCAAGATTCCTCTTTATGAGCTGGCTATACAAATGTGTAGCCCCTCTAATACTTCTATCATCCCCTACCTGCATAAGAGCAGTTTGGATCATAAACCATTGATATCTGGGCTGGCTGTAATTCATGACGGGAAAATGATCGACATTCTAAAGGAGAAGGATACAGAAGCATTCATGATGCTGACGGATAGATATATCTATGGAGTACTAGAATTTCCTTGCCCGGATGAGACCGAAGCACCGCTGCGAAAAAAAGAAACACTTGAAGTACTTACCTTCAACAGTACGCTTACTCCAATCGTAAAAAATGGTTCTGTGTCCGTCAGTGTGAAAATTGCTATTGAAGGGATGATCGGAGAATTACGTTGCTCACATTTAAAAAACAATAAGGACATGAAGCTTTTTGAGCAGCGTATCATAACTCAGGTTGAGCAACAGGTAAAGCATGCAACCAAGTTTTTGAAAACAAAAAAGATCGATGCACTCGGAATTGGCAATCAGATTTACCGGAAAAATCCGCAGCTGTGGAAACAACTAGAGCCACAATGGAAGGAAACCTTCGCCCAGACTCAGTTCGATATCAACGTTGATGTCAAAGTATTAAGCACTGGAATGAACTCAGGTACAATATTCGGAACAAAGGAGAAGTAGCTATGGTGGGAAAAATTATCTGCGTCCTGTTATTAGCTTCCGCTATGTTAGCCCATGACCTCCCAAGGTTTAGGCAAGCCTCCATCCGCGATCGAGTAGTTTACGGTGTATTATTACTACCCGTACTTTATCTCGGATTTATCTTTATTGCAGCTAAGCCATGGCCCAATTTAGACTCCATCTTCAATTTACTTACGGCCCCAGCTGAGCATATCGTCCATTGGATCAACCCTGCTATTTCATAAGCTTAAAGAATGAGGAGGAACGTATGAATAAGCAAGAACGTGTTAGCTCGATCCAAATGTCCATGCTGTTTCTCTTCTTTATGACCGGTTCCTCAATCGTCATCGTTCCTGCGTCACTAACTAACTTTGCCGGCAACGGAGCCTGGATATCCCTCTTAATCGCCTCGGCCATAGGAATGGTTCTGCTTTCCGGTATTCTATATTTGAACCGACGAGCGCCAGATCTTTCGCTTGTGGAACAAAGCCGCTCCGTACTTGGAAACGGACTGACCCTCGTCCTCCTGATTCCTTTCACTTGTGTGCTATTTTGGAATGTCGCAGGAATTGTAATTGAGATCGGAACCTTTTTCAAAAGTACGATGTTGAAAGAAACGCCCACTTACGCGGTAAATACCATGTTTTTTATAACGATTGCGATGACAGCTCTAGCTGGAATCGAAGTGATTGCCCGCATGGCAGCCGTCCTAATGTCACTAATGTTCGGATTTATCATCTTAGTCTGGATACTCGTAGCAGGGCTGTATCATCCCGAGTACCTACTGCCCATCATGCCTGATGGATTTAGGCCTATCCTAAGTGCAACATATGTAGTCTATGGCTTTCCCTATTCCGAGCTTATCGTTTTTTCGATGATTTTACCGTTCGTGCGTAAAGAAGACAATTCTAAACTGGGAAAACAGATGTATCTTGCACTCATCATCAATGCCCTGACATTAATTGCTTCTGTCATTAGCAGTATTCTGGTACTGGGACCACTGTCCGGCAGCTTGAAATATTCATTATATCAGTTGGCGAGACTCATTTATTTTCAGGAAACCATTGAAAGAATCGAATCCGTGATTGGTTTTTCACTCATTATCGGCTTCTATTTCAAGGCTTCTATCTTGCTGCTTATTCTTATTAAAGTACTAAAGGAGCTTCTGAGATTGAACGATGAACGCTTAATTGTTTTCCCTCTTGCTTTTGTCTGCCTGCTGTTATCTGTAACGACTTACACACAGGAGTCTGAGCTTGAGGAAATCGTGAATACTACATGGCCCTTGATCACTAACCTAGCTTACATTCTGCCGTTTCTTCTGATTCTGTTGGTCACTTTCATTCGTTATCATATAAATCAACACAAAAAATAACCCGTTCTAAACGGATTCAATATCCCCTATCTCATTTCGCAGACTTCGGCTTCTTCTTTTCTTGAATCCAGTCCGCCAGCAAAAGTATTACTCTACATAATTGCTTTTTTTGCGGGAATAGCTGCTATACAGTCCGCGAGGATGCAAAATATGGACCAATGCCACGATTAAGATCAGCTGTGTCCTATGGGTTTGGTATGTTCAAGTGTTATTGGATCAAACTAAGCAAAGAAGGGATGCCCAACAGCCACTTTTAGCTTATTAGGACACCCCTGTTAAGGTTATTAAGTTACTCGCCGCTAACCAATAAATTCTTGAACCCACTCGCTGTTATAATAACCTATTCCAATTTCTGTGAAGCTGCTATTCAGGATGTTGGCACGATGACCCGGACTGTTCATCCATTGGTTCATTACTTCTTCTGCGCTCGACTGACCTTTGGCGATGTTTTCCCCTGCTGAGTTATATGAGATCCCGAATGCTTTCATCATATCGAACGGAGATCCATACGTAGGAGACTGATGGTCAAAATAATTATTGTCATACATATCCTGCGCTTTAGCCAAAGCCATTTTCGAAAGTTCGCTATTTAAACTAAGGGGCTTTAAGCCTGCATTCGTTCTTTCTTTATTCACCAGATCCAATACTTGCTGTACCGATTGAGATGTATTGGTAGATGGTTGTGGATTTGCAGATTTCTGTGGGACAGCAGAATGTTGCGGATTTGCAGAATATTGTGGTTTGGCCGACTGCTGCGGATACGTTGTTTGATCTGTTGTGCTTCCTGTAGGTGGATTGGTCCGAATGAACCCATCCAGCCATTTCGTTACATCGCCTGGAACTTGTTTAGTCTTAATTGTTGAATTCCCTGCATTCTCCGTGGAAATGGAAGATGCTTGCGTTAAAGTTGACGTTGAGGTAGTTTTACGAGCATGATTGTCAACCTTCGTTTGTTGAGTAGTCATTTGGTTGTTGTCCGAATTATTACCCGAACAAGCAGTAACGAGTAATAGCGCTACTATTACGATAAATGGTTTAATAAGAACCCCTCCTGATTTGGCAAAGTAGTGACTTAATCGAATAAAGTTTCTGTAAAGTGCCACTGATTTATTCATCCTTAATACAAAAATATAAAAAGTAAAAAAGTCCACTCGCAACATGGTTGCTGTGGACTTAATCTTAGTAGATATTTTAGATACGTTGATTTTGTTACATTTTTAGTAATTTATAGAATTTTTTACTAATTAGTGTTATGCTTTGCTAAGATAATAAACGATAACATCAAATAAGTTTTGGACAAACAAGCTTATAGAAATGAGCGGGCGTTGTTAGGTAAACAGATACTTTTAGATTACTTAATGTAATGTGATTTCAAAATTATTACAAGGAGTGATCATGCTATGTTAGAAGGTATCTCGATAAAACAAGTCTCCATTTATTGTCCTGAAAGCGTGATTAACAACCAATATTTTATTGACCATTTTCAAAAGCAAGGCATAGATATTAAGCGGATTCTTAAAAAGACAGGCAGAAAAAAACGCCATGTAATTGAAGGAACAAAGGAGAACTCGTTGACGATGGCGATTAATGCCGCTCAACAAGCCATTGATGCTGCTTCATTAAAATCTGCAGATATAGATCTGATACTTTTTTCCAGCTCAACTCCGGAATATTTATCACCAACGAATTCCTTGCTTATTCACAAAGCTATTAAAGGTAAAGATGATACGCTTTGCTATGACTTAAATGGAAATTGTATAGGAATGTTTATTGCGGTTGAACAGGCTGCTCGTACTTTATACGATGATCCTGATAGAGATAGAGCGTTGGTTATCGGTTCGGATTTTTTAAATTTATGGGCTGATCCTTCACATCCAATAACATATTCAATTTTTGGCGATGCCGCCGTAGCCCTGATTTTAGAAAAAGATCATTCAGAGAGTGGGTTAATTGACGTAAGGTATCTTTCGGACAGCCGTTTTACAGAGGAAATTGTATACCCTGCTCAAGGATTAGCTAAGTCTTTGCGTGACGGGGCTGAACACCGCTACTTACACTGGGGGAAATTCAGCGGTATAGACAGTGTACGATTTGCGGAAGTGTCTATTATTGAATTATTGAACAAACATCACCTAACATTCGAGGATATACAAGTTTATTGTTTTTCACAATTCACATTGGCTAATATTAAATTACTTCAAGCTAAGCTGAACCTGGATCAACATAAAATTATTTATGTAGCCGACGAATATGGCTATACAGGCACAAGCAGTCCCTTTCTGGCCTTATATTGTGCTATTGAACATGGTTTGATCAAACGTGGCGATAACTTATTATTTTGGACATTGGGATCAGGTTATCAAGCCGGTTCAATGTTATGGCGTTATTGACATGAGGCTTCATTCATCCTATCACTATCGAAACTCCACAATACACTAACAACAATCCCATCAGTATATTAAATTGACTTCTATATTTAGATATCATTTTTTTGAAAAGAGAACCACATAAACACCAACTAAAAGTGCCCATAAAACCGATGAAAGCTAAGACTATAGAGTAACTCAATAAGCTAAAATAGGAAGAATGAGAGGTAAGAATAAATGTAGATGTAACTGTGATTCCATATAATATCCCTTTTGGATTAATAAATTGTAAAAGCATACCCGCAATAAAGCTGTTGTGTTTATCGCCACTTCCATCACTTTCTTGATGTCTACTTGTAATAATTTTAAATGCTAAATAAAACATGTAGACTCCGCCTATCACAGCCATACTAGATTCAATCTTAGGGATAAAATTAATCAGAAGTATATTAAAATAGCAACATAATAATATAATCACGAAAAAACCTGTGCCCACTCCTAAACTGAATCTCATTGTTTTTCGTAAACCAAACTGGTTTGCAAAAGTCATTGCCATAATGTTATTAGGTCCCGGAGTAAAGCTAGCCACAAATGCATATAAAAACAAAGAAACAATCACTGAATTACACCTCGTTGTATGTTATAATGTATTTATTGGACGTTATAACGTCCTTACGTGCGTTTTATTGTATATCTTGGTCGTTATAAAGTAAATAGGGATGGGAGGATTACCGTGGAAGAGATAAATCAAATCATTGCGGAGAATGTAAAAAAGATTAGAAGAAGTAAAGATTTAAGCCTGGAAAAGGTCGCAGAATTAACAGGGGTAAGCAAAACGATGATTGGTCAAATCGAAAGAGGCGAATCGGCACCTACCATTACAACCATTTGGAAGATCGCGAATGGATTAAAAATTTCATTTTCTGCGCTGATAGATTACCCAAAACCTGACACAAGATTAATATTAAGAAATGAAATTCAACCATTGCTTGAAGACAACGGAAAATATCGGGTGTATCCATCTTTCCCATTTGATGAAAGCAAACGATTTGAGGGGTATACAGTCGAGATAGACGAAGGTGGATACCTTGATGCCAATCCGCATATGGAAGGAACTGAAGAATTAATCACTGTATTTGATGGTGAATTGTCTTTGCGTGTTAATGATAATGAATATCTATTAAAATCTGGTGATTCTATCACGTTTAACGCAGACAAACCCCATGTATATTATAATCCAGGACAATCATTGACCCGTTTAAGCATGATCTTATACTATTCTAGTTAGCAATAAAACCAAGGTTTTTAAACCTTGGGATCAAATCTTACTATGATATTGTCTCCAAAAAAAGGAAGGTCGTTTGTTTCGGCATATTTTTGCTGCTCTACGTCAAAAAGTGCCTTGTACAACAATGTTTTGGCACCTGTTTTACGATCTATCATTATGAGGAAACCTTGCTGATTGGACCGAATCAGCAGAAAATCCTCGTCCATTCCCTCCACTAAATAATTATCCGAATTACCACCTAGAGTGTTCAGATTAATCGTCTCCGTTACCTTCCCTGTTCCATCTTCTATCAATCGTAATATTTTCCCATCGGTAAGCAGGAGCTAATCGCCAGCTATTTTCACATTGTCACCATAACGAAGATGGTATCCTACACTTGCGTGGCGAATGACCATTCCATCCTTAATAATCATCGTATACCATTTATTATTGATAGGTGGTTCTTCGTAAACATCTGTTACGGTTAGATAGATTAGACCTTTTGGCGTCTTCTGAAAATCGAACTGAACAGCATCGAATAACTGCGAAGTATAGATGTAATTTAATTCCAAAGTTTCCTAGTAGTTAACAATAATAGTAAATTCCAAAATCGAAGTCTCTCCTTCTATTCTTCCTCTCAATCTGCCTCTTTTTCTCTCATTTCGTTGTTCTCCCAAGAATATGTGAAAGTTTTCTCATATATTGATAAGGAGGTTGGCGCCAAACCTTAAACAAAATAATTGAAAGAAGGCAATTACAATGGCTTTAGGTTGTGATACAGCTACAAATGTAACAGCAGCAAGATTAACTACACTTAAAAATAATAAATTCACATTCGTTTGCCGATATTTGAATCGCGTTGAAGGTTACCAGGATGGTCTCACCTCAGCTGAGATTACACGAATTTCAGATGGGGGATTATATATCATATCCCTTTATCAAATCAGCAAATCACTCGATCATTTTACAAAAGCCAATGGTGTTAAAGATGCTGAAACGGCTGTAGGCTTAGCAAGTGATTTGGGACAAACCAGCAGCACTCCGATTTATTTTGCCATAGACCGCGATATGACTTCTACCGAAATCACAAACAATATAGTGCCTTATTTTCAAGGCATAAAATCAGTGCTAGACAGCAGTACTAAAAATTCCAAAGGCTATAAAATGGGTATCTACGGATCACGAGCAGTCTGCTCTCATATTCGAGGCACTAATTCCGCTACAACACGTTACGCCTTCATCGTAGATAATGACTGGCAGGGAACCTTCGATGATTGGAACCTGCGACAATATAATTTCAACACTGAGGTAGGAACGAGCACTGGCAAAATCAACGTAGACTATGTAGAGTCCTCCTCACATAGCGGTGGAGGCTGGAAAAAGTAATGTATTCCTCTTTTATCGGTGACGAGGCGTTATACTAATGCAGATGATGATAGATTCAAATAAAGTCTCATTATTAAAAAAATAGTAAAAAGACAACCAGGCATTGATTATCCGATTATTGGAAAAGCTCTGCCTGGTGTTTTTGGTTTGTAGCGGAAGTTTAAGCAGATAATGATAAATCGTAGCTATCCGACTTTAAGGTCTTCTTTGGGCAATCCTCGGAGAAAAATCGCTGTAACTTTATGCAACCTATGAGATAACTGCACTTTATACACTTATTTCGTCTGTAAAAGGCTAAGTTCTCACTTTAACTGTATTCTATACAATTAAAAATCACCGTTATCAGCTTTAGCGGCAAAAAACTAAAAAATAGGTGTACAAAATACAACTATCTTCATGAGCGAGTTTTTCGAGCGAAAATAGCTGTACAAAATACAATTAAAAGCCGATACATATTAAATTCGACGGCTCTCCACATAAAAAAGGGGCGAGATCTTTGTAGATCCCCCCCTGCTCCACTTGCCCCTATTTTGAATCGCCCATTTGATCATATGCTGGATCATACGTCCACTTCAGGCCGTTGTCCTTACTCGACAGATAGATGGTACCTACAGTATTGCCCTCTTTGCTGAGCAGAATAGGATACAATCCTTCTTTTCCATTAAAAATAGGAGAAAGCGGCGTTTTTTGATATTCGTTAAAGGTTTCCGGAAGGGCTACCACGAGCTTTTCCATTGACTGTCCCTGATCTTTGGTCCAATAAATAACAGGCCCATTATCTTCATAATATCTGAACCCTAAGAATCCGATATCCTTGTTAGAAAACCCTGCCCCGGCTAAACTTTCCGCGTATAAATCGTTAGGATTTCCAAGCTCCATCCATGTCTTCCCGCCGTCAGAGGTCTGGTATACATAATTTAGCGAACGTCCCACACCTGCAGAACCTCCGGAGACGATCCAACCATTTTGCTTGTCAGTAAACCCGATGAACTTGGCATCATAACCCTTTGCACCTTCAATGTTGTAGTTATTCCATGATTTTCCCATGTCATTGCTGATTAATACATGTAGAGGGGATTCTTTACCATCCGCAAATCCATATACAATTGCAGTTTTGTCCTCGGAGATATAAAATCCGGTATCCGCTCGACCCATCCCCATTTCAGTTCCAGTCGTATCAAGTTTTAAAGGCGTTTGCGCTTGGATCTCCCCTTTCCGATAGGAGACAGAGACATTACCATCCTCGTCCATGGAATACGCATTCCCAGCGTCATGCACAACAACTTGTTCGCCACTAGAGCTGTAGGAATAGATAGTACCTGGTTTGAGCGCGATATCTGTAAATTGGCCGGTTAGGTTGGTACAGGCTGCAAGCACTGCTGTTACACCAACCACCATTAAGACCGCAAGAAATGCACCTACTCCGTTTCGTTTTTCTTTCATATTTAAAATACTGCCGAATCGCTGCTTCATCGAGTATTTTCCTCCTGCAAAATTCGTTGATAAAGCTACATGCCGAGTAGTATTACTTTGCATAACCGATAAAATAGCTTCGCAGTATTTCTTTCGATATGCTGCATTTTGCTTACGTACAACGGTGTCATCACAATAAATTTCAATTTCGCGGACAGCTTCGCGTGCCATGAACCAGACCAATGGATTAAACCAATGCAGTGCCTGCACAATCAGTAGCAGTAGCTTATATATGATGTCATGCCTTTTGTAATGGACCAGCTCATGTTTTAAGATAAACTCCAGCTCTTCGTCACTATATTGATCATGCGGCAAGAATAGTGTTGGCTTGTAAAAACCCATTAGCATCGGATTCGGAACTTTACTGCTTATCAGAACCGGAATGGCGGGTGTTACATGCATTTCTTTAGCGACTTGTTTGAGCTTGGAGAACATATCCTCACTCTGAAGAGGGCTGCTCCAACGTAATACCTGTTTTCTGAAAAAGAAATAACTCAGCAAATGATACCCTAAAAAAAGCACAGCTCCAATAACCCAGATGTAAGCTAAAATATTAATTATAGAAGGGATATGGATTACATCCCCTGTCTGGACCGGCTGAGAGATTACTGGCGCATCCGCCTGCAAATTCTGGGACGCTGATCCTTGAAAGACTGTTGCTATGGCCTGGCCTTCGGGTAGCTGAATCGCCACAGGAGGATTGGTAAAGGAAAAGTTGAATGGCAACAATAATCGCAAGGTTAGGATCAACCATATCCAATAGCTCAGCTTAGCCGAATAATGTTTTCTTAACAAGGGAGTTAATGTGATCAAGCCGATAATAACTAAACTTAGGGTCACAGAAATAACCAAAAAATCTGTAAAAAGACCTGTTATCATCAGGATTCCTCCTTATCTACTCTATCGAGCATTTCCCGCAACTCAGCAAGATCGCTTTTATCAATCGCCTTCCCGTTGTATAAGGACATTACCATATCCTGCACAGAGTTGCCAAACAGCTTTTCAAGCGTAGACTTCCCTTCGCTCTCTTTATAATCTGTCTCAGAAATTGCAGCGAGATAACGGTTGCTCCGCCCTTCTTTTTCGCAAGATAGAAAACCCTTTTCAACCAGCCGTGACAGCACTGTCATCAAAGTTGCAAGCGCCCAGTTACGTTTATCCCCCAGTTGATTCAAAATATAAGTGGAGCTAACCCAACTCTCGGCTCGCCAAATCACCAGCATAATTTCCAGTTCAGCATCTGGCAAGCGTTTGATTTTGTTATTCATCCCTATTTCTCCTTGTTATACATTCGTGTAATACATTCATTATACAAACGTGTAATTAAAAAGCAAGCACATTATTTCTAAAATATGTATACCTTCTTAGACGTTTATTATTTTAATAAAGGTTTCACCAGTCCAGTAGCAAATATAAATAGAACCCTAGGAACTTTTATAAGATTCCAACAATGAAATAACCAACGCACACTCAGTTGAAATTTATAACTATTTTGGAAACTAAGTGATGGGTCTGCATTATTCTTAAGTAAGGAGGTCAGTTATGAAAAAATTTAGTATTCTATCATTTTCACTGATAATTTTACTGATTTTATTATTTGTATTAGTCAGACCCACGCAGAAGATCGTAAGTGTCCATCTTGTATCCGAAACAACAGAAATCACTTATACTGACCGTGAAAGCCTTCAAATCTTCGAAGATGCTATAAGAACTGTAAAAAAAGTACGCGGGTCTGTAGATGTAGGTGAACCAACTTATCGAATGACTGTTACTTACGCTAATTCAAAGGTGGTCGGATTCAGCCTTTATATGGATTTTACAACGAAAGATGGTTTCCTGATTAAAGCTAGCAATAGCGAAAAGATGCTGGATTTAAGAAATAAGAATTCGGTTGAGCTAGCTGATCTGTTAAGTAAAAAAAAGGAAGATTAAAATTTGGAAACTCAATCTAAAAATAGGCATGGTTATCATACAAATGTAAAAACAAGCCATCCTTTAATACTAACTAAGGATGGCTTGTTCGTAATTATATTATTTTCCTGCGCTTCAGATATACTGTCCCGCTCCGCTCAGAGCGCTGCAATTCTCTGCTGGATGCGTGGAAATAATGCAAAGGCATTCTCATAAAATACTTTCTCGTGGTGCTGCTCAGGCACAAGTCGGCGAACGAACTCCACATAGAGATCAATAGGCGCGAGTGGCCAATCGGTACCGAACAACATTTTTTCATAGTGATCAGAGTACACCAACGCCCGGCGAAAATGATCCATAAACAGGGGTTCATTCATGAACCGCTCAAAATGAGGCTGATCACCAACAACGAGACCAGACAAATCGGCATAGACGTTCGGATTCTTGGCGACCACTTCAGCAGCATCCATCACCCATGGATCGCCTAGATGGCAGATCATAAAGTTCACGTCGCGCCGTTGGAACGCTAGTTCGTCCACGGTAAGCGGATGCGCATACTTAAGCAATCCATTCATCGAATACGTATCACCGGTATGAATAACCACAGGCATGCCGTACTTGGCCGCCAGCTCATAGATCGGCGAGTAGATTTTGTCATAAACGTAATGATGATAGTACCCGGCATAGAGCTTAATACCAGCTACCTCAGGAGCTTGCAGCCTTGCCTCAATTCGGTCCAGCTCATCCAAAGCATCCTTTCCTCCGAGCATATTCGGATTAATGCCCACGCATTCCATTAAGAATGGCGGCACACTGGCTTCCAAGTCGAGTCCCATCGGATTGGGAGAGGCAGAGTCAGGAAAGGCTCCCTTCGTCTGCTCCGTGACCCCCATACCAATGCCGAGAACAACGTCGTTCTTGTCAAACTCCGCTTTGAGCCCAGCAGCTGTGTAATCAACTTTGGAGAGGTCCAGTGCTGTCCGATGAAAGCTATCGATGTCCGACAGATGAATGTGAATATCAATGATTGGCATTTATAGTCTCCTTTTTGTCAGAAGCACTAGCAAAGGTCACCTTCATAAGATTACGAACTATCTCTGGATCCAGAGCGAGCTCTCCCATGATCATGAAGGTCGGCTGTGTCCAAGCGGTTTCTCCGTTCAGAAGTAGTAGATGGTGATTCACACCATATGTGAATACCTTATTGTTCACGTAAGACATAGCTCTCTGATTAGGATAACTATGCACCACATGCAGCATGTCTTTACGCGAAGTTGCACCGATTCGGATAAGTCCCTTGGATTCCAGATGGGCTTCGACCTTCCCGATAGGGAAGTTGCCTTCCTCTGGGAGCTCCATCCAGCCTTCCGAATAGATTGGTGAAGGCTTAAAGTAACTATCCTCGGATAGCGAATAATGCGGCAGCGTCATTCCACTTTCATTGGTTACTGAAATCAACACACAGAGCACAGGAACTCCGGGCAGCATGAGGTAATGCTGATTGATCGTGATCCCCCGGTTTGCTTCCTGCTTCTCCATCGAAGTGGTCAGTCTCAGTCCCTTCCAGACGTTACCGTGATCATCCATCTGCTCCGTCCAAGCTGCGCTTCTTGGCTCCTGCAACCGGCTAAATCCGCCTATGCCAGAAATACCCACACCGAGTCCACCATGCCAAGGATTCCACCAGGAACGTGGTTCAGCTTTCGGAAAGGTGCTGTCCAGCCACTCTTCTCCTTGGTGCTTCAAGGAATGCACAACGCTGCCGAAATCAGGAGCAGCTGCAATAGATAGAACACCGTTGCTCACTGTGTAAATGGGACCCGCAGGTCCTTCTTCTATCTCACAAACAATGCTTGTTTCCGATTGTGGAAACCAGAGGCCTGTTCGCTCTTGAATGCGGTCCTCACCGCGATAGACGACCCGGACCTTACGGCCAGATTCGTTGTGTTCTGGTGATTCTGTATCCTCAGTAGAGAGCTCAAAACCCGCGGAGTGCAAGTTTTGTCCTCTTTGCAACTCCATCTCTGCGACACTTCGCTCCGCTTCTCCATCAGCCTGTACATACAATTCAAGGCTTCCATCAAGCGGTGTCATCTTTCGTTCGATTAGCTCGGCATGAAGTGCCCCTGCCGCAAACGGATTTCCACCGCCAAGCGTTAGCTCAAGATGGTCATCCAACACCGGTATGACCGAATTCTGCTGTTTTAGGGCAAAGGCGCGGAATTCCGACCACTTAAGGAAGGTGTTAAGAGCAAAAACCATAGTTTTTGTCCGTACGACATCTCCAGCGGAGATTCGGCCAAGATTATGCTCCAGCCCAAGCGGGTATTCCGGACGAAGCAATTTTAGCGAAGAATCCCAGCAGATTCCGCATGTGACGTTCTCTTCCTTGCAGAACAACCAGTTCTCCGTAATTTGTGCACTGTCCCAAAGACTTGGATCGCCTGAGTACGCATCGCCCATGTCCACGTATTGGCCCTGATATGGCAAGATGAGCTGTTTACCGAAAAAGCCGAAATTCGTCAACAGATACATGTCTTCTTCCAGGATGTCACTATTGGTATTGCAGACCTCGCTATAAAACTCAGCGATTCCGTTAGCAAATAGCTTAGCCACTCTTTTTATCTCAAGACCCGGAAATTCTTCCGACTCGTAAAGAGCTTCGAGAACCTGACTCTCCCCTTCAGAATAGATCTTTACTTCTTTGGCCTGTTTCTTAGAGAATTCTTCTGCGAACGGCTTGCCTAACTTCGGATGGGTCAACCAGAAATTATGGCTCGAGCCGGGATATTCAATCCACATTCCATTGTCTGTATTATTAAGATGAATAGAGTAGGCGCCATTCACAGCCACCCACTGATCCCCGTTTTCCCCACCAAAGCGGCCATGCGTTCCCTTCATTAGAACGGATAGCTTGCTGATAAAGGTGACTGCCTTCTCTCCAACCGGAACGGCCGTTACCTCAATAGCCTGTGAATAAAGACCGTATGAATTTAGGGTAAAGGGTACTTGAATAGAAGCCTTACTCTTAGCTGGAACAGTAAAGCTTACAGTACGATCCGCCCACATCAGGAATTCGTCTTCGGGCAAATCAAAAGAAAATTCTGCTTCTGCAGCAAAATTATTCTCCACATTAAGGTACAGTTCCGAAGGAAGGCCCAGATACAGTTCCCTGTGTGGCAGCGCTATCTTCATCTTGAGTGGGAATTTAGGAGCAACGCCAATGCGGAATTCAGCACGCTTGCCACCGATGATCCACTTACTCATAACAACGGGGTGTGTCTTCTTATCGTTCTGCTCTTCCCTAACCGAATCAAGCTCAAAATCACCTTCCACGATAACCGTTTCACCTGGTGCTAATGTTCGCGCATCAGATAGAGCAAACCGGATATTTTTATCGTTCTGGCCTTCGATCTCAATGGCCAGCTCAGACGTCGAACGATTCTTGATGCGATAGCGGATCTTGTAGGTCGAACCAAACACTAGATCATGATCATCAATCTCTGTAGAGATTTCATAGTCTGGTGTATCAAGAGCGGTCAGACCACGGCCAGTCTTCTCGAATTCCGCCCGCAAGGAGAGTTCTCCCTTTTGCCAAGTGTAATCAAAGAAATCAAAGCCACGCTCCTGGCGGCCATCTGGCTGGATTGGGAGTTCACGGGTACTGTCTGCATACCAATCCAGTTCCTCAAAATAAGGAGCAAGTGCTTCCGTTTGCAGTACTGTTGGAATGAAGTTCATCAGATGGACGTAATCTTCATTTTTCTCCCAAAAAAATCCGCATTTCTTATACATCGGTACGGCTTTCGTATTACCTGCCCAGGTAAACAGATCAAGACGTGGCCAGCCCGCTTCTATTGTTTGGCGAACAGCGTTCAGAATCAGATTGCGGCCGACCTTGTATCCGTGATAATCGGGGCGTACATTCAATAGCGGGACATATAAAGCCCCTTCATCTTGACGGTAGTGGGCGAAGCTGCAGAAGCCGACTACCTCTTTGCCATCAACGGCAAGAAAGGCATTAAGATTGGACGAGATCTCCATCTCACGGCGCACACTGTCCTCAGTTCTCTGATTGGTGCCTCCGCCCCAGCTTTCGTTGCTGCGGTTCCACATTTCTGCGACCGCCCCAGCATAAGAAGAATCGTATTCGATAATGCGGATTTGTTCCGCTGTAGTTTTTACAGTCATGCTTTCATCTCCTTATTCCTCAAAAAAATATGAGTATGTATCGTATACAGTTATTCTGGATAACCTCTCTACAACATATTGAAATAACTCCTACGAGTTCTTATTATACTATTAACTGGAAGCTCAATACGAGGTAAAAAACTCTTTCTCCTTATTTTCTACATAAACTCACTGCCAGCAGAAAGCTACAAAAAAAGCTGTCGAGTCACCCTCGACAGCCTGAAGCTGCTATTAGGAGCAGCCTTTCTTCTTTAACAACTCTCCACACGATCCGCCGCTCTTTTCTTCATATTAGCGAGACCTACAATACATATCAACAGTACGCAGATAGAATAAGGAAGCGCCATATTAACGGTGTATAAGGCCGTACCTATAACTGGCCCTATGAATGACCCGCCACCTTGCAGGGCAGCAATAAAGGAAGCAACGCTTCTTTGCTCATGGTCTTGAACCGCCATTGAAGCCCCCGCACTGTAGCCGAGCAGTGTAAAGCCGATGCCAATACCCAAGAATGTAAAGTCTACATACGCAAATCTGATGAACAATAACAATCCCAGCAAGCCTAAGGCAACAAATAAGAGTCCTACAAGCAGCACTTTTTTAGGATGCCATTTGAGATACTTACTGATTACAATTTGCGAGAGCACTACCATTATTCCCGAGATCGCCAGCCCCATTCCAATTAACTGAGTGGCTTGCTGAGTACTGTAACCCAAGCTATCCTGCACAAAAAATCCGATAGTAACCTGCACGATATTCAGAGCAAACGAAAGCAAAAGTCCAATCCATAAATAGAGGCGTATACGTCGATCATTGGGGGAAAGTGAAATCGCCTGCCGCTCAATCTCAATATTCTTTTCTTTAGGAATAAACACCAGAAACAATATAGCCAAGGTGAACAATAAAATAGCTGCCGCGTACATTGGTGAGGTCAGGCCCAGTGAAGCCATTCCTCCACTCATTGCGGGTCCTACTACGAAACCAAGACCGTTGGCCGCACCAAATAATGCCATTCCTTGTGTACGGGTTTCTTTTGTACTCCAGCCCATAACATAAGCTTGTGCTAATGCCGGAATTCCTCCAAAGAAAAAGCCAGCTATTGCGCGAAGTAAAAAGAAACTCCAAAACAGACTCTCTTTACTCTGTGCATTTACTGCATAATCAGCTAATAGTGCAAAAATGATGAGTGTCGCCATATAGACGAACATAATCGAAGCAAGCAGCCACTTTCGGCTCATAAACGTTTGTTTTTCCCAGAAATATCCTCCGAGCAGCCAACATAACCCCGCCACCGATACTAAACATCCTGATTGAAAATCACTCAGCCCCAAATTTCGCGCAAGCGGACCAATAATCGGATTAAAAGCAGCTATTGAGATCATCCCTGTAAGTACGATGAGAAACATAATCCCCCGTCTGTATTTCATAAAATCCCCTTCTCCTCTCAAGTAAACCAGAAACAATATACGATTCGTCATAATCGCTGTGTTTATGGTACTATGCATGGAAGCCAGGCCTCTACCTCTTGGCGGATTACTTTACTGGTTAGCGGGATTTATAGTAAAACAAATAAAAAAACCTGCTCTTAAGAGCAGGGTTATAGATGTTAATCCACCGTCCCAACATTCTCCAAGTGTAATGAGCTTTCGGAGCTGACGCCTGCTTCCGTACTCAGAGTAGTAAGTGCTTGTTTTAGATCCTCTTTATTCACATAGACATACGGACTCTTCCAAAGAGACTCCACATGTAAGGAATTAATACTCTCTGGTTTAAGTTTAGGGAAGTTGAATAACCACTGCTGCAGATCTGCTTGAGGAATATCCGTCTTCACATTTTCACCAATGATATCCAATATATTTCCCCATTGGGACACGCCTTGGAAATTTCCTAGCTTATCCAGAATCTGCTTGATTACTTGCTGCTGCCGATCATTGCGCTGGAAATCGGAGGATTCAGCCGTTCCTTGATTCGATTTACGGTACCGCACAAAATCAAGAACTTGTTGGCCATCCAGCTTTTGCAAGCCTTTCTTTAAATCGATGTGTGTACCATCTGCCGTATCGGTATATTTCATATCCATATCGACATCTATAGTCAGTCCGCCAAGCAAATCCACGGTCTCCTGCAACACATCAAAATTCACCACAACCATGTGATCAATCGGCAGACCGAGCAAATTGCTGAAAAACTCTTTTGTATTCGGAATAGCCTCTGTTTTGTCTTTTATGTAATGATAAGCATAATAATAATTGGCTTTACGGGAAGGTAACGATTTAGGTTTTAGCAACAAATCCCTGGGTAAAGATAAGAAACTCGTCGACTTCGTGTCCGGATTGAAGCTGACAAGCATCAGAACATCGGTATTCATTACCCCACCGCCACCGTCCCGGCTATCTACCCCGGCAAGCAGAAAAATCATAGGTTCAACCGATACGGTCTCCTTTTTTTCCTCTGGAGCAGCAGTGGGTTGGACGGTGACTGGAGCTGCCATACGCTGTATCGCATCATCCGTCTTTTTGTATAAATACCCTGCATATACTCCAATCGCTATAATAGTTGCGCCTAAGACAAGACCAATGCTCGTCAGAATTTTACGGGTTGTTGTCCACTTGCGTTTGTTAGACATAATTTCCTCCACTCAGTTCCAATAGCTTATTCAATCAGCGCTTTCATCCTTATGAACTTTAACACTTAGCACTATGCCAATCGCAATCATATTAGTAAGCAATGAGCTGCCTCCATAACTAATAAAAGGCAATGAAATCCCCGTCAGAGGCAGCAAGCCAATATGCATCCCAAGATTAACGGAAACTTGAAAGATGAACATAGCGATAAACCCGGTGACAATATAGGTACCCGCATGCTCCCTACTATCCAGCGCAATAAAGATCATTCGGTACACGAGCAGCAAATAAAGCATCAGCAGCACGGATGAACCTATAAAACCGTATTTCCCCCCGATGACTACATAGATCGAATCGGAATACGCATATGGAATATATCCTTTTCGCAAAAAAATACCCTCACTGCCCGATAATCCCCCGGAGCCAATGGCTATCATTGCGTTTTTCACATGCCAAGATTTATCAGGATCGCTCTGCGGGTCCAAAAAGGCTTGGATTCGTGACAGTTGATGGGGCTCGACAATCTTGGATAACAAGTCGAAGTTAGCATAATACAGCCATAATATCGTGCCGATAGAAATAATCACAACACCAAGGATCAGAATCATATATAGAGCACGGATGTTACCAATCCACAGCATACTAAGTAATATGCCAGCAAATACGAGTGCTGTACCCAAATCGGGCTGATCCATTATTAAAATGAAAGGAATTAAAAAAACGAAACAGACCGGCACTAAATCTTGAAAAAACCGCAGCCGCTGGCCCTCTCGTGTACCTAATAGATGAGCAATGAGCAGCACCGTACATATTTTAGCCAGCTCGGAGGGCTGAAGCTGAAAGCTCCCAATGCTTAACCAACGCACGGCACCATTGAGGTTTTCTCCAACCAGCTTGACTAGTACTAGTAAACCTATGCCCACGCCATAAAAGAGATACGCTAATCTGCCTAATAGAATCTTATAATCTACCAAAGCAATGAATAACATGGGTAGGGAAAATAAAGCAAATAAATACACATAACTTATGTAAAGACCGTCTAACCGCGTATCCGAAGTCGCTTCATAAATAGCAACAGTACCCATGCCAACTAAGCAGGTGGTGAGAAAAAGTACGGATCTGTCCAGCTTTGCAATTTTGGTAGAGATAAGCATTTACAACCTCTATTTAATTTCTGTAGTTTTCTTGTTGTGTACGGGATATATACATGAAAATGGGCATTATAAATAATCCGCTGAGCACTTTTACTTCTTTTTTCTCAATGCAGCGCTACGGATGATTAGGTTAAATGATTACCTCAGATCATATTTGCCCTGATATGCTTTCTTCGATAACAGCTTAAGTTTATCTTCACTTAGCGTATAAATATCCAGACCATTCCCAGCCTCACCCAATGACCAGCCCAGTGCAAGCTCGTTATGGCCATCTTCATCAACATCAAAGAATCCGGCATAATCCAGACCATACCCAAACCCCTCAACCTCGGAAATCTTCTGCCAAGCTTCATTTTCCTGCCTCAACAACATTGCTTTTATAGTGTATCCTTTGTTTTTACTGTACTCATACACAACTACAGCTTCGTCAATTCCGTCTCCATCCATATCGCCAAAGGAGATGGCATTATCTTCTTGTCCCTTCATCGGAGTTATCAATTGAGCTTTGTCTGGAAGCCACTTAATAAATTCCTGGTTCGTTTTGTCTCGCTGCAGGTTTGCTTCTGATGATGGAGGTTTAATCAGCTCTCCGGGTGTCGCCGGGACTCCGCATCCACCGAGCAAAAATAAAGTTGTCAACAGGGTACCTATTTTTATGAATTTGCTCGGCATTTGGATCATCGACTCCTCGCTTGTCCGCATATATAGTATTTTATCTGTGAAAGAGATGAAAGTGGTTATGAAATAGTTAAATTTGAATTCTTATTCTATCGGTAAGTCAAATTGAACAATCGTTCCTTTACCTAAAGTGCTGCTTATTCGCAGCTCTCCATGATGCAATTTAATGATCTGTTCCGAGATGGATAATCCCAAGCCGCTGCCCGAAGCCTGTTGATCCCCTTTGTAGAATTTTTGCCGCACATTCTCTAAATCCGTCTCTGCGATGCCTGAGCCTGTATCCTCTACAGAAACCACGACTTTTCCTGGAACCGTATGCGCGGTGATAAAGATTCGACCTGATGAACCAGTAAATTTGAGTGAATTATCAATGAGATTAATCATGACTTGCTTCACACGATTCTCGTCAGCTTGAATCACTGGCAGATCTTCTTCTATTTTCACATCTAGTGAGATGCCTTGTCGGGTCGCTCTAGGGGTAAGTTGTCTGCCGATATGCTGCAGCAGTTCTGTTAGATCCACAGATGTGAAGTGAACGGCGATTCTTCCGTTATCCAACTTGGAGAAATCCAACAATTCATCCACCATATGAGTTAACCTGTCACTTTCGGATTCAATAATATCAAGCCCATCATAAAACAGAGGTTGATTACTCACCTCACTCGCCTTTAAGGTAATTGCCCAACCTTTGATCGAGGTCAAGGGTGTTCGCAGTTCATGGGATACGGAAGCGATAAAATCATTCTTAAGCTGTTCACTCTTGGAAATCCGGCTTGCCATCATATTTAACGTATCTGCCAATGAACCAAGCTCATCTTGATAGCGCTTATGCACTCTGATGCTGAAATCACCTTCGGTCATCTGATCTGCTGCCTGCTTCAAATCTTTAATTGATCTGGTTATGGTCCAAGACAGTAATAATCCAAGTAAGGTGACAATGCCAATGACGATGATCCCCACCCCGATCAGTAAAACCGTAATCTGTTTAACTGTATGTATAGTTTCCGTTAAGGACGTGATAAATCTGACTCCCCCCACGATGTTTCCATTCGCTTGTAAAGGATAAGATACCGCGTAAATCGCTTCCCCTGTATTAGGGTCCGCACCTTTCCAACTGCCGGGCTGCCCTTTTATTGCTGATTGCACATCTATGTACTCAGTCATCGTTAGATCGCCTTGAAGGCCATTTGAATCCTGCAACAGCCGGCCTTCAACATTAATAATCTGTACCTGTGCATCGGAATGACTAGCAAAACCCTTCAGTAACCTATCCGATTGTTCCTCCAAATCCTGGTCCCCAAAGTATTGCTGAAAAAAAGAAGCCGATAGCTCTGCTTGATTCATCAGGGTTTCCTCTATGTTATGAAAATAATAATATCGCACAGATACATTAAGAATGATTTCAAGAATGAGCACAGTAAGACAGATGACTACAAAATAGCTTCCTACTAATCTTTTCTGAATCCCCATTCTTCAACCATCCTTTCTAAAGCGGTATCCGAGCCCCCATACCGTCTCAATCCAAAGCGGATTAGATGGATCCACCTCAATTTTCTCTCTTAACTTACGCACATGAACATCTACCGTCTTAGGATCTCCAATATAATCCTCTCCCCAGACAAGATTCATTAATTCATTCCTAGAGAGTGCTGTATCCGGATGCTCCAGAAAGGTCTTCATCATCTGAAATTCCTTCGGAGTTAATTCAATGCTGTCATCCTGCTTAAACATCTTGTTTGCATTCAGATCCAGCCGAATCGGTCCAGCTTGAAGTATCGTTTTTTGCGGCTTTAGAGCTGATTCTGTACGGCGCAAAATAGCTTTAATACGTGCTACCAATTCTAATGGATTAAAAGGTTTAACAATATAATCGTCAGCACCCATTTCAAGGCCATTGATTTTGTCCAAATCCTGTCCACGTGCGGTTAAGAAAATGATGATGACCCCAGCGTCTTTCTCTCTTAGCTTTCGGCATATTTCGAACCCATTAGAATCAGGCAACATGATATCCAGAACCATAACATCTGGACGGCTCGCCTCAAAGCTCTGCAATGCTTCTTCTCCACAAGCAGCTTCACTAACCACAAATCCCTTATTCGTTAAATTTATAGATATAAAACGTCTAATATTATCGTCATCTTCCACAATAAGCACATGATTGCGATCAATAGTATCCACTTTTCCACCCCTATTACCCAGAGTCTAAACAAGTAAAAAAACAAAAAAACTCTCCCGGTAAAGAGAGAGTCTTGTCTCAGATCCCTATAATTAAATCACAAGTGGATATTACTCTAAATCACTATAGTTGTCAAAATCTAATCCAGATACACAGCTTTGCCGGTCTGCGCCGATTCATAAATAGCTTCCAATATTTGCGAAACAACAAAAGCCTGTTCAGGAGTTACAACCGGGTCCTTATCCTGTTCAATCGCTTCAATCCACTTTCTTAATTCTATATCCGGAGCACTTTCAGCTTTTCCTTCATAATAGGCAACGCCGCCTGCCCCAAGCTCAATTTTATTAGTGTACAGCTTGCTGAATTTCTCTCCGTTAATTCTAAGTCCGTCCTTCATATCTGCGCCTGCTTCCGTCCCACTTAAGCTGCATTTCGCTTCATGTACGTCTAGTGAATTCAGAGCCCAGCTCGCTTCCAGCATGATTGTTGCACCATTCTCCATTACGACCATTCCAAAGGCTGAATCCTCCACGGTGAACTTTTTAGGGTCCCACGGTCCCCAGGCGTTGGCGGCTTCTTCCTTTTGTGAAAGCTCATGATATTTAGTACCCAGCACAACCTTTGGTTTATAGTTATCCATCATCCAAAGAGTTAGGTCCAGTGCATGGGTTCCGATATCGATAAGCGGACCGCCGCCTTGTTTCTCTTCATCAAGAAATACTCCCCAGGTCGGTACAGCTCTCCGTCTGATGGCATGTGCTTTTGCAAAATAAATATGACCAAGCTCTCCGGACTCACAGGCTTTTTTCAAATATAAGCTGTCCTCTCTGTACCGGTTGTCATATCCAATGGTCAGCTTCTTGCCTGTACGTTTCGCTGCTTCAACCATTCGTTTGGCATCTGCCGCTGTCTTAGCCATTGGTTTTTCGCACATCACATGTTTTCCGGCTTCTAGTGCAGCGATTGATATTTCCGCATGGACATCATTAGGCGTAAGCACATGAATAATATCAATGGATTGATCTTTTAATAGTTCAGTGTAATCCGTATAGACAGTAGCTTTATTACTTCCGTATTTCTCCGCTGCTTCTTCCGCACGTTCTTTAATAATGTCACAAAAAGCCACGATCTCAACCTTACTTTGTCTGCTCAAGCTTGGAAGATGTTTGCCATTCGCAATACCACCACATCCAATAATCCCTACACGAAAAACCTTACTCATATCCTTCACCCTCACCTCTAATGGATTTGTTTACTGTTTCGATAAGTTGCCGGTGTCATGCCTAACCGCTTGCGGAAGACAATATGCAAATAGGTAGCATTGGTGAACCCTTCCGATTGTGCGATTTGTTCTATCGGATAATTGCTTTCTTCAAGCTTGCGGCAGACCGCTTGCAATCGAATGTCCTCAAGCGCCCTACTGAATGATTGTTCTGCATTTACTTGCTTAAACACCCGCTGCAGCTGTCTTGAACTAATATTCAGCTTTTCTGCAACATTTTCTAAGGTAACCGTTCCTGAATAATTCGCTTCCATATATTGCATTGCGTATTGATACCGGTAAGTCAGCATATCTCTAACCGGCGCCTCCGTGCGGATCCCGCCTGAATCATACGCTCTAACGGCCTTTAATAAAATACTGATCACGAGATGCTTAATTGAAGTATAATATCCGGTCAACTTCCCATCGCATGCTTCGTACGCTTCTCGAAAACACTTCATAGCCCCGTGATAGTCTTGTGCTGGGACCAAGGGTAAACACTTCAGCTTCTCCACACAGGTCTCAGCTTCCGCAACCTCCCAAAGATCAGCATCATCCCGGATCCTCTTTTTGATGTCAACATGCAGGCATAACTCTTCCATGGATTCATCTGCAGCTGCCTCTTGACGATGCATAACACCTGGTCCGGTTAGATAGAACATTCCCTCTGACAGAGGATACTTTTGATCCCCAAGAATGACTTCTCCCTTCCCGCGCGGAATGAAATGAAACTCAAATTCAGAATGATTATGGAACTCGACTACTCTGCCCGGTGGAAAAGAAGTCAAATGAAATCTAAACACTGTAATCTCGTAATGTCCCCATAGAATCGTGATATCCAATCTTTCAAGCATGTCCTGCTTCTCAAACATCATCTCATAGGGAAAGCTGCTCAACGTTAAGTCCTCCCAATCGGAATTACACAGCCTTCTTTAGCCGAGCGGTTCGCCGCCTCCATTAATCTGGTAAGCTCAACTGCCATTTCAACATTTTGAGTGGCGAGTGTATTGTTTTGAATATGATCAACCCATTGATGGAAGGCGCTTTCACGATTGCTTTGCAGGACTACTTCTTTCCAGCCTTCTTCTTTATCCGTGGATTTGTTCGTTCTAAGAAGAAGCTTATTCTCTGGTGTTCCGTAAAGCAGTGTTCCTTCAGTTCCATGCACCTCAATAGTAAACGGCGAATGACTATTCACGAAACCAGCCTCCACCACACCAATTGCTCCAGAATCCGTAAATAATGTCACTACAGCATTATCTTCCACTTCTTTACCGGTTACATACCCAAAATTAGCACTTACCCCAGTCACATCTTGACCTAAGAAAAGCTTCGTCAAATACATGGGATGACAGCCAAGATCAATCAAAGCTCCGCCTCCACATTGCTCCAAGCTAAAGAAATGATCAGGAAGCCAGCTTTCCGTTGCTCCGTTATGGGATAAGCGAACTCTAACGTAAGTAATCTTGCCGAGCAGTTCCTGACTTAGAATCTCTTGAATAGTTAATGTATAGCCGTCATTTAAACGAGGCAAGGAGACCGTTAGCTTCACTTTGTTCTCGTTAACTTCTGCGATAATTGCGTTAACTTCTTTTAACGTTGGGGCAATAACTTTTTCTGTAAAAATATGTTTGCCCGCCTTGGCCGCAGCCACGATTACATCTCTATGCATATTCGTTGGTGCATCCACGATAACGGCATCTATATCCTCTTGCGCAAGCAGATCATCCAGTGATTCAAAAAAAGGAATATTCAAGCTTTCCGCAGCTTTGTTCCCACGCTCTACGTTTTCGTCCCAAACTGCAGCTAATACGGTATCTTCATGCTCCTGAGCTTGCTTGGTGTAATCCCATGCATGCACATGCCAATAGCTGAGCTTACCAATTCTAATGGTCATTTACTTGTGCCTCCCGTATATATGTTATTCTGACATCTGCTATAAAAATAACACATAATAAACAGCTTTTTTAGTAGGAAAATGCGACAAAACATATATAATATTACGACACATGAAATCCGTTGTGAAATACGATCCTTAAAAAAAGAAACCCTTGCTATGAAAGCTAAAGGTTTCTTTATACTTGGCTTAATGGGTAAGTGGCTTATTATATCCTTTGTCATCAAAGGGCTGCAATTTCTCGAACCACTTCTTTTTCAACAGTTTTAGCTCCCAGCGCACGTCGGTTACGTCTTCTGACTCCTTCTGCTCTAACACCTCATAGCTGAAAGCTTCTGCTCCAAGTTCCTTCCAGTCCTTTTGCAGCTCCGCATTCGCAAATCTGCCCATATCTAATTGCATCTGTATAGTCATCCATTTATTCTTCAGGTTGGGATAGCTGTCAACGAATATTTTTCCGCTTATTTTGTTTGTAATTTGAATAGCACCCATGTACGTCTTGAGCTGTTTATATTGCTCCTGAAGTTCTTTACGTTTACTTTTGTCCATTATGATTTATGATTCTCCTTTCACAGGCCATTCTGCTAAATTTCAGTACCCCATTTCTTTTAATAAACGGGACAATACCGAAAGCCGTTCTCCGATCATTTCACCATCATCACTAAGCGCCTGAGCGAACAGCTTAATATCATTATCAATCATGGGATTATCTGCACAGACAGATACACTCATTGCATCTCCCTGCAGTCCAATACGATCAATCATAGGGCTCTCGGGATCATACATTTTGGGAAACCGATAGGCCTCTTGAAAATACAAACTACTTCTGCAAATCAAAATTGCCAGGTCAAGCACACGGTGCATTGGCAGCTCTTCGGACTGTCTCGACCATTTGTCCCCTGTATGTCTCCATACCTTTGCTGAGATGTCGACCTTTCCTCTATCATTCCATTGAGCTAATCCTAGGGACAGACCTTTTGCATCTGTGTCCCCGGCATAGCGGCCATCAACCTGCTCGTAATTTTCTGACACGACTACAGGTTTATGTTTTAGAGTTGTTGGAATTTTCATGATTAGTCACTCTCCATTTTATGATTTACTAATTTACTGATTTACTAAATTACTAATTTACTAAATCTAAGATTTATATTACCCGGCAAAAGATCATCTGTCAAACGACAATACACCCGTTTTATCCAACAAAACAAAAAATCCCTCTGCGCGCAGCAAAGGGACTGTTATTCTCATGAAAAATATATCTCTAGCTTAAATGATCACTCACATTACACAACCAAACCATATGGACAGAATCAGGTCCCCAATAGTCTTCTACTACTTTATAAGGCTGCCCAAATTTACGTTGCCACTTGACCTGTGCACGTTTATAACCGCTGTCCAGACAAAACTGCTCTACCCCTTGCTTTTTTAGAAATATCATCATTTCCTTAATTAAGGCTGAACCCACACCTTGGCCCTGATAACTTGGCATAATGTATAGACTGCCCAATTCCCCTATTTCATCTAACTGATGATCTGTGCAGGTTTGAATATCTTCGCCACAAGGTCCAAAGGAAATTGTACCGACAACCTGCTCTTCTATTTTTGCAAGAAGGAAGTAAGGCTCCCCAGTCGTAGTATCCAGTGAAGTCATCACCATTTGCTTTTTATGATCAATTTCACTTTGGATATCCTCTTGTAAATGATCAAGCCCTTCTTTTTGAAAAGCATCTGGGATTGAAGTTTCAAAAACAGAGCATGTGGATTCAAAATCAGCTGGAGAAAGCGTGCTTATGGTCATTGGATTACTCTTATTCATTGATTCGGACACCTCTTCTATTCCCGGCCGGAATTCTTAAAAATCCTGCAATAATATACTATCAGCATTCAGACTGAAAGGTTTATATTCAGAGAACTACTTTACTGGAGGTCACCATGAATATATTGTCCTTTCTGATCTATTGCGTTGTCGCTACATTTACACCCGGTCCTACCAATATTGTTATTCTTTCTTCCGTGCAGCATTCCGGGGCTAAAAAATCAATGGGGTATGTATACGGATCCACGCTGGCTTTTGGTTTATTACTTATCCTTTCTACTCTGCTGAACCGTGTTCTAGTAGAAATCATTCCAAATATCCTGATCTTTATGCAAGTCATTGGGAGTTTATATATGCTCTACCTTGCTTATAAAATCTTTAAAATGGGTTCAATGGAAGACCAGCCTGACCCAAATGCCAATTTCCGCTCAGGCGTGCTTATGCAGCTTGTGAATCCTAAAGTGCTAGTATTTACACTAACGGTTATTCCCAACTACGTAATGCCATTCTATACCTCTTCGCTTGCCTTGTTTATGTTTGTTATAATTATAACTGTGATCGGATTTTTTGCATTTACGACATGGGTTGTATTTGGGACAATCTTCAGAACATTTATGAAAAATCATCAAAAAGTTCTAAATACCGTGATGGCACTGTTTTTAGTATACTCAGCCATTATGATATCGGGAATCCTATAAAGTCGCGGAGGTTAAGAACGTGGAGAGATTTAACTATAAAAAGTCAGCAGAGATCCTGTCCTTATCCGCCAGCCTTACTGATTTCACCTATAAAAAACATTGCCATGAAGAATATGCAATCGGTGTGACCCTTCGTGGCATTCAGCAATATAATCTCGACGGTAGTTTGCAGTCCTCTCATAAAAATGGCGTAATGTTGTTTAATCCGGAACAAACGCATGATGGCAATGCGTATGATAAAGGTGGCATTGATTATGTCATGCTTTATATTAAGCCAACCCAAATGCGAGAGATACTAGGAAAAAAAGAACTCCGCTTCGCCACTCCTATCTTATACGATGACAAATTGGCGCAGTGCATATTAGCCCTAAACCATGCCATCCAGAATGGCAAAGAGGAGTCTTTGTGCAGTGAACTGTTATTCACTCTGGTTCATTTAGTATCGAATACTGAAATAGTTACCGATCGCAGAACGAATAATAAATTTCTCAAAAAAGCAAAGGAAATGATGTACTGCAGTTTAGACCATGTGCTGAAGCTGGACGATCTCTGCACAGAGTTTGGTCTGTCCAAATATCAGTTTATTCGCGAGTTTAAGACATATACAGGAATATCGCCCTATCAATTTTTCTTAAATTGCAAGGTAGAGCGTGCCAAGCAGTCCATTGAGAGAACTAAGGATATCTATGCAGCTGTTGTAGATTGCGGATTTGTGGATCTAACTCATCTGAACAGGCATTTTAAAAGCGTGTTCGGAATAACCGCCCATGAATACCGGTCACAGCTGTAAGATTTGCCCGCCTACCATTGTCCAGAGCACTTTGAATTCATCATCCAAGAGAACCAGGTCAGCATCCAAGCCAGAGGTGATCGTCCCCTTTTGTTGAAGTTCAAGAATATTGGCAGGTGTAGTTGAAGCCATTTGTACGGCATCTGTCAGCGAAATTCCAGTTTCTACAGTATAACGTAAGGCTTCATTCATGGTAACTGTACTGGAGGCCAGCGTGCCATCTTCCAATCGCGCTATGCCACCAGATACCGTAACCTGATGTCCTCCAAATATATAATTCCCATCCCCTAACCCCATTGCTTGTAACGCATCTGTGATCAAGACCATTCCTTCTGGTCCTTTCATGGTATGCATCAGTCGGATAATTGCAGGATGCAGATGAACATTATCCACAATAGCTTGCAGGCTTACATGTTTCTCTTCAAAAGCAGCAACCACAATCCCCGGATCTCGATGATGGATCGGCCGCATGCCATTAAAACAATGCGTAACATGACTTGCCCCAGCGGCAAAAGCTTGTTTGGCTTCTTCATATGTGGCATCCGAATGAGCAATCGCTATCACCACTCCCCGTTCTTTCAAAAAGGAAAGAAGCTCCATGCCTCCCGGCAGCTCAGGAGCAATCGTAACCATTTTTATGAGTGATCCAGCTTCTTGGAAAATGAGCTTCATTTCCTCTAAGTTAGGATGCCGCAGATACTTTTCATTTTGCATTCCTTTTCTTTTGGGGTTTAGATAAGGTCCCTCTAAGTGAATGCCTGCGATCTTTGCTCCCACTTCATGCCCAATTACACGTTTGACACTACGAATCATCTCTAAAAGATCCTCCATCGTAGAACTCACAGAGGTAGCCAGAAATGAGGTGCAACCAGATGCTGCGCAAGCCTTCGACACTTCTTGAATACTCTCTTCAGTACCGTCCATCATATCAAACCCGTTAGCGCCATGAATATGCACATCTATCATACCGGGTACTAACAAATGCCCTCCGCCATCAATCCGTTCATACTCACCCTCTGGGATAGAAATATCTCCTGAGTCTATCTTCATCACTTTTCCTTCAGAAATCCATACATTAGCCGCTGAAACTATACTATTCTGAAGCACTACTTGTACATTTTGCAAAATATAAGTCATAAACATTCTCCTCCATTCGTTATCACTCTTGATTTCAAACCTCTTCAGCTTCATCTTGGCACTCAATAACTGTGATGTTCTTCTGATCTAGAACTTCTCTGATCTCGATTGGAAGCTCTCGATTTGTAACTAAAATATCAACGAAATCAAAGTCTAGCCGATAAAAGGATTTAGCATTAAATTTGGTGTGATCCGCAACTAAAATCACCTGATCAGATCTTCGAGCCATTTCTCTTTTTACCCGCGCATCTTCTTCATAAGGATAATAGAGTCCATCAGCACAGATCGCCGATGCTCCAATAAAGGCTTTATCCGCACGAATTTCACTAAGTTTATCGATAATGGAAGAACCATATAACAAGCGGTTTTTCACATTTAAGTAACCACCAAGTACATAAATTTGCAAATCCTCACGATGGGATAAAATCCCTACATTATCTATCGAGTGCGTGACAACCGTAATATCCTGCGCACTTATTTGTTCTGCAACAAACTGTACAGTGGTCGATACGTCTAAAATCACAGTCTCACGATCTTGGATAAGCCCGGCCGCGATCTTCCCTATTCTCTGCTTACTCTCGGATTCATCGATCAAACGATCCTGATAAGATAATAATTCTTTTTGCAATTCAGGTAACGCTAGACCGCCATGCGTCCGAACAACGACGCCCTCTTGTACTAACCTAACAATATCCCGTCGGGCAGTATCTCTTGAGACTTCAAATTGCGTACAGATATCTTGAACACTCATCGATTGGTGTTGTTTCAAATATTCGAGTATTTTTAATAATCGTTCCTCTTGATACATAATGAAATTCACCTCCTAAAGTCATCATAAGTCATTTTATAAGTATTTACAAGCGTTTATAAGTTAATAATTAAGTATATGTAAGTATTAACCCATAAAAAAAGACGAAAGCCAGATGAATGTGCATCCGCTAACGCCTTTAAAATGTCTATTCCTTAAGATTCACTTCACAATGTCACTTCACATCGCGGTTCCAGCTCTTCTGTATCTTTCGAATAAAAACAATCTGGCCCACATGATAAGCATTATGGGTCGTTACATTTCCGAGTACTTCCCACCATTTACTGTCTGGGAATCCTTGAACGTCAGCTTCCAATTGTTCTTTCTTAATCAATTCCTGCCAGTGTAAAAGAACCTCTAAAAGTTGTTTTTGCAGCGCTTCGAACGTTTTCCCTTCTGCAACGACAAAGGTATTATTATTATCCACTGAAGGAACCGCATGAACACTGGCTTCTTTATACCTTGTTTGCCAAGTTTCATTCCAGTAAAGCAGATGCTGCACAATCTCAGCAATACTATTGCTTTCTTCCGTTACCTTCCAAAAAGCTTCTTCTTCACTTAAGTCTTTAACCGCCACTTCAAAGGGCACATACCAACTCGAATCATTTGCATTGGCCAGCAACTGGTTGGCTAGAACATCATAAGCATGAAACATTCTTCCTTCCCCCATTTTCCAGATAGATTATAAGCAATTTAAGTACCGCAGAATGTACGATATGGACAAGCCGATTCCTCAGGAAGTGCCGAGTATTCCACTTGTTCAGGGGAGTAGGCGTATGGGTTAGACAAAGCTTGAAGGAACCGCTCCATCACATCGTAATCTTTCCGCTCTACCGCTGCCTCAAGCGCTTCTTCCACACGATGATTCCGCGGAATAATCGCAGGATTACTGCTGCGCATCAGCTCCTGTGAAGAGGATTGTGATTCCTGCTGCCTGCTAAGTCGCGCCTGCCACAGCTCATTCCATTGCTTAAATTCAGGGGTGCCAAACAGAGCAGCATCTTCCATTACGCCTAAAGTTAAGGACCGAAATGTATTAGTGTAGTCAGCCCGATATTTTTGCATCAGTTCAAGGAGGGTATCAATCAGAGCAACATCCTCTAACTCTTCGTTAAACATTCCCAGCTTCGCTCTCATTCCCGTTAGCCAATATTGATAGGACCGCTCCGAAAAATCTGAAATTGCCTCCTCAGCCAGCTTAATCGCCTGTGCCTGATCGTCAGCCAGCAATGGCAAGAGAGTCTCGGCAAATCTGGCCAGATTCCATGCGCCAATCCCGGGCTGATTGTGGTAAGCATAACGACCCTGCTGATCTATGGAACTAAATACCGTCTCAGGATTATACACATCCATGAAGGCACATGGACCATAATCAATCGTTTCTCCGCTAAGGGCCATATTATCAGTATTCATCACTCCGTGAATAAAACCTACAAGCTGCCATTTAGCAATTAGCGCTGCTTGACGTTCCATTACTTCCCGAAGCAGAACAAGATATGGATTAACTTCCACAGGAGCTTCTGGATAATGTCTATGCAACGTGTAATCAGCCAGAATACGCAGATCCTCCACAGTCCCCCATGCAGCAACATATTGGAAGGTTCCAACACGCAAATGACTGGCAGCGATCCGGGTCAGAACCGCCCCCGGCTGTTCCGTTTCCCGAATTAGCAGCTCCCCTGTAGCTACCACCGCCAAGCTGCGAGTCGTAGGAATCCCGAGTCCATGCATCGCTTCACTGATGATATATTCGCGCAACATCGGTCCAAGCGCTGCCCGGCCATCGCCACCACGAGAGTATGGGGTTCTTCCCGCACCCTTCAACTGAATATCTACACGATCACCTTGAGGGGTGATCTGTTCGCCCAGCAGCACTGCTCGACCGTCTCCCAACATGGTAAAATGTCCGAATTGATGTCCAGCATAAGCTTGCGCAAGCGACACGGTACCTTCAGGAACTTCGTTGCCGGCAAGAATCCCAAGACCCTCCTTACTCTGTAGTGCTGTGCTATTCAGCCCTAGAGTAGCAGCCAATGGTTCATTAAACATAATCAGTTCCGGTTTACGTACAGGCGTTGGCTTAATTTTTGTAAACATTGATTCCGGCAGATGAGTATAACTATTCGCAAAATTCCAGCCTATATCTATTTTCTCTGTCATATTATCTCCTTTTTATACCCTCAGTCTCTATGCCTTTATTAACTCAGAATAAGTTATGTTAAAATTTAATGCAAATCTTCTCGCAGACCTATGTTTTTGCCGAAGTGTTACAAAGACCGCCCGGCTTCCTGCCATTTTATGCAGGGAACCGGGCGGTCTTAATTATGATGTTCTATTTTGTTTTCAACTTATTTGGAAGCTAATTCGCTCCGCCTTTGGAGAGCATAATATTGAGAATGGTCTTGTCAGTATCCGCCAGCCCTTCCTGAACCAAACGCTCCATGTTGCGGATGGTATCTTCCACCTCTTCGAAAATCACACCATCCTTGGTTGTAGGAGCAATGTTGTTCATAGCCAGTGTGGCTGCCTGGATCGCCGTATTGGTGGAGGTGGAAATCTTCAGCGCACAGGTAGAATTCGCACCGTCACAGATCATGCCTGACAAAGAAGCTATCGTATTCTGTATCCCATGCTTGATCTGCTCAAGACTGCCGCCCATGAGATAAATGATCCCGCTATTTGCTCCTACTCCCCCTGCAATCCCTGAACCACATAATGGGGACAAACGCCCGATATAATGTTTGATATGCACAGTGACCAGATTGCTCAGTGCAAGCGCCCGAGCTAGCATTTCTTCATCCTTGCCCAGCAATTCCGCCAGAGCTATAACGGGAAGCGTACAGGCGATGCCTTGATTGCCACTGCCCGCAGTTGTCATCACAGGCATTGCACTGCCATCCATTCGAGCATCTGAAGCCGCTGCGGTAGCCGCGATAATTCTATTCGCTACATCATTGCCGAACAGATTCACCGCAGATTGCTGATTCATTTTCTTGCCTACTTGCAAGCCATAATCGCCTCGCAATCCCTCATCAGAGATCGCTTTGTTCATCCGCGCCCCTTCCAAGAGAAAGCTAAGCTCTGAAAAAGGAGCGGTACAGATAAACTCGAATATCTGGTCAACTGAGCCCGCATACTCTTCCGTGTCGGAAAGACCAGGCTTGCCACAGTCGGCTTTTGAATTCCGGGGTGTTATTTTCTCCCCGTCCAGAGCCAAATATTCTATATGGGTGTGCTCTCGGGCAATAATGGCAGTAGCCGTATGGTTCTGCGTAAACAACTGGGCTTCAATATATAATTTCTCAGGAGTGTCCTTTATCTCCACTTTTAGCAGCTTTCTATCCAGCAGGTCATTTGCCATCTTCAACTCAGCCTGCGTCAGGCCTGACAGAATCTCCAGTTCCTTGTGAGAACGGCCGACCACCGCTCCAAGGGCTGCTGCGATGGGCAGGCCTGTCTGGCCTGTCCCGGGAATGCCCACTCCCATTGCATTTTTGATAATATTACCGCTGAGATGCAGCTGAATCCCCGTAATTTCTTCCTCGAGAAGCTCTGCCGCCAAGGAGACGGCATACGCAACTGCAATCGGCTCCGTACAGCCTTCTGCCGGCACGACTTCCTTGTGTAAAATTTCCAATAAGTTGCTCATGTATGCATTTCCCCCTTCTCTCTCGCTGTTGGAGTTATTTATATATAGTAACTCAGAGAGAAGTTTCAGGGAATCCTTTTTCTTAGGAATCACTCCTTCATCCCCCTAATATAGTGTAGGAAAGAAAGGCGGGATGCGCGTGAGTAAGAGGAATGAGCAAGAGCAAAGGGCGATCTTTCTAGCTGCAGTCTGCGGGCAGACCTATACACAATTTTCAAATATAGATGGAGTTTTCGTCATTCCATTAGATTATCAGCTATGTCATCCCATTGAAGCACAATCCTTCAATAATGTATGGGAACGTTTCGGCTTTATTTTGGAGTCTCCACAAGAGATTATTATTGCCTTTCGGGGAACCAGTACGACGACCAATTGGATATCCAACGTCCTCGCCTCACAGGAACGGTTCAAATATCTTAAAGAAGACTCTCTCACCCATCGTGGCTTCACCAACATTTATTCTTCAGCTCGGGATGGCATCTTCTCTACGCTCTCCAAGCTATCTCCCGACAAGACCTTATACATTACGGGCCACAGCCTCGGTGGAGCGCTCGCCACCTTATGTACCTTAGATATTGCGGCAAATACCTCTTACACCACACCTAACCTCTATACTTATGGTTCCCCACGGGTAGGCGATCCGGACTTCGTTAATATTTTCAAACAATATGTGCGGAAGAGTTACCGGTATGCCAATCTTTTTGATGTTGTAACCTACGCACCTCCACATGTCTATAAGCTCCCCAAACGGGAAAAAAAGTATTATTACAATCATGTCCATACTTTTAACTCACTGTCTTTCCAGAATGGATCTGCAAGTGGTAATCACGTAATCAGCAGCTATTTCGCCGAGCTCTCCAAGCTCCAACCGGAATTCGCTCAAGAATTATGTATAACGAACCCTGGATTCTGTCCTCTCGTGGCTACGAAAGCAGAAGTATAATGTGAACCCAAAAAGGAGGTGCCCAACAAGCCATATGCCGGCTGCCGAAACACCTCTTTTCTTCGTATGATTCGATGCCATCAGCAGTTACAAAGTCACTAACAGACTCCATTGACACTAACAGCAGTATATTTCCACTTTAAAAATCCCAGCGGACTCCATGGCCACTATTGGTATAAAAAACACCAAATATAAGTCACTTTCTAACGAATAGCTGTACTGGAGTCCGAAATGCTGCCCAAAAGGCGATTATTCAGCAATTAACATCATATGGGTCCGAAACCGGTACGAATGAGACTAGGTCAGAATATAAAATAAACTAATACCACACCTAGGACTAACAGAATAAGTGAAACTATGTGCTGTTTCGTATGTTTTAGAAACTTCCAGTCGATAAACGTCTGAAACCCTATTGCAACTATTATAACTACAATCCAAAACCACTTCATAACCACACCCTCTGGGCCATCGGCAATTATGATCACAACCCCCGTAATTAATCCCACAAGTGCAAGTATAAGCTTCACTTTTATATTAAGCTCATAACCTTCTTCCGGAAGTTTTTCTTTGTCCGGGCTAACAATCCATATCCTTAGAAACAGGTTAGAAAAAGCAAGGATTATAAGTATAAGTCCAATTTTCACTTTCATTCACCTCCACCCTTATATAGAATTCATTCGTATTTATTTCTGATCATTAGTTCTTTGATTTCTTTTAACTCATTTAATATTTCTTTTGATAGTTGCGTACTTCTAGAGTTATCGATGCCTACTTTAATCACAAATATTCCAAGCAACAAATAGATGATTAGCATTACGATGATCCCCAATTTATGTTCACTCCTCTTTTTTTGTTTATTTTCTTAAAGATATTGTTAGCATTAGATTAATATTATTCCCATGATACCATAATAAGGATATCTAATTAACACTCAGGAGCTTGCCGTTGGCTTGACAAATGATCAGCATATTCGCTAAAATATACTATATCTTGATTATCAAGATAATTGATTTCCGAGATTTTTTACAATGCGGAAACGCGATTAATCTTAACTGAAAAGAGGGAACACAATGGCAGTACTTATTCTATACGCTACAAAATCTGGAGCAACAGAACAATGTGCAAAAGTATTATCAGAAGAGCTACCTCAGAGCAAAATTTGCAATATAGAATTAGAGAAGCCAAATATCGAGGCATTTGATAGCATTATTTTAGGGGCAGGAGTAAGAGATGAAAAAATATATAAAGCCATTCGTGACTTTATCAAAAAAAATAAAGATGAGTTACTGACTAAGAAGATGGGCTACTACATTTGTAACGAGAAACCCAAGAAAACCGAAGAATTAATAGAGAAAAATTTCCCTGATGATCTGAAAGAAGCTGCAATTTGTATTGAATCTTTTGGAGGTTATAAGGCCTATAAGGCTCCAAAGGAAGGTACTGATCAGCTCAAAGGGATTTTGGTAGATAAAATAAGAGAATTCTCACAAAATTTCAAATAAAAAATCCTGTTACCAAGACGAAAATCTTGATAACAGGATTTTTTTATATACGTTTATTGCGCCTTGAGGGTCACTTCAAACTTCGCACCGACATCACCAACAAATACAATTTTGCCGTTGCTAGGAAGTTTGACTTGCTTAAGACCACTAATGGTAAAGTAATTCACACATACACCATTCTCATCATAAACGGCAAAGGAACTCTTGGTTGGCAGCTCCACTGTCATTATCTTACCTGTTGCCGTTTCAGGAACTCCATACCATTTAGCGTATCCATCTGATTGGATAGTTACCATAGATTGCGGGCCAGCATAAATAGGTTTAACTGCATCTTGATGTATAAACAATTGATTGCCAATCTTTAAATACTCCACACCATTTTTCTTTTCAAAAATAAGAACCGCAAGATCGCGTCCAGCGATGGTTGGAATTTGCACGGTCATTTCTGCTTTATTAGGTCCTGTTATTTTATTCGAGCCCATATAACCAGGTGCATCAGGGAACATAGCGATTCCAGCTACCGGCATACTCATGTAATATTGGGAGCTGTACTTCTCGCTGACATCAAAATACAATTTCCCTTGACGCTGCTGCCATGCAGTAGTGACCTCTTGAGATAGGGCATTGGGTTCAAGCTTCTCAGCTGCATATTGGGTAACGGCAGTTTCACCAAGTCCTGGAATTACCCCATACCCTTGACTCCAAAGATAGATACGGCCATTGCTCTCCTTCACAAAGCTAACTTTACTTGTACCCTCTGCATCTAAGAATTCACCGTTCGAATTATAGGAAAATTTCTGCGCAGGCATTGTAGGAGCTATAATCGAAGATATACTCAATTCCCCAGCTTTACTAACCTCTATCTTCATTAGTTGCGTAGAATCACCATAGACACCCGCATAGTTTAACAATTCTTGCGGCATATCTTCTTTGTTCGAAGTTTTAAATGTTGGTGTAGCTTTCAGTTCCTTAATAACTCCCTTTTCCTGTAAAGCGCTGAGTAAAATTTCGTTGGCAAGCATCTGGTCCGTTGTACTTGATCCGCCAGAAGATATTACTGCTGCTGCCATCTGCTGTCCCGGCAATACAACTAATGAGGTATGATACAGACCTGTATCTCCACCCTTTGTCAAAGCCTTGATTTCGTACTGGTTAAATGGATATAAGTTCACACTGTCCCAGCCTAATCCATAAGCTAACGAATTATCTGTTCCTTTAGGCCATATTCCACGCTTATATTCCTCTTGTTCCATCGCTTTTACAGACTTTTCTGACAAAATGCCAGTCGATTGGCCTGTAAAAATAGTTGCAAAACGCACCAAATCCTCAGCAGTGGAATAGATACCACCTGTTCCAATCACGTTAATGGTTTCTTTGGGTAAAGCTGCTGAGTAGGTAGCATTATAGACACTAGCCAGCTGAGAAGAAGCTACAGAATCTACAGGCGTTTTCGTATGTGCAAGCCCTAGTGGTTCTGTGAAATTTTGATGAATGAATGTGGTAAAGTCCGTGCCACTGACCTTTTCAACAATCAACTCAGCCAACGTAAATCCATCATTACAATATACTGAGTAGGCGCCTGGATCGGCCTTCAGACGTTGTGTTGACAAGGTCTCTAGCAAACTATCTTTTGCAATAGGATCGGAATCATTAAATAAGAAAGAATTGGATAAGTTCGAGCCAGCAAGACCTGATGAATGATTCAACAGCATCCGTACAGTGATTTGCTTATAACGAGAATCTTCCATCGTAAAATTATTCAAATAAGATACGACTGAACCGTCCAAATCTACTTTTCCTTGCTCAACAAGCTTCATAATAGAAGCTGTTGTATACATTTTACTCGTCGAGCCAATACCATACATCGTTGTGACGCTTGGTGCTGTCTTACTCTCCACATGGCTAAATCCAGATTGACCGCTCACAACGATATTATCGCCATCAATAAGAGCATATTGGAGACTAGTCGTCCCCAGCTTCTCCGTTAAGAACGCCGCCTTCTCTGCTGCCACCTTCTGAGTGTTCACATACGTTTGCCCTTTGCTGCTATCCGCTGCTAAAACACTAGTAGGGACATACACCAATAGAAGCAATGCAACTAATAAGGATGCCAAATTTTTCTTCATACATAACCTCCCGATATGAAATCGTCATCCTTTAAAGGATAATTTATCCATGGAGTAATGTAAAGGAAGTTTATACTATTGGGATTATATATCTAATCTACTATTTCTACTTTATCTCCGATTCGAATTTCCCCTGTTTTGATTACTGAGGCATAGACTCCGAAATGCAAATCAAATTCTTTATGTAATTTTTTCAAAAGCACTGGGTCCTTCTGGAGACTATCCGGGTCCATCGTAATCACAACACATCTCTCGCAAAAACTATCTACCTGTAGCTGTACATCCCCAATGTTGAGCCGGCGTCCAATCCAATCTCCTTCAAAAAGAGAATCATCATTCAGCGCGATAACAAAATTCCCGCGAAAACGCCGTTGATCCAAGGAATGCCCCCAGGTTGCCTCCAGTTTTTTTAAGCTGGCATCCGTAATGAGTAGAATACTAGCGCCATCCACGGATAGGAGTTGCGGATGTTCTGGCTGTGGATGTGCAGCTTTTAGACCAGACATAGTGATTGGAGTTTTGGTTTGGCTTTGGATTTCTTCCAATAGAGTATCATCCCATCCAAAGGTTCGCCCATCTGATGCCGTTACATGGATTTGTCCATCTATAAATTGCGCTTGATAGGTAAGCATATTCGGTATATTTCTAGCGGTGATATATCTTCGCCAGCCCTCTTTGGACTCATCGTAAAAGGAGCAAAAACGGTCACCAAGCATTCCATACGGTTCAATCATACAGCTTTCTAATTTTTCACCTGCAAATGACTTGACCGGGTAACGATTAATTCCTTGAATTTCACCAACAACTGATAACATAATACAACGCCTCCACCTGTCTTAAAATGCAACGTATCTTCTCATTCTACCTGATTTTATTTAACTGTTGTATGAATATCTAATAACCCAGAAATTTTATATGTTTTATTGAGTTATATGTTTTATACTATGACTGTTAGACATATTGCATTTTGAAATAACACTCACTCCCCCATAAAGAAGAGAGGTAACCTGCTGTGCGGACAAATGATTTTCAAGGTTTTGACTTTGTTTTTACCCAAGCCGTGATGGGTATGGCCCTTATTTCGCTTGATGGAACGTTCCTAAAACTGAATTCAGCATTATGCGACCTCTTGGGGTATGATGAAACCGAATTAACGACACCCTCTCCAACCGTCCGTACCCTTCTAGATCAGATTCATAAATTCAATTCATTAGGAAGCTCTCTTCCACCTACGAGCACTGATCCGCAGAAACTCGAAATAGATTATTCCCATCCCACCGGACGCCGGTTATCTTTAGAGGCCTCCATATCTATCCTTCTGGATGACAATGGTCAACCCATATATTATTTTACTCAATTCGAGAATAAAACCTTAATCAGGGAAATGGAGACTCAGCTTCAGGTTGTGAATTCCCATCTACTTGAAAAAGAGAGCTCTTTTCTACAGCTGCTGGAGGAACTGCCTCAGCCCGTGCTTATCACTAGGGAGGGAATCGTTCTATATGCAAATTCGGCAGGTTTACAATTAATCCATGCAGAAAGCCTAGATCAAGTGCTTGGTCTATCGACTATGGATATTGTCGACTACTCTAATTATGAAATTCTCTCAGAACGAAGAAAGAAATTCAACACTGATAGAACAACAGGTTCTGTCTGCTACCTGATTAATTGTTTAAATAACCAGCAGAAATATGTGGATGGGATTACATTGCCGATTATCTTTGAGGGAACCGAAGCGTACATTGGCATATTCAAAGATATATCCGAGCAAGTATTGGAAGATGAACGACTGATACAGTCCGAGAAATTATCCACAGCAGGACAGTTAGCAGCTGGAATCGCTCATGAAATACGGAACCCTCTTACAGCCATTAATGGCTTTATGAAGCTACTGCGCTCTTCCGAGCGGATGAATGATAAATATATTTCCATTATTGAGTCAGAATTGAAACGCATCGAGTTCATCGTCAACGAACTGCTTGTCTTATCTAAACCCCAAACCACTCATATTAGTAAACCAGTGGATTTATTGTCTTTGCTGGAACAAGTCACCACACTAATGAATGGACAAGCTGCCTTAAAAAATCTCAAGATCCTCCCTGTCTGTACTGATCATTCCATTTGGATCAATGGTGAGGCTTATCAGCTGAAGCAGGTATTTATTAACTTACTTAAAAATGCGATGGAAGCAATGAATCATGGGGGAAACATCTATATTCATGTGCAAACCTATGACAGAGAAGCCCGAATCAGTGTGCAGGATGAAGGCTGTGGGATGACAGAGGAACAGATCAATGCCCTCGGCAAACCATTTTATACGACCAAAGAAACAGGAACAGGCTTAGGTTATATGATCACACAAAATATTATACATAATCATGGCGGAGCGATCTCTGTAGAAAGTATTCTGGAGCAAGGAACAACTTTTACTGTAAATATTCCAACGATCATTACACCTGAGGAATCTATCATGTAGAAGAGGAGGTATCGCAACATCATGCAAGAATGCCCCTAATTTTCACATTATAATGGTTGTACATAATTTGAAAAGAAGGTGCAGCAATGACTCGTGAAGTTCGAACAGTAGTTTTCGATCGTGACTTAAAATTTGAGGCGTATCGATTCGAAGGTATTATGCAGAAGTTTCCCAACCATTTTCATGACTATTATGTCATAGGTTTTATTGAACAAGGAAAGAGACATCTGCTGTGTAACCAAGAAGAGCATATTCTTAACAGCGGAGATGTGGTCATCTTTAATCCGGCGGATCCTCATGCCTGTGAACAGATAGACGGGAGAACGCTGGACTATCGCTGCATCAATATTCAGCCGGAAGTCATGCGTGAGTATGTGCTAGAAATTACCGGCATAGGCTACTTACCGCGGTTCACACACAATGTTCTCTACCAAAGTGAACTGTCGAGCCCTTTACACGATCTGCACCAAATGATATTAGAGGATCAATCCGATTTTCAAAAAGAAGAGTTGTTTCTATTTCTCCTTGAGCAGCTTCTGAGAGAATACACGGAGACAGAAACCCTCTGTCCCGCTCAAGAGCCTACTTCTGAAATTAAAATCATTTGCGAATACATAGAGTTACATTATGCGCAGAACATTACGCTGAACCAGCTAAGTGAATTGAGCGGCTTAAGTAAATATCACTTGCTGCGTTTATTTACCAGACAGAAAGGAATATCACCTTACCGTTACTTGGAAACCATTCGCATTAACCACGCCAAAAAGCTTTTAGAACAAGGAATATTGCCAATAGAAGTGGCCTCTCTAACCGGTTTCAGTGATCAGAGCCATTTCACAAATTTCTTCAAAAGACTCATAGGCTTAACCCCAAAGCAATATATGCGTATATTTGTTCAGCAAACGGGAGTAAAGTCGTCAACGGAACTTACGATATGATAAATCAACGCAAAGTTAACACAGGGCATCTGCTGGCATTACTTACGATTTTGATCTGGGGAACCACCTTTATCTCCACAAAAATATTGTTAAAAGACTTTATGCCTGTGGAAATTCTGTTCTTCCGTTTTCTTATTGGGTACTTTGTACTGTTACTGATCTATTCACGTCCAATCCGAACTACATCCTTTAAAGAGGAATTGCTCTTTATCGCCGCAGGTCTTTGTGGAGTCACGTTATATTTTCTTATAGAAAATATTGCCCTAGTCTATACCCTTGCATCCAATGTAGGTGTGATTGTCTCCATCGCTCCATTTTTCACGGCGGTTATCGCTCACTTCTTTTTAGAAGAAGAGAAATTTCATAGGCAGTTTTTTATAGGATTTTTGATAGCCTTGGCAGGAATTATATTAATTGGGCTGAACGGGAGTTATCTTCTGCAACTGAACCCCATCGGTGACTTGCTGGCATTGCTGGCACCTGTGGTTTGGGCAATATATTCAGTGTTGATGCGAAAAATAAGCCTACTAAAGGTTCATACTATAGGGGCTACCCGCAGAGTATTTTTCTATGGTCTGCTGTTTATGCTGCCTACTCTGTTTCTGTTTGATTTCCAGCTGGGTCTGAGTAGATTCAAAGAGATTTCAAATGTAGCTCACCTGCTTTTCTTAGGTCTGGGTGCCTCGGCACTGTGTTTTTTGACTTGGAATAAAGCTGTAGGGATTCTGGGGGCTGTAAAAACAAGTGTATACATCTATATTGTGCCTGTAATTACAGTGGCAGCTTCTGCCCTTGTTCTGAATGAAAAGATCACCTGGGCAATCCTGACGGGAACTTTTTTAACGCTCACCGGTTCATATATTTCCGAACGCAAACCTAAATAACCACACTATCTTTAACATTTAATAAAAAGAAGCCCCAGCAGCGTGATGCATACTGGAGCTTCTTTAAGTTACATTCCATACTCAGAACAACGAGTCAGGAATAAGCTTTCTTCCTCCCTTGATCAGAGTCGATTCCAGCATGTCCCCTTTGACGCCTCCAAAATAAAGCTGCCAATATACACCAAAACGCACGCTGACATCATTCTTCACCAGCTCCGGTGGCGTAACAATCAGCCATTGGAATTTGAGCGCCTTGGAAATTTCGAAGACGGGGTCAAGCACGTTATTGGAGACCATTTCTCCGAAAGGGTTGTCATATAAAAAGACCGTCCAGCCTTTATTCTCACGATTCACCCGTTTATGCGTCATGATCATCATTGCGACCAGCAGCTGTACAGATTGACGTTGCCCACCACTGCCGACTGCTTCATCCAGTGCACCGCGATTAATAATCTCCCAGTCCGAATAATGATAATCTTCCGGTGCGGCGTAGAGGAAATAATTCTCCGTTACCGGTTTATACACTTGAAGTATCGGAAAGCGGTTCTGCAGCGCCGCATAGACAATTCGTCCGTCATTAATAACCTCTTTGATTACCAGCGCCGGCACTTGTTCTATCTTTGGATACTTTTTGAGCAATTCATTGATGCATTGATTGAAGTAGTCACTCACCATCGGCTCTACCTCATCGCTTGTTCTTGGCACATTGATATTCTTGTAATTCAGACGTACCAGCGGGAAAGCATAATTATTCTCGTTATGAATAATCATCCGGCGTTCCATTCGCTTCATAATATCAATGATTTGTACCACTCGTAGAGATGCCCGGCCTACCCACATCTTGCGGGAGAGATCCATGCCTTCCTTATCGCTTTGAATGCTCTCGATCTGATCGCGCGAACTGCGTAACATGGAATCTAGGACTTGCAGTGCAATAGCGAAATTATCCCAATGGACCGTATTCAATCGATCTAGAATCTTGGTCTCCAGTTCGGAATTCCGTTCATTTTTCGCAAGTTTTTCGGTTAAGGAGTTTTTCTCTTCCTTCACCTTTTTGGAGATCTCATCCTGTCTAATCCGGCTATCCTTAATGCGGAGAAGCCAGTCGGCTACTAGAGGCTCGCAGCTTTCTCTAACCCTCAGCGTTATTTCTTCTGGCACACTCCGTAGGTTGACGCGATCCTCAATATGCGCGTTCATTATTTTGATTTGATTGGATAAAGTCTGGAGGAGGACATCCATTCGGTCCAAGGATCTTTTACACTGGTTAAGCATGAGCTCGTTCGCCTGGCAGCGCTCTTGAATTTCTGTCTCCTTATCCTCTAGCGCCTCATTCCAAAGCTCCACAGCACGTTCATGTTTCTCTTTGATCCCCTTCTCTACTTTGCGCAACTCTTTCTGCAAGTTCTCCAATTCAGTCTGGCAGCGGATGTAACCGTCGTGAACAATCTGATAGTCTTCCTCCAAAGAAGTAGTATCCGTCTTTTGGCGATTTCTTGCAGCCATAATGGACTCGGCCGACTCCGCAGGTTCAGTCGCCTTCCGCCAATTCACATCCACTTGATTTAGGCTGGATTCAAGCTCAGCCAGATTCTCGCTTGCTGCTTTAATCTGTGCAGCTCTTGTCCGAACTTCCAGTTCATTTTCGGTTAATGATTGCTGTAGACTTTCCACGGTACTGAGCTGCTGCAAGAGAAGATTCTGCTCTACAGGATCTACAGGTATGACTTCTCCTTCATCAGAAAGCTGGTGATCTGTTGGGAAAACGATCTCAGGAAACCATCGTTGCAATCTAGGGAACATCGCATATTCGGTTTCTCTCGTCCATTTATTGCGTTGTCCGCTCAAGCTTTCCATTTGCACCTTTAGGTGTTCAAGCTGCTGATCTTTACCTGCTAACTCTTTGCTCACCAGATTCTTTCGTTCGATTTTTTTTTGTTTTTCCTTATAATCTTGTTCCTGTTTCTTCGTCCGTTCAATCCAAGCTTGCAGAACCCCCGCTCTCTGCTCATGCTCCACACTTAGAACTTTGTTCTCAGCGAGCTCCCGTCCGATCCGGGTAAGCGTCCCTTCGTTCTCATTCATCTCATTGCTCAGATTGATAATGCTCTGCTGAAGTTCAGCCTGCAGTTTAATAAGGGCATCCTGCTTGGCTGTAAGCGTCATGGTATTCTCGTTTTGGAATAAACGTTCATATTCTTGACGCACCGATTTTAACTTAGATAAATAAGCTTCAGAGTCCTGAAGGATCTGCTCCTGTTCTTTGAGCTTCCCCTGAATACTGCTCTTCCAATCCTGGAAACGATCCGGCTGCAAGACCATTTGCGGCCCTTGATTTGCAAAAAGCATGAAGGATGCTTGATGCGAAGCTGCCATCTCTTCACGGATAAAGATCGGCACCGCTGATTTCAGCAAGGTGTCCTTCATCAGTTCCGGCTGAATTTTATCAGCTTCGCGCCGGGTCAAAATCAAACTATATGGAAGTAACGGATATTGCTCCAGTTCTTCCTCACGTTCAAGATACGGACGGTCATTTAAGTAGGAACTACCTAGCGTTGATTGAATCTTTAACGAATCGAGTGTATCTTTGACCGTCAGAATATCTGAATTGGGTAGCCAGTAGGATTGGTTCTGAAGTTCCACATCCATGAGCTGATTATAGTAATCCCTTCTGGAACGTTTAGTCTGTTGCTCTACTTCATCTATTTTTCGGATAAAACGTGCCGGGATAACATCTTGTTCTTCAAAAAGGCCAGTAGCCCCTAAACGATTATGCTCTTCGTACATTTCCAGCAGTACAACGAGCTGTGACCATAATTGGGATTCTTTCTGAGTCTGTGACTCAAGCAGAACCCCAAGCTCGTCCGCTTCACGCTCATAAGAACGCCGTTTCTCGCTCAGCTCAGCATGACTCTTATGCAGTGCCAGCTTCCGAATCTCTTCCTGCTTGTGCTGTTCTTCCAAGTCTCCAATGACTTGAAGAATCGTTTTGGCAGCCGAGATCGTACGCTGCAGCGCTGCTGCCGGAGAATGGGCGGCATCCTGCCCATATTGAGCTGCGAATGCTCCGAGTTCTTCCGTGTATTGCCGAATAGATAAGGTCAATTCATTGATCTGATTATCCAGCCCGGCTAGCTCTACCAAGAAACTTTCCCTTTCCTTGCGCAATCTTCTTTCTTCCGCCGTTAGATCTTGCTGTGCTGTCCCAAACTCTCTGATCGTTTGCTGCCAGAGATTAAACACCACATCCCACTGTTTCCGCAGCTGTTCCTTGGCTGCCTGAATGACCTCTTGCCGTTCTTTCATCTCCAGAGAACCTTCAATAGCTTGAATTTCTTTTTGCCACTGCTCAATTTGCCGGGTATGGAGCAAACGTTTAGCCAGAAAATAAGCTACTTCAAGCTTCTTCTCTTGCGCTTTGGAATCCTCCAGCCGACCACGCGCACGGCTCTGATCATCACTGAGCTTCTTAAACTCTTCTTGCTTCAGTTCCGTTTCTTCCTTGCTGCGTAAGTATTTAAGATTGTCTGTCTCAAAGCGCAATTGCTTCGCATCCTGATAACGGCCAGCCAGTTCATCAGCAATCTTACTTCGCTCAACTTCTGCATTTCTCTGCTCTTCATAGATAACCGTATAGATTTGGCGTCCACGTAATTCCGTTTCTTGAACTACGTTTTCTGCTTCCACGCCTAGTTTTACCAGCTCATAAAGTGGTGCAGCCATACTAAGAAACTCTGTATAGACCTGCTCCCGCTGTTCAAGCATCGGCAAGCGCTGAGCCACTGTTGCTGTATCGATAAACATCCGCTGCAGCGTATTGTCGTCTTCCTTTAATCCTTCATTCAGACTAGATCCGATTTCAGGAATAATCAGCTTTTCGAATAAGTTATGATTGGTGAAAGCATCATTCTTTTTAAAATAACCTTTGATACCGCCCTCTTCACCATTGATCCGCCGCATATTACGCCACTCGGCGATATGGATATCCCGGGTAGCCAGAAAGTCATAATATCTTTTCAAATCCGAGCTATGGCTGCCAAAAGGTACAATCTCTCCCCGCCGATCGCGCACAAATTGCTGGATCGTTTCAAAACTCGTAGGTTCAGCAGTCACTTCGTCAAATAACGGCAACGTTGATAGCGTAAGTTCAGCCGCTTCACCGTAATCTGTAAGTGCGTACAGCAAGTAATCCACTTTGATATCCTGCTGATCAAGCGAATTATGTGCCGTCATAGCGATTCCCGTGGTCATATACTCATTGCGCTCATTGTTGTCGAGATGCCATTCGATAGCTACGTGAAAAGTGTACGGTTTAAGTTGTTTTTTATGATTATGAAAAAAAGCTTCAACCTGGTTCTCACTGTCTTTGCCCCATGGTGTTTTGGGCATCAATAGCTGGAAAATGGATTGCAGCAGTACGCCCTTTCCACCGCCATTCATGAGTGTAATAAGCGTATTAGCGGGTCCCTCTTCGTTGCAGAGATCCAAAATCATGTCGTCGTATTTCTTGAGCATCTTCTCGTATTTAAGTCCTGTAATTCGTATGCGTTCAATCCGCGGCATAGGTAGCACCGTCTTTCTCAGCTAAAGTTCTTCCAATGAGGCTCTTTAATTCCTGGTATCGATCGACATCATGATATAAATAACGCATTCTCTCATAAAGCTCTTCCCGAGGAAAGATACGCTTCTCTGTCTCAGAGATGAATACGAGCTTCTCCTCTTCCAGAAGTTTCATGCCTTCATGGATCAGTCCAATTCGTGAGCCTGCGCCTCTGGTCAGAAGATCGCTTTCTTCCTGACTTTTAGTCTGCATGTAGAGACTGGTCCATACCTTAGACATCGCTTGGATATCAAGCTGCCACTGCTGGCTGAATCGTCCATCCTCATCCATCTGAATCCAGGTCTGAAAGAGCGAGGACACCTGATCAGCAATTTGAATATAGGACATACTGTCCTGCCCCGACTTAAAATGAGTCTCATCCTGATCCATTTCGGCCAGAAAAACCAGAATAATAATATTGATAATATGTAAGTGTGTTTTACGCTCAACACGTGAATATTTGTTCTTTAACTGGGTGAAGTTGGTCGCAAACACTGATCCCAGCGGATTAACTAGCAGATGGAGACGGTGCCCGGAATTCATCACCCGACAGCCCCCTTCTTTAGCAACGTACTGAAGTGCATCATAAGTTCCTGCATCCTGTAGGCATTCTGCCGCTGCAGGGTCATCGAGAGGAATTACTTTTTTACGGAGCAATTCAAAAAATAGCCGCGAAGCTTGCTGTACCTGTTCTAATGTATAACTCATGTTAGTAACTTCTCACCTCTCCACGATCGTAATCATATATGGACTCATATCCAGACCAGAACACCGTACCCTTGAGGCTGGTTCTGGAGCAATGCTCGTCCGCAGCGTTTTGCCGCGTAAACTCTCCAACAGAAGATCTTCTGCAAGTACATATTGGATTAGCTGTTGGCATTCATCAGAAACGCCGCTACCACCTTCTGATGCCTGTTCCTGCACTAAAATATCTGTATGAAAAAACTGCACCCACAGATCAACAGCATCCGGTGTGTTTGCCCACCCTGTTAGTTCTTCGGCGGAAAAAGCGTCAGCAGTAAAGGTAAAGCTTCCCTGCTTAGCCAAGGCAGCAAAAACTGGCTTCCACAGCTCTACTACTTTTGCCCATGGAATACCTTTAGGAATATATTGAACAGGCTCTGTGTCCACCTCATCTTCGAAATCATCCATTACTAAGTCGGGGATAAACCCTACCTCTTGTTCCTCCCAAGCCCAAGGAAGCGGATAAACGAAGTCCTGATTCGGAGCGAATAATCCGCTGAGCAGCAGTTCAAGACTGTCACCGCTTGGCAGGCCCTCTTCTTTCACCCATTCCTCCCATACGTGAGTACGAAAGTTAAACCCGGCTGCTCCCCAGAATAATTCAGGGAAGTTCAACCTTAAATTGGTCTCCATCTCAAAAATATTCAACACTACCTCAGCCAGCTCATCGTGTACACGCCTAGAAAGCTCGACTCGTTCAGAGAGAATACGGATCTCATTGAAGTCGATCACGTCTTTCTCATCATTGGCCAGCCGGGCCAGAGAACGGTGAATACTGTCAAAATGTTTGCGTTCCTCCTCGAACTGATGATGAATCTCTTCGAGTCGCTGATGCCGAGCCACTCCGAATTCACTAAAAATATGCTTCGGATTGCGGCGTAACGCATTGCGGTATTCTTGCTGTTGCTGGGTCATCTTACGGACACGGGAGATCAGTTCATTAACATCCTGAAGAGCCCGTGTTACGCGCCCATGCTTAATATGCATTTGAATCTCGAGCAGTTTGATGCTGATCTGAAATTCATCAATAATCTCATGGCTCATAAAAATGAGCTCCATAGCATATTCAGAGAGACGATAGATGGTTCTGCCGTTCTCTTCCCAACTGCTGCGAGTCGCATCCTCGTCCACCGTGAAATACTTATATTTCTGCACAGACATTTGCCGGGTCACATCATCATAGAAAAAGGATTCGAAATCCCCACCATTCCCGCTCCATAATAAACCGTCCACGAGACGCTCTACGGATTCGGTAGTCCCAAGATTGGCGATATTAAAACGTTCCAGCGCAGTCCAAGTAAGCTCAATAATATCCTCTTTGGATCTTCTCTCATTCGATTCTAGCTCCAGATAATAGACTTGCAGCAGAACGCTTAAAGACACCATTTCTTTGTAAGGTTGGATTTCGCCAAGGTTCATGCCAGCCCCCAAATTCCACAGGGGATTCAATCGTTTGTTTCGTTCGCCAAAATCCGACCAATTCATCTTTCTGCTAACCTCGCCATCACTTCATAATTTAAAATTTCCTGCGGAACTCTCCGGTCCTCTTCCAGCAATCGTTCCATATATAACTTTAGTTCGGGATAATTAGAGAATTCTTGAAGTACATTGTGTAAATGATCTGGGTTACAACTCTGGGGAACATTATACATATACGGTTCCTCAGTCAGTTTCATCATCTGCTCATAAATAGGGAGTGCCAGTTTAAGGTTTAAATCCGGATAACTAACCTTTAGTTTACCGTATATGTCCAAACCTGCTTTATCCATATCCCCGACATATAACAAGCTGGTTTGAAGGGGGTCAATATCCAATTCTTCAAGAAAGAGTAGGCTACTATCAATCTTCCAACCTTCACCGTAAATTAGCATGTCTGGAAACAGACCACAGATCTTCTTTTCACTAAGCATTAATCGTTTGGCTGAATGGAAAAATGACTTATTCTCCACAATAAGAATATTCCGAACAGGAACTAATGATCTAAAGTAAATAAATGGCTCCCTTGCGTTTACACTTTTTAAACTTTCCAGTGTAAGTTTGAGTCTAGTAAGAAATTGTTTACCTTCAGTTTCGGAGAGCCACTTCTCCTTACCAAACAGTTCCAGTGACCTTTCTTCTATTGTAATGATTTCGCGATCCTTCGCCGTACGCAAAAAATTGGATACCTGCACAATCTGATCCCAAACCTCTTGTGTCTGAGTTTCAGGACGAATCAAGTAATAATGAAGATCTAGTAGATTCTGTACCCTTAACACGGCTGAAGGATCCCACCCCACTTGAGTTGAAACACTCTTATTTAACCAAAAATATGTATACATATAAGGCTGTTTAGAACTCATTGGACTGGACTTCACCGGTTCTAAGAAACCTTCAGCAACAAGCTCGTTTATACTATCCGCCAAAACACGAAATCCTCCGGCCCATAGATATTCTTCCTGTGTTTTATATGCAGAACTAATGACTTCTTGTTCAATGCTGTTAAGATTTATTTTTCTTCTTACTGTACGGACAGTTCCGTACTTATTCTCCAACAAATTAATTATAATTACTCTCAATTCATCACCCTCACTAAGAGAAATAAAACCCCTATACATCCTGTATAGGGTTCTGAAGCACGGGAATATATGTTTCTATTATAACAATCCTTCTAAGGTTATGCTATTTTTGTTAAACAAAATAATAGATTCTATTGCTTACACTTTCCTATCAAAAAAGAGGCTATACTACGGATTTTCACTTTAACACATAGACTATTTACAGTGTTAGGTATCGGCTATAATATAATTAGGGAAAAACTCCCTGAAAACAGTAGATATTCGCTCTAAATAATCAGAATTAGGGAATTGCTCCCTAAAAATCGGGGCAATCTCTTTATTTTACACCAAAATAGCTAAATAATAGGGATGTTTTCCCTAATTATTAGCCGGATGACAAAAGATCACAGAATTACAGGGAGAAATTCCCTGATTTTTCTGTTGAAGCTTCATTAACCCTTATAGACTAAGCAAAAAAAGGCTGTCCCAAAAGCCATGAATTGGCTGAATGGGACTGCCCTTTTTTATTAACTACTCGGCAACTCCTGGCGTAAACGCCATACAATACTGCTCAAGTGTGCTATTAGGTAGAGAAATGACCTTAACCGTACGGAACTGATAATGCTCATAAATGGGCAAATTGCTCGGTGTCTGTGTCTCTAACGTACATAACGTATTGCTCATACGACATTCCGCGAGTAGCGGTGTCATGATTTTTGATACATATCCTTGACCTCGATATTGATCCTGCACTGCAAGCATATCCAAATGTTTAACCTTCTGATCCCCAAACATTGATAACCACAAGGAACTCATACTACGCAAAATAGATAAACCACGTATAAATCCTCGTACCCCAATGATTCGGCAAATCGGTAATGACTTAATTATCGCAAAGACAATCTGTTTCATATACCTGACCTTCGAAATCACTGTCCCTGTCTGACGCTCCGAATCGAACACTAAAGCCACTGCTTCAAAGTTAGTAGAAGTCGTTAGTAAATCCGAATATGGATACAACATCTCAATGTAACGATGAAAAAAAATATTCAACACGCGTAATCGGGTTGATTCATCAGGCAAGATATACTGATATAACGGATCATTTTTGGCAAATGCTTCGGCCAGAACACTGGCTGCTCTTGGAATATCATGCTGCTGAATTTTTAGTAATGTACTACAAATAGTTCCACCTCATTTAATAGTCTTATGAATTAGTATAACTCGTCCAATTGAATATGGCACGATGGTTCTATTGTCATTTCTTTATTGAATACGATATGATTGAAAAGATTACAAAAATACTGGGAGGTAAAATGGAAGATATTATACTGTGGCTTAAATACTTGTTTCTAGGGTTTGTTCAAGGGGCAACTGAGCCAATCCCCGTCTCTTCGAGCGGCCATTTGATCATCGCACAGAAATTGCTAGGCTTAAAACAAAATGGGCTATCATTTGAAATCTTAACAAATACGGCTTCACTAATTGCGATTTGTTTTATTTTCCGCAAAGATATCGGAAGATTGATCACTGGATTCGTTCAATTTATTCTGACCCGCAAAGAGGAATATAAGTCGGATTTCCTGTTCTCTTTGTACATCATCATCGGTACCTTGCCTGCGGTAATTGTTGCCTTACTCTTCAAGGATCAGATTGAGGATATCTTCTCGTCGGTTCATACCGTATCCATCGCATTGCTTGTTACAGGCGTAGCTTTATGGTTGATCCGTAACCTTCGCGGCCGTAAACAAGATGGTGACTTAAAAGCGAAGGATGCTGTTATAGTCGGACTTGCCCAAGCAGTCGCCCTTATTCCTGGGATAAGCCGCTCTGGTGCAACTGTCATCTCTTCCATCGCTGTGGGAATGAAGCAAGAAACTGCTTTACGCTTTTCTTTTATGCTTTATATTCCTGTCAGTTTGGGCGGACTCGTTATGGGCGCATCTGATATTGCCCACGATCCTAACCGCTCGCAGCTAGCAATTCCATACTTGATTGCATTTATTACTACACTTATCGTTACTTATTTCTCCATGCGCTGGTTTATGGGGATTATGGCTAAAGGTAATTTGAAGTATTTCTCTTATTACTGCTTCTTAGCTGGGATACTTCTCCTCATCTTTATGTAAGACATAACTTCAATTAAAAAACCTCATGACAATCTCTGAGATCACAGAGAGAGCATGAGGTTTTTTCATATTATTTCAACATGGCTATTACTTCATCGCTCGACCGGATCTTACCTATGCGAGGGAAGATAGTTTTGCATACATAATCATGCTCTTCTTTAGCCATGGCGGTCATAGCGTCTTCTACAAAAACTTGATGATAACCAAGCTGATAAGCTTCTCTAGCAGTAGTATCCACACCAATCGAGGTAGAAATACCACATAATACGATCGTGTCTATTCCGCGGCGTCGTAACTGCAAATCAAGATCTGTACCGAAAAATGCCCCCCACTGCCGTTTGGTAATCAGATGTGCATTTTTGACATTCGCTAATTCTGGTACGATGTTGTCCCAACCTTCTGGATAGATCACGGAGTTCATTTTCAAATCAGATTTAGGTTTAAGCATATCTTGCCCATCTAGCCATGATACCCTCACCAGAACAACAAATCCTCCTTTCTCCGTAAAGGATTGGGCTAATTTGCTGGAATTCTCAACCACCTGAGTACTTGTATGCGGGCCTTGCTTTGGACTGTGGACAATTCCTTGCTGCAAATCGATCACGACTAGCGCCGTTTTACTTGCCTCAATACTTTCAGATGCTAAGCTTGTTAATTCTTCCATTGTCTTCTCTCCGATTACTATCAATTTTTGTATACTACAATTACCCTATATTACCCAATAGGTGTCCCATTAGGTAATTTAATATCTGGCTTCAAGAGGACTACATCCCCTTTATCCGGTATTCCTCCAAGAACTAATACTTCTGATTGGAAACCCGCAATATTTCGAGCAGGAAAGTTAACTACCCCAATGATTTGTTGCCCTACAATCTCTTCAGCCTTATATCGTTTAGTAATCTGTGCACTTGATGTTTTGCTTCCGATATCTGGTCCAAAATCAATTTGGAGTTTAATCGCAGGTATTTTTGCTTTTGCAAAAAACTCCGCTTTAATAATTGTTCCAACACGAACATCAAGTTTCAAAAAATCATCAATAGTTACCATTTGCCATCCCCCTATACATATTTCCGACTACTCATTTACTTATTTTGAATGTTGTACTTTAAAGATTTCGACCAAAAATACATTCCCATACCGAGTAAGGTTATTATGCCGCCTAAAAACTGGAATAATGATATAGTTTCCCCTAATAATAGATATGCAAGGACTATAGCAAGAACAGGCTCACCAATAATCCCAACCGAGACAGTAGTTGCTCCAATCGACTTTAACAAAAGGTTAAAGATGTATTGACCAAAAATAGTTGGAATTATTGCAAGAAGCAAAAAATAAATCCAATCTGATGAAGCATAATTAATTAATGAGACATTATTTATCAAATTGTACACGAGCATAACAGTACCACCAATAAAAAAGACGAAAATGCTGTATATATTTGCATTGATTTTGCCGCTTACTTTTTGCCCGGCCAACAGATAGACTGAAGCGCAGAATGTGCCAATTAACGATAAAGCATCGCCGATTAGTGCATCTTTCGAAACCCATATGTCTCCCCATGCAATAACAATCGAACCTAAAAGAGCAACAATCAGGCAAAAAACGGTTAGCAGGTTAACATGTTCTTTGAATAAAAAGTAAGACCCCATCATAACAAATAGCGGCTGTAACGATAAGATCACCATGGAGCTTGCAACTGAAGTATAGACCAATGATTCCATCCAGAATAAAAAGTGTAACCCTAGAAATAGGCCGGATAAAACAACGATGGCCCAATCTTTTTTATTCATCTCAGCAGAACGAGCCATTTTCCCAGATGTAAAACAGAGCATGATGATTACAGAAATAAACAATCTATACATCCCGGCCACTGAAGTAGGTGTATCTGAAAGTTTAATCATGATTGAAGAGATAGAAACGGACAAAATACTGATAAATAACAGAATAAACGGATGAAATAGTATAGGCGGTTTATTTGAACTAACCATAGTTCCTCCAAAATGTGTGACAATCCCTGTGCACAGAATTGTATGATAAGTCTAGGCTGGATATAATAATATCACCATCAGGGTCTATATTGTGCAACTATATCTTTAATTTATATAGAAATATCGTCAAATAAGGAGAATAAGCACTTTGAAAAAGCAATTACACGAATCCATTCAATTTCCTGATGATGCATTTCCATACATCATGTACACTCATACCAATTACGAATCTATTCCTAATGGCAGAGGGGTTAACGATCTACATTGGCACCAAGAACTACAAATTACTTTAGTGACCAAAGGGAAACTAACCATACAAGTCAACGGAATCAATTATGATCTAGAAGCAGGTCAGGCCATCTTTATTAATAAGAGCGTACTTCATATTGTTACGTACCTTAACCAAGAGGGTGAATATGTTAGTTTTAACTTCCCAGAGAAGTTACTCGCTTTTTATTCTGAAAGTGCAATGGAAAAAAAGTATGTACTTCCGTATACCAATTCATTCTTGTTAAGTTTAGAAATCAAAGGAGATAAGGACTGGCATAATCAAATCCTACAAATTCTTTGGGATATGAAAAAAGAATTTGAATCGAAAAAAAAATGGGGATGGGAGTACGAAGTTTCTATCAAAACTGTCCAGTTATGGTTAATCCTTATATCAAATTTTTCTCTATCCTCTGAGGAATCGTCTAAATATAACAGACTCCAGCAAGAGAGACTACAATTAATGCTTAGTTTTATTCACAAAAACTATTCTAATAATTTGACATTGAAGGAAATAGCAGATACAGCATATCTAAGTGTATCGGAGTGCACTCGAGGTTTTAAGAAAAGTATCCATATGACTCCGTATTTCTACTTAATTAAATATCGCATTAATAAAAGCTGTGATTTGTTAATAGCAACTGACTACACGATAACTGAAATCGCACAGCGAGTTGGTTTCAATAACGCAAATCACTTTATTCAGTCTTTTAAAAAACACTTAAACATAACTCCTAAGGAGTTCAGAAAAATTAGAAATGAACGAACTTAAAAAACAACAAAAGCAGAGTCGATCGCTTTGTCTGACTGCCTAGTGTTAGCGTAATTTCGATGTCCTTCGTAAATCTCGAATATATTTCCAAGACACAAGCTTAATGTTTTTATTTTCTAATAGTCTATGATTCGAAATCGACATATAAACGATATCCCACTCTTTTCCAATAAAGTTACGTTTATATCTTCAACCTTTTCGTCCTGCATGAATTAGTGTTCAATTCTCCTATATGATAAACTTGCAAGAAGTTATCTGCTATTTATCTATTAATAAAGGAGCGGAAAAATGAGATGGGCAAAAAGAAAAAAACATTACCCGCCAATTTTGCCGAGCTGGTTAAAACGAATGATATATCTGTTTTAAAAGAGGTATTTGAGCTATGCGAATGGGATGCCCGTGGGGGTTACAGCAAAGGTACCGCCCTCAGCTTCCGGCAAATACCGGATGAAATGGTTTCCTGGCTTGTGGAGCAGGGTGCTGACATCAACGCTGCCGACAACTATAAGCGTACCCCTCTTCATGCTCAGGCTGCAACCTGGTCCGGAAATGTCCCCTTACTCCTTGAGCTAGGTGCAGATATGGAAGCTCTGGATTACCAGAATGAGACACCGCTGCACTCAGCAGCAGCTTCTTACAAAACAAAAGTAGTGCGGGATCTGGTGGAACGCGGTGCAAATGTCCATGCAGAAAATAAGCGAAAAAACACACCTCTCGCCAAAGGATTATTACAATGCCGGAATATCGATATAGTTCACATGGCAGAAATCTCGCGAATTATGCTGGATGCAGGTGCAGCAATTACGCCGGAGATGAAGGAATCCGTGCGGCGTATCGGCAAGGATTTTGAATTCGTCAGAACAAATTACAATAAAGATCGACTGGATGAAACTGCAAATGCTCTCCTGGAGCTGTACCGGCAATTTGATGTTGTGCCTATAGCGAAACTGGAGAGACATGACGGAATTTCTCCCATCAAGGTAACGGCAGACGCATGGCCCGCACAGCACCAAGAGCTGTGGGATTTTCTTGTCCCTGCTTCAGGACATGCGACAACGGTGCAGGGTGAGGTTATCCGCATCACAGGGCGGGTGTCTCATGAAATCCTTAATAATGGCGGAGGAAACTGGGATGCCGATTACCGTAAAATGCTGGATGCACTGATACGGCATTTTAGCACGGGCACGCCTTTAACGCCCGCCCTTCTTCAAGAGGCAGCTGCACTCGCCAAGCGGTTCCGCAACATTGCTGGCAATGAGCAACCAGCCAGATTATGCGAGCTGGCGGTGCAATGGGTACTTGCCAATCCTCAGCCCATTTCTATGACACAACCCGATTATTCCCGTTAAGTCTATCCTGCTAAAGAAAACAAAGAAACGCCCCGAAGAAAAAAACTTCGGGGCGTCGATTTACATAATTCTAGATCCAACAAGTTTTAAGGATAATGACGAGAAGAATGTAAAGCACAAGAATCGTACCCGTTGATGTCCAAGGATTAATACAAACTGGAGCCTTTTTTTGTTCTTGAACGCCCCCAACACAGTTATACCCCATTTAAATCCCTCCCTAATTATTTTTTTTTTAATTTCACAACAGCATATGACTATGTATCATCAAATGATTGGGCATTAAACAACTTTACCGCTTGTATCTAAGCCTATGATTTTATTCATTTTCTTTAACTTGACAAGCATCCATAACTTTATGCTAATATAGACAAATCAATAACGTTGATATATCATCTATTCTTCAATTAGGAGAGATCATATGGATTCAAGAGAACCTTTAGGTTTGGTCATTCGAGATTTGCATTTAGAAATAGCAAATTATTTAACAAAGTTACTTGCTCCTTTTCGACTTGCACCTGAACAGCATCTACTTATGGCTCTGATGCTTGAGAAAGAAGGTCTATCTCAGAACGAGATTGCTGCTAATCTTGGTAAGGACAAAGCCAGTGTTGCTAGAATGATCGCCAGCTTAGAGAGCAAAGGTTACATACGCAAAGTAACAAGTGCGCAAGATCGCCGGGCGGTAAATGTATATGTAACAGAAGAAGGACGGAAATTAGAGAATACTATAAATGAGGTGACGGTCAATTTAAACGAAATTATCGAGTCAGGATTATCTGCTTCAGATTACTCAACGTTAAAGACTTTGCTAACACATGTGCTGAATAATGTAAGAGGTGCTTAAAGCATTTCTCTCCCCCTTATAGTTGATATATCATCTATCATGCAAAAATAATACGAATCAAAATTCTGAAAAGAGGTTCATCATTATTATGGAATCATCATCAACTGTTCAAGTTAAACGTCCAGCCCTCATGGCCTTCTCGCTTATGTTAGGTGCATTCGTCGGGCTATTTAGTGAAACCGCCTTAAACATGGCTTTTACAAATTTAATGGATGAATTTTCAATCAACGCCTCAACGGTTCAGTGGCTAACCACAGGATATTTACTTGTATTAGGTATCCTCGTTCCAATATCCGCCCTATTAATGCAATGGTTTACCACTAGACAATTATTCACCGCTTCCTTGCTATTTTCTATTATCGGTACATTAATTGCTGCCCTCTCCCCTAATTTCAGCTCATTATTAATTGCACGATTAGTGCAAGCCTTAGGGACAGGCTTATTGCTTCCATTAATGACCAATATTATTCTTATTATTTTCCCTGCACATAAACGCGGAACTGTCATGGGAATGATGGGACTCGTTATTATGTGTGCACCGGCCCTTGGACCTACTCTATCTGGTTTAATTGTAGATCATTTTGGCTGGGAGTATATCTTTTGGATAAGCTTACCTTTATTGTTATTTACATTAGGTTTCGGATTAACATTCATCAAAAATGTAGCCAACATCACAAAACCTAAAATTGATATTTTATCCATCTTGCTTTCTACTCTTGGATTTGGTGGAATCGTCTTTGGTTTTAGTAACTTTGCTGATCATTCTTTGAGTGAAATCATTGTTTTGCTGCCTCTTATTGTTGGTTTCATCAGCTTAATCTTGTTTGTATTACGGCAATTTAAATTGGAAACCCCAATGCTGAATTTACGGGTATTTAAATATCCCATGTTTACGATAGGTCTTATAATGCTCTTTTTAGGAATGATGATCATTTTATCTTCTGCAATTTTATTACCTTTATATTTAAAAGGAGGTTTATTGTTATCGGCCACAATGGCTGGTACTCTACTTCTTCCAGGCAGTGTTATTAACGGGGCTATGGCTCCAGTTACGGGTAGAGTATTCGATAAATACGGTCCGAAATTATTGCTGCCGCTTGGATTTTTTATCGCAACCATTGCTGGTTTTCTATTTACAAGAAACTCTACTGAAACCAGTAGCCTAACCTTTATATTAATACACTGCGCAATGTTTATCGGATTAGCAATGGTCATTATGCCCGCTCAAACCAATGGGTTAAATCAATTACCTGTGAAATACTATCCGGATGGGGCTGCTGTTATGAGTACACTTCAGCAAATTGCAGGTGCTCTTGGTACAACGTTCGCTGTTACGCTAATGTCTAGCGGACAAACACGATTCGCAAACACACATCCAACCGCTGCACAGCCTGAAATATTAACCGCTGGAATTACACATGCTTACTTATTTATCGCAGTAATTGCAGGTATTGGATTTATTATATCGTTATTTGTGAAGCGTATTCGAGTGTATTGATTTGTATGTTAAAAAGACAGTGGGCATGAACTGCCCGCTGTCTTTTTTTTAAAGTATAACCCTAAGGCTTTAACTCATATGTTTTTCATAAAAAACTAATGTTAAGTTGTCATTTATTTTTTTGGTTTCCCCCGTGCTTCTATACCCTAACTTTTCATATAAATAGCAATTCCTTTGCTCTTGTATAATACTATCCAGCTCCCATTTCTTTGCATCTTTATATCTCTCTTCAATGATTGCGAAAACCTGCTGGGCAATCCCCTTTCCATGATGTTCTGGCAATATAAATATGATGCTGACCCGATAAGTTTTATTATCCTTTTTAACGATGCGGACACCGCCCACAGCAATATCCAAATACTTAATCATATAATTATCTGCAAAAGACTGATTAATTCGATCCCTGATTTGTTCCACAGTTTCATTGGCTGGGCTGGTTTCATAATCTTTATATTTCTCCAGCAATGGCATAAAGGCTTTAACTTGCATTTCGTGAATAAACGCTGCGTCGCTCGCGTCTGCTTTACATAAAGAAATCTCCATAAAGTTATACCCCTCCGAAAGTTAGTAAATATATAAGCTGTCAGATATTCTTTTTATCCTCCGGTTTAGAAGAATCTCTAAAAGAGCCCAAGATCCCCGTAAACAGTCCAATTAATCCAATAAAAACGCCTATCCCCTGACCACCCTCATAGGCTAATATCACAACTACTCCAAACAATGTAATGTGAAGACCAAAAAGCTGAGTTTGTAGGACACCAGGCCGGATAAAATCTAATAATGCTCCTGCGTGAAACATTACAACAACTAGCACAATTAGAGCGGTTAAGATCCATAATCCTAAACTAATCATCCTTACCTCCATTAAGATTTATTATTCACTAGGCACTCCTGATTTGAAAAAAGACACTTGAGCCTCCCGGCTCCAGCGTCTCATCTTGTTGATTTATGGTCTGTTTTTGGGAAGGATATAGAGCGTTCCGTCTTCTTTATATTCAGCATAGGCAATATCCTCAATGTAATTATAGCCCTGCTCTCTGACGCGTTCCTGAATCTGCTCCTTGTTCATCGATCTGCCCCGCATGGACTCTTCCAGTACCCTGCCTTTATCAATAACTGTTATGGAAAAAGCAGAAGACTGCTCAGCTTCAGACTTGCGCATAACCGATAGAGAGCCGTTCGTTTCAAGCAGAGCATACCGTACTTCACTTAGGGAAAAGATATTTTGTTGCCTCAGCATGAACAATAGTTGGGTATACTCAATATCGTATTTCTCCAACAAATCCTGATTCACTTTGCCATCGTCAATTAGCAGCACTGTCCGGCCTTCCGCCATGTTCCCGAATTTCACAAAATGGGTGGTCACCTTTTCGAACAAATAAGATAATGCGGTCCAAACAAAAAGAGCAAACAGCAGATGCCAGATCTTCACCTCATCATCATATATCGTATTGCCGACAATTTCACTTAAAATCAATGAAGACAGAAAATCGAGTGGTGTCAATTGACTAAGCGTCTTGCGGCCGGTAATAAAGGTAATGATCCACAAACCAAAAAAGCTGATGACCAATTTGACGCCTATAGTTACAAATATCTCCATTGCTGCACCTCCAGATGGGACTCGCACAGGCTCGTTGCCCTTTTTACACGAAATCCATTCATGAAAGGTATTACACTCTCCTAGTGGGGTATAAACAGCAAAAGATACTCTCTGCAATTGCCGTTATGTTGGGATAGTTATAAGGAACGTTGTCCCTTTGCCTTTTTCACTATCGACTTCAATAGTTCCTTTCACTTTATCGACGGTACTATAGACCATAAGCATACCCAACCCCGTTCCTTCTGCTTTAGTCGAATAATACGGTTTACCGAGTCGCGATATTTCATCTTTAGTCATGCCGACTCCGTTATCTTTGATACTGATCATAATATTCTGTTTTTTCTCAAATATATCGATAAATAGCGTTCCGCCATCGGTTTCCTTCATCGCTTCTATACCGTTTTTATATAAATTAATAAGACACTGCTGAATCTGGTTCCGGTCATAGTTTTTATTTAACGAATTATTAAAACTAAATTGGACATCTACTTTGTGCATAGTGGCATAAGGCATTATGATATTTTTAGTATATTCTGATTCTGCCTTCATATTGGAGTAAACCATGTTTTCAGATTGTGGCTTGGCAAAGGAGAGATAATCACTTACAATTTTTTCTGCTCGCTGTAGCTCTTGTAGAGATAACTCTACAAATCCCTTTTCCTCTGGCGTCATCGATTTAGATTTATTTAATAGCTGCAAAAAACCACTAGTCACTGTAAGTGGGTTTCTGATTTCATGGGATACACTTGCCGCTAGCTCGCTGACGACATTTAATCTTTCCGATTGGACAATCCGTTCCCGATTTTTAATATTGGAGATAATTTTCTCAATCAAAATCATAATGACACTCATCACCCCAACATGAGTTGTCAACGCATTTAATGAAAGAATCCAAAATTGCCTGTCTAAGGAATCCTGAACAAAACCTAAAATTAACAGATAAACCCCCATAATTAGCAAAGCAATCAGACTTGCCGCAATCACACGGCCCTTCGAGGGTAATTTTAAAAATCTATTTTTATATAACGGCACCAAAATCAGAATCGCTGTCGCAAATAGAAACGAATAAAATACGCCACCTCCACCCACATAGAATCTGTAAGCATTCAAAATAATATATAGAGGAAGAACGTTCCTATATCCTCCAAACAGTGCCACAATTATAAACGGAATGTACCTTAAATCAAAAATATAGCCAATTTCAAGTCTGATAGGTTTTGCAATACAGAGACTCATGGTCACTGCTGACATAAAAACGAGAATCAATCTATTGTAGGAATAGGCCCGATTCTCAAAGAATATTAGAAATGTTAATACTGGAAAAAGCAAAAACAAAAAATTCAAAAGTAGGGTTTCAAACAAGAGATGACTTCCTTTCAGCCTTTTGCTGCGTAAATGAATATATTCAAGGTTATATTAAGAGTTTTAGATCATTACCTAAGCTAACATTATAAGTCACAGTATTGACTATACACTATGTATTTCTCAACCATTTTTCAAATAATCCCAAAAAATCATACTATAGAACCACAATTAGCAAAAAAATACAGACATCTGAAGTCTGTTTGGGGTCATCAATTTTCGTATTCCTGAATATCTATTTTTTAAACTGTACCTTCGTAGTTTTTATGGCTGGAAATGAATCATTGAATTTGTTTTACACAGAAAACAGCCATCCCCTCAGGATGGCCGGTTTTTATTTCACTAAAAATCCGCTAACTGTGATTTGGAGCGGAGCCAAACTAACCTCGCTCGGATCTCCACTTTTGATAATAGCAATGGAGGCAGCTATAAGCAATATTTTCCGGAGAATAAATAAGTACTACAGCCTAAAAACAATTCGATTTCCTGTCTCATTGTTCTTGAAGGGTTTACCATATTCCCTGAACTCTAATATAACACCTGAAGGATCGTCAGAAAGCGGTGGAGAAATTACGTAATTATAGCAAGCTTGTCCGGTTGAACTTCCGCCATTCATCATTCGACTATCATATTCTTCTCCTATAAACAGCTCGAAAAAGCTATGGTTATGAGAATTTGTTGCAAGCTCAGTTGTCATGTCCCAATCTATATTAAGGGTGACCACACTAGCATTACTGTATTGGCGTATAGAGGTCAGTGTATAAAAAAACTCATCTTTCTCAATTGATTTAAGAACTGCAATATGTTTTCTAAAATCAATTGGCTCAACCATCGGCTTAAAATGCTCTTCACTTAGCAGCGTCCCAAATACCGCTTTCAAAAAATCCTCATAGAGCTCATAATTTTCTGCCCATTTAGAGATAGATTCAAACGGTGGGAATCCTGGATTATTATTCGAGATTTCCTTTCGTTGCTTGATCAATGCACATATTTGCTCGTCAATATCCTTAATTTGCAGATCGTAATGTTCGGTTGGTCGTACAAACGGCATCCTTTTCATTTTGAACCTCCTTTTTGCACAAATGCAAAAGAAATCTCAGCTTCACATACCAGCTCACTATTTACTGTTGCGGTGCCTTTGCCATTTACAATTTCACCTTTCATCCGATTGACTTCGAATTTGAGAAGAAGCTGATCCCCAGGTGTTACTTGGCGCTTAAAACGGGCATTATCAATGCCAACTAATAACCCTATCTTGCCCCTCAGCTTCTCGTTTTTGCACATTGTGATTCCGCCTACCTGGGCTAATGCCTCCACAATTAAAACACCCGGCATAACAGGATGCTCAGGAAAATGGCCGCTTAAAAACGGTTCATTAATGGATACATTTTTAATACCTACTGCTCTTTTGTTCTCCTCCAACTCTATAATTCTGTCCACTAAAATAAACGGATACCGATGAGGAATAAGTTCTACAATCTGCTGTATATTTAGCATAATTCCCGTCTTAGCCTCCTAAAATACTTTTTGGGTAATTTTAACATTAGAAGTGATTTTGTACTACTCAAAAATACCCAAGTAACTGACCTATAACATCAATTCTGTAGACCCTAAAAAACAATGGCAGCCCTGGACTAGTAAATAAAGTCCACGACTGCCGCTTTTTATTGATCTACTGTATCCTGGCTTAAGATTGATTCAACTCAATTAACAAACACCTGCGTCTTTCTCCCTGCTTCAATTCGTTCAGTGAAATTTCCGCCAGTGTATTCTTCTATTACCTTTTTCCAAAAGCGTTGTGCGGGCTCGTTATTATCTATTTGGTAAATACTCTCTTTCAACTTTACAAATTTTTACTTTGTAATTTAGGTACCATTCTTTCTTACCTTTCTCCTGAGCAACTTTGTGAGATTGATGTTGTTTCCAGTTACTAATCGCCTCCAAGCTCTCCCAATAAGAAATCGTAATACCCGCTCCTGAAGAATCCCTGACACTTTCCACTCCTAAAAACCCAGGTTGCCCGGACGCAAGCTGCTCCATTTTTTCAGCCATAATGTTATATCCGTTATCCCCCTCCGTACGTTGACTCGAAAATATGACTGCATAATAAGATCCGTTTGATTCATGAACCATTCCGCTCAAACTCCCCTTTAATCGTAGATGTTTTTATATAAAACAGATTATACTATTATAATTAAGATAAAAATAATGAATATTAATTATTAGTTTAATGAATTTTTTTCATACATTATTGAGGAGAGAAATATATGAATCTTTTAAAATATCAGATTTTCAGTAAGGTAGTTGAGATCGGCAGCATTACCAAAACAGGAGAGATATTGAATCTAACACAATCAGCCATCAGTCATGCGCTTTCTAGCTTAGAAGCTGAATTCGGACTGTGTCTTCTCATAAGAAACAGATCGGGTATCCGGTTAACCAACGATGGCGAACGTATAATCCCACATATCAGAGAAATCCTCCAACTTAATGAAAAACTCAATCAAGAAGTAGCTGCATTAAAGGGTGTCGAAATCGGAACTGTGAAAATAGGCACTTTCTCTAGTGTATCGATCCAATGGATGCCCCAAATCATTAAACAATTTCAAAATCAGTTTCCACATATTGAAATAAAACTACTTGATGGTAACTACTCTGAAATAGAAGAATGGATTGCTGATGGAACTGCTGACTTGGGATTTGTTAATCTGCCTACTCGAGATGCTTTTCATGTGGTCCCTCTTCAAAAAGATAGGATGGTCTGCATTATGTGGCAGAATCACCCACTCGAGCGCCAATCAACCATCCGCCTTGAGCAATTGATTGATGAACCTTTTATCATGCCCATTGCGGGTTGTGACACCGATGTAAAGCGAATTTTCTCGCAAAATAAACTCACGCCCACGATCAAATAGGAATTAGAAGATGATCATGCCATAATCGCCATGGTAAAAAATGGTTTAGGGTTAAGCATTCTCCCCGAAATGATTTTGTCACATCTCCCCGACAATGTATGTTATCGCCCATTGGAAGGCGAGTATTATCGTTCTATTGGTATTGCAGCCGCCTCCATTAAAAATGCCTCTCCAGCGGCAAAAAAACTAATTGAATTCATAACACAATGGATCACCCAACGTGCCCAGCCCTCCGCATTACCGTGATTTATGATATGGCTCAACGCGCTGTCTGTAACAGCAAGCTTTAAGGCTATCCTTCGTAGAGTAGTCCTTTTTTTTATCCAGCATTGACGTTAGCGTCAGGGGAAACGATTCTTTACTATGTATCTTTTGCGTAATTCACAACTCCCGGGACACGATAATTTGTACAACATAGAGAACAGCCTGCTGGCTGTTCTCTATCGCTGTCTGCCTTAGAAGCACGTGAACGAGCTAATCCGATTCAAATCAATGCCGAAGTACGACCAGAAAAAACCGTTCCATCTGAACCCTGCAATAGAATTACGTCCGACGAATACCGGAAAGAACCAGAATTGCTCGCCGTTGTTCAGCCAAATGTATGTGTTGCGGAACAGGCAACGTCTGATCCCGCCGGGATCAATGGCAAATGTGGTGGATGACATTTGCGGCACGAATTGCGGTGGAGGAGCCGTCGGCGCTTGAACGCCTCCCGGTGCACCCCCCGGAAATTGTCCGGGGGTTCCACCCGGAAACCCTGGTCCCCCTGGTCCTCCTGGTCCTCCCGGCACGCCAGGTCCGCCAGGACCGCCTGGGAATCCTGGAAATCCCCCGCCAGCTCCCGGTGTTGGAAAAAATCCCATATGTGATCGCTCCTTTCAATGAGTAGGCATAATCATCATATGCATTCGCGGAGAGAGCGCTTGGGCGCAATAGGCGTTTTTCTAAAAAATGAAAATCAACAATAAGATCTAACATAGGCACTATCAGAAACCTAACTTGCCTCTACTTATGGTACGTTCAGCGCATCATAAATAAACTGACCAATTACACTCAGCTTAACTTTAATATTCAGTCTTCACTGATGTGATGTAGATGCCTGGTCAGCCTTCACACAATCAATAGCGACAACAAACGCAATCATGAGCGTTTCCATCTCATCATTCAATATTTGAACCTTATAGCTATCACCCCAAGTGAACCACTCTTTGTTCACTTTACCGATGACTACACCACGCTGTAAAACCTGAAAATCCATGTCCCACCAGTTACCATGTACCTCAATGTCAGCCGCATCAATCGTATAACGTGCTTTAAAGAAAGAAAACTCCTTCTTAATCGTCAACACCTCTCGACCATCTACTTCTACAAAAAACTTTGGTAAAAAACTGAACACTTTTTTCGTTATAAGTGCAACTTCATCTCTTGTTGTATTCATAATGGAGAATGTCTTGGGAATTTGCATAAAACTGCCCTCTACGTAATAGACATCTTGCTCCTGCTGATTCTTTACCATGAATTTACCACTTAGACTGAATATCTTTTGTTTTATATAAAGTTGCTTCATTCTAAGCCTCCTATCGCTCCTCTTAGTTAACATCATTTTAGACAAATGTTATAGTTGTTTGGTCATAATAAAATCTATTTGTTCTTCTTCACCCATATAAAAAGAATGAGTACCTGTATAAACAAACTTCATTTTTTCATAAAAGCTAATAGCGTTCTTGTTTTTTTCCCAAACCCCTAACCAAATCTTCTCTTTATTACATTGTATCGCTATTTCTATAGCTTTATTTATTAGATATTTCCCAAGCCCCTGTTTATGAAATTTTTTTCTAATATAAATCCTCTCAATTTCAAGTGAATCATTACCCATTACTTCAGATTGAGCATCCTCGGTGTTAACCTTTAAATACCCAGCGATTTCTTCATTAAAATAAATAAAATAGAATTCTGATGAGCTATCCGACAATTCTTTTTCTAATTGCTTTAAGTTAAAAGCTCTATCCAGGTAGGCTTTCATATTTTCAGGTGAATTTTGATTACTAAATGTCTCATTAAATGTTTCAACACTAATTCCTTGAAGTGAACCCAGATCTTCGAACGTGCACTTTTTTATATTGATAGCCATATCGTTTTCTCCTTTTAAAATATCAATTTACAAATAAACTCTTATTTTGAGCTCTAATTATATGGTGTTATGCAGATGTGACAGGAAAATAGTATACCATAATTGTTGTATTTGCAACAAAAAAACTAAGTATTTTCCATCATTCTACCTATTAGCGTATTGGCGTAATCAGTCGCTATACGGCAGTCAGGACTCCAAAAGTGGAAGCGATCGATGTTTTGGGAGTTCGATGATGGATGACGGTTACTTTCGGACTCAGATGACGTTATTTGCGAAGATTTCGGCTTTGGAGCAAGGTTTCGGACTCCTGTGCAGTTATTCCCCCGAAAAGGCTGCTTTCGGGGTGTTTTTCAGGCCAATAGCGACTATGCGGACCGTTAGGATTCCAAAAGTGGAATATGACGCGTTTAAGTGTCATCTGAGTCCGTTAGATGCTTCCGGGCGCGCAAATGTGATCCAAGAAAGTGTGGCTTGGGAGTTCGATGATGGAAGATGGTTACTTTCGGACCCAGATGACGTTATTTGCGAAGATTTCGGCTTTGGAGCAAGGTTTCGGACTCCTGTGCAGTTATTCCCCCGAAAAGGCTGCTTTCGGGGTGTTTTTCAGGCCAATAGCGACTATGCGGACCGTTAGGATTCCAAAAGTGGAATATGACGCGTTTAAGTGTCATCTGAGTCCGTTAGATGCTTCCGGGCGCGCAAATGTGATCCAAGAAAGTGTGGCTTGGGAGTTCGATGATGGAAGATGGTTACTTTCGGACCCAGATGACGTTATTTGCGAAGATTTCGGCTTTGGAGCAAGGTTTCGGACCCCAGTGCAGTTATTCCCTCGAAAAGGATGCTTTCGGGGTGTTTTTCAGGCTAATAACGGCTATGCGGTCCGTTAGAATTCCAAAAGTGGGATTTGACGCGTCTAAGGGTCATCTGAGTCCGATAGATGCTTCCGGGTGTGCAAATGTGATCCAAGAAAGTGTGGCTTAAAGGTGATGATAGCGGAAGTGAGCCAACTTTGAGAAATCGGTGATGGAGAATAGATCAGGGAGGTTTGGGAAATCGGTGATAGCAGCAAACGACGTTTCAGGATTCGCAGATGGAGGAAACGATCGACGTTTGGGGGTTCGATGATGGAGCAAAAAAATGAGGTGCCCCAGCAGCCATTTTCGGCTTTTGGGACACCCATCCTCTCCGCTGTACGCATATAGCGCGGTATGGTGGACTGGTCAGAGCCCGGTTAAAGCCATCTCATAAATCTTTTTTTAGATAGTTTAATCTGATTACTTTCGGCCCATGCGGTTAATTCTTTCATTCCCTTGTATTCTTCGTCAAGAAAACTAAAACATAATCTATAGGGAGGAAATTTGTGATCTACAGGTTTAATGCCTATTACGGGTATGAAATAACCCTTTACATAAATATTCTCAATTTGTTTCGCTTGAACTTCTTTGTTTTCTACTACTATAGAGTCCGGAAGAATCCGAACCTCAATGAACTTTCTAATCGTAATGATCCTAAAGAGCAATATGATTACAACAATCAGACAGAAGATCGACCATATATAACCAAAATAAAGTAATCCTTTATACTCCATATTATTTCTGGTATTTAACAATAGTATGCCACTTGAAAAAATCATAGAAAACAGAAGCGACATTAACGACGGACGACTCACCTTAAAAGATCCTATATTTTCCATAACCCCCTCACTTTCTCAGACTATTATAGCTTACTATATTTTATAAATTATGGATATGGCACTCCTTTTTAATCCACAGGAATCTCAATCACCTTGTTATATTCCTTCATATAATGTATTCCTTCTATCAGAATACTTTCAGGTTTCGTTTGTGTATCAAATAATAAGGTGCGTTCCTTCATTAGTTTACCGTTCGTTAGTTCTGACTCTTTTTGATTAATTGTTGTTTTTAAAGCCGTGTTTTCGTATGCATTTTCAATAGACACACCATCCAACATTACATCATCCTCAGTAGCAATAGTTACTTCAATCCCTTGAGCGGTCTTGGACACATCCTTAATCCATAATTCTTTATCCCCCAGTAGAATCGGCTCATTACTATCAGCATTTAGAGGATACTTCTCTTCCAGCTTCTGATATCCAACAAACTCTTTAACAACCAGCTGCAATGAATGTAGTTCTTTTGGCAAGGTGTCATAACGAATATCAAATGATCTCCCACCCAGCGAGGTTTTATTGCTACTGCCTAATATTTCTACAGGCTTTCCATTGGCAATTAATTGAATGCCTTCTAACCCTAATCTTATTCGATCGAAATTCTCGACATTCATACTCCCTTTAATCACCGTCATGGTGGGTGTGGCCGTGATCGACTTGAAGGTAATTGATCCTTTGTCGGCTTTGACCTTTTTATTAATCGATTGCTTGATCTGAGTCACCATCGCTTGATTTGGATTATAAGAAAACGTTATGCTCCCTTCACTCATCTGCCCTTTCTGTAGAGGTCCCCAGTAATGAAGGGTTAGTTTTTTCGAAAATGGGCTTACGCTATCAAATGTCATCGTGCCTTTTATTTCTGTATGTTCGTCGTTGATTAAAGATACGCCACTTCTTATGTTAGAATTCGTGAGAAACCCTTCTATTTTAGAAGGACTAAAATGATCTCCCGTCTCCTCTAGTCCCTTAGGATTGATTAACGTATAATACACAATAAATTGATTGGCATCAGCCATAATTCCGTTAATCGTAAGTTCTGTGCCATCTGCTAACGTCGTCTTTTTGTCTATGCTTTGTCCCATTCCTTGTTCATTGAGTTGTTGCAGAGTTCCCTCTAACACCTCATCAAAACCAAATAACTTTTTTCCATAATAAGCGAAGGCATTATAGCTGTTTCCAGAAACTACTATCACTAATAAAATGACGGCTGCAATCTTCCAGAGGGGCGAGCTTTTTCTTTTAATTCTTTTTGGGGGTGCCGAGTCTAAAGCATTTCTTAATCTTATTTCTAAACCCTCAGGTGCAGTTATGGACTCTAAATTCCTCTTCTCATCCACTAATCGTTCTTCAACGTTATTGTTCATCAACATCACCTCTGTAATGATATTTCAGTGTTTGTAATCCATTGTAGATCCTTGATTTAACAGTTCCGATCGAGACCTGTGTGATCTCAGCTATCGTTTGATAATCGAGATCATGAAAATACTTCAATTGAATTGCTTCTCTTTGCTGCTCGTTCACATGTAACAGTAACGCCTGCATATCCATTTGCTGTTCACTTTTATGATATGGATCGCCTGATGCAACATCAGCTTTTTCCTTCTCGTCAGTGATGCTCCAGTCCTCTAATAACACCAGCTTGCTTCGTTTATGAAGTTGCCTTTTACAGCCATTTACCAAAATCGTCTTACTCCAGCTGTAAAAAGACTCCTCTTTCTTAAGTTGATCAATCTTCTCGTATAACGTAACTATCATTTCCTCCATGGCATCCATAGCATCATGCGCATTTCCCATATAGCTGTACGCAAGCCTATAAAAAGCATCTTTTTCATACATGATTAATTGCAGCAAAACTTCTTTATTTCCCTTTTTGGCTTTTTTCACCAATCGAACAACATCCATGCCTTCACCTCTCTCCCCTATATGAGTCAGGAGCACTGTAAAAAGTTCATCTTCATAAAAAATTTTTATATATCGTGAACTATTTAGTCCACCTAAACTGTAATATTCAGGAAAATTTCACTCAGACATACCCAAATCTAGTTGATTTTAAACGCTTCAATGTAATAGAATGAACTAATCTAAAAAGAAAAGGATGGGCATAAGCAATGCCGTTTAAAGAACCTCGTACACTTAGTAAAAGATCCCTGCTATTCTTCTCTCTCATTATGCTTGTAAAAAGCTATTTTGCCTGGTATTTTCTATTTGAAGATGGCCCTACTTGGACCACTTGGCTTAAAGAAATCCCTTTTGTACTTCTAGTCTTTTGCTTGATTGAATGGTTCGCTACGAAACGAAAAATTGCAATTTACATGCTTGTCAATGTATTGATTACTACTCTATTTTTCTCATTAATTGTATATCATAATCATTTTGGCATCATTGCTACTTCGCAAGTATTAGATCAGGTCAAACAAGTGGGAGCCGTAAAGAAAAGTATATTTTCGGTCCTTCGTCCTCAATATATGCTTATCTTTGTGGATATCATTGTCATCAGCTTGGTGATGTTTAGAAAACAGAAAGCGCTGGATTGGAAAAAAGCCATGTCGCGCAAAAGTAACCGTAAAGCGGTGGCAGTCCTGTTCTGTATTTCCATCATCATTTGTGCAATGAATATTTTTCCAAACCGTGCCAGTATGAACGAAACGATTAAAGCGGAACAAATGGGCATTCTTAATTATGAAGCCTACTCTCTGCTAGCTGATCAAGAGGAAGAACAAATTGACGTTTCTGAGATTACGCAATCCACTATTGATGAAACCAAAGGAATTCAAGCTATCTCTAATCCGGTTTTATTTGGAGCCGCCAAAGGAAAAAATCTAATCATTCTGCAAATGGAGTCTTTCCAGAACTTCTTAATCAATCTAAAGATTGATGGACAAGAAATCACACCAAATATGAACAAGCTTGCCGCCAGCAGCTTCTACTTCCCGCGTTTCTACCAGCAGGTTGGACAAGGCAACACTTCAGACGCAGAGTTTATTGTGAACACTTCTTTTTATGTACCCCCTGATGGTCCAGCTACCCAAATGTACGCTCCTAAAGAGCTTCCAAGCTTACCCAAGCTGCTGCAAGCACAAGGTTACGATACGGCAACATTCCATACGAACGAAGTCGACTTTTGGAACCGTGGGGAGCTTTATAGTGCTTTGGGATTCAATCGTTATTATGATAAAACTTACTTCGGGGAAGATGACACAGTATTCTATGGCGCTTCTGATGAAGTTTTGTATGAAAAAACAGCTGCAGAGCTGGCAAGAATGGATCAGAATGAGCAACCTTTCTACTCCCATGTAATTTCGATGTCATCTCATAATCCGTTCTCCATCCCAGAGGATAAATACAAAATGACACTTCCAGAGCGATTCGAAGGAACGCTTGTTGGCGATTATATTCGGGCTCAGAATTATGCTGATTATGCGCTGGGACTTTTTATCGATGAGCTCAAACAAAACGGTGTATGGGATAACAGCTTGATCGTATTGTACGGGGATCATCGTGGACTGCCTATCTTCTCTCTAAAAGAGAATGATCATCTCCTACTGGAAGAGATTCTCGGCCATGAATATTCGGAACGTGAATTGATTAATATTCCGTTGATCATGTCAGCGACAGGGATTACAACTCCTAGTGTAAAAGAACAACTAGGCGGGCAAGTGGATATTTTACCTACCGTATCTAATTTATTGGGTGTCTCTCTTACAGATCATATTCATTTCGGACAAGATCTCTTGAATCAATCAACTTATAACTTACTACCACAACGGTATTACTTGCCTACAGGATCTTTCGTAAATAACGAAGAGCTCTTCTTATCCGGCAGTGGCTTCGAGGATGGCCAGCATTATACTTTATCTGGTAACGGCAACCAACCTCTGCAATCCACAGAAGACGAATTCGAGCGTGCCTTACAGCTGCTCCATTTGTCAGACAGTTATGTTACACAGCTACCGGATAGAGTTATTGAAGAATAAGCTGCAATGTACAGCAAAAAAGACTGTGCTCACCAAATCGGTGAGCGCAGTCTTTTTCTATAATGGTTATTATTTTGACTCTTTAACAACTAGTTTAAGCGGTGCCGCAATCAGCTTCTCTACGGTTTTGCCTTCTAATACATCCTTAGCGGCTTGAATGGCTAGTTGGCCAATTAATTCAGGCTGCTGCGCAACAGTTCCTGTTAATTTACCAGCTTCGATGGATTTAAGTGCATCTTCATTTCCATCAAAACCAATCACAGGGATATTCTTGCCTGAACTTTGAATGGCTTCAATAGCACCTAGCGCCATTTCATCATTATGAGCGAAAACTGCTTGTACGCCAGGATTTCCTTGTAGAAGGTTCTCCATAACGGTCAGGCCTTTCGTACGGTCGAAATCAGCTGTTTGCTTAGCAATGACCTCTAGTTGGCTGTCCGCAATCTCATGGAATCCCTTACCGCGTTCCCGAGTCGCTGAAGCTCCTGGGGATCCTTCTAGCTCGATGACCTTCGCACCTTTCCCAAGCTGCTCTACAATATATTGTGCCGCCATAGAGCCACCCTTTATATTGTCAGAAGCAACAAGAGCTTTGATATCCCCTTGATCTGCGGAACGGTCCAACGTAACGACGGGAATATTTAAACTATTAGCTGTTTGCACTACCGTCGAGATCGCTGATGAATCCACTGGATTGATCAATAACGCATTCACACCTTTTTGCATCAAATCTTCGACGTCATTACTTTGTTTAGCAGAATCATTTTGGGCATCAATGACAAGGACTTCCAAGCCTTGCTTCTTAGCCTCGGCCAAAACACCATCTTTAACGGATACAAAGAAGGGGTTATTCAATGTAGATATGGATAATCCAATCTTCATGTTCTCCATGCTTCCACCACTGCTAGGCTTAGCCCACTCTGGAGGCTCCAAGGAACAACCTGTCATGAGAATTAATAGTAAGGAAGTAAGAATTAAAGTTAACTTTTTCATGTTGGAATCCCCCTTATACGGCTTTCTTACGGTCTATGAGTACGGCAATGGCAATAACGATCCCTTTGACCACCATTTGGTAAAAAGAGGATACGCCGAGCAAGTTCAATCCATTGTTCAAAATCCCGATAATCAGTGCACCAATCAATGTGCCCACGATACGTCCGCGACCACCAGTTAAGCTTGTACCGCCTAATACTACAGCTGCGATAGCATCCAACTCATAAGATGTGCCTGCTGTGGGTTGCGCTGAGTTCAATCTGGAAGTCAGGATCGCTCCTGCCAATGCGGACAACATACCGGTTAATGAATAGATCATAATTTTAATGCGGTCTACTTTAATCCCTGAAATAATAGATGCTTTTTCATTACCACCAATGGCATAGGTTTTACGGCCAAATGGAGTTTTGTGCAATACAACCCATAAGACTGCGAAGACGATGATCATTGTTATAGCAGGTACAGGTATTCCCAGTAAATATCCACGGCCAAACAATTGGAAGGTCATGCTGTCTCCGAGACCTGTGATCGGATTACCGTCTGTGTATACAAGTGTTAATCCCCGGAAAATCGTCATGGTCGCCAACGTAGCGATAAATGGTGCCATTTTACCTTTTGTAATCATCAGTCCGTTGACCATCCCCATCACGCCACCCGCTAAACAACCTACTATAATGGCTAAGACAGGATCCCAACCAGACAACATCAGGTTAGCTGTGAAGGCACTGGATAGGGCTAGAATAGACCCCACCGATAAATCGATACCACCCGTTAGAATAACAAAGGTCATCCCAAAAGCGATAAGCGCATTTATGGCAACTTGTCTAAGCAAGTTCAGGATATTAAGGGGCTCCATAAAGCTTGGGTTCAACACCGTAACGATAATAATTAGAATAATCAGCCCTAGTAATGGACCTAGTTTCTGTGTAATTTGCCCGATTTGAAAACCTTTATTTTCTCTCTCACCTTTGATAGTTGTCATTACTATTGCCCCCCTGTAGCTAACGTCATGATTTTTTCTTGCGTAGCTTCTTGTTGTGATAGCTCTCCACTAATTTCCCCTTCATGAACCACTACGATCCGGTCGCTCATTCCTAAGACTTCAGGAAGCTCTGACGATACCATGATAATGGCGACTCCACGTTCCGTTAATTCATTCATGAGCTGATAGATCTCCCGTTTAGCTCCTACGTCAACTCCACGGGTAGGTTCATCGAGGATAAGCACACTTAGGCCGATCCCAATCCATTTGGCGATGACCACCTTTTGTTGATTCCCCCCGGATAAATTTCGGACTAAAGTGGAGGAAGACTGTGTCTTGATGTGTAGCCGTTTGATAAGTATGTCTACAAATTCTTGTTCTTTTTTATCAATGATTACACCCTTAGGAGCGAAGCTATATAAATTTGTAAGCACCATATTGTCTCGAATAGAGAAATCAAGCACTAACCCTTCATCTTTACGGTCCTCCGTAACGAATCCTATCCCCGCCTTCATCGCATCATTGGGATTTCGAATCGTGACCTTTTCTCCCCGCACCATAATTTCTCCACGGTCTAACGATTCCAATCCGAATAAGGTTCTCATCATTTCTGTTCGTCCAGATCCCATTAATCCTGAGAAGCCTAAGATCTCACCAGAACGAACGGAGAAATTAACATCTTTAAATTGCCCTTTTTTCGTGGCATTTTTAACTTCAAGAACAACCTCTCCGGGTTTGGAGGTACGCTCAGGAAACCGGTCAGTTAATTCACGCCCTACCATCTTCCGAACTACATCATCGAAGTTAGTCTCTGGAATGGGCTTCGTGTCTACTGTTTTCCCATCTCGCATGACCGTTATTCGGTCACATATCGTGAAAATCTCTTCCATACGGTGCGAAATATACACGATGGAGACGCCTTCCTTTTTAAGGGAAGTTATGACTTCGAACAATTTCTGGATTTCCCGTTCGGTTAATGCCGCTGTCGGTTCGTCCATGACGATAACTTTTGCATGAGTCATAAGCGCTTTTGCAATCTCAATCATCTGTTTCTCCCCTACCGAACATTCCCCCGCCTCTTGATTTAAGGGAAGCGTTACGGAGAGCTTACGAAACTGTTCATTTGCTAACGCTTTCATTTCTTTCATATTTAAGATCCCTAGTTTGGAGGTTCGTTCCTTACCAATAAACAGATTATCTAGAACTGTCATATCCGGCCACACATTCAACTCCTGATGGATAAAAGCGATCCCAAAACGTTCAGCCTCTTTGGGATTGTTAAAGTATGTTTCCTGACCATCTATACTAATGGTTCCTTGATCACGCTGATGCAGTCCAATCAAAATGTTCATCAGAGTAGACTTTCCTGCACCATTCTCTCCCATTAGGGCATGAACTTCACCATCCTTCAGCTCAAAATCCACACCCGTCAACACACGGTTAGCCCCAAAAGATTTATAAATATCTTTCATCGTAATGTGCATACGCTTTGAACCCCCTTTTTATCAAAAATAGACCCCGGCTTGTAAAATACAATTTGCATACGGCTTAGCTTCCCCCGTACGAATGATGACCTTCGCATGCCGGGTTAACAATTTAAATTGTTCATGTGAAATCGCCTCTATAGGTATTTCCTTAAATTTGTCATTCAAGTATTCAGAAGTGCCTTTATTTTTTGCAGCTAATTCCTCTGCCACGATAACTTTCTCAATGACCATATCCTCTGAAATGATTTCGACGAGGTCTTCGAAGCTGGGAACTCCCAATTTAAGCGCTAAATCAATCTTTGGAACCCCAAGTGGAACGGGTAATCCAATATCAGCAATGACAATCGTATCAGTGTGGCCTAAATCAGTAAGCACTTTGGAAATATGACTGTTTAATATTCCTTGTTTTTTCATAATTAAAGACTCACCTCCACCTCTACTCTTGTTGGCATGCCACCTTGGGCACCAAATTTTGTGACGGATAAAGAAGCGGCGCGGTTGGCAAACTTTACACTAGTACGAATAGACTTGCCTTCAGCTAGAGCAACAGCAAATGCCGCATTAAAAGTATCTCCTGCTCCAGTGGTATCTATAGCATTCACTTTATAGGTGGGAACTAAAACTTCCTGTTTACCATCGTAATAACGTACACCATTGCTGCCCTCGGTTATAAATAACTTATTGGGATATTTGCGTAAAGCTTCAGCAGTACTCATCTCAGGAAATAATATTGCACATTCATGTTCATTGGGAGTTAAATAGGTGGCATTGTTTATAATCGTTTCACTGATAGGCCGAGCAGGTGCTGGGTTAAGCAACATTGGCACATTGAATTTATAGCAAATCTCACTTACATAAGACACCGTCTCTTCCGGAATTTCTTGTTGGATTAATACCATGTCAGAGCCTTTAATATTCTCAAGTGCGCGTTCAACCAATGCAGGAGTAACTAAATCATTGGCTCCTTTTACAACGATAATGCTGTTATCACCTTCCGCTAAAATGATGTGAGCTGTTCCACTTTCGACATGTGTAACCGGTTCCACATTGGCGGTAAAAACGCGATTCTTTTTCAGATTATCCATGATAGCGGTACCATAGAAATCATCACCTACACAACCAACCATCGTAACTTCTGCTCCTAGACGGGCAGCAGCGACGGCTTGGTTCGCACCCTTACCGCCCGGAACGGTGGAGAATTGTTCTCCAAGCACAGTCTCACCCGCGTGAGGCCGCTTATTCGAAGTCACTACTAAATCCATTGAACAGCTGCCAATTACACATATCTTAGCCATATTTATCAACCTTTCTCATGTTGTCATCTATTCTTTACTTCTTGTAGTTTCCCGCTCCACAAAGCTAACGGGTAATTGAATAATCTTCTCTTCCACCTTATCTTGCTCAATTAGCTTAATAAGTAAACCCGCTGCTTCTCTACCCATATCATGTGCCGGCTGGCGAATGGTGGATAAAGCAGGTGACAACAAGCTGCTGAGCGGGATATCATCAAATCCGATGATTTGCAGATCCTGCGGCACTCTTTTACCTAAACGATGTGCTTCATGAATGACTGCCGTCGCCACAATATCATTACTGGCAATTACGCCGTCTGTATCTATATATTTATCAAATAACTCCACAGCCCATTGTTCTGCTACTGTATGGGAGAAGGATGAAGTTTCGATCACATTATAGCTGATTCCCATTTCATTAAGGACTTCAATCGCCCCAAGAAATCGATCTTGTGCAGGTTTGATATGCGCCGGTCCTTGTATCACTGTAATTTTTTTGCTTCCCCGTGCGATAATCTCTTGTGCTGCAAGACGTCCGCCCTTTTTGCCATCTGCGTATACGGAAGGGCTATCGTTAGAAGTACGGTCGAGAAATACGACCGGAATCTTCAAGTTAGAATAAACGTCGCTCTCAGGGAAGTTGGTTGACGATATCATGCCAATGACATTGTTTTGGATAAAGGTTTGAATATAATCCATCTCCTTATCTTCGTTCTCATCACTATTGCCAAAGATGATCCGATAACCTTGCTCCTGCATCCGATCCTCTATCCCCCGCGCTAACTGCGGGAAGAAAGGGTTGGTAATATCAGGCAAGAGCAGCCCGATTAATTTAGATTTCCGCTTGTATAATGATCTTGCAACCTCATTAGGGGTATAATTCATTTCTTTGATCGCTGCCTCAACCTTTTTGCGGGTATCGATATTCACATAACCAGATTCATTAATAACCCGGGAGACTGTTGCTACCGAAACTCCAGCTATTTTTGCGACATCTTTGATTGTCATCATTCTTCACTTCATCCCCCAATGTGTAACCGGTTACATGTATTACATAAATTAGATTATCATATAACCTTTTCATTTACAAATCTTTTTTTCGATCATAAAGCTAACAAAAGATACCAATTATTTATCGATATCTTTTGTTATTTGAATTTATTTAAGTTCTGACCACTTTTTTAAACTAATAAATCAGTTCACAATCGTGGTGTTCCCATACATCGAATAGATTCCCATCCAGATCTTCAAATACAAAAAACTTCCCATACTCACCTTCATCACTAACATTTCCGACTTTTACATCTGCTGATTTTAATTGACTGTGAAGAGCAAGCACATCATTTGCAAAAAAAGTGATCACCCATTTTTTCCTACCTCTGACCTCAAACACAGCCCTCGAATCATCATCACTCTGAGTCAAACATAATATCGGCCTATTATCTCTGAATAAGCTTAAGTTTCCGTCTCTTCGGTCCCTAATATTAAAACTAAAATGCTTTACAAACCAGGCTGCAGATTTCTCTAAATCTTTAACTGGAATCATATTGTAAGCAATCCCCAAGATTCTTCCGTCTTCCATCATCTGTCTCCTTGGATTTAAACTTTTTGCTACTTGAGAACTCTAAAGACTTTTATCTGCAAAGCGATTTAATAATTTTATTGTATTGAAGTGCATACCTTCATGGTAAAGTGTGAAATTGATGAATTCACCGATTGAATTTAAGGTTAATCCACTTCCTGTTGTAAGAGGAGTTACTTGCTCACTTAAACGATTGTGAAAAGCTTCCTGGATCCGTTTGGGTTGCTCCGTAAGCATCTCAAGTAAAACTTCAAGCGTTGGCGGTTCCTCATTCCACTCGGCTGGTTTAGTCCCTTTCGCAAATAAGCGTTCAAAGCTTGCCGGCAATTGCATAAGTTCCCTAGCGGAATGAAAAGCAAACTTCTCTTGCACCAAATAAATATGTCCCAAGTTCCAGCGGATATTGTTATTAAACCCTTCTGGAATGCAATTCAAAGTTCCCTCAGATAGTCCCTCGACTGCACGCACAGTAACACTACGCACAAACTTAATTTGTTTGAATATAATTTGATCCATTATGACCCTCCTAACTTTTATCCATAGTTTACCATAAGATTATCTTTAATTTCCTAATATTATTTTAAACTTAATTGTTTCATAACGAACGTAATAAACGACTGCATATAACTTTCTTGAAGTTCCTTCTTTCTGTAGCCCATCCATATCGAATGCTGAGAGACTACATTTTCAACTGCTACTTTAGCTAATGTTCCCTGATCAAGATAAGGTTTCGCCAACAAAGCGGAGACATAACTAATTCCATAACCGGCAATGACAGCTTGAATAACTTCATTCACTCCATTAAATTGAAGCCCAATCGTTGGCTGCTGTACACTTCTTTCTTCACACAACCGGACAAGCCGCTCTCTAGCTGCACTGCCCTCTTCCCTCATAATAAATGCTTCAGACATCACTTCTTCAAAGCTAAGCTGCTGATTGGCAAAAGGGTGCTGGGAAGAGACCACGAATACATACTCGTCCCTATATAACTTCCGATGTTCGAACACTCCTGTATTATGCGTAGGAAACTCCATATCACTGTATATCGCCACGTCTGCTTCAAAATTATTTAATTTTTCCATGACATCATGAGAATTAGTAGTAGTGATCTGAATGTTAACTTCCGGAAAAGATTGTTTGAATAATGACGCCCACCGGGGAATGAGGATACTTGTCGCCAAATAATTACCTGCAATCCGCAGATTCCCCTCAGGAAATTTGTGATAATCTTCAATGATTTGCTGGACTTGATCACCCATAGCAAAAAATTTCTCAAGAGGTTCGATTAACCTTTTTCCTAAAGGGGTGAGCACCATCCTCTTTCCTTTAATTTCAAATAACAAAATATGATTCTCCCGTTCAAACTTACGGATTTGCGCTGATATAGCGGGTTGGCTGATGTGCAAACGTTCAGAGGCTTTGGTCACACTACCTGTGATGGCAACGTAATAAAACAATTTTAATACATGATAGTTCATCGTGATCTCTTCCTCACTTCATAAAGTAATATCTGTATTTGCCGCTTATCCTCAGCCATTTCACTATAACTATACATTATGGATGTTAACTATTATATATTGTTTATTTATATTTATTTATCTTATACTTACAACTATTCATAAGGGAGGTCACGTTAATGACAAAGACAGTATTATACTTAACCCGTCACGGGCAAACAGAATGGAATTTACAAAAACGAATGCAAGGGCATCAAAATTCTGCGCTTACAGCCTTGGGCGAACAGCAGGCGGAATGGTTAAGAGATCGTTTGGAAGTAGAAAACTTAAACTTAGGCGCGATTTATTCTAGTACTAGTCCAAGAGCATTGCATACTGCGCAGATTTTACGGGGAAAGCGGAGTTTACCTATTCAACAGCAAGCTTCTTTAATGGAAATTAACATGGGGAGCTGGGAAGGAATGAATACGGATCAGATACAACTAGAATCCCCTTTACAATATTCCCATTTTTTCACCAGACCCGATCTATATATTCCTCTAACCTCAGGTGAAACTTACAAGCAGCTTGAACAAAGAGTAGTGCCGACAATGGAGTGCATCATAAACGATAACGTAGGGCTTGAAGTGCTCATCATCACGCATCGGATGACTTTAAAAGTCATTATGGCTTATTTTCTCAATAAATCATTGCAGGAAATTGGGGAGTTACCGGATATTCTCTCTACAGCATTATGTAAAGTAACCCTAACTGAAACCAAAACAACCATCGATCTGTATGGTGATACTTCACATTATCAATGACTATGGGTCAAAAAATAAAAAGGTAACTCCGATTAACGGGGCTACCTTTATAGGGTTCAACACTAAATATCCACACTTTTGATTATAAAACTGCGGACCTTCATCCATTTGCCTGATATGAATTCATCAATCGTTTTCGTCTTTGGTCTAACGCAAAAGCGATGTTTTGCCCCTTTATCAAAACCCACAGCTTCAAAAATTAGGCTATCCCCTATTTGCTCCTTGAAGAACACCTGCTTTAATCCCAACCTATTTAACATTTCAAGCTTTACGCTCTCAATATATGTGCGCGAATACTCCTTAGACATATGTGTTCCTCCTAGTAGTGGTAGTAATAGTATAAGTCAATATGAAGAAAATCAACAACAGTTCATATATTCTTCCACAAAAAAACAACCAGGCAGCGATTCTCCGTTGGAGGTTCACTGCCTGGTGTTTTGGGTCTGTGGTGGTTTGCTTGAGTAGGTTATGAGCTAAGCTCAATCATTCGTAGCTTTTGGATACTCACTCCGATGTAACGCACTATCTTGATGAAATCTGTAAGATAACTGCATTCTATACACTTATTCCATCTCTACAAGGGCTGATTCGAACTTTAAGTGTATTCTATACAATTAAAAACTAGAGAAATACCCTGTAGAGTATTAAATCAAGAAAATAGATGTATTAAATACATCTATTTTCATTGGCCGAGCATTTTGAGCATTTTAGTTGCACAAAATACAGTTAAAACCATCTACTATACACTTCAATACTCCATCACTTGTTACTTCAAAGCTTCCGCCGGCTCTCATATGGTAACTAGATGGGGTGTAGCCCATTATGAGTCAGCCCATTCATACTGATTCCTTTTGCCTGAACCTATCCAGATAACTCTATCTATTTAGTCCTTCTACTTCTACCTAATCGAAATCATCACGTACTTATTTAACTTCAGTTGCCCCAGTCACTTTACCTTCAATCCCTGCAGTTGCTTTCACATCTTCGTTTGCGAAGTAAAGATTTCCATCAATAGTCGAGGTTTCATGCAGGTTAAATCCGTTCGCTTCTACATAAACATCACCTTTAATGGTTCCGCCTTGAACTCGTAAATTTTCACTTTGTACAGTTAACTTAGGTACAGTGAGAGTGTAATTGGCAGTAACTTTGTGATCAGCGTCTTGGGCATAAAGAGCAATCTTACGGTAGATGTCGCCGTCTGCAGCCCCTTTATCATGGAATTCGCCTTCAACAACAACATCTTGGGCAATGGTCACATCATTTAGAATGGCAATAATCCAATTTCCATCTTTACTTACAGCCTTGGTAAACGTATCTGCTTGATTTACGATTGAAGCTGTAGTAACTGCATCCGTTTGCTCTGTAGTTGGAGCCGTAGTAGCCGCCGAATTAGTCGCATTATTATTATTCGCACCACAACCAGATAAGACTGCAACCGAGACGCCTGCTACTAACATCATTTTAAATAACTTCATTTTAAATCCCCCTTGTTTTTGATTATAAATTAATTATATATTAAAATTTTTAATAAACAGGTGAAAATTTTCACAATATTGTGTCGTTATCTGAAGCGGTTTCACAAAGATTACTCATCTCCATCCGGAATCGTATCCATAAGTAACACCTCATCTCGCTGCCCGTTTTAAGTTCATAGATCTTAATACTTATTTACCCAAATTTTAAGAAAGGTCCCAGCTGAGTTAAGCCCTCTTTCTTCAACCCTTCCGCAATTCTTCCATTTATAGAAACTTAACAGGGTCATCTAAACGCTCACTCACCCCCATTGACGCTTTAGAATCAGAATGTTAATCTTTAGAAAATATCACAAGGATAAGGGAGCTATTTACTGGTGAAAAAGACAACCATGAAGGACATCGCACTTCGTGCCAATGTCTCCGTCGCAACAGTGAGCTATGTTCTGAATCGTGTCGGCAACCAAACCATTCCTGAGAAAACACGCCAGCAGATTCTTCAGCTTGCCGAGGAACTGCATTACATACCGAATCTGGCAGCACGTTCACTTGCGAATCAGAAAACAGGATTGGTCGGTGTGCTTGTTAACACATCAGCCCATACACCACACTGGAAGCTCCATGCCCAGTTCTCATTTATACATGCCTTGGAAAAGCGGTTAACAAATGCTGGTTACCATACGCTGCTCTATTCACTTGATGTTGACCAGCCTTCTTTGGATATTATCGTAGAAAGAAAGCTGGAGGCTGTATTTCTGATCGATGTGCGCGAGGAAGCCTTTTATTCGATCTCCAAACATTTTGTAGAAGGAATTCCTTTGATTCTGATCGACAGCATGATTGAAGATAAACTCTTTAAGCAGGTCCTTTTCAACTATCGAGCAGTTCTGCAAAAGGTAAAACCACAGGACCTTTCACAGGTATGTTTAATTATGGAGAGCTTCAATAACTGTTTCCTCACCCGCTTTATTCAGGACAGTATTCCATTACCTGAAGAAGCGATATTTACCGTTGTCAATTTGGAGGAATTAAATACATTCTTACAGGGAGGGGGCTATAAAGAGGCCATTGTCATTAATGAGTTTATTGGAAGTTACGTTGAAGTAAACGGGAGGTTCGAACAACTCTCTGTGCTTTGCACCTGCAATTGTCCGGAAATATTAGGCGATGACGTTCATAAATTCATTTTTACTGGGGATAAAGCGGCTACTGCATTTGAACTCATGGACAAATTATTGCATCATTCTGACTACTCCGCACAAGAAAATAATTGCTATTTTGTAGAATAATTTTTTTGGCTATTCACTTAAGCGTTTAAGTTGAAAGGAGCATAACTTATGCCTGGTCCTGTATTAGTGAAACAAGTTCCCCCTGCTGTTCAAGTTTATCCCTCTCTTTGGGGAAATCGGAGATTCCTGCTGCTACTCAGTTCGTACTCCATTTCCTTATTTGGCAACACTTTTCATAGTATTGCTTTAAGTTTATGGGTACTGCAAACGACCGGCAGCGCCAAAATGATTGCCATCATCACGATAATCAATTTATTGCTTAGTTCTTTGCTAGGATCGATTGGGGGAACTTTTGCGGATAGGATCAATCGTCGAACCCTCATGCTGATCACAGATCTGATAAGTTGCGGACTTGTAGTGACACTAGCTTTAGCCATTTCCCTGCCCTCTACTTCGTTCATTGTCGTCGCTATACTGACGGGTCTTACGACCGTTTCAGCTTTATTCCAGTCCCCGGCATACCAAGCTTCTATCACTACTGTTGTTGGTAAAGAACATCTACAAAAAGCGGTAGGATTGTTGAACTTGTCTGAAAACATCTGCCGGACTATTGGTTATTCCGCTGGTGGTATTTTCGTAGCGAGTTTTGGAGCAGCCGACGCTATTTTATTTGATGGAGCTACGTTCTTGATCTCCTTTCTGCTCGTTCTAGCAGTCCGCTCCCTTCCTTTGCCAACTCAATTAAATAACGTGCCCAAGAAAGAACGGAAATTCACACAGGATTTGATCGATGGAATTCGCTATATTTGGAGGTACCCTTTTGCACGCGCCGTTATGATTATGCTTCCTACCTTAACCTTATTTTTTGTCCCCTCCCTGATGTTGACCCAGGTTATGGCCGTCAAAGTGTGGGATTCTACTCCCTTTCAGTTTGGACTTATTGAAGCCTGTATTCCACTTGGTTATATGATCGGATCCGGTCTGATCTTGCTGCTCGGCTCCAAACTGAAGAATAGAGGATTTCTTATTATGACTGGACTGCTATGTCTCGGTCCCCTATACCTTCTGTTATCATTCGTCACTTCCGCTGCGATTGCCATTCCTATCATTCTTGTAATTGGCTTCATGTTCTCATTCTGCACGTTGCTGATTAATACAATCCTTAGACTGGAAGTTTCAGAAGACCTCCAAGGTAGGGTGTTCGGTGTATTAGGTTCTATCATGAGTGTAGCCCCATCCATTGGTCTTACTGCTGTCTCGTCCTTGTCTGATTTCTTCAGCCCTGGTCCTGTCATGGGTTCAATCGGAGTCTTACTGCTGCTGTTTGCCTTATCAACTAGCACTAAATTAAAGATAATTCGAAACTACAAGTAATTCAGAACGTACCCAGTCTTTATCGCCCTCTTTTTCTAATAACACGTCTAAAATGAAGCTCAAACAGTAAAAGAACAATCAGAAAGATCAATAACAGGAGACCCGCTATACCAGTTAGAAACGGAAATAGGAGTGGGAAGAAAATACTAGGGTAGGCCTTAGTAACATCTGAATAATAGCCCATACCCATAAGGGAGGTACCGGAGAACTCGATTAGCCTGACACCTAAATGATTGTTGCTTCTTTGAGCATAGCTGAGAACCTCTTCGTCTACTTCTCCGTCTTGGGCAATCGTGATGATTTTCCATTTTCTTGTTTCCATGGGTTGACTATCATCGGTCAGTCTTTGGACTATGTTTATTTGTTCCTCACCAGTCTTTCGGTCCTTTACTGTGAGAATATCTATCCACGAAAAATACCGGCCTCTGTCCCGATTGGATAGCCATATTTCATCAGCGGTGGAGATTTTTTGATCATTTAATAAGAACTGAACTTTGACAATATCACCAGGCAGGACCTTCTCCTCTTCATCCCATAGGGTCAAATCCGCTTTCCTGCCTGTTTTTTCTTCTTTGATTTTAATATTCTTATCATCAAGCGTTATCTCTTGTACGTTTATTGGGTTATATTCTTTTTCAGCATGCTTTATCTCATAACGCTGATTAATTTGATCAGAAATTATATACTCACGTATATAGTTGAACAATGGGCTAAAAGAAATCGCCAGCAAAAATAGCGAGACGCCAGATATAACTATAAACTTTTTCATAAGTCCTCCTTTTCAACTTACAGTCAGTTTAAATTTTTGACGTGCTCCCCTTCCGGTCCATCGGAACATACTCATCCATTTATAGCTGCCATCGTAGCGTTAACAACATTCATAAATAAGTTCTCTTCCTCTTTTAATAGCTTAGGCACTACCTTCCTCTAAATCTCCCAACCATAATAAACATTGTGGAATAAAATCTGCATAGTTCTGTAATGCATTAATCGTACGGATTACCTCACAAGTACCCAGCTCCCGTTCTGCGTCATCCGAGCTCTCCAGTCCTAGCGAACGTCTGATATTGTAAGCTAACCATTCTAATTTTCCCAAAAAGCCATAGTTGAGCACAACCTGCCAATCCGCATAAACCTCTCCGCCATGCTCCAGATAGCTGTTAATCAAATTTGAGAATGCCTTTTTGCTTAAATCTCCCGATTCAGAACCTGACCAATATAAAGCTACATCTATCAGCTCTACTGTCGGATGAATAGGTCCTGCTGCTTCCCAATCGATTATTATTGGAACTTTCTGCTCATCCCACAAGACATTTTTGGGGTCTAAATCCCGATGACTGATAACATAATGATTCGTCAATAGACTCGCTGAAGAATGAATCAATGACTCCCAATTCTGTATCTTATGCAGGTGATCTGCTAGCAAGCTTGACCAGTCTGCACCCTGCTGCTCTCCTTTGAGTGCAAGCTCTTTCCAATTGGCAACTGCAGCATTAGACGCTATAAGCGTTTCAAAGTGATGATCATCCATTCCCTGTGAGAAATCGATGATGTGGAGCTGCGCAAGAATTGCCCCAATCTTTTTACAACAATCTAAATCTATTTCACCTAAAGGTAATGCCTTCCCCTGAACCCATGGAAACAATAAATAAAATTGCCCCTCAACCTCGTGCATACTATTGCCATTAGATACGATTGCCGGAACAGCATGGATCCCCTTTTGATAAGCCAGATTTGCAACCCTTTCAGAAAAAATATAATTAGACATGGCTGTATCTCGTTGCATAATTTGAGGATTTAAGGCCTTTACTGCGTATTGCGCTTTATCCGTTTGCAGGCGATACATTCTGTGCAAGAGTCCACCTGTTATCGGTTCAGGTTCATTCATCAACAGACCCAGATTATATTTGGCACAAAGTGTAGCGAATTTTAAATTATAGCTTATATTTTCCATTTTATGTATTCCTTTCTGTGTGAGTAAAGTCGTACTCATTTAAAATGGTTCAAGTAAATTTAAAACATATTTTTGTCTTTATGAAATATTATGTACTGTTCACTATGACATCCTGTGTAACCCTCGTGAACCAAAAATGAAAAGGAGGCTTCGTTAATGAGTAAGCGGTTACATCAGTCAGGATATCTTGTAATCATTTGGTTTTTAGTCTTTACGTTAGGGACGGCAGCTTTTGGCTCTCTTTCCTCTGTTTCGGCAGCAGCTGCCCGGCAAGCGGAAAAGCTAAATCGGGGACTAGTAGCAGTCAAGGTATCCAGCGGTGTATTTGTGAGCTGGCGGCTACTCGGAACAGAAGAACTGTCGGTTTCTTTTAATTTATACCGCAATGGCACAAAAGTAAACGTTACCCCAATCACGGACAGCACAAATTATCAGGATAACGCCGGCACAACTTCGTCTAGCTATACAATTCGAGCAATCATTGGCGGTATTGAGAAATCTGATTCCCCAGCAGCAAATGTATGGGCCAACAATTATTTGGACGTTCCAATTCAAATTCCGGCTGACGGCACTACGCCAGATGGCGTAAGTTATACCTATAGTGCCAATGATGCCAGCGTGGGCGACTTAGACGGTGACGGGGAATATGAAATCGTGTTGAAGTGGGATCCTTCCAATTCTAAAGACAACTCGCAAAGTGGCTATACAGGCAACGTCTATCTGGATGCTTATAAGCTGAATGGAACTCGGCTATGGCGAATTGATCTGGGTAAAAATATTCGGGCTGGCGCACATTATACTCAATTTCTAGTCTATGATTTCAATGGTGATGGTAAAGCCGAAGTAGTCTGCAAAACAGCAGACGGTACGGTTGACGGAGTTGGCGTAACCCTTGGAAACGCAAGTGCAGATTATCGCAATTCCAGTGGATATATCCTGACCGGACCTGAATATCTGAGTGTATTTTCCGGACAAACGGGGAAAGCCTTAACCACAATTGATTATGTTCCTGCCAGAGGAACGGTATCCAGTTGGGGTGACAATTACGGCAATCGAGTAGACCGCTTTTTAGCAGGAGTAGCCTATCTGGATGGAGTACATCCAAGCATCATTATGGCACGTGGTTATTATACACGCACAGTCGTTGTAGCCTTTGACTGGAATGGCAGTGCTTTAACTCGTAAATGGACCTTTGATAGCAATAGCTCCACCAATGCTGGAACCGCCGGTCAAGGTAATCATAGCTTAAGTGTAGCCGATGTGGATAACGATGGTAAGGATGAGATCATTTATGGTGCCTTAACCATTGATAATAACGGTGCGACCTTATACAATACAGGGCTGGGTCATGGAGACGCGCTGCATGTAGGCGATTTAAATCCGAACCGCCCCGGTCTCGAAGTTTTTAAAGTCATGGAAAATACTAGTTCTCCCTATGGCGCTGCGGTATGGGATGCCGCAAACGGGACGGTCTTATGGGGTGTATACACGGGAAAAGATACCGGCCGGGGGATGGCTGCCGATATTGATCCCAATTATCCCGGGGAAGAGGTATGGGCTCACGGCGTTGGCCTATACTCCATTACAGGCACCAAAATAAGCAGCTCAATGCCTTCTGTGAATTTTGGGATCTGGTGGGATGGCGACTTGTCCCGCGAACTGCTGGATGGTGTCAAGATTGATAAATGGAACCCTGCAAGCAACTCCGTTACCAATTTATTAACCGGAGCGAGCGTAGCATCCAACAATAGTACCAAAGCAACGCCAAGCCTACAGGCCGACCTGCTTGGAGACTGGCGCGAAGAGGCAATCTGGAGAAAGTCCGATAACTCGGCTCTACGAATCTATACAACTACGAACATCACCACTAATAAAATATATACCTTAATGCATGATCCAGTATATCGGTTAAGCATTGCCTGGCAGAATACAGCTTACAATCAACCTCCGCACACAGGATTTTTCCTAGGTAACGGTATGGCCACTGTGTCTAAACCCAATATCTACGTAGTGCCGTAAGCTTTCTTAAGAATTAGTAAGTGAACAAAAAAGCAATTGCTGTTATCCGGATGTGCCGGAGCAATTGCTTTTTTGATCGGTTTATATCAGCAATGATTGAGGTGCGTTAATAGATTTTTAATTGTTTAATGCCTTCGCATTGAGTGGTTATTATTGCATATAGGATAGGTTTTAGTGCTGGGCAGATATTAAACTGCAAAACATTGTTTAACATTCGTACAGCGCTAGATCCCCCAATCAGAATCCCAGCTTTAATAGCCAGGCCGCAAGCTTCTCCTCACGCCTTTTCAATTCACCATCTACGCGATTATATTTTCCAAGCCGTTGCTCAGCTGCAATGCTGCCATCTAGCATATACAAGACACGCTCAGCTTGAGCAGCGACTTTAGCATCATGTGTGGCGATTATAAGCGTTGTTCCTGATTGATTAATATCTGCTAATATGTCCATGATTTCACTAGCTGCTTTTGAGTTAAGCGCCCCGGTTGGCTCATCGCCAAATAATATATCTGGCTGATTAATGAGTGCTCTGCAGATTGCTGCTCTTTGTAATTGTCCTCCTGACACCTGTGTAATATCACGTTCAGCCAGCGCAGATATTCCTGTTTTGTTCATTAACTCAGCTGCTCTTTTATTGATAGTTCTACGGCTGCTGGTTCTCGCCCGATAAGCAGACAGGATGATATTGTCGCGGATATTCAAGTTTTTTAACAGATGCATTTGCTGAAAAATAAAGCCCATATGCTTTAAGCGCAGACCGGCTAATTCGTTCTCTGAAACTCCGCTGATCTCCTGCCCTTTAAAAACAACACTTCCCTCTGTCAACTTATCCATCCCGCTGATCGTATACAGCAATGTTGATTTTCCTGAACCAGAAGGTCCCATGACAGCTATGAATTCCCCCTGTGACACCTGAAGCTGAACATCCTTTAATATCGACTGCGGAGTTCCTTGCCCTGTTGAATAACTTTTTTTTAACCCCTTCGTCTCTAATATGAACATTCTGCCACCTCCTATCATTCGGCAATTAGTTTGGCTAAACTGGATTTTCTCATTGAGATCGTGCTTGTTACGGTGGTGAACGCTACAATCAGCATGAAAAGTAGAGGAAGGATAAGATAGGCTACCGCCGGATTGACTACAAACTGTATCTTAGAAGCCCCCATAAAAGAGCCTAACATTTGAGCAATTTTTTGCCCGAGAGTGTTAGCTGCAAAAGTACCAAGAATGACGCCCAGCCCTGATATTATCAGCATCCTTACCAGGTATTGCCTACGAATATCTCCTAACGTAAAGCCAACACTTCTCAAAATAGCGGTTTGCGAGGAATCCTTGGCAAGCAGCATTTTCAGAAATAAAGAGGTAATCAATACCGAAATCGAAAATGCGATAACGATGGATAAGCCTGTAACCAGCTTCAATTGGCGAATTGTATTTCCTAATGTCTGAGCTAAATAGCTTTGCAGATGAGTGATTTTTGCTGGATAAAATAATTTGGTGTACTGATCCATTTTTGTCTGGACGGAAATTTCCGGGTTCACATCCAAAGCTACTACATACCAGAGAACCGTCTTCGGATCATATGGCAATTGTGCTTTTGCGGTTCGGCCACCATTAGTTATATCCTGATAGATCCCGCTAACGGTCAATTTTTTTGCCTCCCCAGCAACCTCTAAATGAACAATATCCCCCACCTTTTTATTCAGTTCCTTGGCGTTCAGGTCAGACAGAGCGATCTCACTTGCACTGCTAGGAGTTCCTCCATGAACATACGAGAGCGGAAAAATAGTAAAGTCACCGGTTTCAACATTTAGCGATTCCCATACACCATCACTACCTAATACCTTAAATCTAGAAGTAATCAGTGGAGAAAATTTAGAGATGTCCGGGTCATTTTCAAGCTTGGTTATCATCTCATTAAAACGCTTCTCTATTTGGTTCGATTGCTGCAAATCAATGCGAATATCGCTCTGACCGACGCCCATATAAGAAACAAACCGGGGAGACTGAAGGGTATTCAATATATTCACTGGCACTAGAACGATAAACAAACTGATCACAAATACGAAGAACAATAATCCGTACATGGTGAAGCGCCCGTAAACATCTTTTACCCCGAGAAAAGCATTCACGTTAACAAATTTACGCTTGCTAAGTGAAAATCTGCTTGTGTTAATCCTTGCTTCACCCCTCGTACCTGACCGTAAAGCTTCTACGACCGTGATGCGATTAAAGCGTCTAAGAATCATCCGGCAAAAGAATACAACAACTCCAAAGATCAAACCTACCGCCAGGACAGGAACAAAATATTGAAGGATACTGGCAGGAGCAACGCCCAAATACAAAGTAACATTGGCTGTAAACAAACGAACCACACCTAAAGACAGTAAATATCCACATACAGAGGCTACGGCTGCCATCACGATATATTTTGCTAAATAAATGCTGCGAATGTCTTGCTGCGTGATCCCAATTGCTTTCATGACACCTATCTCTCTGTAATCCTCCTCCAAGGTAGCGATCATCGTAAATCTGAGGCATAAAATAGCAATCAGCATCAGCAGAACACTTACCAAAATAATAACAACTGCGATAATCCCGTCCGTTAGTGCATTCAGCGTTTTAAATAAGGGATAGTCAATGGAGGGGCCTTTATTGGGCAGATTTGAGGATTGATACTCATTGCGGAAATCATTGAGCTTGGATAGATCCGTAAGCTGAAATTCAATCAGGTATTCAGGTTCACCCAGCTTCTGTTTCAGCGCTATGAAGTCAGCAGTATTTACGACAAATCGTTTGGAGCTGACCATGGCTGGATTCATTTGGACATCCCTTACAAAATCAGTAATCACAAACTTTTTATCAAACTGTTCACCTAGAATGCTAACTACATCGCCGATTTTCAAATTCTTTTGCTTCATATAATAAATGGGGACAGCGATTTCTCCTGCCGATACCTCAATCACCTTGTTCTCTAAATTCAGCAGCAAATCAAACGAAGGATTCTGCTCTACAAAGCCGATATCCATCACACTATTTGCTTCCGAGCCTTGGTTACTGCCTAGATAAACGTTAGATCCATCCAAGTTAAGCATCTCTACGGTTTGTTGATCTTTCACCAGTGGATTAGCGGCTGTAAAGCTCTCGATGGCTAAGCTGTCGATTTGTCCTGTGTGCATCTGCACGAAATGAGGGGCTTTGGATTTAATCAATAGCTGATTCAAGGACCCCAACAATTCCATAATCACTTGCGACGCTGAAGCAACAAGCAAAGCCGATAACATGATAAACACAAATAATCCGAAGGTAATGATTTTATTACGTTGAAGGTCTCTTTTTACAATTCGTAGCAGCATTGACGGGCCTTCTCCTCTCTAATACAGAATTCAATTATCCACGTTCAAGGTTACGGATTGATTTCATTCGGGGGATCACAAATGCCATAATAATGATGAGCAAACCAGAGATGATAAATAATAGGCCGATTCCCCGTCCTTCCCCTGTGCCTATCACCTTACCTACTGATGAAGCAAGCAGACCTCCCTCTCGTAAAAGAGGATTAAACACTTGATCAGCCAATATGCCAGCAAAAGCATACGCAGCCACATAACCAAGTTGTGATAAAATGCCAATGATCCCCCATGCCCGCCCCTGTGTGTCATTTGGGATATGGTTGCGAATCATAACGTCAGCACTGGTATTAACAAAAGGCAACGTTGCAAAAAATAAAAAGCCAGCAGCTGTAATAAAAGCAACATTCGTGGTCAGACCCACCAAAGAAAAAAACAGTCCGGCGAATCCTAGGCCGAGCGCTAATACTTTGATATATTTACGATCGATGCTAAAAACTCCAATAATCAGACTGCCGAGCAACATCCCTATAGCACTTACAGACAAAACCGTGCCTAGAGTTTTCGTATCCGTAAAGGGTAGAAGCATAGGCGTATATAAGGTTTGGAGAAAACCCACATAAAAAGTAACGACAGACAAAATGATCGTAAGCTGCAGTACACCTTTCGTGTATATAAGAGCATCCCAGCCCTCCTTCAAATCTTTTACAAACGACTGATTCGTCGGGACTCTGTGTTCAGTCTGTAGAGTCCTGCGAACAGCCATCACTGCAAGAACTGTAACTAGAAAGGTTGAGATATCTATAAGCAGGATAGTTTTTATATCCATAAAGCTAAGCAAAATCCCGGCAAGAATAGGAGAAAGAAGATATTTTGAGGACGCAGCAAGCTGAACTAAACCACTGGCCTTGGCAAATTGCTCCTCTGTTAATAAATCTGTAATGGTAGCCTTGTAGGCAGGTTCAAGCAAGGATACAAAAATCGAACTAAACGTCACACCCAGACAAATCTGCCATAAATGAGGTTCACCCAGCAGCATGATGATGAGAACATATACAAGTCCAAAAGCAGATAACAAATCCCCTGCGATCATCATCAATCGCCGATCAAACCGATCCGCTAACACGCCGCCAAAAGGACTGAGCACAATGGAAGGGAGAAAAGCACATAAGGTTAAAAGTGCCACGCTAGAGGCAGTCTGCGTCATCTGGAACACATAAACCCCTAAGGTGAAAGCCGTCAACCCGCTGCCAATACTGGATATCCACTCCCCCATCCAAATGATCATAAAATTTCCGAAGGATTTGTTGTTCAGAATATTCCCTCTCCCCTACTCAAACATTTGAAACACATAGTCGAAGCTGCCCTTCTCCGCCCCCAGCGTAATTTCCATCGTATAGATAAAAGCTCTTATCTTCTGGATGATTTCCTCAGGCTGCCACTTGAATATCCCTTCATCAAAAAGAAATTGAGAGGTGATCAATAGAAATTCCATCGTCTCCCGGGGATACGGATTTTGAAACAGTCCCTCCTCTATACCCTGCTCAATGACCTCCGTCAAAACAGGAGTTAGCCGCAAAATGGTTTGCACCAAGCTTTTCTGGTGCAGCTGTGCATTATCAGCCTGATGGAATTGCTCAATCATTTGGCTTTTTCGGTCCGTATCCGGCTTTTGCGCCATAATGATTTGCAGCAGCTTTTCATGAACGGTCAGCTTAGGATCTGCAGTAATTTGCTTAGCAGCTGCTACACCAGCATCAATAAATCGCAGCACAACAGCATCCATGACCTCTTCCTTCGATTTAAAATAATAGTAGAAGGTTCCCTTCGCAATACCTATAGCCTGCAAGACATCATTCACTGTCGTTTTGGTATACCCTTTCGTAAAAAACAGCATTTCTGCTGTATCCAATATTTCATTTCTACGTTCTTCCGCTTCTTTGGAAATTCTCATCTGCAACGTCCTCCATTCCATTGACCGACCGTCGGTCTATTCCAATTATATACAAATATTAGATCCTGTCAAGATTAATCCGGCTGCATAAAAAAGAGAGAATTCCAACAGCTACGTTATGGCAGCTGGAACTCCCTCTTTTTTGGATATACTATTGGGTTTTACTGTTTGGTCTTCCTGCTGCGTCTTACTTTAGCTTGCTCTTTGATCTGATCCGTTGAGCGAAACCTTTGCTCGTGTTGTAACACTAAACTTCGTTTGCTTATATCACATTTACACTTACGACATAGCCTATCGGACACAGCTGACCTTATATGCTGCATTATCCCCCATTTGGAATCCTAACGGACCGCATAGCCACTATTGACATGAAAAACACCACAAAAGACCCCTTCCTCAAGGAATAGCTGCACTGGAGTCCGAAAACCGGCTCAAAGAGCTATAAATTTGCAAATAGCGTCCTTTGGGTCCTTAAGCAACACGGGATAGGTATTCAATAGGTATTCAATAGGTATTAATTACCTAAGTTCGGACTAAGTGGCTTCCGGCTGCAGATTTTGCCCCCAAATGGCTTCCCTGTATAGAATACTGCTATTTCGCATGAGCTTCTGCAATCCCGTCTCAAATAGATTATCTAATCCGCCGGAATGTACTAATGAAAATTTGCTGCCCAAGGAATAGGCTATATAATAATCCGCCCAACTGCTATAACGTTCTTGTAGCTGCCTTGCGGCTTCTATTTTGTATTCCCAGGCTTCTTCCTTCTTCAAATAATCCTCAACATAACCAATCCGGCTCAGATAAATTACCCAAGCTAACCCAAAAGCAGAAATGTCACCAGAAGGCAACTGATGTATACCTTGTGCAACAACCTTCAGATTAACAAAATCCTCATGATCTTTATGTGCCTCAAGATATTTACTGCGTGAGGTTTCGGAAAGTGTGGCTAAACGAGCATGTAAAGATCTATATTCTGCACGGTTGCCATCTTCTAAAAGCCAACGAATCTGGCGATGAAAGGAGTTAGCATCCTCGATATTCCATCTTTCACAAGCATTTTTGATTAATCCTCTTTTGAAGAAGACATTACTGAAATCAAACTCATAAACCACATAGTATCTCCCTAAGAGACCACGTATGCAGGTAGAGGAGAGACAGCGGAAATACATTTCCAATCGTTTTCTTTGCTTAACATTGTATTCCTTCAGCATGTAGAGCCTCCTGATATTAGTTCGAGAATAGGTATGCTGTTTTGCAAATCTTCCTGATTTTCCATAGAAAAATAAGAATGAACACCGCATTGACAAGCGGGGGAAGCTCAGATACTGAAAAATAACATATGGTATATACCAAAATATAGAACCAGCTTAATTTCAGGAAAACCAATAGATAGAATAATATAGGTCCTATAATGTTCTTTCCAATGGTTACGAGCGAAGAGATACGAAAACGTTGTGGATACAGTTTTTTGTTCTTCAACATGTACTTATTCGCAAGGTAACGAAAATGAATGAACTCGTCCTTTTTAGACTCATTAGTCTCCGTTTGTGTAAGAGCTTCCTCGATTTGAGAACATGCAATCTTACATTCCAGAATTAAACATTGCACATCTCTATTTCCAGCATCCTCTTGCAACAAATATTCACAATCCCTCCTCGCTTCCTCATAACGCTGCAAATAGTAGAGAAGCCGCCCTCTTAATAAGTAACCGTCTCTTTCGTTAGGCCACATAGCGGCTACTTGGTCCAAACACACCAGCGCTTCCATATAATCAGCAGTATCCAGACAATACTTAGCTCGCAATAATTGCAGATCCGGATCATTCTGAAACAGCTTATTTGCTTCGTCGAGCAGTTGGCCAGCTTCAGTATGTTTATCCTCCATCAGCATGAATTGAGCGGATCGCCTCAGATTTAGATAGTGTTCTATGTCAAACTCCAGAGACGCCTGCAAAAGGAAACACTCATAACGCATCTCCAAACTTCCGTCGACCTGCCCTAGTATGTACTCGACTAACTGATTATCATAACGTTGAAGAAATATTTCCTTGTCCTCACAAAAATGAAAAAATGAATCCAAAGCCTCCCATACGGCATGAGGCAAATTCCGATGCTGATCAAGGAACAACATAAGCTTATCCCTTAGCCGATCGCGATGCTCTATACTCCACATGAAATCTTCATTCAAAAGTGAATGCCACGAAGCTTGTTGAATCCGGCACGAGAAGTCCGCATACAGTTCCCTAATTTGTCTGTCAAAAATAGCTGCTGGCTGTTCTTGAAGATCAGCATCAAGTTGAATAGGAAGAGGGCGAAACAGCGCCCACTCGTTCTCATGCGGTATAGAAGTAGCCCCTTCTACTTCTTCCTCGGTGTCTTCCTCCGCAACTTCTTGTTCTACTTCCTCCCTTTCTTCCTCCTCAGCTTCATCTACTCGTATTACTTTTTCTGCTTGTATCACCATTTCTTCTATTTCTTTTGATATTGCTTCCGCTATTTCTTTCTTATCCTCACCTACAAATGAAGGGACAGTGCTTGCTATACGCTGCCCGGAGCGGGCCCATTTCACAGCTGTATCATAAGCTTCTCTAAGCTGCTGGTATCCTTCAGGGTCATCTTCGGGGTGATGCGATTTCAGTTTTTTGGCATAGGCCTTTTTGATGATCGCTAGTTCATCTGTGGGTTCAATCTCCAACATACTCCAGATTGTCATGTGAAGTATGACCACCCTTTAATTTCCGCCAATTGCTCATTGAAAGCTTGTGCCGCTTTTTCAATCACTTTCTCGTTCTGAGTATATAAAGCATCTTCGAATACTTTCAGACACTGTGCGATAAATTTCCGTTGGTCCCCAAGCACCTCTTCATATAAACGCTCACCTCTAGCAAGCAGAAGCCTGTTCTCGGTACGCTCACGCGGATGAATTTTGATACTCCGCAGTTCCAGTAAACGAGCTTCAATTTGCTTTTTCGTCATTGCACCAGCATTTTGTTCAATGATCATCTGATGCTTCTGACCTGTTGAAACGGTTGTAACCTCCACCTCAAGAATCCCATTCACATCATATGTATATCTTACATCTATACTTTCTTCTCCCCGAGGTGCTTGCGGAATCTGAAACTCCATTTCTCCCAGGAAAAGATTATTTTCGACGCGAGGACTCTCCCCCTGATATACATCCACACTTATAATTTTTTGATTATCTGCGGCTGTATATAGACGTTCTACCCGGCTAACAGGAATCGGAGTGTTACGTTCAATGATCGGAAAGTAATGTCCAGATGACGTTTGTCCGCTTGACCCTCTACGCAAAACACTGGTTCCTAATGTATAGGGGCAAACGTCCGTCAAAATCATTTCATCCAGCGCTTGATCACGCTGCTTCAGAGCTACCTGAACCGCAGCTCCCAGTGCGACGGTCTCGTCTGGGCTGATATTCGCATAAGGCATTTTCCCGAACATACGGCTGATAATTTGCTTAATCAGAGGCATTTTAGTCGCACCCCCAATCATCACAATCCCATCCAGATCGGAAGGCTGCAAAGAAGCATCCCGCAATGCTCTTTCTATCGGCTGCCTTAGACGTATTAGTAACGGTTGCACCAATTGCTCAAGCTCTAAGCGATCTATAGTCAGCACGTATTCTTCCTCTTTAATAACTATCCGCATAGTCGCAGCAGACTCTGTACCAAGAATTCGTTTACTCTGCTCTGCCTGCTTATACAACATCGACCTCGTTATTGGTGTTAACGATTCCGCGTCCAGCTTATTCTTTTGGATAAAATAGGCCACTAGTATCTCTGTGAAATCTTCCCCGCCAAGATAGTTATCTCCGGCAATCGACTTAACATCCATTACCCCTTCGAAAAGCTCCAGGATTGACACATCAAAGGTTCCTCCACCCAAATCAAAAACAAGAAATGAAGTCTCCTGATTCTGATGCAGGCCATAAGCGAGTGCTGCCGCCGTAGGTTCACTAATAAGCCGCTCTACTTGTAAACCAGCCAGCTCAGCCGCTTTCTTAGTTGCTTTCCGCTGAACATCATTGAAATAAGCCGGAACACTGATTATAGCATTCGTTACCGACTCACCTAGATGATTTTCCGCATCCTCTTTCAGGGACCGCAGAATGAAAGAAGATAACTCTTCAGGAGTAAAAGTCATCGTACCTAGCGTGTATTTCTTTGCTGATCCCATAAAGCGCTTAAAAGTCGAGGCGGTTAACTGTGGATGTGTAATCAGTCGTTCCTGTGCGATTCTTCCAACTAATACTTCTCCCCCTGCATCTACACTTACAATCGAGGGTGTTACATGCTCCCCGAGTACATTGGGAATAATTACAGCCTGAGTGCCGTCCCAATAAGCAGCAAGACTATAGGTCGTTCCTAAATCAATTCCGATTGTTCTCACTACTATCTCCACTCCTTTTATATACAATAATATACAAAGAAAAGAGTCCAAGAATCGAAATGTCACTAATTCAACATATTTACATCCAGAGCATAATAATGAAATTGCGCTTCTGCAAAAGATATAAAAAAGGTATCTCAAAAGCCACACTGGCTAATGGGATACCTTCATTTTTTGGTGGAGGATATTTTTCTGTACATCATCTATAAAAAACAGTCTCATTCGCTCTTTGGACGTCCTAACATCTGATCTATCTTCTCTTTTGCACCTTCCCATGAGGTCAATAATGGAAAAGCATATTGTTCACGGGCCCGCAAATTCCATGGATGCGGAATACAAAGCACTTTTCTTCCCTCCTGCAATGCCGGAACCAGGTTATGCACCCCGTCATCGATCAATAGATCGTAGTTAATAAGATTTTTTCGCTTACAGGTAAAGAAATTTTCAATCGGAATAAACGGCATATGCTTCTGCAGCCAGTTCCATTTTTCCACCACCGACTGGGGTTGGGCTGCCGTAACAATAATTACATCATAAGCGTAATGCAGTTTCTCCATTTCTCCTACGACATGTTCGTCAAACAGTTCAAGCTCTTCATACAGACCGGGCCGCCCATAGAAAATCTCTTGTGTACAATCCGGATGACGTAAATGATCCGTATTCCAATCAAGCATTTCCTCATACCGCAGCAGATGCGTGGGAAAATCATTATTATTATGGTATATGGCTCGCTTCACTAGATGGCAAATTGTATCATCCATATCTACTGCAATTATTGGCTTCCTCATCTGCGCCTCCATTATTTTTTTAGATTACACTTTAATTATATACAATGAAATTATGTTTTTCGTCGAGAGTTAATTAAAATCCCCGTTAATGTTTATTAAATGCTTCTACGCATTTTTGGCAGATACAAGCTTTCCCTCTCAGTTCTTCCGGGATCTGTTCCTGCAATTCGAGTGGAATTTCTGTATGGAAACACCAACAGTCACCGCTTTCAGCTCCACAACGATTGAATTCTTTACATAAAGGACAATGGCGTTCTTCAACCAGTATGTTCATCATATCCAAAATTTCTACTCCCCCAAAAATCACAAACTATTTTTCTTTATAATTTAAGTTTTTTATTATTAATACAACGGAAAACCATATCAATAAAATAAATCCAACTAATGACAAAACGTCAGTAAGTAAAACAAACAACTCCCCGAATAGGTTTCCGCCATAACCACTTCTGAAGATTCCAAGTTTAGCATAAGTTCAATTTCTCTATTATTCCTACACTTGTGAACTCGGTTCACTTGCATTAAGATAGTGAACATTACGAACTCAAATGGGAGAATAACAGATGAATGATAAGAAGATGAGCTTTTTAGATACCCTACATAGTGACTTACTTGCTACCATGGAAGAAGTATATAATCCTTGCAGGTTTGATTGCTCCGAACCTATTCTTGAACCCCAAAATGCTGAATACGGAGCATATAGCTTTACCTTAAATGCGCTGGCCATTAGATTCCGGGTGGCTAAAATCACACCCACTAAAGTCGGGCAATTTGTGACACTATGGGAGCGAATTGGAGATCATCCCATCCAACCCTATGACATCTCAGATCCTGCTGATCTCTTCGTTATAAGTACACGAAATGGAAATCACTTTGGCCAATTTATTTTTCCAAAAGCTGTCCTAGGAGAACAAGATATTCTATCTGATAAAGGCGAAGGTGGAAAAAGAGCTTTTCGAGTCTACCCGCCTTGGGACAATCCCACGAATCGCCAAGCTCAAAAAATGCAAACATGGCAGTCGGAATAGTTCTTGGATATCCCTGTATATAAACCCGTAGACTACCTTCGTGCGCAAGCACTTTACGGTTTACCTGTAAATCTTACGGTCTGACCTATCTCCTCCACATGTTCCTTATCGCCCTGCAAAATAAAATAATAGTATACATCATCTCCTATTTTCACCGCTTCGGGATATTTAATTATAAGCGCCGCTTGATGATTCCATTCCTCCCCTTGGTCAGCAGAAGGCATAATCAATTTTGCCTTCTCTTCCTCTTTTAACCCCTCTAATGTCAGTTCAGTGATTTGCGGATTGGAGCCATAAGGCTTCAGCTGATGGGAGGCAATGATTTCAGCTACTTCATCTATTGATTGTCCCTCTCCAGACATAGCTGATAAATGAAAAAAACCATCCTCCCCCTGACCCTTCTCATCATCTGCTGAATCGACGACCCATTCCGTTGGATACTTCAAAGAGACTCCATAAGCATTGGAAGTAAAGGTTGCAAGCCCAGTTTGCCTAACTAGCATACCGATTACAGTACCTGCAAGTGCAATAACCACGATAACCAACACCCAAAGCCACCGTTTTTTGTATACATTTGTTTTCACGATATCCCCCTAAATCAATAATTAGTTGACATGTACAATATTAGGAAATAAGATATAAACAAACATATGAGCAATCATTCATATGTATTGGTAAGGAGGAAATTATAATGAGCGATCTTAAAAATATCCTATCTCTACTTCTTTTCTGCATCTTCCTAGTTTCTTATCTATTAAAGCTCCTTATACTTTACAAGAAAAACCATATTAAAGGAAACGTTCTGGCTAAAGGCGCTAAACTATCTAAGATCCATTATACCGAGCTATTGGTAAAAACCTCTACTTTTTTATGGGGCGCAGCATGGTTTGTTTTTTCCGTAGCAGAGTCCTTTATGGTTACACTTGTAGGCAAAACGTTTGATATTCCTGTAATTCACTTTAGCGGTGTTGGTGTAGCTGCCCTCGGATGTTCCATTTTCATTCAAGCTATGATTGCTATGCGCACTTCATGGAGAGTTGGGATTGATAAGACTACTGTAACCAAACTCATTACACACGGTATTTATAAATATATTAGAAACGCTGCATTTGTCGGGTTTGATCTCATGTTTTTGGGATTGTATCTGATGTACCCCAATCTGTTAACACTCCTAATATTCATTCTTAACATTGCCGCGATTCATTTACTAATTCTTCAAGAAGAGCAACATTTAAAGTCCGTATTCGGAGACGAATATATCCAATATGCCAATAATACACCTAGATATTTTTTATTTTAAAATCTTTTATCACAGCTCCGATAATTTATATTCGCTATATCATTTTACATTTTTTACAAGACAAGAAAACATTCTCTTAATGTAACTACTATAATATGAGACTGTAAACATACATTAGGAGGGAAATTATGAAATCACCGAAAAAGTATGGCGTCAGAACAGCAATTGTAGCAACAGCGACAACTGCTCTTTTTGTATCCAGCATAGTCACTACAAATGCACCTAATCAAGCAGACGCAGCATCTTCGAACACAAGAAATGTAATTCTGTTTATTGGAGACGGAATGGGTGCTGCTCAGCGTGATGCCATCCGGCTTGCCACCGTAGGTGAAAAAGGAAATCTAGCAATGGATTCCATGCCATACGTTGGATTAATTCATACAAGCTCTACTGTCCCTGTTACAGATTCGGCTGCTTCTGCTTCTGCTTATGCCAGCGGTGTGAAGACTTATAATGGCGCTATCGGAATGGATGCCGATAAAAAAAGTGTTAAGACTATTATGGAATATGCTAAAGATGCCGGGAAATCAACTGGTGTCGTTACTACTAGTCAGATTACAGACGCGACTGGCGCCGCATTTGGTGCTCACGTTGAAGACCGCTCAAAGCAAAGTGATATCGCTCTTCAGCTTCTGACTAAGAGCAAGGTTGATGTTCTGCTCGGTGGGGGTGAGGATTTCTGGTACCCTGCAGGCAATCCCGGCAAATTCCCAGATGAACCCGCTGAAGATCCTTCAGAAAAAAGCAAAGGAACGCAAGGAAACCTTGTTGATAAAGCTAAACAATTGGGCTACACCTATGTAACGAACAAAGCGGATATGCAAAAAGCAAAAGACGGCAAGCTGCTTGGAATATTCGCAAACGAGGAAATGTTCCAGCAAAAGCCTGAGGGTGAAGGAGATATTTATAATCCGGTGGTATCGCTGCCCGAGATGACTAAGAAAGCTATAGATACGCTAGCAACAAATAAAAAGGGATTTTTCCTTATGGTGGAAGAAGAAGGCACTGACGAATTTGCACACCAAAACAACGCTAAAATGACGATTAAATCAGGTCAAGAACTGGACAAATCCGTGCAAGTAGCCAAAGACTTCGCCAAAAAGAATCCAGATACACTGGTTCTAGTTCTTGCCGACCATGAGACCGGCGGATTTTCTATTGAAGCAGTTGACGCAGATGATGAGTCCGGTGACGGCATATCCAAAGAAGACGGTCCATTCGCCATCGCCAATTCCAAACACAATTTTGTAGTGGACTGGACGACCTCAGGCCATACTGCGGTTGATATTCCAATCACAGCTATGGGCAAAAATGCACAATTATTTACTGGAATCTACGAAAACACCGAAGTATTCACCAAGCTTATGCAAGCATCAGGTTTTAAAGCCAAAAAATAAAGGCGAACAATAAAAGACTAGCCAGATTAAGGAGGATGATCTCTGTATTAAACAGGGGTCATCCTCACTTCTGATTACCTTGGGGAATGACGTCACCGGTATTGAGTTATTAATTATCCTTTTTTTCAATAGTTACTTCGTTTTGATCAATTTTCACTTGATACTCAACAACTTCGTCTTTTTTAAATTTGTCGCTAAATACTTTACTTACTGAGTAGTTTTTTTGAGGATTAAGAGTAATCTTAAATAACTGCTTTCCATTTTCAATCCTGAACTTCGCGACCTCTCCATGGTTGATATTAGCATCAATTAAAGCATTTTTTTGATTGTTATCTTTTTCTTTTTCTTCTTCAACTGTTACAACTACGCTTTTCAAAAATAACGGACTGTTATTGGTAATCAACAAATTATACTCATTATCGTTTGCTACTTTTGTATCACTTGAAACATCGGAGCTATTTCCTTTACAACCTGATAATAAGACTAAGAACATTAAGGATATAGCTAACCATTTTTTCACAGTCATAAGCTTGTCTCTCCAATCTTATATTCTATTGTACCTCCTCATATTTTAAAAAAAGATTGGTTCATAGGGTGCTAAACTGTTTCCTTATGCTTCTAATTTACGTGACAGCTCCTTAATTAACTCGATCTCTCGTAAAACCATACTTCGGGTGTAAAAATAGAGCTCCTCAGAGTAATCCATATCCTCACTATTGCCAACTACTTTGGATAACTGCTGTAAATGGTCCAGCTTTTCGTTCATATAAGTCTCTCTGTAATCAAGCAATCTTCTACGTGTCTCCTGATCCAAAAGCTCATAATAAGCAAGACGAATAGACCATTCATTATCAATTCGAATCGTCTCCAGCGTAAATTCCGTTAAGCAGGTGTTAAACCGCTCCTCACCCTCAGTAGTTATAGAATATACATAACGTTTAGGCCGGCGTTCCTGAATTTCCGTTTTTTTGATTACCCATTTTCGCTTTTCAAATAATTTCAGCTTTGGATAAAGCGAGTTATTGTTTACGATTTTATCATTGCCCATTACAAAAATAATGTTTTTTTTAATTTCATAACCATGTTTGGCCCCTTTCATTAATTGGGCCAGAATCAAAACTTCAATATCCATAATCATCCTCCGGGCTTCCGGAATACGTATCCGGTTCATCATTTTCTTATATTACCTCAATTACTACATTCCTGCCAAATCACTCGTGATTTTTTGCACATACTTTCACCCTATCCTTTCGCTAATATAGGTTAAAATAACCTATTTATTTTCAACCTATATGTAGAGAGGAAGTTATCATATGGAATTCACACATTTATTTAGCAAGGGCACAATCGGAAATATGGAGCTTAAGAACCGGGTCATTTTACCAGCGATGGGCACGAAAATGAATGCGCCGGGTGGATACGTCAGTGATCGTCTGATTGATTACCATGTAGCACGAGCTAAAGGCGGCAACGGCTTAAATACTGTAGAAGTAACAACTATTCACCCAACGGCGGCCTCCGATGATGCTCCTGCCCTTTATGATGATAAATTCATTCCAGGTATGGCTCAATTAGCATTAGCTATTCGAGAGGCAGGAGGCAAAAGCTGTCTACAGTTATGGCATGGAGGTAAAGTAACTCCCAACCTAATTCAGGTCTCCTCTTCACCTGTTCCGTTTGAAGGCGTGACTCATATACCACGTGAACTAGCGCATCATGAAGTCGGCGAGATGGTTCAAGCTTACGCAGATACAGCATTACGTGCGAAGAAAGCCGGATTTGACAGTGTGGAATTCCATGCCGGCCATGGTTATTTGCCCCAACAATTTCTAAGTCCTGCAATGAATTTTCGTCAGGATGAGTACGGCGGTTCTTGGGAGAATCGCTGCCGCTTCCCGCTGGCTTGTATCCGGGCTATCCGGAAAGCGGTTGGACCTGGGTTCCCTATCTTGATGAGAATCTCTGCGATTGAGGATCTACCGGGCGGACTTACACTGGAAGATATGAAGCTCTTCTCAAAGCTCGCTGAAGAAGCTGGAATTGATGCTATTAATGTATCTCGTGGGGTCCCTGCTGGCGCTGCAATTAAATATGAAGTACCGCCGATCGATTTACCTGTAGGCTTCAATGTAGATAACGCAGCACAAATTAAATCTGTGGTTAACATCCCTGTTATTGCCGTAGGCCGTATTAATGATCCAGCAATTGCAGACCGGATTATTGCGGAGGGTTTGGCTGATTTTGTAGCCATTGGGCGTGCGCAGCTGGCAGATCCGGAATTCTGCAATAAAGCTTTAGCCGGACGTGCAGACACGATCGTTAAATGTGTGGGTTGCGACCAAGGCTGCTTCGATGGATTCGTGAATCCTAATGTTCCATTTATCAGCTGTGTGTTTAATCCTGCAACCGGCCGTGAAAGTGAATATGAATTGCAGCAAACGAGTATCCCCAAAAAAGTACTTATTGCTGGTGGTGGCCCTGGCGGATTAGAAGCAGCTGTCACCCTGAAACGACGTGGGCATCATCCAATATTATGCGAAAAAAATGACATTCTGGGCGGACAGCTTTATATTGCCGGTGCCGCACCACGTAAAGAGGAAATGGCTGCAGCCGCTCTGAATATGGGAGAAACCGCTAAACGTGAAGGTGTAGACATTCGAATGAATACAGAGGTTACACCTGAATTAATCCAAGAAATTGCGCCAGATGAGGTCATTCTTGCAATCGGATCTTCTCCTATTATTCCGCCTGTGGAAGGCGTCGACAGTTCACATGTGGTCAATTCACATGATGTGTTATGGGGAACGGTTCATCCAGAAGGAAGAGTCGTTATTATCGGCGGTGGTTTAGTGGGGCTTGAGGTCGCAGAACTGCTTGTAGAGCGCGGACATCAAATTACTGTAGTTGAAATGCAAGCCGATGTTGCTAATGATCTAGGGCTTCTGCGTAAAATCTGCGTCATGGAAAGTCTATATGGACATGGCGTTGAATTAATGACCAACAGCAAATGTATGGCGATTCAAGGGGATAGCGTAATTGTCGAAAAAGACGGCGAACGTCACAGCCTACCTGCTGATTATGTAGTAATTGCTGTAGGTTCACGCGCCCTTTACAAACAACCCCTTCAGGACTTCTTGGAGGAAAGCTCCATCCCTTATCATGTAATTGGCGATGCGGTGCAAGCGCGTAGAGCGCTGAATGCGATTTGGGAAGGCGCTGAATTAGCTAGACGAATCTAATTAAGCTAACTATATGCTTCATGAAAATAACCCGGCAGGTCCGCCCTGCCGGGTTATTTTTTACTCAGAGTGCATTCGTGAGCGGTTATTTGGTAATCGGTAACCATTCAACCATTCACCATTCACCATTCACCCATTATGCCGTTCTGTCGTTCGGACTCAGGAGACACTATTGAGTTAAAAATAGGCTTTTTACGAATCTATCGGACCCAGATGCCGCTATTCCGCAAAAATAGGGGTCAAAAGAGGTGCTGCGACGGGAATAACTGCATTGGAGTCCGAAAAGCTCAGCAAATCAGCATTTAGGTGCTAATAAGTGCAACGGTGTCCGTTAGCGAGAAAGATGCGCACAAAAGTATGGTAAGAAAGATGAAAATGGTGAGAATGTCGAGAATGATGAGAATGATGAGATTGGTGAGAATAGTGAAATACTCATCTCAATGAACCACTCACATTCATTTTGAGTATCGGCAGCCCAATAAATGCGGCATATCGCTCAGCTTCTTTAAGTACCAACTTTTCCGTATCGCCCAGCTCGGCAAAAGGATGGATCATAATCTCAATCCCCTTGATCTTTAGGGTTCTTTTCCATGTACCCACAACCTGACCCTCCACAACAATCGTTGGAAGAAAAACACCATTATTCCCCGGAACTATCAAAGGAGCAACGTCGGGCTCTAGAACGGCACTTCGGTCTTTATAACCCAGAATGTACTCATCAAAACCCGGAAGCAGATGAACGCCCGAGTCCTCAGCAGTTGGCTCTAGCCGATCAGCAGACATCCAATACTCACTGCCATCAATAACCTCTGATTGCAGTTGACTTTTGGCCGCTTCCAGCCCTCGTCTGGCATCTGTAAGGGTTATGCCTGCCCACCAAGCAAAATCTTGAACAGTTGCTAAACCATGTCCAGTGAAATATCTCCGAGCGAGCTCATACAATGATTCATCGTAAGAAAGTTCTCGAAACTGTGGCACCCATTCCTCTAACAAAACAATCGTTTGCTGCTTACCATTCATCGGTCCGAAACAAATCAACCCTTGGTACGCAACATTCCACAACATATGATAACCACGCTGGTTCCCTGTGTGAATACCTTCTTCTTCTATAAGCTGAAGTAGAAGTGCACGATCTAGCTGCTTTCCACCTTGTAAAGCATTAACTATAATATGTCTACAACGTTCTAGTGTCTGATCATCTAGCCCAAGCTCTGCATTCCGTCGCTTTGTTTGTCCCGCTAAACGCGGTACAGATAGCTGATGCATCCACTTTACATCTTCCGGTGGGACAAAATGAAGCGTACCTCGCAGCGTCCAATTCAGAATCATCTTACGATCAGCGATAGCACGCTCTATATCAGCTAAATTCGAAGATGGAGTACGTAACCCGATCGCCCACATCGCCTGCATGTAATCCTGCGCCTGTAATGCCCCTAATTCTTTAACGACCTGTTCGGGCTTGATTAGCTTGGAATCAACGATCTTCTGGTTATATAAACGTTGCGCAGCTATCATTTTATTCGTCACACTTTGCCTCCTTAAGTGAACCTTCTCAAACCATCGTCTAACCTTATTGGAATAATTTTAATATAATTTCTTCCAATCTCATAGTTTTTCTTATTTCTTAGCTGTGGCCCGTCTTACGGCTGGTGCGACTACCGATCCCAACAAATCAATGATTTGCTCAACCTGAGCATAAGGTAAACCGCCAATATCAATCTGAGCCAGAAAACGATTGTGTCCGTACAGCTCATGTTGATAAAGGATTTTTTCAATAACCTGTTGTGGGCTGCCTACGAGCAGCGCATTTCTCACACTCATGGCTTCAGCAAATTGGTCTTTAGGGTACGCTGATCCACGAAGCTCTTTCATCATGTGATTTAAATAAGGGTAATAGTTACGGAACGCTTGCTGTGAATCTTTATCGATATATAAAAGGGTGGTTGTACCCACCGGCAGCTCAGCCGGATTAAAACCTGATTGTGCGGCAACCTGACGATACATATTCACAGAGGTCTTGAACGCTGAAGCAGGTCCACCTAGAACAGCCAGCATCATCGGGATGCCCATTCTTCCTGCCTTAACTGCACTTGCCGGAGGTCCACCAACCGCTCGCCAGATGGGCAGTTTACCATTCAGGGGCTTCGGAAAAATCTCCATATCATTCAGAGCAGGACGGAATTGCCCTTCCCAGGTAATTCTTTTTTCGTTATTTATTTTCATAAGCAATTCAATCTTCTCTTCGAACAATTCTTCATAATCCCTCACGTCATATCCGAACAGTTCATAAGCTCCTAATCGTGATCCACGTCCAGCAACAATCTCTGCTCTGCCTCCGGATAACAAATCCAATGTCGAAAATTCTTCATGTACACGTACAGGATCCGCTGTGCTCAATACAGTCGCTGAACTGATGAGTTTGATTCGTTCCGTTGCGTTTGCTATAGCTCCAAGTACGACCGATGCTGCTGAAGTAATAAATTTCGCTTGATGACTCTCCCCCACTCCAAACACATCTAATCCAGCATCCTCTGCTAATTTGGCGGCAGCAATGATCTCTTGAATCCGTTGTCGTTCACTGATTGGTTTACCTGTTAAGGCATCTGCAACATGATCACCTAATGTGTATAAACCTATTTCTAAACCCTTATTCTCGTCGATTCTATATTGTTCCATCATGATGATGTCCTACTTTCTTCGCTGTATTATTGGATAGGATGAAGTTTCGATGCAATCTCTTCCCGGCGTTCTTCCAGAAAAGAAGGCAAGGTCAAATTCTCGCCCAATGTGTCAAAAGATTCATCAATCTCAAACCCTGGACCATCTGTAGCAAGCTCGAAAAGAATATGGTTCGGATCACGGAAATACAAGGAATGGAAGTAATAACGATCAATGACCCCTGTGTTCTTGAACCCTGCAGCTGTGATTTTAGCAGCCCATGCGGTTAATTCTTCCAGATCCTTCACTCTTATAGCCACATGATGGATACTCCCTCTTCCCGGTCTTTCCCGGTCTTGATCATTAACTTCTTTGAGGTGAAGTTCAGTGTACAAGCCGCCTTTAGCTGTTTCATAAATATCCACCATAACCTTCGGGTCACTCATGGATGGCACTCTACGAACTTGTGTATAGCCTAAAATATCCTCCAAAACAGCCTTTGTACGGCTAGTTTCACGGACAGTCAATTCAACGGGACCTAATCCAACAATGGCATATTGTGGTGGAATATCATCAGTAATCCAAGGTTCTACCAGCTGAGTCACATTATCTTTTTCTGCGGACACCAGATGAACCGTTAATTCATCACTATCCTGAAAAGTAAGCGAATTGCGCTCCTCTATACTTACGATAGCTTCGTGAGCGACTTCAAACGTATCTAATCTACTAGCCCAATATGCTAAAGCCTCATCACTAGGAACAAGAAGAGAGATTGCAGAAATACTGTTCGTTCCTTTCCGGGTCTGCCCTGCATTTGGCATTTCAAAAAAAGATACCTCGGTGCCTGGAGCGCCATTAGGGTTGCCATAGAATAAATGGTACATGGTTGGATCGTCCTGATTTACGGTTTTTTTGACAAGTCTTAGTCCCAGTACTTCTGTATAAAACCATAGGTTTTGTTTAGCGTCTTTAGTAATCATTGATACATGATGTTGTCCGGTTATTTGTGGTTGGCTCATTTTAAATTTCCTCCTAATATGATTATGGTTTACTAGTAAACTGATGTTGAAAAAAGGAAGCTTTATTCACAATAAAGCTTTTACAATACTACTGAACTCCTCGGGGAATTCGATTCTCATTCTGGCTATGGCGGTGAATCTTCTTAAGCATGCTGTAAAATACTTTCTTCTCGTCGTCCGTCAGTGGATCGAATAACGAAGCTTGGAAATCCGATTGCAAAGGAAGAACCTTCTCGATAAGCGCTTGGCCCTTTTCAGTTAAAGAAATATACTTCACCTTCCAATCCTGCTTGCGTTCAATCCATCCTTCCTTTTCTAATCTGCCAAGCATATGTGATACTCCGCCTTTAGTAATGGTTAAATGCTCGGCAATTTCCATCTGTGTCACAGGCTGATGTAATAGTATCTGTACTAACGCATCAAACTGGCTAACCGTTAAATCAAACTTCTTCAAGAACTCATTGGAAAGATCGTTACTATTGTCATAAACTCTTACCAGCCGCAACCAGATCAATAAGCTTAATTTGTTGTCTTCAGTGAATCCATTGTTTCGCATTATGCCACATCCATTGTTTTGGAATTGGATCTATTTGATTATCAGTTTACTAGTAATCTGATGTGGAGTCAAGTTTCGTATTAACTTAAGAAATAGAGAAGCACAGACAAACCATTACTAAACATGTGTGCACCTATTGGCACTAATATATTTTTTCTTTTCTCATATAGGTAGGCAAAGATTAATCCAGCAGTCATATAGGAGAAGATATTCCAGATTTCGTTATAGTTCCCCTGAAAAACCACAGCTCTATAGACATGCTGGAAGCCAAATAAAAAGGAAGATATCAGATAAGCCAGAAGACGACTCTTCCTGCGGATCGTGCTATAGATGGTAACCCGATATACTAATTCTTCAATCAAGGGGCCAATCCAGACCACATTCACTGTAAAAATAAATGGATACGAGGACAACATAGTCCGTAAATTCACCTCATTCACAGACTTTGCAATAGGATGAAAGATGGAAATTAGTGTAGGAATCAACATACTTCCGATGATAATAATCAAACAAAGTCCCCAAACCATCCATAACATATTACGGACCCAGTATTGTCTGAAATCATGGATAGCTTGTTTATAGAACCCCCTAAAACCTATAATCACTCCTATGTAGATCAGACCATTCAACAGTAAGGCCATTCGATTTTGTTGTTCTGGCCGCCAAATAAAAACATGGTTAAGAATCTCCATAACCGGCCTGATCAAGAGAATGGAGAACAATCCTAAAAAGTACATTACTGCTAATATAACGCCGAAGATCAATTGCCTTTTACTTAATTTTTCATCAATCATTATAATCTAATCCCCCATGTAAAATTGTTAATAGACTGAATATCAACCATTTTAGCATTGGGAAATTTCATAAGACTTAATGTAATCTTACATAGACCTTAAATTTGCCGGTTCAGCCCAATCATAATTTCAAACCGGTTATCTTGCGTATTCAGCTGAACAGTCCCTCCATGAGCAGCTATTATTTTTTGAACAATGAGTAGCCCTAATCCAGAACCTGCCGGGTTTAAGGCTGATGATTGGCCGTAATTAATAAAAGTAAGCTTGGCTCCATCATTCACCTTTTCCAGCACAACTTGAAACGTAGAACCTTGCTCCTGATAAGCGATGGCATTATAAAGCAGGTTTGAGAATACTCGATTCATTCTTTTTTTATCAAACTGTAGAATTATTTCTTCTGGCTCGATTACAAAATCAGGGATCAGACCCGCAGCCTCAAGCTCGGGCAACATATGTATCATTTCTTCTCTCAAGTATTCTGAGAAATCATCCGTTGTAACATGCAAGCGGAATTCCGGACTTTCCATTCTGGATAATTCAAACAAATCCTGAATCAACACATTGGCACGGATACTATTTTCGTATATTATTTTGGCAAATTCCAAATGTTCTATCCGACCGCTCATCTGTTCTTTTAGTTCAAGCTCTGCGTAACCCATAATACTTGTTAATGGATTTTTTAAATCATGGGATATATCCAATATTAGATTTTTACGATTGTTTTCACTCTGTTCTTTTAACGAGGTCTGGATCTGAATCACTTCTGCCATATGATTAAAAGCCTGCTCCAGTTGACTAAACTCCCGATTCCCGCCTACCTGCACTCTAGCTGAATAGTCCCCATTCTTAACTTTTTCAACAGCAGCGGACAACTGGTCTAAGGGTTTAATGAAACTAAACGCCGTAATTTTCGCATAAATCATCGTGCTTAGAATCAGAATCAACAAATAACCTAACCCAATAAACCCAAGCATTTGAAGGGTATGATCCTGCATAGGTGAATCTGAATTCCAATGGAAACTGCCTGTCATCTTCACTTGTATAGGTAAAGATACGATCAGCCAAAAATGTTCCTGCTCATTATATTCAACAGTGATCATATCTTTGTTAGCGGCAGTATTCATTAGAAAATCCGTAAATTCTTTGACACTAATCTGCTGGGACGTAAATGGATTGTTGCCAATGGAGTGTATGACTTCGTAATTGGAATTCACAACCTGTAAACTGCCCCCGACATCATTAATAACACTAGTGTCAATTCTTTGATAGTCATTTTGCATAAGCTTAGCAGCCGTTAACTGATTATAAATAATGTCCTTAGATCCCAGCCTGTTCATGCAAAACAAAGCAATAATCACCAATATCGTTATAACCGTTGTTATAAGAAAGATCGCGATATAGTTTTTTAACAATTGATAGGATATATTTTGTTTTCTCATCTTATTTACCTGGGTTGTAGAATTTGTAACCTAGTCCACGCACTGTGACGATATATTCGGGATGGTGTGGGTCCCGTTCGATCTTATTCCTTAGACGGCTGATGGTAACCATTATCGTATTATTATCACTATAGAAATCTTCTTCCCACGCTGCTGCATATAACTTTTTGGGCGTAAAAATTTGATTAGGACTCTGCATCAGACATTGTAACACCTTATATTCCTTGGCATTTAGAAGTACCGGACTTTCATTTATGTACAACATACATTCCTTTAAATTCAGCTTCAATTCTCTATGTTGGATCGTTTCTTCAGTTATCGATTGGCTAAGATCGTATACATTTCTTCGTCTCAGCTGCGCCTCAACCCTAGCCATAAGCTCCGAAGCACTAAATGGCTTCACCATATAATCGTCCGCTCCAAGACCTAAACCAACAACCTTATCAATTTCTTCACCGCGGGCAGTTAACAAGATAACCGGAATATGGCTTTTCTCTCTTATCTGTCGCAACAGATTAAGTCCATCAAGCTTGGGCATTACAATATCCAGAATGGCAAGATTTATTTCATGATGATTAACAACCTCTAAAGCCTCAATGCCATCCTTGGCTTCGAATACTCGAAAGGATCGATCTTCTAAATGTATTTTCACGAGTTTTCTTATATCAGTTTCATCTTCAGCAATTAGTATATTCATCGCTCAATCCCCCTAACTAATCTCAAATAGCTGAGTCTTTTCACTCAGTATAACTTGCCAAATACCACTTCGGTATAAAAGCCTAAAGAAAAGATCTGGAACATCATAATTAAAATACCCATGGATTCGGCCCGATGCGAACTCTGGACTCGTTAATGCTCACCAAGAAATGCGATTAAATTCCTCCCAAGGATCACCATAATCAAATCTATCCTTTGACCAGCCTTTATGTACCGGTTCAACTACCTCCCATGTAGAAGCATTCGGGATGTCACTAAAAAATGGAATCATTTCACAACCTCCTTTTAATCAAACTGCTTCACAAAATAGAAAAATTTTCTTATTTATTTCTCAGAAGATTATTTTATTCAATTGATGTTGGAACAACAATAGTGTATGATGCATAGTATAGATCGAATACTGTATGACACATAGTAAGCATAAGCGGCTTCAACGTCCTCTTAAGGGCAGCAAGCGTTTAAACCAAAAATATAAGAACAATTTATAAGAGATTATAAATCCTTATATTTTAAATAATGAGGTGGGTGAATGAGTACTTTATTAAATTCTTTAATCACAGAGCTTAGAAGAGGTACGTTAACGCTAGCCGTTTTAAGTCAATTACGAACACCCCAGTATGGATATTCGCTTGTTCAATTGTTGGAGGAATCCAGCATCACCATCGATCAAAGCACCCTATATCCATTACTTCGCCGATTAGAGAAACAGGAATTAGTGACTAGCAGCTGGGACACATCCGAGAGCAGACCCCGTAAGTATTATGTTCTAAGTGACTATGGCGTAGAAATTTTTTTACAGCTAAAGGAAGAATGGCTTAAGAATTCGAAAGAACTCTACGGCCTATTACAAGGGGAGGATGACCATGAATCTAATTGAGATTTACATTCATGAAGTGACTCGGAGGTTACCGGAACAAAATCGGGAGGATATCGCTCTCGAATTACGATCAACCATCGAGGATATGTTACCGGATGATTATGACGAAAAAGAGGTAAAAGCAGTCCTTACAAAATTGGGCAATCCAGCTATTTTAGCTAGTGAGTACCGCGATCAGCCCATGTATCTCATCGGCCCACGCTATTTCGATTTATATGTTACGTTATTAAAAATGATTATACCCATCGCTGTAGTTGTTTCTTTAATCGCTCTGGTTGCTGATTACTTGATTGGCTATAGCGGCGATAAAACAGTTGCGGATATGGTTACTGCAGTTATAAGTACAGGAATTGGCACCTTCCTTGAAGTAGGAATCCAAGTCTTTTTTTGGATAACTGTTGTGTTCGCTATTATCGAACGGGCGGATAAAGGAAAGGAAGGGCATCCGCTTACTACAAAATTAAGGAAATGGACCCCTGATGATTTGAAGGATATCGCGCTTGTCCATAAGAAAAAAGCAATTACAAGCTTCGAAGTGTTCGGAAGTTTACTGTGGACTGCCATTTGGGCTACTGTTTATTTTAATGCTGAACACCTGATCAGAGTCTATAGAGGCGGTGAAGGCGCACTTAACTTCGTAGCCCCAGCTTTTAATCAGCATGTGTTACTTGATTATTGGCCTATTATTCTTATTGTGATCGGATTAGAAGTCGCATTAACTATATATAAATTAATCAAGAGACAATGGACTAGAGAATTAGCATTATGTAATACGGTCCTCGAGCTCATTGTACTTATTGTATTCGCTGTTATCCTTATAAATCCGAATGTATTTAACCAAGAATTCATTAACTACATGTCTAATTTATTAACCACTACAGCTAACCAATTTGAAACGGGACTAGTAGGTGGAGGAATAGCAATCTTGATTTTAGTTGCGGTCCTCAATATATATGAAGGCTTCCGCAAGGCTCGCCTCTAGTATTCGCAGAGCGGCAATTCTCCTGTTATTTGGAGAATTGCCGCCTGACTCGTTGAATGCCTGCTTCAAATGCTTCAACAGCTTCAACAGCTTCAACAGTATTGTCACCCTCTAAGAGTTACGGACCCAGATGACGTTATTTGCACATTCTCTCCCCTTGAGGCAGGGCTTCGGACTCCAATGACGTTATTCCCTAGAATCAGCTCCATATCGGGGGTGTTTCAAGGCAATAGTGGCTATGAGGTCCGTTGGCAACCCAAAAGTGCGATATTTCTGGGTTTAGAGTCATCTGTGTCCGATAGGTGTTTCGTATGTGCAAATATTAGCAAGCATATGTAAAAAAGGAGTTGTCTCAGCAGCCATTCAGGGCATATGGGACAACTCCTTCTGATTTAATTAAATAGTTCAAGCTCGATAACTGTATCCATCTCATCAGGTAATATCGCGCCTTTTAATGTAATAAACGCTCCACCGTCAACATCTGAATATTCCTCAGCCATCCACGGTGCCTCCACCTTTAGCTCGGTACCATCACGTAGTAATCTAGCCTTTTTAATCTTCCCTTTCAAGCCTTGGAAATAGATCGGGCCAATTCCACGGTCGTAGACATGCGCATACAATTTATTGCCCTTTTGCGTATACCGTCCCCACTCTGGTTTAGGCAGCGAAGACTTCCCGCATCCATAAATACTATCTCCATTAAGGCGCATCCACTCCCCAACTTCGTCAAGGATAACCAGTGATTCCCGTGTCATTTCGCCTTTAGCATCGGGTCCAACATTGAGGAGCAGGTTACCATTCTTACTGATACATTCGACCATCGTACGGATGACTTGCTTGGTCGATTTATAATTCTTATCCTCGGAATGATAACCCCAGTTGTCATTCAGGGTAATGCAGGCTTCCCAAGGGATGGATTGGCCGTTTACGTCAACAATGCCGCCAGGCGGAATGATCTGCTCGGGGGAGAAGAAATCACCAGCATACTCCTCAGGTTCTGCCGCACGAATATTGCCACCTAATCGATTATCGATAATAATATCAGGTTGTATGGAACGAATCATCCGGATAAGTTCCGTTGCCTTCCACTTCTCCCCTGTCATATTATCGTAGGAGAAGTCAAACCACATAATGTCGATTTTACCGTAATTGGTGAGCAGTTCCTTTACTTGCCCATGCATATACTTCAAGTATCTATCGAAATCAATCGGCTTATCTTTGGCCGCTTCGTTATCCCGATCAGGATGTGCCTTATCTCCATATCCGGGATAATCCTCATGGTGCCAGTCTATGATAGAGTAATATAGACCTACTGCAATACCTTCAGCCCGGAAAGCGTCTACATATTCCCGCACAAGATCACGCCCAGCAGGCGTATTAATCGCTTTGAAATCAGTCAGCTTACTATCGAACAGACAGAACCCGTCATGATGTTTGGTCGTAAGCACAGCATATTTCTGACCCGCAGCTTTTGCTGCACTTGCCCATTTCTTCGGGTCATATCGAGAGGCGTCAAATTCATCGAAATACGTCATGTAATGCTCTCTACTCATCCGCTCGTTACCGCGAATCCATTCCCCTCTAGCAGGAATTGAATATAATCCCCAATGGATAAACATCCCGAACCTATCCTGTAAGAACCATTTCGTTCTTTCTTCTCTTGTACCCATCTCTCCAACTCCTCCGTTAATGAAAGCTGTGATCAATCTTTCACTCCACCTAAGCGGTATGAAATAATGCTGCTGCTCCAATCAGGCCTACATCGTCTTTGAGAGCGGCAGGTTCAATTGTAAAAGTGCCCTTATAAGGATCCATGACAAATAGCTCCGTCTTCTCCACCAGTGCAGGGAATAACAAATCTCCAGCCTTACTCACGCCTCCACCGATCACGATCCGATCAGGATTGAACGTATGCACTGCATTGGCTAGGCCTAGTGCCATATAATGAATGCTCCGGTCAATAACCTCGATGGCCACGGGATCGTTAAGTGCCATGGCTTCAAATACGTGCCGCGAAGTAATTTTTTCTCCATTTATATTAGCCAATTCCGTAATCATCGACGGTCTGCTCTCCATACTTCGCAGCGCCATATCCCGAATCGCTGTGCCCGAAGCGAAAACTTCCCAGCAGCCGAATCTTCCACAGCTGCATTCCGTTCCGTTCGGGTCAATAATATTATGACCTAGTTCACCAGCAAATGAATTTTTGCCAAGAAGCAGCTTGCCGTCAATGACGATACCTGCTCCAATTCCAGTGCTAAAGGTAACATAAACCATGTTGTCCGCACCTTTGCCAGCACCTCGGACATACTCGCCCCAAGCGGCAGCGTTCGCATCATTCACTACCTTTACTTCAACACCTAGCTCCAACTCCATCCAGTGCTTCAGTGGAACATTATCCCACTCCGGAAGATTGGTGCCGTGAATAACGATTCCGTCCTGGCTATTTACAGCTCCGGGAGAAGCCAGACCCACTCCTGTGAGTGGTCGCCCTTCGGATACGGAGCGGATCATATCGATCATTCGCTGCACTACTTCTTTAGCGGTACGTGCTCCAGCCGTTTCCATCAATTCCCGTTTCAACACGGTCCCCTTTGAATCGAACAATGCTGCGGCAATTTTTGTGCCTCCTAAATCGATTCCAACTACGTAGCCCTCAACCTTCTGCATAACCCATTCACCTTTTCACTATCTATTATTAGCCGTTAGAATGAATACTGTCCGCTAACGCCCGTAAGGCTGCTGGATCGATTGGCGACAAAGCGTCTTTATCATAACGAACAGCCGACCCAAAATGCACTTCTGTTACTCCGGTCTGATGTATAAATGAAGTAATACTTTCCAGCTTCAGACCGCTTCCAGCCAGTATTCTTACCGATTTACCTCTTGATTCCTCGACTAGCTTACGCATAGCAGGAATAGCTTCAGGAGCCGGACCTGGCCCGGCAGAAGTGAGTACGCGCGTAATTTGCGGATACTTACAAAGCGTTCGATAACCTTCTATTTGATCCTTCAACTCATCAAAAGCACGGTGGAAGGTTACTTGCAATCCCTCGGTCAACGGCAATAATGTTTCAAGTGCTCGCTCGTCGATAGCCCCTTCCGGGGTTAATGTACCAAGCACAATCCCCGCCGCCCCGCTGGCTGCAATTTGCTTTATCTCTGCTGCCATGGTCAAAATGTCATACTTTGAATAGCAAAAAGAACGGCTGTGCGGGCGAACCATAACAAACGCAGGAATGTTAACCGACTTGACAACTTGTTGCACCAACCCTATCCCTGGTGTTAATCCGCCTTCCGTAATCGCAGTAATGAGCTCCAGGCGGTCAGCCCCATTCGCTTCGGCTGTAAGAGCATCGTCCATACAAGTAGCGATGACTTCCAATCTCATATCTTTCCTCCACTCTTCCGGTTGTTATTGTTGTGCCTGTTTCATGACATAATCAGCGAGCAGTCGAGCACCATAACCCGTTGCTCCAGCTTCTGCATACCCCACATCCTGTTTGTACTGAACCGTCCCAGCCATATCAATATGAACCCAGCTCAGCGATTCCGCTACAAACCGCCGTATAAAAAGCGCTGCTGTAATCGCACCGGCAAAAGGTGAAGTACTAACGTTGCGTAGATCAGCGTAATGGCTTCGAAGATCGACTTCGTATTCATCCATAAGTGGCATGGGCCACAGTCTTTCTCCATTGCGCTCACCGATTTCGACGAGGCTCTGCGTCATCTCTCCATCACCCCATATGCCGGCGATACCTAATCCTAACGCTGCGCCAACATTTCCAGTAAGTGTTGCAATATCAATGACCTTGGTTGCCCCGATATTTGCTGCATGAATAAGAGCATCCGCGATAATAAGCCGCCCCTCGCCATCCGTATTTGCAACCTGAACCGTCAGCCCATTAGGATAGCGTATAACAGACGATGGCAGCATTGCCTCAGCATCTGGTACGTTATCAACAACTGGGATCAACGCGGTAACATTTACATGAGCTTGATTCCGTACTAAAATATCCAGCGCCCCAATAACAGCTGCTGCGCCACCCATGTCCATACGTGCATCGCTGATATCACTTGCAGTCTTAACATTCATCCCACCCAAATCGAAGGTAACACCTTTACCCACCAATGCCAGCATTGGCAATTCAGGGTTACTCTCATAGCGAATTTCAACGAGGGCTGGGGAGTGTTTACTGCCTGCTCCAACCGCCAGCAACCCATTCATCTGTAGGTCAACCAGCTCCTGCCCCCGGTAGACATGAACTTTCACTGCTGCGTTATCACGCTCGAAATATTCGACCATCCATTCTGTGAACCGATCCGGATTTAGAGTCCCGGGCACTTCATTCACCAGATCGCGAGCAACCACTGCTCCTTCAGCGCGCATGCGGCCAGTACTTAGTACAACTTCCAGTTCAAGCTTAGTCAGTTCAGGCCAATCGGCTGTATGGAGCAGCAAATCAACTGAAATGTCTATTTTAGTAACGCCACGATAGGTTTGAAAACGATATAATCCGAGAAGCCAGCCTTCAATCCAGGCTTGCAGCTCATCCGCAGCGGAAATATTACTTTCTGCTGTCCTACGCACAAATGAAGCTGAATTTCGTCCTTCTCTTAGGGCTGTACGGGCGGCAGATCCCGCTGCTCGGCGAACTTTCTCAAGCGTAAGAGCCCGGCGTTTTCCCATTCCAATAGCTATCACATCGGACTCTTCTTCAGAGCGAGCATATAACCATGTCACACTGCCACTCTGTTTGTGAGCTTCTCCCAGCCGAAGAGGAAAAGGCTCCTCTTCATAGGCTAAGTAGATAAGCGTATCCGCCCCATTAGCGGAATCGAACAAGATATTCATAGCTGTCCCTTCTTTTCCGTAAAGTGTACTCACATTTTAAATTATCGTTCTAGTTTCAACATTTCTTCATCAAACAAATGACAAGCGAGCTCATGACCTGGTTCAACTTCCCGGAATACAGGCACATGCTGCTTACAGATTTCCATACAGGAAGGGCATCTTGTATGAAAACGACAGCCTGTCGGCGGATCAACGGGACTTGGAAGATCACCTTTTAGAATAATGCGTTCCTTCTTCAAGCTTGGATCGGGTACGGGAACTGAAGATAGCAGCGCTTGAGTGTAAGGATGCAAGGGACGGTCATACAATGTATCCTTATCAGCCGTCTCCACAAGAGAACCCAGATACATAACCCCAATTCGATCACTAATATGCTCGACCACACTGAGATCATGAGAGATGAATAAATACGTCAGGCCATATTCCTCCTGCAAGTCCTGTAACAGATTCAACACTTGGGACTGAATCGATACATCCAGCGCTGACACGGGTTCATCCGCCACAATTAGACTTGGGCGAACTGACAGAGCCCGGGCAATCCCAATCCGTTGCCGCTGTCCACCGCTGAACTCAAACGCGAATCGCTCGGCGTGGAAACTGTTCAATCCAACGGTCTCTAGCAGTTCGCAAGCTAGCTTATCCCGTTCTTTAGAGGACAGCTTTGTATGAATAAGCAGGGGTTCGGCGACAAGATCCTTCACCTTCATGCGGGGGTTAAGTGAAGCATAAGGGTCTTGAAACACCATCTGCATATCTTTGCGCAGAGGCCGCATTTGGTTGTCTGAGATATGGCTAATATCTTGTCCCTTAAACCACACTTCTCCATGATTGGGTTCCAGTAAGCGAGTCACTAGCCTGCCCGTAGTCGATTTCCCACAGCCACTTTCACCTACAAGGCTGAACGTTTCTCCCTTACGAATGGCGAATGAAATCCCATCAACGGCGTGTAAATATTTAGTCGTTCCGAAGAAGCCCTTCTTCACAGAAAACAACTTCTTCAAACCCTTAACCTCAATTAATGGAGTCTCTTTCATAAACATCCCGCTCCTTCCGTGTCCTCCTGCTGTGTAAGCCAACAACGGCTTTTGCGCTCTAGCCCCTCAATCGGAAGTAGCTCAGGTTCTTGCGACAGACAACGCTCCATGGCAAATTCGCAGCGTGGCGCAAACTTACAGCCGGCAGGCATTTGTGAAAGGTCTGGCACATTCCCCTTTATAGACTCCAAGCGATGTACATTCTGGCGCAGCTTAGGTACCGATTGAATCAATCCCTTGGTATACGGATGTTGCGGTCTGGCAAACAGCTCTTGAACAGAGGCTTCTTCCACCACACGACCTGCATACATAACAACTACCCGGTCACATAATTCGGCAACTACTCCAAGATCATGGGTAATGAGCAGCATTCCCATATCCTGTTCATCTTTCAACTGCTTCATCAGATCAAGAATTTGCGCTTGAATCGTTACATCGAGTGCGGTCGTGGGTTCATCGGCAATCAACAGCTTTGGATGACAAGACATGGCCATTGCAATCATAACCCGCTGTCTCATCCCGCCGGATAGTTGATGCGGATATTCATCGATTAATTCCTCTGCGCGAGGGATACCTACAAGCCGCAACATATGAATCGCATGCTCACGAGCCTTCTTGCGTCCATAACCCAAATGCAGTCTAATCGGCTCTGTTAATTGCAGCCCAATCCGCAGCACTGGATTAAGAGAGGTCATCGGCTCCTGAAAAATCATTGCCAGATCATTTCCCCGGATTTGGCGCATCTCCTTCTCAGAAATCTTCGTCAAATCCTTTCCTTCAAAACGCACAGAACCTTCAGAAATTCTGCCCGGCGTATCTTTAAGCAACCGCATGATCGATAATGAGGTTACACTTTTACCACAACCAGATTCACCAACCAGGCCTAGCACTTCACCTTTTTTAATAGCAAAGTCTACCCCCGCAACCGCAGTAATACTTCCATCGCCGCGTTTAAACTCCGTTTTCAGCCCTTGTACATCCAGCAAATGTTGAGTCATGTCTTGTCCCTCCTTAGTTTTTCATTTTGGGATCAAGAGCATCACGCAGTCCGTCCCCGACCAGGTTAAATGCAAGTACTGTTAAAAAGATGGCTATCCCCGGAAAATACACGATATGTGGAGCAATGCTTAAATAATCACGTCCCATACTTAACATTGCGCCCCAATCGGGCTCCGTTGTTTTTGCACCCATTCCAAGAAAGCTTAGTGATGCAGCGGCCAAGATCGCTCCGCCAATCTTCATGGATAGATTAACGATAATACTGGGCACGGTCTCAGGAAAAATATGACGCCAAATAATCCGGCGATGCTTCGCTCCCATGGAACGAGCCGCTTCCACAAACAATGTTTCTTTCGCAGACAGCGTTACGCTCCGAATAATCCGGGCGAACGACGGAGTCCCAAAGACTGCAACTGCGATAACAACGTTGGATAGACCCGGACCGAGGATGGCGACGATTCCAATGGCAAGCAGCAAGTCAGGAAATGAAAATAGTACATCACTGCCACGCATAATAATCCGATCTAGCCAACCGCCATAATATCCACTTAACAGACCTAGGATAGTTCCCAGTACGCCTGCGATGAAGACAGAACTGAGACTGACCGCTAAGGTTAAGCGAGTACCATCAATCAAACGGCTTAGAATATCACGGCCATATTCGTCTGTCCCGGCCCAATGTGCAGCAGAAGGACCTGCCATAAGAGCATCGTAGTTTGGTTCATCAGGATTATACGGGGTCAGAAATGGCCCGAAAATTGCAATTAGGAATAGCAATATAATAAAAAATGCGGCCACAAGGGGCATCTTTTGTTTACTGAACTTACGTAAAAAAACACCCATACGGCCTTTTGTTTTCTCCGGGGCCAGTACCTCTCCGGGTAATGGAGATTTTGCTCCCATCACCGCCGAATTGTCACTCATGATATCCCTCCTGATCCTAAATTCACCCTATAAATCTATTGAAATTCTGCTTCTTAGTCGCATTAGCTACTGAGAAAACCTTATTTTCGGATTAAGTACGCCATACAATAAATCTACCAATAGATTGATAAGAATAAATTGTGTAGCAAATAGAAGCAGTAAGGCTTGAATGACTGTATAATCCCGGAACAAAATGGAGTCTACTAGCAGCCTGCCAAGACCCGGAATACTGAATACCGTCTCAACCATTACAGAGCCGCCGAGCAGGAACCCAAACTGAAGTCCAGCTACGGTAACCACCTGAATCAAAGAGTTGCGCAGCGCATGCCTGCCGATAACAACATACTCGCGTAAGCCTTTTGCACGTCCTGTACGGATATAATCCTCCCGAAGGGTCTCCAGCATAGATGACCTAGAATAACGGGCCAACATAGACATAATCCCCATCCCGAGTGTAATGGAAGGAAGAATATAGGACTTCCAGGAATCAACACCACCCGTTGGAAACCAACCAAGCTCTACCGAGAAAATTTGAATGAGTACCAAGCCTAACCAAAATCCAGGAATAGACATCCCTGAAATGGCTGTCAACGTCCCTAAATGATCCGGCCACCGATTGCGATAAACGGCTGAAACCACGCCAATTAGAAGACCAATAATTAGAGCCCAGGCCATACTAAGAAAAGTCAGCCACAACGTAGGCATTACTCTGCTTTCCAGCATGTCAGTAACCGGGATCCCTGAACGGATCGAATTGCCCAGATTCCCACTTAGCAGATCACCCATGTAGTTTATATATTGCTTCCACAAAGGCAGATTGAGACCCAGCTGCTCCTGAATTCCACGAATCTCTTCAAGCGTGGCATCTTTACCGGCAATAAGTCGGGCTGGATCGCCTGGGATTAAGTGAATAAACAAAAAGACAAGCACCGATACAATGAACAACAGCGGAATAACCCCGAGGAGTCTTTGTAAAGCATATCTACCCAACTCATAAGCCCCCTTCAGTATCGACAAATGATTTAGTGAGGCCGCTTCCTACCATATTACAGAAGCGGCCTCGTTCATTTCTTGGGATATTAAATCTAACGTTTATTTGGCATTATTTCACTTCTGCATTCAGGACGTTAATGGAACCGTCCGGGAAGACCTTAACTCCTTCCAGATACGATCTTTTGCCTGAGATGATTTGGTCGACGCCCATGAATGCCCATGGAGCATCTTCCCAAATTGTTTTTTGAATATTGCCATAGATGGATTTAGCCGCTTCTGGATCAACTGATTTATTCGCCTCAGCGATCCATTTGTCTACATTTTCATTTTTGTAATAGGCTGTATTTGAGCCAGCAGGCGGGAACATTTCACTACTGAACAACCCTCTGGTTGCACCATCTGCATCACCTGAAGACGGAGACCAGCTGACATACCACATTTGAATTTTTGCTTCTTCTGGCGTCTTAGCAGAGTTAATTTGGTCGGACAATGTGCCGCCTTCCATGGATTTCACGTCTACCTTAATCCCTACAAGTGCTAGCTGTTGCTGAATAAATTGCATACCCTTCATAGTTTCGGATTCATTTTCACCCCAAATTTCGGTTTCGAATCCATCAGGATATCCTGCTTCAGCAAGCAATTGTTTAGCTTTTTCAATGTCATAGTCATAACCTGTTTGCGGGGAATAGTATTGTGTTTTGGAAGACATCGTGGAATCAAGCTTAGCACCAAGACCCGATTTCACAACTTTGATATAAGCTTCTTTATTGATAGCATAGTTAATGGCTTGACGAACCTTCACATCATCGAAAGGTTTTTTCATCGTATTCAACGTTACATAACGGACGATTGTCGAATCGATGGTATCTACAGTAATTCCTTCAAGACCTTCAACCTCAGATACTTGCTCCGTTGGCATCGGATAAATGAAATCCGCCTCGCCGGTTTTTAGCATGGCTATCCGTGATCCATTCTCTGGTACAGGTCTAAAGGTCACACTATCCACTTTTGGCAACCCCGCTTGCCAGTAATCAGGGTTCTTAACGACAACCAAGCGGTCGCCTTGCACCCATTCTTTGAACTTAAATGGTCCCGTTCCTACAGGATTTTTCGAAATATCGGCGCCATTTTCTTCTAAAGCTTTCGGACTAATAATAGGTGCCATAGCTACTTTATTTAAAAATGCGTTGTACGGCTCGCTGAGTGTAATAACCACAGTTTTAGCATCAGGAGTCTCCACTTTCGCTACCTTTGCGAAGCTTTTGCGCAGTCTCAGATTGTTCTTCTCATCTTGAATACGGGCGATGTTTACTTTAACCGCTTCAGCATTAAAGTCAGTACCGTCTTGGAATTTAACATTCTCTTGCAGCGTGAACGTGTAGACCAACCCGTCTTCACTTATGGAATGGCTTGCGGCAAGAACAGGAACCACGTTCATATTCTCATCAAAACCCATCAGACCTTCGTACATCGTTCTGGCAGCGCTGATTGAATGCGTATCGCTTGCGTTATGAGGGTCCAGCGTAATAAAGTTAGAATTGATGGCAATTACAATGTCTTTATCATTCTTTGTAGTTGGGGTGCTAGTTTCAGTTCCACCAGCAGTATTGCCTTTTTGTCCCTCGTTGCTCGCTTTGTTGCCGCACCCTGCAGTCACTACTACTGTAATAAGCAGCAGCATGAACATTGACCATACTTTTCCTTTTGCTTTCATTTTTTACACTCCCCTATTCAAACGATGTATTAGAAAAGCTTCTAGTCCGATTAATCACCAAACTTGAAGATTATTCTTGACCTTATGCTCTAGATCTCCCATTGAAATACAGCACGGCGTTCGCCGACCACAGTACCGCCGTCATTAACAATCGTGTTGGGCACGAGTGCATATAGGCGATCAATTGTGTCTTGATTGCTGTAACCAATACGTTCTAGAATCGATGCGATAATACATGGCCAGACTTGTTCTGATCCGTCGGATACTTTCAGTGATATGCCCATTCGTTCCTTACGGAGTCCGATACCGTATACCCCTTTTGCTCCACCTTTAGCCGTCAGATTATCATCCTTCAGGAGCTCTGAGCATACAAATTTCGTGTCAGCAATCATAACTGGGTTATCGTTCATAAGTTTTGCAATGGCAGCGGCTGCCTTACGTATATCCGTATCCTCAATCAAATCGGGACACGCTAGCTTTAGATAGGAATAAGCGATTTTATGAAGCGGAAGTGCGAAGATAGGAAGTCCACAGCCATCAATACCTTGCGGGATGGACGCTTTGGGAACTTCAGCGATATAAGCCATCATCTCAAGAATCTCCTGTTGTACAGGATGGTTAGGATCGTAATAAGTGTCTATATCCCAACCCATATATTTGCTAAGGCCCATTAAACCTGCATGTTTGCCTGAGCAGTTATGAAAGATTTTACGAGTTGGCTCATTTGCCCGGTGACGTTCTGCTTTGGCTTCTTCATTCAGCGGGTATGTAGAGCAGCAATGAAGTGACTCTTCTTTTAATCCCATTTTCTGAAAAAGAGCTTCAAGCGCTTCAATATGGAAGGCTTCACCCCGGTGTGAAGCGGTAAACAGCGAGGCTTCTTTACTTGTCAAACCATATACTTCATCGATCCGGCGTTTCATTACCGGCAAAGCTTGGAATGGCTTAGCAGCAGAGCGAAGATAAGTCATATGCTCCGGATCACCTGCTTTGTACAAAATGCTGCCCTTCTCATCAACTACACTTACTGCACCATAATGCACATTCTCCAGCAGGCCTCCACGATATTCTTCTACCAATGTTGTAAATCCCATCTGTACAACCTCCCCAGCAGTAGTTAATTTAATCTAAGGCGAAAAATCGATTCTGCGATAAAAGTCCCGATCCGATAATTACACCCTTCTCATTCAGCAACGAGCGATGAATCGTAAAGGAACCCCGAAGCGGCTCCCATGTAAAGCGCGAGAGATACAACTGCTCAACTTCTTCGTATATATCCGGGAATTTGTCCACGAGTTCTCCACTTAAAATCACGCTGTCGGGGTTATACATGCATACGACATTATTAATGGTGATCGCCATATACATGAGTGCACGGTCGATCAAGTGAATCGCCCATTGTTCTCCTGCATGTTTTGCTGCGAATAACTCCTCAATCGTACGGATCGGGCGAATCCGATTAGCCTCAGATAATAAAGAACTGATATTTATATAGGTCTGTAAACAGCCCGCTTTGCCGCACTCACACATCATTCCGTTAGGATCCACTGTCGTATGCCCAATTTCACCCGCACTGTTCATCACTCCTCGATAAATCTCTCCCTCGAGAATCATCGCAGAACCCACGCCTTGCCCGAAACCCAATAATGCCGTACGGCTGGAGCCGACTGCGGCTCCTTTAAGATGTTCAGCAAGAGCCCTTACTTTCAGCTCATTGTCCACAGCGATTTCAAAACCCGTCAGCTCTTTCAAGCGTTTGGCTAACGGAACATTTTTCCATCCTAGCTGAACAGAGAAGACAACAATTCCTTCTTCGTTATTCACAATGCCGGGAAGTCCAACGCCAATACCCACGATGCGTGTTCTGTCAATCACATGCTGCTGGAACAATTGTTCAATGGCTTCATAAATCCGTTCCAGCGTTCGATCCGGGCTTTCGTCTGGTGTACGGGGAAATTGACTACTGCAGATAAGCTGTCCTTGTAAGTCCACAATTCCAATAGACATAAGACTGCGATCCAGTTCTACGCCAACCGATAATACAGAAGCGTCCATCATACCTATTAACGTTGATTTCCGACCTAATCCTGATGATACCTGCTCTGAATCGAGTAAATATCCTTCCTCCGTCAACTCTCCGACAATTCGACTTACAGTCGTAGGACTCATACCAGTCTGTTTAGCAATAGAAGCGCGAGAAATCGGTTGTTGATTTTTTATAATTTCGAAAACCGTTAAACGATTTTGTCGCTTCATAAAATCCTGATCGTGCTTTTTCACGGGCATTCTCCTAATTATTTTCTCCAGTGCATTAATTGGATTAATAAACCACAAAAACAAGAAAATATTTGCAAATAAAGCGCTGATAATGTATTCTTTGATTTAAATTTTAATTTAGTTTCTCCAGTGATGGGATTAATAATAAAGGCTCATGGATTATGTGTCAATATAAATGACATATTTTTTATTTAAAAATAAATGTAAGCGGTTAACGAAAGATAACCGACACAAAAACCACTAAATATGTAACACAGACATAACACACAGACTCATGAATTAGCATTTAATTTGAATCTTGAACCTATTAATGGGGATAGAAAGACTGAAAGAAGTATTTTGTTTGGATTAATGTGAGGTGTGTGAATCGATGGTAAATTGAAGGTAACACTCGCATCAAAAGGACGCTCTCAAAAAGGAGGTAACTTTTGATGCGAAGTGAGTTCGTTACAACGAGGGTGTTAAAAAATCATTGAAACTCAACGGTCTTAACCGCTGCGTCCTCTTGGATCATCGATAGCAATTGCACTGGATTAAATGATTCAGGCAATCTTACAACGATTTCTACGTTTAATTCGGATTCTACACTGTTATTTTCAGCATGAAAACTTAGAACTGCGATTTTGTGTTCTTTAAGCAACTCTTGAATTCGGCCCATAGCGCCTTCTGTGTTAGCTAGACTTATAACGAGCTGTTGGGTTTTTGGTGCGGCCAGCCAGCTATTACGACTGTGTAAGATCTTTTGCCCAAGTAAAATGATTATCGTTGCTCCTACACCAAGAATATAAAGACCAGACCCTATAGCCATGCCCACTCCGGCTGTTGCCCAAATCCCTGCAGCAGTAGTGAGCCCTTTGACTGTGTGTCTTTGCATGAAAATCATTCCTGCTCCCAAAAAACCTACTCCGCTTACTACCTGAGCAGCTATCCGAGCGGGATCAAGAGAAAGATTTGGCCAATCCGCTTGGTCCTGAAACCCATATTTGGAGATGACCATCATGAGTGCGGCACCTAAGGCTACAACAAAATGTGTTCTAACTCCAGCTTCTTTCATCCGGCTTTTGCGTTCATATCCAACTAATACGCCACAAATTCCCGCGCCAATTACACGAAGCAAATACTCAAACTCCATACCTTCACCTTCTTTCATCATGATATGTATGTTGGATTAGTACCACGTAGGATAAATTCGATAATCTATTTATTGTATCACAAACAAAAAACCATAATACGTCCTCTCGCATTATGGTTAACTTGCTTTTATTAATTTTACACTTCTTAGTTCGTATCGGAAGCTAACAAAGAGCAAATCTCCGCATCTACAAATCTACCTTTTTCAAAAAAAGATTCGCGTAACAACCCCTCATACTTAAAGCCCGCTTTCAAAAGCGACTTCTTGGAGGCAATATTAGCCGGATCATAAAACGCCTCAATTCGATGGAGCTTCATATGCTCAAAACCATACGCAAGAATAGCTGTCAGAACTTCCGTCATCACACCCTGCCGCCAATAAAGTGGAGATAATTCATACCCAATCTCTGCTTTGAAATTTCTGTGCGCCCAGTTATGATATCCACATGAACCAATCATTATATTATCCTCACGCCTGGCTATTCCCCAGCGAATGCTTTGTTTGCCTTTGAAACGTTCATCCCATCTTTCGATAAGGTTGATCGCTTGCTGTATATCGGTAAAGCTATCCAGATCATAATACTGGGTCACTTCATCTTTTGAAAAATAATCATATATTTCTTTAGCATCATCCATTGTAATTCTTCTCAAAATAAAGCGGTCTGTTTCGAGCACAGGAAATTCTTCAACGTTATCGTTCATATTTTACTTAAGTCTCCTCTCATTTCTCTAGTAGTACAGTTCGTCGTGGAAAGTGAAACTTCCTTTAGGATATAATGTATTTTATAAACTAGTGATTTTTTTCACCTTGTAATCATTTGTTCATATTGCGTTCTTAATCGCTTGATACACTTCAATCATAACGATAACTACAAAGGAGATATTCTGATGAAAAAATTGTATTACACGTCTTTTTTCTATGCAATTCTTGGTTTGATAGCCGGAGTGGCCTATCGCGAGATTACTAAAATGAATGATTTCACAGGAGATACTATATTAGTTGCACTTCACACTCACATTCTAGTCTTAGGATTCTTTTTCTTTATTATTGCTATGATCTTAGACAAGTTATTTAATATCCATGAAGCTAAATCCTTTGGTGCATGGTACATTGTCTATAACATTGGTCTTTTAATCACGATTGGTGCAATGGCTACACGTGGAATGCTGCAAATTAACGGCAGTGATATTAGCTTCCTGCCCCATATTGCGGGTCTTGGTCACGCCATTGTTGGGGCTGGAATCATCTGGCTGCTTGTGCTACTCGGTAAACGAATTAAATAATACAGAAAGAGCCGCCAGGATCACTCCAGCGGCTCTTTTAAATATCCCCTGCTCTCCGTTACGGAGCAATCCCCCATACGAGAGCATCACTTTGATAAAGCGTCACTTTATCCCAGTTAGTATAAGCAGTTTTAGTAGCATCAAAGGAGTAGTCATTGGCTTCGTTAAAATTAGTCCAATCGGATTTATATATTCTGAGCTGAATATCTCCGGACTGGCCTCCAGCTGGAATAGCACCAGCTGCAGAAGTAAACGAAAGCTCAACGTAAGTGTCTGCATTCGTGCCTGTGTAGTCTGCAAAGGCTACTTGAATATTATTGTTGCCAACTTGTGCCCAGTCAATTGCGCTGTTTAACGTCTGATTACTATCTTTAGTGAAATAATAACGGATTTTAAGATCGCTTAAGTTCACTGCGGTTGTGCCGTTATTTTTAATATTAAAATAAGGTTTGATCTGATTGTCTGTCGCATTAGTATCTCCCGCCCGATACTGCAACGTCAGACTAGTTGCTGCTGGAGCTTGTGGAATAGCACTTGCTTGTGCCGAATTCACACTTTCTCCTACACTGTTGGTTGCGCTTACAACGTAGTAATAGGCTGTTCCGTTCGTTAAGCCTGTGTTGGTGTAGCTCGTTGCCGTTAGCCCTGTCGCTACAGTGGTATACGGCCCTCCGCTTGTGGTTGCACTTTTCACAGTGTAACTAGTCGCACCACTGGATGCGCTCCAGCTCAGGCTTACTTTCGCATCTCCTGCTGTCGCTACCAAGTTAGTTGGTGCCACCGGAACAGTTGCCACCGCTGCTGGGGTCGCACTTGCTTGTCCCGAATTCACACTCTCTCCTACACTATTGGTTGCGCTTACAACATAGTAATAGGCTGTTCCGTTCGTTAAGCCCGTGTTGGTGTAGCTCGTTGCCGTTAGCCCTGTCGCTACAGTGGTGTACGGCCCTCCGCTTGTGGTTGCACTTTTCACAGTGTAGCTAGTCGCACCACTGGATGCGCTCCAGCTCAGGCTTACTTTCGCATCTCCTGCAGTCGCTACCAAGTTGGTTGGTGCCACTGGAACTGTCGCCACCGCCGCTGGGGTCGCACTCGCTTGTCCCGAATTCATACTCTCTCCCGCACTATTGGTTGCGCTTACAACATAATGATAGGTTGTTCCGTTCGTTAGGGCGGTGTTGGTGTAGCTTGTTGCCGTTAGCCCGGTTGCTACAGTGGTGTACGGCCCTCCGCTTGTCGTCGCTCGTTTCACAGTGTAACTAGTCGCACTGCTGGATGCCGTCCAGCTCAGGCTTACTTTTGCATCTCCCGCTGTTGCTACCAAGTTAGTAGGTGCCGCTGGAACTACAGTGCCCCCTCCGTTACTCAGAGGAATTACAGGGTAAGCATTTTGTACCAGCTGAACAAATTGATCATGGAACCAGTGGCCTGATACAGGCGCATTAGGTAATGCACCGGTCAGTGTGCCGCTTGAGCTGGTATAAGTAGGATCACACATTCTGTCAAAGCCCTTGCCTTCATTATTTGGAATAGCACTGCTGGAGCCGTCAGATTCTCCCGGTGGTTTCACCCAGACGAATGCATCCAAATGTGAGGCTGCATAACCTGCGGGTGCTGCTTGTGGAACTTCTCCAATTCCGGCACCGCTGGCATTACACCAATTGCCGCGATGGAGACGTTTATCAATCCGACCGGAATCCGCATAAGCGTTAACGGTTGTTCCGCTTGCACTAGTCGGACGATTAGGTCCTCCCCACCCGTTACGGGAAGTATCAATAAGGAAGCCGATCGTGGACGGCCAACCTTTTGCTACAAAACCTGAATACAAAGCTGCTGTGAAATCAGCTTCATCAAAATACGGATTCCATTCATAATAACTTGCAGAACGAAGCTGCTGGCTGCCTATCGTAAGATTCGGATCTGGAAGATTAGGTTCTACTAGTGGAGTGGTATTGGCTGTATTCGTAATGAATCCATCGACACTAGCAAGTCCAGCTGTAGTGCCTGACACAACCGAAGTAAAGAGGTCGATAGCGGGGCCACGGTTAGTATCCCATCCGAGCCAGCCGGAGTGACCAATATCCATGTAAGTATACACATTTGGAATGGCATGGAGAGCATTTAAAGTGTAACGTGTAGCATCACGGTAAATATTCGTGGAGTTAGCTTGAGCACACTGTGGTGTGCTGAGATTGGTAACTAGATTAGGAAGCGAATCCGGCTCTACGATAGTCACTATTCGAATGTCACTATATTTGGGCTTTGCAAAAATACTGGCGATTACGTCAACATAATCTGATTTGTAGGTGGTCAAACCCGCTGCTGTCAGTGGCAGCTCGCCATTGGAGGCCAAAGCGTGGCAATCCCGCCCAGGCATATCATAAATTACGAATGTGGCTGTAATCGGCGTGTTTGGTTGCTTTTGCGCGAGAACGGAATCTAATGTTTCCTCAAGACTTTTTCTGCCTCCGTTTTCTGTCCCGCCATAAATTGCAGCAATTCGATCCAGCCATACGGCTGTCGGATATTTTTTAATCGTCTCCATCTTAGAAACTAAAGTACTATCGGTAACCTGAGCAATAGAGGTATCAATCAGTGCGGCATAATCAGGATTAACATATGCTGTAGCTCCTACAAACGGATTGTCAACATGTGCCTCACTGGCATACGTGGTAGAAGGAGCATATCCGGTGATAACTAAAGCCATGATCGTAAGCAATAACAAGATTTGCTTCCTTAGTGCTTTTGTCATTATTATTCTCCTTTCGACAATTAAATAAATTCGTAAATAATTTATTAAGAGCCACGCGATGCTACAATTGCAGTATTCACTCCTTTAAAGAATGGTCACCTCCTCTATGCCTTACCCGCACTCACCATCACCTCCTCTCCGTGTTAAAGATCTAACAAGAGCCTAAATATCCTAATTATTTAACATAAATATAATTTTATTTAATTTATAGAAAATTATCCCTTTTCTTGAATACTACCATATCCTATTTTTAATTAGAAGATAGTAGAAGAAATAAAAGTTTAATAATGAGACTATAAGAATATTTGTTTATAAACTGGTAAATGATACAATGTGGAAGTAACAAGGTATTTTGAATTTTAAGTATTTTCGAGGTAATGCTAACAAACCTTTAAGGAGTGAAAAAAATGTCTATCGATGTTTATCTTAATTTTAATGGGAATTGTCGTGACGCAGCAGAGTTTTACGCAGAGGTGTTTGGCACTGAACGTCCACAAATCATGACCTTTGGTGAAACACCACCCGATCCCAATTTCACTCTTCCTGAGGAAGCTAAAGATTTGGTTATGCACACCCGTTTGAATATTGAAGGCAGTAATGTAATGTTTTCTGATGTTTTTCCAGGCATGCCTTTTATCGAAGGAAACAATATTAGTCTTTCCGTAGTTAGTAAGGATTTAGATAACATAAAGAAATATTTCGATAAGCTTCAAGAGGGCGGTAAAATAGTTATGGAACTGCAAGAAACCTTCTGGAGCTCTTGTTATGGTAGTCTAAAAGATAAATTCGGCATCGACTGGCAATTCAATTATGATGACGGACGAATGAATATGTAAAAAAACAACGGGCATGGAGTAACTAACCTCCTGCTCGTTGTTTTTTTGTTTTCCGCTTAAATTAGTCCATAATCAGATCGTACACACTAACCTTCCGAATTCGCCGGGCAACAAGCATAGACACCGCATAAGCGACTACTAGAATGGCTGCACACAATAGCAATACTTGAGGCAAACTAACCGCCAGTTGGACATTATAAATCCCTAAACTCGAGAGCAATAGTACAAAAGCTGAGTCTGAGAAAAAATACCCCCCTATGCTCCCCAAAGCTACTCCCACCACAATCACCGGAAAAAGACTAAAGGTAATCTGCGTCATCAGATTAAAAGTGGTATAACCCATTCCTTTAAGAATGCCGAACTCACGCTTCCGCTTCAGAATCAAAGTCTTAATCACTAAATACAAAATCAGACTGACTACTATAATCGTCACCACAGTAATGACTGCAGTCATAGAAGATACTGCGGCAGTGAATGTACTGAGCGTATTATCAAACGTTTCTCGAACATTAGTAATGTTCCATTGCTTAGGGAAGCGTGTTTCCAGATCCTTCGTAAAGGAATTGGAACTTTCTCCCTCTTTCAGATACACATTTATGGATTGAGCGGTGTACTCCGGTTGAAGTCTTCTCATTCCATCGCCGGTCATGCTTGCCACCATTCCAAGTTGGCTAATCTGCTGGCTTAAACCAGTGACCAAATAATTCTCCGTCACACCATTAAACGTAATCGGGACCTCGTCGCCTATTTCTGTATTTTCCAATTTTGCAATAACACCGGAAATGGCAATTTCATTATCATAAATAGGCTCTCGCCCTTTGTATATGGTTTGTGTCTCCAGCTTGGTATAATCGTCAGATACCCTGAGCATAAAGCTGGTATCTTTAATCGAAGCGACCATACTATCCAATACGGTCAATTTTTTGACCTCTGGCATGGCTTCTAAGTCTGCAAACATCCCCTGCTGGAGATCTCCGCTCTTAGGTAACAACATAAAATCGCTATGTTCTATACCTAACAGTTCTATAACGGCGGAGGTATCTCCCTTAAAGTTAAAATTCAATATAGAGCAAAAAATACTAGAAAAGGTTAATCCGGCAACGATCAATACGATCATCATATTTTGTTTCGCCTGCCTTGCTAGAGCTTTAAGGCTTAAGCTGAATTGCAGATTCATTCGGGATGTTTCGAGTGGAATTGGGTTCCGCTTGAAATTGTGAGTGAGGATTCCGCTCTGCAGAGCTGTAATCGGAGTAATGTTCCGAATTCGCCGGCTCGACAGATAGGTAACAAGTAGCACTAGTCCAGAGACAATAACCAAACTAAGCACTGCACTGACCCCTTCAAAGGATATTGGCCACAGAAGTCCGATTGAAGACGAAATCATATTCCCTACCAACGGCATAACCAGCCCAGATAACCCGCCTCCCGGTATAGCTGCAATGATGGAAACTGAGGTGAACTGTAGCAGAAGCGCATTTTTAATCTGCCATGAAGTATAACCGTTAGCTTTTAAAATACCGATGTTCGTTAAATTGTCTTCAATATGCCCCAATATTTGAAACCTGATGACAATCAGCGAGATTAGAACCATAATCAGTGCAAACACAATTAGAATGGCTGCTAAAAGATTAACAAAAACACGGTTCCCTTCGAGACCAACCTCTGCCCGCATGACTTGAAATTGATCCGTACTTCCTGAGGCAAAAATCCGCTCACTAAGCATTTGTTCCAGCTTTACACCCTTTGAAGGATCGGTTAAATCTGCTGATAGAAAGCTGTATTGAGCTTCAGTTCCAAGACGTTCCTCCAACTGTTTATAACCTTCATCAGTCAAAAAAACTTTTAAAGCTCCATTAGTTAACGTCCCTAACAATGGCTCCTCAATAAAGCCACCTATGGTATAAGAAAATGAGTTATTATCGTATACAAAAGTAAAAGTATCCCACAGGTTATACCCCGATCCAACATGGAACAAATAAGGCAGATAGATCATATTCGCATCCTTAGATCCTAGCGGAGTCGTTGTCTTGAACAGTCCCTTGGTCCGTGGTGTATCCATGTTAAGAATTATAAAAGCTACCGTAGTGTCCGTTTGTCCGTACTTCATTTTAGCGTCTGCTAACAGAATTGCTGCTTCATTCTCCCAGGAATCTGTATATGAATAACTATCCACAAGCTCCTCATATCCTTCTAGATAATCATCTTTCGGGAAAAATGCACTTAATTCTGGAGTCCTTAATTCAGTCATTTTTTCTTGCTGGAAGGAATTGAGCTTCAAACTGACCGTAAGGCCAATGTTCAGCAGCAGCACAGCTATCATGATAAGAATGAAGAGCGTAACCGTGGCACTTTTTCTTTTACGAATATTAGACCAAGCTAATTTTCCTATTAAGCTACTCATCCCTACCACCCCAATTCGGTTAGAAAGGACTGTAATTGCTGCTGCCGTTCAGGTCCGTTATCTTCGCTATAAGGGGTAAGACGCAAATCTCCCACGATGACTCCATCCTGCAAATACAATATCCGATTTCCACGCAACGCGGTTTTAAGATCATGAGTAACCATAATTATACTTTGCCCTTGCCTATTCACCTCAGTAAGGACGCGCAGTACACCTATTCCTGCTGAACTATTTAACGCACCCGTCGGCTCATCGGCGAAAACCGCTTTTGGACTGTTGATCAATGCCCGGATAATACCCGCCCGCTGAGCTTCGCCACCTGAGATTTGCGCCGGAAACTTGCCCCAGACAGAGTCATCCAGACCTACATCTGAGAGTAGCTTTTTGGCTTTTTTTACAGCCCCTGCTCTATCCTTTTGTACAAGAAAAGCACTTGATAATACATTGTCGAGGACACTCATCGTATCCAGCAGATGAATCTGCTGAAACACAAACCCACAATTCTTCCGCCGGAATATCGCAAGCTGATCATTACTCATGGCTGTGATATCCTGACCTTCAAATAGAACCTCTCCAAGCGTTGGCTTATCCATACCCGAAATGGCATACAGCAGTGTTGATTTACCAGAACCAGAGCTGCCCATGATAATCGTAAAATCACCATGATATAAGGTCAGATCCAGATTTTTCAAAACATGCTGCTGAGTTCCTCCATGGGAGAAGGTTTTTCCAAGCTTATTAGTCTGCATCAGCACTTTATTATTCACTTCGCTCATGTTGAACACTCCATTTACATTCATGCTCATTAATTGCGCTAAAAAAATCATAGCTCCACGCAAAATATAATGGCTGCAATCACAAGCTCATTCGTAATTGCAACCTTATCGTACGTTAAATGTTCTTAACATGTCTTTGTGCAATCCTTAGCTAATTCTTAATTCTGTCCTGCTAAAGGAATTAGCAGTTTGACTGTAAATCCGTCCTCCCGATTGGAGCACAGAATGTCGCCTTGCATTTTTTGCATCATATAACGGGAAATGTACAGGCCTAGACCCGCACCATTCTGGCTCACGGCCAGACCGCCCCGAAAAAATTTATTGAATACTAAAGGCAGCTCCTCTTCAGGAACCCCGGGGCCATAGTCCAGAATATCTACCTCCAGATAATGATCCGTGATCTCGAACTTAATATCTATGGGTGTGTCTGTGTAGGCATATTTGTAGGAATTATTCACAACATTATCGATCACCTGCTGCAGCCGCAAGGGATCCACCGTAATGATACAGTCAGGCACAGAGGCTGCTGAAATCCGTTCATAGAAATTTACATTATTTATAATTTGGATCAGCAGGTGGCTTTGCTCCTCCGTTAAGCTGACTTTAAGTTCATTTAGTTCCTCCAAGGTCGAATGGAACATATCGGTCACCAGACGATCAATCTGATCTGCTTTGGAGTACAAAGTGTTAAGCTGTCTGCTAGTCTTCTCATCCCTTGCGCTTAATAACATCAGTTCCGTGATCGCCTTTAAAGAAGCAACTGGTGTTTTAATGTCATGACTGAGACTAGCAACCAGTTCCTTTTTACTTCTATTCGCCAAATATTCGCTGTGTCTAGCCGCTGCAAGCTCTTCCCGCATCATATCAAAGCTTTCGGTAAAAGCACCAAACAGATGGTTACGATCCATCTCCAGCGGCACTTCCAGATCACCTCTGGCGATATGCTTCGCGAATAGCTGCATTTTGCGAAACGGACGGAGAACCGATCGATTCAGGAACCAAATATAGAGGATGCCTAGAGCCGAAAGCAGAAGCAGCATCACAATAGAAACTTGTATAAATTGTTTTTTCATATGTATAAAAATCGCACGGTAATCATTATTAATAATCACCTTACCCACCATCTTATCCTGAACAAAAACGTCCACTAGAGTATCCCGATTGTTGATGGCTTCGTTAACGGTAACGGAAATCGCATTTCCTGTCTGATATTTAAGTACTCCCGCGGTATCGATAATGGCAAATTCATATGGACTTTCCTTGTATAGCTTCGGATCAAGCTTGTCCCAGTTCTGTTCCGTGAGTTTCACAATGGTATTGATAGCCACTCTATCTGTTCCTGTCTCCACCTGCAAATTAAGAATTAGGAATGTGAGCGTTAAACTTGCGGCAAATATAGTAAGCAGAAGGGCCAACAGCAGTTTTTTTGTCATAACTATTTGTCCTCAAAAGCATAACCGATGCCCCATACTGTACGGATGTACTGAGGATCATTAGGATTCTGCTCAATTTTCTCGCGTAGATGACGGATATGTACATTTAAGGTGCCATCCCCCGCAAAAACATCTCCCCATACCTCTGTAAATAACTCTTCTTTGGGGATTACCCTATTTTTCTGCTGAATCAAATAGCTGAGCAATTTATATTCCATCGTTTTCAGCTTGAGAGCTACGCCATTAAGGCTTGCCCTCCTAAGTTCGGGGTCTATCTGGATAGGCCCGGCTTGGAGGCTAGCTGCCTCAGCTATAACTTCGTTATTGTGGCGTTTAAGCACCGCCTTCACTTTTGCTAGCAGCACTCTCAGGGTATACGGCTTATGAATATAGTCATCTCCTCCGATATCAAGAGCAATCAATACATCATCTTCACTGGAGCGGGCACTAATAAACAAGATGGGAATCCCCATCGTCTGACGCAGCTCTTTGCATAACTGGAAGCCGGATTCACCGCCTAAATTAATATCAAGCAGTAACATTGAGACCTGATGCTCACGCAAAAAGCTCCGGCAGGCATCTGCGCTTGTAACAAACGCGGTTTGAACATCGAACAAATTAAAATATTCGCAGGTGGTCTCCGCAAGTTCAGTTTCATCATCAATAATTAAACAATCATATCTCATGGATTTCTCTCCGCTTCAACAGAATTTAGTATTATGTTAGAATATGCCTTTAAGGAGGGGTTACCTGTGGATAAACAATCCCAGCGTCTGGAGCAATTTTTAGATAAATACGAACTAAGCTGGCCATTGAGCGGCACAGTCTTGATAGCTCAGCATGGAGAAATCAAGCTACAAAAAGCATATGGATATGCGAATCTTGAACATCAGGTTCCGAACGCTATAGATACCAAATTTCGAATCTGGTCGTTAACCAAGTCATTCACTGGCATGGCGATTCTGATGCTAAAAGAACAAAAACGTCTGCGACTGGAAGATCCGATCCTAAAATATCTTCCTGAACAGCATGCATTCGAGGGGATGACCATCCTTCATCTGCTGGGACATACCTCGGGTATAGCCAACTACACTTCTCTACCCGAATATAATCAAAAATTAAATAAGCTGAAGCTGACTCCACTGGAGATGTTACAGCTATTTGTGAGTCAACCACCTGCATTTATGCCTGGCACATCGTTTTCCTATAATAATTCAGGTTATTACCTATTAGGAATGATCATTGAAAAGATTACTGGCATGACATTTGAAGATTATATCACTACTTTTATATTACAGCCTCTTGGCATGGTAAATACAGGAGTTTATAACAATCAGCAAATCATTTCAAAATTAGCCTCACCTTATCATTCCTCATGGGGAGAGTATACTCAGGGAGAATACATAAATATGAGTTCTATTTTGTCAGCAGGTGCCATGTATTCGACGGCTGCTGATCTTTTCCTGTGGGATCAAGCTTTATACTCCGATCAATTAGTATCCCACGATACTCTGGAGATGGCTTTTCATTCAAGTAATCTCAAATATCGATTTGGTTGGTTCTTAGACGAACGTTATGATCGCAAAAGAATGTATCATGGTGGCGCTTACCGCGGCTTCCGAAGTGAAATGCACAGATATCCAGAAGAGCAGACAACCGTCATCATGTTGACCAATTATGATTGTGTCCCCATTACCAAGTTAACGGAATCTCTATCTGGATTAGTATTCGGTGAGCCCGCCGAAATTCCGATATTCCCGCAAGCTTTTCCACTTGATGATAGCATGTATGCTGAATATATGGGGACCTATGAGGGATTTGGCTGCAAAGCGAGCGTGGAGCGTAGGGGCCAGGACTATTATTTTGTCTGGAATGATGAAGAGGTTACACCGTTCTACCCTATCTCAGAAACAAGATTCCATCATACCAAGCATGACAGTAAATTTGAATTTAAACGGAATGAACAGGGTGAGCTTTCATTTCTGGGGATGAAAAAAAACAAACAAGTGCCGCAATAGCCATAAAATAGCTACTGGGCACCTGCCTTTTTTCAGCTAAGGCCTAAGCCTTGGCCAAAATTATAAATTGCGTGAGCATCACGATTACCGCTGCAGATACCCCCAGCGAATTAATGATTGTTAAAGCATTTGGATAACTTTCTTTCCGAAATTGTGAGAACAAAGACACCGTCCATAACACGCTGAAAAATAACGACGACAACCCGGATACAGCTTCACTATCAATTCGTCTGCTCCGGATAAACAATCCGACAAGGGTGGCGACAGTATAAACAATATATATTACTAGCTCTATCGATGTGATAACGATCGCCTCGCCGGCAGAGAACAAACGCATTAACAAGTATTGAAAACCTAAACAGATAAACACAAGCTGGTTAAAAGATAGTCTCTTCACTCTCATAGCTTAGCTCCTTTAGGATATATTTTCACAAAAAGATAACGCTTACATTGTACTAGTGATTGAATATATCTTCTGTGACTTTCCATACCCTGCCAAATATTAGTCAGATAATATCCTCACATACAAAAAAGGAAGTACACTTTGCGAAAAAGATCCGCAAGGCATACTTCCTTTTTTTACGATTCGATTGTAGATTTAGACGGAATGGGACATCTTAGTTCCAAAATAGAATGAACAGTGGATTTATAAGATGTTTTCTTAAAATTAGGAGGTCATTGCTGTGAGAAACAAACAATCCATTGTCTTCGTGACCATTCCATTATCCGAGATCAAGAAGTTCATCCTTATTGATATTGTTGCTGGATGGGTCTTTTATTTTGCTATAAAATTCCCCTTCCATTCCTTAATTGCCGCCTCTGCCGGAAGCATGTTTGGTCCTATCCTCATACGCCAATCCATGAAGTTAGTTCAAAATCGCGCCAAGGTTTAAGGTTTTAAGAACTGCTCAATCTGTTTTTTATGATGCTTATCATGTGGGATAAAACTTCTCAGGTACTTGCGAACGCTGAATTTTTTGCGGTCTCCATCCTTATATTCCTGATTGAATTCATCTTCCGTTAAGCCTGCAGCTGCATCTATGATTTTAGTTCTATAACGTACAAATTGTTCAATTAATGTTTGTTCAGATAATAATTTAGCATATTCTACAGCATTAGCATTAAACTTGTTAAAATCCAAATGCTTGGTTGTGATCGGTTCCCGGAGAATTATTTTCTTAATCGCACCTTCATAAAAATATTTATCCCATAACATGAGATGACAGATGATATCCTTTACAGTCCATTTACCAGCTGCAATAGGCTGATTCCAATATTTGTCTGACACTTCCCCTAAAGATTCTACGAATGGGATGAGGGACTTAAATTCGAGTAACATTTGCTCATTTGTTCTTGCAGCCAGAGAGATCAACCTCCACATGAAAAATAAAATAATTCAGTCACAACATCTATGCTGCGTCATCCGCAGAAGCTGCGGCCAGATCCGTATCAGTAGAGTCAGGATTCAGCCAAATCTCAATCAACTCATGGGTACGCTTCACATCATTTTCGTCAAGCATGTAATACCATTGATCCTTCCGTCTGCCTTCACCCTGCAACATATGGCTTGTGATCTCAGGAGTACCCCCTTCAAGAATTACTCTTTTCGCCAAATCAAGAATAAAGTCTGACTTCATATTGGTTTGGAAATTACTTCCTGCTATTTCGATGATTTTCTGTATATTAAGGATATTATCTACTCTCTTCATCCGTTCAAGCGCAGATTTCAAAAAGATCCGCTGCCGCTCCGTTCGTTTAAAATCAGAATCCTCCCGGTATCTTACATACATTAATGCTTCAGCGCCAGAATAAATCGGTTTGTTCGGTTCAATTCTTAATTTCTCATGATCCGGGCTCTTGTTCTCAATCACCTTGGTAATCGGAAGTTCAACACCCCCTAGAGCATCTGTAACGCCCACAAGGCCGTTGAAATTAATAGTAGCGTAATATTCGATAGGCGCGTTTAATAAATTTTTAACGGTGTCTACACTCATCTGAGGACCGCCATAGGAATGAGCTGCATTAATCTTGGTTTCTTTCCTAGCTCCTTTAACCTTTTCCGCTCCAATAATTTCTGCATAGGAATCACGAGGGATCGACACGAACAATACTTTATGATCAACTGGCCGGATCACAGTATATATAATCGAATCAGAAAGGCCGTTCTCTTTTCCCCGCTGATCAGTACCCAGTAAGAGGATAGAAAATGGACGATCCTTGTTATTCGCCATTGGTTGTAATCCGGGAGCTTCAGCGTTTTCATTATTTTCTAAAGGAACGTATGATCCATCAAGCGTGTGTTCAATAGTCGGAGCCACAACGTTATTAAATCCGAAAATCAGCAGTTCTTTACGAAAAACATAAGATCCTAGCCCAGCAATAAGTACGATAGCAAGCGTAAATAGCCAGATCTTTTTTTTCTTGCTGGTCTTAGTTTTCTTCTTCACCTTTTTTTTCTCAATTCTACTTAAAGAAAATGAAGAAGCTGAATGGGTAGTCTGTTTATTTTTCATTCGGATCCTTAACCCTTCCTGATGACGGATTCTACCAGCCGGTAATAGGGAATCATGTAGGTTGTCTCAAAGCCTAATCTATGCGCTAAGTTGAAAGAACCCTCGTTATCCAGACGACACGCCCACACCGGCTCAAGCTGATGTTCTAGACAGTATTCGATTAAGGCTGAACAGACAGCGTAGGCATAGCCCTTACCCCGATGTGCTTCTGAGGTTTCTATGCCTATTTCCAGTTGATGCTCATTAACAAAACCCGAAAATGCCGTAGAGGCAATTTCCCCAGCGTCAAGAATATTAAAGCCCAGCCCCTCGGCAAGAAATTGCTCTTCATTCCTCCAAAACGCCTTAGGATTGACACCTCCTGTTGCCGCCAAAAACCGTTCTTTGTTCATTCGCACCACTTCAAGGTCTTGGTTAAGATAAGAAGCTTTCTGGTTCAGATATCGCTCGCGGTTAAAGCTGAAGTTGACCCTTGTATTTCTATGGAGCATTTCCTGTTCACTCCAATGAGTGATAACTTCCGGCCAGCCTCCCGCTGGATCAGCCTGCAGAAATTCTTGATGATGCCGAATCATATTTTTATTGGTTATGTAATCAAAAAGATCGCGCTTAAACTCTTCATTATCCGACTCTCCAATTAATAAAGACATTCCACAAGGGTGTGCAATGTAAAAAGCACGCGGGTTAACGATATCGTCAACATATACGCTGCCAGGTATGACTTGCTGCACCACTGACTCAGCAAACATCGTATTTATTTTCACTTTTCCTAAAGGCTCAATAGCTTTGTAATAGTCTTTACTCTCTAGTCGTTTCATAATTTTCTCCTTAGATATCACGTAATGTTTTGATAGATAACCACCAGTATGTGAGGATATTTTTTACTGGATGACACCGTTACCTAAAATATCCCATTATTATAGACGATCTTAGGGTCGATAAGTTTCTATTTATAAGAAATTTGTGAGACAAAAAAAGACCATATCCTATCAAGGATTGGTCTACCCTATTTATTAATGCTGATCTTAGGTTTTTTTCACAATCATATCGATCTCACTCTTCAGTAAAAGATATCTGACGACACTTCTCATGATCGGAACTTTAGTCAACTTATGCTGATCTACATAACTTTTCATTTGATCTTTAGACAGCCCGAGCAAGCTTCCCGCTTCAGACACCGTCAATACTTCCTTGTTACTTGTAGCGTTAAAGGTTTTCTTAACTTTTAAATTCCAGTCTTCAAACACCTGCATTTACATCCGCCACCTTTCTATAAAAAAATCCCCAAACGATACGTTTGGGGATTCATTTTACTACTTACAGTTTTACAACATTCTCCGCTTGTTGACCACGATTACCTTGAACTACGTTAAATTCTACACGTTGTCCTTCATCCAGGGACTTGAATCCGTCACCAGTAATTGCGCTGAAATGTACGAATACATCTTCTCCACCTTCAACCTCGATAAAACCAAAACCTTTGTCTGCGTTAAACCATTTCACTGTTCCTGTTTGCATAATATAATTACCACCTTATTTTTATTTACATGTTATTCTTATCCTCAAAAAATCTCTTGCAAAATCTCTAAAAAAATAAAAATTCACATATGGTACAAGGTTATTAACGTCTAAAGAATAACCCTCTACGCTATGTGAATTCGCCAGGTAAATACTTTCGATAGATTGATTATAACACAGCTAACACCAAATAGATACTCTACTGCATTATGAAGAAAATGGGAGGTAAGAAGGAGCTGTGCCATAAGTGATTCTACGAGCGGAGACTGACCTCCTCACTTTCAATATCCTAAAATCAACAAAACAGCGATTCTTCTGTTATCGAAGAATCGCTGTTCGGCGTTTTTTGGTCATTCGCGGCCTGCTACGACTACACATTCATTATCCTACGGGGTTTTCGGACTCAGTAGACGTTATTCACATGTTTTTATCCATTACAGCTAGATTTCGGACTCCAGTGACGCTATACCTTGGAAAGAGGCTCATATTAAGCATTTTTCGGGCCAATAGCTGCACTGGAGTCCGATAACATTCCCCATATCGGATAATCCTACGTTTAAGGACCACTGTGTCCGTTAGTAGGTTACTAAGCGTATTTTCCAGTGACAAAGCATTTGCTTTCGACACAGCAGTCATTTTCATAGCTTAGAGGACCGCCCTTTTCTAAAATTTGAAAAGGGAAACTAAATTTTAAAGTAAGATAATTTATCCAACAGGTCTTGCACCATTGAGCTGAGTGACTCCGACGAGGCTGAGATCTCTTCCATAGAAGCAAGCTGCTCCTCAGAGGCTGCTGCTACACTTTGGGAGTCAGAGGATGCTTCCGAAGCAAGATCGGCTAATTGTTTAACCGTAACTGAAATTTGCTCCGTACCCGCGGTCATCTGCTGTGCCGCTGCTGACACCTCTTGGATCTGATCGGTTACCTGTGTCATCTCTGTCAGAATCGACGTAAATAAAAGATCACTATCAGATACACTCTGCACTCCAAGAATTACTTTTTCATTGCCGACAGCCATTGCCTGTGAAGCTTGATTAGTATCTTGCACCACATCTTCAACCAAAGCAGTAACTTGTTCGGCAGCTTTTTTAGTCTGATCTGCCAGCATGCGAATTTCTGAGGCCACTACAGCAAAACCTCGGCCATGTTCACCCACTCTGGACGCCTCAATAGCCGCATTTAGTGCCAACAGATTGGTCTGTTTACTTATGTTCGAAATCAAGCCGATAATCCCGCTGATCTGAGCAGAGCGTTCACCTAAACGTTCGATCGCCAGACTCGTCTCATCCACAGACAGCTTTAACTCTGACATTTGGTTCACTGCCATTTGCAGCTGCGCACTGCCCTTTTTCGTCTGATCGGTAACTTCATCTGCAGATGCAGATACCGATGACGAAGAGTCAGCGATCCGTTGCACTCCAACATTCAGCTCGCTCATCGCCATTGAAGAATCACCCGCATAATCATTCTGCAGCTGCGCTCCTTCGGCTACTCGTCCAATTGCCACAGCAATTTGTTCAGCAGCTTTCCCAGTCTGCTCAGCGTTAGCTGTCAGCTCTTCAGAGGTAGCTCCCACGGACATTGATAAATCAGCGACAAGTCCAAACATTTCTCGAAGCTTATGGGTCATATGATTAAAATGTGTAGCCATTTTGCCGAATTCATCATCATTTCGAACCTGCAGGGTTTGAGTCAAATCACCCTGAGACATCAGCTGCAGTTTCTCAGATAACAAGCGAAGCGGTTTAACTACCATCAACCATAGTTGAAGACCAACAATAACAGCTAAAATCAAAATCCCAATAATCATAATGATAAAAAATTCTGTTTTAGCTTGTTCATAATCAGCCATGATAACATCCTTAGAGATCGCTGTCTGTGTGTACCAGACCTGGTCACTTCCAGGCATTGGTATCGGAACAAAAGTCCGCAGCACGTCTTCTCCCTTAGAATTTATCGTGTATCCCAGTTTGGCCTCCCCATTCTTCACACGCTTCCACAGTACTGTTTTATCTTCTGTATCACCAAATTCTTTGAGTACACTTTGAGGATCATTTGGGTTGGCTGCATATTTGCCATTACCAGTGATTAAAGAAACATAACCTCCCAGAGGTTTATAATTAACGGCTTCTTCCTGCAATTGGGTTAACGAAACATCGAACCCTACAGTTCCCAGAAATACACCCGTTTTATCCAAAATTGGCAGCATGACCGAAATCATCTCTATAGCTCCACCAGTTGTCTCATAGGAATAGGGTTCAATATAGACCGGTTTTTTCTCTTTTTTTGGTAAAAGGTAATAATCACCCGCACCCTCTACATCATAATTCTTTAAGGGTTCAACCTTTATTGCATCTTGATTTCTAAAGACATAAGGAATAAAACGCCCCGTACCATCATCATATGGCATCTTATTTATATTAGCCTGATCGTTCTGATCAAAAGCATTGGGTTCCCATAATATACTCATCCCAAAAATTTCTGGTCTGTGCTCAAGCATAGTTTTCATTGTAGAAACAACATCTTCACGGTCCAAGGTTTGACGTTCTCTTGATTCAAGTAGTACTTCAGCAAGCGCTTCACCCGTCGACTGAATGTCTATCATTCTATTCTGAATGGTCTCCGCATAACTTTTTCCTGCGACCTCTGCCTGAAGTTCACCGTTGGATATGCTCACACTACGCAGATTAGCCAGGTTTGCGACTAAACTAAAGAAAAAGATCACAATAATTACTAAACTTACCACCATAACAAACTTAAACGTTAATGAAAGCCTTCGATACAATGCCATCTGAACAACTCCACTCTAGGATAATATATCTTTAATCGACAAAATACGACCTCTATTCAATAGGACTTATTACCTATAATTCAAGGGATGAAAATTTAAAATTCTATCCATTCCAAAAGTATGTTTAAATAAAAGTAGCCTAATCAAAAAATAACATAATACAAAGGAGCTCATGCCGATGGAAATATCCTCTTTTTTGTTGCCAAAAGATCAAGTCGCCTATATCACTAACTCACTATCCATGCTGGAAGCCTTAGAACAATTAGAACAGCACCATTACACGGCTATCCCTATTATTGATAATGAAGGAAAATATGTAGGAACACTTTCGGAGGGTGATCTATTGTGGAAGCTGAAAAACACAGCAGATTTAACCTTTGACAATATAGGGGAAGTTCCAGTAAGCGACATCCAAAAGCATGTTCATAACGAAAGTGTTCTCATTAATGCAGAAATGGAGGATATGCTGACGCTCGCTGCGGATCAGAATTTCGTTCCTGTGATTGATAATGAGGGTGTATTTGTTGGAATTATTAGGAGAAAAGATATCATTGAATATTACACTCGCAACATTACGGATTAATAAAAAATGACCAATCTCCAATACGGAGACTGGTCATTTTATTTTTCACCAAAATTATAGTTCAGTCAGGATAATCGTTCCTTGTGGGGTAATCGCCAAAGTATGCTCATATTGTGCTGACAATCCACCGTCAATGGTACGCGCAGTCCAACCATCCGCATCAATTTTTGTTCTGTAACTGCCTGTGTTCAGCATGGGCTCAATGGTAAATACCATCCCCTCTTTAAGACGAGGCCCTCTCCCTGCTGGACCATAGTGAGGCACTTCCGGAGCTTCATGCATTTCTGAACCGATCCCGTGGCCAATAAAATCACGTACTACAGAAAATCCGTTAGACTCTGCATAAACTTGGATGGCATGCGCAACATCCCCGATACGGTTGCCTGCAACCGCCTGCTCGATTCCACGGAATAACGATTCCTTAGTAGTGTCTAGAAGTTTGGTCGCCTGTTCACTAATATTGCCAATCCCGTAAGACCAGGCCGAATCTGCCAACCAGCCGTTTAAGTTAACAACCATGTCAATGGTTACGATATCCCCGTCTTTTAGCGGCTCTTTTTTCGGAAATCCGTGGCATATTACATCATTTACAGATGCACAGGTTGCGTACGGGTACCCATTATATCCTTTTTGCTCAGGAGTAGCTCCTTGAGACAATATAAATTTTTCTGCAAATTCATCAATTTCCCAGGTCGTAATACCAGGCTGCAAAATTTGCGCAATTTGACGATGACATTCAGCGAGAATTTTTCCCGCCGCACGCATTTTTTCGATCTCTTCCATCGTTTTCATGATAATCATAATATCGCCTCTTCTGTACAGAACACATCGCTCTCGGGCAACGGTTCTTCTTTTGTATTTAGTTTACCCTTTATATTATGAAAGAAAATCGCGAGAAATCCAAATCATTAGGCGAAAAAATTTATATTTTCCTTCCTGAATCTAAAAAAATCATTTTTTTATGAGAATGTTAGATTAAAGGCGAGTGCTTTATTGGCAATTTCACTCATTTATTTATTGAAAAATAAAATTATTGTTATCGTTAAATTATTTATTATTCCTAAAAATTCCTTTATATGTTATATTCAAAATAACTGAGGAGGTGATACATGCCTGTAATTGAGTGCATTTACTGCAACCACCTGGAGGATACGCATAATCAAAGAAGCAACCCTATTTGATTAAGGAGGAAATGTTGATGAAATTCAGAAAGCATTTTTCGTTCCGGAAAATCAGTTTGTTAGTATTAATTAGTATCCTTACTCTTTCTATATCTTTACCTCAACAGCAGGTAGCGGCAGCAAACACTTCTGTTAAAGGTTTTTATGTAAGCGGTACCACTTTATACGATGCTACTGGCAGTCCTTTTGTAATGCGTGGGGTGAATCATGCACACACTTGGTACAAAAACGATCTGGCTACTGCAATACCGGCCATCGCAGCGACTGGCTCCAATACCGTCAGAATTGTACTTTCTAATGGCAGCAAGTGGTCTCTCGATACTTTAGCTGATGTCCAAAATATTCTAAAGCTTTGTGATCAGTATAAAATGATTGCCATGCTAGAAGTGCATGATGCTACGGGCTCAGACAACACCTCTGACCTTAATGCTGCAGTAAACTATTGGATCAGCATCAAGGATGCTTTGATCGGTAAAGAAGATCGTGTCATTGTGAATATTGCTAATGAATGGTACGGTTCTTGGAACACTGCAACATGGGCTAGTGGATACCAAGCGGCAATTCCTGCGTTAAGAAATGCGGGCATTAAGAACACTTTAGTTGTAGATGCAGCGGGATGGGGTCAATACCCACAATCTATTTTCACTAGTGGTCAGGCTGTATTTAATTCAGATACTTTAAAAAATACCATTTTCTCTATTCATATGTACGAATATGCTGGAGGTAATGCTGCTACAGTTAAGAGTAATATCGATAGTGCCTTGGCTATTGGAGCCCCTGTAATTATCGGCGAATTCGGTGACAAGCACACGGGTGGAGATGTCGATGAAGCCACCATTATGAGCTACACTAAGGAAAAAAAGGTGGGCTGGCTCGCCTGGTCCTGGTATGGTAATGGCGGAGGCGTTGAATATCTGGATCTAGCCAGCGGTCCAGCAGGAACACTCAGCAACTGGGGAAATACAGTCGTTAATGGAGCAAACGGAACCTTAGCAACCTCTGTGCTTAATAAAATTTACACAACACCTGGTTACCAACCTGTGCCGGATGGTGGCACTACACCTACACCTACACCTACACCTACACCTACACCTACACCTACACCTACACCTACACCTACACCTACAGCTACACCAACACCAACAGCCACTCCTACCGGCTCGCCAACCAGTAATCTGGCACTTTACTACCGTGCTGCAGATACCAATGCTACAGATAACTCAATCAAGCCCTACTTCAACATCTATAACAATGGAACAACGGCAGTCAATTTAAATGGACTGAAAATTCGTTATTACTTTACTAAAGATGGAAGCGCCTCCCTCAATGGTGTGATCGATTGGGCACAGGTCGGTGCTTCTAATATATCGGTTTCCCTCGGGTCCACAAGTGGGACGAACGCCGACTCTTACGTTGAGCTTACTTTCAATGCTAGCGCGGGCTCCATACCTGCCGGTGGGCAGTCAGGAGAAATCCAATTACGCGTGCACAAAAGCGACTGGTCTAACTTCAATGAAGCAAATGACTATTCGTTCGATCCAACCAAAGTTTCCTTCAGCACTTGGAACAAAGTAACCCTGTATCAAAACAATGTACTGATCTCCGGTATCGCTCCTTAAAAACATAAACCAGCGAGCCTCCCGGAATTGGAGACTTGCTGGTTTTTAAATGGGATCTGTTGTAGCGCAAATGTTGGGCTCTTACTAGATTATTGTAGACCAAATAAAGGCTGCTGCTAGATTTGTCAGTCAACGGTGATCTACTGCTGTTAGTCTGCTGCTGAACTGTTACTACTTTGATGTTAGGTTTACTGCTGCTCGTCTATTGTTCCGCTAGGCGGTTGCTGCTCTTTTGTTTGGCTGTTCTGCGTACTACTTCACTATTGCTCCTACTGATCTAATCTAATTTTACTCTGTCACCATCTAATGTTATTTTACTATCGATTTAATTCGACCCTTCCACCACTCTGATGTTTGTCTACTGTCGCTCGTCTATTGTTCCGCTAGTCGGTTGCTTCACTTTTATTTGGCTGTTCTGCGTTACTTCACTATTGCTCCTGCTGTTCTGCGTATTACTCTACAATTGTTCCTAATGCGCTAATATCACACTGTCCCACTATCTAATATGACTCTTTCACTACTCTAATGTTAGTCTACTGCCGCTCGTCTGCGCTCATCTGCCGTTCTTTACCTTTTGAGCGCTTTGTCGTGATTTTCGGACTCAGATGACGCTATTTGTGCAATTTAAGCCGTTTTGAATAACTTTCGGACTGGAGAGACCTTATTCCTCTGAAAAAGGCCTATTTCTGCCTCTTTTCATACCCTTAACGGCGCTGGTGTCCGAACACTCTGCAATTAGGCAAGATTTCAGGAAATAAGGGCTCCTGAGTCCGTCACCTTGTTAGTCTACTGCCGCTCGTCGCGCTCATCTACTGCTCATCTGCCGTTCTTTACCTTTTGAGCGCTTTGTTGTGATTTTCGGACTCAGATGATGCTATTTGTGCGATTTAAGCCGTTTTGAGCAACTTTCGGACTGGAGAGACACTATTCCTCTGAAAAGGGTCTATTTATATCTCTTTTTATACCGTTACGGCGCTGGAGTCCGAATACTCTGCAAATTGGCAAGATTTCAGGAAATAAGGGCTCCTGAGTCCGTCACCATGTTAGTCTACTGTCGCTCGTATGCGCTTATCTGCTGCTTATCTGCTGCTCATTTACTCTTGTCTACCGTTCTTTACCTCTGGAGCATTTTGTGTACGACACGCCCCTTGCGCATCTAACTACACCCAAACCACAAAAATCCCGGCAGCCATCCAACTGGCCCCGGGACATTTTTAAATCTACTTTCATTTAGTCATGGAAATTAAGCCCAGAGGTAACGGCTTTAACATAATCTGCACGGATCACGAAATCTCCAAAATGCTCGCCTTGTTGACGTTCTTTGGCATATCGGTGAAGAATAGGTTCAAGCGTCTCTAGGATCTCTTTCTCATCTATGTTTTCTTTATACATTTTATTGAGGCGATCACCCGTAAAGCCTGCTCCTAAATACATATTGTATCTGCCAGGAGCCTTGCCGATAAACGAGATTTCACCCAGCGCCGGTCTAGCACATCCATTAGGGCAGCCGGTCATTCGGATCACAATTTCCTCGTCACGCAAACCAGCTTTATCTATAACAAGCTCCAGCTTATCTATCAATGAAGGCAGGTAGCGTTCCGCTTCAGCCATCGCAAGTCCGCAGGTTGGCAGTGCTACACAGGACATGGAGCTGCGCCGCAATGCAGAAAGATGTGCTCCATCTGTTAGTCCATGCTGTTTAGCCAGCTCAGCTACTTTGCGTTTTTTGGCAGTAGTGACGTTGGCAATCGTTAGATTCTGATTCGGCGTTAGCCGGAAATCTCCAGTATGAATTTTAGCAATCTCCCGCAAGCCAGTCATCAAGGTGTATCCTTCTTGGTCATGAATCCGTCCGCTTTGAATATAAAGTGTCAGGTTCCATTTTCCGTTGGTACCCTTCACCCAGCCGTAACGGTCTCCGTTGTGATCAAAATGATAATCACGTGCTGCTTCAAGCTGCCATCCGAGTCTTTCATGCAGTTCGTCTACGAACCATTCCAGACCGTGGCGGTCAATCGTATATTTGAACCGTGCATTTTTGCGGACAGAGCGATTGCCATAATCCCGCTGGATCGTTACGGTCTTTTCTGCCACATCAATCAACTGTTCCGGACGGCAAAAACCAATTATACGTCCCAACTGAGGATAAGTACTGGTATCGCCATGAGTCATCCCCATACCGCCGCCGACAGAAACGTTGAAGCCGACTAGCTTCTCATTTTCCAGAATAGCGATAAAACCCAGATCTTGCGAGAATACATCCACATCATTAGAAGGTGGCACCGCTAGGCCAATCTTGAATTTACGCGGTAAATATACCGGACCATAGATCGGTTCTACTTCCGCACGTTCGCCTAAGCTATCTACTACCTTCTCACCGTCCAACCAGATTTCATGGTAAGCAGGCGTACGTGGTGATAAGTGATCACTTACTTTGCGCGCCCATTCGTAGACCTCTGCATGCACCTCCGACTGGTAAGGATTCGGATTGCTCATTACGTTACGGTTAACATCGCCGCAAGCTGCCAGCGTCGTCATCAGCGTATCATTAATGCTGCGAATGGTTTTCTTAAGATTCCATTTGAGTACCCCATGCATTTGAAACGCCTGTCTGGTAGTCAAACGTAAGGTTCCATTGCCGTATTTTTGTGCCAGATCATCCATCACTAGCCACTGCTCTGGTGTCGCTACCCCGCCTGGGGCAACTACACGAAGCATGAACTGGAATGCAGGCTCCAGCTTTTGCCGTTCGCGCTCGTTGCGTAAATCCCGATCGTCCTGCATATAGCTTCCGTGAAATTTCAGCAGCCGATTATCATCTTCCGGCAAACCTCCGGTAATCGGATTGCTTAATGTCTCAACAAGCGCGCCCCGCAGATAGTTACTCTCTTGCTTAATGTGCTCAACATCGCTTGGAGGTCCGCCGATCGGCTTAACCTTTTCATTGTTTGCCATTGTTGTTATCTCCCCCCGAAGTCATTCGATAACTTCACTCTATCGCTTAGTAAACATCACGTTGGTAGCGCTGCGCCTGCTGCATATTATCCAAATAAGCTCCCGCTTCTTCAGGACTCAGACCACCCTCATGCTGGATGACAGTAATCAGAGCAGAATGAACATCATGTGCCATATGCTTCTCGTCTCCGCAAATGTAAATATGAGCTCCCGCTTGCAGCCATTCGTAGACCTCGCGGCTCTTTTCCAGAATGCGATGCTGAACATATACTTTCTCTTCGGTATCACGGGAGAAAGCAACATCCAGCTTAGTTAACAAGCCGTCTTTAAGCATTCTCTGCCAGTCCGTCTGATAGAGGAAGTCCGTCACAAAATGCCGATCTCCGTAGAACAGCCATGATTTACCTTCCGCCCCAAGCTCGCCACGTTCCTCCAGGAAAGAGCGGAAGGGTGCAACACCTGTGCCCGGTCCAATCATAATGATCGGCGCATCAGGATTCGTCGGAAGCTTAAAGTTCGGATTATGTTGAATGTAGATGGGCAACGTATCTCCCGGCTGGACTCTTTCAGCACAATGTACCGAGCAGACCCCATAACGCTCACGGCCATATGCCTCATAACGTACAGCTCTAACCGTTAAATGAACCTCATCTGGATTAGCTTTATAGCTGCTGGCAATTGAATAGAGTCGTGCCGGAAGCTTGCGCAAAATAGTCACAAAACTACTGGCCGAACCCTCCCAGGGAGAGAAGTCCTGAACCAAATCGAGCAGATCGCGGCCTTGAATATATTCCTTAAGCTGTTGCGCGCGTTCTGGCGACAATAGATCACTTAATTGGTTAGAAGAAGATACCTTCGCCGCTTGTTCAAGTAACGGTTTGGTCAATACAGTGATTTCATAGTGGTGAAGAAGGGCCTCACGTAAGGTGCCGTCTTCCCCTTTTTTATTAAATGGAACAATATCATTAGGATTCCAGCCCATAGTATGAATAATAGCGTCTACCAATTCAGGATGATTCTCCGGATAGACACCCAGCGCATCCCCTGGTTCAAATTGTATGTTCGAGCCTTCTAGGGATAGCTCCAAATGGCGGGTCTCCCGGTCGGAACCACGTCCGTTCAGATTTAGATTCTCCAATACTTCCGCTTTAAAAGGATTGTTGCGGGTATACAAAGGCTCCTGAGAATCTGCGTCTTCCGCAGCTTGAACCGCTTTTGCCGCAATGGCCGGAGCATTTAAATGTGCATTCAAGGCACCAATCACACCTTCAAACCACTCGGTAACCGAATCATCATAATCAAGATCGCAATCCACACGTGGACTTAACCGCTTGCCGCCAAGTTCCTCAAGCCGCTGATCGAAGTCCTTGCCGGTCTGACAAAAGAATTCATAGGAGGTATCCCCCAGTGCCAGCACTGAGAACTTCAGATTCTCTAATTGAGGGGCTCTTTTGCTATAGAGAAATTCATGGAACATCCGTGCATTATCTGGCGGCTCGCCTTCACCGTGTGTACTGACCAGCAATAGGAGGTTCTCAACCTTCTTAAGCGCATTGGGCTTAAAGCTGTTCATCGCAGTAAGTGTGACCTGAAATCCTTGCTCCTCCAGCTTGCGGGACAAGCTCCCAGCCAGCCGTTGGCAGTTCCCTGTCTGGGACCCAAACAACACAGTCACTTCCCGTGAAGCTACAGGTTGACTAACGGCACTACCTTCCACATTTCCTATCGTATTTGATTGTACTAATTGAACCTCGGCACCTGCCGATGATGCAGTAGTAAGGCCCATGGCTGACAAATAACCACTAAGCCATATTTGCTGTGTCTCCGTTAAGGATGGTAGAAGACGATTGAGTAGCTCGACTTGGCTCTCGTTAAAAGGACTGTTCGTTACCTGTAGTTGCAACAATATCCACCTCTCCTAAACATGAAATCTTCTGATGATCCGTACCTCATGAAATCAGGCTATCACAATAATTGTAAACGATCAATGATGTCGATTTACCCTAATAATTGTAATTCATTGAAAAAATATCTATAAAGTACGTAAAAACCGATCAAAACAGTATGATTTAACTTGTTTTGATCGGTTTCATTATAAAAAGTGATACTATTTATAAAATATTGTGATAAATAAAAGCTATAATTTTTGCTTACTTTCGGGAAATAACACCTCTCCGATCCCCGTCTTAATCTTCACTATCTCCTCAAGCGTATTCGACAGCTCGCCGGGCGGATAAGGTTTAGTTAAATATTTTTGAATTACATCGTTTAATTGGTTCTTATCCGATTGATCCAGAGCAGAAGAAATAACGATAGGTATATTTTCAGTTCTTGGATCTTCTTTAAGCATTCGGATCAAATCCCAGCCATCCAGCTCTTCACCCAACATCAAATCTACCACAATCGCCACAAATGGGGTTTTCAAGGCCTGATCAAAAGCTTGCTGTGGATGGTAATGATGGGTAACTCGGAAGCCTTTCCCTTTAAGCTCTTCTGATAAAAGCAATGAAAGACTGTAATCATCTTCAACGATCATTACATTAGGCTTAAGCTCTTTATCGGTGCTCCATTTATTAAGCTCATCCTGTTGCCGGCTCGCTTCCGCATGGAGGATAGGGAGGCTAAACCAGACGGTAGTGCCCTCTCCTTCAACGGAATCTATACCGATATTTCCCTTTTGCTTCTCAATAATCTCCTTACAGATGGCAAGCCCGAGTCCTGTTCCTCCAATTCTTTTAGAGGCGCTATTATCCACTCTTCTGAATTTTTGGAATAGCTGTCCTATTTGATCCTTAGGAATGCCAAGACCATTATCCTGGATACTTACAATAATTCTATCCGACTCGTTATGCAGCAGTACTTTAACTTCATTGTTATCAGGTGAGAATTTAATCGCATTACTTAACAGATTCGTCAGAACTTGGACAATCTTATCCTTGTCCACATCAACATCCGCATTTAAAGCCTCATCCACTAGGAGTACATGATGGGTACTGCTCAGTTTATATTGATCAATTACACCTAATACAATTTCACTGAGATTCAAGTGCTCCGTGATATATTGCTGCTTACCTGACTCCATTCTCTGCAAATCAAGAAAATCATTAATGAGCTCCGTCAGTCGTTTAGCTTCTTTATGAATCGTCTCCAGATATTTAAGCTGCTTCTCAGGCTTCATGGTCTTAGACAATAACAGTTCTGTGAAACCAAGTACACTCGATAGCGGTGTTCTTAGCTCATGACTTACCGTACTGACAAGATCAGATTTCATAAGGTCCAGCTCATATTCTCTAGTGATATCTCTGTAGACAAACAATGTACCAATACGCAGCTCGCGACGGAATACAGGGATCGCATACACATCAATATGCTTCATCGATTCAGTTCCAATGGAGTATTGCATGCTGCTGGATTCCAGAGCATCCTCAGCAATCGCTTTTTCAAAAAACATCCGCAGTTCATGATTCTCATTCGAGTGCTCAATGAAATAATCCAACCATTTCTGTCGGGGAATCAAAGTTCCTTCTGTCCACTCATAATTAAAAATGTTACTCAACGCTTTATTCATCTGCAGGAGCATACCTTCTGTATTCACAAATTGTATACCCTCGTTCACATTATTTACGATGTCCCGATTCAGCTTTCGGCCATGTTCAATCTCTTCATACATGAATAAACGTTCAATCGCCAGCGCTACGCGGTTCATCATCCCTTGAACCTCATTAATCTCTTCTTTGCTGAAGGAATGACCAACCCGGCTGCCACAGAACACTGCAAGAATCTCATCCTCTGCGTTCACAACAGTAGTGTAGAAGTCATAAACATAAACCTCACTTGCAGAAATCCCTTGCTCTGATTGTGTGGCCAGACGCTTGATTAGGTACGTTTTTTCCGCTTGCAAGCGATATAACATCTCATTATTCTCATGATCAAGATAACGCTCCACATTCTCTTGCGGAATACCTTTCACAGCCGCGATATTATCTTTCACAAGCAAGAAGAAACTCGAATCAAAGGCATACAGGCGATGCATAAACGCAATAAACTTATCGGCAAATTCATGCTTATCCAAAGTATAAGTAATATCATGATTCAGCTGATTATTTAGCTCTAGCATCATCTTGGTCTGTTCCGTATTTTTTAACGTTTCGGCTAGTTCCTGCTGCACGCTCTTCATTGAGGTGATATCGTTCGCAATAAGGATGTATTGATAAATCACACCCTCTTCATTCAGGTACGGCACAATCGTCAGATGCAGCCAGATGGGCAATCCGTCTTTGGCTAGAATCTGCAGCTCATTGTTCCACACTCCGCCTGTATTTAATTTGTTAAAGATTTTCTGATAACCCTCATCAGAGATATTATAAAGTTCAAATAACTTATAGGTGTAACCGATAATCTCAGACTTTTTATAGCGGGTATATCCACTTAAATTATCATTCGCGTAGGTAAAGACACCTTTAGCAGTAAGAATTCCGACGGCAGACGATTGATCCAAGGCTTTCATCATACTCTCAATTTCACTAAGCGAGCGCTGCAGCCTATATTGCTGATCCTGAAGTTCATCCTGCTGCGCATGCAACTCTTCATTCTGCATCATCAATTCTTCTTCTTTATCTTGAATACTTCTAGCCATATTAAGAAAAGCATCATAAAGTCGGCCAATTTCATCTTGATTCTTAAGCTTGCCCAGAAGAATTTCTTCTCCTGCAGCCAGAGAATGGGTTGCCCCTTCCAGCTTCAGAATAGGATCTATTAGGTTCTTCAGAATCCGCCAGATCATAAAGGTGAAGATTAGCAGAATAATCGTGCTGAAAAAGAATGCGATAAAGGTAAATTCATTGGCACGTTTGATGTAATCCATAGCCATAGTATTTAATGCGGCATCGGATCGTTGCTTGTACTCTTTTGTATACGTTAAAAAATCATTCACTGATTTCGTGTTCCCATCTGCGGATAGAGCTCTCAAAGACACATAATCATCTGCTTCGACAAACCGAATCGCTTCCGGCAAAACTTTAGTTTTGTACTGAACATAAAATGCTTTCAAACCATCCCTAAACAAGGCTTCTTCCGGAGATAAACTGAGATTAGAATAGGTATCCAGAATCTTATCAAAGTTAACAAGTCCTAAGTTTAAGAGCTCTAATTCATTGTCACTCTTAAGTGCGCTGAATCCCCTCGCTCGGAAAAAAACCTCATTTAATGCAGTCGCCAATTCGTTAATCGTGTCCGCCTTATTCTGCAGATTTTCACGGTCTCTACTTAATTTGTTCTGCTCATTGTTTATGAAAAACAAAAATACAGATCCCATAATAATAATTAGCGAAAAAACCAAGGCGATGATACGAAAATACCTATTTTTGATACTGTGATTAGAGCTGCTTCCCTTTGTCACTTAGGATCCCCTCCACAATCTGCAAGAGTTCCATCGGACTAAAAGGTTTCGGCATAAAATAACGTGCGCCTGCATCTACCGCTCGAAGACGGTCTACATCTTGGGCTTTGGCTGTTAACATTAAAATAGCTGTAGCCTTCTTTTTCTCATCATCCAGTTGGCCTAGGACTTCAATCCCTGTCATTTCAGGCATCATATAATCCAATATCACCAAATCATAATGATCCTGTGACAATTTTGAAAGCGCCTCTAATCCGTTCTCGGCAGTGTGGATCTCCACGTCTTCCAAATCTTCTAAGGTGTCTACGATTAACATTCTTAATACTTCTTCATCATCCACTACCATTACCTTTTGCATAGCTGCCTAGTTCCCTCCGCTTTAGATCTCTCCTGGTGCTCACAACATTTTCAGAACCCAATTAGAACAAAAATCTATGAGCCAACCGCTCTATCCTCGACAATAACTCAGGCATATGGACCGGTTTCACTACATAATCATCGGCACCCATCTGCAGGGCATGTACAATATCCGCCTGATTATTTCTTCCCGTCAACATGATCACTAATATATTTACTTCCGGATACGTTTTGCGGATTCTTTCCAGAACTTCTACTCCATCCAGATCAGGCATCACACCATCCAGCAAAATAATATACTTCTCATCCACGGCATACCAATCCGATTGCAGGAAATCAAGCCCATTCGCATAGCTGCTGACCTTCACCTCAGCAATATTATCCGGCTCCCAAATGGCGAACTGACTCGTCACAATTCTCCGAATTAGCGTATCATCATCTACAACAATCACATTCAGAACCGAATGCTTTTTAGTAGTGGATAAATGATCCGAATAAAGCGTTGTCTGATTCCTTCCAGCATGCTTACTGGCATAAAGAGCCTGATCTGCTTCCTCAATCAATTTATCGGCTATATTCTCGGCATCTGTTACCTCAGAAATCCCGCTAGAGATAGTCACATGAAAGATTTCATTTTTTGCAAAAAAGTCAGTCGCCGCAAACCGCTCTTGAATACGCTGTATAACCAACATTGCAGATTCCGCATCCGTGTGAGGTAAGAACACTGCAAACTCTTCTCCCCCATAACGGCAAAAGGTATCCTCCAGACGGATGGAATTCTTCACAAGCTCTGAAAAGCCCTGCAGAACTTCGTCTCCGATTAGGTGACCATATGTATCATTAACGTTTTTAAAATAATCCAAATCAATCAGCGCTAACGAAAATACGCGGTTGGTCCGCTTAAAATCACCAATCAGCTGCTTCATAACTTGATTAAAGTGTTTGCGATTGAATGCGCCGGTCAAATCATCCACGATGATGGACTCCTGCCATTCTCTCTTGAGCTGAAAGCGATTTTTGATCAATACCAGAAATAAATCAATATCTACAGGCTTCGGTAAAAAATCCATCACACCTAACGAATACGCCTGCATTTGCGTCGCTTTGGAGTACTCCCCGCTAATAATGATAATGGGAATTCGTTCTTTTTTGGCCTTGCCGATAATTTGGTTCAACACCTCAATCCCGCTTTTATCCGGTAAAAGAATATCCAGCAGAATGAGATCTGGTTTCGTTTCATAAAAGATTTTGAGTCCCCGTTCAGCAGATAAGGCAATGCTTACATAGTAATTCTGCCTCTCCAACGACTCTTTCAGATAAGCAACTAGCTCTACATCGTCATCGATAAGAAGAATATCATTCTGCGTGAGCGTCTCAGCAGGTCCCCTTTTATCCAATGCTTTAACAGAGCTTGAAGCTGCCAATGAATGGACATTAAACAATGGAATCAGTGGATATAAATAATCCCCCCATTCCTCGACCGACCAACTCTTAAGACTGCTTTCCATGAAATAGGGCAGCGTATCCTCGGCAAATTGTTCGACATCTGGTAATCCGACAGTTCCAGCAGTGCCTTTTAAATTATGCAAAAAACGATAAATGTCCTTTTCCTTCACTTCCGCCTGTTCCGTCCATTCCTGGAGGGTCATCTTCGTTCTTTGCTCAACCATGTCTTTATATTTTTGTGTAGTCATATTTACTCCTTCAGACTATCATATCAAACTCTCAGTTCATCACATTTTTTATAGGCTGTCAAATGAATTTTCTATAATTTCAGCTGTCAAAATAAATATTTAATCAAACTGACAAAAAACCTTTGGTTGAAGCTTGTTTCATCATTTGCAATAATAGTTGGAATGGTTCATTTCCGTATACACGGTGAAATCAATAAATACAAAGGGAGGCTGTATTCATGAAGGGAATTATTACTGTATTGGGAAAAGATAAAGTAGGGATTATTGCTAAAGTATGTACATATCTAGCCGAACACAATTTGAACATTCTGGATATTTCGCAGACGATTGTTCAAGATTATTTTAACATGATGATGATTGTAGACATTTCTAGCTCAACTAAAGCTTTTGAGAATATTGTAGAGGAATTACATTTGCTTGGCGAATCGATTGGCGTGGAAATCAAGCTTCAGCATGAGGATATTTTTAATATTATGCACCGAATCTAGGAGGATGGCTGACCATGATATCACTAGTGGAAGTACAAGAAACGAATAAGATGATTCGTGAAATGAATCTGGATGTGCGTACCATAACGATGGGGATCAGCCTCATGGATTGTGCCCACACGGATATGCGCACCTTTAATCAAAATGTATATGACAAAATTACCAGATCCGCTGAAAAGCTCGTAAAGACGGGTGAAGATCTGGAAAGACAATTTGGGGTTCCTATTGTTAACAAACGGATCTCTGTCACACCCATCGCTATTGCCGCTGGTGCGGTGAAGACAGATACCTATGTACCTGTTGCTGAAATCCTGGACAAGGCTGCGAAAGAGGTAGGCGTTAACTTTATCGGCGGCTTCTCTGCACTTGTACAAAAAGGCTGCACCAAAGGCGATCGTATTTTGATTGACAGTATTCCTGAAGCATTGGCAGTCACTGAAAGAGTCTGCTCCTCGGTCAATGTCGGTTCCTCTAGAAGTGGAATCAACATGGACGCTGTGAAATTAATGGGCGACATCATTATCCAAACTGCGGAACGTACCAAGGATCGGGATTCCATCGGCTGCGCCAAGCTGGTAGTCTTCTGTAATGCAGTTGAGGACAACCCTTTTATGGCCGGAGCATTTCACGGGGTTGGAGAGCGGGAATGTGTCATCAACGTTGGCGTCAGCGGTCCTGGTGTAATCAAACGTGCGCTTGAAGAGGTTAGAGGGCAGGATTTTGAAACCTTATGTGAAACCATTAAACGGACAGCCTTCAAAGTCACACGTGTCGGTCAGCTAGTTGCTCAAGAGGCTTCCAAACGGATGAATGTTCCTTTTGGGATTATCGATCTATCCTTAGCTCCTACTCCAGAAATCGGTGATTCCATTGCCGAAATCTTTCAAGTCATGGGTCTGGAGGAAGCTGGCGCTCCGGGAACAACCGCTGCTCTGGCGATCCTAAATGACAATGTTAAAAAAGGTGGCGTAATGGCCTCCTCCTATGTAGGTGGGCTTAGTGGAGCCTTTATTCCGGTCAGTGAAGATCACGGCATGATTCAAGCGGTTCAGCGGGGTGCCCTTACACTAGAGAAGCTGGAAGCTATGACCTGTGTGTGTTCCGTAGGACTGGATATGATAGCTATCCCAGGAAGCACCACCAAGGAGACTATTTCCGGCATCATCGCCGATGAAGCGGCTATCGGCATGGTGAATAACAAAACCACTGCGGTTCGCGTGATTCCAGTAATCGGCAAGGACGTTGGTGAAATGGTCGAATTTGGCGGCCTGCTCGGATATGCACCAGTTATGGCAGTAAACGGCTTCAACTGCGCAAACTTCGTTAATCGTGGCGGACGAATCCCAGCTCCAATTCATAGCTTTAAGAATTAATAGAAACCTCAAACAGCAAGTCCCTATTTGCACTTAGGAGACTTGCTGTTTTTTTATTAATCTGATGCTGAGAATGTTTGTTTGTCTTGATTAAGCCCGTTGGATACCGATATTAGGTGTTCCGCCGGTCAAATCGATAAATAATACATAATCATTTCCATCCGTGCCCTTCAGCACGAGACCAGTCTGACCTACAGCACCTACAGAAAAGTATCGAACCTGTTGCAGACTGGTAGGAGCGCCTGGTGGCAATGTTGCTTGGTTCGTAGCAATCAACCGGGTTGCAGCTCTGATGGTGCCTGCCCCGCTAATTTCACCGGTTACCCCCAGATGTCCGAGTATGGATTCGCTGCCGTTCACATTTAGGCTTCCCATTATAGTCTGACTACCATTCAAATGCAGATTCGAATCGATAGTCTCATTTCCATTAACGTGCAGATCATTTTGAATGGTCTGACTTCCTGTAACTAGAACGTTATCGAAGGTTGGCAAGGCGATCATCCCTTTCAGGTTTTATAGTATATCTTATGTTAAACAAGCCAGCTCTGTCATAGATAGATATACAGCTTTCACTAAATCCGCTTTTTATCTTCGAGACTCTGATTAATGGTCTTATACCTAAAGTCAAAATAACCCCCTACACATATAATGATTAGCAAGACTCGGTGCTAGAGCGGACGACTGGCTCCACAGAATACAGGAGGAATTATGAAGAAGACAGCTAATAGGCTCACTCCTGAAAGGCCTTCAAGTCACGAAGTCACCATCAGCCAAGTTAATCCATTGCAACACCATAACCTTATCCTAGAGATGAACTCTTATAGAGCGGAACCTCTGCAACGGGAACTCAAGCAATTAAGAATATTGCTGCTGGTTCCTACAGTGGCAAGTGATAAAATGCCTAATGTACGACTTTTTAAGGATCATCTAAGGCATTTGGTCAAAGAAGTACTTGCTATTAAATTCCAGCATAATCTGGAGGAATATTTAGCCCATTTTCAACCTGATCTAATATTAGCTCTAGGATCGGAGACTCTATTTCCGGAGGAGAACCTCCCTGCTCTGAAGGCTTCCAACGTTCCCAAAGCGGTATGGATGGCAGATGCTGCTTGTCTTACTCCAACAGAACGTAATCTGGCATTGTTATTCGATTATATTTTTACACAGAACATTGCTAATCTAATCTATTATCAAGGTTTATGGGGCAAACATTCCAGCTATCTCCCATATGCTGCGGATACGGATCTCTATTATCCAAGACGTGTGGAGGACTGTTATCAGAGTGACGTACTCATTCTCGGCGATTTTCAAATCGATAGTATGCTTTACACCTTGGCGTATTCAGACCTATTTCAAGGCCTTAAGGTAATGATCGCCGGGCGTGGTTGGGAACCCCCCAGAAATTTCATTGATATCACCCATAGTAAAGAGATGTCCAGCTATTATAATGGAGCAAAAATCGTCATCAATTGCACTGGTTCTGTGCAGCAGATTATGGAGGTTACCGCTTGCGGTGTATTTCAGTTAGTGGAGGATCATCCCCATCTTCATAATTACCGAATTGCAGAAGAAGATCTCATTCGTTTCCAGAACTTCAAAGAGCTCTCCGATAGCTTTAAGCACTATTTTTCACATAGTGAAGAAAGAAGAATCTTTGCCTCTCGTGCTTTAAAGGAACTAAAGTATAACCATTCCTATATTCAGCAAGGAAAGTTGCTGCTGAGAAAAATATTCAAGGAACCATAGGGGGGACCTGACTTGAAATGCATTGCTTTTGTATTGCCTCAGTTTCATCAGATCTCTGAGAACGATTCCTGGTGGGGTGAGGGTTTTACAGAATGGACAAATGTCAGGAAGGCTACAGCTCTTTATCCTGAACATGATCAACCCAAGAAGCCATTAAATAATAATTACTATGATTTAACGGAACCTAAAGTGAAACAGTGGCAGGTGGAGACTGCAAAGGCTCATGGCATTTACGGTTTTTGCTATTATCACTATTGGTTTAATGGCAGGCGACTACTGGAACAACCGGTTCAACAGATTCTTGCGAGCAAAGAGCCTGACTTCCCCTTTTGCCTTTCTTGGGCTAACGAACCCTGGACACGTAGCTGGGATGGCACCGAAGAGGATGTCCTGATGCCACAGGAATACGGAGAAGAACGCGATTGGCGAATGCACTTTTATGCTTTGCTGGAAGCCTTCAAAGATGATCGATATATCCGGGTGGAGGATAAGCCTGTCTTTATCATTTATCGATCTGCTAGTATCCCGCACTGTGAAGAAATGCTTCAATATTGGCGCGAATTGGCTCTGCAGAACGGACTTAAAGGACTTCATCTGGTCCGGACACTGGGCGGTTTCCCCCTAAAGAAAGAGCAAGGATTCGATGCCAGTCTGGAATTTGAGCCGCATTACACATTCGCACATGGCGGGGTTAAGCATTTATGGAGCTCAAAGCAGGTGGAGGATCAGAAGCATATCGTAATTGATTATGACGAGTTATGGGAATCCATGTTGGAGCGTACACCCCATAGGGACGGAGAAATCATATATCCGGGAGCCTTTGTCAACTGGGATAACACACCACGTAAAGGCGCTGCCGGACAAAGCACCTTAGGCGCTAATCCGCAAAAATTCGGCCAATACCTTTCACGACAAATTGAGCGCGCCAAAAAAATGTTCAAAAGTGAATATATTTATATCAATGCCTGGAATGAATGGGCTGAAGGTGCCTACCTAGAACCGGATGTGCGTTATCAATATCAATACTTGCAGGCCGTTAAGGAAGCCCTGCAATTTCATCACAAAGAAGATCCTTCTTAGCCGTAGCGCCAGAAGGATCTTTTTCATTCTATGTTATCTTTCCGATGACTGCACTCTGGCGCTTCTTGCACTCACCAATCTCCAGCCAGTTAATAAAGCAGCCACTAAACATATCGATGCCGAGGTTACAAACACTACATGCATACCCTCGATAAATAACTCTGGCCGACCGGGAACTAACCCTGTCACCCGATAACCTGCTCTAGTGCTCATCACTTGAAAAAGAATTGTAGTAGCAATTGTTATGCCGACAACCATACCAACATTACGAACTAACGAATTGACACTACCCGCAGAACCAAGCTGTGTTCTTGATACCTTAGACATGACAAGCGAATTGTTCGGCGATTGAAATAGACCACTTCCTATACCCAGCATAGCGATCCACACACCTACCAGCACAACAGAGCTTCCTACATGAAGCTGAGCTAATCCGAACTGCGCGATAACCATGACCACCAGCCCTGCAAAAGTCAAAAATTCCGAGCCTATTTTATCCGATAGCGCACCACTCATTGGAGCCACGACTACCATGCATATCGGCAACAGCATCAACAAGAAACCTGCATAGAATGGCGATAAATTAAGCATGTTCTGTGCATAAAACGGCGCGATAATATTGAAGCAGAAATTCGCTGTAAATACGAGAAAACCACATAAGATACTTAAAGAAAACAACGGATTCTTAAATAATGACAGTTGCAACAGCGGTTCTTTTCTGCGAAGCTCCATCCATATGAAAGCAACGAAGCTGACTACAGCAACAATTATTGATGTAACAATTAAGCTGTTACCATATCCAAGCTGTTGACCTAGTAATAATCCTGCGAACAAAGTAATAATAAAGACAGCGAACAGTAAACTGCCCGGCACATCAATCGAAGATTTCACTCTCGTTAAATCCTTAGGCAATACCTTCCAGCCAAAAAATATAGCGATCAGGCCAATAGGGACGTTTACCCAAAAGATATACTCCCAGCCTAAGGTAGAAACCATAATCCCGCCTAGACTTGGACCGGCTATACTTCCCAGAGACACGAATGTACCAATGAAACCAAGGGCTTTACCACGCTCCGTGGCAGGAAAGATATCCGTTACAATTCCCTGACTGTTCGCCATGGTCATCGAAGCACCTAAGGCTTGAATAACACGCGAAGCAATTAAGGCTGGTAAGCTTACGCTAAGCCCACACAGCATAGATCCAATAACAAATATAATCGTGCCAATCTTAAAAATTCGAATCTTTCCTACGATATCTCCAAGCTTGCCGAAGAAAAGGATCGCCGCACAGATCGCCATTAAATAACCTGTTGTTACCCATTCGATTTGCGCCATGGGCAGCTTCAGTTGTTTGGATAGCTCAGGCAGAGCAATATTGACAATACTACCATCAAGGGTGGACATAAACGTAAAAATATTCAGAACAATTAAGATCATCCAGCGCTTCTTCTGAATTTCTTTATCCTCCTGGTAGGTTGCACTTACAGAACTCATAACTAACACCTCATTAAATATTAATAATCACTGTTTAGTTGCGCACGCAACCAAACTCGCCATACCCAGTGTACAACAATTTAGTTGCGTGCGCAACGACTTTATTGTACACTTTATTTCAAGGCAACAAATGAGCGAACATATAACCCAAAGAGGTGTCTATATTGGCAAGAGAGCCTATCGGGAAGCTAATTTCCCATCTTCACCGTCAAAATCAAAAGAAACTGGTTAAGCAATTTGTCCCCTATGGAATCGGTAGTGGTGGACAGCATAGTTTTCTTAAATTGATTCTTTCTCGGCCAGGCATTACTCAGGATCAGTTAACTGCCGAATTGAAGTTCGATAAAGCAACTACAGCACGTTCTGTGAAGCAATTAGAGAATTCGGGATATATCGAGCGCAAAGACGATCCTAATGATCGACGCTCTCACCTTCTATATCCTACCCCGAAAGCCATTGATTTCTTCCCAGTTTTACAGTCCATCTTAGATGAATTTAATAAAAGCCTTGTTGGCCATTTAACCGATGAAGAAGTAGAGCAACTACATTTCCTGCTGCAAAAGATCAGCAAAAACGAAGAATAGAACACAAGAAAAAAGGATGTCCCAAAGCCACTTGGCTGTTGAGGCATCCCACGTTTACTTTTGCTTTACAAGCTCAGTAACTTCTTCCGTAATCTCTTCCCCGCCCATACTCTTCCATTTAGCTACAAACGCATCAAAATCACTAAGCGGTGAATCACCCACGATGATATTTAAGAACGTCTCATTCTCCAGATTCTGCAGATCCGGCCATTTGGTCTTCATTAGTCTGGTGTTCCCATAAAAGACCCCACGCACTCCCTCTATAGCAGTTGAGGTTAACACAGCTACTCCGTATTTATACGCATTCGCTGCTTTCCAGCCTTCAAGATCTTTTTTGGGCTGCTCTGTCTCCGCTACCCATTGATCATAAATGAGCCGGGTATCAGAATTTAATGTATCCGGGTCTATCTTTCCGTGCAAAGCCTGCTGGATATCAGCATAATGTTTCTCAATCGCATCCCTATAATCTATCAGAAGATCGAACGGATAATAAGCACGCAGCTGAATGCCTGTCTGCGCAGAGAAATCACCCAGCTTTTTTACCTCCTCTTGATTAGGGTCCTGTCTTCTTTCGAGTCTTGTAAACACGTTTAATTGCTTGATTACAGCCTCAGGATGTTCAAACCCTTTACGCACAACAAGATATCGATCTGTTACCGGCGCCAAATGAGCGACAAACTTACCGGAGTCGTCAACTGGAGCTGCATATGCTCTCCATTCTGCCTTCGTATCCAAAGCTACTGCCTCTGACAAAGGATAATAAGGCATCCACCAAGGACCAAAAAACATTCCGGATTTACCTGTAATAATTGGCTCCTGAGTTTCCTTATAGAGTGCAAAGTCCGGATCCAGCAACCCGCGTTTATACCAATCAGCAAGTTTAGCAAGCGCTTGTTTGGTCTCTGGTGTAATGGAGCCATACACGATATTGCCGTTGTTATCCTTAATCCAATTCGTGGGGAAAGCGTGAAATGCACTAAACACAGCATCCAGACCATTAACTAATGGTTTAGTTCCATATACGATATTTTTGTAGCCGCTTAGACCGACAGTATCTCTTTTTCCATTTCCATCAGGGTCTTTTTCAATAAAAGCTTTGGCAATTTTCTCGATGTCTTCAAAAGTTTGTGGAGGCCGCAGCTCCAGCTTCTCCAGCCAATCCTGACGTACCCAGAGCAGCACGGGAGAGTCTGCATCAATAGCTACATTCGGTAATCCATATAATTTACCCTCGCGGGAAGCGTCCTCTAATGCCTCACCCTTTGTAGAATTGTACATATCCTTGATAAGTTCAGAACCATATATTTTATAAGTCTCTGTCAAATCTTCAATCATATCATTATCAATTAATTTCTTCAGTTGATCCCGATCCACAACCATGGCATCAGGCAAATCGTTGCTATCAATGGCAAGCTGTACCTTTTGCGTAAAAGCATCCTCACCCTTCGCTTCCCACGAGTGAACCACTTTGATATTCGTAATACTCTCTAAATAACGGGTGATTGGATTGTTATCATTGCTGTCACCTGTATTAAGTCGCGAGTCGGGAACCTTAAATCCCACTCGGATCACAATCGGATCCTCGTATTTGCTATAAGCGATAGAAGTATCTTCATCTCCTGCCTGAGGGCTTGTAACCGAATCTACAGTACCGATATTGTCACGACATGATGTCATTCCAATGACCATAAACACTAGGAGGATAAATTTCCAAAATTTCATATTTGGTTTTTCCCCTCCGCACGGAATTCACTTGGTAATTTACCAATACGTTCTCTGAACAATCTGCTGAAATAACGATCATCCTCAAAACCGGACCGCGAGGCAATCTCACAGACCGGAAGTGTAGTCTCCAGCAGCAGTGATTTAGCAAGCTCCAGCCGCATTCCCCGTAAACATTCACCAAATGTCTCTCCGGCAAAACGAGCGAAACATTGGCTGAAATAACCACGGCTCATATTAATGACGGCTGCTACGTCGCTCTGATTGATTTTGTCACCTGCATGGCTCTGCATATAACGAACTGCACGAATAAGACAGGACATAACCTCTTTAGTTAATCCAAGCTCCAGCATTCTTCGTCCCACATGATCAGAAAATCGCCGCAGCCAGTTCTTCCAATGGCACCAGTTCAGATTATGGGAAATGTCCTTTTCCAGTTGAGCAGCATCTTCAGGCTTTAATAGTAAAGAACTCCAGCTTTGTATTAGAGAGTGTGCAAACGCCAGAAACTGATCAGAACGGGGTTTCTGCTGAAGTATGTTTGCTACAAATTTCTCCCACTCCTTTCCATCAATTGTCCACTTCAAATTCTGTACTTGCTCCAGCAAATTATCCGCCTCTTGTTTTGAATAGGGAGCCACTGGTTCCTTCTTTATGTCTTCATATTTCAATGAGGTCAAATCCTCAGGTTCTGGATGATAAAATAGAATACGGCGTAATTTCGCAGTGAGCTGTTCCTCCAGTTCCTGCAACGGTTGATCTCTCAATCCACTGATCAGCGCGGTCTGCCATCGTCCGGATAGCTGGATCTTTAGTTCACGTTTGCTCTCATCTATTGAGAAACGATGCAATAAGGGTGACATCCACATCTCATGAAAAGTAATAAGCGGATTATTTTTCACGCTGGACAGCTGAAATAATTCTTCTTCATTGCACTGATGATTTAGGGGCAAATACAGCAGAGCCTTATCAGCAGCCATACGTTTACTTTCCCCACGAACCAGAGCATCCCGAGTATTGTCCTCCCATTTAATGCGATCAACAAGACGTCTGATAGTTTCATCTGCATTTTCCATCTCAAGCAGTGTTTTTACAATATAGTCAACGGCTCCTAAACGCATAGCCTCCTGAACATAGTCAAATTCATGATGACAAGTAAGGACAACACAGCGAATACCTGGGAAACGTTGTCTAACCATTTTAATGAGCTCGAAGCCTGAAATACCCGGCATGGTCAAATCCACAAATAATAAATCTACTTCCTGCTGTTGAAGCAGCTCCAAAGCAGATTTACCATCACCTGCCTCCCCAACTATAACAATCCCTAAGGATGACCAATCGATCAGGGATATGAAGCCTTTCCGCACGAGTCTCTCGTCATCGACAACTACAGCCTTAATCATCGAAGTCCTCCTTACCTTTCCTCGGAATCACAATGGATACAACCGTACCTTCTCCTGGCTTACTAAACATCTCTAGCTTCAATTGTTCTCCATAATAGGTTCTAAGCATCCGGTTCACATATGAAAAACCAATTCCAAGTCCCCGTTTTTTCGCTCCATCATCAGACAACAGCTGATCTAATGTATCTGCATCCATCCCAGCGCCGTTATCTTTTACACATAACTGAACTTCTCCTTCACCATGTTTCGTTATCTCAACATCTACCTTGCCATTATCGCTTAATCCATGATAAATCGAGTTCTCCACCAGAGGCTGAAGTAAAAATCTCGGGACAGCCACAGACAATACATCCTCATCAGCTTCAACGTTAAATTCAAATTCATAATCATAACGGATACGCTGCAGCTCCATATAATTTCGAATCGCTTCAATTTCCTCGCCAATGGTAACAATGATGCTTTGCTTGCCCAGATTATAATGCAGCACCTTTACAAGAAGAGTGACCAGCTTGTCGATCTCCTTCTGGCCGTTTAGCCGGGCCATCCACTGTACCGTATTTAAGGTATTATGCAAAAAATGAGGATTGATCTGGCTGAGCAACTTCTCAATCTCAAATTGGCTTTTCTGTTTCTCATTATGGGCAACCGCAACAATCAGCTCATTCACCTGTTTTTTCATCTGCTGAAAGTTGGTAAGCACGAAATCAAATTCTTCTACATTCGTATAGGCTACCGGAGCGGTAACATTTTCCGCCATTCGGTTGATTTCAAGGTTGACCTTACGCAACGGACCATAAATTTTCCTCCAGATGATCCAAGCCAGAAATCCGGCAAAAAGAAGGGTGGAAAAGGCAAGTAAGATCATTTTAAAAAACCAAGAATAAATTTCACTGTTGAATTCGGATTTTTTCACAACGGCAATAAGTTTCCAGCCCTGAGGACTCGCGTAACGAAACAGATGATATCCGCTTAGCGTTTCATGGGTGAGATTGGAGTTGCTTCCCGCAGCTTTAATAATACTTAGCGGAAGTTTGCCATCGATCACTTTTGTACTATTACCTTGCTGATTGACCAGCAGATGATTTACTTTCATCCCGTAGGACTCCTGATTAAAGATTTTGCGAAACAAACTATAATTTGTCTCCAAATAAATATATAGCTTATGCTGGCCCGGCACACGGACAATCCGCTGCTCCGAGAACACGAGATTATCACCAACAGCGTACATAGTGGGATGTGGTCCATAATAGTCAGCCCCGTTATATCGCATAAAGGACGGCAATGTACTGATATCAAAATTTCTGCGTGCGCTCATGTTGGTGAACAGAACGGGATCATCGCTGTCCGGCATAATGTAGGCTGTAAGTCCAATATAAGGGTTCGTAAAATTGACTAGATTGATCTTCTGGTTGATGGAATTCATCATTTGCGATTTGCGAAAAATTTGTTTTTCCTGAATAAATGAGGACATCTCCTGCACAATCTGACCGTCCAAAGCAAACTGTTTGGAGGCAAAATCCATATTGTCGATGGCATTCTCCAGGCTTGAGGCTTCCTGCCTTAGACTAGCGCTGATCCCGTTGCCAATTTTACCTGAAAGGATGGAGTAAATAGAGGTGTAGGTTACGAATCCTACTAAGAGAAGCGGAAGTAGTGTTCCGATTACTAGATAGATAAATAAGGTATTGCGTAAGGATTTGACAGCTGGAGTATGACTCCGCAGGGGTACTCTTACCATCTGGATTATCCTCTTCTTTCTATCTGAAAGCGTTTTATATTAATGTGAGAATACCACATTTATCCTTAATTGAATAGAATAAGGCAGAACAGCCTCCACGCCGCCCCGCCTTATTTTATAGTTACTAGCCGTGTTTATTTAACGCTTTTACGGGCCTCGAACAATTCCTCAGCCTTTTTAATCGAGAAATCCATAACTTCGGAATACCCAAGACCATTTACCTTATCATGCATTTCTTTATTCAACTTATCGTATTCCGCTTGATCTTTAGCAAAGACCATTTTCCAGGAAATCTGTTGAATAACCGTACCGATTTGTTTATTCTTTTGTTCCACTGTTTTATCCATGGTTAATGGCTCTTTGCCAGTGAAACCTTGTGGTGCTACAGCCAATAGATTGTTTTTCTCAAAATACTCCTTAGGAGTCAGAACGCCCATTTTCGCTCTCCAGTCACTATCAAGCTTGGAAGGGTTACGCTCTAGGGTTGTTGTCCACAGATTATGATCGAATGGCTCACTATTCTCTGGATTCACCATCGCCGGAACCACAAACGAGAAGTTCATTTGATTGGAGCCATAGTAGTAGTCACCCCCGCCGTATTCAGCAGGAACTTGAGTATTCTGTTGATCAGTATAAGCTTTCCAACCAAAATCAGTCACTGCAGGTTTGCCGTTTGCATCAATATCCCAAGTCAGACCTTGAGGTCCGTTAGGTACTGCTGTTCCACTTCCTGCAGAAATCATTGCACCTTCCGGTGTGTACATCCAGTTAATGAATTCCATAATTCTAGCAGGTTCCTTAGCTTTTGCGCCGATTGCAATAATACCGTTACCACCGTAAACATTGAAGCCTGTGGAATACATCAATTCATCTTTGAACGGAACCAGTGCAAAACCTTTACCTTCGGCTGTTCTTTCTGGTGTATTGTAGTTAGCAGCTCCAAGCCATGGGAACCAAGAGAACAATAGACGACCATCTTTGTATTTCGCTACAACATCGTCAAATTTTTGCGTCATAGAGTCCGGATCAACCAGACCCATTTGGTTAGCTTCAAAATACAGTTTGAGAGATTTCATGTACCAGCTATCTTCAGATAAGAAGTCATAATACTTTTCTTCATCTGCCTTAACATACACAGCAGTATCAGGAATTTCGTCATAGCCCATCATGTTTGCGAACTGTTTAGCCAATGTCATTTTATAGTTGCCATCCCAATCAGACCACATCGAGAAAGCATAGGTTTTTTTGCCTTGTTCGTTCTTAGGCTCGAGCTCTTGCATTTTTTTCAGCACAGGCAGATAATCTTCAATCTTTGTAATTTCTGGCGCTCCAATTTGCTGGTAAAGATCAAAGCGCAGATCTGGACCCCAAGTCATATCTTTTCCTTCAGAAGGTCCGGATGGGTTAGAAGCTACGCTGTTCCCCATACCAAAGACTGATGATCCACCGCCAAAAGCTACCTTTGCTTTCTCAATAGCTTTTGGAAAAGTGCTGGAAATGTCTTTTCCGTATTTGTCCAAAAGACCGTCCTGTGTCCAGTCCAAGAGCAGCTTTCCTTTGATGGCGTTTGGATAGTGGTTCTTGTCGTCACCGAAAATGATGATATCTCCAAGATCTCCGGAAGCCATCATTGCAGAGATTTTGGTATCTCCACCAGTCAGGTTTGAAGCTACAATGTCCATTTCGATGTTGAACTTATCCTTGATGATTTTTGCAAACCATCCGGTCTGTGGACCGGCATAGTTAGCGGTTGTTGAGAATACAGTCAGCTTCAGTGGCTTGGAATGATCAAGCGCTCCGTCATCCGGTGCTGCTGTCTCTTCCGCCGGGGCATTCGTGGCAGCCGACGTAGGTTTCTCTGTGCTCGTGTTTTTGCCCGAGTTAGCCGAATTATTCCCCCCGCCACATGCTGCAAGAACGAAGACCAGGATTACGGATAGCATGACAAGCGATGCTCTTCTTAATCTCATTGCTTTATACCCTCCCTTTCATCTCTTCACTTATAGTTCAACTCTGCTTATAGCAGAGGAAAACCCAGTTCTGGTCCAAAGTGGCCACCCATCAGCCTTTAACCGCACCGATCATAATTCCTTTGACAAAAAAGCGTTGGAAGAACGGATACACGATCAAAATCGGCAATACGACGATCATCGTTACAGTCATCCGCACAGAGGTTGGAGTCTGCATATTCGCTGCACTAGCGGCCATATCTGGCGAATTACGTATTAAGGCTGCGAGTGAGCTGGATTCGTTCAAATAACGCCATAATAAGAACTGGAGCGTAAAGTATTTCGTATCTGTCATCAGAAATGCCGTATCAATAAAGGCATTCCACTGATTCACCGCTGAGAAAATCGTAATCGTAGCCAAGATAGGCGTTGTAAGAGGAACAATGATACTCCAGAACACCCGGAAGTACCCTGCTCCATCCATTGACGCCGACTCCTCAAGTGAGGGCGGAATAGCCTCGACGAAGGTTTTGACCAAAATGATATTAAAAGGAGTAATAATGGTTGGCAAAATATAAGCCAGGTAGTTATTAGTCAGATGCAAGTTATGCATGGTGATATACCATGGGATCAGCCCTGCGCTGAAATACATCGTAACTACAACACTGCGGTACCAAATACTCCGGCCCCACATTTCCTTTTTGGTGAACAAGTACCCAAGGAATGCCGAAGATCCAACGGTGAGCAAAGTACCTACAACTGTTCTATAAATAGAGACTGTCGCCGCATGACCTAAACCACTGATTCTTAGAACCTTACTATAATTATCAAAATGGATCTGCCTTGGATAAAATTTGATATACCCTGCTGCGCTAAGATCATTCGAACTGATCGTATTAATGAACAAATAGTAGAATGGATAAATGCATGACAGGGTGAACAATCCAAAGAGTGTGTAGATAATAATTTGAAAGATTAATTCTCCAGAAGTTAGTTTTTTCTTTCTCAAATGGGATCACCCCTGCCTTAAATGATAGATTCGTCACGCACCATCTTGGATAATGTGTTTGCCGCGAACAGTAGAATTACACTGACGACCGACTTCAGCATACTGACAGCTGTGGCAAACGGAAAGTTGTTAGCGAACGCAATATTGTATACATAAAGATCCAGCACTTCTATGGAATCTTTATTCATCGCATTTTGAAAGGCAAAGTACTGCTCCATCCCGTTATTGACCAGGTTACCTATGGAGAGCAGCAGTAAGACAAAGAAGGTTGGGATAAGACCCGGAATGGTAATATGCCAGATTTTACGGAACCGGCTTGCACCATCCACCTCTACGGCTTCATACAACTCCTGATCAATGCCTGCGATTGCAGCAAGATAGAGAATGGCACCCCAGCCTAACGATTTCCACCAATACCAAATGATCATCGTGACCCAAATATTCGAGCTGGAGGCTAAAAAGTTATAACCCTCATCAACGACTCCAAGCTGCACTAAAATGTGTGTGATGACCCCGTTATCAACGGAGAACAACGAGAAAGCCAATGCATATACCAGAATCCAGCTGATAAAGTTCGGAATCGTGGTTAGCGTCTGCACCATCTTGCGATACCAGCCTGACTTAATCTCGGTCAGAAAAATCGCAAAGATCACTGGAAATATCGAGGTAATTAGTCCAAGTGAACTCATGGCAAGAGTGTTCTTCAGCACGCGCACAACCTCTGCGGTCTGTGTTGGATTGGATACAATCGTCTTGAACCATTTCAACCCGACATATGGCGTGTCAGACAACGGTATTCCGGGAATGAAATCATAAAATGCATAAATCCATCCGCTGATCGGCAGATAATAGAAAATAAAGGTGACAACAAGAAACGGAAAAGCCATGAAGAACAATTTATGTTTGTTCTTCATCTTCCAGCGGGATCGATGAACCGGATCGACGCTGGGAAGTAATTCACCAGAAGGTACCCCCATGTCGGAATCTCCTATACCCAGATTTTGATTACGTTTTCATAGTATCAGAACCTTTACGTATGACGAGATAGAACACAGAACGGCCTCACTGGAGAACCGTCTGATGCTTGTGAACCAAATTCGCATATATTTCGACCATTTTCTACCTAATCGCTGTGGGTCTAGTGATGGAGAGCCTACATGCCTTTTGGCTTATAAAAAGCGGCAGGATGACGGGAATTCCCGTCATCCTGCCGCTGAAAGAGATGGTTTGCTAAGGTGCGCTTGGGCGCTATGGGCAACTAGACCCTCCTCGTTTGCTACATCAAACTAAGGTACGTTATGTCCTCTTCCCACTAAATCAACTACGGTGCGCTTTGTCCTCTTCATCTGCTACATCAACTGTGGTGTGCTATGTTCTCTTCTTCCGTTATGGTTTTTCACACTTCATAGTTTTGGCATCGGACCCAGATGCACTTATTTCTCGAATTCAGCGCTTTTCCTCGTGTTATCGGACTCAGGTGCAGCTATCCACACAAATATAGTCCAAATACGAGCATATGCATGCCGATAAGAGCTATACAGTCCGAAACTACGGCAAAGTAACTCAAAAATCAGCAATAGCGACTATACGGTCCGCAACACTCCTCGAATCATTCTTAGGCGCACTTCTATTGAGAATCCATCATCTTTGCTCAAGCTATTGGACTCATTCTTGGGTTCATCGCATTCCCTCATACTATCGGACCCAGGTACACTTATTTCCCGAATTCAGCGATTTTCCTCGTGCTATCGGACTCAGGTGCAGCTATCCACACAAATATAGTCCAAATACGAGCATATGCATGCCGATAAGAGCTATACAGTCCGAAACTACGGCAAAGTAGCTCAAAAATCAGCAATAGCGACTATACGGTCCGCAACACACTTCATGCAGCTAAATTAGGCATACTTCTATGGAGAATTCATCGTATCTCTCATGCTATCGGACTCATTCATGAATTCATCGCATTCCCTCCTGCTGTCGGACTCATTCTTGAATCCATGACATTTGCTCATGCTGTCAGACTCAGATGCTCTTATTTCCAGAGTTCATCGCATTTGCTCAATCTTCGAACTCAGCTTCCTTACTTCGAGGGTTCATGCTCATTTTTACTCCTAACCACACATAAAAAAGCAGCCTCTCAAATGAGAAGCTGCTCCATCACTTTACAACCATTTCACTGCATTCCGCATAATGCACACTATTTTCCGTTCGTCATTCGAATGCCTGCGCCTTCCGCCACAGCCTAATGCCCGGGCGTCTGAACTATTCCCTCCGCGGAGGCATCCATTTTCTGGCGCCCCATAAAAAAGGAGGCCAGCAAAGCTAACGCAGCAGGAATAACCGCCCAAGCGAAGGTGTTCGCAATGGAAGAGGAAAGTCCCTCTGTAATTTTGCTCAAAATTTCCGGTGGAATGAGTGCTCTAGTCTCAGGCGACAGCAGGGAATGCGGATCTTTAAAATCCATAACCCCAGCAGCCCCCTCAGAAGCAGCTCCTCCTCCATTTGCTGTGAGCAACTTAGTTAGACTGCCCGAGAAATAATGGCTTTGAATAATGCCAAATGTGGTAATTCCAATGGTCATGCCAAGCGAACGAATAAAATTCAGTGTTGCGCTGGCGGAGCCGCGTTGCTGCGCAGTCAGACCATGAATAGCTGCTGTGCTTAACACAGAGAAGGAAGCGCCGATGCCTAATCCGATTAAAATCATGTACAAGGTAACCAAGAGACGGGACGCTTCCGGAGTAAGCGTTGCAACCAGTCCTGTGCCGATCACCAAAAGTACAAACGTAGGTATCAGCAGATTGCGGTAACTGGTTTTTGCCATCAGGAATCCTCCTGTTGTGGCGGTAATTACTGAGCCGACCATCATCGGCAGCAGGACAAGTCCTGAATTGGTAGCCGAACCCCCCAATACACCTTGGATAAAGATCGGGATATATACGGAGGCCACAATAAATGCAGCACCGCTAAACAGCGCACACAAAATGCTGACGGCGTACAGTCTTTTTTTGAATAAAGCAAAGGAAATGATCGGCTCTTTCGCTCTCGTCTCTACAAAAAGGAACACTGCCGCCAATATAGCAAAAGCTGCAAATAAGCCGAGGATCATCGATGAGCTCCAAGCGTACTCTTTTCCACCCAGCTCCAGCGCAAACATTAAGCAGATGACAGAGCCCAGCAGTGTGCCCGCACCCAGCCAATCAATAGGTTGTTTGGAATGCTCATGTGACTCTTTATAAAAGAATACGACCATCACAAAAGCCAACAGTCCAAGCGGTAAGTTAATATAAAATATCCACTGCCAAGCAATATGATCGGTGATATACGCGCCTAGCAATGGACCAAAAATACTCGATAATCCAAATACCGCACCAAATGCACCGCCCAGCTTACCCCGTGTCTCCAGCGGTACGGCGTCGAACATTATGGCAAAAGCAATCGGCACTAGCGCGCCGCCTCCAATTCCCTGAATCGCCCGATAAGCAGCCAGCTGAGTAATCGTATCTGCCGTCCCGCAAAGCGCTGAACCCGCCATAAATACAATAATCCCAAAAACAAAAAACTTTTTACGCCCATACATATCAGACAGCTTGCCAAAGATAGGCATCCCCGCCATCTCAGCTACGAGATAAGCTGATGTTACCCAGACAAATTTATCCATACCGCCTAGTTCCCCAACAATATTGCCCATTGCTGTAGCAACGATGGTGCTGTCCATGGAGGCCATCAGTATTCCTAACAGCAGACCTGCGATAACAATGCCCAGATTGGGCGCTTTGGCAGCACTCATTTATTCCACTCCCCATTGTCAAAAGATCTATAACTATGTGTTACAACTTCACTTGATGCCTCACTATTGCATTCTTGTGAATCTCCAAAGCACTACGGTATTCCACAGTATCGATCTCACAGTCCACACCGATGATTACCCGATCTCCTCTGACAATATTTGCTTTTGTATTGTTCAGCTCTATCGTATCGCCTTCAATGAGCCCAGCCTCAAAAAGCACTTTAGGATTCTGCTTCATCAAATGCAGGAATTTTCCGGTCTTGCTTTTTTTAATCGTTAAAGCACTGCCTCCAACCTCTTTCGCTCTACTTAGACCATATAAATTGATCTCCAGCTGCTCCGCACTTAGCAGTCCTGCCACATTGAGAGCGCCCGAAATACGCAGATGTTCACCTTCACAATCACCATTAACCTCCAAATTACCGTTAAGATGAATATCGTCGATTTTTACGGAGGCTGCTTTAATTTCTCCCTGACCCCGCAAGGCATCCCCTTCAAGATTACCCATAAGTGTCATCTCACCGGTTATTTTCATTTTGGTCATTATCAGGTTTCCATCTACCCTGGCATTTCCAGTCAGGCTCAGCTTCTCACAATCTACATCCCCTTCAAAATGACCTTCCCCAGTAACCTTAATATCCCGAAAAAAGCCTCCCGCTGAGGTCGTTGTGCCCATTATTTTCAAATTACTCCGAATTGTTTCTTCAGTCACCGATCTTCTCCACCTTTCCAACCTTTGCTTCAGGATGTACTGTAATCTGATCACGATACTCTATCCGTTCGACAGTGCAGCCTGGACCTACAATCACAATATTGCCCCTGATAACATCAGCCGTTGTATATTCCAAATCAATAAAATCTCCTTCAATAGTCCGAGCCCGCAGCTCCGATCTTAATTTAGGGATGATTCCACTTAACATTTTGCTCCAGACTCCACTGTTCGTTTGCCGGATCACTAGACTCTCCACACCAATTTCATGTGCCTTTCCCTGCCCTTGCAGTTTGAAGTCTACATGTCCTGCACTAAGTAAACCTCCGACACTAAAGCTTCCTTCCCCCGCAAAATCCTCAAGCTCACAATCACCCTTGATATTCAGCATTCCATGAAGAGTGCAGCTTTCTCCCCGAATGCTCTCCCCGACAGAAATCATTCCGTCCACCTTTAGGGAGTTAAAACGTAAATGGCCCAGCACTTTCATTGTCCCATTGCATTCCGCTTCTTCCGCCGAGAGATCATTCTTCAAATTCATATGCCCGTTTCCTTTAAAAATTCGCGTCACGATGGGTCCCGTTACTTTGCCTACACCATCGATTCGCACGCTGTTATAAGTACCTCCGGCCCCCCCGCTGACTCCGTTTATAATCAGATTCGGCAGCTCTCGTTTGTCCATTACACTAACCCCCTATTCAACAAGCTTAAAAGCAAGCTTACCTTTCAATTGTTCTATTACATCTGCACTGAGTATTTTACTGACCAGCTTTACCCCTTCATCGAACCATAACTCCGCTGGTGCCTGCGCCAGAATAAAGGATGACACCCCCATTTTGCGGATAAAAAATAACTCCCAGCTGCCACTCTCAAGATTGGAGGCTTTATCCATTAAGGTTCGAAACAGCAGCTCTGCTTCCTCCATACTCATCTCCCCTGCACTAAGCAGGCGGTCTACAGCCAATAAATAAGTGAGCTGATCGAAGCTATACCCATTCTTGACACCGAGCCTCTCTCCAAATTTCCCCAGCGTCATCGACGAAACAATGTTACGTTCTATAAGTTCCGCAGCAGATATACTTACTCTGTCAAAAGAAGCCTTATCTGATAGCTTATCAGCCATTTCATCCAAAGAAAGTCCATCTTTCATATTCATAATATTATCGATACGGGACAAGATCATGTCTTTTGGAAAAAAAGTCTCCTGTCCAGTAAACGTAGATTTACGGATAAACCATTCCTCTGGAATCAACTGTTTCCGCTTCCAGCGGTACAATTGCCCATAGGATATACCGGTTAAATCCAATAGCTGCTTCTTTGAGATCAAATCCTCTTCCATGTTTATCACTCCTTGAAGCCATCGTAACATAACACTGTTACGTTGTAAAACCAATAAATTAAACTCACCTCATACCTACCTACGCTAGTAACCATCGTGTCCTAACGTTTCCCCCCAAAGATTTTAAAGCATACCTTAAGAGCAGACCTCCGTCTTGAGAAGGATTTAACGGTCATTCACTATTTTTCCCACCCAAAAAAAAGACTGCCCCCGCCGCTATAAATGGCAGCATGGAACAGCCTTCTCTTAGAATGATTTTTACGATCTGCTAATTTTACTGAACAAAAGTATAGTGTGCTGAATCATATTGCGGGCCGGATTTTTCGTAAGTGAACCAGTACTCAATACTGCTGCCAGCGCTTAATCCACTCACCGTCTGCTTCCATGTTCCTGAGTTATTAGTCATCCTGTAATTAAGCTGGGAACCCCCGTTAATCTTGTAATGCACATCTACATAAAGGGCACTGGTTACAGGTGTGATATAGATACTCGCCTCTGTAGCAGAAAGTCTCGTTACCCCTGCTGTAAAGTCAGCCGTCACATGATCACCGCCTCCACTGCCTCCAGTGGGATTAGTAGTAACTGTTGCGGTATTACTAGCGGAGGATAAATTACCTGCTGCATCCGTAGCTTTTACGGTAAACGTATAGGCTGTGTTTGGAGTAAGTCCACTAACAGTAGCTGTAGTTCCCCCCACAGTGGACACCTGCTGTGTTCCGCGATAAACAATATAACCTGTAACGCCAACATTATCGGTAGAAGCGGACCAGCTTAAGCTAACTCCTGTATCCGTCTTACTGGTTACCGTTAGATTAGCGGGAGATGTTGGCGCGGTTGTATCCCCAGTATTACCACCACCCGTCAAATATTGACCTGTGAATGGATTAAACCGGTGCAGGGACATTATTAACCAGCCTGTGCTGGAAACACAGTTTTGCTGCGCCATCACCCAATAACTGTTGCTGGACCCTTTCAGCGAGTAGGGAATACCCCCAAGCGAAGCACCGCTTGTGCCTTGTTTTTTAATAATCTCTGTATTAATAGCGTCTGCCTTTGAGGCATTGCCTTGCAGATAATAAGCGAGCGACATGAATGCGCTTCCTTCAAACCATACGTCTGCACCCGTATTGCCAATTTGATTTCCGTTATCGTCATACGCTGGTAATACTTCGTCTGTCCAGTCAAAATCATATCCGGTTAGCGTATTCCCAGCATCATTGTAAGTAAGCGTCTGCTTGTAACGCGGATTCGCAAGTGTTCCCGGGGTACCGGAGGCATTTTCCACATAGGTTAAGCTTGCGCCATAGTTATGGGTTCCGGATACGCCTAAAGCTAACACTCCCCAAGGATTCACGTCTAAAGGTATTTTGGGGTCGATCAGATTGGTATCGTTTTTCCAGCCCCCCTTGAAACGTTTGACTGTATCATCCCACACATAATTATCCAGGAAGGTTTTGACTCCAGAAGCCGCACTGTTATAAGTGGCTGCCTTTGAGGAATCCACCGAGGCATAATACTGCAATACCCGGTAAATATCGATATTGTGCTCGGTTGAGCTCCAAGGCTCATCGGAATTGCTCCAACCACTCCATCCTCCTGCAATACTGCCATTAGCCTTTTTATACTGTAAACTCCAATCTAGTGCTTTGAGCGCCATTGGACGATACCGTGAATCATTATATTGCTTCTCATAAGCCATAGCAGCCATTGCCATCCATACAACGGGTCCCACATGTTTACGGATTTCTTCTCCGAAGCCGTTGTTATACCAATAAGAATTCAGCCAGAAGCCTGATGGATCTTGAATGTCCCGCATTTTGTTCAAAACCTGCTCTGCCCGCGTCCGTTCTCCCTTTACAATAAAGGCGATAGCTGCAACCGCTTGATCATACGTGTATACAATCTGTTTGGGGTTGTTTGGTCCCCAGAAATCTTCAAAGCTATCTACCAGTCCCTCAAAAGCATACCCCGCTGTTGCATCCTGCTGGGCCTTCAGCCAGATTAAAGCACGATTTGAAGCGTCACTTGCAGCATCTGCATCCGCTTTTCCACCAAATGGTAGAGCTACCCCAAGCACCAGCAAACTTGTCATTAAGATCGAAAACAGCTTCCTCATCTTCATAACTTTCCTCCTCTAAATCATGATGAACTAGGCAATGAGAGTTCTTTGAAGCATAAAAACTAAAGCGTTTTCAAACAGCAACAACAGGGACTTTTGAATATTTTACCATGGTAATTGTCCTCATTTTCAGGCTTAGAAACCCGTTCGTCAACGATTTTGTGTAAATTTTTAACTAAATGAGGCGAAACAACCAAAATTGCCATTTGAGAAATCATACGAAAGACCAACATCATTTTTATGAATTCATATTTATGAAGGCAAAACAAAAAGAGCAGACAGCTCCTTTATAAGGATTCTATCTGCTCTTTACTATTTATCTCTATACTATTCTGCTTTATCTTCGCCAGCAGTTTCAGCTGCAGCGGGTTCAGCAGTATCTTCTTCTGTTGGTTCTTGCGCTGCTGGAGGAGAAATACGGACAATCAATGTATCCTCAGGCGTCAATACTTCCCAGCCTTCATGCTTCGGCAAATCAGATACCAGCAATTGATCACCAATATCTAGTCCACTGATATCCACTTCAAAGGATGCAGCTATTTTATCTGGAAGTGTGCGAATATCCAGCTCGTGCAATTCAATTTGTTGCACGCCGCCGCTCTTCACACCTACTGGTTCACCTGTAAAGTGGAACGCTACTTTGGTATCCAATTTGGCCTTCATATCAATCTGCTGAAAATCAATGTGCAGCAGTTGTTTGGATATTGGCTGACGTTGGATTTCTTGAATAACCACGTTCTTTTTGCCCGAGTCTGGCAATTCCAAAGTAAGAACAGCCCGTGGGTTGCTGGCTAAAATACCTGAAATTGTCTTAGCATCCGCTGTAAAGGACTGGCTATCTGAACCTGCACCGTACACGACTACCGGTACAAAGCCTTTTCTGCGCTGTGAAGAAGTCGAGCCGGATCTTTCTGTCAAACGTACTGTTGTATTCACGATGATTCCTCCTAAGTAGGGATTTTATACTAGACCGATTAGATATGTACGCCTAACCTAACCACTCTCTAATTACCCCATTGACCTGGCTTTGAAACCTCTCAAGACTTTTTGAGCCCAGGCAAAAATAAGGTCAAATTGTATTATTATACAATTCAACATTAATTATTCATGTCTTAGGAAAAAATCATTGCTATATTTGTGACAACTATTAAACTAAATGACAAGCTACAAAATGGTTACTGCCAACATCACGAAATACCGGGATTTCAGATCTGCAAACCTCTTGAGCAAAGGGACAACGGGTATGGAATTTACAGCCAGAAGGCGGGTTTACCGGACTCGGAATATCTCCCTTAAGTACAATTCTTTCCCTTTTCAGCTTTGGAATAGGAATCGGAACAGCCGACAGCAGCGCTTTGGTATACGGGTGGAGCGGATTCTTAAACAGTTCATCTCTTGAAGCCGTCTCCATCATAGAGCCTAGGTACATAACACCGATTCTTGAACACAAATGCTCCACAACACTCAAGTCATGGGAGATAAACAAATACGTTAACCCTCGACTCTGCTGGAGCTTACTGAATAAATTAATAATCTGTGCTTGGATGGAAACATCCAGTGCTGAAACTGGTTCGTCTGCAATGATCAGCTCAGGATTCAAAACAAGCGCACGGGCGATCCCGATCCGCTGCCGCTGCCCCCCGGAGAATTCATGCGGAAAGCGATCAATATGATAAGAAGATAAACCGCAAGCCGCTAGCGCTTCAAGCACCAGATCTCGCACCTCGGACTTTGAGCATAAACCATGATCCAGTAAAGCTTCACCAATCGCATCACCTATACGAACCCGTGGGTTAAGAGAGCTATAAGGATCTTGGAAGATCAACTGCATTTGGGGCCTAATATTGCGCAATTCAGCGGGCGACAGGGAGTGAATGTCTGTCCCTTTGAATTTGATCTCACCTGCCGTTTTATCCGTTAGCCGTAAAATCGTCCGTCCGACTGTACTTTTGCCGCTCCCAGATTCCCCTACAAGCCCAAACGTTTCCCCAGGTTGAAGTGTGATGCTAATATCGTCAACAGCCTTTACATGCCCAACGGTTCGGTTAAGCAGCCCCTTAGTAACAGGAAAATATTTCTTCAAATGATTGACCTCAAGCAGTGCCTCAGGCATGAACAACCGCCTCCTCATACAACCAGCAAGCTACCTTTTGTCTGCTGGCCACCTCTTTAAGCCGGGGCTGCTGGCTGACACATACAGGCACGCAATGCTCACAGCGGTCATGAAAATAACAAGAAGGCACCAGTTCAAGCGGATTTGGCACTTGACCTGGTATGGAATACAGCTCATCCTGTCGCTGATTGATTACCGGCTTCGATTTGAGCAGCCCTTTTGTATAGGGATGTTTGGGGTTGTTGAACAATTCAACCACCTCCCCCTCCTCTACAATCTTTCCGGAATACATAACAATCACATAATCGGCCATCTCTGCCACTACGCCAAGATCATGGGTGATTAGTAGAATGGACATGCCCGAGCTATCTTTAATTTCACGCAGCATATCCAGAATTTGCGCTTGAATCGTTACATCCAGCGCCGTAGTCGGTTCATCAGCAATCAATAGCTTTGGACTGCAGGCAATGGCAATAGCAATCATAATCCGCTGCAGCATACCTCCACTTAATTCATGCGGGTAACTATCAGCAATTTGCTCTGGTCGTGATATGCCTACCTGCTTAATCAGTTCAATCGCCCGGATACGCGCCTGTTTCTTGTTCATCTTCAGATGTACAATCAGCGGTTCCATGATTTGCTCACCGATCTTGATTACAGGATTAAGGGAGGACATGGGCTCCTGGAAGATCATCGCGATTTCATTCCCGCGGATGGTCCGCAGTGTGTTTTTGTCCATTTTCAACAAATCTTCACCCTGAAAATCAATTTTCCCTTGGGCTACCTTGCCCCCGGGTTCCTCAACAAGCCCCATGATGGACATCGCGGTCACGCTTTTGCCGCAGCCCGATTCTCCAACGATACATACCGTCTCTCCCTCGCGAACCCGGAAGCTTACATCATCAACGGCTTTCACTTTTCCTTCTTCCGTGAAGAAGTATGTACTTAGACCGTCTATATTCATTAAATCACTCATCTGAGGGTCACCTACCTCTTCTGTTTAGGATCAAGCACGTCCCGGAGTCCGTCACCAAAGATATTGATGGCGATCACTGTCGCAAAGATCGATAATCCTGGTGGAATCCACAGCCATGGCCGATCCTGAAAGTCGATCATATTATTCGCAGCATCAATCATATTGCCCCAGGTTGGAGTTGGCGGCATAACACCTAGCCCAAAAAAGCTAAGAACCGATTCACTCAAGATAGCACCACCGATGTTAAGGGTAGCCATAACGATCAGCAAAGGAACGATATTCGGCAGCAAATGATTAAATAATTTACGCCGATCACGGAGGCCTAATACTACCGCCGCCTGCATAAACTCACGTTCTCGCAGACTAAGCATTTGACCCCGTACCATACGTGCCATACCCGGCCAGCTCACAATACTAAGCATCAGCATAACAATATACATCCGATAATCCGTTGGAATCTTCCACTCCGATAGCAACGCACCAAAAATAAAGAGCAGCGGCAGACTCGGGACCGTCAATAAAAGATCCGCAATCCGCATAATGATTTGATCGGCAATACCGCGGTAATACCCAGCAATAGCCCCCAAAAGCGCACCAATAAACACCGAAAGAACCATTGACGCTAGTCCCACGGTCAGTGAAATGCGTCCCGCCTGCATTACCCGGGTCAGAATATCTCTGCCCAATGCATCAGTGCCCAGCCAATGCTTCATATTGGGTGCCTTGTTCATCATAGCCATATTAATTTTGTTATCCGTATAGGGTGAGAACAGCGGACCAATAAAACAAAGCGCAAACATAAAGATCACCACCACAAATCCGGATACCGCCAGCTTGTTCTTCAGCAACCTCCGCATGGATTGCCGGAATAAAGAGGATTTTCCTTTGGTGGTCTGCGGCTTCGCGATCCCAGCTACATTACTTTGAACTGCCACGTCAGCTTCCTCCTCTCTATAGCCGAACTCTAGGATCGGCAATCCGGTACAAAACATCCGAAAGCAACGTTCCTATGACGGTAAGTATGGCAATAAACATCGTAAAGCCCATCAGCAAAGGATAATCCCTTAGTCCGAAGGACTGCATATACAGTTGGCCAATCCCAGGCCAATTGAATATTTTCTCAATAATAAGGGATCCGCCAAATAGTGCTGGAAGCTCAAAACCAACCAGTGTAATTGCGGGCAGCAAGGCATTACGTAAGGCGTGTGTAAAGAGCACCTTGCGTTCTTTTAGACCTTTGGCGCGTGCCGTACGGATATAATCCTGTTTTAAGACATCGATCATATTGCTGCGGAAATAACGGGTGAGCGAACCTAATCCCAGAAGGGTCATAACCACAACCGGAAGGGTCATGTGCGTTACGATCTCCTTAAAGTAAGCCAAACCCGTAGCATTACTACCCGTGGTGATTATTCCACCTGGAGGCAGCCACTTGAGATCGACGGCCAGGATTTTGATCAGGAATAAGCCTATAAAAAATGACGGCAGCGACATTGCTGCGAATATAGCGATCATCACGAGTGTATCGAACCAGGAATATTGCTTATAGGCAGAGATGACGCCAATAATGACCGCAATCACCCACGTCAGAAACGTAGATACGGCAGCCAGCAAAAAGGAATTCCAAATATAATCATTAAAAAGCTGCAGCACAGGCTTTTGTTGGGCTAAGGAATACCCGAAATCACCATGCAGCGCATTCTTCATCCAGATCCCATACCGTTCAAGCACAGGCTTGTTTAAGCCGTAGATTTCACGCAGCTCAGCTTTGCGTTCGGCGGTCAATTTAATATTTCCGGTTATGAAGTCACCGGGAGTTGAAGCATACAGACAGAAGATCAATAATGATGCCGCAAATAAGATGATGACCATGTACAACAGTCTTTTCGATAAATAAGCGCTCATGACAGACTCCTTATGATTCGTCCCCTGCCCTTGAATCCAGTCAGGGCAGGGGACACTGGTTTATTTATTTCAGGCTCCAAGTTGGCAGACTGCCAGCAAGACCGATGAACGGGCTGACCGAGAGATTCTCAATACGTCCGTTATAGGCGTATACTGTCTTTTTATAACTTGTGAAAATAATAGGCAGTTCATCATTGAAAAGCTGATACAGCTCTTTATATACCGCTTTGCGTGCCTCAATATCAGTAGTGGCCAAGGCTTTGTTGTACAGCTCCAGGAATTTCGGATTGTCATAATCCGTGATTTCTCCATCGAAGAATTGCATGAACCCATCAGACGGATCAGTCAACATGCTAGTGGAGAAGGATACGAGATCGTAATCCCCACCTTCTACTTTCGATACCAGTGAGTTAAAGTCTGCAAAAACCTCAGGCTGGAATTCGATACCCAGCGCTTCAAAATTCTCTTTAGCTACAGCGATGAAAATATCTGTATTTTTACTCTTCGAACCGAGGTAATGGATGGACAGCGGTTTGCCATCTTTTTCACGGATACCCCCCGCGCCTACCGTCCAGCCAGCTTCATCGAGTAATTGTTTTGCTTTTTCCGGATCATATTTGTATGGATTAATGCCTTCCTCAGTGTAAGACCAGGAAATCGGCGATGCCGGGATGTTGGCAATAGAACCTGCACCTTGTGCTGCATCCACATAAATACTCTGACGATCCAAACCGTACACAATAGCTTGACGTACAAGCTTATCCTTGAGCTGCTCATGCTTCAGGTTAACTTGCAGGTAACCATAGGTGCTTGGAGTGTAAGGAATAATATTCACAAAACCGAGCGCTTTCAGCTTCTCGATATTCTCGTCTGTCGCACTAAAGGAAGCGTAGTCCACTTCACCAGTTTCTACGAACTGCCATACGTCGCCTTCCGTAGTTTTGTAGATGAAATGCTCCGTCTTTGGTTTACCCTTGAAATAATTCTCATTCGCTACAAAACGCACTTCCTGACCGGGAATAAATTTCTCCAGCTTGTAAGGTCCATCGCCAAGTGGCTTCTCATGCAGCTTTTTAATGTATTCAAGATTTCCAATTTTATAGTCCTTGCCATAGTAAGCTTTCGACAGTACATTCGAGCCGAGCTGTACCAGAGCCGTTGCGTTTGGTTGCTCAAGGGTTGCTGAGATCGTCTGTGGATCAATTACTTTAATGCCCTCAACTGTAGGGGATGTACCTTCCTTATAGGCTTTGCCGCCTTTAACATTTAGCGATGGAAGCTGGGAGCTGCCGTCATACGATTTGTCGTATTGGATCGTCCATGTAAATGCCACATCATCCGCTGTTAACGGTGAACCGTCGCTGAATTTCAAATCTTTTCTCAAGTGGAACGTGTATGTAAGCTGATCATCCGAAACATCCCAGCTCTCCGCAAGCTCCGGCGTTGGCACGCCTTTGTCATCAACAGTTACGAGAGAAGCGTATAGCAGTGAAGAGACATTGCCATCATAACCACTTTGTTGAAAATAAGGAGTGAACGCTCCGCTTGGGTCCGTAAGCCCGACGATAATGGTATCTGTACGTTTCTGGGCCACCGCTGGAAGTTTGGATAAATCCGTGGCAGTAAAAGGTTCGCTTAGAGCACCCGCAGGAACAATCTCTGGTGCAGTGGTTGCTTCCACATTGGTTGAATTGGAGCCTGCAGCCGCATTGTTTGCGGATGAGGATTCATTATTACTGTTGTTAGCGCAAGCAGAAAGTAACAGTGAACCCGTAAGCAGTAATGAAGTGATTACAATCGCATTTTTTCTCATGTACCTATCTCCCTTTTCTCTCGAATAATAACTATAATTCCTACCCGTTAAGTATGAATAACATCTGATGTTCATTATAGAAAGGTTTTCTAGTTCTGTAAAGAGAGAACTTCAAAAAAATTCTCCATAAACAGAATTAGGTGATAATTAAAACAAATAAAAAAAGCCAAAACCCTCTCTGTATAAGAGAAGCCCTGGCTTTCAGGCGGTTACATTTTTTTCGAAATCATTATTTCAAATACTCGAATAGCTGCTCATTCATCCGATGAATGCCTTCAAGACGCAGACTGTATCCGGTGACATTCTCCCCTTCAATATAGGCATGAAGTAAACCTGCACAACGAAGATTAAAAATATGATCATGCACAATCCCCTTCGAGATCCCCGCATGCTTAACAATTTCGGTAAACGTCTTACGGCCACCACTAAGGGCTTGGAGGATTTTTAGCCGGCTTTTTTCACTCAGACTACGGATCGCTCTGTACATAAAAGGGGAGATTTCCTCATTCTCCATCGATATCCACGCCGCATAATGACAAATCGTTAATTCGCCATAGCAATAGATAATATTAGCAGGCTGAAAATGATACTGTGGAATCAGTACGAGCTTCTTAAGCCCATCCGTAGGCATGAAGTAAAATCCGTTGGTCGTCTTGTTCACGAAATCCGCAGTGTCCAGTTCATTAAGCTCCGTGTTCTTCGAATCCGCATGCTGCTGTAGTTTGCTCAAAATCGCAGGATTGCATTGGCTAAAGTACTGGCGGTTCCACTCGGAGAGTAAAAATACTACGCGGTTACGGTAATCCTCCATATGGCTTGGAAATACCTTTACATACTTTGATAAGGTCTCATATAACTCACCAACCGATAACCCTTCAATCCAGTTCAACACCCTGTCTACATCATCTTTAAATGGACAACAGTAAATGAGCAGATTCAACATTTTCCACTCATTGTTTAGTTCGGTTTCTTTCAGACGGGATAACAGCTCTTCACTGAGCGTGCTTTCAATTTCGTTAGCCCACGCTACCCCTAAATCAATCTTCTTATAGGATTTTTTGCAGAGATAAGTATGTAAGCTGTTCAACAACTCATAAATCGATCCAAATTCAACCTCAACCTTGTATTCCACAATGATTCCTCCTGCTAGCGGTTCTTTTCAGTAGTGAGATATTCTCTTAATCTTATTGTATTATCCTGAGAATACGCAAGCTACTCTATAAACGGGAGTGCATAAAAATTCATTAGCTGCTATTTCAGCACCGAATTTTCTGCATTGCACACTGGTTTAGCTGTCATTTCCGCGAGCGTGGGCGCTATCGGACACAGTGGACCTTGTGCTAATAGCGTATGCTCGATCCGCAGGCTTCAGCGGAAGATCAGGACTCTACGCTAACGGACACAGTGGACCTTATTCGCTGTATTATCCCCTTTTTTGTGTGCTATCGGACTCCATAGGCGCTATTGACACTATAAATACCTATTTCTTGCCTATTCCAAAGGAATAGCTGCACTGGGTTCCGAAAATTTGCTCAAAAGGCTAAAAAAGTGTAAATAGCGTCTGCTGGGTCCAAGAGGTTCTACGGAAGTTTAGGATTTTGTTGCCAAGCGGTGACGGTCAGTCGCTGTAAACTTAAACTCATTGTCGCTCAGATTCCATCGGTCAGTTGACCTTGTGCAAATAACGTCTGTTGGGTCCGTAAGCTCCTGCGGGAGATTAGGATCCTGTTCCATCGGACACAGTTGACCTTATTCGCAGTATTATCCTCTTTTTTGCGTGCTATCGGACTCCATAGGCGCTATGGGCATTAGAAATGCCTATTTCGCGCCTATTCCAAAGGAATAGCTGCACTGGGGTCCGAAACTTTGCTCAAAAGGCTAAAAAAGTGTAAATAGCGTCTGCTGGGTCCGAAAGCATCCGTGGGAACTAATACTCTGGTCAGTAAGCTTCTGCTGAGGATTAGGATCTTACGCTATCGGACACAGTTAACCTTATGTGCAGTATTATCCTCTTTTTTGCGTGCGATTGGACTCCATAGGTTCTATTGACACTATAAATGCCTATTTCGTGCCTATTCCAAAGGAATAGCTGCACTATTGTCTGAAAATTTACTCAAAAGTCTAAATATGTGCAAATAGCGTCAATTGGGTCCGTAAGCATCAGTGGGGGATTAGGGTCCTACGCTATCGGACACCTATCGGAATCAGTTGACCTTATTCGCAGTATTATCCTCTTTTCAGCATGCTATCGGACTCCATAGGCGCTATGGACACTATAAAGGCCTATTTCGTGCCTATTCCAAAGGAATAGCTGCACTGAGGTCCGAAAATTTACTCAAAAGGCTAATAATGTGCAAATAGCGCCAGCTGGGTCCGAGAGGTTCTGCGGAGGTTTAGGACAACCGAGAGTTCGGGGTTCGGGGTTCAGCGCTCTGAGGTCCCATGGTTCCGGGGTTCCGGAGTTCCAACATTCCACCGTTCCCAGCTTACCAAAACAAAAACTTGAGGTTAGTTAACTCTCACTTGCTCATATTCTGCTCTATAGCCAAGTTGCCCACATGAACAAAAATGCAGCCCTGCGATCCACGGGTAACAAGGAAAGCAACATTCAGCCCGAAGAACAATCAATCTGGTTCGCTCCTCGCTTTTTGCAATTCATGGTAGTAAAATATAGGCAATAACTAATTAGGAGTGAAGCCATAAGATGCAAATTCAAAATGAAAACGGACGTTTTTTTGTTGCTAATGACGGTAAGGACCTTGCCGAAATCACATACAGTTTGGATAAAGAAACCGGGGAATTGGTCATTGACCACACCCGTGTCTCCGAAGAACTGCGCGGTCAAGGTACCGGACAAGAGCTTGTACGCGCTGTTGTGGACAAGGCTCGGAATGAGAATTTAAAAATTGTACCCGTGTGCTCCTATGCTGCGCATCAATTCGAGAAGCACCCGGAGTACAAAGACGTGCTGAGCGGGAATACTGGCGGGAGAGCTTAAACCTGCTCCCGTTTCCGCGAAGCTTTTTTAGTAACTATGCGAACTTATAATAGTTCAAATACACTTTAGGGGGAAACGGGTTTGACGACTGCCGACACTTTTAAGAATATTGAGGAATTACAACAACGCTGTGAGCAATATGAAGGAATCTCATTAAAACTGAATTGGGATATGCTCCGCCAGCCATCAAGTACAGGTGATACGGAATGGCTCGTGACTTATGAGGACGAATTACTGGTCGGTTTCTTAGGACTCTATGGTTTTGGAAGCGATATGGAGGTCTGCGGCATGGTTCGGCCAGGCTACCGTCGACGCGGAATCTTCACCTCTCTGTGGAACCGAGCACAAACCATAATCAAGCGCAATAACGTCTCTACTCTTCTTCTGAATGCACCCGCCGCTTCTTCATCCGGAACTGCTTTCCTGCAAACCTTACCTCTACAGTTCAATCACGCTGAATATCAAATGAAATGGGATGGCAATTCCATGGTTTCTTCTGATGTTAGCTCAGCAACAGGGACTGTGGTCTTACGGCCAGCTCGTGAAGAAGAGGCACACATTCTGGTTGAACTGGATTGTGGAGGTTTTGATATGAAGACAGAAGATGCTGCCGAGCAGTATGAGTTGCACAAACAGGAAGGTATGCAAGAGAATATTATGATCGAGATGGACGGCAGGCCTGTTGGAAAAATGCGAGTGTGGACTGAAGATAATGAATCCTGGATCTATGGATTTACTGTCGACAAAAGGCTACGCGGGCTTGGCATTGGCCGCAGCGCCCTTCTTCAGACCATCGAACGAGAGCGCCAAAATTATAATGGTGTAAATCTGGAGGTCGCACTGGATAATCCCAATGCACTTAAGCTGTATGAGAGCTGCGGCTTTGTCATTCAGAATAAACAGGATTATTACCGATATATCGGCTAATCCCCAGACCTACTCTTGAGATTTTAATAAAGCAGTCACAATAAGACCTCCTTACTTGCTGGTGTTCTAACCTGCAGATAAGGAGGTCTATATTTATTATAGTAAATAATTCGCTTCGCCTCTCTCATTTCTACGATCGCTGCAGCTTAAGGAACCGTCAGCTAACACTTCCCGTTCAAGAAATACGGATAACAAACGCACATAATCCAGTGACTCCATAAGCGAGATTGCCTCTCCATCAAAGCAGTATTTACGTCCATCCAGCAGCGAGAAAACTTCCACGGTCTCCGCTGGCTCACCATAAGCATGATGGCAAAAAACATTGGCCATATGCATAAATCCAGTGATGATATCCTCATTGCCATTAACCATAAACTTCTGAATGTTCACGCTTCGGCCACTTTTTGAAGAGTTCCAAGCCAGCTGCGTAATCATCGATAACTCCAAATTCAGCGCTGGAACTGGGACATGCCACTGTTCATATAACATCACTGGAATCTCCTGTAGATGATTACTTGAAACGATACGCATAAGCTCATCAGCTACACTCGTTTTGATATCCCAATATTGCAAAAGGGAGGGAAAAGCATCTCCCCTAGGAGGCCACCGGCGCTCTAACAGAAATTGTATAGGTGTCTCTCTTCGCACTTCCGGCAACAGACTATAGAAGTCATTTAGCGTATGCCCCACAGCATATTGAACCTGCTGGCGCCAACGTGGGAGCCCCGTCGCTGGAGCTCCGCTAGCTAAATTCTCAGTCCCGCCCAGCATAATATGCTCCATGCGATAATCGTGCAGCCGTTTATACGGAGGGGTATGTACATCCCTTGGTTTGTTAAACCAACTTCCCACTGGCCCACCCATCTTAGGTTACCGCCATACAGGCTTTGATAAATTGACGGCCGAATTGACGGCAGGCTTCTTTTTCGGCAGCATTAGGGCCATACTCTATCTTTAGGCTATCTTGCAAAATGACTGCTCCACGCTCCTTGAGCTTCTCCTCAATAACATCCACTGCCCCACAATAAATGGCGTAGCCTGTATCTCCACTACCAAAAACTGCTGACTTCATAGCAGTCAAATCAAGTTCATCCATCTCCTCATAGAAATCAAGAGCTTCATCCGGCAACTCTCCGTCTCCCCAAGTATATGCCCCTAGCAGAACGCCTTCATATGATTTTATCTCAATCGCATTACATTCAGTGACCGACTTCAAAACAGCCTCACCGCCTGCTTGGCGTATTCCTTCTACAATCAATTCAGCCATTTCCTCAGTGTTCCCAGTTAAACTAGCATATGCCACAAGCACTTTAGCCATAAACTCCTGTTCCTCCCCTACTAACACCTTAAATTTAAATCATATACGCTTCACCTTATTCTATTTGATAATGATTATCATTGTCAATAAATAAAGTTAAAAAAACGCAAACTCTCCGTTATTACACACGGTTGAGGTTTGCGCTCCGTCTCATTTTTCTTAAAAAGAAGCTTAATAAGCACCTTCCAGCAAGGTTATGTGATTTCCATCAGGATCACGAAAATTCATTTCTTTACCGCTATATTCCATCGTAACAGGTGGCTGACAATCCAGTCCCTTAGCTTTCAACTGCTCGTATGTCTCATCCAGATTATCACAGCCGAATACTAAATTAACAAAACCTGTCGTAAGATTTTCCCACTTTGCAGCATCCCAAATAATAATTCCCGGCTGTTTCTTGTCAAAGCCAAGCTTTGCCCCGTCGAAATTACCGTAACCTTCGAAAGGCATAGGAATTCCTAGTACCTCCGTATAAAATTTAGCTGACACCGCAGTATCTTTAGTGTAAATGTTAGTCCCTTCAAAAGACGAAATCATAACTTGTCCCCTCTCATTCTCATAATATGTCTCATTTCTTACTTAGGTTTAGTCTAACAAGGTTGACACGCTTTGTATTGCAAAATTACGACATTCTTCGGCCTGCATAGACCAAGGCTTCAAGTGGAGTTCGTCCTGCATATTTTTTAAAATTATTGATAAAATGGGACTGGTGACTGTAACCATACGCGAAAATAAGATCCTGCATATTCTTTGTCTGCTCAGGTAAATGACACATCTCCCGCCATACATTCTGAAACCGCACGAGATCTGCTGTTTTTTTGGGTGATATACCTAAATATTCTTGAAAAAGCCGTTCAAGTTGTCGTCTGCTTAAATTAGAACTGGTCACCAAATCCTCAGCGGTCACAATCCCTTTTTGTTTAACCATTGTATAGACTGCGTTCATCATCCGATCGTTGGTCCGCCCTCTACGCTCAAGACGACGAAGCAGATAGGCTTCAGCGGCTGCAATCCTTTCGTCCATCGAGTTTACTTTCTCTAATAGATGACCAAGCTCTTTTTTAAATGTGCCAAAATATTGTTCTACATCGACATGTGCATTCAAGACATTCCGCAGATGATCATCTGCAAAAAAATGAACTGCCCAAAAATGAAATCGGACCCCAAAGGTTGAACTCCCCCCTGGCTTTCTGTCTGACGAGACTTCAAATGGAGCGTCATTAATGCCGGAGAAAAAAGTGTTTGTATTGCCTGATTCTCTATCCAAATCCCAAATAATATCCATACAGGTGTCCGGAATTATTGTCTCCGTCTCAGGTTGTTGTATAGACTCCACATCTACAGAACCCCAAAAACAGCGAATAAACGGCTGCAAGTCTTGGCTGGGCAGAAACTCACTAGTGTGGTTGGGTTTTGCAGTTAAAGGGAAATACAGCGGTGAGAGATTGAACATAGCTTTAGTTCTCCGATCGTAAATAGGGTAAGAACTCTACTATCTGATCATACACAATCAAGTCTTTCAGCACCAGTTGAATAGCCGCATAAGCATGGCAATATTATACACTTCATTAGCATTGGACAAAATAATTGGTGAAGCTGGCTGAGGCGTAATTTGTTTGTAGCAATCAGGTGAAATGTTGTACAATAAAGGCTAAATGAATTTTTTTGAAGGATGGATTAAATCATGTATATAGCGAGCGATTGGAAAGACTATGAAGTAATTGATACAGGCGGTGGAGAGAAGCTCGAACGCTGGGGCGATATTATCTTGCGTCGTCCTGATCCACAGATTATTTGGCCTCTAAATAATGAGACCGCTAAATGGCGTGATGTGCACGGACATTATCACCGTTCCTCCGCTGGTGGCGGACAATGGGAAATGAAAAAAACGATTCCGGACGATTGGAAGATTAGCTATGGTAAATTAAAATTCCATTTACGTCCTACAAACTTCAAGCATACAGGACTATTCCCTGAACAAGCAGCTAACTGGAGCTGGATGATGGACAAGATTGCAGCGGCTAACCGTCCAATCTCAGTGCTGAATCTTTTTGCTTACACAGGTGGAGCTACTGTGGCAGCGGCGAGTGCCGGTGCGTCTGTCGTTCACGTGGATGCAGCCAAAGGTATGGTGCAGTGGGCGAAAGAAAACGTTCAGCTGTCTGGTCTTGGCGAACGTCCAGTCCGCTTTATCACGGATGATGTATTCAAGTTCGTACAACGTGAACAACGCCGCGGCAGTAAATATGACGCAATTATTATGGACCCTCCTTCTTACGGAAGAGGACCTGGTGGAGAAATGTGGAAGCTTGAATCAAGCTTGTACCCTTTCCTTGAGAGCTGTATGGAGATTATGAGCGACAACCCATTGTTCATGCTCATTAATTCCTACACCACTGGAATTTCTCCAACTGTACTGCGCAACATGTTGTCCATGACCATGGGCAAACGTTATGGCGGAAAGCTTACCTCCGGCGAAATTGGTCTTCCGATCACCTCCTCCGGCATGAATCTGCCATGTGGTATCCTGGGTCGCTGGGAGGCGTAAGCCATGACACAGCATAGTTCAGGCAACAATGAGGCTGTAAGCGGCGGATCGCAACGCTTTGAAGTGTTGTACGAAGACAACCATCTTCTGGGGATTGTAAAACCCGTGAATATTCCTGTTCAGGAGGATGCAACAGGCGATCCTGACCTGCTGAACCTGTTGAAAGAAGATGTGAAGGAACGTTTCAACAAACCCGGCAATGTCTATATGGGTCTGGTCCACCGTTTGGACCGACCGGTTGGGGGGGCAATGATTTTTGCCAAGACTTCCAAAGCGGCTTCAAGACTATCCGAGAGTGTCCGTACTCACGGCTTTCATAAGGTGTATTTAACAGTCGTGCATGGTAAACCGCCAGCCACTCGTGGCCGTCTTACAGATACGCTGCTTAAAGACGCAAAGAGTAACACCGTCACTGTGGTTCGAAAAGGAACTCCCGGCGGCAAGGAAGCCATTCTGGATTACACAGTGCTTGACAGTGCAGAAGGATACAGCCTGCTTAAGATTGATTTACTTACAGGGCGTTCCCACCAAATACGGGTGCAGCTGAGTTCGATCGGCTGCCCATTATACGGTGATCAGAAGTACGGGGCTTCAGTGAACAGACCGGGGCAACAAATTGCGTTATGGTCAGCACTTGTAGGATTCCCTCACCCTGTTACTAAAGAAGAAGTGGAACTCATCTCTCTGCCCCCACAAACCCATCCTTGGGATCTGTGGCCGCGTGAAACACTACAAAAAGGGCTGTCCTAAAGCAGTTCTTTCTAGGCATTGAAACGATAAAAACGAGGCAGTGATTCTCCGGTTAGTGGAGAATCACTGCCTCGTTTTTGTTTCTGCGTCTGCTACTTGAACAGACTATGGGAATAGGGTCCACGCTGGAGTGTTCTTCCTAGCTCCGCAGAATATGCTTAGTCCGATTATTCTAGCCGGGCATTGAAGATCCCTTTGAGATTAAACATCTTTTCGAGATTAAACATTCCTTCCACCTTCCAGCTTGAACTTAGTTAACGATCCACCGCTCTGTTTAGCGGTGGATCAGCAGTGGATCAGCAATGGTTCAGCAGTGGTTCAGCAGTGGTTCAGCAGTGGTTCAGCAGTGGTTCAGCAGTGGTTCAGCAGTGGATCCTAGATGGAATCTGAAATGAAAAGTAAGATAACTGCATTCTATACACTTATTCCGAATAAAAAAGCAATAGATCGGATTTTAAGTGTACTCTTTACAATTAAAAATCAAGAAAACTGCAAAAATAGAAGTTAATCAAGAAAATAGTTGTATAAAATACAGTTATATTTCTTCAATCGAGTACTTAGTAAATAATAGCTGTACAAAATACAACTAAATGCATTTAAAAGCCCCTAAATGTTTCTACTTACTTCTAGATGCCACTAAATACCTATAAATTCTTTCAACCGGTTCTAAATAATTCTATATTCCTCTTTGACGTAGATCATTCAGAACCTGTTCCGCTTCTTGGGATGGCAGATCAGACAGATTCTGAAATGGACCTGTAGATTCATCATAGTAGTGATACAGCCAAGCTATTTGCTTCAAGGTGTTGAGCCCTCCGGTGTGGTTGTAACAACCATTTTGCCCATTAAGTAGAGCAGTAACTGTTGGTTATGAGAGGAGATCGGATCAAGCGCTTCCGCAAAAAAGTCACTGCGGATCTTTAGACCCCGTGCAGTTTCTTCCATTCCAGTCTCCGTTATGCTCACCCATACAATCCGCCGGTCCGAAGCATCTCTTTCCCGCACAATAAGCTCATGCTTCTCCATCCGATCAAGTAACATCGTAACCGCTGCAGGACTGGTCGCCAAATGTGGAGCCAGATCAGAAGGCTTCATGGCGTCGCGTTCCTGAAGCAGTTCAAGTACAGTAAGTTGGGCATCCGTCAGCGTTGGAGCAAGATTACTGTCCATATGTAATTTATAATCTTTTAAAATCTTATGCCAAATTTTACTGAATTCAGAAGCATGCACACTTATTCCTTCCTTTCCTCGCGGTTCTATCCGGTATATCTACATTTTCGCGAAACAACTTCCATTTCCTGCAAACGAAGAAAAAATAAATCTGCCGGACCTTCAGCATAAAAAAATAAAAAACGGCGCTTAGTCAACCCTCTAAAAGAGCGGACTAAACGCCGTTATAAATTCACTTGTTAATCGCTAGTTTTAATGAACTGATGGGAAAAGATTTATGATCTCATCCTTTTTCTCCACAGCAACAATTTGTTTGCCTGTAGAACGACGCTCGCCCAGCGGCGCTGATTCAGAGGAGAACGTATGGTGGGCATTCTCACGGGTAACAGCGTTCAGTTCCAACGGCTCCTTGCAATAGAAAGCCCCTGCTAACCTGCTGCCATTTGGACGAATTCGTTTGCCTTCCTTGAATTCGAAGGTAGGCATTCCTTTGCCACCACGGCTTTGTGATGGATAATCCACAAGTAATGAACGTTTCGCATAACCAATATCAGAAATGGCAAGGATTTCGCCTTCATCTTCGCTGACCCAGAAGCAGGAAATCACTTCGTCGCCCTCGCGCAGCTGAATTCCTCTTACACCGGAGGCAACGCGCCCCATAGGGTTAACCTCATTCTCATGGAATCGGATACTCATTCCCTCACGGGTGACCAGCACAATGTCCTTGGCATTCGTACTAGAAGCCACTGTAATGATCTCATCACCCTCGGCTACCTTACAGGCCGCTACAGCTCCAGAACGGCTTGTAGAGTATTCCTTGAGCTCTGTACGCTTCACCTGACCCCGACGGGTGACAAACACAAGGCTCTGCTGCGGATCATCTAGATTATTAACCGGAATCACACTAACGATTCCATCCCCTTTAGACAATCCAATAACATTCACAATCGCTGTACCAGGCTCTTTCCATTTAAACTCCGGAATCTGGTGCACAGGAAGCAAGAAGTATTGCCCCTTGCGGGTAAATACCAGCAGACTGTCACGGGTATTTACATCCAGCAGCCTGACGATATGGTCGCCTTCTTTGACTCCTGAGGTATGACGCTCCCCACCAGAACGGGTGAAGGAAAGCATACTAGTCCGCTTAATATAACCATCTGCTGAAAGAGCAACGAGCACATCCTCCGCGTTGACCAGCGCTTCAAGGCTAACCTTGAGCTCCTCGACTTCGCCTTGAATCAGAGAACGGCGATCAATGCCGTATTTGTCGCGAATCTCCAGCAGTTCCTTACGGATCACAGCAACTAGCTTTTTGTCGCTTTCCAAAATGCCGCGCAGATGTGTAATCTTTGCCATCATTTCATCTAACTCTTTCTGGAGTGAAGTGATCTCCAGATTGGTCAGACGATACAATTGCAAAGTAAGGATCGAATCGGCTTGGCGTTCACTGAAGCCGAACATCCATACGAGATTGTTCTGAGCATCCTGACGGTTTTTCGACGCTTTGATCGCAGCGATGACCTCATCCAGGATGTTCAGTGCTTTAACTAAACCCTCTAAGACATGAGCACGGTCTTCAGCGCGTTCCAGATCGAACTGGGTGCGATGAGTCACAACTTCACGCTGATGCGCGATATAAGCTTCCAGGATGGCTTTTAGACCAAGCTGCTGAGGTGCTTTGTTAACAATAGCAACCATATTGAAGTTATAGGTGATTTGAAGATCGGTTTTTTTGAGCAGATACGCCAACACGCCTTGAGCATCCGCCTCTTTTTTGAGTTCGACTACAATCCGCAGTCCCTCACGGCCGCTCTCATCACGAACCTCGGCAATGCCATCGATCTTTTTCTCCAGACGAATATTCTCCATGGAAGTAACCAGCCGTGATTTTACAATCTGGAATGGTACTTCTGTGATCAAGATTTGCTGCTTGCCGCCCCGCATATTCTCAATCTCCGTCTTGGAGCGCAGGTAAATACGGCCTTTACCAGTGCGGTAAGCATCCATGATGCCGTCTCCGCCCATGATCGTGCCGCCTGTAGGGAAATCCGGACCTTTCATGAAGGTCATAATTTCTTCCAGCTCAATATTTGGTTTCTGCATCACTGCGATACAGGCGTCAATTACTTCACGCAGATTATGTGGCGGAATTTCAGTGGCAAAACCAGCAGAAATCCCACTCGTGCCATTTACGAGCAGATTCGGATAACGGGAAGGAACCACAACAGGCTCTTTGGCGGTATTGTCAAAGTTATCTTTAAACAAGACCGTCCGCTTCTCGATATCACGCATCATCTCCATTGCAATGGGAGACAGCCGTGCTTCTGTATAACGCATTGCCGCTGCTGGGTCATCATCCATGGAGCCCCAGTTGCCGTGACCGTCAACTAGCACATGCCCCATCTTCCAAGGCTGTGCCATACGTACCATACCATCGTAAATAGAGGAGTCACCATGTGGATGGTAATTACCCATTACATCTCCGACAGTTTTGGCTGACTTGCGGTATGGCTTGTCAGGAGTGTTGCCGGAGTCGTACATCGCATAAAGAATCCGGCGCTGCACGGGTTTAAGTCCATCACGGACATCGGGGATTGCCCGGTCCTGAATAATATATTTGGAATACCGACCAAAGCGGTCACCGACGACCTCTTCCAGAAATGCCGGCAAAAATTGTTCTGATAAACTACTCACTTTGCTCACCTTCTGTTCCTCAAACTGCCCGTTTTAAAATAGTGTAGTGATCCTCAGGTACTTCAGGGATTTTTGGAATTCCGGGCACTATCGCTCCTACAGTTCCAAAATCCCCCTAGGTCCCATAAATCACCAAGCTCTTAGAAAATCGGGATTATCGTCACTTGCAGCACTGACATTACTCTACAATTTCGGTGAAATCGACATTTTCAACAATCCAGCGTTTACGTGGATCGACTTTGTCACCCATAAGTGTTGAAACACGGCGCTCCGCCTTAGCAGCATCCTCAATCTGTACCTGAAGCAGCGTACGCGACTCTGGATTCATCGTCGTCTCCCACAGCTGATCGGGGTTCATCTCACCCAATCCTTTATAACGCTGAAGCTCGAAGTTTTTGCCGAATTCCTTTAAGTAATTTTGCAGCTCTTCATCACTCCATGCATACCTTACGGTCTCCAGCTTACCCGTTTTGCGGGTCAACTTATAAAGTGGAGGCTGAGCAATAAAGACCTTGCCTGCATCTAATAAAGGCTTCATATAACGATAGAAAAATGTCAGCAGCAGCACCTGAATGTGCGCTCCATCGGTATCGGCATCGGTCATAATGATAATTTTGGAATAATTGCTGTCTTCGACAGTGAAATCCGGACCAATTCCAGCACCTATTGTAGATATAATTGCTTTATACTCGTCGTTCTTCAGGATGTCCAGCAGCTTAGCTTTCTCCGGATTCATCGGTTTACCTTTTAGCGGCAATATCGCTTGAATCTTAGAGTCACGGCCTTGCTTAGCCGAACCACCGGCGGAATCACCTTCCACGATGAACAGCTCCGTACGTGTAACGTCCTTTGATTGTGCAGGAGACAGCTTACCGCCAAGATTCGAGCTTTCACTGCGTTTCTTACCTGTGCGGATCTCATCGCGGGCTTTACGTGCCGCTTCCCGGGCTTTCGACGCTTGAATCGATTTCTTCAGCAGGCTCTGCGCAACTTGTGGGTTCTCTTCCAAGAAACGCGCCATATTTTCAGAAACGATATAATCTACTGCACTACGGGCGGAAGCACTGCCAAGCTGATCCTTAGTCTGTCCAACAAATTCAACCTCGGACATTTTTACACTGATGACAGCCATCATGCCTTCCCGCAGATCATTACCTTCCAGGTTTTTATCTTTTTCTTTAAGCAATTGCGTGCGGCGGGCATATTCATTTAATACACGAGTGTACGCAGTTTTAAAGCCGGTCTCATGTGTGCCCCCGCTGCGAGTTGGAATGGAGTTTACGAAGGAAGCCAAGGTTTCTGTATAGCCTCCGTTGTATTGCAGAGCTACTTCTACCTCGATATCATCCTTTTCTGCACTGAAATGAATAACATCATGGAGTACATCCTTACCTTCGTTGAGGAACTGCACAAATTGACTGGCTCCGCCTTCATAAAAGAACTCATCCTGACGGTTGCTCCGCTCATCTTGCAGTGTAATACGCAGACCGGAATTCAGAAAAGCAATCTCCTGAACCCGCTCTGCCAGCGTGTCATAATTCAGAGCAATTCCATTTGGGAAGACACGAATATCTGGCTTGAAAGTAATTTTCGAACCCGTTTTATTGGTGTTACCCAGAACTTCAAGACCAGTTACAGGTTCGCCAACATGCTCTTTGCCCTTCTTGTCCACCCAGTACTCAAACCGCTGCCGATGGATTTTGCCCTCACGATAAATTTCGACTTCGAGCCATTCAGACAAAGCGTTTGTGACAGAAGCCCCTACGCCATGCAAACCGCCTGATTTTTTATAACCAGATCCACCGAACTTACCGCCCGCATGCAAAATTGTAAATACAACTTGCGGGGTAGGTACCCCTGTCTTATGCATTCCAGTTGGGATCCCCCGTCCATTATCGCTAACGGTTACCGAGCCATCCTTGCGAAGCAGTATGTCAATCTTTGTACAATACTTGGCTAAATGCTCATCTACGGCATTATCTACGATTTCCCATACTAAATGATGTAGTCCTGAAGAACTCGTACTGCCGATATACATGCCAGGTCGTTTGCGTACTGCAACCAGACCCTCGAGCACTTGAATGTCGTCAGCATCGTATCCAGTACGGCCATTCTCGCCGTTATTAGAAACTTCAGCAAACATATCGATCTGTTCGAGCATTCATGCTCCTCCTTCTTTTCTCTATACTAAGAAGAAACGGCTTGGCCGTCCTTTTTGTTAAGAACGGTATCCGTTACTGCCAAAAACCTGAGGATAGAATATAACGTGAAATTATACTCTCCTATATTTCTAAGAAATGCAAACAAACGTTTTGGTTACTTTGTTCATTCTAATTCAAAATATCCCTTTTCGTAAAGACGGCGAATGAAATGATCACCGAAGCGGCCCCCCATACAGCCAGCACAGCCATGGAAAATGACAAGGACATCCCTTCAATGGGGGCGGGAGTACCAGACAAATAGCTGGTCAGTCCAAGATTTACCATAAATAAATATTTCGCTGTTGTCCAGGCAGAGGCCATATTGGTCAGTATACTACCTGCAATCAGCGCTGCCATCATAACTACTATACTCGCCGCAGTACTGCGAACAAGCACCGAGATCATGAACGCGAGCAGTGCAACCACTACGCTGACGAACCAAATCAAACCACCTTGCATAAGCATATATTTCCACTGGGGCACTGCATGTACAGTAGACATATCTAGCGAATCACCACTGATTTTAAAGCCTGTAAAAACAGGAATGTTAAAACCTTTAAAACCAAAGGCGAGACCAGAGATAAAGTAACTGATTGCAAATGTGGAAAGTACGATAAGCGAGACAAACATTAACAGTGCTGTCATTTTGCTAAAAAGCACCTTCCACCGCTTGACTGGCCTAGTCAACAGCATTTTGATAGTTCCGGTTGTCCTTTCGGCCGAGACCAAATCTGAGGCCACCGCCATAATGAGCAACGGAATAAATAATGTAACCGAATTATCCATAAATTCTCGGGTAAAGGTAACCCCGCTAGGTTCATTCGGATTAACGTCATGGTGAAGATAATACTGAAGCTGTTGTACAAATATTCGCCGATAAGTCTTCCATTCCTCTGGAATCCGGTCACTGCCCAGTGAATTTTGATTATCGATAATCTGCTGCTGGATCTCAAGCCGCCAATCGGAATTAAATTTCTCCCGGCTCCGTTCGGCTGAACGCATCTGTGCATAGGTGAACATAGGCACCAGTACAATCAGAATCAGCAGTATAACATAAAACCGTTTCTTTTTTATAATCTTCAAGCACTCATTACGGATTAGCGGAAGCAAGTTACTCAACATTCTCACCCTCCGTTAGTTTCAAGAATAGCTGTTCCAGTGTCGGATTAATTTTATGCACAGCCCTCACCTCGATTTCAGCAGTAACCATTACGGCCACAATCTCGGGGATCAGATCCTGATCCATGATCGTTATTAAAGAATTGGAGCCCATCCCGGCAATAATTGAGTCATCCAAAGTGACGTCTTCCAGTTTCTGAATTTGAACATCTGAACGATCAGCCAGCATTTCCCGGGCCTCAGCAAAAGGCTCCAGCTCCCAAAGTACATACGGCGAATTACGAGCGATCAGCTCATCTACCGCACCTACTGCCAATACACGCCCTTTACTAATAATCGCTACACGGTCGCAAAGAAGCTGAATTTCACTAAGCAGATGGCTCGATACGAACACCGCCAGCCCTTCATCCGCCAGCTTGCGAATGAATTCCCGCAGCTCTTTAATGCCTTTAGGGTCAAGTCCATTCGTCGGCTCGTCCAAAATAAGCAGCCGTGGACGTCCCAACAGCGCCTGCGCAATGCCTAATCGTTGTCTCATCCCAAGCGAGTATGTACTTACCTTATCATGTATCCGCTGATCTAATCGAACAATATCTACCACTTCGCTAATACGTTCATTGTCTACGCCAGGCTGCATCCGGGCAAAATGCTGCAAATTCTCCCATCCGGTCAAATAGGTATACACCTCAGGATTCTCAACGATAGAGCCTACATATTGCAATGCTTTTTCCGGATTTCGGTTCACATTGTACCCACATACTGTAATCTTGCCCTCAGTAGGTCGAATCAAATCCACAAGCATGCGGATCGTAGTCGTCTTCCCAGCGCCATTAGGCCCGAGAAAGCCGAAGATTTCCCCTTCTCTCACATCGAAAGTGACATCATCTATAATCCATTTTCGTCCTATTTTTTTACGTACCCCGTCTACAGACAAGACGACTGTGCCGGAGTCTTCACTATTCGTTTTTGTCATATTTAATTTAGCTCCTTGTGACTGTCATTTTCTCGGTTTGTACTTGCTCAAAGGGCATTTACCTACATGATCTTACTGCAAAATTTAACACTCACCTATATACTACTGCACAGCCTGTATGAACCGTTCTCCGATTCGCTGATAGCCATCACCATTAGGATGAAAATGATCGGTGGATAGATACTTGTCCAAATGTCTGTTAAACAAGTCAAACGTAGGAACCAAGGTCATGTTGCTATGCTTATTAATAATATCCATTGCCGTATTATTCCACTTCGTTACCGCTTGATTGCCTGGTGCCAGTAATTCTGGAATATCGCCAAAGGGATTATACAGTCCCATATAGTAAACTTGCGCATTCGGATTGATCTGTGAGATTTTATCGAGAATCTTCTCCAGTCTAGCTGCTGCTTCTGGCAGAGCGGCTAATAAAGACTCTGGAGTCAGCTCCTGCCCTGAGGTTGATGAAGTTGTGTTGCCCTGTTGCGCCCCATTATTCTCAAGAATATCCGAATCCTTAAACAGATCATTTCCTCCGACGGAAAGCAAAACAACATTCGACATGCGCAAGGCATACTCCACACCATCTTCGTTCAGTTTGCTTAACAGCCCCGCAGTAGTCAACCCGTTAATCCCCATATTGCCTAAAAAGTCTACGGTGACACCTTTTGCAGATAAACCAGTAACCGTACGCTTAACAAACCCTTCTCCGGTGTTATCGCCAGTTCCCTTGGTAAGCGAATCCCCGAGCGCAACAATTTTGAGGAGCGTGACAGTCTCCGTCACCGGTGCGACTGTTTGCTGAGGCAAGCTGCTCTCGGTAACCTCTCCGACCGGATAGATAATATCTTTAACCGCATAAACTAAACCAACCAGCAAAACTATAGTTGTTACTATGGAAATCAAGCTGACGCTGCGCCATGTCCATTTCGAATCCTTCAAAGCTATCCCTCCGTATGCCGTTCTATTATGTATTGTTCCACAATTTACAAAGATCTTAACTATGTTACATAAACATAATTCTTCCATGCAAGTTTTGCAAATGTCTAGCAGTGAAAAAAATCCCGCTGTTACAGTGTTTTTGCCGAGTAACGAGTGTGGACTTTTTTGAAAATAAAAAAATACTGGCTTTTTAATTAATGCCATTATATAATATTCACCGTTGACTCTTTAGACATTACGGGTTATTAGCTTAGCTGGTAGAGCAGCCGACTCTTAATCGGCAGGTCGCAGGTTCGACCCCTGCATAACCCATAGAGCTAGACAGGAGAAGTAAGGACAAGTTCCTTGCTTCTTTTTTTGTTGCATTTTTAATCTTCACCACACAAAAAAACCGCTCCCCAACTTACATCGGAGAACGATTTCTTCCTGAAGCATCTACTCGTATTATTTACCAATAAACTCTTGAACCCAGTAATTATTATCATAACCTACACCGATATAATTGAAGTTAGTATTCAAAATGTTAGCGCGGTGACCTGGACTATTCATCCATGCCTTCATTACTTCTTCTGGTGTTTTTTGTCCCATTGCGATGTTCTCGCCTGCGGCTTTATAAGTGATGCCAAAGGATTTCATCATATCAAAAGGTGAACCATACGTAGGTGAAGTATGTGAAAAATAGTTATTCGAACGCATATCCGTAGCTTTTGTAGCGGCAACTTTGTGCAGGCTGTCCAATCCAGCTACAGGTGACAAACCAGCTGCTGCACGTTCTTTGTTTACCAGCGTTACGATTTGCTGAACATAGGTTCCTTTATTGCTCACAGCACCTGTTGTAGTTGTATTATCTGTCGGCTTAGTTACAGTAGTTGTGTCTGCTGGCTTTGTAACCGGTTTTGTAGTTGTAGTTGTGGTCGTGTTGTCTTTGTTTGGTACTGTTCCAGTTTGCGGCTTAGTCACCACGATTGTGCTATTCGAAAAAGGGAATCCCTCAAGATTAGCTTGTTTAAAATATTGTAATATTTGCTCATAACTTGTGCCTTTTATTGTTACTGTCGATTCATTCGATGCCGCATTTGCTTCCAATGGAAGAGAAATACTAAGTGTCATAACAGCTGCCACGCTACCACCGATGATTGCTTTTAATGTCTTGTTCTTCAATCTGCCATCTCCTTTTTTCTTGCGTGTAATATATGCTTCTGCCTAGAGTGACCATCTACAAATGTTACAAAGTTGTAATTTGTTCCTCAGTTATTGTAGCATAAATCTCTCAAATGTGCGCTTCTAATTTTTTACATATAATAGTCTTGACTGTAAGATTTCCGATTCCTAGATACATTCGCTTTCTTTCGCTATTTTCCTGCCTAAAAATACCATTTCACCAGTTATTCGCGAAAAAAAGCATAAAAAAGTCGCCCTCCCCGAAAGGACGGCAACTTCAGCAAACCTATGGATACCTGGCGATTAATGAAACGACTGCCAGAACTCGCCCTCCGTAGAGATCAATCCCATGATCTCCGCATAAGGAATCCGGAAGGTTGGAAAACCTGCAGAATACGGAGCAATCTCATAAGGTGCGAAATACAGATACAACGCTTCATTATCCACAAAAAAGGGCTGATCCGAGGTAATTCCTTTATACGTATCCGGAAAAACATATGAATATTGTGGATCGTTCTCAATCTGTTTACCAACAATTTTACTGAGCTTCTCCACATATCTGCTGCCCGGCTTGAACAAATCCCCCAGCCTATAGAACCTGCCGCTGCGCAAATTAATATGCGGATAGATTTTGGTAGGCATTCCATGAGCTGCTCCAAAAGGAAAACGATATCCGGTCAGCTCCAGCACCAGCAGGTTTTTACGGAAGAAAGAGACTGAAAAATCACCATTATAACTAAAGTCCTGGGAAACCCCTCCACTCCCAACGTCTTCAGCGAGGGATAGCTTGCGCAGCTTATCGTTAACCTCTCGCGAAACTTCCGCACTGGCAATCCCTTCAACGACCGGATAATACACCAGATAATCCCTGTTCGGTTTATATTTCTTCTCCACTACGGAATAGGGAGGTCTCAGCGGAATGACTCCATTTTGGCGCCAAACCTGCTTTCCCTGCCGATCATAATAAGATGTGCGTTGATCTACATCTGCTCTTATCAAACGTCCGCTAAGGGTGAGTGTTCCTGCACCTGGAATAACTGGAGGCTGGGCTGCCTTTTTTCCACTTCTATCGATAAAATAGGTATCTTTTGCATCAAATACAGAAGCCAATCCCTCCTGGTAATTGTTCACGCCTAGCAGGGTGTGATTGCTCAGGACCGCTCCCGTTTCCGCATCTGCAATTACATAACGTGATCCGCGATAAGGCTGGCTGGGGAATACAGGCGTTCCTATGGCTACTCTGCCTTCACCTAGCTGCAATACTTCATAATATTTTGCCGGGATGATCATTTTCCCATGTTTATCAATCAGCCCGTAGGCGTTGCCATAATCCTCAGCGGTATTCACCACCGCACGTCCCTCTGAAAAAGGTAAAGCAGAGGTGAATTGCGGTTGAATGGCTACAGAACCATCCGTATTTAAATAGCCATATTTACCGTTTTCAGTCGCTTGATAGGCTAGCAAACCTTCTCCCGGACTTCCTACGAAAGGATGGTTATAAGTATGCAGAATATTCCCATCGGGATCGATGAGCGCATACTCTCCTTCTTTGATTTTAACCAAAGCCACCCCGTTCATAAAATCATTGGCATCTACATAAATCGCAGGCAGCACCTCTTTGCCTTGCGCGTCCACATATCCATATAGCGATTGGCCACCGGTTGTATTTTGTTTTGAAAAAAGTGCACGCCCCTCATGTAATGAGTTCAAATAATCATACCGGGCGGACGTTACTTCTTTACCTTTTTCATCAATAAAAGTGTACCCTTTGGCATCCGACACGACCGCGCGCTCTTCCGAAAAAGGCGCAATAAAAGAATAGATCGGCTTCACTCGTTCTCTTCCAGTGCTGTCAATGAGCCCGCTGCTATTTTTTCGCTGAACTACAGCAAGACCGTTCTTCTGAAAATCCTCAGCATATTCGTACCGGGGTTCAATCTGAACACGGCCTTCGTCATTAATATATCCCCAAAGTGTGCCCTCTTTGAGATTAAACGGCGCGGGATGCAGACCCGTGGTCCGCAGATCGTCCCCCACCCACTCCGGCAATAAGTATGGCGCCTCAAAAGGCTTATTAGAGTAATCTACACGATATAATCCCGCTTCTGCCGGAATCGTGACGAATAACTCCTCTTCCGTGCGTATGAAATCCTCATCCTGCTGAGTAATATATTCGTTCCAGCCAATGCCATCCCATTTCCATACATCCGCCTGTATCAAACCATTGTCATTCCCTTTCCCCAGCTCATTCAACCTAATCCTTAACATCCAGTCGCTCCCCTTTAACAAAGGCATTTGCCTATAGAATATGGGAGAACGTTAGTTTATGTGCTTTTTGATCTTTGGGGTTGGGGGGAGGCGTATTCCAGGATAAAAATACCGTGTTTCCTCCACAGTTGCTCGTTTCGGCGTACTTTAGGGCATTAATGCCTCTCTTTCCTCCTTCGTCGCTCGTTTCGGCGTATTCTAAGGCATTTTTGCCTCTCTTTCCTCCTTCGTCGCTCGTTTCGGCGTATTCTAAGGCATTTTTGCCTCTCTTTCCTCCTCCTTCGCTCGTTTCGGCATTTTCTAGGGCATTTTTGCCTCTCTTTCCTCCTCCGTCGCTCGTTTCGGCGTATTCTAGGGCATTTTTGCCTCTCTTTCCTCCACCTTCGCTCGTTTCGGCGTACTTTAGGGCATTAATGCCTCTCTTCCTCCTTCGTCGCTCGTTTCGGCGAATTCTAAGGCATTTTTGCCTCTCTTTCCTCCACCTTCGCTCGTTTCGGCGTATTCTAGGGCATTTTTGCCCCTCTTTCTCCCACGGTTGCTCTTTTCGCAGTATTCTAAGGCACTAATGACTCTCTTTCCCCCACGGTTGCTCGGTTCGGCTAGTTCTTCGGGATTTATACCGTTCTTTCGCCCCACGTTGCTCGTTACAGCCAATTCTGCGGGATTTATACCGTTCTTTCACCACATATAGCTCGTTACAGCCAATTCTGCGGGATTTATACCGTTCTTTCACCTCATATAGCTCGTTACAGCCAATTCTGCGGGATTTATACCGTTCTTTCACCTCATGGTGCTTCTGTTCTGTTACTAATATTAGTTTGTTGATATTGTTGGTGAGCTATGATGAATATGATGTGTTTTCGTGGTTCTCCTGATAGCGATGGTCGTGTTATTGCTGCTGGTATTGATTTGTGGCGGTGATTGCCGTGTTCATGCTGACAATGTTGAGTGGATTGTGCTAGCCGTGTTTGTGTTGAAGATATTAATTGGTGTTGGTAATGGTGTTGGTAATGATGCTGTAGATGTTCCGTGGCGGTGATGGTACAACTATCGGGTGGAGTAAATCCAATTGGTGCAATATTAGATTTGATGGAGCAGGGGTGGCAATGTTGATTGAAGTTGGTGGTGGTAAGTAATGTTGATGTTGATGTTGATGTTGATATTGATGTTGATGTTGATGTTGATGTTGATGTTGATGTTAGAGTTGCTGGAGCTGTTTAGTCATGGTGGCATTTTGGCGGGTATTTTTAGTGGTGTGTTTGTTTCATGTTGGTAATAGCCATTGGTGATCTGTGTGTTAGTGTTGTTGACGCTATTTGGTCGTGGTGGCATTTTAGTGGGTAGTTTTGGTGTTGAGTAGTTGGTAGTACTGTAGTTAGTGGTGCTTTAGTTAGCAGCGCTGTAGTTAGCAGTGCTGGATAGTGGCATTATTGGTGTAGTTGATTTATTGGTGTAGTTGATATTATTACTGTACTTGCTGCTGGTCCCAATGGTACTAGTGGGAGCGGAAGTGGTTTAACCCCTAACTAATTAAACTAGTTTTTGTGGGTAATTTTCGTGCTCGTGCGTAGTTTTTCTATGCGAGGAGCAAGGGGGCGACGTTAAATACTTGTGAATTGGTACTTGTGAATTGGTACTTTTAAATTGCATCTTATGAATGGTACTTATGAATTGGCACTTGTGAATTTGTACTTTAAATTGGTTCATATGAATTGCATATTATAAACTGTTTCTTATAAACTGTTTCTTATAAATTGCTTAGTATCAGCAAGCGAAATGGACAAACCAAAAAGCGTTTGCCATAAATAGCAAACGCTATAATCACCACACATCCCCCACACAACTACTTCTTCGAAGAATACTTCCGCATATCAAACGCGACCGCGGCGATGATGATTAAACCTTTGATAATCAACTGATAGTAAGGGCTGATGCCGATGAAGGTCAGGCCATAGTTGATTAAGGTAAAGATAATAACACCGACCAGAACACCTGGCACTGTTCCGATACCACCGGTTGTGGACACCCCGCCTACGACGCAAGCAGCAATCGCATCAAGCTCATACATGTTACCATAGTTATTGGTTGCGCCACCTGTTCTGGCAGCCTCCAGTACACCCGCCAGACCATAAAGGGCACCAGCAATGGCATAGATGTAGATCAAGTTCTTGGAAACATCGATGCCAGATACCTTAGCTGCCTGCATGTTACCGCCGATAGCGTACATGTTCTTGCCCAGCTTGGTTTTATTGAACACCACCCATACGATGGCGGCGACACCCAAGGCTATCAGCACGATATACGGGATTGAATATTGCCCCTTGCCGATAAACCCGGAACCGATTGTAGTGAAATCTGGACGCAGACCGCCTATCGGCTGTGATTGGTTGGGATCCATGTCAAAGTACAAGGAATTCAAGCCGTAGACGATAACCATCGTACCCAGTGTTGCGATAAACGGCGGGACGTTCAGCTTGGAGACGACAATACCATTGACGAATCCGCAGAGAAGACCAGCGATGATAGCTATAAGGATCGGAAGCCACACTTGCACCTGTGGCAGATCAGGAAAAAACCGCCGGGAATAATCCGGAATTTGCAGCATCGAAGCAGAAATTACCGCCGTGAAACCAACCACACGTCCAGCAGACAAGTCCGTCCCAGCTGTGATAAGGATGAAGGCAACACCAAGCGCGATGATAATCCGTGTTGACGACTGAATTAGAATGTCCCGTAAAGTATTTACAGAAATAAAGGCCGGCTCATATAAGGCAATACCCATAATTAGAATTACCAAGACAATATAAATGGCATTTTGAGTAATAAAAGATTGGGCTCTTTTAGCGTTCATTAGTAGTGTTCCTCCTTAAAGTTACGCGAAGAGTACTTCTCTTCGTAAACCAAATCTAGTTTCGCCCAGCAAAACTATCATTGAAATCCTATCCTAATGCTGTGCAGCGAGCCGCATAACTTCGGTTTCCGTAGCTTGATCGCCTTCTAGTATTCCGGTAAGCCTACCCTCCGACATGACCATTACACGATCAGACATTCCGAGCAGTTCCGGCATCTCAGAGGAGATCATAATGATGCTTTTCCCTTGCTGTGCCAAGTCGGCAATAATCGAATAAATCTCGAATTTAGCTCCTACGTCGATACCGCGAGTCGGCTCGTCCAGAAGCAGGATTTCGGGCTCGGTTAGAAGCCATCTGGCGAGCAGCACTTTTTGCTGATTCCCACCAGAAAGATTCATGATCAGCGTTTTGGTTGTTGGAGTTTTGGTCCGTAATTTTTCAATCATTTTATCGACTTCTTCTTTTTTCTTTTTTCCATCTAGTAGAAGTAGTAGTTTCTGGTATCGATGCAGGTTAGCGATTGCGCCATTCTCATGAACAGACAAGACTGGAAAAATACCGGTGACACGCCGTTCCTCCGTAAGCAATGCCATTCCGTGTTTCTTAGCATCTTTGGGAGATTGAATATGAATGCGCTTACCATCGATAGAAATCGTCCCCGATTTAATAGCCCTCAGGCCAAATAATGCTTCAATAACCTCTGTTCTCTGAGCGCCTACCAGACCACCAATCCCTAAAACCTCACCTCGTCTTAATTCAAAAGAAACATCTTTAAACGATCTTTCTTCAGGGGAGGTTAACCCTTCCACCTTCATATATACTTCGCCAGGCACGTTAAATCGTTCTGGGAATCGATTGGTCAAGTCGCGGCCGACCATTTTGGAAATGATAAGGTCTGTAGTCAATTCCGCCGCTGGCCAGGTTCCGATTTTTTTACCGTCCCGCATAATGGTAACTTCGTCAGAAATCTCGAGAATCTCTTCCATTTTGTGGGATATATAAATAATAGCTACGCCTCTACTCCTAAGATCCCGTATGATCCGAAATAAATGCTCCACCTCCACACTGGTCAGGGAGGAAGTAGGTTCATCCATTACAATAACTCGGGAGTGAAAAGAGACAGCCTTCGCAATTTCAATGGATTGGATTTTGGATACAGACAATTTACCCACTAATGTCTCGGGATTCAGATCGATATCCAGATCTTTAAACAAATTCTCCGTGTCAGTGTACATTTTCTTATGGTCAATAAACTGAAAAGGTCCAACCCCTTTGGTTGGGAATCGTCCTAACCAGATATTCTCCATCACACTTCGGAACGGCACGGGATGCAGCTCTTGGTGAATCATTGAGATCCCATTTTTCAAAGCGTCATTTGAGCTTCCGATAGAGGTCTTTTCACCCTCCAAAAAAATCTCACCGGCATCCGGTGAATAAATACCAAAGAGACATTTCATTAAAGTGGACTTACCCGCACCATTCTCGCCCATAAGGGCATGCACCGAACCTGGTCTGACCTTTAAACTAACTGCATCCAGCGCTTTGACGCCGGGGAATTCTTTCGTAATGTCGTTCATTTCTAGCAAAAACTCAGCTTTTTCCATGTTGTTACGCCCCCTACGCTTTTTTCTTTTTTCATGAGAGGCACAGCGGTTTCATCCTGTTCCCTGCCTGAAAGAAATCCGAGGAGCGAATATCCGCTCCCCGTTGCTGCTATATGATCATGAATTCCATCTAGATTAGAGCGTTATTATTTGGCGTCATCGATATTGTCTTTGGTGATCTTTTTATAGGAAATCCACACGTATTGGTTGTCTGTGATATCAAAGCCTACGTTATCTTTTGTAGGTGTTTCTCCTTTAGCAAGCAGAGCAGCAACTGTGATTGCAGCTTTACCTTGGTTGTTCGCATCATTCAGCACGGTACCAAGCATCGTTCCATCTTGTAGTGCTTGAATCGCAGGAGCAGTAGCATCTACACCTACTACCGGCATAAATTTATCACCCGTGAAGTAACCTGAAGCTTTCAAAGCTTCGATTGCACCGAGAGCCATATCGTCGTTGTTCGCAAGTACAGCTTCAATTTTGTCGCCATGGGAGCCAAGGAAGGCTGCCATTTTTTCTTGCCCTTTTACGCGGTCCCACATCGCAGTATCTTCAGCCAGCTTTTCTACCTTGATGCCGGCATCTTCAATTGCTTGGATGGAGTACGTAGTACGAAGTTCAGCGTCTTGGTGCCCCGGTTCACCTTTCAGCATTACGTATTGGAGGACGCCGTCGCCGTTTTTATCCGCTTCAGGATGTGCCTTCCAGTAGTCCACGATCAGTTGACCGGACATAGTTCCGGATTCTTCCGCTTTAGCACCTACATAATAAACCTTATCCCATTTCTTCATATCTTCTGGCAGCGGCTCGCGGTTCAGGAAGACCACCGGAATATTTGCCGTTTTTGCTTTTTCGATAATAACGCCAGCCGCAGTACGGTCAACTGGATTGATCAGCATGCCTTTATATTTTTTGGTGATGAACAAGTCAACTTTGTCATTTTGTGTGGGTTGAGAATTTTGGCTATCTACGATATCTACAGTAGCAATGCCTTTGGCAGCGGTGTCTATTGCGTTACGAACACCTGTCATGAAGGTATCGTCAAATTTGTAAATGGCTACCCCTACTTTTGGCGATTCAGTGGAAGAGCCCGCATTTTCAGTTTTTGGAGCGTTGGTAGCTTTACCACTGTCTGAATTATTGTTGCTATTGCCACAGCCTGCCAGGGCGGCACCCAGTATTGCGCTTGCTAAAAGAACGGAAGTGATTTTTTTCATTATTCATTGACCTCCTGTTTATACTTCTTTTTTTTGGTTTAACCCTGAATTCTCTCGGGCACATCCATATTATGCCTTAGGTGAAAACGGTTTCGAATATAAAATCCTACTCACTTTTATAAAAATTCTACTGAACCCAAAAAACGAATACCTCCCATTTTAAGGATGGCATTCGTCTTTTCAAAAATAAACCGTCCACTATCTGACGAAGGGAAATAACAATTTCTGATTCTCGGGCCACAGCATATTGTCCAAATCAATGAGTTTAGTGCCCGTATCGACACGATCAGGAACATCCATTCCTTCGATTACCTCAACGGCATGTTTTACGGCTAAATACCCGTTACTAAAAGGATTTTGGATTACGGTCGCTTGAACCGTACCCTCCTGCAGCAACTCCATCATTGACGGGGAGCTGTCGAACGCTACCATTTTAATATTATGCAGCCCTCGGCTCTGGATAGCTTTTGCCGCCCCTTGTGAAGCTGTCTCATTCAAGCTGGCGATCCCGCGAAGATTTGGATGTTTCAGCAGCATTAACCGTGTCAGCTCTTCAGCATCACTAATACTCGAAGTGGTATACGAAATCTCTACTACCTGTATGTTCGGATATCGGGCAGCGTAATTTAAAAATCCCTTTTCCCGTTCCTCTGCATCTCTTGCACCATATTCAATGCCGTTTGAAGACTCCTGCTCCGCCCCCAAAGATGAATTTGTGAAGTTAATGATGCCGACCTCCCCGTATCCATTTAGCAGTTGAATGAGTCTTTCTGCAGACTTTTGTCCCGCTTCATAGCCGTTTGAACCCACATAGGCTCTTACTCTGGCCGAACCGACTTCTGCATCCACAGACAATACAGGAATCTTGGAATATGCCGCCCGATCAACCACTTGTGCAAGTCCCATGTAGCTGCTGGCAGCTAAAATAATAACGTCCGCTTTTTCTTTAATGGAGTCCTCAACCATTCTCACCTGTTCCGCAATATCACTCTCCGCATTCGGAGCTTTGAACGTTAGTTTCACATTAAATTCCTGTGCCGCGGCTTCTGCACCCAATCTAACTGTATTCCAATAGTCGCCTTTGTTCATTTTCACAATAAGATGAATATTGCGGGTTTTGTTCGTGTTGATATAATTAGGTGCCGAATTGAAACACGACGTGATCGTGGTCCATAACACCACACATACCAGCAGGGTTAGCCAAAAACGAACGATTTTCATACCGATGTCTCATCCTCCTCATGTCCAGGATTGCCCTCGCCTGCTGCGAGTGCCGGGAAGATAAGAGTAACCGTAGTGCCTTCTTCAATTTCACTTTCAAAAGAAAGACCATAATCACGCCCATAATACAGCTCAATACGCTCGTTAACATTTCTAACGCCTACCCCGGAGCCATGCATACTCTTACTGCCGCCAGTTAAAAGAACCTTCATAGTCTCCTCTGACATACCCAGTCCATTATCACAAATGCGGATGATGACAAGATCATCCTTCAGCTCCGCTTGGATCGAAATAAAACCTTCATCAGGCATCATTTCAATCCCGTGATACAGGGCATTCTCCACAATAGGTTGTAAAATTAACTTAATAGTCTGACACTGCAGCACTTCATCCTGAGCCTCGATCTCGTAGCGGAACTTATTTTTGAACCGAAAGCTCTGAATCACAAGGTAATGACGAACATGATCAAGCTCTTCCTGCACGGTAATCATATTATTCCCTTTACTAAGGCTAATCCGGAAGAACTTCGATAAGGACTGAATCATCGTGACTACCTCCTCAGTCTTGCCGCGTTCAGCGAGCCGGATCACAGAATTTAAGGTATTGTACAGAAAGTGCGGATTGATCTGGGATTGCAGCACTTCAAGCTCACCTTTACGTTTGGTTTCCTGTTCATAAATAATCTGATCCATCAGTTGGCGGATACGTTGCAGCATAAGGTTAAACCGTTTGGACAGCTGTTCCACCTCATACGCGCCGCTGACATCTATTCGGGTGTTGAGGTCCCCTTCGCCCACCTGCTGAAGCGTCCGTTCCAGCTTGCGGATAGGGCGGGCAATACGTGCAGACAAAAAGACAGATACAATAATTACACATAAAATGACTACCGCTAAAAACCAGGATAAAAAAGTGTTTAGATCACGTTTGGTAGTTACAATCTCATCATAATAAGCCACACCCACGATCTTCCAGCCTGTCTGTTCCAGTGTTCTTACGGTGATAAACCGTTTTTCGCCCGTAGACTCATCCAAATAGCTACGAAAAGCATATTCCAGTACTGGCTCCACATTCTCATATTTTAAGCCCGCATAAATCAGCTGCTGCTGGGGATGGTACACAATATTTCCCAGCTGATCGAGGATGTAAGCGTATCCTCTTTTGCCAAGCTTAACCTGCTTGCTCAGCTCATCAATGGTTCGAAAGTTAAAATCCATCAGCAGGATGCCGGTTTTTAAGACTCCGTTCTCCTTATATTGAATTAATTTGCTGATAGACACGACCCAGATATATTGACCTTTGAACAAATTCTGAATATGAGGTGCGGAATAAGAGAGCTCTGATGTTCTTTGCGCCGTCGTAAACCAGCTCTGAGTCTCCAGCTGTGTGTTGCTGCGCAGCTTCTGACCGGGTGTACCCACGACATATTTCCCCTGTGGTGTAAAAACAGCCGCCGAGACCAGATCCTCTCTGCTCCCCATTAACATAGCCATTCTTTCCGTCAATAAAGCGGAATCCACGGAAGGGCTATTCGTAATCTGCTCCTCCGCTGTCTCAAAAATATTGCGCATTCCTTTAACATAAAGACCCAGATTGTAATTCACTTGCTCAATGATCTGCTGCATATTCATATTGGCATTCTCTTCTGCGGTCTTGGCAAACTTGTTGTACAGCATAAGGCTGACAACGACAGCTACCAGCACGGCAACAGATGTAAAAGTGAGTGTAATCGTAACTTGAATGCTTCGGAGCTTGGAGGACAACCGACGTTTTCCGCCTTTGGGATGCTGCGGTCTTAGATGAAAGGAATAAGGTTTATCCTTCAGCATCTTTACCCTCCTCTGGAGCTGTTTTTATACTCTTTAGGAGATTGGCCATATTTTTTGCGGAAACAAAAGCTGAAATAGTTAGGATCGGCAAAACCTATTTTTTCTGCGATTTCAAAAGCTTTCAGCTCCGTGGACCGCAAAAGTTCCTTGGCTGCTTCTAACCTAATTTGCAAAAGATAACTAACGAACGTCATTTTCATTTCCTTCTTAAAAATACTGCTAAAATAACCGGTACTTATATGTAAATGCTGACAAACCTTGCCGATGGAAATATCAGATTCAACATAGTGGCTGCGTATATATTCTTTAGCTTCATCAATAAGCAGCTTATAGGAAGATTGACGTTCTAATGCAATCGTATCCATTAAACCGCTACAGACTGCAATAATCCATTGCTTGGCTTCGGCCATACTATTAAATTTATTGATGGCAGTTAGCGACGAAATGCCAGAACCAATATACTTTGCAGCCTCACTTCCGGATTCTTTAGCCACTCGCAGGATAGATGTAATAATCTCCAGCAAAAAAATCTGATAATCCTGTGTAGACACCTGCTCTGCGTCAAGACCGGCAAATAACTCCTCAACAACCTCTTTGAGTTCTTGCACCGTACCTAGTTTAATCGTCCGGATTAAGGATTGCTGGGTTAGTTCATCATAGGTTAGCAGAGTGCTGGAACGTGACTCAACGTCCTCAATCCAGATCACCCGGTTATTGCCGAGAATAAGCCGATAATCTAGTGCCTGCAAGGCATCCCCAAAAGAATTAAATAACAAAGCAGGCGATGAACAGACCGTTCCGGAGCCTGCCGTTACTGTCAGCTTCAGAAAACGCTGTACGTTCTGGCGGATTTCTTCAAGAAGCTCAAAAGTCTTTCCAGTGATATCAGTTTCTTCCCCTTCTTCATGGATGGTGAGCAATACGACCTCATCACGATGAATAAACACCCTTCCAAAACCATGCTTCGAGCATATTTCTTCAGCAATATTCAGCACAGCGAATAGCTGTAAATTCTTTTCACCAGTGTCTCGTAAAGAAATTTGCCGGCCTGCTGCACCCCCAGCCGATTCCCGCTCAGGACGAATATAATCCACACTAATTACCGAAGCCTGAAACCACCGTCCCGTTAATTTTATGCCATATTCAGAGCTCTTCTCAGCAATTTCATCCGTACGCAGTCTACGCGAAATAAGGGACGATAAAAATTGCTCCCTTAACACAGGCAGACTTTTCCGGTAATGCTCACTGAGTACAAATACATTTTCCTTTTCTGCAATTTCAGCCTCAATAGTTACTCTAACCTTAAGCAGTACATCAATTAATTCCTGCGAAGAGAACGGTTTCAAAATATACTCGTCAATTTGCAATTTTATCGCCTTCTGAGCATATTCAAATTCATCATACCCAGTCAAAATGATAATCTTAGTGTTAGGATGATGACTACGAATCCATTCAGCCAGCTGAAGTCCATTCATAAAAGGCATTTGGATATCGGTAACTACCACATCCGGCAGCAAACGGTCTATGGCATCCGCAGCTTCCCGTCCATTCTCCGCCTGCTCAACAATCTCAAATCCGTAACGCTCCCAGTCAATCTGCCCGATAACGCCTTCCCTAACGTCTTCTTCATCTTCAGCAAGAACTAGCTTATACATGTCTCATCCCTCTTTGGAAACGTTTTAGATGTCATAAATTTTATTGTATATGATTCAAACCAATCCATCTATGGTTAAGTTATTTAAATAGTTTTAGGTATTAATATATTAAATACATATAAAAAAAGAGTTCCAGAGCAAAAAAAAAACCATCCCGCCGTAGCTGGGATGGGGATGATCGGTAACCTATAAGTATTATAGCAACGCTTTGTTAAAGCGATAGCCTGCTGTCTTTTCGAAACCGATATGACGATAAAAAGCATGTGCCGGTGCGCGTTCTACGCGGTTGCCACTTCTAAGGAAAAGCTGACAGCAACCTTGCTCACGTGCCCATTCTTCTGCTGCGGCCACAAGTCTTTTACCGAGTCCGTTTCCTCTGAGTTCTTCTGATACGATAAGTGCAGTAATCTCAGTGATACAATCTGTCTGTTTGTAATACGAGCTTACCTGTCTAAGGCCGATCATACCCACAACTTCATTGTTCAGCTCTGCTACAAGTGTGCATTGGAGATTGCTGTTCTCCATGCTTTCCAGTCTCTCTTTCATCACGCTTAGCGTTGTTGGATAGCCGAATTCCCGCAGAAGCGCTGTAACTCTCTCCAGATCATTCAAGCCGCATTTGCGAATTTCCAGTACAGGTGCCATGGTACTACTGTTCATCCTCATATACCTCCACTTTTAGCATAGACGCCGCCTGCTTGGCTATCGTCCGCGCGATTTCCACATCTTCCGCCGCACTTAACGCTACTGCCATCCGCCGGCCAGGACGAACTTCCGGTTTACCAAATACGCGAACCTGAGTCCTAGGCAGTTCCAAAGCTTCTCCAATTCCGGTCACAGCAAAGGCTCGTCCTTCTCCATCAGCCTTCAGCGTAGCTGAGGCCCCAGGTGTCAGCAATTGTACTGACTGGACAGGAAAACCAAGAATAGCTCTGACATGCACTGCAAATTGAGATAAATCCTGCGTCGCCATCGTGACCATCCCCGTATCATGGGGTCTAGGTGACACTTCACTGAACAATACGCCTCGATCTGTCAAAAAAAGTTCCACTCCAAAAATACCGAAACCTCCGAGCTGATCCGTTACAGCTTTTGCTATAGATTGCGCTTCTTCAAGCAGCTCTGGCTTCATAAAGTGAGGCTGCCAGGATTCCACGTAATCTCCATCCTTCTGAATATGTCCAATAGGTGGACAAAATACCGTTCCAGACACAGAACGCACCGTCAAAAGAGTAATCTCGCTCTCAAAAGTAACAAAAGCCTCCACGATAACTCGTGTTCCTTTAGCTCTTGCTCCATCCAAAGCAGTGTTCCAGCAGTTTTCTGCATCCTCAGGGCTTTTGCATACGCTCTGACCCTTGCCAGAAGAACTCATAATCGGCTTAATGACACAAGGAGTGCCTAGCTCGGCTATAGCTTGTTGCAGTTCTTCCAGACTATCCGCAAAACGGTAATCGGCGGTTGGCAGTCTGAGTTCTTCAGCCGCAAGACGGCGAATCCCTTCTCTGTCCATGGTCAGCCGAGCCGCCCGCGCCGTCGGAACAACGAAAAAGCCTTCTTCTTCAAGCTCTTGAAGAGCGTGAGTGGCGATTGCCTCAATCTCCGGAACAATGACATCCGGTTTCTCAGAACGAATCAGCGCTTTCAGCGCCTCTGCATCCAGCATATCAATTACATAGGAACGATGAGCTACACCCATCGCCGGTGCATCGGTATAACGGTCTACAGCTACGGTCTCTACGCCAAGGCGTTGAGCTTCAATTATGACTTCCTTACCCAGTTCCCCGCTGCCCAGCAGCAACAGCTTGCGGCTTTGAGCTGAAAAAGGAGCTCCCCACATTGTCGATTCCAACCTCTTTCGGCAAATTGACTGTCTCGTTTTTATGAATTTCAGAAAACGTAACAGTTTCATTGTATATTTTCAGGCTTCTTTATTTTCATCCATCATACGCCAGATTGCAAGTGTTCTTCGACATTTTCCTACAAACTTCACAGAACTTTGTCGACTTTATCAACGAAAGTTTGTTCTAGACGTGATAATTGGTGGCTTATTTGGCCCCAATGATCTGCTGTCTCACCCCCTTTAAGGAGATCTAACATCGCTTTCTCTTGCTCCGCAAGCCCTTCTTGCAGGCTTTCGGCAGCAGATTTTAATTCTCTGCTGATATTCTCGACGTAATGAGCAATTAATTTCTCCTTCTGCACTGCCGCTGCAAGATTAACCGCATCTTTCAAAAGCGTCTCTGCCGCAGCTTTGACCAATTCCCGCCCAGTTCCCTCAAAGAAATAACGCGGGGATTTGAAATGGCCCCATAAAGCGGACCAGTGCACAGGCTGAAGCTGGCATTCCAGATCCTTAGGAGATGACCAAGCGTGCTCCTCATTCTCCATAAGATGAAAGTCCTCCGTGGAAAAGAGCAGCTCTGTAGCTGCCGCTTCAGCAGCTTCATGAACAAGCCTGCGTCCCGTGCTCTCTAGCCGCAGCGTTGTTGCCCATAGCTCTTGCTCAAGCTCGCGCTGAGTAGTACGCATTAGTTCTGCACCACAGGCAGAGAAAATGGCTTTTAAATTCCCTGCATCCTCACGCAGTAAGGAGGGATGAAAAGACTCCTGGAAATTTCTGTTGAAGGAGAAGCTAATCCGCTGGCACACATGATAGATCAGTTCTTCACTTTCATGAATAAGATCTCTGCTAGGACGTTCCTCAGTCTCCAAAAGAGACAACCGCTTCATGGCGAACTGCCGCCGTTCCTGCAGTTCTATTAACCCGGCTTCACGCTCGCCCGCCGCCTTGGAGGCCAGATTCTGCCATTCCTCAGCCCTGCGCCGAACCGATGCGATACTCTCAGCAGCTGCATTAAGTGAGAGCTGTGGAAGCTCATCACCAGCAAAGCGGGATAATGCTTGCTCAAATTCCTTGAAGCGGGAGGTTTCATAAAGATCGTGATTATGTTGAGTTTTAGCTTCTAGAGCAAGCAAGCTGGACAAAGCATAGATTCTCGGAGACCGCAAACCTCCGGCACGCAGATTTTGAACGACATGTGCTTTAACCTCATCTAGTTCTTCTTCGCTTGAAGCGAGATCAGAAGCATTGATAATAAAGAACATTTTATCGAGAGCAAAGCTATCTTTAATGCGGCCAAGCTGGGCCAAGAGTCCGCGATCCGCCTTCGAAAAGGCGTGGTTATAATAGGTCACAAAACAGATCGCATCCGCATTTTTCATGTAACTAAAGGTTACGCCAGTGTGGCGTGCATGCAGTGAATCTGCTCCTGGTGTATCTACGAGCACAATCCCGCTCTCCGTCAAAGGACAGGCATAATACAGGTCAATCCCTTGTACGAAGCAAGCCCGGGTCTCTTCCGCAACTAGGTTTCGATATTCATCCAAATCAACCGTCCGCACCGTTCCTAGCAGCGGCTCAGCTTCAGCCCAACCGGATGCTGCGGCTCTTAGAAATCCTGCATGCGGCAGCGCAGAGGGGTGGATTCCCCGTGTTGGCAGGCTCGCAAGAACTGCTGTCCACGTATCCTGTTGCGGCTCTCCAAGCTGCAGCACGCTGAAGGAATGGCAGATGTCATCCCAGAAATCCGCCATGCTCTTCATCGTTACAACCGCGCTGGCATGGCGGAAGTCTCCTTCCGGCGCCAATATGCGGTTAACTGCGGCCGTGGCAGGGTGTGGCGACACGGGCAGCACTTCTTCGCCGAGCAAAGCGTTGGCGAAGGAAGATTTGCCTGCGCTGAACGCACCGAACAGCGCAAGGGTAAAGCGGCCGCCGGCGAGATCCTCCGCCCGTGCGGCCAGACTGCGCGCCGCCGATGCCATCGCTGGCTCGCGGCGCAGCAGCTCTGCCGCAGCCGCCAGCGCGTCAGCGGCTGCCGAGAGCCGGCGGCGTCCGCCCGCCGGCGAAGCCGTTCCCGCCGCCCAGCTTGCGGCGGCGCTTCCAGCCGCGGCGCGTTCGCGCGGCTGGGTCTCCCGCGGTGCGGCGCTCTGCGTTGCCGCACGCGGGGTGACCCTAACCTCCGGCAGGATGCCGGGGTTAGGGTCCGGCGCGGCGGCAGCAGCGCCGCTAGCTCGTGCGCGCGGGCGTCAGCCGCGCGGTCCAGGGCGGCTAGCGCGCGGGCAGCGCGCGCCTGCCGCGTAAGGGCCTGTTCGCGGCGCTGGAGTTCCGCGCGCTGCTCCTCGATAAGCGATGGCAGCTTCGCCAGCAGCTCATCGCCAACTAACAGCGCAGCGCGGCGGAATTGGCTCTTCAGATCTGCCGCAAGTGTGCGGCAGAAATTGAGCAGCGCCTCGCCGCTATACCCCGTTCCCGGCTTAAGTGCAGCCGCCAGCCATTCCTGGCTCACCGCCGGGAACCCTTGCTTCAGAGTCGTCTCTGCCTCCTCTGCCCACAGTCCGAGATTCTCCGCCCATTGACGTACCAGCTGAATCAGATGCCATTCCAGCTGAGCGGAAACCTCTCGGACCAGTAATCCTTGCCAGGCTTCCAGTCGTTTGCCTTGTTCCTTCTCCCGCCGTCCCGCTGTAGAGAACAAACCTAAGCGGAAGCCTGGGCTGACACTCTCCACATAGCTCCCTGCCGCCTCTCTAACATCCGCAGGCATTAAGTTAGCATTATTGAGTAAGGCATCAAGATCACTTCGCAGGCTAGCTCGTGATTGCTGAGGCAGCTCCTCAAGCAGTGCCTTCTCTTCCTCCAGCGATTTCAGCTCATCCATCACAACTGTAACCTCTGCACCCTCTAGCTCAGCTAAAAGAATTTCCCGTTCCTCCTGCTGGTCTTCACGGAACGCGGTCAGCGATGAATCTGCTGTATGATGAATGGAACGTGACAAGCTATATTGAAGCAATTGTTCCCTGTGCTCCAACAGCTCTGTTATAAGGTTCAGCAGATTATCCCAATGATTCAGTGGGTGCTCTTTCATTTTGAGTGAGGTAAACAGAATCCCCGCACAATGAATTCCCCACTGTTCAAAAGCATTTTCAAGCTGGCGTTTATATTCTTCAATGGAAATTTCTTGTTCTCTGTGCTTGTCTATCTGATTAACAATAAGATAGAGCGGTTTGCCCCAGTCACTAAGATTTTTGGCAAAAGCCAAATTATTCTCTGACTGTACATGGTTATAATCCATAACATAAAAGACGACATCAGCTAAATGCAGCGCGGAACTAGTGGCCGCCTGGTGGCCATCATCCGTCGAATCCACGCCAGGCGTATCCAATAGAACACCATGCTTCCCTAGAAGTGGAATCTCATTCCAGACTTCAATCGCAGAATATTCTCCGCCATTTCGACAATATTCCTGTAATCTTTCTGGTGTTGTCTCTACAGGGGTAGATTCATTTTCACTTCCCTCAACCCTTGGATAGATAAGCACTCGTGGAGCCCCGCTGCGGATAGAAACAATATTGGCACTAGTCGGCACAGGTCCGGAAGGCAACACTGAGCTGCCGCATAAAAGATTAATCATGCTGGATTTCCCTGCCGAAAAATGCCCACAAAAAGCAAGGGTCAGTTCATTCCCACCCTCTTTATTTTGTAAATCTTCATATATTCGTTCAGCACTCTCATCGCCCCAGTGGCGCATTAAATCTTTCAGCCGGGAAAGCTGCGATGCTGTTTCACTTAATGTTTCTCTCTGAATTCTAACCTGTTCCGCTCCCACAGACCTTCCACCTCCACAGATACCTTCTAATCATGCACTGATCTTAATCCATTCATGAATACTGATTTAAGCTCTTTTTTATGCAATACTTATATAGGTGCAATTTCTGAAATTTAGCGCGGAACATTTTTATAAATAATAATTACAGTTTATCACCAGTTTGACACAAATTAAATACACACTACTTACAAAATAACCTATCATCTCCTACGAAATGATACCAAAAAAAGAAGCGACGTTGTCGTCCTGTAAAGCCAACCGTCGTTTCTCGTAGAAATATAAGGATATTAAATAAAAAAAGGAGCCAGCCCCAAGGGCTGACTCCATTTCAGGTCACTTCTCAATTATGCAGTTTCCAAAACAGGCAACAGAATTTCAAATACTTTTCCGTGCTGCAGAATAGTCAATCCACGAGATTTGTCTCTCATTACGACAACCTCTGGTTTTACAGACATACGCTCCAGATAGTGCTCAGGCACATCACCGGAATGACTGATCGTGATGCCCTCTACTTCTTGCTCTTCATTTTCTTCCAGCGGGCTTTCCACTACGCGGTCAAAAATATCCGAGAATACCTCAAAATTATCTGTGTATACAGAAATGCATTTCATCTCTATCCCATCCTCTTCTTCAACTCTAACTTTTAACTTTTTGGCGTATGATCTTTAGCTTTCCTGACGACAGCCGTTTTCATACGTTTTTTGCCCTCTCGACATACATCAAGGAGCGGGCAAACCTGACATTTTGGATTCTGAGCCTTACAGTGATATCGTCCGAAAAAGATTAGCCGGTGATGCGTGAGCGTCCATTCATCACGTGGCACAGCCTTCATCAGCTTTTTCTCCACTTCCAGCACAGAATCTTTCCAGCCTGCCAATGCAAGTCGTTTAGCAACCCGCTCCACATGAGTGTCCACAGCAATGGCAGGAACTCCAAATGCGTTGGATACTACTACGTTAGCGGTTTTACGACCTACTCCTGGCAACGTTACAAGCAAGTCATGTGCCTCAGGCACTTCTCCGCCATACTGTTCTATGAGTATAGAGCACAGGCTTTGGATATGCTTAGCTTTGTTACGATATAAGCCGATGCGCCGGATATCCCCCTCCAATTCCTCCAGCGGCACAGAAATATAATCGATGGGGGCTTTGTACTTTTGGAACAGGTCCTCGGTCACTTTGTTCACCGTTGCATCCGTACATTGGGCTGACAGCAGCACTGCTATGGTTAATTCAAAAGCGTTACTGTGATTCAGCTCGCAATGTGCATCCGGAAACAAATCTCCAATCGTATCCAAAATGTGGCGGACGTCTGCAACTTTCATAGTGTCCCCTCCACGGAGCAAAAACGCTCAGAAAATTCTATCGAGCGTCTCACCTCAAATGTTAGAAATATAAGCAAAGTATGTATTATAACGTATGGATTCATACATTTCAACACATACGATACTGGCATTATATTTCAAGTATTAACGCCTTCAGTGTCATAATAAGAACAGTAAGCGTTTAAGCGAGAAATATAAGACATACAGTATAGGAGCAATACTTATACTTTCTTATATTTCAAAAAAAACGTCTTGACGCAGGTAAAGCCCCTGTGTCAAGACGGTGATTCACTCAGAAATCCACCATTGCAACTATTGTTTCACAATTTCAACCAAAATATCATTATTGAAATACATTATAATATTATCATTTTCTTTCAAAGATTGCACGGATAAAGTCGAATCTCCCTGATGAATATATACATTAGCAGGAACAAAGAATTGATATTTATCATTTAGATTAGCTCTCTTAGTCGACAATAAGTTAGTTGCACTTTCATAGCGTGAGAATGTTCGACTAAGTTGAGACATTACACGAACGATTGTAGATCCATCCGTATCCTTACGAATCTCTACTCTGTCACCTGTGGTCAAGTTGCTAAGAGCAGTCGTTGTGGAGCCATCACGTATGATTTTGACTCCTCCGCTCACCGCTAAAGTCTGTGTTGCTCCAGCAAAATCCTTCACAACCAAGCTATTCCCAGCGGTATCTACAGAACCTACCTGACCTGTTGTAAGCTTAATTGCTTGAATAGCCAGTGGTGTGCTTCCATCGAAGGTCACGTTAAGATAATCACCCGCTTTTAAAGCTGTTAGCTTAATGCTTTCGCCAGCTTCATTGGTCATCGGGATAGCATAAGTATTGATCTCGCTGGTTCCCCCATTCCATTTGATGCTCAAACGGTTGGTTCCAGAATTAACCGTTGCTGCTTCAACCTGAAGAACTGACTTTACTTTCAGGACAGCCACAAGGTCCTGATTTGCAGTTAACGAGGCTGTCACATAACTGCCAACAGGAACATCTGTTACGGTTGGATTCGTTTTGCCAAAGATATCAATAAACTGTGGAGTTGGCAGAGTCAGACTCTGTCCGTCATTTAACTTCATAACTATAGTTCTTGAGGCAACATTGATTGAAGTAACGGTTCCTTCATACTTCGTAACAACTTCCAACGATAACGCACGTTGTCCGATTGCCTTTATATTCACCTTGCGATTTTCGGTCAGTCTTGCCCCAATGCTAGTTAAGTTAGGAAGTACCCCTTCATAGGACAGCTTTGTTTTTTCATCCAACTGAACCACATGTGCCTTATTGTTAGTATCCATAACCGTCAATAGCTGAGTTTTAGAATTATAGTCTATAACCACAGCTCCACTATACTGCTCAATTTGGCGGCTTAACACTTCAATTTTGGTGACTTGATCGCTGCTGTTTAGGGTAACCTGAATCTTGTCCCCACCTACTGCATCAGCAATAAGATCATCAGCTACTGCTCCACTCATGTTCGGAATAACAATCGTCGGTTTAGTGCCAAGCAGTTTAACCTCACGATTTCCGTCCGCTTTTTTGTAAACAACCGTGGAACTAGTCAGCTCGGTAAGTACCCCATCAACTGTCCGTTCAACACCTTCTGTCACTTCTACAGTGCGGATCACATTGTCTTGAATCGTATATTTGACCGCATTACCTGTCTTCAAATCTGCAGGTTTCAGCACTGATGCTTGGGAGCTGAATAATGAAGTCCCCTCTTCCCATTTAAAAGTTTCTACTGTACCCGCGGTATTTTTGAAAGTAATGCTTTTACCAGTAAGATCTACACTTTGAATAGTGCCTGTTGTTGTTTTGTTAACAACCCCTGAAGTCACTTGAACCTTTACTACTTTATGCGAACCACTGTACGTTTCACGTTGCAGTGAAACTACACTGTCTGTTACCAGCGAAGCAGGTTCAATTCCAGCTCCATTTGCATCCACAAAGGAAGTAGTCTCATCGTAGTAGTATTCAGTGAACCCTGTTGGTGACTTTAACCAAAGCTTATTACCTGGAGCTACCATGGCGAAGTTTCCTGACAGAGTCTCTACTTGTTGTGTAGGGTCAGTCACTTCAACATAAGCCGCGTTATATGTCGCACCAATTACAGTAACCTTAGTGTAGGGTTGAACATCACTTAGATTGATTCTGCTTTCAGAAGCACTTGTGTAATAAGCAGTGCTTACTCCCAGGGTATATGTAGAAGTCTTTCCGTTGTTATAAACGGATAGTTTCCCATCTGCTAATTGACTGATCGTTCCTGATACCGTGTTGTCGTATTCAACCGTATTGTGAGCTTCAGCGCGACTGAAAAAAGTCGCCAATTGCGCACGTGTTACAGCGCCTTGCGGATCAAAACGATTGCCGTCAAGCCCATTCGCTAGGCCTAAATTAACGGCAACGTTGATGTAACCACGTTTGTTGGCAGACACTTTGGTATCATCCGCAAAGCCAGTTGGCTCACTAGCGGCCCCTGCTGCATCTGCGCTTTTTCCAAGGGAGCGGATTAACAGCTCCGCAATCCATTCCCGGGATGCTTTACGCTCTCCCCAAGAAGTCTTCAGATTATCTGGAGCCATTTCGGTTGCCTTATCGAGTAATCCTTGTTGAAAAGCCAACACAACATAATCCTTGTAATAATTCGTAACTTTAAAATCGGTAGGCAAGGCTACCGTAGAAGAAGCATCCACTTTATCCTGCAACTTCATAAACCGCAGGGCCATAAGCACTGCTTCCTGCTGAGTTACAGAATCTCCAGGACGGAACAATCCATTATTCCCAACCACAATTCCTTGTGAAGCGAGTTTGTAAATATGTTTTTCAGCCCAGAAGCCTGTCTTCACATCGCTAAAAATCCCTACAGATTGAGTAGTGGTTGATGTCGGTGTAGTGGCAGCTGTGTCTGCAAACACTGCACTTGCACCACCAAAAACCATAACGCCAGCCATAACAGCCGACACCGCTTTATTAGAATAAGCCTTCAATGGACGTTTTGACCTTTTTTGCGCGGACAATAGATATTCCCCTCTCTATGACTCAAATAAATAGTATGTTTAAAAATTCGTCAGCTAGATGCCTAATTCCTTTGTTGCATAACCAATTAAGAATTATCTCTAGTCATAGGATGCAATAGATCCACATGGCCCATTAGACTTTCTACCTTTTCACCATCAACTAAAACTTCGATACTCTTTACTTCCGCAAATTGAAAATAAGTTTTGGCAAGTGAAGTAATGGCAAAGGATTCTCCACCCGCACCAAGCTGAGCTTCATCTGGTTTGTGAATATCCATTACGATTTGACCCTCTACGAATTTTAATGATTTCAGCTCAATTTTCCCCCATAAAGGTACAAGATCTGCATTCTCACTACTTTGCAGTGCTTTGAACGTCTCTGTATATTTCTCAACATCGTCAGAGTAGTTAATCGTAGTCTTAGCAGGCACTAAATCCATAATTTGCGAATCAGTGTAATAAACTTCAATACTCTGGCTTTGCTTTTGTGTCTCATTTTCTACCGGCTTCGAAGACGGCTGAGATTCTGCATTAGTATTATCTGCTGTCGGTTGCGGAGTGCTAGCCACTTCGGTTTCCTGATCATCAGACGGAGCTGGGGTACTTTCTCCCGCACCACTTACAACGTTTGTAGTCTCTTGCTCCACTCCATTAGCAGGAGCTGCAGTAGGCTTATCTCCACAGCCAGCAATCACTAGTAGAAGCAGCGCAGCAACCCCAACCATAGTCCATTTTTGTTTAAACATTAATAAACGCCTCCTCTAGATGAATACGGGCAGACAGGTACCGCAAAACCACTTCTTGCCTTTTTATAGATAAAAGCAGAAAGCTGACTTTGCGGCGCTCGTCTGCCACTGGTCTGTTATTTTATACCCAAATATTCCTTGATTCCACTCACTATTGAAGCAGCAACTTTGTTTTGTAATGCTTCCGTAAAGAGCAATGTCTCATCCTTCTTATTGCTAAGGTATCCTACTTCAAGTAGAACGGCAGGCATTTTCGTTTCACGAATGACATGAAAATTCCCGTATCGTACACCGCGATCACTAAGCCCAGTAGCCTCAACAAGATACTTATGCATTACTTTCGCTAAGGCCTTACTGGCTTCCCGCTGATAATACGTTTCTGTACCGCTTGCCGCAGAAGATGCGGAACTGTTGGCATGTACAGAAATAAATAGATCTGCTTTTAAATTATTAGCCATTGCCGCTCTATCTTTGAGCTCCAAGAATGTATCGTCACTGCGTGTCAGTACGACATCGATATTACTTTCTTTTTTCAGCAATGCTGCTGTCTTAAGTACTATAGCTAAATTAAAATTCTTTTCGTATTTTCCTGTTACTCCTACTGCACCAGAATCTTTAGCTCCGTGTCCTGCATCCAGTACTACGAGCTTCTTGCCATCATTACCTGGCTGTGTTGAAGTATCATCCGTACTTTCTGCATTCAGGTCAATGATGACCAACTTAGAATCCGTGCCAGATACGCTGATGTTATAATTCTTAGGATAATTCAAATCAATTACAAAACGTACAGTGTAAGGATTCGAGCTATAAAGCGAATACCGGACACCTGATACATCAGGATAATCCTTCACTTCCAGTTTACCATTCAGATCAGGATCAAGAACTTGTCCCGTACCAAACAGATCTGAAAAAGTGGCATTTGGAAAATCAATAACTAACCGATCCGGCCCTGTCATTACACTTACTTTTGGCGTGGAATTACCTTCCATCGCAATGCTCAAACGATTCTCACTAAAGCTCAAACCATTTATCATGGTTAAATTCTTAGTAGGATCTACCGGCGGAACAACCTCAGATCCACCATTTCCAGAGTTTCCATCTGAACTTCCGTTTTCATTTGAGGATCCTGGGGTAATAAGGTACACGATCTTCTTTGCATTATCCCAAGTGACGGTGAGACCAAACTGCTCACTAATGAACCGTATAGGTACAAGTGTCGTATCACTCAGCAGGACAGGCGCAGTGGTAAGCTGTACTGTTTTGTCATCAACCGATGCTGTCTTTTGATTAACAATAAGTTTGATGACCTTCCCTTGCTGTTCAATCGTCACCGTTTTGCTTTTTTGATCCCAGCCCACGGTATAACCAAGACTCTCGGAGATCAATCTCAACGGTACCATGATAGTATCATTCACATTTTCAACCGGTACTTTTTGCCCTGCAGTAATCTCTTTGCCGTCCAGATAAATCTTGCTATTCGCGGCAGCAGCATGTCCATGCTCAGGCAAAACCAACACAAAGAGCAACAAAAACAACATCAAACTGAATTTCTTCATTCTTCACCTCTAAGAATCTAGTATTCGCCTGTGAATGGCGATCGTGGTGCCCTGTCTCCGTCAACCTCAGACCTCTATTAGACGCTGGTAATCTATAAAGGTTGCGAATATATTCCATAAAAATTGAGAAATCTCACCAACCTCAAGTCTTAAAGCCCCAGATATTCCTTAATTCCGGCAACAATTTCTCTCGCTAATTTCTCTTGAAGCTGCTCACTATACATCGCCGATTCATTCCCTGAATTTGTAAGATATCCCACTTCTAGCAAGACTGCTGGCATTGTGGTTTCCCGTGTAACATGAAGGCTTTTCGTACGAATCCCGTTGTCTTTAAAACCAGTAGCGGCTAATAAATGCTTATGCATAATCTGAGCAAGCGGCAGACTATCACTGCGAGAATAATAGGTTTCACTGCCATTTATTTTATCTCTATTCGGATAGCCGACATCTAGCGAATTCGCGTGTACTGAAATAAAGAGATTCGCTTTAGCAGCCTCCGCAATTTTCACGCGATCCTGAAGCCCCAATGTAGCATCGTCAGTTCGAGTAAACACCACGTCAACTAATGCTTCCTGCGTTAACAGCGTTTGTACTTTGCGGATGACGGCCAGATTGAAGTCTTTTTCCAGCTTACCTGTGAGACTGACAGCTCCGGATTGAGTTCCGCCATGACCCGCATCTAGAACTACAATTGGCTTACCTAACGTTCCATTAGCCCCTGTGGTGTTGCCTCCGCTGTTAGTTACATTCAAATCAATCGTAACCAACCCGGTGCTTTCATCCGTACTAAGCTGGTACGGTTGATTTCCAACCGTTTGAATTACGAATCTGACAGTGGACGGACTCACACTGAACAGTGCATACCGGATCTCAGAAACAAGCGGATAGCCGGCAACGTCCAGCTTACCTTGTGGACCGCCAGCGGTGGTAACACCCGTAAGACTTCCAATGAAATTCGGATCGAACGCAGCACCCGGAAAATCTACGACGATTCGATCAGGGTTGCTCATTTTAGTAACATTTGGCTTAGTAGCCCCCGACACAGCGATAATAAGTCGGTTCTCAGTAAATACTGCCCCGTTTACTAGAGGGCCTGTTGGGATTCCTGTTGGGATTCCTGTTGGGATTCCTGCTGTGCTTCCCGGTGCCGTAGTTGTTTGTGGAACTGGTGTCGGGCTTGGTGAAGTTACTACACTGCCAGCAGTTGTCCCGTTGTCACTTCCCGGCGTAGCACTTGGAGTTGGAGCAGGTGTAATAGTTGCTGTTGGATTGGTAGTATTCCCCTCAGGTGTCATTGGAGGATTGCTAACTTGTCCACCAGTCAAATAGACGGTTTTATCAACATTATCCCAGCCCACCTTTAAACCGAACTGCTCGCTTACGAAACGAATTGGAACAAGTACTGTGCCACCACTCTGCTTAGGAGCTGCATTTAAATCAAATGTCACCCCATCTGCATCAGCTGTTTTCCGTCCTACCGCCAGCTCAATGCTTTTACCATCCTGGTGAACGGTTACTTTCCGGGTCTGCTGCTCCCATAACACCTCGAATCCAAGATTCTCTACTACCACTCTGACCGGAATCATAACGCTACCATTTACATTTTCGAGTTTAATTCCTTTTGGCAAAGCAAGTTCCTGATTGTCCATAATAATTCTGCCTGTGCTGCTAGCAGCTGCGGCAGCTTCTTGTCCGGTGGATGTTAAAAATAATAATGGCAGTAACAAAAGCAGCATTACACGAAGCCCAGCTCTTCTCATTCTCATTTTCCGCTCCTTCTGCAAGTAATAGATCCTAGATAAGTATTTAGACGACAGAAATCACCAAATGTTTCCTTAATGACCAATGAATATATCGATTATAGCAAAAAAACTTCTATTTCCGACACCCGGAAATAGAAGTTTTGCGTATTTTTTGTAAAGTTTAAGAATCAGACCAGTTATATCCTCTTTTTAAGAGAATAGCTTTGCAGCATGACGCTCTTCATAAGCAGCAATTTCATCCGCATGTTGAAGGGTCAAACCGATATCATCCAAGCCTTGCAGCAGGAATTGACGACGGTGCTCATCCAGATCAAAGCTGATGCTCAGTCCGAATTCATCTTGTAAAGCGTTGTTCTCAAGATCAACTGTCAGCTTGTAGTCCTCATGCTCAGCTGTCCGTTTGAACAATTCATCCACTTGCTCTTCCGAAAGCTTGATCGGCAGAATGCCGTTCTTAAAGCAGTTATTGTAGAAGATATCCGCATAAGAAGGTGCAATTACAACTCTGAACCCGTAATCCATAATCGCCCATGGTGCATGCTCCCGAGAGGATCCGCAGCCAAAGTTAGCGCGTGAGATCAGGACAGAAGCCCCTTGATAACGTGGTTTATTCATTTCGAAGGCTGGATTATCGTTACCTTCTTCATCAAAACGCCACTCATAGAACAAAAACTGTCCAAATCCCGTCCGTTCAATCCGTTTCAAAAACTGCTTTGGAATAATCGCATCCGTATCTACATTTACCCGGTCAACTGGTGCAACAATTCCTGTTAATTTTTTAAAAGCATCCATAGTTTTATCCTCCCGTGTTCTCTCTAGTTCTATGAGCTGACGGCTTCCGTCTTATAATTCCAATCACGTACATCAGTGAACCGGCCTTTGATCGCAGCTGCAGCTGCCATAGCTGGAGATACCAGATGTGTACGTCCTCCGCGTCCTTGGCGTCCTTCAAAGTTACGGTTCGAGGTAGATGCACAGCGTTGTCCAGGCTGCAGAACATCCGGGTTCATGGCCAAGCACATGCTGCATCCCGCTTCACGCCATTCAAAGCCAGCTTCAGTAAAGACTTTATCAAGTCCTTCTTTCTCAGCCTGCATCTTAACACGGCCCGAGCCTGGAACAACAATGGCAGTAACCTTTTCAGACACCTTATGGCCTTTAGCTACCACTGCTGCAGCTCTCAAATCTTCGATCCGTCCGTTAGTGCAGGAACCGATAAATACATAATCAATCGGAATTTCAGAAATAGGTGTTCCAGGAGTCAAATCCATATATTCAAGCGCTTTTTCAGCAGCTTTACGTTCATTTTCAGTGGTGAAGTCCGCCGGATTCGGAACGCTGGAGTTGATGTCAGTTCCCATGCCCGGGCTAGTACCCCAGGTCACTTGTGGAATCAATGTTTCCACATCAAATTCAACAACCGTATCGTACTGTGCGCCCTCGTCGCTTACAAGACTCTTCCATGCTTCTACAGCAGCATCATAAGCTTCGCCTTGCGGTACGTATTGACGTCCACGCAGATAATTAAAAGTAGTTTCATCAGGGGCAATCAAGCCAGCTCTTGCTCCACCTTCGATCGACATATTGCAAACAGTCATACGTTCTTCCATCGACAATTCGCGAATAGCTTCGCCTGTGTACTCAATTACATAACCTGTGGCAAAATCAGTACCATACTTAGCAATAACACCAAGGATCATATCCTTTGCTGTTACGCCAGGGTTACGTTTGCCTGTGAAGCGTACTTCCATAGTCTTAGCTTTGGATTGCTGCAAACATTGGGTAGCCATTACATGTTCAACTTCACTAGTTCCGATACCGAATGCCAGCGCGCCGAATGCACCATGCGTGGAGGTATGGCTGTCGCCGCAAACGATAGTTTTGCCAGGATGTGTCAAGCCGATTTCAGGACCCATTACGTGTACAACGCCTTGATCAATATCATTCAGATCGAAAAGTCTTACACCAAAATCAGCGCAGTTCTTAGAAAGGGTATCAATTTGCTGCTTGGAGATTGGATCTTTAATGTTAAAACGATCTTTAGTTGGTACGTTATGATCCATCGTTGCGAAGGTCAGCTCAGGACGGCGAACCTTCCGGTTGCTGAGGCGAAGCCCTTCAAAAGCCTGTGGAGAAGTAACTTCATGAACCAAATGCAGATCAATATAAATAATGCTAGGTTTGCCTTCCTCTTGATGAATAACGTGATTCTCCCAAATCTTCTCAAACATTGTCTTGTTGCTCATAATTTCACCTCATTAATAGAATCGTTCATTGGAAGAGAGCGTGGAGTCTCTCTTGAATGATCTAAATATAACACCCCTGTCTTTATAATTCCAAGATATGATATCTATAAAAGTGATAGTCTGAACCTATAAGCTGAGTTAGGGTGTGTTGAGGCGCAATATGTAGGAGCGTTGCGCAAGCCTGAGGTGTAGGAGCGAAGCGCAAGCCTGAGGTGTAAGAGCGATACGCTAGCTTGGAGTGTAGGAGCGATACGCTAGCTTGAGGTGTAAGAGCGTTTAGTTGTATTTTGTACAGCTATATTCCTGTGAATCTTTCGTTAATGAATATAACTGTATTTTGTGCAGCTATTTTCTTGAATTATCGCCCTATACCTGGGAACTCTCGTTTTTAGTTGTATAGAATACACTTAAAACCAAAATGATCCCTTTTGCATACGAAATAGCTGCACAGAATGCAGTTATCTCATAAAAACCCTCAAGATTCGGCGTAAAAAATATACTGTGAGAGGATATCGGATAATTCGGTCAGTGTAGTAGGGATAATCTCTTGAAAACAGGCCCGAAAAATCCTGGGGTGTGATGAAGTGAATGCTCCTTCGGTTTGCCTATACAAAACTATAATCCAATAGGATATACTTATAAGTAAATCATTTCTCTAAGGAGTCCATATATGGAACTGAGACAACTGCAGTATGTGCTGCAAATCGCAGCCGAAAAAAACTTCTCACGTGCAGCGGACAAGCTGCATATTGCCCAGCCCTCGCTCAGCCAGCAGCTTTCCAAACTGGAAAAAGAGCTCGGCGTAATGCTTTTTCAGCGTAATACCAGCTCAGTTGAGCTGACCTACGCAGGTTCTAAATTCGTTGAACAAGCCCAGATTATCATTGACGCAGTGGAGCTGCTGCGGCAAGAGATGTCCGACATTTCAGAACTGCGTACTGGACGTGTAGTTGTGGGCAGTATGCCGATTACAGGTGCACATCTTCTGCCGCATGTACTTCCAGTTTTTAAACAAAATTATCCTGAGGTAGAAATAACGCTGCTCGAAGACTCGTCAATGAACCTAGAGAAGCTCACGGCAAGTGGCCAAACTGATTTAAGCCTGCTCTCCTTACCCCTCGAAATTCCTGCACTAGCTTATGAAGAGCTTGGAGAGGAAAGAATCGATCTCGCTGTTCCTCCTGAACACCCACTCGCTAAACGAATCCTAGATGGAACACGGACCTCACTTGAAGAGCTTAAGGACGAACCTTTTATCGTACTTAAGGAAGGTCAGGGCTTCCGCAAAATGACTGTGGAACTATGCCGGAAAGCCGGATTCGAGCCACGAATCGTTTTCGAGAGCAATAATATGGAAACCGTTCAATCTCTAGTGGCAACAGGTATGGGCGTGACTCTTGTTCCTCGTTTTATCGCTCGTGCACCGCGGAGTGAATTTGTTCCAGTCTACTTACCACTTGCTGATCCAGTGCCTAGTCGTACGCTAGTTGTAGCATATCGACGCGGACGATATTTGTCCAAAGCCGCAAAGGCTTTTGTAGAAACATTCAAATCAACCGTGTCTGAATTAACGGAAGAATAGAATATATACAAATAAAGTGCCCCAGTAACCATTCGTGTGGTTGTCGGAGCACTTTTCAGGTGAACCTCTTGTAACAGTACTAGATTATTTACGCAAATTACGCTGTGTAATCAGGCGGTTCTGATCATCCGACACACGTGCTTTACTTGAATCAGCCAATCCCTTATCAACTGGAGCCCCGGTGTGCTCTTCCACAAATTCACGAGTCACACTATTCTGAAGCTCTGCAACTTCGTTTGAACCTTGATTCTGTCCCTGCTCGGCTTTATTGTCTTTAGTCAATTTAATCCACCTCCTGGTAACAGATTATAAGTTCTTTACCCCTTCTCTTTGAGGTTAAACATAATATATAGAGCTTTCTGCATGAAGAAATATATCCTACGTTTTCCCTTTGCAATGCAACCAGCTCCATGGTATTCTATTGAAAATAAGTGAAACGTGCAGACGGGACCAGTAAGAATGAGTCTAACCGCGCCTAGAGAGTAGATTCCGACAGGCTGAAAGAATTTACCGCGGTTTTCGTTCCGAATCCTACCCCCGAGCGGCCTGTATCTAACAGGACGGATCCTCCCGTTATGAGAATGAAGTCGGATGATCCCTCATCAATGAAGGTGGTACCGCGGAAGTTTATAAGCTTTCGTCCTTTGCTAAGTCTAAGGATGGGGGCTTTTTGTTGTTTTCAGGACTTAATAAACGAAGAGGATGTGGATAGAAATGACGACGCGAATCGTGGTCAAAATAGGCAGCAGCTCGCTGACCGGACCCGAGGGCGGTTTGAATCGTGAAGCAGTCTCCTTTTTCGCCTCAGAGATTGCTGAGTTGAAGAAAAACGGCTGTGAGGTGTTGTTAGTAACCTCTGGTGCGGTAGCCGCAGGCTTCCGCAGTATCGGTTATCCAGCACGTCCGAAGCTGCTGCATGAGAAGCAGGCCGCTGCGGCTGTGGGTCAGGTACTGCTGATGCAGGCTTATCAGGAAGCTTTTGCCCAGCATGGAATTACTACCGCGCAAATATTGCTGACTCGCACCGATTTCTGCAGCCGCAGAGCCATGAATAACGCTATGATGACTGTAGAAGAGCTACTTCGCCAAGGAGCAGTACCCGTATTTAACGAGAATGACACTGTCTCCGTAGATGAACTGAAATTTGGCGATAATGATACCCTCTCCGCGCTCGTAGCCAACCTGTTAAAAGCCTCTAGACTGCTTGTCTTAACCGACATGGATGGTTTATACAGTGGAGATCCTCGCAAGCATCCGGATGCTGTCCGCTATCAGTTCGTAGATGACATTACACCGGAGATATATGCTATTGCTGGTGGAGCTGGCTCTAGTGTTGGAACGGGCGGTATGCGATCCAAAATCGATGCGGCCAAAATTGCTACTCGGGGTGGTGTTCCTGTCTTTGTCGGAAGAGCCACCGAACCTGGTGATTTACAGCTTGCTGCAACGGGAGACGGCAGGGGCACTTATTTTGCAACGAAGCTATCCTCTCTTCCCGTCAAAAAACAATGGCTAGGCTTTATGTCTACCCCTCTCGGCTCCCTATACGTGGACGAAGGGGCTGTAGAAGCTTTGCTACATGGCGGACACAGCCTGTTGCCTGTAGGCATCAAACAGACAGAAGGTAGTTTTCACGCAGGAGATGTTGTAGAAGTTCTTGGACCCGACTCCAAATTGCTTGGACGTGGGATTGTAAATTACGATGATGCTCAGCTGCGCAGCATTCAAGGTCTGCCAAGCCGTGAAATTGTACCGAAGCTGGGAGAAGTACACCGGCTTGAGGTCATTCACCGTGACGAATGGATTACACTGAGATAAACATTTTTTTCAATTCAAATATAGGGAGGAAACGTCATGAGTGAAGTTATTAATAAGAGTAAATTAGCCAAGGAGACAACAGGAGTTCTAGCAAGCTTAACAACTGGCCAGAAGAATGAAGCACTGCTGGTCATGGCCGATGCACTTCGCCGCGAAGCTCCCGCCATTATCACCGCCAACGCGGAGGATTTGGAACGAGGAAGACTTAATGGGACTCCGGAATCCATGCTCGACCGGCTGGCTTTAGATGTGGGCCGGATTAACAGCATTGCCGAAGGCTTGCAACAAATCGCTGTATTACCGGACCCTATCGGTGACACGCTAGAAAGCATTGAACGTCCTAACGGCCTCAGCATCCAGAAGCTGCGTGTTCCGCTTGGTGTGATCGGCATCATCTACGAAGCACGTCCCAATGTTACTGTTGATGCTGCAGGTCTATGTCTCAAAACCGGCAATGCTGTTGTGCTGCGCGGTGGCTCCTCTGCCCTGTCCTCCAACCGTAAAATTGTCGAGGTTCTGCACAATGCTCTTGCTGAAACCTCAATGCCGCCTAACGCGCTTCAGCTGATTGAAGACCCAAATCGTTCTTCAGTAGATGAAATGCTAAAGCTGAACGGACTTTTAGATGTGATCATCCCGCGCGGAGGCAGTTCTCTTATTCAAAATGTAGTCCTTAACGCAACCGTTCCCGTAATTGAAACTGGAGCAGGCATCTGCCATACTTATCTCGACGCAACTGCCTTGCCAGAAATGGCACAGGACATTAGTTTAAATGCCAAAGCTCAGCGCCCTTCGGTATGTAACTCTATGGAAACACTACTCGTTCATCAGGATTACGCGAGCAAATATCTGTTATCCTTAGCCGAAGCCTTCCGTGAGGTTCATGTAGAACTTCGTGGCTGTCAACAAACCATCTCTCTTGTTCCATGGGTATTACCTGCAACTGTAGAAGACTATGCTACAGAATACAATGATTATATCCTTAATATTAGAATCGTCAGTGATTTGGAAGAAGCTATGCAGCATATCGCACAGTATGGCACGAAACATTCGGAATGTATCGTAACGGAAGATCAGGAGAACGCCACACGCTTTTTACAAGAAGTGGATGCTGCCGCTGTTTATCACAATGCCTCAACCCGCTTCACGGATGGCTTTGAATTTGGATTCGGTGCAGAGATTGGTATTAGTACCCAGAAACTCCACTCTCGTGGCCCGATGGGTCTGCCTGCACTAACTTCAACCAAATATAAGATCTACGGAACAGGACAAATTCGGGGTTAGTATACACGTTTAAGTATTCTATCACACAACTTTTAGGAGGATTTTAGCCATGTGTCAGCAACCTTCAGTTCCACTCATGAATCATAATATTGTTTTTTATGGCGCAGGCTCCATGGCAGAAGCCATCGTTCGCGGGATGATTAGCCGCAATATCGTGAAGTCCGATAATGTCATCATGCTCAATCGCAGCAGCAGTGAACGTCTGGCAGAACTAAAAAGCCGTTATGGTGTAATAGGCACAAATGATCCCGAACAAAAAATAGAATACTTACGGAACGCACCAGTAATAGTACTGGCAATGAAACCTAAAGATGCTGCAGAATCCTTACGCGGACTAGGTCCACTTCTTTCTCCGGATCAGATCGTAGTTTCTGTCATTGCAGGTCTATCTATTCGCACCATGCAAGGTCTACTTGGCAAAGCACAGCCTATTGTTCGCACAATGCCTAACACCTCCAGTTCCATCGGTCTGGGTGCCACGGGTCTAGCCTTCTCCAAAGAAGTAGACGAAAGAGGCCGTCGCCTTGCTCTTAATATCTTTGAGGCTGTCGGGCTTACAACAGTCATTGATGAGGAACGTATGGAAACCTTGACCGGAATTTCAGGCAGCGGGCCTGCGTATATTTATTACATGATGGAAGCCATGATCGCCGCTGGTATCCGTGGTGGGCTGCCACTTGATCAAAGCACCGAGTTAACTGTTCAAACTGTGCTGGGAGCTGCCCGAATGGTACAACAGACAGGAGAAGAACCCGCAGCACTTCGTAAGAAGGTTACTTCCCCTAACGGTTCAACACAAGCAGCTATAGAAGTGCTTGAACGAGGGGAATTCTTTGAAACTGTGATTGCAGCCGTTAACCGATGTGCCGAGCGCTCACGTGAAATGGGTGCTGCCCTAGAGAAAGAGCTTCGTTCTTAACCAAAAAAGATCGCAGCCCATCCCCTCATCGGGTGGGAAGCGATCTTTTTTTATCTTGTTACAACATTTCCATAATTATCTCTTACGATTACCTTTAGATTTACAGGAGCCGCAACGGTCACGTTCAACGCATTCCTGGAGTTATCGAATACTAGATGTCTAGGTATGTCTCCTAAAATGACGTAAAATGTGTCTCCAACTTGTTTAGTTTGCAACAGCCGCTTCTCTTGCTCTTGCTTGAGTTGCCCTTCTGCCGTGGAATAACTCCCAAATACATTCAACTCATTCCCAGCCGTTCGATCAACCATAACTCCATAAGGTTCGGCAGCCTGGATTATAAGTGTGCCTACACCCTGTGGAACATTCCCCTTCCATTCCGGCAAGGAATAATTCTCCTCCGTAGATGAGATCACATGTCTAAGTTCTTGTGTTAATCCTAAAGAGCTGACTCCTGCGAATACTAAACAGCACACTGCCAGAAATCCGACGAACAGAACACTTAGCACATCATAGTACATTTTCCCTTTACCACGGAACCATAAGGTGTAAATTACAATTTCTAAACCAAGTAAGATAAAAATGAGCGGCCACCAAGCAAGCGTTGTCTCGAACACATCCGCTCCTTTCCACTGCGACACCATTATTAATGCCCCGAGAAATAAAAGGCTCAGCCCCATCGACAGCGTACCTACACGCCAACTTCTAGATTTCCTTTCGTTCACTGGAAACTCGCTAGTTACCATGACACCCGGCTCTACTTCTATTGGATTATTCAAGATTGACCCCCCGCCCCTTTTCTACCCTTATTATTCTTACTTCCAGTCATCAGCTTCACCCCGCCACCAATCAATAACACGGAGACGACAATGGTCTTAAAATATTCATTTACGCGATATTCCAGCCGCCATTCTGGAAATCTGATATCGATGGCAGGAACTGCGACATTCACAACAATAAAGTATAATCCGAGACACATCAGGACTGCTCCGAGCCAGCCTTGATGATTTAAGAAACCTTCGATAACCGGCTTATCCTGCAAAGGTTCACGTCCATATCGGCTAACTAACTGTAAGCCATCAAATAAGCTATAGAACCAAATGACCGGGATGAGGAAAAAGAGCAATGTTAACCGCAATAGATCCATAACATAAATACTTCCTAAGAAAAGAAGCATGAGCTGGAGTCCTCTTTTTTGCAGTCCCAGATACATCTGTCCAGCACCAGGAAATGCGGAGAGTAATGTCGCTAATACTTTGCTGCGTCGACCTTCCTCACGTCCAGCCTCCATCTCTTCGAATAATGTGCGGTCAACAAGCATTTCTCCTGCTTGTTTACGATGGATCAGCTGAACTGCATCAAACATGCAATACAGCCAAATTACTGGCAATACTCCAAACAGCAGCAAAAATGCATCACTCGAAGTAATTCCGGCCAAGAACAACATAACGGTCATGAATCCGAAAAAAGAAATCAGAAAGGATAGTCCACGCTGCATCAGCCCCATATGAAAATGACCCAATCCAGGAATGAAAGACAATAAAATGACATGTACACGTTCATTATCCTCCGTCTTTACGGGCATAGTAGAACTAAAATCCGGCATTGATCCATCAGGCGCTACAATTGGAGTGGGCATTTGCAGTAATTTAATCACCAGATGAATCATCGAAAGAATCCATAGAAGTAAGAATCCGATCACTCCCAATGCCAGAATTCCCTCATCCCCTTCAGCCATAGCGATTAAGAATGACATAAATAACACACCAAAGCTTAGCAAAAAATAAACAATCCCTTGTGGGCGTCTTCCCATATAATAATGACCTGCTCCAGGAATCATATTAAGAAAAAGACCCTTAATTTTATTACGCTGCTGTTGCATTGTTCATTTCTCCTCTCATTTCTGTCTTCCGTCCATAATCCGGCTCAACCATCCGCTGGTGGCTTGCATGAATTGTTCGCTATAAGATGGCACATTATCTTTCTTAGGGACAACAAGCTCCATTTCACCCGTGAGTAACTTATCAAACATCCCGGAAGACATAATCAACAGCGTTAATGAAGCAGCAACGGCATAATGAAAGATTGTTTTTTCATACCAGCGATAACGCCGTGATCCTTCTTCTTGCCCCGTTACTTCTTCTATGACTACTGAAGATCTCACCGTACCCACCCAATCTCCCATAACTCTCTCTGTAAAAGCAGACGAATTCTCCAATGAAGGCAGATCCTCCTTTAGCTCATCCAGCATCTCCATGTACGAAACAAATGTGTCTTCATCCTTGAGCAGCAATTGTTCCCATTCATCTCGCTCTATACTATCTTCTTGCCCTTCAAGATAAGCTTTTGCCTGCTCGCGGCGAATTAGGTTTTCTCCACTCTTCATCATAGCCATTCGTCCTCCTTCCAATGTTTTCGCATCCATTGTCTCGCCCTATATAGTCTGGACTCCACCGTCTTCAGAGTAATTTCATTTTCAGCAGCAATTTGCTCATATTTTTTATTTTCCAGATAATAAGCCACCATAATTTCCCGATGACCCTCCGGTAAATTGTTGATCTCACCCGACAGACGATTCATCCGGTCACGACGGACAACAGTGGCTAGTACATCCTCCTCATTAGAAGGTGTCTGGCTCAGCACAAGCTCATAGTCAACAGGCAACTCTCGTAGCCGATCACGTTTACGTTTGGCATCAATAGCCTTATTTAGAGCGATCCGTGTAATCCATGATTTTAAGCCTTGATAACGGTAGTCAGGGAGAGATTTATACATCTGAAGAAAAGCTTCCTGAGCAGCGTCTTCAGCCCCTTTGGCTTCACGTAATACAGAATAGGTGATTTTGTATATATGCTGACTGTATGTATTTACAAACTGGCGAAACGCATCTTCGTCTCCTTGGCAAATCCGCTTGATTAATAGCTCTTCCTCAATGACTCTCCCCTCCTTCCCACAGCAATAGACGCTGAGATCTTCGCCTACCCCTGCACTTATCTAAAAAAATAAAAAAAGAACCGTACAGACTCTAGCAAAAGCTAAAGCAATACGGTTCTCTCCTAAACGATCTATCTTCCACCATTGCGGAATTTTTGTGTATACGTCTTAACATCCTGAGCGTTCTTGACCCGGTTACGGGCCCATTCCAGCAATATCCGGTCGATATAACGAAAATGAACCTTCCCCGCAAATACGGATTCCTTGAGTGCTAATAGAATCAGCTCTTCAGGATATCGGTCTTGATCCACCCAGCTGGAAATCGTCTCACATTCCATTGGAGATAGCGGGCGCCCGAATTCCTTCTCGAAAATACTGAATAGATTCCGGCTCTCCTCTTTATCTCCAAGTGAAGAAGGAGATGTGGGGGGAGTTCCGAATCCTCCACCTGACGCAGCAGCCCGGGGAGCTGATGCCCCATATGCTCCCTTGTCCTTATCTTGCTCATTTTCTTGTACAGCTGTCGCAAGATAAGCACCGAGCTTTCCATATAGTCCTGAGAAATTGTAGCGTTCATAATGGATATCTCTTAGCTCATCGTTGTCTCCATCGATGCTAATGAAACCTTCCTTCATGAGCTTCTGCAATTCTCCGGCGAGAACGGAAATGCTACGACCAGTTACGACCTGAAGCTCCTCCAGAGAAGGGAACTCAATCCCTTCCACTTGTCTGAAGGAGAGCAGATGAATCAGCAGCATCGCTTCACTTCCGCTTAAATTCAGCTTCCGGTAATACTTCAGTAAAGCGTAAGGTATGACGGCCATTCCGTTCTCCAGACCGAAGGAGACGCCTTCGCTCCAGGTACTCCATGTCTTGCCGTCCATGTGCTTCCCCCTTTGTTCAAATCCTAAGAACTTATGGGTAGAGGCGGTACAGTGTACGTGGGAATGGAATAGTCTCACGTACATGGTCAAGACCACAGATCCAAGCTACAGTACGCTCAAGCCCAAGTCCAAAACCGGAGTGAGGTACAGATCCGTAAGTACGCAGATCCATGTACCATTTATAAGAATCCATAGAAAGATTGTGCTCTTTATAACGCTCTTCAAGCAGCGCAGGATCATCGATCCGCTGTGAACCCCCAATAATCTCTCCATAACCTTCAGGAGCGATCATATCAGCACACAGTACGACTTCAGGACGATTTGGATCAGGCTTCATGTAGAACGCTTTGAATGAAGCAGGATAATGAGTAATAAATACAGGTTTATCGTATGCTTCAGCGATTGCTGTTTCATGAGGTGCACCGAAATCATCACCCCAAGCAATATCTTCAAAGCCTTTATCATTCAAGAACTTGATTGCATCGTCATAAGTAATGCGTGGGAATGGTGCTTTGATATTCTCCAGCTTGGAAATATCGCGGCCTACCGCTTCCAACTCCGCACGGCAATTCTTCAATACGGATTGCACTACGAAGCTAATAAACTCTTCCTGAACCTTCAAGCTTTCTTCATGATCTGTGAAGGCCATTTCCGGCTCGATCATCCAGAACTCGATCAAGTGGCGACGAGTTTTTGATTTCTCCGCACGGAAGGTTGGTCCAAAGGAATATACACGGCCCAGTGCCATAGCTGCAGCTTCCATGTATAACTGTCCGCTTTGGGTCAGGTAAGCATCCTCATCGAAGTATTTCGTGTGGAACAAGTTAGTAGTTCCCTCTGCTGACGTTGGCGTCAGAATCGGAGGATCCACCTTTGTAAATCCGCTCTCGTTGAAGAACTGTTGGATTGCCCGGATAATCTCCGCACGAATAACAAGAACAGCCCGCTGCTTCGAGGCACGGAGCCAGAGGTGACGGTGATCCATCAAGAAATCAACGCCATGCTCTTTCGGAGTAATTGGATAATTCTCTGTAAGGTGCAGAACTTCAATTCCGGTAACAGTCATTTCAAAACCGGATTGACTGCGAGGCTCCTCACGAATAATACCGGTCACATACAATGAGCTTTCCTGTGTAAGGCTCTTAGCTGCATCCCATACCTCTTCAGGCACTTCTGATTTCACTACAACTCCCTGAATATAACCTGTACCATCGCGAAGCTGCAGGAACTGAATTTTACCACTGGAGCGCTTGTTGTTTACCCAACAACCGATAACAACACTTTCTCCAACATGTTCATTCACGTTCTTGATTACACTCTTGTTAGCCATGCCTTCAATCTCTCCTCTAATTTAGCCGTTAATTCCTTGCACAATACGGTTTGTATCACGTGCGATGACAAGCTCTTCGTTAGTCGGAACTACAAGCACCTGCACTTTGGAATCTACCGTAGAGATACGACGCGGGTCACCGGAGCGAACTTTGTTAGCTTCAACATCCAACTCAATACCCAGGAACGTAAGGTTATTTAGCAATTTCTCACGTAGCAATGAAGCATTTTCACCAACACCAGCAGTGAATACGATAGCATCTACACCGTTCATAGCAGCCGCATAAGAACCGATATACTTGCGCAAGCGGTACTCATACATTTCAAAAGCTAGCGTGGAATTAGGCTCACCTTTTTCCATACCCTCAATAATATCACGCATATCACTGCTTACGCCCGAAATTGCTAGGAGTCCACTATGTTTGTTCAACATGGAGTTAACTTCGCCCACGGACAATTCTTCCTTGTTCATTACGTAAGGAACAATTGCTGGATCAAGATCACCACTGCGAGTACCCATCATCAAACCTTCCAGAGGAGTCATACCCATCGAAGTATCCACAGATACTCCATCTTGAACAGCAGTTACACTACCTCCGTTACCGATATGACAAGTAATGATCTTCAGATCTTCCAACGGACGCTCCAAGTACTCCGCAGCAGCTTTGCTTACGAAGTCGTGTGATGTACCGTGTGCGCCATAACGACGAACTTTATATTTATTGTACAGTACTCTAGGAATCGCGTACATATACGCTTTTTCAGGCATTGTTTGGTGGAATGCAGTATCGAATACAACAACCTGCGGTACACCCGGCATATTTACTTCAGAAGCCGTAATCCCCATCATTGCTGCTGGGTTATGCAGGGGTGCAAGGTCAAACAATTGACGAATTTTAGTCTTGGCATCAGCGTCCACAAGTGCGGAAGCTTTGAAGAATTCACCACCGTGTACTACACGGTGACCCACAGCATTGATTTCTTTAATGGATTCAATAACACCATGCTCTTTATCCGTTAGGCAAGCTAGAACTTTACGAATCGCTGTGTTATGCTCCAAAATTTCACTTACTTCTGTTACTTCAGGTTTACCAGTAGGTTTATGGTTCAGAATGGAGGAATCCATCCCGATACGTTCCACCAAACCTTTAGCCAAAACGGATTCATCAGCCATATTGTACAATTGATATTTTAAAGAAGAACTACCGGAGTTAATTACTAGAATATTCATATACGGTCACCATCCTTGTCGTACTGGAAGAAGCCTTCGCCTGATTTCATACCCAATTGTCCTGCACGCACCATCTTCTTAAGGATCGTGGAAGGACGATATTTCAGCTCACCATATTCACGGAACATATTTTCGAGTGCAGCAAGAACCGAATCCAGACCGAATCTGTCAGCCATTTCAAGCGGTCCATATTGGAATTGATAACCAATACGCATAGCATCGTCAATATCCTGTGCAGAGGCAACGCCCTCTTGCAGCACATGCATAGCTTCATTGATAAACAAGCAAATGAGGCGTGATGTTACAAATCCTGGGGATTCATAAATCATTACACCTTTTTTCTCAACAATTTCATCAACAAAGGATTTTGTATCTTCAAAAGTAGCATCTGAAGTTTTCAGACCGCGTACAATTTCAACAAGATCCACTTTAGCTACAGGGTATATGAAATGCATTCCGATCACGCGTTCCGGATACATTGTAGAACTTGCAAGTTCAGTCAAGCTAAGTGTTGACGTATTGCTGGCAAGAATAATGTGGTTTGGACATACTTGATCCAGTTGATTCAATATTTTTTTCTTTTCTTCTAAATCCTCAACGATTGTTTCGATAACCATGTCACAGGAGCTCAGCTCTGCGAAATGTGTCACTTTTTGAATGCGGCTAAGAATCAGCTTCTTCTCAGCTTGAGTGATCGCCCATTTCTCCAGTTGCTTATCTAGACTTGTCTCGATCATTTCGTAGGAGTAGTCCAGTTTCTCAGGGGTTTTCTCCACCAGCAATACATCCAGGCCCTTGGCTGCCAGCATTTCGGCAATCCCTTGTCCCATTGTGCCACCGCCGATGACACCAATTTTCTTGAAATTCATAAAAAAGTCTCCATCCTTTCAGGTATCTATACTTTTGTATTGTACCTTGTCTGTCGCAAAAATTTATAAAGCCCGACATATAATGATATCTTAGCATGCCTGAAAAGTAAAAAAAAATAACCAGCATAAATATTTATGCTGGTAAACGCACGCTGTCACGAAATTGACATCGAAATTGCTCTCCAGAGAGCACTTCTTCCTTCATTAAAATGTCAAGGGAGTAATCAAATACATTTCGTTGCTTTTCAAGGTGGTCGTGAGTACGTACCATCAACTCATCCAATATTTTACTATTTTCCTTCATAAGCTCTTCAGTGGTAACCATTTCCAGCTTGGCGATACCCAACGAAGTCAATCCGGATTTCATCATGGTTTCGACAATATTCAGGGCCTGATCAAAATCACCACGTGAACCTGTGCTTCGTCCGCCATAATACATTTCTTCTGCAGCCGCTCCACCAAGTGCGATCATAATCTGATCTTCTAAATAATCCTTGGTGTACAGATACTGCTCTTGCTGAGGATTGTGACGTACATAACCAAGGGCTTGCCCCCGCGGAGTCAACGTAACCTGACTAACACTTCCCGGACGCAGCAGCTCTGCCATAATGGCATGTCCCAATTCGTGAATCGCCACACGTTTTTTCTCTTCGTGGTTAGTTTCTCTGTCCGTTTTTTCCCCCATCATAACCTTGTCAATCGCCATCGACAGATGCCGCTGCTCAACCTCTGTCAATTCCTCACGCATCATATAAATTGCTGCCTCATTCATAACACTTTCGAGCTGAGCACCGGAAAAACCATAGGCTTCTTCGGAAATTTTGTCGAGGTTCACATTTGCATGAAGCGGCTTATTTTTGGCATGCAATTCGAGAATCGATTTGCGGCCTTTTTTATCAGGCATGTCCACTTGAATATGACGGTCAAACCGGCCAGGACGCAGCAATGCTGAATCAAGCATTTCTTTTCGGTTAGTGGCTGCTACCAGCAAAATACGCGGTGTTTCGTTGTTATAGATCCCGTCCATCTCGGTCAACAGCTGATTCAAGGTCTGATCATATTCTCGCTGCTGTCCGCCTTCACGCTTACCGCCAATTACGTCAATTTCATCTATGAAAATAATAGCGCTTTGCTTATTTTCCTTAAGGGCGCGGGTACGGGCATCCTTAAACAAATCGCGGATACGGCCGGCACCGACACCTACGTACATTTCTACAAACTCACTGCCTGATGCTGCTACAAATACAGAGTTCGTATAATGTGCTGCTGCTCTAGCCATAAGGGTCTTACCTGTTCCTGGAGGGCCTGTAAGCAGAATCCCTTTCAAAGGCCGAATCCCGAATTTGCTGATTTCCTCATGCCGGATCAAAAAATCCAACGCTTCACGCAGCTCCTGCTTTGCATTGTCTTGCCCGCCAATTTCTTCAAAAGTAAGCTTTGAAGGTCCATCCTTCTTGCGTTTCTTCCCGGCACCTGCATTTACCGCAAGTCCGCCTCTTAAATGAGCAATGATAAGTAAAGCCGTGAGCATCCCAGCAGCAATTACAATCGGGAATATATTAATGCCTAGAAAAGCCATAAAAATAAACAAAACAGGAACAAATCCGATTAGAATTTCTTTAAGGTATTTAGGCATTATTCCATACCCCCAATGTCGCAGGTTTACGCGGCAAAATAATAAATTTGCTTTCTTTTCCATTACTCAAGCTTACATAGACATTATTGTCGTCAATTTCTGTTGAGGCTATCACATTTTTATATTGCGGATATTGCACTTTGAGTCCATCAAGTTCTGTGGGTATAAGTGTATATTTACGGCTCTCCATGGCTTCAGCTACAGAGAACATCGCTTTATCCCAGTATTCATCCAGCAGTTCACTGGAGTTCTGTTCTACATCAAGTTTTAGTGTACGTCCATCAATCATCGATTTTCCTTCTTGGGAGACGTACTGAACCAGTTCACGTAATTTCGTGCCTGGCTGGAGATCAAGTTTCAAAGTGACCTCATTGCGGTTAATACTGATATGAGAATTATTGACGCCCTCATATTGAGATACAATCTTCTGAAGTGGTTCCTGCATTGCAAACTGACGATACAAAAAGAAGCCACCAAACAATAGAGTAGCCGACAGTAGAGACGTTATCAGCACAGGTACAAGACGTAATTTCAAGAAACGTCCTCCTCTCAAAGATGACAAAATATAAAGCTCAGTATAATAATTTATAGCTACTTGAGAGCTCATCAGAGAGACTGAAGTCTCTTATTGCTGTTCTAATTACAAGTAGTAGTATATCACAGGTGTATATACTAATTTCAAAATAAATGTGAATATATTTAAAATTTAATTTTTTAAATATTTCCATCAATACCAAATATATTCCTCACTTTCGACAAAATCGGCCTTGATTTTTAATCAATCAGCCTATTTTTGTGTGTGAATTTAAGAGAATATTCGGTGATAACCACCCATTCAGTATATCACTTAGTATATCACTTTTGTACATCAAATAAATGTAAACAAGCGAACTTATACTAAGTTCGCTTGTTTACTATGCCACCCTTAATTTCCTTATGTTCAGCTTAACTTTTAGGTAAACTGTAACCTTCGCCCATTCGGGACCCATCCGAAAAGCGATAAAATTGATAATAATACCGACCGCTCTGTTTATAAAAAAGCTGCCAAGCATACTCTCCGTTATATACTCCCGGCAGCAAGCGTTCAATCGTTATGTCCGGAAGATCAGCTTTGATAATGCCGCGTATTTGGGCTTCCGAGGTTCCTTTACTTAGTTCCTCAGCAAACACTGCATCGTCGCCTTCAGCAAATTTTCCATCTACCGTAAAGCGGACCCAGGTCATAAGAGCAGTCCCGGCTTCATTTTTCCCTGTTAATACCCAGTACACTGCATTTTCATCCCAAACCGATTTTTGTGCTTTGGTTACCTCTGTTAGACCCGCTCTGGTTTTGGCAACATCCTTAGCGATATCACGCTCGTTCCATTGATCTTTCATAATATAGGCATAGAACTGGATAAGTCCAAACCCCAGGAGCAGAATCAGAACTGACCCCAGGAGGATCCATTTTTTCCTTTTCTTCAAGGTACAGCTCCCTTTCTAGTAATATATCTTTTTTGATTATATAACACACCCGCGTGTTTATCCAAAATTTCATAATTTTCTAGCTTTCCCAGCCTTAAAAATGCACAAAAGGCCGCAACTTTTGCTAAAAGCAAAAAGTCGCAGCCTATTATTTATTCGTTATTCTCCAGACTTAACGCTTCAATAAACCTTCGAAGGCTTCTTGCGCTTTACGCCGGATAGCTTCCTCATCCAGGGTTAAGCATTGTCCATGCTTGATGACCTGTTTACCATTCACCCACACATGCTCAACATCCTTAGCGCTAGCAGAGTAAACTGCATGAGACAACAGATCTGTGTGTGGCAGCAAATGCGGCTGATCGATATCAATAGCAATGAAATCAGCTTTCATCCCTACAGCAAGTCTGCCTACATTATTTAAAAAGATGGACTGCGCGCCATATTCTGTAGCCATACGCAGAGCCTCTGGAGCTGGAACAGCCGTTGGATCACCGCTGACACCCTTATGAATGAGAGCTGCAAGCCGCATCTCTTCAAACATATCCAAGTTATTGTTGCTTGCCGCGCCATCCGTGCCAAGAGACACCTTCACACCAGCTTTTAGAAGATCAGTAACCCGAGCCACTCCGCTAGCCAGCTTCAAATTACTGCCCGGATTATGAGATACACCCACATTATGGCGAGCCAAGATCTCAATCTCTTCATCATTTAAATGAACACCATGTGCAACTATCGAGGGACGTGTGAACATTCCAAGCTTCTCTAAGTGAGCTACAGGACGCAACCCGTAATCCGCCACATTTTGTTCCACTTCACGTTTCGTTTCGGACATATGCGTATGCATCGGTAAATCCAGATCATGCGCTGCCTGCACGAACTTAACCAGGAAGTCCGGAGGGCAAGTATAAGGGGCATGTGGCGAGATCATAGTAGTAATTCTACCGTCAGCCTTTCCATGCCAGTTACGGGCAAAAGAAATCGCTTCCGCAAGCTTGTGATTCTGTACATCCTCTGGACATAACCCTATCACACCACGCATCAATACGGAACGGATACCTGATAACTCAGCTACCTCGGCTACTCGGTCCATATGATCATACATATCGAGGAAGGTCGTAGTTCCACCCTTCAGCATTTCCAATACAGATAAGGAGGTTCCCCAGTATACATCATCACCGGTGAACTTTTCCTCCATCGGCCACATCTTCTCCTGAAGCCACACTTGTAGCGCTAAATCATCTCCATATCCACGCAGCAAAGACATCGCCGCATGACCATGTGTGTTTACAAGTCCAGGCATGAACAGCAGACGGCTGCCATCAACCACTTGCACTCCAGCTTCCATCTGAGGCTCTTCTTTTCCTATGTAAGTGATTAAATCATCTTCAATAGTCATATATCCACTCAGAACCGGCTCATCCGTTCCCGGAGTCAGAAAATACCCGCCCTTAATTATCGTTTTATTGTTGTTCATGTTCGCTTTCTTCCTTTCCATCCCGCAAGTAATAAGCAAGACTTTGCAGATCAGTTGTAAAATCAGCTGCATGCACCCGGATATTCGGTGGTGTCTTCAGAATCACAGGGGCAAAGTTCAAAATCGCTTCAATCCCAGAAGAAATGAGAATATCTGCTACATTTTGAGCTTCTGAATCAGGTACGGTAATAATGGCAATGCGAATACCTTGCTCACGAATCGTGCTGCCTAGTTCATCCATCGGTTGCACAGTAAGGGAGTTGATCTTACGTCCAACCTTAGGAGCGTACGAATCAAATATAGCCGTGATTTTCATAGTATCTTTAAGATATGCATTGTAATTAGACAAGGCATGTCCGAGATTACCTGCTCCAACTAAAGCTACATTAAGCTGTTGATCCAGCTTCAGGATATGACGGATTTTCTCAATAAGATACGTTACATCGTAGCCGATACCTTTTCTGCCGAAGTCACCAAAATATGCTAAATCCTTACGAATCTGTGCGGGATTAAGATCAAGCTTTTGTCCAAGTTCCTGAGAGGAAACTGTTAATATTTCGCGATTCTGGAGATCATTCAAAAAACGCAAGTACACAGGCAGTCTGCGAACAACGGCTTCTGATATTTTATCCGATTTCATATTTTTCCTCCTAAAAATAATAATGTTCTTGTGTAAATCCATATTCAAACGTCTACCTCTCCTTACTAAGGGCGGTACTGTAACAGACCGCCCTTAAGGATAAGGAGGAGCTAAACTGAAGACGAGCGTTTTAAGAAGCGCCGCCATCCTCTAGCCATTCCGCTATGCGGGGGACCATTTGATCAGTAAGCATATGCTCCATTTTGGGACCAGGCAATGAATAAAGGAAATACTTTCCGTAATGAGATTCAATAACCCTTGTATCATAAACAATAACTATTCCGCGATCCTGCGCCGTGCGAACCAGTCTTCCGAATCCCTGCTTAAAACGAATAACCGCTTGAGGAACAGATAATTTCATGAACGGATTCTTCTTCTGGGCCTGCAATAACTCCGACTTCGCTTCCGCCAACGGGTGATTCGGCGGTTGAAACGGAAGTCTCACGATGGCCAGGCAAGTCAGTGCTTCACCTGGAATATCTACACCTTCCCAGAAGCTGCTCGTCCCCAGCAGAACGGATGCTGCACTGTCCTGAAAGCGGCGGATCAGCTTACTCCGGCTGCCACCTTCCACGCCTTGACCAAGCACCGTAATCTCTTGTGAGGCCAAAGCCTCTTTAAGCGGATCATATACCTGACGCAGCATTTTATAAGAAGTAAACAGAACCAGCATCCGCCCACGTGTTGTTTTAGCAGCTTCCGATAATGACTGTACGAGTGTATCGACAAATCGAGCATCGCCCACACTGCCCTTCACACTAGGAAAATCACGCGGTATAACTAACAGTGCCTGCTCACGATACTTAAAGGGAGATGGAAGGAGTGAGGTCATTAGACGTCCCTCTTCCGCAGCTTCGTTAAGTCCGAGATTATCAATCATAAATTGAAAAGATTTATCTACAGACAGCGTCGCCGAGGTAAGCACGATGCTTTTTTTCTTATCGAAGAACAACTCTTTAAGCTGGCTGCTAACATCCACAGGGACGGCATACAGCTGTAGTGATTTGCTGCGGTAATTTCCATTTGCCTCCAGCCAATATACTACATTATCGTCATTCAGCCCCATAAAGAATCTTACTTGCTCACGAATGGAAGCCAAATCCTTAAATAAACCGCTAATATCAGTAACAAGACTGTCTGCTGAGGATTGGCTTTCCTGGTCACGCATCTCGTTAAGCATTTTATCACCCTTACGGATGATGTCGCTTAACGTCAGATTCATAGTGTTCTCTAGCGCAACTAATTCATCCCAATCCTTCGGCTTACGGGCGGGAAGCAACCGCATAACCAGTTGTCCCGCTTCCCCCGCCCCTGCATCACTGCGTTCCGGCAAAAGGCTGAACAGCTTGTCGCTGAGTGCATCCCAGGTTTCTTTGACGGTAAGCAGATCCGGGTAAATCCGATCGATGACTCCGCTCCATTCTGAAGCCTCTTCACTGCCTGACGACTGTAATATCTGGCGCAGAGCAGGAAGCTGTCCGTTTCGGCTATCTTTATACAGTCGCGATAACGTGTGTGCCACAGTGAAATGCTTCATATGCATGCCAAGATGTTTACCAGCCACATCTTCTAAATGATGTGCTTCATCAATGACAAGATGCTCGTAAGCCGGAAGCAGCTGGTGCCCAGCCTTAACATCTGCGAATAGCTTAGAGTGGTTTGTAATGACCACGTCAGCAATCCCAGCTTCATGCTTAGCCCTATGATAATAACATTTGCGGAACCACGGACAGGAACGGCCCAGACAGGAGTCGGTATCGCTTGCCACCGTCTCCCAGAAATCACCACCCCGGCCGCTTAAATTCAGCTCTTCATCATCCCCTGATTCACTTTGAGTGAGCCATACGATCATCTGAGCGGCAGTAAGCGCATCTTCCCTTGGGCTTATAAAGTCCTTTTTATTAATTTTATGCTCAAACTTACGCAGACACAAATAATGTCCTCTTCCCTTAAAAATAGCAGCTTTAAACGGAAAAGGAACTACCTGCGTTAACAAAGGGATATCCCGCTCGCGCAATTGGTCCTGCAGATTAATAGTATGAGTGCTGACCATGACTTTTTCATTGGTGCGAACGCTTTGATAAATGGCAGGCAACAAATAACCGAGCGATTTACCGGTTCCTGTGCCCGCTTCGATCAGTAGGTGTTTGTCTTCGGCAAGTGCCGTCATCACCTCATTGATCATAATATCCTGAGCTTCCCGGCTTTCATACTGCGGTAATGTGTCTTTAAGTCGTTTGGTTACTTCGTCCATATAATCAGTAAAAGATAAATTCGCTAGCGGATTCTCAGCATGCTCATCTCTAGGTGGCGCTAACTCCGTCCAGTCTCCTACTGCAAGCGCTAATTGACGATAGAAAGTCAGATCACCTTCAGGCTGTAGCGTCTCCGCTTCCCGCTCTCGCAGCAGACCATCAAAGTACCAGCCCAGATCACTATCCTCTTCAGTAAACAGCTCACAGAGTCTCTGGATCGTAAGCAGCGGCAGCTCGTAGAGCTCCTCAAGACATTTCAACAGCACTAAAGCAGTCGCAAGTGCATCACTATCTGCCTGATGCGGACGATCATGCGTCACTCCAAAATGAGCACTGACAGAGCCTAGCTGATAAGATGTGAGCGAAGGAAAGCAAATTTTGAGAAAATCAATCGTATCCAAAATCCGCCCTTGAAATGGCAAATAACCACAACGATCTAAAGCATTTTGTAAAAAATGGAAGTCGAAAGCGACATTATGCCCTACGAGCACAACATCATCCAAGAGCGGAACAAGCTCCATCATCATCTCATCCAGCTCAGGCGCATCCTTCACATCATCATCAGTAATCCCCGTCAGACCTGTTATAAAAGGAGGAATCGGCGTTCCGGGCTTGACATAGGAACCATATACCCGGGAGATGGACCGGTCTTCTTCTATAATTGCAAGGCCAACCTGGATAATTTCACCCACGGATTGGGTTCCTGTTGTTTCAAAATCAAGCACGGCAAATTTCATTATAATTCTATTCCCTTTCAATTGAGACTCTTAATCAGCATAACAGAAGTTGCGAAAAAAGGCGATGCACACCACTGGTTCAGGGGATGCATCGCTTGAATGGAAATTTCCAAAACCGTTATTCTTTTACAAAAGGGAAACCAGCTGATTTCCAAAATGCAGCTTCCCTCCACGACGGCGGCATACCTCTAAGTTAACGTTTGGTTCCGGAAGCGCAGGGTCATGCTGCAAAGCAAGATCAAACAATTCCTGCGCTTCATTGAAACGTTCCTGTGAGGCTCGTATGCAGCCTAAAGCATTATAAACCATGGCTTTCAGCTTGGTTTCCCGTATCAAGCCCAGCATATGGTTCAGATGACTCCAAGCGGACTCACCGTCACCTTCCTGCAGATAAGAGATGGCTAAATATAATCGAGCAGCCAAGCTATCCGGGTATTGCGCAATAACTTCTTTAAACTGATCAATACACTTTCCATACATCAGCAGCTTATAATACCCCTGACCTCTTACAAAGGAATCCATACACAGCTCTGGTGCTTCCTGTTCCGGCACTTCCTCTTCGACCACTGCTGTAAAATCCGCACTTTCGCGAAAGGAACTAAGCTTCTCAGCGAAAGCGAGCCATTCATCCATCACTTTATCGCTCAGTCTATGCAGCATATTATAATTGCATAAAAGCTCGTTCCGGCGGGCACCCTCCGCTGTAGGGTAATCTGTTACGATCTCCTGAAGCACCTTGTTCATTTCAGCAAACAAATGTTGAAACATGGGCGATCCCCCCTTACTGAAGATGAAATCAGTTCAGCTTGCCTGACTTCATTTTCTGCGAGATCGGGGTCTTTCATCCCTGCCATTCATTACATGGCGTAAGTCCATACATTAAGCGATTGTAGCATGCAATTCATGATCAGCCAGCTTCACTGGTTTGTTATTCTCATCCACGAATACCACCGTTGGCTTATGTGACTCCAGTTCTTCCGAGGACAACATCGCATACGAAATGATAATTACTGTATCGCCCGGCTGAACAAGACGAGCTGCGGCACCATTAAGACAGATCACTCCGCTTCCACGCGGTCCAGGGATTACATAGGTTTCCAGTCGCGAACCATTATTGTTATCCACAATTTGAACTTTTTCATTCTCAAGAATGTCCGCGGCTTCCATCAAGCTCTCATCAATGGTAATACTGCCCACATAGTTCAAATTCGCTTCCGTTACTGTTGCGCGGTGAATTTTGGATTTCATCATATGTCTAAACAAGTGCAGCAACCTCCTTTGGAATAAATACATTATTATCAATCAAACGTGTTCTACCAAACTTCACGGCGAGCGCTATAATAATTTCCCCATCCACTTCTGATAAAAGAGCTTCATCCTCTAATCCTTCAAGATCAGGGAATGTTAGGATCTCCGCATAATCAATCACCGCAAGAGGTGAGCTGGAAATAACCGATGTCAACAATTCCCGCACTTCAGCAACGGTTCTTACTTTTCCTTCTTCAATAGACTGACGTGCTTCACGTAAGGAACGAGATAACACCAATGCCTGACTACGCTCCTCAGGAGACAAGAATACGTTACGTGAGCTGAGTGCAAGTCCATCCCCTTCACGAACGATCGGACAAGGGATAATTTCAACATTCATATTAAGATCGGACACCATTCGGCGAAGCACTGCAACTTGTTGAGCATCCTTCAGCCCAAAAAAAGCATAATCCGGCTGTACGATATTGAAGAATTTATTAACCACTGTGGTTACACCATCAAAATGCCCAGGGCGGGAAGCCCCACAAAGACGGGTAGTAAGCTCCGATACCGAGACCGTAGTCCGAGTAGGCTGCGGATACATTTCTTCCACACTGGGGATAAATACAATATCTACTCCCTCACGTTCAGCGAGTTCCAAATCACGACGCTCGTCACGCGGATAGGAATCATAATCCTCGTTTGGCCCGAATTGCAAAGGATTCACAAAAATGCTCATTACCACTGTGTTGCTCATTTCTCCAGCCCGGCGAAGCAGACTGGCATGTCCGTCATGCAAATATCCCATCGTAGGAACGAACCCAATCGGGGCGTGGCCACCTTGTCTCATATACTCCAAAGCTTCGCGCAGCTGCTCAATGCTTCTGACGACTCTCATTTATTTCCCTTCCTTTCTTGCAGCGCCATATAAAGATTCCAAAACCGTTTCATCTGCATTAAAAACGTGACTTTCATCTGGGAAGGAACGTTCCTTCACTTCCTTCACATATTGGCTGATGCCCTCACGGATTACATTACCCACATCAGCATAGGTTTTGACAAAACGTTTCTCACGGTAAGGTGAGGCGTACCGCAGCAAATCATGGAAAACCAATACCTGTCCATCACAGTAACGGCCTGCACCGATCCCAATGGTTGGGATACTAAGCGCTTCAGAGATCGCTTGGGCTACTTCTTCCGTTACTAGCTCCAGTACGATCGCAAAAGCACCCGCTGCCTCAAGCGCCTTAGCTTCATCCATCAGGCGTTGCGCATCTTTGGCATCTTTGCCTTGAATCCGGTAACCACCAATCATATTCACGGATTGAGGCGTAAGACCGATATGTCCCAGTACAGGGACTCCCGCAGCTACAACCGTAGCTACAGTCTCACAAATCTCGAGTCCGCCTTCCATTTTGACGGCATGAGCCCGCCCTTCCTGCATTAATCTGCGCACACCCCGCAGAGTTTCATCTACACTTCCGTGATAAGTCATAAATGGCATATCCGCCACGATAAAGGTGCTCTGTGCTCCTCGAGTTACCGAGCGGGTATGGTAGACCATATCTTCAATGGTTACCGGTAAAGTTGTATCGTATCCAAGGACTACATTCCCAAGAGAGTCACCAACCAAAATAAGGTCGATACCTGCTTCTTCTGCAAGAACTGCAGACGGATAATCATAAGCGGTCAGCATGCTCAGTGGCACACCTTCTGCTTTCATTTTTTTCATTTTTACAATATTTAGCGCTTGTTTGTTTGCCATTTCTCTTTTCGTCCTCCTTTTTTAAGTAACCTGCCCGTAAAAATCGCAACAAAAAAACCTTTTAGCAATCATTTGCTAAAAAGGTCCGAAGGGCAAAAAAGAGTCACTTGCGATCGTCCCTTCTGTCTCGGTCCTTACGGCTCAGAGCAGAATCCAACGTAACCGTCAAACGCAGTTATGAAGGTATTTCCAATAATAAAAATATAAAAATGTTCTTCCGTTCAAGAGTACAGTTCGATAAACGATACCGCCTCCGACCCATAGTATAACAAAAAAAGCTCGGAATTACACGAAAAAAATATGACAAGGGATGATACCCTTGTCATATAAAAAATATTATAAAAGTTCAATCTCACCTGAGCATACGTTAGAGATCTCTCCCAAGCTGTTTTTAAGCAGCAGACCACCTATTTCATCCAAACCTACTACCACACCTTCAGAACGCCCCTGAGGGCTATTCAGTGCGATCTGGCGACCCAAAGTCACTGACATGGACTCCCAGAGCTCTTTGATGGGTTTAAAACCTTGCTTCATGTACAAATTGTAATGCATCTCCAGCTCGTCCAAAACCGCTTTTACCAGCTCAGAACGGTCAACTGGAGCACCTCCCCGCTCGATCCGAAGTGAAGTCGCGACCTCCTGCAGATGACCAGGATAATCTTCCTCTGTCAGGTTCGCGGAAATGCCAATTCCAGCAATACAATAATGAAGCTCCCCTTCTCTTAGAGAAGATTCGAGTAAAATCCCGCAAATCTTACGACCGCCTGCGAGCAGATCATTCGGCCATTTGATGCCGGCATCTACACCCGTTACCCGTCGAATTGCCTTACAGACGGCAACCCCAGCCAGCAATGTCAGCTGCGGAGTCTCCGACAAGGGTAATTGGGGCCGTAACACAATACTCATCCAAATGCCCTTGCCACGGGGAGAAAACCACTTTCTTCCCATTCGGCCTCGGGCACCCGTCTGTTCCTCCGCGATGACAGTTGTCCCTTCCGGCGCGCCGTTTTCGGCTAAAAACTTAGCTTCTTCTTGAGTGGACACCACAGTTTCCAGCAACTGAATGTCGCCTACCCAATTCGAAGCGGAGGTCTCTCGCTTCAGCTCAGTTAGCGACAGCGCTTTATCAACGCTCATGTCCATCCATCCTTTTTGCTTCAAGCAGCAATAATTGTTTATCGTTAGGTAAATCACCTGAAGCGACCGCTTGCAGGAGTCCATTTAACATTTTGCCTAGCCATGGTCCCGGACGTTTGTCCAAAGCCTCCACCAGCTCATGGCCTGTAATCTCAAGCTCTGAAAGGCTGGTTAGCGGCATTTGAGCGATCCATTCTCTTGCCGCTTGTACATTTACAGCGGCAGGTGAGGTTGAGGCCTCTGACGATTCCACGACGGAAAAGACAGAAGAGGCCGCAGTGGGAAGAGTAGGTGCGGCGGCTGGCAGGATCGCCAGCAGCGAGAGCCACCCTTCGGCGGCTTCCACGCCGAAGGCCAGCACCGCGGCGATCCATTGCCGCCGCAGACCTTCCATGCCGCCCGTACCCGGCGGCATGGCCTCTATCGCAGCGGTCCAAGCTTCGCGGACCCGCAGCACCTGGACGACGCCGCTCCGCGTCGTCCCCGAGAACGTCCATGCCCGCAGCAGCACATCGGCCTCTTGGGCCGACTGCTTCAGGGCATGGAGGAGAAGCGCCCACCGCAGGCGGGCGCTCTCCAGTTCCCCGATCCCGGCCGTTAAGGCGGCAGCAGCCGCCATATCGGTTCCGGTCCAGGGGAACGGGGCTTTGCCGCGCGCCAGCAGCTCGCAGCGCGCTAGCATGCCGAGGCCGCGCAGAGGATGCGGCCCCTCGACGATGCGGTCCAGCTCCGCGCGGACACGCTCCACAGCAATATGCGCCAGCTTATCCCGCTGGCGCATCAGGCCCCTCCACGTGTTCTTCGCGATGGAGAAATCCAGCACCGATGCAAAACGAATGCAGCGAAGCATGCGAAGCGCATCCTCGTCAAACCGCTCCTCCGCATCGCCTACACAGCGAATCACCTGCAGCTGTAGATCCTTCTCACCCTCAAAAGGATCAATAAGTTCCCCATTTAATCCACAGCAAATCGCGTTAATCGTGAAATCACGACGACGAAGATCCTCCTTCACATCGTTGACGAAAAAAACATGTTCAGGACGACGATGGTCTACATAACCACTTTCTGTCCGATATGTCGTCACTTCAAACCCACAACCATCCTGTATCACGGTGACCGTACCATGAGCTAATCCTGTTGGCACACTGCGCGCAAAGATAGCTATCACTTCCTCTGGCAGTGCTGAGGTTGTAATATCCATATCATGCACTGGCCTACCCAATAGCTCATCGCGAATACATCCTCCAACCCAATAAGCCTCGTGGCCATTTTGGGTTAACTCGGAAATTACAATCTCCGCTGCAATTGCCATCGCAGAAGGTGCCATTGTCCATTCCATATATGACTCCTTACCCCCGAACTGGGTCCAGTCCAAGTACCTTGCGCCCCAGCACCCGGTAATAAATATCTTCATATTGTTTCGTTATTGAATCCTTACAGAAATCTTTGCAGGCTGTTTGTAAACAAGCTTCTCTGAACTGTTGCACCATACGTTCATCCGACAGGAGCTTAACTGCATATTTAGCCATAGCCGTTGTATCGCCAATCGGTGCAAGGAATCCAGTCTTCCCATGCTCTATAAGCTCAGGGATGCCTCCGGTTTGCGAGCCAATCGTCGGTACGCCACAAGCCATTGCTTCCAGAGCAACCAGACCAAAGCTTTCCTTCTCGGAAGGTAGCAGAAGCAGATCAGCTAAAGAGATCACCTGAGCGATTTCATCCTGCCTTCCCAGAAAACGAACTTTATCTTCCAGACCCATTTCGCTAATTTTGGCTTGAATTTTGGGAAGATCCGGACCTTCACCTACAAGCAGCAGGCGTGAAGGCAGTTCACGATTCACTTTGGCAAATACGTCAACAACATCGCTGACTCTTTTTACAGGACGGAAGTTACTGATATGCATCAGAATCTTCTCATCAGGCGCTGCGAAATCACCCCGCAGATCCGTTACATCACGCGGATAATAAACCCGATGATCCACAAAGTTATAAGTAAGATCAATGTCGCGGGTAATATCGAGTACGTCCCGTGTTTCTCTAATAAGATCCTGAGAGACCGCTGTAACGGCATCACTTTCATTAATCCCCAGACGAATCAAATCTTTAAGCGATTCATCCTGACCAAGCACCGTTATATCCGTACCATGCAAAGTCGTTACAACCTTCATATCGTTCCCTAGCATTTGCTTTGCAAGGAAAGCACACACTGCGTGTGGCACTGCATAGTGGACATGGAGAAGATCCAGATTTTGCATTTTGGCAACCTGAGCCATCTTCGTAGCAAGCGCTAGATCGTACGGGGGATAGCGGAATACATAATAATCGTTTACTTCTACCTCATGGTAAAAAATATTTTTCTGAAACGTTCCCAACCGGAACGGGATACTATGTGTAATAAAATGAACTTCATGACCCTTCTCGGCCAAGAGTTTACCTAATTCAGTCGCAACTACGCCTGAACCGCCAAGAGACGGATAACAGGTAATTCCTATTTTTAGCATACGATCCATCTTCCTGTCTCCTTCTTCTCCAGTATTGATTCGTGTAATGAATCATCTATTGTTTGTCGGCCGCTTTCAAAAAAGCGAAGCGAACACCGTTTCTTTCAAAATCACACAGGACTTCATTTCTCTAAGCTGTTCAAAAAAAGCTCTCAGGAGCGCATTGGCGTTAATTCCAAGCGCTCCTGGATCAATCATAATCAGCTTATTATATTATCATACAAACTTCGTTATATCCGTTCCTTAAGTAAACAATTCCACCGTATGAGGTACCTTGGTTGCAAACCCTTCTGCATAAGGAATCAGTCTGCGCTGGCCAAGCAGCATATCTCTCGAACGGACTCGTTCAATATAGCCTTCCGTTAACGGTGTGGATACAGTATCCGCACCCGGAGGTTTGGTGAACTGGGAGCGATAGCAGGACAATGCCTGCTCCTTCAAGCCATATTGTTCAGTAACATCAACAATAAGATCGGTACGTCCTAAATCATTGATAAAATAGAAGTACAGCTGTGGAGCAGGAATTGCCGGCTTGTCCGGCATATATTTACGTAGCTTGGCATTAAAAACAGCCTCTTCCACCAGCTTGCTACAGGCGATATGATCGGGATGACGATCCTCCCAATAAGGAGCAAAAACTATTGTAGGAGAAAAGCGGCGAATTTCAGCAGTCACAGCCGCCACATGCTCTGCTGTAATAAAAAGCCCTCTATCTGGCAGACCCAGGTTTGTCCGCACAGATGCTCCGAGAAGGTCTGCAGCTTGCTGCGCTTCTTGCTTGCGAAGTTCTACTGTACCGTTCGATGACATTTCCGCGGCTGTTAAATCGCAAAGTCCCACCTTAAGTCCCGCAGCGGTATGCTTTGCAATTGTTCCTGCCATACCAATCTCAGCATCATCTGCATGAGCACCAAATACAAGAATGTCCAGCTTCATTCATCAACACCTGGTTTGTATTTGTGAACCAGTGCACGCCAAGCAAAATCACCACGATCAATCGCCTTCACAAGAACCTCCGCTGTGGCAATATTCGTAGCTACCGGTATTCCGTATACGTCACATAGACGAAGCAGAGCTGAAATATCAGGTTCGTGTGGCTGCGCCATTAATGGATCACGCATGAAAATAATAAGATCCAGTTCATCCTGTGCAACCATTGCACCGATTTGCTGATCTCCACCTAATGGACCAGACATGTAACGATGAATTTTTAAGTTAGTTACATCCATAATCCGTTGGCCAGTAGTCCCTGTAGAAAAAAGTTCATGACCTTCAAATACATGTTCATAAGCTAATACAAAATTTACGATTTCATCTTTTTTACGATCGTGGGCAATAAATGCGATCTTTAACATGGTGTTCTCTCCTGTCTATTCTATAAAGTGCTCGAATCCATAGATCAAGCCTGTATATCCCATTACCTTTTCAATACCCATCTTAACGCCTGGCATATATCCTGCACGCTCATAAGAATCATGGCGGATCTTCAAGGATTGTCCGAATCCACCAAAAATCACTTCTTCTTGAGCAAACACACCAGGAAGACGGACACTATGTATCCGGAATCCGTTATAGTAACCACCACGGGCACCTTCAATGGTTTCTTCCTCTTTAGGATTACCTTGACGAAGTTCCTCACGAACTTCCGAAATCATTTCTGCGGTTTTGACCGCAGTTCCGGATGGAGCATCCAGTTTCTGGTCACCATGATACTCTATAATTTCCAGATGCGGGAAGTACTTTGAAGCTTGTGCCGCAAATTTCATCAATAGAATAGCTCCAATGGAGAAATTCGGAGCAATAAGTCCGCCGATCCCCTGTTCTTGACACTGCTTGTCCAGTTCCACCATCTGCTCCGGCGTGAATCCGGTTGTACCGATAACCGGACGCACTCCGTACTTAATAGCTAGCGCTGTATTCGTATACGCTGACTGCGGTGTAGTGAAATCCACAAGGACATCTCCGTTGCTTCCCGCGAGGGCGGCCTCAAGATCAGAAGTTACAATAACGCCTGAGTCTTCCAGACCTACCAGACGCCCTGCATCAATATCGCCCGAAGAACGATCTACTGCTGCTGCTAACTCCAGCTCTTCGTCCTGCAATACAAGTTTAACAACCTCTTTACCCATTCTTCCGCCTGCGCCGGATACAACGACCCTGATCTTGTTATTCATATTTTTTCCATCCTCGCTCTCACTAGTTATATAGTTATTGCATATACGATTGTATGGATTTCTGAAGGTCTCTCATCAATTCCCGCAAGCCAGAATCATCCGGATGTAACGAAATCACTTCTTTTAAGGCAGTCATAGCCTGTAAATGTTCATTCACTCGGCTATGCGCGATAGCAAGCCATACATAAGCATCCCCATATAATGGATCAAGGGTAATCGCCTCTTTGAGCAGTGTAATCGGATGATAAGGGTTGCGAGTTTTGTTGTCTTCATCTTCTATCAACCGTTTGGCTTCCTGTACATGCATCATAGCCTGCAAATGCTGCAGATGCAGATTATACTCAGGTTTGCTGGTGTCCAGCTTTACAGCAGCCTGAGCATGAACTAAAGCTTTATCTAGCATACCACTGCGGGCATACGTTATGGAACAACGATATCTAACCTCGGCATCAGCAGGGCTTGCTGCAATTGCAGACTCGAAGCAAACAATAGCTTCGGCAAAGTCACTGCGCAATATCGAGCGGTAGGCCTCTCTTACATAATCCTTATGATCCATATACACACCATCCTCACGGCTAAATCCCGTTCGTTTGGTACAGCATATGTTATAGAGGCCTAATCGGTGTCTTTCGGTGTCCAACGTCCCGCATCACGGGTATTAAATTTATGCATTACCTTATTATGCGCTTCCGTCAGGTCTATCCCTAGAGAATTTGCAAAACAAACGGTAATAAACAGAATATCGCCCAGTTCAAGTTCAATAGAATTCTCAGCTTCATCAGACTTCTTAGGCTTCTCGCCGAACTCATGATTGACCTCTCTAGCCAGTTCTCCGACTTCCTCGGACATGCGGGCCAGCATAGAGAGTGGACTGAAGTACCCTTCCTTAAACTGCGATATATAAGCGTCTACTTCACGCTGTATGTCACCAAGACTTTTGTCCATAAAATGTAACTTCTCCCCCTCTGTATATCTTGCCTTCTGTTTGCCCCTATGTTATCGTAAAGACGTTTTGAAGACAATCTTTTTTGAATATTTTAACACACGCAAGAAAAGGTATACTTATTATAGGAAAAGAAAAACTGCCTACAAAAGGCCTAACGAGGGATTTCATGAATTCAAAAAAGGTAATTACAATCAGCAAGACAGTCGCTCCCATCTTGCTCGGAGCCGCAGTATATGCCTTCGGGCTACTGTATTTCATCATTCCTAACCAGTTGATGGAAGGCGGCGTAACCGGGATCACACTTCTCCTTAATTATGCCTTTAGTATTCCCATCTTTTTATCCACACTGCTGATCAATCTTCCTTTGTTTCTGTTGGGCTGGAAAGTTCTAGGCGGGCGGCAAATTGTGTATACAGGTGTAGGGATTGGGGCGTTGACCTTTTTCCTGTGGGTTTTCGAACGAATGATTACTGCGGGATGGATTATCCCCTTCAGTACCGAACACGACTTTATTCTTGCGGCACTGTACGCAGGAGTAACGCTTGGAACGGGGCTTGGACTTGTATTCCGTTTTGGGGGTACAACAGGTGGTGTTGATATTGTCGCAAGAATTCTGGGACGGAATTTTGGTTGGAGCATGGGGCAGATTATTTTGGCCATCGACATTATTATTATTGGCTCTTCCATCCTCTACATTCCTAAAGAAAAAATACTTTACACACTCGTCGCAGTTTTTATCTCATCACGAGTTATAGATTTTATCCAAGAAGGTGCCTATGCTGCCAAGGCATTTACGATTATCAGTGATGATGCACCGCAAATTGCCGATCTGATTACAGCCGAAATGGACCGTGGTGTAACCCTCATCCCTGCCATTGGTGCTTATTCCAAGCAAGCCAAATATATGGTGTACTGTGTAGTCTCAAGGCAAGAAATCCGCCGGCTAAGTCTGCTGGTCAAATCCGTTGATCCACGCGCCTTCGTAATTATTAGCGATGTACACGACGTACATGGAGAAGGCTTTCGAGAAACCTAAATAAAAAGGAGTGTAGGCCATTTCAAGCCCACACTCCTTTTTATCGCTTATAATTTCACTTTACGGAATCGGCTTCCAATTCTGATTCTGACCACGGTACTTGCGATAGGCTACATAGGCTAACGCAGCTATAATGAAGCTTGCGGCTAACCCTCCCCAAATCCCAAATTCTTGCGATGCCAGCGGCAAGGACAATGCAGGTTCATCCTTCTCTTTTCCAAACATCACTCTTACCGTATCCTGACCATAAGATACAATTTCAAGCAGGCGGGTACGTTCAACCTTTTGTGAGGACGAAGGAATGCCTGCCGCATATGAGAGCCAGGAATCAAAAGCATTCACAACCTCAGGCTGGCGGGAGACAATCACTGCCGGCCGGATGTTATCATACCTGTCCTGCAGTCTTTCCAGAGCTGTTTTCCAGCCCGCCAAATCATTTGCAACCGCACTTCGCTCCATCGCATTTAGATCCTCACGAATCAATTTGTAGTACTGAAGCCAAATAGGCTGCCGCGGATGATTAAGACTGTTGGCGGCTAGACGTAGCTTGGCGGCTGCCGCTTCCCATTGCTGTGAATTTATTTTTGCGCCTGCCACGGTAGCCTTCAGGTCCATAATGACCCCTGACAATGCATTAATACCCTCCACAGAGGTCATTCCTTCAAAGGATGAGGACACAAAGATCTTGGAGATCGCTTCCGTCTCCTGTCGGACCTTCATTACATCCCCTTCCAAAACATACCCATACAATGCCTCAGCGGCTTGTTCCAGCTGCTGTGCTCCAGTCTTTCCGCTCATTGTTGCCAAACCGTCGCCCGAACTAACGTCGGCGCTTTGCTTCGAAGCTTTGCCAGACCCTTCACCAGCATCCCCTAGCGCTGCTGAAGCCTTTACAACATCCATACTGGACAATAGCCAGCAGAATACTAGAACAACCACTACATAATATCTCCCGCGGAGCATGAGACATCCCCCTCCTACTTAAGAAGAAACGACGTTCGTTGTCGTCTTTTAAAGACGATATTCGTTTCTCGTAAAATTATAAGGATAAAGCATAGTATAAAACTTATACTTCTTATAATTCTAAATGTATGGCAGGGGGACAAGGGATAGAACTGCTTACTAACGTCTATTCTTGAACTGATAGATTGACTCTACCGGTCTTTGTCTTCTACTAAACAACCAAGCAGCTGCAACACTAAGCAGCGTAAGCGCCATTGTAAAGTACTGTACCTGTATAACATAATCGTCCAAAACAGAAGGTAACCACGGATAGATTCCGTAAGAATAATCCAGCATATCGTTGGCGAGTGTCCAAAGCAGGGCTAATGGAATCATTTTGCGGAAAGAAAAAAACCTTGCATAAATCAATGCCTCAACTGCCATCCCCGTATGGGAGATTACCAGCATCCAATCTTTCCAAACCAAAACATCACCGTGATAACCCCCGGCAAAAATAATGCTCACTGCCCATATCCCGTACTTCACTGACGTAACAACCGCCAAAGCCTCAATAAGTTCCCTTACATTGTTTCCTGTGTAGCTTTTCGGAGGGAAGAGCATCAGCAACAGAGCCAAGGTAAAAAACAAACTTGCGGTTGGGCTATCCGGAACAAATGGAAGCAGCCAGTGTGGATAATTAGCCGCAGTGAACTCCAGTTGATTGCCATACCATATGTAACCATAAATTGTACCCAGGAAATTTACGATAAATAACAACCAGATAATTCCCCGGTTCTTAAACAGTTTGTTAAACCAATGAACTGGCATACAGATTATTAACCTCCCCAAGTAATGGCACTTTGCATTTAGACATACAAAAACCTGACCGCATGCACGATCAGGTTGCGTTATCATTATTTTACTGTTCGCTTTTTTGTTTGGCAAGCCAGCCGGCCAAGGTATCGATATCCGCTTCTGATAGACCCGCTCCCAAGGCGGTATCGTACATTTTCGGCATCTGCCCTTGACCCTCTTTTATAATGGTAAGGATTGCTTCTTTGTCATGGGTGTCCCCAACTCCACGAAGAGAAGGCCCGCCCGCCCCTTTCAAATCCGCTGCGTGACAGGAGATACAAGTGGCTTGCTTGAAGAGCCCCATAGCAGGATCATCCTTGTCCACAATCGCTACTTCTTTTGGCTTAACGGCACTGGAGGTTGGAAGACCCTTTGCCCTGTTCTCCGCCGCCTTTTCTTCCCGTTGAACATCTTCAGGAATCTGACCCGTTTCAGCCATTTCATGTTTGTATTCAGTCCAGGCTGTATTGGTCAAATAAACAATTGCTGCAAGCGACAAGAACATTAAAGATGAAGCAATCGGCCTACGGTAAAAGCGACGCTCTCTACCCGTATCCAGAAAAGGAGCCAACAGAAGTGAACCAAAAGCCACACCAGTAACTCCTAGTGTACCCAGAACGATATAATCACCCGAAGCATATGGGAGCTTCAAATACTGATAGAGGAACAAGAAATACCAGTCAGGAATCGGGATAACCGTAGCACTAGCATTTGCTGGAAACCCCAGCGGAGCTGGCTCTGAAATAGTAAGTACTAATATTCCTACAAGTACAACGACTCCGACCATCCATTCCTTCAGTAGAAAGTTAGGGATAAAGGCTTCCGATTTGCCGGGGTAAGCTGTGTAGTCCGGAGGTGTGATAAATCCGTTCCCTCTGCGAACTCTGGAATCACCGACATATACAACCTTTTCCTTAGAATTGTTTCCATGCGCCATCCGTATTCCTCCTCTCTCAGATTATCTTACAACGGTCCGGAAATCCCTTGTCTGCGGATCATAATAAAGTGTCCTACGAGCAGACTAAGAAGCACCGCTGGGAGGAAAAATACATGTAATGCGAAGAAACGAGTTAAGGTTTCGGCACCAACAATCGTTCCACCTTGCATCAGTTCCTTCAGCACCGGCCCCATCACTGGAACAGAATTGGCTATTTCAAGAGTTACCTTTGTTGCGAAATAAGCTTTATTATCCCAAGGCAACAAGTAACCGGTTAAACCAAGTCCCAACATTACGAAGAAAATCAGCATTCCAACTACCCAGTTCATCTCGCGTGGCGCTTTGTAAGAGCCTGTAAAGAAGACGCGCATCGTATGAAGGAACATCATAACAATTACTAGACTTGCGCCCCAGTGATGCATCCCGCGGACAATCTGTCCAAATGCAACACTTGTCTGCAAGTACTCAACACTAGCATAAGCATTAATAATGTCCGGAACATAATACATCGTTAAGAACATACCTGATAAAATCTGAATGACAGTAATAAAAAAGGTCAGTCCGCCAAAGCAATACACGAACGCAGAGAAATGATGGGCCGGATTAACATGCTCAGGAACCTCGTGATCGGCCACGTCTCTCCAAATCGGCGTAACATCCAGACGTTCGTCAATCCAGTTATAGACATTTTTAAACATCAGAACTACGCCTCCTCACGAGCTACTGTATTTGGCACAATGTCTCCCAAAAGCACCCACCCGTTATCGAATTTCGTTTTATACTGGTCAAGCGGCTTAGGAGCAACTTCAAGATTTTTGCCAAGCTTTGTATAACGTGCACCATGACAAGGGCAGTGATATTCGTCCGGATGAGCTTTATCGTTGTTCCACCCGACCGTACATCCCAAATGTTTACAAATCGGTGAAAGCGCATAAATATCACCGTTTGCGTCTTTCCGGATCCACGCAGTGAGTGTCGCTGTACTGTCGTACCATCCGTCCTTCTGTTTCAATTCAAAAGTAAATTCCTGGGGCTCTTCGGTGATTTTGCTTATCTCAGCAACCTTGATAAAATCTCCAGCACCCTTCTTATGTAATATCGGATCCACGACAAAACGGACCATGGGGAGAATCATACCCGCCCCCATAAAAGCAGTAGCGCCACCAAGTGTGTAGGTCAAAAATTGCCTGCGCGACATCTCATTACGGCTGGGTGGTTGTTCAGGCCATGTCTCCTGTTGTTCATTATGGCTGCTCATACTGTTATATAACCCCCTTCTCAAGATATAAGAAAGTATCTGTGGTGTCCGATCAGAGATGTCTCAATATAAATAATCCGTTTTCAAATCTTTTCAATGAAATACATCACATACCATTTGGATTCAACCTAATAATAGCTTAGGCTCCAAAACCCGTCAAGAATATTGTCTAATTTGTGACAGGCCAAAAAGCGATTTAAACCTATAATTGTTGATTTTCTGTCACATTTATAAGGAGATCACCGCCGCCACATGTCTTGAATTTTCATACTAATTTCACTGTAATTCTTCCCTTCCTGAGTAGCCTCAATGATAGGCAGAGAGAGAACTAAATCGCTTTCATAGATTTGGCTTTCTTGGAGAGGTACATCCGCTGTCAACACCACTACATGCTGGAAACCACTGGATTTGACTTTTTGACAAATCTCATTTATTAAATTCACATAGCCCTCTCCAGCGTACTGAATGGCTGGGTAAGTCACGATCCGCCCCTTGAACGGTATTTCCACCATATCCATGAAATTACGTAATCTTTCGAGTGCCTGAACGGTCTCAGGAGGACTCTCCAGTCCACTCAATCCTGTAAAAGGAATGAGACATGTATCATAGAATTTTCGATTCTCTTCCCAAGTGTCCACTTCAAAATCGCTGAATTTCATTCCCATTCATCTCCCTATGTATAATTGTTAATTTTTCCGGTCTTTCGCAGAACTTCCTGAAGTTATAGAACCCATTATATTGAAGGAGGAGGAGGAACGTCCAGATTTAGATTTTTTATTTTCGTCCGATTAAGCAAATTGAGTAGACTATAAGCAAAAAAAGAAATGCGCTAAGCGCATTTCTTTATGCCAAACTTTTAAGTTCCTCAGTAAGATTTCGGAAAGCCATCTCATCTCCGGTAGCCAGCGCCGTGTCAATCTCACGGTGCAAGATGTCGGAGCGACGCTTTCGCAGCGCTTCATCCCACACCATTTCTGCCGCAAGTCCTAGCATCACTTCATACGTAGCCTTCATTTTGTCCATTCGATACACCTCCGCTGTTTAAGAGATCCTTTTTTCTTGTTATTTGATATTTTGATATTCATCAAGATGATTATGTTTTCGGTTTCAAGAGAATCGGCACCTACTAAAGCATATTCATCAATCCTGTCTTCGTTCTACATATTCGCCCATTCCGCTCAATACTTCCTCTATTGTACCCATCAGCAACAATAACGGATTCCTACTTCTGCATATGTAATCCCCATAAGCATTCATACGCGCACCTCTACCGAAGATACTTAGGCACGGCTGTCTCTATCCCCCATGGTGTCATCATCACAGCGAGTCCACCAGAAGTCTCGCCCAGTTTAAGCATGCCTAGGTGCACCATCATCCGTATTATACGTTGCTCTAGAATAGAAGCAGCACTGTCATAATAAAACGGTTTAATTAGCCACCCCACACCATCCACTAAAGAAGGTACTGTCACCCAATTACCGGCGCTGATGCTTACCCAATACACAAGTGAAGGTAGATTTGGCACAGCCCCTTTATATAGTCTTAACCAAAAAGAGAATATCTGCATCAACGAATCACATTTTCCATCGTTTAACACAGCCTCACCGGTCGCAGTAAGCCTTAGCCGGAAGCCTTCCTCAGAGATCCAGCGGCGGTGACGAATATAGTCATACAAAAGCGCAAATCTTGGAGGATAATGCTCACATGCTCTCCCATAACCAAACCTCCAACCGCCTTTGCTAAGAAGCTCCTCCGGAATATGAAGCGCGTTCATCACACCTTGCTGATATCGCCTATACATTGCCCCTTCCTGATTCAGTTCTGGCTCATTGTCCTTAATATATCTCAGCAGCATTACCAGATCACTGATCATTAATTCTCCTTCACTGCGATACATCACAGGTTCAGGGCTAGTTGCGATACTCTCTTTGATATGTGCACTCATCGTCTCCCGAAAACGCTCTTTTAAATCTTTGGGTACCTGGTACAAATATCTGGTCTGCTGTGAGGAACCACTAAAGAGCCAGCCTCCACTTTTGAAGCGAGAGACCATCTCCCGGAAACCTCCAATTTTTCCTTCAGGTGCATCAAAAGACGCTTGCCTTGCTACAGCCAACAAATCTTCAAGACTAAAGTAGGTGCGTTCATCAAAAAGCAATGTATTCAAAAACCGTAAATCCTCCGGAGCGCATTCCCGGATATGAGACTCCATAAAACTTCTGCTTCCAAGCATAATCAAAATACTTTGGATCAAGTCGTGTTTGGAATTCTGTTTGCATTCACACCGGTAGCGGCCCGCTATGGCGGTCAGCTGTCCAATATCTGCATAAGTAAGCATATCCGCCAGATTCATGTTTTATCGCCTCACCGTTTTACTACCATTATGGGGAATACTGCCTATTTTATTCCCTTTATTGCAAAAAAAATAACCCGAAGCCCGGGTTAATGCTGATTTTGCAGGATATGGCGAGTACAATTATATAAAATAGGGTTCCATTCCCGCTCTTTCTTCTCCAGAATCGTCAAGGATAGATTGCCAATTCGTTCAGAATACTTATCCTTGTAAAGAGCAGTATACAGCTGAGCAAGAAATCCTCCATGGGATATGACGAGTATATTCCGATTGGGATGCAGCGCAGAAATATCTTCCATAAAAGCAAGAGCGCGAGCCTGAAGCTGTTCGTCGGTTTCTTGACCGAGGGAGAGCTGGCTCCATTCCTTGCCCCACTTCTCTTCACGTTCTGCGGCAGTAAGCCCTTCTACCTGCCCGTAAGCACGTTCCCGTATACGCTGATCAGGTTCTAATAGCGGAATTCCTAACTTGTCAGCAATAATCTTACCGGTCTCAGCAGCGCGGGAAAGATTACTAGTAACGCAGTAGTCCCAGTTGTACGGTTCCTGTAATAAGCGGTCAGCAAGCATTGCAGCTTGCATCCGTCCTTCATCATTAAGTGGAATATCACTTTGTCCCTGTATTTTCCCTATCGCGTTCCAGTCCGTCAATCCATGGCGTATCAAGCCGATTAGCATGTTGCCTCCCCCTTTTCAGCAAAGTATTTGTCTCTAAATGTAACATGGATGAAATAAAAAGTCTTCTTTTTATGAGTTTTACAATGCAAAAAGCCCCTCATTACATGAAGTAAAGGGACTCATTCAATGTTCTGAATAGTATAAACAACGGAAGCAAAGACATACGTCTAATAACCCTCTATGATCGGCGATAACGATTCAGCCTAGTTAATGAAAACACTGCAAAGCCTACACCTAACATCGATAACATCATCCAGTATTGAGGATGAGTGGGTCCCATACTTACAACAAGGGGTTCAATGATCCCACCTTCAGCGCCCAAGATTGGATACGTTGATTGCCATTCCATCGAGGATCCAGCGACACCTGTCTCCACAATTCCACTCTGAGCAACAACTGCATCACCTGGAGTTCTGAACATCGTAAAATAAAGAACGCTGGACAGAAATATTGCCAGAAAGCATGCGATCCATAAGCTAAGCCGATGGCGAACAATAGCAGAGGTCCCAGCAGATTTCCCGTCACCGGGCATCAACCATGGACTCTCTAAATAAATCCGCTCCATGACTTTAACATTTATGGCTTCAGCACGCTCTTCACTGATCTCTTCCCTCAAATCTTGCATAAGCAGGCTGCTCTCTTGCCATAGAGCCCATTCTGCAGCGCAGTAAGGACAAGTTTCGATATGTTTTTCAAGCAAAATCCGCCTAGGATGTGTGGGGGGAGCGTCCCACAAGAGCGGAATACATTCTTGCGCTTCCCTGCAATTCATTCGCCTTACACCCTCTCAACCTGCTCTTCAACTTCAGGCTCATTGAAATAGGATTCGAGTTGAAGCTTCACACTACTCCTGGCACGAAACAATAATGATTTCACTGAGCTTACACTCTGATCTAAAATTTCTGCGATTTCTTGATAGTCCATTTGATCATATTCACGTAGGATAAGTGCAGAGCGTTGCTTTTCGGGAAGATTATTTATCGCCTCACGGACCAAATTCATCCGTTCATTGCGCAATGCAGCCTGCTCGGGTGCAACTTCAAACGGTGCTACTGGTGTGTATCCACTCTCTTCCAGAGATACATTACCGGCACGGTTCTTGCGAAGCTCACTTAGCACAGTGTTGCGGGCGATAGTGTACAGCCATGTTGAGAATGAAGCATCTACCTCTCGAAAGGAATGTAAGCTACGAAATGCCTTGTAGAAGGTCTCCGAACAAAGGTCCTCTGCGATAAGCTCCATATGTGAATTTCTAAGCATATGATATACAAATGCTAGTATTTTACGTTGATAACGACGCATTAATTCTGAATATAATTCTGTGTTTCCTTGTTTAATTTGCTGGATCAACTGGGAATCCGTCATGGTGAGATTGGCCCTCCTCGCCCTTGCACGTCTTTTCCCATCCGGTCCGTACTTATTATACCGGTTTGGGCTTTAAAAGTTGCGGTGTTACTGCAAATTTTTAGTTTTTTTATGAAATACACCTATGTATATTCAACTACCCGATAATTAAGGCATGATGTATATGAAGAAGACAAAAAGAAATAAGGCATACTTCTAATTTTACATAAATATAGAAACGAATCTAGAAACATACCTGCTCTATTGTACCACATATTCTCATAGGATGACATTAATAGACTTAAGATAGGTCCACTCGCCAGCAAGACCTGACATTGGATTTCTGACTTAGAATCCGGCTTTAAAAATAACACATTTATCAATTTTTAAAAACTGTTGACAAAATGTAAACGTATACATATAATAAAAGTACAGTATGGTTTCTCTCCACTCCTATCCAATACTTAACGGTTCCAATTTATTGTGAACTGTAGCCGCTTACTTTGTAAGCGGTCTTTTTTTGTCCTGAAAGCGCTCTACCTTTTATTAGATGATCTATATTAGATTATTTTACTGTAGCAAGCGAATTAGCTTCCAAAAATCCCCACAATTATCTATTACCCCGTCTACGTCCACTTGAAGAGGGATATGCTGATTACGTTTCCAAATGTCTTGCAGCCCTGCGTTACGGCTCGCTTGTAAGTCATTCATTGGATGATCACCTACAAATATAGCCTCCTCAGCGCTCACACCATTGGTATCCTTTCCTTTTTGCAAAAATAAAGGATTAAACCGGGGACGGTGATAAGCTTACGGGCTGGTTCGTTACATAGACGTCAGATTTTGTATAGCTGCGTGTGTAATCCACCCTCTAATCCTAATCGTATGGAAAAGAGTCAGGATAAACAATATACTAGCTATAAAGTTATTTGTTGAGGTGAATTTGAAATGGATGAAATCGATGACTCAAAACAACTGGTACTACAAATCGGCGGTGCCTTAAAAAAGTACAGAAAAGAAAAAAACATGAGCTTAGATGACTTAGCGGAATTAACAGGCGTAAGCAAACTTACTCTGGGGAATATCGAACGTGGCGAGACAAATCCAACTTTGGCGATAATATGGAAAATTTCAAAAGGCATATCTTTGCCCCTATTAGCTTTGTTCAAATCTGAAGACCCTGTTAGTTTGTATCGAGCAGGCGAAGGTCTCCGGTTTTCTAATGATCAAAATAATTGGATCATCGAACCCGTCTTCAAAAACGTAAGCAACGATATTGAAATGTGTCGGGCTTACTTACAGCCAAATAGTTCGTATCACCCTGAAGGTCATCATGTGAATACAACTGAAATTGCGACAGTAATGACTGGTTCCATTGAAATTCGAGTCGATGGAGAAATGTACACATTAAATCAATATGATACGATCAGTTTTCGTGCAGATCGCCCTCACTCTTATACCAATCATACAAATAGCGAAACAGTGCTCCATATCTCCTTAAAATATGGTTTCTAAAGTCGAAAATTTCACCTATAAAATGCAACTCAGTATTCCATTCTATATGGAAACTCTGAGTTGTATTTTTTTATCTAATATAAGCATTTCAAGTTATAGAACTATCTCAATAAAGTAAACTTTAAAATACTTATTGTTAATTTTAATATATTATACTATACTTTCATTGTCCGCGCGGATATTAGTACGCATTAATTCTGGGAGGGAAAATGAAGAATGCCGAATAAAAAATTCGTACCATCATCTTTAGGGCTGCTAATACTCGGCATTATTATTATTGCCGCAAATTTACGTGCTCCCTTAACCTCGGTCGGTCCTTTAGTAGGTCTCATAAGGGATGACGTTCATATTTCCAATACTTTAGCAGGCTTGATCACAACGGTACCTTTACTTACCTTTGCTTTATTATCGCCTCTAGTACCAAAACTAGGACGTAGGTATGGAGTTGAACTTTTAATTTTGTTTGCCCTGATCTTTTTGACTGTTGGTATTGTAATACGTTCTTTATCTGGGGCTGCAAATCTGTATATTGGAACTGCAATTCTTGGATTTGCAATTGCCGTTTGTAATGTATTAATGCCAAGTTTAATCAAACGCGATTTCCCTAATAAAATCGGTGCTATGACTGGTGTCTTTGCAATTTCAATGAGTTTATCTGGAGCGATCGCATCGGGAATCAGTGTGCCGCTAGCTGCAAACGCAGGGTTAAAATGGCAGGGAGCATTGGGAATTTGGGGGATTCTAAGTTTTGTATCGATCCTCTGCTGGTTGCCTCAATTAAGGAAGCATACGAAGCAAACAACCTCGACAAGTCAACAGATGATCGGCAATGATGTGAATGTTTGGCGTTCCCCTCTTGCCTGGCAAGTAACCTTGTTTATGGGAATGCAGTCCATGATTTTCTATGTGCTGATCGCATGGTTGCCTGAAATTTTAAAACAGCAAGGTATTGACTCAAGCCAATCAGGATGGTACCTCTCAATAATGCAGTTAGCGCTGCTTCCATTTACCTTTATTGTCCCCGTTATTGCAGGGCGAATGTCAAATCAACGTTCGTTAGTGTTCATCACAACCATTTTGCTTTTGACGGGAACGCTCGGACTGCTTTACGGAAGCTCCAATATCATTCTGTTGTGGATCATCATACTCGGAATTGGTGGAGGCTGCGCCTTTAGCTTGTCCATGATGTTTTTCGGTTTACGTACAAAAAATGCGCATCAAGCAGCGGAACTGTCTGGTATGGCGCAATCGATCGGATATCTGCTTGCCGCAATTGGTCCTGCACTTATAGGATATTTGCATGATAAGACAAATAGTTGGAACCTGCCACTTTTCATACTGCTTGGCGCTTCGGTTTTACTCTTTATTGTCGGTCTAGGAGCAGCAAGAAATCGTTTTGTAGGTAGTCGAAATAGTTACGACGAAAAAAACTCAAGTACCAGAGAATTTCTTGGAAGAAATTCTGATCGAAATGAAGAAAGCGAGTTTGGGAACAGTTGCAACAAACCAAACCTAAATTAGAGTCTGCGTGTATAAATCCGGAAGCATTTTGCGGCACTCCTTTCTTTTCTTCGTTGATCCAATAAACATTTAGCTTATACGAAGACGCTATCGGACACAGCTGACCTTAAACGCAGCATTAATCCGCATTTGGGATGCTAACGGACCGCATAGCAGCTATTGGCACGAAAAACACACAATATAAGCCTCTTCATGTGAAATAGCGTTTGTGGAGTCCGAAAGACTGCTTCAAAGGCAAAAAACGAGCAAATAACGTCACTAGGGTCCGTAAGTACTAGGTGGTACTTATGGTGGTACTTATGGTGGTACTTATGGTGGTACTTATGGTGGTACTTATGGCGATACCGATGACGATACTGACGAAGGCACGTAGAAATAAGCAGCCAACAAAAAACAGCGATTCTCTATTCACATGAGAATCGCTGTTTTACTGTTTATTATGATTTGAAAATGAACCCGAGCGAACTTTATACTACACGTATACCGTATAATCATGATGCTGCAACAGGATCTTCGCCCGCTCCATATCGTTCTCCTGACGGAAAGAGAGACGCATAATCCCCGGCACATCTTCACGGCTTTCGATAATTTGTACGTTGCTAAGGTTAATTCCTTGATCCCCCAGCTCTGTAGCAATACGACCGATAATCCCCGGATGATCGGGTACATCAATATGTAGGTCAAATAAAGGTGCTATCATACCTTTACGCCGTTCTGGCAACTGACTACGGAAGCCATTGGCTTCATGAAATGCCTCTTCAATCCCTACACCATCTTCACTTTCCAGCAAACGAACAAAAGAAGAAACTTCCTCGTTCCAATCCTTCAGCAATCGAAGCATCACTGAACGATTGTTTAACAAGATATCACGCCAAATAATTGGATCACTAGACGCAATCCGTGTAATATCCCGAAAGCCCCCTGCAGCTAACGTACTATACAAGGAGTCAGTATCATCATAAGCTTTAATCTGATTTACCAGCGCAACGGCAATAATATGTGGTAAATGACTAATGGCGCCTACAATCTCATCATGACGTTCTGGATTAAGGCGTACAATCTGCGCTCTAGTAAGGTGGAGTAAGGACTCCAACGCATGATAAGCCTCATCTGGCACTCCCGGTGGAGGCGTTAATACGTAATAGGCATTTTCAAACAACAGCGATGAAGCTGCCTCAACACCTGAACGCTCTGATCCTGCCATAGGGTGACCGCCGATAAAATGTACTCCAGGAATATCCAAAGACACCGCGCATGCGGCAATACTAGCTTTCGTACTTCCAACATCTGTAATGATGCAGCCGGGCTTGAGCGGCAATTTGCTTAACTGCTGCAAATAATCCTCTAGCATACCCACTGGCACACATAGAAAAATGAAATCGGCATCGATTGCCGCTTCCTCCACAGACAATGTGGCACTATCGACCACACCTCTGCTAATATACTTACTCGCGGATTCAGGACGGTGGGCATGGCCAACGACGGTCAGGCCCTCCTTGCCTTTAAAGCAAAGGGCCAGTGAGCCTCCGATCAGACCGACACCGAATATTGCTATTTTTGTCGTCATGTTCTTTGAACTACCTGCCTTCTTTAGTCTTGACTTGCTGTTATTACTAGGCGCGTACTCCGCTCTCTATAAGCGTTTGTTCGAGCGCGGTGATAAAAGCTGTATTCTGCTCAGCCGAGCCCACAGTAACCCGAATATAAGTCGGATAAACCTGATGACCCGCTCTTACGATGATTCCTTTATGCATCAAAGCATCAAAGACCTCTGTAGCAGGCTTACGAACATCTACCATGATGAAGTTCCCGTGTGCCGGGAAGGATTCTAGACCCAGACGTTTGAATTCACCTTGCAATTGGACAATACCCGCGCTATTAAGACGACGGCATTCCTGTACGTAATCTTGATCATTCAAAGCAGCAAGAGCTGCAGCTTGAGCAAGCCGTGAGGTATTAAAAGGCTCACGTACCTTGTTGATCAACGAAATGATCTCAGGACTCGCAACACCGTATCCAATACGCAATGCAGCTAAGCCATAAATTTTGGAGAAGGTGCGAAGCACAACCAGATTTTTGTAACGAGTCAGTAACTGGATACCATTGGAGTATGAAAGATCTGTTACATACTCACAGTATGCCTCATCAAGGACAACCATTACATTGGAAGGCACAGCATCCAGGAAAGAAACCAAAGCTTCCTCTGGAACAATCGTACCTGTTGGGTTATTCGGATTACAGATCCAGATAACCTTAGTGCGGTCCGTTATACGGGCCAGCATCCCATCCAGATCATGGGTACCTTTTACAAGTGGCACCTCAATAGATACCGCACTTTCGATGTCTGCGTTACTCTTATACACGGAGAAGGTTTGGTCCGCCATGATTGTCTCATCACCCGGTAAGAAAAAGGCACGAGCAATAAGTGCAATAATCTCATCTGAGCCACAGCCAAAAATAATATTGTCGTTATTCACGCCAAGACGGCTGGAAAGTGCTGAAGTCAATTCAACGGCCGAGCCGTCCGGATAAAGATAAAGATTCTCAAGTTCTGCTAGAATTGCTTCTTTTGCATTCGGTGAAGCTCCATACGGGTTCTCATTGGATGCAAGCTTAATAACCTCACTTAAGCCAAGCTCCTTCTTGACTTCGTCTATAGGTTTCCCTGGTTTGTAGACAGGGAGATTAACTATATTCGGTTTTGGATTCATACAATAGTCCTCGCTCTCCATAGTTGATTACTCCACTATACACAGGTCAGAATGACACTGTTATGGTCTTTTTAATTGTGCCACAAATTCTCGAATTTGCAACAGTCCCTCATTCCGCGTAGCAGGATGATCGAGCAACGGAATTACCTCTTCTATTTTGCGGACAATGGCACTCCCTACTACAACACCATCGCAAATCTGAGCAAAACGGGCAACCTGTTCGCCAGTAGAGATCCCAAATCCTACAGCCACTGGCAGATCCGTAGCTTGACGAACGGAATCAATAAAGGCTTCTACATCCGCATGGAAAGAGGATCTTTCTCCAGTCACCCCTAATGAAGATACACAATAGATAAACCCGCTCGCACCGGATACAATCTTTGCAATACGTTCGCTTGAGGTGGGTGCAACTAAAGGAATGAGGTTGACTCCAACTTCATCACTACGGCGCCGCATCTCCGCTGATTCCTCAACGGGAAGATCCGGGATAATAAGTCCGCTGATTTCATGCTTGTTCAGATCAGCAAAAAACGTATCTAGACCCATTTGCAGGATAGGATTGTAATAAGAAAACAAGATAAATGGCAAACTGCTGCCGGCTTCACGAGCCTTTAACGCGGTCTCCATGCAAGTGCGCAGGTGAACTTCACCCCGCAGTGCCCGGGCAGATGCTCGCTGAATTACAGGGCCGTCTGCAAGCGGATCAGAGTATGGTACTCCTAGCTCCAGAATATCTGCCCCTGCTGTCTCCAATTCAGTGATGATGGCAAGAGTAGTCTCCAAATCTGGATCTCCAACAGTCAGAAAAGGAATCAATGCGGTCCGGTTCTCAGCTTTAAGCTTCCGGAATACCAAATCCATCCGGTTTGTAGTTTGGGTTGTCATTCAGTTCCCTTCCCTTCTGTATACGCCATAATGGATTCTACGTCTTTGTCTCCCCGGCCTGACAGGCAGATGACAACAATATCATCCTTAGTAAGGGTTGGACCCATTTTTACAACATGTGCTATCGCATGCGCCGATTCTAACGCTGGAATAATGCCTTCCGTTACGCATAGCAGCTTCAGTGCATCTAGCGCCTCTGCATCTGTAATCGGGACATATTTTGCGCGTTCGATATCTTTTAGATAGGAGTGTTCAGGACCCACACCAGGATAATCCAGGCCTGCGGAGATGGAATGTGCTTCTGTTACTTGTCCATGCTCATCCTGCAGGAGATAACTCATCGATCCCTGGAATACGCCATGAGTTCCTTTACTCATTGTTGCCGCATGAAAAGGGGTATCAATGCCTTTACCAGCCGCCTCTACACCAATCATACCGACACTTTCATCCTCAACAAATGGATAGAACATACCGATAGCATTACTGCCGCCGCCTACAGCAGCTACGAGCACATCCGGCAGCCTTCCTTCAGCCTCCAGAATCTGGCGCCGTGTTTCATCCCCAATAACCCGCTGAAAGTTACGGACCATCATCGGATAAGGATGCGGTCCTACAGCTGAACCCAATATATAGAAGGTATCGTCTACATTGCTAACCCAGTAGCGAAGCGCTTCATTGCCGGCATCTTTTAATGTGCGCGATCCGGAAGTAACGGGAATCACTTCTGCACCAAGCAGCTTCATCCGGAATACGTTAAGGGCCTGGCGACGCGTATCCTCTTCCCCCATAAACACCTTACATTCCATACCTAGCAGAGCTGCAACTGTAGCTGTGGCTACACCATGTTGACCCGCACCAGTCTCAGCGATTACCTTCGTTTTTCCCATCATTTTGGCCAAAATCCCTTGACCAATCGCATTGTTAATCTTATGGGCACCTGTATGATTCAAATCTTCACGCTTCAAATATATTTTAGCTTCTCCCAAATGTTTGCTTAGACGTTCCGCATAATACAGCGGGGTCTCCCGTCCGGAATACTGCTTTAATAGATAATCTATTTCTTCCTGAAAAGCTGGATCTGCCGAAAACTTACGGTAGGCCTCCTCCAACTCAATCAATGCATTCATCAAAGTCTCGGGCACGAAGCGGCCTCCGAATGAACCGAAACGTCCATGCTGGTCCGGTACTTGTATCATGATTGCTTCACCCTTTCCACAAAAGCTGTCATTTTTTGAATATCCTTAATGCCGTCAGTCTCTACTCCACTCGACACGTCTACCCCATACGGGACATAGGTATCAAGCAATTCACCAACATTATCTGAATGAAGCCCTCCAGCCACAAACAAGGGCAAGTCATGTTGTACTGCAATTTCTTGGTACACAGGTAATTTGTTCCATGCGAAGGTTCGGCCAGAGCCGCCTCTCTGCAATGGATCATAAGTATCTAATAAAACCGCATCTACTGCAGCTGCGTAATCTTCCAAGGTATATTCATTTTCAGCTTTATCCCGCTCTTGATCAGCAACGGACAGTGCCTTCCATACCTGAACCTGTGGATAAGCTTGGCGAACCTGCTGGCAAAAAGCTGGGCTCTCCTGTCCATGGAGCTGAATTACATCTAAATGCACCACAGACAGCAATTCGTTCAACTCATCCAGCTCCGGATTAACAAAAACCCCGGCAGCCTTAGGAATTTCACCAGCCTTCCAATTTGGAAGCTCTGCAATCAGTTCGGCAGCACGCTCTATGGATACCTTCCGGCGGCTAGGTGCAAAAACAAATCCGATATAATCTAGTGGTAAGTGTAACATAGATTTTAGCACTTCAACGTCCTGAAGTCCACAGATTTTTACTAATGTCTCAGCCATGCCGGACACGGTCCTTTCCGTTAGGAAGCTCACCGAGCAAACCGTTAACCGCATCCTCTACGTTAGCTTGACGCATTAGATACTCCCCAACAAGCACTCCGTGAGCACCAGTAGTTCTTAGGTAGCCGATGTCTTTTGACCCGGAAATTCCGCTTTCGCTGATCACTGGAACACCTTGCGGCACAAGAGCTGCCAGCTCGGCTGTTGTCTCCAAAGAGGTCTCAAAGGTACGTAGATTACGGTTATTAATTCCTAGCAGGACGTTAGGTTGGGTTATCTTTTCTGTGCTCAGTACAACCGCCAGTTCATTTCGGTCATGCACCTCAATCAAGATATCCAATCCAAGCCCTGAAGCTATATCTATAAAATGAGACAGTTGTGCTGGTGTCAAAATAGCGACGATCAACAACACGGCATCCGCTCCGAGAAGACGTGCCTCGTAGATCTGCTTCTCATCGATAATAAAATCTTTGCGAAGCAGCGGCAGATTTACAGCTTCCTTCACTTGCTGCAGATAAGCTGCGCTGCCCTGGAAATATTCTGTGTCCGTCAGAACAGATAAGCAATCTGCACCTCCAGCTTCATACCCTTTTGCAATGGAAACAGGATCAAAATCCTCACGGATCAACCCTTTGGAAGGAGAAGCCTTCTTCACCTCAGCGATCAAGCCCATATCTCTGTTCTTCCCTTGGGTCAGAGCCTTACGAAAACCTCTTGTTGCCGGAAGAAGCGCAATATCACGCTCTGCTTGTGCCAACGAAAAGTTTTTACTGAGCACTTCAACCTCTTTAATCTTAGTCGCGACAATTTTATCAAGATACATAATTAAGTTCCTCCGTCATAGCTACAAGCTGATTAAGCTTGGATAGTGCCTTGCCTGAATCCACTACATCTTTTGCTCTCTCTACGCCTCCGGCCATGGTATCTGCCAAACCAGCAACATATATACAGGCTCCGGCGTTAGCAAGAACGATATCACGATAAGGATTCATCTGCCCTTGAAGGACCGAGGTAATAATCGCCGCATTTTCAGCTGCATCTCCACCCAGCACAGCTTCCAGTGGATGTCTGTTAAGACCTAATGCCTCTGGCGTTACCTCATACGTGGTTACGATGCCCTCTTTTAGCTCAGACACTAATGTAGGGGCCGAGATGCTGATTTCATCCAGACCATCCACGCTGCTAACAACCATCGCACGCTTGGACCCCAGCTCCTTCAGGACATTAGCCACCGTCTCTGTCTTATTCCGATCATAAATCCCCAGCAGCTGACGGTCAGCACCCGCGGGATTCGTAAGCGGACCAAGCATATTAAAAATCGTCCGCACTCCAAGCTCTTTACGCGGTGCTGCCGCATGCCGCATCGAAGGATGATAGATTTGCGCGAATAAAAAACAAATGCCGATTCGATCCAAGCATTCCCGAGCCTGATCCGCATTCAGATGAATGTTGACGCCCAGAGCTTCAAGTACATCTGCACTTCCTGCTCTACCGGAAGCTGAGCGGTTGCCATGTTTGGCAACTCGTACCGAAGCCGCTGATGAAATAATCGCTGAGGCGGTCGAAATATTAAACTTATGGATGCCGGAACCGCCCGTACCACATGTATCTAGCAGACGCGCTTTTTCAGTAAGGACAGGTGTGCCGAAACCTCTCATGGCTTCCGCAAACCCCGTAATCTCCTCCACGGTCTCTCCCTTAATCCGTAAAGCGGTCAGCAGTGATCCGATTTGCGCCTGTGAAGCATCTCCCAGCATGATTGCGCCCATTATATCCCGTGCTTCCACACGTGTCAGACTTTTGCCTTCGATTAGTCCAGCGATTCCTGATTGTATCAATTTTGTTGCATCCATAATGTTCATCCTCCCAGCCTTAATGTAATCTTTTTTATTAATCAAACCACCTGTTCGGGGGTATATGCGTACATGTAATCTTGATTGATGACTTGTTTCTCTTTTATCTCGGGTGGGAACATAGCCTCTGCCATACGAATAGCTTTTAGCATGCCCTTCGCTTTATTCACCGTCTCTTCATACTCTTTCTCCGGAACCGAGTCCCAAACGATACCCGCCCCAGCCTGCACATATGCTCTGCCCTTACGGAAGATGATTGTACGGATGGTGATACATGAATCCATATTTCCCGAGAATCCCAAATATCCAATCGCCCCCGCATAAGCACCACGGGCTTCTCGCTCCAATTCAGCAATAATCTCCATTGCCCGTAGCTTAGGTGCTCCTGAGACAGTACCGGCTGGCAGACAGGAGAGAAAGGCATCAAAGAAATCTTTATCCTCGCTAAGCGTGCCTGACACATTCGATACCATATGCATGACATGAGAGTATCTTTCAATTTCCATAAAGGAATCACATTTTACAGAACCGAATTTGGACACTCTTCCTAAATCATTACGACCTAGATCAACTAGCATCAAATGCTCTGCACGTTCTTTTTCATCCTCCAGCAGCTCCGCGGCGTAAGCACGATCCGAAGCTTCACTTTCACCTCTTGGCCTTGTTCCGGCAATCGGCCGTGTCTCCACACGATTTCCATCTACCTTTACGAGTGCTTCCGGTGAGGTTCCAACAATAATCTCTTCATCCATTTTCAAATAATACATATATGGAGATGGGTTAAGCGTCCGGAGCATCCGGTATACATGCAGTGGAGAAACTTCCGTTTCAATATGCAGGCGCTGCGACAACACCACTTGAAAAATATCGCCAGCCCGAATGTATTCCTTCGCTTGTTCTACGTTGTTGATATATTGTTCTTTAGTCAGGTTCGAATGAATCTCACCCAGCTCAATATCCTGCGGAATGCTGCGGCGGTTCACATTTTCCTTTGGCCCTTCCTTTTGCAGCTCTTCGGCCATATCCTCAAGCTTACGACTTAAGCTTTCGTAATTGGATTTGATATCTGAGTCCGTATCACCGTCTTTAACATGCAGGTTGCCAACTAGGAGAATTTGTTGTTTCACATGATCAAAAACAATGATGCGATCACAGAACATAAACCGGATATCATCCATTTGGAGATCATCTACTGGATGCTCAGGCAGCTTCTCATAATATTGCAGCAGATCATATCCAAAAAATCCGATAGCTCCTCCAGTAAATGGGGGCATCTCATCCAGCTTAGGGCTACGGTATGAACGAAGCAGCGCCTTAAGCTCCTCAATCGGCTTACCATGCAGCTGTTTTTTCTTCCCGTCGATCTCTACGTTAATTGCACCCTTTTTTCCCGATATCATTAAAAAGGGATCGCTGCCGATGAACGAATACCGGGCCCATTGTTTGCCACCCTCTACACTTTCTAGTAAGAACGCGCGGTCACGTTCAGCAAAACGTTGGAATAACCGGATAGGTGTTTCCATATCAGCCAGCAGCCGCTTCACAACAGGAATCAGATTATAATCCTGCGACAGCTTTACCACCTCTTGAACACTCGGATTCGTCATTTTTAGATGCCCCCTTAGTTATATAAATCTTTCCGAAACACAGAAAAACCCTCTACCAAAGTAGAGGGTTTGTGTAAGTAAGTATATGTTTTTGAGCAATGATCAGCATCGTTATGTTGTGCCTACAGACTTATCTCTAAATAAGATACATCACGGATGTGAAATAACACTCCAGTACATATCAAAATAAAGACTCTGTGTACACAAAAACTGCTAATCAGGCATAAACGTCTTCAGCGTCCTTATAAGGACGGTAAGCGTATATGCGTGAAATATAAGAAATGTATATACTTTCTTATATTCGCAAAAATTTCTTGCACTCTGCTCAACTATACTCATCTCAACTCAACTAAACTCTTCTATACTCGGCTAATTACACTATACATGATGACAAGGGTCATTGACAACCCACAACTCAAATTTAAGACTTACTCTGCGACAAATCCGGACGAAGCTTCTGAGCTTCATTCAGATACACATGGCGGATCTCACGCTGTGATTTATCCGTATTAAACTGCACCATTAACCGGATACACATCGGCAGGCTGCCTTTGACCGGGATCTCCGTTGAACACATAAGCGGCACCATTTCCCAGCCCTCAATCTCACGAATGGCTCTTGCCGGAAAAGTAGCATCCAGATCATTGGTCATCGTAATCCATACATTGCTAATATCCTCAGCTATAACATTATTGCGTTCAACGATCTCCCGCAGCAGCACAACAGTTTCACGCAAAATCTCTGTTTCTTCGTTATTAATCACGGTAGTTGCTCCGCGAATCCCTCGATTTACCACGGTTTCCCCTCCTTTTTTAGCTCTGCGAGAACCTCTCGCACAAGCGATTCCTGTACATCGTTTACAATACTAACGGCTCCTATGGCATCAGGCACAATAAAAGTCATTCTGCCTTCTTTGAATTTCTTATCATGCATCATTGCTTCCATTAGCTCCTCTTCATCATATTCAGAAGGAAGCTGTATAGGCAGTGAAAGTGCAGATAACATAGATACTGTATCCTCATAAATGGATCGGTCACGTCCAAGCTTTACAGCCAGCAGCGCCGAACCCGCCATTCCAATCGCAATCGCTTCACCGTGCAAAAACACACCGTATCCGCCAACCGCTTCAATAGCATGGCCGATCGTATGGCCTAAATTCAGGATCGCCCGAAGTCCATGCTCACGTTCATCGTTCGCCACGACATGAGCTTTGATCGCACAACCGCGCTCAAGGGCATAGCCGAGGGCTTCAGCATTCAAAGCAAGCAGCTCATCAGCATGTTCACGGCACCAATATGCAAATTCTTTGTCCATAATCAGACCATGCTTCACTACTTCAGCTAAGCCAGAAGAGACTTGGCGTGGCGGAAGCGTGCGAAGGGTATCCAAATCGTAAAGCACCAGCGAAGGTTGATAGAACGCACCAACCATATTTTTGGCTAGTGGATGATTGACAGCCACTTTGCCGCCTACGCTGCTGTCATGGGCTAGAATCGTCGTTGGAATTTGTAAAAATCCTATTCCGCGCATGTAGGTAGCTGCTACAAAACCAGCTAAATCGCCAACAACCCCGCCACCTAAAGCCAACACCGCTGAGTTGCGATCTAGTCCCGCTTGAATTGCGGTCGTCATAACCTCTTCATACACGGTTAATGATTTGGATGCTTCCCCTGCCGGCATAATATGGCTTACTACGGTATAGCCTTGCTGACTTAGAGCTTCTTCAAGTGCCGGTAAATACCGTGGAGCTACTTCACTATCACTCACAACCAGTAGTGGGCTGCGAGTGGACAGTCCAGCTTCAGCACAGTACTGGCCAATGTTCTGCAGCAGACCACTACCGATGTGGATTGGATAAGAACGATCTCCCAAATCTACATTGATTGTACGCATGATTAATAACTCTCCAATTGTGCAAGATAGTTTTCATAGTTCGCTTTAATTTCCTCGAGAGAATCCCCGCCGAACTTATCAAGAAAAGCTTTGGCAACTTCCCATGCCACTACGCTTTCCAAAACTACACATGCCGCTGGAACCGCACATGCATCCGAACGTTCTACTTGAGCTGTAAAAGGTTCTTTCGTATCGATATCTACACTTTGAAGTGGCTTATACAAGGTAGGAATAGGCTTCATAACCCCACGAACCACTATAGGCATGCCATTCGTCATCCCGCCTTCAAAACCGCCTAAACGATTGCTTGCGCGATAGTATCCTTTAGAAGCTTCATACATAATTTCATCATGGACTTGCGATCCACGCAATTTTCCTGCTTCAAATCCAATGCCGATTTCAACGCCTTTGAAGGCATTAATCGACATCACTGCCCCAGCGATCGCCCCGTCCAGCTTCCGGTCTGACTGTACATAGCTGCCAAGTCCGATGGGCAGTCCTTCGACGATACATTCAACGATTCCACCGATGGAGTCGCCCTCTTCCTTGATCTGATCTATGTAAGCCTCCATTTTCTGTTCCGTTTCTTTGTCGACAACTCTGACAGAAGACTGTTCTGTCCGTTCAATCAGCTCATCGATAGGCAGATCATTTGCAGGTGCCTCAATTTCACCAATGCGAATGACTTGACCTGCTACTTTCACACCAAAGGCTGCCAGCAGCTGTCTGGCTACAGCGCCACATGCAACTCTGGCTGCGGTTTCGCGGGCACTGGAGCGCTCCAAAACGTTGCGAAGATCCGTATGATTGTACTTCAATCCACCATTCAAATCTGCATGTCCAGGGCGCGGCCGATTTACCCGGCGTTTTTCTTCATCACTGCCTGGAATAGGTTCAATATTCATAATGTTCTTCCAGTGAGTCCAATCCTTGTTCTCTACTACCAAGGCTACCGGAGCACCCGTAGTATAGCCGTGACGTACTCCACCTACAATTTGTGCCGTATCTTTCTCAATCTGCATGCGGCGTCCACGTCCGTATCCCTTTTGTCGACGATGCAATTGAAAGTTAAGCTCTTCAAAATCCAAAGTTAAATTACTTGGCAATCCCTCAATAATAGCCGTTAGCTGGGGGCCGTGCGTTTCCCCCGCTGTTAAATAGCGTAAACTCATGATGTCTTCCCCCTTTTATACTTTTAAACTGTAAACCGCTAAAATCCTATGATCTTTGCTCATTATAGTATAGGGAATCCGCTTTGACAAGAAAGGGCTCTCTCTAGAAACACTCTATGTATACCGAAATAAAAAGCGCCATCCATACCCTTAAGAGTATGAATGGCGCTCCTCGGCTCGGTCTTCAGCTTGTTAGCTGCCGAGCCGCTGGCTTGGTGGAGGGAATGTAGACTTACGCTCTTCCAGCTGCAAAAGGCGCTCCAATTGCATTTCCTCCACACCGAGAATTTGCCCGCACTCACGAACGGTGATAAAGCCTCGTTTGTACGCGGCAATGACCTTGCTTTTGTCCATCGGTTTAACTTTCCTTTCACTTAGCGTACAGATTCTACTATCCAGTATCACTGAACTTTTGCGAAAGTATACCTTTGAAGTTAATGGCGAAGGAGCAAAAAGTATTTATTTTTTACGATAGAAAAAAGTTTCCGTCGATTCAAAGCCATATTGAGCCGGTGTAAAGATTTGCTCTGTGCTGCCCACAAACAAATAACCACCCGGACGTAAGCTAGCCGAAAACTTATGATAGAGCTTGTTCTTCGCCTCTTCAGTAAAATAGATCATTACATTGCGACAAATAATTAGATCGAAGCCTTCGTCGAACTTGTCCAAGAGGAGATTCTGTTTGCGGAAATCTATGTTTTTCTTAAGTGAATCGCTGACCTTGAAGACAGGACCTTCCGGTGTAAAATAACGTGCTGCCACGTCTTTGGGCACATCCTTTAAAGAACGTTCCAAATAAAGACCCTGCTTTGCTTTGGATAAAGCGCCATCATCAATGTCAGTGGCAAGAATGCCTGTCTGCGCCAATATATTCTTGTCCGACAAAATCATAGCCAGCGTGTAAGGCTCTTCGCCAGTGGAACACGCCGCGCTCCACAGCTTTAATTTGCGGCCCGACTGCTGGAGGTCAGGTAGGATAATATCCCGCAAAACTTCCCAGCGATTCGGATTCCGCCAGAACTCAGAGACATTGATCGTCATTCGATCTAAAAATTCATAAAATAAGTCCTTATTTTTCATCATCGCTGCAAAAAAATCACTGAAGGTATGATACCCATTCTTCATCCGAAGAGTCGTCAAACGCCGCTTCATCTGCGCTTCTTTATATTGAGCCAGATCAATTCCGGTGCTTTGTTTAACGTTGTGAATAAATCCGCTATAATCTGGATCTGTTGTTAATGCTGCAACATTACGATCAGACATGTTAATCCCCTGCCTCCTACCTGGACCTTACATCCAGACTGCGATGTCTTTGTTATACTGATTCAGTTCATCTGGAGCAAAGAAATTAGCTATTTCCCGTTCTGCACTTTCAGGCGAATCTGATCCATGAATTAAATTAAGTGGTGTATGGCTGGCAAAGTCGCCACGAATCGTGCCTGGCAGAGCTTCTCCAACTTTTGTCTTGCCTATGAGTGTCCGGGATAAAGTTATGACATCATCGCCTTCCCATACCATTGCAAACACTGGACCTGAAGTGATGAAAGAGACCAGCTCTGAAAAAAAGTCTTTGCCTGCATGCTCAGCATAATGTCTTTTCGCTTGATCCTCACTGACTGTAATCAGTTTAGCCGCGACCAATTTAAACCCCTTATCCTCAAAGCGGGCAACAATACGCCCTATTAATCCACGTTGAACTCCATCAGGCTTGACCATCAGATACGTCTTTTCCATAGAAGCACTCTCCATTTTCCCATTTGAAGGGTTGTTTTGACGCTATCTTAACAGAAACATTGCTTTCTGGAAACGTTTAATTTCAATCTCACCAGAAGATCAATAACTTCTTCCTGTTATAAAATACGCAATATCGCGCAGATTGCGCTTAGTCTTATTGTTAGGCAATTGTTCCAGCGCCGCCAGCGCCTTGTCGATATAACGTGAAGCGAGCTCCTCAGAACGGGCGATTCCGTCACCGGAAAGAATGAGATCAATCGCACGTCCTACCGTGCTATGGCCCTCACGTATAGACTTCAGTTCCTCAAGCAATGACTCGCGCAGTCGCTCATCTTCAAGACTATAAATCACTGGAAGTGTAATGTTTCCTTGCCGCATATCACTGCCCGGAGGTTTACCGATCTGTTTCTCTGTGCCTGAGAGATCCAGTAAATCATCACGAATCTGGAACGCCATACCCACGTTGTAACCATAATTATAAAGCAGACGAGCTACTTCTGGATCTGCTTCAGCAGCAAGTGCTCCTAGTTGGCAGCTAACCGCAATCAGCAGGGCTGTTTTGCGGCGGATACGCCGTAGATAATGACGTACACTTTGCTCACTGTTGAAAAAGTCACGAATCTGCTCCATCTCTCCGATCGACATTTCGATCATCGCCTTAGACAGAATTTGATGAATTCGTGGATTCTTCAGCTCCGTAGTCATAACCAGTGCTTTTGCATATATGTAGTCACCAGTGTACATGGCAATTTTATCGCCCCATTTTGCTTTCACGGTGAGTTCACCACGGCGCAATTCTGCATCGTCGATCACATCATCATGGACCAGTGAAGCGCTATGGATCAACTCTAACGGTATCGCCACCCGTTTCAGCTTTTCCAGATCATACTTACCAAATTTCCCGCCCATTAGGACAAATACGGGACGTAACCTTTTGCCGCCTGCCTTTAATAAATGCAGGGAAGTTTCTGTAAGCAGATCGTCATCCCCCTGTACACTGCGGTACAGCTCCTTTTCAATCTGATCCATATCTCTGTTCAGTAATCCGAATATTTGCAGTCGTTTCATTCTTTCACCCGTGTCAACAGTTTATGGCTCCAAATCTCCATCTTCACTTCCTGCGGCAGCAGGCCCATCTCATAGGCATAGCGGAAATAGAGGTTCAAACCTTGCTGCTGCCTTTCTCCAAAATCATAACATAAATTGCGGAAGTACCCTTCCCAATAAGACTTTGTTCCTCCAATGTTAGAACAAGCTGCTTGTACAATAGGATCTAAATCTCTCAATCCCCGCATTTTACTCTCGGCAAAAGCCTCTGCAATCTCAGAAATAGCCTCCGGTTTGTCCTCAGCAGCCTTTCGGTTCACTGCCCAGACCGCAAAGGTCATCCCTAAGCCCGTCCATTCCTTCCAAACCTCAGCTAGATCAGTAACGATATAACCTTGATCCTGCCATGAGGCCTTAATAGCATTATCACCAATTAATAAACAGGCATCCGCTTCATGCATCATGGCATCCAAATCAGGATTAGCGCTAATATACTCCGGTTTATTGCCAAAAGCTTTTTCCATTAAAATTTTCAGCAAATTTACCGAGGTTGCAGAAGTATTCGTAACAGCGATCTTACCACTACCAATCTGAGCAAATGGCACCCTGGAAAAAAGGAATATTGATCTCACAGGACCGTCCGCGCTAACCGATAAATCAGGTAGAAGTAATAATTTGTCACTGGCCTCAGCATAAGCAAAAGAGGATAAAGCACCTACATGAATAGTTCCACGGCTCATCCCCTGATTAAGAATGGCAGGTACCTCACTCACCATCTCTGCAGGATATTTCAATGCAGAGGGATGAAAATTGTGAAATACCGGCCATGAGTTGGTATAGCTGATTTTGCCGATGATGGTGTGGCTGTTATTGTCCATCCTTTCAATCCCCCCATCTTCGAAATAAATTGTGTTCAATATTAAAGCTGTCAAGCACTTTGCCCACCATGAAATTAATCAGATCATCCATACTTTGCGGCCCAAAATAAAAAGCCGGCATTGCGGGAATCATCCGAACTCCCAGACGGGACAGCTTCAACATATTCTCTAGATGAATAGCATGCAGTGGAGTCTCACGAGGTACAAGCACCAGTGGGCGGCCTTCCTTGAGCATAACGTCAGCCGCACGTGTCATCAGATTATCAGAAGTCCCATTCGCTACCGCGGATAATGTTCCCATAGAGCAAGGCATAATAATCATCCCTTCCACACGAAACGAACCACTTGCAATGGATGCGCCGATATCCGCAACAGGATGATAAAGCAGAGAACCGGGATAGCCTTTGAACCTTTCGTTCAAAAAGCCCTCCCGGTCTGATGCGATATAACCAAGTTCTTCTTTAAATACGCGCCAGCCCGCATTGCTAACTACCAAATGCACGGAGTATCCTAGTGATAGCAAGGTTTCAGTTAGACGAACACCATATATCGCACCGCTAGCTCCTGTAATTCCAACCACGATGTTTTTCGGTTTAGTAAGCGTCATTAGTAGAACTGCACCACCAAGTCAATCAAAGTGAAAGAGAACACTACGATGCTCAATACGCCGTTCATAGTGAAAAAAGCAGTCTGCAGACGGCTAAGGTCACTCGGAGATACAATGTAGTGCTCATAAAAGAGAATAATATATGCGATGATCATGCCTGCTACATACCACCAGCTTAAATCCGTCATAAACAGCAACGATACGAATCCAATCGCCGTGAGAATGTGAAATACGCGGGCAATAAAGAGTGCACCTTGAACCCCGAACCGAACCGGAATGGACTTCAAACCCTCTTTTAGATCAAACTCAACATCCTGACAAGAATAAATTACATCAAAACCTGCAGTCCAAAACACAATAGTGAAATAAAATACCATTGAAGTCCAATTCACACTACCAGTTACAGCTACCCAGCCGCCTAAAGGTGCAAGCGCAATGGTCAGACCGAGGATAAGATGGCAGGCCCATGTAAAGCGCTTAGTAAATGAATAAATGACAAGAAGGAAAACTGCGATCGGCAAGAGCTTGGCCGACAAAGGATTCAGCTTAAAGGCTGCCCAAAAGAGTAAGAAAAACGAAATGCCGATAAAAATGACGACTTCACCGATCTTCAATAATCCTGCAGGAATAGCTCTTCCCGCTGTGCGTGGATTCTTAGCATCACTTATCCGGTCAATCAGTCGATTCAACCCCATAGCAGCGCTCCGTGCCCCAAACATAGCCACTACGATCCAACCAATCTGGCTCCAGGTAGGTAGCGTGCCAAACATGACAACGGAACCAAGTAAAGCACCCATAAAAGCAAAAGGTAAAGCAAATACCGTATGTTCAAACTTGATCATTTGTAAAAAGATACCGATTTTCTTAAACATTCCCGTTCTCCTTGAGCCCAATATGTAATGCCGCGATGCCTCCGGTCAAGGGGAAGGATTCCACTTTTTGCAGTCCGGTTTCACGGAAAATAGCAGCTAATTGCTCCCGGTCAGGGAACAGCGCCAGCGATTCTGGCAGCCATTTGTATTGCTCATACCTTTTAGCGAATAACTTGCCCAGCAATGGAAGTACACGCTGAAAATAAAAGAAATAGATACCTTTAAATGGTTGTTTCATCGGCTTGGAAAGCTCCAGGCAGACCACCATTCCTCCGGGCTTCACCACCCGTTTCATCTCGTTCAATACTTGAACAAGATCCGGTACGTTGCGGAGTCCAAAACCAATCGTTGCATAATCGAATGCGTTGTCTTCAAAAGGCAACTCCATAGCGTTACCCTGTACAAGAGAGATCCGGTCCTGAAGCTTGCGCTCCTCCACCTTACGGCGCCCCACTTCAAGCATGCCTGCACTGAAGTCGAGTCCTATCACATTCCCTGTCTGTGTGGCTTCGGCCAAGGCAATGCTCCAATCGCAAGTGCCGCAGCATAAGTCTACAGCTGAATCCCCGCGCTTCATGCCCATCTTCTTCATCGTGAACTTGCGCCAAGCCTTATGGCGGCGAAAGCTTAAGATGTCATTCATCAAATCATATTTACCTGCAATACTCTCAAACACCGAGTGCACAAACTGTTCCTTTGGCTTGCTGTTATCACCCACAGCAGTTGTAGTTTTGTCCATAGTCATCCACTAACCCTCCACGGCTGCTTGTCCTGAGACTTTCATCTGCAGGAGAATACGATCCAGCGCTATCTCAAGCTCTCTAAGCAGGCTTTCGTCTTTAACGCTTTGTAATAGTCCCTGAATCGACTGAATCGACTGATGGAGCTTGTCCGTCAGCAGAGAATCACATTTATATTTCATCTTCAGCATCTTCCAGTCCTTCTGATCAAGGTTCTGGTCTTGAAGCTGTTTGCGTTCTTCCTCTGTCGCTGACTCCAGCATCTTCCAGTAGCAATAACCATTGCTAGCATTCTCAAGGTTATCACAACGCTGAAGCTCTATGGCAACAGTTTCGCACTGACTGAACTCTGTCAATAACTTCTCCCACAATTCCACTAATGAATTCTCGATCATGGGCGTAAAAGAAAGGAACAGCCGCATATTGAGCTGTACCATGTGCCGCAAGTATTGTTCAGCCGAAAGACGGATTCCTCTCATCTTCACATAGAGGTTCGCTTTCAAGACATTGAAATCAGCAATCGCCTTACTCAAGATTCCAACCATCTCAATCTGATCACTCTTTGCAAGCAGATGGTAAAACCAGCTACTAAAATAATCGCCAGCCAATACCTTTAATTGACGGGAACGCATAGGATCTCCGCCGCTTCTATCATTCGAGCGGTCAATTACCTCATGTGTATCTAGTCCAAGTTGAATAAGTGCGGTTACGAGCGTATACAACTCACCGGTACTTCCTTTTACAGAAGATCCATGGTTTAGAAAAATATATAACAAATGACCCCGGCCATCAGAAAACGGCGGCAAATCCGTATGCTTCTGAATCATGTCGTAGTCGGTGTAGGGTTTTGCCAGTTGCGGTATGCAGTACGGTTTCATTTCAGCCTCCGAAGCCATTGACATTTATATTAATTCCTTTGTTCACAATCTTGTCTATTATATCACATGTTTTTTTGTCACGCACTGTGATACAACTGAGTTTCTTTTATTCTTCTCAAGGATAAATGAACTGCTTCTTCCAGAGCTCAGTCTCACTAATACGGAAGCCCGTCTTGAGACGCTCGGATATGGGGAGATTACCCGCAGACTGAAGTTCATTCTGGAGTTCAACGGACCACTCCGGGCGTCTGATATCCCCTGCTAGCAGCAGCCGGCGGCTATCCAGCCATTTATCCATGACCACGATGCGCAGCAGAAGCTGATCCACATTCGAGGTTTCTTGAAAAGCAAAAGAAATAGTCTGTGCCATATTTCGATAAAGCTCCTGGGGTTCATGATCATTTCCGCTCACTTTTAAATCCAGAGACAGAACGTGATCCTCCCAGCCTACGCTATCAATGGATAAGGTCAATGGAAGTGCGCCAAGAACATCAACAAGATTCTCGTTGTCTAGCACCGTGTTATGGCCGCCAGTAAAAGTCTCCACCGCACCATTTCGCTGCTGTAAGGTTGAATCCATATCTGCCACTTTGGGCAATATTACAGCAGAGGTTGCAGTCAAGAGTAATACGGCTCCAACCCACCAGGCCTTGTTCATGAACACGCCCCCTTATCCATAATTCCCACTCTTAGCGGAATACGATCATTTATCTTTACTATATTTTGAAAAAAAGCAGGCTATGCCTGCTTTTCAGCTTTCACTTTCCAATTGTCCGTGCTTTGTCCATATTTCAGCCTTACCGCGGATCTTCATTGCTGAGGTATGATCAGTAAACTGGGCAATCAATACCTCGCCCTTATCCAGCTTCTCTGTATGATGAAAACGTGTATCTGTACCTCTGGTTAACCCAATGACCTGAACGCCATTATCTTTAGCCTTAACCACAATATAGTCGCTGCCCGTTGGAAGCGGAGTAGTACCCGTATTTTTATCCATCATCACTCATCCTCCTCTAAACCTATTATACAGTTCATAGTATATCAAAAAACAAATGCCGCCTTGGAGGGCGGCATAGTTGTTCTTAAAAAGACTATGGGATAGGTATGTAGAAATCTTTATTTGATTCCGTCTTTCAGCGCCTTACCGGGTTTGAATGCCGGTACCTTGCTTGCAGGAATTTCGATTTCTTCACCAGTTTGCGGGTTACGGCCTTTACGTGCAGAACGCTCACGCACTTCAAAGTTTCCGAATCCAACCAGTTGTACTTTATCACCGCTTTGCAGTGCTTCTGTAATTGCTTCGAAAACCGCATCTACAGCTTTAGTAGCATCCTTCTTGGGAAGTTCAGTTGCTTCTGTAACTACATTGATCAAATCTGATTTATTCATGTTTTCTCACCTCCCTGAGTAAATTCTCCGGTATCATACACTGTTTCCGTTTCAACGTAAAATATACGTGATAATCCCGTTTAAAACTTAACTTTGGCGCCCTTAGACCTTGAAGCGCAACAAACTTATAGTAATACAGCCCATCCATAAATTCAAGCTGTTACTCAAAAAAGGAGCAGAAATTATCATCTATCCTTGCATATTTATCTAAATTCAAACTAATTTGTTAGACCTATTGGAGCAGTTAAGGTCTTTATTTCATCAGAATAATTGAGTCAGATTCACCGTTATTATAGGAACTAGGAATCAAGTTTTAGGATATATACAAATAAAAAGAGCAGGATTTCTCCCACTCTTTGAATTTATTTATATTCAGCTTAGAGAATAATTGCAATAAGTCCGCCGGAACCCTCATTTATAATGCGGCCAAGCGTTTCTTGCAGTTTGTAGCGCGCATTATCCGGCATCATAGCTATCTTGCCTTGAATTCCTTCTCTTACAATGGAGTGCAGGGAGCGGCCAAAAATATCGGATTCCCAAATCTTAATAGGATCATTCTCAAAGTCCTGCATCAGATAACGAACCAGCTCTTCGCTTTGCTTTTCCGTTCCGATGATTGGCGAGAATTCAGACTCCACATCCACCCGAATCATATGAATGGACGGTGCCGTAGCCTTTAAGCGAACCCCGAAGCGAGAGCCCTGACGAATCAGTTCTGGCTCGTCGAGTGCCATTTCGGCTAAGGATGGAGCCGCGATACCATAGCCAGTAGTCTTGACCATTTCCAAAGCTTCTGAGAATCGGTCGTATTCTCGTTTCGCATGTGAGAACTCCTGCATAAGCTGGAGCAAATGATCCTTACCGCGGATCTCAACCCCAACCACTTCCATCAGAACTTGATCGTACAGCTCTTCTGGAGCATACAGGTCGATCTCTGCTACACCCTGACCCATGTTCATACCACTTAGGCCAGCTTTATCAATAAAGTCATATTCGGTGAACTGAGATACGAGGCGGTCAACATCCCGCAGGCGGCGAATGTCTTTTACCGTATCCCGAACGGAGTTCTCATAACTACTACGCAGCCAGTGGTTTTCTCCAAGCACCATAACCCAGCTTGGCAGATTTACATTTACTTCATGCACTGGGAATTCATAAAGCACTTCCCGCAGCACACCAGTTACGTCATCTTCGCTCATGTTTGCGGCGCTTAGCGTCATAACTGGGATATCGTATTTGATGGCTAGCTCGTTACGGAGCTGCTGCGCTTCTTCACTGCGCGGCCGGGTGGAGTTAATGACAAGCACAAACGGCTTACCCACTTCCTTCAGCTCTGCAATGACGCGCTCTTCAGAGTCCACGTACGAGTTCCGCGGAATTTCTGCAATCGTACCATCTGTTGTTACCACTACACCTAGCGTTGAATGCTCCTGAATAACCTTACGTGTCCCGATTTCTGCCGCTTCCTGAAAAGGAATAGGCTCTTCAAACCAAGGTGTAGAGATCATTCGTGGTCCATTTTCATCCTCGTAACCTTTTGCACCCTCTACAGCGTAACCCACACAGTCTACCAGACGAACATTAACCTCAAGCCCTTCCGCAACCTTGATTTGGACTGCGTTGTTTGGCACAAACTTCGGTTCTGTCGTCATAATCGTTTTGCCTGCTGCGCTTTGCGGAAGCTCATCCACAGCTCTTACTCGATCAGCCTCATTCGTGATGTTTGGCAGGACAATTGTTTCCATGAAGCGCTTGATAAATGTCGATTTCCCCGTGCGAACCGCGCCGACGACGCCAAGATAAATGTCTCCGCCGGTACGCTCGGCAATGTCCTTGAAAATATCCACTTTTTCCAAAAGAGATCCCCTCCTCATATTACTCCGAAGAAAAAATGCCTGAAGAGCATCGACTTCGCGTTCCGCCGGTAATCTGACCCTTGCAGGACATCAACCGGACTTATCGTATGCCCGCCCGAAGCCTAGCTGCTTTCGACCGGGACGTACTTGCCCCGCGCTAAACTCCGAATGCTCGGACATGCATTTGGACTAGTATCATCATATGTATCCGGAACGAATTTATGACCCGTATTCGCGCATTTCACAATGTAATTTCAAAAAAAGTTAAGTCTGCGCGCCGCAAGGCGTCTGATGCCCGGAAGCTTACTCATCCATCTTATGAGGTAGGATTCTTTGATAGAACTATTTTTAGTGGATGCTGAGATTAAAAGGTTATAAACAAAAAACGCCTAATGCCCCGGATAAAACCGAAGCTTAGACGTTTTTGAACTTTAACTCTAACTTGGAGGCTGCGGGATCGGCTGATTATTAATCCATAGATACGGCAAAGACTTTACGGGAACGTAATATGAAGCTTCCTCCAGATCCAGTCGCAAGTCCTGATTCTTGTCGTGCTCTCCACCCTTCTTATCGACGGCAGCCATGATATCAAAAACATAATCTACGTAGACAGTTCCATCCTTATCCAGGATAAAATCAAGAACTTGACCGGAATAGACACTAGTTAACGTTATAGAGCTTGTACCCGCCTGCTTATGATCAATGGTATACAATCCGGGGTATAGCTCATCAAGCACAGGCAGGTTGCCGCCATGAGCTGATTTGTAGCGGTTAACCTGTCGTTGCACGTCATTCACCTTTTGAACCGTAACAAGGTCCATCACCTTCACCACAGGATCAATTTCCTCATTCAAAATAAGAAAATAAGCACTTCCACCCTGCTCAAAAGCGGTAGCCGGTATATCATCCAAATATCCCTTATTAATCAGCTTCCCCAGGTCGATACGAAACTTCTCATACCTTGGAGTAGTTTCATCCGCATTAAGAATGGGCAGTACCCCTTCCTCCTGTTGATAATCATCAACGGCTGCTTGTATCCGTTTAACACTTTCCCGATAATTAACACTAGCCCGCTTCTCTTCACCTGGGTATAGACAGCCCGAAAGCGTAAGCGCGAGCGATACCATCCCTAGCAAAAGCTTGGCCCCTGCCTTCAGTTTCATTTTATATCCTATAAACTCCAACCGAGTCCCTCCCACGGTGACATTCTTACGCTACCACAGCTCATCTTCTTCCCCACGCCGCGCTGCTTCAAGCTTACGGCGCACCGCAGCCTTCAGTGGATCTTCCGGCACCTGAACGGTTACGTCGCTCCATACGGCAGCCTGACAGGCCAGACGCGTTCCTTCTTCTAAGGCCGATCCAAGCTTACGCCGCTCAATATCACCGGGAGGCCTTAGTGCAGCAGCCTCTTCCTTCGCGACTGTAACCTTACACATCAGACAGCCTGCTTTGCCTCCGCATCTAGTTGTTATTGGCACTCCTGCTTTACGAGCAGCCTCTAATAACGAAATGCCACGGTTCACAACAGCTTTACGACCTTCTGGTAGAAATACAACGGTAACTCCTTTTTGTGATTTCATGATGTTACTTCCTTCCTCAACGCTATGTAACTGCTTACATAATTGAAACAACTCCGCCCAATAGGCCCACTAACATGATGACAAAAGCAAGTATAGACAGTACAGCCTTAAGCAATCCCTTAGTTTTGCTCCGAGCAAAAGTTATAAGAAATACTGATAATCCCATAATCAGCATCGCAATCAGGGATAACCACATTTTTGTCATCGGATCCATGGTCAAAGCCCCCATTCACCTGTAATTTATTAGGGACTATTATATCATGACCTTATCCTTTTCTGTAAAAAAACATCATTTTTTATGTATTATTTTAAATAGATTACGCTTCGTGAAAATTATCAGGAATATAAAAAAAAGCAAAAGACGACGGAATCATTCATTGATCCGTTTTCTTTTGCTCACCCAACATAAAGCTATTTTTTAAGCATCATTTTCATTAAAGACTCCATTGTGCTGGAACCTGCGCCGCCTTTTTTAACGGCATTGATAATCTCCTGCACAGTAGCTTCACTGACCGGCACTTTCGCCATTGATGACACCTGCTTAATTAACTGGCGGAGCTGGGCTTCATTCTGCGTAGTTCCTGGCTTTACCGTACTGGCTAGCTTTTTGACGGCACTTTCCGTAATGTTCTTGCCCGCCTTTTTGTTAATGGCGTTCAATGCATCCTTGGAAAAATCTCTGCTCACTTTTCATCCCTCCTCCGTCAATCCCCATTACAACATATGAGAATTTGCGGAAAAAGGTGAACAGGATCAGGAATGCCACTGCTCCCAAGTTTCCTGGGAGATCGACTCAAGCTCAGGCTTACGATCACGACCCATCAAGGCTTCAACCGCACTGCGTGGGCTTCTTCCTTGAAAGAGCACATGATAAATCTGATCCGTAATCGGCATCTGCACACCCAGCTTGAGCGAAATTGCATAAGCTGCTTCGGTAGTACGAATACCTTCGACTACCATCCCCATGGATTCCAGCACCTCGGCCAGCGGCTTGCCTTGACCAAGCATGGACCCAGCGCGCCAGTTACGGCTGTGCTGACTAGTAGCCGTCACAACAAGGTCGCCAATTCCGGCAAGGCCGGCAAAGGTCAAAGGATTGGCTCCAAGCTCAACTCCCACCCGAGATATCTCGGCGAGTCCACGGGTCAAAAGCGCTGCTTTAGCATTGTCCCCATATCCAAGGCCATCGGATAGACCTGCACCAAGGGCAATAATATTCTTAAGAGCTCCGGCAAGCTCTACCCCAACCTGATCACGATTCGTATATACACGGAAATCGTTGTTGATGAACAATTCCTGCGCTTCGGCGCTACGTTTGTCATCAGGTGAAGCAACTACAACTGTTGTAGGACACCGGCGTACAACTTCCTCTGCATGACTTGGACCGGAGAGGACGACGATCTGCCCTTCGTCACAGCCTAGTTCCTCTGCAATTACGATGGACATCCGCTTATTACTTTCCGACTCAAAGCCCTTCGTAGCATGAACACATAACATGTCATCCTTCCAGAATGGCTTCAGACTGCGAGCAACCTGCCGCATTCCTGATGACGGAGCTACAATTACAACCGCCTTAGAACCGGACACTGCCGTTTCCATATCCGTAGTTGCAATAATGTTAGCTGGCAGAGCGATGCCAGGCAGATACTTATTATTCGTATGAGAGCCATTGATCTCGGCAGCTTGATCAGAGTTGCGTGTCCACAGATAAACTTCCGAGTGGTTTGCAGCCAGCACACTAGCCAGTGCAGTTCCCCAGCTCCCCGCTACAAGTACGGTAACTTTATCAGACAACACGATTCCCTCCTTTAACTTTTGAGCCTATCTTGTTCTCACGGCCTTCTACGATCTTTACAATATTCGTCCGGTGCCGCCAGAAGGCGAAGACCGCAATAATAATACTGGTCCATAGCACAGGTTGTGTAAATCCTGTCAACAATAAAGCCACTGGTGTCAGTGCTACAAATATTAATGAGCCAAGGGACACGTAACGTGTGATAAAGATAGACAGAATGGCGATGATACCGGCGAGCAGCGCTGGCCATAAACAAAGCGTAGCCATAACACCGATCGTAGTAGCAATGCCTTTCCCCCCACGAAAACGAAAATAGAGCGGCCAATTATGTCCGATGATGGCAGCGATTCCGCAAAGAGCCGGAACCCAGGTTCCCCAACCGCCGACCCAGGTTCCTAACCATACAGCGGCCACCCCTTTCAGCACATCCAGCAACAGCACTAGTATTGCAGGACCTTTACCCAATACACGCAGTGTATTGGTAGCCCCCGCATTTCCGCTTCCGTATTGACGGATATCAATTCCCTTTAGCAACTTTGCAAGCAGTACACTAAAGCTGACAGAACCAAGCAAATAGCTTACAACGATAACCAGAAGTTCAAGCGCCACACTTCTTCTCCCCTAACCTTCGTTTTCGGATTTGCGCCGTGTAAAGAGACGGATTGGTGTTCCTTCGAAATTAAACGCTGCGCGAATTTTATTCTCCAGATAACGTTCATAGGAGAAGTGCATCAGCGACGGATCATTCACGAACACCACAATCGTAGGCGGCTTAACCGCAACCTGCGTTACATAGTTAATACGCAAGCGACGGCCTTTGTCAGTTGGTGGAGGGTTAATCGCGATTGCATCAGATACAACGTCGTTCACCAAATGTGTAGTAATGCGCAGTGCATGCTGTTGAGATACATGCTGTACAACAGGCAGCAGCTTTTGCAAACGCTGTTTGGTTAAAGCCGACAAAAAGACAACCGGTGCGTAACTCATAAACAAGAAATGGTCACGAATCTTCGTCTCGAAGTTCTGCATAGTCTTATCGTCTTTCACGATGGCATCCCATTTGTTCACAACAAAAATAGATGCTTTACCAGCTTCATGTGCATAACCCGCAATATGCTTGTCCTGATCGATAATGCCCTCTTCGCCGTTAATTACAACGAGGACCACATCAGCCCGTTCAATCGCACGCATAGCACGCATAACACTGTATTTTTCAATGTTCTCGTATACCTTGCCTTTTTTACGCATACCTGCCGTATCGATAAGCACATAACGTTGCCCATCACGTTCAAAAGGAGTATCGATAGCATCTCTTGTTGTCCCTGCAATATCGCTGACGATAACACGTTCTTCGCCCAAAATCGCGTTAACCAAAGAGGATTTACCTACATTCGGACGGCCAATCAAAGCTACACGAATGACATCCTCATCGTATTCATCATCTATTTTCTCAGGTAGGCGCTCAACTACAGCATCTAGCAAATCGCCGAGTCCGGTTCCGTGACTACCAGAGATTCCGATTGGATCGCCAAAACCAAGGCTATAGAACTCATAAATGTCATCCGCACGCTTCATATTATCCACTTTGTTGATGGCAAGAACGACTGGTTTACCTGAACGGAACAGAATCTGAGCTACCTCTTCATCTGAATTCGTTACACCACTCTTCGCTTCACACATAAATACAATAACATCCGCTTCCTCAATCGCCAGCTCCGCTTGAACGCGGATTGATTTCAGAATTGTATCTTCTCCATCAATTTCAATACCTCCGGTATCAATCACACTGAACGATTTACCGTTCCAATCTGAAATACCATAAATCCGGTCACGTGTAATCCCCGGCTTATCTTCTACAATGGCTAATCTATCGCCAATCAGCCGATTAAATATCGTCGATTTTCCGACGTTAGGCCTCCCAACGATTGCCACAACGGGTCTTGCCATATTCATTCCTCCTGTCATCCTTACGTTACTCATCATAGCAAAAAACATTTAAATTGGCTAACAATCATGTTAACTCTCATCAATCCGACCAGTTCCGAAAAAAAGACAATCGGCGAACCCCCGTATCGAGGGCTCGCCGATTACTTTACCCGTATATTCAAAAGCTCATTTAGGGATTAGTTATTACCCTTAAATTTGTCCAGCTTGTCACCAAAACGTTCAGCAAGCGTAAAGCTAAGGCCTTCGTTGCTAAGGGAAACGTTAGGGTTGTTCAGAACTTCTTTAGGAGCTCTGTCTCTGCTATTGCTGCGTTCAGGTCTAGCAGATGGAGCTGGAGCTTCTTCAGTTTCTTTGATGCTCAGGCTAACACGTTTCTCGGATGGATTGAAGTCCAGAACTTTCACTTGAACTTCTTGTCCTTCTTTCAATACTTCGTGTGGAGTAGCGATGTGTTTGTGGGAGATTTGTGAGATATGCACAAGACCTTCCACACCCGGAAGCAATTCTACGAACGCTCCGAAGTTCACAAGACGTTTTACAACGCCTGTTACAACATCACCGATGTTGATTTCGCCAGCAGCAGAGTCCCAAGGACCTGGAGCAGCAGCTTTGATGCTCAAGCTGATTTTTCCTTTTTCAGGATCAACCTTCAATACTTTAACACGTACTTTATCACCTTCAGATACTACATCAGAAGGTTTCTCTACGTGACTCCAAGCGATTTCAGATACGTGTACAAGACCGTCAACTCCGCCCACATCAACAAATGCGCCGAATTGAGTCAGACGTTGTACTGTACCTTCGATGATTTGGCCTTCAGATAGTTCAGCCATAATTTTCAGCTTGTTAGCTTCGAATTCTTCTTCAAGAACTTCTTTAGCAGACAAGATTACTTTGCTGTTCTCACGGTCAAGTTCTTTCACTTTAACGCGCAAGGTACGGCCTTTGTAATCACTGAAATCTTCAACGAAGTGACGCTCTACCATGGAAGCTGGGATAAATCCACGAGCTCCAACATCAGCTACGAGGCCGCCTTTAACAACGTCAGCCACAGTAACTTCGAAAGCTTCTTGGGAAGCGAAGTATTTCTCAAGATCTTCCCATGATTTTTCACTATCAACAGCACGTTTGGAAAGAACAAGGCTTTCCTTGTTGTCGTTGATGCTGACAACTTTACATTCTACTTCCTGTCCAACTTCTACTGCTGCAGCAGCGTTGTCCAGTTGTACTGCGGACAATTCGCGAATTGGAATCACACCGTCGTATTTATATCCAATGCTTACATAAGCTTGGTTATCTTCGATTTTGACGATTGTTCCTTTCACGGTATCGCCTTTTTTCAGAGAAATGATTTCCAAGTCAGCTTGGTTAGTCACTTCTTCTTCGTTAACGGCAGCAACTTCTTCTACAGCTCCGTTATTTTCTGTCACAGCGGAATCCACCGCTTCTACGGATTCATTCTTTTCCGCAGCTTCCTGATTTTTAATTTCTTCAGACATGTGATTAGCCTCCTCGATTCAAAACCCCATTTATTTAAACCTGCGTATAGCAGAGTTCAAAACAAGCCATGCATAATATTTCACTTACACTTGATGATAGTATGTTCCAAAAAATAGCGGCTATGCCGTTATTTAATCAAAACATTGAGCAAAATTTGTTGTTCTGCTCATCCCTTAACTAGCACTTGGTTTACCTGTCTCTTTCATCTCACGGATGCGATCCATAATGACATCGGTAACAGCCTCGAGAGATTCGCTCCCCGCACCGGCAAATTGACTAAGGTCTACAGGAGCACCGTAGACAACGACCATGCGTCGAAAGGGTTTATACTGGCCGATAATAGCCGCTGGAATAACTGCTGCGCCACTTCGAAGTGCAAAGCTAGCAGCACCCTTCTTGGCCACTCCGGCATCAGAGTTACGCGTACCCTCCGGGAAGATACCCATGACATTACCATTACGAAGTGTGTTAAGGGCCGTTTTTATGGATTCTTTGCTTACGCCGCCACGTTTCACCGGAAAAGCACCCAATTTATTAATGAGCCAGCCAAGCACCGGAACCTCAAACAGTTCAGCCTTAGCCATATACTTTACCTGACGGTCCAGCTTAATTCCAATAGTCATTGGATCAAGCAGACTAATGTGGTTAGCGCAGAGCAGTACCCCGCCCTCCTTTGGCACATTTTCTTTCCCCACAATCTTAAGTGGGAAAAGGATTGCGTAAATCAAGCGAAGCAATCCAACACAAATTGCATAAATCATAAATGATTTCTCTCCCCGTCAACATGAGATCTACAGTGGGATACAATGGCCTCCACAACTTGATCGATATTCATTAAAGTCGTATCCAGAAGAATAGCATCCTCTGCACGGCGCAGCGGTGAAATCTCCCGTCCTTCATCCAGACGGTCCCGCTTTGCAATATCGTGTTCAAGCTGCTGAAGCGTCACCGATTCCGCGTCTCTCAGTTCCTTATAACGACGGAGAGCTCGTTCTTCCACACTTGCCGTCATAAAAATCTTTACCTCGGCATCCGGCAGCACGGTTGTACCGATATCGCGGCCATCCATTACCACGCCTTTGCGAAGCGCCATCTGACGCTGCAATTGACTCAGTCTGGATCTAACATCCTCGATCTTCGCATACTGCGACACAAGGCCGCTAACCTGAAGGCTCCGAATATGTGGGGTCACGTCTTCCCCATTAATCAGCACCTTCTGAATATCTCGTTCCGGAATAAGTTCAATCACCATGTCGCGAACCTTCTCGTTCACTCGATGCTGATCTTCCGGTTCAATGCCTTCTTGGATCATATACCAGGTGATTGCCCGGTACATTGCACCAGTATCGACATAGATATAAGACAACTTCTGGGCTACCAATCGGGCTACAGTGCTCTTGCCTGCCCCGGCAGGTCCGTCGATGGCGACGTTTATTCTGTCATAAGTATGTGTACCCTGCCTATCCAACGGGGCATTCCTCCTCAAACACTCTTTCATAAAAAAAGCATCTAGCGTTACGAAAACTATTCCTGCAATATCAATAAGCACACATAAATTGTTATGCTTGATGATATTATCAAGAAAAAAGCAGGCATTGCCTGCGACTTATAAAATTATACCACAGTTTATACTTCAGTGCAAAATCAGACAGCTTAATAGAGCTGTAAAAAATGCTTATCTGTTGCGGAAATCAAACTGACGTTCGAAGCAATAACGGATAATTTTCTGGCGTTCCAAATCTGAAATAGCGACAAATTTCAACATCGCTAAAAGACGTCCATTTTCTAGCTTTTTAATGCGCACTACTTCACCTTCAAAATTAACATGCTCCGTGCTTCCGTTTCGATAAGGCACCAGTACCCAGCAGGACAATTTATTACCAACCTCCAGCTTAACCTGGTTATCCACCAAAAAGGAGATTCCTCCACCACCAATATCATCTGTACGAACCAGGAATCGTTTACCAAGGCTATCCTTCACAGCAAGCTCTAGATCAGCATTCACTCGGAAAAAGCTTCTTCTCTGGATCTTAAAAATCGAATCAGTCTCCGGCTTTTGAATCCGGACCATACGAATTACATCTTCTTTAAAGCCCAGAACATAAGTATTAAAGTAATTTTTGATGCCACCCTCAGTTAGAAAATAAACCGAAAGCTCGTCCCCCATAAAGAGCCTTTTTAGACGACCATTGCTCTCCTGCATAGGAATTTCAATCAGGAATGCGTCTTCTTCCGTCTCTGCAATTCTTGATCTATATTCAACTTCTGCTTCAGCAGCGTCACTGGAAGCAACCTGTATGTATAGATATTCGTTAATTTTAGGATACAAAGATGTCACCGCCACATCAGTTTAGTAATTATCACTACCCCTGATTATAGCATGGGAATATCAGCCAGTCAGATATATTTTATAGATATTGCAAAAAAAAGGGACGCACCCAACTGCTGGATGCGCCCTCCCTTTTATTTTGCCTCAGACCCCGAAGAAGGTCTGATTTCTTCCACAGACTCTTCAATTCCATCCTCGGCGTTAATGTAAATACGATACTTAGAGCCATTGACCCCTCCACCGAACTCGTAAGTCAAGACCTCGACGGAATCATCATTTTTAATCCAGGACAGGCGGTTGTATTGCTCCTTGAAATCAGAATTCAGAAATTTCCTTGCCTCTGCAAGGGTAAGTTTTGGTTTTGGAAGCTTACGGTTGTCCTTGTGCTCATTGACGTATTCGCTGGCCTCAAAACCGATGGTATCACCTGTATCCAGCCCCATACGAATGGTCATCTTTTCAGGATAAATCAATACTTCATTCTGTTTGGTTACAAAGGTCAAATTCCCGATATTATCGTAACGATCAGCGCTGACTGCAGTCATATGTGGATATCCTTTTTTCTCTAGAAACTGCTCTGCTTTGGTTACTGCTTCTTTAATAGAAACTTTGGCAGGGCCAACCTCACGGTTATCATAATAAGAGATCAGCAACCCGCCATTTTTGGTGAAATCCATACTAATGGTGTGCTTCTTATTCGAAGCGCTAACAGTTGCTGTATAGGATGGCCATTCGGTGTTCTTCCCATTTTCTTTAACATCCACTTTAGCATTGGAGCCCGCATCCGCGAACTTCAACGCCTTACGTTTGATGTCTTCGGCAGTCACGGGGGTACCTCCGAGCATTTTGACGGAACGTTTATCGTAGATGCTTGCTACTGAAGGACCCCAGTCTAGCTCAGGATATGCCCCTACACGTTTATCCACCGTTTTGAAGCCGTCAATAATCGTGTTGTCCTCCGCTTTATTTTCTGTCGCCAACGCCGTTTCAACATCCATCCAGCGCAGCCGATTGCCAATGACTTTATTTTGTACCTCTTGCAAATCCTTAGAGATTTCTCCTGAGTTCTTATACAATGCTTTTAGATTGCTCAGCTCTCCATCTGTCAGAGGTTTTTTAGTGAAGTCACGAATCCCGGCTTTATAAGAAAAGTTGGAGATTTTGGACAGAAACTCCTCTGTTTTACTAAATGGCAGCAAGGTCAGCGGCAGCTGGTTAATCTCATTTTGCGCCTCACTAGTCATCCGCCACACATTCACAAGTCCTTTACGGTGCATCCCATTAGAAGCAGAGTTAACCGCAAGCGTATTTCCAAGCTCACCATGAAGACGGTCCACATGATAGGACAAATCATGAAAGGCGCGTTGATATTGATTCTCCGCCTTAATTAGTATTGAATTCTTCTCCTGATTCTCCTGATAACCCCACACAAGCGCACCAATCAGCAGCAGCGCGGTCAGCGGGAACATTACAGCACTTAATCTTTTGTACATAGGGCTACAAGACTCCTTTCGATAGCTTATTGGCGTTAGTTTGACAATAAACTAGGAGTCTTATGCACTGAAGTTGCTACACAATGTGACTATAACGTCCGCTCATGCTCTCTCTTCAATCTCAAAGCCACTGCTATTACTGCAAAGGCATTGTTTAAAGCCGGTTTGAATGACACCCTGCTCTTTAATCCCTCTTAATATGTAAGTCTCACCGCACTGTTTGCAAACGATACGTACTTTTATACGCAAAAAAAGACACCTCTCTCCTCTCTGGAATTCCTTACTAGGAACTGCCCTTCGAATATAAGTGTGTCCATCTCGATTATAGGTTAACCTCTTCTTCACGTTTCAGAAAGCGGAAAGGAGAACGGCTGTTGGCCCTAGCAACCTTTCCCATACCTCCATACCATAGAATAGCCATCAAAGGCACAATAAACCATATCCAATAGTTGGCTGTCGTACTCAAAATAAAGTCATATATCCCATGCCACATCCATGGCAACAGGAGAGAAAACACCAGAATTCTGCGGGTATGAACTCCTTTTGAGAACTTCGCCCTTCCCATATGGTAGCCCATGATCACACCAAACATAGCGTGTCCAGAAACCGGAAGAAGTGCTCTCAGAAACATTGATCCGATTGAAGCGTTGCTATACCAAGCGTACATTACATTTTCTATTGTTGCGAAGCCGAGCGAAATCGCCACAGCGTATAGTATCCCATCATATGGCTCGTCAAATTCGGTATGATTGTAAATCATATGGTACAGCACAAACCACTTTAGACATTCTTCCACGCCAGCGGATATGAGAAACGACTCCACATAGGGACCACCATTTAGTCCCAGCATCAGCCCTCTCTGAATGATCATTACTGGAAACACAATCAGAAGGCCGAGCAAGAATACTTTAATGACTACATGAAGCGGTTCTTGATCATACTTGTCTTTCAGATAAAAAAAGGTCAACAGAGCAAGTCCCGGCGCTACTGCCGACGTAATAACCGATAACACGAGCACCGAATAACCTCCCTACACCCCTAAACCCTATTACTGCTGTTACACAGCAAGGTAGATGATAACTTTGATACAAGAATGACCGACATATCACCAACAACAAGACTAGGGCTGATCGGCCTAAACAATGGTCATCAGCCCCTAGATCTTGCCTAATTACTCCTGACGCTTAAAATGAGTGCACAATAACTGGACCGCATTCTCCGGCATCACTGTTTTCCCGTATTCATCGAGAACAGCTTCTGTGACCGGTGAGGAATCTCCAAACTCAGCAAGTACGCCAACAAGACCTGACAACGCCGTTTCTTCAAATTCCTTTGGATCGAAATACAGATACCATTTATTGTTATAAGAATACAGTTTCCCCTGGGAAGTAATATTACCGATGAGCACATGAGCCGCTTCAACCAGAACCTCGAAATCGCGGAATGCATATACAATGGAGTCGCTTTGTTCAAGAGTAACTTCCATTTCATAAATCTCTTCTGGCAATTCTTCTTCCCCGGACGCACCGTACTGATGGTGATCATATTTTCCTCGGGTCACTATAACGACCATGCCTTGCGCGGGCAATGCGAAAACTTCTACGGCAAGCGGACCCGTGGCATCAAAACCTAGTTCACTATATGCTTGATCCATCATCTCCGTAAACAGGTCATGAACCTTAGGAACTTCCTGCCACATGTCTTCCTTCTGTATGCCCCGCTCGCTCAGGTCGTCAAAAGTGAGGAAAATCCGTATCTTATCTTGACTTAATCGCTCTATTCTCATGACAGGATCCTCCTTTTGCAAGCTCATTTATTATAATGTATGATGAGTCCCGAGTAATGAGCCAAAAATGGTTACTATGTAAGTATGTTATCATTTTGCCGAGATAAATGCACGTAAATAAATATATAAAATCCTCTCTATTGAATAAACCATTTCCAAGGCCCTGAATAATAAAAAAGAATCATTCTGCGGAATATTTCATCCCCAAAATGATTCTGATGGAGTCCTTTACGGTTACAATCCCGGTATGGTTGTATGCGTTTCTTTAAGAATCTGCTCTACTTCGCTCTTTACTTCAGGATTGCTGCGAATGAATTCCTTTAACAATTTAAGATTGGATTCCTTCGACTTCACTGGTGATTCAGTCTTATGCTCAGAAATCCCGCTGCTTGAACCGTTACTTTGAGCATTACTGCTTGAAACAGCAGTGTTACCAAAACCAGTCGTGGCCATACCGATTATTTTTTCTTTAGCTTTATCTGCTGCTCCACTCATGGGACCACCCGATTGCCCTAGCGAAGACATTAAAGAATTCCGCTTTTTGGACATAATCATACTGGCTGCGGCGCCCATCAGCACCCCGCATAAAAATGACGAAGTATTCATATTTCCAGCCTCCTTGTATGGTAAAATCATGTTTAGTGTTCGCGGAAAGATTCCGGCTCATACAACCTAATAACAAGAAAGCGAGTTGAAAAAAGTGGGTAAAATGACATCAGTGCTCCTATTGGCTACCTTGCTGCTTACTGCCTGTGGCAACAGCGGTGCAAATGGAAATACAGCCAAGGAAACAAACACCACCACCAACAATCCGCCCACGGCGGCAGCTACACAAAGCGCAGAAACTACGGCGCCATCACCTGAAGCAACAGCCAGTCCTACCCCTGAAGCAACAGCAGATGGAGGTACTACAGGAAATAGTACAGCCAGTAAGGGCGAAGCATCCGCTGAAATTCCACTGCTGTACCATATGAACAAAAATTACGATATCGTCCCTAATGAGGAAGCTACAAATAAAAAAGTGGTTTTGCTCACCTTTGACGACGGTCCTAAAGATGCGGCAATGATTAACCCTTTGATGGATGTTCTGGACAAACATCAAGCTAAAGCCATCTTTTTCGTGAATGGTTATCGTGTTAAGGAGCATCCTGAGCTTCTGGAGTTAATACATAACCGCGGTGGAATTATCGGCAACCACAGCTGGGATCATATTGTATTGAAAGACAAGTCCTATACTGAGGTTAAAAAGCAAATCGAAGATGTTCAAAATATTGTCAAAGAAACGCTGGGAGAAGCTCCTCACTTTTTCCGTCCGCCACATGGTGCTGGCGGGGATGTTGGCAAGAAGGTCGCTGCCGAGAATGGAATGTTATACATGACCTGGTCTGTAGGCTCTCTTGACTGGGAAATGAAAGAAAAAGAAACGGGTAAGACAGAAAAATTGATCAGCAATGTTACCGATCAGCTGCATTCTGGCAGTAATATCCTGATGCATGAGCTACCATGGACCGTTGAAGGTCTGGATACCCTGCTCACTACACTTGAGGGCAAAGGATATAGCTTTGTTGATCCGCGCAGCATTGAGCTAAAAATGCGTTGATCTCATTATCCGTACATGTCCGATAATTGCTTCGTCAGTGCAAATGTTTCAAATCAAACGAAAAATAGAAGGGGGTTCCAAAAGCCATTTCCATGGCTTTGGACCCCCCTTTTTTTACGCTACCTATTTTTCTTACTGGAAAGAGCAAGCACTATTGGGTTGATTTACGCAGTGTCAGCACATGCATTTCAGCAGGACTGCCCCAGCGAATTGGCAGATGTGCTGTTCCAAACCCTCTACTGATCAGCAGCAGCGCATTTTTTGCGGAACCGTCACCTCTTGGCCAATTAAACTTTCCAGCGTCATATTTATGATAGAAATGCTCAACATGTCTTTGACCCACAAACGGAAGGATCACCTGGCCCCCATGCGTATGACCTGCCAGAATCAGGTCCGCTGGCACACTTTGGCGCTTGGACAACCAAAGCGGATCATGTACAAGAATTATACGACAGGTATCTTCAGCAGAAGTGTTTGTGGCTAATTGCGGAAAAGGACGGTATGGAGTTTTGCCCCCATTTTCCGGAAAATCAATTCCGGTTAACCAAAGTTTAGCTCCCTCACGTTCAAAAGCCACATTTTCATCCATTAACAGTTTTGCACCACTGTCCTGAATAATCTCATCCACCCTTGTAATATTAGCCCGATAATCATGATTTCCATGCACTACATAGGTAGATGCAATAGAAGTAACTAGAGTCATATTATCGACAAGACGATTTAAAGGGCTATCTTTTTCCGTTAGATCTCCTCCCAGAAAGACAACATCTACTCCACTCTTTAATGGCATCAGAAGCGAGGACGGAAGGCGGCGGCGATGGATATCTGTTATAAACAAGATACGAAATCCATCGAACTCTTCAGGTAGCGAATCTAGCATTATTTCCTCGGTAATAATTCTGTTTCTAAACGCGTTGATCACCATGATTATGACAACAGCCGCAGCTATCAATAGAATGGCCAAGACCACTCCCCATGCCCATGTACTCACCATAATGTACTCAGCGGAGGCGCTCCTTCAATTCCCCACCAAAGCAGCCCTATTAGCAAAATAACAAAGATAAAAATCAAAGAATTCACAAACATCTTGCTTAAACGAACTTTTTCTGAAGAATAAGTATCTGAACGAGAAGGAACAGATTCTTCGTCCTTCTCTTTACTTCCTGTGGAAGAGCGCTTTGCAGAACCTGCTGGGCGGCGAGCTTTTCTTGATAAAGTTGCCGTAGAAACCCGAGCGGTAGCATTTTTCTTTATAGGAGTAGGCTTCTTTTCAGGAGTAGCCTTTTTTACAGCCTCCGAAGTCCGCTTTTCTTTTTTACCTTTGCCAGGATGTTTGCTTTCACTCTTGTGTTGTTTTTGTCGAGACTTTACCCGGCTTAATTCCTCACTCATGATTCCCTCCTATAGCGGATCACCAGACCTGAGATCAGGTCGATGAAGAAGTGACATAGTATAGGGGCCCAGAGGCTGCCCGATTGAATATAAATATATCCAAGACCATAACTGCTTAAGAATACCCAGCCGGTAGGTACAAAGTGACGTAAATAACGGACATGAATAAGAGCAAATACTATACTCGTCCAATAAGGGCCAATGGAATATTGGATGGCTCCGCGGAATAAGAGCTCCTCACATACCGATACAATTGCTGCTATGACGATAATATGCCACACAGGGCGATTTCGAAATAAAAGGTCGTTTATTCCACCATCATCCATGCTTTCCTCAGGGACAATATGTGTCAATAAATAGTCAACAATTAGCATTGCAGCAGCAAGACCGAGGCCCCATGCCACAAAATGTACTTTTTCTGGAATAATTAATAGCTGAAAAGGATTTCTTTTCTGAAATAATATCCATATCAAACCGATAATTAATGTGAGCCCCTGAGTGATATAGAGATTGAGCAGCAGAAGACGGTCTGTCAACTGGCCTGGTTCTACCTTTTTAACCTTAATCTCGCCAAATTTGAATTTTTTCATCGTGACCTGCCTGTTCTTTATTTTTTTCGGGCCGCTCCGAGAGAGAAACCGTCCATAGTGTTGCTATCAATACATAATACATAGGATAATCCCCCCAGAAAAAGGAGCATTTATTATGAGCAAACGTAAGTCCCGCAATCAAATGTTATACACGCTAGTTTTTTTGTTTTTCCTAGTTTGCGCCTTCGCCGCATTTTTTACTGGCGTTAAGGTAGGCGCAGACAAAACTGAAGCCAAATATGACAATCCATCAAGCATGAATGGATTAGTAGAATTCACGGGCTCATATCAACAGCAGGATCTTGTTACTTTCTATCATAACGTATTTTTGCCCTATCGGGAATTCAAGCGGAATTGGAACATTCAAGTAGATAAGTTAGCGCGCAGCACAGATGCTCGTATGAATGCGGCAGTAATGAAGAATCTAAGTATTCTAGCAGACCAGCAATATGAAAGAGTTAATCAAGATTCAATTTTCACTAACTCTCCTCTATTACATCAGTCACAGGTCAATGTACTCAAAAGCTTAACTTTATTTTCTAAAGCCTCCGGCAAAGTCTCTACTAGTGCATCTGGTGCAGAAACAGCCAAGTTATTGAAAAATGATGAATTTACAACCGGCGCCGTGAAGTACGGTCTCTTAGCACAAAAGAACTTCTATGATTCTATGCTAAAATGGGGCTCTAAGACAAACCAGAAAATACCTTCTGCACCTGGCGAACTAAAAACGATGTCTTTCATCCAGTGGAAAAAAATGCCGCTGCTTTTGAAAAATGCTTCTATCGCTGATATGATGTTGAATCGCGGAATTTTTGCAGGTTATGATCCTCAGGACATCACTGCTAAAATAGACGATATGATTTACTCAGGCACTGCAAGCTCATTAAATCTTTCGGATATCCAGTCCTCAGTAACCTTGTTGATTTCTACAGGTGCTGTGCAGGAACAGGATTTTGTAAAATGGCGGGAACAGTATTATAACAAGGAGACACTTCCACAGCTTCCGTTCTTTTTTGAATAGAACCAGTTATTGAATCATAACGAAAAATGAAGTTCACTTCAAGAAACGCTACTTGTAAAGCCTATTGACACAACTTGCATACCGTGTTACATTATGAAAAAATTAATCATTCAAAACCGATGATGGAACAAAGATCCTGAAAGTCTTCAGAGAGCCGGTGGTTGGTGCAAACCGGTGACGAACAGTTATCTTTAGCGCTCCTGAGATATTGTATCGAACCTTAAAGTAGGTACAATCGGATCAACTCCGTTAACAGTGTGGCCTATGCAGGCCAATGAGGCTGCTTCTTCCAAGTTGCAGTGAATTAGGGTGGTACCACGAAGATAACTCTCGTCCCTTACTACGGCAGTAGTATGGGGTTGGGAGTTTTTTTAATTCCCTAATCCCCCATAAATACTACCTTATGCCCAAAGTTACCGATTTCGCGGTACTCTTGCACGCTATTTCTTTTGTGCGACACCGCGTTGATCTACTATTATTACATGTTTTTCTCTACTAGTTCGTGAACCTTCTGGTATTGTGGACTGCCCATCAGGGCGTCCTCGACATATAAAGCTTTTCAACTTTAAGGGGGATAAGAAACCATGTTTAAAGTATTAGTATCGGATCCAATCAGTGATTTGGGCATTCAGCAATTGATGGACGCAACAGATGTGGTTGTAGACAAAAAAACAGGTCTCAGTGAAGATGAGCTCGTTGCAATCATCGGTGAATATGATGGTCTACTCGTCCGCAGTCAAACTACAGTAACTGAAAAAATTATCGAAGCTGGAAAAAACTTAAAGGTCATTGGTCGTGCAGGTGTGGGTGTAGATAATATCAAGCTGGAAGCTGCTACTCAACGTGGGGTTGTTGTTATCAACGCTCCTGATGGAAATACCATTACAACTTGTGAGCATGCTTTTGCAATGATGATGGCGCTGGCCCGTCACATTCCACAAGCTTATGCAAAAACAATTGGTGGAACCTGGGATAGAAAAACCTTCGTGGGTGTAGAGCTTCGTGGCAAAACTTTAGGTGTGCTGGGAATGGGCAGAATCGGTAGCGAAGTGGCAAAACGTGCCAAAGCTTTCGGCATGGAAATCCTTGCTTTTGATCCTTTCTTAACTGCTGAGCGTGCTGAGAAACTGGAAGTGAAATTAGCTTCCGTTGACGATGTAGTCCGCGGAGCAGACTTCATTACTGTGCACACTCCACTTACTCCGGAAACACGCCATATGATTTCCCGCCCGCAATTTGAAGTGATGAAAAAGGGAATGCGCATCATCAACTGTGCCCGTGGTGGTGTAATTGATGAAATGGCGTTAGTAGAAGCTATTGATAGCGGTATTGTTGCTGGCGCTGCATTTGACGTATTCGAAAAAGAACCGCCACAAGCAGATCACCCATTTTTGTCGCATCCAAAAATTATCGTGACTCCTCACTTGGGCGCTTCTACAATTGAAGCACAGGAGAATGTAGCGATCGATGTATCGGAACAAGTACTGCATATTCTGCGTAATGAACCGTTCATCAATGCTGTAAATATTCCTCCAGTTGCTCCAAGCGTAATGAACAAACTCCAGCCTTACTTCACACTTGGTGAGAAGCTGGGCAGCTTTGTTACCCAAATTACAGATAGTGCTATTCGTGAAATCCATGTTGAGTATGCGGGTGATCTGTCAGATGTCGATACCCAACCACTTACCCGCTATATTGTGAAAGGCGTGCTCTCCCGCCACTTTGCTGAGGATGTTAACATCGTTAACTCCATGCACTTGGCAAAAACACGCGACGTTAATGTAGTAATAACTAAAGCTTCCAAAACTAAAGGCTTCACTAATCTGATTACCGTGACCCTTAAAACAGATCACGACCAAGAACGTCTCGTAGCCGGAACATTGCTGCAAGGTTATGGAGAAAGAATTGTTCAAGTGAACAAGTTCCCCGTTGATATCGCTCCTGAAGGACATCAAATTGTCGTATCCCATAACGACAAACCAGGGATTATCGGACTTGTGGGTACATTGCTGGGCGAAAATGATGTCAATATCGCCTCCATGCAAGTGGGACGTAAAATCGTTGGTGGCGAAGCAATCATGCTGCTGACCGTTGATAAAGCTGTACCTACTCATGTGCTTGTGAAGCTTGCTGGCCTGCCAGAAATCAACACTGCAGAAGAAATCATTCTTCTGTAAGCAATAGGATAGAAATCAAACAACAGAGCAGCGATTCTCCTCTTATAGGAGTTTCGCTGCTTTTGTTGTTGATTGTTAGCTAACCTGTTTCGAATTCATCTACAACGCCGAACCGAGTTCCCTCGTGAGGCTTACGGACACCCTTGAGGTTTCGGACCCAGATGACCTTATATGCAATAATTCCGCTTTTGAAGCAGGGTTTCGGACTCCAGTGTCACTATTCCTCAAAAAGAGAGCTAAATCAGGTGTTTTGCCTATCAATAGCGTCTATGGGGACCGATAGCGTCCTAAATATACGAAAATGCTGCATTTTAGATCAGCTGTGTCCTATACTGCTTCGTACGCACATATGGGATCAAACAGATCAAGATTGCTGTTTAGACTAAGAATGCGGGAACAGTCCGACCATCGATGTCTGTAAATCCATACTTTTCAGCCAGCTTAGCAACCTGCTGCGGTTGTCCGGTCATAGACATGACCTCAGGATCGGCTGCTAGAGCAGTGACTGCTCTACCGATATAGGTTGTGGATTCAGTCATCTGCAATTCTTCAACCTCATGCCAATGCTCCTCATCCGTGTTCATGCTCTCCAGCACCGCCTCTGTCCTCATCCAGCCCGGAGTGAGCGGAATAACTGCAATGTTGTCCTCTTTAAGCTCATTCGATAACCCGTAGGCCATGCGCACAAGTGTATTTTTAGAAAGATCATAATAGAAGTTTCCTAGATATTTGTAATGATCCCAAAAGGTTGTATGGATGATTAGACCGCCAGCTTTTGCCTCGCGCATTAAAGGTATTGCGAAATAATTTGTTACCAATTGCGCCCTCACACCCGCATTAAACATATTATCCCAGTGCGCTGTAGGAAGCTCCCAAAAAGACTTCTGCTCAATAGGCAAGTCATTCCCGCCCCATACATTATTGACTAAAATATCAAGCCGCCCTTGCTCTGAAGCAATCTGGCGAATGACTGCCTCTGTCTCCTGATCTTTTGTATGATCACATCGTATGGCGCTGCCGGACCCTCCCTCTGCTTTTATTTCCCTAAGTACGTTATCAATGCTCCGCTTGCTATGCTCTGTGCCAGAAGCCTCTGTCGTTCTGCCCGTAATATAAACGAATGCACCTTTCCTTGCCAGCTCCAATGCAATTCCTCTACCAGCACCTCTGCTGCCCCCGGTGACCAATGCTACTTTTCCTTTTAAAGTCATGTTCTCAATCCTTTCTACACTTGTTTTTCTCTAAATGTTCTGTATTTAATCCTTACCTTATATAAGTATAATTCTTTAATATGACATCAACTGACATATATAATATAATAATTTATTAAGAACTAGCTAACATTTATTAGGAGGAGGAGTGTTCACTTAATGAGAGCCGATCGTTTGTTATCCATCTTACTTTTGCTGCAAAATCGTGGAAAGATGACGTCCCGTGAGCTAGCCCAGACCTTAGAAGTGTCTGAACGAACTGTGTTTAGAGATATGGAAGCCTTATGTACAGCAGGAATACCGATTCTTGCCGAACGGGGACGCGAAGGGGGTTGGATGCTCACAGAAGGTTACCGAACCTCGTTAACGGGTATGAAGCCCTCAGAGATTGCTACTCTGCTGTTGTCCGCAGACTCCTCGATTTTAAAAGATCTGGGTATACAAAACGACTTCTCTTCTGCCGTGCTTAAGCTGGAGGCTGCTTCCCCATCCAGGCCGAATAATCCAGCCAGTTACCTGAGCCAGCGCATTCATATTGATGGTGCCAGCTGGCACCCTTCCGACGAGACGTACCCGTTTCTATCTATCCTGCAGGAAGCTGTTTGGGAAGACCATAAAGTGAAGATCACTTACCCACGGAACGACGAGATGAAGGAGCGTTTCATTGAACCTCTCGGGTTAGTCGCAAAACGTGGAGTTTGGTATGTAGTGGCACGAACCGAGGGTGAAATGCGGACTTTTCGCGTGTCAAGATTAATACAAGCTGAAGCAACTAATGAATCATTTGTCAGACCTGAGGTTTTTGATTTAAAAAGCTACTGGGAACAATCGACTTCAGCTTTTAAAGCAGCACTGCCAAAATATGTAGTGAAATTAAAGGTGAATGAGTCTATTCTTAAAGAATTACAACGTGAAAGATATGTAACTATAACTTTAGTAGAACCCTCTGCTAATACTGGGTGGATGAACGTAGAGGCCGAGTTTAATACTATAGAATCTGCCTGTCGTATCGTACTCTCTTTCTCTCCTTCAGTTATTGTTTTAGCTCCTACCGAACTAGTAGGGATGGTAAAGTCTGCTATTAAAACAATTTCCACAATATATGAGGAATTTTGACATGAATTCTAAATATCTACTACTTAAAGAAGATTTATGACACTTCTCTATAGACCAATGACCTATAAATCCCCTATAATAACACCATTACATAAAATTTAATAAGGGGGACATTTTACCAATGAGCTGGATGCACAAACTTCCGTTAAAACAAAGAATTGTTGCCGGATGTTACCTCGTTGCCGCACTGTTTGCTATTCCTGTCTTAGTTACGTTAATGATTCTAGGTCAATTTCTCGTAGGAATTATACTAGTAGTTGTTCTTGCAGGTCTGACTTTACCTGTTGCTCGCTTCGTGGAGAGAACGCTTACATCTTCTTTTGATGATATTGCTAATGTATCTCACAGTATTTCGAAGGGGGATTTCACTAGCAGAGCGGACGAAAACGGTTCAATGGGTGACGTAAGCCGCTCCTTTAACACAATGATTGATAAGCTCAAGAAGATTCTGACCGATGCATCACAGATCACCCGTCAAGTTATGGATGCAAGCCGCGGAATCGAAGATAAGAACCAGAACCTGAAAATTGTCATGGCACAAGTAGCCTCTTCCTCTACTGAGCTCGCTCTTGGTGCAAATGAAATATCTACGGATATCGCTGATATGACAGAATCCATTAAAGACATTGAGACCAAAGTATCCAATTATACGAACTCCACCAAAGAAATGAACAGACGTTCAATACATACCTTAGAACTTGTTGAGCAAGGGCGCCAATCCGTAGATACACAGGCTGAAGGCATGCGTAAAAACATAGAGGCTACACAAAAAGTGGCTGATACTATTGAAGCTCTTTCACAAAATGCCCGCGGGATTACGATGATCACCAAGACCATCACAGAGATCGCTGAGCAGACCAACCTGCTGTCACTGAATGCCTCCATCGAAGCTGCTCGTGCCGGAGAGCATGGTCGGGGTTTTGCCGTTGTAGCTCAAGAGGTTCGCAAGCTTGCTGAGGAATCTACGGCATCCACAAAAGAAGTATTCGGTTTGGTCCGCAGCATTGAGTCAGATATTAAACAAGCCATCGATAATATCGCCATCAATGAAGAGGTCGTGCAGGTTCAGAACGAAATGATCACACAAACTGCCCATATTTTCGCACAAATTGTACAAAGCGTGCAGTACATTACCGAGCAAATCTCTTCATTCTCTGCGGAGAGTGATCTTATGCTAGAAAGTGCCTTGAAAATTTCGAGTGCAATCGAGAATATCTCAGCAATCACCGAAGAAACCGCTGCTGGCACAGAAGAGGTATCGGCGGCTATGAATGAACAGATTAATGCCCTGCAATCTGTTGCAGAAGAAACGGAAAAAATGACCCAGGCCGTATTTAATCTGCAAAAAACCATTCATATCTTTAAATTCTAGTTCAAAACTATCAACTGCCACCTAAGCTGAGTCTTAGGTGGCAGTTTTTTTCGCGAGGCAAAACTTCATCTCTTGGACAAGACTTTCGTCAAATTTCGAGTTTTTTTAGCGGATTATGTTGACAAAAATTAATGAGGAATATATTGTAAAGGAAAATTATTCTTATCAACTATAAATTAATATTGGCAAAATCCTCGAAAGAGGATGACGCAAAACCATGGATCTACAGCCTCATTTTTTCGTTTGAGGCCATGATTGCCAGGTTGCAGAGGAACCAGGACGGCTGAACTATTGTTCAGTCTTAGCGGCGCCTTATGCCACCAACCTGTGCTTACTATAGAGCACAGGTTTTTACTTTTTGAGTATATTGATCTATCGTATCTATGCGATAGATTAATAACTAATATATATCAAAAAACTTGTGAGGTGTTTCTTTTGAAGACAGTCGCAGATTACATGGCGGAAGCACTACGTAACCTTGGAGTCACCCATTCTTTTGGGATCATTGGCAAATCGATTTGTCCAATAGTTCTAAAGATGGTGGATTACGGTATTGAATTTATTCCCGGCAGACACGAAGCAAGCTCCGGATTCGAAGCAGCAGGATATGCGCTGAAAACAGGTAACCTAGGCGTAGCATTTGGTACTTCGGGTCCTGGGGGAACTAACCTGCTTACAGCAGCAGCACATGCGAAAGCTAACAACCTACCTGTCCTATTTATTACTGGCCACCAATCCATTACAGAGCTTGGAATTCCTCAATGTCAGGACTCCACTTCTTTTCTGGCTGATTTAGCTGATATGTTCAGACCTGCCACCTTGTTCAGTAAATTGGTTGAACGTGGGGATCACTTTGGTACTATTTTTAATCATGCGATTTCTGTGGCCCTGACCAAACGTGGTCCTGTTCATCTTTGTATTCCTTTTGATGTACAAACTGAAGTATTGGAAGAATGCAATATAGTAATCCCAGAAAGAGAGTCTCTAATTAGTCAAGCTAATATCGATAGAGTCATCGATGCTATTCAAGCTGCTAAGAATCCTTTGATTATTGCGGGTAAAGGAATTAACCGCTCCGGAGCACATAAAGAGCTTGTTCAACTCGCAGAAACTTTTAATATTCCTGTAGTAACCTCTCCTGGTGGAAAAGGGGCTATAGTCTGGGATCACCCACTCTATCATGGTCCTATTGGCGTTGGCGGTTCGACCCACGGGGACGATTTATTAAATAAAAGCGATTTATTTATAGTGCTTGGATCACGTTTAAGTGATATGACCATCTGTAATCTTAAACGGGAGAATCATCCAGCAACTTTAATTCAATTTGATATTGATCCAACCTTTGTCGGAAAAATACTATTGTCCAAAACGATCCCGGTCACTGGGGACCTGCGCGATAATTTGGTGCACTGCCTAAATCATATTGACCCAAGCACAATCACCAAACGTGATGCTTTGGCCGATGCTGATTATTCAGAAGAGCTTCCAACCCTCAAGAATCTTTCCCTTGCTTCGGTAATGAGCACTTTAAGTGATTTAATTCCTTATAATAATTCAATTTTCGTTGATGATGGAAGTCATGGATTCCACGCTGCAAAATGGTACAAGGTTAAGAAACCGGGCAGCTTTGTTTTTGATGCTTATTTTGCTTGCATGGGTAATTCGATCGGCATGGCTATTGGTGCAAAAGTTGCAGCTCCTGAAGAAACGGTCCTCTGCATTACAGGTGATGGTTGTTTCATGATGCTCGGCGCTGAGATTAACACCGCTGTCTGCAAAGATATCCCTGTCATCTTTATCGTGGTCAATAATAAGCAACTAGATATGGCTCTTAAGGGTATGGAGAAAACCACAGGTCGTATCGATGGAACTCTATATGAAGTACCTATGGACGCCGTGAAATTCGCTGAATCTCTAGGTGCTAAAGGCTACAAGTGTGAGACAGCGGATGAATTCACAGCTGCAATTAAAGATGCGGTAGCTCTAAACCATGTTGCCGTTATTGAACTACTAACAGACCGTGATGAAGTCCCTCCGACTGCACACCGTACTTTGAACCTAAACTAGGAGGCTAACCATGAAGGAAAATATCAACAGTGGTCTCAACCACTTCACGAATCTATCAGGAGACTATGGCGCAAAAGCACTAGCTCCAATTAAAGACCACTTCCCTGACTTGGCTGAATTTATTATGGGGAATGCCTATGGCGATATTTTTCAACGTAATACTATAGCCCCTGACTGGAAGGAAATCGCAGTCATTTCATCTTTAATTTCAATGGGTCAATTCGAACAGCTGGGTGTTCATTATGTCATGGCCCTTCGTGTTGGAGTCACCGTAGAACAGCTTAAAGGTATTCTATTACACTTAGTACCCGTTATAGGGGCACCTAGAATCATCACAGCTTTTAATATCCTGCTTGCAACCATAGAAGAAATCCAATAATCCAACAGTTCGACAACAATATACAAAATTCGACTTTATTATTGCACACGCTTGAAAAATATGCCTATAATAGAGTCGGAATATCCCATTACTTGCTGTATAGTGTCGAATTTTGACTTTTATAAAACAGCTAAGTGGATATACATATGGCTGGATATTGCAGTCGAACTGTTTTGGACAAATTCAATCTATGGGAGAGATTTAGGCATGGGAAGTTTCGTTTTGAAGACAGACACTGCAAACAAGGTTATTAACATTGAGTTGGATGGAACATTTTCTGAAGAAGATGGTCTAAAATCTATTCAAGCTTATCAACAAACTATCAATCCAATTACTCCAGCTGACTATGAACTAAAAATCGACTGCAGAAAGCTAAATGTAACTGCACCAGATGTTGTACCTCTTTTAGAAAGCTGCTTTGTAATGTTTAAGAATGATGGATTTGTAAAAGTAAATCTAACGCTTGAAAATAACCCGATCCTCAAAATGCAGCTTTCCCGTCTTGGCCGTAAAGCTGGACTCGATAACATCGAGATCATTTCTGCGGTCACAGTCTAGATCTTTTAATCTTAATATGTAGGCCACATCTTACTGCTTTCCTGGAGGCGTATTATGACCGGAATTCGTATTAAAGGCATTGATATCTATCATCCCAGCAATATAGTTGGTAACGACTTTTTCATTAAGCATTTTGACGAAAAAGGCATTGATATTCGAGGTCTATTATCCGCATTAGGTCGTATTACACGGTATAGTATTAAGGATGCGGATGAGAATTCCCTTACGATGGCTTTTGAGGCTGTCCGGAATGTTCTGGAGAAAAGTGGTCTCACAGGTGCCGATATCGACCTTATTGCCTATGCAAGTCAAACTCCTGAGTATATCTTTCCTACCAACTCATTAATGATTCACCGTTTGATCAAAGGCGCATCCCATACAATCTGCATTGACAGCAATGCTAATTGTGCGGGTATGACGGCTTCTGTGGAACAGGTTAGCCGTCAGATGCAAGCGAATCCTAGGATTAAACGAGCATTGGTAATCGGCTCCGATTATGTAACCCCTCATGCCGATAAGAATGATCCGGTCTACTACGCTAACTTTGGTGATGCAGCGGCGGCAGTCATTCTTGAACAAGCTGAGGATGCGGTCGGTTTCATTGACTCTATCTACCAAACGGATCCATGTGTTTGCGATAATTCCAAGTTCCCGTGCGCAGGCCTGGCTAAACTGGGTAAACAAGGTGTAGCGGCTGGAGAGTTTAATGTGAAGTTTATTCCTTTTGATGATTCCATTTGCATAGATGCTGCTTCTGAGTCTATTCGTACTCTACTGTCTAACAACAATATCGCGCCTGAAGCCATTAAAGCAGCCTGCTTCTCACAGTTTTCATTGCCTAATATCTTAGAGATGTGTGAGAAAGTCGGCATTGATCGCAATGTAGCGGTATACATAGGAGATGAATTCGGATATACCTCTACGAGCAGCCCATTTATTGCTCTACATAAAGCTGTAACTACTGGAAAGATCGAACGTGGTGATAAAGTCCTGTTCTGGACAGTGGGCGCCGGTTGGCAAAATGTAGCATTTGTTATTGAATATTAGGAGCTATATAACAAAAAGCGGCAAGCTAGGGATTCACCTAAGCTTGCCGCTTTTTAATATAAATATGAACGCAACATCAGGACTTACTTGCAAAGGTGAGCCCCTTTTCCGCGAGGGCACTTCGTAATAGAACGATCGCCTTTGGCCCCAATCCATGTAGCCGCAGAAGCTCTGCCTCCGTAAGCTTGCTGAATTGTTGAAGCTGAACATATCCAGCCCCATGCAGGGCTCGAAGCGCCGGCTTAGATAGTCCGCCCGGCAGATCAGATTCTGTTCCGTTAACCATAGACATATACAGCCCCTTTATTACTGATATCCTTCATGCTTCTCCCAACCCATAGTACGCGCTACAGCGTCCTTCCAGGCATTGTAACGACCTTCCCGCTCAGTTATACCCATCTCAGGCGAGAAGACCCTCTCAGCCTTGTTGAAGCTCTCTAGCTGGGCACGTGTCCAGACGCCGGACGTTAACCCGGCCAGAAGCGCCGCACCCAAAGCTGTTGTCTCCGCATATGTTGTTCTAGTAACCTCACTGCCCAGGATATCAGACTGGAATTGCATCAGCAAATCGTTACGCACAGCTCCGCCATCCACACGAAGGCCGGTCAATGGCATGCCTGCGTCTTTTTCCATAGCTCCTATTACATCTCTGGATTGAAAGGCTAAGGACTCCAATGTAGCTCGTACCAGATGTCCTGAGGTAGTGCCTCTAGTAAGGCCAAATATGGCTCCACGGGCATACATGTCCCAATAGGGTGCCCCCAGTCCGGTAAACGCAGGCACAACGATAACCCCTTCACTGTCCTCTACTTCCCGTGCTTTATCTTCTGAGCCTGCTGGCTCCTCTATAAGACCAAGCCCCTCCTGCAGCCACTGAACGGCCGCTCCGGCCACGAACACACTGCCCTCGAGAGCATAATAGAGTTCATCTCCCATACCCCAAGCTACAGTGGTCAACAAGCCATGGCTGGAGGCTACAGCTTCTGTGCCTGTGTTCATTAGAATAAAGCAGCCTGTACCATAGGTGTTTTTGGCACTGCCGGGTTCTAGACAAGTATGTCCAAACAATGCAGCCTGTTGATCTCCAAGTACAGAGCGAATTGGAATGTCCGCTCCGAACCACTGTTTGTCTGCTACTCCAAATTCGCCGCCAGACATTCTTACTTCTGGCAGGATGGCACGCGGAATACGAAGCTCTTCCATTAGCTCTTCATCCCAGCACCGTTCATGAAGATTGAACAGCATCGTACGTGAGGCGTTGGTAACATCAGTGACATGTACGGCTCCGCAAGTAAGTCTCCAGATTAACCAGCTGTCGATCGTCCCTGCTAGAAGTTCACCTCGATTCGCCCGTTCTCGGGCGCCATCCACATGATCCAGTATCCAGGAGATTTTAGTAGCTGAGAAATAAGCATCTACAACAAGGCCCGTCTTGCTCGCAATAACTTGCTCCAGCCCTTTACTTTTAAGTTCTTCACATTGCTCTGCAGTACGCCTGTCCTGCCACACAATCGCAGGGTATATCGGTTTGCCCGTTATTTTATCCCAGATTAAAGCTGTTTCTCTCTGATTGGTTATTCCGATGGCAGAGATCTCCTCAACTGCTATGCCACCCCGCGCAATCGCATCTCTTGCCGCTGCGAGCTGTGACTCCCAGATTTGCTCAGGGTCATGCTCTACCCAGCCTGGATGGGGGAAGGATTGTTTAACTTCATATTGACCTTGTGAGACCCATTTAGCCTCCGTATCGAACAATATGGCTCGTGAGCTGGTAGTACCTTGGTCTAAAGATAAAATCATTCTATGCCCTCCCAAGCAAAACCTACAAGATATGTTCCACGATGAACAAGATTAATGTGTTTGTTTCAACAAAAAGCACCTCTGCTGTCAGAGGCGCTATCACACATTGTGTTTGGAATTACTGTTTTTCGACAGGAAGTCTTAGCGTAAAGGTTGTACTTTCGCCTAGTTTGCTTGAAGCTGAGATAGTCCCGTGATGCGACTCTACAATATTTTTAACAATCGCAAGCCCAAGTCCCGTTCCACCCGATTCTCCCCGTACACGCGCCTTATCAGCTTTGTAGAAGCGGTCGAATATATACGGCAGATCCTCTGGTGGAATTCCAACCCCTTCATCCTGAATTTTAATCTCAAGATAACGACGGCCTTCTAATACACAAGTTCCTGTATGAACCGTGATTTTTTTGCCACCCTGTGTATGGCGAAAAGCATTATCGAGTAAATTGGTTAAGACTTGTTCCAGTTTATCCTCATCCGCTGCCTTCAGAACAGCAATATCGCTCTCTTGCTGTAGGTGAAGATGGATATCGCGCTCTTTCGCACGTACAGAAAATTTACGGTAGACTCGTTCCAGCAGTTCGTTCATGTCCACCTGAGCTCTCATCATATCCGTATGTCCGGCTTCCATTCGGGCAAGATCAAGCAAATCCTTAACCAGACGCCCCATACGCAGTGATTCGTCATGAATGACCTGGATCAGCTCACTGCTTTCTTCGGGGGATGAAGCCATCCCGTCTAATAAAGCCTCACTGTACCCTTGCATCATCGACAATGGAGTGCGGATTTCATGGGAGACATTAGCTACGAAGTCTCTGCGCATCTTTTCCAGACGAACCTCTTCCGTCACATCCCGCAGTACAGCAACTACTCCCCGGATGCTGCCTTCAGAATATAACGGTGCCATATGAACAGACCAGACGCCCTGCCGCACATGTACATTAGAGCGGTCATCGCCACCTTGCTTCAAGGTGCTTAAAAATAAAGGACGCAAGGGAGGAGGAACACTGCTCTCAGCCGTTTCGGGATGAAGCTCAGCATCACTCGCATGTTCCCACTGCAAATCGCTCCAGCTCTCTAGCAGAGCTTGTCCGTGCGGATTGGTCAAAATAATCTGCCCTTCAATGTCAAAGGTGATCACAGCATCGCTCATACTGCGCAGTACGCTGGACAGATGCCCCTTCTCATGATGCAGACTGCGAATATTCTCTTCAAGCTCCTCAGCCATATGGTTAAAGGAAGTCGCCAACTGGCCAATTTCATCACTTGTGACAAGCGTAAGCCTTGTTCCGTATTCGCCCCGGCGAATGTTATTCGCAGCTTCAATGACACGCTGCATCGGCTGAGTGATTTTGGTAAACAAAAATAACGCAAAAAATGTCGTCAAAGAAAATCCGATCATACAAGTATACATAAATAAACGCTTGATATCTCCGGAATTGGCAAAGTTACTGTCTATGTAGGGAAGCAAAAATAACCCCAAGGTAATAAGCACGACAGCGACCAGGCAGATGATCGTAACCCACAGTTTGCCGACAAGACTTCTCCAGAAGTTCACTTATTTAGGTACCTCTAGTTTGTAGCCTACGCCCCATACGGTCGTAATCATCGCTGCGGATTCCGGTGATACTTTATTCAGTTTTTCACGAAGACGTTTTACGTGAGTATCTACAGTACGCAAATCTCCGAAAAATTCATAATTCCAGACATCCTTAAGCAGTTCTTCACGAGAAAATACTTTATCAGGCGAAATAGCCAAATAATGCAGAAGTTCATATTCTTTAGGTGTCAAACTTACTTCTTCACCACCAGCAGTCACACGGTGAGCATCATGCTCAATAATAAGATGAGTAAATACAATGTTATTGCTGGAATTGCTCTCCTTGGACAAGAAAGCAGTTGCCGACGAACGGCGCATAATAGCCTTCACCCGGTAAATGACTTCACGTGGACTGAAGGGCTTCACAACGTAATCGTCTGCGCCCATCTCAAAGCCTTGAACACGGTTGATCTCTTCGCCTTTAGCTGTAAGCATTAAGACCGGAGTTGACTTCACTCCTCTGAGTCTTGTCAGCACTTCCATCCCATCGATGCCAGGCAGCATAACATCCAGCAAAATTAGACCGTAGTCATTTGCTGTTGCTTTACGAAGAGCGATTTCTCCATCTTCCGCTTCATCAATTTCATAACCTTCTTTTTCAAGATACATCTTTAGCAGGCGGCGAATGCGTTCCTCATCATCCACTACCAGAATTCTGTTTAAATGATCTGCCATTTCACTACAACCCCTTCATCAATACAGTAGAACGTAACCTTTAAACCATTGTGCAACGTTAACAGGTAAACTATGCTCAGTCCGTCCCCGCGTAAGAATGAAGTCCGGCGATGACTAAATTAACGCCAACCAGGGTAAACATTACGACCAGGAAGCCAAGCACAGCCAGCCAGGCAGATTTTCTTCCTTGCCATCCACGAGCCAAACGTAAATGAAGATAAGCGCTATAGAAGAGCCAAGTGACAAGCGCCCAGACTTCCTTAGGATCCCATCCCCAGAATCTTCCCCAAGCGATTTGCGCCCATATCATTGCAAAGATCAAAGCGCCTAATGTGAAAATAGGAAAGCCAATGGCTATCGCCCTATACGTAATCTCATCTAGATCGCCCTCATCAATTCCGTCCATCACCGGGTGTAAAGCAGTGCCCAGCGGTTTACGTACGATCAAGCGAAGAACTCCGTAGAGGATTAATCCGGAAAGGAGTGACCAAATTACAGTATTAAACTTCCGTCCAGCATTTACACCATTCATCCAAGATGGTGCCTCAAAGAGTGGTTCTTTTATGCCAAGAAACGACTGGAAGCTCTCAATTTCGCTATTGTGTGGTGCCACAATCGGCGGCATTCGATAACTCACTTTCTCTATTGTACTATTTTCCTGCCCGGGGCTGTCAATCGTAACGTTCGGACGGACAAAAACAGTTTCATAGCCTGCTCCGCGGAATGCAAAAACAGAACCCAGAAACCCAATTATAACAATGATTGAAAAGAGAGTAAATTCGACCAGCCTCTGTTGCTTGCGATCCGTCTTCTCTTTACTGGAAAAATTGACTGTTCGCAGCAGATACATCAGTCCTGCCGCAAACCCTACTGCGAAGAAGGATTCACCTAGTGCAGCCAGTGTTACGTGAATCTTTAAATAGTTGGATTGAAGAGATGGAATCAGCGGCTGTACTTCCTGTGGAAATACTGCGGCATAAGCCATCACAATAATACTGATTGGAACTGCAAAGAGACCCAGGATTACCTTACGATAAATAGCGTACATCACAGTAAAGGCAACCATGACCATCATCGATAAAAAAGTCATGAACTCATACATGTTGCTGACCGGAATATGCCCTGAGCCCACCCAACGTGTAAAGAAATAAATAAGATGAAAGATAAGACCTATTGAAGAGAAAATAAAAGCAATTTTGCCCCAACGTGCGGTATGTTCCTCCGGCTTGCGGCCTGACCACTTGCGACCCATGATGGCGATAGTGAATAACATAAACGAACCGCTGTATAATAAAAATGCGGCAATAAAGACAGCGCTGCTGATGTCGAGCAAGCTCATGAAAGGCCTCCTCCATTATCTAATGATTTTTCATCGACTACCAGATCTACTTTTTCTAAAATAGAAACGATCTCACGGCGGAACCCGAACCAGTTCTTGTTCGTATGTCCTCCGAGGATAAGCTCCCCGTTAGCAACGGTAAGCCAGATACGTCTATGCTGCCAGTAGAAGCCAAGCACTAAACCCAGCATCACGATTGCTGCACCTAGCCAAACAAACGGCATTGCACGATCAATACGTATATTCAAGTAAGTAGTCGATTCCGAAAAATCAACGTCGCTCATGTTGTCCACTTCAAGCTCAAGAAATCTATTGCTCCCGCCAAGCTTATCGTTAATGGCAGCCTGTTGAAACTGCGCCTTATCCACCTGTTTAGGAAAATAGAAATACTGCTGCCCTTCCGCCGGGAGATCCGGACCTTGTATCACGAACAAAAAAGCAGGTGCATTCGGATAAGGTGATTTGGAAATCGGCTGTCCATCCTCATTTAGACCAAAATCCATATACTTTTCTTTCAAAGTTAAAGTATAAGGACCCGCCTGAATTGCCCGCGGAGGATTCTTCATGTCCAGCTTAAATTTGCCGAACGCCTCGCCAGTGGTGGAATTTTTAAGCTCAGGCTGTACCGAACGCAGCACCGGGGTCAGATCATAATCAAACTGATACGCTTTCAATCCTTTATAATCCAAAGGTGAATTTACTTGGATATCATGTTTCGTCACCTCGGATAGCTGTGGTTCCTTCGAAGGGTCTCCACAATCCGCGGTGCATTCATAAAGCACAGCTTGGGTCTGGAATAGCTTTGGAAGTATTTTTTTGCCTCGAAATTCCTCAGGCATCTCTTCCTCCGTATAAAACTCCACGGTGAATTTCTCATTTTTCAAATAATAGGTGGTGTCCGGAATCTGTGTGATCTCCCCTTGCGGGAAAGCAAGATGCTGATCCATGTTCAGTCCCGGCAATCCTCTTGCTAATACAGCAAGTAAAAAAATAATTAAGCCAATATGTATTACATAAGGTCCCCAGCGGCTGAAGCGATGTTTCTCTGCCAGCAGAGCTCCTCCATCCGTCTTCACGCGATAGCCCTTTTTACGCATTGGCTGAATTACCCGGGCTACCCAAGCTTCTGGTTCCTCTTGTACTTCAGTCACTAACACAGCTTTTTGCCGAGTTAAGAACTGGCGATGTTTCCGAATCTTCTGTCTGGTTAAGGCCTTATAGAGCGGAAGTACTCGATCCAAGCTACAGATCACAAGTGAAGCGCCGATCATTACGAGTAGAGTTACAAACCACCAGGATTCGTATGTATGTGAAAGTCCAAGTTTGTGATAAATATATCCGGCTGTTCCGTACTCTTGCTTGTAATAAATTGAGGCATCAATATTAAGAAAAGTACTCTCCTGCGGGAAAATCGTCCCCAGCATAGAGCCTATAAGTGTCAACACGATCAGATAGATCGCTATTTTGACGGAAGAGAAGAAGTTCCACACCCGATCAATAATCCCCGGGTTAACGCGCTGAGAACGGCGAGCTACGCCATCGTAACGCATTTCCAAATTCTCGCCCCAGTCTGATTCTTTACCCAACGGCTTTCCGCATGCTTCGCATAAAACAGTGCCTACAGGGTTCTGGTGGCCACATTCACATTTGGTATTGGTTATAAATGCCTCGCGTTCACTCATCAATCCACCAGCTTCCCAATTTGATCGTCAAGTGAGTTCAAATCAAGCTGGCCGATATGAATGTTGTCAATTTTACCCTTGGAATTAATGAATAAGGTAGTTGGCAGCGGAGAAATACCATAACTTCGTACAGCATCACGTCCAGTGTCCATCAAAATCGGAAAATCGATGTTTACTTGCTTCACAAAATTCTCGACAGTCATCCGGTCTTCACCCACATTAATGCCTAAGACCACTACGTCCTTGTCCTTCCATTTCTCCCATTGCGCTTGGAGAGCCGGCATTTCTTTGACACAAGGTGCGCACCAAGAGCCCCAGAAATTAAGCACAATAGTCTTGCCCTTATATTCGTCTAGGGTATGAGCCAGACCGTCAAGCCCAAGCAAATCAAAGGAAGGTGCTTTGCTCCCTTCCTCTGGTTTGCCGCTTCCCCCAAATACAGAGGAACCGATGGCATAACCGCCCACTATAACAATTAGAAACAGAATCACGATTTGAATTGGTTTTCTTGCTTTACCCACACGTAAAGCCCCCTTCTGTGACGCAACTCATACTTATGTTGTAAGGTGTGAACATCCTATGAACATTATAGCGAATTTCGTCACAGCTTTAGGGGGTTTAATTGTGAATATTCTGTGTCTTTATGACTCTTTACGTGGAGTTCTTTCTTTAAGCAATCCTGCTTTGGCAATTTGCTGCAGATGGTTAATTTCATCCTTGGTCAAATGACGGTATGAGCCACGTTTGAGATTTTGCAGCATAATATCCCCGAATGAAATCCGTTTCAGACGGAGTACGGGGTGTGAAATCGCATCAAACATGCGTCGTACCTGACGATTACGTCCTTCGTGAATCGTGATGCTGATTACCGCTTCTTTATTTGCTTCATCAATATCCTTGTACTCTACTTCCGCAGGCGCTGTCATGCCATCTTCCAGCTTAATGCCAGCTTTCAGCTTGTCCAATGCAGTACCATGCGGTATACCCTTGACCGTAGCATGATACGTCTTAGGTACATGGTGCTTCGGATGGGTTAGCAAGTTAGCAAAGTCCCCATCATTTGTCAGCAGCAGCAAACCTTCCGTATCGTAATCGAGCCGGCCTACAGGGTAAACCCGTTCAGTAATTCCTTTTAGGTAGTCAGTTACAACCTTACGACCCTTTGGATCGGAAGCGCTTGTGATAACTCCCTTAGGTTTGTTGAACATAATATAGATTTTGTTCTCGCCCCGGATCAGTCTACCGGAAACTTTAATAATATCTGTTGCGGGGTCCACCTTCGTGCCAAGCGTAGTTACGAGTTCCCCGTTGACTTCCACTTTACCGGCCAAAATCATTTCTTCACACTTACGTCTGGACGCCACACCGGCCTGCGCCAAAATTTTCTGTAATCTTTCCATATTCGACTAGTCACCTCAGATCAATGATAACCATCAGAGGGATAAATCACAAGTTCATTCCAAGGAAAAAATGCTCCTGGACAGGAATTATTGTGGGGTTCGATGATTAAAGGGGAGATTTGGTAGCGTTCTACTAATTCTAAAAGGAGTTTAGCCGTTGCAAAAAGCTGCTCCTGCCTTCCGGATATTGGAGGATCGCCCACTTCCTTACCAAAATCACCTTCCAAACAAATATGAATATACTCCGGATCTGTCAGTAGCGGTGCTGCATAAATCGCGCCATCCACTCCTACCCAGAAGTCAAAACCTTTACCGTTAATGGATGTGCAGCTAGAATGATGCAGAATAAAACCTTTATAGTTCATTGCGGAATGCCCCCCTCCACATTGCTGCAATAGCATATGTTCAGGGGGGCAATGGGGTGATTATCCAAATAATAGCAAACACACAGCGATCGCGGCGACAAAGCCGACAACATCGGAGAACAAGCCAACCTTAAGCGCATAACGCCCATTACGTACGCCTACAGCTCCAAAGTAAACGGTCAAAACATAAAGCGTAGTATCTGTGCTCCCCTGTATGGTGGAAGCAATCATACCAATTAAAGAATCCGGGCCATGTACACGGATTAGATCCGTAGTGTAAGCAAGCGACCCAGTCCCCGTAAGCGGCCGAAGAAGACCAAGCGGCAATACTTCTGCAGGAACACCAAGCCCCCGTAGGGCTGGGGATATGAAGCCCATAAAAAAGTCCAGCGCACCGGAAGCGCGAAAAACACTGATCGCAACCAGCATCCCCACAAGATGTGGAATAATCGCAATGGCTGTGCCAAACCCATCTTTCGCACCTTCAACAAAGGATTCGTAGACTGGCACCTTGCGCGTAAAAGCATAGAGCGGGATGAACGTGATCATGACCGGAATCGCCCATGCCGATATGAGACTGATAAACTGGTACAAATCACGTTCACCCTTTCAATGAGGAATTAGGGAGTGTTGTCTTCGCCAAAGGAGGAACCCCGGACTTTGCTGAAGGGGGCTTCGGCGGTTTGCGCAGTAAAGTCAACCTTCGGAAAAACCGGTCTGCCGCAATCGCTGCAAGTGTAGCCACGGCCGTTGCTGCAAGTGTTGTACCTACAATGCCTGCAGGATCGGCTGAACCATAGTTTAACCGGATGGCAATCAGTGTGGCTGGGATAAGCGTAATGCTTGCTGTGTTAAGCGCTAGAAGAGTACACATGGCTGGAGTGGCGGTCTCTTTATCAGGATTGAGCTTTTGCAGCTCCTGCATCGCCTTGATGCCCATTGGCGTTGCGGCATTGCCTAGTCCGAGCAGATTAGCACTCATATTGGAGAGAATATATCCAATGGCAGGATGCCCTTTCGGCACATCAGGGAATAAAAAAGCTACGACAGGGCCAAGCACCTTGGCAATCTTTTTAAGTAAACCTGCATCTTCTGCTATCTTCATGATTCCAAGCCAGAACACAAGCACACTGATTAAGCCAAAACTTACCGTTACCCCACTCTTGGCTCCGTCGAATACGGCGGCTGTAAACTCATCCATTCTGCCGTTAACGGCGGCGAACAGAAAACCGATGATGATCATTCCTAGCCAAATCCCGTTAATCATGGACACGCCTCCTTCTTCATTCATCAGCCCATTTACTTATTTCGAACTCGCTCCCATTTCAAATAGAGCTTTCAGCGCACTGCCCAGCGCCTGGAACCAATTATTTGCCGGATAAGCCTGTGCTAGTGTGGGACTATACTTTTTCATATAAGCAGATTGCTCAGGAGGCAGGTTCTCAGGAGTATACACCGGCACGCGACCTATTTCTTTTCCGCCCAGCTCCAGCACAAGCGCCCCTTGCAATCCAAAATTTGCTCGCGAAGCTTCGGCTGAAGCACTTTCCTTCTGATTTAAAAGAAGTTTCGTGATCACTCTATTTTGTTCACCTTGTCCAAGTGGATAAGCAAAGGTTTTGGAGGTTACAAAGTTATAGCCCTTCACGGCATCCCCACGTTCGATCAATGTTTTGAGCGGATAGTGATTAAACCCGAAGTTTAGCAGGGAAGCATGATCATTCCAGTCATCCCCGTCATTTATAGTAACTGCGACAAGCTGCTGGCCGTTTCTGGTGGCAGAGCTGACAAGGCAGCGCAGAGCTTTTTTGGTATAACCTGTCTTTACACCGTCCGCTCCCTCGTATAAATACAGCATCTTATTTTTGTTTCTCCATTTGTAATCCCATTTCTCATTTGGATTGTCTGCAGTTTTCTCCTGCGTCTTCACAATTTCTTTAAATACAGGATTATGAAGAGCATAAGCGGTCAGAACAGCCAAGTCGTTGGCACTTGAATAATGCCCTTCAGCGTCAAGACCATGGGGATTAGCAAAATGAGTATGGGTTAGCCCTAGCTCCTCAGCCTTAGCGTTCATAAGGTATACAAAACCTTCCTCAGAACCACCAATATGCTCAGCGATCGCCGTTGCTGCATCATTCCCTGAGCGCAGCATCAGGCCATACAGCATATTTTCCAGCGTCATCTCTTCCCCCTGCTGCAAGTAAATAGAAGAGCCCTCTTTCGCATAGGCATTTTTTCCTACTTTGACTTTAGAGGCTAAATCACCATTCTCAATGGCGACGAGGGCGGTCATAATTTTGGTCAAGCTGGCAATAAGCATAGGCTCATCCCCACGGCTGCTGTACAAAATACGCCCGGATTCCACATCAATCAGTGCCGCTGCTCTTGCATGTGTAGAGATAGAGCTGTTCTCGGCCTGAATTGAAGATAGCGGCGCCAGAAGCAGCAGCGAAAGGCACAATATTAAGGCGAATGGCCATTTACGGGTTATTGTCTTCATGTTCATCCTCCGGCTTCTTATCGGATCTTAAGTAAAAGTGTTTATGTTGTACAAGTGTATGCGGACCAGCCTTAGGGTATGTCCACTCCTTGGGATGTTCCACACAAAATATCCCCACAACGTGAGGCCTTGCTTCGATTTTTTTTCAGGTAATTTGCGGGAAACAAAATATACTTACTGATACGTCAAAAAAGGGACACCGCCTGATGTATGGCGATATCCCCGAGGCTATTTGTAGAATTATGTGTACCTAATGAGTTGAAGATTGAGATGTACTTGGATCGGTTTTAACAGGTGCTGCTGCTGGTGTGGCAGGTGTTGGCGGCGTTTGAGCTGCAGCATTGCTGGTTTGGAACATCGTTTGAATTTTGTCGATGAGCCCTGGTGTTGCATCGATGATTTTTTCGAATAGGTGCGTTTGATTGTCCAGAGGGACAATATTCACTCCATCCTTACCTACCACTAAAAAAGCGATCGGTCGAATGGAGACGCCTCCCCCGCTACCTCCACCAAATGGAAGCATTTTGACTCCACCTTGGGAGTTTGAACCACTTATAGAATCTTCTACTCGATAATCACTACCACCAGCAGCAAATCCAAAGGCAACTTTACTGATAGGCAGGATGATGCTACCGTCAGGGGTTTGTACCGGATCTCCGACAATGGTATTCACATCTACCATGCCCTTGATATTTTCCATCGCTGTTTGCATTAGGCCTTGAATAGGATGGTCGCTCATATTGTTTCCTCCTTTAATTGAGTACGATTTCTCTTTCTTCTACAGCGTATATCATCCCCACATCCGCCCATTTGTATGTAACTTTCATTTTAAACTTTCCCATGTGGCTCCTGACGCATCTGTTTCAGCAGATTTCTCCAATGGCCGAGCCCGCCTTTTTCACGCAAGACACGCCGAGATAGCCGCATTAAAGCATACAAAGTATAGCCGACTGACATTTTCCCCTTACAGACAAGCTCCATTGCAAAACAAAGCTCATCTTCAAAAACAGGCTTAACAAAAATTCGAGGGTGCTGCTGCAATTTCACCCACTGCGAAATAAAACCAACAATACTCCACTTCAGGCCCCAAACCGCTCCCGATGCGGTCGCAGTATCTGCTGCATCACCAAGAGAGAAATCGGTGGACCAATCGAGCTTTGATATTTTGACATGAGCTACAGTCTCTTTTAACCATTCCTTCAACCCGCGTGTAGATTTCACAGCTTGGTTAACATTGTCGCGCCAGTGCATTACTCTTTCTTTATCGAATATCTCTTCTTTTACGGTATCTACACCTGTCGTCGCAGTCCCTGTCTCTTTAAACTTTCCCCACACACCCTGCTCCAATCCCTTAAAGACCAGTTGGGGAAGTTCATAGTGAAGCTTTATCAGACCAAAAAGAGAAGTAACATCTAATTCGAGCAGGTCATTTTTTCCATGTTTATAACACCGTATGCGGAAATCGATAGATGAAGACAGGACCAGGATCAGGACCAGTACAAGCAAAACGAGGGGAATTGCAAGCCATAACGTCACGTATTTACCTCCAAGAAACCTTAATAATGGGAACCTTTGGTTTAGTATGGCAATTTAAGCTGGAAAAAATTCGGGGTTTGCATAAAAAATATGAGCTTAAATAAAAATAGGGACTGTCCCAAACCACATAAATGGTTTAAGGGCAGTCCCTTCAATACAATTATTAGCGTTCTCGTACGAACTATGGCAGCTCGACATCCTCAAAAGTCATTTGAGTGTCCAGCTTATTGAACAATAGCTGTGTCTCTTCTTCCAAATTATCCGTGGACTCAAAGTTTGTCGGTTCCGGCAGATCCTTTAGACTGGCAAGACCAAAACTCTCCAAGAAGGATTTAGTCGTCCCGTACAGAATTGGCCGGCCTACCGCTTCCGCACGACCAACCTCATGAATCAAATCCTTGTTATTCAGCGTATGAATTGCGCGTTCCGACTTCACACCCCGGATTTCTTCAATCTCCACCCGCGTAATCGGTTGGCGATAAGCCACGATTGCAAGAGTCTCTAAGGCGGCCTGAGACAAGGTTGATCTGGATGGTGAATAGGCCAGACGCTCAAAATAGTGGGCATGATCAGGCAATGTAGCCAGGCGATAATTCCCGGCAATTTGCACTACCTGTAAGCCCCGCTCCTGTGCTACAAAATCTTCTTTCAGTTCCTCTAAGGCTCCAGCCGCAAGCTCTGGGCGCTGTTCCGTAATTTCAGCCACTTGGCGCACAGAGATTCCTTCATCCCCTGATAGAAACAGCAGGCCCTCAATAATCGATTTCAGCGTTTTGTAATCCATTGAAGTGTTCTCCTCCTCTCCACTCCATTACGATGTCATCAAACAATTTCTCTTGGTAGCAAAAAATCGCCTTCATTTTCATCAGTTCCAGAATCGCAAGAAAAGTAACTACGATTTCGTGCCGTGCCATTTCATCGTGAAGCAGTGCCGAGAAATGCAGCTTACCGCCTGTTCCTCTGCGCTGCAGCGCATCTGATACATCACGTATACGATCTTTTACCGATATTTCATCCCGGGTGATCCGCTGGTAAGAAGACCTTCTGGCAGCCTTACTTAGCGCTTTACGAAAAGCGGCTATTAAGTCTGAGGTATGTAGTCCTTTTAGCGTTTGATCAATCTCTTCTGGCACGAATGGACCCAAATCCTCAGGCTCCTTCGTAAAAATCAAGCTCCGCTCGCTCTCCATATCCATTAAATGTACAGCAATACTCTTGAACTTACGATACTCAATCAGTCGCTGAACAAGTTCAGCTCGTGGATCAAATTCATCCTCTTCGTAATATTCAAAATCATCGATCTCAATGACCGGTGGTTTGGGCAGCAATAGCTTGCTCTTTATAGATAAAAGGGTAGCGGCCATCACGAGAAATTCACTCGTAATATCCAATTCAAGCTCCTGCATGCTACGCAGGTATTCCATATACTGTTCGGTGATCTCGGCGACCGGAATGTCCTGGATGTCGATTTCCGCCTTATCAATTAAATGCAAGAGCAGATCCAGCGGACCTTCAAACGTCTCCAGCTTGTACAATACAGTCACGAAGCATCCTCCCGCCAAAAAAAGTAAAGTGCAGCGCCCGTCTGGACGCTACACAAGTAGAAAGGGCTCTTATAATCCATGCTTTCTTCTTATACTATAAATAAGCACGAATTCGACTGATTCGTCAATAGCTGACTTACTTAAACAGTTTGTTAAGATTCGCCATTTCAATCGCAGCAGTCGCAGCATCCCAGCCTTTATTGCCTGCTTTGGTTCCTGAACGCTCGATGGCCTGTTCAATATTTTCAGTAGTAACTACGCCAAAAATGGTCGGCACGCCGGTCTTAAGATTGATAGCGGCTACTCCTTTGGCAACTTCATTACATACATAATCATAGTGTGTAGTAGAACCACGGATAACCGTTCCTAAGGTAATTACAGCGTCATATTTGCCGCTTTCAGCCATTTTTTGCGCGATCAATGGAATTTCAAATACCCCTGGAACCCAAGCAACATCCACTTCATCATCACCGACACCATGGCGTTTAAAGGCATCGAGTGCACCTGACAAAAGCTTGCTGGTAATAAATTCATTAAAACGTCCTACAACAACTCCGTATTTTAACCCCTCAGAAACTAAGTGTCCTTCTAAATATTTCGGCATATCCATCATCTACCCTTCGTTTTTTATAATGTATGGTTAGGCTTTCGAATCCTCATTTTGTTCAATATCGTCAAAAGACAGCATATGTCCAAGCTTCGCTTGCTTCGTGTGGAGATAGTTGGTGTTGTCCTTGTTCTCCGGCATTTGTATCGGCACGCGCTCAACGACTTCCAACCCATAACCCTCCAGCCCTTTGATCTTACGCGGGTTGTTCGTGAGCAGACGGATTTGGCGCACACCCAGATCCTTCAGAATCTGTGCTCCAATTCCATAATCACGCAGATCTGCTGGAAAACCAAGCTTTAGATTCGCATCTACAGTGTCAAGACCTTCCTCTTGCAGCTTGTAAGCCCGAAGCTTATTGATAAGGCCGATGCCTCTGCCTTCTTGGCGCATATAGAGCAACACGCCCCTACCGGCAGTTTCGATCTGCCGCAGCGCAGCTTCAAATTGCGGGCCGCAATCGCAGCGATGGGAGTGGAATACATCACCCGTCAGACATTCGGAATGAACACGTACAAGTACTGGCTCATCGCCGGAAATATCGCCTTTTACCAAAGCTACATGCTCTTTATCATCCACTTCATTTGTATAAGCTATGGTCTGGAAATCCCCAAAGTCGGTAGGAAGTCGTACAGACACTTCTCGCGTGACGAGTTGTTCTTTTTCATTTCGATAATGAATAAGATCCTTGATGCTGATCAGCTTAAGATCATGCTTGCGGGCAATTTCGATTAGATCAGGTAAGCGGGCCATTGAGCCATCTTCCTTGATAATCTCGCAAATGACACTAGCTGGATAAGCGCCACACATCCGCGCTAGATCAACAGCAGCCTCCGTATGTCCGGAGCGGCGCAGAACGCCACCTTTTTTCGCAATCAGCGGGAACATATGCCCCGGTCTGCGGAAATCAGCAGGTTTCGCTTTTGGATCAATCATGGCCTTAACGGTCAAAGATCTTTCCCCCGCAGAGATCCCAGTGGTTGTATCTTTATGGTCAACAGATACGGTAAAAGCCGTACCGTGATTATCGGTATTGTGGGTTACCATGGCTTGCAGTTCAAGTTCTGCCGCACGCTCCTGGGTAATAGGCATACAAACCAATCCACGTCCCTCCGTAATCATAAAATTGATGACCTCTGGTGTCGCACGTTCAGCAAGGGCAATAAAATCCCCTTCATTCTCACGATCTTCATCATCCACTACAATGATGACTTTACCGCGCATTAAGTCATATATTGCTTCTTCAATCGGATCCAAGACACTTTCCTTTTTCGATTGCTCGCTCATGATCCTATCCTCCTAAAAGCTTTACGAAAGATTATTCCCTTCTTCGTAAGCAAACTCTTTATTTAAACAAACCCGTTCGCCGCCAAAAAATCATGACTAATCCCGGAGCGGCTCTCGCCTCCCTCATCTTGAGCGGCTGAGCCATAATGCAATAAATGATCTACATATTTGCCAAGTACATCACACTCGATATTTACACTATCCCCGGCCCGTTTGTGCGTCAGAACTGTTTCCCCTAACGTATGCGGAATAATGGACACTGCAAGCAATGTGGCCGTAGTCTTCACTACAGTTAAACTGATGCCGTCGATCGTGATCGACCCCTTGGGGATAATATATTTAAATAGTGATTTACGATCCGGTGCAATCTCGAATACAACAGCATTCTGATCACGTTTCACACTCTTAATAATGGCAGTGCCATCAACATGTCCTTGAACAATATGCCCTCCAAAACGCCCGCCGGCTGCCATCGCTCGTTCCAGATTCATCCGGCTGCCGGGCTTCAGTTCCTTCAGGTTGCTATTCCGGTAGGTCTGCGGCATTACATCCACTGTAAAGGAATGATCGCCCAAAGTTGTCGCCGTGAGGCAAACCCCATTGACGGACACACTGTCACCGATTTTTAGATCATCCATGATGACCGAAGCGGCAATATTCAGCACCATCATTTCCCCACCGGCGGAGACACTGCGCAAAACACCAACCTCTTCAATTAATCCGGTGAACATGATATCCCCCCTAAAAAGCATTACTTCCTCAATTTCACTCTTGCATAGCTTTTGTTAGCGTACTGGAGTGCCGCTGATACATACATTATCTCCTAGCACTTTTACTTCCAATCCTTCAAGTGAGATCGCATCTTTCATCAGCTCTACACCCGGAAATACGAAAGTCCCTTTCGCTTCTGCACCACCGCCGACAATTTTTGGAGCGAAGAAGAGAATCACACGATCCACTAGCCCGCTCTCCAGCATCGAGCCATTCAGCGTCCCCCCGCCTTCCAGCAAAATAGAGCCAATCTCCATTTCGCCAAGGGCTATCATGGCCGCCTTCAGATCCACTCTTGGACCTGCTCCGCACACAACGATTTGAACGCCTGCTTCCAGCAGTTCAGCCTTCTTAGCAGGATCTGCAGCATCCGTTGTTACAATAAGTGTAGGCGCTAGACCATCACTTACAACTGCCGAATCCAGAGGAATACGTAGCTGGGAATCAATGATGATCCGCATCGGGTTAATGCCAGGCACTTCTGTTCTTGTTGTCAGAGAGGGATTATCAGCAATCACTGTATTCACACCGACCATGATACCCTGATTCCGATGCCGCAGCGTATGTACGATCTCCCGCGCTTCCCCATTCGAAATCCATTTACTGTCACCAGATTTGGTAGCTAGATTGCCATCAAGCGTACTTGCACTCTTCAGCGTAACAAAAGGTTGTTTTGTCAAAATATATTTGATAAAACGCTCATTCAATCGAAGCGCGCGATCACGCAGCAAGCCTACTTCGACCTCAATCCCTTGATCACGCAGCATTTGAATTCCGCGCCCTGCCACCTGAGGGTTCGGGTCTTCACAAGCAACTACAACCCTAGCTACCCCTTCATCGATCAGCCTTTGGCTGCAAGGTGGAGTTTTTCCATAATGGCTGCACGGTTCTAGTGTGACATATGCCGTACTGCCCTGTGCTTGCCCAGCTGCCATATTCAAGGCGTGCACCTCGGCATGCCCCGTACCTCGCTGTAAATGAGTTCCGAGTCCAATCATTGCTCCATTCTTCACCACAACGCAGCCAACAACAGGGTTAATTCCCGTCTGTCCTTGGGCACGTTCGGCCATGTCCAGTGCTAGCGACATATAAAACTCATCATTCATGTTGTCCATTTCTTCCTCCTATCCACTGCTGTCAATTCTTAAGCTAAAAAAACAGAAAAACCCATCTCATTCTCCAGGAGGAGTTCAAGATGGGTTATGCGAGAGTTAATCGGCAGTCCAAATAAAAGTGTGCTTAAATAGCCGTCAATCGACGGGTATTGTGAAATATCGCACATGATTATATGAAAACACTGCGATCCGCCAGTCCATTGCAGACAAGCGGTCAACCTCTCCTTCTTCCATCCAGACTATACTGTCGGTCCCGGAATTTCACCAGGTCCACCGTTCGCGTCAACAACGCGAGCCGGGTAGCGGACTGAGCACTGTAGATGAACTAAATAAGTTACTTCTACAACAGCATCACCGCCGGTAGGGAATTACACCCTGCCCTGAAGGATTGATCCTTTATTTAATTGAGGTTCAAGTTTTCCTTACTAACAAAATTATCACTTACACCAGCGAAATGCAAGTGCGTTTATTATATTTACTTAAAATTTGTAACTAGATTATAGATTGTACTGAGTTTATAAAAGGAAACCAAGAAGCGCCAGGACAAGGACTCCTGGCGCTTCTTGGTTATATTTCATGATTACAAACCACGTTCTTGTTGTTTCAAAAGATCACGAATTTCCGTAAGCAGCACGATATCCTCTGCAGGTGCTGGAGTCTCTACCACTTCAACTTTAACGGCTTCTTTGCGCTGAAATTTATTGGCGAGCTTGATCACCAGAAAGATAGAGAACGAAATAATAAAGAAATCAACAACCGATTGTAAAAATAGTCCGTAAGGTATTTTCAGGTCCGTAGTGACTTCAAGCACCCGATCCTTTAAATCTATACCACCCGTAAGCAAACCTGCAATTGGCATAATAATGTCATTTACTAATGAAGTTACAATCTTTCCGAATGCAGCTCCAATAATGACCGCAACCGCTAAATCAAGAACATTTCCTTTTAAGGCAAAAGCTTTAAATTCTTTCCACATATTCCAAATAACCCCCAACATATATAATTTGAAATTATTATAGCATAGTAGCTTCCTAATTCTTAAGACTTGTTAAGAAACTATTAAGTTTCCCTTTACTTTTACCTGCCACCGCTGTTAAGAAGTTTCCTGTTAAATAAGGTTTAAGAATTTTTCTTCTTACTGTTAGAGCCATGGCTGAGAATGTATTATCCACAGATCACCACATGGATGAGGCACAGCGATCAGAGCAAGCTAAAAAGAAAAATAAACTGGCATAATGCTGTGGGGGATTTGGTCTTGCCTTCACGGGTCTTCAAATGAGGCTTCCAAACAAGAAAATGTTGTATACTTCTTATAGCAAGAATTGCGCTTTACTAGCAAGAAAGGACGCTGAGAAATGCACAACGCAACGCTGCTATTGGTGGACGACGAAGCCGAGATTATTAAACTAATGCAGATCTATCTGGAGAACGAGGGTTACCGGCTGTTAACTGCCAAAGACGGGCTGGAAGCACTCGAAATTATCAATAGAGAGACTATAGACCTCATGGTTCTTGATATCATGATGCCTAATATGGACGGCATTGAGGCTTGTATTAAAATTCGTGAAACGCAAAAATTTCCGATCATCATGTTATCTGCTAAAGGGCAGGAACTTGATAAAATCACCGGACTTAGCGTAGGTGCAGATGATTATGTTACGAAACCTTTTAGTCCGCTGGAGTTAGTTGCCCGTGTTAAATCCCAGCTGCGCAGAACTCGAAATTACATGGCAGATCTAAACGCCAAACAGGATGAAATCATCATTGATGGCCTAGTTATTAATTCGGTTACGCATGAAATTAGTGTGGATGATCAGCCAGTTAAACTTACCCCGCGAGAATTTGCGATTCTAGAACTGCTCGCCCGTAATAAGGGACAAGTCCTAAGCATGGAGCAGATCTACGCCAAAGTATGGAAAGAACAATTCCTGGAAAGCAACAATACACTCATGGTGCATATTCGTAAAATCAGAGAAAAAATAGAAGAAAATCCGCGTAAACCACAATACTTAAAAACGGTATGGGGCGTTGGCTACAAACTGGAAAAAGGAGGTCCTTCTAGTTGAACTTTAAACGATTCGATACCCTATCCTGGAAAATAGTTGGCTTCAGCTTAACGAGCCTAGCACTCACCGCTTTAATCTTAATGGGCGGCTATTATGGCACTTCACTATTGCTGTGGTTAAATCCTTCACGCTCCTTTTGGGGAGTCAGACTCATTCTCTGGGTGATCAATACCATTGGATCAACGCCAGTTGTGATTCTTATAGGGATTCCTTTATTTATTTTTTTCATCCTAAAACTGTCCAGAAATACAACTAAGAATCTTCATAACATTACGAGCGGAGTTCAGGCCATTGCGGATGGCAATTTGTCTTTCAAGGTGCCGGTAACAGGTACGGATGAACTCGGAAAGCTCGCTGAAAATATGAACACTATGGCTGGCAAGCTAAAATCTGCTATAGAGGAAGAACGAGCTGCTGCAAAAGCCAAAAACGAACTAATCACAGGTGTGTCCCATGACCTCCGAACCCCACTAACCTCTGTTCTCGGATTCCTTGAATATGTGGAGAAGGATCGTTATAAAAACGAGGTTGAGCTGCGTTATTATGTGAATATTGCCTATGAGAAATCTTTGACTCTTAAAAAGCTAATCGACGATTTATTTGAATACACTCGCGTCAGCAGCAGCGGATTACCGCTAAATATTGAGCCTGTAGATCTCGGCAAGCTGCTCGAACAGCTGATTGAGGAATTTGCACCCGTACTGGAACAAGCAGATATGACCTACCGTATTCATACGGATACAGCACCTCTGATCATCAACGGAGATGCGGACGAGCTGGTGCGATTGTATGAGAACCTATTTACCAATGCCGTAAGATACGGTAAGGAAGGAAAAATTCTAGACATTTCTGTTGTTAGAAAAGACGATAGAATAGTTGCTCTATGTACGAATTACGGTACTCCTATCCCTGCATCCGACCTCCCCCACTTATTCAAACGATTTTATCGTGTCGATAAATCCCGCTCCCGAGAGACAGGCGGAAGTGGCTTAGGGCTCGCCATAGCCAAGAGTATTGCAGAGCTTCACGGCGGAACCATTACAGCCAAAAGCACACGCAAACAAACTGAATTTGAAACCTCTTTCCCTGTGAGCGAATAATGCTTGCAGGGATTTTTTGTACAATCTCATCCATTAAGAAAATGATAAGATTTCATAACATAAAGCCTTAAGATCTCTGACTTATAGTGATTTCATACCAAATCTGCTATAAGTGAGGATTGTTGTTATGCTATTTAATTCGTATCCCTTTATGTTTGGTTTTCTGCCCTATCGTGCTGGCCGGATATTTTATTCTGAATCGTCTTCGTCTCACACTCTATGCTAAGGTATGGCTTACCCTCGCCTCTTTAGTTTTTTACGGGTATTGGAATATAGATATGTTCCTCTAATCTTGTTATCTATCTTATTTAACTATGCTCTCACCATTGATGCTGCGCCGCTAGTGGCAGGAGGAAAAGTTTTAGTCCCGCTAGCCTTTGTTGCGGAACAGCTCGGCTGGAATGTCTCAAGTGAAAAAGAAGGCGAATGGCTGCGGTATAATCTAAGCCCCTCAGAAAACGCCGGTACACTTAAGAATCAGCCATAAAATTTTCAAAAAAAAGCACAAAAGCACCCGGCATTTATCATGCTGGGTGCTTTTGCATAAAAATCTTAAATCACACTAATCTCGATCACTCCGTCTTACCTCTACGTCTAAATACTCGGTTCAAAACAAATCCTATGGCTATCAACCCTATTCCCGACAGATACAAAGGCAAAGGACTATTCTCACCTGTCTTCGGCAGCTGAGGAGCACCTGAAGTGCTATTGTTCACCGTACCTTTTGGTACTTCTTCATCGTCGATATCAACTTCTCCTAATGGAATTTCTTCGGTAATCTCTTGCTCAGGAGTTCCCTCATCGGTTGATGTCGCGGATCCTAGATCGGCCGCATTTCCAGGACCAGCTGGAACAGCTGGATCATTAATAATTACTCCGGGTACGGGTGAACTTGTAGACGTAGGTACCACCGAACCTCCTGATGTGCTGCTTGTAGGAATTGTTGTAGGTGCAGCAGTCACTTCAGGTGATGGAGAAGCCGTAGGTGCTGGCGTTGTTGATGGTGCAGGTGTTACGGTTGGCTCTGGTGTTGTTGTTGGAGCATCGGTTGGTTCTGGTGTTGCCGTAGGCGTTGGCTCCACTGCTTTTTGATTCGTAATCACCAGTTGAATCGCTGACGAGGAACGAATCTCCACTGGATGCTCGGATGTATCGAGCACGTAACCATTTGGAGCTGCTGTCTCCACCAATACATAGCTACCCAGCCATATTTTATTGAATGTAGTTGTACCCTCTGCATCTGTAGTTAGACTGTTAATCAATACACGTTCCGCTCCATTTAGTCGATACAATGCAAAAGTCGCATCACCAAGCGCTTTTAAGTTATCTTCAGCATCTAGCTTCTTAATATTGAGGGTGCCTCTAACCCCGCTGACTGTGCCAGAACCGCTGGAGACCCCGACAATAATTTCTTTGGAGGTCTCTTTCCTTATTTCGCTGCCGTTAAAACCACTGAAATGTACAGTATTTATTACTTTGTCTCCAGTGTTAGCCACAATCAGGGATTGATATTCGAGAATGTATGCCCTGCTGATTTCCTTGGCAAAGCTTAACTCAAAGGATTGTTTTCCATCGGCATCCGTTGTAATAACTACGCTATAATCAATACCCTGAATCAGTTCAGGGCCGCTTTTCGTGATATCTCCGTTCACAGCTACAGCCGTAGGATACAGATGGAATGAATTCTGCAGCAAAATTTGATTAGCACTAGGAGTATCTTTGACTAATGCATCCTTTACTGTGGACTGCCCCCGGTTAATTTGCAGGCTCCAGTCCATTTTATCCCCGTTTTGTGTACCGTCCTTCAGCACATAATCCTCTCCAAAAGGAATTTTTACGGAGGCGGTCAAATCTTTGGAAACCACTTTTGCTCCATCATAGAGATTAGCTTTATTCTCAATAGTAGAGCCTATTATTTGCCCTTCAAGACTTGTATTAAATTCAATGTAGAAAGCGGAGTTAATCTTATCTGTAAAAATAACCTTTAATTCATTATCGCTATTTATGCTATAGGTATATTTATTAGGATTCACTTCTGCACCCTTGGTAGGGTCACCATTCTTTGCAATATTCATAGTGTAAACTTTTAGTGAACCCGGAACCAAGGACTGGCCTGATTTTAAAATATCAACAAGCGCCGGAGCTTCGAGGGTTTTGCCATTATAATTGGCGCCTATCGACCAAGTAATTTTTTTAGTTGAAGCATCGTAGGCCCCCCCTTTAAATCCATTGTTTTTCGCCTCAGGTCTAGGAATGAATAACCCTTCTGCTTCTATCGTGCGTAAGGCTTCAGTAGTGTCCATCCAGTCTAGCCGAACTTTGTTATTGAAATTTTCAGTTTTAGCCCAAATCCAATCCTTGTTAAATTCTGTAGTATAGCTAATCGTATAAAGACCAGATATCGGTGAATTAAACACTACCTTAAAGCCTTTATTAGGCTCGACAGGTGAGTTGTACACTAGATCATAGTTATTCGGATTTAAAACATTCCCATTCAGATTTCTAATCACCAGTGATTCTGGAATAAACTTTAGGCCGCCAAATGGGAAAGATTCGGTAACTGTAACATGACTCATCGGGTAATTATCACTATTCAATGTGACCTTCCAACCCAATGTTTTATTCTGATAATCTACGGTTGATAAAGTCTTATAAAGAATGGAAGACCGGATTAATCGGGTAGCCTGATCACTATACGTACTATCAGATACTGTATTAGTTATGGTGGCATCCTCAAACACGCGTTTTATCGCTTTGGTTTTATATTCGATTCGATATGGTGATGTAACATCGTGTGCAAATTGCAATACAAATCCAGCCTTATGAACGTCTGACGTGGGAACAAGCGTGTAGTCAACATCCTTTGTCAAAATCTTGCCTAACGTTGCACCACCGGAAGAATCCAGCTGCACAGCATATACTTTTAGCGAATCGGCTATCAGCTCTTGAGAAGCATCGAACAAATCTGTTAACACAGCGTTTCCTTGCGGGATGTTCTTTTCATTGTAGTTATATTCAATTGCCCAGGAAATGATCTGCTTGCCCCCATCATAGCTCGTGGAATACTTTTTCAAGCTTCCTCCACGTTCTACATTCACTGTGGCAGAGGAGCTGGCAGGCTCTTGCCCATCTCCTGAAAAAGTTGCAGTATTGGTGAAGGTTAGCTGATGGTCATTAATAATCCCTGTGGAATATACAATACGGTAAGCCTCTTTAATCACAGGCTCCGTAAAACGGACAATAAGTGACCCTCCGGAGAGCTCTGCAGAGTATTTGCTTGTGTCGAGCAATGCTCCTTCCGTTACTGAACCATCCAATTGAATGCTGAGGTGATACACGCTCACAGTGACTGGAGTATTTAATGATAAGCCTGAAGGGATGGGGTCCGTCACAATGGCATTCCCCACGGCTTCCAAAGACTTATTGACATCAACAGTCCATAATATTTGGTTCGCATTGAAGCCTTCGGGAATACCTCTCTTCTCTATAGTCGATCCAACACTTGGTTTAAAATTCACTGTCACTGTCTGAATACCGCCGCTCACGGGAAATAAAATATTTTGAATAGTACTGCCCGAGATTTTCTGTTTATCGAATTTAGTATTTAACCGCAGCGTTCCCTGCACGTCATCATGCGTTTCTATGTAGTCATTAAAAGTCATTATCACTTCATGTGAAATTTGCCTAACTTCAAAGCTCCCTACATCTCCATCCTCAGAGACCAAGGGACCGTTAAAATCATTAAATAGCCGGAACTGTTCTGGAAGCTGAAAAGTAAAAGTGTCACCTTGCTTGTAATTATGATTTTTAGGAAGAGACCAATTATAATCCAAGGTAACATTAGCATCTTGTTCGTATACGCTGTTCGTGACCGTGATTCCATCTGGCCCGTACACAGCCATTGAAACACTGGTGATGATATTTCTTTCGTCATCAATCGCAGCCGCTTTTACTTGCGGAGCAAATCCGATGCCATAGGCATATTGGGCCACAAGCATCAAAATAATGACCATTACACTTATTTTTTTCTTAAACATGTTCCTGTTGCCTCCATTTTCTTGTTCTAATTGTTTTCCACCCCTGCATGTTCATAAGCTTCATATGTAATTCCGCGCCCTACGCCCCATCTTATGTTAATATAATGAAAAGTCTTCCTTATGCGGTGGAGTTGACAGAACATATACATATATACCCATTTTATGGATATCTAGAATCAAGATTATTAAAATTCTCAAACTTTATTTTTGATGGATGTTTTCACGTTCAAAGGAGGTTCGTCTATGCAGCTTTCATCTTTTTTTGATCGCCAGCACGCGGAGGATTTCATCATGTTCTCATCTTCGCATTGGGTTGCGCTGTCTATCATTGCGTTAAGTTGTCTACTGCTCTATGGCTTACGGTTTGAAATTCGTACAGATTCAAGACTTCGGCAAAGCGTGCGTTTGCTGCTAATCATTCTACTTGTAGTCTCAGAAGCCGGGCTGCAAATGTGGTACATCTCTCAGAACATCTGGCGCTCCAGCTCCTCATTACCGTTCGAGCTCTGTGGAATCACTCTACTGCTGTCTATTATCATGTTAATTTCACGCAGTCGAACCCTTTATTCCTTTCTCTACTTTGCCGGGATCGGCGGAGCATTTATTGCGTTGCTCACCCCTAACCTAGTTTATCCGTTCCCTCATTTCCGCTTTCTCCTGTTTTTTATAGCTCATGGTTCTATTATTCTGGCATCTCTTTATATGACCTGGATTGAGGGCTACAAGCCGACTTGGAGATCGTTACTCATCACCATGCTCGGCCTCAATATTGTGGCGGCCTGCATCTGGACTGCTAATTACTTCCTAGGTTCAAACTACATGTTCCTATCTCAGAAACCTAGTACCTATTCCGTATTGGATTATTTTGGACCTTATCCTTATTACCTGCTTGTTGAAGAGCTGTTTGCCTTCACTGTGTTTCTAGCTATGTATTTGATATTCTTCTGGCTGCCAGAGCGGCGCAATTCACGGCGTAGACAGGTTAGGCGGATTCTTTAACAACACAAAAAAGCCAGCCCCGATATTCGGAGACTGGCTTTAACTATTAAATCTTAAGCTTCGATGATTTCTACCGAAGTCATTTTGTCGCGTCCTTTGAAAGCATCAACAAGATCCATGCCTTCTACTACTTTACCAAACACAGTGTGTACTCCATCCAAGTGTGGTTGTGGAGCGTAGCAGATGTAGAACTGGCTTCCGCCTGTGTTCTTACCTGCATGTGCCATAGCAAGTGTTCCGCGTTCATGTTTGTTTGGGTTAATTTCGCAGTTGATTGTGTAACCTGGGCCGCCAGAGCCAGTTCCGTTAGGGCATCCGCCTTGAGCAACGAAACCAGGGATAACACGGTGGAATGTCAATCCGTTGTAGAAACCTTCTTTTGCCAGCTTTTCAAAGTTAGCTACAGTGTTAGGTGCATCTTGATCGAACAAGTCCAGCAGCACTACGCCACCATTTTCTAGAGTGATTTTCGCTTGCTTTGCCATATGTAAATGACCCCTTTCAAAATTAACAAATTTAGAATACCTCAATTATATTACTATGAAACCACGCACAAAGCAAAGCAAGCAGGAGACTTTCCTGCTTGCTCTATATGCTGCTCAACTTTACCCACCTTACAGCAGCAGGCTATTACTTAGCAACAACTGTCTGTTTGGCGATACGCTCTGGTACAATGTCGTTGGCAATAAGATCCGTATAGCTTTCACGACGCACTACAAGATCGCTTTGTCCGTTCTGTACGAATACTAAAGCCGGACGGCGAAGACGGTTATAGTTGCTGGCCATGGAGTAATTATACGCACCTGTGCAGGCTACAGCCAACAAATCGCCGCTTTCAGCCTTCGGCAGCTCTACATCCCAGATCAACATATCTCCGCTCTCGCAGCATTTACCAGCGATGGAGACAGTCTCAGTTGCGTCTTCGTTAGCACGGTTAGCAAGCAAGGCCTCGTATTTAGACTGATACAAAGCAGGGCGTGGATTGTCGGTCATTCCACCATCAACAGCAACGTACTTACGTACGCCAGGAATGTCCTTGTTAGATCCTACAGTGTACAATGTAGTACCTGCATCTCCAACAATACTACGGCCCGGCTCCACCCAAATTTCCGGCAAAGCACTATAAATTCCCGCAAAATGAGTCTTCACTGCATCCGTAATCGCTGCTACATATTCAGAAACATGTAATGGGGTATCTCCTTCGACATAACGAATGCCGAAACCTCCGCCAAGATTGACTACACGGAAGTCCACTTCCAAGCCTTCTTTAACACTGCGGGCAAAAGTTGCCACACGCTCAACAGCTAGCTGGAAACCATCAGTTTCAAAGATCTGCGAACCAATATGGGAATGCACACCAAGCAGCGTGATATTCTTTTTGCTGACTGCTGCTTTCACTGCTTCATAGGCCGATCCATTACCGATGTCAAAGCCGAATTTGGAATCCGTCTGGCCCGTTGCGGTATATTCATGAGTATGCGCTTCTACACCTGGTGTAACCCGCAATAAGATGTTCACATTAACTTCTTTACGTGCGGCAATGGACTGCAAAAGGTTAAGCTCTACCAGATTATCGACTACGAAGCAGCCGATTTTGGCATCAATCGCCATTTCGATCTCTTCAGATGTCTTATTGTTGCCATGAAAATGAATACGTTCTGCCGGGAAGCCAGCTTGCAAAGCTGTATATAGTTCGCCGTCAGATACAACATCCAGTGACAAACCTTCTTCATCAGCCAAACGAACCATTGCCATTACTGAAAACGCCTTGCTTGCGTAAGCTACTTGGAAACCAAGGCCGGAGGCTTTAAAAGCATCCATATATTCCCGGCAACGTTGTCTAACCAATTGCTCGTCCAATATATATAGCGGGGTTCCATATTCCGCTTTCAATTCAGTTACATCACATCCGCCGATCTCCAAATGCCCAGCATCGTTAATGCGGCTAGTACCGTGTAGAAACATTCTTTAGTCCTCCAATTTCTGTGGAATATCAAGGTTCCACCCTGTCTTAGTGTATTCAGTATAACAGACAGTGGGAACTCCATTGAATGGACTAATTTGCAGTAGTTTTGTATTTTCCTACGATTGTTACTCATTCTCTTGAGATGGCGGCATTCTGGTATTGTCTCTGGTTTTGTTAAAAGACGGCCTTTCCTTCGAACTTAAGACCGGTTTACGCAATAGAATTTCACTCATTGCCTTTGCATTAAAAGGTATAAACGGCCACATATATGAGGAGTTATAGGACCGATGAGTGGTTAAGAAAATAGTCAGTAACGTCGTGCCAATCATAAAGCCTGGTACCTGGAACGCCGCTACGGCAATTAATAACACAAGCCTGACTATACGATTCGCCAGACCCAGCTCATAACTCGGAGTCGCAAACATACCGATTGAGGCTACCGCCATATACAGTACTACTTCGTTTACAAACAGACCGCTCTGCACCGCTATATCACCAATCAATATGGCTGCAATCAGACCCATCGCTGAGCCTAAAGGTGTTGGGGTATGCACGGCGGCCATCCGCAGTAAATCAACCCCAAGCTCTACAATCAGAAACTGAGCGAGAATAGGAATTCTTGCTGTCTTTTGCGGGCCGATAAAATCCAGCATAGCAGGCTTTAACTCCGGATGGATAACAAGCAGCATCCATAACGGGAGCAGGAACATGGAAGCGAAGATGCCGATGAAACGGACCCACCGAAGATATGTCCCCATAAAAGGAGTCTGGCGATTCTCCTCCGCATGCTGGCAAAGATCAAAAAAGGTAGTCGGAAGAACAATTACAATGGGCGAGGTATCCACGAACAATATGACCCGTCCCTCCAATAAATTGGAGGCTACAACGTCAGGGCGTTCAGAATAACGCACCATAGGATAAGGGTTCCACCCTCCGCCGATAATCGCTTCCTCCAATTGCTTATCCGCCAGTGGGATACCATCGATATCGATGCTGTTGATTTTATCGATGACTGACGTTACCTGTGTTTTATCAACGATATCATCGATGTAAGCCACGCAGACATCTGTCCGTGTCCGCCGTCCCACTTGAAACATTTCAAGCTTCAGCCCCGGATCACGTATCCGTCTTCTTACAAGTGAAATATTACTAAGCAGGGTTTCTGTAAAACCATCGCGCGCACCCCGCACCACCCGATCAATCGAGGGTTCATCAGGACTTCGCATGGGGTAAGATCGAGTATCCATTAGGATAACTTTGTTCTCACCCTCAATAAATAGTGCGCTCATTCCTTTTAATACTTTATCGAAACATTCGCTTAATACACTACCCTCTTCAACTTGAATATGAGGGATGTATTCGTTCATAAAGCTACCTAATACACCTGCGGACAGATTTTCTGAAGAAAGGTAGGTTAATCGTTTCAGAATTTCATCCGTTACATCTTCGTTGGTGAATCCGCTTAAGCAGAGTAAAGCTGTCTTATGTCCCCCAAAGGACATTTCTCTAAACGTCACATCAAAACTTGATCCCAGCCCCATCACTTCGGTCAGCGTGTTTTTTGTTTCTTGTAGAGAACCTGGGATATGATCATTGCCTTGCCAATAAATAACGGATTCCTTTAATGAGTTAGAATGCTCACTATCGCGTTTGTCTTGCAGCTTATCTTTCCCCTTGTTCTGAGACTGCTGCTGTGCCTGCTTCTTTGAAGGTTTCGGTTGAGCTTGAGATCCCTCTCCAGTTCCGGCATCGTTATCTGTGCCTCCTGCTGCCTGAGCATTCTGATCCTGTGCCTCATCATCTGATTCCGAATCCTCTGAATCCATGCCAAATAACCTGGCAAAAAAACCTTTACTCGGCTCATTTGGCTCCTGATTGCCGAGCTCATCCGATGCTTCTGCATCTTGCTGCTCTGTTCCCTGCTCCGCAGTCGCTTCTGCATCTTGCTGCTCTGTTCCCTGCTTCGCAGTCACTTCTGCATCCTGCTGCCCTGTTCCCTGCTTGGCAGTCACTTCTGCATCCTGTTGCTCTGTTCCCTGCTCCGCAGTGGCATCCGCATCTTGCTGCTCTGTTCCCTGCTCAGCAGTGGCTTCTGCATCCTGCTGCTCAGTGCCTAATTCGGCTGATGCCTCTGTATCCTGCTGCTCTGGGCTAGTTTCAGATGTTGTAGAATTTTCCACTGAATCTTCACTTCCCCCGCTAGCTGGAGCGCCTTCAGGTTCTGTGTGATCTGCAACTAGATCCGCTGCAGTTGTCTTCATTGCTGCAGCAGCTGCAGCATTATCTTCCAGATGGTCATCTTCCGGTGCAGAATCACCGCTGTGTATAAACTTGCTCATTTCCTAACCCCCTGTTTACTGTCGGTATACAAACCAGTCGAACAAAGAACCCGCAACCTTCCCACTCACCATCGCCATTAACAGACCGAATAGATAATGTGTCATATTTAAGCGTTTAGCGAGTATCGGCAGCACATTTAATACCTCGGTCAATGCTGCAGCGAGCATCCCGACAAAAATCCCATCAAATAGTCCTACACCAAGTTCAACTAGAGGACCTGAGGTAATTTTCCAATTCCAAAAATCACTAACAGTACCTACTAAAGATCCACCAACCATCGCGCCTTCATACCAATGAACTTTATCGTAAGAAGAGGTTAATTGCGCCAGACGCGGCACCATATCGAGCACAACAAATAGAGCAATCACTCCACCGCCTACAGCAATACCACCCGCAATGCCCAGCAGCAAATTTAGTCCCAGTGCTATGGGTGCCGTCATCTTCAGTCCTCCGTATTCTCAGATTGGTTTTCACTGCGGCGCCTCATCTTGCTGTATTCCTCATTGATGACATATTGGTCGATGTTCTTCTGATACAGATACATTTCCACTTCCAGCGGAGTAGGCTCCTCGTTCCACTTCTTTTTAAATAAATGGTTGAAAAAAATGACCATCCCAAACCCGATGCCCAAAGAATAAGCAATCTGAAATATATAGGGATGCTCATCCCGATGACCCGTTAGCATCTCCACAATTCGAATTTGGACCTCCAGCATATTTACATCAGCATGAAAGTTCATAATCGTCAGAGCAGACCCAAAGAAAAGCAGCAGCCACACTAAAACAAACATCGCCACCGAAGGTTTCCGTCTCTCCACCTGACTCTCAATCTGCACAATCGTCCTCCCTTCACCGATCGGTTCAATGTCCGCATTCGGTATAAGTTCATATATCCGGGGGATAACCATCAACAGATCAATTAAAATCAGATTGCCGTCACTTTGTTCCGGTTTCATTAAGAGAATTGTCTCCAACGACTCTTTCAGTTCAGGCTCCGCTATCAAAAAAGCAATATCACCCAACGTGACACCTTTACCCTTGGGAACCATCACCCGATTTTTAAGCTGTATATAGATGGTGGGAGCAGAATGTTGTTTCATCCGCATTCCTCCTAAAGGTTATGGTGAAGCTCAGGTCCAAGATAACGGTAGTATGGGAGTAAAGCCTTATTTTTACTCTTGCTGCTCTGAATCAATTTCTTGAAATACTGAAATGTTGCTTGTTTATAGGTATCAGGAAAGGCCAATCCTTCTTCTGGAAATTAAAAAGAAGACAGCTCAAGGTAATTAACCTTAAGCTGTCTTTTGTTTCAATTCTAAATATGTCAGAATTCAAGCGAATCCAATTTCCCTCCCGCAAAATCAAACAGGGTCAGATTGGACCAACCATTCTCATGTCCCACGGACCATTCCTTTTGCGAAGGAATCCAGGCTGGCTCCCAATAATAAAACCCAATACCTTTACCGTCAGGTATATTCTCAATTACACTAATAAAATCTTTCATATAATTAGTCTGACCCTCTACTGTAGCCGAATAACCTTCATGCAGTTGCTTTTCCTCACTTACTATTAAGGGGAAACCTTCAGGTGCATTCAGCGTCCAAGGATAAGCTGTTTCAACAACAATAATATCCTTATTGTACCGCTCCGCCAATTCATTCAGATTAGATCGCAAGTCATCCAGCGTGCCATAATCAGCGTACGTTCTAGATTGCAGAAACCGCCCGGAGGATCATTCCAAATCCGCAGCCGGATCGCGTTCACGCCATTGTCTTTCAGAATGTAGAGCAAATCCTCAGCGTTCTCAACGGACTCTTCAGCACCGCTGTAATACGCTCCTCCACCCTGCTCAATTTCATCCAGAAACGAGATATCCATTCCATTGATAAATGTGGTTGTCATCATTGCTACTCCTTTACAGAACCAAGTGTCATCCCTTTAACAAAATATTTTTGCAGGAAAGGATATACGATCAAAATTGGAGCGGCTCCGATAAATATTTGCGCGGCTCTCACCGTCGTCTGCGAGATCAGCTCCATTTCCTTTGGATTGATGCTCATGGAGCTCATATCCCGCTGAATGATAACCGTCTGCAGGAATGTCGCCAATGGAAATTGTTTGGAATTATTCAAATACAATAGTCCATCGAACCAGGAGTTCCAATGGAATACCATGCTGAACAAGGCAATCGTAGCGATCGACGGCAGAGAAATCGGCAAGTAAATACTGAACAACGTTCGGAAATGTCCGGCTCCGTCTATTAGCGAGGCCTCCTCCAGATCTTTTGGAATACCACGGAAGAAGTTCAGCATCAGAATCACCAAGAACGTATTTACCGCACCTGGCAGAACAAGTACCCAGAAGGAATCCATCAAACCAATCTTTTGAATCACAATGTAAAATGGAATCAATCCGCCGTTGAACACCATACTGAAAACGAACAACCAAGAGTAGACATTACGGCCCTTGAAAGCTGAGTTTTCTTTGGACAACGGATAGGCTGCCAGAAAAGTGATTAAAAGTGTAAGTCCAGTCCCGAGTATGGTTCTTTGTACAGATACCCAGATGGAGTGTAGAAAGATCGGATTGTTTATTGTCTTTTTATAAGCTTCCAGAGAGAATTGCTTTGGCCATAACCCTACCAAATTGGCATCCGCTGCCGACTTCGCACTAAAGGATACAGCCAGCACGTGAATCAAAGGTACAATACACATCAGTGCGAGCAGGATTAGAAAGCAAGTATTAAACACGTTGAATATACGATAACCTCTTGTTTTGTAATACATAAGTTGTCTCCCTCTTCCTTTGGTAGATTAGAAAATGCGATATCCTGCCCACTTCTTAGCCAAACTGTACGAGACGAGAATTAGGATCATGCTAATGGCCGACTTAAACAGTCCGATTGCCGTACCAAAGCCCATCTCACCATTCAGAATAGCCGTGCGGTACACGAAGGTATCAATAATATCGCCTTTCTGATAGACCAGTGGATTGTAGAGGTTGAAGATCTGGTCAAACCCTGCGTTCAATACATTTCCAAGAGCCAAGGTACCTACCACCACAACCATTGGCAATAGAGATGGCATCGTGATAAAACGTGTCTGCTTCCAGCGGTTAGCGCCGTCTATTTCAGCAGCTTCATATAATGATGGATTGATTCCTGCTAGAGCAGCTAAGAAAACGATCGTATTATAACCAAATTCCTTCCACACATCTGTGAGAATAACTGTGAACCGGAACCAGTTGTTATCCCCTAAGAAAAAGATGGGTTTGAAACCCATGCTGCCTAAGATCTGATTGACAAAACCATCTGTAGCAAGCAAATCCAGCAAGATCCCGCCGAGAATAACCCAAGATAAAAAGTGAGGCAAGTATACCAGTGTCTGAATAGTACGCTGTATGTATACCTTGCGAATCTCATTTAACAAAATGGCGAATACAAACGGTACAGCCAGATTGAAAATCATTTTTAGAACAGCAATAATCAATGTATTCCAAATGACCTGCATACTGTCATTACGTTCAAATAGATAACGGAAATTGTCCAATCCAACCCATGCCGAGCCTGAAATTTTCAGCCATGGCTTATAATCCTGAAATGCCATCACAATTCCGCCCATTGGAATAAAGCTGAAGATGATCAGGAATATCATCGCCGGCAATAACATCAAGTGAAAAGGCCATGTTTTTTTTAGTGTTCTCATCCTTGGTCCCCCATATCGTGTCAAGTTCTTCTGTAACCATACTCAAATTATAGCAACGCCCGAATTCCTCAAATAGCGAGCAAAACCAATATATATGGTACAAAAGCAATCTCTTTATCACATTGAAAAAAGAGGACTTCAAACGCAAACAGGGACCCTCCCTAAAGCCTAATGCTACGGCTGAAGAGATGGTCCCGTTTACGCTTTTTACCTAGTCAAACTTAATCCAAACCTTATTTTACGCTGTCATACCATTCGTTAACTTCTTTAGTGATTTGATCGCCACCACCTGATTTCCAGGTTGCTACAAAGGAATCAAATGCATCCAGCGGTTTGTTGCCATAGATGATTTCATTAAACGTTTGGTTCTCAATTTTGTTCAGATAGTCCATCTTCGATTTCATAGTTTCGGTCGTAGGACCTGTGAACATATTCTTAAAGGATTTATCCTCTTGCGCCAGCAGAACTTTGGCAGCCGCAGGGGTATCTTTACCATAATTCACAGCTACGTCCTTCTCCAGTCGGGTTGTTGGCTCTGCGCCATCTGCCAGGTTAAGGAGTGCTTTCATTTGGGCATCCGGGATCCGGGCACCGTCACGAACCAGCATATAACGAACGCTATTCACATAACCGCCAGCAATTTTATCATTTTCGATCATCTTGCCGTTCGCGTCTAGCTCATAGTCGTATCCTGCAAAAAGACCGTTATCCAGTTCACTGCCTGGCGTTGGATTAGCAAAGTTATCGAACAGATAGTTTTGATAAGTAAAGAAGGCTTCTGGATTTTTCATTTTCGTGCTGATCAAAGTTACACCGTTAGTGAATTGTGTGCCATGACGCATAACTTTTCCTTCCGGACCCGCTGGAATTTCAATTGGAGCCCATACTGCATCTGGAGAGTTCTTCACGGTATCCTGAAGCGGCCAGCCGCTCATCCAGTAAGGACCCGGGAGAATCCCTGCTGTACCTGCAACTGCTGGTTCGGCAGTTTTGTTCTCATCCCAAAGAGCTGCTTCCTGAGGAATATAACCTTTCGCCAACCATTCCTTCAGTTTTTCTAGCCCTTGCTTCATGCCAGCATTTACCGAGCCGTATTCTAGTTTACCATCAGCATCTAGATTCCATTGCTGTGGCAAGGTTCCGTAAGCACCAAAGATCCAAGATGGATCGCCCATCCAAGTGTTCATTGTTGTTTTGAAGCCGATACTAAGTGGAGTTACCTTGTCTGGTGCCAAGCCATCAGGGTTCTGATTCTTGAACGCATCCATCACTTTTTCCAGCTCTTCGATCGTCTTAGGGGCTTGCATATTCAGCTTATCCAGCCAATCTTGGCGGATCCACAGAATGTAATCATGGTTATATGCATAATCGAGAACAGGCAGACCCATTCTTTTGCCATCACGGCTGTATTGATTCCAAACGTTAGGATCCTGTGCCATCGCTTCTTTCCAAGTATCTGAAGCATATTTATCAAACAAAGTTCCTACATCTGCATACATGCCGGAATCGATCAAGTCCTGTGCAATCGTGTTGTCGGCTGTACCGATGGTTACGACATCAGGCATGTCCTGACCTGAAGACATGGATAAACGCAGCTTCGTACCAAATGCGCCGTTCGTATCTGTGATAGACCAAAGGGACTTAATGTTGATGCCGAATTTTTCTTTAGCCCATTTTGTAGCCACGTTATTCTCAATGCTTTCACCGTTTTTGAATTTAAGCTCAGGGTCCACGCCCCATGCGGTTGTAAATGTAACCTCAGGATCGTATTTATCCTTGTAGGCGTTTTCAGAATTAGAAGCTGTATTTGCAGTCGCTTCACCAGCTGTTTTATCTCCAGCAGTGTCTTTACTATTAGCAGCGTTATTGCCTGAACAACCCGCAAGGCTACCCGCCAAAAGCATGCTCATACACAGGAGCGGCAGCCATCTTTTTCTCTTCATCGCGCTCATTTTGTTCCCCCTTGGATTCCATAAGTGTTGGTTACAATTTAATTATAGGGAACGGCGCTTAGCCCGAATACGTCATTTAAACAAGGTTTCTGCACCTTTCTCAACCTCTATCCGTCCCGGAATTCATTTGGTGTCATATTGTAGTGTTTTTTGAACATCTTACTGAAATATTGCGGATTCTGATATCCAAGCTCAGAGGTGATTTCATAGATTTTTTTATTCGTATTTTTAAGCAGATAGAGCGCCCGTTCCATCCGCATCCGAATAATATAATCCCCAAGTCCTTCCCCAGTCTCAGCCTTATAAATCTTGGATAAGTAGACAGGATGCAAATATACATGATCGGCAATGGTTTTGACAGACAGCTCATGCCCCGAATGGTTTCCTACCAGCTCATGCACCTGCTTGATAATATAACTTTTCGTATTCTGATCGCTTTCGGATAGCTCCTTCTGAAGCTTATCCAGCATATCAAACGCCCAATCTTTAAGCTTATCAAAAGAAACAATAATACTCTGCGTCAACAACGGATCTAAAGCATATTGGTCGATCTTGGAGATGAACTGACCACTCTTATGCGCGATATACATAAATGCATTCGTTATCGATAGAAAGACCTCGTACAAATGTTCACTGGAAAACCGTGCATTCTCCATATCCCGGAACACGTCAGCAATTTTTTGCCTTGCTGTATCCCATTGTTTGGATTCCAGCAGATGAATGAGTGTAGGTGGACGATAAAGACATTCGAGCGATTTGATGCTGATCGTCTCCTGATGCTGGCGGTCATCCAAAAACAGCACGGAGCTGGATTCATCATGTGCTGCCAAATACATCGAGCTAAGGCCGCTTCGATAGGCAGCCGTCATCCCCTCTGGAAAGGTGAACCACTCCGTTACAATCAGTGAAATCTCCCCTTTGAGGTAATTGCTTACACTAATTCGGAAATTCGCGATCACCGCTTTTAGGATTTGCTGCCTTGCAGCTTCATAGTTAGCCATTTGCTCCAATTCCTGCTGTACAGCCGGCTTTAATTCAACAAGCAGAATCAAGCAATCATGCGGCGCTTTGCAGAACCAGACATGGAACTGTTCCTTAAAAAGCTCCTCGGCAATGTTGCCGATCGCATATTCCATTAACGAGACCGAATGGTGATCCATTGCGGCATAATGTTTACCCAGCTGAATCAGCAGCATCGCCGCTTCAGCATCCGCCTGGAAGGAGATTTCATATTCCTTCAGCTTAATGGCCAGCGTCCGCTCAGACAGCACCCTGCCGAGAAGCAATTCGTGCATCAGATTAGCGCGCAAAACACTGTAATCGGCTTTGCGATTATACAGCAGCAAATGATATCTATCATGGGCTTCCCATTCATCTTTCAAAGATTCAATCGCACTGGATACGCTTTTGATAAACTCATCATCACTTACCGGCTTCAAAATATAATCAAATGCCTGCAGTTGAATAGCTTTTTTCGCATATTGAAAATCGGAATAACCCGTCAATAAAATGGACCGAATATTTGGCCATTGCTCGCCCACGGCTTCAATCAATTGCAGGCCAGTCATTCCTGGCATTGAAATATCCGTAACCATAATATCTATAGCCTGCTGTTCCATAATTTGCAGAGCTTCAGCACCCGATGCCGCTTGATGCACCTGCTTTACCCCAATTTCAGCCCATGGAATAGTACGGGCTAAACTTTCCGTAACATAGGGCTCATCATCAACTAACAACAGCTCAATCATTCTTTCCCCTCCTAGATGTCATTCCATTTCATTGTCTGTGTAGGGCAGCAGCCACTGCAGTGTCACCTGTAATCCTCCAAGTGGAGAAGGCGAGATGCGCAAGCCAGACGTCTCTCCAAAACGCAACCGCATCCTCTGATGCACATTCCATAAACCGCAGCCCATTTCTTCATCCATCGCTCTGCTTAGTTTATTTTCCAGTTCTATAATTCCCTCTGGCGTCATGCCCTGACCATCATCCTCAACCGTAAGCGTCATTTCTCTGCCTACACATGAACCCGTAATCCGCACCAGTCCCTCTTTGGCGACGGGCTCAATTCCATGTATAACCGCATTCTCCACCAGAGGCTGCAGTACGAGCGGCGGAAGCTCTCTTTTGCGCATTTGCGGTGGGATATTGATCTCATAACGAAGTCTGCTCATCCTCATCTTCTGGATCTCCAGATAATGATTCACAAATTCCACCTCTTCTGACAGCGCAACCAAATCACGTTCCTGACGAGTGGTGTATCTGTAATATCGGGACAAATTATGCGACATTCCAACGACCGCCCCCATATTATCAAGCTTCGCCATACTTGTAATAAAGGAGAAGCAATTATAGAAAAAATGTGGATTAATCTGTGATTGAAGCTGCTTTAAGCGGGCTTCGCGAACATGGATCTTCTCCATCAGCACATTCTCGATCAGCATCTGAATCTGTTCTACCATACTGTTAAACCGGCCGGACAGGAAGCTGAATTCATTCTTCCCTTTAATCTCCACTCGCGCAGAATAATCCCCTTGCTTCAACCGTTGAAAGCCTCCAACTAATAACCTTATAGGCACCTGCACTTGAACATATAACAGATAGGCTACGAGACAGCTCATTAACAACAAAGCACTAATCGCAAAATAAAATAAACGATTAGAGGTCAGGATCGGATGTAGGATTTCAGTCAACGGCATATAGTCGATCAAATACCAGCCCATTTTGTCCGAAAAGACGATATTTACACTGTAGGATTCACCTTCTATTTTGACCGTGCGATTCTCACTAGGCTTCAGCTGGGTCTCTTCCAGCCTGTCTACCAATTCTTTAGCTAACACCTTGTCGGCACTGCGGTTAAAAATAAGTCCTGTTCCTTGCTTATAATAAAAAGGATCTCTTCTGCCATCACTTTTGAATTTATCCAGCATATCTTCTATGTTCCGGCTGTCGAACTCTACCTTCATAACCGTTTTGACTTTTTCCGGAGCGAATTCTGACATAAAAGGTGTAAAAGAAAACCACGAGAATACGAAGCGGTCACCCTCCTGCCCTTCGATCTTCTCCACATGCCAGCCCGACTTTACTTCCCGCTTCAGATCCTCATCTTCGTATAACTTCGCATCATTTTCAGACACCATACGATGAATAGACGGGGAGTATAAATACAGCTTACTCTTCCAATTGGAGGAGCTTTCTTGAATGCTGATTTTGGTCTGAATCCGTTTGATCAGGTTTATCGTATCCAGATTCAAACGCCCTTTTTCCAGATAAGTATCCTTAAGGCTGAGGATATCAGGATCATGGATCAGCAGAATCGGCCACGAGGACAAAAGCTCCATATTACTTTCTACCTGATTCTGAAAAAAACTAAGCTGATTATTATTCGAAGTATTTAACTCCGTACGCAGCACATCCGTGGTCGTTTTATTGGAATAGAAGTAAAGGATGGTTATCGGGATCAGCATAATGACCATGATACTCACGATTTTGGTAAATAAATTATATCTATACACGTTCCTTCACTCTCCGGCTCAAATGTCATAGCCCCTATTGTACAAACAATCCCTACTTGCGAAAAGATAAATATCTAAAAAATGTGGTAAAGACAGGCCCTAACTGCCTTTTCGAGCACAGTTATTGCCTGTCTGCCTATTATTGCTGCAAAAGATTGAGTATGATGTAAGCTGCTTCAGCGCGTGTTGTATGGGCTTGCGGGCGGAAATTCCCATCTTCGAATCCATTGATAATCTCTGCCTGCGCAAGCGCTGTTATCCCTTCACTGGCATACAACGAGATCAGATCTTTATCTTTAAAAGAAATAACGTTCACATCCGTCTGACCGTTCACTTTCTCCGCCAACTTAAGCGCACGGTAAGAAATAGCTGCCATTTCTTCACGGGACAATTTATCATTCGGGCCAAAAGTGCCATCCGCATGTCCTTGTACAACACCCAATTTTCCAGCAGTAATCACAGCAGAGCTATACCACGCATCAAGGTTCACATCTTTAAAACTGCCTGCTCCTCTTTCTGCTTTTAGCTCCAGCGCAGACAGCAGCATGCTGACAAATTCAGCGCGTGTAACCTCCCCTTGCGGATTAAAGATCCCGTTTCCTATTCCTTGCACGATCCCTTTAGCCGTCAAAGATTCAATCGCTGAGGTGGCCCAATCTGCTGCTTTTAAATCTGTGTACCCCACCTCTGCGTACCCCGCAGCATAAATGCTGAAATGACTTAGATTAAACACAATCTGTTCCGCGGTTGGGTTGTACCGCACAGCTTTGATAACTTCAAGTTTTCCATCAGCAAGTATCGAATAAACAGCAATCCGCTGGCTCTGCTCCCCGAGCTTCAGCTTGTAGTGGAAGGCTACCGATATTGCTCCTTTTTTTAAAACATCGATAGAAGTCCCGTCTACTGACAAGTGGATGTTATAGGCCGGGTAGTCTTTTGCTCCAGTTGCCAATGGTGAAGGCAAGGTTGGCGTAGCTACCTGAACCAGTGAGAGCGTTAGTTCCTTAGCTCCCGTCTTTATAATTCCTGCACTAGCTTCCGTAGAAACCGTAACAGATGCCGCACCATATACAATTACTATTTGAGGATGTTTGCCCTGCTCTAGTATAGAACTCAACGGAAGATGAACGACTGCTCCCTTAAGCTCTCCCGTCGATGGTAGAACAGAAATAATCAGTTTTTCATCCGCCGGAAGCGTCGACAGCGCCTTATTGATATCCTCTATACTTAGCGTGATATCAGCTGTGCCGGAAATTCCTGCTTGTGCCTTCACCTGAAGTTGTCCTGCCGCTGTATGTTCGACCACTGCTTTATTTGCTGAATTTACAACGCTTGAATCTCTGACCGTGATGACAGGATCAGGATTAACTCCCGTTCCGGGTTCCTCACCAGTGCCGGGATTCCCTCCCGTTCCGGGTTCCTCACCAGTGCCGGGATTTGCTCCAGTTCCGGGTTCTCCGCCAGTGCCAGGATTTCCTCCCGTTCCGGGTTCCCCACCAGTGCCAGGATTTCCTCCCGTTCCGGGTTCTCCGCCAGTGCCGGGATTTCCTCCCGTTCCGGGTTTCTCTTCGCCACCCTCACCAGCCACCGGGGTTTTAAAGACATTTAATGAAGAGAGTGCATTCCCTGCAAAATCAAACATTGCCTGATTCTCCCAAGCATTTCCTTCGCCTACCTTCCAGCCTACACCTTGCACTGGAATCCAAGCTGGTTCCCAATAGAACAAGCCTGTTCCTTTACCATCGGGTACTTTGGACAATACATTCATTACTGTTTTGACCTCAGCCATTTGACCAGCAACCGTAGCTGGAAAGCCACTCCCGTCTAGCTGATCCTGACGGGCGATGTTATTCTCAAAGTTGTCGCCGTCCTCCAGCGTGTAAGGATATGCGGTTTCCGTCACAATCACTTCTTTACCATATCGTTTAGAGATATCGTCCAAGTTAAACTGCAGGCTATCCATCGTTCCGCTCCAATACGGATAAAAGGACGCGCCGATCACATCATAATCAAGATTCCGCTTCGTTAATTCGTCAAAGAACCAACGAAACATATCATTTTTGCCACCTTCAGCAAGATGGATCATAATTTTGATATCCTGATCTGCACCCTGGCTGTCTCTAACTCCCTTCACTCCGCTCTCCAGAAGCGGAACAACCTTCTCAAAAGCATTCTCTTGATCATAGGATTTGCCGTCAGGCCATAACAAGCCCCCATTAATCTCATTTCCGATTTGGACCATATCGGGTGAAGCTCCCTTTTCCTTTAGCTCATCCATAACATCTTTGGTATAGACATATACCGCTTGCTTCAATTCATCATAGGAGTAATTCGCCCATGCTCCCGGCTTGTTTTGCTTTCCGGGATCAGCCCAGAAATCAGAATAGTGGAAATCAAGCAACAGCTTAAACCCTTTGGCTTTGACGCGCTGCGCCATTTCCACAACATGCTCACGGTCATTATAGCCGCCAGCTTCCTGTGGATCATTCCATAAACGCAGCCGAATGTAATTTACACCCCGGCTTTTAAGAATATCCAGCAAATCCTTTTCTACTCCATTGTCGTAATACTTTCCACCGGCATCCTCAATCGCTTCCAGAGTGGAAATGTCCGCACCTTTTATGAACCCGGATTGCAGCACAAGCGGAGTAACCTGAATACCAGCTGTGGGTTGTAGGTCTGTCCCTGCAACTTTCCCCATTACGCTGTAAGTTCCTTCAACCGCATACTCCGCTTCAGTAAGGTCATCCCAGGTTACAGGCAGCTGTTTACTTGACCCATCTTCGTATATAGCCGTTACCGCTGATGGCAATAAAGCAGGCACATCCGTAATTGTGCTGACATTTATGCTCTCAAATCCGACAATAGGCGTGCTGCTGTCACCTACTACTGTTACCTTCGCCACTGCTTTCTGCACTGTACCAGAAATAGAACCGCTTACTGTAAAGGTTCCAGGACGGGAATACTCTGCTGGTGGGATCACATCCCAAGCAACCTGAGCATCCTCCGTGTCAGAATTGCTATATACCACAGTTACAACACTTGGAAGCTCAGGGGCTTGCCCAATTTCCGTGTCCAACCGTACTGGCAATACAGTTTGTATTTCACCCTGTGCCGGCTCATGCGGAGCGCTGTCTGCGGGAACACCCCAGACCTTCAGATCATTAATGGCTGCCCATTTTCCGCCGTTGATGCCGGTCAGGTTGACCCTTACATAAGAAACATTCCGCAGCTTAAAAGCATTGTACTGAGTTTGCTCTACACTGCTGCTCTGACTTTTGTCCACAACTGTTATCCATACCTTATGATCACGTGATACTTCAATCGTATATTGATTAATGTAACTCCATGCATTCCAGATGACGGTTGCACCTGACAAATCATATGCACCTTGCAAATCTACTTCCAGCCAATGAGGAAAACTCCCGTCATTCGCCGTCCAATGTGTGTTCCATTCATCGGAATCCACTGCGTTACCCGCTTCATACCCTGCAAGCTCACTATCGGATATAGCAGGCTTTCCTAGGGCAATATTCTCATCTCCTGCCGCTTGAGCAGACTGCCCAAACGTAAAAGGGGAAATAAGAAAGGTCAGAATCATAAATAATACAAATGATTTCTTCAATGTATGCTTCCTCCTAAATAATTTAATCATGGATTATGTACTCAGCAGCACAGTCATTTTGTGCACTCCCTAATTGTAAACGCTTTATTAACTCTGCTATATGTTACGTTAGAAACATTTCAGCAGTTTTTGCAGTCGATTTGATCTAAGCAAGGAGTAAAATCACATACAAAAAAAGATGATCCAAAAGCCATACGGCTTCGAATCATCTTTATATAGGTAGAACCATTCCACTTCAATCTGCTCAGAGCGTTTGTGGTTTGGACTGTTGATTAGATAAAAAGAATAAAGCGACCCAGATCAAGGCAAATCCGAGAATCTGCGGGATAGTGACCAGCTGTTGGAACACGATCCAGTTAATGATTACTCCCGTCATAGGAAAGCTGAGTTCAGCCAATGTGGCGAAGGAAGCTTTGGTCGTGCTAAGTCCTTTGTAATACAACAACATACTAAGAAGTCCTGGCAGTAAAGCTTGCAGCAATAGATTAACTGCAATAGCTGCCGATGCACCAAACCCGCCATGAATCTGCCACGGGGCACCTTCTAGCGTAGTGATAACGAAAAGTAAAGGAAGCGCAAGGATAAACCGCAGCGAAGTCACTGTCTCATATTTCATAGAACCGAGCAGATAACGTCCCATGACTGTCGATCCCCCCCACTGTGCAGCTGCTCCCAAGGCCATCAGACTGCTAACCCCAATAAAGTTATTCACATGTCCGAAAGGGATACTCCAGCCAAAGGTCAGCAGATAGGTTCCTACCAGCGCCAACACAATGAGTGGTCCGAAATTTTTAGGCAAACGTTCTTTAAGAATTAAAGCAGCGAGACCGATAGCGAATATTGGCTGAAGCTTTTGCAGTAACAGCACCGCATTCAAATCCCCACTGGAAAGTGCCATCGTAAATAGGATTGTCGCCCCGGCAGAACCTCCCCATGAAACAATCAATAAAGCACCAATCTGGCGAAATCCAATTCCTTTAAGCTCCGCCCGGTGACGCCAAAGAACAGGTGAAGCAGCCAAGAAAAGCACCACATGCTCCAGAAGAACAATTTGCGATGAAGTCAAAGATTTTAACAGGATGATACGAAAAAGTGGATCAACGCCCCATAATGCTGCACCAATCACAACGAGCCAAAATCCACTGCGTAGCGCTGGTGTACTGCCAACCTTAGTTGATGATGATGCTGTAACATTACTCATAATTTCATTCTCCTTGTCGATACAAACCCTCGATAAGAGACCAAAAACCCCCGAATTACCAAAAAGGTAAACTCGGGGGCATTATCAATAAAGACGTGCAAGGATAGACTCCTAGCGTCTTTATCTTATGATCCTCTCCCATCCGGACTTTACCGTCGGCTCTGGATTTACACCAGATCAGTCACTTCCCTGCAAGCAGATCAAGTGAGTCGCGGGCTCAGTTCGCTTTGAACATTACCGCCGGTCGGGAATTTCACCCTACCCCGAGAATCGTATTCCGTTGTTTTTTTCACAATCTCAGAATAAACCTCTTCTTGCCATTCGTCCAGTACTTTATGAAAATGTACACATTACTTTCATGTTTCGCAGCATTTTATTACATGTTTGTTCGTAATTGTTCTACTGCTTCATCCAAAAAACTTCTGTATAATGAAATTATGTTGACTTTTCCATAGTTTAGTAATCATGTCGAGGAGGTTGTTATGAAAGAAGCATTCTGGACGAAGTTATTGTTCTCCTTCTTTGCCGTTGGAGGAATAGCTTTTTTAGGATTCATAGGTGCTATAATTACTGCGCTTTACGGAGGACTGCTGTTTTATACCCCACTTGTGGCAATCTTAGCGATCGTATTAGCCATCTATGTTGTACTCATCATATTTAATGTGTTGTCCCGAAAAACAAGCAATATTGTATTGTTATCTATCCTCGGACTTAGTCTGCTTGCAACCGCAGGATATGAGATCAAGCAAGCGTACGTCAACAGAATTGCCATGGTCGATGATCGGGAGGTTAATCTGCTACAATATGAACCCTTTGCTGAGAAGACCAAAGCAGTGAATCTGGATGAACCTTCTTCCTATCATATCGATAACAATCTTCCAAGATTGGACGGCGCAACCGCACTTTATCCACTATATTCAGCTTTCGTTCAAACTACTTATCCTGAGGGTTATTATAATCCGTATGATTTTCAAGCAAGTCAAGTAATTTGCAGCAGCACACCTGAAGCTTACAAGAGATTAATTGAAGGAGAAACCGATATTATATTTGTAGCGGCTCCGTCAATCGCACAACAAAAAGAAGCTAAACGCAAAGGTGTCGAACTGAAGCTTACGCCGATCGGCCGCGAGGCCTTCGTATTTTTTGTAAACAAACGAAACGACGTAACCGGACTTTCCACCGCTCAACTTAAAGATATTTACGCAGGCAAGATCACAAATTGGAAAGATGTAGGCGGAGCTAATAACCGAATCCGTGCTTTTCAACGGCCTGAAGATAGTGGAAGCCAGACGATGTTGCAAAAGTTTATGAAGGACACTCCACTCATGAAGCCGCCTCAAGAAGACGTAGCTGATATTATGAGCGGTATCATTCAACAAACCTCCAGCTATCGCAACTATAAAAATGCACTGGGCTACAGCTTCTTATTTTACGCCTCAGAAATGAATCGAAACGGGGAAATAGCCCTGCTGGCCATCGATGGTATTCAACCAGACAAGGAAAGTATTCGTAGTGGACAGTACCCTTTGGCAACAGAATTTTATGCAGTGACCGCGGGAAGCGACAACCCTAATATTCAGCCCTTTCTGGATTGGATTCAATCTGCTCAAGGTCAGAAATTGGTAGAGAAAACAGGTTATACATCGTTAAAATAAAATCTTTCTTTCAAATGAGAGCTATCCCAAAGGTTTGGGAAGGCTCTTTTTCTATTTTTATACCGAAAATTTTCCTTTTTATCTGTTGTAGAGCGCAACTTTTGGAAACTATTGTCGTTTATACTTTATACGAGCCTTAAACGGCATCAAAGGAAGAAAAAGTAAGAATTGCTAGAGACCAATAAACGGGGATGGTAGGGATTGCAGATGAAAAAGTTTGGTTTTTTGGCGTTACTGCTGCTTTTGTTGGTGCTGGTTCATCCAGGAACTGGGTATGCCGGCTCTGCGGAAACACACATCAACCTAGACGGCAATGATCTTAAGATTTCAAAAGAAGCACAGGTACAAATTGTAAATGGCAGTGTAATGGTTCCTCTTCGTGTTGTTGCGGAACAGCTTGGTTATACCGTAAAGTGGGATAATGTGGCCAAGACGGCGATCATTGAGCAAAAGGGAACTACTTTAAAGCTGATCGTGGATAATACGATGGCAGAAGCTTCAGGGAAACCAGTCAAACTGGACAACCCTCCGTTTCTCAGTGGCAGCACAACCCTTGTTCCTTTAAGATTTGTTGGGGAACAGACAGGAACTACTGTCGGTTGGGACAATGTAACCAAAACCGTATATTTAACCTCTCCAGTACCTGAGATTGGGGGAAGCGATCCGGAAATTACGGTTCCACAACCCACTCCAACAGCACCTTCAGATAACGGATCAAACGGGAATACAGCAACTGAAGGAAATAGCTCAGTAGCTACAGTCACCAATCTTAGCTTCATCGATAACCAGCTGGTCATTGCAGTGAACGGCAGTATAAAACCTACCGTGTTCACTATGACAGACAAAGACCGAATTGTCGTGGATTTACCGAATACTGGTTTTGGAACCGACTTCCATCAGAATCTGTCCGTAGGAAAGAACCAAAGCGGACAGTTAACGGTTACCGACTATCCTAATGTTACTGCCGTTCGCTATTCATTGTTCAGCAGTTCCCCATCGACCATTCGGATCGTCATTGATCTAAACAGCGCTAATAGCTACAGTCTGATAAATGCTAATGATGGACTTATTATTGTGGATCTTAATGGGACTAGTGTTACGCTTCCTGAAACCACCTTACCAGAAGTACCGGTTACAACTCCTCCACCTTCTACCGGCAACACAGACAAGAAGATAATCGTCATCGATGCAGGACATGGTGGGAAAGATCCAGGGAGTTCAAGTGTTAACAAGCTTAAAGAGAAAGATTTCACCTTGCCGACAGCACTGAAAATTGCAGAATTACTAAAGAAAGAACCCAATATCGAGGTTATACTCACGCGCAGTGGCGATACATACCCAACTCTACAGGACAGATCTAACCTCGCCAACAATGTAAAAGCCGATCTATTTATCTCTGTTCATGCCAATAGTATTCCGGCGGGCAGTAAAAGTAACCCTAGTGGCACAGAGACCTATTACACACGCAATGATAGCTTATTATTCGCTCAAACCGTTCACAAATACCTCGCTGTTGCTACAGGACTGCAGGACCGAGGGGTTCGTCAAGCAAACTATCATGTAACAAGAGAAACCAAAATGCCAGCAATATTATTAGAATGTGGTTACTTAAGCAATACCAAGGATGAAGCATTGCTGTTTACCCCGGACATCCAAAATAAAATAGCCGAAGCAGTAGTTTTAGGAATCAAAGAATATTTAGGTCGCTAAAAAAAATGGGTGTCCCATTAGCCGTTTAGGCTGATAGGACACCCATCTTTTATTCGGTAGCAGTGTTCCAAACACTCATTCGTTCGTGCAGATTCGAGGTGTGCAGCTCCAGCTGTATACCATCTGGATCTAGAAAATTGACCGTCCAGCCTATTCCCCGTTTGATTGGCCCTCTAATTATGGGCACATTTTGGGTTTGTAATCCTTGGACGGCCTCCTCAAAATGTTCCTCTGCAATGCTAAAAGCGATATGATCTACCCCAACCACTTTATCTGCAATCGCCATATAATCAGGCTTTTCAACAAGACATATCCAGGCACTTCCCCATTCCAGATAAGCATCAGTTTTACCTCTATGAACTAGCTCAAGGCCCAGAACTCCTGTGTAGAAATTCAGGGATTTTGCTAAATTACTGACATTTACGGTCACATGGTTAAAGCCTTCTACCTGCATCTTTATTCAGCCTCTCAATCTTCTTAAGCCAGTATAGTAACAATTCTTTTGCGTTTCTCTGACTCAGGATCATAAGCTACATGCGTATCTTCATCAAAGATCAAGGTAGCCCGTTCTTCCAGATTGTATTTCGGCCATAACCTCTCTGCTGTAGCCGGATTTCCTTGATGAGCGAAAGCAATCCAAGCGTCATGCATAACTTCAGCCAACTTCTGCATCGTTGGATTAATTTCTGCCCTAAGATGGGTTAGATGAGATAGATTATTAAAGGCATAGACGATTTCTGCACTATGCACAGCTTTATTTAACAAAGGATGACCTGGGATCGTGCCGTCAAAACGGTACATCCAGACAGGTGCATAATTCAATTGATTTTCCGCCAGAGACACCGAGGCTGCCCAGAAGTAAAGATCCGTTAGAATTTCGGCTTGTCCCTCCCAGGTGGAAGAATAATGGTTAGCAATCTCTTTCAGACTGCCAGTACCCATCATCTGCTCCAACGCCTTGAGTGATTCGTCAAAGTCTGCCTCAGGTGATTCTTCTCTGAAGAACAAGTTGCCCTCATCACGATTGGTTCCGATCAATAGCGGAATACCCTGTGCCGATCCTTCTGCCACAGCCTGTGCAGGTTCTACAGGAAGTGTATCCCCATCAATGACAGGCTGAAATAACATGCCAATTGAGCCACCCGTTAACTTTTTAGTCATTCTTGCGGCTGCATCGATAATTTGTTCAGAAGAAAATGTTTGCAGAAGACTGGCATCTCCATCTGGAGCAATCCCTAATTCAGCTAGCAGTGCAGCTGCAATGTACTTTCCTTGCTCGGAAGGCAGCGTCTGAGCAGCCCCACTTTGCATAATCGCACCAGCGAACAGCCCCTTCGCTGCTGGCATGGCCAAAAGGGCTGCGATACTCATACTCCCTGCTGACTCTCCGAATACAGTTACCCGCTGCGGATCCCCGCCAAAAGCAGCAATATTCAGCTTTACCCATTCCAGCGCGGCGATTTGATCCAATAATCCTTGATTAGAAGCAAGCCCATGGCCAAATGGAGACAAATTCATGAATCCAAATGGACCCAGCCGATAGTTAATGGTCACTAAAATTACTTTGCCGCGCTCTGCGAAGCTTGTGCCGTCAAACTGCGGCTGACTTCCAGCCCCGGTCACAAACGTCCCCCCGTGAATCCAGAACATAACCGGCAAGGGCTCATCATGAACTGCTGGCGCCCAAATATTTAAATACAGACAATCCTCGGAATGAAGCGGCGTCTTGCCACCGAACCGAGTACCTCTCGTATCCGCTGGCTGATGACTAACTGGACCAAATTCAGAAGCATCTCTAACCCCATCCCAGGCTTCTGGCGGCTGTGGTGCACGAAACCGAAGTTCTCCAACAGGTGGAGCTGCAAAAGGGATCCCGCGCCAAATGTTCACGTCCCCCTCCTGTACTCCTTGAAGCTTACCATAAGAGGTTACTGCTATTGGTGCTCCCATTACATTTCACCCTTCCACATTATTCCTTATTCTCTTCAATCTGTTTATAAAAGCCGGATCGAAACCGGAACCATTCAAAAAGATGTGTAAATACCACCTTAAGTACCGCATAACCCGGAACTGCAAGGATAATCCCCAGAATTCCAAACATTTTACCTGCGAATATAATTACAAAAATAATGGTTATCGGATGAATCTTCAACGTCTTGCCCATGATCTGTGGTGAGATAAATTTCCCTTCAATCAGCTGAACAGCTGTCCACACGATAATCATCTTCAACAACATAAATGGAGAAGTGACCATCGCCACAATTAGGGCAGGTGTAATCGCGATTGCCGGGCCCAGATAAGGAACAACTGCTGTACAAGCAGCAGCAATAGCCAGAACGAGAGAGTATTCCAAACCAATGATTAAATAGCCAATATAGAGCAGCAGACCAATACAGCAGCTGACAATAATTTGCCCGCGTATGTAAGAGGATACCTGACTGTTCATCTCCGACATGACCATACGAGTCTGCGGCTGCAGAGAAGTAGGTACAAACTTCAGAATATAATCCGGCAATTTTTTTCCATCGCGAAGCAAGTAGAACAAAATAAATGGCGTCGTTACAACCGCCAAGACAATCTCTGTAAGGGCTCCTACAAAGCTGCCAACACCGGTCAAGGCATTATTCAGAAAAGAACTGCCCCACGCTGTTATCTTAGATGTTATCTCACTAAGGTTCGTTCCGATACTGTCTTGAACTTGCCCAAAGAACTCCGTTCCGGTCAGATCCATAAACCGTTCTTGAATTAATTCACTATACCTTGGAAAATTATCGATCAAACCTGATAGCTGAGTCCGTATAATTGGAATGACCATAAACAAAACCAGCGTGATGATACCAGCAATCAACAAATATAGGATGATTATTGCATATACACGTTTTATTCGGGATCTTTTCTCCATCCGATCTACCAACGGATTCAGCAAATAATAAGCTATACCTGCCAGTAATAATGGTGCGGCCACGGTGTGCAGCAATACTGATATCGGCTTAAAAATAAACGGTATTTTGGAGAATACCAGAATATTAATTCCAACCAGCAGCATAATGAGCAGCACTACTACAAATTTATTATTCAGAAAAAATTTTTTGAACTTCTCTGGCCACACCTGCAGCCTCTCCATCGTACCCTCTCCCCTATAAACCATCATATATACTGTGTTATTTCATTCACTTTTTAATAGCATAGTCAACGTTAGCCCTGCAAGTCAAATTTGATGCCCTTAATTAAGCACACAGTCCTACTACGAGTCTGGTCATGATCCGATTCAATCATAATCCTCCCCTGTTTATAAATAAATAACCCTGCACGAGATATTCCTCTGTACAGGGTTTGAACCGCAACTAAAAGGTACTTACAAGCCTTGCTATTTTTTCTTTTTCCCTTTAGCGCCCTTTTCATTTGAAGCAATCAATTGTCCATCATAGGTGTATAACAAGTGATCTTCAAGCTTCTCCCCCTGCAAATGTTTCCGCACTAATGATTTCGCCAGCTTAGGTGTAATCTCTTTGTACCACACACCTTCGGGATAAGCGATCACCACACAAGCATCTGAACATCTTCCATTACAACGGGTCACAGTCGTATGTATAAGACTTTGTGCGCCCTGCTTCTCAATCTCGTCTTCTATCGCTTCAGCTACCTCTTCACCTTTGTGTTTCTTGCAGCTGCTACCGTTACATATTAATAAGTGACTTACAGTTCCTTGTAAATTCCAGGTCGTCATGGATGACTTCAACCCCTTCCTATCAGCTAACCCTATTCCGTTCGTGGATTATTTTAAACACTATCATAAGCATCATTATAGTCAATAGTAAGAAAGACTGTTATACTATAAATGAGAATGATTATCAATGAAAAGAAGGGGATTACTACATGCAGATCCAATCCGACGGGATGCCTTATTCATCCCATCCTTTTTATATGCCCCTTCGGGTCATCAGCTTATCTGGAATAACCAAACACACAGCCTCAAACATTTCTTCTACTAATTCCAGCCTTATGATGATCTGGGATGGGAAAGGTTTTCTTGAAATAGACGGTAAGCTACACAAGGTCATGGCCGGAAGCTTAATAGCCCTTAGTAGTTCTTCTTTATTGAAGATGGAACCTGAATTACAGTTAAAGGGGATATGGATGGAGTATTCCTGTATACCCCAGAGTAAAGATGAGGACATTTTTATAAATGACAACTCCCCTGTCCACCATGCCTCTACACGTTTGACAGCCTTGGCAGGTGAGCTTTACAGTGCTTGGATAGACGCTGATAAGCAAAAGCCGTTTAGGGTCCAGCAGCTATTCACCCAGTTCCTCGTGGAGCTTCATAGTGAACTGACATCCCGTAAAGAAAGATCAAGCAGTTGGATGGAGCAAGTGACTGAGTATATAGAAGCTCATTACAATGAAGATATCACACGGGATCAAATGGCTGCTTTAGCTGAAGTGAGCCCTGAGCACTTTTCGCGAGCCTTTCGCAAATCAATTGGCCTATCCTTCAGTGCTTATATTACACTATTAAGAATCCGTAAAGCCCAGCAACGAATCCTCACCAGTTCCCCTAATCTAACTACATTGGCACATGAGGTTGGTTACGAAGAGGGAACTTATTTGAGCCGAAAATTCAAGCAGCTTGTTGGCGTTTCACCTACAGCCTACCAGAATAAGAATAAACGGGTCGTTGCCCTGAACTATAATCACACCGCTAGCCTGCGAGTACTGGAAATCATGCCTCAACTCGGGGTTTATTCCGAATGGCAGCATAGCTTGGAACAAATTCCCGCTTCCAAACAGCTTCAAATGAGCGAAGGTAAATTTTCATTACTCTATGACTCAGTAGCTGCGGTAAAACCAGATGTCATTATCGGCTACAGTCTACCCGACAATAAGATTCTGACTCCTGTTGCTCCGGTTATTGAGCTGCCCTTTATGCAAATGAGTTGGCGAGAGCAATTTGCTCTGATTGCCGAGGTTGTGAATCGACGACAGCATGCTGAACAGTGGCTAAGTCATTATGACAGACTTTGTCTTACCGCCAACGGGTTATTAAACCATGCAATAGGAATGGAGAGAGGTACGGCTATCGTGTGGGAGGTTAGCTCCCGATCCGCCTATTGTTTCAGTAGCAGCTTCGGCAGAGGTTGCCAAATTCTATACGGTGATCTTGGCTTCAAGCCCCCCTCCGTAATTATTGAAAAAGGGATTACAGATTCCGGGTACTTAGAGGCATCTATTGAGGATATCGTATCGTTTCCTGCTGACCATATTATTATCACCAGCATCCCTTCATCATCTGAGGGAAGACAACGTTTTACTCGCCTACTACATTCTAAAGCTTGGAAGCAATTAGATGCAGTACGTAACGGACGGGTATATATTCTGAACCAGGGTGATATGTTCTACGGATTTGACCCACTGTCCTCACAGGCACAGCTTCAAGAATTGCTACGGGTAATGACATCATAAATTTGCATAAGCTGAGATCATATCCGTCCATAGTAAATACCCGGTGAAGCTTGTAAAGTTCTTATTGAGAATGATAATCAATATACATAGGAGGAACAACAAATTGCATAATCCAGGAAAAAATAGCACCAAACAATCCCATTGGCTTCTTTTTCCCCTCATGCTGGCATTAATTCTAGTCATATCAGCTTGCGGGAATTCCAATAATTCTGTGGGGAATACAGACAGCAACACATCATCGGCTACTACAGCACCTACCGAAACTAGTCAACCAACAGAAACTACGGAAACAGCTGCTCTTAAAAAGGTCACTACTATAAATGGTGATATTGAAATCCCTGTTCAACCTAAAAGGATTGTCGCTGAGGAATATCTGGGCAGTCTGATCGCGCTAGATACCATCCCTGTTGGTGCTCCCGGATTAACACTGGAGAATATGTATTTTAAGGAGGCACTTACTGGAGTTGCAGACACTGGAACTTACGGCAAAATGTCACCTGAAAAAATCATCGCACTTAATCCTGATTTGATTATTTCTGGACAAGCTGAAAGCTATGAAGCACTAAGCAAAATCGCTCCAACCATCGTTGTGCCATATGGTGATCTAAAAGATGCTCATGCCGAATTGACCTATTTCGGAGAACTCCTTGGTAAGGAAGAAGAAGCCAAAAGCTGGCTTGCAGATTACGACAAACGGATAGCTGAAGCTAAAGCCAAAGTAGACAAAGTGCTCTCTGCAGATGCAACGTTTTCCATCATGGAAGACGGCGGAAAATCCATTTGGGCCTATGGAGACAACTTTGGCCGAGGCGGACAGCCTGTCTATCAGGCACTGGGTCGCACCCCCCCTACAGCTGTAGCCGCAGAGATTATGGAGAAGCAATGGGCGGAAATCTCTACAGAGGCACTCGCTAAATACGCAGGAGATTATATTATCTTAACTTCCAATAACCGTACAGAAGCTGATTACAAAGCTGATCCAATCTGGAGTAGCCTTCCCGCTGTAAAAAATGGCCATCTCTATGTATGGAAAGAAGAACGATCCTGGTACTATGATCCAATTGCCGTGTTATCCCAGACCGAAGAGCTGGCTGCTTGGCTTACACAATAAAATGCGTTTTAAATAAAATCCCCTACTGCTTCCAACAACGTTGGAGCAGTAGGGGATTTGTTATTTCTTTTGACTACAAAAACACTCAAGAGGTAATAATACATTTAGCCTAAGGTTAATCTAGCAAATGGAGTTGATCATTATGAAATTACTATCACTATATTTCATGCTTGCTTTTATGGGGTTGCTGATGGCAGTAATCATCGACCTTTTATCAGGAGAAACCCTCATCGCTTCAATGCGGACGATCTATGACTCCTTTGCAGCTACAAGCATACAGGAATCAATAACTATGCTCGTTTTTATCTCCTTACCTTTTGTTAATACAATTGCATCCTCTATCCGAAATAGAAGCAATAAATCCATCAAATAAAATAAACTAACCTATGCTCCCTAATTTTCTGCGGATGTAATGAACGATGCACAAGAGAATAGGTACAGCGGCACAGAAATACGGCAAAATATATTTCAGAAATATCCTTCCTTCGTCCATATGTATCGGATAATTCGCTGAACTAATAAAAGCCCCGAACAAAACAACAATACCAACGGGAACGGCGAGCTTTCTGCTGTCTTGCACCTTGAATAGATCCGCGGTGACTACCATTGCAGCATAGCAATATACTGACATTTTAAAAAATACTCCAATGATTAAGGTTAAGAGCACAAGTGCGTCCAAACGTTGAATGAAATTGGCCAGGTTTACTAACGTTATCGTAGTGAACATCGGAAAATTGGCTCTACTGTACATTTCTGTTCCTAGAACGGATATTTCGATGGCATGGGTAAAACTGAGTAATAATCCGCATAAAGTCATTGCGATGACTCCGGTTCTTTTTGCTACCTTAGTTTTTTTGATATGAGGTAAAATCGTAGTGAAACATACCATCTCCCCGAACGGAAATAGCCATATATTCAGATAGGCTGATTTTAATGCATTCTTCCAATCCGAGGCCTGTAACGGAAACAAGTTATCTAGTTTTACAAGTCCGGCGGCAATAACCAAAAAGCAACTGGTCAAGCCCAACAATATTATAATCAGCATATAAATCTCAGCCGCCCGCGCAAACACCTCAATCCCCTTATTTAAGATGTAAATTACCGCAACCACCATCATTGCATAAATGACGAACACGGGTGTTCTGTCGTAAGAAGCAGCTATTAACAACTCACCTGATTCATGCAGATTTCGAGAGCCATTGAAGAGAAGGATTGGAATGTATGTTAAGCTTAACGGCCAGCCTATTACATTGCCCAGTATCTTTCTTGTATACCCGCTAATAATCATGCCCGGATATTGCCGGTATAAATAAACATAAATCAAATACAAAAGAAGTCCACCGGGCAAAGCTAACAGAATAGCAATCCAGACAGCATGGCCACTTTCAAGTCCAATCGGTACCACAAGGGCCGTTCCCAATTCAAACAAAAAAATCAAAGCAAATAATTGACTCGCGCTGATGGTTTCTTTTTTCATAAAGTGGCCTTCTCCCTCCTTTCTCACTGAACGCTTTCATTTTTCCTTTAACAATTTCGGCTCTAATCTCATTCCAACACTGCGAATATAGGCCTCTACAGAAACGTCCATTTCCGCTTCCGCGAACACTGACTCCCAATCGTCCTTAACAGTCTCCCATGCTTTTGGATTTGTGCGCTTCAGTTCATTCCCGAAATTGAAAATATCGCATTTCATAGTTTGAGCAGCCTGTAAGGCTTGGGTTATTTCCTGTTTAGTTTTAAGAGCCACTTGTTGTTCCAACTGAACGATTACCTCTCTATCACTTAGCTCAATATAACTCTGTGCCTCACTAAGCGTCCCCTCTTCCGCAACATTTACATGAATGACGGGTACTTTATTGCGGAGTTCAATCTTAATTTTTGTTTTTGAATAATTAATGTTAACGGCTATCGAATCTTTAACCTCATTTGAATCTACATTAATACTGGTTTCATTAATCTCGTTCTGTACCCATAGTGCTCCCCGGGCAAGAGGGCCATCCAGCCATCCCTGAAGAACCCCCTTTTTCAATACGCTAAGCCCGCTCATTGTGACAAGTGCTTTTACTTTAGTTTGCTCCATCCCGGATTTTTTAGTTCCTTCTTCAGCATCTCCAAGAATTCTGGCTCCGGATATCACCACTGACCCTTCTCCACTGAGACCATTAATTAGTTCAAAAACATTGATATCCCGGCTTTCTCCATATATTCTAGCGGTATTTTTACTCTTTTTAATAATCCCAATTGCAGGCAGGCTTTCTACGGGAAGCAATAGTTTCAGAATAGAGGATGCTTCCGTATCTCTGGCTACAATAACATTCGTGTTGAGCCGCAGCTCATGGGACCTTTCAAAGATGTCAAAAATCCCATCAATACCGCTCTTCACTGTAGATTCGCCTAAAACTAATAGCTGCGTGTGTGCAAAAAACATCTGTCTTGCCGCCTTTTTTGAGGTCTTGCGAAAAGCACCAAAGATCGTACGGTCCGTAGAAGAATAAATAGTGATCGTGGGTTGTCCGGTGCTAGCTCCTGCACTTGTGGCTGTTGAGGATGGATTCACAATCTGAAAAGTAACATGATATTCCTCTTTATTCGGCACTTTATCCACACCTATACCGGTCACAATGCCTAAATTGTTTAACTCCCGACTGTTCCAGCAGCTTGTCAGCAACATTAAGCAGCATATATAAATAAATGAACGCATCATCCATCCGACCTTCATTTGCCATTCCCCGGCTTTCCATCATTCACCTTAAGTCGAGTATTATTTTTTTGGCTAACAAGACGCGGCCGAGTTTTCATATATTTCAAGGGCACACGCAAGATCGAGTCCTTCTGATTCTCAGCGATAAAAGGACCAAATGGAGACATATACGGAAAACCCAACGATTTCAAGCTGCACATATGAGCAACCAAAATAAAAGTAAAGATCGTTATTCCATAAAGCCCCATGAAGGCTGCAATAAACATAATGATGAAACGCAAGATGCGTATCGAAAGAGCCATATTAAAAGCAGGAGTAGCAAAGCTCGATATTCCTGTAAGTGAAACTACAATAACCATTGCAGGAGAGACAATACCGGCTTGTACGGCTGCCTGTCCTAACACTAAGCCCCCAATGATCGATACAGTCTGACCTATAGGAGATGGCATACGAATTCCTGCTTCACGTATAATCTCAAAGGTGAATTCCATCAGCATAGCCTCAATAAAAGCCGGAAATGGAACCCCCTCCCTTTGTGAAGCAAAATTAATAAGTAAGGCCGTTGGGATCATTTCTTGATGAAAGTTTAGAATCGCAATAAAAAGTGCAGGGCCAAATAACGAAATAACAAGGCAAATAAATCTCAATAATCGGATCAAAGTCGTAATATCATAACGCTGGTAATAATCTTCTACGGCATGTAAAAACATAAAAAAGGTTGTAGGTGCAATCAGCACAAACGGGGTCCCGTCCACAAAAATAGCAACTCGACCTTCTAAAAGATTTCCTGCAACACTGTCAGGACGTTCCGTATTATATAATGTTGGGAATGGAGAAAAGGGAGTATCTTCTAAAAATTGCTCAATGTATCCAGATTCCAGAATCCCGTCTATATCAATGCTTTGCAGCTTAGTTCTGAGCTCCTTTAAGGTATTATCATTGACGATTCCATGAATATACATAATAGATACATTCGTTTGCGTGACGTCACCTATCTTCATCGACTCCACCCAGAGATTAGGGCTTTTTATTTTCCTGCGCACCAGAGAGATATTCGTCCCAATAGATTCTGTGAAACCTTCCTTGGAGCCACGAATGGCTACTTGAGTTGTAGCGTCCGATACCGTTCTAACCTCACCGCCGCTTGTATTCCCTCTGATAGCTTCCCTTATCCCGTTGACCCAAAGAAGGGTATCCCCAGAGAATAAAGCCTCAAAAAGCATATCCCAATCTTCAAGTGTCTGTTCTTCTCCGATCCCTCTCGCCACTTCTTTCATATACAAAAAGATATCTTCAGCGGATGTTACCACCGGGTGTTCTTCACTTAGTTTATCGAACGACATCGCATGCTCCACAAACTCGTTGACCCTCAATTTTTCTATTAATCCCTCAATATATACGGCAGCTACCTCAACCTCTGTGGTTATGGATTTAATTCTACGAATAACAATATCAGGGCTATGGCCTAGCCTTTCTTGAAGCTCTTTAAGATTATCGTCCAAAATAGTAGAGTTAAAGGGATCCATCATTAACACCTCCTACTCATACTATTTGTTCTACACCGCTTTTTTATGCAACAAATGGAATCTATAACCTCGCTTAACTTGGAATACGAACACACAAAAGGGATGTCCCTGAGCTCTATAGCTCAGCAAACATCCCCTTATACTCCTTTGAAATTAACTTATTGAAGAGACTTCAGCAACGTAACTATCTCATCCAGCTGCTTGTCCAGCGCATAAGCATCGGAGAGATAATAAGTTTTAAGATCGTAGGTGAATACATGACCCGCCTTAACAGCAGGTAGGCTTTGCCAGAAGACACTGTCCAGAATGTCCAGCTTATCCTGCTCCACGCCACGGCTGAAGCCTTGGAAGATATAATCAGCTTCACCTAAGTACTCGGGCAACGCTTCAAGTGAGAGGGAAGCCCAGCCTTCTTTAAAGGCTGCCTCTTGGACAAGATCAGGTGCATGCAGCCCCAATCCGTTGTATATAATCTCTCCACCACGCCCATATGACGAACCGTATAAATACAGCTCTTTCCCGGCAATTTCAAAGATCGCCACCTTTTTATCAGCTGCGATCAGATCAGCCAATTCCGCTTTCTTCGCTTCCAGCTTCTGATTGAAATCCGCCACCCACTTTACAGCCTGCTGCTCCTTGTTCAAGATTTTCCCGATCTCGATCAATCGTTCCTTATAATCGTATTTGCCCCAAGGAATAAAGACCGTTGGAGCAATCTTGGAGATTTGTTCATAGGTATCTTCCTGATAAGTGATAATCAAGTCCGGTTCGAGACTTGTTATTTTCTCCAGGGAGACGGTCATGTCATCGCCTACTACTTCTACACCTGTCAGCGCCTCTTTGAAATATGGATGGTTCAAGATGTCATTCCCGGCAACGGCAATGGGCGTCACGCCAAGCGTCAGAAGATCACCAATAAAGTCTTGTACCGGGATCACAACTCTTTGTGGATTGCGTGGGATCTGCACCGGGCCTTTATCGCTTTGGTATGTCCAGTACTCTGCATCAGCAGCCGGCTCCGAGCTGGCAACTACAGAATCATTATTAGTGCTTTTAGTCACTTCAGCAGACGTGCTAGCTGGAGCATTCCCCTGATTAGCTGCTTGTCCGCATGCGCTCAACAGCAGCACCAGCGTAAGCATAACGGCTATCATGCTTGTTTTTCCTAACGATATTATTTGGTACAATGTAAATCCCCCTTGAGACTTTATATTATCATGATATTGATAATCAATATCATTTAGATCTTTGTTTAATATACCGTCTCCGCGGAAAAACATATATACACGCTAATACATCAATTTTGCTATGGACGATTGTCAGCTTAAATTATGGCTGGTTAACAAATCTGTCTGTATCTCCAATTGGCGTTCGAGCGCAAGCCCTTCGCTGCCCCAAAATTCCTCAAGCTTCAGGTAATATATGCGTTCATTCCTGAATGCTGGAAGATTGCGCCAAAACGCACTTTTACTAATCCGTTTACGTGTCCTCGACATCCAGTCCTCTTGTCCTGATACAACCACAAACATATGGTCAGCCGCGTATATTGGCAATTCCGACAGTGAGATGCATAAATGATCATTCCGCTCCAGAACATCTGACCTTACCTTGTCCGGTGGAATTAACCCCAGCATTGGATACAGATTGTACACCCCTCGGGCTGTATGATTCCAGATATAAATACTGTTATCTTGCCTAATCTCATACACCGCTACCGTTTCACCAGATTCAATTAGTGAGGACAAGCGCTGCTTGGCCAAATCTATTTTCAAATGATAGTGCCTTATCCATGCCTCTGCCCGCTCCTCTTCTCCCAGCAGTCTGCCGAATAAACGAATCTGTTCCAGGCGGTCCATTTTATCACACTCTACCGTAACTAGTGGACCCAACCTCTCCATGCATTTAAGCTGACGGGGACTCAGATAGGTTGGTGCAATGACTAAATCGGCTTCCAGCCCAGGCCATTCCGCTTCCGCCGGACATCCCTGCAACTCAAATGATCGTACATCCGCCAGTTCCGGCAGCAAAAGCAAGGAGTAATTCATCACATCTTCTTCAACCGCGATAGGCTTCACCCCCAGCGCAAGCAAATCTCCTAAAAACTGCAACGCTACTATTCGCTTCGGTTTGGGACGCAAACGGAACTCTGTCGGGGTCATCCCGGTGACTTGCTTGAATTTGCGGCTCAGATATAGTCCATCTGTATAGCCTACTTTTTGCGAAATTTCCTGTATTGTTGCTTTGCTGGACATCAAGTGTTTTTTCGCTTTATTTACTCTTAAATGAGCTACATATTCGGTGAAGCTCCAACCCGTCTGCTTGCGGAACCATACTGAGAAATAACGAGGATTGAAGCCCATCATTCGAGACATCATCTCCCGCGTAATCTCCCTTTGGAAATTCTGGTGGATATAAGAGAGCATTCTGAAATATGAACTATCCGTAATGTCTGTTTCAGCGTCAGCCTCTACGACCAGTTGATGTAGCTGATACAGCAAGGATTGAATTCTATCTGCCTGCGCTTCTAAATTATTGGCAGCAACGTCCTCCAATTCGCTGAATAAGCGGGTTATTTTATTCGTCGTACGTATAGGTAAAATCCCATTGACCGGAAAAATTTCACGGCAAAGTCCATAGACCAATTCTTGCTCCGTGCTATTGCTTAGCCCATATACCTCATAGGAGATTGCTAGAACAGAGACGGTCTCTAATGGAGCATTAATTTGATAAGTCACACCTGCGCTTAGAAAAAGAATTTCACCATTTTTAAGAGCTATTGTCTCTCCTTCTATGGTTATTTGAATGATAGCTTCTATTGGTGTCAGGAAGAGTGGGGACTGGGCAATCTGGGGTTTATTGATGTGACCGCCGCCGCATTGGCGTTTCCCTACCTCTTTTAACAGATAAATTCTATGATTCGGATTATTATTAGATAGCTTCATTCCTGCTCCCTCCCAGATTGCTAGACTTAATAATCCATAAAATATAAAGCAAGCGTATAAGGGTTCTCTCCGCTCGAAATGGATAAGATCCCCTATACGCTTTATATAAAGCTTCAGATTTTATGGTTTGAGAAGCCTCTATCCTTAGTGGTCGTCAACCACTCCAAGCGCTTTATTCTTCTCTTTGAACCGTTCATTGTGAGAAGATACATAAGCGACTTTGGCCGCGGTTGGGTCTATGTACAGCTTAGCGCTATTAAGCGCCAGAGCCGCATCAGTGAAAGTACCTGCGATCAAACGAACCTTGCTCGCATAATCCACAAAGTCTCCTGCTGCAAATATACCCGGAAGATTGGTTTCCAGCTTATCGGTTACATTCGCACACCACTCGCCCATATCAAGGCCCCATTCTTTTAAAGGACCAAAATCACTTTTCAGACCATGATTCACAATGACAGCATCCACTTCAAACTGCTCAGTTTCACCTGTCTCTATATGGCTGATCGTAACCTGATCTATCGTTTCACCATTACTGCTGTGTAATTGGCTTACTGCATATGGCGCACGGACATTGACTGAGGATTCCTTCATCCGCACAATGTTTTTCTCATGTCCGCCAAACTGTTCGCGGCGATGCGCAATCGTCACACTTGCAGCGATAGGTTCCAATTCATTCGCCCAATCTACTGCGGAGTTGCCTCCACCGGAGATTAGCACTCTTTTACCGCGGAACGGCTCCAGCTCTTGAACGGTATAATGAAGATTTGTCACCTCATAACGATCTGCACCTTCAATTTCAAGCTTTGCCATCTGCAGAATTCCGTAACCAATCGCCAAAATGACTGTGCGGGTCCAATGTTGTTCCCCAGTAGAAGAGGTCAAGATGTATGTTCCATCCTCTTGTCTCTCTTGATTCATAATTTGCTGACCCAGCACAATAGTAGGATCGAAGGTTTGAGCCTGCTCCTTGAGCTGACCGATTAGTTGATGACAAAGCGTTGGGGTTACGCCTCCTACATCCCAGATCATTTTTTCGGGATAAATAAGCATTCTTCCTCCGAGCTCATCCTTCGCTTCAATTAACTTTGTCTTCAAGTCTCTCATTCCACTATAAAAAGCTGTATACATCCCAGCAGGTCCGCCACCAATAATGGTTACATCGTATAATTCCAGTTGTTTATTCATCGTGTCCCTCCAAAATTATATTCTAGTGATCCCTTCAGCTACTTAAGCTCCAAACTGCGCTTCATGCAATCGGCTGTAAATTCCGGCAGTCTGCAGCAGTTCCTCATGCTTACCTTGTTCTGCGATGCCGCCTTCCGCAACGACAACAATACGGTCCGCATTTCTGATCGTCGCAAGGCGATGAGCAATAACAAGTGTTGTGCGTCCCTCAGACAACTCGGCGAGCGCCTCTTGTATAGCGGACTCCGTTTCAGTATCCAGTGCAGACGTAGCTTCGTCCAGAATGAGAATCGTCGGATTCTTCAAGAACATCCGGGCGATGGACAACCTCTGCTTCTGGCCGCCAGAAAGCTTGACGCCTCTCTCTCCGATCATGGTGTCCAGCCCGGCGGGCTGAGATTTGATCAGTTCTTCCAGCTGAGCGCGCCCCGCAGCCTCCCAAATTTCTTCATCGGAAGCTCCCAATCTGCCGTAAGCAATGTTCTCACGGATAGTTCCGTCAAACAGGAATACATCTTGTTGTACAATCCCGATATGGGAACGAAGTGATTCTAACGTCATGGAGCGAATATCTATTCCATCAATAGAGATGTTGCCTTCGCTTACATCGTAAAAGCGTGGCAGCAAGCTACAAAGTGTTGTTTTACCCGCACCGGATGGACCCACAAGCGCAACGGTCTCTCCTGCTGAAATCGATAAGTTCACATTGGTTAACACCTTTTCTTTATCACTATAAGCAAAAGCTACCTCCTGGAAGGTTATATTCCCTGACAGATGAGACACGGGCTTAGCGTCTTTTGCGTCATCAACATCTGGTTCAGTCTCCAGCAGTTCAAGATAACGTTTGAAACCAGCGATCCCTTTAGGATAGGTCTCAATGACCGAGTTAATCTGTTGCAAAGGTCCTAAGAAGACATTAGACAACATCACAAAGGCTATAAATTCACCGTAAGTCATCTGCTTCTGGATTACAAAATAGGTTCCGCACACAAGAACGAATAACGAGACCAGCTTCATGAGCACAAAGCTAAAGGATGAATTCCAAGCCATAATTCGATAGGTCATTAGCTTCGTAATACGGAAGCGTTCGTTATTAACTGCAAAGCGGGAAATTTCATGATTCTCATTAGCAAAAGCTTGCACAACACGGATCCCGCTTACATTGTTCTCTACGCGTGCGTTATAGTCAGCAATGTCCGCGAACATGATGTGGAACGCTTTGGACATTTTGCGACTGAAGTACATGGATAAATAAATCATCAGCGGGACAATTACAAAGGTCAGAATCGCTAATTGCCAATTAATGCTAAGCATGATACCGAATACACCCAGCAGCGTCATCACTGCTATGAATAAATCTTCAGGACCATGGTGGGCAATCTCACCAATGTCCATCAGATCATTTGTCATCCGTGAGACCAAATGGCCTGTCTTATTATTATCGAAGAAGTTGAAAGAGAGCTTCTGTACACGATCAAACAGCTTTTTTCTCATATCCGACTCGATATTGATCCCCAGCTTATGCCCCCAATAAGTGACGACAAAATGCATAAAGGCGCTGACGATATAGATCCCCAGCAAACCGAGGCAAGAATAGAGAATCCATTTCCAATTCCCACTTGGCAGCATATCATCCACTACCCGGTTAACGGCCAGTGGGAAGACTAGTTCCAGCAGTGCAGCAGCAATAGCACAGGAAAAGTCAAGAATAAACAATCCCTTATAGGGTCTATAGTAAGCAAAAAAACGACGCAACATTGTAAAAATTCGCTCCTTCCGGTGAGTGACCATCCTCTTTCATCAAGATTTAGTACGGGCTAGCAAATACAAAAAGTATGGCGCTCCAATTACAGCAACAACGATTCCAGTGGGGATCTCAGATGGCTGTAAGATCCAGCGTCCAATGGTATCCGCTATAATGACTAGCAGTGAGCCGAGCAGCGCTGAGGTTGGCAGCATGAGCTGATGTTTGGGTCCAACTAGCCGTCGCGCCAAATGGGGGCCGACAAGGCCGACAAAGCCAATCCCACCACTCACAGCAACACTTGCCGCAGCTAGACCAACCGCAGCCGCAAGAAGCCGGAATTGTTCTTTGGTTACAGCAGCCCCAAGTCCTACGGCTGTCTGTTCACCCAAATTAAGGACGTTCATTACCCTTGCTTTATAGATGACATACGGCACGAGAATTACGATCCACGGAAGTAAAGAAAGTACAAACTTCCAGCTTGTGCCCCAAATACTTCCCGCGAGCCAAGTAGCCACAAACTGATACTTCTCCGGATCCAGCCGAAGAGTCAGCACGATCATCGCTGCACTCATTCCAGCTGCAACCGCTACACCGGTCAGCAACAGGCGCATGGGTTTTATTCCTTCATGCCGTTTATAAGCTAAGATATAAATCAAGGCAGCAGTAATTGCCGCACCAACAAAAGCTACCATAGGCAGCAGATACACCGGAGCCGCGGTTGCCGTTGGGTAAAAAGAAATTAACAGCATAACCATAATTCCTGCGCCAGCATTAATCCCTAAGATGCCGGGGTCGGCCAAAGCATTACGAAAGACGCCCTGCATCACAGCTCCGGATACAGCCAAACCTGCGCCTATCAGAACGGAGATTACAATCCGCGGTAACCGAAATTGAAACAAGATTAATTCTTGCTTATCCGTCCCTTTACCGAATAACGTATTAAGCAGCTCCATAGGTGTCAAACGTATGTATCCTGTATTCATACTAATAATAAAAGCAATAACAATCAGTACAGCTAAAATAATCATTATAACTAAGCCACGTTTATTTTTGGCGGCTTGGAAGGAATCGAATGAAGTTTTCTCTATCATTACAGTTCCCTCCTTTCTTTACGTGCAAGATAAAGGAAGAAAGGTACACCGATCAGTGCAATAATAGCTCCCAGCGGCGTTTCATTAGGGGGATTAATCATCCGCGCTGTTAAATCTGCAAATACTGCAAGCAGACTGCCGAGAATAGCTGAACATGGAATGATCCATCTGTAATCCACACCTACAAAAAAACGGGTCAAATGGGGAATAATTAGTCCAATGAACCCAACGGCTCCTACTACGGCAACTGATGATCCAGCCAGAATCAATACAATTAAAGTCCCTGCCAGCTTAACAAGCCCTGTGCGCTGGCCTAGCCCTTTAGCAACATCGTCACCTAGGCTGAGCATTGTGATCGACCGGGATAATACCATAGCCCCAATTAACGCCGCTCCTATCCAAGGGAACATGACTTTAAGCTGAATCCATTTCGTCCCAGCCACGCCTCCCGCATACCAGAAAGCCAAATCTTGCCCAATGTGAAAATATAAAGCTACCCCTTCACTCAGCGCTGACAGCAGTGCACTAAAAGCAGCACCTGCCAGCACCAGACGAGCAGGAGTCAGCCCTCCCTTGGCCAATGATCCGACCCCATACACAACCCCAGCCCCTACTCCGGCACCAACGAAGGAATATAGGATCAAATACATAAACGATAAATTCGGGAAAAATGCAAAACAAAGCGCCAGCGCAAATCCTGCGCCTGAGTTGATGCCCATCAAACCTGAATCTGCGAGTGGATTTCGGGTCATCCCCTGCATAATGGCACCCGCAACTGCAAAGCTGGCCCCTATCATGGCCCCGCCAAGTACACGGGGTAATCGTAATTCTCTAATAATCTGATGATCCATGATCTCCGGATCAAAGTGAAACACAGCTGCCCACACCACAGAAAGTTTAATATCAGCCGCTCCGAAGGAGACTGAAACAGCGATACCTAGTGCTAATAGTACCAGACCGCCAACCAAGATTAACGTGGCAGCCCAAGGACGAGAACGGAACTCTTGTATGGCTGACCCTTTATTAGGTCTAATCTTGGAAGATATCTGTTGATTCATGAATGCCACCCTATTTCTATGAAATTGATTCTCATTATCACTATGCTATTGTAAATGAGCCTTCCTAGGTTTGGCAATAGATAGATTTAATAGGAGGCATTTATTTTATTGCATTGACAGGAATTCTAGGATTTGATAAAGTTCAAATTGAAAATAATATTGATAATGATTCTCATTATTATTTGTTTGTACATATATATAGGGAGGTTTATCATGCTAAAAAGAAAGACCCTCTTCCCCATCCTGGCACTCATAATGTTATTATCTGTATTTGTGACAGCTTGCGGGGGAACAAACAATGCTTCATCTAATAAACCAACAGAAACAACAGAAGCAACTACAGCACCGAGCACTGAGCCAACGACTGCTCCTGAGGCTTCAGCTGCTGAAATGCGTAGCTATGAAACCACTAAAGGTACTGTACAGATACCTGTAAAACCACAGCGGATTATTACAGATTATTATGGTGGGGAGTTGCTCTCCGTAGGAGCAAATGTTGTAGGTGTCGAACCTAGTACCTTTGATAATCCCTTCTTGAAAGACCTGCTCACAAACACACAAGATGTCGGTGCTCCGGTTAACGCCGAGAAAGCTCTGGAACTTACACCTGACCTGATCGTCGTTATGTACGATGATAACTACGATGCATTATCCAAAATTGCTCCAACCATTCATATTCCATACGGAACCGCTACAAATATCTATGAAACTGTTAAACTGTTCGGCGACATTGTAGGTGTGCCTGACAAAGCTGAACAATTTATTGCTGACTTTGAGAAAAAGGCTGCTGAAGGCCGCGAGAAGCTTAAAGGTGTCGTAAATGAAAATGATACTTTTGGAATCTATGAGCTGACTGATAAAGGGGAGCTATGGACCTTCGGAAATAATGCTGGCCGTGGCGGACAAGCCCTTTATAACGCACTTAAGCTAAAAATGCCTACTAAGAACAGCAACGACAACCAAACGTTGCAGCTGTCCATGGAGCTATTGCCAGAATATGCAGCTGACTACATGTTCCTCACCACTTATGATCCTGACAAAAAAGGGGATAAGCTGAAAGAACTGAAGGAATCTCCAGTTTGGAACGGACTTGATGCTGCGAAGAACGATCATCTATTCTACAATGATTTTGATACCTACTACCGCTATGATCCGATTGCGATTACCGCACAGATTGATCTGTTCGTAGATATGATTCTTGCACGCAACGGTAAGAAATAAACATAGGCACATACAAAAACACCCCACTTTAGGCACTGTCTAAAGTGGGGTGTTTGGCTATACATAGGAAGCTTCTGTTAAATTTATATCATCTAGTATATTCATTATACTCATCGGTGTTATTTAATTTCTTGTACATATACTCATCATTTTTAAGCTTATAGAGCTGCCCCATCCCCGCAAATACGAAAAACAGCACCAAAATTAATCCATACGCATAGGTGAATTCACCAATATAAAAGCAAGTGACTATCGCAACAAGGGTCAAGATCATTAATGCGACTGCAATTCTGGAAAAAATCTTTTTCAAATGGAATCCCCCCACGTTTTGTGCACCAATATTATCATATTTGGGATTAAATTGAAATCTCATTTTGTTCTATTATAGGGAATATCGAGTAGCTGAATATGTGCCAGCATATTGCGAGTGTATATTTTGGTGTATATACGATAAAAAAGGACTTGAAATAAAAGATATGCTCCGCCTACCAACAAACAAAACCACATCGGCTCCAGAGCTGTAGACATTTCAACCCTGGAAGAACTGACAACATAAAAAGAAGACAATGCAATACCTAATGCATACGGGAGAAAAAACAGCACTTTTAAAGGGCCGCCTATAATGCGAGCCACCTCCTTAGTAGTAATTCCAATCTTGTTCAGCTTCCTGAATTTGATCCTCTCACGCTCTAAATCGGTCTGAATACTGAAATGCAGCACTATCCCGGAGGCGCCGAAAAATATTAAACCAACAAATGAAATTACGAAGATTCCAAATCGGCCAGACTCCTGTAACTGTAGATAGTCACTTATTCTAGACTTCGTAGAGAATACAAGAGCCTCTTGCCGCTCATTGCCATACCAGGACTCTGTATTGTCTTTGTTATATTTGGCTAAAGCGGCATTTAACTTAGCATCTATATCCGCAGTTTTTTTCCAATCCTTAAAATTCAGAAGCTGAAGGTTACCGATCGCTTTTTTATTTTCCGCTTTCAGCGCCATATAATCCTTTTCGTTTACAATGACATGAAGACCATTCATTAGATTCGGCACAGGGTTAAATACCATGTGAAATAGGATACCTTGTGAATACAGCGTATGCTTCCCGGAAACAAGCGTCAGGTCAAATGTGGGCATTTCCGGTCTTTGATTCTTCCACTCTTCTCCTTGTGCAACTGTGGCCAGATTTAGAAAGTGATCTTTCTCCACATGATAATCAGAGCCGATTAATGCATTTATATTCTGGTCCAGAAATATTTTAAAATTAAACAAGTCGATATACTCCAGCTTTTGGTGTGAAAGCAGTGGCGTAGCGCCATGATCCGTGATCTCGCTTAGTAATTTTGGTGAGATGCTATTTTTTCCGAATACTTCTGAATAGGCAATATCATATGGATTGCTTGCAACCGGAATTTCCTCAGCATTCCAGGTCAAATAAAAAATAATCCCGCTTAGAGAAATCGTGATGAAGACGAGGAAGGTGATAAGAGAAAGTACTATTTTGGAGCGACCAAGGGTATAGATCAAATTGGAACTAAACAGCAGGTGCTTGTGATATGCTCTGCTTGATCGCGATATAAAAAGTTTCATCCAGTCCCCAAGTCCTGACAGCAGCAAATAAACGCCCAGCATACTAATTCCCAGATTTATTAACATCATGCGAGCATCGGAAGGGTTGTAATGAGTGAGCATATTATAAACGGAGATTCCCAAGAACAAAACTCCGATGACCCCGGTGATTTTCCCATGAATCAGGTTGCGTTCTGCGGTTCTGGACTCTTTTAAAAGATGTAAAATGCTGTATCGCAAAGTTAATAGCAAATTGATTGCAATCACAACTATGTAAATCACCGCGAAGAATTTAATGGTATACAGATAACTATCCGGCGTCAGAATAAAAGCACTGTCCCCAATATTTACAAACAGCGAAACCATAAAGAAAAAAATACCGGAGAAAACTGTCCCTGCACCTAGACCAGTGAGAATCGAGGCTAAAGCGATCATGCTATTCTCGAACAAAATGATTTTGCGGATATTGTGGCTTGTCATTCCAAGTACCATTAATAGCCCGAAGTCGCTTTTTCTAAATTTCAAAAAGGCCATTTGCGCATATACAATAAACAGAACAGCAAACACTCTTATCACCAAAAAAGGAGCATATAAATTACCCGACACCATCCCATTCACTTGATAAGGGTCATTAAAATCAGGATTACTGTACAGCGAATAAAATGTAAAAAAGATCATGACCGTAAAGCTGCTGCATAGGAAAAATAACAAATATCTTCTAAGATCCGCCTTAAATATCTGAAATGCCATTCTCCTAAAGGTCATCTTCTCCCCCTCCAATAAAGGCCAGGTTCTCCAGAATCAGATCAAAAAATGCTCTGCGCTCTTTATTCTCTCTAGCAATCTCTAGTAGAGCCTTCCCATCTTTGATAAAAAGCACGCGATTACAATAGCTGGCCGCAAAAGGATCATGTGTGACCATCACTATCGTTGCTCCTTTTAGAGCGTTGAGCTTGGCAAAGGTTGCCATCACTGTACTCGAGGATTTGGAATCCAAATTCCCCGTCGGCTCGTCCGCAAAAATCACATCTGGATGATTAATAATCGCCCTGCTGATCGCCGCCCGCTGCTGTTGCCCCCCTGAAACCATATAAGGATATTTGTCCTTCACCTCATCCAGATCAAATAGCGATAACGTCTCATCTGTCTTGGCATTGATATCCTCTACCTCTTGATCATCCAGCACCATGGGCACCATGATATTTTCCCGTAGGGTCAGACTATCCAGCAGATTGTAATCCTGAAAAACGAATCCCATACGCTGCCGACGAAAAAGCGCAAGCTCGTTCTTGGACATCTCATTTATACTAGTCTCTGCAATTCTTACAACCCCACTATAATCCGTGTCGATTCCGCTTAGTATATTTAAAAGTGTCGTTTTCCCGCTCCCCGAGGGTCCCATAATCGCCACAAACTCGCCGCTATCCACACTAAGACTAATCCCGTTCAACGCTCGAAACCGATTCGTTTTGCCTTTGCCTTTATATTCTTTCGAGAGATTCTCTACTTGCAGTATGGACATCCTGGCACCTTCTCATTGATAGGTTTGGAGTGAGTTACATTAAATGGAATTCAATCACTCGGTATTACTATAAAGCTAAGAAGGGCGTTCGTTTGTTAGATTGCTCACAGCGCAAAAAAAGCAGGATACCTCCTCTATAATTTCCGCTCCCGCAAAAAACAAAGGCAAAGAAAACCAGTAAAAGCAAGTCCTCCGATTGCTGCTAATGAGAAGGAAAACGCCCTTACATAATCCGCCAGATCTGCTTCCAAAAGAGAATGCTTTAGCGAAGCGGAGAATAAAATACCGATTAACGCCACTCCTAACGAATTCGCAAAATACATAAAGGTCGTGATCAAGCCTGAACCCGTACCCGCGATCTTTGTGGGTACTGAACTAAGCGTGACGTTAACTAGGGGCGTAGTAGCCATTCCGAGACCGAAACCATATATCAATAATAGTAGGATATTACGAGGGTCCAGCAGCTGCGTAACGTCCACATTTAGCTCTAACATAAGCAGCAGGCTACAGCTCCCCATCATCAGCGCTCCTATCTTAAGTACACTCATCCCCCATCTTTTGACCATTCTAGACGAGATTAGGGAAGTTAGAAAAAAGCCTATCCCTATAGGCAAAAAAACCATACTTGTATCTTGAACACTATAGTGCAAACCAAATTGCATATAATAGCTCAAAATAAAAAAGAAAGAGAACATACTTAGATAAAGGACAAGAACGGTTGCCAGACCTGCGCTAAATGTTCGATCTCTGAAAATAGACAGGTCGATTAACGGTAACGCCCCTTGCTTTCCCTTTCGCTTTTCAACCCAGATAAAAGTAACTAACACGAAAAGAGCTAACATTAGACAGCCAAAAATCCACAACGGCCACCCTTGTTTTTGTCCCTCTGACAACGGATAGATCAGCAGGAACAAACCGATCAGCAGAAGGAAGCTTCCAGTCCAATCAATACTATGCGCCTGCTCAGCCCGTGTTTCAGGTACAATCGGCATTAACAGCAGGACGAGAAGTCCAAATGGCACATTGAAAAAAAATACTGTCCGCCAACCGAGATCGAACGGATTCCAATTCACAATAGTGCCTCCGAGGATGAATCCGAATGCAAATCCAAAACCAATCATAGCGCCGTAAATGCCGAAAACAAGACCTTTCTCCTTTGGCAGAAAGCTGACCTGCAGCGTAGATAGAACCTGAGGTTGAATAAGCGCCGCAGCCAATCCCTGCACAATCCGAATAACAATTAGAAGTGCCGGATCTGAGGTCAATCCGCCTAACACTGCCATGACCGTAAACCCGCCCACCCCGATCACCAACATTCGTTTTCTGCCGTATATATCCCCAAGCTTTCCGCTAATAATTAACGCCACAGCTAATCCTAACGAAAATCCGGTAACGAAAAGCTGTGCTTCCGAAAAGCTTGCGTTCAAGCTATCTTGCATAGATGGAAGCGCAACTTGAATCATATAAGTATTTAATGAAATAAGTAATGTTGGCAGTAAAATAACCCCCAGCGCATACCACCGGCGTGAATCTACTAGCTGTTCCATTGTATGACCACCTTTATATCTGCAATCTATGAAATTATTATCATTTAGAGTGGTCTTTTTCTCTACCTGTTAAGGGAGGTTCCCTCCTTGATAAGGGAGCAAACACAAAAAAACCTCAAGCATGCAGAATATAAGGTTCGATTTCGAACTTTATGTTCTACCACTTGAAGCTTTAAACTTTCTGCAATTACAAATCTTCCCACAGCCTGTTTCGTTCCAAACTCTGTTGTTCGATACGTTTTAAGTATTCGCTTGGATTGCAGCCATAATGCTTACGAAAGGTCGTCGTGAAATTGCTGACATTGCTATATCCAACCGAAACAGCTGTTTTCCCTATATTCAAACCTTCAACCTCCATATACCAGAGCGCTTTCTCCATCCTTTTTATACGTACAAGCTCGAAGATTGTCATGCCAAATAATTCGCGGAAGCCTTTTTTCAGCTTGAATTCGTTGATACCTACCCGCTTAGCCAACTCACGTATAGATAACGGTTGTTCGAAATGGATTTGCACCAATTCATGTACCCGCTTCAGATTGGTAATATCATCGTGCCGCAGCGTCATACTCTGACTAATAGAACCGTAACCATCAGACTCACCAAACAAAGCAATAAATTCTAGGGCTTTGCTCTCCATATATAAACGTCTCAATGTTCCATGATAGGTACAGTGGATCATTTCGGAGACACATTTTCGAATTGCCGCAGTATCTGGATAACGATCAATATTTCCACGATGATGTCTAAGCCAGGTTTCCATTTGCTGTGTCTCCGATAAATCTCCGGCGTAATTCAGCAGTTCACTAGGAGCTAACCGTATTTCCAGCAATTGATTGGGGACACCTGCTTTTTTCTCTTCATACACCTGAACATCCTCTAGAAAAAGGACATTGCCCATTTGTTTATCCGTGTAACTTTCCTTGCCGTTCCATTCGCAATAAATTTCTCCGCTTAGATTATAGCTTAGTTCAAACAACGGACAAGCTTCTTGAATGTAGAGCTTCATATCTTGTTCGTAAGTTATGTCCGTATACATAATCTCCATACCTGGACGAATCCGTGTACGGGTGACAGTTCCCTTACCAATATGTGAAGGAATAGTAAGCCGTTGTTCCCATTGGTTATGTTCAACATGCCCCTCTATCCGTTCTGTAAATTGATCAAAAAGATCATGAATTTCCATATTCAATATATTTAAAGTCATCGCAAACCTCTCCTTCTTCGCTCCTTGTATACGATGAGTTACATAATCTCTACTCTAGCTCCGTAAATGATAATTGTTATCACTTGAAAGTGTCAACCTGAAATACAAAAAAGCATTGGCGGATTTTATCCTGCCAACGCTTTTTCAGAAGTAAAATAAGACCGTTCAAACCGATGGAAATGCGTCCCTCCGGTATCTCAGCTCCCCCGTAACCTCCATAATCTTCGAGGCTAACAAATGCGAGGGCAGCTCGTAATCCACACAATCCAGCTTCGCAGCTGCTTCAGGCATTTCACTTTCAATAGAAGTTTCTTGCGATTCTACTAGCGTTGATTGGGCGCCAGCGTGTTTGGCAGCCAGCATCCCTTTAGCGCCATCATTTCCCATTCCGGTCATTAGGATTAAATGCTGCTGTAGACCAGTGAGTGCAGATATAGAATCAAACAGGACATCGACCGAAGGACAGTGTCCATTCACTGCAGGCTTTTTCATAAGTTTTATTCTGAGATCCTGCCCCTCCTGAGTAATGGTCATATGAGAATTACCTGGAGCGATATAGACGGTTCCCCCGAGCACCGATTGCTTGTCCTTGGCTTCCACCACCCGTACACTTGAGAACCGATTCAGTCGTTCCGCCAATGCTTTTGTGTACTTGGGCGGCATATGTTGAACAACCAGCATTGGATACGGGAAGCTCGCCGGGAGCGAGGAAATTAAAATTTCTAATGCCTTCGGCCCCCCTACTCCGCATCCAATTCCCACGATCTGCTCAATAACTTCTGTACATCCACTCTTAACGTTGTTTTGCTTCTCTTGTCGAGCTTTCACTTTGGAGATGTTTATATTGTTAAGAATAAGAGTTCTTAAAGGGATTTCAGCGGCTTTCTTAATTTTGAACAATAACTCATCTTTTATGCTGTATAGACCAGGTCCATAAGATTGAGCCGGCTTGGATATGAAATCCACTGCACCATTTTGTAGAGCAGTAATGGTTGCTGTTATTCCATCCTTTGTAGCGGAGCTCAGGATAAGTATAGGTGTTGGCCGCTGAGACATGATGCTTGTGAGTGCTACCAAACCGTTCAATTCCGGCATTTCTATATCTATAGCCACGACATCGGGCCTGAGTTTTTGAACCATGCTGATCGCTTCGGATGCATTTCGAGCTACTCCAATGACCTCGAGGGTTGAATCCTCCGAAATTAGGTTCGAGATCTGTTTACGCATGGTTACTGAAGCAGCTACAACGAGCACCTTTATTTTTTGCACTACTTCTCCTCTCCTATCAATGATAATACCCCTGACACTGTTTATTTAACTTTAAAAATAGATACCAGACTATTTAACTCTTCTGCTAGCTGAGCCAAAGCATTGGCTGTCGTTGCCGTTTCACTGCTGCTTGCCGCCATTTCTTCAGTTGCGGCGGATATGCTCTCAATCGAGAACATCACCTCAGACGATTGTGCAGCCTGTTCTTCACTGGCAGCCGCAATTTCCGTTACTTTATGAGCGGTATCATTCACCATCGTAAGGATATGTTCGAAGGCTTCTCCATTTTTTTGTGAAAAAGCTACTCCTTCTACTACGGCATTTACACTATGCTGCGTATTCTTCTGCATTTCTTTGATAATGCCCGTGATTTGTTTCGTAGCCCCACTGCTCCGCTCAGCTAACTTTCTTACTTCATTCGCAACAACGGCAAAACCCCGACCTTGTTCACCTGCGCGGGCCGCTTCTATCGCTGCGTTTAGGGCAAGCAGATTGGTCTGTTGGGCAATATCTTCAATCACCGCGATAATCTCACCAATCTTATCGGAGTCTTCCGCAAGTCTAGACATTTGTGTATCCAGTACTGCCATTCCTTGTACGGAGTTCTTAACCACGATCCCTCCATCTTGAGCGATACGCATCGTTTGATCTGAAAGCTCAGAGGCCTGTTCAGCACTCTGGGCTACTGAATTAATCGCCGCAGATAATTCTCTGAACAACTCATTCATTGTTTGTGCAGCACTAGCTTGACTCATACTTCCACTAGCTACTTCCTCTGTACTTGCTGAGATTTGCTGTGCAGCAGCTGAGACACTTTCCGCAGAAGACGAAATGCCGCTCACAGTGCGTCTTAGGTTCAGAACCATTTCATTAACAGAATAAGCTAACATTCCAATCTCGTCCTTAGATTCCAGGTTCGACGTTTCGCTTAAATCACCATTGGCCACTTTACCTAGCAGGCGCATTACTTGATTTAGAGGCCGTGCTATGATCTGCGATATTAAAAGACCCAGACCAATACTGATGAGCAGCGCAACAATAGTAACGCTAAACGTAATCAAACGAGAGGACTGATAAAGGTCATTGGCATTAACAATCGAACCTTGAGCCTGCTTCATATTGATGTCTATTAAATTTTGCAGAAAGTCAGTCAGCTCTGTTGTAGCTGTTTGCAAATCACTTACAAGCAAAAAATTTGTATATTTCTCATTACTAATATTTGTTTTATTCAATTCAATCGCCTCATCCAGGCTTGTGATATACCGTTTCCAGATCTCAGGATAATCCTTCATTATGGCTAATTCTTCAGCTCTCAACGCAGTCTTGCTATATTTACCCATGATCTCTTCAATACTTTGAACGTTTTTATGTATTTTATCTTCGTATTCTTTCTTTTCTGCCGCTGTTTTAGCCATCGTGTTTATATCACGGATATTGATTCTATTTGTTAAAAATAGTTCATTCGCTTCTCCCAGATAAGCTATAGGTGTTAAGCGATTTTCGTACATGTCCACGATAGAGCGGTCCATCTTACTCAAATTCGTAATTCCATAGAATCCTACAAAGCACAATATTGCGGATACTAACAGAAATGCGGAGATTAACTTCACTGCTGTTCTTAAATTATAAAACCACTTCATTTTCCTCAGCCCCTCATTGGCGTTAGTCATTTTTTAGTAATTCTTAGGAACTATTTCATCATAAACGGTAAGCAGATTAAGGTAACCGAAAAAAAATAGCGCGACCACGCAAAAATATTGCGTCATCCCGCAAAAAAAGCGCAGACCAAAAAATCCCGCCTCACAGAACCGTGAACGGGATTTTGATCTATTTGTTTGTTACGAATTTTCATAGTGAATTGTTGAAATCGGACTCCTTCAATATGCCCAGTCGTTTAGCTTTTATTGCCGCTTCAATTCTTGATTTCACATTTAGCTTTTGGAACAGACTCGTTAAACTATATTCCAGCGATCGTTGACTCATAAGTACAATCTCTGCTATTTCCTTGTTGCTTTTTCCTTTTGCAATCTCTGTCAGCATTTCATGCTCTTTTTTGCTTATCTTCGGGTTTGCTTGGTCAATATTAATCTCCATTCCTTTGGGTGATACTTTTCTTAACTGTTTAACTAGGGTATGAGGCAAAATGACATCTCCCCTTAAAGCACAACGCACTGCTGCAACCAGCTGCTCTCTATTGGTCGTTTTTGAAATAAACCCAAACAAACCCGATTCGATCATCAAGTTGAATTTGTTAGTAATTTCGTATCCGGTGTAGATTAAGATAATCGCGTCTGCGTTTATTTTTAAGACTTCCTTCGCCAAATCAATCCCATTCCCATCAGCGATATGAAGATCAAACAACATCACGTCAAACGTATGACTACCCACCAAATTAAGTGCCTCATGAGCTGAATTGGCCAGCGTAACCTTTATATCTCCCTCTTGTTCCAGTATCATCTTAGTCCCTTCCATGACAGAGGGATGGTCGTCCACTAACAAAATTTGAATCATGCCTAATACACCCCTATCCCCTTATTATGCCCCATGATTAATCTGCAGGTATGGATATAAAGACAGCTAATCCCTTATTCTCTGGCGAAAGAAATCGTATGGTCCCATCCATACTGCGAACCCTTTCTTTCATCCCATAAATCCCCATGCTCTTAAGAGAATCCTCTCCTAAAAGGCTCATTCCAATTCCGTTATCTTCATAATCCAAAAGCACCTGTTGCCCTTCGCTAGCTAAGGAGATACGTACTTCTGTGGCACAAGAATGTTTAGCTGCGTTAGCCAAAAGTTCCTGCACAATACGGTACAGACCTATTAGAATCTCGTCTTTTAACTTATGCTTGAAAGCTGTTGACTCAAAATAAATCTGATAGTCGTTCCGCAGCTGAGCAAATTCAAACAACGTCTCAAGTGAGGAAGCAAGTCCCTCATTGATTAATGCTGGTGGCCTAAGCTCATTGCAGATAATCCGCAGTTCATAGATAACATCGAGTAAACCTTCTGTGATCTGTTCTAGCTGTTCCTTTAGTTCCCCTGTAACGGATTTATCACTTAAAAAATTATCAAGCTTACGATACCAGATGATCTGTTCTTGAAGTGCTGAATCATGTAAATCTTGAGCAAGACGTTTGCGTTCATTCTCGGATAAATTAAACATAAAGCGCAGCAACCATGTCGGAGCTTGCTCGGAAGCCGCTAATTCAAGGTCCTTAGTTAGATCTTCTATGAGCAAAAAATTATCAAATAACACACTAACATAACGGGTAATCGTCTTCAGCCACACTCGAACAGAACTTATTTCTAATAAAATAGACTTCTCATTAATGGATAGAATATAGCTTTTTCTTCGGAACTCTCCGATCTTAAGTGAATAGCCCCGCTCGGTCTCAATAATCTCGCATATTTTATCATGGTTATCTTCAACTTCAACCATACAAATATTGGTAACCCGTAAGACCTCTCTAACTTCTTTCAGTAATCGTTGTTCCATGTGACTGATCTTCATCGCACCAAACAAATCTTGCGAGAATTGATCAAGACTCATCTGTAAGTTGAAATACCTTTCCTCGCTGTTCCGAATGATCTGCTCTGTGAGCTGTCTTTCCACCTCAATTTTTTTCCGATCACTGATATCCCTAAAGATAGAGATACATGCAACCTTACCCTTATATAGAATTGAGCTAGCTGTTACTTCTACATCGATAATAGATCCATCTGACCGCACGACCTTTTGTTCAATAGGAGCTAATATCCGATTGGGTCCATAATAGATTTCACGCATCCGATCTCTAGCCAGCGTTATATAGTCCGGGTGGGCCCAATTAAAAATAGAGGTGCCAATCAATTGATCCTCACTGCAAACTCCAAACAATCCTAAACAGGAAAAATTCACATAAAGGAATTTATATTCACTATGGAGTACTACCGCTTCAGGTGACATATCAATAAGCAGCCGATTGAGTTCCTCGCTTTCTCTAAGTTCACTCTCCATCTGGACCCTTTTTGTAATGTCTCTCGCTACAATCACAATACTAACTACTTCTCCATCCTCACCAAGAACAGGTGTACCCAAGCATTCCAGATCTATAATGTGACCTTTGATGTGAATAAACCGATTGTAAAACATCTTACATACTTTTGTCCGAAAAATATCCAAGATCTGTTCCCGCAACACTTCTTGTTCATCAGGATGTATATACTCCAAAATGGTTGTGTTCTTTATTGAACCTACAGGAAGACCAATAATTTTCTCACAAGAGGACGAAGCAATAATGAAGTTCCCTTGCTGATCCAGAACCCCAATCATATCCTCCATATTCTCTGTAATAAGCCTGTACTCCGCCTCCCGCTGAGCCAGCCGCTTTTCTACCTCCACAGATGCAGTGATATCTCTTGCGATAACAAAGGTACCCACAATTTGATTGTTTTCATGTACAGGGATGTTTTTCATCGACCAATGGTTAACTAATCCATTCTCGCGGACAGAAGTAACCGTGTAATGCTGCAGAACTCCGCCAACCGTTTTCTCAAAATAATCAGACATCATATGCGAATTCTCTGCTCCAAATAAATTCACAATGGATAAGTTTTCTCCGAATCTATTAAAAGCTTCTCCAGTAATTTGCTCTGCCGCTGGATTGATAGCGACAATGCTGCCCTGCAGATCCAATTCACACACGATATCTGGGTTATGTTCAAACAGGGATTTATACCGCTGCTCGCTTTTTAATAGAACCTCTTGCATCTGCTTTTTTTCCGTATGATCGATTAAGATCCCATTGAGCCGTACCACTGCCCCTGTCTCATCCATACTGGGAATGATCCTGACTTGGACCCATCGGAGTTCACCGCTGGCATGGATGATCCGATATTCACTGAGATTGCTTATTCCTTGCCCCACTGTAGTTATAATCTCTTGAATTAAAGGCTGCTCTTCTTTAGGAGCAATTCTTAGCCAAAAGTCATCTTCCTTCGCCTGTTCTGGTGAATATCCCGTGATATTGAAAACGGCATCCGATATGAATAATATTTTCCGTGATACGTAGTCGTATGACCAAATCGCCACATCGATCGTAGCAAACATCTGCTGATATAGAGAAAAGCTACTCTCTAACTGGGCTTGAGCATTTTTTTGTTCCGTGATATCTATAATGACGCCATCTATTCGACAAACCTTATGCTCTTGATTAAAAACGGGCGTGCCTATACTTTGAACCCACTTCAGCGCTTTTGCAGGTAACTGCATACGATACTCAAGATTACATAGGTGACCAGAGTATAATTTATCTATATACGCATCAAACCGTTCAAGATCCTCACTGTACACATATTCACGTAAAAAATTGGGGTTATGCGGTAAAGCATGATCTGAACAGTCCACCCATTTCTCCAAAACATTCGACATTGTCAGCAAATTCGCTTCCATGTCAATAGACCATGAGGTCATATCCTTGTCACCAAGTGAATGCATATTGAGATTCCCTCCACATAAAAAGCCCCCCCTTTTCGGGGCGGCTTTTTCTTCCTATTCGCTATTTCACAAGCGTCTTTACATTTTAGCCATTATCTACTGAGCAATCTGCTCGCGGATATTCTGCAATATTTTCTTCTCCAGCCGGGATACCTGTACTTGAGAAATCCCAAGGCGACTGGCAACCTCTGACTGCGTTTGGTCACGGTAATATCGAAGATAAACAATCAGCCGTTCACGCTCACTGAGACCTCCGATAGCCTCATTCAGTGCCAGCTTATCAAACCAGCGTTCCTGTGATTCATCAGCGATTTGATCAATCAGTGTGATCGGGTCGCCATCATTCTCGAACACCGTCTCATGAATCGAGGTCGGTGGCTTGTTAGCTTCCTGAGCAAATACCACTTCTTCAGGGGTAACTCCCAGTGCCTCAGCAACTTCACCGATGGTAGGCAGACGGTCGAGCGTCTTAGACATTTCGTCCTTCATCTTGCGGACCTTATTAGCCATCTCCTTAAGCGAACGGCTAACTTTCAAGGTTCCATCGTCGCGAAGGAAACGCTGAATCTCGCCAATGATCATCGGCACGGCATAAGTGGAGAATTTGACCTCATAGCTGAGGTCGAACTTATCAACGGACTTCAAGAGCCCGATGCAACCGATCTGGAACAAATCGTCAGGTTCATACCCGCGGTTCATAAACCGCTGCACTACCGACCAGACCAACCGGATATTGCAGCTAACTAGTGTGTCTCGGGCAAGATTATCTCCGGCCTGACTGAGCGCGATAAGACGTTTGACCTCCGCATCGTCCAAATAGGTCGGCGGAGCTTTTTTTGACTCTGCATCCATGGCTCCAACCCCTAATTGTATAAAGCTTTTTTCGAAACGATGGTTTTCTTCATTGAGATCGAAGTGCCGTGTCCCGGTTCACTAGTGACTTCAAATTCATCCATGAAATTCTCCATAATGGTAAAGCCCATGCCCGACCGCTCCAGCTCTGGCTTTGAGGTATATAGCGGCTGTTGTGCCAGCTCCAAATCCTCAATGCCCCGTCCCTGATCCTCAATGGTTAAATGTACCGTTTCGTTGTCCAGCGAAGCTGAAATAGTCACAATACCTTCCGGATCACTATCATACCCATGAATAATACAATTGGTGACCGCCTCCGACACGACTGTCTTCAGATCATTCAGCTCGTCCATTGTAGGATCAAGCCTAGAAACGAACGCCGCTACAACTACACGTGCGAATGATTCGTTCTCCGAGAGTGCAGCGAACTGCACGTTCATGAAGTTACCAGCCTTACCATTTGTCATAACGCAACCTCCAAATCCGAGAGTGCAGTGCTCTCGTCGTCATATAGGGGCATGATCTTGAACAGGCCTGACATTTCCAGAAGTCGCTTCACAGGTGCCGTTGCATCACACACCACCATTTTGCCGCCTTTACTATGGATCAGTTTATACCTTCCCAGAATAACGCCGAGACCCGAACTGTCCATAAACTGCAGATGCTTAAGACTAAGGATCAAATGCGATACCTGACCCCGCATAATCGCTTCATCCATATCCATTCTTACAAAATCGGCGGCATGATGATCGAGTTCCCCAGATAAACGGACAATCAGCACACCCCTGTGATGCTCCATTTCCACATTAGAATTCATGCTTGCCACTCTCCTCTTCGTTGCTTTGAAAACTTGGCCTTAAGAGACAGTACCCATTCTCTTCAAGGACAAGGTTTCTACGTGGCAAATCAGGAATCCTGCCTCACGACAAAACTAGAAGAAAACCCCTATGAATCTACAAAGCACATGGGCGCAATCTACAAAAAAGCTCTTTTTAATCCATGCCGAACATCGAGCCTGTTATACGTTTAAAAAGCTTCCACCAGCCTGCTTTTGCCACAGCTTCCCCTGCTTTAAGTTCATACTCTTTAATCACTTGGGTTCCTTGGTAGACAACCAGCTTGCCTATGGACTGGCCTTCAGCCACTGGTGCCTTCACGCTTTCTGGAAGTACTAGTTCGTGACGAATGCCTTCTTGCGTCACACCTTTTTTCAAAAGAACACTATACGTCTCTTTCGCCGTAATCGGCAGCTCGGACTTCACACCCTTCTCAATCTTAAGGGTACCGATAGCGTCCCCTTCTTTGTGAATAGTGTGGATCTTATATTGCGAAAAGAGATAGTCAAACATGCCCGACACTTCACTGTTACGTGTCTTCGTGTTCGGCTCACCCAGCACAACAGCAACAGCACGCAGACCGTCTCTTGCAGCCGTAGCGGATAAGCAGAATTTTGCTTCAGCGGTATACCCTGTTTTCAGTCCATCAGCGCCTGTATAGAAACGTACAAGCTTGTTCGTGTTTACCAACCAGAATGGTTTGGTGGAATCCTTACGCAGATAATCCTGATAGGAACCGGTATATTTGATAATTCTATCATGCTTTAAAAGCTCCCGGCTAATTACTGCAATATCGTAGGCTGAAGAATAGTGATTAGCAGCTGGAAGACCGTTGCAATTGGCAAAGTGGGTATCTTTCAGACCCAGCTCTTCCGCTCTTTTATTCATCAGATCGACAAAAGCGCTCTCCGAACCCGCTATTTTCTCTGCCATCGCCACAGATGCATCATTACCGGAGGCCATAGCGATGCCTTTGAGCATCTCATCCACCGACATTTCTTCACCAGGCTCCAGAAAAATTTGCGATCCGCCCATCGATGCAGCATATTCACTCGTGCGCACCTTATCCGTCAGTTGCAGCCTTCCTTCATCCAGTGCTTCCACCGTAAGCAGCATCGTCATAATCTTCGTAATACTTGCGGGAGGCAGCTTATCATGGCTGTTCTTTTCATAAATAATAGTGCCGGTGCCTGCATCCATCAAAATCGCAGAACGCGCACCAGGCGCAAGATCTACAGCGGCAGCATTACTGCCAGAATCCTTGCTTTTTTCCTCAGCGTAAGCACCTGACACCGGTCCTAGAACCGACACAACGATACAGAGCACAAGCACAGCAAAACGCATTTTTCTCACAATGGTTCCCCTCCTGAACGTTAACCTTCATATCACAGGTACTGTGTTCCAGTTTCGTCAGAAAGGGTGGAAATTATTCCATTTCTAAGTAAATAACTATAATAATTTATCCCAAGAAGTAATGTTGTTGTCAATTAAAAAAAGCCCAGCAGCAGTTGCAGAGCATTTTTATTATAGGGGAGATCAAAAATTATTTCAAATTTTAAGTATTTCCAATTTTTTCGTATTCATTTGATCCACTTTAAAGGAAAATGGAAGATTTTAACGAATGGTATTTAAGAACTTAACTGCTTATAGAGGAGTGAATATACAGATGAACCACCTTGCAGATTATATTGAAGCAGAAGCTAAACAAAACAATTTCTCTGGTGTAGTGCGGGTACAACAACCTGATAAAGAAGTCATCAGCAGTTGTTACGGTTATGCCAATAAGTCGGATAAGCGCGAAAACAATATTCATACCCGGTTCGGCATTGCTTCCGGGTGTAAAATATTCACCGCGATCGCTGTCTGCCAGCTGGTCGATCAGGGATTGATTTCTTTTGAGAGTAGACTAATAGATTATCTTAAAAAAGCAGATTTTCCTCTCTTTAGTCCCGACATCACCATTCATCAGCTGCTAACGCATAGCTCTGGTATTCCGGATTATTTTGATGAAACAATTATGAATGATTTCGAGGACCTGTGGAAGGCACAGCCTATGTACACCTTGCGGCAGCTTGAGGATTTTGTGCCGATGTTCCGAACCCTTCCCATGATGTGGACCCCTGGCGAACGTTTCCACTACAACAATGCCGGCTATATCGTGCTAGGCCTTCTGGTGGAGGAACTGAGTGGAATGACTTTTTCCGATTATGTAGAGCATCACATCTTTAAGCCTTGCGGAATGGAGCAATCCGGTTACTTTACGTTAGATGCCTTACCTGCCAACTGTGCACTAGGATACATAGAGGAAGAGAACGGAAACTGGAGAACCAACATCTACTCAATCCCGGTAAAAGGAGGCGCTGACGGTGGAGCTTTCGTCACTGCCCCCGACATGCAGCTATTCTGGAGCGGATTAATGAACCATACATTATTGAGTCCAGTACTCACTTCATTATTGCTTACTCCCCATGTACATGTGGATGGCGAAGGCTATTATGGTTATGGTGTATGGATTACTCTCCGCGAAGAAAAAGTGTTCAAATTTCACATTATGGGCTATGATCCCGGTGTTTCCTTCCGGTCGGCTATCTATCCAGCTAGTGGCGAGACTGTAGTCGTATTATGTAATACAAGCAGCGCGGCTTCGCAAATTTTCAATAAGATCAATAATCAGTTATAAATATTGCACCATTTAAGCAAAACGCAAAGCAGCGACCTTCCCGATATAGGAGGATCGCTGCTTTGTTGTCTGTTTACGGCCATAGCCATGACAATGTTTATGTTGCCTTGACTAGTACCGTGTTACCCCATCTTTAGTAACAAGTGCAAATACCAAAGGTTGGGCAGGAACAGGTTCAGAAGTGATACGGTAGGCTTCTAACACCTTACCTTCAGCTTCCTCTACTTTCTTCTCACTGGCATCATTGATATGCAAGACTGCAAGCGTCTCGCCGATCTCTACAGCATCTCCAACCTTTTTGGAAAGTTGAATCCCCACGGCCAGATCGATTACGGATTCCTTAGTTTCACGTCCAGCTCCAAGCAGCATAGCCGCAACGCCAATTTCCTCGGCCTGAATCCCTTCTATGAATCCTTTGGTTTTTGCTTTCACTTCAATGAATCGCTTAGCAGTAGGGAGCTTCTCCGGAGAATCAATTTGCGATACATCTCCACCTTGTGCCTTCACGATTTGTTTGAACTTCTCTAGCGCACTGCCATCTTCAATATGCGTCATAAGAATCGAACGTGCCTCCGCTTCATCCTTGGCTTTGCCGCCAAGAACAAGCATCTGGCTGCCCAGAATAAGACAGACCTCCTGCAGATCCTTCGGACCGTGACCCTTCAAGGTCTCGATTCCTTCCTTAATTTCCAACGCATTTCCGATCCCGTAACCAAGCGGCTGGTCCATATCACTGATAATCGCAACGGTATTCCGACCCAGATGCGTTCCAATGTCAACCATCGCCTGAGCGAGTGCTATAGAATCATCCAGAGTCTTCATAAAAGCACCGCTGCCTGTTTTGACATCCAGCACGATCGCATCCGCACCTGCTGCAATCTTCTTGCTCATCACAGAGCTTGCAATAAGGGGGATGGATTCAACTGTTGCTGTTACATCCCGAAGGGCATACAGCTTTTTGTCTGCGGGTGTAATGTTGCCCGACTGGCCGATCACGGCAGCCCCGATCTCCCCTACTTGGTCAAAGAAACGCTCTCGAGCCATCTCGATAGAGAAACCACTGATGGACTCCAGCTTATCGAGCGTGCCTCCAGTGTGCCCAAGTCCGCGGCCGGACATCTTCGCTACCGGTACTCCAGAAGAAGCTACCAAGGGTGCCAGTACTACAGTTGTTTTATCACCCACTCCGCCTGTGGAGTGTTTATCGACCTTAATACCTGCGATTGGGCTAAGATCTACTTGATCGCCGGACATCGCCATTTCCATCGTTAAATCGCCGGTCTCCCGCGCGTTCATGCCTTGAAAATAAACAGCCATTGCCCATGCAGAGAGCTGATAATCAGGCACTTCACCTTTACTGTAGCCTTGAATTAAAAAAGAAATTTCCTCACGACTCAGCTCTCCACCATCTCTTTTTTTCTGAATAATATCGACAGCTCTCATATTACACCTGCACTTCACGGACAATTGCGCGAGCAAGTCCGATAAATTTTGGTCTAGTCAAATTAGTTACCTTCATTATCTGTTCAAACGTCAATGGCTCAAGCTCATTCACTTGTGTCATAGATTGGACCTCCCAAAAATTCAAAATGCAGTACCCGAAATTACATTTTCGGAATAAAGCCCAACACCAGCTTCAGGAAACGCTCACGCACACGATCTGCAGTTTCCATAACCTCTTCATGGTTGAGAGGTTGATCCAGGATTCCTGCAGCCATGTTAGTAATACAGGAGATACCTAATACCTCGATACCTGCATGCCGGGCAACAATGGTTTCCGACACAGTAGACATGCCCACAGCGTCAGCCCCTAGATGACGAAGCATTACGATTTCAGCAGGTGTTTCATAGCAAGGTCCCAGCAGACCTGCATATACGCCTTCTTTGAATTCGAAATTCTGCTGCGCTGCCGTTTCCTTCGCTACCTTTATCAAGCGGCGACTATAAGCGGTTGACATATCCGGGAAGCGCACGCCCAGTGCAGGATCATTAGGTCCTATTAACGGGTTCCGTCCCGTCATATTAAGATGATCCGTAAGGAGCATAAGATCGCCCGGCGTGAAATCTGTGTTCACTCCACCAGCAGCATTAGTTACAAGTAGGCTGGCTATACCAAGTTCTTTCATAACCCGTACAGGGAATGCCGTAACCTCCGGTCCATAACCTTCATACATATGAAAGCGGCCCTTCATCATCACGACACGGCGTCCTTCAATCATACCGATCAGCAGTTCTCCCTCATGCCCCTCTACAGTGGACACAGGGAAGTGAGGAATTTCATCATATGGAATGCTGATTCCATCGGTGATCAGGTCTGCCAGCACACCGAGTCCTGAACCAAGGATCAATCCAATTTCCGGAGCCACCGGACATTGGTCTTTTATATAAATAGCTGCTTCTTGAATTTCTTTTTGAGTTAACATGCTATGGATGATCCTCCTTAATGAATGTTGTGGCGCAACCCACATCCTTTTATTGCAGTTTCGCTAAAAAGCTTGTCCCATACTGCGGCGCCTTCGCACCGAAGTTATCAGCAATGGTTGCGGCAACATCCGAGAAGGTCTCACGAATACCTAAGCTATCTGGATGCTTAAGGCGTGGGCTGTAAATAAGCAGCGGCACATATTCACGAGTATGATCTGTTCCACTATGGATTGGATCATTCCCATGATCTGCAGAAATAATCAACAGGTCATCTTCACCAAGCGTGGATAGAATTTCAGGCAGCGCCTGATCGAATACTTCCAGTGCATGGCCGTATCCTTCCGGATCGCGACGGTGGCCATATAAAGAGTCAAAATCCACCAGATTCGTGAACAGCAAGCCATTGAACGGTTGGCGAAGCTGCTGTATGGTAACTTCGATACCATGTTCATTGCTCTTCGTAGGATAAGAAGCTGTAACCCCTTCACCTGTGAAAATATCGTTGATCTTTCCTACCGCGATAACATCTTTTCCGATATCAGCCAGCGAATTCATTACCGTTGGTTCCGGTGGTTTCACGGCATAATCATGGCGATTTGAGGTCCGTACGAACTTTCCTGGTTCGCCAACATAAGGACGAGCAATAACGCGCCCTACGGAGAATTCAGGAGCCATAGTTAGCTCACGGGCGATTTTACACGCGCTGTATAGCTCTTCCAGTGGAATGATATCTTCATGTGCCGCAAGCTGGAATACACTGTCCGCAGAGGTGTACACAATCCAAGCTCCGGTCTTCATCTGCTCTTCGCCATATTCAACTAGAATTTCCGTACCGGAAGCCGGTTTATTACCGATCACTTTCCGGCCAGTTGCTGCTTCGAATTTTTCAATCAATTCTGCCGGAAATCCGTCCGGATACGTATTAAATGGAACCTCTATTTTCAGCCCCATCAGCTCCCAGTGCCCGGTCATCGTATCCTTACCTACAGATACTTCCTGCATCTTGCCATAATATCCAGTTGGTGAAGCTACAGGTTCAAGCGGCGGCAGCGGAGCAATATTAGCTAATCCTAACTGCTGAAGGTTAGGCAGTTTTAATCCGGGAACACGGTTCAAAATATGGCCAAGCGTATGTGACCCTGCATCACCAAAATTCGCAGCATCTGGAGCTTCTCCGATACCTACACTATCCAAAACAATAAAACCAATTCGTTTAAATGAGGACATATTGTCTTCACTCCTTTTTTAATATAGATCGTTCGTTCATTCGTTTGCACCAACAAGAAGAAACGGCTGTACCTTCTCCCGGAAGTCAGACGCTTCCGTAGCTAGCGATACAATGTATCGCCTGTCAGGTATCCGTTTCTGCCAAAGGATAACCTGTGGAAAATTACCCATTCCCCAGTCTATCCTATAAGTATGATTCCATCATAACTATCTTACTCACAAAAAGCATCTTTGAAGCAAGATCAGCGAGCTCTGGGATGATGCCTCTCATATACTTCCTTCATATTCTTACGGGCGATACCGTTATAAATCTGAGTCGTTGAAATATCAGCATGACCCAGCATTTGTTGTACGGAACGCAAATCCGCTCCACCTTCCAGTAAATGGGCGGCGAAGGAATGCCTTAGCGTATGCGGTGTAATATCCTGCTCAATGTTTGCTTCCCGTGCGTATTTTTTTATGATTTTCCAGAACCCCTGGCGGGTTAATCGCCCACCCAGGCTATTCAGGAACATGGCCGGCTCCTCCTGATGATCACGAAGCAGCTTGTCCCGCATAATAGAAGTGTAAGCTGCTACACTCTCCGCAGCAATGGTTCCAATGGGTACCACTCGTTCCTTGCCTGAAGTCCCTGTACAGCGCGCAAACTTCATGTCCGTATGCACATCGTCTACGTTAAGAGAAATTAATTCAGAAACCTTTATTCCCGTTGCGTAGAGCAATTCCAGCATAGCCTTATCGCGCATCCCTTGTGCTGTACTCACATCTGGAGCAGCCAACAGCCGCTCAACCTCCGAAACCGCAAGCACCATAGGTGGCTTCTTATCGGGCTTCATGGTTTCCATGTCCAGTGTTGGATCCTGCTCAATTAAACGTTCCTTCAGCAAATAATGAAAAAAGGCCCGCAGGGACACCGCGTTTCTGTTGAGCGTTGCAGTGGCTCTTCCCGCTCCGCGTAAGGAGCTAAGATATAACATCACATGAGATCTTCGGAATTCTTCAGGCTGTTCAACCCCCCGCTCTTCAGCAAACTCTAGAAACTGCGATACATCCCTACCGTAAGATTCCAGTGTATTCGGGGACAAGCCTTTATCTCCGGACAAATAATGTAAAAAAGGCTGCAAGTGTGACTTCATTATTTCACGCTCCTGTCCTGGCGCAGCTACTCTTAGTGTCTTCCTGCAGCACATTCAGCATGAGGCTTCAGCAGATGTGTACACAACTCTTACTCTGCATAAATCCACCCTAGCTTTCTTCGACATTCTTCTCGCTTGTTCCTGCTTCCTGTGGAGCTTTCATTCTCCGAACCAGTAATAGAAACGCAAGCGCTGCCGTGCATCCAGACCATCATCACCAACCTCGGCGTGATCAAATGCCCGAACAGCGGTGCCTTCAGGAATTCCATAGTTCTCTATCGGACTGAGCCATTCCCCTAGCCAGCTCATAGCATAGTAGAGTAAATAGCTTAGAGCCACAAACATGATCATAAAATACAGCTTACGCACTGTTTTGGGCACAGAAACAATCATAAGGACGCCTCCTATTACATATAAATGAATTCTGCTCGTCCTTCATTTTATGCTCCAAAAAAGGCTGATATGTATGGCTCTAATAGACTAATCATTTAAAAAGCCCCCTCCGGTATAAAACCGGGGAGGACTTGTGAAGTTAATTCTTAATATAAGATAACTTTAGGATGGATTTCCGTCTGTATTGTTCTTATCAGTACAGCGGTAGCAAATCCCATGGAAATCAAGTCTATGATCAAGCACTGTGAAATTAAACTCTTTCTCCAGTCGCTCTTCCAGCGGACCGAGCCAATCCTCGCGAATCTCATCCATACTGCCGCATTGCACACAAATTAAGTGATGATGATGATGCTTCGCAGTATCTGTTCGCAAATCATACCGGGCTACACCGTCGCCGAAATTGATCTTTTCTACGACATGTAGCTCACTGAGAAGTTCGAGGGTACGATACACAGTCGCAAGACCGATCTCGGGAGCTTTCTCCTTCACGAGCATAAATACGTCTTCCGCGCTAAGATGATCTTCCTCATTCTCCAGCAGCACTCTTAAGGTCGCTTCCCGTTGGGGTGTAAGCTTGTATCCTTGGGATTGTAACTGTTGCTTAATCTTGTCTATCCGTGCTTCCACCTGTCTCCCTCCCCCTTGGATAATAACCGCACCGGTCTTCAAACCACTTCTTCCATTATAGGGGGTGTCGCTTTCAGAAGTCAAACGCTTTTACTGCACAGTCAAGGTCGTCACCGCTTGTACAAGTGAAGGCGTGACCCAACGCATCATGGTTGGTGTAACCCAGGTCTCAAAACATGAAATACCCAGGATCAAAAGCGCCATCACAAATGACAATATAGTGTACATGGTAAAAGGACGAGTCACTGGCGTCCGTCGTTGTCCCATCACCCGGCTGCGGATCATCTGCAAGGAAAAAGCTATCGCAGCTGCACTGCTAACCAGCAGCACAGGGATCAGCACCAGATTATGTGGAGCCACAGAGACTAACGCGAACAACATCCCATGCCAAGAATATTGACTGACCAGACAGCCAACCGTAAAACCGATCAGTACCCCTTTTAAAAAATCAAGAATCAAAATTCCCGGCAGCCCAATGACCGACAACCCAAGAATCCAGATCAGTCCGATCCATTTCAGATTCAAGGCTGCTATACTCCAGTACGAATCAGGTGCGGCTGGCAGACCTTGCTGATCAACCGTAACAAAGAAATTCCCCAGATAATCCCCCAGCTCCTGCTGCTGATCCATCGTAAGCGCACTAACGATAAGAGCTCCAAATACAACACCTACCAGAAATAATACGCCGACAAAAATATACAGAGGCGTCTGTTCCTTCATCATCAGCCGTAAATTACGCATTTGGGACGTTCCCCTTTCCGGTTACATGTTACACCATATGAGAAAACGTCCCGCGATATGACTTGTCCTTCAGGTAATGACTCTACTTTCTGGGCTGAACCACTTTACCGTACGTCCCTCCACCGCCTGCTGATAGCTCCAAAATTCCAGAGCGGGCCTGGACGATCATCGACGCCAGATCCGAACCTACAACGCTGGCAATTTCCGCTTCACCACAACCATGTAAAATGTTCATCTCAGTTCCAAACGCTTGCAGTAACGCGTTCATCTTCGCCTTCCCTAACCCCGGGATAAATTCAAGCGGAACCTGATAATGATAGGGTGGACGGTCAGCAGGCACTAACGGCGTCTTGCGGTCCGCAATATCTAGGATCCGGTCGAAGACACCTCTAACCAGCTTAAGACTGCCGCAATATTGGCAACGATCCGAGTTGACATAAGCCTCATCAATAATACTGCCGCAGCCCCCGCAATAGCTCCGGTGGTATTTGCCAAGCCGCGGATTAAGTCCGAAATTAGCACTTACCATCCGCCCATTTTTACGTTCCAGTGCAAGCCGCAGTTCAGCGAACGAAGGCTGTGCCAGCTCCATCACGTTATACTCACGCCCTAACTTACCCAGTGAATGCGCATCTGAGTTGGTTAGAAACGTGAAATCATCCAGTTCAGAGAGATATCCAGCCATTTCGGAATCTGCACTCAGCCCAAGTTCAACCGCAGCTATGCGTTCCAGATCAAAGATGTCCGCCATACGCTCGGCAGCACAGCCATACAAGCCCTTGTGAGGCGTGAAAATATGTGCAGGGATAAGAATGCCTCCCCGCCCGTAAATCTCATCCTGAAGCTCCCTAGCCGGAGCATACAGGCGCTGGGAACTTAGATTCACGTTCCGCATATAGCGGCTCATCCACGCACTAAAGTCGGTCATGCGTTCCACGTCCGGCATGTAGGCGAGCACATGGCACTCTTTTCGCCCAGGCTCGCGGATTTCAATTTCTGTTCCCAGAATGATCGTAGTCCCTCGGTAAGCAATGCCTCCACCTTTAGCTAATGTCATCTCTCCAGATTCCAAAGAGCGCTGAATATCCCGCAGGACGCCAGGTGAATGACTATCTATAATACCGATCATTTCTAGTCCCTTGCGCTCTGCAGCTTCTTTGGCAATACCCGCAAAGGTAAGCTCGCGGCTGCCGCTAATTTTGACAGCCTGACCTTCCGACGTTCGCCCAATATGAACATGCAAATCGCAATAGAAACTCTTCAGTTCATTTGTTAATTCCATTGGCCTGTCAGCGTGTATAGATGCCAAGCGTACACTGCCATCATCGTTTTTGCATCCGCGATGCGCCCGTCAGCCATATATTGATACGCTTCCTCCAAGGTAAGCTCCGAAACCTCTAGAAATTCATCCTCGTCCAGTGACATGTCCCCTGGTTGAGCGTTAGTAGTCACATACAAATGAATAATCTCATCGGCGAAGCCGGGAGAAGTATAGAAGGATTTAAGCAATTTCAGATCTCCACTGTGAAATCCAGTCTCTTCCTGAAGTTCACGACCAGCCGCAACTAATGGATCTTCACCTTTATCCAGCTTCCCAGCAGGAATTTCCACCTCAGTGCGTTGCATGGGCTGACGGTATTGCTCTACAACAAGCATTTTGTTGTTGTTTAAAGCAAGCACCGCTACAGCACCGGGATGCTTCACAACTTCACGTGTCGCAGTATTTCCATCAGGCAGTCTCACTGTATCCACCTGCAAAGATATAATCTTCCCATCAAAAACAGGCTGTGTAGACAATGTCACTTCATCAAGCTCGGGTTTGCTGTGCAAATGTTGTTCTCCCATAAAGTTTCTGGTCTCCTTTTTCTCTATTGTGCATACGGTGTATTATAGCAAACTTAAAGGGAAAGAAGGAATTTCAGATGAACGAAATCTTCAGCCGTACAAGCTCATCCGCAGTTATGATGGTAGGTAAGCCGGAGGAAATAAAGGCCATCTTGGCTGGATGGATCCAGCAGTATGGGCGCGATATGCCCTTGGCATACATTCTTTCCCTGCATGATCAATCCGCAATCCTTCCGTCCAAGGCAGGATGAACTCATCCTATCCTTTGGGACTTAGCCATACATGTTCACACAACTATAGGGGTGTCTCAAAAGCCATGAAATGGCTGCTGGGGCACCCCAGTCTTTTTGCGTCGCCCCCGATTATGGGGTATTGTGCTTACGATGCTGGTAATGGGCACAGGTTGTTTGATTAAGCGACTATGCGCTTACGATGCTCATATCAGACATAACTTGTTGATCGCTCACGATGCTGATATCTAGCACAAGTTGTTTGATTAGGTCGCTATTGCGCCTACCTTTGTACGCTGTCGGACTCAGCTGCACTTAAACACACCTTTTCCCCACTTATGCTATGCTATCGGACTCCAGTGACGCTATCGGCACGAAAAACACACTATATGCTTCTCTTCCTAAGGAATAGCTGCACTGGTGTCCGAAACTCTGCTCAAATGGTGATAAATTTGCTTTTAGCGTCATCTGAGTCCTTTAGCCTCAAGAGTGGGGGCGGACTTGGCGCTATCGGACTCAGCTGCACTTAAACACACCTTTTCCCCACTTATGCTATGCTATCGGACTCCAGTGACGCTATCGGCACGAAAAACACACTATATACTCCTCTTCCTAAGGAATAGCTGCGCTGGTGTCCGAAACTTTGCCCAAAATGGCGATAATTTTGCTTTTAGCGTCATCTGGGTCCTTTAGCCTCAAGAGAGGGGGCGGACTTGGCGCTATCGGACTCAGCTGCCCTTAAACACACCTTTTCCCCACTTTTGCTTGGCTATCGGTCCCCATTGCAGCTATCAGCACAAAAAACACACTATAGGCTCCTCTTCCTAAGGAATAGCTGCGCTGGTGTCCGAAACTCTGCTCAAATGGTGATAAATTTGCTTTTAGCGTCATCTGGGTCCTTTAGCCTCAAGAGAGGGGTGGACTTGACGCTGTCGGACACAGCTGCACTTAAACATACCTTTTCCCCACTTTTGCTTGGCTATCGGACCCCAGTGACGCTATCGGCACGAAAAACACACTATAGGCTCCTCTTCCTAAGGAATAGCTGCACTCGTGTCCGAAACTCTGCTCAAATGGCGATAATTTTGCTTTTAGCGTCATCTGGGTCCTTTAGCCTCAAGAGAGGGGTACATCCGGGGATTCCGAAAATTCCTACTTGGAGACTCGCCAAAAGCGGCATTAGAGGCCGCATGGATTTTTTGGAATGCTCTAAATATTGCTACACTAAACTCACCATAAAAAAACAGCAGAGCAGCGATCCTCCGTTACGAAAGAATCACTGCTCTGCTGTTTTATAAGGCTGTTAGCCCTTTACGCTCTCTTTTACAATATTCACAACGAGTTCAGCCACTTTTACGATATCTTCGGCTTTAATCCGTTCCTTGGTAGTATGGATATGTTCATAACCCACTGCAAGGTTAACAGTCGGAACATCTAGACCGTTGAACACATTAGCATCACTACCTCCGCCAGAGTGGAACAGGCATGGAGTAAGCCCCATAGAAGTAATGGCCCGCTGTGCAAGCTGCACTACCGGATCATGCTCATTAAAGCTAAAAGCAGGGTAGATAATTTCACTGCGGAATTCGCATTCTGCGCCGTATTCCCGAACAGTTGTCTCGAGTGCTTCGCGCATCGAAGCGATTTGAACGCCAACCTTCTCCTGCACAATACTGCGTGCTTCTGCATCCAGCTGGACGTGATCGCACACTACATTCGTTGGGCCGCCGCCAGCGAACTTCCCAATATTCGCTGTGGTTTCGTTATCAATACGACCCAGCTTCATGGCTGCAATCGCTTTGCTAGCAACTTGAATTGCGCTGATGCCGTCCTCTGGGTTCACGCCAGCATGAGCTGATTTCCCAAAGATTTGCATCGTGATTTTTGCCTGTGTCGGTGCTGCGACCGCAATCGCTCCAACTTCACCATTGGAATCTAGTGCAAAGCCGAAGTCTGCATCCAAGTTACTTGGATCCATCGAACGTGCGCCCAGCAATCCAGATTCTTCACCCGCTGTAATCACGAATTGAATCTGACCATGCGGAAGCTTTTGCTCTTGGATCACGCGAATGGCTTCGAACAATGCAGCAAGTCCTGCTTTATCATCAGCTCCAAGAATCGTAGTACCATCACTTGTAATCCATCCATCTGAACCAAGTGTAGGCTTGATATTTTGTCCTGGAACAACCGTATCCATATGGCAAGTGAACAGAAGCTTTGGAGCAGCTCCTCCATTCTCAGCTGGCCAGGTAATGAATAGATTACCTGCTCCATGTCCGGTTCTTTCCTGTGAATCGTCTTCGAGCACTTCTAAACCCAGTTCGTTAACCTTACTCTTAAGGACATCGGCAATCTGCCGTTCATTTCTTGTTTCGCTATCAACTTGGACAAGTTCCATAAACTCCTGAATCAATCGGTCTTGTGAAATCACTGGACTTCCCTCTCTTTCGTGAATACGGTACAATGGTTGTACGGCATTACAATCTTCATGTTAATAACTTAAACTAAATCTAAAGGAGTTACCCATGCAACGTAATAAATGGTTCAAGATCTTCATCTACGTCATGTTGTTTGCCATGATTGCCTCTACGCTCTTTATGGTTATCGAGCCTTTCCTTGCAGGTTAAACATTGCTCAGGAAGCATTAATAATAGCGGCTAGGAACTCCTTGCCGCTATTTGGCCTGCACGTTTGTTCCTAATCAGCCTTTGCCATATCACAGAAAGTGTCCATCAGCTCTTCATATGGAAAATGTTTCAAGAAATATGGGACCAGCTCTTCAGCCACCTCATGAAGCTCAAATCGACGACCTGCACATTCCTCTAGAGAAGTTATTCCAAAATCGGTGATCCCGCATGGAATAATCCCTTGAAACCCGCGCGCCGCAATCCCCTCAGAAATGTTAAAAGCAAAACCATGACTGGTAATAAAACCTCTTCGGAATTTACTCTTATTAAACTTCACACCAATAGCACAGATCTTCTCATCGCCAACCCATACTCCGGTGTACTCCGGTTTACGATCTCCGACAATTCCGTAGGATGCCAAATAATCAATAATAACAGCCTCCAGACTGCGCAAGTACCCATGCAAATCCACTTTGCCATCTTCTCCGAGTTTAAGAATCGGATAACCTACAAGCTGACCGGGTCCGTGATATGTAATATCTCCTCCGCGATCGATTTCAAACAGCGCGATTCCTTTTTCTTCGAGCTGCTCATGATCCAAGAGAAGATGTTCAGGATGATTTTGTGAACCGATAGTATAGGTAGGCGGATGCTGTAAAAGAATAAGTCTCTCCGGCTGCTCGCCAGAATCAATGGCATGCACACTTTCTTTTTGCAGCTCCCAGGCCGTCCCATACTCCATAATAGGGTCATATGAAATCTGCAGCTTACGAATATCTGAATTATTCATACCGTCAGGTCCCCTTTTTCAGTCTCATGCCTGCACAGTTTGGCTCGTTATTATTTTAGTAAAGTTTCGTATCCGGGGTATATCCTTCAATATTATCCTTGACGCGTTGCAAGAAACGACCGCAAATGACTCCGTCCAGAATCCGATGATCGAGCGACAGACAAATATTAGCCATTGATCGCACACCTATCATATCGTTAATAACCACAGGTCTTTTTACAATCGATTCAAATGTTAAAATCGCTGCCTGTGGATAGTTAATGATTGGATAAGAAAGAATGGAGCCAAACGAGCCTGTATTATTTACAGTGAAAGTCCCTCCCTGCAAATCTTCCAGGCTCAGTTTGCCTTCGCGTGTTTTTTGAGCCAATTCATCAATCTCACGAGCCAACCCAGCGACATTTTTCTGATCGGCCTTCTTAATCACAGGAGTGATAACCGAATCTTCTGTACCTACCGCTAACGAGATATTGATATCACGTTTGACAATAATTTTGTCTACAGCCCAGACAGAGTTCATAATCGGGTAATCCTTAATCGCACTCACAACAGCCTTCATCATGAAAGCCAGATAGGTTAGATTGATACCTTCTTTACGCTTGAACTCATCCTTATGTTTATTGCGCAGTGCGACCAGATTAGTCACGTCTACCTCAATCATTGTCCAAGCATGCGGAATCTCAGAGACACTTTGACGCATTCTTGTAGCAATTGTATTCCGGATTGGCGTTACATCAATCAGGTATTCAGAACTGCTGCCTCTGCCACCCTCAACTTCAATTGTTGGAATACGAGGAGATTCGCTCAAGTGTAGACCCGAATGGCGAAGTGGCTCTTCTGCCTTCTTCTCTTGGGCTTGAACGAACTGTGGAGCAGGCGGTTGTGACGCCATTGGGGCAGGCTGGCTAGCAGAAATCGAAGCTGCAGATCTAGCTCCGCCGCTTTCGAGGAAGGTCAGCACATCTTTACGGGTAATCCGACCGCCCATACCAGTACCAGCAACTAAAGTCAGATCGATGTTATGTTCAGCAGCCAAAGTCTGTACCGCAGGAGAATAGCGTGCACGCATCGTATCGCCAGCAGTTGAAGTCGCACTTTGTCCTGCAACATTATTAGAGGAATTAGCTGCAACTGTGTTAGTGTTAGTCACGTTTGCAGCAGCAGATGCAGTCACAGGCACGGCTATACGACAAATGACTTCGCCGACATTGACAACCTGGCCTTCTTCCGCCAATAGTTCACCCATAACTCCATCGATCGTTGAAGGTAATTCAGCATTTACTTTATCTGTAATAAGCTCACATATTGGTTCGTATTGCTCTACCGGATCGCCCGGTTTCTTCAGCCATTTGCCGATCGTCGCCGATACTAGCGATTCCGCCAGCTGCGGCATGATCACGTCAGTCAACTTTTGGTTGTCAGACATCTTTTCACTCCTTAAAAGTTTTACGAAGCATTGACTCTTAGAAAGACTACATAGTAAAACTTGCTTCGTAAGCATATTCTTAAAGTTTTACGAAGCTTCGTAAGCATCACCTGAGTTTTACGAAGCTTCGCATTCACTCAGCTATTTTAATATTGCGCCAGTCGAAGCATTTCCGCCTTCACTTTTTCTTTGCTAAGCATGAAGAACTTCTCCATTGGTGGGCTGATTGGCATCGCCGGAACATCGGGACCACAAAGACGGAAGATTGGTGCATCGAGCTCGAACAGACAATGCTCTGCGATAATGGCTGCCACTTCGCCGCCAATTCCGCCTGTTTTATTATCTTCATGCACAATCAATACCTTACCGGTTTGACGGGCAGCAGCAATAATCGCATCACGATCCAGCGGTTGCAAGGTACGCAGATCAAGAATATGTGCTGTAATTCCTTCCTCGCGTTCCAATTCTTCCGCAGCCTGCATAGCAAAATGCAGCGGAAGACTATAGCCAATCACCGTAATATCCGTTCCCTCACGCAGCAGATTAGCTTCGCCAATTGGAACGGTGTAATCCCCTTCTGGAACTTCTTCCTTGATCAGCTTGTAACACTTTTTGTTCTCAAAGAAAAGCACCGGATCAGGATCACGTACGGCTGCCTTCAGCAACCCTTTAGCATCATAAGCGGAGTAAGGCGCTACAATCTTCAATCCAGGTGTACCAAAGAAAATCGATTCCGGACACTGTGAATGATACAATCCACCGAACACCCCGCCGCCAATAGGGGCACGAATGACAACCGGGCAACTCCAATCGTTATTTGAACGATAGCGGATTTTAGCCGCTTCACTGATAATTTGATTCGTCGCCGGAAGCATAAAGTCGGAGTATTGCATTTCAGCAATTGGTTTCATTCCGTACATAGCTGCTCCGATGGCTACACCAGCAATCGCTGATTCAGCGAGGGGTGTATCCATAACCCGCTCTTCGCCAAACTGTTCCTGTAGACCTTTGGTTGTGGTAAATACGCCGCCTTTGAGACCAACGTCCTCACCAAGCACGAACACGGAATCATCGCGCTCCATTTCTTCCTTCATCGCGAGCCTGATGGCATCGATATATTCCATTATAGCCATGGTTTATGCCCCTCCTTTGAGGTCGGAATCACTGTATACATGCAGCAGTGTGTCTTCCGGTTTCGGGAACGGAGCATTATCGGCATACTCGATAGCCGCTTTAAGCTCAAGATTGCATTCAGCAGCAAGATCTTGTTCTTGCTCGTCACTCCACAATCCCAGACCGATCAAATAATTACGGAATCCTGCTACGCCGTCCTTCTTCCAGTTCTCATCAACCTCTTCTTTGGTCCGGTAAGCCAGATCATTATCTGAGGTGGAGTGTGGAGACAAACGGTACATCATCGCTTCAATCAGCGTAGGACCTTCACCCGCGAGGGCTCTTTCCCGCGCTTCCTTAACGACACGATAAACCTCAAGCGGATCGTTTCCGTCTACACGCACACCAGGAAATCCATAACCCAGCGCACGGTCGCTAACCTTGCCGCCTAACTGTTTATGAACAGGAACAGAGATTGCGTACTGATTGTTCTGGCACATGATAATAACCGGCAGCTTATTCACTCCGGCAAAGTTACAAGCTTCATGAAAATCCCCCTGATTGCTGGAACCTTCACCGAAGGTTACAAAGGAGACGAATTTCTTCTTCTGCATTTTGGCCGCCAGAGCAAAGCCAACCGCATGAGGGACCTGCGTGGTTACAGGGCTTGACCCTGTCACAATACGCAGACGTTTGCTGCCAAAGTGACCCGGCATTTGCCGCCCACCACTGTTTGGATCTTCTGCCTTAGCGAATACGGACAACATAAGTTCGCGTGTAGTCATACCCACTGAGAGCACGAAAGCATAATCGCGGTAATAAGGTAAAAAATAATCATTTTGCCGGTCCAGCGCGAACGCCGCCGCCACCTGACCCGCCTCCTGGCCTATGCCGGAGACATGAAAGTTGATCTTGCCAGCGCGCTGAAGCAGCAGACTGCGCTCATCGTATTTACGAGCGAGCGACATATATCTGTACATATCGATGACCTGGCCGTCACTAAGTCCAAGCTGCTTATGTCTGTTAATCGTTTCTACAGTACCTTGGGATTCCATAAAGAGATACCTCCTTATTCATAAAGCCTGAAGTCTTACAGGAATTAAGACCAATTGTGCCCTGATCTTAAAACCTGGTACTAAGACTTGACTTGAGTATATTATAATCCCTTTCTACCCAAAAAGAAAAGCTAAGAAAAACTAAAATCCAATAGATCTTCCATCCACAGCTAACATTGCTTCTCCGATAATCTCCGAAAGGGTAGGGTGAGCATGTATAGCTTCACCAATCTCCCAAGGTGTTGCATCCAGAAGCTGTGCCAAGGCCGCTTCTCCAATTAGATCCGTCACATGAGGACCAATCATCTGCACACCAAGAATATCTCCACTGCTACGATCGGCAACAACTTTGACAAATCCGTCCTTCTGGCCATATACAATTGCCTTGCCAATGGCCGAAAATGGGAACTTGCCAATCACTACATCATGTCCAAGCTCTTTAGCTTCCTTCTCGGTGTAGCCCACACTTGCTACCTCAGGCCGAGTATAGACACAACGTGGTACTAAATGTGTATGGTAAGGATGTAGCTTCTCACCAGATAGATGGTTAACCGCCATAATCCCTTCATGACTGGCTGCATGAGCCAATTGAAGCCCGCCGATGCAGTCACCAATCGCATAAATATGCGGCTCTGCCGTCTGCATACTAGCGTTTACAGCAATAATCCCTTTGTCAAAGCGAATATCTGTGTTTTCAAGACCAATATTCTCGATGTTGGCCACTCTGCCTACGGATACAAGCAATTTTTCTGTGGATAGGCTTTGACTTTGCTCTCCCTTACGGGCTTCGATCGAAATTCCATCCTCCGTTACCTGGCAGGTTGCAGCATCCACTGTAGTTTCAGTCAGTACCTTAACACCACGCTTTTTCAACAACCGTTGTAGTTCCCTAGCTATCTCTTCATCCTCTTGAGGCAGTAACTGACCTGCCGCTTCAACCACAGTCACCTGCACTCCAAAATCAGCCAGCATTGAAGCCCATTCGACACCAATTACACCGCCGCCCACAATAATGATAGAAGATGGCAGCTCTTCGAGCGTGAGCGCTTCATCACTGCTAAGAATCACTTTCCCGTCCGGTTCGAGACCAGGCAATACTCGTGGGCGTGAGCCCGTAGCGATAATAAGATGGCTGGAAACTACTGTTTCCATCTCCCCATCTTCCAGTTCCACAGCTACAGCACCGCTGCGCGGAGAAAAAATAGAAGGACCCGTTACGCGCCCTTTACCTTTGACAACTTGTATTTTATTTTTGCGCATCAAATATTGTACGCCTTGATGAAGTTGCTCAACTACAGCTTCTTTGCGTTTCTGTACCTTTGGGAATACCAGCTGTACACCGCTTGTCTCAATGCCATAGCTCTCACTCTCATTGATTTCAGCATATACCTCTGCACTACGGAGCAGTGATTTACTAGGAATGCAGCCCCGATGCAGACAGGTTCCTCCCAGTTTGTCCATTTCGATGACGACAACGGACTTTCCAAGCTGTGCAGCGCGAATAGCCGCCACATACCCTCCAGTACCTCCGCCAAGTATGGCCACGTCACATGAAATTGTCATGATATGTATCCTCCAGTCATTACACGTAAGTTCATTTTACTTAGTATATTGTACTCTCTTTTTGCTCTATTACAAAACTTATAAACGTCATATGCAAATGGACTTTTTCTTGCTAAAGCGTTATCATATGGGTGAATCTAAAGGGCTAAGAGGGGTAGGAGACACTTATGAAACTGTTAATTTCACGCTTCATTGCCATCCTTATTCTTGTGTTTCCGGGCTTAATAGCAATGAAGGGCTTCCTCATGATGAAGGATGATATTTTTGATTACATATCCATGCATGGTGATGATACCGTTGTGCCCCACTTTGCTTGGCTGCATTTCGGTGGTGGATTGCTGCTCTTCGCAGCTGGCATGACTTTCCTTGGTGGCTGGATTCTGGCTAGGGACCGTAAGAAGAATTACGTAGGTCCAAGGTTCAAGGAGAAGCAAAAGGCGAAACAAGCCGGAACGCAGGAAACGATCTCTTAAGATGCTATACTAAACTTAGAATCAGCATTTTCATCTCATCATTTGTTCATCTGATCATATGAATCTCGAATCGCACACAATCAAGCCTTATTCCCTGCTGATTGTAATTTGTACAATAGATTTCCCCACAATCAAAACCTCCCAGCTCACCCGAACTGGTGCTCGTTATCTATCGCAAATAACATAAAGGCGAGAACTTCATGGACGCAATCTGCGCTCCCTGAAAATTCTCGCCTTTTTCTTAAATCCCCGCCTTATCAAGCGCCTCTTTCCGCCGCCCCTGTACCAACTCACTGTACAGTCCGCCTTGCTTCAGCAGCTCTTCATGAGAGCCTTGCTGCAATAATCTGCCGCCCTGAAGCACAAGAATTCGATCAGCCGCACGAATCGTGCCAAGTCTATGAGCGATGACGAAGCTCGTTCGCCCTTTCATCAGCGCCTGCAGCCCTTCCTGAATCTTGATCTCGGTCACTGTATCAATACTGCTGGTTGCTTCATCAAGCACAAGCATAGAGGGGTTAGCAAGAATCGCTCTCGCAATGGAGAGCAGCTGCTTCTGCCCTTGGCTTATACCGCTGCCATCCGCCGAGAGCATCCGTTCATAACCTTCAGGCATTCGCATAATAAAAGAATGGGCATTGGCCAGCTTAGCCGCCTCTTCAACCTCTTCATCGGACGCATCCAGCCTCCCGTATCGGATGTTATCGCGGATACTCCCTTTGAACAAAAAGGAATCCTGCAATACAAAGGCCATATGACTTCTCAAGCTTTCCCGCCGAATCGAAGTGATATCTAAGCCATCCAGCGTGATTTCCCCCTGATTAGGATCATAGAAACGGGATAACAGCCCTATTAGCGTTGTTTTACCTGCACCGGTTGGTCCAACTAAAGCGATCATCTCGCCAGGCTTCGCTTCAAAGCTGATATCCTGCAGCGTGTTAGAACCTCCATCATAAGAAAAAGCTACATTTTCAAACTTCACCGCACCCTGTACAGTTTCAAGTGATATGGCTGCACCTTCATCTTTAGCCTCGGTCTCTTCGTCCAGCACTTCAAACACCCGCTCAGCCCCTGCCACCGCTGAGAGCAAGGTATTCCACTGATTTGCTAAATCATTAAGCGGACGAGTAAACTGGCGGGTATATTCAACGAATACAATGATCACACCCACTGTAATCGACCCACGGATCGCAAGCAGACCACCAATTCCTGCAACAATGGCGAAGCTAAGATTATTAAGACCATTCATAAGCTTGGGGATGAAACCAGAAATGGACTGCGCCCAGTAGCCTGACAGCATAATTCGCTTGTTGCGTTCATGAAAACCAGAGATGACCCGTTCCTCTTGTGAAAAAGCCTTGATAATCCGTTGTCCGGATAAGGTCTCCTCAATATAACCGTTAAGCTCCCCTACATTACGCTGACGTTCTTTAAACAGTGGGCCTGTACGGCGTGTAATCCAGCGCATGCCTAACAACATCAAAGGCACTACCATGAATGTGAGCAGCGTCAGCAAGGGACTAAGCCACAGCATAACCCCTACGGTTCCTAACAAGGTTAAAACACTTGAAAATATCTGAATAGCCGAGCTATTTAACGTAGAGCTGACGTTCTCGATATCATTGGTAAGACGGCTCATAATTTCTCCCTGCTGTCTCCGATTAAAAAAGGAAATGGGCAGACGGTGTAAATGGGAGAATAGCTCCGTACGCATCCGTAAGACAGTTTCTTGAGCAATTTCGATCATCCATATGTTTTGCAGCCAAGAAGTCAGAGAATAAAAAATGTACACACATGCAAGGCTTGTCAGAAAAACAACCCATGAGCGCCCGCCGGTACCTTCCAGATAATTATCCACCGCTCTGCCAATCATGTATGGCCCCAGCAGCGCTAGCGCTGAGCTGAAGACAACCATGATCAGTACAAGAATAAGCTTGGCTTTACGCTCAGCTAGATAACTCCAGATCCGGAGCAGCGTCCCTGACCAATCCTTCGCCTTTGCTTTAGGTTTGCCGCCAGATGCTGTCCCTAGACTTCGTCCCGCGCCAAGTTCAAAGTTCGGTTTAGGATGACGAAAAGGTTCAATTAATGCTTTGAACATGCTGCTTCGCCTCCTCTACCTGTGATTCATAAATCTTGCGGTACAGCTCGGAGCTTCCCATAAGCTCCTTATGCGAGCCTTTGCCAATTAATCGTCCCTCATCCAGCAACAGGATCAAATCGGCTGATGCCGTTGAACTGATTTTCTGAGTAATCAAAAAGGTTGTACAGGAGATATCCTTTAGCGCCTCCAGCAAAAGCCCTTCCGTAACCGCATCAAGGGCACTGGTGCTGTCATCAAGGATCAACATAGCCGGTTTCCTAACAAGTGCACGGGCAATCGTTAACCGCTGCTTTTGTCCGCCGGAGAGATTAACCCCACGTTGACCAAGCATCGTGTCATAGCCATCGGGCAACCCTTTTACCGTCTCGTGAATTTGTGCAGCCGCCGCTGCTTGTTGGATTTGTTCTAGTGTGGCGTGTTCATTTCCCCAAGCAATATTATCGCGAATTGATCCGCTGAAAAGCTGCAATTCCTGAGGCACATAACCTATCGATCTCCGCAGTCTGGAAATATCGATATCGGCACTTTTATCACCGTCAATCCAAATGATCCCGTCTGTCTCTTCATACAAGCGCGGAATCAGACTCACGAGTGAGGATTTTCCTGATCCGGTCGCCCCCATAATCGCTACTCGCTCACCAGCAGCTACTTCAAAATGAATGTCCTCCAGGACAGAGATATCACTATTAGGATACTTAAAGCAAACGCCTTCAAATTTAACGTGGCCCTGAATCGGCTCGCCTTGCAAAGTCCCGCCTTCATGAACTCCAGCTCCCGCTTCCATAACTTCTGAAACACGCTGAGAGGAGGCCCGAGCGCGGGAAAACGTTACAACAAGACCAGATATCGCTGATAGTGCTCCAATCGTTCGCAAGGAGTAATTAATAACAGCAACAGTCTGACCCAAAGTAGCATCCCCATTGGAAATGGCTATCCGTCCAAACCATAAAATCGCCAAAATCGCCGCATTCACAATAAGCATAACAAAAGGCATCGTCGTCTCAGTCAAACGCAAGGCAGACACCGTTGATCTCATCAAATTCCCGCTAAATACCGTGAAACGTTCAATCTCATACCCCATACGCACAAATACGCGGATCAAGCGAATACCCGTAAGATTCTCCTGAATCACGCCATTAACTCCGTCTAAACGCTGCTGGACCGTACGAAATAACAAGGAAGCTTCTCTCATAATCCAGTAGAGGAAAAAAATCAACAAAGGTAACGCCACCGTCAGCAGTAATCCCAGCTTCACATGAACAACTAACGCCATAATCACACTGCCTACCACAACAAGTGGCACCCGTGTCATAAAGCGCAAGCTCATAAAAATAGTATCCTGCAGCTGTGATACATCACCAGTCAGACGGGTAATCAGTGACGAGGTAGCAAAACGATTGAATACTTCATACGTAAAAGACTGTACCTTTTCGTACAATTTGTCCCTAAGATCGAACGCAAAGCTCTGACTTGCATGGGCAGCAAAAAAAGAACTGAGTACCCCGGCTGTAAACGCAACTACCGCGCTGCCGATCAATATACTGCCCCACAGCCATACTACAGAGGTATCTTTTTCTCGGATCCCTAAGTCAATGATTTTGGAAATGATCAAAGGCTGTGATAATTCTACCGTCAATTCAATGAGCATCATTACAAGGGCAGCTATTGCAGCTACCTTATATTTTTTGAGAAAAGAGAAAATCAAAGCCATTCGCATACCCTCTTTTTCTATTCGTACAGTGCATCCCTTAACCGAGTTGACATCGTGGAAGCCTGTCCAGTTTTCAGTATTGCTCGACGCAGTGCTTTATTACTCCGGTTCAATTCCACCAAATCCGCCATCATTTCTTCCAGCAAGCTTCCTGTGTCACTGGATAAATCTCCATTCTGCTGCAAAAGAGCTAACCGTTCCTTATATTCATCTAATCTTTCAGTCACACTTATTACTTCCTTTCCCATCTCTTATTACCTCTTATCATACCACAATCAATCAATTGCAATGTTTTCACTGGATACATCCGATCCGAATATGATACTCTAATAAGGTCGCATTTTTTAGATATAATCATTGTTTTTACGAAAGGATAGATGGAAGTGGCACAATTGTTTTTCAAATACGGAGCAATGAACAGTGGGAAATCTATTGAGATACTCAAGGTTGCACATAATTATGAAGAGCAGGGGAAATCGGTGCTTATTTTCACTCCATCCATAGACGACCGGGACGAGGTTGGTTTTATTTCTTCTCGTATTGGGCTTCGGAAACAAGCGATCCCCATCGATGAGAACACAGATATTTATAATATCGTCAGCAGTAACCAACCTAAACCACACTGTGTACTTATTGATGAATGTCAATTTCTAAGCAAGGAATGTATTCTCCAGCTAGTGCGTATCGTTGATGAGCTGGGCATTCCGGTAATGGCCTTCGGACTTAAAAATGATTTTCAGAATCAGTTATTTGAAGGCAGCAAATATATGCTGATCTACGCTGATAAAATCGAGGAAATGAAGACGATCTGCTGGTTCTGCGAGCGCAAAGCTACTATGGCTCTACGAGTAGAAAACGGCAAGCCCGTATATAGCGGCAAGCAAATCCAGATTGGTGGTAATGAAGCTTACTATCCGGTATGCCGCAAATGCCACAAGAATCCTCCACTATAAAATATAACCACAAAGTGAGGCTTTGCTTCGATGCTTACTCAGGTACTTTGCGGGGGCCCCAAATATATACCTTTAGCTAAAAAAGCATTCCGAAGCCGCAATGGCCTCAGGAATGCTTTTTTAAAAATAAAACTCGATTAAACCAGATATCTTTCTTTAAGAATATTCAAATGATGATGATCATGCCCAATCATTACGCACGCCACTGCTCTCGCGGAGATGGTTGCATTGTTAACCGTTCCCTTACGAGTCCATGCATCTTCCGGCAAAGTATCCAAAAGAGCTTGCGTTGACTCTCGGACAAGCTTGTAATGAGCCAGTAGTTTTTCTAGAGTGTGTGCTTCAAAATTTGCGGTAGGCACATAGTCCTTTTCATCAAAGCCCGCCAGCGGGGTCTTATCTCCTCTTGCAACGCGCAACAAACGATAAGACATAATTCTTCCAGTATCCGCTAGATGGCCAACCATTTGCTTAATACTCCATTTATCAGGAGCGTAACGATGCTCTCCTTGTTCTTCCGTAAGGTTCGAAATAAAGCTACAAATCTCATCCGTCTGCGCTCTAAAAACAGTACAAATGTCCCCTTCAACTGGCACTAAATCGACATACTTTGATAATTCTTCAAGATACTCACTGCTTTCTGGACGTCGATCCATGTCTAAACCCCTCTCATTTTGAATTTTTTTGAAAAAATAGGAGGAAAATTATACTGTAGTTGTTGTATTTTAGTCCATTTTATACGATACTTGCAATAATAGGGTTAGTTATACTAGAAGACATCGGGAGTGTCGGCATGATAGATTTTATGCTTTTTATGATATTTTCAATACTAGAGACCTATGCAATGTTCTTTCTGGCTTTCAAAATTTTCAAAATTGACTTATATCATAAAGAGATGTTGTTTGCTAGTTTTATTATGGGCTTTTTTTCTTATACCCTTAGAATCAACTATGGGATAGCTTCATTAGATACTTTCTCACAATATGCACTAATGTTTTGTTTTATGTGGATGTTATTCCGGATTCATCCCTTCTACGCTTCCATATTAACCGGAATGGCTTATCAAGCTTACTCGGTGATTCAAACCATAATTATGTATCTATTAGACTCTGTAATCAACATGCCTCTAAATACTTCGGAACCGATTACAAAAAACATAATGATAATGCAGATATTATCAGCATTAGCCGCGGTTCTCATTGGTATGTATGTGGGTCATAAACGTATTGGATTTGACTTTGTACCTGACAAACCCGATGTAAGAATTAAACCAACGACTAGCGAAAAATTATTATTTGCTCTTAATCTTCCTACAGTAATTGTCGTTACTTTACTCACCTACTTTTTTGAATCTTTTTTCTTTTTCTTCATCCCAATTTTTTATGGAGTACTATTATGGGGATATCTATATTTCTCACACAAAAAGGATAGAAATAACTATGAGTCATTTAACTTTTAAAATTGTTGAGGTCATTAAGAAAAGTAATCCAGAGCAAACGCATTCCATTGAAATCATGCATTATGCCCTTAGCATTATTTTAAATACTTTATTCATTATTATAGCTTCGTTATGCATCGGCGGGCTCACTGGACAGCTAAAGGAAACATTCTTAGCCTTATTTAGCTTCATGCTCCTAAGAATGTCTTCTGGTGGAGTGCATTTAAAATCCGCAAGGTCCTGCAATATTGTATCTATCTTTATCTGTTCACTGATCCCTCATATCACTTATTTAATACATAACCATTTTATTTGGATTAATCTTTTTTCTTTGCTTGTAATGATCTTATGTGCTCCAAATCCTGATGCTAATGCGCAAATCCCCAAAGAATGGTATTTGGGTTTAAAGATCATTTCCATAATTCTGGTTTCTTTGAATTTTTGGATCCATTCGTTTGTCATTGGATTGGCATTTTTAGTTCAATCCTTTACAGTTATAATTCCATTACAAAGGAGGTCAATCAAATGAAGAAAAATTTAGCTCGTTATGCTTCTAACATCTTAGGTACTTCTGCTATAGTTTTTGCAACAATTCTGAAACCACTTGCTAACAGCCCTGAGATTCCAAAAGAACTGCGCAAGTAATCAAACAAGGATGGGGAAAAGATGCGTGTCTTACAGAAAGACGGTTCCTCTAGTGATATTCTAGAGGAAGATATATTGTATTTCTCCAATTATAAGAATACAATATTCGTCCATACGAAAGAAGGCGAATTTATTCTCCCCACCACGCTTTCCGATCTTTCCGTAGCGTATGAGGGTAAGGGATTCGAACGCCTTGACCGCAGCAATGTCGTCAATATCAACAACATAGAAGGCTATGATCCCGGGCGGAAGATTGTATGCTTTAATCAAGGTACGCAGTTCACTACTGTTTCGGAATCCAATGAACCTCGCCTTAAGAAGTATCTTACTTCACAAAAGAAAAAACCGTCAGAATAAAATTCAGTTTTTAATAATCCCGGCATGTTCACACATGCCGGGATTATTTTATTAAAAATTGAAACTTTTTAGTATTTTCCTCAAAATCGCATATTATGCCATAATAATCCTCAAATGTAAAGATAAATTCGTAGGATGAATGACAGGAGACGGATCCTATTCCAAATGATACCATATAGATAAACCTATAATAAAAACAATTAATGATGGAGGATCATAATGAATTACTATTTTCATCCCTCTCCACGGCCCTCATCTCTGGAATCTATATCTGACGAGGATTTACTAAGAATCTATGAGCTAGCGGTTGATGCCCATGCGTTACCGGATTTCATTGAAATTATTAAAGATATCATGAGAAGTAGAAACCTCATAGATTCTGAAAATATATAATATCCCCTTCCCCATTAAATTCACACTGACGCATGGTACACATTTTTCTCCAGCTTCAACCACCAATAAGCTCCTTAGGTCGCCTTAAGTCAAGTACATAAACATAAAAAAGGTAGAGCCTCCGCGGCCCTACCTTTTTTATATGCACATATGATGGGTAATCTCAGATAAAAATAATGCTCTATTCTGTAATTTCTGTTTTGAACACATTCTCCAATTTGCCGCCGAGTCTTTTCTTCAAGGGAACTTTAATATCTCTGCCCAATTCTTTAAAGAAAGTTTCAACATCACATTTCACATTTTTTGCAGTTGCGATTACCGCACCATCACCAACAATGTTTTGATTCGCTTCAAGAGGAACATCAACTTCGATGTCATACTTTTTGGATAATGTCTTGATGTAACGTGCGAAGATCTCCAGCAATTCCTCGTTATTAAAATTCTCTATAGCGACTTTGCCCTTGCTGGTAAACTTCATGTTAATTTTCATTATTAATATCCCCTTTTCTGTCAAACCATTTTTAGTTGTTAGTTTATGGATCAAGATGAATAGATGGCTGCAAGAAAGGGCAACATTCATTCATTTTTGAGATCATTAGCAAAAGGCATACATTATTTATAAGCACCCTTTATTTGTTGTACTTTAAACTGAGTAAATTCTTTAAGTGCTTGTATGACCTGATCCTGTTCCTCTTCCTTCAGTTCATAAACGCACTCCCGTAGCCACTCGCCAAATAGAAAGGCTTGACGCCCTTTACGGGGGCTCTTTCTTAAGGAGTCGAGGTTACCCTCAAACTTATCGTTCAGGACATCGGTCAGATTGTATTTCTCAATCTTCTCTATTACTATTCCTGCCCCATATTCCGTTTCGTAAACTATAACTTCATTCGAATCAAAGGAAACGTACGATGTTTCTTTCCCTTCCTTCGCTCTGAATTCCTTAAGCTTGTTAAAGGCTGTCTCGTAGATGTAATCTTGAGACTGTTTGAGCTGTGGCAGCTCATATCCTTGCTTCAAGGTCTTGATATATTCAATATCTGGCATATAATCTGCCAAATGGTACATCCGATTCTTCAGATCCGTTCCAAGCGCTTCAATGATCTTGTCCAGATTGTCTTTAAGCGGAATGCTCTCTCCACGTTCGATTTTGCTAAGCTGTGAGTAACTTATACCGCTCTTTTCTTCCAGTCCTCTTAAGGTTAACCCTCTCGTCTTTCTGATGTGCCGAATGAAATTACCCAGCTCATCGGGATAGTTCTCAAAATCATTCATGGGAGTCACCTCCCTACTATCATAACACAACATAACAATTTGTGTTGGCTAATAACAATTATTCCTTGTTTTTACTTGCCTCTGAAGAGTAATTCCCAGTATTCCACGCCCAATATAACCCTATCTTCACAAAATACAGGAAAAATACTCAGCGCTCGTCTGTAAGGATTTGGAATATGCTCGTTACTCACCTCAGTTTTACTTTCTGCTTAAGCCCCATTCATCTTCTTGGTCTTACCTTCCGCTTTCTGCTCACTTTACTCACTTTACTCACTTTACTTACCTAACTCAACTTGCACGCCTCACTCACTATACTCACCTGACTCACCTAGCTCACCTGACTCACCTGGCTCACCTGGCTCACCTGGCTTACCTGGCTTACCTAGCTCCACTTGGCTCACCTTACTCACTCAATTCTACCTCATCGGACCGAGGAGACCTTATTAAGCTGATTTCAGCCATTCTGCTCATCTATCGGACTCAGATGCACCTATTTATTAAAATATATTACGATTCCGGGCAAAAGTATGACAATAAGAGCTATGGAGTCCGAAAAGTTGGAAAAATGGACCAAAAAGTTAAAATAGCGGCAATACAGTCCGTTACGATCCCAAACCATCGAGGCTATCTGTTAAAAACAAACTTTACTTGATAAACGGACCTCGTCCGAGCCGAACTTACCAAGTGTGCATCGCTGTTGGCGTACTTTAGCTTTAGCACACTTCAGCGAGGTACTTTAGCTTTAGCGTACCTCAGCGTGCGTGTCTTAGCTTTAGCCGTACCTCAGCAAGCCTGCCTTAACTTTCCGTTCTCCATTTCCGTTCTCCATTTCCGTTCTCCAACCTTTTGTGTCTCACCACCTGTTTTTACTTTTACTCCGCTTTTCCCCTCTTGTGTGTTCATGCGTGTGTACCCTGCACATATCCAACTAATCCAATTATCAAAAGAACAGCCAGTCCCCATCAACCTGAGACTGGCCACAATCATTACTCCATAACCCTCAGCAGGTTGAGGATCATCTGTGCACTTTCAGCACGTGTTCCGTTTTGGTTCGGTGCAAATTGTCCTTCAGCCCGTCCTTGCATCAAACCAAGTCTGTACACTTCGCTGATTGCCTCTTGAGCCCACTGTGGAGCATAACCAATATCGTTGAATGCTGAAATGTTACGGCTAGCTACAGATACATTACTCTTGGCGTAAGCATATGCACGAGCCAGCATTGCAGCCATCTCCTGGCGGGAGATCTTCGCCTCCGGTTCAAACTGTGAAGCAGTCTGGCCGTTAATCACTCCTGCTTGTTGGGCTAACCCTACTGCTTCTGCATACCATTGATCTGTAGGTACATCAGCGAAACCAGCTTCTGCTTGACCGTTCAAACCAAGCGCACGAACTAACATCGCTGTGAACTCCGCCCGTGTAACCGCACGGTTCGGATCAAATCGGTCCGCAGCAACACCTAGTACAAGTTGTTTTGCAGCAAGCTGCTTCACAGTAAGGTAAGCCCAGTGATCGGACTTCAAATCTTTGAATGTTTTATCAACTTCTAAAACAACGTATTTACTAAAATGGCTGACGGCAGCAGATAGATAACCATTCGTCCATGTACTGCTCATATACTCTAATTTACCCACATCTTCGATAAAATAAATACCTAACAAGCTTCGATCTACATCCGCACCAACCTTATATGAAATCATAATCGGCTCTGCAAACTGTCTTAACGAGAAGGACTGGTCATTTTGTTTGAATATGCTAAGCGACCATTCCCGTAGATCACTTTTCGCCCGCAATTGTGCACCCGCAAGTGTACTTGCACGAGCCAACAGATCCACTGCTGTATTATTAGCTACAGGTTTCAGTCGTAGCGAAATCGTACTCTTGGCAAGAGCCTCAGCTGAGATTAGCTTACTTAGTTCTGCCAGTACTGTAGCAGGAAGCGTAACGGATAAATCCTGCATAACCACTCTAAGCGGTGCGCGTCCAAGCAGCTCTGCTGCGTTGCCTGGCAAAAGTAATTCCGTAACCGCTCCATCAACAGAAACCACAACTTCACCTTGAGCATTCTTGCTCTCTGAAAGTTGAGTAGCAGTGATGGTGACTACGCCCGTTTTTGCTGATGCCGACGGAGTTGGTGTAGCGGTTGGCGTTGGTGTCACCGCAGGTCCCGGCTCCCAAGCACCCGGCGTTGATGTTGGCTCTGGACTTGGTGTTGGCGTCGGCGTCGGCGTTGGCTCTGGGCTTGGTGTCGTACCCGGCGAGCCCTCAGTCACTGTCAGAATATATTCAGTGCTCAAACCGTTATAAACAGCGCTGACTTTTGTTGTACCAGCACTCAGAGCATGAAGTTCTCCAGCTTCACTAATCATTGCAATGGAATGATCGGATGTATCAAAGATTACTCCCTCGAACAATTCTTGCTTGCTGCCGTCACTGTATACCGCCTGAACAACAACGGAGCCTTTACTTCCTTGTTCCAGCGAATCCGGCCCATCCATCGTTATTTCTGTAAGAATAGGTGCCTCATCATTTGTTACGACAAGGTTATACTCCGAGGCGAACTCCCTATAGGTTACTGAAATCACAGTGGAGCCTTCCTCATGAGCCTGAACCAAACCCTGTTCATTGATCGTAGCAACATTCTCATTCAAGCTGGAATAATGAAGTCCATCTAATATAGCGGTACGTTTACCAGATGCATAGACAGCTTCTGTTACAGATTGGTCAACTTCTTCCGGTTTAAGCTGTCTCTTTCCCTGAAGCTTAATTGCCTGCAGCGCATCTACAGTTATCGTACTCTCGGCAAAAATATTCGGGTAACCTGCCACTGTGACTCTTATCTTAGCTGTCCCTGGCTTCAATGCAGTAACCAAGCCATTTTCATTTACAGTAACTACTGATTCTGCCGGATCAGGAACGATGGACCAAAGCTTTGTCAGATGATTAGCCTCATCCGGCCCCACCTTAGCTTGCAATTGCAGGCTAGCCCCAGGCTCAAGCTCTACAGCAGTTTGATCCAGCGTAATGGATTCCGGAACGAATTTGCCGATCACTAAACGGTCAATCTCAACCCCGTCTACTGTTCTTGCGGTAACCGTAATCTCGTTCTTCTCAATCTCAACAGCCGTATAGATTTGCTCATCTTCGTCATATATTTTCTCCTGCCAAAAACGTGGTGTCAGCGCATAAAACTTAGGACCTGAGGAACCGCCGATAACATACCGAGTGCCTTCGCCTTCTGCAACCTGTTTACCATCCTTCATCGGAAAAGTTCGCAAATAGATATGGTCATGACCGTTCATCACCAAATCAACGTTGTGCTTATCAAATACCGGAACCCACTTCGCTTGCACCTGCTCATTCGAATAGATGCTGCCGTACGGTCCTTGATGGAAAAAAATCACCTTCCACTTTTTATCTGTAGCCGAAAGATCCTGATCCAACCACTCGGCCTGTTCAGTGAACGGACTACCTGAATGCTCTGTATTCATAACCACAAAGTGCGTATCCTTAATATCAAAAGAATAATTCGTACCTTTTACGCTCGCCGCACCGTTTTGCGGGTTATTGAATTGCGCCAGATAATCCCCATCTCCATTGGTTCCCATCACTTCATGGTTCCCGATAATCGGAACAAGTGTGGTATTCCTCAGCTGCTTTTGGGCTGCATCAAACCACCAGTTCCACTGCTCTTGTTCAAAGCCTTTATCCACCATATCTCCAGCGTGAACCAGCATTTCCGCATCTGGCATATACGCGTAAGCCGCTTCAATCGTATTTCCCCAAAGACCAAAACCAGCCTTAGAATCTGCTTGGGAATCTCCGATAAACAGGAATTTTGTAGAAGTGTCCTCAACACCACTTGTAACAAAAGCTCCTTGCAGACTTACATTTGACTCGCCATCACCCACACGATATACATATTCCGTTCCGGGGGTAAGCGCAGTGGCCTCCGCTTTATGAACTCGCATCGTTCCGTCATTGTTGGTGTTGTAAATTGAACTGCTGCCGGTAATTTTTATTACATTCGCAGCTTGAAAGCTTGTAAACTCCGCTTTTTTCACAAGTTCTACTACAGTATCCATGGTCAACGGTTCTGTCTGCCAAGTGAACTGGCGAGAAGTTGCTGCATCTTGGCCCATCGTAACATTAACATTACGCGGAGCTGCAGTAGCGTCATACTGAGCAACCTTGAACGTCATCACAGGACTATAGGTATTTCCTTTTACCGCCTGCAATTTAAAAGTTCCTTCTGCTGAAGTGACAGAGTCAGTAGTAAGTGTTCCACTTGCCCCTGAAGCAACACCTTGTACCTCCACTCCATCGAACAGCAGCTTTGCTCCTTCAACGACACTTCCATTCAGATCTTTTACCGCAAAAGATGCATCAAAGCCCTTCGCAAGATCATAATGGTTCCAAGTGAGCATCAACTGTGTCTTCACAACAGATTCAACAGCTGCTCCAATAAAAGAAATAGGAACCCCAGAACCCTCTGTAGAAGTTACCGATCCGGATGTATTTTCGATTACAAAAGCTTTGCTAATATCTCCAGCCAACTGCTCCTGAGTGTAGGGACCCACAAAATCATTACGAACTGTATATTGAATTTGCCCGATGAGATCCGTATCTCCCAGATTGGAGGAATTGATATTCGTTAAGTTAAGACGCACAGTGCCCAATACCGGATCAATGATGGACTCCACTTGTGTTTCTGATAACTTATTCCCCCGAATTACCTGCAAATCTTTAACTGCAGCTGGATTAAAAGCAAACGTAAGATTTCCTTCCTTCAGCTTGCTCGCTTTCTCTGCCGTTACGTCCAAAGTGTAAGTGTTGCCGGCATATACTACTTCTGGTGTTTTGTACACATAGAACGGAGAGCCCAAATTTACTGTAAAATACCATTCTTTTATCGTCTGGTTACCGCTTAAATCGCGGATGGCAACTTTCACTTTATGACGGCCTTCTGTAAGTGGAACCTTTGGTTTATAAGTAATCTGACCCTTTGGAGGATAAAAGCCATGCTCCACTAATTGATCGTCCACATATACTCGTGTTTTGTCAGGATCGATTAAGGTCGTTCCCGGATGCACCACTGGATCATAACCATCATCCTCACCATTGACGGAAAGGGTCGGTGTAGCTGTTTTGACAATTTCGTTCACGCCGGGATATGCATCTTTAAGAATAGGAGGTGTTCTGTCCTCCTCTAGCGGGCCATAAATGGCACGAATATCATCAACGTAAATAGCTCCCGCACTCTTGTTAAGATTGCTTGTCTCCATATAGCGGACAGGCATATCCATCGTTAAGGGCGTGGTTTTTCCCTTAGGAACGGATACTTCGACGTATTTCCACCCCGTCCAGTTCACACCATTTACCTGATCGGTAAAATCCACGGGCACTGCCGCATTATTGCCATCCCGAATCTGTCCCCGCAGCCAGTGCTTTTTGCCATCTCCGTAGATCCACATACTGATCTTTTCAGGATACCCCGGAATCTGAATCCGATTGGCGGTTGAGCTTGCGGCTAAATAAGCACCGGATGTGCCTGTTTTATTAACAAAATCATATTCCAGCTTCAAGGCTTTATCCCCGTTGCGGACAAAATCCTGATCCGTCACTTCCCGAATCGCCACACTGTTAGCTGCTGCACTAGAGGCTATATATTTATCAATGCCATTCTCAAAATCCTCCAGCACTACAGGCGGCAACCCCACATTTACTTCAAAAGAAGTCTCAACGTCCCCGTACTTAGCATAAATTTTTCCGTTTTTCCCGTTCTCACTCGTCGCCTGAAACAGACCCTTTTCGTCCACGGTTCCGATCTCGCCCTCAACCCGCCATTCGAAGGAATGGTTGTCGGCTTGAATTACCTGTCCATTACGCAGCGCCTTCACAGTTAATTGTGCAGCAGCACCTGAAGAATAAGTTTTAATCTCATCAGGAAACCTAAGCTCTGTAAGCTTATCTACAACCTCAATTTCAGCACTGCCTTTGACTGCCTCAGCCTCTACATTTACCGTCCCCGTGCCGGCAGTGGTTCCTGCGGTGAAGACTCCGTTCGCATCGACAGTACCAAGGTTAGCGTCCACCTGCCAATTCAAAGTACCCGAATAAGGCGCCGGATGGCCGTTCTCGTCCACTCCTGCCGCTTTGAATATAAAGCTGGAGCCTTGCAAAATACGTTCCGTATTCGGCTGCACAACCAGCTTAGAAGCTGTAGATTGCTCTGGGGCTGTGTTGACGACCAGCAAACCGTTGCCGGTTTTACGTTCATAGCCATCAGAGCCCTGATTCATCATTTTGACACCAGATGCACCCGGCATTCTGGCCACAAAAGTAGAAGAACCGCCACCATCCAGATTCATGGCGTTCACTACGCCCATATCCTTCAAAATGTAGCCAAGCTCATCCGTATCTACACCTTCACTAAAACCTGGAGATCTTCCATCCACTTCGAATAAAACGAGACTTCCGTCCGCTTTTGTCCCAATGGCTGTACGTGGATGAATTCCTAAAGGCCCAATGCCTTGTTGAACTACTCCGTCTTTTACCAGCGGCCCCTCGCCGCCAATAGCTACCTTCACATCATTCCATTCTCCGCTAAGCGCAAAGGTCGCAGTAACGTTATCGCCAACCGATAGCCCTTGCAGAACAGCACGAGACGTTCCGTTAGCAGACAAAACTACTTTTCCTTTGGTAAGCGGCGTATTGCCTTGATTGTTGCGAATCTCAGATACCTTCAGCTTCAAGGCCTGGCCGCTTTTCACTTCTCCCTCGACAATATCTAGAACAACCTCGTCACCCTCATTGGTCGACTTTGTAGTTGTATTATAATCTTCCGTATAAAGAACCAGCTCATTCATATTTCGGTATCGGTTGATGCTGGTCAGATTGGTTGTTTTTCCATTAATCGTCACGTTTTTGGTCAGCTTCGGCACACCATAAATGGAGCTGCCGTCTTCTTTTAAACCGAATGTAAAAGCTGAGATCGAGCTGTTCAGGATCACACCCTCATCCATAAAAAGTCCATTAGGGACACCCGTAGCAAAACCGGAGATTTCATAGAAATCACCATTTATTCCTGCGATCACTCGGTTTCCAGGTGAATCCGCATACGTGGCCATTTCTGTAACGCCCTTCATACCGTATACCTTTCCATCCTTCGTGCCTGCCCGCAGCTCCAAATTTCCTTGTTGCGGGTTGAACTCCACTGCATGTATCTTTTGTAAACCACGTTCATTCTGGAGATCCATCCAGGTATACATCGCCCCAGTTGCAAGCTCTGTTTGGCGAACATCAATAACGGTTCCGTAGTCTGTTGCTGGTAAATCAGAAATGGAAGCGCGAACATTTGCCCCCGGTTGTAACAACGAAATCAACAAAACAAAGATAATAACAACATTAATTTGCCTTAGATACCTTCTCACTGTGTTGACATCCTCCCCACTTGGCTGTCCTAATATCGATCTGAGCTTGGACAACATCATAGGGTTAATATTAACTAGGAAGCGTAAAGGTTAGATAAAATTTACCAAGGCATACTGTTAACTTCGTCTAATCATTTCATCAAATTCATGCTTTAGCCTGTTGATAAATCTTCGGGCGGTTTGGGAGGTCTGTTTTGAAGCAGAGACAATAGCTCCTGAATATTTCGCACGGGTATCTGGTGATCGTAACTCGATAGTTTTCATGAAGGCAGAAGTCATCTCTGATATTTTTAGAAACGAATAATCCAGACCAATTGTGATGGCCAATCCTTCTGCAACTGCATTCTCAATCGCCCGTGTGTTGTTACTTACAAAAAGCAAATTGATCGGCCCATAGCCAGATAAATATCGCTCTACATAGTCCTTAATGTAAGGATCATCGTATAAAACTAACGTCTGCCCCACTAACTGATCCGGTGTAAGGATTGAATTCAGGGCTAGCGGTGAGTGTGGGTGTACACCCACTACAATCTTTCCCTCCATTAACCGTTCAAACTTAACCCCCTTATATGTGTCAGGCATTCCCTCCGGTGAGACCATAAGTCCAATGTCCATTTCATCCTGAAGTACATTATCCAGAATTTCTTTAGGCCCCTTTTCAAAAATCTCTATTTTCACATTCGGAAAATCTGCCTTAAAACTAGAGATTACCTTCACCATCAGATGCATGGGTCCAGGTATCGTAGCAATTTTCAAATGACCACTTAACGTATCGCTGTAAATCTGTGCTTCTTCTTTTAATTCATTTACTTTCATCAGGACTTCATTTGCTTTGCTAATAATGGCATTTCCTTCTGCTGTGGGAACCGCCTTTTGCCCCCGCGAACGGATGAACAAAGTAACTCCCAGCTCAGCCTCCAGCATGGTAATAGACTGACTCATTGCGGATAGAGTGATATGACGATTCTGAGCTGCTTTGGTTAAAGAACCAATCTTTGCGACTTCTACGATATTCTCGCATTGCTCCAAATTCATTTGAATCACCCCTTAAGTTAATCTTTACTTAATAACTATTAAATTTACTTAAATTTTAATTAATTTAGACAAGTGTTACAATGTAAATAAGTTAGTAAGTAACCAATTTTACTATATCAACTTTCATTTCTAGTATAACTATATTTCTTGAGGAGGAAACTCAAATGACAGACAAAAGAGTAGCCGTAATAACAGGTGGAGCCAGTGGAATCGGGAAACAAACCGCCATTAAATTCGCAAGTAAAGGTGATCAAGTTGTCGTTGCCGATTTCAATCAACAATTAGGTGAAGAAACGGTAGCACAAATTATTAAAGAGGGTGGCGAAGCTATCTTCGTCAAAACAGATGTTTCCAAATATGAAGATGTCGAAGCGCTGGTTCAGAAAACTGTAGATACTTATGGAAGAATTGACGTTATGTTCAACAATGCCGGAATCGGCCGCGTCACTCCTGTACTAGACCAAGACCTTAAGGATTATCACAGTGTCATTAATGTCAATCAGCATGGTGTAGCCCATGGGATTATCGCTGCTGGTAAAAAAATGCGTGAGCTCGGCATCAAAGGTGTGATTATCAATACAGCTTCTGTATTTGGATTCCTAGCTTCCCCAGGTACATTCGCATATCATGCTTCCAAAGGTGCGGTCATTATGATGACTAAATCCGCAGCACTTGAACTTTCGGTTCATGGCATCCGCGTGCTTGCCGTTGCTCCCGGCGCTGTAGATACGCCAATTATCCAAGGATATAAAGATCAAGGAATGGTCGACCAAATGAAGAGTAAAGTAATGGGTAACAAATTAACATTGCCTGAACAAGTTGCAGACACTGTATACTTGCTCTCCTTACCAGAAGCTAGTGCAATTAACGGTAGTGTTGTAATGGCTGATGAAGGTTATGCTTCATTTAAATAAAATTTAGAGTAAAAAAAATCCAAGGCTTCCCTCGGGGGAGGTCCTTGGATTTTTTTAAAGTATTCAATAGATACACCCTACTCCCAAGTCCTCTGTTCATTAATCTCCAGCTTACGTTTAAAAGCCTGCTCCAGATCAATGCCAAGTTTATTGGCCAGATCAAAAATATTCCACACCACATCGTACATCTCGTATCCCAAGTTTTCTTTCCGCTCCGCATCTGGATGAAAAGATACAGACAAAACCTCTTTGGACAACTCCCCAACCTCAGTCATTAAGTACAGCATTCTCTGCTCAATGGTGCTGGTATCAAACCCTTTGATTTCACTGAACTCCTTAACATACCGTTGAAACTCTGCTGCATTCATTTCCTTACGCCTCGCTTTTTGGTATAAAGTTATGTAAAGTAATTATTCCTGCGTATTTACCAATTATCATCCTTTTGATCTAAGAATACAAACGCTCCAAGACTTTGCTGTTTATTAGACAAGAACGCTCTGACAATGCGATAAAAAAGAAGCGATTCCTCATTTATCGAAGAATCGCTTCTTTGCATTTGGCTCACTATAGTGATACCTCAATAGCCAACTCGGTACAATCTGAATAAATCCACTCCGATGATCACCTTATTTACCAGCCCCTATTTCAGCCACTCTACGATTCTGAAAATGACGGATACCTGGACGCTCCAATCCTAAATGTTCACGAAGGGTACTCCCCGTATACTCAGTACGGAACAAGCCGCGTGCTTGCAAAATGGGCACAACATGATCCACGAATTCATTCAAGTTGCCCGGCAGTACTGGTGGCATAATATTAAATCCATCGCAGCCATACTCTTCGAACCACAATTGCATTAAATCTGCCAATTGTTCATAGGTTCCAACAAACTGCATATGTCCTCGTGCACCAAGCAAACGGCGGCCTAATTCTAATATCGATAATTTGTCCTTACGAGCCATATCCATAATCAGCTGAACCCGGCTTTTCATTCCATTTGATGCTTCTACTGGATCAGGAATCTCAGGCAACTGTCCATCTACTGGGTATTCGGACAGGTCAAACCTCAACATGCCAGACAACATACCAACAACAGCGGCAGGAGGAATCAACTCCTGCAGTTCTTTATATTTACTTTGGGCTTCCTCTTCGGTCGCTCCAATGATCGGAGATAAGCCCGGCATAATTTTTAAGCTGCCACGTTCACGGCCATAATCTGCTAATTTGGAATTGACGCTTTCATAGAAGGCCTTAGCCGCTTCAAGCGACTGCTGTGCCGTAAAGATCACCTCTCCAAAACTAGCTGCAAAATCTTGTCCTGGACCAGAAGATCCGGCTTGAATAAGTACAGGATATCCTTGAGGTGAGCGAGGAACATTGAGGGTTCCTTTTGTAGAATACCACTCCCCTTTGTATTCCACTTCTTTGATCTTCTTCGCGTCAGCAAATTGTCCCTCTTCGCGGTTGACGATTAAAGAGTCATCCTCCCAGCTGTCCCAGAGAAGCGTTGCCACCTCAACAAATTCACGTGCCATTTTATACCGAAGTCCGTGCTCTGGATGCTCCGGCTTCCCATAGTTATAAGCTTCCACATCGAGCTGGGAGGTGACAATATTCCAACCTGCTCGGCCTTCACTAATATGATCTAAAGAAGCAAATTTGCGAGCCACATTATAAGGTTCGTTATACGTGGTCGATACGGTAGCCGTTAATCCGAGTTTTTCTGTTTCTGTCGAAAGGGCTGACAACAGCGTCAATGGGTCCAGCATACCCGAAGCAGCTTGATCCGCACCCATCACATACAGCAAGTCCGCCAAAAACATCATATCGAACTTCCCACGCTCGGCGGTTTTTGCCAATTCGCGATAAAATTTATAATTGAAGATCTTATCCGCTCCTGATTCCGGATGCCGCCAGCCATAATGATGATGTCCTGAATAATAAATAAATGCACCTAAATGTAGCTGATCTTTTCTGGTTCCCATAATGACCCTGCCTTTCGAATTCTAGAGTTCGTTAACCTTTGAATGTATCACGCCAATGCAGCCATCTTCTCTCCAGCAATCGAATTGCGGAATCCGAAAGTTTTCCTATCACTGCAAAGATTGAAATTCCAACGAATACTATATCTGTTTGCGAATAAGCTCTGGCATCCTGAATCATATAGCCTATCCCCGCACTTGTTCCCATCATCTCCGCTACGACGAGTACAAGCCACGATGCACCAAGTGATAAGCGAATACCAAGTAGAATATTAGGCATAGCAGCCGGAATAATCATTTTGCTAAGCAGCTGCCATCTTGTGTATTGGAAAATACGGGATACTTCAACAAGCTTGATATCAACATTACGAATTCCTAGAAAAGTGTTCAGATAAACTGGAAAAAAAGCACCTAATGAAATCATTAGTATTTTAGAAAATTCACCCACACCAAACCACAAAATGAATAACGGAATAAGGGCAAGTAATGGAATCGTTCGAAGCATCTGTAAAGATGGATCCAGTGTACGCTCTACTAATTTCCCAAGTCCTGTAGATAAGCCAAGCAGCAGTCCAGTAGCAGATCCCAATAAAAAGCCAAGCCCTGCCCGATAGGCGCTAATCCCCAGATGTCGAAACAGCTCACCGCTAGCTATTAAAGAAAAGAACTGCGCAATAATGGTAGATGGAGCAGGCAATGTCGTCGCAGAGACTAAATGGAGCGCAGCTGCCACTTCCCAAATCACCACTAGAGCTAGAGGTACAATCCAGCCATGCAGTTTTTTTGGAATCCAGCTTAAACCATCGTCGTGACGCTCTATTTTATTACTGGATAGGTGATTGCTCATGATCCTTTATCTCCTCTATAACTGTCTTGCCATCTTAGCAATCTCGATTCCAACAACTTTACTAATGAGTCTGACAGCTTTCCTACTACGGCAAACACGATGATCCCAACAAATACCACTGTGGTCAAAGAAAACGATCGCGCGTCATTGATTAGATAGCCAACACCTGAGCTAGAACCCATCATCTCCGCTACGACAAGTCCAAGCCAAGCTATGCCCACAGACAAGCGGATACCTAAAAAGATGTTGGGCAGTGAGGCTGGAATAATTAACTTACTCACCATCTGCCATTTACTGAATTGCAGTACTCTCCCAACATCAAACAACTTGTTGTCCACCGAACGGATTCCTAGAAATGTGTTCACGTATAACGGGAAAAATGAACCTTTGGCAATCAACAATATTTTTGAGGTTTCACCGAATCCGAACCACAAAATAAATAGTGGAGCGATTGCTAAATGAGGCAGCGTGCGCAGCATTTGCAGCGACGGATCCAGCAAACGTTCTGTTTTGTATGAGAAGCCTACCCACAAACCCGCCGCTAAGCCAAGCCCTCCCCCAATTAAGAAACCAAGCAGTGCCCGCCAAGCAGATATGCCTAAATGTTTCGCCAGCTCACCGGACGCGGTCAAGCTAACCAGTTCCCGCCATATTTCACTTGGCCTTGGCAGCAATATAGGATTTAACTTTCCCATCGCTCCGGCTATCTCCCAAATCAGGAGTAAAGCAATTGGTAAGATAAGTCCAAGCAATATATTCGTCGTTTGGATGGAAAGTCCACGTTTCTTTACTGGATTCTTTTTATGGATTAGTGGCGAGATCACAGCTTTTTCAGCACTGAATTGCATGTAAACAACCTCTTTTCTACATCTGTGGTTTCATCCGTTACTTCAAAGGTTCCTTCAGTGCTGCTTCAATATATTGATTGTCTGTTATTTTAGAAACTTCAATCTCTTTACGGATGTTCTTAATATTAAATTGAAAATCGGCTGTCTTCTGCAATTCTTCAACAACAGCATCACTAATTGGAATGTTGATCATCTGGGAACGTTCAAACGTACCCTCGATTACCGCTGCCGGAATGTTCCGCTCAGCTGCATATCTTTCAGTCGCTTCAGCGCGATTATCTGTCTCCCAAGCTATAGCTTTGTTGGTCACTTTTAAATAAAGCGTAACTAGTTCTGGATATTTCTCTGCGAACGCTGAACGGGAGATCACAAAAGAAGGAGATAAGACACCCAATTGCTCACCATCCGTCAAAACCTTCCCTTTACCGGTCAATGCGTTTAGAGTAATATACGGATCCCATGTAGCCCATGCATCAACGCCACCGGATTCAAATGCAGGTTGTGCTTCATCGGGCTGTAGCTGGATAATCTCAAAATCTGCTTCTTTAAGACCTGATTCCTCAATACCGCGATAAAGGAAGTTGTAAGCATTGCTGCCTTTTGTAACAGCTATCTTCTTGCCTTTCAGATCCTCCAGTTTCTGAGCAGTACTACTACCAGGTACAAGAAGAGCAACGTTATTCGTACCTTCTAATACTTGTGAGATAATCTTAATAGGAATACCCGCAGCTTGGGCTGCAATCACCGGCATGTTACCAAGAGTCGCTATGTCCAACTTATTAGAAGCGATCGCCTCTGTCATTGGGGGTCCACTTTGAAATTCCGTCCATTCTACTTTTACGCCCAGCTTATCAAATTCTTGCTCATACCATTTTTCCTCACGGGCTTTACCAAACATCCCCCCGCTGCCCTGCACGCCAATCTTAATGGTCACACCTTCATATTTGTTGGCGTCGTTCTTTCCCGCACTCTTTTCATTCGAAGCGCAGCCCGTTGCAAATACAGTCAAAACAAGCATAAGAAGTAGTGAATTACGAAATAATTTCATGGATCATTTCTCCCCTTTTTATAAAAAATGGACTCTCTTTATCTAGATACCAGCTCCAACATCGATTGCCGGTTCTTCTACTTTCTCAAACTCACTCAGAACCAGTCGACGTAATTCTTGGAATGAAGTACTGGATCTTTTTCGCGGAAACGGTAAATCGATGGGAAGAATATTGCGAATATGCCCAGGTCGGGGATTCATAATGACTACCCGCTCGCCCAGGAATACAGCTTCATCCAGATCATGAGTCACAAATAACATAGTCGTCTTATTGCTCTGCCAAATATCAAGAAGTACCTCTTGCAGATGTGATCTAGTAAAAGCGTCTAGTGCGCCAAAAGGTTCATCGAGCAATAATACATCCGGATTACGGAGCAACGCCCTAGCAATAGATACTCGTTGGGCCATCCCGCCTGACAGCTCACGTGGATAGGATTTCTCAAAACCCTTTAATCGTACAAGTTCAATCAATTCAGCTACTTTTTTGCGAACCTCTGGATTTTTAAGCGATAAATTTGCTGCAATATTATGCTCCACCGTCAACCACGGAAAAAGTCTTGGTTCTTGAAAAATAAATCCCTTCTCAATACTCGGTCCGTCGATCTGTTTGCCATTCAGTAGAACCGTGCCGCTATAGCCCGTATCCAGTCCTGCCACTATTTTTAGCAAGGTACTTTTTCCGCAGCCGCTGGGACCTATAATCGTAATCAACTCGCCTTTTTTCACCTTCAGCTGAATATTGCTTAATGCGATAACATCACCTGCAGGCGCGGCGAATACTTTATTCAAATGTTCGATAACCAGTGTTTCCTCCGACACTCCATTCACCCTTTCCGATAAATATAAATTCAACTATACTTATGTATTTAATAGGTATTAAGAGCAAAAAAATAATGAGATCCTCTAAAGAACCTTATCCGATTATTCAACTAGGTTTAATTTACATCATCTTATCAGTGACATTCCTCACATGTCAAACATTATTTGCCAAATGGGTGTATGTTTTGTGAAGTAGAGCTTTGTGAGAATGGAAGGGATTTATCTAATTGCAAGTAAAAAAAGCCGCACCAGTAATGACGAGACTCTTTGTTATTATTCATTTATTATTCGCCGAGCTGCGCCTTAATCTGCAAAATTTCTATTCCCATGAATTCTACACGTTTATTCAACTCCGCGATATAGTTTCTTCGAGCCTCTAAGTCTGCTGCGCTTGTTAGGTCACCCGCAGTAGTGTCCACCAGTTGGATCGCTTCTTTGTGAACTTGAATGCTTGATTCTGCCCCTGCTAATCTTTCCCGGAGTTTAGCCGCAGCAATACTTGCCTTTAGCGCTGCCTTCTCAGTCTCCTTACTCTCCACTATTATCGTTTTTCCTTCAACCGTCACCCCTACTCCGGTCGCTTCGGACATCGCGCGTACAGATACGTAGGCCGAATTATTTACTACAATCGCATCTGCAATCTTCTTTCCGTGCCACAGCCAACCCAACTACTGGCCAGATGTAACCGAGCTATAAGACGCTATCTGGGCAGGCGTGATCATATTGTTCTAAGTTGTATTTTAAAATTTCACAAGCAACTTTAATGCGAAATGATTGAAGTTGCTTGTAAACAGTGTTACTCTATCAACGGTAAACTCAAAATCTGTACTCTTCAATACATCTTATAATAGTCACTATTTTTAGTTAAGAAAGGTAACACTATGATAAAAGTTGATAACTTATCCTTCGCATTCCCGCAAAAAGACCTATATAAAAACATTTCATTTACGCTTGAAGAGGCACAACATTGCGCTTTTATAGGAACAAGCGGCAGTGGTAAAAGTACACTGATCGATATACTGATGGATCCAGAAAAATATTTGTTCGAAGGCAAGCTAGAGATGGACCCAACCTGCAAAATTGGGTATGTAAGTCAGTTTTCGCAACTAGACAAATCTAAAGAAACAACCGTTTTTGAATATATAGGAGAAGAATTTATTAAGATACAAAATGAAATAACAGCTATCCTCACTGAAATGGAAACATCATCAGATATTGATTCATTACTCGAAAAGTATCAATTAGCTCTAGATGCCTTTGATTTAATGGATGGAAATGATTTTGAAAGCAATATTAATAAGAAACTAAATTTAGCCAACCTCTTGAAGCTAAAAGATGCTAGGGTATCCGACCTAAGTGGTGGGGAATTCAAGCTTATTCAAGTGATGAAGGAAATGCTGAAGAATCCAGACTTAATGATTATGGATGAGCCCGATGTATTTTTAGATTTTGAAAACCTAAATGCACTTAAAAATCTTATTAATGCTCACAAAGGAATATTGCTAGTTGTTACGCATAACCGTTACCTATTGAATCATTGTTTTAACAAAATTATACACCTTGAAAACATGGAGATCCAAGAGTTCGATGGGCGATATATTGAGTATAACTTCTCATTACTTCAGACGAAAATTGAGTTACAAGAAATAGCAGTCGCTGAACAAGAAGAAATAGAGAGATACGATAACATTATCGATAATCTTAGAGCGATCGCAACCTATAATTCAGAAGCATCTAGAGGAAGAGCGTTAAAAGCTAGGGTTAAGTTTCAAGAAAGATTGGAAGCGCGAAAAATTAAAGCGCCATTCGTTGATATTAAGCAACCAAAAATCAGTTTTGGTGTGGACAATGAAATTGAAGAAGACATCACTGTTTTAAATGTGAATAATTATAGTGTTTCCTTTGATGAGTTGATTTTAGAAAATGTTAACTTTGAGATGAAACCTACAGATAAAGTAGCTCTTATCGGTCCAAACGGTACCGGGAAAACGACTTTACTCCGAGATATCTTTAAAAATAATCATGATTCAATTGAAATAAATGCTGATGTTAAAGTGGCTTATCTTTCTCAGCTTCAAGACGAAGTGCTAAAGGATTCTAATACCATACTAGAAGACTTCATCGATGCCGGGTTTGCAACTTATGACGAAATTAGAGCACATCTTTCAAACTATGGCTTTGAAGGAGAAATTCTTAATCAAAAGATAGAATCTTTATCTGGTGGCGAAAAAAATATACTGCAATTGGCAAAAGTTTCTGCTAGCAAAGCAAACTTATTGCTTCTTGATGAACCGACAAGCCATTTAGACACCTATACACAAATCGCATTGGAGAAAGCCATTGAAGACTATAAAGGTGCGATACTCATGATTTCTCATGATTTCTATTCTGTAGTAAATGGGATGGATTATGTACTAATCATTGAAGATAAGACGATTAGAAAAATGAGTATGCGAAAATTCAGAAAGATGATTTATGCCAGTCATTTTGATAAAGATTATTTAGAAAATGAACAAAATAAAAAAGCAGTTGAAATGAAAATAGAATTAGCTTTAAAAGGCAATAATTTTGAACTTGCAAAAGGTATGGTTGATGAGCTAGAAGAGCTGATTAAGTTGCTTTAAATTCCAACCTTCTGAATGAAATGATTACAAGAACGATGAAATAAAATGTTGGTGGAAAAGTATCTACAAAAAAGACACTGATGAATAGATCTCAGTGTCTTTTTACTGCATTGATTTCTTGATAGCTCTTGCCGCGGACACTCTGATTGATATGACTATATTGAAGTATCATGAGAAATTTTTATCAAAACAGTCTTTAGTCTCGCATTTAATTTTATACCACTGATAACCATAATCCGATAAGTTTGGTAGGATCAATAATTTGTTACCACAGCGGATACAATTATTTTCTGATAAATTTCCGTTCTTATAGTCCGCTAAGTAACCTTCTGCTAGTTCTACTTCCTTAATGATATTTTCTAGAGCAACATCGCTTATATCAAAAGGGGTCATATCTCCTCTATTTGCATAAATAGAGCGTGAAAAAGCTCCAAATCCACCAACCAGTTCGTGGTGATGGGTATTAATCCGTCCCCCACCTCTCTCAAATAATTTGATCATCGGTTCATATATATCTGGAAACTGTAATGCGATATTGTCGCGCGCCTCAAGCAAAGAGCACCAGCGTAAATAATGTATACTTATTAATTTCATAAGCATAATATCAATTTTATTAAAATTCGGACACGTTTCTAAGAAACTGTCCCACTCATTTTCCTCCATTTTAAAACCTAATAACATATCCATTCCTATGTATATACTTGCTGCTTCCCTCGAGATAAACTGCAAAAACACGCCGACTCTACGGTAATACTCTGCAATCAAATTAGCATCTGCTTCATATTCACCTCTAGATCTTACTTCTTCGTATCTTTTTTTTGAAATTCCAATGTATAAATTCGCATCAATATTCTTAATTCTTTCAACACCTGATTCGTAATAATTCATGAAGATTCCTCCGACTTAACTCATAAATGTAGTTCTCTATATCTGATAGAAGAATCGGTTTATCTAACCAGCTCGCCCGATTGTTCTAAGCCCCCTGCTTGAGTTTCACCATTTATAAGATGGCTAATCTTTAAATAAAAACAAAACCCAATAAACCATTTAGGTTTATCGGGCGAGATTAAAAAAGTTTATCGGTTCAAAACAAGTTTATCGATTTTATACTGACTGTACCCCGCACTACCCCTAACCCTTTCAACTAACCTTATGCTCAATCCGCAGCTTGTCGGCTACCATGGCAATAAATTCCGAGTTAGTAGGCTTAGATTTGGAGATATTAATGGTGTAGCCGAATAAATGGCTGATGGAATCGATGTTGCCACGGGTCCAAGCCACTTCAATCGCATGGCGAATGGCACGTTCAACGCGTGAAGGCGTGGTCTTGAACTTCTCAGCGATTGCTGGGTAGAGCGTCTTCGTAATCGCACCTAGGATCTCGATATTGTTATATACCATGGTGATCGCTTCACGCAGGTACTGATAACCCTTGATATGCGCTGGGACACCGATTTCATGGATAATCGAGGTAATGTTAGCGTCGAGGTTCTTGCCCTTAGAGAGCGGCACTACATTCGATCTGGACGTCGACGAATAATTGTACATGTTGGAGGAGGAGCTCATGCTGCCTTGAGAGCCGACAAGCTGACGTACACGATTTGCCAGGACCTCCATATCGAACGGTTTCAAAATATAATAGGATGCACCAAGCTGTACAGCTCTTTGAGTGATGTTCTCCTGACCAAAAGCAGTCAGCATGATGATCTTCGGTTGAGGATTCAGATCCATATCACGTAGACGTTCCAATACACCTAGGCCGTCTAAATGCGGCATGATGATATCAAGAATAAGAACATCGGGAATTTTACGTGCTTCGCTAAGCATTTGAAGCACTTCTTCACCATTGTAGGCGATACCCGTTACGGTCATATCTTCTTGCTCAGAAATGTACTCGGAAAGCAAATTCGTAAATTCCCTGTTATCATCGGCCAACAACACTTCAATATTCTGCACTGGCTGCTTCCTCCTTAATTATATCTGCTATTCGAAAATAACATTTTTTTCTTGTCTCTTACGTTTTCGACATGGAGATCGAATTCCCTTCTGTCGAAAATTATTTTTCTTTATTTTTTTTCTGCGTTGGATTATAATTAAATATTTTATCTCAATGTTCGAGGTTCTTCGCAATCGTTCGACAAAAAATCTTAAGGCTAAACCGCCTTAAGATTTAATGAATACCTATTCTCCTGTTTGGTCACACCTGAATCTTGAAGCATCCATTCGATGAAGCACCCATAACCGGACTTAGGATCATTTACAAATACATGAGTTACGGCTCCGATGAGGCGGCCATCCTGTACGATAGGACTTCCGCTCATACCTTGAACGATACCGCCTGTCTTATCGATAAGACGTGGATCGGTGATTCGCAGCACCATTCCTTTAGTGGCTGGCGTTTGCTGATGTGCTACATGAATGATCTCAACCTTAAACCGCTCCACCTGCTGTCCGTCAACTACAGTTAGGATCTCAGCAGGACCTTCCTTGACTTGATCGCTCATCGCCACGGGGATCGGTTCTTTGTAAAGACTGTGCTCGGGATTGGAGCTCATTTTACCGAAGATGCCGAAGTCAGTATTACTCTCCACATTTCCAAGCACTTGGCTTTCTTTCAAAAAATGCGCTCGTTTCTCGCCCGGATCGCCATCCTGGCTTTTGGATATGGAGGTGACACTGGACTGAACGATATGACCACTGCCTACAACAATTGGAGTACCGGTATTCATGTCTGTAATCACATGTCCCAAAGCTCCATATACACCTTGCTCGGGAGCATAAAAAGTTAATGTGCCGACACCCGCTGCTGAATCACGAATGTACAGGCCTAACCGCCACACTTTGTCATGAATGTCATACGCGGGCTTTAACTTAGCTGTATGCTCTTTACCTCCGCGTTTGAAGACAATGGTCAAGGGGTTATTCGCTTTACCAGCACGATCCACCAGCTTGGCCACCTTGGACAACTCATCCAATTTCTCACCATTCATGGAGATCATCAGATCACCCGGCACTAAACCGCTGACCTCTCCTGGGGAAAGCTTAGATTTCTCGGATACTTCAATCAGATGATGACCAACAACCAAAACACCTGCTGATTTCACTTTCACACCGATCGTTTGACCTCCCGGGATCACCTTAAGCTCGGAATGAATTCCTTGTGCAGTCACCTTGGCTGGTTCACCATGCAGTGGTGCAGCAGAACTTAGATTTGTTCCCGTTATGCCCGATAAACTAAGAAAGAAGGCAAATAAAAGGCCTGGCATTAACTTCCTGAGGTTAGGCTTCAATGGCTGTCACGCTCCCTTTTGCTTCTTTCGCTTGACGAAAAAGGTGGTCGCCAATTGCGTACCTATAAGATAACCTTGCCCCCAGGCTTTTATTACTGTCAATCATTGCTCCGCTTAGCTTGTTGCAGCCTTACTTGCCTCGGCCAGATTAAGCATTTCCTGCGAGTGATGCAATGTTTTTTCGGTAATTTCTACGCCACCCAGCATCCGGGCCAGCTCCATTACACGTCCATCGTTCGTTAGGGATTCCACTTCAGTCATGGTTCTTCCATCCTCAACCTTTTTGCGGATTAAGTACTGATGGTCAGCCATACAAGCCACCTGCGGCAAGTGAGTAATGGAGAACACCTGACAGGTAGAGGACAGCTTAAACAGCTTATCTGCGATGGACTGAGCGGCTCTGCCGCTGACACCGGTATCCACTTCATCAAAAATCAGAACTGGAATTGCATCATGGCGCGCAAAAATACTTTTCATTGCCAGCATAATACGCGACAGCTCACCACCAGAGGCGATTTTGCCAAGCGGTCTCAGGGGTTCGCCCGGGTTAGGGGATATCATAAATTCTGCGCTGTCTATCCCTTGTCTTGTGAGGCGAATACGCCGACCATTGTATTCCACTCCACGCGGGTCCTCCAGCGTGTCTAATTTGACCTGCAACGAAGTTCTTTCCATTTGAAGGTCTTTAAGCTCACCCTCCACTTGGGTGGCCAGATCAGCAGCACAAAGCTTGCGTGCTTCACTTAATTCCGTAGCTGCTTCCATTAATACAGACAGCAGCGAATCGCGCTTCGCCGTCAGTTTCTCCAGATATTCATCTTTATTCTCAAGCAAATCAGTTTCCCGGTGAATTTGTTCATAATAAGCCAAAATCTGTTCTACACTCTCTCCATATTTACGTCGGAGTCCAGTAATCAAATCCAGACGATTCTCGATTTCTTCAAGTCGCATCGGATTGAACTCGATATTTTCCCGGTAATCACGAAGCTGAAAAGCAGCATCCTCTAGCTGGTAATATGAGGACTGCAGCTGTTCGAGCACTGTTCGCAAACCCTTCTCATCGTAACGAACTGCATCCTCAAGTCTGGAAATAACATTACCGATCGATTCCAAGCCTTGTCTGTCGTAAAGCAGCTCATATGCACCCGATACGGAATCCATCATTTTCTCACTGTGGGATAGTTTGACCCGTTCTTCGGTAAGTAATTCATCTTCTCCCGGTTTTAATCCGGCGGATGAAATTTCTTCAAGCTGAAAACGATATAAGTCAAGCATTTGGTATGCCTTCTGACTGGATTCCTGCAGCTCTCGCAGCTCTTTCTCCACCTTCGCGAAGGCAGAATACCTTTCCTGAAAAACTGCCTTTAGCGGACCAATAATCGGATCTCCGTATGTATCCAGCAGTCCCAGATGCCGTTCCGCCTTCAGCAAGTTCTGGTGCTCATGCTGGCCGTGTATATTAACCAGCTGCTCGCCGATCTCGCGAAGCATGGTAAGATTGACCATCTGTCCATTTACACGTGATGTACTTTTACCTTGAGAGGTAAGCTCGCGTCGTATAATAAGATGCTCCTCGCGCTGGGCCTCAATGCCAAGACGCTCCAAAGTCTCCCAAACGGGATGACCGCTGGGAAGACTGAAGAGCGCCTCCATCTCCGCTTTTTCACAACCATAACGAATGGAATCCGCTGAACCGCGGCCTCCAACAATCAATCCAAGCGCATCAATAATAATGGATTTACCTGCCCCGGTCTCCCCTGTAAGCACGTGGAAGCCAGGATAAAAATGCACATCAACCGCCTCAACGACGGCAAGATTGCGTATAGACAAGGTTTCTAACACTAATAGAGCACCTCCGAGAAGATGACAGGCATCTGATTAATTATAATTAAGAAATATAACCCATGATTTGTGAAATTACAGTTTTACTGTCCTCAGGTAAACGGCAAATAATAAGGATTGTATCATCACCAGAAAGGGTTCCCATAATTTGCGGCCAGTCAATATTATCAATCAAAGCAGCGACAGAGTTAGCCGTACCTGGTAAACATTTCATCACCACAAGATTAGCCGAGGAATCGATCTGCACAAAATTATCCACAAGGACGCGCTTAAGCTTCTGAATGGGATTATACCGTTGATCTGTTGGTAGTGAATATTTATATCTTCCATCATCCATGGGTACCTTGATGAGCAACAGCTCTTTTATATCTCGAGATACTGTAGCTTGCGTAACTTGAAAACCTGATTCACGCAAGGCTTCCACAAGCTCGTCCTGTGTTTCGATATCCTTTTGTGTAATAATTTCACGAATCTTAATATGTCGTTGTCCCTTCATTGTTGCCTCCTGGTATATAAAAAATATGGACTCAGTTTGATTCTCCGTCGTCTTTGCCAAGCTTAATTACATGGATCGATGCTGTTGCTACATTAACATATAGAACGCCGCTGCATTCCGGATAGATCAGCAGGTAGGGAAGCAAGGTATCACGTAAGCCGCTGCCTGTGAAATCCAAAGGCTTGCGTGGTCTGGAAAGGATAACTAAATATAACGAGCCTTCCTCTTTTGTCGCCACATAATCTATAAATAACCGGCTATACATCTGCGCCCCATTTACGTTGAAAGACAAAGGGATTTTTAATTTCCCTCCAACGACCTCATATCCCTCATCCTCAAGTATATCAATAGAGGGATGTGGAATAATCACTTTATTGAACGGAATCTGATCCTTCATAAAAGAACGCGGAGAACTCTGCAGCCATACATATATCCGATATATTATAAAAATCGATAATGCTACCCCAATAAACGCCATAACGACCTTGTCAGAGCTACCCGCCACTATCAATCACCTCGGTGATTTATTCGCGTGAAGCCCTGGTAAATCCTGCTTCTAAGCTGTCTTTTTATAAGCTTTCCGCATAATTGATATTATTCGCTAATTCAGCAATTTACAATTACAACAAGCACAGTAATTCCAAAAAAGATTCAAAATATAAAGACCCGGATTTTATACCGGGTCTTTATTTTAATAAATTCAATCCATTTGAGCAAATCTGCAAAACACCCCGCTGACCATTTGAGGTTGACGGGGTGTTCATAAAGCTCTAGCGGCGCAGGGAGTTTCCATGAGTAGAACTCACATTAAAAGTACCCGTAGCCTGCTTAATCACTTCATCAGCAAGGGATGGAAAGTCCTCCACTGGAATGACTGCTGCAACAGCAGCTGCCGGCTGTACGGATGATTCTTCGCCTTCCGCCACTTCTGGCATCAGTCTCCAGTGAGCAAGAAACTCAATATTGCCTTCCCCGCCTGTAATTGGCGAAAAAGTCAATCCATGGAGACCGAATCCTAACTCTGCAGCCATAGTCAGTACATTAATCAAAACCTCTTTATGGACAGCGGAATCACGAATCACACCTGATTTTCCAACCTTCTCACGTCCAGCCTCAAATTGCGGCTTGATGAGTGCAGCGATATCTGCTGGACGTTGCAGCAAGGCTTTGAGGGGTGGGAGAATTATTTTTAAGGAAATAAAAGATACATCAATACTGGCAAAGTCCGGAACAGGACCCTGCAAATCTGTAGGTGTCATATACCGGAAATTTGTACGCTCCATAACGCTCACTCGCTCATCATTACGCAGTGACCAATCCAGCTGGTTATAGCCAACATCAATGGCATACACATGGCTTACACCATTCTGAAGCGCACAATCTGTGAAGCCGCCAGTGGAAGCACCAATGTCCAGCATGTTCCGACCGGTAAGATCAATATTAAATTGGCGAAGAGCCTTCTCCAGCTTTAGGCCTCCACGACTGACATACGGATGCACAGAGCCTTTAACCTTAAGGGTAGATTCCCGCGAGACCTTCATGCCAGCTTTTTCAATACGTTCCTCATCCGCGAGCACCAACCCTGCCATAATAGCAGCTTTAGCTTTCTCCCGGCTTTCATAAAAACCTTGCTCCACAAGCAGTACATCAATCCGTTCTTTACGGTGTTCCATGGTCATCTCCCGATCGTTCAAGGGTTACTAATCTTCGGCTTCCACTTAGGAAGACGAAGTCGTTTTGTAATTATAAGCACTTAGAGCCATCATGGACTTGATACGTGCACATAACGCTTCTACGGTAAGACCTGTTTGCTGACGTTGTTCTTTAATGGAGCCATGCTCCACGAAGATGTCGGGCACACCCATCAGATGTACACGAGCGTCATAAATTTCATGCTCCGCGTAGAATTCCAATACCGCACTGCCGAGACTTCCCGCTTGGCATGCCTCTTCAATAACAACCATATTGGTTCCAGCATGAGCCAAATCAAGAAGCATGGAGTTATCAAGCGGCTTCAGGAAACGCGCATTCACAACACCCACCTGAATCCCTTCCCGCTTCAGCAAATCAGCGGCTTCTTCAGCCACTTGAACCATAGGACCACATGCCACTACAGCATATCCTTCTCCTGTACGCAGTCGTTCCCATGATCCTATAGGAAGGGTATGCAGTTCAGCATCCATTGCCACACCTGTTCCGTTAATACGCGGATAGCGGTAAGCAATTGGACCGTCATTATATTCAAGTGCCGTCTTCATCATATGGCGCAGCTCATTTTCGTCTTTTGGCATCATCATAACCATATTAGGGATATGGCGCATAAAAGCAACATCGTACACACCCTGATGAGTCTCCCCATCTGCACCCACAAATCCAGCGCGGTCAATGGCGAACATAACATTGGCGTTATGGCGGCAAATATCATGGACGATCTGATCATAGGCACGCTGCATGAAGGTAGAATACACGGCGTATACCGGCTTCATCCCTTCCATAGCCAAAGCTGCACACAAGGTTGCCGCATGCTGCTCTGCAATCCCGACGTCAATCATGCGATCCGGGAATTCCTTCGCAAAAGGAAACAAACCTGAACCGCCTGGCATCGCAGGGGTAACTGCAATCAGACGCGAATCTTCACGTCCCAGCTCAATCAGCGTACTGCCAAATACTTCGGTGTACATTGGAGGACCTACAGCTTTAAGTGCCTGACCCGACTCAATTTTGTAAGGCGAAATGGCATGCGATTTATAAAAATCAGTCTCAGCCGGTTTGTAGCCCTTGCCTTTGGTCGTCAGCACATGCACAAGCACAGGACCCGCCACGTTATCTGCTTGATGGAAGGTGTCGATCATTTTCTCCAGATCATGTCCATCCACTGGCCCAAGATACGTAAAGCCAAGCTCTTCAAACAATACTCCAGGAACCATCATATATTTAAGACTGTTTTTTAACTGTTCAGCGGTTTTCGCTAATCGTCCACCGATGGCCGGAATCTTCTTAAGCAGCCCTTCAACCTCGTCTTTGGCACGCAAATAATGACGGTCCGAACGAATTTTACTTAAATAATTGTGCATCGCCCCTACATTCGGAGCAATCGACATTTCATTATCGTTCAAAATAACCATCAGCTTACGCTTCTCATGGCCAATGTGGTTAAGCGCTTCAAAAGCCATCCCGCCGGTAAGCGCACCGTCCCCAATCACGGCAATCACCTTGTTGTCTTCGCCTTTAAGATCACGAGCCATAGCCATCCCCATCGCTGCCGACAAAGAGGTGCTGCTATGTCCAGCCTCCCACACATCATGTTCGCTTTCAGAGCGCTTAACAAAGCCGCACAATCCCTGATATTTGCGCAGGGTATCAAAGCGATCTTGACGGCCGGTCAGTATTTTGTGGACATAGGCTTGGTGGCCAACGTCGTAGATCATTTTGTCACGAGGACTGTTGTAGCAATAATGTAAGGCCAGCGTGAGCTCCACCACCCCCAGATTAGAACCGAGGTGCCCGCCGGTTGCTGTAAGCTTCTCAATCAGAAATCGTCGAATTTCCTCTGCAAGAGTAGTTAATTCTTCGACTGACAGTGATTTCAGTTGTTGTGGATCATTTATTTGTGGAAGCAGCACGAATAGTTCCCCGCTTTCCTAGATGTTGTAAAATATATAAAAACCATTATAACACAAACGAAACGGCTGTCGAAATACAGCCGCTTCGAAAGTTCATCCTTAGTGATCACGTGCCATTAAATAATCTGCAATTTCCAGCAGGCGCTGGTTGTCGTAAAAACCGCCATTCAGCACAGCATTTTGGGCTGCTTCTGTAAGCTGCTTCACCTCAGCACGAGATTCCTCCAACCCAATAAAATAAGGGTAGGTTACCTTCTGCTGCTTGATATCGCTGCCTGTTTTTTTGCCAAGCTTGCCTTCATCACCAACCAAATCAAGAATATCATCCTGGATTTGAAAAGCGAGTCCGATGCTTGTACCAAAATCACGCAGAGCTTCAAGCTGCTTCTCTGTTGCCCCTGCGATACGTCCGCCGGCTAACAGCGAAAAGATAATTAAATCTCCGGTTTTATGCAGATGAATATATTTCAGCTGCGCAAGATCTGTTAGCCCTTGCTCGCCTTCCATATCTGCAATCTGACCGCCGACCATGCCGCGTGGACCTGCCATTTCCGCCAGATCCTCCACTATGGATAAAACATTATCAGCAGGAATGCCAAATTTACGGGAGGCTTGTACCACACTGTAAAAAGCATGGGTCAAAAGCGCATCACCCGCAAGAATAGCTGATGCTTCACCAAAGACTTTATGATTCGTCAGCTTGCCGCGCCGATAATCATCATTATCCATGGCAGGCAGATCATCATGAATCAACGAGTAGGTATGTACCATCTCAATCGCAGCTGCAACAGGCAAGGCTGCTTCACGGCTGCCTCCCAGTGATTCACAAGCAGCGATCACAAGCAACGGCCGGAGGCGTTTGCCCCCTGCCATTAGCGAATACTTCATCGCTTGCTGTAAATTTTCTGGAACCGTCCACGCTGCGGGAAGAATAGTCTCAAGCTCATGTGAGAGCAAATCACTTATCGATGCGATGTAATCCTCCAGCGGCTGCCGCATGCTTTCACTTGCGGAGCTTCCCTCCAGATCATTCTCAAAGCGATTCATCGGCGTCCCCTTCCAGACGTGCACCAAACGGCTTTTTGCGCAGTTCTCCGTCCTCTTGGGTAATCATTTCGATCTTACGCTCTACTTGTTCCAGCTTGCTGCCGCAAAGCTGCGACAGCTTCATGCCCTGCTGAAATAAATCGATGGCCTTCTCCAGAGGAACGTCGCCGTGTTCAAGCTCACGAACGATTTCCTCCAGTCGGTCCATAGCGCCTTCAAAATCAAGTTCCGCTTCCTTCGTCATCGTCTTTGCCATCCTCCTTCATCCCCCATACTTGGCAGTTCAGCTGTCCGTCATTCATCTTTATCACCACAAGATCGCCAAGCTGCACTTCGGTCAGCGATTTGATTAAATGTTCTTCCGCCTCGTCATACACTAAGCTGTAGCCTCGCGACATTACTTTTAGCGGGCTCAGCGCATCCAAGTGACGAATTTCTGCCACATAGCGAGAGCGCTTCTCCTGCAAGCGAGCCTGCATAGCGCCCATTAACTCACGGCGCATACTGTCCGTGCGCTGACGTGCTGCGGCAACACTGTCGCGCGGATGGAACCGCTGCAGACTGTGATGCAGCACCGCCTTGCGCTCGCGGGAACGGCTGAGCCGTGCATCCGCTGAGCGCTGGAGCCGCTCACGCAGCATGTCCAGCCGCTGCGTGTGCTGAATCAGCGTGCGGCGCGGGCCTGCCAGCGCCAGCGAGCGCTGCAGCACCGAGTGGCGCTCACGTCCGCGCTGGGCGCGTTGTTGCAGCGCCTGGCGCAGCCGCTGCTGCAGCTGGCGAAGCTGCGCAGCTAGCTCGCCGGCATGAGGCACGGCCAGCTCAGCGGCCGCTGTGGGCGTAGCCGCGCGGAGGTCGGCGGCGAAATCGGCAATCGTGAAATCGGTCTCGTGGCCGACGGCCGAGATGACCGGAATCCTTGATGCCGATATCGCTCGCGCGACTTCCTCCTCGTTGAACGCCCACAGCTCCTCCAGCGAACCGCCGCCGCGGCCGACGATAAGCACGTCGGCTTCACCCATGGCGTTCAGCGCACCAATCGCCTTCACTATCGAAGGCGCAGCGCCTTTGCCTTGCACCAATACGGGATAGATTACAATAGCTACCTGCGGAAACCGCCGCTGAAGCGTAATTACAATATCTCGTACAGCTGCTCCTGTTGGGGAAGTAATCACACCAATACACTTCGGGAACCGCGGCAACGAACGCTTGCGAGCTTCTGCAAAAAGGCCTTCTTTTTCAAGCTTGCTCTTCAGCTGCTCATAGGCCAGATATAAACTGCCAATCCCATCAGGCTGCATATGTGTGGCGTAGAACTGATATTGCCCATCCCGTTCATAGACGGTCACATTACCTCTGGCAATTACCCGAGCGCCTTCCTTCGGAATAAAAGGCAGCCGCTGGTTATGAGAAGCGAACATTATCGCTTTAATGCGGCTGCTCTCGTCCTTAAGTGTGAAATACATATGCCCGCTGCCATGATGTGTAAAGTTGGAAATCTCTCCGCGAATCCACACATCCGAAAGTAAATTATCCGAGTCTAGCTTCATGCGGATATAACGGTTGAGTTCTTTTATCGAATAAACCTGCCGCTCTGCCGCCATGAATCTTACCCCTATTCCAGGCCGTGACGGCGTTTAGCCGCAATCAGCGTGTTGCTCATCAGCATTGTAATAGTCATCGGTCCAACTCCGCCTGGAACAGGCGTGATGTATCCGGCAACTTCTTTTGCACTTTCATAATCAACGTCACCTGCGAGTTTACCGTTATCCAGACGGTTCATGCCCACATCGATGACAACAGCACCCGGCTTCACATAGGAAGCGTCAATGAAATTAGCTCGTCCGATCGCTACAACCAAAATATCCGCTTGACGGCTAATCTCTTGCATATTAGCTGTACGGGAATGGCACATAGTTACGGTAGCATTTTCGCGTTGCAACAAGAGGGAAACTGGCTTTCCTACAATATTGCTACGACCAATTACAACGGCATGTTTACCTGCCATACCTGTTCCTGTACGTTTGATCAGTTCGATTACTCCTGCAGGAGTACATGGAAGAAGACTGTCGGCACCGATGACCAGGTTGCCTACATTGACAGGGTGAAAGCCGTCTACATCCTTTTCCACGGAGATTGCATCAATAACTGCCTTCTCCTCGATATGCTTAGGCAATGGGAGTTGAACCAGAATTCCGTCGATATCATCGCGTCCGTTTAGCTCTGCTACCAGTGCCAGAAGTTCTTCTTGAGAAGTGGATTCATCCAATTTATGCACTTCCGAATGGAATCCTAAGCTGATACAAGATTTCTCCTTATTGCGAACATAAACCTGAGATCCCGGGTCTTCACCTACTAGAATAACAGCCAAACCGGGCTTTACGCCGCGTTTCGCCAGTTCAGCAACCTCTTGGGCAATGCTAATACGAATTTCCTCGGATACTTGTTTACCACTGATGATTGCTGCTGTCATGTTAGTCTCTCCCCTTTTATATACTTTACTATGGTTTATAAATTAAGAATGGTCAGCTTTAATAGTATCTATCTCTTGGATCATCTTGCCGAGTACTCCGTTAACAAACTTCCCGGAATCATCCGTTCCAAAATGCTTGGCCAAATCGATTGCTTCATTCACTGCAACCTTCGCAGGCACATCATTGGCGAACACCATTTCATACGCTGCTAAACGTAGAATCTGACGATCCACACGTGACAGACGGCTCATTTGCCAGCCCTTCAGGTAATGTTCAAGTATATCGTCGATCGCTACCTTGTGCTCCCATACCCCATTCACATGCTCTACCACATAGTGTTTAAGCTGAATCTCGTCCGTGATTACACGTTCGGTTTCATTCTCTTCTGAAGCTTCCTCGAGCAGCATTTCTACGGCTTCCGCGCTTTCCACATCGTTCATTTCCATCTGATACAGGCTTTGGACAATAATCTCTCTAGCTATACGTCTTTTCATGTGTTCCTCCTAAAATCTTATATCGCATTAAAATATTCACTTGTACTGCATCAACGTCTACGACCCAAATATCGCTTCACACTTATTCATTCTTTCCCTATTCCTGTGAGGATTATTGCACAAAGCGAAGATACCTTCAGAGGAAGCTCGCAAATATACCTGTCCCTTGTCGCAAAAAAAACCGCAAAGCCTTTCTTCCGGGGGCAACGGACAACACAAACTTACGGTTTCCTGCTCCGGGAAAAAGACTATCGCGGTTCACTTAAAGGGACGCCAGCGTCCGGATAATCGCGAAACCAACTCCTGCCATTGAAACAGGGGCGCTTGCGCGGTATCCTTTCTTTTGCCGAGCGTATATCCGATGAACACTACCAGTGCAAAGAACAGCATATCCCAAAAACCGCAAATTAAATAAATCAAACCCAGACCAATGCCGAAAGTCACTCCGGCGATTCTACCCCCGTGACTTTCCCATACTTCTTTCCAAGACATAAGGGAAACTCACCTCTATTCCACTCGACTTTTGAAGCTTGGAGACTGCGTGAGGTTAGCAATATATACAGACACATCAGCAACCGGAATGCCGGTTGTCTCCTGCACGAAATCATGCACCTGACGTTGTACTTCTGTCGTAAGCAGCGGTAATGAATGCTCACCGTCCACTACTGCACGAATTGTAATTTCAAGGCCAGCCTGCGAGACACGAATACGTGACTTGAGATCTCTGATTCCCTTCACTTTACCGGCAGCCTTAAGACTCAGATTCTCAATAGTTTCCATTGAAATCTGGATATCCCCATACTCTGTACGCTGATCGACCGAAGGCAATGAAGCGCGATCACGGCGCAGAGAGATGTAGAAAAATCGGATGCTCAGAAGGAACAAGACAACTGCTACTATTATTGCTGTAATATAAGCTGCTGGTCCATTCTCAATCTCCAAAGTTCTAGGAATCGCACCGCTTAAGAGGAGGATGGCAATAACAGATAGTATTCCGATACTTAAGCTGTAGACAAACAGCAAAAGTCTGTCCAAAATTTTTGCCACGAGTCTCATAACCTCCTTAAATTAGAGTAAACCCTCGACTTTGCTGTCGGGGGTTTATGGAAGAACGATGACTGCTATTTCACACGAAGAATCGTTTCAGTTTCTTCGTTCTTGTCTACAGTGTTGTTGTTCTTGAATTGCACATCATGAATATGCACATTCACTTCCACAACAGTCAGACCAGTCATAGTCTCGATGGAGCGCTTAACATTACGTTGAATTTCAGCAGCCACTTCTGGAAGGCGATTGCCATATTCAATAATTACAGAAACATCCACCGCAGCTTCACGTTGTCCAACCTCTACTTTAACTCCTTTGGACAGATTCTTACGTCCAAGAAGTTCAACAATACCACCGGCGAATCCGCCGCTCATACCTGCTACACCTTTAACCTCAACGGTCGCCAGACCTGCAATAACCTCGATTACTTCAGGAGCAATCTGGATTTCACCGATTTCCGTCCGTTCGTATTCTGTCGGCAATGTACTCATTTTAGACTTCACACCTTTCAAGAAAGATTGTTCATGATTTCAAGCGTAAAGCACGTCTCTTATTAAACATACTATATCATTTGACGAACTTTATGACAAACAAACCGAAGTCGTCCTAAATTTCATACTCTTCAAGAAACTTAATGTCAAAGTTACCATCCAAAAATACAGGATGCTCCAACAGTTTCTGATGGAAAGGGATGGTGGTATGAATGCCTTCCACGGCGAATTCAGCCAAGGCGCGCTTCATCTTCGCAACCGCTTCCTGACGTGTAGGAGCCCAGACAATCAGTTTTGCAATCATAGAATCATAGAAAGGGGAAATCGTATATCCTGGGTACGCCGCACTATCTACACGAACGCCAAGGCCTCCTGGCGGCAAATAAAAGCCGATTTTTCCTGGTGAAGGCATGAAATTACGCTCAGGATCTTCAGCATTTATACGGCATTCAATTGACCAGCCATTAATCACGATATCTTCCTGAGTGAATGACAGCGGATTGCCTTCTGCTACAGAGATCATTTCCTTAATCAAATCCACACCTGTAACCATTTCTGTTACTGGATGTTCAACCTGAATACGGGTATTCATCTCCATGAAGTAGAACTGTCCATCCGGTCCAAGCAGGAATTCAAGTGTTCCGGCTCCCGAATAATTCACGGCAAGCGCTGCTCGAACTGCTGCATTACCCATGGCTTCCCGAATTTCCGGTGTGAGCACTGAACAAGGTGCCTCTTCAATCAGCTTTTGGCGACGACGCTGCACGGAGCAGTCCCGTTCACCTAAATGCACTACGTTGCCATGTTTATCTGCAATAATCTGAATCTCCACATGCTTCATGCCTGTTAGGAATTTCTCCAGATATACACCAGCGTTACCAAACGCCTTTTGTGCTTCCTGTTGTGCAGCAGTAATCTGCTTCACCAAAGATTCCTCGTCCTCAGCAATCCGTATTCCCTTACCTCCGCCACCTGCAGTAGCCTTAACGATGATCGGGTAACCAATATCGCGGCCCAGCATGACAGCTTCCTCTACATCGCCTACAAGACCATCTGAGCCCGGGATAATCGGAACTCCAGCCAGTTTCATGGTTTCCTTCGCTACAGCCTTGTCACCCATACGGTTTATGGCATCTGGAGAAGGTCCTATGAAGATAATATTGCAAGATTCACAAATCTCTGCAAAATCCGCATTTTCAGCTAAAAATCCATAGCCAGGATGGATGGCATCACATTCCGTTAAGGTGGCTACACTCATAATATTTGTAAAGTTCAGATAGCTGTCCTTGGCCGGCATCGGACCGATGCAGTAAGCTTCATCAGCCAACCGGACATGCAGTGAATCCCGGTCGGGTTCCGAATAGACCGCGACGGTGGAAATGCCCAGTTCACGGCAGGCCCTAATAATGCGGACCGCGATTTCGCCGCGGTTGGCAATCAACACTTTTTGAATGTTCATGCGTTTCCTCCCAAAGTTTTGCGAAGCTTCCGCTCCTTAAGTAGTCTGCGGTATTTATTCCGGTTTAACCAAGAATAGTGGTTGACCGTATTCTACAAGCTGACCGTTCTCAGCAAGTACAGACACGATTTCACCTTTAATCTCCGCTTCCAGCTCATTCATCAGTTTCATCGCCTCAATAATGCAAACCGTTGATTTTTCACTTACACGGTCTCCAACATTAACAAACGAAGGCGTTTCCGGAGAAGCGGCACTATAAAAGGTCCCCACCATTGGAGACACAATTTTATGTAGTTTGCCTTCTGCAGCTGCTTGTGGCTGCTGCGCTGGAGGAACTTCACCTACTACCGGATAGGATACTTGCGGTACGCTCTGCGGCTGCGGGGCAGGCGTAAAGGGATAGGCAGCATAAGGAGTCGCCTGTACTGCTGTTCCATCAGCTTCAGGGCGATCCGGTTTGCGAATTGCAAGCTTCATTCCTTCGCTTTCGATCTCCAACTCATGTACAGAGGAGGTCTGGTCCAGCAATTTAATCAATTCCTTAATTTCGCTCAACTTGAACATATATCAGTTCACTCCTTCAGCTTTCTCTCGAAGCCACTTCTTAAGCGGACAAGATAACTTTATGTATTATATCACAATCGGTAAAAATGGAAAGAGCCCGGGGCAACCCGAGCTCTTTCGTCATTTTTCTTTTAATTTTACAGCTTATTATTGCTCAGAAACGTATTGTACACTAATTTTATCTTGAGATACACTGAGTTCCTTCATTACGAGATCCACGATGCTAACCGCTTGCTTTACATCCAGTTTGTCGCTGAGAATGACTACTTTGTAGCTGTCTCCAGCTTCTTCCTTTACAATCGCTTCTCCATATTTTTGTTGAAGTTGTTCTTCGATACCAGTAATTTTGGATTCTTTTTCTTCAAGATTGAGAAGTTGTTCTTGAGCGACTGCGTTATCAGCAGGTGTTTTATCCATGTCATTAATCAAAGCAAGCAAGTCTTGTTGGTTCTTAAGATTCTTTTGCTCACGTTCATAAAGGTAGTTAGTGAACATGCTGCTCGCCGATACGCTTTGAGAAGCTACTTCATCAAGAATTTCTTTGTCATTTTTGGCTGGAGTCTTGGTTGTTGTATTTGCGGCTGTATCTTTAGCAGATGTATCTGTTTTCGTGGCATCTTTAGCAGCAGTGTCGGTTGTTGTCTTCTCTGAGTCACTGCTATTTGCGGCAGCTTTACTGCTGTCGTCCTTAGCAGCCGTAGTTGTACTTTCGTCCGTTTTAGCAGTAGTAGTGCTATCATCCGTTTTAGCGGTAGCCGCACTGTCATCCGTTTTGGCGGCAGTAGCGCTGTCGTCTGTAGTAGCGGCGGCAGTAGCGCTGTCGTCTGTAGTAGCGGCGCCAGTAGTGCTATCTACAACGCCTTCATCGGCAACAACATCGCCTTGACTAACAACTTCGTTCACAACAACACCTTTGTCGCCAACCGTTGGCAACGCTGCACCTGCTGTGTCTTTCAGGGAATCAACCTGCATGGTGCCAGCCGTGTCTTTTGGAATCGAAGCACCTGAGTCTTCAGTGAATAAATAGTATGCAGAGAGGACCACCATCAAGCTGAGCATAGAAACCAACCATATCGTTTGTCTTTTGCCGTTCATTCCTAATTCCTCCTAAAATTTAATCTAGTGGCTGCTTCGGAAGCACTCACTTATTGACTTTCTCCTGCTACTCTTGTTTGCGTGGCACTACTGAAATGCGCTGGATTGGGACGTTCAAGCCTTTTTCTATAGCCTGCTCGACGAGTCCACGAACAACTTTGTTCTCTGCCCCTTTGGCAACTACCAGTACGCCGCGTATCTGAGGTTTGATCCGCTTCGTCACAATGGGTGTCTCGTCCCCTGATTGCGAGTAGGTTACGATTTCGCCATCCCTCGTATATTGTGTCGTATGACGTTTCCCCCCACTGGCATCCGTCTCTTCACTAAGCTGTTGGGAGTCATTCATATTACGCACCACGACAATTTCTTCTGTAGACTCCACTGTAACCATGATATCGACTGTACCGACGCCAACGATTTTCTCCAAAATTTCCTTCATCCGGTTCTCCATCGCTAGTTCGATGCTGTCGAACGAATTGGTCGTTGTGGTTGGATCACTCTGCACCAGCGCCGTTTGAGAGGACTGATTCACCGGCGGCTCACGCCCTGTATTCTCGTTATCAATCCTCTTCACATTGACGAAGGAATTGAATAGCATGATCGCTGCGCCCAGCAGACCCAGAATGATCAGCCAGCGAAAGGTATGGCTTCTCTTTGGACTGCCGGCCCCACCCCCAGCCCACTGCTCAAGCTTTTTCAGCCAATTGCCCACTCCCATCCCTCCTAAAAATTATAGTTTCTTAGAAACATCAAGCTCATGATTTGACGTTACTAGCCACGCTGCCATCCACCTGAATGACTTTGGGATCCAAATCCCACTTCAGCTCCAGCAGCTTTACAATGGACTCCATTTCACTCGAGGACGCGCTGTCTTCAGCTACAGTTCCGTTCACTGCTTTATTAGGTTCAGCTGATGATGTCGCTTCACTCTCTACGTTATCTCCCGGATTAGCGCCAATTTTAACTTCTACAGGTGCTACAGGAGAGATTGTAATGGGTGCTGTAGTCGCTGGGCTGGAAGCTCCGGAAGTACCCGGGGAGTTAGCCGTTGTCTGAGGCATAGAGACCCTTACATTAGAAATGACAGGGACGTCTTCGTTACCGGTGCCGCCAGACTTCCCTATGCCCAGTGTTACGGTGACATTAACCCCGCGTTTGCCGGTCTCGCTGATAATCTGCTCTTTCATCTGACCCGCCACTTCTTCGGCAGCGAGCTGCAGACTCTGTTCCTGACGGCCTTGTGCAAGCTTTTGCCCCTCTGCCAGAATCTGTTCCAAGGATGGGTCTCCCTTCCCTCCGCCAGTGAACAAACCGCCCTCTTTCTCTTGCTGTCCCATAGCGATACTCAGTTCGGAGATTGCATCACCTTTCAGGAGAGAGACGATAGGGCTGAGCATCGTGAGCAGGATTAGGAGACTTAGCACCAATCTTGCATAACGCTCCATGGATTTGCTTGGGAGCAGCAATTCAACAAATGACGCCAACAGCACAACCAGGATGATCTCCCGCAGCCAACCGCCCAACCAGCTCATGGTTTCCCTCCTAAAAGTTTTGTTGCTTCACCTCATCATTACGGTCAAATTGCCCGCAGTCAGCATGATCGTAACCGCCATAAAAAACATTAAGGAAACAGCAGCCAAAGCAGCGAATACGTAGACCATGCTTTTTCCAATCGTCTGGAGACAGACCACAATCGGCGTCTCTCCCAGCGGCTGCATCACTGCAGCGGCTATGTTGTAGATAAGGGCAAGCACCAGGATTTTGATCGCGGGAAAAGCACACAGGAACAATATGATAATGACACCCGATAATCCGATCGCATTCTTCACCAGCAGTGAAGCTGAGATTACTGTGTCTGTGGCATCCGCGAACATTTTGCCGATGACCGGAACAAAATTCCCTGTAATATATTTAGCGGCCCGAATGGTGACCCCATCCGTTACTGAGCTTGTTATCCCTCGAACGGAAATTACACCTAAGAACACAGTTAGCAGTACACCTAACAATCCAGCACCGATGTTTCGCAGCAGATTAGCCAGCTGGGTTAGTTTATATTTCTCCGACAATGCGCTGACCAGATGCAGCACAGCCGAGAAGAACAGAAACGGAAAAACAAGGGTGTGGATCATGGTGCCAACCGTATGAATCATAAAAACAATTAACGGATGGGTGACGGAGACTGTAACGATATTCCCCATCGAAGCCAGCAGCGCGAACAGCAGTGGAATCATCGCCATCATGAAATCGATCATCCGATCGATAGCATCCTTTGCATAACCAATAGCGATATTGAAGCTGTTCACGGCAATAACCAGCACCACCATATAACAGAGCGTATAAGCGACCTTACTGACCGTTTTTCGCTCAAAAGCGGTTTGCAGCGTCTCCAGAATCATGCTGAGCACACTGATCATCACAATCGTCACGAGCAGCTTTCCATTGTACAGAACCTCATGCCACATAAAGCCTAGAAGCCCAGATAACACACCCTTTAAGCTGAGACCCTTATCTCCTGGAAGCAGCATGTCCATTAGCGTAGGTGTGGCCCCGTCCGGGAAAAAACCACCATAATCCTTCATCAGCTGATCCCAATACGACTCGACTTTATCTTTGGGTAAATTATCCACCTGGCTCTTAACCCACTGATCTACCGGGGAAGAACTGCCGGATTCTGGTGTTGAGGAAGCTTGCACACTCTGAGCTGTACCTGCAAACCATAGTATGAAAAAGAATGGAAGCAGCAGCAGTATTATTTTTAGTTTTGGAGGTCGGAAAACACTGCGCTCTTGCATAATTTCTCCTCCCGATTCGTTGCTCAGCTCTCTTCACGATTGCTTTAAGCAGGCAGTAGTTTCATGACGGTTTCGATAATGATGCTGATAATGGGTACGGCTAGTACCATAATTAGCACTTTGCCGGCGAGTTCTATTTTGGAAGCAATTGATTCCTGACCGGCATCTCGTACAATCTGTGCACCAAACTCCGCGATATAGGAAATGCCGATGATTTTGAAAACAGTCTTCAAATAAATCATTTCCATCCCCGATGACTCAGCCACCCGCTCCAGTGTAGAGAGGATCATTCCGATCTTGCCGATCAGAAACATGAAAATTAGAATGCCTGTTGTAGTAGCAAGAAGGAAGGCGAACATCGGTTTTTGTTCCTTCAGTACGAGAATCAATATGGTCGATATCAGCCCAATCCCAACAACTTGAATAATCTCCATAGCACGCCTATTGAAAAAGAAAGATCGTTTTTATTTCCTGCAGCAACCCGTCCAGCATACGAATCACCATGAACAGCACGACTACGAACCCGATCACGGTGACCCAATGTGCAAAATCCTCTTTTCCCATCTGTTTGAGCACCGTGTGTATCATGGCGATAATTATGCCAATGCCGGCAATTTGAAAAATCGCATTGACTTCAATATTCATTCCTGGCACCTCGCTAAAAGATCAAAATGACGATCAGTACTCCAAGCAGCAGACCCAGGCTTTTACTTAACTTTTCATATTTGCCTTGATCCTCTCTGGCCACCGACTCCTCCTGCTTCAATTGCTGCAATGCTAACGCGATATGAGTGCTCTGATTCGACCTATCGCTTGTGCCGAGAGTACAGCTGAGCTGGCGAAGAATCTCTCTTTCTGTCCCCTTCATAGCGGTAGACTTCCAATATGCTTCCATCGCCCGCTGGATGGCATCCTGGGCGCTTCTGTCATAGGGAGGGCTCATCTCCTCCGCTGTTTTGACAAACAACGATTTCAGCGGGTCCTTCGACTGATTCCCAATCCGCCGCATGGCTTCCGGCAGTGGGGTGAAGCCGTACATGATCTCTGTTTCCAACCGCTGTAGTGCTGCTATTAAACCTCTGATATGTCTGGGCCTGTCTGCATATTGACGAGCAAACTGGAGACCTGCAAGCGTACCAGCCACCACAATGAGCACAGCACCGAACAGCTTAAGCATGCAAATCACCACCTAGTCGATCCCCGGGAGAGATAAGCAGCATTCCTCTTTTCTGACCATCCAGAATGCGAAACGTGAGACCTGCTTCTGAACGATGGAGTATGACATATCTCTCGAACATCTTTTGTTCCAGCAGTCCTCCAAGACCCGGCCTACGAGCCAACTCTGTTACATCTTTTCCGTGAGCGGAAGCAATGACAGATATTCCGGCATGCAGTGCCTCGGTAACTGCTTCGGCATCTTCCGGACGCCCAATCTCATCCGCGATTAATACATCTGGCGATAGCGACCGGATCATCATCATCATGCCTTCTGCCTTGGGACAGCCATCAAGAACATCTGTCCGCGGACCCACGTCAAAAGCGGGAACACCACGCCGGCTGCCAGCAATTTCAGACCGTTCGTCAACAATTCCCACCTTCAGCCCCGGTCTAATCCCTTCGCGCTTGCCCAATTCCCCTAAGGAGATTTGTCTCGCAAGATCGCGGAGTAGGGTAGTCTTGCCATGCTGTGGAGGGGAGAGAATCAAGGTGTGCATCATTCGCTGCCGCCCCTTGTCCAGTAAATAAGGCAACACTCCATCTGCGATTCCAGGTACTTCACGAGCAATTCGGACATTAAAGCCAGTGATATCACGAAGATGCTCTACACCTCCGCTACTCAGTACTGTCCGACCAGCAAGTCCTATCCGATGACCGCCGGGAATCGTAATAAATCCTTTTCTCAGCTCTTCTTCCATCGTATATAGCGAATGGTTGCTGATCAGGTCTAGCAGTCGATGAGTGTCTTCCCGATCCGGCTTGTAAGCTTCTTCAGGCCTCTGCGTCAAACTGCCATTCACTCTTAGAAAGTGATATTTACCAGAGTAGTTAATTTCCAGCGGACGACCTTCACGGACACGAATCTCCTCCACCATTCCTAGCAGCGGAAGGGGAAGGCACTTTAACAGCGCTCTTACTTTTTCAGGAAACAATTGCAGCCAATCATCTGCCATACAAAGTACCCCCAAGCTGTCCTCTACTTAATTGCTTTATTCCATATTTATGCTTGTACGCGCCTAATATGCCTATCATCTATCATTTTTTCAAAATCCCGATTAAGAGAAAGGCTACACCGCAGCCCACCCAGCCTAATTTGCTCCATGACAGCTGCTGTGCCATCCCAGTCAGGCCAATAGCTGTCGTCAATATCAATATGGTCGGGCCTACCAAAGCCAGTCCAGAATTGACAGCCAGCGCTTTATCGACCTGATTTAATCTGAGCATTATCAGCGCAGCTATAATCTCTGCACTGCCCGAGAACAACCGCAGAGTCGCCATCCAGCTTACATACTTGTCCAATCTACTCCACTCCTTTTACTAATTCATTCATACCAAAAGAGATCTGAGGCTTGTTTAGCTTTCTATTACTCATGGATATGCGTGGCTTTTTCACTTTAGACAATGAGAAATGACAGATTTGCAGATCAGACTGTGAAAGAATTCATAGTGAGTGGGTTCATAAATAAATATAATCAGTACGATAAAATAATTTTTACGAACGCCTTCATCTGTGGTATCCTTTTTAATTGGAAATATAGTGAGTTTATATTTTCAAAAAAAGGCAAACTAAAAAGACATAAGAAAAAGAGGGGATTTGTGTCATGCACGTACGAAATTACGGGCTACCGCTCAGCATGCGGTCCGTAGTCAGACCAGTAAGAGAAGCGGCAATCATTATTTTTTCAGCTTTTTTAGTCGCCGCAGGGATGAGATTATTTCTAATTCCTCATCAACTGCTAAGCGGCGGGGTAGCGGGGGTGGCTTCAGTCATCGGGTATGTAACTAATCCGAAGTACATCTCAATCATTTATTTTGCGATAAACCTTCCTGTTCTGATCTGGGGATTTATTGCAGTGGGGAAAAAGTACATCTTACTAAGCATGCTTTCCGTTTTAGCTACCACCTGGTTCATGACAATTATTCCTGCGGTGAAAGTGACCAAAGACCCGATTTTGGCTAGTATTTTTGGCGGCGTAATTATTGCTGGCGGGGTTGGATTTTCTCTCCGTGCCGGGGGCTCATCTGGAGGATTTGATATATTAGGCTCGATTATTACACGTAAGCGGGATATACCTATTGGGAATGTACTCTTCGTAATGGATGGGATCGTTATTCTGAGTTTAGGTTTCTTTAAAAGCTGGGACTCAGCCTTATACGCTATGCTCTGTATTTTTGTAAAAAGCAGAGTGGTTGATATGATTCATATTCGTCATGTTAAGCTAACCTGCTTCATTGTTACCAAGGAACGGGATAAAATGCTGAATCGTCTTAGAGAGCTGCCTCATGGCATCACAGTAGTCAACGCAGAGGGCGGTTACAGTCACGAGGGCAATACAATGCTGATGACCGTAACGACCCGCTATGAGCTGTCAGAGCTGCGTAAGACTATCCTTGAGACGGATCCAAGCTCTTTCGTCAATGTACTTGAGACTGTTGAAATTCTAGGCCGATTTAGACGTTTAGGATAAATACCCATATAGATGTAAAAAGGAACGCTGCATTCAAACCTGCAGCGTTCCTTTTCATTTATAGCTGATGCCCAAAAAGGAGACCCCGTAGCTAAATAGCTGTAGGATCTCCCTTTTAATTGATTGTATGGCTCTTAACGACGATCCTTAGGACCACCAACAAAGGCCTGCTCAGTTGTATCCAGATTATAAGCGGTGTGAAGCGCCTGAATGATCGATGGCAAATTGCCGGATTCGATTACACAAGAAACCTTAATCTCAGACGTGCTGACCATCTTAATGCTTACGCCCTCTTGGGAGAGCACATCAAACATTTGAGCCGCAACACCAGGATGGCTAACCATACCCGCGCCAACAATAGAAACCTTAACGAGGTTATCCTCGGACGTTACTTCACGGTAAGGTAAAGTTTTATGGATTTCTTTAATTACTTCCTTCGCACGGTCCAGTTCATCAAGTGAAACTGTAAATGAGAAGTCAGCCTGCTCATTCTGCACACCACTTTGTACTATGATATCAACGTTTACGCCTTCTTCAGCCAGCTTGCCGAAGACTTGAGCGAGTACACCTGGTACATCAGGTACTCCTAGAATACTGACACGTGCTACATTCTTATCATAAGCAATCCCACTAACTACGACTCCTTGCTCCATGCTTGCTTCCTCCTTCACAACAGTACCTTCATTATGATTAAAGCTCGATCTAACGACCAGCTTAACTTGATGACGCTTAGCATACTCCACTGCACGCGGATGTAGTACCGCCGCTCCCAGATTGGCAAGCTCTAGCATCTCATCGTATGAGATTTCGTTCAGCTTACGGGCTGTTTTCACAATGCGTGGATCTGTAGAATAGATACCATCAACGTCGGTATAAATCTCACATACATCTGCTTGAATAGCAGCCGCAAGGGCTACAGCTGTCGTGTCCGATCCTCCGCGGCCCAGGGTAGTGATCTCACCATCCAAAGTCATCCCTTGGAAACCGGCAACGATAACGATCTGTTCGCGTTCCAAAGACGCTACTACACGGTGTGGATCAATATCATTGATACGAGCTCTACCGTGGGTTTCGTCTGTACGGAACCCGGCCTGCCATCCTGTATAAGATACTGCATTCCGCCCGATCCCATGAAGAGCTATGGACAAAAGAGCAACGGAAATCTGCTCTCCTGTTGTCATCAGCATATCCATTTCACGTGCAGGCGGCTGCCCGTTTAATTGCTTCGCCGTATCGATCAAATCATCTGTTGTATCCCCCATAGCAGATACAACTACAACGCAGCGATGTCCCTCATCCTGCTTGTCTGCGATGCGCTTGGCAACACGTTGCATGCGTTCTGTGTCGCCGACGGAGCTGCCTCCGAATTTCATAACATAAAGTGACAAAGTCCCACTCACTCCCCATATCGGTCTATGTAGTTGCTTCTAATCGGTTTCCCGCTTTAAACCAGTATAATACGAAAATAGCGTAATGCGTTAATGATTTCATTAAAAAATTATTGATTTTCCAGAAGCTAACAAAAAGATAAGGTCAGCTTCAAGACACTAGCTGACCTCATTTCACCCGTCTTCCAGTTTTTTATTGAGAAGCTGGTCGATAAGTCAGGGCCATCACTCCAGAGCTGAATCTTTTGGAGTCCACTAGCTCCAACGTCTTCTCTTCACCAACGTTATCGAACAGGCGCTGACCGCTACCCAGCAGAATCGGGAAGACCAGAAGCTGATATTCATCGACAAGGCCAAGCTGCATCAGGCTCTGCGCAAGCGTACGACTGCCAAAAACGAGAATATCTCTCCCCGGCTGCTCCTTCAGCTTGGACACCTCCTGAACAAGATCGCCCTTGATCAAGCTTGAATTGCTCCATGTTGTTTCTTCGAGAGTTGTGGAGACTACGTACTTAGCATATCCATTCATCATTTCACCGTACTCACCTGTCTGCTCAACCATATTTGGCCAAGCCTCTGCAAAACCTTCGTAGGTTGTCCGTCCTAACATTAGAGCGTCAGCAGCTTTCAGTTCAGCAAACTTGAAATGCTCCTGTTCTTCACTTCCGAATGAGAAGGTCCATTGTGGATTTTCCATAACACCATCAAGGGATATGAACTCAGAAATAATTAATTTTCTCATATGCGCCTCCTTCTAATCCTTTAATTCGTAAGTATAACATTCTCACCCATACTGTTCCTCATGCATCCTCGTTTATATACCAAAAACCCCCCACCGTAATAACGGGGGAGGCTGATTGGTTATAAGTTCGGCAAGTATGATGCTTCCTACGCGCGGGAGATGTATTTACCTTCGCGAGTATCAATAAGCAGCACATCTCCTTCATTGATGAACAGAGGAACTTGTACAGAATGACCTGTTTCAAGCTTGGCCGTTTTAGTAGCGCCTTGAGCAGTATTTCCCTTCACTCCTGGCTCAGTTTCAACAACCTTCAGCTCTACGCTGGTAGGCAGGTTAATCCCAAGGATTTCACCTTGGTAACTAATGATGTTTACAGTCATGTTCTCTTTAAGGAAGTTCAATTCCCATTCAAGCTGCTTGCTGGACAATTCGAATTGGTCATAAGTTTCATTGTCCATGAAAGCATGCTCCGATCCGCTTGCATACAAATATTGCACGCCACGGTTCTCAATAATAGCACGGCCAATAGTTTCACCTGCACGGAAAGTACGCTCTACAGTGTTACCATTGCGCAGGTTTTTCAGTTTAGAGCGAACGAACGCTGCACCTTTACCTGGTTTAACGTGCTGGAAATCAAGAACGGTAAAAATATCACCGTCCACCTCTACGGTCAAGCCTGTCTTAAAATCGTTTACTGAAATCACTAAAAATCCCTCCTGAATTCGATAATTAAACCACTACTTTTTCTTACTTACAGTACTGTATATTCTTTGGACGAATGGGTAAGCAGCGATATTCCGCTCTCGGTGATCACAATATCGTCTTCAATACGTACTCCGCCAATCCCCGGCAAATAGATACCTGGTTCTACAGTAACGACCATTCCCGGCTGCATGATATCGTCACTCAGCTTGGACAAACGCGGCCATTCATGAACTTCCATTCCAAGTCCATGACCCGTACTATGTCCAAATTGATCACCATATCCGTAGCTAGCGATGATATCACGTGCCAGTGCATCACATTCCCGTCCAGTCATACCCGGTTTGATATGTGCCAACGTATGTAGCTGAGCTTCCAGCACAATATCATAGATTTCTTTCAGCTTCGGATCTGGAGCTCCGAGTGCAATGGTACGAGTCACATCTGAGCAGTATCCATCGAGTAGTGCACCGAAATCAAGCGTAATAAATTCATTACCTTGAATTACACGGCTGCTTGCTACGCCATGCGGCATGGACGAACGTTCACCTGAAGCAACAATCGTATCAAACGATGACGCAGTTGCCCCGTGGGTACGCATATAGAATTCCATTTCCAAATCGACGTCTCTTTCAGTCATGCCTGGTTTGATCACATTCAGAATATGATTGAATGTAGCATCAGCCAGATCAGCTGCACGTTGCATAACAGCAAGCTCTTCAGCATCCTTGAACATACGGAGGTCTTCCACGGCTTTAGAAACTGGAACTAACACTGCCGGCTTAAGGGCTTCCGCATATGAGGTATAAGCGCTGAATGAGACATCATCCTGTTCGAAACCAACACGTACCTCACTGCCTGTTGGCAGCAACTCGCGTACTGTATCAATAAATTTAGGACCATGCTCTACAACCTTAACTCCTACCGCTTGATCCGCAGCCTGTGTCATGTACCTGAAGTCAGTTAGCAGATAACAATCATCGCTTGTCACCAATACATAACCGGACGATCCGGTAAATCCACTTAAATAGCGGCGGTTATAACCGCTGGTTATCAACATTGCTTCCAATCCTTTATCCTGCAAAACCTTACGCAGCTTGGAGACGCGCTCGTTACCCATTTTCATTCTCCTCTCGAAATAGCCACATTGTATTTTAACATAGGGATATCCCCTTGAGAAGTTTTTTCGAGCCGTTAGGCAAGTGCAGTCGCTTGCTCACGCTTTCGTTCGTCGGTATACTCAATCGCCGCTGTGTATCCAATGAACATCCCCCAAAGTAAAAAAAGGCAGAACTCACTAATCACAGTGTTCCACGGCAGCTTAAAAGGCGGCTGCATAAGAAACATTTGCGAGCCGGGAATAAATATAACTACCCACCACAAAACACCATAAACCAATCCTGGCCAAGGTCCCTTCAGCTTGCGCAGAATAAGCACATATAGCAGTGAGGCTATCACTGAAAATAAGATGAAAAACAAATAACCCACGAGATGTCCATACATTGTTGTCAGAAAAGTATGTTTAAAAAACGGCTCTGCTAAATAACCAGGACTAACCTTGGTAAAGCTGAACCAGTAGATTAACCAGTGCAGCCCTCCCCAAATCAAACCTGCGAAAAAACCTAATTCGAGCGCAAAAAACCAAATATTAGTATGATCTGATTGTTGTTGATGTGATTTGCTCATAGAATTGCCTCTCTTTCCGTATTTTTAATACCGATTTGTCTCTCCTTGTCCATATAAGGTAGTATGTGCAGCAAAAGGCGATCCAACTAGTAATGTCTTCAAAAATTAGTTACAATGTATTATATAAATCATATTAATTACGGGAAGGTGAATTGGTTGTCCCAGGAAACTCCCAGCTATGGCGGCCAAGCCGTCATTGAAGGCGTCATGTTCGGCGGCAAGCATATTAATGTAACAGCCGTGCGACGAAAGAATCAGGAGATTACATTTTTGGAGGTGCCAAGAAGCGATAAGAGCTGGGTCACTAAACTGCGCAAGATTCCGCTGCTTCGCGGCCTTGTCAGTATTATAGATGCCAGCGCCAAAGGCTCTAAGCACTTGAACTATTCGGCTGAATCCTATGCCGAAGATGAATTGGAACCCGAAGAACTGGCGAAAGAGAAAGCTAAGCCGAAGAAAAAGGACGAAGGCTGGAGCCTAGGAATGATTTTTGGCGTTGCTGTAATGGGTATTCTCTCCTTCTTATTCGGAAAGCTCATTTTTACGCTTGTACCAGTATTTGTCGAAGATTTTTTATTCAAGAATGCATTTGATAACTATGTACTGCACAACCTCATAGAAGGCGGCATTAAAATGGTTCTCTTGCTGGTCTATTTATGGGCGATTTCGCAAACACCTGTGATCAAGCGGCTATTCCAGTATCACGGTGCGGAACACAAAGTCATCAGCGCCTTTGAAGCAGGCGAAGAGCTGACTGTCCAGAACGTTCAGAAATACAGCCGTCTGCATTACCGCTGCGGAAGCAGTTTTATGATGCTGACGATTATCCTCGGCGTTATTATTTACTCCGTAGTACCATGGGATAATCTTTGGGAACGTGTGATCCAACGGATTATTCTGCTGCCTGTCGTAATCGGTGTTTCGTTTGAGGTTCTGAAGGGTACCAACGCAGTAAGAGAAATTCCAGGTCTCAAATACTTGGGATACCCTGGACTATGGCTGCAGCTGCTCACTACCAAAGAACCAAAGGATGATCAGGTAGAAGTATCCATCGCTTCTTTTAATCGTATGCGTGAACTTGATGCAGAGATTGAAGCCAGAGGATATACAGAGGCAAGTGTGTCAGGCGGCATATTGGATCCTGCGAAAGGATGAGTGTCCTATGATCAGGCATGCTTTAATTTTTTGGATTTCAGTAATTCTTGCAATATTCGGTTTTGTGATTGGAGTCTTGACTGAGCCTTTCTATACGCTGTCGAAGCTGATTCTCCCCTTAGTACTGTTAGCAATTGTGTATTATGCTTACAAAATGGGACCAGGGAAATATGCTCGCAGCAGCAATGGATCTAGAATCAAAGTCAAACCTTCGCAGAAAACCATGTCCAAGGTTGCTGGGATTCGCAAGACACAAGCACCACCAGGCAAACGCAAAAGTTATCCCTTCCAAGTCATCGAAGGAAATAAAGGGAAAAACGATGATCAGCTTCCGAAGTACCATTAACTAAATAAAAACAAACACCAAAAAGCATCTCCACGTTTCAAAATAACGTGCGGGATGCTTTTTTTCTGATATTATAAAGCATGCTTGTTTATCTGGGGCGCCACTCCTTAAAGAAGTCTTCCCCTGCCTTCAGTCCGGCGGCATACAATTCGTCGCTTTGCATCTTCGTAATATTAAATTGGGTCGTGCCGATACCAAGCGTTGGGATGGTTACTGTGCGGACATATTTATCATCTTCAATATATTTCTCATCATGAGCAGACAGCATGGTGCTTACCATAGCTTGCAGCATACTGAACGGTCCCCTAATCCTGTGGGGCTGCGGGTCGGTTTTACCTACTGTTTGATACCCTACCGTAGGGATTCTTTTCCCCGGCACTTTACTATCCATCCCGTCAAATAGCCATAAAGGAAAATTGCTTAATAATCCTCCGTCCACAACGTATACAAATTGCTCAATAAAAGACTTCCCTCTAGCGGACTGTCCATTTAACCTGAGCATCACTGGATCAAAAAAATAAGGAATACTGCAGCTCATACGCACAGCCTTAGCCACCTCAAAATGTTCAGGAGAGATTCCATACTGTTCCAACCCATCTGGTAAGACCAATATCCGGCCATTGGTAATGTCAGAAGCAATTATAGATAGTTTGCCTGGAGGCAGATCACGAAAAGTGATAATTCCCTTTTTTAGCAAAAGCGATCTCATCCACGATTCCAAGGCTTCACCCGAATACAATCCCTTCTTCAATAACACTCGCAGTGCAGGACCTACCCAAGCCGTATTATAGATGGGAGCTCGCTTCATAAACGATGAAAAAGAAGTTCCTTGGATAATCCGACTCATTTCCTCACCTTCATAACCCGCAGCCAGTAAAGTCGCTACAATCGCGCCTGAGGAGGTTCCAGCGACCTTTTTAAAGGTTCGCCCCGCCTTTTCCGTGGCTTCAACTGCTCCAGCGAGACAAATCCCTTTAACTCCCCCTCCTTCAAACACAGCGTTAATCTCCATACACAAAAATCCCCCGTTTCCCATAGATTCTATTGCTTATCTATGAGCACGGGGGAGCATTCATGACTCCTTATCTAGAACAGTTATCTTATTTGGACTGAAAATAAAAGGTCAGCAAATTTGATAATCCAAACGGATTGCGGACTACAATGTCATTTGCTCTGAACATAATGCTGCCTGCAACCTCTTTATATTTCTCATTATATTTAAGCTGGTTGATGATTTGGTCGCCACTTTGCCATTCTGCTTTCTGGTCACTTGCTCCAACCTTATAAGCAGCTTGCCCAATATAGAGCTTAACATTCGTATTCTCTACTTCTTTAACCCACCAATCTACTAGCTTATCGTAGCGGGCAGTGCTAAAGGACAAACTCCAATAAATTTGGGGTGCTACATAGTCAATCCAGCCTTGCTTGATCCATGTCCGAACATCGGCGTACATATCGTCATAAGCGGTAACTCCAGCTGTGGTATCCGAACCTGTGCTGTCTTTTTTGATATTACGCCATACACCAAACGGACTAATTCCATAAGAAACCTTCGGTTTCACCTTATGAATCTGTTCTCCCAATTGACGGACAAATTCATTAATATTATCGCGGCGCCAATCCGCCTTAGAGGACAGGTTCTTCGTGTTATAAGTCTTATAAGCAGTATCATCGGCAAAAGATACCCCTGAAGGATAGAAATAATCATCCAAATGGACACCATCTACATCATAACCTTTGACGACCTCCAACACTGTATCGATAATGTGCTGGCGGGCTGCTGGGATCCCTGGATTGATGTATTTTTTACCTCCGGCGTCCACAATCCATTCCGGATTTGACTTAGCCACATGATTACTTGCTAATGCGGATGTAGAAGCATCCGTTGTCGCGCGGAATGGGTTGAACCATGCATGGAACTGCATACCGCGTGAATGTGCAGCGCTGACCATATAGCTCAACGGGTCATAACCCGGATTTTTTCCTTGGGTGCCGGTCAGCACCTTAGACCATGGAACTAGAACAGAAGGGTACAGGCTGTCTGCTGAGGTTCTAACCTGTACAAAAACAGCATTAAAACCCACAGCTTTTAGCTTGTCCAGCAGATTATCAAATTCTTGTTTTTGTTTCACTTCGTTACCTGCAGAAGCTACTGAAGGCCAGTCCAGATTAAATACTGTAGAGATCCAGGCTCCCTTCATCTCCTTGTTAGCCGACGCACCAGGAATACTTGGAACTGTTGGCGAGGTCGGTTTTGGAGTCGCTGTAGGAGCTGGGGTCGGCGTTGGTGTAACGACTGGAGTCGCAGTAGGTACTGCTGGTGTTTCCGGATCAGCAGCCTGCGGCGGCTCTGTATTAGAGTACAAAGAAATATGTTTGGTAGCCTGATCCCAGATAACCTGTAACCCCAATTGTTCACTTACAAAACGAAGCGGCACCATAACCCGTCCCTGCTTAATCTGTACTGAGGTGTCGAGGGCTACTGAAGCATTATTAACTAATGCACTTTTCTGGCCACTGGTCAGCTTGATCTCTGTATCTCCTTGCGTGATTGTTACTGTCTTACTGCTTTGATTCCAAACTACTCCAGCATTCAACCCTTTACTAATGACGCTAATTGGCACCATCGTTACATTCGAAGCTGTGATATACGGCGGCACATCGCTTGCCAGCGCCTCGCCATCCAGTTCAATGGTAATCTGCACAGCTGCCGCACGTGCCCCAGGAGACCATAAAGGCAGAAACAATACTAATACTAGCAATCCCAACATCCATTTACGATAATTCATAATTCCTCCCCAAATCTAAATAATATGTATCCTATAAAAAAAGAAAAAACGGATCAATCCTCCAAGTTGATGTACCGATTCCACCCTTCAAAAGAGCGGTATCAGTCTCAGCCAGAAAAAGGACTTATCCGTTTTGACGCTAAAAACTGGGAAAGGTTGCACTAAACAAAATAGAAACGGCTATACCATCAAGTAGTTTATGCTCAACAAAGCCTTGCTGGGCATAACTTTAAGGACGGTATCCGTTTCGGGAAAAAACATTTCAAGAATCGCTTGCCAGTTCATTGTGAATAGCATATAAAGTCTGCAGACGTTCTTCATCGCGGCGGAAATATTCCACCAACGTTTCGATACGTGTAATCGAATCCCAACTCAGGTGGTGCTCGATCCCTTCAACATCATTATAGATAAATTCCTGCTGTACTCCGATCAAACCGAGGAATTCTTCCAATAGTTGATGACGATCAACAAGACGTTTCCCTACTTTTTTCCCTTTGTTGGTTAGGACAAGCCCACGATATTTCTCATAGATGAGATATTCGTCCTTATCCAGTTTTTGGATCATCTTGGTCACAGAGGAGGGGTGTACTTCCAGTCCCTCGGCAATATCCGAGACCCGCGCATAACCTTTCTCATCAATGAGCTTATATATGCGCTCCAAATAATCCTCCATGCTGGGTGTTGGCATTAAAATTTACCTCTTTTCTATAATGAACCTGGCGCCGAGCCAAACCTTGCTCTAACAATGATACATGTTTCTAACGCCCCTTGGCAAGTCCTTCAAGAGAACATGCTGAGGAGTTACCCATGATTGCCATGCTTCTAATGAGACTCAGTTAGGCATAATAAACGTACTCATCTTTCAGAAGGAGCGTGAATTCATGACTATTGTGACACCTGAGACCCCTCCCGTAAAAAGAACCAGAAAAGCTACAGCCCTTTTTGTCCCCGAGCTTGTTTTCTTCGAGCCGGATGCTTTAAATTACCCGAAAGGTGAACGGATCATGGAATGGGTGAAGGCTAACAATATCCCCTATCGCATGACTACATCGCATAACCGTATAATGAATTTCCCGGGTGACACAGAGGTCGAGCAATATAAAATTGCCAAAAGAACACTTGTAGTCGGCCTGCGCAAAACCTTAAAGTTTGACCAATCCAAACCCTCCGCAGATTATGCAATTCCGATCGCAACTGGCTGCATGGGCCACTGCCATTATTGTTATTTGCAGACTACTTTAGGTGCAAAGCCTTACATTCGTGTATATGTAAACACCGAAGACATCATTAACGCCGCAAAAAAATATATCGAGGAGCGCAGCCCTGAAATCACGACTTTTGAAGCAGCCTGTACCTCAGATCCGTTAGGACTGGAGCATATTACCGGGTCTCTGTCTGAACTCATCACATTCATGGCAGCGGAGCCCCTTGGCCGCCTGCGCTTTGTGACCAAATACCAACATGTTGAACCTTTACTCGATTTGCAGCATAACGGACATACCAGAATTCGTTTTAGCGTAAATGCTGACTATGTGATCAAAAATTTTGAGCCTGCTACCTCCCGGTTTGAAGAGCGAATTGAAGCAGCTGGAAAGGTTGCCCGCGCCGGCTATCCACTGGGCTTCATCATTGCCCCAATTATTTGGTATGACGGCTGGCAGGAAGGCTATGCAGAGCTGCTGGCCAAATTAGCCAAGACCCTTCCGCCAGAAATCGGAAAAGGTCTAACCTTTGAAATGATTCAGCACCGATTCACCAAAACAGCCAAGACTGTAATTGAGAAGCGTTACCCGAAATCCAAACTAGAAATGGACATGGAGAAACGCAAAAAGAAATGGGGCCGCTGGGGACAGAACAAATATGTCTATCCGGATGAACAGCAAACCGCCCTGCGAGAATTTATCACAGAGCGGATTTTCGAGCATTTTCCGGAAGCAGGTATTGATTACTTCACCTAAAAAATCAGCCAATCCGGCGTTATTCCTTGTAGCCACACTGTGATCCGGAACATTTGATCCGTGAACAGCAAAACACCCATAAATACCATAAGGACGCCGCCAATCTTCATCAGCAGATTCGAATACTTGAGGATACGCTTCACTCCGCCTAGGAAAAAGGCTAAAAGAAAAAATGGCAAAGCAAATCCGATGCTATACGCGGTAATCAATGTAAACCAAGTGCCCGGGTCGCTTGCCGAAAGAGCAATAATTGCCGTCAAAATCGGTCCGATACAGGGTGACCAACCCGCAGAAAAACCAATCCCGAAAATAAAGGAGCCCACATAACCCGCCGGTTTCCATTTTAAATCAAGCTTCCGTTCGCGAAGTAGAAACTGGGGCTGAAAAATCCCAAGCAAAAATAAACCCATTACAATAATTAGAATCGCCGACAATTGCCGGATCAGATCACGCTGGCCATTAAAAAATTGCCCGAATAACCCAGCTCCAAAACCAAGTGTGTAAAAAACTGCAGAAAAACCTAATATAAATGCCAATGTATGAGTCAGGGTGCGTATACGAACCTCTTTAGAGTTGCTGCCTGATTTTAATTGTTGAACGGATAACCCGGTAATGTACGATAAATAAGAGGGGTACAGCGGTAAACAGCATGGCGATATAAACGATGCCACCCCTGCGGCTAAAGCAATTCCTGCATTGATATTAGACAAAATAGCGGCTCTCCTTCCGGCATTCGAGTCACTTCATGGAGCTGCTTATGGCTCCTTTTTTTTAATATAAGAAAGGATAAATTCCTCATCATTGCTTTTCTTATATTTCTCGCCTAAACGCTTATCGTCCTTACAAGGACACCGAAGGCGTTTATGCTTGCCTAATGCGATACCGATTACTTAATTCGCTGTTTATGCTGGCAATCCCTTTTTACCGATCAAGGTTAATACCAATAATGATATGAGCAAAAGCACAATAGTTGCACCGGGAGCCAAATTCCAGACTCCAGCTACCACCAGTCCGCCTACAACGGCAATCTCCGAAATAATAACCGCCAGGATGACCGAGGATTTAAAGCTGCGAGATAGCAATAAGCTGATTGCGACCGGAATAGTCAACAAAGCAGATACCAACAGCGAGCCTACGATCTTGATGGCTGTGCTAATTACAAGTGCTGTCAGAATGGTGATCAGCATGTTAAGCAGTTTCACCGGAAGCCCGCTTACACTTGCTGCATCCTCTTCAAAGCTAAGCAAAAAGAACTCTTTAAAGAACATCGAAACTACCACTACAACAGCTATAGTCACTATGCCTACTACGATCAAATCGGTATTATCGAGCGTATAAATGCTGCCGAACAAATAACTCATTACGTCCGCATTATACCCTTTTCCTAAGGTGAAAAATAGTGAAGCCAACGCCACTCCGCCCGACATTATAATGGCAATCGACAGCTCCGCATAACTCTTATAAGCCTTGCGAAGCTTTTCAATCGCGAAGGACGCTACCACTGCAAAGATAAGGCCTGCGCCCAGCGGATAAAATCCTGTTAGAAAACCGAGTGCCACCCCCGCTATAGTAACATGAGCCAGCGTATCTCCGATCATGGATAATCGTCTAAGCACAAGAAAAACGCCTATAAGCGGCGCTGTTATACCAATCAGCAGTCCGCCCGCAAGCGCCCGCTGAAAAAAATCGCTAAATAGTATTTCCAACTTAAACTCTCCTTCATACAAAACTCAAACCATATTAAAGCCTTTTTCAAACCATTTCCAAACCATTTTCAAACCTTTATCGATCCCTCCCAAACCCTCCCTTCCAAGGGAGGGCCCCAAGGGCTCTGCCCTCTGGACACCCGTTAAGTGCAACTAGCGTAGGAGTTAGTATTACTGAACATAGATAGGTCGGGGAAAGATCGCTTTCGTCCCTAAAGGGACACGCTTGCAGACTGGCGGTGCCTAGATACGAAAAAGATTAAGACAACTAGGATTGAGTCCCCGACTTCCGCACTCGCACACTATGTATAGCTCTAATCGCAGAAAAAGCTGCGATTCAGAGTTTAATTATGACTTAAGAGAGCGTGTGCTGCAGGTTCTCTTCTGTGCAATTCTGGAGATCATGTGAGTGGCGGGAGTAAAAGTTGATTTTACCATTCGTCTGCACGGGCTCATGACCTAAATAATTTTTGATCATGTCGATATCATGCGACACCATCAGGAAGGTCATATGATGATGAGCATGCATATGCGTAATTAATTCAAAGAATCCCGCTTGTGATTCGGCATCAATACCCACGGTAGGTTCGTCCAAAATCAGCAGGTCAGGATGGTTAATCAGCGCCCGAGCCAGAAAAACACGCTGCTGCTGACCGCCTGACAGCTGGCCTACTCTTTTCTCCGCAATATCTTGTATCCGCATGACTTCAAGTGCATCCTCACATTGACGATGCTGAGCCTTAGATACTCTGCGGATCAGATTCTTGTTATTATATAGACCTGACAGAACTACTTCACGCACCGTTGCTGGAAACAACGGGTTGAAGGCATTTTTTTGCGGAACATATCCGATCCGTTCCCAGTCTTTAAACTTGCGGACAGGCGTTCCGAATAATTTAATTTCACCACTGCTCGCTGGAAGCAGGCCGACGATCATTTTCATCAATGTTGTTTTACCAGCACCATTAGAACCAATGATACCAAGGAAATCTCGTTCTCTTACACTATAGTTAAGATTCGATATCACCTTCTGTTCCCCATATGAAAAAGAAAGATCCTGTATATCGATGATATGCTGATGGCAGTCCAAGGATACCGATTGCATGCTTAAGTACCGCCTTTCCCTTATACTTTCCTTATTATTGTAAGGCCATAATCAGATTTTGCAAATTTTTCTCCATCAGAGTGAAGTAATTATCGCCGTTCTTCTCTTGCTCCGCAGTAAGTCCCTCTACCGGATTAAGCACCATAGTGGAAACGCCCGCTTCGGCTGCCAGAGTCTTAGCCAGTTTATCGGAGACAAGCTCTTCAAAAAAGATATACTTAATACCTTCATCTTTTACCATTTTCGCAAGCTTCACTAAATCCTGTCCGCGCGGCTCGGCGTCTGGCGAAAGTCCCATAATCGCATGCTGATCCAATCCATAATCACGGGCAAGGTAAGAAAAAGCCTGATGTGATACTACGATCTTATGGTTGGGCAGCTTAGCAAGCTCCGCTTTGAATTTACTGTCTAACGCCTGCAAACGTTCCGAAAGGTTATTGTAACGCTCTTCATAACCTTCTTTATGCTCAGGATCCACGGACTGAAGGCTTTCTTTAATATTCTGAGCCATAGTAATGGCTGATTTTGGACTTACCCAAGTATGCGGGTCCGTATGCAGGCTGTCTCCTGAGGCATTACTGTTATGATCCGTATCCTCATTTTGATGAGACTCTTCCTCACTTGCCCCATGATCATGCCCGTCATCTTCATCGGTCATGATATAATCAATACCTTGGCTTACTTCAACCGCCTTAACTTTACTGCTGCTATCAAGGCCTTTTAAAAAGTTAGGAACCCAACCTTCTAAGCCTGCACCGTTATATAGAAATAGCTGTGCCTTAGAAGTGTTAATAATGTCCTGACTGCGCGGTGTCCAATCATGTGGCTCCACACCCACTGGAAGCAGGTTAATAGCATTGATATCTTCCCCGCCAATCTCCTTAGCAAACTCGTAAATAGGATAAAAGGTTGTAACTACATTTACTTTCCCTTCAACTATACTTCCACTGCTCTTAGGTCCGCATGCACTTAGTGTAAATACCAGTACCAGTGCAAGGACGAGCAAACTTATACGCGATTTCATTGCCGCCATTATATTGATCTACCCCTCAAATCGTAAATTTTACTATTAGTAGTATAATAGTAATCGTTACGATAAGTCAACAAAGAAACCTAACTCAGAAGAAAGGACGATATCCTCCTTTATAAAAAGGAATGCTCCCACAACCAACACGGCTGAAGGAGCATTCCCTTGTTCAAGCAACTCTCATTAAAAAATTTCTACAACAGTATTGTCTTATTTCACTACTGCTCCGTTTGGCATGCTGTCCGGCACGGTAGCGATCGTTAGCTGGTCACCTTTAGAAGCCGCCAAAATCATCCCTTGGGACAACTCCCCACGCAGCTTCACCGGCTTAAGGTTTACGATACAGATCACTTTACGTCCCACCAGCTCTTCCGGTGTATAGAATTTCGCGATACCAGAAACCACTTGCCGTTGTTCATAACCCAGATCCAGTTGCAGCTTCAGCAGCTTGTCAGCTTTTTTCACTGGCTCTGCAGCAATAACCTGAGCTACCCGCAGCTCTGCCTTAGCGAAATCGTCAATGCCGATTTCCTCTTTATGCTCTTCCACTGGCTCGGAGTCCGCAGCAGCAGGAGCAGCCGCTTCCGCCACTTCAGCAGCCGCTTTGCCAGCGCCCATAGCCTCAGCAATATAAGCTACCTCTTGCTCCACATCCAGACGTGGGAAGATTGGATTGCCTTTCACCAGCTTTGTTCCTGCCGGAATCAGGCCAAAGGTCTTACCGCTATCCCAAGTCGTTAACTCACCAGGCTGAATGCCCAGCTGTTCCCAGATCTTCGCTGGTGTTTGTGTCAAGAACGGCTGCAGCAGGATTGAAGCAGTACGCAGACCTTCCACCAGATGTCTCATCACAGAAGCCAACTCGGCAGTTCTATTCTCATCTTTGGCAAGTACCCAAGGTTGTGTCTCATCGATATATTTGTTGGTGCGGCTAATGAATATTCCGATAGCTGTCAGCGCCACGGAAAACTCCATTTTTTCCATAGCTTCTTCTACTTTGGCATAAGTATTCTCAGCCGCAGCTTGAAGCTCACCATCAAATGCTGTTACATTCCCGTCATATGCCGGAATCTCGCCTGCAAAATACTTTTCAACCATAGCCCCTGTACGGTTCAACAGGTTACCAAGGTCGTTGGCAAGGTCATAGTTAACCCGGTCTACAAAGCTTTCCGGTGTGAACGTGCCATCCGAACCAAACGGTACTTCGCGCAGCAGGTAATAACGTAATGCATCCAAGCCATAACGATCAATCAGTGTCACAGGATCAACTACGTTACCTTTAGATTTCGACATTTTTCCATCTTTCATGAGCAACCAGCCATGGGCAAATACCTTTTTCGGAAGGGGTTCACCAAGCGCCATCAGAATGATCGGCCAGTAAATCGTATGGAAACGAACAATTTCTTTGCCGACGATGTGTACATCCGCAGGCCAGAACTTGTCATACAAGGTGCGGTCCTCGGAACCATAACCCAGAGCAGTAATATAGTTAGTCAAAGCATCAATCCACACGTACACGACATGCTTCTCGTCGCCCTTAACTTTTACGCCCCAATCAAAGGTTGTACGGGAAACTGCAAGGTCTTCCAGTCCGGGTTTGATGAAATTGTTAATCATTTCGTTCTTACGGGATTCCGGCAAAATAAACTCTGGATTCTCCTCGTAAAATTGCAGCAAACGATCCGCATATTTACTCATCCGGAAGAAATAACTTGCTTCCTTCACCAGCTCAACCGGGTGACCGCTATCTGGGCTTTTTGCACCAGTAATCACGCCGTTGTCATCACGCACAATATCAACTAATTGCGTTTCTGTGTAAAAGGTTTCATCTGGGATACTATACCAGCCCTCATATTCACCTTTATAGATATCTCCTTGCTGCAGCAACCGATCAAAAATATCCTGTACCACTTTTTTATGACGCTCTTCCGTAGTACGAATGAAGTCATCGTTCGAAATGTCCAGCTTGCGCCATAGCTCCTTAATACCAACAACAATGTCGTCTACAAACTGCTGAGGGGTCTTTCCTGCTTCCTCTGCCTTCCGCTCAATCTTTTGTCCATGTTCGTCTGTACCGGTTAGATAACGCACTTCGTAGCCGCGCAGACGTTTGTAACGGGCCATTGCGTCTCCTGCCACGGTTGAATAAGCATGTCCGATATGTAGCTTGTCACTCGGATAATAAATTGGTGTCGTTAGGTAAAACGTTTTTTTCTCACTCATTCAGTAATCATCCTTTCTTATTAAAAAACAAAAAACTCCCGCCCCCATAATGGGGCGAGAGTATAACTCACGCGATACCACCCAAATTTCCTGTCCCTTCACAGAGCACAGGCTTCGCCAGTTCCCTCCCGGGAACTGTCCATTAACGCTGGAACACGCTGCTATCTTACGTGAACCTCAATTGCAGTTCCCGCTCGAACACAGTTCCTCCCGGACCATATTCAATCTAACGTTCCATACCGGATTTCAGCACATTCCAGCTCTCTGTAATGGACGTAACGATTTACTTATCCGTTCTTCGGAATTCATACTATTACTTGTGAATATACCCAAAGGTAAGGCCCCATGTCAAGTCGCAGGGGCAGAATCCTTCTCAGCAGATTCATCTTGAAGAGGCGGCACAGGATCAAGTCCTCCAGGATGAAAGGGATGACATCTGGCAATCCGCTTAGCTGCAAGCCATGAGCCTTTCAGTGGACCATGAACTTCAATGGCTTCCAGGGCATAGGCGGAGCAGGTTGGATAGAAGCGGCAGGTTGCAGGTTTAATAGGGGAAATGTACCTGCGGTACACCCGAATAGGCGCCTGAATCGTTCTGCGTAGGGTCACCATTTCTAAAGTCCCTTTTGTTTATCTGATGCTGCAACTAATTCTTCTTCCCGGTTCTCTTCACATTCTTTGCAATAACCGAACACCTCAAATTTATGCTTGACTACCCGGAATTGATCGGGTGTATCCGTTAAATTCATCGGGCAGAAATTAATCGGGTAGGTCTTTTGGCATTGAAGGCAGATCATATGATGGTGATGATCCTGATGATTGCAGCTTCCCTTGAACTTCACTCCGTCTTCAAAGACAATCTGTTCAAGCACACCAAGCTCTTCCATTACACGAAGATTGCGGTACACCGTATCAAAGCTAAGTCCGCTATACTTGCGGCCCATATGCTCATATACATCCTTCGCTGACAAATATCCCTTATTCTCGCCGAATAACTGGGCAAGCGTTTTGCGTTGGTCGGTGATTCGCAGTCCTTGCCCCGACATGACTTCTAATATTTGTTCTGTCGACAGCATACGCTCATCTCCCATAAGATCAGTTCATTTATATTTCACTCTCTTAATAATGCCCCAAAATAAATGCCCCGTCAATGAAGCACCATGAAGCCCCCCTACGCAACCTCTGAATTATTATATTTAAACAAAAGCCCGGCTCGTATTCCTTTACGGAATATTCAGCCGGACCTTTATTGTAGTCAATTCCCCAATAGAGCTTATAGGGATTAGGTATATTTCTATTTGTTATTTCTTTGCTGGAAGTGGAGTGATGAGGAAATTGACCGGCAAGTTACTGCCTGAGGCTGCTGTGAACAAAATCTCCACAGAACCGCCATACTCACCACTACGATAAACCACACTGTTCATGTCAGCATTCGAGAGACTTCCCACGCTTGGCATATGCACGATTTGGTTATTAACCATAACCGGCCCCATATAGTTACCGCCACGTGGATTAAACGTAATCAATGAGTTTGGTGCAACATTTTCGAATCTGATCTTGTATAATACCCCGAAATTACCGGCATTGGATGCTTCCGTACCTGCCATTGGGTCTACGCCAGCCAGGTTCTTATCACTGGAATTATCGCCTAGCAGAAGTTTTGCAGGAGTTTTTCCTACCTCATCGGTAACCGTGATAATACGAGTAGAATCTTCGTAAGTTCCCCGATTATGCACTCCGTCTCGATCCAGAACTGGAAGTGTTGGAAGTGTAGTCAGTGGATCTTTATTCGCATCAATCAACATGACATTATAATCGATTGGATAATCACTAAATAAGTCCGCTTGCAGTGAAACAATTTCACTTGGTTTCATAGCAATTTGGTTTAGATCCGTCAGAATTGAGACACTTTCCCCTGGTTGCAGAACAATCGTTTTATAATGCTCATTTGTAAGCATAGATTTCCAATAACGTTCTACAGACATTTTACCAGTACCTTCAGGATATGTGCTTGGGCCTGCAAAGCCCACATATTCGGTTGTAAGCGTCGTTGGGTACAGATTGTTATTCGTAGCAATCACATACACTTTAGCTTTAATATTCAGGTTATTCTTGTGGTGAATCAAGAAGCGTGTTTTACCTAATGAAGTCTCACGGTAAGTAACACCTTCTGTATACACCGTTTCTGGACTGTTACTGCGAATTAGTTTATAAGGCTCGGAAGAAAGATTATAAGCTACTTGCTGCCAAGTCGGAACCATTGATCCATCGATGCTAAACACACTGCCCGGAGATGCAAATAATCTGTTGAAATCTTCTTTACTGTACAAGATTTCATCCGAAATATTAACGGTTTTCTCAAAGGTGCTGATCGCGCCGTGTGAATCTTTTACTTGGACTGCAATTGTCGCTGGACCCGGAGTAAAGAAAGCCTCTGCTTTGTTCGTCCAAGTTACGGTAATTTCATCACCATCAGGATCGTTACTTAGATCGGTATAAGTAATCATTTCACCCATCTTGTATGAATCCTTGTCTGTAGTGAAATTAGCAACTGGAGGTGTATTAGGTTTAAGCACTGTGATGGTCATGGTGTAAGGATCACTCCACTGTTGATTCGCATCCATTACAGAATAGGTTACTACATAATATCCTGGTTGATCATAGATATCCTGCTTGTTACCTCCCCAGCTTTCATCCACAATAGCTACACCATTTGGTGACGAGCTGGAGGTTACGAAGGTCACTGGTTCACCGGCGTAAATTTCAGTTGGCACGGTGAAGGAAGCTTTAGGTTTGTTGTTTAATGTAAGAATTACTCTTTTTTGCACATTGTCAACGGTATAAGGAATGCCCAGTGCCCCAGTTATAGATGTCAAAGGAACCATGAATGTACCCTTGTATTGGTAAGCAGGACCTTTCATTGTCTTCTTTACGCCATTAACTGTATAGACCTTGCTGTCGGTCTTAAAGCGCATAACGTCGCTTCCCTTGGTAACAATGGTTTCTTTCGTTTTATAATCATAAACGTATTTCACGCCTACACGTTCTACCATAGCCCGGATCGAAACGTAGGATACGCCGTTTTTCACTGCCATAGGCTGATTAGCCAAATATTCCTGGCCGTTCTGATACATTTTGTTGCTGTTCATCATAAGGATCAGTTGATTGCTAGCCGCAGCACGAGCACCATCTGTTGTTGTAGTAGGATCTGTAGTAACTCCAGGTGTTGCAGTTGGAAGCGGTGTTGCAGTAGGTGCAATTGTTGCTGTAGGTTCAACAGTAGCCGTAGGATCAACTGTCTCTGCAGGAATTGGAGTTGGTGTTGGTGTCGGTGACACTACTCCTCCTGGCGTCTCCGTCGGCAATGGCGGCAATGGATCAGTAGATTCTGGCATTACCTCCGGCGCAGCAGAAACAACTGTCCCTACTACAGTAGTATTACTTGGGGTATTATTGACAGCTTCAGCAAAAGCCGGCACTGCCGCGGCGGCCTGAGATACGGCCAAAACAGCAACTAACGTTAACTTTTTCAAATCCATGATATAACTCCTCTGCTCCTATTTGTAAATATAAGTAGGTCTCTGTCTTTTTCATACTCCTCTTATATTCCCCGCAAAATGCTGCCACCCACGGTAGGGCGGCAAAAAGCTTTTGCCACGATCGTCATAACAAACATAGTATTAGACGCATACCACCATAAAAAGTTTCATTATTAAGTAAAGAAAGATTAACGCTGTATTAAATAATGTTGGACAACCACGCTGTTCCCCCTGAAAAAAATGAGATTTTTTCTATAAATATGTTTATTTTTCGTCTGACTATATTCGCTTTCATTTGCTTTTGTTACAATGTATGGAAGAATATCTTTTACATGCGAGGGATAACATGTCCAAAAAAATCTCCATCCTCGTTCAATTAATCATGGGCTTCTCTCTAATCATCTTCACCATCGTAGGATTCACCATTTTTTTGTCCTACCGCTCTTCCTCTCAAGCTGTTTTAAACCGCTCCAACCAATATATCCTGGAATCCGTCAAGCAACTTCAAGGTAAAATGGACGCAATTCTTCAGGATAATGACAAGCTTTCTTCTACGATCATGTTCAGTCCCTTGATTCAAGAAACCTTGGGAGACTTAGCGTTGTCACGTTCACCTCGTACAGACGCCATGGAAATTACTCGTTACATAGATCAACAGACACGTTCCATAAACTCTGACATCCAGTTCAAGCTGCTCGGGCTGTCCGATGATCAGGTGTATACCAACAGCAGTTCCTTAAAGGTCATATGGGACAGCGAAAAGGAAATCCGCGATGCTTATTGGTTCCCGGCTATAGCACAGAATAAAGGCCGAATGGTCTGGTTCGGTGTAGATGTATGGCAGAACGGTAATATCCCTGTGGTGATGGGAGCCAGACAAATTAATGATTGGAATGATCTAAACCGGCTAGGAACCCTGTTTCTTGTCCTCCCTGTCGAGGTTATCCATAACGCTGTCAGCCAATTTCACCTCGGCAAAAACGAGAAAATCCAAGTTGTTGATTCATTTAATACCATTGTCTATTCCACAGATCCAAAAGAAATTGGACTTTATATGAACGACGGGCTTCTAAAACAATTCAGCAATCATAAAGCCAGAATCGTTCCACAAAAAATAAACTCACGCAATCTGTTCGTATCCTATGCCTATTCCGACTATAGCGAGTGGAGCGTTTTTGCTTACATTGATTCTAAAGACGCTGTTAAAGATTTAAATACGATTCGCCGGAATATTATTCTAATTGGCCTGCTGGGGATGGGTGCTGCCCTACTATTCACTTTCTTTTTCTCTTGGACCCTATCCAAGCCCCTTCGTAATCTGGCAACCAAGCTGAGCAATGTCGAACGGGGAACTACTTTACCTTTTGTAAAAACAACCATGAACAAAGAAATGGCTATCCTTTATTCAAGCTATAATTCGATGCTCCAAAACCTGGATCATACTATCGCTGACCTATCCAGCAAACAAATTAGTGAAAAGCAAGCTCAGATCGTAGCACTCAAAGCGCAATTCCGCCCGCATTTTCTTTATAACACTTTGAATACAATCTATTGGTCGCTCGCCAACAAACGCATGCAGGAAGAGTCCCAAATGGTACTCGCTCTAAGTGACCTGCTCCGCTATAGTATTGACCGCGGATCCGAATTCGTTACAGTTGAGGAGGATTTAAAGCAATTAGAACGATTCATTTTTCTCCAGAAGCTGCGCTACGAGGACAAATTGCAGATTGATCTTTTTGTAAATCCTGAGGTTATGAATGGCCAGCTTATGAAATTAACCCTTCAGCCACTTGTCGAAAATGCCATTACTCATGGACTTGAACCCACACTTCGGGAAGTATGGCTAATTCGCATACGCGCCTATAGTGAAGGAACATCTCTGGTGTTAACTGTAGAAGACAACGGGGACGGCATGAGCGAGGAAAGTATGGCAGACGCATTAGTCGGCGGTGAGGTTAATCCGGAGAAGCTGCTTCATACCGGAATTGGACTATCTAATCTAAATCATCGCATAGAGCTAATCTACGGACAGGAATTTGGTCTACAGCTATCAACAAGCGAGCTTGGTGGCTTATTTGTGAAGGTCACTGTTCCATTACAGTATGATCAAAGTTAAGGGGGCACAACGATGAATGTGTTAATCGTGGACGACGAAAGTTTTGTTCGCCGTTCTCTGTCAGAAATGCTGGGAAGTGCGAATCACAACTTTAGCATTATTGGCTCGGCAGAGAACGGTTTAGAGGCTGTGCAATTGTTAAAAGAGCATATGGTTGATCTGGTGATATCCGATATACGAATGCCCGGCATGGATGGGCTGGAACTCGCAAAGCATATCCATGAATGTTATCCAGACACTGAAACCGTGCTGCTCACAGGTTATCAGGACTTCACCTATGCCAGTCAAGCCATCCGTTATGGTGTAAAGGAATATTTGGTTAAACCAAATTCAGTAGAACATATTCTTGAAGTCGCTACAGGTGTATATGAACGTCTTCAATTGAAGAAACAGCAGAGGCAATTAACACAGCTGAGAGAAAAAAACCTTCGGGAGAAACGCTTATCTGATCTTCTTTACGGCATCCCGTTACCCTATTTTGAAGAACAACTTATTCCTCCTTTTCATTCCTTTGTAGTCGTAACCGTAAACCATCTTGGAGTGGGCATGCCACAGAACTGGTCGGAACAAGCCATGTATGCAGCGGTTATAAATATATTAGAAGAATGTTTTGCGCTGTATGCCAACGTTGTTGGCATTCAAGAAGAGCAGGAAGCCATCATGCTATTATTCTATCCTCTTGAGCAGCCTAACGGCGTTGATGAGGTATTGACACAAGAGCTGCTGCATAAGCTGTCGGGCATTCTGAAATCGCCATTCTGTGCAGGGGTCTCTAACCCTCACTATCAATTGGGGGCACTCGCGACCGCCTATCATGAGAGTCTGGAAGCTTGTCAGCAGGTCAAAAAAGAGAGTACGCCATCCGTTATCTTTTTCAGAGACCTCTCCATGCATTCGGCTTCTCCACAGCTCGCTGAACAACTACAAGTAAAGGCAACACGCAGGGTAATCTCTATGATGATTGAGGTTATGAATTCCCGGCTCCAAGAAAATCTCTCCCTCAAAATGATCGCGGACGAACTGTATATGAATCCTACCTATCTCGGCCGATTGTTTAAAGATGATGTAGGGGAACCTTTCTCTAGCTTCCTTACCAAACTTCGTATTCAAAAAGCTATTGAATTATTAGAGAATGTTACTCTCAAGGTATATGAGGTTAGCGAATTAGTAGGCTTTAAGGATCCTGCGTATTTCAGCCTTATTTTTAAGAAATACATGGGGATGACTCCTCAGGAATTTCAGAAGCACAACAAATAAAGCAGAGGTGTGTTTCTCTTGAATGTAAATGGTAAGTTGATTACTGTCCTATTAACATTTGGCTTGTTACTTAATACAAGGGGTTGTCAGCTCTCCCCTTCCAAGGAAGATACCGCTTTACAAGACCCGATACAGCTGAACATCTGGCTCACTGCTGGATCAGGTCTTGAGTCACTCATTGACCAATATCAATCCCAGCATCCCGAGCTAGAGATTCATATTCAGACCTCCACCTCCACGCAGCTTCCAGCCAAGCTACAGACCTCATTCGCAGCTGGATATAGTTCGCCGGATGTGGCTGCCATTGATATTAGCTATTTGGATCGCTTCAAACAGTTTCCTGATTATTTTTATAATCTAAACACTTTTGATGCTGACAATCTGAAGGATCAATTTCTGAATTGGAAGTGGCAGGAGGTGCTGGGTAATGATTTTATTTTTGGATTACCAACGGAAATCGGTCCCTATGCCATGTTATATCGAACGGATATATTCGCATTATCAGGCCTCCCTACTAAACCAGAGGAAGTGGCTAAAGAAATCCAAACTTGGGATCAATTCCTCGAAGCGGGCACCAAAGTACAAGAGAGAACAGGAAAAGCTTTTGTAAATGACTTGGAGAACCTCTATCTCACCCTACTACGTCAGTCCAAGCTTCAATATTACAGTCCCACAACGCAAGAATTAATCCTTGACAATAATCCAGCGGTCAAACGAGCCTGGGACTTCTCGATTCAAGCTCTTAAGCTGAATCTGTCCGCCAGTATTGCAGTGGATACCCAACGCTGGGGTGCAGGCCTGCTCAACGGAGATTTTGCAGTCATGCTCTGTCCGGCTTGGATGATTGGTCATATCAAGAGCAGTGCTCCAACAGCCAGCGGTTTATGGAATGTAACACAAATCCCAGAAAACAGTGCTAATCGCGGAGGCTCCGTTCTGACCTTACCAAAGACAGGTAATCATCCTGATGAATCCTTTGCTCTTATTAAATGGCTGACCGAACCAGCGCAGCAATTGGTTTCTTTCAAGGTACAAGGGGCTTTCCCTTCCACCCCCGAAATCTATGATGACCCAGAGATCCACGATCTGCACGATCCCTATTTTCCTAATTCAGAGCTTGGTCTGACCCTTTCGTCAGCAGCAAAAGCAGTAATTCCGACCTACTACGGCCCTCATCACGCTGACGTGGAGACAAGCATGCTCGAATACTTGACCAAAGCTGAAAAAGGCGAGCTAACTCCTGAACTGGCTTGGACCCTTGCTGTTCAAGCCGCAAAGCGAATAGACAGCTCCTTCCGCTAAGTAATATCATAAAAAGGCTCTCCCCGGCTAAATCAGCCTGCCGGGGAGAGCCTTTTTTTAATTCATTTTCGCTTTATTTTTGCGCAGCCAGGAAAGCATCCAGCTGTTTTTGTTTCTCTGCAATAATCTTATCGAGCCCTGCCTTTTTCAGCTTATCAGCATACTTAGTCAGTACAGTATCAGGGTCAACAGAACCCGTATCCAAACTGATGTCGTATTCATCCATTACAGCTTTACAAGCAGCCATTTCAGTCTTCATTGAGGAGGCATCGAAGTTGAAACCAAGAGCTACAGAGGCTTTACCTTTTGAGTTAAAGGCTTTGAATTGTTCCCATTTGTCTGGAGCTTCACTTTCCCACACAGGGTTCAGGAATTGACTTCCAAGCATCCAAGCTGCAGCCGTATTATAATCAGCTGTTTTATCTGTAGCTTTGATCGTATCACCACTTACGACTTCATAGTGCACACCTTTTATACCGAAAACAAGCAGATTGTTGATATCTTTATCTGTGTGCAGGAGATCTAAAACCATCATAGCCCGGGCCGGATCACCAGAGGAAGCAGAGATCGCAAGCATCGATCCAGCAGCATCACTTGTAGAAATCGTTGGATCATTGAATGCAATTTGTTTCAGCTTGCCAACCAATCCGGTAGCGTTAGCCAGCTCACTATCTTTACCTGGTTTAAGCGATTGCACTGTCATAAAGACATTGCCAGCCTTCATTGCATCCTGAGTCGAATTCGTAGCAACAGCTGCGTCTTTGTTAATGTAACCTTTCTTCATATACTCACGAGTAAGTTTAATGATTTCTTTATAACGATCCATCTCAATCATCGATTGAATCTTAGTATCTGAGGAATCTTTAAGCAGAACACCAGGAATGGCAGCATCACCAAGGGTATCGTATTGTGCCATGTATTGTGAGTTAAAGGTCTCACCTTGTTTGAAATACAATGGAGTCAGGTCAGGTCTTTTCTCCTTCACTACTTTGAGAACTGCATCCAGATCTTGAATGGATTTCACATTCGACATATCGATGCCCAGTTCATCCGCAATATCGGAGCGATAGACAACCCCACCTTGTGCAGCCAGCTCCTTGTTTGTAGGAACAGCATAATTCACACCATTGATCGCTGAACCTTTTAAGAATTGTGGATCCAGATTTTTTAGAATCCCTTGGCCGTATTCATTTAGGAGATTACCATATTTGCCGCTATCGTCATTAATCGGGAGATAAGCGCCTTTAGCTGCATTCGTTACATAGTTCTTCCATTGAGCTGTAAAGATGATATCGAATTTTTCCTGACTCGCAATTTTCAGATTGACATCATTGTCCCATGGACCCCAATCGATCGGTGCGATATCCAATTTGGCGTTGATTTTAGGTTCCAATAACTTATTGATTTCATCTTCTACAGCTTTTTCATCCTTTTGCACTGCACCGACATAAATTAACTTGACGGTATAAGGCTCCAATTCTTTTGCCGGTTCGGCAGTAGGATCTGCGGCTGGCTCATCCGTAGCAGCATTGGTAGCGGTTGCATTTTCACTTGGAGCAGGTGAAGCTGCTTCATTATTCCCGTTATTCCCACCGCAGCCTGCTAAACTAAGACTCAGTACCATCGTTAGCAATAGTGTCATTAGTGCGCTTTTTCTAACAGCTTTCATATACACCATAACCTCCCTCAAAATATTTATATATGCTGAATCGGCCGTTCACACCTTAGCATAAAGCGGCCGAATTAAGCCATTACAATCGTCCTTAACCTTTGACAGCACCCACGGTAAGCCCTTTAATAAAATACTTCTGGAAGAAGGAATATACAAACACGATAGGTCCGATACCAATAACAGCCATCGCCATTCTTACCGTTTCTGTTGGAATATTGATTTCTACACCCTGTGCAGCCAAGGCAGCCATCGCCTGAGGACTTGCAGTCAGGAACTGAACATTCAGCATCGTCTTATACATTAGGTATTGTAAATTTACATGACCTTCGGGTGAGATAAAGATCAAACTAAGGTACCAATCATTCCAATAGGCCAAGGTCTGAAACAAACCTACTGTAGCTAACACTGGCATAGACAAAGGCAAAATAATTTGAACGAAGATCCGGAATTCTGGCGCCCCATCGATCTTAGCAGATTCGATTAAAGCTGGCGGTATGGTATTGGCAAAAAAGGTCCGTAAGATGATAACAAAGAAAGCAGAAACCAGCAGCGGCATAATTAGAATCCATAACGTATCCTTCATATGCATCATTCGCGTGTAGACCAGATACCAAGGCACAAGGCCACCATTAAACAACATTGTAAAAAACATAAAAAATGAGAAGAAATTACGATGTGGAAAATCTCCACGTGAGATAGGGTAAGCATACATAGCCATAATGATAAGACTCAGAATCGTGCCCACCACAGTCACAAATAACGAAACGGAAGCTGCATCGATAATTTGCCAATAATCTTTTAACAGAAATTCATAAGAAGAAATATCCCACTTGTTAGGAAAAAAGCTGTAGCCGTTCTGGATTACGGAATTCTCGTCCGAAAACGATACAATAACTACGAGGATCAGCGGCACCACACAAATCGCTGTGTATATCCAAAAGAATATATTAATTAGCAAATTAGATATATTAGATATTTCATTGGGTTGTCTTTGCCGTTTTGTGCGCTTTCCTGTACGCCGTGACGACCCTAATGCTGTTTCTGTCTGGCTCAACACTCCCACCTCCCTTTAAAATAAAGCATCATCTTTACTGATTCGCCGCACTGCAAGATTCGCTAAGAAAATCAATAGAAAACCTACAACAGATTGAACGAGACCCGCGGCTGATGACATTCCTATATCACCGATTGCGAGGAAGGTCTGATATACATAAGTGTCGATAACCTGTGTCGTCGAGTATAACGCTCCTGCATTTCTCGTAACCTGAAAGAATAATCCGAAGTCTGCGTTAAAAATCCTACCTATCTGCAGCAGCGTCATTACTATAATAACTGGGCTGATTAGCGGCAGTGTGATTTTTCGAATCTGCTTCCATTTAGAAGCTCCATCAATTAGTGCAGCCTCATAATATTCATTATCTATTCCAATGATAGCGGCCATATAAATAACCGTTGTATAGCCAATCTCTTTCCAAATCTTAACAATTACTAGAATCCCAGGCCAATATTTGGACTGCGAATACCATTCGATAGGATCCACCCCAAAGAACGGGAGTAATGTCTTGTTCATAAACCCATGCTCTGCACTCAGAAAGCCGTATACTAAGTAACTTACGACGACCCAAGAGAGAAAATAAGGGAGAAACATAGCGCTTTGATGGAATTTCGATAGCCATCTGCTGCGCATTTCGTTAAACATAATTGCAAAAGCTAGTGAAAAAAATAGCGTCAGTATAATAAACGCTGTATTATACAATAACGTATTCCTCGTAATGATCCAGGCCGTCTCCGTTGAGATTAAATATTTGAAGTTTGCTAACCCGACCCAATCACTACCCAGAATCCCTTTTTGGTAATTGATATCCTTAAATGCAATTACCGTTCCTAACATCGGTATGTAGTTATTGATGATTAGAATCACTATCGCAGGTAACATCATCAAATAGAACACCCAATATTTCTTCATTACTCTAAGAAAATTCGGCGTTCTTCCCCTGCCTGGTTTCTTTACTTCTGACAAGCTGACGGAAGGATTCGTCACACTCATTTTTGGTTCCCCCATTCTCCATCATCCCATTCTTAAGCCCCAATTACTCTTGCTTGCCTAACGTTTTGTGTATCCTCCTTACACTCTAATTAAAACATATGATAATTTATGGGAGTATAGGGAACATATTATATTTCTATAAAAAAAGAGACGATTATCCTCGAAAATCGAGGAAAACCATCTCTTCAGCCTCTAAATAGAGGCAAAAAATTTAATTAATCATAGCTTATGTACCTTAATCGCATTTATCACAACCAAGATCTGATCGATAATCTTTACTCTTTATCACAGCCAAAGGCTGATCGATAATCTTTGTACTTCATCACAGCCAAGGGCTGGTTGATAATCTTTGTACTTCATCACAGCCAAGGGCTGGTCGATAATCTTTGTACTTCATCACAGCCAAGGGCTGGTCGATAATCTTTGTACTTCATCACAGCCAAGGGCTGGCCGATAATCTTTGTACTTCATCACAGCCAAGGGCTGGTCGATAATCTTTGTACTTCATCACAGCCAAGGGCTGGTTGATAATTCCAGCCTTAGATTAACTAGGCAATCATTCCTTGTGTTCCCAGAGAGGCCCACATCCACAGGTGTGGGACGGCCCCTATACTACTACGAAGAGGGGTGAGGGAGAAGGAACGGAGAGGAAGTTTGGAACTGTAGGAGCGTAGCGTTCGCCTTTATCCTCGGATTTCAACCGCTAACAGCGGTTTCTAATTAAGAAATCTGAGGATAACAGCGACCGGAAGTCCAAACATTCCTTGTAGCGACGCTAACCTCACCACTCAGCAACAAACATTCCTTGGAGCGACGCTAACCTCACCACTCAGCAACAAACATTCCTTGGAGCGACGCCGACCTTGCCACTCAGCAACAATCATTCCTTGGAGCGACGCCGACCTCACCGCACTTCGGTCCGGCATCGGTCGCGGTACTCCTTAGGCGACATCCCTGTCTGCTTCTGAAATACCTTGGTAAAATAACGCCGCTCCTGATAACCAACTCCGGAGCCAATCATCGTAATACTCTTATCACTGTTAGTTAGCATAAACTTAGCAGCTTCAATTCGTTGTAGGGTCACGTATTCCACGAAAGTCATAGCAAAACGATTCTTAAATAAGAGACAGAAATAACTGCCACTAATCCCGATCTTATTCGCCACTTCCTCAATCCCAATATCAGAATGGAGATGTTCTGTGATGTACTTAGCTGCTTGGTTCATCAGCTGATCCGGTGTTTTTTTGCCAGAGTCATCTTCACCTTCAGGGATTTCCTGAAATATTGGAATGCTATTATACAGTTTATTCTTAAACTGCTTACTACGGATCTTAGCCCCAATCTCCCGTACCTTATTGCCAAGCTCTTCATAATGTATCGGCTTACAAATATACTCTTTAACACCTAGCCGAATCGCTTCCCGTGCATAATCAAACTCCTGATACCCGGTAAGAAGCAGCACCTCGCTATCCAATCCCATCTCCCGCAACTTACCGATAAAAGTTAACCCGTCCATCACTGGCATACGGATATCACATAACACAAGATCAGGCTGTTTCTCCTCGGCAATACGCAAAGCATCCATCCCGCTTCGCGCCATACCGACAACCTCCATCCCCATCTCCTGCCAAGGTAACACCCTGTTCAGATTATTCAGAATTGGGGCTTCGTCATCAACCAATAATACTTTTAGCATAATGATCTTCCCCCTGCTCGTATTTAGGTATGACACATTGGATAATAGTACCATGACCTGGACTAGAACAGATAAATATTCCGTACCTGTCACCGTATTCAATGCGGATGCGATCTGCTACACTGCGAATACCAAGACCTCTGCGTTCAAGATTCATCCGGTTATCCCGTTCAACCTTAACTTCTTGCTCTACAGGATCATTCACAATATATTGAAAAATAGCCAACTGAGAAGGTGTAATACCAATACCATTATCTTCAATACGTAAAATCAAATCCCCCTGCTTCTCCCAAACTTTCACAGAAACATGACCTTTGTAATCAATGCCCTCAAATCCATGTTGAATGCTATTCTCTACAAGCGGTTGTAAAGTGAGTTTAAGGATACCGCAACTCATCAATTCATTCGGAATATCGATCTCGTATTCGAACAAATCTTCAAAGCGGAATTTTTGTATATCCAAATAATTGCGCAAATGTTTAACTTCTTCATCCAGTGTAATCTCTTCCCGATCCTGAATGCTGATTCGCAAAATACTGGCCAGCCTATAGACCATCTCACTAACTTTTTTGCCTTCATTCTGTATAGCGAGAACATTGATTGATTCTAATGTATTGAATAAAAAATGTGGTTTAATCTGTGCCTGCAGAACACGCATCTCAGCTTGATTCTTGCGACGCTGCTCCACATGAATTCTGTTAAACAACCCATTGATTTTATCCATAAGATCATTAAAACCCTTAGCAAGCAGCGTTAGCTCATCATTTCCTTTAACTTCTACCCTAGTGGTCAGATCTCCGTCTTCAACCCGGCGCATAAAACGAACAATGACAGCGATGCCGCCGGTAATCCGGTTCATAAAAAATAAATTGAAGATCACAGCTGCCAATAAGCAAAGGAAAATCACAGCGACGAACCAGCGAGCAAATACTGTAACTTCGTGAGACAGCGTATCCCAAGAAGTCACAGATACCAGACTCCATGGATAGTCCTTCAAGTGATACATGGAAAGAATGCTTTTCTCCCCGTTGTACTCTGTTTTGAAACTCTGAAACCCTTTTTTAAAGGTAATCTCTTTATCCGCGAAAGACTGGAAGTCCTGTCCATCCAGCTTTTGATCTGGGTCAAAAAGAATCATTCCATCATCATTTACAAGCATAAAGGATACATCCTGATTGCTATCCCCAATTTTTAGATTGCGAAATATGGATTCGAACTCCCAATTCTTGATCTGCACAACTAGGATACCTATGTTTTGAAAGAAGCTCAATTCCTTCACTAGCCGAATTTGTGTAAACACAGGTTCAGTACCCGTAAGCTCGGGATACTCGTGAGGAGCCAGCCATTTCGGCACACCATTCAAGTCCATAACTTCCTGGTACAAATCACTTTTTTTGAATGTATCATAGGGTAGTGTTCGGAAATTTTCCTTGTTAAAAAGCGACACGATTTCAGAGTTACCTCTACCGTTAAAATTGTACAAAAATGCATAGCTGATCGATGGATGATTAAACAACAGACTACGGAAATTGCGCTGGCTCGCATTAAGATTCAGTTGCTCAGCATCAGTCAAATCCTGGTTGTTAGGATCATCTGCACTAAGGGCCATATGAAATACCGAGGTAGCAATTCCGTTGTCTGTAACGTTATCCATATCTTTTAATACATTAGAAATACTGTAGCTAATCGCTTTAAGTGAGTATTCCGACTGCTGGCTGTACTTTTTTTCAATAGAATTATAAGTCACAAAAAACATAAGCATGCCTAGAATAAATAAAGGAATGATAATCAGGCCCAAAAATGCCGTAAATAATTTATAGCGCAAATTCATCGGCTAGTGCTCCTGACTGAGAATAAAGTTATCCTTTTACGCCGCCCGCTGTTACACCTTCAATAATTTTCTCCTGCAGAATAGCATAAATGATAATTACCGGCAGTACGCTGAAGACGATACCGGCTGACATTTGTGCATAGTTCATCTGGTATTGATCACGGAATTGGACCATACCTACTGGAAGCGTTCGCAGCTCGTCATTCGACAGGAAGTAGTTAGCTAGCAAGAACTCGTTCCAATTTCCCAGGAAATTAACAATGAATACCGTAACCATAGCCGGAACCGTTAGAGGTACAATAATTCTAGCAAAGATACCCGGTGCCTTCAAGCCATCCATGACCGCAGCTTCTTCTATTTCTCTAGGTAAATTTCGCATAAATGCTGCTAAAATAATGATGGTAAATGGAATCGCGTTGGCGATATAAGGAATGATCAACGCCCAGTGGGTGTTCAGTATTCCTAACTTACGTACAATCGTATAAATCGGCAGCATTAAAGCATTATTCGGAATGAGCATTCCTACTAAAACCAGTGAGAACAAAATAGTATTCCATTTTCCCTGTCGCATCCGCGTAACCGCAAAAGCAAACATAGACGCAAGCAGAATGGACACTACAGAGGCAAGGATCGAAATGTACAAACTGTTGAAAAAGTAAGTACTAATCTTGGCATTTACCCAAGCTTCCACGTAGTTATTGAAGACGAATTCCTTTGGGATGCCAAAAGGATTAAGCGCAATCTCATTATTATCCTTTTTCACAGATGAGAATAATACGAATAGGAAAGGAAACAGGATCACTAACAAATAGAATAAAAGGGCAATATGTGGCAGACTCTTTTTCAGGGCGCGTGGCATCAGTATTCAATCCTTTCTGTACGACGTGCAATCAGCAGCTGATAAAGGACTGTAACCACCAGTGTAAACGCAAAGATCAGGACAGCGATGGCATTTCCGTATCCATACTTAAAGTTCGTGATCGCATATTTAATCATGTATGTTGCCATTACATCGGTTGAACCTGCAGGTCCCCCCTTAGTCATAACGATGACGATATCCGCAGCTTTCATTGCTCCAGCAATCGATAGCATAATTACAACCGAGATGATCGGTACGATTAGAGGAAGCGTGATACGAGTAGCGCGTTGAAATCCAGTTGCGCCGTCAATGGCTGCAGCTTCATCCAATTCACCAGGAATAGCTAGAATCGCAGCTAGCACCATAACGATATAAAATCCAGTCCACTGCCAAGCATTCGTTAACAAAATAGAAAGCATTGCAAATCTTTCATCTGACAGCCAGTAAATAGGATTAATTCCTACTAGACTAAGGAGCTTATTAAAAAGTCCAATATTGGGCTCATAGATAAACCCCCAGAGAATACCGATAACCGCTGTAGACATAATGGAAGGCATAAAGACTGCTGTCTTATATAAGCCCTTTAACTTTTTCACATTAGAAATCAATAATGAAAAGAATACGATCAACGGTACCTGTATACATACGGAGAAAAGAATAAACCAACCGTTGTTTTTAACAGATATCCAGAATCGTTCATCTCCCAGCGCTTTCTCATAATTACTTAATCCGGCTGATTTAACCGTCTCCGATACACCGTTCCAACTAGTAAAGCTGTAATAAATAGAACTAAAAATGGGGTAAATGAAAAACATCGTGAACAATATCAATGCTGGAAGAACGAAAAGGAAAAATACCACTGGATTTCTTAATGCTTTATTCATGACTACCTCCGGTTGCTTTGACATCTGGCGAATAGTGAATGCTTCAGATCAAGTGCAAACACATATTTTCTTTGATTTTAAAAATGCACCCTGGATTTAGCACCAGGGTACATTCAGTTTGCAGCTATTTATTCAACTGCTGCGTTTGCTTCTTCTTGTACCTTTTGCAAAGCTTCGCCCATTTTCTCAGGAGTCGTCTGATCGCCAATCAGTTTTTGAATTTGAATGTTACTGATTTCTGTAGTTACATCAGCTTGAACAAGAGAGTCAAATGCTGGGAACGAAGATTGTGAGTTGTTAAGTACACCTACGATTTCGCTCATCAGATCATCAGTAATATTCTCATTCAATACGTTTTGGTCAATCTTCATTGCTGGCAATACACCATCTTCAACAAGTCCGCGCAATTGCATTTCTTCATTAAATAAGTTTTTAATAAATGATTTCACAGCAGCCAATTGACGTGGATCTTTTTCAGCAGATGCAGAGAAACCATAACCATTGTTCACATCGCGCATCAATGCAGTTTGGTCACCCGCTCCGCCTTCAACTGCTGGGATATTGAAGAATCCAACTTTACCGATCAAACCTTCGCCAGATTGACCCGTTTTAAATACGGAGGATTTCCAAGTACCATCATACAGCAGGATCGCTTCACCACTAGTGAATTGTGTTGTGTATTCAGCATATTCAAAGCCAAGTTCGCCTTTTTTGAAGTAGCCTTTATCAACCCATTCTTTGTATTTCGCAAATCCTTTTACTACATTTGGATCAGACCATTTAGCTTCGCCTGTTGCAAATTTAGCAGTTACATCCGGACCTGCATAACGTGACCACAGGTGGTTAGCTAACATAAGTGGTACCCAACCAGCTTTGGATGCACCAGCCAAAGGTACTTTTCCATCAGCCTTGATATCAGCCAATTGTTGTTCCAATTCAGCAAATGTTGTTGGAGCCTTCCAGCCCTTGCTTGTATAGTATTCTTTGTTATAGAAGAAGCCTTCACCAGAACCACCGATTGGCAATCCATAGATTTTTCCTTCATAAGTGAAAGGATCCAGATTTGAGAATTTATCCTTAATTCCAAGTTCCTCAAGAATTGGAGTCAGGTCAAGTAATTTACCTTCTTTAGCATAGATCTTGGAGTCAGGGCTACCGAACAGATCGAAGATTTCCGGTGGATTACCGGCAGCCATTTCGCCACGCAATTTTTCTTTACGGTTTACATCTGAATCTACCCCATCGAGTTTAAAGGTGAGACCCGGTACATCCTCTTGTACCTTGTTAACTACTTCTTCGAGAATAGCCAGACGTTTCTGCTTGTCTGCACCGATTTGAGTGTGACGAATCGTCATTTCAAATGGCTCGTTATTTACCGGTTCTTCTGTTGCTGGAGCATTTGTAGCGGCTGAGTTCGTCGCGGTAGCGTTTCCATCTCCTTTGTTAGAAGACTCATTGTTGTTGCCTCCGCAACCAGTCAGTAAAGCTGATGATACGAAAATCAGGGACAATAGCAAAGTCATACTTTTTTTCATTTCTTGTGACCCTCCCTATATATTGATGTGCTTTACACTTCTTATTATAGAAAACAGACTTCATTATCGTAAGGTTAAGATTCATCCACTATAGGGATAAAAATCTCTAATGTAAGCGGAATCAACTACATAATAAGTTATATTATCTAACACAAAAATGTTAATTCACTTTATGTATTTGTTTTTTTCATCACAAAACTTTGTTTTTCTTTAAAACATGTAATGAAAATATCTAATTAGTCATATTACCTGACATATTCATTTATTATCTACCCCATTAACCACGTGTAACTATAGCATGTCTTTATTAGGAATAGTATAAAATTCCCCCTCAAGGGAGCTTTATCCCCTCCCTTTTTTACTTCCTCATAACAAAAAAACGCACCTTCAGTGATCAACCACTGAGGGTACGGTCTCTCTTAAAAATAGCTATCTATTATACCAATGCCGTTTGCTTACGACCTTCTTCGACCAAGCGATATGCCCGTTGCACTTCTTCTTCTGTTGGAGAAGGCACTCCATCCAGTTCATAAGCTTTGCCGAGCATTTCCCATTTATAGATACCCATCTGATGATAAGGTAAGATTTCGAATTTCTCGACGCCATTTAAGGTTCCAATATAACGACCTAAGTTAATGAGATCCTCTTCACGATCATGAATACCAGGAACATATACATGTCGGATCCACATCTTACGATTATGGTCTGAGAGCCAGCGTGCAAGCTTCAAAGTTCGATCATTGGATTTACCGGTTAACTTGATATGCGCTTCTTCATCAATATGCTTCAGATCAAGCATAACCAAATCTGTAACGTCCAATAAGTCATTAATCTTGTCACCTTCGTTGTAGCCATTACTATCTAAAGTGGTGTGCAGATTCCAACGCTTCTTCACTTCCGTGAATAACTGCTTTACAAATTGCGCCTGCAAGGTTGGTTCTCCACCGGATACAGTTAACCCGCCACCGGATGAACGATAGTAGTTTATATATGGCTCGATCTCCGAAAGTACTTCTTCTAGAGTCATTTCTTTACCTTCATCTAAAGCCCAAGTATCAGGGTTATGGCAATACTGACATTTCAGCAAGCAGCCTTGCATAAATAAGACAAATCGAATACCAGGTCCATCAACGGTTCCAAAGGTTTCCAAAGAGTGTATGCGACCTTTAATCATAGGATGTCATCCTTTCGCCACGCCAGACTAACAGTCCCTTTTTCAACGATGAAGCTCCCTGTCCTTGAGACTGTCATATCCCTATATCGCGGCAATAAAATTTAAAATTTTAACAATTCTCAAACAAGATATTACCGCCCTTGAGACAAGGGCGGTATCTTCCTTGCAATTATTTCAATGTAGTACTAATTCAAAGATCTTCATGACAGGAACAAATTACATCGAACCGTGGAATGTACGGTTGATTACATCCATTTGTTGTTCACGAGTCAGCTTGATGAAGTTAACTGCATAACCGGATACACGGATAGTCAATTGTGGATAGTTCTCTGGGTGCTCCATAGCGTCCATCAGCTGTTCACGGTTAAATACGTTAACATTCAGATGCTGAGCGTTGTTATGGAAGTATCCATCCATCATGTGTACCAGGTTAGACTTACGGGAATCCTCGTCTTTACCAAGTGCCTTAGGTACGATGGAGAATGTGTTAGAGATACCATCTTGTGCATCGGAGTAAGGCAGTTTAGCTACAGAGTTCAGGGAAGCCAAGGCGCCTTTCTTGTCACGTCCGTGCATTGGGTTAGCACCTGGTGCGAAAGGTTCACCTTTCTTACGTCCGTCAGGTGTAGTACCTGTCTTCTTACCGTACACTACATTCGAAGTAATGGTCAGTACCGATTGAGTCGGCACAGAATCACGATATGTTTTGTTTTTACGGATCATAGTCATGAAGGTTTCAACCAATTCAACTGCGATGCTGTCTACAGCATCGTCATTGTTACCGTAGCAAGGGAATTCGCCTTCGGTTTCGAAGTCGATCGCAATACCTTGTTCGTTACGAATAGGTTTTACTTTGGCGTATTTAATTGCGCTTAGTGAGTCAGCTGCAACGGACAGCCCAGCAATACCACAAGCCATCGTACGCAGAATGTCACGGTCATGCAGCGCCATTTCGATACGTTCGTAAGAATATTTGTCATGCATATAGTGAATGATGTTCAAAGTGTTAACATAAGTCTTAGCCAACCACTCCATCATCGGTTTGAAACGTTTCATTACTTCGTCATAATCCAGATATTCAGAAGTGATCGCTGGGAATTCCGGTCCAACTTGTGCTCCGGATTTTTCGTCTATACCACCATTGATAGCATACAGCAATGCTTTTGCCAGGTTGGCACGAGCGCCGAAGAACTGCATTTGTTTACCGATACGCATTGGAGATACGCAGCAAGCAATTGCATAATCTTCACCCCAGTATGGACGCATTACATCGTCATTTTCATACTGAATTGCACTAGTTTCGATGGAAACCTTGGCACAATATTTTTTGAAGGCTTCAGGCAATTTTTCGGACCACAGTACAGTTAAGTTTGGTTCCGGAGCTGGACCCAAGTTGTACAGGGTGTTCAAGAAACGGAAGCTGTTCTTGGTAACACGAGTTGTTCCGTCTTCAGCCATACCACCGATGGATTCAGTTACCCATGTTGGGTCGCCGGAGAACAGATCATTATAGTCAGGTGTACGCAAGAATTTCACGATACGCAGTTTCATTACGAAATGATCGACGATTTCTTGTACTTGTTCTTCAGTCAAAGTACCTTCAGCAATATCGCGTTCTGCATAGATGTCCAAGAAAGAAGACACACGGCCTAGGGACATCGCTGCACCATTTTGCTCTTTAACTGCTGCAAGATACCCGAAGTATACCCATTGAGTAGCTTCTTTGAAGTTGGTCGCTGGTCTGGAAATATCCATACCATGAGCGGCTGCCATTTCTTTCAATTCGCCAAGTGCACGAATTTGCTCGGACAGCTCTTCACGCAAACGAATGATATCTTCAGTCATGGAATCAACTTCAAGCTCAGTTTGTTGTTGTTTTTTGTCTTTAATGAGGAAATCAATACCGTACAGAGCAATGCGGCGATAGTCGCCGATGATGCGTCCGCGGCCGTAAGCATCAGGAAGACCTGTAATTACGCCGGATTTACGCACAGCTCTCATGTCTGGTGTATATGCATCAAATACGCCTTGGTTATGCGTTTTGCGAATGTTCGTAAACATGTCAACGATGTTTTGTGGAAGCTCGAAGCCATAAGCCTTCGTAGCATCAACCATCATCTTGATCCCGCCGAATGGCTGGATGGAACGTTTGAAAGGAGCGTCAGTCTGCACACCTACAATTTGTTCCTTGTCTTTGTCAATGTAGCCTGGAGCATGTGAAGTAATTGTGGAGACAGTATCTAGGGAAACATCCCATACGCCGCCTCTTTCTCTTTCTTCCTTGCTCAATTGGGAAATAATCTTCCACAGTTCAGTTGTGTTACTAGTAGGTCCTACGAGGAATTCTTCATTTCCCTCATAAGGCTTAATGTTGCTTGCGATAAAGTTGTTAACGTCAACTTTTCTGGACCATTTACCTTTTGTAAAACTTCTCCAACCGGATTTCACTTCTTGTACATCTTTTTCAATCACCGACATGCTAAATCCCTCCATCTATATTTATAATATTTGTAGAGATCGCGGGCTTGAAGGTTGATCCCGTGTCTCGTGATCCCAAGAAAGATATGGTTGTTCGAAAATTCACAATCATTGTTCCATGGATGGGACCGTTGTTTATATAAACATTTTAGTTTATTTTCTATAAATAGACTGTGACAAATATCACCTTTCGGGTGATATTTGTCACTTATATCTAATCCACAACCATCCTATTATCTACTTAACCAAATATTAATTATCAAATCTTCCGTAGAAAGCATTACGGTATACATCTGCAAGTTCAGATACCAGTGGCAGCTTAGGATTGGCAGTTGTACATTGATCTTCAAATGCACGGTCAGCCAAGTAATCTACACGGGATTCAAAATCCTTAGGATCAAAGCCCAATTGTTGGAAGGATTCTTCGATACCCAGTTTTTTGTTCATGTCGCGAATAGCATTGATCAGGCTAGTTACACCTTCTTCAGTTGTGCGAGCTGGCAATCCCAGAATGCGGGCGATTTCTGCATAACGCTCGTCAGCTACGAAGTGTGAATATTTAGGGAACGAAGCGAACTTCGTAGGTTTCTTAGCATTGTAACGAATAACGTGTGGCATAAGGATCGCATTAGTACGACCGTGAGCAGTGTGATATTGACCGCCCCATTTATGCGCCAAACTGTGGTTAATACCCAGGAAAGCATTAGCAAAGGCCATACCAGCAAGTGTTGATGCGTTATGCATTTTCTCGCGGGCAACTCTGTCGCCTTCAAGCGCCGATTTTTCAAGGTATTGGAATACCAATTGGATTGCTTTAATTGCCAGACCATCAGTGTAGTCACTCGCCATAACAGATACATAAGCTTCGATAGCATGTGTCAATACGTCCATACCTGTATCAGCTACAGCAGTTTTTGGCAAGCTATATACAAACTCTGGATCAATGATAGCTACGTCTGGAGTTAGCTCATAGTCAGCCAAAGGATATTTAGTATGTTGTTCAGTTGTTTTATCGGTAATAACTGCGAAAGATGTTACTTCCGAACCTGTACCCGAAGTAGTTGGAATCGCTACAAACTTAGCTTTGTTTCCAAGTTTAGGAAATTTGTAAACCCGTTTACGGATATCCATGAATTTTTGTTTCAGACCGTTAAAGTCTGCGTCTGGATGTTCATAGAATAACCACATTCCTTTTGCAGCATCCATTGGGGAACCACCACCAAGTGCGATGATGCAGTCCGGTTGGAATCTGTTCATCATTGCTGTACCTTTTTCAACTGTAGTTGTCGATGGATCTGGTTCAACTTCCGAGAACACTTCGATCGCTACAGGAGTTTGGCGTTGACGCAGATAATGTTCAACTCTCTCAACATATCCAAGCTTAACCATCATTGGGTCAGTGATAATTGCGACACGTGTGATATCAGGCATTTTGGTCAGGTACTGTGTAGCGCCTTTTTCGAAATAGATCTTGTCAGGTACTTTAAACCATTGCATATTCACGGTACGACGATTCACCCTTTTCACGTTGATCAAATTGATTGCTGTAACGTTTTGCGACACGGAGTTACGACCATAAGATCCGCAGCCCAGCGTCAACGAAGGGATGTTAGTGTTATAGATATCGCCGATCGCACCATGAGTGGAAGGCGAGTTAACGAGAATACGTCCTGTTTGCAGACGGTTGGAGAACTTCATGATTACTTCTTCGTTGTTGGAGTGGATAGCCGAACTGTGGCCCATACCACCAAATTCAACAACTTGTGCTGCGCGTTCGATACCTTGATCTGCGTTTTTAACTTTGTAGCAAGCAAGCACAGGACTCAATTTTTCAGCGGACAATGGATATTTAGTGCCTACACCTTCAAGTTCTGCTACCAGAATCTTAGTGCCGGCAGGAACTTGAATACCGCACATTTCAGCAATTTTCACTGCGGATTGTCCAACGATTGCTGGGTTAACCGCACATTTATCAACGTTCATAGCGCCGCTAGTAAGTTTGGCAGCTTCTTCTTTGTTAACAAAGTAGCAGCCATTAGCGATCATTTTCTTTTTCACTTGATCGAAGATTGGTTCTTCGATAATAACAGCTTGCTCGGAAGCACAGATCATACCATTATCAAAAGTTTTGGAAAGAATGATGTCCGTTACGGCTTGATCGATATCCGCGCTCTTTTCGATGAATGCTGGTACGTTACCAGGACCTACGCCAAGAGCTGGTTTACCACAGCTATAAGCTGCTTTTACCATTGCAGAACCGCCTGTTGCGAGAATAAGTGCAACGTCTGGGTTGTTCATCAAAGCATTTGTTTTGTCCATCGTTGGCATTTCAATCCATTGGATACAATTCTCAGGTGCGCCAGCTTTTACAGCCGCATCATGAAGAATTCTAGCAGCTGCTGCACTACACTCTTGCGCAGATGGGTGGAAACCGAATATAATAGGGTTCCGTGTCTTAATCGAAATCAACGCTTTAAACATCGTGGTGGATGTAGGGTTGGTTACCGGTGTGATACCCATTACAATTCCGACGGGCTCAGCAATTTTTTGGAAGCTCTCATAAGCATTGTCTTCAATAACGCCTACTGTTTTATCGTATTTAATTCCGTGCCAGATATATTCTGTCGAGAAGATGTTTTTAGTAATTTTGTCTTCGTAAACCCCGCGGCCAGTTTCTTCTACAGCCAATTTAGCGAGGTACATATGTTTGTCGAGTCCAGCCAACGCCATTGCATGAACGATTGTGTCAACTTGCTCTTGATCCAGCGCCATGAATGCCTCATGTGCTTTTTTCGCTTTATCCACCAAAGTCTGAATATACTCTTCAGCGGTAGTTTGTTTAACTTGGGCGGCGACTTCGTTCTTAACTGCCATCTCCCTCGTCCTCCTGTCAATTTTTAGGTTGTTTTTCTCTACACATTTATCTTATCACATCATTTCCACCTTGTATAGTGAAATCTTTCACAAAGTATAAAGTTTTTTTGATTTGTTTTCAAAGCGCTTTCATTCGATCATTTTATAGGTTTTTTACCATTATTTATGCTGTAATATCCCTTAAATCTAAAGTTTATGTTTAAAAAGACAAGAACCAATACCCATTTTCTACCTTTTCGTTCGCAAAAATTTTTTAAAAAAAGCAAATCTAATTTTGTTGACACTCTATTTTTTCCCATGACCCTCTAAAAAATAGTCGAGTGTCACCCGTCGTGTTAATTTATAAAAATATCAATAATATAAACATAAAAAAACCGACTCCTAAAGGAGCCGGTTCTGTTCTTCCTAGCTATTCTACTTTAATTGTGTCGAAGAATTTCTCTTGCACTGTTTTGGCGGCAGCTTCAAGCTGTGTCTTGGAATCTGTTCCTTTTTTGGAGAACAGCTCTTGAATTACATTGGACATGGTTGCATAGTAGTCCTGTGTATTGTATTGTGCTTCCGGTTTACCATCCAGCAAACCTAAAATATCAGGGCTGTATTGATATACATTTGTATATTTATCATACACAGCTTTTGTTTTCTTACCGAAGTCAGAATCTGCAGAATAGTAATCTAAGAGCGGCGGAATAAAGTATTTGCCATCCGTTGTACGTTGTTGCAGAACCGCATCCAGTGCTTCTAGACCTTTATCAGAGAAGTAATCAAATGTAATATAACGGAATGCCATTTCTTGCTCGTCTGGGGTTGCATTTGGATTGATTACAAGGTAGTCACCACCAAGTACCCCAGTGTGTTTTCCGCCTTTTTCCATCGCAGGCATTGGATACGTAAGTACATCTTCTGGTTTCAGACCGCCTTGATTCAACGCTTGCTCAATAACGCCGTCAGATCCAGCCATTACCATTGCTGTACGACTTTGTTGGAATGCGCCTACAGCATCGCCCCAGCCTAGTGCCCAGTCCTGAGGAATCGCGTTTGCTTCCCATCTAAGTTTCTTGTAGAAATCCAGCGCTTTAATCCCAGCCTCAGAATTAAAAGTAGCTACAACCTTACCGCCTTCAATCTTCTGAATTTCACCGCCAGCTTCGAACAGGAAGTTGGTCCAGTTCCAGCCTGCTTCATTCCCTTTACCCATTGGAGCAATACCAGAAATCCCTTTTTTGGTATCAGCTACGCCTTTAGCGGTATTCAGCATATCATCCCAAGTCCAATCCATAGGTGGAACAGCAACGCCTTTTTCATCCAGCATTTTTTTGTTGATCATTGTGGTTGTTACATAACCCTTTTGAGTTACGCCGAATACTTTTCCGTCAATGATAAATTGATTTTGGAGAACCGGGTTAATTTGATCCTTAAATTCGTATTTATTCCACAGATCCGTAATGTCAGCTACCCAGCCTTTTTCAACTAAGAATTTTGCTTCTGTAGCGTAAGTGTTAAAGAAGGTTGGAGCTTCATTTGCTGCCATTTTGATGCCGATTTCACTTACATTGTACTGCCAATCGTCTTTGACGATCTCAACATTCGGATATTCCTCTTGGAAACGTTTGATCTTGTCATCTTCCTGTGCTCTAACTTCGGTTAGGTCAGGGGTTGGATAGTGAATTTTGATGGTCACTTTTCTTTGTGTGATATCATCAGTTGGCGCTGCTGTAGCACTGCCAGCATTATCTGTTGCAGCATTCGTTGGCGCAGTAGTCGCTTCCCCTTCCTTGTTTCCTGTCGTGTTTCCGTTATTGTTGTTACCGCCGCATGCGGTTAACAATGATCCGGCCACAAGGAGGCTTAGTAGCACGCTAGAGTACTTACGCATTGAAACTCCCCTTTTCAATTCATAGTTATCTTACATATCGATCATAAAAGAGAAATCGTTTACAAACGAGGTGCATTTATATTCCTTTCATGTGCATGTTTACGATCCGTGACTAAATCCGTCGATCCGCGCTTATCCCTTAACTGCTGATAATGCGACGCCACGCATAATGAACTTTTGGAAGATCAGGAAGACAAGGATCGGCGGCAACGATACGATAAATAGGATAGCGAATTTAATATTCGTATTAAGTGCCTTTACATTAATAACGTATTTATAGATTGCTGTCGCGAGCGTATATTTCTCTTCACTGTGCATAACCAGAGATGGCCAGAACCAGTCATTCCATGCAGTAGAAAAGATAAAGATCGCCAGCGTAGCAAATATCGGAACCGACAATGGCACTGCAATGGAGAAAAAGCTTCTCGGCTCAGAGGAACCGTCGATCCGCGCGGCTTCAAAAATTTCAGGATGTATCCCATCAAAAAAGTTCTTTAAGAGTAGAAAATAGAATGTATTCGCACCAGCCGGCAGCCAAAAGGCAGCGTACTGATTCAGTAATCCAAGCTCTTTTAGATTGACAAAGTTGGGAATCATGTAGCTGGTCGCCGGAATAAACAATGTCATCAGGAAAAAGAAATAAATTGCCTTTCTGTAAGGGACATTCATACGAGAAATGCTGAAAGCAGACATTCCCAATACGACTAGTGTCACGACCATATTCCCCACAAAAATATAAATAGTGTTTTTAAGGAACATCAGCAGATCAATGTAGTTCATCGCTTCTTTAAGGTTGCTGAAGTGCCATTCCTGCGGGAAAAAATGCGGTGGGAATGAGTTCACCTCTTGATTCGATTTCAGTCCGTTAAATAACGTCATACAGATCGGATACAGCATGCTGAACACCATAATCAAAATAACCACGCACATCAAGCCATAAACGATCTTATTGCTTGTTTTTTTCAAATCATGTTCTGAGAGAATCCCTCTATCTGCGCTCTTCATCTTAGTTGTCCTCCTTGTTAAGCTTGAACTGTAAAATGCCCAAACCACCTAGGACAATGAACATTAGCATGCCAAGCGCAGTCGCTGTTCCATAATCGAGTCGCGTAAAAGCATATTTTACGATCAGCAGCGCATAGGTAAGCGTAGTATTATTCGGTCCACCATCAAGCAGCGCCATTTGTGACTGATACCCTTGTGAAGTCCCGATAATCTGTAATATCAGCATCAAAATGATCAAATTACGTAGCGAAGGCAATGTGATGTACTTTATACGTGCCCACACACCCGCCCCATCAATCTCAGCTGCTTCATACCAATCCCGCGGAATGCTGAGTACAGCAGCCAAGTATATTAGCATCCCTGATCCAAACTGCTGCCACGTCTCCATAAAAACAAGGGAAATCATCGACCACCTTGTATCTGTCAGGAAAGCAACCTGGTCCACACCAAGCGAGCTTAATACCGCGTTGATTGGGCCCACCGGATCATAAAGCCATCTCCAGAGTCCATATAGAACCACACCAGGCATTACGAAAGGAAGGTAAGCCGCTACCCGTACAAAGCCCCCAAACCTTCTCAGCTCCGAGATCATAATGGCAAAAGCAATCGGAACCCAGAACCCGATAATAAGACATAGAAGCATGTAATACCCCGTATTTTTTAACGCGGTCAAAACATCCGGATCACTAAGGGCTCTAGCGTAGTTCTCAAAGCCAACAAAGCTATTCCCTTTTACAAAATCAACATGGTAGAAGCTGTACAACAAGCCTTTAAAAATTGGCACCCACAGGAACATTACAAAAATAATCACAGCAGGTACGAGGAACATATATCCCCAAAAGTTTTTCTTCCAGCGGTTTTGCTTGTAAGGTGTACCCTTCAGCGCCGGCGGATTTTCGGATACAACTGCGGTTTGATTCATCAGGCTCCCTCATTCCATTTTTCTTTCAGCATTTTTCGCAAAATGCTTCCTACCTTAAATTGTAGAAAATGAGGGTTGTACTGAACATGTCTAAATCTACCGAAGTAGTATGTGTTTTTACTTCTTCAATTCACTGGGGCTAATCCCATAATATTTTTTGAAAATTTTACTAAAATGCTCTGGTGATTCATAACCTACACGCTCGGCGATTTCGTATCTGCGAAGATCAGTGTTCAAAATCATCTCCCGGCTTTCTTCCATCCGCAGCTTAATTACATATTCCCACAGGTTGTAACCTGTATTTTTCTTAAACAGATAGCTCAAATAATTGGGACTGACATGGTTTTTCTTAGCCACTTCATGGATGGTTAATCCTTTTTGCGCATAGTTCTCGTCAATATACTCTCTCGCCTTCTCTACAATCAGATTGCTGCGTGTATGAAGCTCTTCTACTGAAGGATCGGTTGTGTAGCTGTTCCAATTAAAATCCCCGTAGTAAAACACATAATGGTCATTATGTTCATTATTCCAGAGAATGGCTTTGGAGGCTTGACGGTTCAATACAGCCATAAAAGAAAGACCCTTGAGAATCTGGCTGATGCCGATAACTGCATTTAAGTGCAAATATTTTTGAATATTAAAATGAAGACTACGGCCAAGGATATCTAGCCTATTGATTTGACTGGCAGACGAATCTTCATAGCTTTTTTCATCCCATTGAATAATGATCGTAATCTCTTCATCCTCTGCATAAAAGGCTGTCGAGTTCCACTCCTGATCCATCAGCTCTTTGGCGATATTCAGAGCGGCATAACAAAGAAGCCGTCTGTCCCGCAAGGTGTAGTGCTTCTCCTGATTCATTCCAGCCAGAGGCACCTTAATTTTTAAGACGGAAAAATAAGGCCCTTGCAGTTTCAGGTTATCCAGCTTTTGCAAGCGTTCCGCATCACACAGTACACCTTCAGGCTCAATGAGCAGTTCATTCAATAACTTGCTGTATTCCGGAAGCGGCTCTTCCAGCCGAAAGCTTTCATTAATTCCTGACATGAAAATATCCAATTCTGGCGATGGTTTCCCCATCTTAAGCAGCACATTTCGCACCGAATCCAGAAATTGCTCACTGTTCAAAGGTTTGATCAAATAATCCTTCGCGCCAAGCCTAACCGCCATTTGCGCATATTGAAATGTCTCGTGTGCAGAAATCACGATGGTCTGTACCCAGGGTTTGGCTAATTTTGCATGCTGCATTAGATCAATCCCGCTCATTGCGCCCATCTGAATATCAGTAACAAGCAGGTCTATTTCCTCCATCCGAATGCAGTCCAGCGCTTCAAAACCACTGTTTGCTGTATAAATATGGTCTATGTTTAACCCCGAAGAAGCTAATAAATTGCTCAGCCCTTTACAAATCAAGGGTTCGTCATCCACAACTAATATATTGAACATATCTGTATGCTCCCCTTCCTTAGTCTTGATTCTCTGATTTCGGAAGCTTAACCGTCACCAATGTACCGCCCTCTTTACGAGGGGTATAGCTGATGCCATAATCAGAGCCGAAGTGTAAATGTATACGCTGGTTAATGTTGCGAATCCCGTAACCGCTGGCCGGATTTGGACTGTCGTCATTCAGCACAGCTTCGATGGCCTGATAATCAACAGACTTATAGCCGTTATCTTCAATCGAGATCTCGACGGTATCGTCCACACAAACTGCGCTAATGATGATTTCCCCATCCTCGCCCATATTTTTGACACCATGAATAATAGCATTCTCAATTAACGGCTGCAGGGTAATTTTAGGAATTAGATTTCTTTTCGTATCTGGGTGAATCTCCATTACTACACGAAATATATAATCATACCGGTGCTGCTGCAGCTTGATATAGGCCGTTGCGTGCTCCAGCTCTTCTTCAAGGCTAATCAGCTCCCTTCCCCGACTGAGGCTAATCTTCATAAGCTTGGATAATTCCTTGATCATCTCGGCGGATTCAACGTTGCCTTCCAGCGAGCTTTTCCAGTAAATACTCTCTAAAGTGTTGTAGAGCAAATGCGGATTGATCTGCTGATAGAGCAGTTGAAGCTGTGATTCCTTCTGTTTTAGCTCCATCTGATATTTATAAGTAATTAGTCCATTTAGCCTGCGGGCCATGTCATAGGTAGATCCAATCAGCACACTGACCTCATCGTTACTCCCTCTTTTTGGCGTCTCCGGGACACGATTGCCTGGCTCAAACTTCCGGACGAAAAAAGCTAACTTTTGCAAAGGCGTCATTAATGAACGCCAGAAATAAGTAATCATGATTAATCCAAAAACAGCATAGGCCACAGTTATGTATTGAATCACACTTTTCATTTCGTTTTGTTGCTGCAGCAGCGCTTTCACGGCGATTTTGTAGACTAGCTTCTGTCCTAAGGCATGGTTATTATTGACCACATAAATAAAATCCGAAGTAATAACATCCACGGTTCCTTCCAAATCCTCAGCAACGACCGTCTCCGGCAGTGTAATGATCTCACCAGTATTATTCGTAGTAGAAGCGAGTACACGATTATCCAGATCTGTTAAGTAAATATCACCATCAGGCAACGATATGGATTTGAGGGATTCTCCGATTTTTGCGTCCATTTTGGTAATGACTAAAACCCCAATGGTCTCAGCTTTTCTGGAGATGTTATTGACAGCTCTCATATAGGTAAGAGTCTTCAAGTTTTCCGCTTGCGCACTTAGCTTCCCTGTGAATTTTAGAGATCCGCGGCCCTTTTTCTGGACAACCTCCTCGAACCAATATGGCTCTTCCGCTTTGGAAAAGAAATATACCCCCGCCTTCTTAACCTGCGGGAAATTGGGTGCAAAAAAATAATAATCCTCGGGATCGTATATATAAAGGGAATAATAGATGCCGTCCCCACGCTCAGCTCCCTGCGAGTAACTGACCAACAGCTTCTCTATCGTCTCATAACGTTTAACCCGCTCCAGGATGGTATCCGAACCCGTCATATTAATCTGCTGAATCAGAGGATTTTGTATTACAGTGGTAGTAATTTTATTTACGGTATCGATATCTCGGTTAATGATGGTGAAGTTTTGCTTGTTCAGCTCTACATAAGCATTCGTCACATGGCGCTTCAGAATTTGCTCAGCCTTCATATTCCCGTAAATGTTCAAAAACAGAATGGGCGAGATCATAATCAGAAACAGCAGGATAAGCTGTTGTTTGACGTTCAGCTTCAGAATCGGCCTAATCAGCCTAGACAACATCGAGATACACCTCCGGGTCCAATAACTATATCAAAGTGATAAACGCTTACATATGTTTATTTTAAAGTTTTTTATGTTCATTTGTATGTAGTTTTTTCTGTTGGGCGGATAAAAAGAGTACGTCGATATGTTCGCCACTACGTGGAGCGTTTGGGCTTACGATTGCTGTTATCCTCAGATTTCCTGATTTTATACCGCTGAGCGGTAGAAATCCGAGGATAAAGGCGACCACTGGCGTTTCTCCAGCTCCAAACCTCCACTTCGCAACTCCATCAACGGAACTCTTAAAAACCGCAAACAGAAAAAGTGGGAGGCGACGTAAAGGACACTGCGTGGGGCTAGGAGGAATGATCTCTATATGTAAGAAGTGCGATGTATGTTCTTGAACACTTGAATACTCAAGTACTTCAATACTTGAATGTGCTTTGTTGTTGGGCGTCTGGATTACTTGATGTGCGATGGTGGTGCTTATTGTGCGTTGGATTGCTTGATGTGCGATGGTAGTGTTGTAGGGCGTTGTGGGCGTTGTGGGCGTTGGATTGCTTGATGTGCGACTTACTTATTCGGCGTTTTGCATCCCCACACCCCCTCTTCACGATGAGCGATCGGACTCAGATGCAGCTATTGGGCTAATTTTTGGCTTTTACGGGGAGGTTCGGACTCCAGAGGCGTTATTCGTTCCAAACATGCGCGATACGAGGGCTTTTCGAGCCAATAAAGACTATGGAGTCCGATAGGTTCGCAAATGAGCCGGATTATTACTTATAGCGACTATGCGGTCCGATAAACTGTTGAGCTTTTTGACTAACCTTCTGAATTTCTTAATATACGACTAATAGCGATTATGGGTCCGATCACCGTCTGAGCTTAAGACTAACCTTCTGAATTACTTAATGTGTAGCTCAGCTACTTATTCGGCGTTTTGCATTCCCACACACCCTCTTCACGATGAGCGATCGGACTCAGATGCAGCTATTTGGCTAATTTTTGGCTTTTACAGGGAGTTTCGGACTCCAGAGGCGTTATTCGTTCCATAAATGTGCGATATGAGAGCTTTTCGAGCCAATAGCGACTATGGAGTCCGATAGGTTCTCAAATGAGCCGAATTATTACTTATAGCGACTATGCGGTCCGATAAACTGTTGAGCTTTTTGACCAACCTTTTGACTAATTATCTGAATTACTTAATGTACAGCTCAGCTACTTATTCGGCGTTTTGCATTCCCATACACTCTCAGCACGATACGCTATCGGACTCAGATGCAACTATTTGGTCTAATTCCAGCTTTTACGGGGAGTTTCGGACTCCAGAGGCATTATTCGTTCCAAACATGCGCGATATGAGGGCTTTTCGAGCCAATAGCGACTATGGAGTCCGATAGGTTCGCAAATGAGCCGGATTATTACTTATAGCGACTATGAGGTCCGATAGATAGTCTCAGCTTCTGCTAGACCTGTCGCAGCTTCTACCAAGCTTTCTGCGCTAGCTGAATAAAGGGACTTGGCGCAGGAATTAAGAACAAAAAAAGACCGACCCCATAGTAGCATCCGCTACCATGGGGTCGGTCACATAACATCGTTGCACTGTTAACATTATATGACTAACTAAGCTTTAGTCTGTCAGCAGCTCATACAATCCTTTTACGACCAGATCAGCTTCCTTCAGCACCTCAGGTTTGCCGATACCTACAACCTTCATCCCAGCAGCTTTACCGGCTTGAACACCTGCCTCAGCATCTTCAAACACAACACATTCATCCGGCTGCAAGCCTATCTCCTGAGCCGCGATCAGGAACACCTCCGGGTCCGGTTTGGCTAGTGACACTTTGTTGCCGTCAACAACCGCATCAAATAAGTCTGTAATGTTCAGCTTATTCAAAATAAACTCAGCGTTCTTACTGGCTGATCCTAATGCAATGCCAATCCCACGTGATCTCAATCCTGTCAGGTATTCTTTCACTCCAGGCAGCAGCTCCGATTCCTCGAGTCGAGAAATGTATTCTACGTACAGGCGGTTTTTCTTCTCCGCCATTGCCTGCTTCTCTGCTTCCTCAAATTCCAGGCCACCCACTTCCAGCAGGATATCAAGTGATCTCATCCGGCTCACACCTTTAAGCCGTTCGTTATCCTCCTCCGTGAAATTAAAGCCAAGCTCATCTGCAAGACTCGCCCACGCCAAATAATGATATTTGGCTGTATCTACGATCACACCATCCAGATCAAAGATGGCGCCTTTCATATTTTCCAACATTGATTTGCTTCCTCTCCGTTGTGTATTAATATTTATAATCCCGTTTCATCAAAGGCCAGTCGAAGGATCTCCCCTGCAGAGCAGGACTTGCCTTCTCCGCCTTGCACCGAGAATACTAAGTCTCCACTGTAATCAGCAGCTGTGATCACAGTGACTTCATCCTTACTGATCCGCAGTTGGATGGTGTCGCCGCGCAGGGTAACCGGAAGCTGAACGGACTGCCAATGTTGCGGCAGAGATGGATTGATGTGGACAACCCCTCCAGCGTAGTCCAACCCAGCGAAGCCAAGAACCGCAGCCATCCAAGCACCACCATTCGCAGCTGGATGAGTCCCACCAATGTAGAGATCCCCTACATATTGCTTAGATTCGCCGGTGAGATCGACAGTAGCTGTACGCATAAAATACGGATAGCCCCAATCCGGTGAACCAATATCTGCAGCTACCAAAGCGTAAATACAAGGGCTTAAGCTTGATCCGTGTTCCGTACGCGGTTCGTAAAATTCCCAGTTTGCTTGTTTCACTTCCTTGCTAAAGGAGTGTTTAAACAAATTCAGCATCAACACAACGTCTGCTTGTTTAAGTATGGTTGTGGTGGTAGCTAAGCCATTGCCGCCGCCCAAATACTCATTTTTATTAAGCACACGTGATTTCAGTTCTGTTAGTTCTACATCCTCCAAGGTGAGGTACCGGTCGAATTGTTCAATAACAAGACTGGCAGGATCAGGCTGTGGGACATAAAAGCTATCCAGCATCGTTTTGAACTCCTCCAGGAATGGCCCTGAGCTAAACTGAGCGGACAATTGACCGTAGTCCTCAGGATACTTCTCTTGCAGCAAAGCTGCTGTATGCAAGGCAATCTCCAGCGTCTCTTTAACCAGTGCATTGGTAAAAGCATTATTGTTCACACGCTCATGATATTCATCCGGACCTGTAACATCCAGAATCTCAAACCGTTGTTTAACAGAATTATAGTAAGCGTAAGAGTAGAAAAAGCGAGCGCATTCCCAGATCACCTCAGCTCCTCCACTAGTAAGCAGACTTTCATCCCCTGTGAATTGAACATATTTCCAGATCCCATGCACAACGTCACCACTGATATGAACCTGTTTATCGCGGAAATAGGTGCGCATCGGCCGGCCTGTAAATACATCATTCACATTAAACAAAGTACAGGCATCATCTCCCGTATCCTGACTTTCCCAAGCATAAAATGCGCCCAAAAATCCATATTCCGCTGCCTTACGGCGAGCACCATCCAATGTATGAATCCGGTACATCATCAAGTTCCGCGCTACCTTAGGATCACTGTGCAGGAAAAACGGCAACATAAACATTTCCGTATCCCAGAATACAGCTCCCTTATATACCTGACCCGATAATCCCCGGGCTGGAATAGACACCTTCTCCGAAACTGTAGGCGCAATGATTAACAGCTGATAGATACTATATCTCAAGGCAAATTGGGCAGCTTCATCACCTTCGATGATTACATCACTGTGTGACCATCTCTCATCCCATATCAGACGGTGAGCCTTAAATAACGCCTCATAACCCAACGCCTCAGCAGCATGGACAGATTTAACAGCTTCCGTCTCCGGCTGATCCGCATCAAGTCCAGTATAGACTGCTACATACTTAAACCATTCATACGTCTCACCCGCACGGGCATCAAAAGAAATCCGGCGAACAGCAGCCCCATCTTCCAGTTGCTCCTCACCAAAACTGAATACCGCCCTCTCCGCCACAACCACCGGAATTTTCAATTCTCCGCTAACCGATGAAGAGATCAGCACCTCGTCCTTCAATTGCACCGTTTGTCCGTAGAGATGAGGTCCATTGATATCCCACACATCTACGTCAATTCCCGTCTCAATGGCTACTCGGCAGTCTTGTGTGCTGCGAATAGAGTATTTACTAACGAGCAAGTGAAGATTATCCTGGCTTACGAAACGTTCTGCAGTAAACGTTAACGTCCCGCCGTCAGGTACAGCATATTCAGTGCTCCGATGATGAATGGCATTTCGGATATTCAGCTCCTGAGTATGAGCGACCGGTTCACGGTCAAGCACACTTAAGAGCTGAGCATTACAGAAAATCTTGGTCAACAATCCATTAGGGGCATTAACTGGTTCTCTCCATTTGTCTCCTGCTCTGTCATATAGACCTGCGAGGGTGACAGCTACCAGCTCGGTTTTGCTGAATTCCTCCAGTGTGCCGCGATATCCCATGTAGCCGTTGCCTAACATATATTTGTTACCGTTTGTCGTCACCAGCTGTTTATCAAAACAGCTATCCTTTACGGTCCAGTTCATCCTGCCAGCATCCCTTCACCTAGCGGAAGCGTCTTCCCGGAAGCATCCACTGTAATCGACTGTCCGTACACTATAATTTCGGTACTTCCACCATTAACCGCAGTGATTGTTACTGATTTTTTGTCGATCACAATTCTCAGAAGCACTCCTTCATACAACACTTGGAAGCTATATTCATCCCAGCGTTCTGGCAGGGTTGGCTGAAAGGACAGACGTGCTCCATCCGAGCGCATTCCTCCAAAGCCGTAAACAATATTCATCCAAGCAGCAGCAATTGAGGTAGTATGCAGCCCTTCACGGGTATTGCGGTTATAGTTGTCTAAATCCAGTCGAGTAGCAAATTCAAAAAACGAATATGCTTCCTCGGGTTTGCCGATTTCACTTGCCAAAATGGAGTGGATCGAAGGTGACAGCGAAGACTCATGAATACATCTAGGCTCGTAGTATTCATAGTTCGCCAGCTTCGCTTCTTTAGAGAATTGTCCGCTGTACAAGAACATAAACATAAGTACATCCGGCTGTTTAATCATGTCATAGCGATACAAACGATCATATGACCAGTTCGAATATAACGGGAATTCTGTTACCGGAATCGAATGAATATCAATATGTGGCATATCGAAGAACCCATCATGCTCTTCATAAACTCCTGTCACTTCGTCAACCGGAATCCGCATATGCTGCGCCTTGTTTTCCCAATCGGTGAGTTCCTCGTCATGAAGTTCTGTTTTCTCTACCACAGCTGCAAAAGCAGCAGGAGCCTGTTCTTTCATCTCCCGAAGAGTCTCTAAGGTGTATTCAAAAGATTGTTGAGCCATCAGATTAATGTAGCAGTTGTTATTGACCATCAATTGGAACTCATCAGGGCCCATGACGCCAAAATAACCATATTCACCGCTGCGTTGCCCCCATTGACCACGTGTAGCATAGAATCTGCTGATCTGAATCAACATCTCAGCCCCTTTACTATGCAGGAAGCTTTTATCACCGGTATTTTTGACATAATGCCAAATGCCATAAGAAACAGCAGTCCCTACATGAAGCTGAAGATTAGAGTGCTGCCAGAGATCACAGCTTTCTGTTCCATCTATAGTAGCAATGGGATAGCAGGCTCCCTCACAATCCACTTCTTTAGCGCGCTGCATAGCCTGCGGCAATGTTTTATATCTGAATTCCAATAAGCTCCGGGCAGCCTTTGGATTATTGAACATATAGAACGGTAGGCAATAGGATTCTGTATCCCAAAAAGCCAACCCACGATATACTTCCCCCGTCAGCCCTTTGGCACCAATATTAAATCCGGGATGATCGCCATGATAGGTCTGATAAAGCTGGAAGATACAGAAACGAATACCCTGTTGATTCTCAGGATCACCCTCAATTCGGATATCACTTGTCTCCCAGATGCCCTTCCAATAAGCTGTCTGATCAGCGATTATTTGGGTATCTGTCAACTGGCTTGCTGTTTCAGCAAGAGACAGACCTTTGCTCCACAGCTCTTCAGCTGTATGGGCAGAATCACTATCCGAATAGTTCATAACCAGTTTGGTAAAATAGGAGACTTCTCCTTCCGTAAGGTCCAGGGTGAAATTTTGTCCAATAAATTTATCACTCTCGACAGCAGTGAGCTGTAACGGCTGCGAGGATTGTAAGGTAAAGCTTGAGAACAGCTTATTCCCAGTATTCACTGTACTCGCCATAATAGCAGAGGACGCTCCACTTACTCCGCTGCGGAGACTGTTCCACATACATTCGCCGCGTTCTTCATGAATAATGCCGAAATCAAGACCTGTACAAATGTCCACGCTCCCCGAGAAATTAAGAGGTTCAAAATCTACCCGCTGCAACCCCAAATGAGACATAGTCATACTGACCAGACGTGTAAAGACTACTTTTAGCGACTTGCCATCGTTTAGATGCCAGACTAGCTCTCTCCGGTACGTACCTTTACGAAGATCCAACCTACGCACATAATCCGTTACGTTACTTTTTGCTAAATCAAGCTGTTCACCATCTACAGATAGACGTGTATACAGCCAGTCCACCGCATTCACCATATATCTCAGCGAGCGAATAATCCCTTTATAGTGATTGCCAATATCCAATTGTTCATTTAATCCATTAAAATAACTTCCTTGCAGGGTGTCACCTGAATATCCTTCCTCTGCATATCCCCGTACACCCATATATTCATTACCCAATGAAAAAATAGATTCCGAAGTCCGATTTCGCTCTGGATCAAAGCCCTCTTCAATAATTGCCCACGGATCAACCTTAAGATATTTGTCTGCTACTTTAGCCATATATGATTTCTCCTTCTCCTGATTTTTGCTCCAATTTCAGGATATCGCTGCATAGCAGTAGAGCCAATGTCCGACCGTAATGAAGATGTGTGCATTTATACGGAGTTGAGATAAAACTAATTTCTTGAACATGAATTTCAGCTATGTTATATGTTACAATCTAACGGGGACGCAAAAAAACAGCGATTAACCCAGTATTTGAGAATAATGGATAGCCGCTGTTCATATATCATAAACGTGAGATCACTTACTCTTTTTTAGTTAAAAAGAATATTACATCGAACACTTTAGAAGTGAAATTTATCACAATGTTGAAAATTCGACACTTTTAAACGATTTTTTATAACCAATTCGAGGGATTTTCAAGGTATAATTAATTTAAAATTTACTGAAAAACTGAGGGAATAAAGGGGATGTCGATTATGCTAAAAGAACATTACAATGTTATCGAAGCCCACGGAAATACAAACTGTTTCTCCGAACAGAATTTCAACAGACTTCTAGTTACAATGAAAGAGCGCATAGTTCCAGAGGGTTCACATCTATTCTGGGAAGGCGACTACTCGGATAAATTGTTTTATATCAAACGTGGACGTGTGAAATTAACTAAATCTACTGATGAAGGTAAAGAACTCATTCTTTATATGTATCAAGCTGGTGATATGGTAGGTCAAGCAGATCCATTCTTCAGCACTAAGCATAGCTTTACAGCCGAAGTGATTGAAGAAAGTGAAGTTGGCGTCATCGAACAAAAGGATCTAGAAATTCTCATTTGCCAACATTGTGACTTTGCTATCGACTTTATGAAATGGATGGGTATTCATCACCGTCTCACCCAAACTAAATTCCGTGATCTAATGATGTACGGCAAACCAGGTGCACTCTGCTCCACGCTCATTCGTCTTGGCAACACCTACGGTGAGAAGAGCAGCGATGGTGAGAATATCCTTATCAACAAAAAAATTACGCATACAGATTTGTCCAACATGATCGGTGCCACACGTGAAAGTGTTAACCGGATGCTGAGCGACCTGCGTAAAAAAGATGCTGTTGAGTATGAGAACGGTATGATTGTCATCAAGGACCTTGGCATGCTGCAAGAAATTTGCCACTGCGAATTGTGTCCAAACGAAATCTGCCGGATCTAATTCCGTTATAATATACCCTCTATTCACCTCAATGAAACATACATGACCCAATTATTCTGCATAATATTAAATAGAGTGGTCCAAGGCGCCTAATGCAGGTGTCTTTTTTTTATATTCAACAAAAAAAGAGCTAAACCCAAGATCGGTTCAGCTCTAATATAGTTAATTAAAAATGGATCTTAACGGTTGTTGCGAGCACCACGCACTGGTGAGATCACCCAATAGGCCATGCCGACGAATACGCCTCCACCAATGATATTCCCCAAAGTTACAGGGATCATATTATGCAGCCATCCAGCTATCGTAATGGTTTCTGGATGATTTGGAAGCAACACAGCAACACTAAGCAGAGTCATATTAGCCACACTATGCTCATATCCGCTTGCGATAAAGGCAAACAGACACCACCAGATTAAGATTAGCTTAGCAGATTCACTTTTAGCGCGTGAGGACATCCATAGCGCTAAACAGACCAGCCAGTTACATAGGATTCCACGAGAAAACAGCTCAGAGAACGGGAGACTCATTTTTTTAGCAGCGGCTGTAAAAATCAAATGCTCCGGCGGCGCAGCACTGAACAACCCAGTCCCACGAATTAAAAGTGCTAAAATCACTGCACCTACCACATTCCCGATGAATACAAGAATCCAGTTCTTAACGGTATCCCAGATACTGGTTCTGCCTGCCAGTGTACTTACAGTAAAAAACATATTATTTCCGGTAAACAGCTCGGAGCCTGCAAATACTACAAGCGTCAGGGCGATGCCGAAGGATGTGCCCATAATAAGCGGTTGGAAAGGAGATTTGGCAGCTGCCAGTGGTGCTCCTAGGGAGAAAATTAGGATAATCCCAATGCCTACATAAGCACCTGCCAATAGGGCTGCTAAAAAATATCTTGGCAAGCTTTCATTCATTTTGTCCCGCTTACTGACTGCCGTCTCTACGATGCTCTCCACACTTTGCGTAAACATAATACTCCACCCCACCGTTTTCTATTAAATCTATTACTACACTCTTCGGTGTCTACACGCTCACTGTAACTTTCTCTCCATCCAGTGTGACTGGATAAGTCACCACACTACCTTGGTCTGGTGCCTGCACCTCACCCGTGCGCAGATCGATTTTCCAATCGTACAGTGGATCGTACAGATAGTGACCTGACACGATCCCTTCAGCAAGCGGTCCCCCCTTAGGATGAGGACTGCGATTCTCTACTGCATAGATGGCTCCGTCAGAGGCACGGAACACAGCCAGTTCAACATTTCCAGCAATCACTACGCGGCCAATTTGCAGCAGGAAATCCTGTACTGATCCTATTGCATACGTTTGTGTGGTCTTATTCATCGGTCTCTCCCCTTCTGTGTGCGTTATATCCGCTAGACTCTTGTTTCTTCAAAAAGCGCAGTACGAGTGCTGCTGTCATTGAGCATTTTTTTCCAAGGATCCGTCACCTGAGTCAGAGCAAAGTCAATCCGTGCGGCCAGCTCTTTGCGGTTATCTTCATTATTCAAAATGACCATTTGAATCTGCTCAAGTCCCATACGCTCAACCCACTCGGAGGTTCTCTCCAAATAATTGCCGGTCTCACGGTAATATTGCATCACAGCGGAGCACACTTCGATCAACTCTTCATCGGTCTTAATTTTGCAGAAGGAGTCAGCGATCCGTGGCTTGATCCCACCGTTACCACCAATAAATACTTCCCAACCGCCATCATTACCGACGATGCCAATATCCTTCGTACAGGATTCCGCACAGTTACGTGGACAGCCGTTGACAGCTATTTTAAACTTGGCAGGAAAATCAAGACGTTCATACTTACGTTCTATGAGCGCGCCCATTCCCAGCGAATCCTGTGTGCCGAAACGGCAGAACTGTGAACCCACACAAGTCTTAACGGTACGTAGCGATTTGGCATAACCATAACCTGATGGCATATCGAGCTCTTCCCATACTTTCGGCAGATCCTCTTTTTTCACCCCGATTAGATCCAGGCGTTGCCCACCAGTCACCTTCACAACTTTTACATCATATTTAAGGGAGACATCAGCGATTTTCTTCAAATCCTCCGGTGTCGTTACCCCGCCGTACATGCGTGGAATAACGGTATAGGTTCCGTCTTTTTGAATATTGGCTCCCATACGTTCATTAACAAAGCGTGATTCCTTCTCGTCTTGATGTGTATCCGGATTTATCATCCCCAGATAATAGTTAATCGCCGGACGGCATTTAGAGCAGCCTTCCTCTTGTTTCCAACCCAGAACATGCATAACCTCTTTAGTAGTACTAAGACCTTTAGCTGTAATCTCAGCAACAATCTCATCCCGGCTAAGCGTTGTGCAGCTACAAATCCCTTGCTTGGCAGACTGTTCAAAACTATCACCCAGGACAAATTGTAAAATTTGTTCTACAACCGGTTTACAACCTCCGCAAGAGCGTGTCGCTCCTGTACATGCTTTTATTTCGTCCACAGTAGTAAAACCATTTTCTATGACCGCATCCACAATCGCTTTTTTCGTAACCCCGTTACAGCCACATACGATTTCTTCGTCCGCCATCGCTTCTACGGATGTGCTCTTTTTGGCTCCGCTTCCGCAGCAGCCCGTACCCATAACCTCTGTATAAATTTCATCGGTCATTACAGCGCCTTGTTTAACTAACTTTTGCAGGCTAGCCGACTCTGTCACATCCCCGAACAGGACTGCACCAACAATGACATTGTCTTTGAGCAGAATTTTCTTATAGGTTCGCTTCCATTCATCTTTGCTTGAGATTACAGTATGTTCAGGGGAATCCATAAACTCACCTGCAGAAAATACATCCACACCGGAAATTTTTAATTTGGTGGAGACAACAGAACCTTCATATGGGTTTGTATCACTTCCGCAGAGATGTTTAGCTAGAACCATCCCCTGCTCAAAGAGCGGCGCTACTAATCCGTAACAAACTCCGCGATGTTCGGCACATTCGCCAATGGAATATACATTTTGCATAGAGGTCTGCAAATAATCGTCCACTACAATCCCACGATTAACAGCAATTCCGCTTTCTTTTGCCACAGTTATATTCGGTTTGATGCCAACAGCCATAACTACAAAATCAGCCGCAAGTGAAGTGCCATCACTAAATTGTAATCCACTTATTCTCTGTTCCCCGGTCAATTCTACTGTTTGTTTGCCCATGGCAAATTTCACGCCTTGACGCTCTAGCTCAGCTTGCAACATAGAGGAGGCATTACGATCCAACTGGCGCTCCATTAGATCTTCCATCAGATGCACTACAGTAACGTCCATGCCAAGGTTCACAAGACCCTTTGCCGCTTCCAATCCAAGTAAGCCCCCACCAATTACCGCCGCTTTGTTGTATTGTTTAGCTGCAGCCAGCATCGCATCACAATCTGCAATATCCCGGAAACCCACTACGCCTTCCTTATCACAACCAGGTACAGGTAAAATAAATGAATTCGAACCCGTTGCAATAATCACTTTATCGTAAGAAACAGCCATACCGTTATCCGCAATTACTTGCTTGGAATGCTCGTCAATTCGTGTAACTGTTGTTCCAGTATGCAAGGTAATGTTGTTATCTTCATACCAATTCCAGTCGTTTAGGATGATATCATTGATGGTTTTGCTGCCTTCGAGAACATAGGACAACATGATCCGATTATAATTGGGATGAGGTTCGCTTCCAAAGACCGTAATGTCATAAGCTCCACCTAGCTTCAATATCTGCTCTAGCGTACCTATGCCTGCCATACCGTTGCCGACTAATACTAATTTTTCTCTCTTCGCTGCCATGGTTAGGTGCCTCCTCAGTCTTATCCGTTCTTGTTGAACTTTGCTTCAACTTCTCTTCTACATAATGGAATTATACATTTCAAAATTTAAGAGAGATTGTGATTACAATCACATTAAATGTGAATGTTTTCACATAAAAATAAGACAACTTTATTAGGTTATAACTTCCAATTAAAAAAAGCCAGATCACGGGTTCTGAGCAACCGTAGATCTGGCATTTATGTACTTTTTTTAACGTATAGCCAATAAAATCTCCAATTCATCCTGCACTCTAAGCTTCATGTCCATTCCATTCTCAAGCAGCTGCTTCCCATTCACCTTCATCTTCCAAACTTCATTGCTAAGAGGAGTATAATCACCAATGGATAACACCTTTTTGTTGTCTTCGGTCAACTGCACCACACTGCTGTTCTTCAACAAACCTCTCACTGTTAAATCTTCAGTAAATCCCATAACATATGAATGATTCAAATTCACTTGCTCACTTCCACCATTCACGGTCAACATCACAATTTGAAGGGGTTCCTGATGTTCCTTAGACATCGCCGTAATTACTAATTTTGATTCATGCCCGACGGTTCGACCCCAATCCTCAGGTCCAATGGTCTCCCCATCCATTTGCAGCTCCCAATTCATTCCTGGACCGAGTGAAATATTATTTACTGCTAGAATGCTTGTGTTATCCTCAGAAAAGGTGGCCTTCCCACTACCTTTCAGTAGGTCAAAGATCGTTATCCCTTTTCTGTAGCTCTCGCTAAGCTGCTTGTCCAAAGGGTTGGTAAGCAAGTCATTTCCCGCAACGATAAGCGAAAGCGCAGGTCCGTCTGATCCTGCTAAGCCATTATTCCCTTCATTATTAACGTCAGCAAGAGTGGAACATCCCCCTATTATGAATACGATGACTAATCCTAGTAACAACCTCCACATATATTTCGTGGGCATAGTGACACCGCCTTGTCCCGCCTAATGACCACACAGCGTCTCAGGCTTGTAGTAAGTTATGCATACTGTCTATTTAAGAATAACGTAAATAAGCTTTGTTCTCAAATATAAAAAAAGTCCCCTAAGGGACTCTTTGAAAACTCATTTTTTCTACTGGAATCTAGGGAACAATATATTATTCTCCAGATGAACATGTTCAAAAGTCATGCTCTCCAGCTCCTCTAGCCGGGCATAAGTCAAACGATAGGTTGTACAAGCATGAGCCGGTGGGGTGAAATCATCTGTTATTTTGCGTATTTGTCTCAATATATCGCCTGCTGTGTCATGTTCACTCTCAAGGTCAACTAATGCCTCACGAAGTATGGTCAGCCCTTCTTCACTTGGATTGGCATCATACGCTAATAATTTTGGAAACTCGTCTTCCTCTTCTTTAGCTGTATGCTGAAGCAGATCTTCCTTGAGTGCATTAAATAAGCTATATAACTCTTCTAAATGGGGGGAATCTCCGCCATGCACCCGGTATACCTTAGTTACATTTTGGCTAATCAGAGGCAGCTCTTCCCGCAGGTAATGGTGATGTTTACTCACTATATGGTCGATTAACTCTGCAGAAGGTGCTGTGTTCCATGCGAGTTCTTCTTGTGGTACCGGATATTCCTCGAATAGCTTGTTGAGATCACTAATGATCATCTCTTGATCTAGTCCACGTTCTACCGCTGCTTCAGCAAGAGGTTTGGCGCCTCCACAGCAGAAATCAATCCGTTTGGACTTGAAATAATCCGCAGCTTTTGGGAATTGCAGCACAATATCTTTTACCAGGGCATCTGGAGTAAATCCAGGTTGCACCGATTGCTTATGCTGTAAATCCGAAATTCTATCATTAGGTTGTTTAGTTTCCATAATAGTTCCTCCTCGGGATATGTGATCAGGTTCTGAAAAAATCTTTTCTACCTGTTCACCTTAACCCTGAAAGGAGTTTTGACTTGTGATTGTACTCACGAAAATTGTATCTCTTTGTTGAACGAAAAAGGTCAATCATGGTGGTATTTGACCATAATCAACCTGTTTTACATAACGCTTTAGCGTGCTTTAGGTTAAAACTATCAAGCATTATTGATGTACAAACGAAATGACGAAATTTTATACAGGTATTATATGTGTTATTGGCTGAATAATAGATTACTTTGGCACTGGGTAGCCCCGGCAAAAGAAGAAATTTGAGCGATACTTAGAAAGTTTCTTCTGTTACAGCCTTAAAAGGAGCGTGTCCATTTTCTGCATTTCTTAATAAAGTCGGCTTTCTAAACCTTAAACTGCACCGCAACTTATAAATAGCCGTGTCTTCATTCATTTAAACTCCCATTATTTTACTTTAAATCCTTTCTTTTAATTTTTCATTTCTAATTACTGCCCTGAAAATAGCAGATAACAAAAACAGGTCAATCCTGGAGATAAATCTCCACAATCGACCTGACACTAGAATCTGTATCATCTATTGAACATAAGCCTGCATATACGTTCGCTTACCCTTTGCGTCCTTCAAATAAGGTCCTAAGCCAGCAAAGCGGGAGTGATCCATATAAACACCAGTCATCCATCTTCCCTCTGTCAGGCCACCATTCCATTTGAGAACAAGGTCAGGGGCGGCAATCCATTCCTGATAGATCTGTATATTCTGATCTTTGTACTCTTTACAAGGCTTAGACTGCTCCAGAAGACGTAGATCATTAAGGTAGGTTGGCACGAAATAAGAGGATATCGTATGCAAATCATCTTCATCAAAAAAAGGCTCATCCCCTAAAAAGGGTTTGAATAATACGGTATTCTCGTACATGGACCAAATTAGGGCTTGTAGCACCATGCTTTGGCGAATGCCATTATGGAACTTATATTGTCGTTGATTACTGGCCACATTCACTTCTTGAAGAGGTTCCGTCGACTCCAGACAATGCCGTTCACAGCCGATACATTTCCAACCAGAAGGACTTTGAATCCATTTTTGAAAAATAGTCCCGCTATCATTGTTGCCTTTGTAGAGTGAAGAGATAATGCTGTAAGGCACGCCAATCCACGCATCCCATAAGGAATCTGGAAGATGGCTATGCAGCATGAACAACGTCTTGTCATAGATGAGCTGTACTTTGATCGAAGCGTTCTCCAGCTCAGCAACATCCTTTTTTCCATACGTTATTTCCCGGGAAAACAGGGTGGTCTTCATCTCCCTCGCCTCCTAATAGTTTTGCTATGCCTGTACTCCAGCTGAGTAGATTTGAGCAAAAACCAATATTGCAAGCGTTTCCATTCGAGGAACATACAACGTTTTTTCTATTATATTACAGATTTTTTCGATCTGTGCAAGGTTTTTATTTAAAAATTGAAAAGCCCTCCTCCGTTCTTCAGGAAAAAGGGCCACAACACGACTTTGATTTCTACTCTACCCAGCTCTCAGCCCAAGACTGAATCTGCTGCATAACAGGCTCCAGCGCACGGCCTTTGTCTGTTAGTTCATATTCAATACGTACAGGTGTTTCCGGGTATACATGTCTAACCAGAATACCCTCACCTTCCAAATCCTTCATCCGCTCGGACAGCATCTTATCGCTCATTGAAGGAATGAGGCCGGAAATATCTTTAAACCGCTTCGGTCCACTCATCAATGTCTGAATAATAAGTCCATTCCAACGTTTGCCTAAGAAAGAGAAGGCTGTCTCAAATCTGGGACACATCGAAATTTGATGTTCTTCCATTGTTCTCACCTCTCACTAGCGAAACTTACTATTAGTTAGTATATATAATATTAACACATTTCATCCCTGATGAACATCGTTTACTAAAAAAAGTTCATCTGACATTATCATTATATCCTCGTTGTCAATCCCCTGTATGTGCTTTAGATTCCCTTTGAGCAATCGCTTCTGTCACGATTTGCGCCAAGTCATCATTTCCGAATAAGGAGAGTACGCCGAGAACTGTGTCATCGGAGATATCCCCTGCTTCCTCCGCAGAAACCGTTAGGGCAAGCGCTTTTCGCAAGGCTTCATTCCCTTCTTGCTGTGGATAAGCCTGCAAATACAAACTGTGCGGGTCGAGTCCTTGATTCACGCACCACTGGGCGAATACAAGGATCATCATCTCTTCCTCACGCTTATAGCTTTCGATGATTTGTTCCTCCACTAATTTACGGTTGTCTTCCATAATTTACTCCTTTCTTAGAGACCTCATTCAGCAAGCTGAGCTGCCAATCTATGACTAGGCAGAACTGCTGAAGCAGCAATACTGCATAACTCTGGTGTATTTATATTGTTCAGGAAATGATCTACCACTCCACCAAAACCTCTTCTATCCAGCACCGTATCCCAGCTTCCAAAGCTCTGGGTCCGTGGCAAAGCATTTTTTTCATATAGCATGGCTTGGTCCAGATCTGCCACTTCCACCGAACGGCCATTACCGTGCAGCTCCAGCTTCTCCAAATCAACACCCGCCTCACGAACCATACTATACATACCCACTGAACCTTGCTCCCAACCCAGCATTCCAGATGCCTGCACAAGTCGCCCCTCTCCATTGGATTGAAGATTACTGCGAAGCAGCTCATACTGATCTCCACATAACCATAACAGCAGATCAAGCATATGAATCAAGTCGTCATGCACAGTCTCACGGCTGCTGCCTAACTGCAGCTTTGTGCGATGTTTAATCGCGTGGCAATGGCTAATTCCGCCGGCTTCCTCGAGCCAACTCTTGGCAGTGACATACATTGGGGCAAAACGCCGATTAAAGCCCACGCCTAGCAGCAGCCCTTTATTTTCTGCCAGCTCTGCCATCCTTCTGGATTCTTCCAGATCATAGGACAGCGGCTTATCTACATACACCGAAATCCCCTGTTCGAGACATTTTGTTACTATATCATAATGGGTCGTCGTTGGGCTATGCACAAATACTGCATCCAGGTCCCAAGACAACAGCTCGTCCAAATTTGTCGTTCCTTTAGGAAAACGGTAGGCATTAACAGCTTGCTCTACTGTTGTGGATGAGTGACTGAGAACCCCCACTACCTCAACTTGTCCATGCTGAGAGAGCAGTGGCAAATATACTTTGCGGGCGATATTGCCAATCCCGATGATGGCGACTCTTTTGCGTGCAGAAACGATCACTGATCTAACTCCCCTCTTTATAATTCAAGAATTTATCTCTCTCTTTGTTCTCTATAAATGCTATTATACCTGCTTGGCGTTCGCCGACAATGATCTTCACTTCAATATTTACTTTTTATCCCGTATGATGAGATGAATGAGTGGAAGAAAGGGTATATTAGCTATGAGAAAATGGTTCTCGATTATTCTTTATGTTTCGGGCACAATCCTTGCGTTTATCTACAGATATGACATCCTTAGCTGGATGAAAGAGGATCATAATTTTTTCGGCTCTATAGGGATCGCAACTTTACTGGCTCTCTTTCCAGTTGTACCGTACAAAGCGGTCATCGGATTTTTTGGTTATGCATACGGAAGTTTGGCCGGTGCTTTAATTTGCTGGGTAGCTACAACCCTTGCTGCCGCATTCCTTTTCGGCGTAGTGAAGTTCATATTTCAAGATCAAGCGAGAGCTTATCTGACTTCTATTCCCCTACTCGAAAAATTCACAAAAGGCATAGAACGGCGGCCCTTTGCTTCTATTGTCTTAGCACGTCTCTTGCCGATTATCCCGCAGACAGCAGTTAACATCTATGCCGGAGCAGCCGGACTGCCCTTCTGGAGTTATCTTGCTGCCTCAGCTATTGGAAAAATCCCAGGCATCGCCTTGTATGCCTTCCTCGGGGATCAACTGTTCCAGAACCCTGGAAATGCGATTATAGCCATTATTGTTTATGCCATTGTGCTTATTATAGCCGGGCTAAGCTTTCGTTACAGTTCACAGGAAGTAAAAAACACTAGGTAACAGAGAGCTTATTTGGCGGAAGCTGGCAGGCTGTGGTTATTTGCTTTATAATTAGATTGTGATCTATTTAATTGCATTACATGAATGGAGGGATATTAATGAGTGAACATCAGACTAACCATATAAATTCCAAGGCGGAAAAAGCAACCTTTGCAGGTGGATGCTTCTGGTGCATGGTCTCGCCGTTCGAGGAATTGCCAGGCATTATTAGTGTCGTCTCGGGCTATACAGGCGGGCATACAGTAAATCCTACCTATGAAGAGGTATGCTCCGAAACCACAGGACATGTTGAAGCCGTACAAATTACGTTCAACCCAGAAATCTTCCCTTATAGCAAGCTGCTTGAGTTATTCTGGCAGCAAATTGACCCAACCGATGCGGGTGGACAATTCCATGATCGCGGCACCTCTTACGGAACGGCTATCTTCACCCATTCTGAAGAGCAGAAGCAACAAGCAGAGGCTTCCAAGGCAGCTTTGCAAGAAAGCGGCCGATTCTCTAGCCCGATTGTAACCCCGATCCTCCCGGCAGCAACCTTCTATCCTGCCGAAGAATATCATCAGGGCTACCATCGTAAGAACCCGGGCCACTACAAACGTTACCGTAAGGGTTCCGGCCGAGAGAATTTTATCGAAACCCACTGGACACATAAAGAAGACAAACGAAGCTTGAAAGAACGTCTGACGCCACTTCAATTTGAAGTCACTCAGAATAGCGCTACAGAGTCACCTTTCCGAAATGATTTTTGGGATCACCACGGAGAAGGCATTTATGTAGATATCGTATCTGGTGAAGCATTATTCAGTTCGCAGGATAAATACGATTCCGGTTGTGGCTGGCCCAGCTTTACACGTCCGATCCGCGATTACGCCGTGAAGGAAAAGACGGACCTCAGCCATTTGATGGTTCGCACAGAAGTGCGCAGCAAAGTAGCAGATTCCCATCTAGGTCATGTCTTCGACGATGGCCCAGGGGAAAACGGCCTGCGCTACTGCATTAATTCAGCGGCACTGCGGTTTATACCAAAAGAGGATCTGGAGAAAGAGGGCTATGGCGAGTATCGTGTACTCTTCCAGCCTGTCTAATCTTCGATAAGCGAAATACTGTACTGTCTTATAGAAAAGCCTCCAATTCACGGTATACCCTGAATTGGAGGCTTTTTAATTCATAGGAGCTTATTCTTTATTCTCGTCCTCGTTAGCTTTCTTATCCTTTATTGAGGTTGTCACCTTTGGCTCTGCTGGTGCAGGGAATATCTCTTTGTTCAGTTCCCGATTTTCTTGCCGTATCCGCTGGGTCTGCTGCTCCCGTCGTGCACGGATATTTTTGCGGGCAAACCAAACGATGACTAAAATAATACCCGCACCGATTAGAATCGGCAATGCGCCTGCAAGAATTACAAAAATCCACTGAAACATAACAGATAGTGCGTTCAGGCTTCCTTTTAAAGCATCCGATGCCCGTTCTAGCAATGGACCTTGCTCTGCCTTTTCCTTCACGGCTAAGCTCTCATCCGTCTGGTACACTCTAAGCTCTACCGTTGAAAAGGATACGTTCTGATCTATATATCGCATTCTGCCTTTGATCTGCTCAATCGTTTCTTGAATCGAACCAAGCTCGTTTGCAAAGGCGACCAGATCACTTGATTTCGTTGCTTTTTTCATAAACTCAGTATATTGAGCTTCCATTAACTGCTTTGCCTTCAGGCGCGACTCCAGATCAACATACTCCTCCGAAACATCCTGACCTTGAATACTGCGCTGCAGCGATTCGTGTTTTACTTTTTCCAAATTATTCAGAAAAGGAGAGAACCCGGAGGCAGGCACCTTAAGGATAAACGTCCCCCCTTGCTCATATTGCGACATGTTCTCGTTAAACTCAATAATATATCCTTTAGCCATCGTTACCATGTTGCGGATTTCAGTCTGAGCTTTACCGTAGTCTTCTACTTCCATAGTCAAATTGGCATGATAGATTAGCTTCTTGTTCAACCCTTCCACGACATCACTGCCCGTGAATCCCGCGTTTCCTTGATCCGTGTTCTCTGATGTTAAACCTTTTTCAACTGGGGTTTCGTTGCCTCCCGCTGCTGTCTCAGCTTCTGCTGAGGTGCTTTTATCCGCTAATGTAGCTTTCGAAGATTGCTCAGTGGTTGCTGCAGCAGAATTACTCGTATTTCCGCCGTCACTAGCTAATTTGTCAGCCGCCGAATTGTTATCACCCGAACCACAACCTGCCAATACCACCGCAAGAATTAATAAACATAAGTAATGCAGACCCCATTTGCGCATTCTCATTCCTCCAAAAGTGTAGTGGTTATCCCTAGCATTGTAACGTTACGGAATGTCATGTTCTGTACAGATCTCTTCCGTCTCTCATTTCTTTGACGTCCCAAAACTTGGAAGGTTGCACAGGAATATGGAATTCCGGTAAATTTCTTTTGGTTTTCTTGTTGAATACACAAAAAGCCGCATTTCTGCGGCTCTTATTGGACATATTTTTGATGTGGGAGAGAGACCCGAAAGTTAAAGAACTCATTTGCTTACAAACTCATTATTTGGTACAATTACCACGTCTAACCTAGTAAAAAAAGCCAAATACCCTCTATTCATAAAGAATGAGGGCGTGACACGGCTTTGTTGAGACAAGCTCCACCTTGCTGAACAGAGCCGTTCATTGAATGATCCTATCAATTACTATAAGGGGAGGTGAACCCTCATGGCAAAAGACGTAGTTTGTGAAGTTAACTCGTGCACCCACTGGGCAGAAGAGAACAAATGCAGCGCTGAATCGATCTTCGTAGCTTTCCACAGCTCCCAAGAACCAAAACGCGCAGAAGAAACAGATTGCAAAACTTTCGAAAGTAAATAAGTAAATGCCTGAAGGGACCCTCCACGGTTCCTTCTTTTCTTTTTCATTCTAACAAGATTGAGAATTATTATCAAGTAGCTGATATAAAAAAATAAGTGAACTAAAAAGCCAGGGTAATTTACCCTGGCTCTAATTTATTTATGTCTATTTAGAAGCAATAACCCCTGACTTTTCCCTCGCAATAGCCGCAGCTCTTACCATGTTACGAAGTGCATCCTCTGTCTCCTGCCAGCCACGTGTTTTCAGACCGCAATCCGGATTAATCCAGAACTGTTCAGGATCCAGCACCCGCAGCGCACGATCGATATTCGCTGTCATTTCTTCTACAGCCGGAACCCGCGGGCTATGGATGTCATACACTCCAAGACCGATTCCTTTATCATAGTCCTGCTCCTCAAAGCTGATAATCAGCTCCCCATGGCTACGTGAAGTCTCGATGGAGATTACATCAGCATCCATAGCCGATATGGAATCGATCATGTCATTGAATTCGCTATAGCACATATGCGTATGAATTTGTGTCGTTGCCTTCACATGGTTCGTAGCAACGCGGAACGACTTCACTGCCCAGTTCAGGTAATGCTCACGGTCTTCTGCCTTAAGCGGAAGTCCTTCACGTATAGCCGGCTCATCCACTTGAATCATTTCGATACCTGCATCTTCCAGCGCTTTTACTTCATGGCGAAGGGCAAGAGCAATTTGATTGGCCACCTCTTCCCGGCTGAGATCATCACGTACAAATGACCAATTGAGGATCGTTACAGGGCCCGTCAACATTCCTTTAACCGGAAGCTTCGTCAACGATTGTGCATAGACACTTTCTTTTACAGTCATAGGCTGTATAAATGCAACATCCGCGTAGATCACCGGTGGCTTAACGCAACGGGAACCGTAGGATTGAACCCAGCCATTACTAGTAAACAAGTATCCATCCAGCTTTTCTCCGAAAAACTCCACCATATCTGTACGCTCGAACTCACCGTGGACCAGAACATCCAGACCTAGCTTTTCTTGGAAGGTAATTGCATCCGCGATCTGCTCACGAACAAATCCATCATAACGCTCCTGATTCCAGACCCCTTTACGCCATTTCAATCTCGCCTGACGCACTTCTACTGTCTGCGGGAAGCTACCAATTGTAGTGGTTGGCAGAAGTGGAAGCTGCCATTTCTCTTGCTGCACCTTTAAGCGCTCAGCAAAAGGCAGACTGCGTTGGTCCGGTAGAGCTGCAAGTGCAAGCACTTGCTCCGCCACATCCTTACGGCCACGCTCAGGTAGTGCGCGGAATGCTGCAATAGCTTCACGACTAGCGGCCAGCGCTGCTTTAGAAGCTTCTCCTTTATCTGCGAGGGCTGCTCCGAGCAGACTAAGCTCTGCAAGCTTCTCATCGGCAAAAGCTAACGCATTCTTAACTGTCGCCTTCAGCTTCACCTCACCTTGAACGGTGACTGGGACATGCAGCAGACTGCAAGAAGGCTGAAGAATAAGACGATCAAGCGGCACATGAACGCTGAGCTTTTCTACCAGTTGCAGCTTAGCGTCTAAATCGGAACGCCAAATGTTCCGTCCATCAATAATTCCGGCACCCAGCCATTTGTCCTTCGGCCAGCCAAGACGTTCGATAGAAGCCAGATTCGCTCCACCATCGTGCACAAAATCAAGACCCAAGCCTTGAACAGGCAACTCTAGCAGTGCCTCCAGCGGTTCAGCAGCTTCAAAATACGTCTGTAAAATAATATTCAAGCCCGGCACGGAGCCGGCAATTTCTGTGTATATCGAGTTAAGCAGTGTTAATTCTTCTTTACTTATGCCTGTAACAATCGCTGGCTCATCGATTTGTACCCAGCTTACCCCTTCTTGCTTCAGTTCCTGTAGCAGTTGAACATAGACTGGAACAAAACGTGCAGCAATCTTGGCGATATCTGCCGCTGCGTAACCTTTGGACAGCTTAAGGAAGGTATACAGACCTAAAAGTACCGGTTTACCTTCAATCCCTGCCTGCGATTTAGCAAAACGATAAGCCGCTAGAGGTTTATTTTCAGTCAGGCGTGGTGTTTGTGTGCCGATCTCTGGAACGATATAGTGATAGTTCGTATTGAACCATTTGGTCATCTCACAGGCAGTAGCCTCAGCATTACCACGGGCCATTGCAAAATAAAGATCAAGCCCGATGTCGCCGCCATCATACGTGTACCGTGGAGGTACAATTCCAAACATAACAGCCGTATCCAACACATGATCATAAAATGTAAAATCATTTACCGGAATAAGCTCAATTCCTGCCTCTTGCTGGGTCTTCAAATGCTGCAGCTGAATTGCTGCCATTTCGGAGCGGAATTGCTCCTCATTTATTTTCCCCTGCCAGTAGGCTTCCAGTGTCTTTTTCCATTCGCGGTTCTTTCCGATTCTCGGATATCCAAGATTGCTTACTTTTACTTTATTCGTCATCTCGATACACTCCCTCTTCAATCTCTTATTTCAAACTCCAAAGCTACTTGCTTTCCTATAAAAAAGAGCGCCCTTCCCTAAAAAAGTCAAAGGGAAAGACGCCCATGATATACCCATGGTTAACGTCTAACACCTCCCTATCTTCCGTAGGTGAAGCAGTGCTGTTGAAACAGGCAGGTCTCCTGGCTAGCGGCGTCAACATCTTGAGCAGTCTTCCCAGCAGTAGTAAATTGCCAGTGACCTCTGTTGCTCGAGATTCTTCCGTTACAGTGGCGGGACCGCATCGGCTTCGAACCGAATTTCCCTATTAAGCCTACCGAATTACTATTTTCCGGTCAGCACCTGTCTCCGATATCTTTCATCATTTGAGTGTCTTAATCTGATGTCATCATACGTGAAAGCCCCGGCAATCTGCAATAGATTACTGGGGCTTCTGTTATATCGATTCCTTATAACGGACTTAGAAAAATACGAAATATACTACAGCAGCAAGAATTATACGGTATATAGCAAACGGTAAGAGCTTGATACGATTGATCAGTTTTAAGAAGAAACGCATCGATAACAGCGCAAATAGGAAGGCACTAATAAAGCCAGCAATAAAAAACGGCAACGCGTCCATGGTGAAATATTGCCAGTTTTTCATCAGTGACAACAGACTGGCACCTGCCATGATGGGTACTGCCATAATAAACGTAAAATCAGCAGCGGCCCGATGGCTCATCCCGAGGAGTACGCCACCAGAAATCGTCGAGCCCGAGCGTGAAAATCCAGGCCATAACGAAAAACACTGTACAAGACCTACACCAAGTGCCTGTTTGTATGTAATCTGATCTACACTCTCAGTTCTGATCTTCTTTGGCCCAAACAGATCCGCAATAATCATTAATATAGCCCCGATCACTAGACCAATTAACACCGTTGAGGTAGAGAATAAATGCTCATCAATATAATCATTAAACAGAACACCTAACACACCTGCAGGCACTAACCCTACCAAAACCTGAGTCAGCTTGAGGTGCCCGCCCTGCTCCATCTGCGGTAGCTCCTCTGTTACAGGATCCAATTGCTTACGGCTGAAACGCTTTAAGCCTAACAAATCAATGAACCGATTTCTAAAAATCACAACAACCGCTAATATTGAACCCAGTTGAATAACTACTTTGAAGGTATTTGCCGTATATTGTCCAAATAACGCCTGTGATTTCAGCCACATATCATCAACAATAATCATATGACCCGTGGAGGATACTGGAGCAAATTCGGTTAAACCTTCAACAAGCCCCAAAATAATGGCTTTAATAATCGTTAATAGCTCCATGTGTTTCCCTCCTTTTTAATAATCATTTCTATTATCAGTCCTCCACCCGCTTAGCCCTCAGTGTTCATTCTCCGGCTGCGTTTGCGGAAGTACAGAAACCCAATAATAACTAATCCGCCAGCAATTAGTACATAGACTACATTGGAGTACACATCCATGTACATGGCAATGTCTTCCCAGGATTCGCCCAAAGCCGCGCCAATAAGCACAAGCAGCAAATTCCATCCCAATGTGCCAATCGTTGTGAAGATCATAAACACTCCAAATTTCATGCCCGACATTCCCGCCGGAATCGAAATCAGACTGCGGACCAGCGGAACCATCCGACAAAACAATACAGTCCAATAGCCATATTTATCAAACCAGGCGTCAGCCTTGTGGATATCTTTTTTACTGATCCGAATTAGGCCACCCCAGCGTTCAACCAGTTTCTCTAACCGGCTCACATCCAATAATCGTCCAATATAATAGAGGATTACTGCACCCAGTAGTGAACCAGCCGTGGCAGCAATAATTACACCAGGGATCGTTAAGCTCGTCGTAGTCGTCATAAATCCTCCAAAGGGCAGGATCACTTCTGAAGGAATTGGTGGAAATATATTTTCAAAGGCCAGCATCAGAAAAATACCGAAGTAACCAAACTGCTCCATAAAATCTGTAATCCATGCTTGCATCTTGTTACCCCCATTTCTCATATCAAGTTCTTCTTCAGGTTGCGTAAATAGCGGCTGCGAATAAAAAAGAAGTATAGTCCTTGAACAGCTAAATATCCGAGTAACACCGCGCCTGTCTCCGTTGCGATAGATAAGTAGAACAACCGTTGAAGGGCAATAAAAGCAAACACACTGTGTAAAATAGCTATTCCGACCGGCACAAAAAACAACAAAGCGAGTTGAATCGTAACTATTCGATTGAGTTCTTTATCCGTAAGCCCCATCTTGGACAAAGTGGAATATTGATTGCGATCATGATCAAGATCGGTATATAACCGGAAGTAAAGAAAGCTGCCCGCCGCGATAAAAAAGACAGTACCCACCAGCAAGGAAGCAAAAAGCATTGTGTTATACAATGTTTTCTGAAGTTCAAACAGCGTGCCGCTGATCACAATCGCATACGGAGAATCACTTTCATAGGACTGTTTACCTTTATGGGCAAGATCAGCTGCGATACCTACCGTCTGTGGAAAATCCTCTACATAAAAACCTGTATAAAGATCCGACTGCACGGGATCAATAGCGCTGTAAAGCTCATCACTGATCACGACACCACTAAAATCCCCGCCATCTCTACCATCCAGCTCCGGCAATAAATATTCGGCGATGGGGACTTGCTCGGTATAACCTATTTCTTTAATGGCAAGTCCTTGCTGCAAGGAATAGACTGCTTTTACTCTGCCTTCTGTTAAACTGCGATCCCGCTGCGATCCAATCATCACCAGACCATCGTTGCCCACCAGAACACGCTCATCTGTTGTGAAACCTGCACGTTGCAGGGCGAGATTATAATCACTGAAAGCAATCAAGGGAAGGCGTAAAGTGCGATCGGGTCCAGTCTGAGCTTCAACCTCAGCATATTTAATCGGAATACTAAGCGCTTCATAAGGGAGTCCGTGCGTCTTGAGCTCTTCCTTAATTTCGTTCAGATGCTGATCAAAAGGTACACCCGCCGGGTTTCCTTTGGCTACATAACCCACTGCTGCGGGATAATCCAATTTCAGCTCTCTGGAAAGTGTATGTATCGATGCAAATACCCCTACGGAAGTGAAGGAGACTGCAGATACAATCGTCACCATAAAAAACATTCGGCCATTCTCTTTCCAGCGGTAGGACAACCCGGATAAAGTGATGATATTCGTACGATGCCAATACAAGCGCCGAATGTCCTTAAGCAGCTTAACCAAACAAATACTTAGCTGGGTATAAAAGAGATACGTCCCGATAACCGTAATTGCAACGACCGGAAACATAACTTTCTCTACGGAAGCAGCTTTTGCAGTAGCCGCCATATAATAACCACTGATCAGCAGTACAGCAGAAATAATAGATAATACAAAGGATACTTTGGGTTCTTCTTCTGCCTTACGCTCTCCCTGAAACATACGCATCAGTGACTCATTGCCAATAAAAACAAAGGTGCAAAGTGATATCAGAAAAAACAATAACACGAAGCTGCAGATCGTAAGCACAAGTGCCTGCCATGGGAGATGAAAGGTTAACAGGGGGATTCCCAAAAAAGTGGACCCGATCATCAAAAATAATTTACCCAGAAGTAAACCGAGAAGGGTACCTGTCAGGATGGCAGAGGTGCCGATCATCATATTTTCCAGAAAAACCATGGTGTTCAGCTGTCTCTTCGTCATTCCATGCATCAATAAAATTCCGAACTCCATCTTCCGCGACTGCAGGAAGGATCCAACGGATACGAGCACGAACAAAGAACAAAAGACATAAATGATTGCCTCTGCCACCATCATCGTATGAGCCGCCGTACTATAAATTAAGCTCTTTGAAATATCCGGATGGTAAATAAACAAAGCGCACACGAAAAAGATCATCACCGAAAAAGCACTGACGACAAAATAAGCGGCATATTTGCGTTTATTACGTGTTACATTCCTATAAGCGAATTGCCGAAAGGTCATGGCTGGTTCCCCCAAGCAGAGACAGCATATCAATAATACTTTGGAAGAAAGCGCCTCTATTACTGCCCTTGTACATTTCACTATAGAAACGTCCGTCTTTAATAAAGATGACCCGGTTGCAAAAGCTTGCAGCCACTGCGTCATGCGTGACCATCAGCACCGTAGCTCCTTCTTCCTTATTCACCTCTGTCAACATATTCATGACTTCCCCTGAGGCTTTGGAATCCAGATTGCCTGTGGGCTCATCCGCCAAAATTAACGCTGGACGATGAATCATCGCCCGGGCGATAGCCGCCCGCTGCATTTGTCCGCCTGAGACCTCATACGTGCGTTTCTTCAGCAAATGTTCGATGCCAAGCAAGGTAGTGACCTCTTTCAGCCTGCTCTCCATCTCTGGGACACGAGCACCTGCAAGCGTTAAAGGTAATACGATGTTCTCCTCTACAGTGAGCGTATCCAGTAGATTAAAATGCTGAAAGACGAAGCCTAGCTCATGACGGCGAAAAAGCGCCTTTTCTTTTCTGCTAAGCAGATTAGGATCTCGGCCGTTGATCAGAATCTGACCGGAGGTCGGTTGGTCGATGGTGGCAATCGTGTTGAGCAGCGTTGTTTTCCCGCTCCCTGATGGGCCCATTATGCCAACAAACTCCCCCTTTTCTACAGAAAAGCGGATATGATTCAGCGCCTGAGTGGACACTTTACCCTCATATATTTTTGATAAATTATGAACATCTAGAATGGGCAAGTGTTACCTCTCCTTCTTTCGACTGGATTGCCTTCATTATACAAAGTGTACACATAGGCTGCTATTTCTGAAACTTACAATGCCCTTACACATTTGTAAGGTTTGTTATATGCTGCTCCCTAAATACAATCCGCACGGTGGTCCCGCTTCCTACTTCGGAACGGATACTCACCTCATGTCCAAGCTTGCCGCAGATCTGCCTCACGAGATATAAACCCATCCCCGTAGATTCCTGGAAGGTTCGTCCATTCACCCCGGTAAAATAAGCATCGAACACGCGCGGAAGATCTCCTGCTGGTATGCCTACTCCTTCATCCCGGATCTCAAGCACAGTCTGCTTATCTTCCGTGACCATCCCTTGAAAAAAAACATGTTTGCCCTCTTCTGTCGTATAACGTACAGCGTTCGTAATCAGCTGCGTAAGGACAAAAGTGAGCCATTTTTCATCCGTGGTTACAGTAATCTGCTCATCTATTTGTATAGCTGGAAATACTCTTTTCCGAATAAAAAGACGCTTCTGCTCAGAGGTCACACCACGTACGATGGTCTCCAAATTCAGCCGTTCCACATAGAAATCATGTTCAAAAGTATCCAGACGGGCCGTATAAAGCACGGTATCCAGTCCTTTTTTCAAACGATCCAGTTCATCACCAATTGCCGTAAAAGGAGGACCATCCTTATCCTGAATGATCAGATGAATGACAGACAACGGCGTCTTCATGCCATGTACCCATTGATTAATAAAGTGAATATGTTCTTCTAATTTGTGGCGGTAGCTGTGCAAATCATTTTTGTAGAGGCGGAATTGCGACCCCAGTAAACCTCGCAAGCTTACGGCTAGCGGAGAATCCTGTGTAGGGCCACCTGCCTCATCGAGAGAGGAGGGCGTAGTCTCCAAACGTTCATAGAACGTGCGATTGGTGACGTAACGGTAAGCGAGGTAGCCAATCAGTAGACAAGTGCTGAGCAGCGCGGCATATAAACTTACATTCAGACCGCTGCCTCCGTCCAGCCGGTACACTAATGTGATCAGGACTAGCTGGGCTAGATAGACCACGATCAGGGGGAACTGTTCCCGTAATAACAACTTCATTCCACATCCCCCCAATTCGGAATCAAACGGTAGCCTTGACCGCGTACGGTCTGTAGTCCGTCTGTGATAGCGAGAGCAGCAAGTTTTTTGCGTACACGTGTAACATATACATTTAAGGTATTTTCATCCACGAAGGCTTGATCATCCCAAATTTTTTCGAGCAGCCTGTCCCGGGTAACGATGACTCCCGATTTTTGCATCAATTCATCTAGTATCTTGGCTTCCGTGTGGCTTAAGTCCACTTTAGCTTCGCCTCGGGTAAGGATTAGCCGCTCTACATCCAGCGTCATTCCGGCAACGTTCAGTGTGCGTTCATTATTCCCACCAGCATAGGTGCCGTAGGCGCGCCGCAGCTGACTTTTAATTTTGGCCATCGCGATTTCGTAATCAAAAGGCTTAGTGATATAATCGTCGGCTCCATTTTCCAGCGCCATTACTTGGTCCATTTTGCCATCGCGGGCAGATATAAAAAGAATAGGGCAGGTTGAAATTCCGCGAATTTGGCGGCACCAGTAATAGCCATCGTATTTTGGCAAATTAACATCTAGGAGTACCAGATGTGGCACGAACGCCTCAAACTGAGTGCGGACCCGCTCAAAATCACTCACCGCCTGCGTTTCATATCCAAACTTATGTAAATAATCCTGCAGCAAAGCCACAAGTCCACGGTCATCTTCTATAATAAATATTTTGAACATATCATGCCTCCGGTCCAGCCTCACAATATAAGGGGGTCTGCCAAATAATATATACACCGTGCATAGGGTTAGTCAAATCAGAAGGAAGAAAAAATAACCCTTGAAGCACCTGTTTACGGCACCTTTTGGGTTCTTGGATAATTTAGGTTTAAGAATATCAACTAGTCCCATTGTTTCTTCTGAATCCCGGCAAGAACTCTCTCTACAGGTGCCCAGCCGATAAGTTCTGGTTGGCTCCAGCCCGGAGCAGCTTGCAGATGGCAAATTTCCATGTAGTGATCTATCCTTACTTTATCCCAGGCATGAATGGCCTCGCCATTCCCCAGGGCCAAAGCTACATGCCCCCAATCCTTAAGCTCACCGTCCACCAACCCTGAACAAGCATAAAAAACAAACGCGCCAGCTGGCGGAACTCCGGTATTCTTGTGCGCATCGTACAGCTCTGCGGATTCGCGTGCATCGCTGCCTCCCCACATTTCGATTCCATTGCTTCTTTCATATGCATCTTCAACAAAAGCAAGACAACGCAGCGGATACTCCTGCGACCCCAGCCGCTCCTTAGCCCAACTAATAGCACTCTCAATTTCCTTGCCAAATTCCACGTCCATTACCAATATACATTCCTCCAAAGTACGATATAGTGTTGAACACATCATACCTGAACCAGCTACTCATGAGCTGGTATTATATAGTTATCAATTAAACTATCCTAATTGTATATGAGTGATCTCCTGCTCCGGACAACCATTACTTACAAAAAACATAGAAAACCGTAAATGAGCATAGCTCATTACGGCTCTAACAAACTATAAATTGGTTTAAAGATACAGGAGTGGTGGTAGTGTAGTGGTGGTAGTGTAGTGGTGGTGGTAGTGTAGTGGTAGTAGTGTAGTGGTGGTGGTAGCAGTAACAGTATTAGTGGTAGCGATAGCAGTAGTGGAGGACAATGTAAAGTTGATATTGCAGACGCCGAACGGTGATATCCCATCGAACATAAGTAACTTATTACTTGTTGGAGTAGCTCATCTGCGGGATTTATACCGCTCATTTAGCCACAACTGCTCCACCGGCTCCATTCTGCGGGATTTATACCGTACATCTGACCGTATACGCTCGATCGGCTCCATTCTACGGGATTTATACCGTTCATTTTGCAGCATCGCGTAAATCAAAGGCACTTTTGCCCTTCTTTCGCGCCACACTAGCCAATCCGTGCAAATCAAAGGCACTTTTGCCCTTCTTTCACGCCACACTAGCCAATCCGTGCAAATAAAAGGCATTATTGCCCTTCTTTCGCGCCAAACTAGCTCATTCGTGCAAATCAAAGGCACTTTTGCCCTTCTTTCGCAACACTAGCTCATTCGTGCAAATAAAAGGCAATTCTGCCCTTCTTTCGCGCGATACTAGCTCATTCGTGCAAATCAAGGGCACTTTTGCCCTTGTCTCACGCGATACTAAACCTTTACAGCAAAACAAGGGCATTTCTGCCCTTGTTTCACCACAACCTATAGCACTACCGCTGAAACGACGCGTCCTCTTGTAATGTTGTATACCTCGTATGTTCCTTATTTTGTACGCTCTTTGCTTAATATGTTCAGCATTTCCACGCTCACTCCACATCTCGTACGCTCTTTGCCTCTATGCTCAGCATTTCCACGCTCACTCCAAATTTCGTTCGCTCTTTGCCTCATATGCTCAGCATTTCCATGCTCACTCCACATCTCGCACGCTCTTTGCCTCATATGTTCAGCATTTCCACGCTCACTCCACATTCTATATATCCTCTACTTCCACACTATGCAATGCGCTCACGCAGACTTATCTACCATCCAGCAGATTGCCGAGCCCGCCAAGCACGCTTCCTTCTTCTTTCCGACCGCTGTTGCCAGCAGCAGACAGGATGCGATCGGCCATTCGGCTGAATGGCAGCGACTGTACCCACACCTTGCCGGGTCCGCGCAATGTTGCGAAGAACAGGCCTTCGCCGCCGAATAGCGCGGTTTTGACCCCTTTTACAAACTCAATATTGTAATCCACCGAAGATGTCATAGCGACTAAACAGCCAGTGTCCAGCTTAAGCGTCTCTCCCGGTTGAAGTGTGCGTTCCATAACATAACCGCCAGAGTGTACAAATGAAAGTCCGTCACCCTCCAGCTTTTGCATAATAAAACCTTCACCACCAAAAAAGCCGGTACCCAGCTTACGCTGAAATTCGATACCGATTGAAACACCTTTTGCCGCGCAAAGGAACGAATCCTTTTGACAGATGATTTTTCCACCGTATTGCTGCAGGTCGAGCGGGATGATTTTGCCTGGGTACGGAGCAGCAAAGGTGACACTTTTACGTCCATAAGAACCACTGTGTGTAAAGACGGTCATAAACAAGCTTTCACCTGTCAACAGACGTTTGCCCGCCCCCATCAGCTTCCCCATCAAGCCACTTCCACGCGAGCCTCCGCTGCCGTCGCCAAATATCGTCTCCATTGTTATTTCCTGATCCATCATCATGAAGCTCCCGGCTTCGGCAATTACACTCTCTCCTGGGTCAAGCTGCACCTCTACACACTGTATTTCCTCACCCATAATGGCATAATCAATCTCATGAGCACTCATCCCACAGTTCCTCCTTATAATTAAAGTCAACATGTGACTTATGAATGAAAATATATACGTGCGTTGCAATTCACGGTTTCGCAAATCATAACTATCCATGAAAACCGCCTATATCCAGCAAAAAAATCAACCAGAGGTTCTGGCTGACCTTAATCCTGGTATCCCTAGAAAATGTTATTTATACCAGCTTTCTTCAGGTTACTGTACCACATCTCTTGTCAATACTTGATAATATGTTACAATACTTTTTATACTTAAATGTTTATTTAGTAGTCTAATTCTAATGATAAAGGTGAAATGAATGAATCCACAATCGGAATATGCAATTCTGCTATACTATAAATTTGTAAAAGTGCCGGATGCAGAACTATTCGCCCAGGAGCATTTGGCTTACTGCAAAGAGCTTAATGTAAAGGGACGAATTCTCATCTCAGATGAAGGCATTAACGGAACACTATCTGGTACGGTTGCCCAAACCGAGCAATACATGAAGGATTTGCGCGCAAACCCTCTGTTTAGCGATATCGTCTTCAAGATCGATGAGGCTGATGGTCATGCCTTCAAAAAGATCTTCGTTCGTTATAAAAAGGAACTTGTGACGTTCCGGGTCGAGGATGAACTGGACCCAAACGTGATTACCGGAAAGCATCTGGCGCCTAAAGATTTCTATGAAATGATGCAGCGCGACGATGTGGTGATTCTGGATGGTCGTACCGGCTACGAATTCGATCTTGGTCATTTCCGCGGCTCCATCCGCCCTGAAGTAGACAGCTTCAAAGAATTCCCGGACTGGATTCGCGAGAATATGAGCGACCTTAAGGATAAACCAATCCTGACCTACTGTACAGGCGGGATCCGCTGCGAGAAATTAAGCGGGTTTATGATGAAGGAAGGCTTTGGACAGGTGTACCAGCTGGATGGCGGCATTGTGACTTATGGTAAAGACCCTGAGGTACAGGGCCAACTGTTTGATGGCAAATGTTATGTCTTCGATGAGCGGATTTCCGTACAGATTAATCATACCGACGAGGATATCGTTGTCGGACGTTGCCATCACTGCGGTCAGCCAGCTGACCAATTTATCAATTGTGCTAACGATGCTTGTCATCTTCAGCATATTTGCTGTGAGGACTGTGAAACACAGCACAGCGGTCATTGCTCGGACGAATGCGAAGCTATCACAAATGCTGTGGGCTAAATAAAAGGACAAGCTGGCCGCAAATGTTTCTGCACGATTCAATTACGAGCACTAGTGAGTCTTAAGTTAACTAAAAGGTGGCGTACAGGATTTTCACTGTACGCCACCTTTTGTTATGAGCGAAACATCCAAGCAACGCCCCTAAGGACTACACCCTTTAAATTACGTCATATCCAGCAAAAAAAAGTCAACCAGAAACTCTGGCTGACCTTAAATGTAGTATATCCCCGAATAAGCTGTTTATACCAGCCTTCTTCACATTACCGTACCATCATGCGGTTTACGCAGTGTAGATTGAATCTTTGGCGCCTTCACTAGCTTTGGTTTGCCTAAAGAGGTTGTAAAGGTGATCACATAGCCGGCTACGACTACTGCCATCACTGTATACATCGTTTCTTTAACAGGCATATAAAAGAGTGATAGTGCCAGAACGATTACATCCATCATGATGAATACCGTACCTACTTTGATTCCCTTCCATTCACTAACCAGCAGCGACAAAATATCGTCTCCACCGCTAGCCCCGCCACTCCGCAGGATAATTCCCGCTCCTAAACCTGTCAGTACGCCGGACAAAAGAGCTGCTAATGCCAAATTGTCCTGCAAGTTGATGACCAAACCGGAATAACGTTCCATGAGACCGTAGAAGATTGTAAAAGCTCCTACAGAAACAAAAGTGTTGCACACGAACGCTTTCCCTTTGAACATCCATGCTATCAAGAGTACTGGAACGTCTAGAAGCAGAGTTGAAATCGAAGGTGAAATTCCTAATACGTATTTGCCGAGCAGCGATAATCCTACGAATCCGCCCTCTGACAAATGATTCTGAAAATTGATGTGATAATAAGTAAATGCAAGCAAAAATGTTCCAAACAAAATGACTGTCAATCGGAGCAGTACATTCACTCCGTAATTGTGGTTCCTCATACAGGTCTCCCCTTATCGTATATGGCGGCTAGACGTCCCACCAACCTCTACGACGGGTAAAACCGGAGGTATTGCTCCTTCGCATATATATACTCCTTCCCCTCGCAGAGGCGGTTCGTCAAGTAACAACGGTTTACGCACCTTCTACAGGGAAGCTAAGTATAAGACAGATCATAACGTTTCCAAATCGTCCTTTGGGGAATCGTCCTTCGGGGACACATGGTATCCTGATCCTTTCTCTAATTTGATAAGTTCTGTTTACATTATACCACGGAGCCACCCTACTCTAAACAGTTTGCCAGAAAAAAGCAGGAATCACTCTGTACTCCGCAGCAAACGGTTGATTGTTTCACGTCTTACACCGATCAATTGTCCTATTTCTTCCTGGGTCAATAACTCTGTTAGCGCTGCGCCATGAGAGTAGTCATTAAACCAGCGGGTTAGCAATTCCATACGTTCTGCAGGTGTACCTACAGTCAGATGATCCAGCCGTGTCTGCATAAACCGTACCTTCTCCTGAAGCAGTCTGGCGATTTCCATCGCTTGACCAGAATCATCCCGCAGCTGTTGATACCATTCAGCTGATGGAACTGCCTCCACCTCGCTCTTCATCATCGCAACTGCCGTTCCATGCGCCTCCTTTGGCGAAATGAGTGAATGATGGGGAACCATCTCACCGGGATACAGGATGTTGAATAACACCATGTTCCCATTCTCATGAAGTCTTGTGACCTTGAACAGCCCGCTTTTTACCTTAAATAAAAAATCACAGCTGTCTCCTTGGCGGAACAAGACTTCCCCCTTATGTAATATCATCTCGCTCGCTCCTTTTCCTTCTGATTATATATATTTTCAATTATATAAAATTAAACCTCATTTATGGAGATAAATCTACCTATGGGGGAGGAGGGGGGGATTAATGTCCATGCAAAAACTGCTGGACACCAGAATGAAAATTCTGGCACCCAGCAGTTCAATTTACTTATAAAGTTACTTTGCTTCAAGCGGTTTCTTCCATAATCCGAGCATCAATCCGGAGATGACCGAACCGATCAGAACAGCCAACAGGAACAACAGCGCGTGGCTTGAAAGGGCAGCTACAAAGATCCCGCCATGCGGAGCCGGCACGTTGATATTCCAAAGTTGTGTAAGACCTCCAGCAACGGCCGAACCAAGAATACAAGAGGTTAGGACACGAAGCGGATCGGCTGCGGCGAATGGAATGGCCCCTTCTGTAATGAACGATAAGCCCAGCACATAGTTCGTTAAGCCTGATTTACGTTCTTCTTCCGTGAATTTATTCTTAAAGAAAGTAGAAGCCAGTGCTATTGCAAGTGGAGGTACCATCCCCCCCGCCATTACAGCAGCCATCATGAAGCCGTTGGTATTGCCACTGGTAGTGAATACACCGATGGCAAAAGTATAAGCAGCTTTATTGAAAGGTCCACCCATATCTATGGCCATCATGCCACCGAGAACCAGGCCCAGAATAACAGCATTAACAGTTCCAAGATCATTAAGCCAATCAATCAGTCCTACATTGATCCAGCTAAAGACCGGATCGAACAGGTAATACATCAATCCACCGGTAATTAGAAGCCCAAATACCGGATATAACAGGATCGGCTTCAGTCCGTCAAGTGTTTTAGGCAGACCTGCAAATACTTTACGTAGTCCGATAATTACATAACCCGCCAAGAAACCAGCAGCCAGCCCGCCGAGGAACCCAGCGTTGGAATTCAAGGCCATGTAACCCCCAACCATACCTGGCATCAGAGCCGGACGATCACCAATGCTGAGCGCTATAAATCCAGCAAGGACTGGGATTAGGAAATGGAAGGCACCATCTCCGCCACCGATTGTCTGCAGTAACTGGAACAGCGGGTGATCTGCTCCACCTACTTGTTCAATCAGGAAGGAGATTGCTAGCAGTATACCGCCACCGACTACAAACGGGAGCATGTGGGAGATCCCATTCATTAAGTCCTTATATATTTTACTGCCGATACTGCCAGATTTCTCTTTAGATCCTTCGTCATTGCCACTGCCACCTTCATTGTGATAGATCGGCGCTTCCCCATTCATAGCTTTACGAATAAGCTCTTCCGACTTACGGATGCCATCACTTACAGGTCTTTGCAGTACAGGCTTACCGTCAAAACGGGCCATTTCCACCTTTTTATCAGCTGCAACAATTACACCGCTTGCACGCCGAATCTCATCAGGGGTAAGTACGTTTTTGGCCCCTTCTGAACCATTCGTCTCTACACGGATATTAACTCCCATTTCCAGAGCTTTTTTCTTAAGGGCATCTTCAGCCATAAAAGTGTGTGCAATGCCTGTAGGACAAGCAGTTACAGCTACTACAAAAGCTTGGGAATCCGGGTTGCCCACGATTACACGTTCAGGCTCTGACTTCGCGGCAGTTTCAGCAGCTTCGTTCTCTTTCTCCTTAGCTTCACCTTCCGCCTGCTTGGCATCAAACAAAGCTGATACCTCGTCAGGAGTCTGAGTATTCATAAGCTGTTCAATGAACTCGCTATCGATCAGTAGTCTGGACAATGAGGCCAGTGTACGAAGATGCATATTGCCTGCTCCTTCTGGAGCGGCAATCATAAAGAAGATACGTGCTGGCTCATCATCAAGGGATTCAAACTCCACTCCCTTTGCGCTCTTAGCAAATACAACTGTCGCTTCATTTACCGCTTTAGTCTTAGCGTGCGGCATTGCAATGCCGCCGCCAATCCCAGTGCTGGACTGCTCTTCGCGCTTCAGAATCATCTCTTTAAAAAGGATCGGATCATTAATTCGGCCACTTGCAGCAAGACTCGCAATCAATTCATCAATTGCAGCTTCCTTAGTTGTAGCTTTTAGATCCATGATCATCGTTTCTTTTATCATTAAATCCGTTATTCTCATCATGCTCAACTCCCTTAAGTACTTTGAATGCTGCCGGCTTACACTTCTGAAATTTGGATCAGCGGTCTCAGCTGTTCAATGAATTCTCTGTCCGCTAAGTCATCAGAGAATGCGGTTGCACTGCCCGAGGCAACGCCTGCACGGAACGCCTCCAACAAGTCTCCTGTCAAAGACAGTGTCCCTACAAAACCAGCGATCATGGAATCTCCTGCACCTACAGAATTTTTCACTTTACCTGATGGGGCGTTGGCGTGGTATACCCCTTGCTCCGTAATGAACAAAGCCCCTTCACCCGCCATGGAAACCAGTACATTTTTCGCTCCTGCATCCAGCAGCTTGCGTCCATAAGTAATAATCTCTTCCCTCGTATCTATGGTTACGCCGAATAGCTCTGCGAGCTCATGATGGTTCGGTTTAACCAGCAATGGCTGATACGCCAGTGCTTTTTGAAGTGCAGCACCAGTAGTGTCAATGACGAATTCCGCTCCGCTCTGTTTGCACACAGATATAAGCTTGTCATAGAAATCTGCACCCAGTGATGGGGGAACGCTTCCCGACAAAATCACTACATCCTCCGCGTTCAGGGCAGCCAGCTTTTGCAATAGTGCGTTGGCTTCAGGATCATGAATGACGGGTCCAACACCGTTAATCTCCGTTTCCTCTCCATGCTTGAGCTTGATGTTAATCCGCGTATCATCAGAAACAAACACGAAATCGCTTGAAATTGACTCTTCGTGTAACCAATCCTCAATATATCGGCCGGTGAAGCCTCCAAGGAATCCCATAGCCTTATTCTGAACCCCAAGCTGATTAAGCACTCGGGATACGTTAATCCCCTTCCCTCCCGGAAGCTTCAAATCACGTTTCATCCGGTTCAAGTCACCCAGTCTCAAATCTTCCACTTCCACGATATAATCAATGGAAGGATTAAGCGTTACAGTATAGATCATGATTATCCCTCAATTATGTTGGTTTTCTAAGCCATAGATTACCGATCACAAATACGGCATCTGTAATTTCTCCAAACGATCACACGGTAATTCATAATTGCTTATCCTATATAAAATTTATACAAGCGTGAAATCCACACCCAATTGCGTGATCTCACGGATGAATTTGTCAGACGCTCCTGAATCTATAATGCAATGATCCATTTCCGTCACATCTGCAACCTTGCTAAAGGATACCTGCCCCAGCTTACTGTGATCTGCCAGTAGAATAACTTGCTTGGCGACTGCGATCATTTTGCGTTTTGTAGCTGCCTCTAACATGTTCGGGGTTGTGATGCCTTCCCGCAAATCCAGTCCATTAGTAGCAAGAAAAGTTTTATCCACTCTCACCATATCTAAGGAACGTTCTGTCATCGGTCCAACAAAAGCCATCGTATCCGGGCGAAGCATACCGCCTGTAATTGAGACTTCGATATTGCGGCAATCCCGCAGCTCATTCAGCGCCATAATCGAGTTCGTAATGACTTTGATATTCGAAAAGTTCTTCAGCTCTCTGGCAATCTGCAGTGTTGTTGTTCCTGCATCAAGCAGTATTGCGTCCCCCTCCTGAATCATCTCCACGGCCTTACGGGCAATCCGTTGCTTCTCATCCAATAAATGGTCTTCCTTATCAGGATAAGCCGCCTCAAAATTGACGCTCTGCAGGGAAACCGCTCCTCCATGAGTACGCTTTAATAGCTTGGCTTCTTCCAGCTCCTTCAGATCACGGCGCACAGTAGACTCAGATACGCCCATTTCCTGACTTAGCTCCTGTACAGAAGCTCTGGAGTTCTTTTCCACAAAAAGCACGATTTTTTGTTTTCTCTCTTCCTCAAACATCATCGTGGCTCGCTCCTTTATGTGACAGCGCGACCTGTGCAATTCCTTGCGCTCATCTATGAATTTTATTGACCGTTAATTGATTATATATGACCGTTATTGATCGTTTGTGCTCGTTTATGATTTTAACAGCGTTTTCATCCTGTGTAAAGTGCTAAAAAGAGACAGTGCAAAATTACATCCGAATTGCCTATCTCATATGCGGCATTTATAACATATGAATAATACATACCGGGAAAAGCGGGTGATCAGAAATGGCCAATGGAAGAAACAGCGGGAGAAATAAAGGCAACAGCAATGCTAATAAAAATGGGACCACCAATAGCACTAATCCAGTGGAATCCGCAGAACTTAGCGCTGAGGATTATGAGATCATCGCAGCTGGACTTGTAGCCTTAGGTGAGATTTTTTCCTTTTTATCTCTTGTTAAAGCAAGACAAGTTACCAAAGAAACTGGAGGCGAGGAAGTAGTTCCTGAAATCTTCACTTTATCCACTAGAAAATCTCATAGACGAAAGTCAAGATAATCTGTGAAAAAGCAGAGAAATAGTTATATCCCCTTGTTAAATTGCGAACTTTTACTTGGCGTAACCTTTGTAACTAGAACCTCTATATGGGTATGCCAAGAACTACCTAAAAGGAATTGTCCGCTTTTGAATCAATACTTGCAAATTAGGGTTATTAAACTACATAGATATAAATTTGAATTTTGGGGGATGTTTTTATTGCCACAACAGAAGTATTTTCGGACAAGCCTTGCTATTATCGCCTTTTTACTGATTTTGTACTTAGGCTCCAAAGTAATGTTTCTCTTCGCCCCACTGGGTGCCATTTTCAAATTATTACTTGTTCCCATGATGTTATCAGGGTTCATGTACTACCTGCTGCGTCCATTAGTAAGGATCCTTGAGAAAAGAAAATTAAACCGGGCGTTCTCCATCCTGCTCATTTATTTTCTGATTGCCGGCTTGTTCGTTCTCTTCTGGATTCTAGTCTGGCCGACACTTCAAGAACAAATTCAGAACTTTATTGATAACACTCCTTACCTCGTGCAAGGTTTGCAGGATCAGTTCAATGCATTGAGGGAGAATCCGACACTGTCACGTTTTTTCAAAGGGGACTCTGACGTCGCGGCCCGTTTATCAGAATTTCTTAGCGATACTATTACCTGGGTTACCAATTCCATGTCCAATTTGATTGGCGTTGTTTCCAGCATTGTAGTGTTAATCGCTACTTTGCCTATCATTCTGTACTACATGCTAAAAGATGACTATAAGCTATCGCCTAAGCTTCAAGGCTTAATTCCGAGAAAATATCGGAAGGAAGGTCAAGAGATGTTTGGAGATATCGACAGCGCCTTAAGCAGCTTCATCGTCACACGCGTGGTGCTGAATGTCGTACTCGGTATTATGTTATATATAGGGTTCCTTATCATCGGACTGCCTTACTCCCTGTTGCTCGCCGTAATTTCAGTGCCCCTTAACTTCATTCCATATGTGGGATCATTCTTAGCAGCGATTCCGGTAATTATAGTGGGTTTCATTGAATCACCGACCATGGCCATCTGGTCCCTGGTTGTAATCTTCATTGCCCAGCAGATCCAGGATAATGTACTCTCACCGATTATTTACGGAAAATCATTGGATGTTCATCCACTGACTACGGTCATCCTTGTCCTTATAGGTGGAGACTTCTACGGTATTATCGGAGTTCTCATTGCGCTCCCTGTTTATATGATTATAAAAATTGTTTTCCTGCGCGTGTATGAGATTATTATTGCAGACCGGATAGATGAAGCTGAGCCTATCAAAAAAGAGGAGCTATAACGGTTGAAATCTACTTCGTGAACGGACGGAGCTTATCTATAAAATAAAAAAGGGTACGTCTCCAATCACTCGGAGCCGTACCCTTTTTTATTCTTTACAGGTGCCTGAAATCACCCTCGTAAAGAACGAACTACAAAGATGTGATTGCCCTTCATCAGGTTTTGGCCGTTCTGAAGAGTAACTGAACCTTTCGTATGTGAGGTAATAATCGTATTAAAGGCAATAAGCTGATCTTCTTTCCAGACGCTAACCGCCGATTTAAAATACACTGCGTTGTCAAATTGCTGCCGATCCCTCATCACATAACCCACGGAATGGAGAACTGGAGGCAGCGCTCTTTCTTTTGGAGCCAGAGCCTTAATAACAACAATATCCCGAAACGGCACAGCAATTTCCTGATGGCCAATCACCGCCACCGATGCGGAAAGGTCCCATTTGCGCAGGATTCCCTTCATAATGGTATAAGGTTTCTCCCCGCAGTACATTATAACGGGTTTACCTACCCAATGCTTCATAGCTACCTCCCCTTCGCATCACTCCATAAATTATAAGTCCGGAATGAACCAATCTATTTCTGCCAACCCCTGCGACTCTAAAAATTGGTTGGCCTTTGAGAACGGACGACTGCCAAAAAATCCACGATGCGATGAAAGTGGGCTTGGATGAGGCGATTGCAGCACCTTATGCCGGCTTTGGTCGATGAAGGCGCCTTTTTTCTGCGCATGACTTCCCCATAATATAAACACCATAGGCGTAGATCTTTCATTTAGCTTTTGCATAATAGTGTCTGTGAATGTCTCCCAGCCCAGACCTTTATGCGAACCAGCCTCACCCTCACGTACCGTCAGCACGGTGTTCAGCAACAACACTCCCTGCTCTGCTAAGTGCAGCAAAGAGCCGTGGTTTGGAACAGGCACACCGACGTCCTGCTTCAGCTCTGCATAAATATTGCGCAGTGACGGAGGGATACGTACCCCCGGATTGACAGAGAAGCTTAGTCCGTGCGCTTGTCCGGGACCATGATAAGGATCTTGACCTAAAATAACTACTCCGGTCTCCTTATAAGGCGTTAATTTCAATGCTGTGAACAATAATTCTTTGGGCGGATAAACGGTATGCTCCTTATATTCTTGTGTTAGTGCATCCATTAATTTTATAAAATAGGGCTTTTGCATTTCATCCTGCAATATCTCATCCCAATCGTTGCCAAACATCCCCAAACTCCTCCTTTAACCGAGATCATAGCGATATAGCTTTTTTATTTCCGACCATAATCCGCTTTGATCTCGCCCCACTCTTTGGTCTGCCACTTGAGCACCTTATTGTCATATGTATTGGTTTGCAACCAACGCTCTGCCCGATCAATAAGCACCCAAATTTCCTCTGTTGAAGAATCGCGCGGCAAGGTTGTTGCCACTTTCTTCTGTTTTACCCACTTCATTGCATTTACAGAGTCACTGTAGACCGTTTTATCGCTTCCCTCTTTCTTTAATAACGCCAAGGCATGAACAATCGCTAAAAATTCACCTAAATTATTAGTGCCCTTTTTGATCGGACCACAGGAGAAAATGATATCTCCCGTTTGTGTATCTACACCCTTATATTCAACAGGCCCCGGATTACCACGAGTCCCCACATCTACTGAAATACTGTTATAATCTATCTCCTCAGAGGTCTCTACTGTAGCACTGCGTTTAAAAGAACTAGTCCCCTTAGACTTTGCACCAGCTGCCCCTGTTCCCCAATTCCCCTTCCAGCCCGCTTTATATGCCGCATCAGCTGCTGATTTGGATTCATAGGATTTATATTTTGCACCGGTATAATGATCTGTCTGTGCCTGGCATTCTGCCCAAGTGCCATAGACTCCCGGTTGTTTACCTTCCCAGACTACATAATATTTCTGCTTGGCCATGGATAATGCTCCTTTTCTACTGCCTGTACTTATTGTAATCCATATTGCTCGTGAATTCATCGGATAAATCACATTTTTCAGGTCATACTATACGCCAGAGATGTCCAGGCCTATATTACCATTTGTAGATTGATTGGTAAATTACTAACTAATCACTCTATAGTAAGCTCGAAGGATATCAGTACAATTACTTAGGGAGGTTATACAGATGAGAAAGATAGCAAGTGTTGCTGCGGTATTTGCTTTTGTGTTAATGGTCGGATGTGGAAATGCAACAAACAATGCCAATAATGCTACTGCAACAAGCACTCCTGAGAACACGAATAATGCGGGAACCACGAATAATGCAGGCACCGCTAATAATCAAAATAACACCACAGATGCTGTTACCTCAGCTTCCGTAGTAGATAATGAAGAAGCCTTCAAACGCGCCATCAGTCCAGAAGGAACCTGGATTGCTGCCACACTTAAAGACTTAACCTTCACCGAAGATCTCGTGGTGGATGGAGAATTCATGAATAAAGAGGAACCTGCCAGAAAAATTGCTCTATACACACAAGATGCGGATCACAACATCACCAACTCCTTCAAACTGACTGCTCCAAAATTGACCATCAAGAGTAAAAACGCCCGCATCCAAGGCGGAACCTTTATTGGAGATGTATACGTAGAAGCGGATGGCTTTACCCTGGTGAACGCAACCGTTGAAGGCAATGTCTACTTCGCAAACGATCAATATAAATCCACCTTTAATTCATCCGATCAAGGAAAAGTAACTGGTGTTGCAGAAGTGAAAAAATAAGCTTCAACCCCAAAAAGGTGATCTCAAGTCGTTAAGACTTGAGACCACCTTTTTTTATATACACGCTTATTCTTGATAAAAACCATCTTTAAAAAATTTGTACCATCCCTCGACGGTTTCGATTGGGAAACCCTCTAACTTCTTCATAACTTCCCTTGCAAATTCTAAAGAAGCTGTGCCATTAGCTGTAATAATATATTCACTCGAAACTGCCTGTTTTTCTATATAATTTGCTCCTCCTTTATAATTAGGAGCATTTTGTTTTAAATAATCCAATGAATTTCCGGTATGCGGTATGTTGTCTAAATAGCCATGTTCAGCCAAAAAAGTTGTAGCGTCACATATAGCGGCTATAGGTACACTCTCCTGCAGACATTTTTCAATCACTGGAGTAATAGCTGAATTATCATTCCAGCCTGTGCCCCCGATTAAAATTAACATTTCATACTGAGCAGGTAAACTGTCTAAAGTATAGTCAGGTACAACAGTAAATCCACCCATAGATTTGACATTGTCGCTAGTTAAAGCAACTGTGCTTACTTTATATTCACTTTCCGGCTTATTTAGTTCGGCACTAATATATCCGCTTTCCCAATCAGCGTAACCATTGGATAGAAACATCAAAACTTCTTTTTTCATATATTAGCACTCCCTTTAAGTTCTAACGCCACTTCTGCCACTTCTCGCCCATTTACCAGCAGCACAATCCGGTGCTCTCCTGGATAATGACGCCGAGTTGTTAAATCAGCCCAACGATGTGTCCGTTTACCTGACAGAATTGTACCTCCAGGTACGGTCTTATCCGATAACAAAAAAGATTTACGGGAGGTTCGACCCGCCGCTTTCACGAAATAGATTCCGTATTCAATCCGAATCCGTACCGGAGCTCCCTCACGAACTTGAAGCTTATACTGCAATTCAGAGCTTTCGCCAATGGTCAGGATTGAAGGTTCCAATAGAATTGAAGCACTCGTTATAAGTGGAGCAGCTTCGTCTGTCTGCTCTGCGTATCCGAATAAAGCCATAATCTCTGGCTCAGCTTTACGAATCAAAGAACGGCAGCCGTGCCGCACAATCCAGTCTGTATCGGGATGTGTTCCCTTCCAGCGCCGAGCGGTATCGAGCACCACTTCCGGATGATCCTTCGCAATATCATTCAAATGATTAGCGACACTTTTACGCACATACAGGGATGTATCCGCCTTAAGCTGCTCAAGTACAGGTAATACCGGAGCTGGGTCAAGCTTGAACATGGGAAGCGCCTGTCCCCAAGGCAGACGAGGTCGGCAGCCCTCACTAGCCAGCCTACGTACATGCTCATCAGGGTGCTTCGCCCATATCTGCATTTGAGCCATCATCCGCTCTGGTTCCCGTAAGAGAAATGGCCTAACTGCAAATTCAGCCGATGATTTTGCTGTGAAACTTTCCAGCGCCTGCATAGACAACTCCCAATGTTCATCTCCCTGGCCATATACCTCAACGAAATCCGGAAAAATTAAATAAGGAAATCCTACACATTCTTTAGCAATGGCGAATAGGATAGCCAGCGCTTCCTCATAAGGAAGCTGTAAGTGGCTGCCCAACGTCTCGGTGATCCGACGCATTCTTGCCTTCAGCTCAAGCGTATCCCACGGTTCAGTCATGGCTGAGCTTACAAATGCCTCAGTATCGAAGACATTATGTACACCACGAATCTTTTCGCCGAACTCACGCAGAAATTGTTCATTGTACATTGCTTTTAAAGGTTCAGCCATTCAATAATCCCTCATTTTCTTCTTTAGATCAGCAGACTTGATTCTGTCAGGAAATCGTAGCACACCCAATTTGACAACAGTATGTCAACTTTGGCAGCTAAGAATTAATAAGTACCTTCACCTCTTCAATCCCTTGTTGGGCTCGACTGTTTAACGCGCGCTTATCTTTAAGGTTATGTTCTTTAAGTTCGTGTCCAGGATCAATGACCAGCGGCTGTGAGATTACATCCTCGAGGATTTGTACAGCAACCTTACAGCCTTGAAATAACAGTTCTTTTGTGATCACTTGATTATGATAACGAATGATTTCAAGCATTTTTTCCGCATAAATCAGTCTAACCAAACTATCGGCGCTCATAATATTCCGCGAAGCAAAAGAAGCCACTTTTTCCACAATCCAGCTATCCTGATAATTCCGCGAGATGGATTCCAGTATCGTAATCGCATCCCAGTCCCGTATCGACAGCTGCTTGACGTGCTCCATAGCCCATTCCTGCAGCCATTCCAGCTCCACTTCTCTTGGAATTTCAAAACTTTTGTACTCCTTAAGTACTCCTGCTTTATGCATATTTAAAAAATGACCCAAAAACTGAATGTACAGCTCCTTGGCTCTCTGTGTCGGTTCTGTCATCTGGCAATCATCCTCTCATTATCCAAATCATATCCATTCCCCGGTTTCTTTTCAAATTAAAAATAAAAAAGGACAGGTAGCGAAATCATCGCAATACCTGCCCTTTAATAACTTCGGGTTATGATAAATAGTTTGCTTCAACCGGAGGGGTTTTGTCTACTATTTTCAATTCTAGTCCTCCGAATCTCCTCGCCAGCTTGTTATATACCAGCGCTACCAGCATACCCACCAAACCATAAATGAGTATTAAAATAACCGGCATAATCAAATAAGGGATACCCATAACCACTATAAACGTCTCTTTAATGATAAGCCCGACCACCACCATGCCTAAACCTACTATAAACAATAGCAGTGTAGGAATGATCATAAAATAGATAGTCGTTTTAAAAAAACTCTTTTTGTTAATTTCCAGCACTTCATAGTCTTTCATTATGTAATCCCCTTAATTTATTTAGAGTGGTAAAATTACCCTCTTTATTTCATTAAAGATGATCTTAAATACAATTTCAACCAAATTTCTCATATTTTCGACTTTTACCAAAGAATTCTTCCTAAAACTCAACGATAAATCATGGTAAAATAACTCCTATGGTTTAATATATCATCATGTACAAGATGTCACCGGAGGGAATAACATGCCACAAACACTAGTGAAAAATATTGATTTTTTTATAGCTGCCTTATCCCAAACCTATATTTCTGCGCTACAGCTTGATCCTGATGGAATGTATTCAGAGGTTGCTTCAGGAATTGTTGAACTGTTCTCTGATGAACAAGTACGGCTGAGAAGATATGACGGATCAGTATCCCATTATGCAAGAGACAATACCAAATTTCAGCGATGACAAAAGGACGTGAACTGGAAAAAGGTCATTGTGAATGATCCTCTTCCAGCTCACGTCCTTATTCACTATACACACAACTAATCTAGCACGATCCATTCGCCTTCAGCATCCGCTGACTTCATTTCTGCTTCCACGATTCTTAGAGACTCTGCTGTACTCTCTGGCGTACAAATAATGATAGGCTTATCCTGAATAATGACATCCAGAAAATATACAAGCTCCTTATAGTAGCCAACATCCGGCGAAAGTTCCGCTAAATAGCCTGCCCCTTCATTCGGATTGACCTTGACCTCGCTGCCGTCAAACACTATATTTCCTCGTTCAAAATTAACCCGGTACCCCATGTAAAAACCAAAATCACCTTCCAGCGTCCAATCCACCTGAGCATTAATTACTTTTGCATCCTTATAAAAATAGTGAGTCGATGCGATATCATATCCGCTTCCCGGAAGGACATTACGTCCTAAGGATGAAACTTTATCCGGTCTGCCGAACAGATAGTTAATCATATCCGTATCGTGAATATGCATATCCATAATGCCTCCACCGCTTAGTGTCTCATCAAGAAACCAATCCTTAGGAGCACCAGATCCCCTGTAAAAATACCCTTCCGTGACCTGACCGAACTGCCCGCTCTCTATCACTTCTTTTAAATATTCATATCCCGGCCAAAAACGGAGACAATGTCCGATCATCAGTTTTTTTCCACTCCGGGCTGCCGTTTCCACCATTTTCAGCGCTTGTGCGGAAGTTCTGGCCATCGGTTTCTCACAAAAAACATGATATCCACGTTCCAGCAGCGAACAAGTCATTTCCGCATGCAGATAAGTAGGAACCGCAATGTCGATCATATCCAGTTCCTCACTGGCTATCATTTTCTCCAGATCATCATAGAGATTGTAAGCTGACAAATCATAGACTTCTTGAGCGGTGCTCATATTCCCGGCTGCTTTTCCATTCTTTAATTCCTCAATTCGCAAATCACAGATGGCTTTAAGGGCAATGGGCTGCCCCTCTTCCGTTAAGCGCACATAATTATCAAAATGCATCCGGCCCATAAAACCAAAGCCGATCAAGCCTATTTTCAACATCGTGAAATCTCCTTTACTAAAAGTATGGTACTTAACGTATCCGTATCCAGGCCCCTTCTTGATCAGCCGATTGGATTTCAGCCTCAATGATTTCTATGGACTGGGCCGCACTTTCGGGCATGCATAGAGTCACTGGCTCATCGTTCTGGATGATTTTCAAGAAATATACCAACTCTCTGTAATATCCGGTATGCGATGAAAGCTTCGCAATGAACCCTGGTTGACAATTCGGATTCACCTTAACTTCCGCGCCATCGAAGACTACATTTCCCCGTTCAAAATTAATCCGATAGCCCATGTAAAAACCAAAGTCGCCTTCCAGTGTCCAGTCCGCTTGGGCATTGACCACTTTTCCATCCTGATAAAAATAATGAGTAGAGACGATATCATAGCCACTTCCCGGTAAAACCTTCCGCCCAAGCGTCGATACTTTATCCGGTTTCCCAAACAAATGATGGATGATGTCCGTATCGTGTACATGCATATCCAGCATACAGCCACCACTTAGCTCATCATTGACCAGCCACCCTTTAGGAGCACCGGAACCCCGGTAAAAATAAGCCCCTGTCACTTCACCGAACTCACCGCTAGCTATGATCCCCTTCAAATATTCATATCCCGGCCAGAAGCGAAGACAATGACCAATCAGCAATTTTTTTCCGCTGCTTTGCGCCGCCGCTACCATCTTCCAAGCTTCTGCGGAATGTCTCGCCATCGGCTTTTCGAATACATGATACCCTCGTTCCAGCAGCGAACAAGCCATTTCAGCATGCAAGTACGTAGGTACTGCAAGACTAATAGCATCTAGTTCTTCATTTTCGAGCATATGCTGCAAATTCTCATAAAGATTGTAAGGGGATAAATCATATACCTCGTGGGCCGTGTTCATATTCCCCGCGGATTTAGTATGTTTAAGGACTTCAATCTGCGGGTCACAAATGGCAACCAGAGAAATCGGATGGCCGTCTTCCTGTAATTGAACATACTGATCAAAGTTCATTCGGCCCATAAATCCAAAGCCCACTAGCCCCACTCTGAGCACAGCCTTCACCTCTCTTAAAGTTAGTAACTAGTGCGTCCTAAAATAGCATCCATCGCTGCAGATGTATTAAAAATAATTTGCTCCGAATAATGCGTATATGGCGGTATCATTTCTCCAGTAACATAATTGCTGTAGCCGATCTCTTGCAGTGCTTCCATAACAGCAGGATAATCCACATCCCCAGCAAGTAGATCAACAAATCCATGAAGTCCTCCGGCTGCCCGGCGGTAATCTTTGAAATGCACCTTCTTGATTCTATGGCCTAGAATCCGTATCCACTGCTCTGGATAACCAGAATGAACGATATTCCCTACATCCAGATAGGAACCTACATAATTGGAGCCTACAGCATCAATAAAAGAACGTAATTCGAGCGGAGACAGCAGGAATTTATTCCACACATTTTCAATCCCAATAGAAACACCCGCCATTTTAGCATCCTGAGCTAGATCACTGATCGCCTTCAAGGCTCGATCATAAGCTTTTTCATAATCGACTACTTCACAGCCCTCAATAAAATCGACACCAACCGCACCAGGAATGACAAGAATCGTATCTACGCCAAGTGTTGCTGCCAGCTCCAATTGTTTTTTACATACATCGATAGCCTTCGTCCGGTTCGCCGCGGATTCACTTGTCATGGCATATGACCAATATAGTCCTGTCGCCAGTCCTGCAATTTCTAACCCCATCTCCTGAATGGAATTTCTGATCTTAATAGCTTCTTTCTCAGTGGTTTGCAGGCCAAGTTCACCCGATTCATTCAAAGACAATTCAATTCCATCGAACCCCGCCGCTTTAGCCAGACGTGCACATTCTTCGATCTCAGTACCTTCGCGAAACGACCAAATGTTTATTCCCTTTTTCATCTGAATCCTCCTCAAATTTGTTATTTTCCGTCTTTTAAGATCCTACCCTAAATGCCCTTATATCCTTGATTTATTTATATTATAATAGATTGTAAGTTAGATTTATTTAGGTGAACAAGAGATTTTTTGCACGATTCCGGTCTATTTAGTAAATCATTTTATACTGTATGGGAGGTTTATTCGTGGCTGAAAAAGAACCCCGTTATCCCCTGAGAAAACAGGTCCCTTCCCGGGAGTGGTCACCTGGCATTCACTATGCACAATTCCAAACCCTCTCACCTTGCCTCTTCCCAAGAAGAAGATTGTATGATTTCGAGCTGCTATACGTTCGCCAGGGGAAATTATCAACAAAGATGGATACGAAGGAATATATCCTGAATTCAGGACAACTGATATTTCTTTCTTCCGGGGTATATCATCAGAATGCGATTGTCTCAGATTCGGAAACCAAACTCATTGGGATCCATTTTGATTTTTTTGGGGAATCGATTATTACAAGCGATGAAGACATGCTGGTCAATGAGGAGGAGGTTATGGCCGAGAAGTTTGCCTTGGAAGCTGTGACCACTCCTTTTATGCCATTGTCACAGGAGCCCATTTATACCCCGCCACCCGAATGTATCCATGCGATGGAACAGCTCGTGCATGAATTTACGATGCGGCCTGCCGGTTATGAATGGGTCTGTCGGGGGTTACTGCTCGGCGTTCTAACCTCGCTGCTCCGAACACAAAGCTCCCGGAATGCTGCCAAATCTTCCGTTCATACCGGGCGGATCAGAGTTTTAATCGATGAGATGGATTCAAAGCTAGCAGACCGCTGGAGCAATAAATCCATGGCTGGTGCCATGAATATGCATGAAGACCATTTCTCCAAGCTATTTCGTGAGGTAGCTGGCATGCCTCCTGGTGAATATCTCCGTTCCATCCGGCATCGGGAAGCTCGCAAGCTGCTGCGCGAAACGGATTGGCCGATTGAACAGGTCGGTGATAAGGTTGGTTATCCTGATATCCATTATTTCAGCAGGGTATTTACTACGAATGAGGGGATTTCTCCGCGGGCTTATCGCAAAATGTCCCGGATACTCTAGATACGGAAAACTCAAAATATCTCAATCCAAGTGAGAAAAACCTGCCAAAAACATTGAGGGGGATGGATCATCTGCTTTGTATGATACCTGTGGGGGCCGATAAACAATATACATTGTACGGTGAGATGTGCAATATGGGGGGCGGCGAACGTTCGTGTTTTCTGCGTTAATGCAGTATGCGGGGACGGCTCTAAAAATAATTAGGGAAAAACTCCCTGAAAACAGCCAATATTCGCTCTAAATGAACGAAATCAGGGAATTCCTCCCTAATAATAAGAGGAATTTCTATAATTGCTAACGAATCAGCTAAACTTTGGGGAGATTTTCCCTGATCATTAGTCTGATGACCAAAAATCCCGGAATTTCAGGGAGAAATTCCCCAATCACTCTATCGAAGCGGTACAATTCAGGAAATTTGGAGATAACAGCAGCCGGAAGTCTAATTATTCGCCGTAGTTACGGCTGACTCTTAATGTGTGATCTCAAATTGAAACCATACACTTTCCATCCCACCCAACTCTATTTCTTGGATCACGGCGTTGTCCATCAGGATCGTTGTCTTTTGGATCTCGGAAGTGTTATTTACGGCACAATATCGACCCGTCTCAGGATACGCGTGACATTCAACATTCGGATTCACTGAGAACCATGAATACAATTGCTCCTCTTGATGTGCGGCCCAAAAGATCGCTCGGCTGAGTAGTCTGGTATTCTGAATACTGTACGGAAGTCCAGCGATATAAAAGCCCCGCCCCTGACCAAATGAGTTCACGGCAAGATTGCAGCTGCCTTGGTGTACGTCCAATATTTCTGCTCCGGCCTCCGCTTGATAAATCATGGTCATCCCTTCACCATAATTAATCTCACCTTCCAGATCTTCCGTTATGAAATGATCCTGCACAAGCGTTACCTTGGGCTTATTGATGCTTGCTGTAAATCCAATTTCCTTCTGAACACCCAGAATATCCGCTAGTTGAAAAAGAACCCCTTGATGTTCATAAGCTGATGGATCACCAATCCCAATAAAACCGCCCCCTTGATCCACCCACTCACGAAGTGTTGCCACAACTTGCGGATCGCTCCATTGATCTCCACCGCTCCAAGAGGTGTGTACATCACCCGCGTTAATAATCACACCGATACTAGGATCAATCCCACACAACCTGATGTCATCAAAGCTTATAAACTCAATGTCGAACGGCAAGCCCGCCAGTGACTCTAATGCCCCTATGTAGGAATAACATCTTTGATTCCATAAAGAATGAGCCACTTGATGTGTCTGCCAGCTTCGAAGGGAGCCCCAAGTATTCAGAACCGCCACTTTAAAAGGAGCTTTAAAAGGCTGTGTCCCTTCTGCATTGGCATGAATCCCTTTGAACTGCGTCGCAATCTCTGTCACATGATCTATAAAATCCGGGAATTGATGCGCTAGACTTAAATATCCGCCATACCCCATCCTGCCAACTGGTTTACGCATGAGCGCACGCCGGCATTTGATCCAGATCGGCACGGACTCTCCGACAGGGTCTCCCCCTTCAAAAAAGATATCTGGAAAGAAGTAAGGATAGAAACGTGCCTCGGTATCCTTAATAGGTATATCCGCAATCATACGGGTTGTAACGCCATCTCCTGCTGCCCCAACCACTGCGTCGAGCCCGATCTCCGGAAAATATTTGCCATAAGGCTCTGTGCCCGCCCAGTGATCCCCAAAAAACATAATCGCTTTCTTCCCGAAATCATGCACCATATCTACACATTGTTTCGCATAACCTGCGATGAATTTCTGATTGAAGTCCATCCAGTCCAGATATCTTTGGGTCGGGTTCTTAAATGGTGTGTTAAATCGCCCCTGATCCACAAAATCTTCCGCAGTCAATCGGTACCCATAAGCTTGTTCGAATTGCTCTAACGCAAGTGGACTCACACAACTCAGATAGCCAAACCAATTCACCTGTTTCTCCTTACCTTCCTTGTTAAAAATCAAATCAAAATTATAAAAGAAGGTCGTAAAACGTACGATATCTGTCTTGGGATGTTTCTTCAGCCAATCCTCCAACACCTTCAAAACATGCTCTTGAGCCTCGGGATAACGAACATCCAACGGTAAACGATGCTCCTCATCCCAATCATTCGTGATGTGATTGTACATGGAGACTGGCTCCCATTTCTGGTAGGCCAAGAAACTGACCGTATATTTGTGAAATTGTACCCCCTGCTCAAGCGTGACAATCCCCTCTGCATAACTCCAACATTCAGAAGGTAATACCTCTCCTGTAGTCCGGTTTACAACCTGCCAATATTTTTTTATATCCACATCTGTGTTAGGAATAAATTGATCGGCAAAATAATCAGCCATAATATCGATGGTCTTCACCTTTGAAGTTACTATTACTGGAGCAGACATCAGATAAATCTGCTGTCTATATTGCGGATGCTGCTTCGCCCACTCGTTGTCCTCACGGACAAGACAAAGCGTTGAATAAATTTGCAGACCCATATCGAGAATGTCCTGCGATAGATTCGTGCCATCACTGTCACGTACGGCATCTACACCCCATCTTTCGACGAGATCACCTATGACCTCTTCCATCCCTGTTTCACCAGGCAGTGTAAATCTTCCTTTGTCCACGTAAATTCCCTCCATGTCTTTGTTGTTCAGCCCTTAATTCCGCCTGCGCTTATTCCTTGGAGCAATTGCTTTTGTCCTATCACATATAAAAGAATTGTTGGAATCAGCACTAGGATCAGCGCGGCAAATAGTGCACTCCAATCTGTAGCATAACGTTGAACCTCAAAAAGATTGGCTAAACCTACTGGCAATGTTTTTTTGCTATCACTTTGAATTAAGACCAATGCCAGCGGATACTCATTCCAAAAGCCCATCGCTGCCAGCATACAGACCGTCACAATCCCCGGTTTAGCAAGCGGCGCAACAATTCTGACGAGCACTCCTGTGTTGCCACAACCGTCAATCTTAGCGGCTTCTTCATAATCTCTAGGGACGGACCTCAGAAATCCACTTAATACAAAGATGGCAAAGGGAAACTGCAGAACAGCGTAGATCAAACTGAGCATCCCGCGATTGTCCAACATCCCGAATGAATTCACCTGCAGAAATAAAGGAACCATAATGTAGGAGGCTTGCAGAAAGATACAGGCCATATAAAGGTTAAGGATTAGTTTGGAGCCCCAAAACTTAAATCTCGTTAAGACATAAGCCATAGGAACCACAAAAATAACTAAAATCGCCGTGGATAACACCACAAGAAAGATAGAGTTCAGGAAATAACTCCCCATCTTGGATTTCTGAAAAGCACGTACATAGTTATCAAAGTGTAAGGCTTGTGGAAAGGAGAAGGGGGCGGTCAGAAATTCCGTATTGCTTTTAAATGAAGCTAAGAGATTCCATACAAACGGATATAACAAAACAATGGTGGCTACAATCAGAAACAGCCGTGTGATCCAGTTGGCAATATTCATTTTTAGAAGACTTTGTTGATTGCTCGTCATCCTTCTCCCCTACCCTTCTGCTCGATTTGTAAGTAGTCTGGACAGAAAAGAAAGCACAAAGGCGAACACCAGCGTAAATATAGCTATGGCCATGGCATAACCAAAGTTCGCATTCTGGAAGGCCTGCGTGTACATGTAGTGGAGTAAAACAGTAGTTCCACCTGCCGGACCACCGCCAGTCATTACAGTTACAACTATAAAACTTAAATTGATCGTACCTGCCAGAGACAACACAAACGTAATGCCAATAATATCTTTTAGCAGAGGGATCGTAATACTGGTAAGCTTCCGGAAATATCCCGCACCATCAATAGTCGCCGATTCAAACACATCCGCAGAAATTCCATCAATCGCAGCGATATACATGACCATATAATAACCAACCGCTTGCCAAATCAGCGTAACGGCTACACACCACAATGCTGTTCGGCTATCTCCAAGCCAGGGTCTGCTCAGTTGATCTAATCCGATGCTCCCCAGAATATTATTCAAAATGCCCATATTGGGATGAAACACAAAGGACCAGATAATTCCGACTACCGTCAAAGAGATGATACTAGGAAAGAAAAATACGGTTCGGTAAAATCCTCTTTCCTTCAGCTTCGTCTGCGTTAATAGAAAAGCGAGCACCAGCCCAAAAATCAACGTAATCACTGGCACAACCAGCATCAGTTTAAATGTATTGCTCAGAGCTTTGAGGAACATCTCATCTTGAAACATATATTTATAGTTATCCAAAAAGATAAACTTGTTCTCATCACTCATCCCGGTAGCATCCGTAAAAGACATAAAAAATGCCCGAAAGGTTGGAATAATCATAAATACGAGGGTTAACAGGAGCGTTGGAATCGTGCATACCGCTATGAATAGCTTAGGATTTCTGGTTTTCGCTGTCCTAATCTTTGATTTCCTCTGTCTAGGAGCTACTTCTGCCAGCTGCATTTCAGACATCTTTCTCACTCCCCTTCATACAAAATGCATCCCGTTCATAGATAACCTTATCCATTCCTAACAGGATGCATTTGCATGAGATACTATAGATTATTTACTAGCCGCTTTCTCTTTACGAATCTGTGCAAAAGCTTTTTCCACATTATCCATCCATTGATCTGTGGTCATTTGGCCTGTCATCACTGGTGTGACCGTATTCTTGAACATTTCAGTGACTACACTAACCTTGGAGCCCTTCGGTAACGATTGCCAGCCCTGTAGAATAGAAATGGAACCATTATAAGCCTCAAACATGTCATAGACACCTTTAGTCAAAAATGGCTTAGACAGCTCCTTCGCATCGTTAAGCGCATACGCCCCATTCGCTTTTTCCGCGAATAGTTTCACAGACTCATCGGTATACAGGAACTTCAAGAATTCCTTAGCGAGCTCAGGATTTTTGGCCTTAGCAGGGATGGAGAATTGCTCGTAGCTGGAAAGCACATACTTCTGATCGCCTTTATTGAACACAGGTACAGTTGTCATTCCAAATTCAAACCCATTTTCTCTAGGTGAATCCTTCATTTCATTTTCCATCCAGTTCCCGTTTACGATAAACAAAGCTTTACCCATCATCATATCGGTCTGCGACTGTGTATGGTTCAAGGCAACCGTGCCGTCCATCAGATAACCGTCTTTAGAGATTTTATAGAAAATATCCAGTACTTTTTTGATCGTGTCGTTCTTAAATGAACCTTCCTCATAAGCATAGACTTTATCCAGCGTTTCTTTTCCCCCCGCACTCGCAATGGCCGGGTAGAGAATTTCCTCCAAATAATCCGGATAGATACCTTGGTAAGTGAATAAAGCCCGCTTCGTTTTGGTTCCATCTGCATTAACCAGGTAGTTCTCCTCTTTGTTCAGCTCATCACCTAAAGCAAAGAACTCCTCCCAAGTCTCAGGAACACTCCAGCCTTTTTCTGCGAACAGTGTTTTATTGTAAATCAAGCCCATCGGTCCAGCATTAAAAGGTGCGAGATACGTCTTTCCATCTTGATAGGGCTGAAATCTTGTACTGTCCAGCATCCCCGGTAGAATCATATCCTTAAGCGTCTCCTCTTTATCAAGCGCTTTGCTTTCAAATACATCGCTGATATCTAGCAGTCCTTTTTCTTTAATCAGTGAAAGCACGATGCCACTTTGCTCTGTATCTGTAACGGAAAGGAAGTCGGGAGGATTACCCGCAACAATCTGCGGCCGGATTACTTCACCAACTTTAGGATTAATCGTCATGTTCACTTTCACACCTGGATAAGCACTTTCGAATTTGCTGACAATTTCATTCCAATAATCCGCACCATATCCCCCTTGGAATACAGCAATGCTAAGTTCCTTGTTATCAAAATCTTTAGCAGGTTCTTCTTTAGTATTCTCGGCGTTCGTTGTACTTGTAGCTTGCGCGGTGCTCGCAGCTTTCGTTGAATCAGATTCATTCGAGGCAGCAGGTTTATTATTGCTGTTCCCACAGCCGAGCAACCCCACACCTAGCAGCATTACTGCTAATAATGTACTCATAGTCTTTTTCATAAACGCCCTCCTTAAGATTTTCTTGTAAACGCTTTTTTAATAATCTAAGTATAGAAGGATTTACGCTATATTTACATTTACAATACAAACCTACCTATGTATTATCTTATCCATCTTCCAATGCGAGCTCGTATAAGCTTATTCATCAGGGTCACATAACCTGTAAACTTAGCCGTTAACGGAATGGATAATATTATCCATTCCATAGATTATTCTCACTTTTCGCCGCTGCATATATATTCCATAGTTCTTTTTATGTTAACTTGTAAGTAAAAGATAGTGAATGGGAGGTCATCCACCTGAGTCGACGCAAAGGGAAGCTGCATTTTCCTAATCCTCCGCAAATCATGCGCAAGGTTAAAATTCAAAATCGCTTAACCGTCATTTTCTTAATCGTATCCGTGATCCCAATCATCTTTATAGGTTTCTACTCCTACACCATTTACTCCAAATCTATTAACAATAAATTAAGTAAATCCACATTTCAGGCTTTAACACTGCTTAATCGAACGATGTTAAGTGAACTTAACAACTATCAATATCTTGCAGGCTCTGTTTCTACCAATAGTATTATTCAGGAGCGTTTATCGGCAGCACCAAATGAACCCGCTCCTAGCAATGCTGCCATTAATCATGCCATGGACAATTTATATAGAACCATCTACCCCGGATATGTCCAGAACGTTCGGGTCATCGACGCCAAGAACCAACCTATTTATGAATTAGGCTACGACGGCATCCCCAATCCTAAGTATGAAGAAATTATGAAACAAGTAGAGCTGAATGCCCCTTATGACAGTCTTAACTATGTAAAAAGCTATCGCGCTTACAATACCATTGTCCTGGGCCGGAAAATTTTTGATCAAGATGACATTGGCGTTCCCTTAGGTCATGTGTTTGTTTTTATTGGTGGGGAGTTATTTTCAAAAGTCATTCTTTCCAGTGTGGATTTAGGTACAGGTTCCAGTCTCCTTATTATGAATAGGGAGGGAAAAGTAATGTCCTCGAATCAAAAGGATACGCCGCTAGGAGAACCCTATTATAAAGATGAGCTTTTTAAGCAAATCAAGACACAAGAGGCAAAGAAAAACCATTCCTTCCAAGGCATGGTCAATGGAAAAATGCAGCAAATCTCCTATATTAACAATAATCAATTAGGCTGGTACATGATTTCTACCGTGCCCTTCTCTTATATCAATTCAGAGACAAGTAAAATCACCACTGGACTACTTATTGTTGTCAGCATCATTGTAGTCGTGTGTATTCTAATTATTATCGTATTGTATAAAAGCATCCTGAAACCAATCAAACAAATCATCGTCTTCTGCAATCAAATTTTTTATGGTGATCTATCGAGTCGGATCGAAGATCACAGCAACGATGAAATGGGCGTGTTGGCCAATAGAATTAACAGTATGGTCAGTAGAATGGAACAGTTAATGAAGGATCAAAAGAAAGATCTGAAAAGAAGACGTTCTCTCGAATTGCAAATGCTGCAATCGCAGATTAATCCTCACTTTCTTTTTAATACACTTAACTCCTTACGATGGCTGGCGATGATTAACCAGGTTCCCGTCCTTAGCGACGGCATCTCCTCACTAGCTGAATTGCTGCGTAGTACCATTATCGATCAAGATGAGCAAATCACCATCAAGCAGGAGCTAAACAATCTGGATCATTATTTTGCCATTCAAAAAATACGTTATGCCGACAGGTTTGACATTGAATATGACTTGGATGAGTCTTTATTACAGAGCATGATCCCCAAGCTCATCCTGCAGCCGATCGCAGAGAACGCGATTCTTCATGGAGTTACGGATATAGGAGGAAAAGTTCTAATCCAAATTAAGGTATACGCAAAAAATGAATATACCCTTATTATTGAAATCATCGATAACGGAAAAGGGTTTGACACCACCAAATCTGAAAAGGCTGACAATCTGTCGGGTATCGGAATTTCAAATGTGGCCGATCGTATTAAACTTCAATACGGTGAGAGTTACGGGCTGTTCATCACAAGCTCTATGGGTCACGGAACCTGCTGCCGCCTAATTATCCCTAAACAAACATACGAACTTAAGGGGTGATACTATGTATCCTATGTATAATGTAATGCTAGTAGATGACGAACCTATTGTTAAAGTCGCGCTCAGAACCATGATTCCATGGGAAGAGCTTGGATACATGATCTGTGCTACTGCCTCTGACGGAGTTGAAGCCTTAACACTGGTAGACAAGTTTAATCCCCATATCATCATTACAGATCTCAAAATGCCTAATATGGATGGTTTGCAGCTGATAAAAGAACTGAATAACAGAGGGTTTGCAGGAAAAATTCTGGTGGCCAGCAACCACGGGGAGTATGAGTTAGTTCGTGAAGCCTTAGTGCTTGGTGCTATAGATTATATGCTGAAGATTAGTATGAAAACGGGGGATTTGATCCATTTGCTGGAGAAATCTACGAAGCTAATTCAAGAGCAGCTTCAATCTAGGCAGCAGCAGGAGACCCAAACACAGTTATTACAACACAACTTAAAAAGCGTGAAAAATGCGCTGCTAAAAGATTATTTCACCGATCCTTATTACGATGTGCAGCAGCTTGATCAGCATGAGGCTATAACATTCGCTTTCAGCGAAAGCAGCTGTTATTTATTCTACATTACTTTTGAGCAGAATAACGCCACCCAAAACGAAAGACAAAATCACATCTCCGTATCCTTTATTGAAAACATCATCTTGGATATCTTGGAGACCGTAGATCAGTTAGAAATTATTCAGCTAGAATCTAATGGGCTGCTGCTTCTAATCTCCTGTGATACCTTAGACGATCATCAAATTATCCGCACAGACTTTATCCAGAGGGTCATTCGTTTAATCAAAATGTATATTTCTATCACCCCTACTATTGTTTTTTCTGATCCTGTACGGGGATATGCTGAAGCAAAACGAACCCTAGAGCAATGTAAAGAATCCTTGCAAATCCAATTTTACAACGAAATAACGATCATAGATCCAAAGGATGTCCATTTAAAGGATACGCTGGACTTCGAGGATGTACATGATTTCTCGACGCAATTAATTCAGAACTGGAAGCTTTCAGGGGTTGAAGCCGTTACTCAAGCAACTCAGCAATTTCTCGACACCTGTAAATCCAAGCAAATTAATCCTGCTGAAACCAAAAAGTTCATCGTAAATTGTCTGCATTATCTTCCCTTATGCGATGCTCATCTCATTGTCGAGGATCCAAAGCTTTTGAAGACCTATATAGAAAATATCGCCAGCAGTAAACGTACCACTGACGTTCTATCTATAATGGAGCTTGTGTTCCAATTATTCTCCCATCAAAAGCAACAGATCTTAACTACACACAATAGAGATGTTAAACAAGCGATTGACTATATCAACACACATTATCAGAAGAAGCTGACCTTATCTCTGATTGCCAAGCATGTCAACTTAAGTGAGAACTATCTGTCCAGAATCTTCAAAGAAGAAGTGGGGCAAAGCATCATTCACTACATTAATACTGTAAAAATGGAAAAAGCCGCAGATTTAATACTTAAAGGGAATCCATACATTAAAGAAATTTCCACGCAAATCGGTATACACGATCAATTTTATTTCACCCGGTTATTCAAAAAACACTTTGGTGTTAATCCTAGTGAATATAAGAATCACGTTCAGGCCACGCTTGGCTCAGGAAATTAAGACCATTCCAACTCTTTTTATGGGACGCGGTTCCTGATTTTATGATCCTTTCACAACCTGAATGTTATTGATGAACCCTTCTTTAGGTGCAAATATGGAATTAAACGTCTTAGTCTGTACATCATACTCGAATAACCCTCGTTCGTTTTTAACGATGGCTATTGTATAAATTTTACTAGCGTCTTTTGAGTAATTGGCCTCTCCTCTTTGCAATCTTGTAGTTTCCCACTTACTCAAACTGGATGTTTTCAAGACTGTATCATAATCCATAACCGTTGAGGGTACTTGTCCCTTATTATATTCTTTGTCACAAAAAGCAATCACATGGCCCTCTTTTTTCATTAGCATACGAATCCAATAATTTTTACTGAAAAGTTTTGTATTCTCTTTCAAATCGTAGTCTGTTTCGTACACAGTATAGGTTGGCATTTTAAAATTGTTCTGTCCCGCAGGACCATCTTGATGAGTTACACTATATTTTCTTTGTTTCAAAGAATAAGCTGAAGCATAGATTTTTTGGTTGTCGTGATCTAATGTAATAGCCTCTACGAGCATGTCATCATTACCCCAGAGTTTCATCTTGTGCGTATCGAGATCAATAGCTCCTAATCGTATAGCTTGCTCTCCTTTAACATTAGCCACAAAAAACAGTTGATTTCCTGAAGGAATAATATAGTTAACAGCAAATAGATTATTCGTTATTTGAGTACTTTTTTCATTCGCCAAATCTCTAACAAAGATCTGATCTCCATAATCTTTGTCTGTACCTACTCTTTGAGTATAGTACACTAATTGATTAGGCTTATCATAAAAGCCCAGCGGATATTGAGCTGTATAATCGAATTGAAAGACGTTTTCCATCTCTTTAGTAGCTGTATCATAACTTAGTATTTGAGTCTTTATCGCTCCGTTTTCATCCGCAGTAGCATACTCTGAATAAGTCATCGTAATGTAATCCGCTGTTGGTGTGCTTATTGTTTCCAGACTAGCTTCCTTAGATGAGCATGAGCTCAGTAATGCTACTACCAGTAACAAACATGTCAAGTTCATTATTCTTTTCATGACACTCACTCCTTAAAATCCATCTCTATAATCGATTATGCCTATGGCTTTAAGCCACAGGCATAATCTATACATCTTAAAACTGATAGTAGTATCTACCTGAAAAAGATAAGATATCACTGTAAGTATAACCGAATTGTTGACTACTCCAGCCCCAAAAATAATTATCTAAAACTGCATCATATAGAGTACCAATGTCGTTTTTATATACAGTTTTAACAATTTCAGTGTCTAATGCTCTAGCGGTGATTGGAGTTCCATGGATTGCATTATCAATTTGTCGCTTGGTTGCGACGTCACCTGCTTCTAATGTCTTACCACTTGATCCTTTTGTGCCAGATCCACCTACACCAGCCCGAAAAACAGTAAATCTACCCTCACCAGTTACAGCACCTCCCGAGATAACTACTTTTTGACCTGATCCGTATGTGTAAGTACCTGCAGCTAAACGTCCTGGATAAGGGACTGTTGTACTTGGAACATCAGCTGCTACTACTTGCTTAGGGGCAATACTTTCATCAACATAGACACGATTTATATGTCCATCAGAACCATACATAACTACCGTGCCTGGAGATGGTTCTGGAAGGCCAAATCCAAGATCTGTCACTGGTAAATCTTTAACAGATTCTGCTACAGCTTTAAAATAATCATCCTCAGCAGCTCTTCCTTTAATATCTGGTACTTCTAATGCACGCATTATGCCTTGTTTGTCCCCAGCATGATTCGCTGAACTTGTATCATATGTTATGGTTGGTTCTTGCTCTGCATCATAAGTTAGAATTGCGCCTGGTTCTAAAGTTGTTGGTATCTTATTCTTCACCGCTTCCAAATCAATTTGTACTTTTACTAGAGCAATACTATTAAGTTGAGAATCGCTGGAAGCATTTGCCATTAAAGAACTGGACAAAAATAAGGCAGTAGATAAGCTTACAGTTACCAATTTCATACTTTTTTTTAATTTCATCTTAACTTGGCTCCTTGGTATAAGTAATATATTGAAGATTTTAAATATTGCAGCTTATTTCTACGTTTCTAAAAAAACCTAACGTGTAAAACACTAACCTCCTTTCAACAATCAATTATGTAATTATATACTAAAATTTGCTAATATTATGTTACAACCCAACTTCAAATTCATTACAATTTTCTAACTTTATGAAAAAATCCCATTATATATATTTAAAATTTTTAAAACATTAATCAAAAGGGGCTCCTCTAAAATTTCCTTCTATGAGATTTTCACGGCGTGGACAATTTCATGCTGACAGTACTCATGGAAAACTCAAAGAACAGCATGAGCAACTTTTTAAGCCAGAAACAGTAATAGAGTAGTGAATCATCGAAGGTACTTCTAATCCATCTATCAGATCCCTTTTAATACCAAAAAAGAGGCCTTTGCCGTAGATTAGCAAAGGCCTCTTTTTTGGTATTACATCACTTTCAGAAACAACTCTTTGTTTAACCGCTCCAGCTGCAGGAGATGATGACGATAGTGCATTTCAATAAGTAGGAACCATTCCTCCGCGCATAATCCACCGAATCGCGGGTGAGATACGGTATTTTGTTTGGACGCTTTTTCAAGAGAGGGTTCGATCTCTCTCATTCTTTGAATGACTGTACGTAACCCTTGAATTAATTGTTCTTTGCTCTCCGGCTGCTCCGGCGTATATTGGGCGGAAGGCGGAACCTGAATACGAATGGGCGGAAAGCTTCCTTGCGCAAATATAGCCGCACCATCCTCAGTTTTCCCCACATGAGCTACTAAGGGATCTTGGTCGAGCACAAGGCATTGATCAATATTACGAAGCTGCATATACAGCGCCGAGTTAATGAGATGCTGAAACATCTGTCCGATGGACCACTCGTTTTCACTCGGCTTTTGCTTCAGCTGCTCCAGATTGAATCGCTCCAATTCTTGAATATAGTATGTCGCAGTTTCTTCAAATCGTTGTAAGACTTCTTTTGTTGTAATCATCATATATCAGCTCCTGTAGTCATTGATGGTCCAAGTATACAAAAACGCTACTGACAGCGTTATGTCAGTAGCGTTTTAACATTATTTCTATTTCATTTCTAACCTGATCACGGAAAGATTCGGGCTCCAGCACAACCATACCGCCTCCCCAGCCAAGCACCCAATGCAGCAATTCCCCTGGCTCGCGAACGCGAAAAGTAACAAGTAACCCCTTCGCATGCTCCTCAATAGTTTCCATATAGAAATTATTTGATTCCCTTACCTTATCGGCTATGTCAGCTTGGACTAAGATAAGCACATGAACGTTGCGATCATCAGGAGGTTGGTATACCTCCAGATGAAAATCTGCTGGCAGTATAAATTCATCTTCCAGATTAATAAGCTCCCTCATTCGGGATAACCGGAAATGACGGATGTCTTGACGCAATTCACACCAGGCGATGAGTACCCATGACCCGTGATGAAGCACAAGTCCATAAGGAGCAACCGTACGAATACTTTGACGGTTCCCATCGGCTTCGGCGATTCTTTTGGAATAACAAAATCTTATTTTCCTTCCCTCCGATATCGCTCCACGAATGGCTTCCAAACATGCCTTCTCTTGTATGGGTGCTATATCTTCTGCGGATGCAAATAAACGAAAACTTTTGCGAATCTGTGATGCTTCACTGCGGATAGCTTCCGGCAGGATGGCTTCTATCTTTGCTTTAGAACTTCTAGCCTTATTACCATAGTGTGCATCAAACCGCTGCTCGATAAAATCAGTTCCGATAAGCAATGTCACTGCTTCGTCCAGCGTGAAACTAACGGGTGGCAGGAAATACCCCTCGATTAAGGAGTAACCCTGCCCTGGCGCTCCTATAATGGATACGCCCGCTTCACTCAGTGCCTGAATATCCCGATAGATCGTTCTTACGCTCGTTTCAAACGTAGCAGCCAAATCCTCCGCCCGTAACATTTTGTTACGCTGCAGTTCAAGCACTATAGCTAACAACCGGTCCATTTTGTTCATACGACTCCCCCTCCCCGAACAATCTCATCAACAGCTCGTCGATACCCACCCGAGTTCCGAAACGATTCGCTGATATTGGAGACAGCTTTTTTATAAGATAAATCGCTTAATACATGATCTACGGCTTCTCGTAGTTGAGTTGCAGTTAAACTTTGCATTTGTAACTTAATGCCTGCTCCGACATGGACGACTTGCTTCGCAATTATTGGCTGATCCGCACTTTGTGGAATTACAATTAGCGGAACCCCGTAATAAAGCCCTTCATTGATACTGTTCATTCCACCATGTGTAATAAATAATTTTGTGTATTGCAGTATATCCGTTTGTGGAACATAATTTTTCACGAAAAAGTTTTGCGGAATTTCCCCTAAATCAGTGATTTGGACTTTATCTCCAATTGACATCACAATAGTGTGCTCCGTGTTCCCCAATGCTTCAAAACAAAGTTTATAGAATTCAATGGCTTGGTTAAAAACTGTGCCGAGTGAAATGTAAATTAGTCTTTTCCCCTTAATTGCCATGAGGTCGAAGTTTTCTGGAGCTAATCGTGAAGAGATGGAGGGTCCTACAAAGATATAAGACGGGTCGAAAGCTTCTCCCTCAGGTTGAAACTCCCTAGTTGTATAAACGATAGTAAGTGGGGCAGGATTACAAAACACTTCATAAGGGGATTGGATGTCCACATCATATTTGCCCTTCACCATTTGCGTCAAGCTTTGGAATTTATCCTTTATAGGATTAGTTACTTCTGCAGGAACTGTAGTATAAAATTGTTCTAACATTTCATCGAATGCTGCTTTTGTCTGCGCAAAAGAAGTACAGGAGCTAATGGCCGGAAGCCTAAGAATTTGAGCTAACAAACGTCCACAACCAAACATAGAATCATGGATGATGTAATCAAAATGCTCCCCTTTGATCTGTTCAAGAACGCTTGGAATAACTATATCTGCCGTAAGTAAAAGACCGTTGATTCTTTCGAGTACATAAATTCTTCCACCTGAGATAAAAGCTTGTATAAATTTCTGATCGTCAAATGTTCGTACTGTAGCCCCCGTCATCTCCATACGCTCTCTGAAAGCTTCTATACAAAAGTACACTACCTCTTCGCCACGCGAAATAAGCTCTTCCACAACGCCCATCGTGGGATTAATATGTCCCTCTGATCCACCATTAATAAATAACACACGCGCCAATTGTAATCCTCCTTAACTATAAATCATTTTTATATTAGATATTATAAACATTAATTTTACTTATATCGCTCTAAAAGGGTATAGTAATATAGGCTTTAAAACCATTTTAATAATATAGAGTATACCCTTATTAGAGGAGAGATCATATTGGAAAGAGTAGTTGGAACAGTTGTACGTGGACTTCGCGGACCTATCATTAACAATGGGGATAACATTGAAGAAATCGTAGTTCAGACGGTATTGAATGCAGCAACAGTCGAGGGTTTTTCGATTGAAGATCGTGACATTGTGACCGTAACTGAATCCATTGTTGCTCGGGCACAAGGAAACTATGCGACGATTGACAATATTGCTGCTGATATAAAGGGGAAATTCGGCGAAGAAACCGTAGGGGTCATTTTTCCAATCCTTAGCCGTAACCGGTTTGCTAACTGCTTACGCGGTATTGCCAAAGGTGCACAAAAAGTAGTCCTAATGTTAAGCTATCCAGCTGATGAAGTAGGCAACCACCTTGTAGACATCGACGAACTAGATGCTAAAGGTATCAACCCATGGACGGATGTATTAACAGAAGCTCAGTTCCGTGAGTTTTTCGGCTATATTAAGCACCCATTCACAGGTGTTGACTATATTGAATATTATAAAGGTTTAATTGAAGCTGAAGGTGTGGCTTGTGAAGTCATCTTCTCCAACAACCCAAAAACCATTTTAAACTATACAAAAAATGTATTAACTTGCGATATTCACACTCGCTTCAGAACCAAACGCATTCTCACAAACAACGGTGCTGAAAAAGTATTTGGTTTGGATGATATTCTTACACAATCAATCGATGGCAGCGGCTTTAACGAAGCTTATGGTCTGCTAGGATCAAATAAGGCTACAGAAGAAAGTGTAAAGCTATTTCCAAACAACTGTCAGCCTATCGTAGATGGTATCCAAGCAAAAATCAAAGAAATGACAGGTAAAACTGTAGAAGTTATGGTTTATGGCGATGGAGCATTCAAAGATCCAGTCGGAAAAATCTGGGAGCTGGCAGATCCAGTTGTCTCCCCTGCTTACACTGCCGGACTTGATGGAACACCAAATGAAGTAAAATTGAAATACTTGGCCGATAACAACTTCTCTCATCTTCGTGGTGAAGAGTTAAAACAAGCCATTTCTAACTACATCCAGAATAAAAATGATGATCTAGTTGGTGCGATGGAAGCCCAAGGGACTACACCTCGTAGATTAACTGACCTGATTGGATCATTATCTGATTTAACTTCTGGTAGTGGCGATAAAGGAACACCAATGATTTATATTCAAGGTTATTTCGATAACTATACAAAATAAGAGTAGTACAACAAAGGGGGTCTCTAAACGAGGCTCTCTTTTTCACTTTCTGGGTTATAATAAAAGCAAACAGCGGCAGGCGGAGGATACTATGAACATAAGAAGGATTAAATATTTTATCGATCTCGTAGAATGCAGAAATTTTACGGAAACAGCTAAAAAGAACTATGTATCGCAGACCACCATTAGTCAACAAATCGCCGCGCTTGAAGAGGAATTCAACATTCAATTGATTGACAGAAGGCAGATCCCTATTGAGCCAACCAAAGCCGGATGGCTTTTCTATGGCGAAGCTCTGATCCTCTGGAAGCAATATAACCATATGAAGATGAGCATGGAAAACTTTCAAAAGTATAATACGCAATCCCTGAGTATCGAATATGCGGCGATGACGGATATGCAAAGTTTATTGAAATTGATTCCCTCGTTTCAGGATCATCATCCGAATATTAAGCTGGAACTGAATAAAGTATTGCTAAAAGATATTGCAGAATACTTGCTAAAAGGGATTTACGACGTGGCTATTGCCTTTGATTCCGAGTTTCAGGGAAAAGAGGACATTGTAACCTATCCCTTATATAAGGGACGTTATTGTGCGGCTGTGAGTCATCACCATCCCCTGTTTCATCATGAATCGATCGCCAAAGAGGAGTTATATGAACATCCGCTAGTCATGCTGAATCCAACAGCTATTGGAAACTCTTATCATCTAATGATCCAGCATGCAATTGAAGACGGCTATCAGCCGAACATTCTTCGAACCGCAGACGATGTGGAGACAGAATTGTTTTATATCATCACGGAGAATTTGATTGGCTTTTTCCCGGATAACTATCAGCTCGCTTATCTTCAAGATGAAGTCCGGCTAATTCCCTTAGATGATTCACACCATACCTTTGCAATCGAAGCAGGTTATCTCAAAAATAATACAAACCCGGCCTTGCCCTCCTTCCTGCAACAAATCCAAATTGGATTTAGCAATCGACCATAAGTTTTATGTCTTGGACTATGTTATTTTTTTCACATACTATAAGGATATAATTCATTTCAATAAGGAGTGACAACGATCATGGGTAAATTATTGTTGACTGGTGTCGATGGAAATCTAGGGAAGCAAGCTGCGGAATATTTGTTGGAGCTGGTAGATAAAGACCAAATCATTTTTTGCGCTTATGATCCAGCATGTTTGAAAGAATATGCGGAACAAGGGATTGAAACACATGTGACCAACTTTAATAACAAGGATGGCCTTGCCGAAGCTTTTGCTCATGCCGATAAACTCGCTCTAATCTCCATGCCTTTTGTTGGAGAGAAACGTCAAAATGCACAAAAAAATGTAGTCGATGCTGCCAAAGAAGCTGGAGTCAAACAGATCATTTATACATCTTTGGTCAACGCAGCCGATGAAAGCAATCCAAGCGTAGAAAAAATCGACCATGTGTATACCGAACGTTATATTCAAAGCGTTGGGCTAGATTATATCTTCCTTCGGAATTCCCAATACGCGGAAGCCATGATTACCAATTACTTCACGTATGTGAAGGGTGACGGGGTATTAACAAACAATCAAGGTGACGGTAAAATGGCTTATATCTCGCGGAAGGATTGCGCAAAAGCCGTTGCGTATGCCCTAGCCTCCAATAATTATCAGGAAGCGATTCTAAATATCAACGGGCTTGAATTGATGACAATTACCGACTTCATTAAGATTGGTAATGAAGTAACGGGCAATCATATCACCTACAAAGAAAACACGGATGAAGAAAATTATGCCGTATTCGAAGCAATGGGCGTCCCTAGAACCACCGATGGTGCATTTAAAGAAGGCTCCGAAGCCCCCTTTTCTTCAGAAGGTATGGTTACTTTCGGACAAGCTATTCGTGAAGGAAAAATGGATGTTTATACGGAGGACTTCAAACAACTTACTGGTCAAGACCCTCTGACTGTGAAATATATGTTTGAACATGCCGATGAATTCCAGGTTGGCGAAAGACACTCTAAAGACAATTAAAAGCTGACACTCTTACTTTTTAGGCTAAATCACCCCCGTTTATTTAACGGGGGTGATTTCTTTTATACTGAGCGTGGCACAAAAACAACCCTTTTTCCGAGGTCAGTAGGAGCACTCCAAGCTTCCTCTACTTACTGAACACACACAATTTTCTGCCATTGCAACCACAATCGTGGGCAACTCAGCAAGTACCGCAAGTTAATAATTCCTAATTAATTCTCTGACTCTCTGCTCCGTAAAGCTCAATCATATGCTCGCCCTGGTGATAATCAGGGAAATCCTCCCTAATATTCAGAAGATTCTGGTCATCAGACTAATAATCAGGGAATTTCTCCCTGAAATTCGACTGATTTGATGGTAAATCTTGATATTGCTCTGTTTTTAGGGAGTTATTCCCTAATTTCATTCATTTAGGGCAATTATCGGCTTTTATTAGGGAGGTTTTCCCTAATCCTCCGTCACGGTATAGATAGAACTCGCCAAGTATATCGGTATGCTCACTGTAGAACAAAATACACCTTTAACCGTACGGATAAACATCCGAATGGCTAAAGGTGCTTTATCTTTATCTCTGTCTACTTTTTAATTAAAGTTAGTTCCAAATCTCTTCAGCAATTTCTTTAATATAAGCAAGCTTACGCCATTGCTGCTCTTCTGTCAGGTGGTTGCCTTCTTCCGTGGAAGCAAAGCCACATTGCGGGCTAAGGCAAATCCGGTTTAGATCAACGTATTGCTTCGCTTCCTCAATACGCTTCAGAATATCCTCCTTGCTTTCAAGCTCACCAAATTTGGATGAGAACAGACCTAACACAACCTGCTGATTGTCTTTCAAGAAGCGCAATGGCTTGAAGTCGCCTGCACGTTCGGTATCAAACTCCAGATAATAACCCGAGTAGTTATTGATATTAAGAAGCGTTTGCGCGATAGGCTCATAACCTCCACCTACTCCAGCATAAGTCGAAACATAATTGCCCCGGCATACATGGGTCGTTACAACAAGATCTTCCGGCAGACCAGTTACAACTGCCTCGTTCAATTTTGCAAGTTCGCTTGCATATTCAGCTACGTTCACGCCAATCTGATTCATAAACGCTATAAACTGTTCGTCGCAAAGCGCTCCCCACGTACAATCGTCAATTTGAATACTGCGGCAGCCCGCTGCATAAAAGGCAAGAATCGATGCTTTGTATGCTTTGGCAATATCCGAGATAAGCTCTTCGCGATTCGGGTATAATTCATTTGTGCTTTCCTTGTTTTCCGCCCGATCTAGCTCAAACAGGAATTGTGCAGCTGCAGGAATCGATTGACGCGCAACAACGTCCTCACCAGCAGCATCTTTTAAAAATTCATAATGTGAAACAAAAGGATGGCTGCTGTAGCTTATTTTCCCGGTCAGTCGGGCTGTTTCTGGTCTGGATTCTGCACCGTTAAATTGGTAACCTTGATCAATGATTGTCCGTTCCACACCGTCAAGTCCCCAGAAGAAGTCGAGGTGCCACCAAGAGCGGCGGAATTCACCATCGGTTACCGCTTGAAGACCCACCTCTTTTTGTTTCTGCACGAGCTTAACGATTTCGTCGTTCTCTACTTCCTTCAACTGCTCGGCAGTAATTTCGCCGTTCTTGAATTTCAATCTAGCCTCTTTCAACGCTTGGGGGCGCAGGAAGCTGCCCACGATATCATATCTAAATGGAGTAACGGTTCGTTTTTGGGGTTTGGTCTGAATGCTCATATATTAATCTCCTCGTAAACAAATTATTAGAATTAATATATCATAACCGACTGACTAACCGATCTACCAATGCACTATGGCAGGTTATAAGTATTAACTATAGCTAGATTCAGCGTGATAATGAGAAGCGCATGATAAAAAAAGAAGAGGCGCATGAGTAGCGCCTCTTCCTTAACAAATCATATCGACGGATATTCCATAGTAATTAAACTCCGCAGTCACCTCGAACCCAACCGACTGATAGAGGGATAATGCATTTCTATTTTGAGTGACCACGCCAAGACAAATCTGAGTATTTTTATGATCTCGCAAGACTTTAACTACCTCTGAAAGAATTTCACGGCCGTATCCTCTGCCTTGACACGAAGGAAGCACACAAAAATCATGTATAACCGCAGTATTTGTATCTAAATCATTGACTCTGATCATCCCAACCGGAATCATGTTGTCCACAGCAATGTAAGTAATCCGTGCAGGTTCTCTTGTACGAGTTAAATAATTCCTAGTCCAGGACTCTGAATCACCAAAGGCTTGTGATGAACATTTAACCATAAACTCTAAATCCTGGTCTTCTTCCAATCGTACAACTAAACCGGAGTGGCTTGATCCAGCGATTTGTGCCCGATTAAAAACCATGAGGAATTCAGACGGTGCAGCACTTGCCCCTAAATGCCGGATATAATCCATACCTGATTGAGAATTAGAAGGTATCCTAAAACGACAAGTTTGTATGCCTTGCATTAGCATATCTGATGCGGCACTTTTCAGTAAGCTGTGGAATACACCTTGGCGACGAAAGTCCGGGTGAACCATTCCGTTAATATTAGCTTCGATGCCATCCGAAGTATACCAACTGAGAAATCCGACTAATTGGTTATCGATCTGGCACAAGAATGCCTCATCTCCGTCTATCTCCTTAAGGCTTTCTACACCCACCCTCAAACTTGACCTGTCGGACGTCTTGCAAAGATATTCTAATGTCTGGATTTGATCAATGTAATGCTTTGAAAAGTCTTTCATTGTACAAATTTTATATTCTTGCATCTAGTACCCTCATTAAGAAGAAAATACGCAGTTTATGGACGAGTAGGCGTTATCCTTCTAAATTCTGTCCACCTAATGTTAGTTACCAATGGAACCGCCTCCTAAAAGTCAATATCTTCACTCTAAACCAGGGTAATCATAAAACAAACCTTATAACTAAAAAAATGACGGCAATTATAGCCACAACGATCAACAGATTGGTTACCTCGCTCCAAAATCCAGGAACGCCTTCAGTATGATATTTTTGCGCATTTACATCATGGTTTGCTTTATGGCCTGCAGGGTCCGACAAATTGGGATTAGGTCCTGAATTAAAAAAGTCAGACATAAATACAACTCCTTCCCATGATTATAAACCATATTATACCAGTTCATTGCCATTTAAACGACCACTTAATGCCACATTCAGTATATCGTTTGTCGGAGGGCTTTGGGGAGATTTTTGACAACCATATCGTAAGAGTGATCAATCATTAAATAGATATCCGACTCTGGTAAGGAGCCATCCAAAACAATCGTATTCCAGTGTTTTTTGTTCATGTGGTATCCTGGCTGAACGCTCTCATGCTGCTCTCGCAAGTTCCCTGCAATCACCGGATCACATTTAAGATTTATGTAAGCATAATTCCCCTTATTCTCAAAAATAAGTGCAAACATTTTACCGGCAATCTTAATCACCAATGGATCGAATCCGAAAGGATAGTCCTTTGTAGCTCCGTTCTTTTTTAAACAGTATTCAATAATATTACGGGTCAAAATCAGTCCCTCGCCTTCTCAGCCTAACCAATTTGGGAATAAAAATAAGATAAATGTTCCTTTGACAAGGCTTTATCGATTAGTTCTTTATCATAGCCTTTTTTTTGTAATGCAGCGATAATCGCTTGTGTCCTATCTGATCTTTTTCGTCTTAAATTAGATTCCAACTGTATTTCTAACGGAACCGTAGGAATAGTATACGGTCCGATATCCACGTTTTTGAAATGGCTCCAAATGAATTGTCCACCTTCCCATATCCCATCACCATCCATAGAATCAGGAATTCCAGCTGAATTGGAAATATGAACAACCTCCACCTTAAACCCATCGATTATCCAACTCCCTTTTGTCCAAGAAAATCCCGAAGAAAAGGTTTGAGTGAATGTAGGTTCTTCAAAAGAAGATAGCCAGTTATCCCCATGAGGAAATTCACATTTATCTAAAAGGGAAAATCCTTTAAGAAGTTCTGCAAATTGGTCAAGCCCTTCCTTATTCCTTGTATAAATATCAACGTCTCCTGGGGTCATTTCACAGCCCTGAAGAACCGAACCAACCGAGCCAACCAAGATCCATTCTAAATTCGAATTCATTTTGGATGAAAAATAAAGTTCACATACCTTTGACAAAGCTTTTTTCCAGCTATACATAACTTCACCCCAAATTAACTAGTAAGTTCAAGTGCACGAAACCTGAATAACCTCAAATACGTTAAAGTATTATAGAAATCCACAGGAGGTTTTTAAAATGAGATACAGTGCTGCAGGCGCACCAATAACCTGTCCTTGTTGTCAGAACGATACCTTTGATCTGGATTATAAGCTGCTTAACACAAGCGGCGCATCATTTTTAGGCTTTGACTGGGCGAACAAAAACGCTGCCATCCTTATTTGTAAGCGATGCACCCATATTTCATGGTTTATGAAGGAACCAACATCTGATTAGTGTTTGGTAGAAATAATGTATTAGACTGGATCCATTAAAACAAGCAGCGGCGGACCAAGACTTGATAAATAAAGTCTTAGACTGCCGCTGTTGTTGTTCCATTAACGTTTCACGTTAGCGTAATCACCTTAAGTGAAAAGTCATCTTACCGTCTGGTAAACGAGACCTATGGCTCCAGAATCAAAGGTCTTGTTTTCGATTAGCTTAAGATTTCTCTTCTCCTTGAGACCTTGGAATAACGGCAATCCCTTACCGATCAGGACGGGAGAAACCGTAATTTTATACTCATCAATTAAATCAAGCTGCATAAGGTGGTGTGCGAATCTAGGGCTGCCGAGGATGACCATATCCTTGCCGGGCTGCTGTTTGAGGTTATTGATCTCTTCCTCGACAGCTTCTTTCACGAGTCTGGAATTATTCCATTCGACTTTCTCCAGCGTCGTAGAAAAAACGATTTTGGCTGTCTTTTCGATCCACTCGGCATGATTCCGTTCATACTGCGAAGCTGAGGGGTTCGAAGGGACAGATGGCCAGTAACTGTGCATCATCTGATAAGTCCCACGTCCCCAAATGACAGTGTCGGCAGTACTCAGAATTTCTTTCGCATGGTTCTCCAAATCAGCATCATAGGAAACCCAGCCAATGTCCATCTCACCATTCGGCCCTTCTACAAAACCGTCAAGTGATGCGTGAAGAAATAGAACGAGTTTTCTCATTTTCAGTTCTCCTTTATTCATGAGGGATACCTACATCAGACATTAACTACATTTTAGCAGATTTCTACTTGGATTTTTTTTATGGATTGCTAATCTCAAAAGCTTTTTTCTTCACTTTGGTATTTTTATCCACATTAACATTTTAGCAAACGTACGTTCGTTTGTAAATGCACCTTTTTCTATTTTTCAATTCATCTTTCATTTCTTTAGCGCCGGCATTTTTCTGTGTTTCGTTTGTTGTTCGAATGCAAATGCAATCCGAATGAGTGTCGGTTCACTAAATGCCGTTCCTGCAAATGTGATCCCAAAGGCTCTTCCATTCTCTTGAAAGCCTGCGGGCACTGCTATAGTTGGATAACCTGCTCTAGCACTTAAATCAGCTCCGACATAAGCAGGAAACAGGATTGCATCCAATCCATACTTTTCTAAAGCATGATCGATCCCCATATTTTGCGAATAATATAGGTCAGAGATAGACTCTACAATATATTCCGAATGATTCAACGGTTTATCTAGCTGTGATCGATAGTTCAGCATATCTTGTCCATATTTCAAAGCCTTTTCCGAATTCCGCTCGTTCCAATCCATCAATTCATTTAGGTTATGGACAGGAAGTTGAGCCGGAAGGTTATATAAGTAATTTTCAACGGAATGCTTAAATTCAAGATTCATTTTGTTATATTTCCACTCTCTATGGAACGATGGAATATCTATATCTTCTATTATGTTGGCTCCAGAATCTTTTAATTTAGCCACAGCATCATTAAATAAATGTTCATCATATTCACCCATGTCACAATAATTATTAGGTAGAGCATTTCTAAAAACGCCTATGGTCGCTTTATTTAATCCGTCTTTATCCAAAAATGCGGTGTAATCCATAGTAGAATATTCATTTTTCCAAGTAGCAGGATCACTTTCATCTTTTCCCGTAAGCGCATTTAATAAGATCGCAACATCTGTCACATTCCTTGCCATAGGTCCAGCTGTATCCTGAGAATATGACCATGGAATTAGGCCTGATCTACTTATTAGACCTACAGTTGGCTTTAAACCAACAATCGCGTTTTGCACAGCTGGACTTAAAATAGAGCCAGATGTCTCTGTCCCCACGGCTACTGTTGAAAAATTGGCTGCAACGGAAGCGGCAGAACCCGTACTGGAACCCCCTGGAAAATGATCCCCGTATGGATTTTTGGTTTGTCCTCCTATTGAGCTATATCCAGCCCACATGGATGATGACATCCCATTTGCCCATTCCGTCATATTTGTTTTTGCAAGTATAATCGCCCCAGCATCCCTTAGTTTTTGGACAAGAAAAGCATCGTTTGAGCTAACATGGTTTTCCAAAGCTAATGCGCCCGCAGTTGTATGCATTTTATCATTCGTTTCAATATTTCCTTTCAATAATACAGGCACACCATGTAAAAGACTTCGTGCTCCGCTTAATTTTCTCTCCTGATCTAATGCCTCGGCAATATAAATCGCATCTGGATTCATTTCCATAATAGAGTTTATCATGGGACCACTCTGGTCAAACGTTGCTATCCGATACATGTAATACATAACAAGTTCCCTAGAACTAACATCCCCTCTATCCATTGCATCCTGCAGTTCGAGTATCGTTATTTCTTCACTCTTTATTTTTGCTAATTCGAAGATATGTTCCATGATAACTCCTGCTTTCCATTTAGGTCGTTTATGTAATAGTGTCATGTTCATATATTTTGGTGGGCCGTCCCCACTCGAAGTTATCCAGACCTATCTCTTTAAATCCATATTTCTCATAATAAAGAATATGATCCGTCGCCAAGTAGACTTTTGCATAACCTAGTTGCCCAGCTATTTTTCTGGCATGCTCCAACAAAACGGCCCCTAGTGCTTTGCCCCTCTCACTTTCGTCAATAAACAATGGCGCAATCCAAGGTGATAAATCTTTTCGAGTTATAAATTCCTGCTCAATTAATTGATAAAACCCGATGATTACATCATGTTTCAAGAGCAAAAATGTAAAAGGGAACTCCTCACCTTTTGAGATTAAACTTTTTTGTATATTGGGGAGCACAGCTTGTTGTACTTTTGGCCACCGTTTTTTGACATACTCAATAAGCTCATTTTGACGAAGAGGACATTCTTGTATGGATTTAATATCTAGCATCTAACCATCCCTTCTTGTAAAAAAATTCCTATACCCATGCCTGTTCTCACAATAGTCATCCACCAGCTCTCAAAATGCAGAGCAGCAAGCCCCGAGTGGGGCTTGCTGTAGGTTGTAAATACTAAAGTGGTTTATAACGCTGGTTCACTTCATTACTTGGAAACCGGTGTATAGATCAGGCAGCGCAGAGTCTTCTCCGGATAGCGCAGCTCTACCGTGTAGGAGCTACCGTCTTTCAGTTTGGCCAAGACCGCTACTACTCCGCTTTTGTCATATGCACTGTCTTTAATGATAGAGGAGCTGGTTATCGGACGGGTCTCGCCCTGCTTGTCCACCACAATGGTTTTAGCGGCTTGAAGCCAGCTTGAGTCCTGGCTAATCTGTTTATTCATAGCTGCTGTAATCGGAGTTCTCTTATAGGACAGATCCACTATCGTGGTATCAAGTACGGTCCCGCTCTTTGCATCCACGAACGTATTATACATGAAATAAGACTTATCCTGAGCCCGCAGTGTCTCTGCCCGGTAAGGTAGAAAATTAACGAACCATTGCCCTTTCGAATCAGGGAAAGGTTTATAATATGAGGTCTGAGCCTGCAACTTTGAGAGATCGACACCGAATAGACGGCTTACACTCTCTTTTGCTCTGCGTAGGGCTTCATCCTGACTGATGTCCTTCTTATCTGGCTGTGCCACGACAAGATTGAGGCTTACCACATAATTAAAACGATAATTCCAGTCGATCAATTGCAGCATTTCTTCATCGGTCAGTTCGCGGTTAGGAAATACATAGGTGAATTTGCTTTGATCCAGATAAAATTCGGAGCTCCCTGATTTCAAAGGTAGCTTCTGCTTGGGCCGTAAGCCATCGTACTTGTATTGATCATCCAATAACATCCGCCGCTTATTCTCCTGGTCCGTAAATTGCCGCGTAAGCTGTTCATCCTTGCCAGTGAGCCTGGCCTTTTCTGCATACTCATTAATCTGCTTGATTTCTTCAGCGGTGACTGTGCGCTCAAAATACGACTTGATCGTCGAGACCGGTGTTTTGGTTGCAACCTTAAGTACCGGGATCTGGCTGCTCGCCAGTTGAACAGCAGGCTTCTGGTTGAGTTCTTGCGTGTAGGAAACGTTCGCTTGAGACACATTCTGGTTCACTGTAGTATAAGCGACGATTTTGGGCACTGCCAAAGCAGTAAGGGCCAGCAGACCAGCGGATATCGCGATCACCCCGAGGGCTGATTTCACATCTTTACTTTTCATTTCTCATAACCTCCATAGTATAAGTGGGCTTGATTTACATGTACTTTAAGATACGAATGTTATAAAGTACGAAGCCCCTTGTTATGAAGTTGTAAAATCTATTACAGACTCGTTCTATATATTGGAGCCAAGCAGCAGATCAAGAATTGGGAAGCATACACTGCCCATGTTGACATAGTCACAATTACTCATAACAGAAATAGCGATTTTTTTATCGGGAAGCAGGAACAGATTGCTTAAGAATCCAGTATCCCAGCCGGAATGTGAGAGAATACGAGAACCCTTATATTCTCCTAGAAACCAGCCCAATCCTATCTGTGCATTTTCCGGATCATAGCCTGTTTGCGCATGAGGTTTCCACATTTCATTATAGCTACCTGACTGTAGGACTACATTACCGTTCCCGGCTGTTCCACCGTTTAGCTGCATCAGCAGATATTGGCACATATCTTCGGCATGGGTATATAAAGTGGAGCTAGGGGCATGGGCCCTGTTATATGGGAAAATACTACTAACGCAGCCACCGCATTCATGGGTAGCTCCAAGTACATGAGGTGCAGCAATATAAGCTTCAACCTCCTGTTTAAGAAAAGAACTGGACTGCATTCCTGTCGGTTCCAGAATATTTTTTTCCATATACTGCTCGAAGCTCATATCGCTGACTTTTGCTATCATATCTCCCAAGATCTCATATCCTATATTACTATAGGCAAATTTCTCTCCCGGTTGGCTTAACAGCTTGTGGTGACCTATCCCTTTTACATATCGTTCAAGACTTTGCTCGTCGTATTCAGGGCGGTCCCACGCGTAATCTTCCTCATCAGGCATACCGGAGGTATGATTCATAAGCTGTCTTATTGTTATATTTCGATACCGCTCATCCACTAACTTAAAATAAGACAGATATTTAGTGATGGGAGCATCCAATTCTACCTTACCACGCTCAACTAATTGCATAATGGCGGTAGCTACGAAGGTTTTGGAGACAGAGGCTTGGTGAAACAAAGTGCCACGAACTACAGGATCACCCGTCGATAAATTTGCCGTCCCATATTCACCAGTAAACAGAACTTGGTTGTCCTTTACGATTCCGACCGCTAATCCCGGAAACTTTTCAATTTCCACAGACTTAATAAGCATTTCATGCAAAATATCCTCTATCTTCTGATTCGTGTACATTTTGTCCTCCCCAATGACAATAAAGCACCATTTTCAATAAATTCACCCATACAAATAATAACATCTTATCCACCCTTTATCTGGTAATAAATAATTATAATCAAATAAACAGGTGATTACTTGAAAAGGCAGCACTTCATTCCCCCGAGCTTCCGAGCCAGCCTCAAATTAGAGGACCCAAACCCGTAGTCTTCCTACCTTGCTAATAATATCCAGGAATCGTCTTCGCCTGCCCTTCAACAATCATAGATTTTACAGCTGAAACAGACGGCTGCCGCAGCTTGATAACCTCTAAAGCCTCAGTAACGATAGCATCCGCGGCTGATTTCCTGGAAAAACTCTTCATACCCTGTACCTTTTCATCCTTGTACCCAAGATGTTCCAATCTCTGAAGCTGCTCTACTAACTGCTCCTCGTCTCGGGCAATCTCTATTAAATTGTGCTCAGACAACCATTCTGCATTGCCTGCCTCCTGACCGGGGAGCGGACGATAGACAATTACAGGAAGTGCTAGAGCCATCGCCTCAGTCAAGGTAATCCCCCCTGCTTTGGTCAACAGACAGGAGGATATGCACATTAGCTCCTGCATTTCTTCTGTATAACCCCGTATGTGAACCCGAGGATTCTCTTGAAAAAGCTCTTCCGTAGCCATCTGGAGCTTATGATTATTCCCGCACAATACCACTACATCGAAGTTTGATTGCTGCAGCACCCTTATTATTAAATGGTTAATATCACTCAACACGCCGTAAGCCCCTGCCGCAAGTAATAGATAATGCCGATTTCCATCTAGTCCATGCTTACGCAAAAGGGCTTCACGTTCCTGAGTCTGTTCAAAAGCTTCACGAATCGGAATCCCGCTAACCACAAGCTTTTCTTCAGTAATACCTAATGACATCAGTTCTGCTTTCATGCTTTCCGTAGCGACAAAATACTTTGTGGTTTGTGGATGAAGCCATCTGCCATGAACCACATAATCCGTCATGACAGTGAAAAGGGGGATTCGTCTTCCCTTTGTTGATGCAAGCTCTGCAGCGGCCAAATAAGGAAAGGTATGAATGATAATATCCGGTCCGATCTCGTCGATGATCCTTTGCACTTTCCGCTTGCCCATAGAATGAATCCATCTGCCCATGAATTGGTCTGGTTTCATCCTACTCGTCAACTTGTACACTAATCCATAAAATTCTTGAGTATAACCTGTGGTGTTCAGATAGAATCTGCGGGACAGCTCATTCAGACTAGGGTAGACTGCAGCAAAAAGATCCATGGTGACAATCCGGCTGATCCCTCTACGTCTAAAAGAATGATCTATCGCTTCTGCTACTTTGACATGCCCGTCTCCAAATGCCGAAGTTACAATAAGTACTTTAGGATCTGTGTTCATGAGAAAGCTCCTTTTTCGCTTGACCTTCTCTAACTCTAACTCTAAATCGTAAACAGATAGTGATGACATCCTCAACTGAATATTAACTTCAACATTTTCTATAGCGCGAAGCAAACGAAGAAATCCTCAGAAAAAAACACAGCGCATCAACCTCCAGTAACTCTAGGATTAATGTTCTGTGTTTAGTTAAAGGCCAATTGAATCCGGTAGCATCTTGGAACGTGTAATATGATCAAATTTAACGAAAATTGGTGTCTGAGCGTAGTTCTATTGCAGTTATTTGTTTTTTAACAAGTCCATTACGTTATGAAAATGAATTTCGCTCAAATGTTCGACGACCTCTTCCACTACCATATTCTTAGAATCTGTAATCCACATACAAATCACACCTACTAATCCTGAAATCATGTACTCTAAACCAATTTTCATTTTTTGATTATTATAAAGCTCACCGATACCGGAGAGCATAATATTTTTTAATGCTTCTTTTAAATATGTCGAAAAGTTAGGATGACCATTCTGACTAAGCATCGCTTTAAAGAAAATAATGTCCGCTTCGATCGCTTTGAACGTTTCGCTTAAGATTGAAATAAATATGTCCCTATTCATTTCATCGATATCTCTTATCTCTAAGTTAATACAAGCGTTTAATTTCCCAATACTTTCCTGACATAAATCCTCCATCAAACTAGGTTTGTCCACATAGTGTAAATAAAAAGTGTTTCGATTTATCATAGCTTCCACGGCAATGTCCTGTATCGTTATCCGTTCGTAACCTTTTGTTTGAACTAATGTCAAGAAGGCTTCTTTAATAGCCTTCCTTGTTTTTAAAATACGGAGGTCTACCTTATCTTTTCCCATTTAAAAGCTTCCTTTCAATAAAGATATCGATCATTTATCACCATTATGACTATTAATTATCACATTGATAAATATTGACCATTGAGCATACTAATTATACATAATATGATGTATAGCATCAAATGTAACTACAATTGCAATGAAAAATCAAGGATAAGGGAGATTAACAAATGAAAACATTAGCGGTCATTGGAGCAGGTAAAGGATTAGGATTATCTTTGGCAAAACGATTCGGTAAGGAAGGCTTTCAAGTCGCATTAGTTGCGCGAAATGCAGTGAAACTTCAAGAAATGGTAAATGAACTAACAGCTATTGGTATCGAATCTTCTTACTTTACAGCTGATATTTACAGCAGAGAAGAAATCGAAACGGCTATTGCAGCAATTAAAGAAAAATACGGAAAAATCGATGTTTTAGAAGTTAGTCCTGTACCCAGTAACTATCCTCCAACTTCAGTTTTAGAATTAACAATAGAAAATGCTCGTGATTCATTCGAAGGTTACGCAGCCAGTTCAATCAATATCGTAAATGCAGTTTTGCCAGATATGCTTGAGCGCAAAGACGGCGCATTACTATTTACAACCGGCTTCTCAGCATTACATCCAATGGCTATGATGGGTAATATAGGCGTTGGTATTGCGGGTCTACGTAACTATGTTGCGAATCTTCATACTGAACTATCAGACAAAGAGATTTACGTTGGTCACCGTTCATTAGCTTTATTCATTACGGAACCAGGGTCGGGCAGAGTGAGTGATCCAGATGTGATCGCTGATATGTGGTATAAAGCTTATACAGAGAAAGCCGTTTGGGAACAAGAGTATCCTGAAGGCATTACTCCCGAAGCCCTCTTATCCTTCCACAATAGCAACAATTAAAGATGGAGATGTAACTTGGGAATGCAACATATTTTTTTAAAAAAAATCATACCGTAGCAAAAAGAGGCTCCTACTGTTCTGGAGTCTCTTTTGTTCTTCCACGCTGACTTGCCCGTGTGTCGCTATTGAGTTATCGTTATCCGTTAACTTAATACAAAATGGCTACTCTGCTATTACATATTCAGAATTAGTCAAGTTTAATAAACTTATCAAAGCAGTATGAATCTTTGTCATAACCATTATGTACATAGAAAGCATGGGCGTCGGTTCGTTTAAATCCGCTACATAAAATAATACTTGAGATTCCCATTTCTTTAGCATAATTCTCAGTGTGTTTTAGTAGTTCTGTACCTATCCCGCTATGCTGTAATTCCTTTTTAACCGCAAGCCCTTGAATATGTAGATAACCACTCAAAGACCCTACGGATAACGCCTGAACTATAGTGACAAAACCAACCACATCATTTTCAAATAATGCAACGAATGTTTTGTAATTTCCAGCCTTATTCATGTTTTCCATAGTAACTCGGAAGTTTTCAATATTAACATTGCGAACACCAAGTACATCGTTCCATAAAAAAACAACTTCAGCATAATCATTTGCTACAACTTCTCGTATCTGAATTTCCATCCCCTCCTTTATAGAAATATTCAAGCAAAGGATTCGACAATTGATGAAGTAATCCTGCCCGTAAGCTTAATAGATTGCCCTCTTTCTCAGCCTGCAATCATAAGAATCCAATCTCTCATTAGTTTATTGATTTATATTATTCTGATAAAATGCCCTCTAAAACTTGCTTATAATCGTTTTTATTATAAGAAGAGTTATCAACTTTTATTTTAGTAATGTTTAATCTGTTAAAAATCTCTTCTTCTAGTTCCCTTCTTGCTTTAAGAACCTGTAGTGCTCCATCTAACCCTTTATAATTTTGTTCTTTTCCATACCCCTGATTCGTGTAATATTCAATAAATCCCTCTGACCATTCCTGAGGTCTTTCCTTTACAGCCTTTTTGAAAGAATGATCAAGATCATTCTGCTGTACGTATATCAACAATGGATTCAGCCGCTCTACAATTGTAGCCAGTTCTATAACATAACTTATAACTTCTTCCTTCTTCGCACCATGTTTAATCATCCCTATAGTTACAGGGTTTTGTATAAAACAACAATCAAAAACAAAGGTGTCTGCGCCATACAAAACACGATCCGCAAACTTCTTCCATCGTTCTGTTATCAGTTTCCTATTTTGATCTAGCGGCAATTCATAAATATCATGTTTAAAAACTGCGTGATGCAATTCAGCTGGAAAACTTGACCAGACTTCATTTTTTATTTTCCGATATTCTAGGAAGTAATCGTTATCTTGTTGAATCATTAGATTACTCAACAAATCTTTAAACTTTCTATGGGTATTCAATAATTCATCGCATTCAGTTTTCTTAAAGAAAGCTACTCCATCATAATCAGCAGGATGTTCCAAATTCCCTTCTAAAAAAAGCTGGGATGTAATGTTCACTTCCGTAAAAATTTCATGAACGAGCTGAGCAGTTGTTGTTTTACCAGATCCTGGCATTCCCTCAATCAAGACTAATTTCGATCGCATAATAAAGTTCCTCCACTCGCTAGTAGAAGGATAAACAGGTAGGAATCAATAGAGATGCTGTTTCCCACAAATAAAAGCGGATACCATCAGGTATCCGCAAGAGGGGTATATGATACACCTTTCCCTGCACACCCTGTAAGATTAAAGAAAAGCATACCTAATAAAATAGTGTAGTCACTATTTCAGGCATCCTTTCAAATTGTTAATCTTTACAGAGTATTCCACATGATAAGGTTTATGCTCCTTTGTTAGCATCTCTATTGTTTAGATTAACAGTAAGCATAGGTAAATACAATCAGGACTTTCTAAACAATCCTGCCGGTTAGCTTAACGGAACTTCGATATTATTGTTATTATCTGATTTAGGATGAAGACGATTTTCTATTACAAAAAAATGATTGAAAATACCTACTACTCGTATTTTATTATCTGCCTCTCCAAAAATTTTTGTTTCTGCTGTCATAAAAATAATCTGATGTGTGAGACTTGATGATTTCAAGTCATTAATAGTATGAAAGTAATTTGCGCTTTCGGAACTGTCACATTTAAGACCGTGAACCTTATGGAGGTAATTATCATAATATTGACTACTTGGTTTTGTATAAGCCATCACAAATAATAATATGGAAACGATTAGGAAAGCATATCTTTTCTTGATAAAGGCACCTCATCTCTTATGGATAATCGTACCATATAATACCGCATTTAACTGCCTAATAGTGCTTTTGAATACACTTATATCCACGTTTGAAACGATTTATTGACCATCTTAACATTGTTCATTTTTGCCCAACTCTTTAAATCCGAGATACCTCTATCTTCATCCTTTGAATACCTAAATGCCATATCCAATGGGACGATCTTCCTCCTGTAAGGTAATATCCCAATAACAGGTTTAAAGTACCCCCTGGTCATTATCACTTTAATATCCTTTGAATTAATAATATTTCCATTTAATAAAATTTGCTCGTTGGATAGGCATAACTCCGTTGGTTTCTTAAAAAAAGTTCTGTACAATGCGAGTAACAATAAAACTAAACACAAAAGAACCACAGTTAACGAAGCGTAGAATACCCCCCTCTGATTCCATAATCTCAATCCAAGAATAGATTGACTCGATATCATAGCAATCATGCCTATAATAGTTCCAATTCTTGAAGGATTCTTAACTGGATATTTTATTTCCGTCAACATAGCTCCCCCCTGTTCAAATCCCATACCTTAGAATACCACATATTGGAAGTGTCCTGCCGGTTAGTTAAACATAGGCAGCCGATCCATTGACCGACTGCCTGTGTGTCGTTATTGAGTTATCTTTTCACGTTAGTGTAAAGTTAAGGTAATGAATCGGCATGTGATTCGACTTCATATATAAATTCTTCGAGGTTATCGCAGTCAAACCAATCACTTTTTTCATTGATTTCATAAAGCACTTGAATTTTGCTGTTGGGGTAGTGGAACGCTATGCAACTTCCCCGTCCAAGATCAGCTAATGCCTTCACAAGGGCTTGTTCAGCATCTTTCCATGTAGCAAAATCGGCTTTGAGGCGCTGACGTCTCCTTTGTGTAACAGGATGTTTCCCGAGTTCAATCGTGTATGCATAGGTTCCATTCTTTCGTTTGCTGATACAGCCTCGCATCGTTATTCAGCCTCCTCGTTGATTTTCACCAAAAAAGCAAACCTCTCAACGAGAAAAAGGGTCAAGGAAACTCTAGACTGAAAGGGGCTTCTCATTCAACTTAGGTATCAACGGAGGTATCATAGCAACTTACGGAGTTCCGGACAGTTGGGAGCTCAGGCGTAAGCTACCGTTCAACAGGCTCGAAGGGTATTATGACCGGTTTTCAGTCGTGTTACACTTGTATCGGAAAACAGAACAGCGGGATTGTCGTTATACATAGAGGACAAGCTCGAACCACTGAAGACGGTCGTTATGTATAGAGGGAGACTTCGAGTGTTACATTGCGCAGCCGTATAGCACACTGTACCCACTTGAGGCTTGCCCTTTTTTTGAAACTGGTTTTCATATTCCATCTTTTCCAGCTCTAATTATGCCCTTTCTCTGGTGCTACATTAATAATATGAATTGGAAGTTCATATGAAAGCCATGCACGAACTCTTATAAAATCTCACGAATATGCAGTCCTTCGCACATGCAATAAAAGCTCGAGGGCTGTCCCGCTATCATAGATAGCGAAACAGCCCTGAGCATAATATCTGTGTTCGTTTAATTCATCATACTGGCTGCAATACGGATGACCTCATCCTTGGTCAACTCAGACTTCTCCTGGCGAACCGACACATTATAGATGATCTGCGCCTCCGGGTCAGACCAGACCAGTCTATACTTATACCCCAGGTCAATCTTTTCTTTGCTGGAGGGTTCGAGATAAATGAGCTGCTTGCCGCCAATATCAATATTCTCCACCGTTGTCGTTTTGGTCCACATCAAGCTTTCTGCCGGTTTAGCTTTTTCATCAACAAGTGAGGCACTGATTCTCACCTGAATCTTCCCCTTCTTGTACACAAGTGTAGAAGAATCATAGGCAATGTTCTCCGCCTTCTCCCGTTTCCAGGTCATCCGGAAGTTGTCTCCTAGGTCAATCTCGCTTTCGCCTTTAAACTGCTTGTCATCTTCAACCTTTATAAAAGAAGGCTTGATAAACGCCTCGTCCAAGGTATACCCGTCCGGCATATATCCCGGTTGCTTCACTTCGGGAGCGTGGTGCTTCTCAACACTGGTCTTATAAGTGGAATAGTCCTTGACTATGATCGGCGGGCAGTATAAGCCAAGATGAGATTCTTCTTTCCCGTCTTCACGTTTGATAACATAGGTGGCATACTCTCCAGGAAGCAGCAACTTCTCAATGGCATTGTAGCCCTTTGCATATTTCATCTTGTAGAGTTCATCCTCTTTGCTCAGCTGCACTTTGGCAGGCCAGGGAATCAAGGGTTCATTCGGCTTCTCTATCATACCACCTGATTTCGTTGCCAGAAGTGGCTTATAGGGCAGCACCTTGTACTGAATTTGGGCCCCCTGCCGGAGTTCACCGGAATACTGGGTATAGCCGCCGCCCAACAAGACCATTACAAGTAGTGCCGCCACCCAGCCCTGCACCGGAATCCGCAGGATTCTCCTCCGGCTCCGTCCCGTTCCGGCTTCTGTCTTTAGCCTGCGCATAACGTTAGGAGCCCCTTCGTTTGGCGGAATTGTCTGCAGAGGGGTCTGCTCTTCTGCAGCAGGTAAGATCCCGCCAAGCCCGAGCGCTGTCATTACCTGTTCATGAACATCAACGGGGATAAAATTGGCGGACCGGTCTCCGTGCTTCAGAAACCGCTCCTCCGAGGTTAATTCACTCTTGTCCATAGTTGTTTCTCCTTTCTCTCCAACACCTTTTTAAGCTTGCCTTTGGTCCGTTCATATCTTTTGCGTACGGTAGCCGTACTGACGCCCAGAATTTCGCCGATTTCCGCAAACGATTTATCTTCATAAATACGCAGAATCAACAAATTCCGGTCTTCCACATTCAGCTTCCCCAGGGCGGTTGAGACTGGCTCGCTGAACAGGCGGTCCTCGACCATCTGTTCGGCACTGTCCACCGCAACCTCCTGCCGAAGCAGCTTGCGCAGTTGAAGCTGAAATTTCTGCCGCCGCAACTGATTCAGACAATGGTGGTAAGCGATCTTGTAGAGCCATGATACGAAATCCGCTTGCGGCTTGTATTGCCCGATATTCTGATAGGCCTTAATCAGGACATCCTGCACCGCATCCTCCGCCTCTTCCCTGCTGTTCAGCATCCGGAAGCAGTAGAGGTATATCCGCTGCTGGTACAGCTTGATTACATCTGAGAACAGGCGGGCATCTCCGGCCTGTATTCTCCTAATCTTCTCTTCCATAGAATCCACGTTGGTCTCCTTTCTTCTATTTCTTCTGTTTCTATAGATATAACACTTGAGTAGCCTCAGGCGTGACATTTATTTCTTCCGGCTGTACAGCAAATGAGACCTACAGATGAATCCCTGTTGATCTCCCAGGTGTGTAGAGCCTGCTTCCGAAACCGTCTGCTCTGCTCTAACTCGACGGTCTGGTTGAGTTTCAGCTCTCCGGTATCCCGGTTATGATCCGCTTGAACATGTGCATCACCTTCTCAGCCAGCTTCCCGCTTTTCCAGTATTGGGCTGCATCGGCATGGACCTTAATCAGAATTACGTCCGGGTCATCAAAGCTGATCTACGGAATAGTAACGATAGCACGTATCGTGATCCACTTTTCTCGGCCTAAGTATGCCAATCTGGTCGTAATAACGCAGTGTCATCTTTTATCTACAACATAATATGAGTATACAGTTTCCCTTGCTGGGAAACGTCAAGGATGCTTTTATTCATTCGAGAAATTACTCTTAGATGAACAAAAGCAGCCGATCGTGTTGATCGGCTGCCTTCTTGTTTTTATTAAGATATCGTTTCACTCTAGCTTAAAGTTCAGGTAATGAATCGACATGTGATTCGATTTCAAAAATAAATTCTTCGAGGTTATCGCAGTCAAACCAACCACTTTTTTCATTAATTTCATATAGCACTTGAAAACCATGATAGGCAATTAATTCTATCCACCCGGCTCTCGAAATCGTCGCTTCTAATATCTGACAGTAATCAAATAAACACTCAACATTAGCTCTGTCCATTAAATTGGAATGCTGATACTCAGTCCCAGATGGCTCTGGATAAATTCGATATGCCAACCACTTTTTATCCATTTTTCACCACTCCACCTTAGATCGATCACTAATACGTTTATTTTACCATGAAAAATTCGACGATAAAGCTCCCTTTGTCGTTCTCCAATCCATTTCTTATTTAATAACCATAGTAGTTTTAGTCCTACTGTCATTTTTTTTAAATAGTAAGATGGCAAGAAGTAAAGCTATGCATACAGTGGCAAAACCCAGCCAATTCAAATATAGGACAGATGTACGACTGATGACTAACCCGCCTAATCCAGATCCCAGTGCAAAGCCAAATTGGATGAACGAAGTATTTACACTAAGAGCAATGTCCGGATTTCTAGGCGCCAGAGTAACCAGATATAGTTGCTGGGCCGGGGAAATACTCCACGTTGCTAACATAAAAATCATTAAAACCAAGATTAAAACCAAGAGATTGACTCCAGCTAGAGCGAATAAAAGCAGAGTCGCCCCTTGTAACAGGAGCCCGAGACAAATGGTAAATTTCGATCCCTTTGCATCTGCCAATTGTCCGCCCAGCCTTGATCCGACAAAGCTGCAAATGCCAGCTAGGAACAGAACACCGCTGATTTCGGTCATGGAAAGGGAGGACGTGGCTTGCAAGAAAGGCGTAATATAAGTAAACAGTGTGGAATAGCCGCCGACATAAAATAGCGTAATAACCAAGGCCATCAGAAGGGTTGGATTTTTTAAAATAGAAAGCTGCATTCTAAGAGTAACCTTCTCCTCTTCTTTGATTGCCGGAACCTTTTTATAAATGATAAGTAATGGGAAAATACTTAATAATCCGATTAAAATAAATAGTACTCTCCATCCAAACATCTCACTAAAAAATGTGCCCAAAGGAACACCAAGCACTAGTGAACTGCTAAGCCCCATCAAAATGATACCGATGGCATTGCCCCTTTTTTCTTTTTCAACGAGTCGGGTCGCTATTGCCATGGCTACAACGGTAGCGATTCCTCCGCTAGCCCCTTGGATAATACGTATCCATAGTACTGTCTCATAAGCAAGATCTACAAACATAAGTCCGTTGCTGGCAATAAACACACCTAGGGTGATCATTAGTAGTTTCTTGCGATCTGCATTGATCGTTAATGCAATCAAAACAGGAGCGACAATGGCTGCAGAGAGGGCAAACACAGTCACCAATAATCCAACTTCAGAAGTAGATACTCCCAAGTCCACAGCGATCATCTCAATAACTCCCGTAATAATATATTCAATGGTTCCAATCAGAAAAACAGCCAGTGCCAGAATATAAATGATCCGTTTATTTTTCAATTTCCCCCACTCCACCTTCTTCAGTTATCTATTTATAATGGGAATTTGTATTTCTATGAATTGTGCATCTCGTTCTGCAGTTAACGGTAAATACAACTCCCTGCCCGGTTCGTTCTCCTTGATCTGATAGTTGTTTTTCTCAATCCATTTAGCTAAATGAACACAGGCCGCACAATCAAAATTAGTATTTGAATGAAAAGCCATTGTGGCCATCATCGGTTCAGGAGGAAGAGTCCGTAGCTGAAACGGTTCTGGAAATGATCGCAGCTCACAGGTTAAAAAATACCCGACTTCAAACTCAAACTCATCCTCTTTTCCTTCGACTTCTTTCCACAAAACAACCTGAGGACCTATAATTAATTGACGATTTTCCGTCGTTATAAACTGATCAAATTGGCGAAGCAAATCCGGAATGTCCTCTTCTTTCCCGCATGCTTTCTGATAAAGAAACCATTGAGCAGCCTCTGCCTTGACTCTGATTTCTTGACCCGTTTCGAATTGACCCTCTTTTTCTATAAGCTGCATACGCTCCTCAATCCTGACGAGTTTAGCTTGTTCCGTATCGATGATATGCTGGATTTCGCTTCTTTTCAGCTTAAACATGCCTTGAATATTTTCTAATGAAATATTTTCCTGAAGCAGCTGTTTAATTTGAGGCAATGTAAAACCCAATTCCTTATAGATTAAAATTCGGTTGAGCTCAAGAAGCTGATCTGCGGAATAGTAACGGTAGCACGTATCCTGATCCACTTTTTTCGGCCTAAGTATGCCAATCTGGTCGTAATAACGCAGTGTTTTTAAGGATACCTTGCTTAGCCTAGAAAATGCACTGATTTTGAACAAAATATCATCTCCAATCTATAACATAATGTGAGTATACAGTTTCCCGTGTAGGGGAAAGTCAAGGGATGCTTTTATTTATTTGAGAAATTTCTCTTAGATGAACAAAAGCAGCTGATCGTGTTGATCTGCTGCCTTCTTATTTATATTAAGCTTCTTTCCAAGGTTTAATTGGTGCGTAATAAGCCAATAAACGTTTTCACCCTTTGCCCATCCTTAAATTATCGCACGGTGCAGCTAGGTTGAGCTATAGGTAGCTAATTCCGTTCACGATGTAGCTAGCTTGAGCTATAGACGGCTAGTTTAAACACTGGGTAGCACGTTTAGGAGCAAATTTGCAGGCGGCGTTCTTTTCACCAACTGTTCGGACTCAGTTGCTCTTATTTCCATAATTCAGCTCGTTTTGCCACACTATCGGACTCAGTTGCAGCTATTCTCTCAAATGTACTTCTTTTCTACGCAAATCATGAACAATAAGAGCTATACAGTCCGAAACCTTCGCAATATGAACCCATATGCTGAAATAGCTGCAATACGGTCCGATACGGTCAAGATCGAGCAAAAGGCAGGCGGTCACGCAGCTGCCAGATTGTGATTATCGAGCCATCGTTTCCCGTTAATTAAACAAACTATTCCCAGTAAGGAGTCCCACTAAAAAGAAATTCTTCTTTATTTACATATAACTTAAATTCCCGACTTGCTAATCTACTAATGTGACTGGGTAACCACTCATTAGATTCAGGCAACCCAAGCCAAAAATTCATTGTTTCGAGTTGGGCCGCTACAAAGAAGCCTTCTAACTGTTGAACATAGTTATGAGGCAGGTCGAATTGTTTGGCGTATGATTCTAGCAACTGGCTTCTGAACGCTGGGTGGATATAAGAAAGTGTCCAACCTAAATCGAATAAATAATATCCGAACCCGCAAGCTCCAAAATCAATGGCTCTAGCTTCTTGTTTATGAAACAGAAAATTACTTGGAATTAAGTCTGCGTGGATTACCCCCCAGTTGCCAGGTGTTCTTTCTATATCATTCATCATTAAAATTGCACGCTCACCGGCCAATTGCAAGATTGCCACATCATTTTTATTGAGCTCACCACCGTCAGCAAGCTGTTTGAGCTTTTCTGATGATTGTGAAATTCTAGTATTATCAAAGGATGGTCTAGTAAATGATTGCGGAACCTTCCAAATAGATGATTGTTTATGAAGCTTTCCGATCAATTCGCCTACGTACTCGGCATCATTGACTGTTGGAACAAATTGTTTTTGCTCACCCTCCACCCATTTTACCAATGTACAGTTCATGTCAGCTATCTTAGTAACATATTCACCAATGTTATTTTTTATAGGTGACGGTAACACCAGATCAGTATCATTTATTAATGATTCTAGCCAAAGCATTTCTGAATGAATGACTTTTTCCTCAGACCAAATCCTTTCCATCGAATCATTTTTTGATAGATGTATCCGCAAACTATAGCAGTTACTTTCTTCATCTGTCACTTTATAGATAGTGTTTGCATTTTGACCAATATGATCTATTGATTGATAAGTAATTGAATAACAAGTTAATGCTTCTATTGCAACATCATGAGTATTTAACATGTTTTCCTCACTCCCCCTGAAACAACCGAATAAGGACATCGTACCATGACTTTTTCTAATAGTTCGGGAGAGAACTCTTATATTTATATTTTATCCACCACTTAGTTGATTAAGGTAACTTGCCCGTTAGTTGAATAAAGGCAGCCGATCACATTTACTGACGGGCTGCCTTTATCGTGTTTATTGAACTAACGTTTCCTGTTAGCTTAACGCCATTGCCTATGCATCACCAATCTCCGATTAACGTGTCTACTTTACTTTATTTAATAAGTTTGTCACCATTCTGCTCAATGTCCCTTGATCGACGAAAGGAGCAAGGCTTGCCAGCAGATCTGGGCTAATATGTTCAGCTTCGACTCCACTAATTAACTTCTCGAGACTTTCCCTGTCCAGAAAAGGGGCGAGGCTTATGATCCGGTTCGCATCAATAGTGCCATCTGCAACCCGGTCTACCAAGCGGCTTAACGTTTTTCTGCTAATAAAGGGTGCCAGCCCTTGAACGAAATGCCAGCTCAAGCTACCCTCTTCTGCTTGTTGAACCAACCGATCTACATGTTCTCTTTCAAGAAAAGGGGCAATTCCAACAAGATTGTGCACTTCTAAGGAACCGTCAATCGATTTATCTACCAGTCGGCTTAATGTGTCGCTGCTGACGAACGGAGCGAGTCCAGTAATGACATTCCACACAATTTCGCCCTCTTCTGCCTGACGAACCAGTTCATCCAATGTATCTGTTCCCAGGAACGGTGCCAGCCGCATGATCACGTCTAACTTAAGGACGCTGCTGTCTAATCGTTCTGTAACCTTATGCAGAGCGCTTGCTTTTACAAACGGTGCTACTTCAACAAGTTCTTCCACCTTCATCTCACCGGTATTGACCATCTCTGCAACTTGGTCCGGCCTGTTCTCTGCGATCTCCTCAACGATCGTTCCTAGGTGAAGGTGCTCCCGATTTTCTGCGTTGTCTCCTGCATTTAAAATGTCATCTACCGTTTTGCCGAATAACCTCGCAAACTGCGGAAGCGTCCCGATATCCGGTAGCGAGTCGCCCCGTTCCCATTTCGATACCGCTTGATGACTTACATTCAGTTGATCGGCAAGTTCCAATTGGGTCAAATCCTGGTCTTTGCGAAGCTTCGAAATATAAGCTCCAATTTTACGCAAGTCGAGCATTGTATACCTCCAATAAAACAAAATGTACAGTGCGCACTGTCGAAAACAGCATAGCATTTCCTCAAACGCAATCCTATCAAGCGGTGGTTGAATTTTCACAGGCGCTTTATTCAACTGTCGGTAGAATTGTCCACTTTTGTCATTTTCATTTATAGGTTTTTTTCTACAAATCACTTCCATTATCCTGCCCGCTAGTTGAATTACACCACGTACGTTCACAGGTCCATGCAAGCACAACTTCACTAATTGAACAACATGAAGCTATCACACGAAACCTTTAATGGAGACGAGAAATGGATGGAGAACTTTTTTTATTTCCTATAGCCATTTGAACGATAATCTGAAACACGATGATTACAGCCAATCCATAAAATGCTTGAACGAAGCTGCCTGTTGCATCGTGCAGCCAGCCAATGGCTAGCGGCCCAAGCGCTCCGAGAATGTAGCCACCAGATTGGGTCATTGCGGACCAGCTACTGGCTTCCTGAGCATTACTTGTTTCATCAATGGGCAACATCAGTGCAATCGGGAACAGCCCTCCCGCCCCAATACCGAGTGGAATCGCCGCGAGCCAGGGGCTAACGGATAGGTTAAGCATCAGGACACCCATCAACTCCAATAAAGCACACCCGACAAGCCAGAATACACGTCTTTGGTAACGATGTACAAGCATCGGAATGAACAAAGTAGAGGGCAGCGATATCAATGTAAATAAAGTTTGGATTTTGCCGGCAGTCTCTTGGCTATACCCCTGGCTTTGGATCGCTGGCGCAAGCCAAGCGGTCAACGAATAGAAGATCGCTGCCATCAGCCCGAAGAATAATGTCAGCACCCAGGCACGTCTGTTGTTCACCGGAAGTGGTGCATTGAGTACACTCGAGATTTTACCGGATTGGCGATCTGTGCGAGCAGACCTGGCTAGTCTCAACCAGATCGGCAATGCAATAGCTGCGAGTAATGCCCATACAGCCAACGAGCCTCTCCACGAACCACCCAGCGTATGCTGTAGCGGGACCGATAGTCCCACACTAATGCTGGCCCCCATCACCATCGCTGTAGAGTAAATACCCACCATGGATGCCACTCGGTCAGGGAAGTACTGCTTAATGAAGCTGGACAAGAGCGGCCCTGCCAATGCAATCCCTACACCGGATAGAAAAGAAGTGAACATCATCAAAGGAGTTGTACCAACAAACCATCGTAATCCCGTACCTAACCCAATGAGAATTAAAGCCAGAACAATCGCGCCCTCATTTCCCCACTTTCTACTTAATCTTACGGAGAACGGAGCAAATATACCCATACATAATACCGGAAGTGTGGTTAACAGACTGGCGGTAATCCCGCTTATACCCAAATCATTCTGGATGGTGCTCATTAGAGGAGAAATGGATGTAATGGGGGGGCGTAAATTCAGTGAAGCCAGAATAAGCGCCAAGACGATATAAAAAATTTTCATTATGAATCACCTCATGGTAGTAGTATCGATGCATTCACCGATGACCCTTTTTGTTAATAACAGATCTTTGGTCGGTGCACGATTAAGTATAGAATCATTAGAATGATTGAACAATACTATTGTTTCTATTAAAATGATTACTAAAACCAATGATTAGAGGTCATTCTTATGGAGATTCGTCAGATGGAAAACTTCATTGCTGTGTGTGAGGAGCTTCATTTTACACGAGCAGCTGAGAAGCTTGGCATATCTCAGCCTACGTTGAGTCAACAAATACGCGCGCTCGAGGATGAACTCGGAGTTCCCTTATTTGACCGAGTCGGCAAAAAGATTGTGATGACTCAAGCAGGAAATCTGTTTTTGGAGCACTGTGTACAGATGATTCGGCATTTACAGAATACCCAGGATGCGTTAGCTGAATTACGCAATGATCAACGAGGTCGGTTGGTAATTGGTGTTCTCCCTTCCGATCTAGACTACCGGCTCACCCCATTGCTCGTGAATTTTCATACGCGATTCCCCAAGGTGCAGCTGAAGGTTATCTCATCGATCTACGTCTTGAATCAAGTACTGGATAATGAAGTAGACATCGGGATCGAGATCACCTCTGCTCCAGATGATCGGCTTGTACGCATTCCCTTGTGCAGTGAAGAATATGTACTTGTCGTTTCTGAGAATCATGATTGGGCTGAACGAAGCACGATCGTAATCCAGGAACTGCGTAATATCCAAACTGTGATGTTCCCCGAAGGATTTACAGGCAGAGAATTGGTTGATGGCTATTGTCGTAAATATGGATTCAGCTTAGATACGATCATGGAGACCAGTTCGGCAACTTCCATTATTAGCTTGGTGAAAGCCAATGTCGGAGGAACATTGCTGCCTTACCGTTTGATCCAAGCAATGAATGAACCAACATTACGCTGTATCCGAATTACAGACGATCCGCCATATCGTCACTTCGAGATCATTCATCGGTCCGACCGTTTTCTGACAAAATCGGCCAAGGCATTTATTGAGAAAACTATCGAGTATTTCAACTAAAGGTGAGATGCGAAAGAGATCGCTTCTGCTGCCAGAAGTAGAGTATAGTAGGAATGAAAATATATTAGGAGGCTACAGCCATGTCACAGGAGATTTGGATTAACCTGCCAGTCAAAGATGTTGAGAGGTCAACTGCCTTTTTCAATGAGATTGGATTCCAAGCGGTGAGTGTTGGGAACGAGAGAGCTAAGCTTGTTATAGGTCAAACAACAATTCTGCTGTTCCCGGATGCGGCGTTTGAGAAATTTACTGGTTCAAAAACCGCAGATACTTCCCATAACGCTGAAGTAATATTCTCCATTGGTGCTGAAAGCAGAGAAGAAGTAGATGCCTTTATCCAAAAAGTAGAGGCTGCCGGAGGAAACATCTTTGGCAAGCCAAGTGAGACTGACGGTTGGATGTACGGCGCAGGATTTGCCGACCTGGACGGTCACCGCTGGAATCTGCTGTACATGGATGAGAGCAAAATGCCAAAACGCTAATATGAAAACGCAGGTCACCTGCATATTTGAACTAACCTTCCGTTAGATGAACAAAGGCAGCCGCTCCAACAACGGCAATGGTCATTAATCTCTGACGTTCTTCCGCGCTTTTTTCTTTTACGGCTTTTTTTATATTCGCGCGCCACGCCTCTCGGATCTTCCACGCAGCGTCTAAACTCGCTAATGCCACCCCCCCCTGTTCAGGGTCAGGTTGCCGCACGACGCTGCCTACCGCCAAAACGAGGAAGTCATATTTTATCGAATTCTTATTTCCTTCAGCATCCTGACAAAGTAGCCTTCTTTCCTCTGATTCGATTTTCGTTACAGTAGCTCGAACGAATTCAACCCCTTCGGGAAATAACCTAGTCAGAGGGATAGTAATTTCTTCATATTCGACCGCGGGCTTAAAAAGCAATACTTTACGAAAGTGATAAGAGTTCTTATCGATTAAAATAAGTCGGAGTTTTCGTTTACTTTCTTGACCCTTAAATGTTTTCCAAATCGCTTTAATTGCATTAATACCTGCATATCCTCCGCCAATAACGATGCATGTCAATTCTTTCATTACAACCACTCCTTATTCCGTTTTGCATAAGCTAATAATACTAAAGAGTATAGCTACCTGTTGGTTGACCTCATGCGCTGTCCCCTTGGAGCGCATCGTGTCTCCGATACCCTAGACGGAAGGAAAGTGGTAAGACGCTACTACGTCTGCACCGCCTTCCGCGTGGACGCAGAGTATGCAGTTCCAACTCCGTCAAGGCAGACGACGTCTAGCAGTACGTGCTCGACCGGCTTGCCAAGGTCGCCCAGAAGCCGAAAATTGTGGAGGACGTTGTGCGGAAGCTGAATAAAGATCGGACCGTGAACGTGGTTCCTTTACAAAAGGAACAGAACGAATGCCTCCTTCAGCGTAAAATTAACGTAGAGCAGCGGCTCATGGAATGCGCTTCTGACCCTATCCCAGTGAAGCAGGTGCAGCAATTGCTGGGCCAATTCCGCTCGTTGCCGCTCTCTTCTCCCCCGGAAACACAGAAGACCATTTCCAGAATTTCATCAGGCAGATTCACTTCGGCGTCCCAAAAGACAGGCGAAGCATAGAACTCAAATTCAACCCGCAAGTGCAACAGCATTTTTTTGAACTGGCCCCTTACGCCGAAATAGCGGAAAGGGGCATTTGCTGTGAATCGGCAAAAGTCCCCTTCCAGATACATCATCAATATATAACACAAATAAACTCGCAGTAGCCTGTTTACTCACCATTCCGATCGGAGCGTGACCTACCCTGCTACTATGGTCTGTATGCTGTAAATACAGGCTCCTGCGAGTTTTTCTCCAAAAAACTTGCCCATACTTATGATACGGTTCACCGCGATGGCTGAAGCGGCCATGTTTTTGAAACTGCCGTAGAATTCTTAAGTGTTACAAACACCTTTTGTGGCTCCCCTTTCGTGGGAGTTTCCATGCATGAACTCTTCATGGATCGTATCCATGAAGAGTTCAATACATAGTATTCGTTGTATAGATGTGTCCAATTTATACTAATGGATGTGGTACATAAAGTTCTTCTAAACTGGTAATTTCTTCAGGTGTCAATTTAACCGACAACGCCGAAACGGCATCTTCGAGATGGCTGGTCTTGGTCGAACCTATAATTGGGGCGGTGATCTCTTCTTTTTGCAGCAACCATGCAAGAGCAACTTGTGCGCGTGGAATTCCTTGGTTAGCAGCAACTTCCGCAACTCTCTCTGCTACTTTACGATCAGCCTCTTCCGTTTTAATAAACAACGCTTTAGCTATCTGGTCATTCTCGGATCGTGAGGTCTGTTCATTCCAATCCCTAGTTAACCGGCCTGCAGCCAAAGGCAGGTAAGGAGTGACGCCAACTCCCTCGTCTCTGCAAAGGGGGAGCATTTCTCTTTCTTCTTCCCGGTAGAGCAGGTTTAATCTATTCTCCATAGAGACGAACCGTGTCCAACCGTTGCGCTCTGCAACATGCTGAGCTTTCGCAAACTGCCATGCCCGCATGGAAGATGCTCCGAGGTATCTGACCTTGCCCGCCTTAACTAAATCGTGAAGAGCCTCCATCGTCTCTTCAATCGGCGTATTTGGATCCCACCGATGGATCTGGTACACATCGACGTAGTCTGTTCCGAGTCGTCTTAGACTATTATCAATTTCGGTCATGATGGCCCTGCGGGAAAGTCCCATAGCATTCGGACCTTTGCGCATCGGAACAAATACCTTTGTAGCTATGACGACTTCGTCACGATGAGCGAAGTCCTTTAAGGCACGCCCGAGGATTTCTTCGCTTGTTCCGTCGGAATACATGTTGGCGGTACTGAAAAAATTGATGCCCAATTCGAGTGCCCTCTTAATAATCAGTCTGCTTTGCTCCTCATCCAGAGACCATGGAGTATTGCCGCGTTCAGGTACGCCGAAACTCATGGTTCCAAGGCTTAACTTCGAAACCTCTAACCCGCTGCGTCCAAGCTTCACATATTCCATTTAATAACACACTCCTTATATATTTGTAGGGGAAGGCGTTACACCTTTAAGTTGACATATCAACCTAGGGAACATAGTAACACCTTGTGGTTGATGCGTCAACCATGATATTATATTCGTATGGATATAAACGAACTTAACGAAGATGAAATGCGGATATGGAATATGTGGAAAGGCTCCTTTAAACGAATCTTCGGTCGCGTTGTAAAAGAAATGTCTGAACACACAGGACTCTCAGAGGGTGATTTTGGAGTATTAGACCGGCTAGTCCAATTTGGCAATGGTAAGCTTCGCCAACAGGAATTAGCTGACTCGATGGACTGGGATAAGAGCCGACTATCACATCACCTAACGCGGATGGAAAAACGAGGACTAGTTCTGAGGAAACCTCTAGACACAGATCGCGGTGTTCAAGTCATCATTACTTCCGCCGGAAGGTCAGCCTTAGACGAAGCCCTTCCCATAGTCTCAAAGGCAATACGCAAGCATTTTCTAGATCTATTAACCGATCAAGACATTGAGTCGATTACTACACTGGCGGAAAGAACAACAACATCCTGATTGCTGTTTTTGATGTAAGGAACCGGCCCCTTCCGCCAAAATAGCGGAGGGGGCATTTTCTTTCTTATCAGGCAGAGGGAAGATTCTCCGCAGGCATCCTTGTCATATGTTTCCCCTTACCCGACCCGCCACGTGCTTGAACCCCGTTCTGACTATAATCCAAGTTTTTGTCACTAAGACGCACCAACCCAAAATAAAAAAACTTGCCACTACTTATGTTACGGTTCACCGTGTTTGATCTTAAACTAAACTGCCCGTTCGTATTATGAGATCAACCAGTTCTTTCTGGTTGATCCTTTTTTCATTTGTATAGAGGATTAAGGTAGCCTGGTCGAACGTACCTGCCCGTGGGACTTGATCCCGAGCGCTATAGTGTTCACCCCTACTTGTCATGACCATGATTGAGGCTGGTTGGGACGTAAGATCCCGTATAACAAGTGATGCTATGGAGCGACAAGAAGAACCTTAGGGGATGCCGTTAAATCTTAACTTACAGGGAGAGATGATATGAATCCAGTTATCGGTCTAGATATTTCTAAAGAAGAAAGCCATGGACAAGCCTTTTTAGCGCGTGGAAATCCATTCAGAGGGACATTCCACTTCGAGCACACTCGTGATGGTTTAGCAGATCTTTATCAAGTTTTAAAGGACGTTGAATCTGCATCCAAACAACGTCCTTTGCTTATTCTAGAAGCAACCGGCCATTACCAAAGTCCCGTTGTTCAGTTCTTAGAAGAACATCACTATATTTACATTGTCATTAACCCGCTCATCTCAAACCGGCTTAGAAAGTCCCAACTTCGTAAAGTTAAGACGGATGCTGCGGATGCTTACCTATTGGGAGAGTTGTACTACAAGGAAGAGTTCGAACCTTTTAAGAAAAGAGGTGTGCAACTTCTCAATCTGCGCTATCTTACAAGACAATATGAGTCTCTTTCAAAGATGTGTGTACAGACGAAGCTGCAATTCCAAGCCATTTTAGATCAGGTTTTCCCAGCTTACAAAGGCGTTTTTGGAGCTATGTATTCCCGTATTTCATTACGGTTTTTAAGTGAATTTCCAACCTCATATTCAGTTTTGCAGACGGATGAAATTACACTCAAAGCTAAGATGAAAGAACTACTTTCTTCGAAACGGGGGCGTTCAGAGGGTTGGATTAACCAACGCGTTCAGCGATTGCTAGACGCGGCAAAGCAAAATCCATTTCAGCAAACCATGTATGCAAGCCACTTAATCAATTTGAAAGTTCTTATTACCCTTATTCTTCAGTACCAAGAGCATCTTGCAGAACTGGAACAGAACATAGATGCTCTGGCTGAAGAAATTGAAGAGTATGAATTAATTCAGTCGATTCCCGGTATTGGGCATAAAATTGCTGCAACAATTTTATCTGAAATTGGAGAAGTCGACCGATTTGATCATCCTAAAAAGCTAGTCGCCTTTGCAGGCATTGACCCAAGTGTCTTTGCTTCCGGTAAGTTCACAGCAACTCGAAACCGAATCACGAAACGTGGTTCCAGGCAACTGCGTTACGCGCTGGTGATGGCTGTACAGTGTGGGCTTATTCGCTCCCGAAATATGCGAATCAAAGCGTTCTATGATCGCAAGAGAGCCGAAGGAAAGCCGCATAAAGTAGCTCTAATCGCGTGTGCAAATAAGCTCGTCCATTGGCTGTACGCTATCTTGAAAAACAAAAAGGTATTCCGTCCAATTTAAAGGAGTCGTATTGGCATAACCTTCCAAGACAGAACGGATATTGGAGGGTTATTTGGCGTGCTCATTTTAACTATATCACATGATTTAAAATCACTTCACTGGTAATCTTGACAAGCTATTAGCTGGTATAGCAGAACGAAGCTGCCAAATCAAGTCGGCAGCTTCGTCTTGGCGTTATTAAGCTATAGTGTCCCGTTAGCTTAATAGTCTTAAGTTTTAATTAGAGTCGCTGCTTATTGTGAGGCTTGCCAAACACCTAACGCAGTGACGTCCTGACGAGCTTATGGGGCTGGATGTGGTCACTCGCTTCTCAGAGTGACCCGGAGCGTCAATATGGTGTTAGCCGAAGGAAGTTCTGGAAGCAGCCATTGCATTTAAGGCGTTCTCAAAATAGTTATATACTTCATCTGCAATTCCCAGAAACTCTTCAACAAGTACATTACTATCCAAGTAACAAGCATACAGATAATCAACTAATGCGGAGTCAATCTCACAATATTTTAATAGGGCATTCTTCATCTTAATAACTCAACTTTCGCACCTAGAAAAATGGGTTAACCCCTTGAGCGCGTAAGAAGAATTCAGTAATTTTACTCGTATTGACAAAAAACACCTCACTTGTTTGGTATCATGGAAGTGCGACCAACCATGCCAACAAGAAAGGTGCGTAACTCTATGTTACAACAACATTCCCTGTGTGAACAGTCACGTTTTTCCAAACTTTTCACCCGTCTTCAGATCGGAAAAACCTTGCGACAAGCGGGTATTTCTAAATCTTTTGGTCTTTCAAGTCTAGCCATTTTCCAAATCGTTTTCTCTTTGGTCTTCGAAGGGAAGAATTGGTTTCGCCTTCTGGAAAGTGACCGTGCAGCAAACCTTCCCGGCAAAGACGTGATCTACCGTTTTTTGAATCAAGCTTCTTTTGCTTGGCGGCGCTTTTTGCAGGCCCTCAGTCTTCGCATTGTACGCCATTTCGAATCGCTCATTTCGTCGCACCGAGTACGTGTGTTCATTATCGACGATTCCGTTTTGAGCCGGAACCGGAGCAAAAAAGCAGAGTTGTTGGCACGAGTTTTTGACCATTCTACAGGTAAATTCATCAAAGGCTACACCATGTTAACCCTAGGTTGGTCGGACGGCTTTAGTTTTGCTCCACTTGATTTTGTCATGCTCTCTTCTGCTAAAATCACTAATCGGTTGTGTGAAATGGCTTCGAATCTCTCTAAACGAAGTAACGGCTACAAACGCCGGATGGAGGCCTTTTCCCGGAAGCCTGATGCTGTCGTAGCCTTGTTGGAACGAGCCTTACGAGCAGGATTCACCGCCGACTACGTGCTTATGGATAGCTGGTTTACGCAAGCTCCACTGCTCCGTGAGCTCACCGCCAAAGGGCTTCCTGTCATTGGTATGGTGAAAGGAATGAAGCAACGCTACCTGGTTCAAGGTAAGCGAATGACACTCCGCGAGGTGTTTCAAAGCCTTCCCACATCGAATGCCAAAGACATTAAAGGCTCGGTCATCGTGCACACCGCCTGCGGTCTACCTGTGAAGCTTGTGTTTGTCCGCAACCGGAATAAAAAACGGGAGTGGCTGGCCATTTTAAGCACCGATGTGACGCTGGATGCTGCTGAAATCGTACGAATCTATGGCATGCGCTGGAGCATAGAGACCTTTTTCAAAGTCACCAAAAGCTATTTGAAACTGGGAACTGAATTTCAGGGCCGTTCCTTTGACGGGCTAATTAGCCATACGACAATTGTATTCAGCAGATATTTAGCAATGGAATACGAACGGCGTCAATCGAGTGACGAACGCACACTCGGAGGACTCTTCTTTCTCTTTGCCGACGAGGTCCGCGATCTGGACTACCAGACTGCGCTTCAACAGCTCATGAGTTTATTTCTCGAAATGTCCCAGGCGAAAACCAAGAAGAACAAAACAGCTGTTCTTTGTCAACTACAGGAATGGATCTCCGGTTTACCCAGCTATATCAAGGGTTTGTTTGGAGATTTGAGCTGCGAAAGTTGAGTTAATAATGTCATCTTGCCATACCCCTGTATCTTCTAAAACCAAAGAGTATAATGCACGAATTAATCTCTTAGAGTAACCTTTAATATATCTAGTTTTCATTGTGTTATCACTAGCATTAGAAAGTGAACTATGTATACGATCTACTTCCTCCTTAGTCTCTGTATTTAAGTCTAAAATGAACTCTGGAGAAATAATTATCGGTGGTACTTTTTCACCAACGTCATGACCATATAGGCAAACACAAATTATCTTTACCCAAAAACCCCACTCATTTGGTTTACTTAATACATCTTCAATCGAGCAAATTATCGTATCAATCTTAGTTACTACTGGATATTCTTCTAAAAGCCTGTCCTTAATATTTGACAATCTTTCGTAATCAATATCTTTGGGATTTACACATACAATAGTAAAGTCTGCATCTGAATTAAAAGGTTTAGCAGTTCCTTTTGGAATCGAGCCACACATATAAATGCTATGAATCTTACCCTTGAATTCGGTAAGTATATTATCTATATACTTATCAACAAAATCCTTATATTCACTTTGTATAACAATTCTATTTATAACTTTTTCTAATATCATATAGACTCCTCCTAAACTAAGAACTTCTTTCGACTAACGTCTTTTTGCGAACTTCGTAAATTCGTCACGACTTAAGTTATTCGCGAAATTATTCAACTATCGTCTGCCCGTTAGCTTAACGGAGCATCGATATTATTGTTATTATCTGATTTAGGATGAAGACGATTTTCTATTACAAAAAAATGATTAAAAATACCAACTACTCGTATTTTATTATCTGCCTCTCCAAAAATTTTTGTTTCTGCTGTCATAAAAATAATCTGATGTGTGAGACTTGATGATTTCAAGTCATTAATAGTATGAAAGCAATTTGAGCTTTCATAACTGTCACATTTAAGACCATGATCCTTAAGGAGGTAATTATCATAATCTTGACTACTTGGTTTTGTATAAGCCATCACAAATAATAAAATGGAAACGATTAGGAAAGCATATTTCTTCTTGATAAAGGCACCTCATCTCTTATGGATAATCGTACCATATAATACCGCATTTAACTGCCGAATTGTGCTTTTGAATACCTAAATGCCATATCCAATGGGACGATCTTCCTCCTGTAAGGTAATATCCCAATAACAGGTTTAAAGTACCCCCTGGTCATTATCACTTTAATATCCTTTGAATTAATAATATTTCCATTTAATAAAATCTGCCCATTAATTGAACAATCAAGATTTCTGCACGCCGTGGCCACTCTTCTAATGTCTATGCTCAAGGATGTTGATAAGTTTGCCAAACGGGTCGCGGACATAGAATCGCCGAACGCCCCAAGGCTCATCAACAGGCCCATATTCTATCGGAAATCCAGCTATCTTCATGCTTTCAAATGCAGTATCGACATCATCGACTTCAATTGAAAGATCAGGCGTAGACGTTTCTGAGCCACCCTGTGAGGCGAAACTAATCTGGATGCTCATCTCCTCGTCTAAACCATAAGTTCTAATCCAACCATGATCCATCATTAAATCAAGACCGAGCACATCCTCGTAGAAGCATTTAGCTGCCGTGATATCCTTCGTGTTTATATTGGCGACGATTCGTTTAACCTTCATTTTCAAACCTCCCAGACATAAGTAGATTAATCTTGAATATAGAATGCATTCAACATATAACAGTTAATTCTAGCATCGACGTTCCTAACCTTTATTTATCATAATAAGCTGCGAGGCTCACCGAGCAGGAATCACCCGAAGAGTTGTCATTAAGTCTGGTTACGAAATCTCCGTACCAACCATCTCAACACAAGAAGCACCACGATTCCACAAATGGTATAACTGATTGGGCGAATAAATTGCTCAACGATACCCCAGTTGTCACCTAAGCGGTATCCCAGATAGATCAAAGCTAAGTTCCACGGGATACAGCCGAGTGCTGTAAATGTTATGAATCTCCAAGCTTTCATTCCAGCAACCCCTGCGGGCAGTGAGATAAAAGTACGAATAAAGGGCAACATACGAGTAAAAAATACGGTACTCTCGCCATAACGCTCGAACCAACGCTCCGATTGCTCCAAATGATGCTCATTCAAGAGAATATATTTTCCGTATTTCTCTAATAAGCGGCGTCCGCCAGCCTTACCAATATAATAGGCAATGATGGAACCCAGTAGGTTTCCGAATATCCCAGCAACTGCAACTTCCATAAAAGTAAGCGAGCCTTGCGCAATCAGCCAGCCACCGCTGAGCATAATCACTTCGCTGGGAATGGGAATACAGGCACTCTCTAGAATCATCCCTAACCATATGCCCCAAATGCCCATAGAATTAACAAGGTGAAGCGCTGTTTCAGATATCCACGTAAATAGTTGATGCATGAGTGTTCACTCCGCTTCATAAATTTTACTGTTCCTTAAGAAAGTCTCGTTATAATTGAACAAAAAACGGGGGAAAAACAAATAATGATGAAATTCAATATACACAAATTTTTGTATGGCATATTTGTTATAGCCGCTATCTTGCTGATGTTCCCTAAATTTTCTTACAATGATCCCGATACCTTCTGGCATATAAAGCTAGGACAATATATGATCGAGCACGGACAAGTTCTACATCATGCCATACATACTTTTTACGGAGATAAGCTGCCGTACGTCCCTCATGAATTCGGATTCCAGCTGCTCGTTGCCCCGCTTTATGCAGCTTTTGGATGGCCGGGTGTGTATATTTTGACCGCTGTATGCTTGTTCTTTTTAGTGCTCGGATTGCTTCGGCTGGGTAAGGTTTCACGCAAAGAACTGGGACTTCAAGAAGACCATGTTCTCCTGCTCCCTTTTGTGCTGCTAATTTCTTGCTGGATTTATTATAATTATTTCAAAGGCCGTCCACAGATGATCTCTTCGTTTATGATTGTCTGGTTTTTCGTATATTTGCGTGAATATCAAATGAGTTCTCAAAAGAAATATGCCGCTGCGATGATTGCTCTTTCTATTGCCATTGCCAATTTCCATGCAGGAGTATGGCTTGTAATTGCTGTATTTACAGGGATGGCTCTGCTTGAATCCTTGATCCAAAAAACGCTGAATAGGCGTAAAATCATAGTCTTCATTCTCGTCTGGTTAGTTGGTATTCTAAATCCAGGCGGCGTAAAAAGTCTCTTGTTTATTTTGACAGTTACGAAAAAGAACTTTAACCTGCTGATCAATGAATGGCAGCCGATTCGGTTCAATAGCTTGGAGAATTTGCCCATCTTACTATTGCTTTTGTTCTTTGCCTGTACACTTCCTTTTGCACTCCAGCGTAAACCGTTCCGCTTTTTTCTTATGCTTGGGATTCTATACCTCGGTGTATCAAACTTCAAGCAAAACCTGTTTATGTGGCTGTTCATCCCCTATTTTGCAGCTGTATTTTTTGATGCGCTTCCTGAGTTCACCAAAACAGGTATTCTAGTTCGACAAAGTACATTACGAGGGGTACTGGCAGTTGGCCTGCTGCTAAACATTGCTTATCTATTCCTTGTACCACCAGTTATTGACGCCAAAAAATATCCTGTAGATGAAATGGACTATATTCTGCAGCATACATCTGAAGGTACACGACCCAAAGTTCTCGCCCACTACGGTTCATCCGGCTATGTCATGTTTCGAGGGGGAGATGTGTTATGTGATGGCAGACAAGATCCCTTCGTGACAAAAGATTCTCTTGGCGTATTGGGTTGGACTGCTTTTGAACGCTCGATGCACGGATTCTCTGAATACCTTCCCGAGATCGTTAATTACGATCAGCCCGATTATGTAATTACGAGCAAAAATGTCTCATATAAGCTACTCAAGGAATGGACACAAAAATTCGGTCAGCCCGTATTTACAGGGACCTATGGCAGTGTCTTCTCGTTTATCCCAGAGTGATGATCCGGCTCATTAATTCCTCACTCTGTAGAACGTAAAAAAACGCTGACCTGAGGCAATCTAGCCTATAGTCACCGATCCGCAAATAAGTATTCTGATTAATAACATCCGCATGGTAAGAATATACATAATTACGACAAATAAGAAAAATAAGTTAGTAAAATATCAAATCTAGCGTTGATTGTTCCTAAATTGTATAGTATTTTATGGAAGAAAGGTAATTTAAAAGAAGGGAGGAATTAATAATGGACAAGATGTGTATGGAAATGATGATGAACATGTGTATGGATGATATGATGTCTAAGATGAACTGTATGAAGATGGGCATGGAAAAAATGTCTGAAATGGGCATGATGGATATGAACATGGATATGATGATGAAAAAAATGCAGGACTGCGATGAAATGATGACTATGTGTATGACAATGATGCGCGAAGGAATGCAAATGTCTAAGTAGCCTATAGACCATCGTAAGTTTGGCAGAGCAGACTAACTGCATGCCTTTTTTTATTTTCTATTACAATGTGGGCTTAAATTATATCCTGATATATCTACTCTGAATCTTCTTCGATAGATTAATCCGTTCCTGCTTTAACTCCCAGATTTTCTCTTTCCACCGATACTGCTCTACTGGATCCGCACTTTCCCTCAGCTTATTAAATAAATCCATTAATATGGCATTTACATCGTCGAATTGACTCCACAGCTCTTTCACACTTTGTTCTGTTGTCTCAGCATGAGAAGCCTTACTCAGCTTATTCAAACGGTCTATGATGTCAGCTTGCCACTGTCCATCGTTAATTGCTTTGGCGTAGTTTAGAAGATCCAGATAATCATCGACAGACATTTTCACCGACTCCTTATTCTTTGTATACCCAGTATTATACTCGGCATTATAGAAATTGCAATAGTCTATCTGCAGAAAGGGCATCTTCTCAGATGCCCCCGCAATGTTATTCCCAATCCGTTACTGGATTTTCCCGCCTTCAACGACAAGCTCATCGGTATATCCTTCACCGTAAATTTCATTTAAGGTTTCTTTGTAGGCTTGATGGATAAATTGTTCTTTACCAAGGGTATCAAGTTCTGTATTAATCCAATCCAGCAATTCCTTATTCCCCTTTGCCACTGCTGGAGCTATTGTATCCTGACCCCCAAAAGCAGGAATGCTGACCGTAAATCCAGGATTCGATTTAGCCCAAGCAATGAGTTCTGTATTATCGTTAGCGATTGCCGCCCCCCGACCATCTTTAAGCGCTGCAAAAATCTCGGTGTACTGATCGAATTTGAGCAATTCAATATCCGGATATTCTTTGGTAAAATAGGTTTCCGCTGTCGTACCTTTAGCTACAATGAGCTTTTGCTTGTTCCCTTTTAATTGATCAATGGAAGTGATTGGAGCACTGTCTGGGGATACGATCCCAAAGGATAATTTCATGTACGGATTAGCAAAATCCACTTTTTCTTTTCTTTCCTCGGTGACCGTAAAGTTAGCCATAATGATATCAACCTTACCTGATTCAAGATAAGCCACGCGGCTGGCAGCATCAACTAACACAAATTCAACCTTCGATTCATCCCCTAGCAGATCCTTGGCAAAGCGTTTGGCAATATACACATCAAACCCTTGGTTTTTACCCTCAGCGTCCACATAACCAAAAGGTGGTTTGTCTGCAAATACGCCGATCTTAATCTTCCCTTTCTTCTTTAGCTGTTCAATAGAAGTGAATTTAGAAGATGCTGAGTTTCCGTTGTTATCCGAACTATTGCCGCAAGCAGCTAATCCCATCAATAATATACTTACACTTACCAGCATCGTTAGCCATTTCAAACTTTTCTTCATTTCTCTTCCTCTCCTATTTCTATAATTTTTCGTACTGAAATATATCCAGAAAATGCTGGGCACGTTCTGTCGCAGGGTGGGTAAAAAATTGTTGGGGGGCAGCGATCTCACATATCTTTCCTTGATCCATAAACACGATCCGATCCCCAACCGATTTGGCAAACCCCATTTCATGAGTCACGATGATCATCGTCATTCCTTGCTGAGCAAGCCCTAAGATCACATCAAGCACTTCCCGAACCATTTCCGGATCCAAGGATGCCGTCACTTCATCAAATAACATAATCTCCGGGTTCATACATAAAGCTCTTACTATAGCTATTCTCTGCTTTTGTCCACCGGAAAGCTGGCGTGGATAGTCCAGTTTACGCTCTAGCAGCCCAACCCGCTCTAAGAGCTGTTCCGCTTGCTGCGTTGCTTCTTTAAGCTCTCTCTTTTGTACTTTCAGAGGACCTAGAAGAATGTTATCCATAACCGTCATATGCGGGAATAACTCATAATTTTGAAAGACCATTCCGATATGCTGCCTAACTTCACGCCAATCTACAGCAGCCCCCGCAAGGTTCTGCCCGCGATATTGTATCGCCCCTTCCTGAACCGGTTCCAAACCGTTAAGACAACGCAGGAACGTACTTTTTCCACAGCCAGAGGGACCGAGAATAACGATTACTTCTCCTTTTTCCACCTGCAATTCAATGCCGTCCAGAACCTTTCGCTCTCCAAAATATTTGTGTAATTGTGTAACCTCCAGCAGGAGTTCTCCGGAATCTGCCATTACAACCGTTCCTTCCTAAGCCTTAATTTTGCCATCTGCTTTCAACTTTTTTCGAAAGTCTGGATAACGGAAAACATACAGAAAAATATAATATAAAGATAAAGCCGTATACCCAGAATGAAGCGGTGGGCGCTTTTATCACGCCGAGTTCAATAATTTGCTGCCCGATCTTTACCACCTCAATCACTCCAATCAGCACCACCAGTGATGTTGTCTTGATCATTCGTGTGGCAAGATTAATCATTCCCGGCAGCATTCTGCGTACAGCCTGCGGGATCAAAATATGCCGATAAAGTTGACTGCTGCTCAGACCTAGCGCCCTGGCAGATTCCACCTGATGTTTTGGCATAGATTGCAAAGCTCCACGAACAAGATCCCCAATCTCCGCAGCTCCCCATAAGCTGAACACCAATATAGAGGTAGCCTCCCCGCTGATATCGATATGAAGTAATGGAGAGAAACTGAAATGTACTACATACAGCCATACTAGAATCGGAATAATTCTAAAGGTCTCCAAATAAAGACGTAATATAAACCTTAATGGCCTCGATCCCAGCGTCCGGAGCAATCCCATAAGGATACCTAATAACGTACCGATTCCAATAGAGAGAAATGAAATTTCAATCGTTACAAGTAAGCCCCCTAACAATCGTTCGAAATTAGAACCTTCAAAAAGCACCTCAATCCCCGAATTCTGCATATCTCACCTTCCTTTCCACCCAAGTCAATAAAAGCGATAGGGGCAGGACTAACACCAAATAGGCGAGTACCAGAAGGAGCAGAGACTCCGCTGTTTTGTAATGCATGCCGATCAAGTCTTTTGCCACATTCATCAAATCCATTAAAGCAATGGCACCTACAATAGAGGTCTCCTTCAGCAGAAAGATCGCATTTGCCCCTAAAGAAGGAATACTTATCGCAAAGGCTTGAGGAAAAATAACATATCTGACCAGCTGCAGCTTAGACAGTCCAATGCTCTGTCCTGCTTCAATCTGCGATAAACTAACTGCCTCGAATCCACTTCGAAAAGCCTCCGTCATATAGCTCCCGCCCAAAAATGTCATGCCTACAATCGCACAGGTCATCTCACTAAAGTGAATTCCGATCTTAGGTAAGCCATAGTAAAGAAAAAAGAGCTGCACAAGTAAAGGGGTGTTCCGTGAAAGCTCAATGTAGATCTTAATAACATCACTGACGATTTTGACCTTATAGTACAAGACGATACTGAACAGTAATCCAATAAGGAGTGAGAATACAATAGCTAACAACGCTAGCTTCACTGTCAGCCACATCGCCTCACCATAAAGCGGCAAACTCTCGTAGATAAACTCCCAGTCTAAATTCATATCTGAGTAACCCGATCCCCTTTTCTTAATTTCTAATAATTATCAAAATCTTACATTAAACCTTACGCGTGGTGATATGATTTTATTCATACTATTCCAAGTAAATAACTACGTTTTAAAATTCTTGTATAGTAGTCCACAAAAAAAACCGCTAAGAGATTAGTCTTAGCAGTTTCCTTGTTCTATAGGCTAAACCTTGCCCCACCCTAACATCCCACTACCAATAGCCTCGGATGCCGGTCTGCAAGCGGATCAACGCTTCCAAATAATAATAATCTCCCCAAATCATATGACCATCAGGCACACGTCCACCTCTCACATGATAAGAACCATGCTTTAGAAGTCCCTCTGCTTCCGGATTTCCAGATGTCGCATAATGTTCCACTAGGGATTTCATGCTACGGTGTAAAGCAACTTCATAAATGGCCCGGTCCGGATCATCTGCGCCTAGGTGATCGAGCAGTTCCAAAAGACCGGCTGCAGCAATCGCCGAAGCCGAGCTGTCGCGAGGGGTATCCGCTCCCACTGGCACATCGAAATCCCAATAAGCCACACCGTCCTCCGGTAGATGACTGATAAAATAATCCGCTAGGCTCTTAGAGGTATTAAGAAAATCCTCATTCTGCGTATAGCGATACGCCAGAGCAAAACCGTATATTCCCCAAGCTTGACCCCGTGTCCAGGTCGATCCGTCCTCATAACCTTGATGTGTTCCTCCACGAATTGCATTTCCGGTAGCCGGATCAAAATAAAAAGTATGGTAAGAAGAGGCATCCCCACGCACAAGAAATTTCCGGCTCTTAAACGCATGTTCGAGCGCTATTTCATAATAGCGCTTATCTCCTGTTTCCTCCGCTGCCCAGAACAATAGAGGTAAATTCATCAAGCAGTCAATAATGATACGTCCCGCATTCTCCGGGTCACTCTCCAGTCCCCAGGCCTGAAGAATCCCTGCTGGTTCACGCCAGCGCTTGCACAGCGTGTCCGCAGCTTGCAGGCCGACAGCTCGCGCCGCTTCGCTGCCCGTTATTTTCCACTCCGCTACTGCAGTCAGTGTATACAAGAAACCAATGTCATGATGGTCCAGGGCGATGTGCTGATCCAGACGATGCTTGAAGTCCCCTAACCAAGAGGCTGCCGCCTCCTTATAGCATGAATCCTTACTATATTCATAAGCAAGCCACATCATCCCAACATAGAAACCCTCTATCCAGTCGTCGTTGTCTCCCCATTCGTACTGTTGCCCCTCAGCGATATGAGGCAGTTTACCCGGATGGTTAGCCATATTGCTCCCAACTTTGTGAATCGCATCCTCAATAGCCTTATTCCACATCTTTGTTTCTCCCTTCCCTTAAATCAACAGTATGCAAAAGTGTATCGTTACTAGGTTCGTATACAGCAACCCTTCCGTCCGAGTGCCATTGAATAAGCGGCGGTGAAGCAAGACTTGCCTGGTTCTCCGGAGTATTCGTCGCTCCGAAGACAGCAGATATCAATACTTGATCTCCCGGTTCCAGTCTGGAGCACAAGCTCGGAAGAAGTGTCCGCGGCTTTAGCAGATTGGTATTCGGCTCGGGATGTACGCACTCTCCCCGATCAAAGCCGCTTAGCCTATGTATGGCACTGATTCCCCAGGGCAGCTGCACCGAAACAGCAGTGTTTGATACTTTAATGGTTTCCCGTTCACTGTGCGAGAAGCCAGCTGACTGGCCAATGGCAAATCCACCCTCCGCTACATCCAACCTCCGGGCAGTATGAATGCTGTGAATACGAACATGCCATAGACCTGCCGGAATAATCCATGTCTCCACATGTACATCACTCCAGGGATGCCAGCGGGAATATACATAGCTCTCCCCGATTTCCCAGGTCTCGCAGAATCTGCGTACCCGATAGTGTTCATCACATTCGGATAATGCGAGTGTAGAATCGTAAGCGCCTTGAACCAACCCGTAACCCGCTTTCGGGACACTAAAGCCAAACAGAGTGGAGTATGCAAATTTAGAATATTTGGCTGCACTATGGGCCATATCAAAATTAGCCATCTGGCCAGAGGTATAGGCAATAACATGCCTGTTTCCTTCGGGACGACTCACAAGCATTCGCGCCTCTTGGAGAGCCCGTACCTCTTTCAAAATAGGCAGCGGCTCTTCCTCCGCCTGCCAAAAAGGATGATCACCTGGCAAGGCAAGAATAAGCATAGCTTTAAAGGCCCAATACGGAGATCCGGGGGCGTTGTAGCTCTCTGTCATAACTAGATTCGGATAAGCATATCCAATGCTAAGCAGTCCGTCTAATCCCATAATAGGTTGTTCAAACCACCAACGAAAATGGCGCATAATGATTCCCTTAAGAACGCCATATGAAAAAGGAACCACTTCTGCATACACCAGCGCGCTCCAGAAAGAAACCTGTGCAAAACGATAGGTCAGGCTACGGCCAAAAGGAAGTGCGCTTCCGTCCTCAGCGAACCAATAAATGAAATCCTCGGCAAATCGTGCTGATCTTTCCCGATAAACAGCAGCTCTCTGAGGATCATCATCCGCCATCAGCTTAGCGTATATCAGCGTATAATAATGCATAGCAAAAGCTATGTAATAGTCCCTCTGATCGGTCAATCCATCGGAATACCAACCGTCACCAAGATAGTAAGTATCGATCTGCGCTAGATAATCATCCATTATGCTCTGATCATAAGGCAATCCGACTTTCTTGAAGCCCACATTCACAAGAACCGTGAACATCAGCCAGTTATTCGGATTGGAACGATCCACATGATTAATCTGATTTAGCCAGTTATATACATTCATTTTCTGCGTGTCGCTCAGCGGCTCCCACATTTTATGTGGTGCAAGAGCAAGCCCCAGTCCCAACACGGCCTGTTCTACCATACGCTGATCTTTGGTAGTAAATTGCCCCCAATATTCTTCATGCTCCGGGTCTGTTCCGTTGATGATCCCTTCCAGAAACATCGGCCAAAGTGCACTTTCCCCTCCACCGCTGGCATGGGGAACAAGGCCCCATAGAGGACGGGCGAAAGCTTCCATAAGCGCCGTAGCCTCATTGTAAATCGATCCTGTAGCGCCCATATTAATTCCTGCACAACCAGAGGTAAATCTGCTCTCCAGTGGAGTATATAGTTCATTTAGGAACATCTGTAATTCATTTCTAGTGCCCTTTATTTCCACAGCAATGTTTCCTCCTGTCCACACTCAATGCCAAGCCGCATATTCACTAGGCCTCATGCCCATTTCCCGTTTAAACAGCTTGATGAAATAACTTTTGTTGGCATATCCCAGATACTCGGAGATCTCTTCCACTGTCTTTTCAGATTGGTTAAGCAGCTCCTTTGCCTTCTGAAGCTTTAGCATATTTACATATTCAATGAAGTTCTGGTTTGTTTCCCGTTTGAATAAGCGGCTGAAATAACTGGCATTTAAGTTAAGGCGGCCTGCCATGTCCTCCAGTGTTATTTTCTCTGTCACATGACTAATCACGAACTGCTGGGCTTTGATGACCTCACTCCGTTTAGACTTGATGGAGAACATACTTATTTTCCGCGCTAATTCCTCTAAGTACTGCACCAGCCATTGTTCCAAATGCTCCAGAGTTTCAATGTCACCAACCACGCTAAATAGCTTTTCTTCGGTTATAGGCAATGGAGATTGCAGAAGCTGTTTCGTCTTCATCTGCAAGTCCATCAGCAAGCGAAGCACACATTCCTTGACTTCATTCGGATGGAATTTTTGCGAGGCCACCCATTCTCTCCATTCCTTTACATGAACGCGAAGCTCCGTGTTCCTGTTCAAGGCAATATCATCATTGATAACAGCGTATAAGGTTCCATATTCAGCATAAATATCTTCTCCGGAAAAGCAGACTTCTTCAAAACGGTGGATTCCCGCCGCAGGGAGATAAAAGCGCTGTATTTTCTCCCTCAGCATCCGCTGCAATGTTCCGCGAATTTCCTCAGGACTGCGCGCCTCAGCGCCAAATAAGCAAGAGACAGAGAGTTTAAGATATTTCTGAACCGCAGAGGCTGCATTTTGAATGGAGTGATAGATTGCCTGGTGATCTTTGGAAGGCTGGTCGCTGCAAAAGAGAATGACAATCTCCTTATGGCTGTATCTCGAAATAAACAGACTGTGATCAGCCTCAAGCACTTCCTGCATAATATTCTCAACCGCAAAAGAAATCGTATATTCACTCATCCGGCGCACCCTTGAAGCTTCCTCTGGACGGTCAATTACAATAACCAGCGGAATATAGTTTTTGGCATGGATCATAATTCCGTTTGAGCGGGCCTGCTCGATCCAAGCCCCCTTGTCCCAGGATTGATACAAGGTATCTTTTAGAAACTTTTCCTTCAGCGCGGCGCGATTTTGAGACTGCTTTTGCTTATAAACCAGCATCTCCGTATGCTGCTGCCTATTCAGTCCCACTTCCGCCACAAGGGTTCTAATCGCTTGCTGTAACTGCTCAATATCCAGTGATTCTTTTAAAATATATTCTCCTACGTTTAATTTCAGCGCTTGCTGGGCGTATTTGAATTCGTTGTGGCAGGAGAGAATAATCGCACGGATTCCGGGCTGCACAGCTCTGAATAGCTCCAGCATCTCCAGCCCGTTCATCTTGGGCATGCCAATATCGGTAATGATAAGATCTGGTGGACTCTGCTGTGCTTTTTCCCAAGCCTCGAGACCGCTATAATAACATCCGATGAGTTCAATACCGAGCTCACTCCAAGGTACGGCCTGCGACAAATAACGGATAACCGGATAGTCATCATCCACCAATATTGCCGTCAGCATTCTCCACACCCACCTTTCCGTAATCCAGAGGAAACTCCAGACAAATCTCTGTGCCCACATCAGGTTCACTTTGAATATTCAGCTTAAAAGAAGCGCCATAAATCATACTGAGGCGTTGGGCCACATTGCGTAAACCTATGCCGGAGAACCCTTTTCTGTCCTCCTCTGTAATTTGTTCGCTGCTGTATGCGGTTTCACGAAGTCTTGTTAAAGTTTCGGGTAACATCCCGATCCCATTATCCTTAATGGTGATAACCAAGCTTCCTGTAGTTGCAACAATACGAGCTTCAATAAAAATCTCGCCACCAAACTGCTCGAAGCCATGGATGATGGCATTCTCGATCATGGGCTGAATCATAAATCGAGGCACCAGTGCTTCAGCGCTCCCGTCCGCTAAATTCATTTCCAGCCTGACCTGATTGGCATGGCGGAAATTCATTAAAGTGACGTAATGCGATATCGTATCTGTCTCCTCACGAAGCGGGATAAACTCATTGTCCCTGTTAAAGGTCATACGGAGCAAAGACGACAGCGAACCAATCAACTCAGCATTCTCCCGATCGCCTTGCATCAGAATATTTAAGCGAATCGAATTCAGCAGATTAAACATAAAATGTGGATTGATCTGCGCTTGCAGCATCTCTAGTTCGGCTTTTCTTTTTCCCGTCTGTTCATAAGTGATTTGTTCAATCATAGACTCGATCCGATCCAGCATCTGGTCAATGGTGCGGGCGAGCTGTGCTGCCTCATTATTCCCTCGAATGAACGAACGTTCATCTAACTGACCACGACCAATTCGCTTTACAAAAGCGCTTAATTTTACGATAGGCTGAGTCAGCTTTGAGATTAGAACGGTTAAGAGAACGGAAAACAAGGTAAAGAAAAGAATCTGCACCGCCAGACTGATAAATAAAATCTGCTTATTTTTTGACAAGGCTGCCTTCAGCGGGATAATGCTGACCATCCGCCATTTGTTGCTACTCAGCTCCTGATCAACATATAAAAACTTCTCTTCGTCGATTTCCACAGTGTCAAGCTCGTCATCCTTTTTCAACCACGTCATCGTCTCTCCGATTCGGCCCTTATCAGCATGGGAAACTACAGTTCCCTTGTCATCCAAAAGCATCATCTCTTTATCATTATCGTTATTTAGATAAGGACGGAGCTTACGCTCATTGATATTAATAATTAAATATCCGATGGTACTGCTGGAGGTCGATTGAATCGGCCTCGCAATGGTTACCCAATCAGCTGAGCCTTTATCAGAATAATTGTAGTACGTATCGTGCTCCGCTCTCCAATAAGTCGAGATGGGTTGAATTTGTTTCAGCAACGATGTCCAATTCTTGTTGTAGAAATTTTTCGGGTTAAAGTCACTGTAAGGATAACTGGTATAAATAAAACCATTTTTTCCGATTAACGTCACCTTCAAATATTCTGTTAAAACAAACATATCATCCAGCATCCGTGACATACGGTTATACTGAATGATCTGCTTTGGTGCACGGAGCGACTCTGAATCGGCAGACATCATCTGCCTGATCTCGCTGTTCTGGAGCACAAAGTTGGACTGTTCCAGTGTCTGTTCAAATATGGCATTCATATTGGCGCTGGCTGCATTTAAAGATTCTCTTGCGCTACCAACCGCTTTCTCCAGGATGAGATCCCGGGTCAAATAATCTGTAACCATGTAAATGCAGACAAGCGGGATCAGCACGCAGATCAGCGATGACCAGACAAGTTTCTTACGGAGGGATTGATGCTTTCTAAACACGGATTACAGGCCCCACATCTGTTTGAATTTGGAGCAGGAGGCAGAAATGCTTTCCTGCCCCCACATTATAAGCCCCCTTTGAAAAGCGTACAATCAGTCTCCGCTTACTTTCCGCTATTGTTCTGAACAACTTCCGTTATTTTTTTATCGATATTGGCAACTGTGACATCCAGATCCTGTTGGCCAAGGAGATACATCTCCGCTTCTGGAATAACGTTGTTCTTAGCTTCATCCGCATATTTAGCCGGAACCTGCGTTGCACCAGGTGTCGAGTTCTCCATCGTATATTTCAGAGAATCTACATCAATCTTAGAGGAATCCTTAGAACCACTGACAATTGTATCCACTAATTTGTTCGTATCTGATTTGGCCCAGCCAGAGAAAACGCGTCCACCGATTTCCAGTCCTTCTGAGGTATACCAGCGCACAAAGGTATAAGCAGCCTCCTTATGCTTGGATTTAGCGGCTATTCCCATGTAGGTCGGCTGTACGGGTGAGTAGTGTTTGCTCTCACTGTCAAGACGGGGGATCGGCGCAAACGCGGTAACAAAGGTTGCCGGAATGGCATCCGTTCCACCCGATTCCGCAACCATCCAGTCGCCCATCGGAAGCATCGCTGCTAAACCGTTAAAATACTGATTCCGGTAGGCTAGTTTTTGCGAAATAATATCCTCATAAGGAGTGGCACTCTTATCTTCGTACATCATTTTCTTCATCATCTGCAGATTAGCCTTAAATTGCGGGTCAAGTGCATTGGAGGTTCCATCAGCTTTTAGAAAAGTATTATCCGTAGACTTGCTCATCAGCTGAAGCTGGAAATAATCCGGCCAATTATGCAGATACGCGCCAAAACGTTTCGTTGCGCCCTCACCCTTGGTCAATTTCTTGGCATACTCTTCGAAATCCGCCCATGTCCAATCGGTCGGAACCGGAAGTCCCGCCTCATCTAACATTTCTTTGTTAAGGAGCACGAACCAGCGCTGCATGGAAGACGGTAACGCATAGATTTTGCCATTGACCGTAGTGTCCACCAGATATTCATCTGCGAGCTTATAACCTTCCTTCTGAATATAGTCATCCATCGGTTCCAACAAACCGATATCTGCACGTTGTGAATAGTTGGTATAAGGCAGTTCGACAATATCCAGCGGATCGCTTGCAGCCGCCATCAAATCCAGCTTCTGCATAGAGGCAACCGAATCACCTTTTTCATTCAGCAAATCTACTTCCACATGAATATCGGGATGCGTCTTCTCAAACTCTGCGATAATCGTGCTCCATTTCGCTTTGGCTTCTGTCTGCCAGGTGCTCAGCTTTAGGGTAACCTTCTCTGCTGCAGGCTTTGAATTTCCACCAGCATCGGGTGCATTAGTCGCTTCTGCATTATTGGTTTTCGCATTTCCGCCGCAAGCGGCCAATGATAACGCCATCGATGTGATGATGAATGCAGATAATAATTTCTTTTTCATTTAGACCCTCCTATAAATGTGTTGGGCATCACTCGCTTAATAACCAGTGACTATGTAACTGCTTACAAGAACATCCTAACATGCAGGATTGACGAGGAAAGTTCTCATATTCTACCGAAGAGAAACTATTTTGACTTTTATTATCCTTTCACACCTCCGAGGGCAATTCCCTCAATAACCTGCTTCTGCCCGAGAGCAAAAATGATCAGCAACGGCAGAATTGCAGATACCGCACCAGCCATCATGAGTGAATAGACATCCCCGTATTGATCCCCGAACAACCGGATCCCCAGCTGAATCGTGAACAGCTCCTTGGACTTCAAAAAAATGAGTGGATATTGATAGTCGTTCCAGGTCCAAATAAAGCGCAAAATAGCATAAGTAGCTACAGCGGGACGGATCAGCGGAAAGGCAATCTGTAGAAAAGAGCGAAAATGCCCTGCTCCATCCATCCGCGCCGATTCAAGATACTCGTTGTTTACCCCCATAAAAAATTGCTTGAGCATAAACGCTCCAATAATACTAAAGCTGTTAATCAGGATCAATCCCAAATGTGTGTCAATTAAATTCAGCCAGTTAAACAGTAGAAACTGTGGAACCAACGAAGCCTGCGGAGGAACCATATAAAGTGCCAATACAACTATAAACATCGCATCCCTGCCCGGAAAACGCAGCTTGGAGAACCCATAAGCAGCAAGTGCGCATATCAGCACATTAATTATAGTCGTAGCCAGCGTAATATAAATGGAATTTCCATAATAGCGAGCGAAGTCACCCGACCATACCTGTTTATAATTTTCAATGAGGTTCCACTGCTGTGGCAACCATTGAATCGGAAAGTTAAACACATCTTTCTCCAGCTTAAAGGAAGTGGATAACATCCATAGGAACGGTAAAAGAAATGCGATACCTAGCAGTCCCATGGCGATGGTCCAGAAGGTTCTGGATAGAAGCTCTTTTTTCACTGTAATTTCTCCTTTCCGCCTTTAATAGTTGACCCATTTTTTTTGCGCCAACATCTGCAAGGCTGTAATAATCAGGCAAATAAGGAACAAAACGAGTGCCATGCTAGAGGCGTAACCTGTCTTCAGCTGATTGAAGGCTGTATCATATAACTCGTAGACGATAACGGTCGTGGAGTTAGCCGGTCCCCCCTGGGTCAGCACTTGTATCAGATCAAAGATTTTAAATGAACCGATAACCCCTGTTACCAGCAGGAAAAAGGTAGTGGGCGAAATGCAGGGAACCGTGATGTTGCGGAATTTGCGCCAGACGTTGGCACCATCGATATCAGCCGCTTCATAAAGATCCTTTGGAATACTCTGTAAACCTGCGATAAAAATAATAATGTTGTAACCGAGCTGAATCCAGACTTGAATCAGCATCAGCGACGGCAGAGCATAATGGATATCCGCTAACCATTTGGGTGGGTTGTTCCACCCCAGTGACATCAGGAATTGATTGACGGGTCCCAGCGAAGGGTGAAACATAACCTGCCAAACCATAGCGATGGCTACTACACTGGAGATATAAGGAAGGAAATAAATCACTTTAAACAAATCCTTCAGAAAAACCTGTTTATCAATCAGGATAGCCAGCAGCAGGGCAACGATGATCGTAACTGGTACTGTGATAATAAAGAGCAAATTGTTCAACAAGCTTTTCATAAAAGCATCATCATGAAACAGCCTGATGAAATTATCCACGCCCGCGAACTTAATGCCCCCTAACCCAGCCACAAAGTTCCAGTCCGTGAAGCTTAACAGCAGTGAACCCAGCACCGGGATCAACGTCAAGATGATCAACCCAAGCATAAGCGGTGCAACGAATAGATATCCCGCCATCGCTTCGCGTGTGTCCATGTTAAGATGAAACCTTTTTTTGCGTATCATAGTTCTCCTCCTTTACTTATCCATAATTGTAGAAAAAGTAAGCAGTCATCATAAGAACTAGAATTGTTCATTTTGGAACGAATTTTACCGATCCAGCAGTTTTATATTCCTTTTGCACAACGCAAAAAAAGCGCGAGCTAAGCTCCCGCAGCAAACAAAATCCATATTGAGTTTTACATAAAGCAATCGCGTTATACCGGCGTAACCTCTACAGCGCCTTTTCCATCCCCGCCTGCACTATTCAGTTTTTTCCGAAAAATCATAAACAAAACCACACCCATCACACTCGTTATTACCTCAGTCACAGTCATCGACCAAATCACACCGTGCAGGCCAAAAAAAGAATGTAATACGATAATCATCGGTATAAATAATACACCTTGGCTTATCGCCATAATAGTGGTGGGTGTGCCTTGCCCCGTTGCTTGAAAAATGCTCATAAATAATCCGGTAAATCCATTAAATAAAGCCGAAATCAGCATAGCTGCCAAAATATAAGTTCCCATGCTTAACACAGAAGGATCGCCTGAGAACCAATGAAGAATCGTTCCTCTAAACACATATACTAGACTCACAAAAACAACTGCAATGCTGCCTATATATGCAAAAGCGTATTTGATGCTGGATTTAAGTCTCTCCGTATTTTTACTAGCAAAGTTAAAAGCAAATAGCGGAATCAATCCCAAAAATAAACCCATCGATAAAAATTCTGGAATCTGCACAATTCTTAAAGCCACACCAAATCCGGCGACCACACTCTCCCCATATTGAATGGAATAGTTATTTAACAAAAGCGTGCTGACAATTAAAAAACTGGCTTGCAATAGCTCCGCTGTACCTATTTTATAAACCTCAAGCTGATCTCGTACAGATATCTTGAAATGCTTCAAAAATCCTCTTAAATGCTCACTTTTCGTTTCCAAAAAGTAAATATAATAAATGGCAGAGCCCAAATTTGCTAAAACCATAGCCAAAGCAGCTCCGGCAACATGCCAATTCAGCACGAGAATAAATAAAGGATCAAAAATCAAACTTAAAGCCGTACTGATAAAAATACCATACATTGATTCCTTCGAGGCCCCTTCCGAACGGACCAGTTGTTCCAAAGCAAAATTAAGCACAACAGCAAATCCGCCTGCAAAAAGAGTGAGCGCATAAGACTTCGTAAAGTCTAAGGTAGCAGCATCTGCACCAAGCATTCGCGTGATCGGATTAATAGCTAACCAAGCGATGAGCGCGATAAGAAGCCCCACTACAATACTCCCGTAAAAAGTATATCCGGCAACCTTTTTCCCTTTTTCCGTCTCTTTTTGCCCCGCCAAGCGGGTTATAAATGTTCCTCCGCCTACCCCCAATACATTTCCAAAAGCCATTAAAACGGTGAAAATAGGCAGGCCCAGCGTGATTGCGGTCAGCATACTTGTATTGTGCAATAAGCCGATGAAGTAAGCATTGATTACATTATAAATAGTACCCACAGACATCCCAATCATCATGGGAATCGATAAATGAGCGATCGCTTTTTTCATAGGCGCCGACTCTAAATAATATTGATTTGAGAACTCATTTGTCATAAGTGAACCTCCAAACGTTTATAAACTTGAACTAACTTTTTGAAGTAAAGACTTTAGGGTTGCAGTTTCTTCCGGACTAAGCGCCTTAGTAATGCTTGCTTCTACCTCAGAGAAAATCTCATTGAACTCTTCCACTAAAAGAGCACCTTTTTCCAATACAAAAATACTCTTTTGACGTTCATCATTTTCAGGAGTGACACGCTGGATATACCCTTTCTTCTCCAACCCCTGAAGCATACTGGTGATGCTCGCCCCCTTCCTGTTAAAGACCTCCGCTAAATCCTTCTGAATAACCCCTTCTGCTTGATTCTCAAAAATATAGCCGATCATGCGGCCTTGTTGTGAGTTCAGACCTAACTCATTTAACCTGGTGTCAGCTGTACCTTTTATTTTCATCCCAATCTCTCGTATTAAATTAGAAAATGGTGTGTCTACAACGGGTTTGTTCATTGTGATTTCCTCCTCTTGCGGATTAGTTAGAACTCTAAGTAACATCATTATCATAATAGTTAGAACTCTAACTGTCAAGGTTCTAACTAAATACAAAAAAACTCCTCTCCAGCACTTGTCGGCAGACAGGTACTGAAGAGGAGTTTATAGAGAGAATTACATTACTAGTTCTTCTAGGTTTCCGAATAAGACTTTTTTCGCTTTCAACTTGGAGGCATTGCCGACAACTGTGAAATAATTTTGTTCCGTCACAGCCTTAAGCAAATAGGCATACTGTCTGATGTCTTCCGGTGTGGTCGACAAGATTTCATCCCGTTCCTGCTGCAGCTCGGCCCCGGTTACCTGCTCAAAATAATGCCGGTCCGCCCGCCGTCCCTGAGCGCTTGGGCTCAGCGGCTGGTCCAGCATGGACAGGGTACCGATAATTGCTTTGGTCATCTCGTCGGCATCCGCTTCATATCCTTCGGTGAATCGGTACGCCTGATCATAAACCTCCAGCGTCTCCTGCAAATTGGGATCACGGTAGGAAGTGAACATCAATATCCCATCTCTGCGCAGCATCAGGCTTCCGCCATAAGCTCCGCCCTTCACGCGCACGGCATTCCACAGATAGGTGAGGCTCATGATTTTTTTGAGCACCTGCATTTTGCCGGAATACGTAAATCCTAGCTTGTTGAAGTCGTAGCCTTTAACCACATATTGCACCTGGCTGGAAGACATAAAGCCTTCATTATCCGCATGCCCCTGCGCCGTAATCTTAGGTTTATTCACCACTGGCCGATCCTGAATATCCAGCTTCGCTACATTAGCGGCGAATTCTTCATACAAATCAGGGGTACCCGTCACGCTGATGATTAAATTCTGTTTATTGAATAAAACCGTGCAGATATCCTTCAGCGTGTCTGCCACCTCAGCTCCCTGCTGATCGATCTTCTCGGCAAGCTCACGGATAAAGCGGTAATAGGCCACGCCACCCTGTTGTTCCTGATACGCTCCCATGTCCGAAAAATAAGACATCAGGCGGCTGGCCGCAATTTCATTGCCTTTTTGGTTCAGAACCGATTCCATCTGCGAAGCTTCCCGGCGCACGATTTCCTGTAGCTTCGTCAGGTTATCGAGCGCGCTGGTATAGAGCAGCTCGCGCAGCAGATCCAGCGATTCGCCAATATGCCCCGCCATCACCTTAACCTGCGCAGTGAATTTAGGCTGATAACTGGCTCCAGTATCTTTTGCAGCGCCAAAGATCTCGTTTTTGAAATGAATGCCTCCGGTTTTGATCCCAATTTCACTAGTGAGCTCTTCAATGCTGTAAGAAGCTGTCTCCATTTGGCCCAATACCTCTGCCAGCAGCACAAGATAAGGAATTTGCTCAGGAGCCACAACACTCGTATCCCAATAAAACTTGCAGTACGCAATCTTTTGAGTAGATACGTTATGGTGGATCAGCTTTAGACCCTCAAGGTTATATTCATGGGATGGCACCTGAGGTTCAGCACTGCGGTTAATATCCTGTAGAGATAAACTTGGCAGCTTCTGCAAATCCTCGGCTGCATCTGCACGGCCTTGCCGCGCCAGAAGATGCTGTGTACTCTGCACAAGCTGCTCCAGCTGGTCTGGTTGCTGCGATGATTTGTATTCACTTAATTGACGCTGGGTGCTCGCTTCCTTGTCGGCTGCAATCGTCTTGGACGGGTTCAGCACCACCAGACTGCAATGATCACTATTCAGTAAGTAGACCTCAATCAGCTTCTCAAAATAACGATCCGTTATTTTTTCCCGAATGGTAGTGAATACCTCTTCATAAAGCATAGGAGTAGACGGCTGACCGTCATAGAGCCAGGACTTCATCACTTCGATATTGTAAGTAAGTCCCTTTGGATATCGGCTAAAGTCCGCTTCCCGCAGTTCAAATTCCTTGCTGTTGACCGCCGCCAGCACCAGCTTCTCATCCAGCCCGTTCTTAACCAAGCTGCTTAATGTGGTCTTCACCAGCTCCACGAAGGCATCTTTGGCGGAGGCGTTCGAATGTGTCAGGGTAATGCCAAGCAGCGGCTGAACCATACTGTCGGAATAAAAAGCAAAGGCATCTTTACCTAGACCGCTTTCCAGCAGGGCTTGCTTAAGCGGAGCTGCATTGCTGTCCATCAGCATGCTTTTCAAAATATCAAAAGCCAGATTCAGTTCCCGATCCGTAGAGGTTCCAATTACATAGTTCAGACTCAAATAAGTTTTGTCGTCGGCCGTTTCTGCTTCCAGAATCGGATAATCCGCTACCAGCTCCGTCATTCCGGTAGGCTGTTGTAGGGGAATGGAGGTATCAAAGCTGTTTTTTTCATAACGGCTAAGGTATTCCTGGTCTATAAATTGCAGCTTTTCTTCAATAGAGACGTCTCCGTACAGATAAAAATAACTGTTGGACGGATGATAATAATTGCTGTGCGCCTTAAGGAATTGCTCATACGTAAGCGCAGGAATCTCCTGCGGATCTCCACCTGAAGAATGGCGGTAAATCGTGTCTGGATACAACGACTTTTTGATCCTGTCCATCAGTACCGTAAACGGCGAGGAATAGGAACCCTTCATCTCGTTGTAAACCACGCCTTTATAGATCAGCTCGTCTTCTGTTTGCTGAAGCTCGTAATGCCAGCCCTCTTGCTCAAAAATCTCCTTTTGCTTATAAATATTCGGCTGAAATACACTATCCAGGTAGACCTCCATCAGATTGGAGAAATCCTGCTCATTCCGGCTCGCCACCGGATACATCGTCTTATCCCCGAACGTAAATGCGTTCAGGAATGTCTGCATCGAACCCTTTAGCAATTCTACAAAAGGTTCCTTCACCGGATATTTCTCCGAACCACATAATACAGAATGCTCCAAAATATGAAAGACCCCTGTACTATCTTCAGGCGGGGTCCTGAAGCTCACGCTGAATACCTTGTTGTCATCCTGATTCTGCACGAAAAGCAGCCTGGCGCCGCTCTTCAGATGTTCCATCGTGAATACGGCGGAATCGATCTCCCGGATAAATTCCTCATTAACGACCTGAAATCCATAATATATGTTGCCTGTGATCAAGCGGCTCATAGATTTGCCTCCTCTGCACTGGATGTGATAACTCTATCTGAAGCTTATCATATCCCTGGACGTTTATTCCATTAATAGAAGGCTTCCGGGATTAATTTCTGCAGTCTGACTAAAATTGCCGCTGCCTGCTCACGCACCAGAATCTGCTTTGGATCGAAACGGCCCCCGCTGCCGGTCATTACTTCATGTTCATTCACGGCCTGAATCGCCTGGCGGCTCGCCTCTGACAAACTGGAAGTATCGGCAAACTTCACACGGTCCGGGCTACCGTACGTAGACAACCGGACAGCTTTGGTTACCATAACCGCCGCTTCTTCCCGCGTAATACCGCGGTCCGGTTCGAACTTGCCGGCTGAAGAGCTGATAATGCCCAGCTCCTCAGCCTTGGCGATGGTACCGCTGTACCATTTGTCCGCCGGAACATCCTTAAAGCTAGAAGTGGCTTTGGCATCGGGGAACTCATGCAATAGCCGCAGCAGCAGGGTCAGAAATTCAGCCCGGGTCAGCTTCTGCTTAGGAGCCAGCACATTTCCGCTGGCACTCACGCCCTGAATATATCCGCTGCTGAGCGCTGTTGCGATATCCAAACGTGCCCAAGCTGCGACTTTATTGGCATCCGTAAAGCTGGCCAATTCCGGGGAAGAGACATGTAGCGCAAACGTCCGTTTGGAAAGTGCTGGAGCGGCAGCTTTACGGTATTTGGTGACTTGCACAGGATAGACACCGGGCTTCATCCCGGCAAAAGACACCTTTCCCGTGCTGTCAGCCACTACGCTTTTTCCTTGAAGTGTAACTGTAGCGCCGAAAGCCGGAAGACCGCCCAGTTGACCGTTTGACTTGGTGATATGGAGGGAAAACGGCATATTGGCGCTTGCGTATCCACCCATTTCCTGGCCGTTTTTATCTTTCCATTTCACTTCCATCCGGTCAAGCAGTTCTGTATCGTCCGCGTAGTAAACGAGCAGCTGATCCCCATTGCCTATCGTCAGTCTGTACGGGCTATTCTCAGGATACATCCATGCACTGCCCCCGCTGAATACAGCAATCTTCCATTCTCCGCGTCCATTGTATCGCCCGTTCTGAATCCCTTCTATAGCTGTGAAGGCCGGTTTAGCTGCATCCGCATTCAGCTTATACGCCAGACCCTTCGCCTGTAAAAAAGCTGCCGCTGCCTTCACAGCATCTCCGCCAACAATATGCCCCCCGGCAAGGGTGCCACCGGGACCTTCGACCTGAATCGTTGCCCGGTCAAGTCCAGCATGATGTAGTCCGCTATACAGCATGCCAGTCTGCTTGGACAGCAGCTTATAGGAAGTCAAGGCAAGGTAGGCTTGCACAGTAGCGGGACTATCGTTTCCGCCGCCTGCTGTCTGCGCAAAGCCGCCACCCGGAAGCTTCCGCGCCAGCAAATGGTCCAGCAGCGAGGCTCCGCCTTCCTTGGTGAAATCTGCTGCATCGACTCCCTGCGAGGATAAAGCAACAATCACCTGCGCTGTCGTCGCAGTTTTACCATCGAATCCTCCGTCTAGCTGCTGCTTGCTCTTAAGCCACTGCAAAGCCTTCTCAATCGGCTGCGCAGTTTGTTCTGAACTCACTTCCGACGCAAGTGCCGTTAGTACCCAGGCAGTAGCTACCAGGTCTCCTTGCTTCTGCCCGGCCAGCGGCCAGCTGCCATCCGCTAGCTGCATATCAAGGAGCTGATAAAACAGCAAATCGGGGTAACGGTTTGTCCGCTCCAATGAATTTGAAATGGAGTTCTTCGAGGTAATATAGGCGGCTGCTACCGCTGCTGCCCCTTCCGAATCAATTCCGGTATGATTCATCAGGAATGGATAAAGATCAATCCCAGCGATGTTGTTGATGTTGCCCCCCGCAGCACTGTACGCCAGCGCTGTTCGAGTTAGCTCTGCCACCTTGGTGAACTTGCCCCGCTGTTCCAGAATCTTATCGGCAGTCTGCTCCAGATATCCCTTGGGCAGACTGCGCCCATTCTTGAAGAAACCTACGGCTGCTTCGTCCGGGAATGGCTGTATCGTCAGCAGCACATTCTGTGCCCCTTCCAAGGCACTCTGCATCTCCGCTGTGAATACCGCGGTTGTCTTTTGTGCCGGAGACGGCTCCGCCATTACCCTGCCACTCAGCAATACAAGCAAAATACATAAGGCCGTAAGTGTAACCTTCCTTATAGTCCGGTTTATGGGTGTAGCTCTCATATTCATTCTCCTCCAATGTAGTTTGCTAGAACTTTATAAGGTTAGACGCAGCGAAATGGGATTTTGTTCCTGACTATGTTTCAATATACATTTTTATCCAGATACAAATAACAAAAGACCGCACAGCTACCTGCTTACACGATAGCCGTACGATCTTTTCAAAACTCTTATTCTACCTGAGAAAACCCCAGCTCACGGTATAATGTCCGCTCCAGATAATCGTGAAGATAGAAGCGGGATTTCACAAAATGCTCCGCCATATCGGATGGCTGGTAACGCTCCAAAGCCGCTTTCATGCGAGGCAAAACGTTCTCACGTCCGCGGCGATTTCGCATGTAATTGTTCAGCAGCGAGTGCCTTTCCGCTTCGTCTCCCGGATAGAGCTCCCAGCGGTAGACATATTTGTGGATCGCCCGCGAACGGTCCGTCGCCGCTTCAAAATCATGCATAATGGCAATTAGCTCTGCTTCATCCTTATGATCCTTCACCTTGTCCAGCAGCTTCCAGATAACATCATAATAATCTTCCAGCTGATAATTCCCGAGCTGAGTATGACCTGTTCTAGGATCAATGCCATGAAACCGCTCCATGAATCGATCGATAAATGTTGCTGAGTCCGCTTTACGGTTCCAGGCCAAATCGGTGTGCAGCAGCATCGGATACCAGGTCGTCTCAAAGATCCCATAAGGAACACCAAGGCTGAACGGCCCTGTCCAGTTCGTGGCGACGATGCAACCGAGGTCCAGCTTATCCGCTGTCTCCGCCCATTGGAGCAGATTATCCGTCCGGTTCAATAGTACCGGAAAATTCTGATGTTCAGCCCAGTCAAAGCTGCGAACCGCCGGTGCTCCCATAACCTCGATGCCTAGTGACCTGAATTTATCCGCAAGAGAAGAAACCTCAGCTTCAATATTACGTCCGTTGTATATCCAGATCATCGCCGCACTCCGCTTATCCAGCTTTGCCAGTTCCTCCGGCGGGCATTTGTCCAGCATGTCATGCCAGAAAATCACTTTTTTACCACGGCTGGCTGTAAATTCAATCAAAGTGTTCAAAAAAGCGATAAACGCCCGCTCCCGTACCCCTCCGAACAACGTTTTACAGCGTTCGCATTCACATAAGCTGTACACCTCGTCGCAGCCAAGGTGAATATAACGGGAATCCGGATGAGCATCCATCATCTCCTGCAACAAATCAGTAATCAGCTCGAAGGATTCCGGATACGACGGGCAGATCTCCCCCAGGGATAACTCCGTTTCGCGCAAGTGCCGCCAGGTGCCGTGGCGGAGTACATACTCCAGATGCCCAAAACTCTGCTGCAGCGGAATGATCTCAATAAAATACTCATGGGCTGTGCGTTTCAGCTCTTCTAGCTGTATGAGACTTAACGAATGCTGTGGATGCACGAATTCCGGGTACTTCTGGAACGGGAATTTATCTTCGTATTCAATCAGAACCGCATTCGTTTTATACCGGGCAAAATCCGCCAAATACGATAGCAGCAGCTCTGGCTTGGAAAAAGTCTGGCGAAGATCAAAATTCATCGCCCGCAAAGTAGTGTCAGGCCAGTCCATGATAGACACGGCAGGAACTTCCCCTACTGACTTACGCAGTTGTAATAACGTTTGTAACCCGTAAAATAGACCCGGCGCGTCCAGTGCACGAATTACCACCCGGCGCTCCGACACTTCCAGCCTGTACCCTTCCGCCCGGCCGTTAAGCAATTTCAGATCTACTTCATCTGGCTGTGCTCCTTTCGTTTCTGGCTGCGAGAGACTCTGAAGAATAAGTGAATATCCCCTCCCCGAGATAACATGTGTACATTCCAGCTCCGGAAACGCCCGGCGGCAATGAACCACCAGTCTCAGATCATGCCGCTCCATATAGAGGCTCAGGCTTACATCCTCGCTGAACTGAAAAGCTTCGCCATCTTTCGCTTGGATCTGCTTCGGTTGCGGTATCAAGCTCTGCATCGTTCTCCTCCTAATCTTTGCTGTAATTAATTACTGCAAGCCTTGCTATGACCCTTTTTCCAGCATTCCAGCACGGTAAGTGTCCTGTCGTCATAGCAGAAGCTCACGAGATCGGCAGGTGCTCCAGCCCTTAGCCCTGCCGCCTGCTCCAGCCCCAGCAAAGTGGCCGGATGAGCAGAAGCACAATCCCAGGCTTCATCCAGCCGGGCTAATCCAGCCTCCGCAAGATAGGCCACCTGATCTGGAAGCATCATAGTGGAACCTGCCAGCAGCTGAGAATTGCCGGCCAGATGCAGCCGCCCTTCTGCTGCTAATACAACCTCTCCACCAATGTGCAGGTGATAAGTTCCCGGCGGCATTCCGCTCAGCGATACAGCATCGCTGACCAAGATGGTGCGGCTGCGCTTCATCCGCAGAATTACTTTCAACAGAGCGGGCGGCAAATGTTGGCCATCTGCAATCATACAGCCGTAAAGCTCATCCGCCGCCAGCTGCTCCCACAAGTAGTTGGGATGACGGGGCAGCGTCAGATGTGTACCATTGCCGAGATGCGTAGACATCACCGCTCCTGCCGCAACCGCTTCCCTAATCTGCTCGGAGGAAGCTGCTGTATGCCCTATGGAAACAAGGATGCCTGATTCACTGCACCGGGCGATAAATGCAGCGGCGTTTGGCCATTCCGGAGAGACGGTGAGGATACGGATAAGCCCTTCAGCCGCTTCTTGCCAGCGGCACAACATATCCCAATCCGGCGGGCCAATATATTCCCTTGGATGGGCGCCGCGTGGACCCTCTTCTGGTGACAGAAAAGGACCTTCCAGATGAATTCCTACAATCCCCTCAGCATCTTCCGGATACAGCGAAGCGGCTTCCGCAATGGCGGAGACCGCTTGTGCCAGCGCTTCTTTGCCATTAGTAATCAGAGTTGGACAATAGCTGGTTACCCCGTTTCCTAGTAGAAGTCGGGACAGTTCCAATATCGTTTCAGGCTGCAAAGGCAGCGTGTTGAGATCCAGCCCCCAGCCCCCGTTCACTTGCAGATCCACCAACCCGGGTGCCAGCCAGGGCCAATCGGCCCTGGCTGGACTCTCCGCAAGTTCGGTGACCGAAGTGATTCGCCCCTGCTCGACACTTACCTCAACCGGCAGCCCAGTCTTGTAGTGCCTTCCTTTAATTGGCGCGTTCATAGGCCAAAGGCAGCCCGATCCGTGAACATCGTGATCTCCGGATGGGTGCGCAGTATAGTAGCTGGACATGCCGTGCTGATTGAATCATGGAGCGCCGCCTGTAAAGCATTGCGTTTGGACACCCCAGGTACAATTCCGTACAGGTGACGGCCAGCCAGCAAGGCTGGTACCGTAAGCGTCAACGCATGGGTTGGCACCTCGGCCAGCCCGGTAAAACAACCGTCATTCACCTGCTGGCGGCGGCAGGCTTCCTCCAGTTCGACCGCTTTGACCAGCTGCAGGTCAGTAAAATTAGCGACTGGCGGATCATTAAACGCGATATGCCCGTTTTCCCCGATCCCGAGGCAAACGATATCAATAGGTGCCTCGCTCAACAAAGCCGAATATCTCTGGCATTCCTGCACCACATCAGCGGCGAGACCATCCAGCAGTTCTACCCGGCCAGGGTTAACCCGACTGTATAGCCGATCTGTCAAAAAACGGCCGAAACGCTGGGGAGCCGAAGCCGCAAGGCCGATGTATTCATCCATATGAAAAGCAGTAACCCGGGACCAATCAATCCCCTGCTCCCGCACCAGCCCCTCGTACAGTTCATTTTGTGAAGGTGCAGCAGCAAACACAATTCGGACCTGACGCGCAGAATCTTGAAGCAAAGCTCTAATTTTCTGCGCAACCTGCGATGCCGCCGCAGCGCCCATCAGGTTACGATCTTCATAAACCTGAACGGACATCTGCTCTACTCTGTGTGTCTCTAAAGGCTTAATGATGTCATTCATCCCGCTCATCCTTTCCGGGCAACTATCGCCCTTGGCACCAGACAGATTAATTCCCGTTTAACTGAATGTTCTGAACACGGTCGTAAGCTTTCTTATAAGTAGCCAGCAGCTTATCCACGCCGAGATTGTTCATCTCCTCCACATATTTGTCCCAGTCGGCCAGCTTTCGGGAGCCGGTAACAAACTTGGCAAAGCTTTCATCGCGGTGTTTTTGGATCGCCTGGCCGGTTATCGCAATAATTTCATTCTCTTTCTCCGTAAATGCAGGCCGTGGCTGCATCATGGACGGATCATATTTCGTCGCTTCTTCAAAGGCATACTTTAAATTGTCTGAGAACAACGACAGATGTGCCCCAAAGTCGATCCAGGTGTATGTTCCGCTAGTCTGAAGTCCTGTCTGCTTCCGCATTTCGATCACATCGTTGTACTCTGGTTTGAACTTAATCGTGTCGCCTTCCTTCACATACGTCTCGCCCTCCACGCCCCAGCTGCTGAGCGTACGTCCCTCTTCGGAATAAAAAAAGTCCATATAGCTCATCACATCATCGATGTTCTTTGAGGTTGAAGCCACGGTTAGGCCACCTTCCATATAATGAAAATACGGGTTCAGTTGCTTGCCGCCGGCAATGCCCGCTGGAGGAGCCATGAACTGCATGTTGAACTCCGGATTTTCCTGCTGCATCGCATTGTTAAAAAAATCGATCCGGCTGATGTAATCAATGGTCACAAACGATTTGCCCGTGGACACCATGTCCTGCCATTGCTTAGTTTGCAGAGATAGAAAGTCGGGTGGAATCAGCCCTTCGTCATAAAATATTTTCCACATGCCAACCATTTCCTTGTAACTATCTTCCGTGGGTCCAAAAAGCCACTCTTTTTTAGCAAAATCATAATAAGCCCCTTCACCCGTCCCGTAATTCACTGTCATATTGGCATTCATTTCATCGGGAATTTGGCCGTAGCGGATCGAAAGCGGATAGCTGTCCGGATATTTTGCCTTCAAGGTTTTTAGAGCTGTATGCAGCTCCTCATATGTGGCTGGTGCCTGGATTCCTTCTTTGTCAAAAATGTCTTTACGGTATAACCAGATCATGCGGTTCGTCTCGCCAAAGCCCTGATTCGGGAACATATACATTTTGCCATCAGCAGATAGTGCAGCCTTCGCTTCCTCTGGATACTGCTTTACCCAGGCGGTCAGATTCGGCATTTTGTCCATATACTCCATCAAATCCACCAACGCACCCTGTTGCCCGAATTTATTCGATTCTTTGCGGTTAGGCATATACATCAGATCCGGCATTGCCTTCGAGGCAATCGCCAGGTTCAAGCTCTCTTCAAGCTTTCCGGAAGGGGTCTGCACCTCGAGTGTGACACCGGTTTTCTCCTTCAGCCAGCTCCAAATGGGCCAGCTTTTCGAATAAGGGAACGTAGCATTGTTGTCTAAGAGCGCAGTGAAGGTTTTTTCCGTTTTGGACGAGTCAGTAGGTGAAGCGGTACTGCTGCCCTGAGTATTACTCTGCGGCGAGGTGTCATTGCCCCCTCCGCTGCAGCCAGTTACTACGGTTGCTGCAATCATCAGTGGCAGCAGTACAGATTTCCATTTGTTCATTACGATCTCTCCCTTATTCTGAATTTGTGACGGTTCCACCCGCCTCAGCCTTTAACCGCGCCAATCATGGCCCCCTTAACGAAATACTTCTGCACAAATGGATACACAATCAGAATCGGAAGCGTCGAGACCATAATCGTCGCGTACTTCAGCGATTCTTCTATCACCATGTTGTCACCTCCAATGCTAGTGACATCTCCCGAGCTAGCACTGCCAGCCAGCACCAGATTGCGCAGCAGTACTTGCAGCGGGAACAAATCCGGTGAGCGCAGGTAGAGCAGCGGGTAAATAAAGTTATTCCACATGCCAACCGCGTAAAAGAGCGCTATGGTGGCGAAGGAAGCCTTGGAAAGCGGAACAATAATACGGATAAATATACCGATATCATTCAGTCCGTCGATGCGGCCTGACTCCTCCAGCTCTTTAGGAATGCCGGAGAAAAAGGTCCGCATCAGAATCAGATTCCAGGTGCTAACCGCACCCGGCAGCACCATACCCCATACGGTATCGACCAGATCCAGGGAGCGAACCACGAGGAATGTGGGAATCATCCCTCCGCTGAAAAACATCGTCACCACAATCAACAGGGTGAAGCTCTTGCGCAGCGCCATATCACTGCGTGAGAGTGCATAGGCACCCGTGGAGGTGACCACCAGCGAGATCAGGGTGCCAAGCACGGTGTAAATGAGTGTATTTTTGTAAGCCACCCAGATTTGCGAATCTCCGAGTACAAGCTTATACATATTCAGGTTAAAACCCTTAGGCCAAAAAGAAACTGTATTCTTCATGACATGCACATCACTACTGAGAGAGACAGCGAGCATATGCAGGAACGGATAAAGCGTGACCACCACAACCACAAGAAGGATAAAAGTGCTCACGACATTAAACCAGGATAAACGGGGTGATCTCATCACCACACCTCTTTTCTACCATAAACTTGTCTCACTTACACGACGGCTGATGTAATTTGCTGTATAGATGAAGATCAAGCTAATCACGCCCATAAAAAGATCAATAGAAGCGCCATAGCTGAAGTTCCCCTGCACCATACCCACCCTATAGACATAAGTACTGATAATATCCGCTGTGTCGTAGATCGCCGGGTTCTGCATCAGGAATACCTTCTCGAAGCCAATCTCGAGCACTTTACCGATATTAAGAATCAAGGTGATCACGATGGCAGGTGAAATGCCGGGCAAGGTGACATGCCATATTTTACGCATGCGGCTGGCTCCGTCCATATCAGCAGCTTCATACAGCTGAGGGTCGATAGCGGTCAAAGCGGCCAAGTAGATAATAGTCTCCCAGCCGATATGCTGCCAGATTTCCGACAGGACATAAATACCGCGGAACAATCCAGGTTCATTCATGAAATTGATCGGTCCAATCCCTATGGCACCAAGCAGATTATTAATCAGCCCTCCGGTTGGGGATAAAAACATGATTACCATACTGGCTACAATGACATTTGAGATAAAATGTGGAAGATAGCTGACGGTCTGCACAACTCGTTTGAAAGCAGCCTTGCGCACCTCATTAAGCAGAATCGCCAGTAGAATTGGTGCCGGGAAGCCAAAAAACAGCTTATATAAACCAAGCAGAAAAGTGTTTTTCATCAGCGGCCAAAAATCGGGATTCTCTATAAACATCCTGTAATATTTGAGTCCCACCCAATCACTGGCCCAAATTCCCTTAAAAAGATTGTAATCCTTGAAAGTGATAACTAATCCAAACATCGGTGCATAGCGGAAGATCAAATAATACAACAGGCACGGCAGGAACAGCAGCCAGAGCGCCTTGTTTTTATTCCAAGTTCGAAGGATTCCCGCTTTGTGGCGTTGAGGTCGTTGGGGTCGCCGGTGCACTTTCTTTCGCATTTTGTCCTGCACTACGCTAGCTTGAGCCATATGCATGTCTCCTCTTGTTAAAATGATCATAACTCATATAGATGTCAGATTACTTCCCCCTTTTTTCCGGGATTTGTCTCCGAATTATAGCTGCATTTCTTTGGAAAGCGCTATCTACATGTTATATAACATTTCGCCTTAACTGCGGATTTCCATAGAATAGCGTACAAATCAGCAAAATTGCATATTGTTGGTGTTAGCTTTTTGCCGCTATGATAGAATTAATCCAATTCATTTACGGGTGCATCCAAAGGGGGATACATATGAAGGGATCGGTTACTGGCAAATTTGCGCTGAATGCCCTGTTCGTTAAGCTGATGCTAAGCTTCCTCAGTGTCATCTTGATTTTGGCATCATTTAATCTGTTCTCCCATCTGTATTTAAGCGGCAAAATCTATAAGGAGATGATCCGGCAAAATGAGCTTGGCCTCGCACAAACGGTCGAAGGCTACGAAAATCATTTCCGGTTGACCCAGAACATCATTCTTGCCCTCACCCAATCCGATTCATGGACTGCCAATCTGGGCATTCTAAGTCACCTCAAAGAGAACCGCCGATATGATATCCCGGCAGAAGTGATATCGGATCTCTCAACGCTGTATGCTAATCCTTTTCTGCATATCGAAAATTTCATTCTCTATTTTAAAAAGGAAAATTATGTACTGGAGAGGGAGGGCCTAAGCAGCGCCGCAGATATGTTCGGTAAATACTACTTCAGTGCAGAATACCCTCCGGAGTACTGGAGCCGGCAAACGATGGACAATCAATTTTTAAAAGTCATGCCCGCCGCAACCTTTACCGAGAAAACCATAAATTCCACCCGTACGCTCGGAAGGTTAATGCCAGTGCTGGTCAAAGCGATTCCTTATGAGGAGGTGTACGGCATTGTCATGCTGAATCCGCAGCGGATGCAGGCTGCCTACGGAGATGCCGGCAATACCCCGTTCTATATTCTGGATGCGCAGAAGAATCTATTGTTCTCCACATCAGAGGGGAAGCTGCAACAAAGCCAGCTTCCGGAAAGTGACAATGCCCATGAGCGGGTCGGAGACCAATATTACTTCTATGAAAAAGGTAAACAGACTGGATTCACCTATATCCGAGTGACCCAGGTGGCGGCTATTGCTGCGGAAATGCGTGGTATGCAGCTATTGTTGGCTGTATTACTCTCTGCGGCAGTACTGATCAGTGTCCTCTCATCCCTAATCTTCAGCCACCGGCTTAACCAACCGCTCCAGCGCCTGATTGCCGCCTTGGACCGTAAAGCGGGCAGCCGGCCTGAAAAATTAAGCAGTGTGAAGGAATTCGCCATTATCGGCGACCGCCTGAGCTCCATTTTGGAGAATAACCGCTTCATCCAGACCGATCTTGATCATAAGAACTCACTGGTGCGCCAATATGCCTATACTCATAAAGTGAAAAATATCCCGCTGAGTAAAAGCCTCGCGGAGCTTGAAGATGTAAGGCAATCCGAACAGCCCTATGCCTCCATTCTGTTCAAGGTCAGCTTCAAAACCTTACCGGACGAATTGGAGAAACACACACTGATGTTATGGAAGCTGGTTCAAAACTTGATCACTGGTGGAGAAAGTGAAAGCGTCGCACTCCAGCCGGAACATGATCAGCTCATGCTGCTCCTGTTCAATCCCGGACCGCAGAGCAGTTTTCTGCAGGCTCTTGATACACTTAAGGAGCTGCTGGATTCGGAGACATCCTTATATCTGACTATTGCTGTAAGTCCGGTATATTCAGGCGAAACCTCATTTACCGATGCTTACAATAATCTATCGATGTTGTTAAATGAGCGTAGATTAAACGGGGAAACACAAATTATCGTAGAACCTAGAGCCTCATCCGCCAAATCCTTTCATTTAAAGGTGACCCACGGAGAGGAGCTGCACAATCTGCTGCAGTCTGGCAATGAGGAGGCTGTATTCACTTGGTTGGATCGTCAGCTGGAGCAGCTGCAGCACAAGGATGCGGCGGCGGCAGATTTTCGGGCATTTGCCTTGGGAGCAGCGGAACAGACGAGCAAAACGGTGACGAAGCTGAATCTGCCCCAAACGGAAGCTGAGCGTCTCTTACCACCCCGACTAGAGCTATTTAACGCTTTCCACTCAATGGATCAATACAAGGAATGGCTGCGTGATCTGGTTCGTCCTGTGCTCGTGGTCATCAATAGCCACTCGGAGTCGCGCGACCCCATTATCAGCTTTGTGCTGGATTACTTAGACAAACATTACGGCGAGGACATCAACCTCAACCTAGTAGCAGACAAGTTGAATTTAACTCCAGGTTACCTGTCCAGCATTTTTAAAGAGAAAACAAACATCAACTTCAGTGAATATCTGAACAATCTGCGGATTGAGCGGGCGAAAGAGCTGCTAATGAATCTGGAACTGCGGATTCAGGATATCGCGCTTCAGGTCGGTTATCAGAACGTAAATTCCTTCATCCGTATGTTCAAACGTTGTGCGGGAATAACTCCGGGCGAATACCGCAAGCGCTATTCCCGTGATGATTCACTCCCCTCCTCCGGCCTTGGCTTGTAAAGGGGCTACATTTCAGAGGAGAGGACAAAAAAGGCCCCCATTGGCTGGGGGCCTTTTTGTTGTAAAGATTTGCAATCAGAATCCCGTTTTTGGAATCTCTATTGGCACAATATTATAGGGCGCTGTCATACCCGTCCGAACCCGATACATCTGGTCATGAGCCTTTCTCGCTGCTTGTACGAAAGGTTCATATGGACGGTTGCAGACATCCACTACACCGATTTGATAGTTTTCTCCGTCATAACGTCCAAGCACGGGCTGATCATTCCACTGAAAATAATGAACTCCGATCAGCTGCGGGATGGCTGCCCCCTGCTCCACATAATAACGGTAAGCTTCACCGCGCTCCTTCTGAGTTGCCACCGCACGGATCCCATAAGCCAACATGCCGCCTTCAGCCGCACCAAAATGATATTCCCCAATCATGACTGGTTTGTTCAGTCGTCCGCTGATCTGGGCGATCTGTTCCTTGTCAGGACTGAACTGATAGCAGTTCATAGAGAATACATCAAACCATTCGCAGCCCTCCAGCACCTCATCACTGCCAACCCAGGCATAACGCATTCCCAAATTCAGATGATTCGGATCCGTCTGCTTGCAAAGACGGGCTGGCACTTCTACATACCGCCGGATCATGATCCGGTTGAACTGGTTATAATCCACTTCTCGGGCAGAAGTGAGATTATCCCCGGTTACATTCACATTCGATACATCGTATAAATCCTCGAACTCTTCAAAAACGCTATCCCACGCCTTGTTTAATTGCTCCACTGTTTTGTACTTTTCTGCAAGCCAGCGAATGAATTCCTTCTTGCTGGCATAACGGACCGGAGATTTCAGCATCTGCCCGGTCAAATTCAAGCCATCCACGAATGCCCAATGTGGCTCATTACGCATGAAATAGCCAACCATTCTCTGGTCTTCCCTTAATGGAAGAAGCTGCTCCGCAAAGCTCCCGGCATTCCGCTCATACTCCGGGCTAAACACATCCGGGAAATCCCGGAAAATACATTGCTCCGTCATAGGAAAGTCCACTAGAGGATAAACATACGGAAGCTGAGATTCCTTAATGAAAAGATCATTGGACCAGTTACCGATGGTGTTGTATCCCCATTGTTGTAAGCGAAAATCCGTCATAGCCACCCAGTTAGAGCGCCACTCCGCCCCAAAAGCAGTGATCAGATTAGCAATCTCGAAGCTGAATTCCTCGCCATCCTGTGACCAAGCTTCTTGATAGATTCCTTCCCGCTCCGGCAACGAGGGTATCAAGTGTTCCATACCCGTTACATGCATAGAACAGGCTGGACCCACACAGTCCATCCCCGTACTAAACAGGGCATAACCCTCTGGATCAACGAACCACCAGCGGCTGCCGTCAAACTCCGTGCGGAAATATCCGGTTGCCGCGAAACTCAGCGCTTTCCAACCTCCGTACCTGCTGAGGTCACCTCCACTGTGATCAACTTGTGCCACAAATTGCCGCTCTGCGTGCAGCCGATCGGTCAACGCTTCTGCATCAACCGTTTTTCCTGGCCAATCCCTTCCCTTTAATTGGCCCAGATCATCTATATATGGTTGCTGTTCATACTCAAAGGCGGGCTCAGTTAGACTTAGTGCCAAGCCACTAATTTGCACAGCTCTACTTGTTGTTGAAGGGAGAGTAGCGATAGAGAATCGGGTGATATGCTTGCGATCGATGCCTGCATCTCCCCTCAGTACTGTCTGCATCACACCCGGATAACGGGGAAGGAACAGCTTCTCCCCATTTAAATGAATCAAGGGTAAACAAATTTTCGTGCGTACACCAGGTAAAATTCCTACATGATAAGTAATGACGCGATGTTCCCGATCATAAAAACTGAATAACAGCACCAGAACGTCATGGCTTTCATGGTAAACCTCCGCATTAACGAAACCATAATCGCACCAAGCGGCGGATTCCAGATGCCCTGGCTGAAGCTCAAATCCACCACCTTCTGGTGTAGTGATTAACTGAAACGCCTCAGAGGAAGTCGCAGTAAGTTGTGTATGGGGGGCACTTTTAAACCATTCCATAGGGAAGGAGACAGATAAACTCATCGGTATACCTCTTTTCTCTAAACTGTTTACCTTACTGAAATCAGTTGAAAAAGCTGCGGGTCTGCACCTAGACGGGGATCATGGCAGCGTTTGGATTCAAGAAACACACAACCCCAGCCCCCACGCTGTTCTCCTGCTACGGTAAGAACTCTTCCGTCATTGCTCCCAATAGTCAGTGAACCTGTTTCTGACTCTGTAAGCAACCATATAAACTGATCTTCGTTGTCACGAATAGGCTCCAGCAGCAAGGAATTCAACGGGCCAATAGATAAGGCCTTTTCACTGTTTCGAATTCTTGCCCTACCCGTCTCCCCGTATTCAACCGTCCATCTCTGCTGCTGATCTTCATACGAAAGCGTCCGGACTTCGACGTTCAGGGTCCCCTCATGTTCAATGGATTGATTTCCCGCCGCCAGATAAAGCCCCATTCCTAAGCTTTTCAATCTGAACAGATCACTACCAGAGCTGCATTCCACAGCTACGACTCCCTTCCTAAGGTCAATCATCGTTCGCTCTGCCCAGTCAAGCTTCATTTCCCGGCCAGAAGGAAAGCTGAGCGGCAGAAATACATAGGAAGAGGCATAATAATCCGCAGGGTCCCAGCGATCCCCAACATACAGGTAAGAGCACTGGTCATTGTCTGTTCCTACAATAGGAACTATAAAAGCAGGCTGGCTGTCGTATGTAGTGATGTCGCCCAAAGGCAGCAAGGGTGATCAACGACCAAATAATTCCTCAGACCAGGCATAGGTTCCTTGGTTAGGCAACCAGCCCGTACAGGCGGACGAGATGAGAAAGTATACACCCTGACGTTTCATTAATGCAGGTGCTTCACGCGCTTGTCCGGGCCACAAGGTCTTGACCTGTTCTTCTATGCTGAGGTAATCAGGTGACAGACGATACATAATAAGATCAGCATTTTCCCTTGCCGCGGAGATAAAATAAGCCGTCCCATCGTCATCCTGGAACAGGGTGCAGTCACGAGACATGTTACCTATCGGATTAAAGCTGCCCCGGTAAACATAATCCCCATCTACCGTCCCGCAATCAGCGATCGCGCAGCGCGCATCAGAGTAGTCGCATCCATTTTCCCAATGCATCCACATAACAAATCTCCCTGTAAGTTTGTTGTAAAGTACTTTTGGACGCTCAATTACCGCACCCGTTGGGCGACCCTCCCTGTCCAAGGGTTCAAGCTCTAATGTGGTGCGATGATAAATTGGCTGTACCGGTGAATCGAGTGTGAGCACATCATTGCGCCATTCCCAATTCACTAGATCCACAGACCGGTAGCAGCTCACTCTCCGCCGATCCATCCGGTTCTCACCAAACCAGTAATAATATCCATCCGTACAGAGCATATGTCCACCGTGTGCATGTACAGGATTTCCGTTCATATCCAGAAGCGGAGCGCTATTTAGTAGGGTGACTGTATTCGCGTTTTCGTCCATGATTATCCTCCAGAGGATCAGATTTTTATACAAAAAAGCAGGTTCGGCCAAGGATGATCTTAACTGAACCTGCTGTTCTTGCGAACTTATTTCAATCCCATCTGAGACATCACATCCACCTTGCTAGCATTGTTATACCATTCGTTGATTTCTTCGGAAATTATCGTACCGCCTTTGTCATGCCATTGCTTCACGAAGTCATCGTACGCAGTTAGCGGCTCTTTACTGTAAATAATTTTGGTGAAGGTTTCCTTTTCCATCGTATTCAGTTGCTCCCAGGTTGTCTGCATAGTCTTGGTAGGAGGACCGTTAAATGCATTTGGAAGCAGCGACTCTCTATTCTCATAGGAAATCACATATCCCTCTTTGGCTGTTTCATCATTTGCTGCCGATCTGATCAAGACCCCATTCTCTGCTTTTGCACCTTTGGAAAGATCATAAAAAGATTTACCTGGGCCATCAACACTTGGTGTATTTTTGGTAAAAGCCATTTTTCCTACACCTTGAGCGGCATCCAAAGGAGTATTGAATTTTTTGGAATCGAATACCACTTCATCGCCTACGATGTCATAATCATATCCCTGAGCATAACCATATTTGAAATCTCCGGTACCAAATGCTGCATCGTAAAGCTTGTCATAATACAAGAAGAAAGCTTCCATATTGTTGAAGTCTTTATTAAACATAAAGACACCATCGTTCTGTTGACCGGATTGGTAGGTTCGATCCCCACTTACACCGTTGATTGTTGGGTAAGCTTTGATTTTAGCCCCTTTTACGTTAGTTTCCACATCTTTAACACTACCGTACAGCCAAGGACGGCCAATAATAATCCCTGCTTTACCTTCAGTGAAATCCGCCAGTGCATCCCAGGCACCCTGTGTAGCTAACTCCTTATTTAAATACCCTTTGGAGTACCAATCGCGTAGTTTAGCTAACGCATCTTTTGTCCCATCAGCGACGGAACCGTAAGTGAGTTTACCATTGTCGTTATACCATTGGCCGGGGAGACTCTTCCCTGTATAAGCACTAAAAATCATTACAGAATCACTTACCCAGCCCGTGTTGTAAGAATCTTTTCCCGAGAAATCAAATCCATAAGTATCATTTTTTCCGTTACCGTCCGGGTCATCATTCGTAAAAGCAGCGATTACCTGTTCAAATTCATCTATATTTGTTGGCGCTTTTAAATTTAATTTATCTAACCAATCTTGACGGATAAGCATGACTTCACCTTCAGTGAGATTGGGCGAGATCGCCATCCCATAAACCTTGCCGTCCTGGATAACCGGGTTGAACGTTGTTGGATATTGTTTATATATCTCTTTCAGACGCTCAGGCATATATTTGTTAATGTCTTCCGCAATATCTTTTACAAGTCCAGATTGAATCAGATCATTTTCTAAGGAGGTGTCATACACTGGCAAAACATCCGGAAGCTTCTCGGAACCAGTGAGTGCTAAACGAAGTTTCGTATTATATTGGGAGGCATCACCGCCCAAAAGAGTAGTTTGGATGTTAATTCCTAGATTCTCGACACCCCAGCGGGTCAACACATTATCATTTAAGCTCTCCCCGTTGATATATTTACCGGCATTCTCATCTTGTTGCTTGGCGATGTTGATAGTAATAGGAGGATCGTATTTGCCGTCTTTGAGAACCGCTTCTGCCGCATTAGATTCTTTACCGTTTGAGCCGCAGCCCGCTAGCAATCCTGCCATCAATACAGTAGTCGTTATTAAGGCCCCTGTTTTTTTCATCAATAAGCTCCTTTGAATTAAAGTTTTATATGTTGGTCACGTTATTCTTTTACAGCACCCAGAACGATGCCTTTGACAAAATACTTCTGTAGAAACGGGTACACAAGGATAATGGGCAGTGTGCTAATAAAAATTTGCGCAGCTTTGATACTCTGTTCTGACAACGCGGCTGCTTCTGATTGACTAAGTGCCATACTCTGCGCTGAACCTTGCACAACTACAGTCTGTAAGAATGAAGCTAACGGATAGTCCGTTGTATTCGACATATACAAAATCCCATCAAACCATGCGTTCCAGCTCCCCACCATGATAAACAATCCGACGGTTGCCAGACCGGGAAGGGAAAGCGGAAGATAGATTTTCCGGAAAATGACGAAGAACGAAGCCCCATCGATAAATGCCGCCTCTTCAAGCGCCTTAGGGATTGTTTTAAAGAAATTCATAATCAGAATCAAATTATAAGCTCCGAAGGCACCGGGAAGCACGAGCGACCAGATCGTGTCCTTGAGCCCAAGTTTCGTAACCAATATATAAGAAGGAATCAAACCACCGGAAAACAACATCGTGAATATAAAAATCCACATTAAAGCATTACGCCCCCGGAAATCTTTGGACAAGGCATACCCTGCCGTTGTAATAATAAACATACTGATTAACGTCCCCAGCACCGTCCGGACCACTGAGATTCTCATCGAGCCTGTAAAATTCGTGTTTTTAAAAGTTTTCACATAGGCTTCGATATTAAAGTCCACCGGCCAAAAGGATACCAAATTCCCATTTACCGCTGTCTTACTACTAAATGATTGTGCTAGCAAATGAAGCATAGGCAATAAACACGATAAGGCTACTAGAATCAGGAGGATATGATTGAAAATCGAAAATATCCTATATCCCTTGGATTTATAATACACTCCCATTCCTCCTAACAGTTTTGTAAGCTTAACAACGTCGATTTAAAATATCTTGTAGTTAGCTACCTTGTAAGCAATTCGATAGGAAATTACGATTAATATGAAACTGATGCCGGATTTAAACAACCCAACAGCGGTACCAAAACCGTATTGGCCATTCAATAAGGATGACCGGTAAACATAAGTATCGATGATATCTCCCGTACTATAGACGAGTGGATTGTATAAGTTAAAGATTTGGTCAAATCCTGCATCCAGGATATTCCCAAGGCTTAACGTTGCAATTACGATGATCATCGGCATCATACTCGGTAAAGTAACATGGCGTATTTGTTGGCGGCGTGAAGCGCCGTCGATCTCGGCTGCCTCATAATAAGAAGGGTCGATCCCTGTAATCACCGCTAAGTAAACAATCATGCCAAATCCGAAGTTTTTCCATAAATCACTGATGATGATCGTCGGTCTGAACAGCGTAGGATCTCCCAAAAAGAAAATCGGTTTCAGTCCGAGGAAATTCGTAAGAAAATGATTTATGCCCCCATCCAGACCTAAGATATCAATCATGATTCCGGCAACGGTTACCCAAGAGAGAAAATGCGGTAAATAGACCAAGGTTTGAATGCTCTTTTTAATCCCCATGTTTCTAATCTCGCTTAGCAGAATCGCCATAAAGATAGGAACTATAATTCCGACTATAATTTTGATTACAGCAATAATGAGGGTGTTGATAATGGATTGTGTGGCCTCTTTATATTGAAAGATTCTTGCGAAGTTATCCCAACCAATCCAAGTTGAACCTGTAATTCCAAGCCAGGGCTTGTAATCCTGAAAGGCCATCACTAATCCGACCATAGGACCGTAGGCAAAAATTAGAACGAATACCAAAGCTGGGATACATAAAACATACAATGGCCAATTTTTTTTGATTTCCTTTTTCCAAGGATTTTTTCTGCTTTTTTTAACGTTGGCTTTCTCACTCCATTTAAGCTGGGTATTCATTATCTGTGCTATTGTGCTTACCCCCTTTTACATTCTTGGCTGCTAATTTCTTTCTGGTTTAATGTTAACAAAAGCGCTTTCATTCGAAAATGTCTCAAATTAAATATCATAACCACTCGCTAAACATCTTTATAAACGCTTTCATTTTGCAAAGGCTCTTCTCTTTTTCTTTTGGAATATATGGCTTATGATGAATTCACAAGAGTCCTAGCGACAGGAGTAATGCTAATGATTAAAAAAGTAAATATGAAACGATTCATATATTTTTTCGTTTTTTTCCTTTTACTGACCTTAAGTTTGTTTTTCGTAATGAACTCCCTAGGTTCCAAAACCATTCAAGAGAGCTTGGTTAACTCCTCCAAAAATCAGCTAGCTTATACGGAAAGCATACTGGATGGCATCATCTCTGAGGCAAGTTTGTATGGCATCCAATATACAGCCGACACTTCGGTACGTTTCTATCAAAGCAAAATACAAGAGATGAACAATTACGATGCACAGATGAAAAAAAACGATATCTATGACCGCATATCAGCACCACTCCTCTCCAGTCAGGCCATTGAATCTATCGGTATCTACTGGAAAACGGACGGCACTTTTATTTTTACGGGTCATGATTCGCTTGCCAAACAGCCCTTTCAGAAGGTCACGCAGCGAGGCTGGCAGATTGTTAATAACAATTTGTATTATTTTTCAATCTACCCTTATATTCATGAACCTAAGAATCCTGCCAATATTCAGTACATTGTGGGTGTTAAGCTGAAAAAGGAGTATTTGACAAGTCTGTTAGAGAAAGCAGTGAGTGGCGGTGAGAGCTCCAATGCCTTTTTGCTTGTGAACAAGAGTTTAATGATTAGCAATAAAGCGGTGGATAATCGAATCGAGGAAAAAGCCAAGGAGACGATAACACCCAATGCACATGAAATTCTAAAGTTTGACTATCATATCAACGATGACGATTATTATGTTTTATCAAAGTATATTGAGCCGATTGATACGTATCTAGTTACCTATACGCGAATGAGTGATTTTTTGAATCCGCTTAACCGGAATAAACAGGTGTTTTTTGTCAGCATCTTAATGATCTTGATCATTGGTCTTATCGTGATTTTTATGTTCTATCGAAACTATTATCGCAATGTATATTTGCTCGACAAGAAATTCTACCAAGTGGAACAAGGGAATTACAGCACCAGAATTAGTGAGAACCCGGACAATCAATTTTATAGTCTATTTAAAAGCTTCAACCACATGGTCGCCAAAATACAGGCTTTATTCGCTTCATTAAAAATAGAAACCGAGCTGCGCAGAAACGCGGAAGTGAAACAGCTGCAGGCTCAGATCAATCCACATTTTCTTTACAATAATCTGTTTTTTATTATGGCAGTGGCAAAAACTTCACCGGAAGCCGTAATGCAGATGAGCAAACATTTAGCAGAGTACTATCGTTATTTAACAAAAATGAATTCAGATAATGTTACGTTGGCTTCTGAATTGCAGCTTGCCGATCATTTTTTATCCATCATGTCACTTTCCAAAAAAATAAATTATGAAATCAACCTGCCCCCTGAACTGGGAGAGCATCTGATTATGCCACTGATTATCCAGCCTATGGTCGAGAACGCGATTCAGCATGGGATTGAAGAACAGCAAGGGGCTTACCGCGTTACTATAGATGTAAAAGAACTTGATAATGGAGCGATAATTATTGTAGCCGATGACGGTAAGGGGCTTACTGCTGAGGAAATACTCCAGCTAATGGCCAGACTTGAGAATGAATCCCCTCCTGAAGGATCAAGAGGAATTGGTCTTTGGAACATTCATCATCGCCTCAAAAATGCGTATGGTGAATTAAGCGGACTGCGGTTCTTCATTAATGACTGGGGCGGTTTATCCGTGCTGGCATTCATAGATTTCTCGCTGGATGAAGGAGGACAATATGCGATTACTGATAGTTGATGACGGGCATTACATCGTTGAATATTTAAAACACCTGCTGGATTGGAACAAATTTGGAATTGAGCATATGGAGACGACAACAAATTCGATTGAAGCCAAGGAGCTATTGAATCAGAATCATATAGATATCCTTATTACAGATATTCGTATGCCCGAAGTATCCGGCATTGATTTACTGCATCATGTTCATGAGAAAAAGCTCAATACCAAGGTAATTTTTCTCTCCGGTTATTCTCAATTTGATTATGCACAGCAAGCCATTCGTCTGGGTGCACTCGATTATTTACTCAAGCCGGTAGATAAAGAGGATATGGAAAAAGCCATGAGTCAAGTTATTAAGAGTATCGCTGAGAACCCCTCAAAAACTCCAGTGGCAGAGAAAAAGATAGATGGGCTAGGTTATTTGCTTTCTGTTATTAGCGATCCTTCCCCACTACGTTATGATCACAGTACATTCGATCCTACCTTCCGGAATGAGCATTTTTGCTTTTTTCATGTCTCAGGGGCTAGTGAAAAAGATGAAATGATGTTAAAAGATCATAATGGTGGACGAGACTTTATTTGGACCACTCCATCAGCCATTACTGGAATTATTCCAGAATCCAATACCGAAACTGTGGCAAACAGCATCGATTCCATTTCTTTTTCCGAGCCGTTTGAATTTTCTCAGAAGCATGCTGTTCGTCATATTTTTTATCATTTCTTTTTTAATGAAAATGTTGGGACCAATGACTTTACTATGCTGAGTACCTCTAGTGCTCTCCCTAAATTAGAGCTTGGAGAATGGGAACAAACCAGAAAAAACATTTTAAAAAACTTTGCCAAGCTCACTGCAAAAAAACAAAAGCTCCTCTATCTGCTCGAATTCATTAATTTGCTATATTCCACAACCGATAAAATCCAATCAGCTGAGGCCGCAGACTGGATTTTTAATCAATTATCAGAGCCAAATACGGCTCTTCAATCCATCTTGCAAAGCCTCACCCAATTAGATAGAAGCGCTAAATTTTCCAATCAAAATATTGTTCATACCATTCAAGCCTATATCTCCAATCATATTAGTGAATGCTTGAGCCTGGAGGACTTAGGGAAAATTGTTCACCTCCATCCTGTTTACCTGTCCAAATTTTATAAGCAGGAGACGGGCGAAAATTTATCGAGCTACATTTCTTCTAAACGCTTGGAAAAGGCCTCCAAGTTATTGATCGATTCCAAATTACATGTGCTCGATATTTCACATCTAGTCGGCTACAAAAAGCCACAATATTTCATTAAGCTGTTCAAAGATCAGTATGGCATTACGCCTTATCAATATCGAAGACAGCAGATTAAATGAAACAAAAATTGAATAGATCCACAAAAAAGTTTACACTTTGAATGAAGTAACGAACCATGGAAAGGAAACCTGCTAATGTTGCGCTCCTCCTACACCATTCGCTCGGAAGAACAAGCTTCTATGCTTCTGTTTGATTCCATTGGCTGGGAACAAGCCGAGACTCCGGCATATTCATTTAACGGCCAGAACCGGACGGAGAGAAGTTGTGTTATTTTTCAGTACACCTTATCTGGAGAGGGTAGAATTGAAATAGACGGGGTTGTTCACCCATTAACGAAGGGCAAGGCTTTCCTAGTGACTGTCCCCAGTATACACAGATATTATTATCCGGAGGAAGGTACAGAGCCTTGGGAATTCATTTGGCTGAATGTACGAGGACCTCTAGCTATTTCACTCTGGAACCAGCTGATCGGACATGGCGGTCCCATTATAGAACTCCCTCAGGAATCGGTTCCGATGGATTTGTTGTGGAGTATGTTCAAGGACATCCAGGTTGATGAAGAAAGAGATTTGCATTTTCTAACGGGGAAAGCCTTTCAGTGGATATTGTCCATGGAGAAATACCTCAAGAAACCGAGTTTGTTAACCACCTATATAAAAAATGACAAACTTCATGCCGCTATACAATTTATGAAAAATGATCTGCACAATAATAACCTTAGCTTAGACGATGTCGCCGCACATGTTGGAATTTCCAAACATCATCTTTGCAGACTATTTCAAAAAAACATCAATCTCTCACCTTTTGAGTATTTAAGAAGGAGACGGATCGAGCTGGCAGCATCTATGCTGAAAACAACAGATCAGACGATCTACCAGATCGCTGTGGACACCGGGTTTGACAATGCCAGCTATTTTGGCAAAGTCTTTCGTTCCTACTTTGGAGTTAGCCCCTCCACTTACCGCGAGCAGGACCTAGAGTTCCTGTCCAAGCATGTGTTTTTTGAAAATTGATGTTGCTCGGTATGTCCGTTCGGCTTCGATAGAGCTGAGTGGCGTGCGTGGTGTGCGGCGTGCGTGGCGTGCGTGGCGTGGCGTGCTAATTCGGGGCCGGTGGATGCAAGTAGTAACCATTCAGATCTGGTGGTGCCAACTCACAAGCAGCCCCCGCCACTTTCGGACCCCAATGACGCTATTTGCCAATTTCTCGCCTTTTGAGCACAGTTTCGGACTCCAGTGCAGCTATTCCTTCGAAAGATGTGCATATTTGGTACTTTTCGAGCCAATAGCGACTATGCGGTCCGATAAAACTCCAAATGTGTTAAAAGACTGCGATTAGCGGCATATGAGTCCGATAGCACTGTGTTGGATGGGTAAGCAACTTGCAAATCGCACTAATTCGCATCCAGCAGTCCCCGGCTAGGTAAGCATCTTGCTAAACACCCTAATTCGCGTACAGCAGCACCGACTCACAAGCAGCCCCCGCCACTTTCGGACTCCAATGACGCTATTTGCTAATTTTTCGTCTTTTGAGCACAGTTTCGGACTCCAGTCCAGCTATTCCTTCGAAAGATGTGCAAATTTGGTACTTTTCGAGCCAATAGCGACTATGCGGTCCGATAAAACTCCAAATGTGTGAAAAGCGAGCGGTTAGCGGCATTTGAGTCCGATAGCACTGTGTTGGATGGGTAAGCAACTTGCATGTCGCATTAATTGGCGTCCAGCAGGCCCCGGCTTGGTAAGCATCTTACTAAACACCCTAATTCGTGTCCGGCAGCACCGACTCACAAGCAGCCCCCGCCACTTTCGGACTCCAATGACGCTATTTGCTAATTTTTCGTCTTTTGAGCACAGTTTCGGACTCCAGTGCAGCTATTCCTTCGAAAGATGTGCTTATTTGGTACTTTTCGAGCCAATAGCGACTATGCGGTCCGATAAAACTCCAAATGTGTGAAAAGCGAGCGGTTAGCGGCATTTGAGTCCGATAGCACTGTGTTGGATGGTTAAGCAACTTGCAAGTCGCATTAATTGGCGTCCAGCAGGCCCCGGCTTGGTAAGCATCTTACTAAACACCCTAATTCGTGTCCGGCAGCACCGACTCACAACCATCCCCCGCCACTTTCGGACCCCAATGACGCTATTTGCTAATTTTTCGTCTTTTGAGCACAGTTTCGGACTCCAGTGCAGCTATTCCTTCGAAAGATGTGCATATTTGGTACTTTTCGAGCCAATAGCGACTATGCGGTCCGATAAAACTCCAAATGTGTGAAAAGACTGCGATTAGCGTCCACTGAGTCCGATAGCACTGTGTTGGATGGGTAAGCAACTTGCAAGTCGCATTAATTGGCGTCCAGCAGGCCCCGGCTTGGTAAGCATCTTACTAAACACCCTAATTCGCGTACGCTATCCCCGGCTAAGGCCAAGTAAGCATCCCGCAAAGCGCCCCATCCAATAACAGCTTCGGGCGCGCGGCTATTCACAAAAGAACTCAAAAAAGGAGAAAAAAAGGAAGATGCCCAGCAGCCATTGGCTTTTGGGGCACCCTCCTTTTTTTGATTAAACTTCTCTAAGCACGAAAAGTAGGCTTCTGAAATCGCCCTCAAGCTGTGGAAGCGTGAGTCCGAAGTGCATCAGCTCATCCCCTCTGAATACTCCGCCGTTAAGCTCAAGCTTATACGATTTCGCAGGGTCGAGTCCTTTCAGACGCAATCTGCGCAACGGTGGATTAGGCCCGGCCAGAACTTGGAAGTAGGTGGCGAAGGCTTCCTTTTTATCAGCGGAAACAAACATCCATGCCGTCTCGTTCCCTTCAAAAGGACTTAGCAGTCGATAGAAATCACCGTACTGAATCAGCATTCTCAGTTCCTTGTACTCCGAAACCTGCTTGCGGATATCCTCGCGTTCAGCTTCAGTAAGCTTGGTCAAATCCAGCTCGTAGCCGAAATTACCTGACATCGCGACATGACCACGTGTTTCCAAAGGAGTAATACGATGTACCTGATGGTTAGGAACAGCCGACACATGGGCACCCATTGAACTCGCAGGATACACCATACTTGTTCCGTATTGGATCTTCAATCTTTCCACTGCATCCGTATCATCGCTAGTCCAGGTCTGTGGCATATAATACAGCATTCCCGGGTCAAATCGTCCTCCACCGCCGGAGCAGCTTTCGAACAAAATATGAGGGAAACGGGTAACGATACGTTCCAGCACATCATAAAGTCCAAGGATATAACGGTGTGCCGTTTCACGTTGACGTTCGGCTGGAAGAAGCGCTGATCCAATCTCCGTCATATTCCGGTTCATATCCCATTTCACATAAGTAATTGGAGCGGATGATAATACCGAGCTAACTGACTCGACGATATAATCACATACATCCTTGCGGGATAGATCCAGCACTAGCTGCTGGCGGGCTAATGAACTTTTATGCCCAGGTACATGAAGACACCAGTCTGGATGTTCACGGTAAAGATCACTTTCAGGCGATACCATTTCTGGCTCGAACCATAATCCGAATTCCATGCCCATTGCCGTGATATCTTCGCCTAGCTTTCCAAGACCTTCAGGCAGCTTGCGACGATCCTCTACCCAGTCTCCCAGGGAGCTGTCGTCGTTATCACGTTTGCCGAACCAGCCGTCATCCAGCACGAACAGCTCCAGGCCTAGCTCTTTGCCTGCTTTAGCAATTTCTTTGATTTTATCCGCGTTAAAATTAAAATAAGTCGCTTCCCAGTTGTTAATCAGAATAGGACGCTTGCTATCGCGGAATTCACCTCTGCATAACCGTGTCCGATAAAGACGGTGATAGGTTCTCGATAACCCACCAAGCCCTTCACTGGATCTTACCAATACGGCCTCAGGAGCTTGAAAGGATTCGCCCGGTTCAAGCAGCCACTGAAAGTTGAAAGGTTGAATACCGATCCCTACTCTGGATATTCCGTATTGATCCACTTCTGCTTGGGCGAGGAAGCTACCGCTATACACAAGGCTGAATCCATAAACTTCGCCATGATCCTCTGTTGCATCTTTTGCAAGCAAGGCCATAAAAGGATTCTGCTGATGGCTGCTGGAGCCGCGTTTGCTGTCAATCCGCTGGATGCCAGGAACGAGTGGTCTTTTGTGAATATGGCGTTCTCTAGTCCAAGTACCGGATAATTGCAGCATGTCATAGTCTGAATCATGGAAGTCAACATTCGCGCTTAATACTCTTTTCAAAACCAGATTGTCCTTACCCAGATTCTCAATCCGCACGGAACGTGTTATAACATCCTGGTCGTTAAATACGGTATAGCTCAAGGCAGCGATCAATCCTGTTTTATCATCTTGCAGTACAATTTCCAAGGTCTCTGCTTCTTCTTCACTTTCAACATAAGTAGCAGGCAGACCCTTGAGTGCAGGTTTTCCTTTATTAATGGTGTGGCTCTTATAACGGAAATCCGTTACGGTCGTGCCATCTACTAGGTGAACCTCAAGTGCCGGCTCGCGGAAATCCCCGTTTCCATAAGAAGGGAATTCGCTTGGCAAGGTGTCGAGGGAGATATTTTTATCCTCCTGCAAATAAGTTGGACTAAAAGAGCAACGTTCCACCAAATTCAACGGATGTTGAAATTCTCTCCCTGCCAATTTTGGGCCCCAGTAGACATGCGCTGGAATAACACCTTTGATCATTTCAATAATATAGCTGGATTTCTCAGACTGTAAATGAAACACCTTGCGGTTGTCGTCATAATAAATACTCATAATATGTTTGCACTCTCCTTAAGGTAGCTCAATAGAACGTTTATGGTTTGTAGTTAATGCTTCTTCGAAGTCTATTTTAGAGTGAAATGGAAGGGTATACAATCTTAATATCTATACCTATTATAGTAAAATATTGATCTATCTATACGCAGAGTCTAAACCACTAGAATATATATCATCAAACTGTCATTTGGAGATTCGTAACCTAGGATATAGTAGGAAAATAACCTTTTTCTTAAATATCAAAGACGGAACGTATAGTAAGCTGGGCACGCAATTCCTCAGCCGTAGCTGGTTTATCGAGATCTTGTTTGGCAACCGTAACGATTCTTGAAACGCCAGCTGACAGGTCGAAATAGTTATCACTGAAGATCGCATCTCTTTCCTTGAAATCAAGTCCGACGAAACGGGCATACGCTTTTAACTTCACTGTATTTTGAAAATTATTAATAAAGACCCTTTTGACCTTATGTAACGTGATGGAAATCACATGATTTAATGTAAAATAAATGAATAATTTAGAAATGAAATACAATTATCTTAATCGATGCATGATATGCTCTAGAAAGGGAGATAGGATTGAAGTTGGATTTGGAAGAGTTAAATGTGGATTCCTTGATTCAGATGCTTAAGGCATCATTTTCATTTGAGAATTGGGATGCCATGATTGAAATTGCAGACAAGCTACACGAACAAATTTCCATCATATATGAAAACAATAGTAATCTCATAAGAGGTACTAAACTGAAGCGGAGTATCCCCTATTATTTTGGATATAGCTCATGCGCAAAAGGTATAGCACTACAAAAGACCGGTAAGTATGACGAGGCAAAACTATGTATTCAGAAGTATGCTGACCTGGGCTGGATAGTAGGTTTAGATGAAGAGGGTATTTATGAAGTCGAATATTACCGCAATATAGCAAAAGCCAATTCATACGTTATCGATCTGCTGGAAGGCAAAATGGGAGTCCTGCATAAATACGTTGAGTTTATTAGAAAAAGTGATGACGAAGAATTATTGCCGGGACTCATTACAATCTTAGAATCTTCGATAATACATGATTATTCCGTTGATTGGATTCTCAAGGAATTCAAAATCAATGTTGATGACATAGGAGAACATGAGACTATTGTGAACATCAAATACCATGAGGATTACATTTATTTGCTGGCGATGTATTACTATAAACAAGAGAATTTGTACGATACGATCAACACTATTCTAGAAATCTTATTATTAAGCATCAAGCTAGACGATGATACAGGCTTCAAAAAATCAGCAGCGCTCTTTGAACTCCTTAGAGACCACGCCGATCAATCACAACTCAAAGTGCATCACAACATCATGAAAACAATAATCGAAAAAGAGTTTACTAGGTCCTTCAGCTCGCGAATCGAGTTCAGCAAAATACACAGTTAAGCATCACGGAGGTCGTCGTTGACTGGATTATAAAGTTGGTTATAAAAAAGGAGTGAGTCTCCGGTTAATGAGGGGAATCACTCCTTTAGGGTGTATTGGTCCCGGTCCATACGGTGCTTTCTGCGGGATTTATACCGTTCATTTCACCGCATCTGCTCGATCAGCTGCATTCTGCGGGATTTATACCGTTCATTTCCCCACATCCGCTCCATCAGTTGCATTCTACGGGATTTATCCCGTTCATTTCCCCACATCCGCTCCATCAGTTGCATTCTGCGGGATTTATACCGCTCATTTCCCCACATCCGCCCGATCGACTGCGTTCTGCGGGATTTTTACCGTTCATTTCTCCGCATCCGCCCGATCGACTGCATTCTACGGGATTTATACCGTTCATTTCTCCGCATCCGCCCGATCGACTGCATTCTACGGGATTTATACCGTTCTTTTCCCCGCATCCACCCGATCGACTACATTCTGCGGGATTTATACCGTTCATTTCTCCGCATCCGCTCCATCAGTTGCATTCTGCGGGATATATCCCGTTCATTTCACAGTATTCACCCCATCCGCTGCATTCTGCGGGATTTATACCGTTCATTTCGCCACATCCGCTCGATCAGCTGCGTTCTGCGGGATTTATACCGTTCATTTCACCGCATCCGCCCGATCGACTGCATTCTACGGTATAAATCCCGCTTCCACTCCAGCCGAGACCTCTCTACCCGCCCCACCATAAAGTGTTTTCACTCTCCCTCAGAAATTAATAAAATCACTTAATAAACTTGAACCCATTGAGATTCAATAAATATCCGCTTGAGCCGGTAAATTTCAAATATACATTATGCGTGCCGGTGGCGCCGCTGATTGCACATGTTTTAGTCACCCAGGTCTGCCAGCCGCCTGTTCCTGCTACCGGACAAGTTCCAACCAGAGTTCCTGTTGAGCTGTCCAGTCTAATTTCGATAGTTCCTCCCGATGTACCGCTCGCTACTCTTGCTTGGAAACTCGTGGGGCTGACGCTTCCAAAGTTAACATTATTAAACACGATATAATCGCCGTTCTCTATATAGCCGACATTCTGACCGCCTTCGGAACTCGCTTCATTTTTCACACCAGACATGCTGGTATAACGTTCTGCTTCGATCGTCGAATAGGCATCATAATAATTTGTTTTTAACCACTCCGCAGTGTTCCAAGTAACTTTTGAGACTCCGGCATATTGATTTACTGTGGAGACAACGCCAGATAGAGGAACTGTTTTATAAGCATAAGGCAATTGCTCGTTATACCCATAAGTGAATGTAAAAGGCGTAGATGGCGGGTTTGATTTACTCATATTTTCAACGCCGACTATTGATGATGACCAAGCCAACTGGCCAATGGTTGCTTTGTTATTCCAGTTCATTCCGCTAGTAAAGGCATTAAGGCCATTATTATCCCAGCTGCTGCCTGTATAGGTTGTTCCGCTACTAGTTGTTACTGTAGAATTTACAATTAAACTATGGTTCATCGCATCCTTAAACAATACGTCAAAAGGAGCATTCATATTGGCGGTATCATCCCCTTGACGCTCCGCACCAATCAGCGGTTCATTAAAAGCATTATAGACATTCGTGTCCCCCGCTATAGAAGCTCCATTTCTGGCGTTCATTCCACGCGATAATTTATCATTGCCGTATTTGGAGATTGCTACAACGCTGTCGAGTGCATTCTGATGTGTAGAGTTATCAAAAGAATTATTAAATAAGTGCCCAACTCCTTGACGAATCATTGGCAGACGCGACCCAACATTTGTATAACGATTGTATGCTAAAGTTAAGCGAAGCCTTTGATTTCCATCTTTAATTTCCACACCGTTAGAACCCACATAATTCGTATAATCCTTGTCACCCGATCCTACCAAATGAACTTTGGAGTGATAGGCGGCATAAGCCATGATTTGATTTTTGGTAGCCCCTTCGTTACGCATTTTATAATAAAGGCTGGTGGAGGAGTTCAGTGATCCTGCTGCATATTTTTGCTCCATATATTCGATTGACTTATAAATAGAACTACTAGTCGCTGGATTTTGAGCTGCCGATAGACCAAATTCGTTCCAAGAATAAGTTACATTCGTTGAACCATTTTCCATATCAATCATTCCATCCGCGGCTATCGAAAACTTACAGTGGTCTATCCATACATTGTTTGCGCCATTTACCTTGATAAAAGTCCAGCCTACCTCTTTGTGCTCACCTGTATCATCCCATTGCCACATTTCATCAAAATTGAGATTTCTAATGACAATATCATTCACTGTGCTCTGTAATTTTAATTCGGCGTGTTTAATAGTTTTACCAGATGCTGAAAAAATCGTTAATCCATCAATATTGGCTATGCTTAATTTGGATACACCGGAGGTTATTAAGAGTGGGTTCGTGAATCCGTTTGATGGATCAGGATATTTTGTAACAAAGCTATATTTTGAAATTTCAGTAGAATTTAGTGCTAATTCAGTCCACCCTAAGTTTAGATTATCTGTAACTTCAATAACTTTTACAGCACCACTGCCTGCATCCAAGATTGCTTGTAAAAACTCTCGGCCATTGCTGACCACTCGATAATATGAGGTACCTGCATAACTGCTTCTATCTTTTACACCTAATGATGCAAAACCAGGAACTGATAAAAAACTGCTGTCATAACTCTGCTCAACCTTAGACGCGTTAGGAATTGTATTTACTGCTGCCGCCTTTGCGTTGCCTGCTGGATTAAAGCAAGTTAAAGTCACCAATAAACTTCCCAGCATTAAACTACTTAGCACTTTTTTAATCATTTGATCCGATCCCTCCTACTTATTTTAGTGAAACGCCCCTACCCGAATGATCACCCCCTTTTCAATGAAAACGCATCCAATTATGATATAAAAAGATCCCCTCCGATTGACTGTGATTAGACTCATCTACCATGAGGTCTGTTTCCACTGCCTACCTGAGGGGAATCCTACAAAACCATTCCTTGTTGCCATACCAGTCTAGCTATACTAAATTTGGATCGATCATTTGCAGCGTTCCGTCCGCATTATACTTTAATTCAGTAACCTTCACACAGCGCTTATGGCTCACACCGTCCGACAAAGAACTATCATGATAAAATAGGTACCATTTGTCCCGAAAGTTCACGATGGAATGATGCGTTGTCCATCCGATCACCGGGGTCAAAAGTGTGCCTTGAAACGTAAACGGTCCCAGCGGATTGTCACCAATAGCGTAGACGATTTTATGTGTGTTCCCTGTAGAATAAACTGAGGTAGTATTTCCCCTCGTATTTATGCATCCAAGGACCTTCAAAAAATCTTCGTTCTTCATCGCCTGCTAGAATAGGACGTCCTTCAGTATCAATGATGGAGATTTCCATTAATTTGTCCTGGAAGGACAACATATTTTCGCTTAGCTTTGCCACGCGAGGTCCCAATGCAGGTTCGTGTGGAGCCGGCCCCGTACCATCAGGCATGTAGGTATCCGTACTCCACTTCTCCAGCTGCCCCCCGCGAAGCCCTCCTAAAACTAGATAAACCTCGTCGTCATCGTCGTTGAATACGGCCGGATCAATGCTGAAGCTTCCCTCCATGTAATCCGCTTCCGGCGTAAAAGGTCCCGCCGGTGAATCCGCTGTCGCCACACCAATCCGAAACACGCCGCTGAGATCCCGTGCCGGAAAATAAAGATAATATTTGCCATTTCGAAAGCCAGCGTCCGGAGCCCACATTTGCTTGGATACCCACGGGACATCTTTCCTATGGAGTATTTCACCATGGTCTACGAATTCTGCTGACCTATCATCCATAGTTAGAACATGGTAATCCTCCATAGCATAATGATCTCCATCTAAGTTGTTGGGAACGCTGATTTCAAGATCGTGAGACACATAAATATATAGTTTATCCTCAAAAACATGAGCCGACGGATCGGCAGTGTAAATATGTTTTACCAGAGGCTCATTCCGCTTCGAAACGTTAAGCATAAGCTTCTCCTTTGTTTTGGGTTATTCGGTTACTTGGTGATTCGGAACCAATCGATATCAAGATACCCTCCATTGCCGGAACCTGCGGCAAATAGACCTGTCTTAGCTCCCACCCAATGTCCTTCTATAGCTTGAAATGACTCTACAGGTACGGAAGTGAAGTCTGTACCTTCCAAGCTATAGCTGAAATGGCAAGTCGCATCCTCTAATACCTTGACCCGCAGGAAGAGATTATCCGTCTCGATCAAAGGACATGACCATACTTCTATCTCTCCCGTATCATCTCCTTGCATAAGCGATAGGGCTAGCGTCCCCTTCAGTTCTTGGTCTTCTAATCTTCGTACCACCAAGCAACAATAACGATAACCAAAAATCATCAAACCTCCGGACTCCCCCATTCCCAGCCCCGAAGGGTCAACCTTGCAGGCTGCTGTAAACGAAAGTGCTGGGAATTTCTGCAGCAAGAGCTGCGGACTATGGTATAGCCCTTTGCTGTCAACGGGTTTATGTTCAGCATTTAACCGAAGATAGCTTTCTCTTGCCTCGAGACTATGCCAAGACGATTCGGGGTTAGACTGCCACTGCCACTGTAATCCAAGCGTAGAAGTATCGAAATCGTCAGAAGTTGCTGGCGCTGACACTGCGTATGCCTTCCCGACCTCAGGCTTTCGGTAACGTATCACTGGCTCTCCAGCCCCATCGCTTGCTTGAAGCTCTCCCATTAATGGCCAGTCATCTACCCAGCTGACCGGCTGCAAATGAACAACCCGGCCATAAGGTCCTTTATCCTGGAAATGGACAAACCACGATTCGCCCGATTCCAGCTCCACTAGTCCACCTTGATGCGGGCCGTTTACTGAGGTCTGCCCTTGTTGCAGAACGATTTGGTCCTCGTAAGGGCCCCAGATGTTTCGGGAACGGAACGCTGTCTGCCATCCGGTTGCCACGCCTCCTGCCGGAGCAAGGATATAATAATATCCGTTGCGCTGGTATAACTTTGGTCCTTCCAGGGTCGGATGATTTTCGGTCCCGTCATAGACAATCTGGCCTTCGTCCAGCAGCCCTTTACCGTCAGCGGACATTCGGCACAGCCGCAGCTTGTGCTTAATGCCGCTGCGGCTCTTCGCATAGGCATGAATCAAATACGCCTGTCCATCCTCATCCCAGAAGGGACAAGCATCAATTAAGCCTTTGCCTGCCTGAACCAGATGCAGCGGCGCCCATTCTCCGGCAGGGTCCACCGCTGAAGTCATCATGATGCCAACATCTGGATCTCCATAGAAGATCCAGAACTTTCCGGCATGGAATCTCAGGCTAGGTGCCCAGATGCCATTGCCATGCTGCGGACGGTCATACCCCTCCAAGTTCATCTTCAGCACAGCGTGATTGATGATTGCCCAATTGACTAAGTCCTTCGAATGCAGGATCGGCAATCCGGGAATGTGCCCGAAGCTAGAAGCGGTCATATAAAAGTCATCACCGACGCGAATTACGTCCGGGTCCGAATAGTCCGCATGCAGGATCGGATTGATATACGTTCCGTCTCCCTGATCTGAAACCCATGGCTCTGCGTATTCTCCAAGATTCATGTAGTAATCCTCCCCATGTCCTTTTCCTTCTTATCCTTTGACCGAACCGCCCGTCAGACCTTGAATCAGATAACGCTGAATGAACATAAAGAGCACAATAGGCGGTATCAATCCAATAATGCTGCCTGCTGCGAGCGACCCATACTCTACACTGTACTGGCCGATCAAATACTTCAGTCCGATTGGAATCGTAAATTTGGACGCATCTGTCAGGAACGAGAAAGCAACCAAGAACTCATTCCAGCAGCCGATGAAGGCAAACAGAGCTGTCGCTACGATCCCCGGCAGAATTACTGGCGTAATGATCGTGAACAAGACCCGGAATCTTCCTGCTCCGTCGACCATAGCCGCTTCGTCAATTTCCTTCGGGATACCGGATACAAATCCTTGCATCAACAGCGAGTTGAATGCAACCTGTGAAACGATATAGAACAATATGATCGCAAAAGGCGTATTCATAATCCCCATGCTCTTAAAAATCAGAAACAACGGAATGACGAATAAAATCACCGGAAGCATCTGAGTGCCCAGCATCATAAGCATAAAAGCATTTTTTCCAGCAAATTTGAATCTACTCAAAGCATAGCCATTGAAAATCGACAGCAATGTAATAAAGATCACCGACACCGTACAGATGAAAAGACTGTTTACGAAAAATCTCGAAAAATTGTTGACGCTCCACACCTTTATGAAATTATCAAACGTAATCGGATGCGGAAGGTAACGAATCGTGGAGCTGATAATGTCATTTTCATGTTTAAGGGAAGTTGAGATGTCCCATAGAAAAGGCAGCAGGACAAACAACAACGTAACAGTCATAGGAATATAGAACAAACACAAAGTGGTTAAAAAACGTTTAAGCTTAATCATCTTGGCCACCTCTGCTTAATTTCATATAAACGACCACGAAAATCATTAGAACAGCGAAGGAAAGAACCCCCATAGCCGAACTATAGCCATAATTCCCGTTCAAAATTGCCGTTTGGAACATATAAATCGGGAGAGTGGTTGTCATATTCATTGGACCGCCGTTTGTCATCGTGAAGATCATATCGATAGAGTTGAACTCCCAGATGGCTCTTAGCATCGTAGTGAAAATAATGCTTTCCTTAAGATAAGGCAGGGTAATGGAAAATAACTTTCTTGCCTTTCCGCAACCGTCGACTTCGCAGGACTCGTAGACTTCTTTCGGAATAGACTGTAAGGAAGCAAGCAGCGCGACTGCGAAGAACGGGATCCCTCTCCACAACTCGGCCAGTACAACCGAACCAAATACGGTATGGGTGTTCGACAGCCAAGCGATATTCTCGTGAATAATTCCTAACCTCTTCAAAAGATCGTTAATGACTCCGATATGCTGGTTGTACATGAGGGACCACAGCATTGTTGTAAGAACGCCTGATACCGCCCAAGGAATCAGCACGAGCGAACGTATAACGCCTCTAAACCGGAAGGCCTGATTAAGCAGCAAGGCCACACCTAAGCCGAACACGAGCTGAAGAGCGACTTCAATAACCACCCACTTGATGGTTATCCATAGCGAGCTTGGGAATAGATCGTCATGGAATAAGATCTGCTTAAAGTTACTCCACCCGGCAAAACCGTCATCCATCGGCCGAGTCAAGTCATAGTTCTGAAAGCTTAGTTGGAAGACTTGTAAAATAGGGTAGAACATAATAACTGCCATGAGAACGACAGTCGGGATGATCAGAACGTAAGGAAATATCCTGTCGCTGCCGATCATCTTGTTTTTTCTCTTGGACGTTCCCGTCACTTGTCCTGTTGCTAATTGTTGTTTCACCTTCATGAAATAATCACCTCAATAAGAATAATAGGCTATGCATGAAGCTAGCTAAATAATATATCTTGCAAAGTTTGTTTGTTTTTTTGAAAATAAAAATAGCAGTAAAAAAACAACCTCACCCCAGTCACCGACTGGAATAAGGCTGTTTGTGAACGCTTTCCAACTATTACGAGCTATGCTGCTGTCTATACTCCATCGGGGTAAACCCTGTATGCCGCTTGAACAAAACACTAAAATACTGGGTATTCACATACCCAATTTTCTCAGCGACCTCATATACCTTTAAATCGGTATGCACAAGCAGTTCAGTAGCTTTATCTATTCGCACTTGGACAATATACTCACAAAAATTAACATCCGTATACTTTTTAAACAAAGTACTGACGTACGATGGCGTAATGTGGACCGTCTCCGCTACTTCTTTTAAGTCCAGATTCTCATTATGATAATGATTTGCGATATAATCCATAATCGTGCGAAGAATAGCTTGATGCGAATTGCTTGAATATTTGACCTGATCATAGAAAATAATCGATTGATCCATCCGGACATCCTTCATCTGTGTCGCAATCAATGCTTCCTCATAGGAGACGCCAATATGTTTAAACCCTTCACCAATGCTGCCTATACCGATCTTGGCGTGAATTTTGAGATATTGCTCAATCATCACCGTTAAGCGGCGGGCAATATGCTCGGTATCCTGCTTCAGCTTCTCCGCATCCTCGTTTCGGTAGTTGAACAGCAGATTGATCCGGTGGTTATATTGAATCGCATACACCTGAACTCCATCGCAAATTGCAGATTCTAGCACTTCATTGCAGAGGTTTTTGAGAGTGAACAATAACAGCTCCAGATCGACTGGTTTATTGGGTTTAAGAAACCTTCCGACACCCTCCAAGCTCAGAACAGCCATCACGAACATCGAGCCGCAGAATGTTAAACCGAGCAGCTTCGCCTCCCTATCAATCGAATCCTCATTCCCCGGCCCAGAGATCAACTCGCTAAAAAATTGGTTCACGATAAGACCATGGCTTTTTATATCCTTCTTACGTTTTCTCCGCTCTTCCTCCAGTGCCTCAGATGCATTCATAATCGTCCGCAGGATTTTATCATTGTCTTCATACTTTAGTATGTAATCAAACGCTTGAAGCTGTAGAGCCTCCTTCGCATAAGAAAAATCATCATACCCAGTTAAGAAGACAATCTTCAAATCCAAGCCATTCTCCTTCACTTGGGCAGCAAGCTTCAGTCCATCCATAAAAGGCATGCGAATGTCCGAGAGCAGTAGATCCGGCTTCTCCCTTTGGATAAGCTCCCAAGCTTCCTTCCCGTCCACTGCAACTCCTGCCAGCTGAATGTTTCCCTGATTCCAATGGATATTCCTGCGAAGCCCTTCCCTAATCCATTCATCATCGTCTGCAATGACCAGCTTATGCACGATTCGTCACCTCATTTATCGTATATGGAATCCTTACAGTCACTATGGTATAAACCCCTTCTTCACTATCTAGCTGAATTCCGGACCCATAGCCGAATTGCAGCGCCAGCCGTCGGTGAACATTACGCAGCCCGAATGTCACTGGAGCCTCTTGAACATTCTGCGCTTGAATAGATGTATTCATCTCCTCTAACTTCTCTACATCCATCCCTGCACCATCGTCGAAGACTTCAATTATTGCTGCATCCCCGCTCGGCTTTCCTGTTATTCTGATGATCCCTTTTCCCTTCTTGTTTTTGATGCCATGATAGATGGCGTTCTCCACAATAGGCTGCAAGGTCAGTTTCATGATAGGAAGATGCATAATGCTCTCTTCAACTTGAATCTCAAATTCAAAATCTTTCTGGTAGCGGATATTTTGAATTTGCAAGTAGCTTTGAACATGCTCGATCTCTTCTCTAAGCGTTATGACCTCCCGCCCTCTACTAATGCCGATCCGAAAAAAGTGGGCCAGCGCGCTAACCATTGTCGAAGCCTTTTCCTTTTCACCCAAATCAATCATATGTTTGATAGATCCGAGCGTGTTGTATAGAAAATGTGGTTGAATTTGCGACTGCAATGCTAATAACTCCATTTGCCGCTTCTGTTCCTGTTCATCCTTAACTTGCTCCAGCAATTGGCGAACCGAATCGACCAAATTCTCCAACCCACTGGCTAATACACCAATTTCATTTTGCTCTTTCAGCTGAAAGTTAACATTTAGGTTTCCTTGTCTAAAGCTCTTCACTTGTTTGGACAAATAACGGATGGGATTCGTCAGGCTGCTCGCAAAATAGGTGGCCATGATAATAAAAACTACGAGAATAACAGCTACGATTGTAAGCGTTATCGATTTGATCTGGCTTGCCTTGGCTAAGATATCGCTTTCAGGAACGATGGCGGCGAGCTTCCACCCGTTCAGCGATAAAGTGGTAAAGTGAATCATCATATGTTGATCAGACTTGCTGTCTGCCCTTAAATCTCCCTGGTGATTAGCGTTATTACGGATATCGTTCACGATCTCATCGCCGATAGCGTACTCTTTGGATAACGGCTTGGAATACATCACCCCATCTGGACTGATCAGAGCCAGCGAGCCATTGGGACTAATATTGACATTCTGTAAAATGTCGAGCAGATAGGATTCCTTCATATTAATGAGAGCCATGCCACTGACCTCGGAATCAAGATTTCCGATAATTTTAAATACGCTTACAACATTACGTTTCGTGACAGTAGTAAACACTTGATCCTCATGCGTATTCAACCAGTAATAACTGCTTTCTGCATCCTTTTGGTTGTATCGGGCCAGCCATTCATTAAGATTCACACCGACATGCCGGGGAATAAAGTCCTTCTGTATGTTGAAGGTCCGGCCATTATTAAACGTGACAAAAATAGAATCGATGACTTGCAAATGATTCCGGTAGGCTTCCTCGAACTGTTTATGAAGATCGATGATATCATCGTAGCGATGTTCTCCTTCGTCTTGTCCATTATCTAATAAAATATATTGAAAAGCCGAATTGTTCTCGATTGACACCAGCTGTTCGAAGATCGTGTAAAGCTTGTCGTTAAGAAAAAAGCCCGTTTGCTCGGTTGTATCGCTTAGCAAATAATAAGCGTTTTGTTCGAGCTGCTTAACGGCGGTGAAATAGGAAAAGAAACCGGTAAGCGCAACGGATGACACAAGAATAGGCAAAAAATAGATAAGCAGCTTAATTTTGATTGGGCTTCTAGAAAGATACGAGATCATGTATTTCCCCCAACTGAAGTCGTTTCGGATTCTCCTCTTATCATAACTCCTAGCTCGAAGAGATGGGTTTGTTTTTTAACAGATCTTGTTTGTTTTTATTCAATTTCTCAAAAAAGAAGACGAGCCCCTGATTGGGACTCGTCTGTGGCTACTTTAGGGATGTAGAATAAGCTGGGCCAACGCCGCAAGATCCACAATATCCAAAAGACCATCTTTATTTAGATCATAAATCTGATATCGAATCCAATCCGTATGAGTGGAGCTTATACCGTAATGAGCGGACAGAATAGCCAGATCACCGATACTTGCTGGATTGGCCGAGCTTAAGAAAGTAGCCAGCGCCGCATCCAGATCAATGTTTGCCTGCTCAATAGCAACCTTAGTTGCATTCGGATTATTCACGACATGCGTAGCTTTACCGATTGCATTGTTAAGCTCATTTACTACCATCTTCGTATATTGCCCCCATTTACTGCCAATAGTAGCGTCATTGGCTGTTGCTTGTGCCATGGCAATCTTTAATGCCAGAGCCGATTTGTCCGAGACACCATCTAACCCATCCATAGCCAGCTGCAAGTTCGAGGCAGCTGCATTCACCTGATTCTGTGTGGCTTGCGATCCAGCAAGAATCACTTTCGCAGAGGTTAGATAGGTTTGCAAGATTAACCAAGTGGAAGGATTGTATTGATCTGCCGTAAGGCTCTTCGCTACATCGACCTTGCTGGCCAGGACCGTTTTGTCTATCATGATCTTCATGCCATAGATCGTGTTAGGTAGCTTTGACACTGTTCCGCTCCCATCGGCAATCAAAACGGGGTGCAAATGAAGATAGGCCGTCGTATCGCCTTCATAATTCAGGTTTGATGAATGCCAGAGCATCTTGAGCATGTCTCCGCTTGGAAGGATACCAGATCCAGTGCTTGCGAGCTTGATCGTGATTTTTCCATTCACCTCATCCTTATCGACGGATTCCACTCCCCATCCATCCGCTAAGCATTCTACCGAATCATAAAGAATTAGGTCCGGGTCATACTCAAACGTCAACTCTTGACCATAAACAGCAGTGCTGACACTTTCTGTAACGTAATCATTATTTAAGCCATAAACCAAACCAAATTGTTGGCCGGCAAACGTTGTTCCTTCTCCCGTAACCGTAGCATAGGGAAGACTTACGGACGGAGCATTTACAACCGCGCTGACCTCGTTAGAGTTATCGCTCTCACCTCCAACATTAACTGCCGTAATCACATAATAATAATTACCAGCAGTAAGATCGGCATTGTCCAAATAAGTGCTGTCCGTGACATTGGAGGCAATGGTTACATACCCCTCTGAGCTATTTACGCTTCGCTTCACTGCATAATAATCAGCTCCGGCAACCTCATCCCAGCGCAGCAAGATTTCGGCCCTGCCCGTAGTTACATTTACGTTTGCGGGTGCTTTAGGAGCCTGAATGGAACCCGGGTTAGAGACCGTAATAACTGAAGGACTTATGCCTGAATCCAAGTGAAACGGTATCCCCGCCTGCGAAAAATCCGTATCCTGCAATAGGATATTACTCGCGAATCCCTTCAAATGGATAAAGGTGCTTGTACCAGGCGGACAAAGAACGTCATTCAATAAAATATCGGCTGCATTGTTCATGGTATAGAGGGTTCCGTTCGCCGGAACGATCTGAACATGATTGAATTGAATATTAATCGTATTACTGGACACGAATCCAGTTTGAGTCGACATTTTCACATTGGTCAACTCCACATTACGCAGAGGCACATTGGCCAGTGCATCGATGGACACTGCTTCCGCAGCTCCGTCCACTGTAACGTTACGAATGTGGATATTTTTAACCTCTGGAACCCGGTTATCCACTCCCAGCTGCGCATTATCCACTGCTTCGCTGTGCCCAGTATAGAAATCATTAATGGATAATGCCGTATAACCAATATTCTGCATATGGAGACCATCGATATAGATGTTCTCGATAGGACCACCACCGCCGACAAAACTTTTAATATTGATCCCATTATCCGTTCCGATATATTGATTGTTACGAACCGCAAGGTTACGAATGCCTCCAGATGTGTTACTTCCGATAGACAATCCACCATGGCCACGGAAAACGATATTGTCGGCAATCACGACTTCGGACAAGGCGTTTGTCGGACTCGGGTCATAGCTGGCCTTCATCCCGATTCCATCATCTCCGGCATTCACCGTGTTGTGATATAAAACAACATTCTGTGAAGAGGTGACATCAAGCCCGTCTGCGTTCTGGTACCAAGCGTCGTTATTGACCGTTGAATTACGGATCACCAGATTCCGAATTTTCGTGAAGCTAGTCGCAAATTGTGGTGAATTCATAAAGGTAGGTCCATCGACTAACACCTTGCTGCTATTATAGATGTCGACCATGATAGGACGATATACCCCTACAGCTTGTTGAGACGGATACCAAACACTGCCGTTATCGATCAATACCCCGCCCAAGGACAACAGATAATTCCACTGCGTAGTTGTGACCTTGCCCTTCTTCACATAACGCCAATATTGCCCATTGCCATCGATAACACCTTTTCCTGTGATTGCGATGTTGCTGAGCCCCGATGCCGCCAGCATCGGTTGATATTTTGCATTCACCAAATTGTAATCATCATAGTCGGGACTAAATTGAATGAGTGCACCAGCCTCTACATGCAGATCAATATTACTTGCCATTTGGATACTTCCTGTCAGCCATACACCAGCAGGTACGACGACACGCCCTCCACCTGCCAGTGTAGCCGCCTCAATTGCCTTTGCGAATGCCGCCGTATTTTTGGTTATACCATCCCCAACTGCGCCATAATCCTCAATATTAAACTCTACGTTTGGAAATGTTGGAAGCGTAATCGCCGGCATATCGAATGGCAGATCTTTTTGATACGTTTGCAAGTCATCCCCGCCCGTTACAAACCCCACGGCATCCGCGGATTTGACGCTAACCTTCGCAGTTGCCTTTACATCGGTGCCCGTTACAGTTCCCTGCACAGTGAAGTTCCCCACAGATGCATACTTGGCTGGATCGATTGAACTCCACACGACAGCCAATGCTTTCTCGGATCCATCCGTAAATTGAACGGGAACGATGCTTGGCAAGAATGGAGCTACCCCCTCAAGGCTATAAAGCTCTAGTGTCGGTATGTTCGATAGGGTCTGTCCCGGCAGCGCGGTGGAATTCACAACTTCTATGGCTAACAGAATTTTAGTTCCGGAAGCGAAAGTGAAAGTTAGTGTATTTTTCCCAATCGGCAACTGAGACAAGAAGACATCACGAATAGTATAAATACTTCCATTGGCAGTGTAATCGGCCCCCTTATTCAGTGCATGGGTTCCGAGCATAATTCCCGTCATTGTGTCTCCCGAGCGTTTCACGGATACGGACAGATCCGCTTGATTCACATGATTACGATCAAATTTCACCGGAGCTGAAGACAAAGTTACTTCAGTTGAATAAACGCTCTCTCCATTGGCATTCACAGCAGTTACCACATAATAAAAAGGGTCTCCGGTGTTCACAACCGTATCCGAATATTGAACCTTATCTTTCACTCCCTCCGTCAAGCGGAGCCAGTTCAAGTTGTAGCTCCCCGTTACGGAATAGAGGCGTAAAGTTTGATTCCCAGCGGGAAGATTGACATTCACACTGACCGTTGCCCAGCTCTGCCAATCACCGGTTTGCGGAATATCTACGGTGCTCAGCACGGTGCCATTCCCACTCTTCAATTGAAGCTGTTTACCGCTGTCCGGAGCAGAGACGCGCAGATCCAAGGTGTAGAATCCACCCGCAGGAACCTGTATCGCGTAATCCATCCAATCTCCCGGATCGATATAACTGACATTTAGACCTCCGCCTTCATCACTCGTATTCTGAGTTTTGACACCGTACATCGCTGTCCAATCCTCACCTTGGATTGTTGCCAGCGGGGACGTTGATGACGGAATCAGATCGGATGCAATCGGCAAGTATGGACCACCCGCTTGACTTCCGCGATAGACACGATAAGAGCTTGCTCCTTCAACCGTGTTCCACGACAGAGCTACGGGAGAATCGCCTAATGTCGCAGCAACACCGCTCGGGAAAGTCACGCTCAGTCCGGTTGGAGAAGCAGGTTGCTGTTCATTCTGTTCATGCCCAGGAAGCGTGCCGAACAGCGTAGGATCCCACCCATCGGCTCCTTTCAGCACATTCTGAACGGTGTATTGATTAGCTTCGTCAGATGTCAATTGGCTCGACCAGCGATAGCGGCCCTTCGCATTGGCACCTGGTCCCGAAGCGTTGTATTCACCATACCGCGCCGTCGATTCGTTAGAAGGATTTCCCCAATTATCCCAACCTACTGCTTTGATATGCGCATCCATCCAGGTATTAATGTACTTCACGTTGGCATTAGCTCTCCAGGGTCTACCCAGATCTAGCGAACCATTAGTAGCAACCAGCTTAGTGTCGATATCCCATTCCGGTCTCCAAGGATCATGAGTCACCGATTCCTTCAAAGAAGAAGTACCGCGGGTCAATCGCGAGTTCATGAAAACATAGCCAAAATCAGCTTTCTCATCTGTAGAGGCTGCCGTCATATGACCACCAAAGCCACCAACGAACTTAATTTCCGAATCGTAGAAATAAGCCGCGGCATTCCCAAAGATCCAGTCGACGTCACCTTCAATTATGCATCGGTTAAAGTACTGTCGCCCGCCGTTTGCATATAAGGTATCTTGGAACCCTGCCAGATAAACGTTCGTAAAAATCGCTCTGTCGCCCGTTACGTTAAGTGCGACTGCTGGACCTACATTTCCTCTCTCAAACGAAGTATTGCGAATCGTCATATTTTCTGCCGTAAAGTCGCTGGCAGAGACTAACAACGTGTAGCTGTTTCCGGTACCTATTCCGGAATTCGCATAATCGTCATAGGTCAGAATCGTTCCATCTCTGCTTTCACCAACTAAACTAACTGATGGCTTAGAATTCGGCACGGCTACCTTTTCATGATAAATACCGTCTTGGATATAGATCACCCGCCGGGTCGAATTCCCGGTCGGAATTGAATTCAGAGCATCCGTAACGGACGTATAATCTCCCGTTCCATCCTTCGCAACTATAATTACTTTAGCTGGAGTGGCGATTTGGATCAGGCTATCTGCTCCCGAGCCCTTCGCATTAACAGCAGATACAACATAATAATAGGTCACACCGTTTGTTATGCTGTTGTCCAGATAGTTTGTTTGGGTTACGCTGGCGATCATTGTAAAGGGTCCCGCCAACGAAGCCGCACGTTTAACGAGGTATGAATCAGCCTCAGCAACCTCCGTCCACTGCAAGTTAACCTTGCTAACTCCCGCTTGTGCTGTTACTTCATTCGGCGAAGAAGGTACCCCCTGCTGGACATGAACCGGAGATACGCGAGTTTGATCGGAATTCATACTTTCCGTTTGAGCGGTTGATGCAGATACAACATAATAATAATTCGTGCCGTTGTGTACGGTGCTATCGGTAAATTCCGGAGCGGTCAGATTGCTAGCCACAACCGAATATGTCCTCCCCGATATTACACTTCGCTTCACTGAGTACGAGGAGGCTCCCGGCACAGGGTTCCATCTTATATCCACGCGGGCATCACCAGGAACAGCAATCAATCCAGTTGGTTTCGCTAAAGGAGCAACTGGAGAAATCTTAACGGAGAACGAATTTTCGCTTAAGCCACCCACATTTTGAGCTTGAACGGTGTATTCATATACCGTTCCATCAGTCAATCCGGCGTCGTTATATTGGGTTGCCGTCAAATCCGACGCGATGACCGAATACTTAGCCCCTCCGTCTTCCCTTCTAAGCAAATGGTATTGCTCCGCACCTTCGGCAGTCTCCCATTTCAGGGTCACTTGGCTGTCCCTTGCTATTCCCGTTAACCCTGTCGGAGCCGCAGGTATGTCGGGCAGCAGAATTGGCGTGATGGCCACTTCCTTAGAATTTGGGCTTTCACCAGAATCGGTTACTGCACTAACGACATAATAATAGGTTTTATCGTTCATCAATTCACTATCTACATACCGGAGGGATTCCATGTTCTTAATCAGCTCGTAGGGCCCCCCGGTAGTTTCGCTACGCTTCACATTATACGAAATCGCTCCGGTAACCGCCGGCCAGGTAAGCGTCGCTTGTGTATCACCAGCCTTGCCGGTTACTCCTGTCGGGGTCGAGGCAGATAATACATCAGTGAACTTCATCCAGTTAATATTGAAGTTGCCGGTTTTCGTCGTGATGCGCAGGGTCTGCGGACCCGCACTTAGATTTGCCGACACGCTTACGGTCGTCCATTTTTGCCAACCGGTCGTATTTGGCACATAAACTGCGGCCAGAACAGTTCCTCTGCTATCTAGCAATTGAAGCTCCTTATCTGAATACTTCGTAGCAAGACGAAAATCTACGGTATAGATTCCTGCGGAAGCTACGTTTACCTTGTATTCCAGCCAATCTCCGGCTTCAATATTGCCCACATCTAAACCGGCTCCAGTATCTGTGGTTGTCTCGTTCTGAACCCCTTGCATACTGTCCCAGTTCTCGGCTTCAAGCTTGCCCGGAATTGGCTTGCCATTCTTCGCCCAATACGCCACCGCAATTGAAGGTTCCAGCCCTTTCTCCGAGGTGTGCGCTTGTAAACACTGATATTCCAGATCGTTATAGATAACCCAATCGTTGATCGCATAAGTGGTATTCGCCTGCCAGCTGGCAGCAGCGGCCGCAGCGGTTCGCGGAGAATAACCATATAAAAGGCTCATTATCATCGCCACGATTATAGCTATAGCCGTTACTTTTCGGCTTATGGTGTCTTCTTGCCCCCAGGGTGCGGTCCTCTTCATATCTTCTTCCTCCTTAGAATAGAAGTGCACGAATACTATCAGAGGTTATACATGTTGTACATTAACACAGCTGCTTCCGCTCGTGTCGTCGTAGACTTAGGCTCGATTTGGCGGCCATTTCCGTGAATTAAACCGGCTTTCACTAGACTTGCGACAGATTCTGACGCATAGGAAGAGATCTTCGCAACATCGCTGAACAGTTGAAGCACGGATGTATCTCCACCTGCAACCTGTTGACCTGACGCCTTCAAGGCTCTGGCGGTTAGGACCATCATGTCCTCACGGGTGATTGGCTCAAGCGGTTTGAACAAATTGTCTCCTGAGCCTTCCGCAATGCCAAGTGCCCGAGCAATGCCAACAGCTTCGTAATAATAAGCTTGGGATGGGACGTCCGCGAAGGGATCTCCAGCTTTTCCGCTCAGTTCTAGCGTCCTAACGAGCAACACCAAAAAGTCTGCTCTAGTAACAGCTTGGGATGGGCGGAATTCTGTATCGGAGACACCACTAATAATTCCCTTGGAAGCCATAACCTCGATCGGATTTTTAGCCCAAGCCACAGACTGAACATCCTTAAAGGATTTATTCGTATAACCAATTGCATACATGCTGAAATGTGTAGTCTTAAAGCTAACGTGACCGGAATTTGCATCATATCTACCACTAGGAACCGTAGTAAGTTTCCTTTGACTGTCTACATACCACACAACAATATGCTCTGGATTAAGCAGCTCTTGTGCAGTAGGAACGTAAGGGATGCTGACTGTGACCGGAGCTTGGTGATTATCCCAGGTTATGATCTTGCCGTCCGACGTTAAAGTTAATTGAATGACGGGATGGTTGCCGATTTGATTTTGCACGGACGGCTGCAAGGATTTAGAGTCAACACTTGTGATATGGAGACTTATTTGTTCATTGGAGATAACCCCAGCTTGCAGCATATTATCAGGGAGAGTGAGGTTAACCAGTGGTGTTACAATTTCAATTTCCGCCTTTTTGACGTCATTGGATATAGCCGAAGTTGGAATCGTCTGAACGTACTCTTTTGCCCCGGGCTTCGACTCGATTTCTATGATTACTTTTTTTACACCTTTGTCGTTGGGGGTAGTTTGGTTAAGAGCTTTCTGCAGTGATTCTAGATCCACGGTTGATTGTACCGATTGTGCAGCTGCGTCATAACGAATCACCGGTTTGATCGTAGAACCGTTGACATTACTCGGAGTTGTAGGCTGGACAGAACTGCCGTTTCCTCCCGCTCCGTTGTTACTATTGTTGCTGTTGTTTCCATTGTTGCCGTTATTGCCGTTGTTTCCGTTGTTGTCATCGATACTAACAATATGCGCAATCGCCGATGCATCAGGTGTATAGTTAACCGCCGCCAGCTGCGAATCTACTAACTTCGCACTGGATAGAACGATTTTGGCATCGCCACTCTCAAGCGCTTTGAAAGTAACTGTGGCCAGTTTTAGATCTCCGTTCTTGCCTGATTTCTTCTCAAGCTCTGTATGCGCCAGCCGCACGCCGTTATTCGTCAATAGGGCGTCAATGTTGAAGCCACCCTCATCTGCTGTGTAACTCACAAACTTCAGCTTTGAGCGATCATAGGTCAGATTCAGCTCGTACGCGTACAAATCCGTCACTAGGTTCGCTGCAATCTCAACAGTAAAGGTACTGTTGAGGGTAGGACTTTCTTTTGATAACACAGTTTGGAAGTTGGGGTCGCCACTAGCCTGCGTTACCACAGGTCCCGCTAGAAAAAAGACAAGGAGCATAAGCATCGCGATTCTGAGTTTAGCCATTTCGATTGATCCACCCTTTCAATAGCAAGATAGGAGAGAGCGCCGCTGCCGCTGAGTCAGCACCCTCCAGATTTAGCAAACTTAATTTGAAGTGATTTTACGGGCCATTCCAGCCAGATCGACGATGTCGATCTGCTGGTCTTTATTCAGATCATACCTACTTACCTCACTCCAACCGTTATCACTTGAAGTGATGCCGTATTTGGAGCTCAGAAGAAGAAGATCATTCATGCTGGCCTTCAGATTCAACGCTGTAACGAGCTTTTGAAGTGCAGCAGACAAATCTTGAGCCGCTAGATCTACTTCCTCTTGTGTAGCATCGCTGTTGTTTAAGACATCGGTTGCGTTCGCAATGGCATCCTTAAAGATAGCAATAGCAGACTGCGAATATTGCCCCCAAAGTGTACCCATCGATGCCGACGCCAAGGTGTTGGCGGCTTCGTGAAGGATAGACTGGAGCACTGTTCTAATGACATCTCCCGAACCTGTATCAGTCACAGTAATGTTAACCTGATAAGCAGTGCCTTCCACAGAAGATTCATTACCTTCGTCATCGCTCATAATAATGTGGGTCGCTTCTAATCTAGCAACCGTCGCTTCCGTTACATCTTTTGCAGTGAAGTGAAGTTGAAGAATTCTCGGTAAATCGCCGCTCATGCCAACCCCTGGGGTTGTGCTTGCCATGAGAATCCGTGTTTGTCCCTCATTATCAGAGGAATCGATGACACGAATTTCATCTAGCAAGGATTCCGCTGACACGAACTGAATTTGCTCAGGATCGTAGTTCAGCGTCAAATCCAAGCCATATACATCACTTGTAACACGAGACATGCCATATACGACTTCAAAAGACTGCCCCTTCTCCACAGAGTCCGGTCCGGTTAAAAAACTTCCCGAACGAACAATGACTTTGGCTTCGGCCTTTAACTCCGTGCCATAGACAGCGCCCGTAACTGTAAATCGCCCTTCTACCGCATATAGCTCAGGGTTGATAGCTTCCCAAACGACAGGCACTTGCTTCACTGATTCGTCTGCATAAACAGCTCCTACAACTGTTGGCAAAATAGGAGCCACACCTACTGGTGTCTCAACATGAACTGGCAGGAGCGATTCGATTGGATTGTCGGAAGCGAGCTGGGTAGGATCCCAATCCTCTTTTCCGTTGATCGCACTCGTTGCGCTGAAAATACTGTGCAATGTATACGCTTCGGCTGCCGTGTCCGTTAATTGATGGGTCCAGTTCATTCTAGCCTGCGGATTTGCTCCCGGACCGAAGCTTTGATATTCACCGTAATACGCAGTCGCTTCGTTTTTTGAATTGCCGAAGTTGTTCCAGCCACTTGGAGCAATGTGATCTCCTATATAGCTGTTCAGATATACAGTCTTCGCATATGGACGCCATGGTCTTCCCAAATCAACAGCGGATAGGGACGAAAGCAACGCTTCGCCGGTCACTTTGCTGTTCAGGAATACATAGCCATACTCCTGTCCCTCAGGAGTGGAAGCTGCCGTCACATGCCCAGCCAATCTGGAATGAATCTCGCTGTTATCAAAAACAGCGATACCCGGACCAAAGATAAAGTCTACCGAACCTGAGATGAAACAATCCTTGAAGTAAGAACGATAGGATTGAATGGTTGTATTATTGGCATAGTTGTTGGGATCCGCGTTATCAGTCAGATTACGGGTTAACAGCGTATCCTGATAACCGATGATGTTGCAATTTTCGAAAAAGGCTTTATCCGCATATACGTCGACGGCAACAGATTGCCCTGCTCCGGAACCCGAGGAATTAATGACCGTTAGATCCTTGGCATAGAAATCATGGCCTTTTATCATGAGCGTATAATCCGTATAAGTTCCCAAACCTAACGAGGTACCATCTGGGGCCGTTTTTTTCGGATTATCATCGTAGGTGAGAATCGTTCCATCCTTGCTCTCACCCATTAAAGAGATGTAAGGCTTGGTATCTGGAATAAGAACTTTCTCATAATACAAGCCGTTTTTCACAAAAATAATGATGCGATTGCGGTTATGGTCCGGGACTGCATGGACAGCAGCTTGGATACTCATATAATCTCCGCTTCCATCTGCGGCAACAATGATAACCTTCGCGTCTGGAGCGATATCAGCCAGAACATATACATGAGCAGTAACCGGTAGGTCCGATCCTTGTACCGTACCCCTAACCTTGAACCCGTCAATATTTGTATCCGCATACAAGTCTGGAGAGATGGGTTCCCAGGACACTGGCAGAGATTTGGTCATTTGATCATTGAAGATCGCCGTTACGTGGTCTGGCAAACTCGGTGCGATACCCTTCGCAGTTGTCGCGATGACAGGTCGATAACCGGTCATGCCAGCCGAAACCACTTGTACTTGAATTTCAGCTCTTGCTGAATATCCCGTTACTGTACCCTGTAAAGTGAATGTTCCTATCTGCTGATATTCAGATGCCGGAACTAAATCCCAGATTACCGGAGCGTAACTTACCGCTCCATCCTCTCTCAAAATCGGCATCTGATTCGGCAACGTAGGCTTCATTCCTAATGCGGTCGTTACCTGTAAGGACTTATAGCCAACAACTGTCTCTTGTCCAGTTATGGTGATTGGCATCAATCCGATAATCGCTGTTCCGTCATTCATCGTCGCTGCGACGATGACTTTACCATTACTTTTAGCGATTAACACTCCGTTATCGTCGATTGTAGCCACATCTGTAGGGGTCAGATCACTATTGTAAACAGCCCATGTAACCTGCGAAGTTTCTCCCGTAGTTTTGGAGGAACTAAAGGTTAAACGCCCTCCTTTATCGGAGATTGAATTCGCCGAACCTGAGTGTGTTAACTGGATTCCATAACCGCTGGTAGCTTCCTCAGAAGCACTAATGTACAGATTATCCAAGTAAACTTGAGATGCCACTGTCGTATTATTGTTAGGCCCGATGGATTTGAAGGTGCTAATATCTGCCATCGCTAAGGTAGAATCATAGAAAGGCTGTTTACTTAACACCTTCGTTCCGTTGTAATAAACATCCACAAGCTTGTTTGGAAAATCCACAACCGTCTTGACTGTAAACCACTTATCGAGTGGGATCGCAGGAATGATGATAGGAGACGTTTTTCCGTTGATGACATAACTTAATGCTCCCGAATTCTCTGTGTTTAACCAGACGGCTACTTTACCGTTCGATCCGAGCAGCTGGAATACTCGATTATTCGAGGTGGGTTTGTTTGCATAAGTACCATTCGGCACACCGTTCGTTAAGTTGGGAGGAGCGGGGAATTTCATATGCACTTCTGCCGATAAGATTCCCGTCTGCGATCCAAAACCACGGGATACACTTACATAACCGCTATCCAGGTCATTAAGAAAGATACTGTTCGGATTCAAATCTCCGTCTGCGGCAATGGTGATCAGACCCGGGGCATAACTTGAAGCACTCCAATATCCGCCCGGCGTATCCCCTACTTTATATTCCGTGAAATCCTCGTGAACCGGGAAGGCTTTATCAGTTACGACCGTACCATCCTGAACGATATTTGCACTGTTCGTAGCGCTAATTCCTTTGGGCAAACTGCAATTTGTAAAAAAGATGTTCTCTGTGTAGGCTAATTGAGCCTTAGCAAAAGCACAATTAATGAACTGCACATTCTTCAAGGCGTTATCAGCTGTTGAAGTAGAGGCTGCCCCTGTCAACGAAATAATGTTATCCGTTCCAGAGATATCGTTATTTCTCAGGTTGATAAACCGGAAATTACTCATGTCCGGTGGATATACATCAGGAACAGGAAGCTTGTCATAGTTGGAATTCAGATCAATCTTGTTGATAAGCGAATCCCTCACTTGAATGTTGCGAATATAGCCGCCCCGGGATGTGCTTGTTTTGATCTTAAAGCCCGGTGCCACAGTGTTCGACTTGACGTCGAGGGGAATCAGATTGCAGTCTTCCACGTAGATGTCGCTTATTCCGCCAGACATCTCGCTTCCGATAACGACCCCGCCGTGTCCACCACTAAAGGTATCTCCGCGATAATAAATAAATCTGGAGGGTCTGCCGATATCCCGGCCTTCTTGATTGATCCCGGATTTAATTGCACTGCCATCGTCCCCGGTTTGAAAGGTAGAATTCAAAATGTAAACGCTCTCGGAAGAATTCGGATTAAAGCCGTCTCCATTATGTTGCGTAGTGTTAATGTCGAGGTTATACGCGGTGATGTCTTTGCTATATACCGGTACAACGGTCCACATCATTCCATTGCGGATTTTCAATCCATCGATATAGACATTGTGTGCATTATTAAAAGATAGCAGATGTCCACCACCGTAAGTTGTTCCAACTTCGACCTTGTCGTTATCGTATTCCTCACGCAGCTTCAAGCCGCTCTCCTCGTCACCAATTGTTCCGGGTCCAAGGAATGTAATATCAGTTACACTATAATCATCGTACTTGTCATGATCCATAACTCCGGCGTTAAACAAACTTTGATAAGCCTCGGGTTCCTCAATACTGTGCCTGGCTGTTACGAACGGCAAGAAGTCAGCCTTATGAGAACTAGGCATCACTTGAGCCCCGGCATCTACAAATACAGTCATATTGCTGTGCAGGAACAATCCGCCTGTCACATACTTGCCGGGTGGAAAGTATAAAGTGTCCCCTGGGGTGACCGCGTCAATAGCGGTTTGAATTGCCACGGTATCCAAGGTGTTTCCGTCTCCGGATGCTCCATAATTCTTAACATTAAACCTGAGGCCCGTCTTTTTAGTTGTGATTTGGACTGTATTACTGTCTAAAGACTCATTTCCGGATATATCCTGCGCTCGTACCGTGTAGGTATACGTCGTCTCTGGAGTTAATCCCATTAACTTGTAATAAGTCCTATCCGTTGAACCAACCTGGATTCCATCGCTGTCATAAATGTTGTACTTAGTAATATTGGAATAAAATAGAGGTTTCTCCCATGCCAGCACTACGGTTGTATCCGTATTAGAGGCAGGTGCCATTCGTAAATCCGCCGGGGAGTAAATATTCGCCGATAAGGAATCATTAATGTTGGCCGCAGAGGCGTAAGCCGTGTTGGCTTCTCCGACAAAGGCAACTTCAGGTACGACCGGGACGAGCAATAAAGTGCATAATGCAATAAGGGCAGTCTTAATTCTTTTCATAACTTACCTCCTGTTCTTTTGCAGGTAATGAAAACGCTATCAATTAGTGGTATGAATAATTAGGGAGTTGGGCATTCAAAAGACAGGCGGCCCAAGTATCCTCAAGAGCCCGCCTGCTGAGATCATTTATCGTTCGGGGATATTAACTGTTTTATTTCGAAGAGTCAAAACTTGCTTTTTCTTTTTCAAGCTGCTTTGCCCATTCATCCAATAATTCCTTGGCACTCATCTTTTTGGCCATTACCTTCTGGATCATAGGCTCCATATTCGTCTGAACCTTGTTATAGCCCGGCAGATAAACCGGATTATCAGTAAACTTCGTGTCCGGTGAGCTCATCAGGTCTGCGCCCGTCTTCACGTAAGGCACGTTTACAATCCAATCAGCATCCAAAGCATCAAGATAAGTCGGAATTTCGCCATAGAGCTCACCGTATTCACTATCATTGTGCGTTACGAAGTACGTCATGAACTCCCATGCTGCTTCCTTATTCTCGGAGTTCTTTGTCATCATCATCACCGATGGTGTAACGCCGGGGTGAACGCGATAGCCTTTGGCACCCATAGGGAATGGAATGGCTGTAAACTTGGTTAAATCGTCATTGAAAGCTTTACTGTGAGCGCTTGCGGAACCAAGGTTATGGAAAATCATACCCACCTTGCCGGACTGGAACGAAGCAGCCAATTCTGTCCAGCCTTTGTTCAAGTCATCTTCAGGTGTATTGACATTATAGCCGCTCAAGTATTTCTCCAGGAACTCTACATTCAGTGGATCGTTGATCGTTGCTTTGCCTTCTGGCGTGAAATAGTTCGTAATTCCCGAGTATGAATACATAAGATATTCCAGCGAGGTTGCACTTCCGGCTCCACCCCGTATAGAGTATCCGTAACGATCCTTGGACTTGTCAGTCAGCTTCTGTGCGTTGTCAAAGAATTGGTCCCATGTATCCGGATTCGGTAGATTTGATTCCTTCAGCCAATCCGAACGAATCCATTCCATCCAAGGCAGAACGCCATAAGGCAATCCATATAACTTCTTGTCAACCGGATCTGCTGCTCTCATTGAGGTAACCGAACCCGTTGTGATCTTGTCCTTTCCTTCCCAGCTATCGAAATAAGAATCGATTGGCTCAAGCACATCGCGTGCAATAAAGTCGGACGTAAAGTTATTGATCAGGTCCGGCCCTTGTCCAGCAGCAATAGCGACATTCAGCTTTTGTATATAACCGTTCAAATCTCCAGGCACGCCCAAATATTCGATTTTAATATTCGGATGCTCAGCCATGAACTCCTTCGTAACTTTTTGCCAGAATACATCACGGTCCGGCGTTGTAGCCGCAGCCCAGAACGTAAGCGTTGTCTTCTTGCCGGAATCTTTCGTTTCAGTGCCGCTGTCGCTAGTCGAGCTGCTTGGCTGGGGACTGGCATTCGACGAGTTATTGTTATTGTTACTGCTACCGCAACCACTTAACACGCCTCCAGCCAACATGACCGAAGCCATGACAAGTGTCCAGCTTTTTTTTCTTTTGAACATGGTGTTGAACCCCCTCAAAATTCGTCGCTCAGTTGACGAACACCGGTTATTCGTCATGTGTTTAGTTTAACTTTCGTCCTTCTCATTTTACATAAGATTCTTTTCACACTTTGTTTGGATTTTTTAAAATCATACAAAAAAAAGCCCCGATTGATTGCCTCGGGACTTTTTTCGCTTTATTTCCTTCTATATTAAAACAAATCCACTTAACTGCCTAGCTTTCACTTTAAATAGTGCTCTAATGTTCTCCGTACTGCTCCTGGACCTGCCATCATTTCCTGGAACATAAGCTCAATCTTATCGCCTAGACCAATCTCGTACAACGGAACCCCAAAAAGTCGCTCATCTTCAAGAATGGGGCGTACACTTGCGGTTTGGTCTCCAAGCGAAACTCCTTGCAGGTAACCTTGCAGTGTTTCTAGTAACGGATCTGAACTCAATGTGAAGACCTCTCCAGCATCATTCACTCCAAGTAAGTAACGACACCACACAGCAATAGCCAGTGGAATCGCCGTTAGCTGCGCTGGATCGAGATCCTCCCGGCGAATATAGGATTTAATAGTTTCACCGAATCGTATACCCACCTTCTGCGAAGTGTCTGTAGCAATCCGCTGCGGAGTATCGGGGATAAATGGATTGGCAAAACGCTCCGTAAGGACTTCGTCCAGGAACTGCTTTGGACTGAGAATCCCCGGGTCTACTACGACGGGCAGACCTTCCTTGTAACCGATTATCTCCACAAACCTCCGCAAAGTATCGTCCTTCATCTCATCCGCGATCAAGGTGTAGCCAAGCAGACAACCGGAAACAGCAAGCGCCGTATGCAGCGGATTAAGGCAGGTCGTTACTTTCATCGTCTCTACCTTGTTGACTGTCTCCCGGTCCGTAAAAATAATTCCGGCTTCCTCTAGTGGTGGACGTCCGTTCGTAAAGTTATCCTCCACTACAAGGTATTCGCTGATCTCAGCATTTACGAAAGGAGCGGTATATGTGTTTTTGGAGGTAATGATCACATCCATCTCACCAATTCCCTGTTCCAGAAGCGCTGCCTGTACACTCTCCGAGGGACGTGGTGTGATTTTATCGATCATAGACAATGGAAAGGTTATTACTCGTTCATCTTCCAGATAACGCACGAAGTCTTCTATAACAAGTCCTCTCTGGGCCCATTCCTTAGCGATCGACACAACACCGTTCTTCAGCTTGTCGCCATTGTGTGAGCAGTTGTCCATGCTGACAAAGGTCATCGGATATTGGCCTTTCAGATATCTTCGATAAGCAAGCGAAGCTACAATGCTCATGACATGAACAGGATGCTCCGGTCCGCTCTCGATATCCTTTTCCACAATGCCAAGATATTTATCGTGCGGATCCGTCAACGAGTATCCCTTCTCCGTGATGGTGAAGCTGGCCATTTGCAGGCTGGGATTCTCGAACACCTCGATCAATCGACGGTACTCTGCTTCACGGTTTTTGTCCGCTGCGATTCCCTCCACAATACTGCTGACTACTCTTTTCTGAAAATCACCACGAGCATTCATCAGCACTAAAAGGGTCAGATTGTCGTAGGGCTTGTAAACTTTATCAATCATTTCGAAATCAAAGGTTTCCACCGCAATAATACCTGTATCCGACTTCCTGCCATCCAGCAGCTTCTGATGAGCATTTGCCACAAAGCCCCTGAAAATATTACCGGCACCGAAATGAATCCATTCCGGTTTAAGCTGTGTATTGTTTGCTACCTGCTCATAGTCGAACTGCGGAAGCTCCACTCCTGCAGCTTTCCAAGCTGCTTTTTCCCCTTGGATACTGCTTCTGGTCAGATGCAGCATTTATTTTGCCTCCTTGACGTTATCCAAGCTATCCCAGACACCAAGCAAATACATGATGCCCATAGCCCTATCATACAAGCCATAACCCGGGCGGCAGTTCTTCTCTTCCCCCCACAGATGCCGTCCGTGATCCGGACGTACATAACCGATGTATCCGTTCTCATGATAGGCTTTGACCACCTCGGCCACATCAACACTTCCGTCACGCCCACGGTGCGACACCTCAATGAAATCACCATTCTCAAATACCTTCACATTACGGATATGGGCAAAATGAATACGGTCATGGAACTCGCGGATCATCGCTGGCAGATCGTTATCCGGATTCGTGCCGAGTGACCCTGTGCAGAACGTCAAACCGTTGTACGGGCTGTCCACCAAATCCAAGAAGCGGCGGATCATATCCCGGTTGCGGATAATACGCGGCAGTCCAAAGATCGGCCAAGCCGGATCATCCGGATGGATAGCCATCTTGATGTCCACTTCCTCGCATACTGGAATAATGCGTTCCAGGAAATACTGGAGATTGTCGAATAGTTTATCTTCCGTCACATCCGCATAAGCCGCAAACAGCTCATCCAGCTTTGCCAGCCGCTCCGGCTCCCAGCCCGGCATCGTGAACTTTCCAGCTCCCTTCAGAATCCGGTCCACCATCTCACGCGGATTATCGGTAATAGCAGCCTTTTCATAAAAGAGAGCATTCGAGCCATCAGGCAACTCTTTATACAGTTCTGTGCGGGTCCAATCGAAAACAGGCATAAAATTATAGCAGATCACCTTAACGCCAACCTTGGCGAGTTTACGAATGGTGTCGATATAAATATCGATATATTTATCACGGGTCGGCAAGCCGATTTTGATATCATCATGAACGTTGACGCTTTCTACTACAGCCGTGCTGAAACCCTTGCTGGTGATTTGATCCGCCACTTCTTGGATCCGTTCCATTCCCCACACTTCTCCGGCTACTTTCTCATGCAAAGACCAGACAATCCCCATAACACCCGGAATCTGCCGAATGTGGTCCAGCGTGATATTGTCATTGCCTTCGCCATACCATCTCCACGTCATGTTCATTGATAAACCCTCCTATGAATTCGTTTTCATCTATCTTGTATACAAGATTTACTTGATCATAGAATAAGAACAATTCTTTGTCAATCACAATTCGATCAGGAATTTTATCCTGTAATCAAGGAATATCCGCCCTATTTTTATCCCGATGATTTTAATGAACGAACTTATCATGTATACTAGTACTGTATCTGTCATCAATAATTGAAAGCAGGAACAAAAATGTCAATCAAAGCGGAAATTCTAAACACACTGAAGCAAGAAATCCTCACACTGTCGTTAAAGCCAGGTACCATTCTAAGTGAAACTGCCTTGTCTGAGCGGTTTCAGATTTCACGTACACCGTTGCGTGATGTTCTCAAACAGCTTGCACTGGAATCTTATACCGATATCTATCCGAAAAAGGGTAATATTGTCTCCTTCATTGATCTTGAATCTGTTGAACAAATCACATACTTGCGTTGCACACTGGAAAAGGAGATCCTCAAGGATCTTTCTGCACAGCTTTTACTACCCGGAGTGCACGAGCTGAAGGAAATTCTTAAGAACCAGAAAGAGGTCATCGGGCAGGAGAACGCTGTAGATTCTTTCCTTAATTTAGACGACGAGTTTCACCGGGCCTTGTACAGGCTTGCTGGACGTGAGTATCTGTGGACTCTGATTCAGCAGTCGAATGTACATTATCTCAGGTACCGCAGACTGCACATGCTAAAAACCGACAAGCTGGAAGAAATCTGGAACGAACACCAATCCATTCTTGAGCTTATGGTGCAAAAAGAAACCACCAAAATCGGTCCGCTAATCCACCACCATCTTCGGGAAGATATTCATTCACTGGATTTTCAGGAGAATTTCTCGGAATATTTAAAGAAATAGTCAGCCAAAAGGCAGCTTACTTCCATAAAACAAAGAGACATCGTATGGAATTCTCCGTGATGTCTCTTGTTCAATTTACATTAACGTTTCCTAAATCCAATCATCTCTTAATCCGATACAAAATGACTCTCTTTCTGAGCCAGCCAATCAATATGGCATCCATAAAACCCATACCGCCACGATTGATTTCCCCATATTTAGAGGTTCCGTGTTTCCTCGCTTGATGGGTTACCGTAACTTCAATAACTGAAAAGCCGTTCATCTTAGCCACCGTGGGCAAAAAGCGGTGCATTCCATTATATAAATAGAAACTGTCAGCTACCTCCCTTTTGAAGAGCTTCATAGGACAGCCTATATCATAAATTGAATCTCCAATAATCCAATTACGTATTTTTTTCGCGAAACCTGAAGATATTTTCTTAAGCCACGTATCTTTATGATCGGCCCATTTTCCATTTACAAAATCTCTTTTCTTGATGAAAGGCATTAATCTAAAGATGTTCCGTGGATCTGTCTGTAGCGCTGCATCCATAAGGGCGATCAGTTCGCCCTGGGAATTTTTTATCCCCGCCCAAATGGCTGCCGTTTGCCCGTAGTTTTTTTCAAAATGAATGACCTTTACCACTTGATCCATCTGTGCGATTTCATTTAACAGCGCGGCACTGCGATCCCTACTTCCATCATTCACCAGTACGATTTCATAATGCTCAATTCTCCCTCTTATTGCTTCAGTGATACTTAAGTAAAGATCGTATATATTTTCCTCTTCATTATAAATAGGTACGACTACGGAAAGGTGAGTCATCGAGCAACACCTCACTATCCACTTATTTTAGGGGCTCAGTAGAGAGGTTGGTTTTAGGATCCCTCACTAGTCTTACTTGTTTTTTCTCAACCGCCTTCATCACTTCCTCACCTTCTACATCCAGATTAGGAAGCACGCGATCGAGCCACTTCGGCAAATACCACGCTGATTTTCCCAGCAAAGTCATTACACCGGGAACGATGAGCATCCGGACAACAAAAGCATCGAACAAAACCCCAAAGAGAAGTGCAAAGCTCATCACCCTGATGTTCGGATCTTCTGCCAGCATGAATCCCGTGAAAACAGAGATCATGATCAGTCCTGCAGCTGTAACTACCCCGCCGCTGTGACGAATACCGGCCAGAACGGACTTTTTGGCATCCCCGCTTTTCTTAAATTCTTCTCGCATTCTACTGACGAGGAAAACTTCGTAGTCCATGGCAAGTCCGAACAAAATGCCGACAACCATGATTGGGAGAAAATTGAGTATGGGAGCTTGCCCATTAAAATGGAACACATTTTGCAAATGTCCATCCTGTATGACGAAGGTAATAAAACCTAATGTAGCCCCCAAAGAAAGAATAAATCCCAGGACCGCTTTGATGGGAACCAGGATGGATCGGAATACCATCACTAGAAGAACAAAAGCCAATCCGACGATGATGATGCAAAATTCAGGCAGCGCCTCGTTCAGCTTCTGAGAGATATCGATATTTACGGCTGTGCTCCCGGTTACTTTCAGTTTCACATGATTTTGACTCTCAATCTCTGCTGCTTGACTGCGAATTTGTTTAACCAGATCTACCGTTTTATTATCTGCTGGACCAGTAGCCGGAATCACATTAATCAAAGAAATCTTTCCGGAAGGACCAGAAACAGCAGGAGCAATCGTACCAATGTTAGGATAGGTTTTAAGTTGTTCCAGCGCCCCAGACAGATTAGCTTCAGCGTCTTGTCCACCATCGGTTTCGGCTAGGATAACGAGCGGACTATGATACCCAACACCGTATGCCTCTGTCATCAGATCGTATGCCCGCCGCTCAGTTAATTCCGGCGATTTTTGCGCATCATCCATGGTGCCTGTCTCCATGTTGAAGAAAGGTATTGCAATAGTGCCCAGCAATACTACCCCAAGGATCACAGCCAACCATGGGCGCCCGGTAACAAAACTCCCCCATAAATTACCTCGAGTCTCGTTCTTTTTGTTGCGGGTTGAACCTTTGAAACTTTTTTTCGATTTGGCTTTGATCAAGCCTCCCATCGCTTCGAGGATAGCAGGAACCATAAAAATAGCGATGAGCACAGCCACGAAAATGCAAAGCGCAGCGGCTAAACCCATTGCGGTAAGAAAAGGAATACCAATCACCGACATTCCCGCAAGACCGATAATAACCGTTATGCCTGCAAAGACAACCGCACTCCCTGCCGTGCCGTTCGCAATCGCAATTGCTTCTTTTCTTTCATAACCTTCGGCAAGCTGTTGCCGATATCTGGAGATAATAAACAACGCATAATCGATCCCCACTGCCAGACCAATCATGCTGGCCAGGGATAGCGCAAAAGAAGGGGTGTCGAAGAAATTCGAGCCGATGATGATCAACATCACACCGGTACCAAGGCCAATGACTGCCGTAAGAATCGGTAAGATCCCCGTCAGGACAGATCCAAAAGCAACGGTGAGAACAAGAAGCGCAATGAGCACACCTATCCCTTCTGTAACGCCGCCGATCTCCATTTTCACATAACCAGAGCCCGTTAATTCGGCCTGAAGGCCTGCATCACGCAAAATACCTGCCACATCAAGCACACGTTCCTTTGATGTTTCTGTAACGTCACTACCTGGAGTATTGTATGAGATGGTGGCATAGCCAATTTTGCCATCTGCACTTACTGAATGATTGTCGTAAGGACTTACTACTGCTGTAACCGCCGGATCCTTAGCCACTTCCTCCAACTGTGCACCAATTAATTGCATAGTTGTTTCTGAGGATAAGGTTTCATCCGTTAGTGATTTCATCACCAACTGAATTTTGCCGCTGTTATCCACCATGGAGGGAAATTCCTGATACATCTGTTCCATCGTTTTTATGGATTCCAGTCCAGGGATAGTAGTTCCTTCATGAAGCTTAGGCCCCATCGAAAGAGCTACAATTGCCGAGATCAGCAAGATGGCAATGCTTCCTAGAATGACTTTAATACGGTTGCTCGCCGACCAGAACCCAAGCCGGTACAATAATTTGGCCATTTCAGTATCGTCTCCTCTATACTAATGTTTTTCTCTATGCCTTTATCTTATAGAAGAGAAGTCTTGCTAACATCGTCCAAAGGGGCGGACATGCTCTGCCCTTTCGGGCAGCCCATTAGTCCACAAAAAAACATGCGAAAAATTTCTTTCGCATGTTCATAATTACATATGTAAAATCCCCCGTTCCAAAGCGGCCGCCACTGCCTGCGATCGCGAATCTACCCCTAGCTTATTGTAAACACTCGTCAGATGAGCTTTTACAGTACGTTCTGAGATTCCCAAATCAAAGGCGATTTCTTTACTTTTGAAGCCCTGAGCCACACTTTGCAGAATTTGAGCTTCTTTATCAGATAACAAGGATACTTCTTTATGAATCGGAGCTGAAACCTTCTGCTGCTCGCGAGCAGAAATCACTCTCTCCATGATTTCTGCTGAAAGCAAAGTTTCTCCTCTTATCGCTGATTCAATATTCCTGAACAAATTTTCCCGGTTCGTATCCTTTAATAAGTAACCTCTCGCGCCCAAGGCCAATCCATTAATCATTAATTCATCCTCGTTATAAGTCGTCAAAATAATAACCGGAACGGAGTTGTTCTTCTCCCTCAATACCTTCATAGCTTCCAGTCCTCTCATGACCGGCATATTCAAATCCATCAGGATCACATCCGGTCGCACTTCATCTATAAGGGTTATAGCTTCCTGCCCATTTACCGCTTCTCCAACAATTTGAAACTGTTCATCCGTCTCCAGGATCAGCTTCAAGCCTTCCCGAACAACAAAATGATCATCTACGATCAGAATTTTCACTTGCGTCATGTAGGGTCTCCCTCACTAAATGATGTCTCAACCTGAATGCTTGTTCCAGCTGAACTGCTATGCACTTTCAATGCTCCTCCAATCAGCCTTACCCGCTCCTGAATCCCGAGTAAACCGTAATGTCCGGCATCCTTGCCGATGGCGTCTGTGTTAAATCCCAATCCATTGTCTCTGATTTCTATAAAAAGCCGCTCATTTTGATCGGACAGGGTAATCCACACCTTCTCAGCCCGGGCATGACGGGCGATATTGGTCAGACCTTCTTTTATAATGTGCAAACTATGTTCCATCATCACTCTAGACAAACGTCTGGTAAGCTTAAAATCCATAGTTACAACGATACCTGTAGCTTCGCCAAAATGCTGTGTTTCATAATCGACCGCTTCCCGAAAATCAATCTCTGAAGCTGATTTTGCCCGCAAATTGTCAATTGCTCTACGAGCTTCAGCTAAGGTTGTGCGAGCCTGCTTCATAGACTGTCTGACAATTTCTTGAGAGCGCTCTGTGTTCCCCTTGGTCATATGAGCATCCGCGGCTTCGAGCTGCATAATTAATCCGGCCACTCCCTGCGCCAATGTATCATGCAGATCCCGAGCCATTCGCTGGCGTTCATTTGCCAGTGTCAGCTCCTCTACCTTTTTATGGGCCTCTTTTAGATCATGTAAAAAATTCTGAATTCTGAGACGCTCGCGAACCTGTTGAAAAAACAATAATGTATACGCTAAAACGATCACAAGCATCAGAACAAATAATGGCATAAATACGATCAATTCATCGGTATCGCCCACGGTGAGCGACGAATCAAAAAACAAAATTATACTAATAAGGGCAACAAAAACGATTCTTTTTATTCGAAATGAAAAACCAAGGCTTTGGGCAATCAGAACCGGAAGCAATCCCATCAATACTGCTTGATACCCCTGTGGCATCAAAATCGCACAAAGATAAATTAGAATTGCTTGTGCCGAAAAATAAAACCAAAATTGCTTATTAGTGATTCGATAGGAGTTCCAGTGCAGCAGAATATGGACTGTGAATAAGCCTGTAAATATCGAACTGGATAATATTTGAGGGTCCTTAAGAAACTGCAGCAATATAGTGCCAATATATACAATGGATACCCAGATCAAAAGCGGCAATCTGGACGCAAACAATTCATCGATGAACAATAGTCCGGCTTTTCTTTCTTTCACTTGGCTGACCCTCCTTCTCCTCTATTATAAGGATTTAACCTACATGTTGGTAATGTACGAAAGTACATGTACGTTTGGGCAATCGAGATCGCCTTGTCTTGTAGTGCCTTCCCGGATAAAACTTCGTTATAAGAAGAAGCTCACACGATTTCTATTCCCTATTAAAAAAACAAAAAAACCTTGATTTCTCAAGGTTTTCGTAAAAAATGAACAAAGACTATAACGCCGCACTAATAGCTTAAATTTGCTCCGTTAGAGGTTATGACCTTTTTGTACCAGTAAAAGCTGTCCTTACGCAGACGCAGCAGCGTTCCATTGCCTGCATCATCCTGATCAACATAAATGAAGCCGTACCGCTTGCGCATCTCCGAGGTAGAAGCCGAGATCAGATCAATACAGCCCCAGCTGGTGTAGCCCATCAGCTCCACGCCATCGGCAATGGCTTCCGCCATCTGCTCAATATGCTGTGCCAGATACTCTATCCGGTATGGATCACGGATCGTGCCATCCAGTTCGAGTATATCTGCAGCACCCAGACCATTCTCTACTACGAACAGAGGAAGCTGGTAGCGGTCATGCATCTCCTTGAGCACAAACCGCAAGCCCTTTGGATCGATCTGCCAGCCCCAGTCGGAGGTTTTCAGAAAGGGATTCTTCAGCCCTGAGGACAGGTTGCCTTCCGTCGTAGCCGTGATGCTCTCATCCACACTGACTACTGAGGACATGTAATAACTAAAGGAAAGAAAATCTACAAGATTGTCCCGCAGCAAAGCTTCATCCCCCGGCAACATGGTTATTGTCACTCCATGCTGCTCCAAATGCCGGCGGATATAAGAAGGATAATAGCCTCTAACCTGAACATCGGAGCAGAACATTGCCATTTGGTTCTCCGCTTGCGCTTTCAGTACATCACCGGGATGACAGGAATATGGGTAGAGTAGCTTGCGGGCCAGCATGCAGCCAATCTGGAACTGCGGATTGATCTCCCGGCCCCGCTTAATCGCAAGCGCACTGGCTACGAACTGGTGATGCAAAGCCTGAAAAGCAACCTGCTTCTCATTTGACTTGCCATCCAGAATAATCCCTGCGCCCAGAAACGGCGCTTTGAGCGTACAGTTAATTTCGTTGAAAGTCAGCCAATACTTCACCTTATCCCGGTAACGGGTGAACACAGTTTCCGCATAACGTACGAACAGTTCAACCAGTTCTCTGGATTCCCAGCCGTTGTATTTGGTGACTAGGTGCACCGGCATTTCATAATGGGAAATGGTAACCAGCGGCTCGATATTGTATTTGCGCAACTCATCAAAAACATCGTCGTAGAAACGCAGTCCTGCCTCGTTAGGTACTTGCTCATCGCCATTAGGATAAATACGTGGCCAGGAGATGGACATACGGAATACCTTAAAACCCATCTCAGCGAACAAGGCGATATCTTCTTTGTAGCGGTGGTAGAAATCAATCCCTCTGCGTTTGGGGTAATTTCCCTGATTATCATCCTGTATGGCCTCTTCTAGCTGTGGGCCGGACATGGACAATAGCTGTTCCAGGCTCTGCCGTTCCTTTGGAGGACAATATTTGACTACATCAGCAGTGGACAAACCCTTGCCGCCTTCATTATACGCGCCTTCGACCTGATTGGCGGCTACCGCACCGCCCCACAGGAAGTTTTCCGGAAATGGATAAGTCATCGGTTGAGCCTCCTTTTATTAATTGGTGGCAGCGGTTGCTGCCGCTTTAGCTTCAGCCTGCTGTTCTTGCTCCAGCGCTTCGGCATCGGCTTTTTTGAAGAATGGATAGTAGATCATGAAGCTTGCACCAATCATAACCAACTGGAACGCACTTACGCGCCAGCCCCCGTTCATCCAGCCATTAACCAGCACCGGAATGCCCAGCGGCACCTGAATCCCGTGCAGCACAGGAAGGATACCCAGCGTCGTCAGAAGAATCGCCAGACCACTACTCACCAGCGGAGTCAGGATAAACGGAATCATAAACCGAACATTCAGCACCAATGGCATCCCGAAAATCACCGGCTCATTGACACCGATCAGACTTGGGATAATTGCCAGTTTACCAAGTGTCTTATAACGTGTAGATTTAGCGAACAACATCGCAATAATGAGACCTAACGTTGCCCCCGCACCACCGATCAGTACATAAACCGGGAAGAACGGTGAACCAATGATATGCGTACCTTCCACACCTCTTTGGTAAGCGTCCAGATTCTCAAGTCCCAAAGCCACCCAAATCGGGCCGACAACGGAATAGACTACCAAGGTGCCGTGAACTCCAAAGAACCACAGCAGGTGAATTACAAAGATGCAGATCAGCATCGCCCACCAGGTACCACCCAGACTAGTCAGTGGCAGCTGGATAATCGAGAAGACAAACTCGTGCATATTGCCATATTTCGTTGCGGCGAAAATCGCCGTCAGCACTAGCATCAGAACCGCTACGATAAAACCAGGCGTAAGCGCGGCAAAAGATTTCTCAACCGTGGGCGGAACACCCTTCGGCATTTTGATATAGAATTTCTTTTCCAATACAAAGGTATAGATCTTACCTACCAGCAGTGCCAGGATGATTGCCACGAACAATCCCTTGGCGCCCAACCAGGAGTAACCAAATGCTTTGGTCACACCGTCATCCAGCAGTCCTTTTGGTGTAACTAGCAAGAAACTCATCAGCGCCAAAATCCCTGCCGAGAAACCTTGCTGCTTATGTTGGGTAGCGAAATTGTAAGCGATGGAGAACACCGCGTAAAGTGCGATCAAATCGGTGGTTACGGTTGCCGGAATCGAAGTATAAGTTTTGAGTCCAGTGCTTTCCAGGAAATTCTGATAAGGATCAAGCTTGAGTGCATTAATCAGGGAAAAAATAGCGCCCAGAATCAATATTGGCATCAAGGCCATCAGACCGTTGGAAATAGCGCTGATATAGGTGTTTTTTTGGATTTTCGTGCTGACTTTCTGGATCTTGGCTCTCCATTCTGCGCCGCCTGCCATGACTTAAGCCCCCTTCTCCATCAGTTCAAGTGCTGTAGCCAGCACCTTGTCCCCATCCATCATGCCATAGTCCATCATATCGATCGTAGTTACTGGAATGTTCGGATATTCTGCGGCCAGATCGCCTTCGGCGTGTCCCATTTGTGGTCCAAGCATAATGATGTCAAAAGGCTTTTGATCGGCAATATCACTCTCTGCCACCGCATCAATAACCACTTCAACCCCTTGTGTCCGTGCCGATTCTTTCATCCGTTCCACCAGCATACTTGTCGAGAATCCGCCTGCACAGGCGAGCAATATTTTTTTCATCTTAGTTCACCGATCCTTTCAATTCTAGTTCGAGCGCTTTGCGTTCTTTAATTTCTTCGATCAGTTCTACAGCCAGTTCTCTAACCGTCAGGGCATTCATCAAATGATCCTGCGCGTGAATCATCAGCAGCGTAATTTCTGTCTTTTCGCCCCGGCCTTCAGCCTGGATCAGCCCCGTTTGCACTTTATGTGCTTTAGTCAGGCTGGTCTTGGCGTTCTTAATCATCTCGCCCGCTTCTTCCAGGTTTCCGGCGCGCGCGGTTCTTACCGCTTTTAGGCTAAGGCTTCTGGCCTCTCCGCTGCTGGCAATAATCTGCATAATCGTTTGTTCATAATCCATGGGTTCTCCACTCCGTATCGTCATTTTTTTATAGTAGGTTCTCTATCTCATTCATAAATTGCTCATAACTATTCGTGTTTAGCAGCCGGTTACGGCTGTCTTCCTTCTCCATTAGAACCAGTAGCAGCTTGCTGATTTCTTTGTGCAGGAATAACTGCCCCGGACCCAGATTGATCAGAAAAATCAACTGAACCGGCTTACCCTCATAGATCAGCGGTTTCTTCAACACGGTTACACTGATACAGTCGCGGATCGCGCTCATCCGCATCGGATGCGGGCCGGCCACCCCATTTTTGTAAATGGTGGTGAATTTCTGCTCTCTGAGCAGCACTTGTTCGGGAAAATCATCAGCTGCATAATGATTGCCCACGATCTCACGGCAGCGCTGCTTCAACAGCTCCATGTAATCTTCGTCCGAACCAGACAGATGGAACAGCTCCCTGCGGAACAAATCCTTGAAATCCATCAGCTTGTAGGACGGTTCTGTACGATTAATCTGCAAAGACAATATTTCTTTAATCCGCTGAATCTCTTGATCATCCAGCAGCTGTTTGATATGGATCACCGGTTTTTCCTTAATCTCTGTTGCCAGCGGTACAGTAGAGAGAATCAGATCCACAGGTTTGCTGCTGATCTCCTCCACCTCCGTAATGGAGGCTGTGATCACCGACGCTTTGGGGAATACCGCTTCCAGCTTCAGCCGGATTAACTGGGCACTGCCCCCTCCTGTGGAGCAGATCACGGCAATCCGTTTGAACTTCTCCAGATTGCGCTGCTGCATCCGTTCCAGATGGGTGGCAAAATGCAACGCGACATACCCTGCCTCATCGCGCGACATCCGAAACCCGTACTGCTCCTCTACAATCTCAGCGAAGCGGAAGGAAATGACGAACACATTGGCATACTGGCTGTAAACATCCTCCACCAATGGGTTGCCGAGCTGAAGATTGTAATACAACCGGTTCAGCAGCGGGAACATATGTAGCAACAGGGCTTCGCGCAGCTCATGATCTTGCGTGAATCCAGTAAGGAACTCGCGGTCCAAGCGCTCCAGAATAGCCGTAATTCCCTCCCGCAGATGCGATTTGGTCTCTTCCGACATCCGCTCCATAATGGTCTTGCCAGAAATGTGCAGCGCCAAATAATCAATCTCATCCGCCGGAAGCTTAATCTGGTATTGAGAGGAGATAAAATCTGCAATACTCCCGGCAATATCCTGATACAGCGGCTCAGGTGTTCCCTGCAAGGCTTGTCCAGCCACAATGAAATTGTGCTTGGAAACTCTGTAAAGAAGAATGAACAGATGAGTCAAGATATTATCCAGAAACACATCCGAGATCTTCAGTTCTTTTTCCTTGAGGATTTGCAGTAGAAATCCCTTAAGCTGCTCAGCATCAAAATCCTGACTGAAGGCATGAAAATCCTCCGTATGCTGCAGCGTATGACCCGATTGCAAGATAAAGTAAGAAAAGGCTTTGCGGAAGTCTTGCTCTTCCCCCTCGATTTTCATGCCATAATGAGCCCGGCGTTTCAAGCTAAGCCGGAAAGCGGCAAGTCGCTGCTCTACTTCCCTCAGATCAGAAATAATGGTAGAACGGCTAACGCCGATTTCTTCCGCCATGTTATCCATAGACTGATAGCTATCGTTCTGCAAGAGATAGAATAGTAAATACTGCTGGCGTGATTGCTTATTATCGAGATCCACCTGATCCAGCTGCAGCATGCCTTTTTCTTGGTAGCTACTGAATTTGGCTTCATCACCAATCTCCAGTAGATAACCCTGGCCGCGGATCATACGGATACCGAAACCATTCGCCTCTCCTGTTTTGTCGAGTGCACGGATCACGTCACGGAGAGTCCGTTCGGACAACCCCACTTCGGCAATCAGCTCACTCATGCGCACAGGACTCTTGCGGGTATATAAAATATTAACAATCGTATATTCTCTCACCTTAAATTCCCTCATTTGTGATACTAGTATCGGATGAAGCACTCAGCTGGTTATGAATACATCATACGTGGAAGCGTTATCTTCTGAACAGTTTGTATTCTGCTGTTTGGAACGGCAGAAACTGACGGATAGGTAAATAACGGATTAATTTCTTAGCATACATTATTTGTGGCCACAAATCAGGAGGAAATATACAACAAAGGGGAGAGTGATTAAAGAGCGGGAAATCAAGGACAGCTTGTTCATTGAGGTTATTCGCTTTCTTCTAATTGATAGACTGTTTAATGCTTCTTCCATTATTGCTATTGCTGCCTTTTTAACTTTTGTTAAGCGTATAGCCATTGACAAAACCTCCTTCTACTTCATCTGATTTAGTCAGATATAGCAAAGGAGGTTTATGTGCTTCTATATTTCAAGCCATTGCTTCAAACATCAGCGACCATCGTCTGGTTTCTTCCCCTGCTCTTGGCCAGGTATAACGCTTGATCTGCCTTCTCCAACAGCCCCTCCCGCTCCAATGCATGAATAGGATAATGGGCGATACCTAGAGAGATCGTAACCTGTGTCGGGATTGGTCCCCTGCTTTGTTCCATAGCCCGCCGGACTCTTTCAGCTATGGTGAAGGCTTCCTCGGGCCTAGTGTGGGCTAGCAAGATGATGAACTCTTCACCGCCGTAGCGGTAGCAAACATCGTCTGGACGAAACGAGGTAACTATAACTTTGGCTACATGTTTCAGCACTTCGTCGCCGATGAGATGACCGTAAGTGTCGTTCACGAGTTTGAATTTGTCTACATCCAGTACAATGAGCGAAAACGGCTGCCCAGAGGTAATCCACTGACTCATCGTATACTCTAACGATCTCCGGTTCATTAAACCAGTCAGAGCATCCGTCGTAGCCTCTTGGGTCAGTTGATCCGTCTGCTTCTGAATATCCGTCACGGCAAGCAACACAGCCTTGGTCAGCAGATCTGCCTCTCGGCTCCATTGCGGCTTCGCTTCTGGCAATTCAATCTTCTCCTTGCCCATCCTGCTCACCAGATTTGCCAGGTACACAAAAGGCCGGGCCAGCTTGCGCGCAACGAAAATGACGCCCATCAGGAGGATAATGAACGGAAACAACGAATACCAGAGAATGGTCCGAAGGTGCCCCATCAGTTGATGATGGATGACACTAATCGGCGAAACGACCACAATTCCCCATCCGTTGGCTGGAACGCTGGAGTATCCGGCAAGCATTTCAACGTCACGGGTGTTACGCACTTGCTGTTCCCCACTCTCCCCATTCATGAGTTTCTGCACAACCTTGTTATTGCTGACATCCTCCCCAATGAGCTGCTTATCCGGGTGGTACAACAGATGCCCGCTTGAATCCACAATATAATAATAGGAGCCAGAATCGTCCACGTTATTGTCGCCAAAAATCATAGACAAAATATTGTTCTCCTGCAGATAAAATGTGCCGCTCAAAATACCGCGATATGTACCATTCTTGCTAAAAATCGGCTGACTCATAAAAACGATTAGTCTATTGGTGGTTTGGGTCATGTAGGGGGAGGATATGTAAGGTTTTTTTAGCGCCAAAGCTTCCAAACCGACCTTAGAAGTTATATGATTTCCTGCTGACCCCAAACTAGTCGGTACTACATTGCGGATCAGCCCGTCGGCATCGAGCACGGCGATAGAATTGAAGTAATTGCTACTATTGCGCATCAGTTCCAAATTATCATCCACTTGCTTGGGCGTTAAGCTTTCGTCATCGGAAAGTGTGTCAGCACTGTATTCCAAACTGCTGCGCATGGACTGAAATAAGGAATCCATTGTTTTGGTCATTCGGTCAGCGTTGTAGTAATTCAGATGGAGCGTAGTCTCCATCAATGATTGTTTTTTGGACTCGTAAGAGCCAATCAGAAGAATGCTTGAGGTTAGTAAAACCACCAGCGTAACCAAGCCCGTAAGCAGCGATGTGAGACTGAGCTTTTTACTTTGACCCGGCTCGGCTCTTCTCAGTGTAAGCAAACTTTAACCCTCCTTGGTTCTTGAAAACTAGATTAATCAATAATACAACAAATTAAGATGTTATTCGACAGTAATCAAAAGGCTCGGATCTCTCATACCACTGTGCTTACCGTTTGATATACGGCGGTTCATGAAATCTTCCATATTAAAAAACTCCTCTCCAGAGCTTGTGATTAGACAAGCACTGAAAAGGAGTGTTATCACCCTGATTCTGTGAGCTCGGATGTGATTCCAAGACACACAGAACCTTTAGTTTTTGACGGAAGCATTACTCAAGAAAAACAAAAAAACCTTGATTTCTCAAGGTTTTCACTGTGATGCCGAGGACGGGGATCGAACCCGTACGGTACTCACGTACCGCAGGATTTTAAGACATGAGTTTTTATTGATATGATATGGAACTAAACTCAATAACCTAGTCATATCAAGGACTGAACCCGTTCTTATATTGTTCTCATGTGAACTGGTTTCTACTGGTTGACCTAGAGTCTGTCCCCAGTTCGTCCCCAGCCCGTCCCCTGCGATTACTCAATACTATAACCAGAGTTTTGATCCCATGCACAGAAATTAAAATCTGTGCATGGGTTTTTGTTGTTTCTTGGGTTAGTATCTGCTTAATATCGATTTGGTGTAATTCCGGCCCTCACTACCTTTGCTCTGATTAATTTGCAATACAAATAAAAAATAATGTAATCCATCAATTCCTTGAAACGAGCTAAAGATATCATTAGTGTAAGTTTGTGCTCATTTATACAACAAAATGAACAGTCAGCGTAATTGTAAATCGATCGGTTACAGAGAAATGCAAGCAAAAACCAACCAATTAATCACTTTTAGTATAATTTTTACCATCGTGTCGGTATCATGTCTTATGTCTTTATTGAACTATGGTTCTCGTTAGCTAAATAAATTCATTTTAGAAATAACAAGTTTTTCGTTAGGATACTGCGTTCTTCTACTCGTTATCCACTCAATTTCCCTCATCGTTTTTTCATTAAAGTTGTCAAATTTATTTGGGGGAAATACCGAATTTTGGCAGTATTTCATTATAATATTCGAAAAAATCACCTCGATTTCTTCGACACTATGAGCTTCAATTTGTTTTACTAATTTCTCAAAATAATATTTATTTTTTTTAAAATAAGAAAACAAGATAAAGGTCTTATTACCTTGAGGTACTACTGTTAAAAATGCAGGGATATTTAATTGGCGGTTAAAAGAGTTACCTTCTAAATCAGTCATAATGTAAGGCATAGAGGAACAAGCTATAGAATTGCTCGCATTTGATTCAAATACATGGGTCTCTATTTTATTGTATTTTCCTTGAGATAGGTTTGCAGTCAATCCTGCTTTCATATGTTCAAATTTTTGAATGGATTTGTTTATATCTGCCAACCTTATTTTGTTTCTAAGTCTTCCTATTTCTTGTCTATCTGCCCTTCCTGGTTCTATCGAAGCCCTGTTCTTCATCATACCATTCCAAAAACTCTTGGGTTTCATATATAAAATTATACTCCTTAGCAAAAGCTCTATAGACAAATAGAAACTCTTGCTCCTTATCACCAACAATATATTCCTTATGTTCAATTGGATTAAATATCTCATCATGTTTTTTACAAAAACCTTTAAAAGTCGTTGCCTTATTCCTACCTTCAATATTATCATCAGCTAAACTATGGTTATCCCACCAAATCAACTTTCCGTTAACAGATAATTTATCTAAAATACGATTATTTTGAATCGAATGAGCATTAATAATTTCATTGCAATCACCAAAGCTAGATAATATGCAATCAGCATGAGATAATTTTTTTAATTTTGACAAAACTCTATTCTTAATTACCCCCATTGCAGGATGTTTGTTTGCATTATTCCTATAACCATTCTCATCTATCATCTGGTCAAATAATGCTGAAAAATGTTCTTCTTTCATACTCTCAAACTCCTTAAAAAGATTATAGAAATTACGAGTGACTTTAGATTATGTATATATAAACTACTATACTATTACATACGTTCACTGGTTTCTAAATAATTTTGAATATGATCGTTAGATCAACCTACCGTTAGCTTAATAAGGGATAAGTGTAAAAATAACAGCCAATAAAGAACACGAGAATTAAGTAGAAAATATTACCTTATTCTGATAGACTACTCCCAGAATCATACATAGGGGGTATTTATTTTTATGAAAAGAATTATTGTTCCAATCTTCATGTCACTTGTCTTATTATTGATGCCTGTACTTGCTGAGGCACATCCAGGACGCACAGATGCAAATGGCGGTCATTATTGCCGTACAAATTGCGCAAAGTGGGGACTGGAAAACGGAGAATACCATTACCACAATGGTGGAAGTTCAAATTCAAAACCGGCTGCCACCGCGAAACCAGCTATTAAACCTACCGCGAAACCAACAGCAAAGCCTACTGCTACTCCAGCTCCAACTTTGCTTTTACCAAAGAAACAAAACGTTGGTACTCTTCAGGTCTACTTTTTCGATGTTGGACAAGGTGACTCTACTCTAATTCGAACTCCGAATAATCAATATGTCCTCATTGACGGAGGTAATAACGATCAGGGTAAGAATGTAGTAAAGTACCTAAATGCTCTTGGTGTAAAAACACTTGATGCCCTGGTTGCTACTCATCCTGACGCAGATCACATTGGTGGGTTAGATGATGTTCTAAAAGCATTGGACGTTAAATCTGTCTACGCTCCAAAAGTATCACATACCACTGAAACATACAAAGATTTTTTGACTGCTGTGAAGAATGAAGGACGTACCATCAAAGCTGTGACTAAAGGAGTTACTATTCCTTTAACTGGTGTTGAGGCGAAGTTCCTGGCACCTACCAGAGAATATGGAGATAACCTTAACGACTGGAGTGCCGTCTTAAAGGTTACATATAAAAACAAGTCCTTCCTCTTTACCGGCGATGCCGAGAAGGCTTCTGAGAACGATATGTTAGCCGATGGCATGAATTTAAAAGCTGACGTATTAAAAGTCGGGCATCATGGCTCCAGTAGTTCGACCAGTAAAGCATTCATCGACGCTGTTAAACCACTGTACGCAGTAATAAGCGTCGGTAAAAACAATTACGGGCATCCAGATTCCGGGATTCTTACAAGGTTAAAAAATGCGAATACTTCAGTGTTACGAACTGACCAAAAAGGTACAATTACTGCAATAAGTGATGGAAATAAAATCACTTTTACATCGACTAAGGGGGCTAAGTAAATGCATAAAGGAATCATTGACCGCTTTGAAGGTGAGTATGCCGTCATTGAATTTGATGGTAAAACCGAAGATGTTCTTAGATCAGAACTACCGGCGGAGGTTAAGCCTGGAGACACACTTATTTTCAAAGAAGGCAAGATCATAATTGATACTAAGGCTACAGCCTCGCGGAAAGAAGAAATCGATAGTTTAATGGATGAGTTGTTCGAAGAATAATAGTTATGCCCCGGTGAAAGCTTCCGGGGCATTTTTCTATGTAGTTACCTGAATCACATCGTCAATCTTAATCCAATCATAGTCATCATCCGTTTGCAGTTTAATCCGTCGTAACTGCTTGTCTATGGCCATCACAACTCCCCGAAGCTTAATATCTTGAACTGGTTCAAACTGAGTAATTGTTATCTGCTCTCGATATCGTTTCGAATATGCCAGCACTTGATCAATCAATTCCCACTCCTGAGCGTCAAGCATCGGCTTTTTACGGTCCCTCCACTGTTGTCCTCGCTCATCACTAATGATCCGAATCTTATGCTCCGGTAACATCATCCTACTGCAATCCCAAATACTCTCCAGTTTCTTAACCATGATGTCTGCCCTCCTAGTAATCTGTCCAGTAATCTATATGGCCACCGTCCATGCCCCATGAAACTGATGCTGGTCTATCCTCAGTTCGCTCCCATCCCTCAACGACAACTGCACTCTCTGGTGGTTTCCCAAACTCCCACAGAATGTAGTCATCCTCTGCCAATTCCTGAAGCCCGGCTTGGATCTTTTCTGGTGTTCTCCCACTTTTTGTCTCCAGTACCTCTAGCGTAGGCATGTATCCATGATGCACCGAGCAATGCCGCATAATCATCAGCAGCTTGCGGGCCGAATCGCTAAGCATAGCGTTTCTCCTGTGTGGGTTGCCATGACAGGATACTGGATTCTAGAAATACACGGGGCGAGTTGGTGGTCAGGCATGTGGCACGGATACGACCGTCCCGAATACTATGGACCTCGATCTTGCGTTGCGTAATCTTTTCCGCTTTGTCCTGATATATAATTTCAACTGTTTGGCCAACACTCATTTTCATGTGATCGCCTCCAAAAAATAAGAACATTCGTTTGTATTATATCCGAACATATGTTCCTGATACAATAAGAAACTTATTCACTAATTGGAATAAAAAATATTTTAATCTTTTTAGATCTTTTTATTACATATATAGTCAATTATGTTTAGACATAATTCCCCTTTAAAGATAAAATTCAGGAGTTAATCAAAGAAAAGGTGGGATTTAATGATTAGTATATAAATTATGCACTAAGAACAATACATAAATAACAAGGAGTGTAACTAATGAAAAAAATAAAGATAGTCTTCATGCTTATATTTATTTTTGCTGTTATGCCTATTTCTGGAGTTCATGCATATCCCGAAGGGCTTCTTGATGGAAAATTAATGACTGAGGCAGCAAGTAATACCACCACTTCGAAGTTGACTGATAACGATTTATCTACTAATGAAAATTTATACTCATATTTAAAGAACCGAGCTTTTACATATCAATTTTCTGAAGAAACAACTATAAATGCTTACCAATTCCATGCAAGTGATTTTAACCGTTTAGAAATTAGATTTTACGATAGTGCTGGGAAAATTATATCTAATGTATATGAGCCACATTCATCTTATAAAGGAGTTAAGGTTAATATCACGCCTATTCCTGGCGTAAAAACAGTATCTATTTCAAGTGCATTTGGTGATTCACTTTATTTATATGAATTTGATGTTTTTGGCGTCGCTTCGACACCAACACCAACGGCTACTCCAGTGCCTACAAATACTCCTAGCCCAACTGCTACACCAACACCAACGGCTACACCAACACCAACGGCTACTCCAGTGCCTACAAGTACTCCTAGCCCAACTGCTACACCAACACCAACAGTGACGCCTAAACCTACAGCAACTCCAGAGCAGCCATCAGGGGATCGAGCTATTCTTACCATCACTCTGGTGAATGGAACAGAAAAAGAATATGACCTACCGATTGCAGAAGTAGATGCATTCTTGAAATGGTACGATGCTCGTGATGCTGGAAGAGGACCTGGATTATACGCTATTGATAAGCATACAAATAACAAAGGCCCATTCAACAAACGTAAAGATTATGTTGTCTTCGATAAAATACTTACATTTGAAGTAAGTGAGTACACAATTCAATAAACAAAAATAACCCCGCCGACCACTTAAGGTTGACGGGGTATTTGTTATACACACTTATGCCAAAACCATCCTAAACTCAAATTCATTTCTCATGTAATAAGCATCCGCGACTTTAACACTAATAGGACTCCATTTCTGAACTGGACCTCCACTATCAATTATACAATCGAACAGATCACCACGCCGTTCAAGAATATCTACTTGTGACTGTGACAAAGCAGCCGTTAGAAATTCTGCATCCGTGTTCAAGACTTTGTATATATTACTCAATAAGATCACTCCTAAAAAGATAAAGTAAAGAGCGCTACTCCTAGTACAATAACTCCTACGATTATCACCACAAGACCTTTACTGTTTTTCAAATAGTTAATCCACCAATAGATATGAGGGCTCCACACATCATTACAACCATCAAAGATTGTTGTTCCTCATCCGCAACATCATAATCATTGAACAATAATGAAATGCCTAGAAGAATAGTTGCCGCACAAAAATGGACGCCAAATTCTTTGAAGATTTTCTTCATTACTGCACTCCTATGTATTAGGATACCTGACCTCATTTTCTCTGCTTTATGTATTTCTTAATCAAATAAAACAATACACATCCCAGTAGCACCAAGCCAAATATAGTGATCCATAGAATTGCTGGATTCCCCCAAAAAAAGTATGTATCTCTATACTGATAGTTTTCATTATTCATAAGTATAGGTTAATTCATTTGGAACATTATGTATATGTGGGTAAGAAAATTTTCCTTAGGATATCAGTCCCGGTGTATAATAATCATAAAAGACCCGAGGTGTGGTCATGGATAAAAAACTTAAGCAAAGTTTAAAGGTCGCAGGCGTAAGACGAGAATCAATTGTTGTATGGCTTATAAACGGGGATAGGATAAAGGGTATTGCGGAGGTATCAGCAGATCCAGAGCGAGTTAAGATTAATACCATTGAAGGACCGGTGTGGGTGCCATACATTGAGGTGGAGAGTATTTCACGAGTAATTAGGTTGCGGGTTGAAGGTGCAACGGATACGTAAAATACCTCACCCATAAAGGCGAGGTACATTCCTTAATCAAGAGACAAACTATCAAATAGAAAAAGCTCTCCCAGAAACATTGGGTCAATAGTTTTATTCGGATTTTTCCGTTTCTTGCTTATCAGTAGTTATCAATTTCATTTTTTGCTGCACAAGTTCTGATTTTGTAGTTTCACCATTTAGATACTCATTTGTTCCTATAACTTTATGCGCAATCTCCATAATTTTATTCAAAAAACCCAGAATGAATTCGGTGCTATAACCCGCAGCAAACATAATTAAATTTATAGTAGATACACCTAAAATTGTATCGTCTCTATATATGAATAAGCTTACGAAAATAACAGGGAATAATATAGCCATAAATAATCTGGTGTATTCACTATTATCCAAATTTTTAGAGAATAACCTTGCGAAGGCTCCTAAAATACCGATAAGAATGAAAGAACATAAACTTAATATTTCCAAAGTCAAATAATCTTTTGATGCTTGAATCCCATATTTATACCCTACCGTTATAACTCCATAGAATAAAATGGCACTACCAATGTAGGACGCAGCTTTATAATCCTTATTATTCTCAAAACCCATCACTTCTTTTTTCAATCTAATAATTTGATATTGAATATGTATTAGCTTTTCAATTTTATAATCATTCTTAGAGAGTTTAATTTCAATTTTTCCACATTTTTTTAAATATTTCAAATGGGATTCCACGTCATTTTCGATAATATTTCGCAATGACCTAATTTCAACCAACAGTTTCTCCTTTGTAATGTCAACTATAATCAAAACCCCCTTGTTATTTAGAACCCCAAGTTCAAAGCCTATCAAGTATTTTCGATTTCAACAAAGTACATAAAGTAATTATATTGAACAATTATGATTATGTATGTGACGATAAGGAAACTTTTCCTGAACATAAAGAAATACCCCACCATAAATGGCAGGGTGTATTTACAAATAATAATCCTTTTCCCGTAATACGTTTATTTCATTAAGATAATTCATCCCACATAAGGAAAATCACTATAATCCAATAAATATATATCTCATATTATACTAAACACAATATATAGTATATTTGTTATTAATAGCATACCAATCTCAAATTATTTTTTTGTTAAATATAGGTAAATTGTCTATCATTTTTTAAGATTTAGTTTTATATTATTATAATGAAGGGAATTCGCATTTAAGGGTGGCTGGCATTATTGCAAACTGTTAAGGCTGTAAGAGCTGAAGGACCTGTCAAAAAAGATATTTATTCAAAATTCTCGACTCATCCTTATCATATATGGTGTGATGATGGGGAAGTTTATATATCAAAATTCTTACAGAACCCAGAAGGAAATTTAGCACTAGTAAATGAATTTGTATGTTATAAACTAGCAAATTTATTAAACCTTCCAATTCCGTCTGCTCGGTTAATTGAAGTTGATGATGATTTTATAGAGACTCATGGAAAAGAAATCTCAGACTTTATTGAGAGCCCCTTGCAAAGTGGTTTACATTTCGGGAGTAAAAAAGTAGCCAGAATATCTCCTGTGACTTCGCATAAAATAATTGAAGGTGCTACTAACAAATCGTCAATTCCAAGTATCATACTCTTTGACCAACTAATAGCAAACGGTGACCGTGATGCTAACAGAGGTAACCTCCTGTTTGATATGACAGAGAATAAAATTCTAATGATTGATCATTCTCATGTTTTTAAACTCGGTGTCATTTGGGATCCAATACAGTTGAGAAGACTCATAGGAGAACCTTTCACTGTTTCTGAACATCAAGGTATTGTTTTCAGTAAAATGGCCCATGTTGTTAAAGGGAATAATCCTTTTAATGAAATTTTGCATAAGATGGGATGTATAAGTGATTTTCAAGTTAGGCATATTATTGAGGAAATACCTGAAGAATGGAATATCGATCGCGAATGCAAGAATGCATTATGCGACTTTATCTGCGATCGTTTATGTCGTATATCCGAAGCACTCGCTCCATTGCAAAGTGTGCTTCCATATTGGAAAGGAGGAGTATTAAAGTGAAAAGTCATATTTGTAAATTCACTATTCTAAGGTATGTTCCCAATGAGATGCGCGAAGAGTTTGTAAATATTGGAGTAGTACTCCACTCCCCTTCCAATGGACATATTGACATTAAAATCTCAGATAAGTTAAATCGCGTTAGATTATTCGATGATGAAATAGACATTCGCATACTAAGATTAGTTCTTGAAGGTGCAAAAGAGGATTTTTCTAAACCAGATATGACTAGCGGTCCTGATTTTTTTGATCTAAGCAACGAACTTTTTTTAGAAAAGCGAACTTTTAATTATTCAAACCAATTACAATTTTCACCTGTGAGATCACTTCGACTTCCCGGCGATGGAAATGAAGAATTCCAAAAGGAATTTAATCATTATCTTGAACAGTTATTTCGTTCTTATGTTTATTATGATTCCCCTAAAAACAAAAGAATTACACCTGAAGAAGTTAACAAAATAATGAATCAAACTTTGAAAAATAACAACTTAACTTTCCGTTCAAACTTCAAGATAGAAATAAAGGATACATTAGAACAATTGGATTTTGTAATCAAAACCCAAGATAGATTGAAAATTATAAAAACCTTCTCGTTTGATTTTAAATCTGAAAATCCGCAACATGCTTCTTCTCAAGCTAAAATTTGGGCATGGAACTATCATAAAATGAAAAAAGATAATTCTCTCCTAAGTAAGATGAAAAAACGATTTGAAGTTCCTTCTGATTTTGAATATGAATTATCCACTTTAGTTTACTTAAATAATAGCTATAGCGATAAGATAAAAGGCGCTCTTGAAGTTCTTGAAGAAGAATCAAATTTAGAAACTGTATTTGAATTAAAAGAAATAACTGATTATGCTAACAGACTTTCACCACAAAAAACATATTGCTAAATCTTTAAAAGCCCCGTCATTTTGACAGGGCTTTTAAAGATTTTATGTATAACTTACTTGTTTGTATAAATTTAGTTATATCGATTTAAAATTCGTAAAATAAAAAACCATAAAAAAAGACCCCAGCAATATCCGGCAGGGTCTAGTTCTATATTGTAAGGGGGTTATGTGATTACTATAATCCTCTTAGCTTAATTAAATATGAAGACAGGATAAACTTGTTAGTCAATGTGGCTGTTTTAGTATATTATCCCCCGAGCAAAGTACGAATGAGGAACTGGACCAAATCTGGCATGCTTAAAAGTCCAGTGTTTACAGAGTTTATAGTATAAACAAAGAAAGCTCGCTGACCAGTTAAGGTTGACGGGTATTATTTGTATATAGGAACATTAGTTGAATACCGCTAATAACGACTATTAAAAAGAAGAACAAATCTCCGGATACTGCAAATAAAATAGAATTTGAGATCGAAATAATCCAACGAGTATATTTTCTCAGTTCATCTGTTTTTTCCAACAAAAAAATCACCCTCGAATATATTCAGACTGGAATAATATGCTCAAAAATCCGAGTTAGATGTATAACAAGTTAATTTCACTATAATTTTGATACAACGCATGGATCATTGTCCATTGTTAATAAGGCCATCGTTCAAACGAAAATACCCAACCTACCTAGAAACGTTAATAGTTATTTTTTATTATTTGCTTATTGGGAATTTTAAATGGCACCACTTTATAAACCCAGCATAGAATGTTAATGGAGACTCAATACGAAACTTAACCCTCAAGTGACATAAACTTACTGAGGGTCTTTTTATTATTTAGATATAAAAAAGCCGCCGACCAATTAAGGTTGATGGGGTGCTTTTATATTATTCGTCCTCAGATAAACGTATCTAAACTACTAAAATAATATGCATTCATAAAAACCATATCCATTAACTTTATATTATTCCAAATTAGTATTTAATAATCTATTATTATGAAATAGTTGTTTACATTTGGATATAATTACTTCATAATTGGATTGTATTCCAAATTAAGGAAAGAAGGTTGAATTATGAAAAAAATAATTTTAGCTGGTCTATTAACTGTTGCTACCTGTTTTTCGTTAGGGTCGACCTCTTTTGCATCCAGTACTTCTACAGTTCCGAATTCGTCACCTTCCACAAATGAAGTAGTTGCTGCGGGAGATTATTATCAAGCTATTATTAATCTTAAAGTCGGAGATACTATGTGGGTATCCGGGTATGACTTTTGGTATATCCATACAGATGGTAGTATTGAAGTAAGACAAGACGGCTTGATTACAGCGTTGTCTCCAGGGGCAAGCACTGTAGCCGCAGATTTCGGAAATGGAAATACAATGTATTATACAGTTCTTGTTAAGTAATAATCTAAATAAGACCTCCCTTTACTATAGGGAGGTCTTATTTATGCACACTTTAAACTCGAACCTTTCACGAATAAAACGAGCTCCGTTGATCTTTATTGAATCCGGAGTATACCCCTCTACAATTCCACCATAATCCATAAGATGACCTATTGGATCTGGGTCCAGCCGAAACCATACGGATACCTTAGATTGAGAAAGGGCTGCTGTCAAGAACTCAGCATCGCACTCTAAGACTTTGTATGTACTACTCATGTCTTATCACTTTCTTTTCTTTTGATATTTCTTGATTAAGTAAAACATAACTAATCCGAATAGCACCAATCCAAGTATGAGTATCCATAGAATTGCTAGATTCCCCACAGAAAAGTATGTATCTCTATACTGATATATCTCATTATTCATAATTATAGATTAACTTATTTGAAACATTATATATATGGGATCTATAGCACAGACAGGATAATATATCAATTAACACACTGTTTTTTCAGTATTTATCCATATATATATCAAATATTCTATTATTCTACAAAAAATGTTTACAAAATCATATATTTATTACATAATTGTATAGTATTCCAATATAAGGAAAGAAGGTTGAGTTATGAAAAAGAAAATTTTAATTGGGCTTTTAACTGTTGCTACCTGTTTTTCGTTAGGGTCGACCTCTTTTGCTTCTAGTGCCTCTACAACTAGTCTACCTGACACCAATGAATCATCACAAATAACCCCTCTGCAAGATTTTTCCGCTGTGATTAACATGGTTGTTGGACAACGTATTTGGGCTACTGGATATTCATTTCAGATCATTTCTACTGATGGAGCTGCTATTGTAGAACCATATAATCAAGACGCAATTTATGCTCTCAAACCAGGTATTACGGTTATAAGAGCTGATTTTGGTAATGGCGATTGGATGTATTATTCGATAGTCGTAAAAGCATCGTAATATTATCGAAGTATCATTTTTATAAAACCCCGCCATAGTAAAATAACTTGGCGGGGTTTTGCTTTACTCAGGAGTCTTAGTCGTTCCGGGTCTATTGTTAAACGCTAACTCAAATAGGCCCGTTGCTGATAGTCCAGCTAACCCTCCAGCCCAAAACCGTAGAGTTAAATCTAACTCCGTAAACGGGTAAGCAACAACTCCTATCAGCAAGCCGATAACTAATCCAATCAAAGCAATATATTTTTAGGCACGTTAAACGAAGTCTTCACGAACTGCACTCCTGACAACACAAAAACGGCGATCACCGAAGCGAACGCCAGTACATTAGTTAGATTTTGATTATCCATTAATTATTTATCCCCTCTCTTAAATAAACCTAGATTAAAGAACATCTGAATAATATTAAGCTCTATCTTTGACTTATCTGCCGATGTAGTTATCGCTCCAACCGCTTTAGCAGCTGTAATAGCCTCACTATAATTGATGGCATATGTTTCCTTGCCCGAGATGTTTAATCGCTTTTCTACGTCCATTAGGCGTTCATCCTGTTTCGCTATGATTGCTTCTAACTCCTCAATTTTACTCATGTCTTCCTTTACCTCCTCTTTTAGTCGATCTATAATGGCTGTTGCTTTTGCCATAGCGATCTCTGACGGCTTAGCACCCGCACGTAGTTGTGAGGTTGTCATTCCAAAAGTGATTTGAAAATGTGGTGCATCCTTAATCGAGACAAAATCACCACCCCATTCAAAACCAAGAGCTTTAGCCTCCTGAACTACCTCCGTCCAATCAGCTACCTTGTCACCATCACCGTCACGTTTTAAATCCCATGATACCTGTTTCCCATCTGGTAGTAACAATGCGAAGTCGATAGCTAGTCCAAAATTATGATAACTGGTCCCGCCCTTAGCGTTGGTGACCTTTGGTTTATCCGGCTGTGCCTTAACGCTCGATAATCCAGCTGCATTAAGCTCTGCTTGGGTCCGTCCCTGAGCAAATAGTCCATTCTGCTCAGCTATTGTCCGCAACCCCTGAGTTATCAAGATAGACACTCCCCGAGAGTAACAGCGTTCAATTAAAACTGTTGCAGCAGCCAATACAACCGGATGCAACCCTATCAAGCTCGCAGATGATTTACTCTTTACTTGATCCAGAGTCAACACTATTACTCCCCCCTTTTAGTGTCTGCTTAACTAGTTGATTTCCGTATACGGCTACAGCAGCACACAAGATTGCTTGCAAGATGCTTTCCGGGTTAAATCCGCGTGTAAATACCACGATAAAAATAGCCAACACTGTGACGATATAAATGATTGTCCAGTCCTGCACGTGCGGTGTCTGCTTAAGTATGTACCCAATCACCCAACAGACAGTGACAACAAGTAACAGCTCAGGATTGATGAAATTAGCTACAGCACTCCATTCCATAACATGCCAACCTTTCTATTCCTCAATTTTGTCTAATCGTTTATGCGCCTGCTTAGCAGATTCTTCAACACGCGTTACGCGTTCAGCTAATGCATCGGTCCTTTGTCCCTGCACTCTAACATCTGCACGTATATCATCGACCCCGCGCTTGATGTACTCAACGTCAGTCCGCAGAACGGCGCCATTTCCAGCTTCTTGTGCTACCTCTTGTTTAAATGCCTTAGTACGGCCAATCCAACCAAGAGCGATACCGCTTAAAGCTGCTGCAACGGATATGATCGGTACAATTGTCGATACTTCCATTATCACGACTCTCCTTTCTCTCTATGGCATATCCTCGATTTCCTTCGCTTCAGGATCTGATATTGCCTCAGTCTTTGGTTTCAACGCTGCTAACATTTCACCGATTCTATGATCAACTTGCTGCAAAACCTCAAGTTGTCGCCCGGGGTAAAATTCTAATACTGTTATAATCGCTTCAATCAACTCTTCAGCTGGTCTCGTTAGATCAAGTGCTAATTCAAGTTTTTTTATAATTACCAACTCTGTTCCTCCTTCCGGACAAAAGTAAAAGCCCCTCCAAAATATTGGAGAGGCTTTCTTATGAATTTAGCTTATCACTAGAGATGTTCGTAATCACTGCGGATTTGATGACCACCATTACCGCCAGAGCATTTAAGGAGGAAACAGTGAAATAATGTCGAATTCTGGTAATGGTAAGGAGGGTAGTTTATAATGCCAAAGAATGAGGAAGAAAAGCAATGGATCTCATTAAAGGGATCTGTTGATAAGGTATCGGCAAGAATTTTCCCTAAAACATCCGGCGACATCAAAAGAACTTCATCTCAGGATGTCACCAAGAGTGATACGAAAGGAGAACAATAGCGTGAGTAATAAACAAGCAGCTAATAGTCAGCCTCAGAACCCCTCCTCGGGTGCTGAAACAAGGTCAGTTGATAAAAACTCAGCTCGAATTATTGTGCCGAAGAAGTGACTTCTGAATCCTTTATTTGAGCATCTTCAATCTGCTTTGAATCAAATATTTTTACATAAGTGCCCGACTTTGTGTCATAAAAAATCTTGTCTACTGAGATATCATGTCTTTTTACAAGATCAGTAAAGAAATCAACATCATCCAGATTCAAATGGCGTTCCGGTTCAAACGTCCGGGACGCTTTGTTTATGCATCCAATAATAGTTATTCCCGCTTTATCAAGTCTTCCAATCTCTACTACTTGAGCATCATTATTCGTAAATACTTCATCCCACACAGAAGGATTTTTAGATAGGCTTGCTGCCCCTCGCCAATTTCTGATTTTATTAATTAATTTTGCTTGGATAGGATGTAGCCACTTTGCCCAAATGACACTAATTACAAAACTCACGATAGCACTTAAGATTAGAAATACAAGCAAGAAGGTCAAACTACTTGATTTATCCTTCAATTGTTGAATTGACCATATAACATCAGTGTTACTAATCACTTTGGAAATAGAGACTATACCATTATATAGCAATAAGGTCGCAAACGATGCTGGCAGCCATAATAGGGCAGAGATTGCGGTGAATTCACCAGGTGAATGTTTCACGACAGGGTTTATTCCAAAAGACTGAAGCCAAAAGTACATAAGAAATCCAGGCAGAATAAAAACAATAGTTCCTAGTAGATTATCCATCTAAATAACACCTCGCTTTATTATTCGTTGAAAACAAATCAATACCTTCTCCTAAGCTAGTCTAAATGGAAGTCTCGTTTTTTTAAATGATAATGTCTGCATTCGTTGTTATATCGAATCAATACATATGCCACCATTTTCGGAATCGTGACACCATTGCAAAACACCTCCTACAACAAAATAAAGGTCCCTCCTTAGGAGAGACCTTCTTAGTTATAGGATATCGCTGTATTAATACTTTCACACTACGGTCTTGAGGAGTTTCTTGACCCTGTAGTTTTTCTATCTCTGCTTTCTTGATATAATAGTTTCCACTTTTTCCTTTAGAATTGTTTATTTACGGCTTCATTGCATCGATCTGTGTCTGTAAATTTGCCATATCGGATTCAGCGGTAGCAATTTCTTGCTGAAGTTTAGTGATTTCCGCCTGTGTTTTAATGATGTTCGCATTTAAACCATCTGCATAACCAGGAATAGGTGTTTCACGCGCTGCATCAGCAGCAAGTGAATCTTCATACATTTTCAATGTTGAAAATGCAGCAGTTAATAAACTCTTTTTGTTTCCCGTTGATGCACTTAATTTTGATTTTTCGTTTGCAAGTTTCAGAGCATCGGGTCCGAGGACATAATCACCCGTTTCATTTACGGTTATATCCGTCATTTTTATCTTTTTCCCCTCTATTGTAAGGCCTACTCCCGCCGCTTCTGAAACGGTCCGTACCGGAGCATATGCCTTACCATTAATAATAACTGCTTCTCCAAGTGCTTTACCGTTCTTCTCTAGTTCGTATATTCCTTGCACCTTTGCCCCAATTAATTTACTAATAGATTCTGCAAAAACAGACGTTCCAACAAACAGCATAAGTCCAACAAGTATTCCAGACACAAATTTTTTCATTTTATCACACCCCAGTCCTCTAAATTTCCCCTTACTTATATTATCGTCCAAAGTCTGGAAAAATTTCAAGGAGTTTATTGCTGAGTGTGATCATGCGTAAATCCAGTGTAAGCAGACCAAGTATACGTGTTGCCGTTTACGTCCTTAAATTGTGTTCCATTAGGGAATCCATGATTATGTGCTCCTGCACTGACAGAACTTGTGGCATATCCAGCTCTTGCTTTTCCAGCTAATTCCGCGAGTAGCCCGTTAATATGCGCCATCTGTAAGCCTACAATGCTATATGCAGAACTAAAGTTAAGTTGTCCTTGAAAGTAAATACTCCTTGTCATTGCTGATATTAGCATATCTACATACGATACAATGTCAAATCCATTATCTCCACCGTTAATAGTCCCACTGCCACCACCATCTGATCTGTCAAAGGTTAGAGCACTCATCCCATATTGTGATGCAGATAGAATCCCGATTCTTTGTTTGCCGGCAGAATCATAGGTCCGCCATCCGGACGTATCCACCTCGACACGTGCGCCACTGGCAGACGTTCTCAGAAGAGCACCTGTAATAATCCCCCCAACGATTTCTCCACCTGCATAGATTGTCCCTTCAAAACTTCCACCTTTAGCATTAATGGTTCCTTGGAAGGTTCCATCAGCTGCATAAACACTGCCCGAGGAATTAACTACAAATTTGCCATTGCCTACATTGATGGATGACCCTACAATAGCCCCACCAGAAAAGTTAGAATTCGCTATTGAGGCATAGTTTGCTGTCAATTTATTAGCTACCAAGTTGCCAGCCATATCTACTCGAAAAGGCGCTTCGGTGAAGTTTGCGTGTCCTGCTGCTATACCATTAGTATTAATTTGAGTAACGGCATTTCCAGTTCCGATCAACATTGAAACAAAGCTACCAAACTGTCCAATCACAGTTTCAGCTAAGACACCGCCTGCCGTTACAGCAGAACGCACAGTCTGCCATCCATCCGTTGAGATGCCCAATCCCGCCGATGTAAGGCGAACTTGTCGTAATGGATTTGTTTTTTCCCTTGCCAATATCCCGCCATCTTCTGGATAGATAAGTTCAGTTTTCGAGTTATTAATATCTGTAATTACTTGCTTGGCCCCAGCTTCAAAAAGCTCTGTTCGGATGCGTCCGTTAGAATATAGGTTATCTACTAGCTTCTTGCTTTTATCAAGGTCAGCTATGATATCGTCATAGTCTCTTAACATCACATTTGCTATGGTTGCTTGGGCGTGTTTCTCTTTAGTGAAAGGATATTCTGTGAGTTCAGTTATTCTAGCCTTTAAATTCTTCATTTCCATATCTGGATCATAGCAATAGGCGGTATCTCCAAGATTGGGTTTAGGCTCTTCTTTATCAATCTTAAACAAATCCGCACCATCAGCAGTGACTTCAAATGTTGGGATTTCCTTTTCTCTTAAAGTCTTTCGTGATACTTCCAGAAGATCCGAGACACTTTCTATATCTTGTTCGATAATTTCACCATCAAAGTATGGAACTGAATTGCTCGCCCAGGTGGAAGCATAAGGAGAAATTAAATAATTCACTTGTAACACACCATTAAGAATTGCCCCAGGCACAACCTCTAGTAGTGCCCTCTCCTCATTTGTTAAGATAGATGCTGATTCACCTATCCATGTTCTACCATCTTTCATTTGACAAAATAAGCGCGTTACAAGCGAACTTGAATCATCCTTAAATTGATCTGAAATAATGTTCTTCTTGATGCGATATTGGAGACCGTTATCTCTGCCGATTCTTTTCTTAAGGTGGATTACAAAGTTATCCGGCTCAATTTCGCATCCATACATCTCCACGATCTTATTTAGTGCTTGAAGACAATTTCCTTGTCCAAAATCTTTTACGTCATGAAGATCGAAAGTATCATCGATTGAAAAGGTGAATCTTCCACCAGTTGCCTCAGTAATTAGATTGGTCAGTCGAGAAATAGGAACACCGTAAGCCTCATCAATATATAAGGAATATGAAAACTTGAAATCTGTTAGTTTAAACATCACATGTGTACACATGATTGAGGCAGTTAATTTACGATCTTCTCTTACTCTGGATCTGCTATTGACAACGTAAAATTGACCCCGTTCGTCCTTAACGTGACCCTTAATTAACAATTTTTCTTGGTAATCCTCTGAATTCATGGGCACCAAGAAAGATATCTCGTAATCCGAATTGATCCGTCTCTTCCGTTGGATATCATATGAATCATTTAAAATCCCCACACGCTTCATGTTCTTATCATAAGACTGAAGGTAGTCCAAAAGTGCACCTCCTTTAATATAGGTATTTATCTCGATGAGTAACGCGCGCAAGTACAGATCTAGTTATTTCTTGATCGGTATATGTGATCTTGTTTTCTCCAAATACGAGATCAAAAAAGTCACCATCCATCAAGTGAAGTGCGTTTTGCCCATTCTTGGTTATTTTCATTTTTTTGGTATCAATAACTATTCGCTCACCTGGTGCGAACCCACCCGTAAAAATGATTTCATTGGTATGTGTATATTTCACTGTTGCCTGAACCTCAAGCGCAAGTTCGAATAAAGCATTATAGGACTGTTCTCTAACCATAGTTGTTTCAAAATTAAGCATAGTCTCAAACTCTGCTCGAAATGATTGTTCACGTATCATTTCAGAATTGAATTCTGTGATAAACTCAACAACTACAGGAATAGCCATATCTAGATTAAGCTTAGATTCAACTTCAGTGATGATGTCGAAATTAACTGAGAAAGATAGTTCCTGTTGAAATGGTCTATCAAAAGGTAATCGATTAAACGCACCCCCGAACATAACCCCTCTCCTTTCTGGTCAGGAAAATTTTCCATACGTAAAAAAATGCCCCCGAAAACTTCGAGGGCTTGTGATGACTCAATATTTATTCTTCTATTTTTAACGGCGTGCCATTCTCGTCATATCCAAGAGTCGCGAGCCGCGTCTTTACAGCAGCCTTGGAGCCAGTTGGAACTTGAGCAATTGTAATATCTCCATAGATAATGAGCGATGCCATAACGATAATCATTTGTATTCCACCTCCTTTCTCAGACTTTAGTAGTAGCCATAATAAAAGACGGCTGATGACGTTCACCGTCATTCACCGCCTAACAAAATAGAATAAATTTCAAAAAGCGCATTTTTGTTCTCCCGGTCTTTATCTTCTATCAGCTTTTTTAAAGCTTCATTTTCAAACTTCAGCTTTTCAACTTCCGTCTGTTCCCCGGGCTTGGTCAACTCCGCAATCTCTTCTGGTGTTAAGCCTTCGACCCAAAGGTTATCAGGTTGTACCGGAGGTGTGTAAACTGGCTCAGGACCTTGTTTCTCGCCCTCCGCCCATTGCTCCCGCCAATCATGTAGCTCGTCGGCATAATCGCTTTGGGCCTCTAGTACAGCGTCCTGCCACGCATTCCACGTAACTAAATCAAAGTGTGGCTTAAATAGTCCAGCAGGTACAGGTACAGCCACACGATAGCCGACAAGCACTGGCTCCGGTGTTTCGTGTGCTGGCGTGTCGTGATCGTACTCGGACGTCGGAATCTCATAAAGCTGCGTGACACCGAACTCAGCATCAGAGACAATCGTCACGTCTGTGTATAGCCCATTAATATCTGTTATGATTGCTTCTTTCATCGTTTCATGCCTCCTTAATTGACCGCCAAGAACGGCGGTATGTTATCGAGACTTAGCCATGTTGTGCCTCCAGAATATGGGGTTACACGGCCTTTATAGTCCACCTCGACATTGCCGATTAAAATACCACTGCCGTTATTGGATACGGATATTGACTCGATGCCGGCTGTTGCTGATGGGCGATATCCAGGAGGTAACGTCAAGATTGGCGACCCGTTGACCCCGCTCTTAACCATGCCCCTGATATGCACAAATCCAAGCGTGTCTTTGTAATAGTAAGGTGCGTTGCTGCTGCTATACGTCTCCCATCCATTAAGCAATGTCGGTGTTATCTGCGCCGGTACGTCCTTCTCCGCTTTCTTAGCCTCAACCACGGATACTCTCGCCAGCGCTTCCGTCACCCCATCGGTCAGATCACGTAACTGCGCCTTCTCAGAGGCTGCGTAAAATCCTGTAACTCCCGGTATCGGGGATTTATCCAGTTTAATGTAAGAGACACTGTATGAGGCGGATGAATCATACATAGCAGGTGGCTGATTTGCTCGTGAATTTCCGTATCCCGCAGTCGCCGCTTTCTCTATGATCCATGCCCCAACTCTTGAATCTTTAAAAACATTGAGTATCTCACGAGCTTTATTTTTAAGACGAGAATCTCCGCCCGGGGAGTATAGACTTGGGTCATTATTGATATACCAATTACCTGTGTCTGTTGATGGGGTAACTCGCTCACGGCTGACATACCCACTACCTACCTCTATAAAGTTATCACCCTCAAGTAGAGATAGGCTGCCGTCTTCTTGAACTGTCTCCGTTGATACGGATGCTAGGCGGTATAGGAGTTGGTATGGCTGCCATCCAGGCGCACTTGCACTCGGGATTGTTGTATATCCCCACACCGTATTATCTTGATTCCGCCAAAATTTTTGCCCTGTGGTGTACGGTGTATTACGAGTTGTATTAACGTCCGCTGCCGAACCATCATACATCTTCCACCCGTTGAAGTAAGCTTTAATCTCGTCAGCACTCGGTGTATAGGAGTCTCCCCAACCGGAGTCTGAGGAAGCTATATTGAGATAAAAATTCGCATCTGACGTTAGTTGCCTGTAAGTATCCGCACCAGCAGCAAACACATTTACACTTGAAGGAGTATTTACTAGGCTTATACCGTTGTACTTAGTTACAAAGCCAATTAATCTGTTATCTCCTGCAAAAGTTGCAGCAAATTTCGGCAGCTTGACAACTTTATAACCTGTAGCAGTCCCATGATATTCCCACGGCAAAGTTCCATCCGCAATCAACTCACGCCATAATCTCGTTACCTCATACCGCCCATTAACCTCACGCAGTATATCCGGTTCGCTGCCATCCGTTGGGTTAGCGTGTAACTCTACTCCACCAAAGGCGATAAGGCTGTCTTCGCGCGGTTGGAACTGTGTGGCTGCGTTGCCGAGTTCGAGTTGCCAGTTTTTAAACGTGAGTGTTCCAACGCCTGTCCCAAATATATTGAGTCGGAGCGCAACGCTGGTCGCCGGAGTTGTGAATGTTCGTTTAGTGGCAGTCTGGTTCATTTCGGTGACATACGTCTGTGCTCCCGAAGCATCTATAGAGTAAACGTTCATCGTCGCTGCGCCAGAAGATGCTGTAAATTCACCGGATAAAGTATACGTCGCGCCGGGTAGGGCGGGAATGTTGAAAATGGATGATTGGTTTGGTAACGTAGCGACTAGCGTCACGTCATACGGACCATTAACCCGCGCATTAGCATGCAACGTATCCGGCTTATCCGGCAGCAAATTACGTCCATATCTCCGTACATACAGCCCATCTACTCCATTAATACCAGGAGGTACATAAGGTAAAAGACGGTCTATAGCTTCACCTGTGATTGTGGTTCCAATAGCTGCGTAGTCTGCTGCGGATACGGCGCATAGGCGAAGTTCGTCAAAATACATCGTGTTGACTTGCGTAGAGATTGCCCCAATTAGAAGCCTGAAACCCGATCCAACTAGTGTGTTGTTAGTAGGTATTTTTATGAAAAATGGCTGCCAACTGCCAACAGGAATGGATGATCCGAATTGTACTGTATATTTTGATGTAAACGTCCCAACATCACGAAGGCTTACCTCTTGATTACCGGATGTGTACGATTCGACATACACCCATCCTACAAGTACGTACTGTTTCGTTGGATCTAATGGGCTTGTGAAGTCCCTGTATATGTGACTAGACTTCGTGCCATCATTCGCAGGCTTAAACGATGAATTTCCGGACCGTTTTTGCGTGGTTGATAAAGCCACAGGCTGGTTACCATTTTGTGTCCACCCCGTTAAACTCTCTCCACTCCCAGCCCCACCAAGTAAATCTATTAACGTCCTACCCTGTACCTTTAATCCTTGTAGTCTAGCGTTCTTGGTGGCATTTAGAATTTGCTGTCCCACTGCTAGGATGACATCAGTTGTAGATTCCGAGGTTACACCAGAAAGGTCCGTTAAATTTTTGCGAAATGCTTCGTGATCGTAGGCGGTGTAATAACGGGCAACGCGTGAAGCTACCGCCCATCCTTTTGCTGTTGTTCCTCCAAATCCGCGTGTACAACCGATTAGACTATTTCCACTCTTGGACGTATAGAGAACGGTCTCTGACGTTTCATCTACACCAATCGTAATGATATTAGGACCTTCTGGTAAAACACTCCCGGTTACAACGGGTATAGTCGTCACTGCTGCCGTTATTGCCGCGGATAATTCCGTGCCCGGCGAATTGGCTATCGCAGAATACATTTGCTGTTGTGCCATTAATTATCCTCCTTCCTTATTGCCCTTAGCTATTGTGCGAAACGAATAAGAGTTGAACCTGCATAAAACCTAGGTTTATCTCCTATCAAAGCAGACCGCGGTGTGATGGCTTGAGAGCATAATAAATTTCCTCCTGTTAAAGCCGTTCTCAATCCGACATGTGTCACCAATCCCCAATCCGCCGTAGCTATTGGAAATTCCACATCAGCAGATGACCTAACCGTCATTTTCCCATTCTCCAATGAGGCTACAGCAAAGGTGATAGCTTTTCGCGCATATGATCCACCAGATACTTCTGTCCCTGTGTCAGCCTGTGTAGGATCAGAAGTATATAAAGCTAGATAGACTGTTGATGGTTGGGAAAAAGCCACATTTCGAAAAGCAGCATTTAAAAGTGCCGCTGATAGCCAGTTAGATATTTGCATTGCCATTTTTCTCAGCTCCTATAGTTCGTATTCGTTAATGATTTTAAAACCCTGAATAGTATTTAATCCGGTATTGGTCAGAACGATCAATGGTGTGGCCCTTTCGTCACCATCAGAAACAATTTTTAGTGTCTGCGGAGATTGTGTAATGGTTGTCTCATAAACTTTTTCATCTGATTCTGGAAAAGGGTTCTCAGACATGGTAATAGGAATCGTTAATTCCCCATCAAAGATAATCTTCTGAATATCCATTGTTCCGGCATATCGTCCGATATATCGCTTCCCCGGTCTATCCGAAAAAGTAAATACAATATCTCCTTTTCGGATATTAAAAAGAGCCGCCACTTGGGCGACTCTGTTGTGATAGTCTATAGTTGAATCATCAGCCATAACGATGCATTCGAGGTCAAATGTTCGTGGTCCATAGGTACTGCCAAAGTCTAACGCTCCATCTCGATCTGCAAGTTCTAGTGTATTATCTTTTGTTGGTGGTAAAACAGGAATGTTATGAGATTTCAAACCTAACCCAATAGATGATAGTGGAACACCGTCTGCTGTAGCTACAATCAATTATTTCACCCCTGTTCTGGATTGCGCTCTGCGAACAAAATTATCTCTTTCGTTCCAATAAGTCTTCGCTACCGAATCGTCCTTAATATAATTATCTCCTGAATTCATTTCGAAAATGTTGTAGATTTGATGCGGATTTGATCCGCCAAAAGAATTAGATGCAGATGTGCTAGGCATTGTGAAACTAAAAGATGGCATTCTGAAGTTCAGCATCTTAAACAAATTATCTTGTTGACGATCATTGATGTACATTTCTCCAACCTTAGCTGTTACCTGCGTTTCTTCTCCTCTTCTAGCTCCTTTAACTACCCCGCCTTCGTGAAAGGTCTGAAGTTTCCCTGTATCTTTTGTAACACCATAAATCTTTCGAAGTTCCTCATTTCTTGCCGCTAACCGCTCCATTTCTGATTTATTACCAGCCGCTTTTGCCGCATCCCATGCATCCTTGTTAAAATTGTACTCGATTAAATCCAAATCTTTCTTAGATGTAGTCGTTGTCGGAATGGAAGATAATGAGCCCCCTACAGTTGGTGTTAAAGAGTTAATCGCGCTCATCTTAAGCTGGTAGTCTGAGATAAACTGATCTAGCTGCGACAATATCTCGGCGTTCTTCTCAGCTTCCTTAAGGACTTGAATGTTTTTCATGATCTCCGAACGATTAGCGGTATCTGATAAAAAATTTTCTAACGCTTGAAGCAACTCATCATAATGCGTTTTGGTAGCCTCGATATCTTTATCAAAAGAATCTTTTTTAGCATCCTTTTCATCTTGTAAGGCTTGTTTTTGCTCTTCCAAGCTTCTTTTAGCTAATGTACGTTCGTGATCGAGTTGCAGCTTCTCGATGTCCTTTTGAACCTGTTTTCGTTCAGCAATTCCGTCTGGTCCTACAGCTGAGGCAAGTAAAGCTAATCTTGCTTGCTTCTCTGCCAGCGCACTCTCGTAATCCTGATCTTCATTTAATTCTTGTTGTTTGCTAAGTAAATCATCAATAGCCTTGATCTCTGCGTCTTTCGCGGCGACGTAAGCATCCCGTTCTACTTCTATTGCTTTAATAGCTGCGTTTTTAGAGGATTCGATGCTCGTTTTATAATTTTTCGCCAACGTCTCAACGGCTTTCGTCTCATCTTCAATCAGCTTTTGACGTAGTGCATAGACTTGTTCATCCGCTTCCATTCGTTGATCGGTTCCGACTTTGTACATTGATTGAATCTTAATCCATTCGTTTAACTCACCTTGTGTCGTAACTTCTCCCATGGCTTTGCGGTGATTCAAATCCTTTTGAAAGTCACTGAACTGTTGTTCAATTAACAATTTCTTCTGCTCATAGATGTTTTTTTCTAGTGCAAAACTCTGTTCAGCAGTTCTGTTCTTATCTGCATACATGCGTTCATAGGCTTGCAATTCCATGGTGATGATATTAATTTTACTTTTCCCGGCCATCTCCATTTTTGTGGCTTCTTTATCGATCCAGTTCGTGGAGTTGCTATAGCGCAACTCGTTATATTGCTTTGTCAAATCATAGACTTGTTTTTGTGCTTCAGCCTTTTGTTCCGTAGTCAGGTAGGTCTTGTTTTGTTCCTTGGTGTAAAAATCAAGAGAAGTCTTAACCATTTCGACTTCCTGAAGATTGGCTTGCCGCATGCGCTCAGTCTTTTTCCCTAAGTTGGACACATCCTCGGTATACCTTTCATCGCTTAAAGCTACTACTTCTCTGCTCCATTGTTTTAGAGCATCTTTATCCTCAGACAAGTATTGAGCATGGCGTTTCTTTAATTTTTCATATCCAGAAACCTGTTGATCTATGGTCCAGTTTTGGCGTTCGGCTACATACTTAAAATTGTCTAAGTCTTCTTGATATGCTTTCTTACGAGCCTCAGCAGCTTCCTTAGCTAATTTATCTGCCGCTTTTTCTGAATCGCTTTTTCCAGTTTTGGTTTTCTTCCCTTTGTCGGCTTTTTCTGAACTCACTCCGAATTTAGGGTCCTGATATAGTGATCCAAGCGCCTTGATTTTGCTATCATATTCAGCTGATTCCTTTGCATAATCAGCATAAATCTTATCCAATTCGCTACTTACAGCTGCTGCTGCCGCTGCTTCTGTCTTAGCTTTTTCATCTAATACAGAGCCTTGGCTTTGGAATGCCTTTTTGAAATATTTGTTATCATCAGGATTATTCAAAGAACTGGATGTAACTGCATTAGCTGCGCCATTTAGCGAAGCCTTCAATTGAGCAAGGTCTTTAATTGCTGATGCTTCAATTCCATAAGCCTGTAATCTCTCTTCAGTAGCCATTCTAGTGTTGAATGCTGATGTTTTCTCAGACTCCAGGTCACTAATAGCCTTTGCAACCTTTTCCTTTCTCAGTAATTCAACAGCCTCTTTTTCGAAAGCCCATCCGTCTGCTGTTTTATATATGGCATCTGCTAGTTGGGGATACTTAAGGATTAGCTCAGTTGCATTCGAAGAATTAAGTGATTGGCCCTTAGATAAATCATTGAGAACATTGTTTAACTCTGATACGGCGGTGCCGTTACCAGAAATCTGCTCTCTCAAATCTTCTAATACTGCTCCCATATCACTAAGGTTCTCAGATGATACACCCGCCTTTCCAGCGAGTTGATCAAGACCATCTACTGTTAATTGGCCTAATTGAACATTAGTTCCTGCCAATGATTCTTGCAATTTGTTTTGAGCAGTAGTTAGTTCCTCTACCTTTTGTCGGGCATCCTTTTCAGCGTTAGTTACCTTGAAAGAGACCCCAACTCCATCCTCTCGGAGACGAGTAAGCCTTTCTTCTGCTTTACTAAGTTTTTCTCTGGCATTAGACAGTTTTTCGGAATTCTCTGCCAATTGTCCTTCCAAAGTGGATTTACTATCGAGTAATACATTTTTTCTAGCTTCATTCTGTTTTGTTATTAGTTGATTTAGCGCGTTAACTTGAATTTTAACAGCTTCGTCCGTGTAATTAGCAGCTTCTAGTTGCTTAGCTCCCTCTTCTCCAAGCGTAATAACAAGAGCTTTAGAAACCTCATCCAATTGTTTTTTAATTGTTGATTGCTTCTCAGCTGACATATTTCCAGAATTAATAGATTGTTCTAAAGACTTATGGGCGTTAACCAATTTAGGAAGTAATTCAATTTGACGTTCATATTGGCTAATGATTTGCTGGCTTGCAGAATCTTGGTCCTTCATTGCCTGGGCATGCTCTCTAGTTGCTTTCTCTGCCTTGCCGCTTTGAAAGACGAATAAAGCGATAGCCCCAACTATGAGAGTGATCCCTGCTGTCCAGGCGGCTGTTGTCAACATGGCCGCTCGTGCTGCCGCTGTAAAAGCAACCATCTCTGCTGTGGCTGCCGTTTGAAGTGTTGTATGAGTAGCTATAGCCGTACTCAAGGCGGTCTGAGCTGTTCTCCACTGAGTCAGTAACGGTGACATTAGCTTGTATAATGCAATTAGTCCTGCAACAGAAACAGTAGCCCCAACCGCTCCTTTCGGAATCTTAGTGAGTCCAATTAATAATTGATCAATCACATCTAATGAACTCTTAATGGCTGAACGAAGACCATCATCTCCTGCTTGATTGAATATCTCTAGTAACGATGTTTTGGTTTGAGCTGCTTTCCGTGAGATTGTATCCATCTGTACCTTGAGATACTCCAATGTTGATCCAGTAGATCCGATAGATGCGGCAGTGCCAAGTAAAATATCACCCGCATTAAGTGATGCTGCTAATTTTGCGTACTGATAGACCCCTCGGGAGATATCTGCGTATGATTGCGTTAAATCATAGTTTTTATCTATTACCTTGGTGGACAAATCTATCAAGATATCATCTGCTCTACGCCACTGTTCTTTACCATCTACAATTTCTTTAGTTGCAACACCTAAGTTTTCAATTTCAGCAACTGCTTTATCAGTTCGGATGGTACCAAGGACCGTTTTCCACATGTTTCCTAAGTTCTCCCCGGACAGTGCTGTGTTACGAATACCAGATGAGATTAATCCGTTCATGACATCGAATGAAACGCCTGTTTCCGCAGCGATCTTACCTGTCCGCTCATAAGCTGCCCCAAGATCTTTTGCTGGAGCCATAGTATCGTGAGCTACTTTAGACCAGGAGTCCAATATGCGCCCGCCGATAACCATTGCATCGTTAGCATTATTAATCTGCACGCCGTATTGCGCCAAAGTAGACTCCATACTCTTTGTAGCATCTTCAAGACTTACCATATCTACTGTAGATAACATGGTGGACTTCCGCACCATTTCTTGTACAACTGCTGCATCTTTATACATGCGTCCCCACAGACGCGCTGATTCGGTAACATCAGTAATCTCGGAACCCAGATCATGCGCAGTGTGAATGAACTTCGTCGTTTCTTCATTAAGTATTCTTGTGTTCATAACCATTTCTTCAGTACCATTTTTATGTTCGAGGAAGTACTTTTCATTGGTCTGAACGTATCCGGCCATATTAGATTCAATATCCACTAAGCCTTCTTTCATGGCAGCTTGAACTTCGTGGATGCCACGATAAACCGTATTAAATACCACAGCATGTGCTGCCATTTGTTGTAATCTTGATGCCCACCCAGATGTTGCAGTACCTATTTCTCCAGAAGTATCAAATATAGAACTTGATGTTCCGCTTGACTGTGTAGCCGTTTGTTGCATTGCGCGACGAATTTTCTGTTCTTCCTGTAATACTTTCTCACGATTTTGTTCTACTTTGATTTCCCGAGTTCTAAGTGCTTTAATCCAAAACTGCTCATATTCAGCTGCCTGTTGCTTTGCCTGTTGACCTTCTCTCTCCGCTAACTGCATAAGTTTTTGGCGAATAGACTGTTCTTCCATTAAAACTCGTTCTCTAGTTCTATCTGAAGCATTGGAACCGCTTGTAGTTGTTACCTTAAGAGCACTGGCAGTCGCTTTATTCTGAAGGATTTCCATTCGTTTTTGATGTTCGAGTTCTTGATGTTCTATGGCATCATATCTCTTCTTGATTATTGCTTCCTGAGCCGCAAGCTTCGCATTTACGATTTGATTTGCTTGATCAAGTTGATTCTTTTTGGTATTAAGCAATTCTGCTTGAGCTGTACGCTGTTTAATCAATGCTTCCGATTCGGACATGATTTTTTTTCGGCGTTCTTCCGATGTCAGAGCCATCTTATCAGCAGCAGCTGCAAGAGCTGAGTAGTTTTTAGTAGTAACGGTAATCTCACTGTTTAAAACTTTGAACGTTTCCGCATTTCCTCTCGCTCCCTGATCAATGGCTTTAAATGCTGGGATCATCTTTGATGTATCAAGGTTAAGTCTAGCCCCAACAACGTCTTTATTCATGTCTGTCAATGTATTTCACCCCTTATTTATGGTCAGGAAATCTTTCCTGAACTAGAGACATGCCATATATACAGAAAAAGAGACCTGCCGCTTGGTAACGGAGGTCTCTTTTTTAATGTTTAAATCACCTATTGAAGTGGCCTAGTATTTCTGCTATTCCACTACGCGTTAGATTTTTCGGCTCTTCTACTTCGCCACCATGTAAACGAATCTGTTGCTTCATTTCTTCGTTCATATCATCAAAAATAGCCATTATTTCATACCAGTTATGATCGTACCACGGCTTCGATAATTTTCGACGAGATAGTCGACCATATAGTTCTTCGATAGTTAATGGCTTATGCTCTTCCCTGTCCGTACTTGTACCATTACTCTTTCTTTCAGGACCCTGGCTTATAAAAGAGAAATCGATCTACGGATTCCTCCAAAAGTTCAGGAATATATTCCTCGAACTCTTCTCGGGCAAATCCTTCAATAAATATAATGTTCAAGATTTCGGTCCATTTATCAATTGTTGATTCTAACTCTTCACCTTCCTGAAACACAACAGCATGCTTGATTCGTGTTAAACCGTCCTTATATAGAGCACCGACTTCTTTGATTTGTTTAATCGTTCCAACTCTAAGCGTCTTCTTTGCTTCTGGTGACAAGGTAATCGTTGGACCGATGCCCATAATCAAATCCATTTGTGTATCTTCCACGTGTATTTTCCTCCTTAAGTTAGGGAGGCAGAGCCTCCCTTATTAAATTTAGTTGGTTAAGATGTCGATGACTTTCTTGTCTGAACGATTCGCATCGAGAACAGCCAATTCCAATGAGTTTGCTGTTGCGGATTTGCGCTGCTGGTCAATGGAGAATGAGCCGAGCATTTGTGATTTGTAAATGATGATAGTGCATTCAAACGATTCGTTTGTTTCATCGTCGAACGCCTTGCCATAAGCAACGAATTTGTAAGGCTTATTCTTTGTATCGGTTTTAACGGATGCCGCTGTACCACCTGTGGCAGTGTAATCGTAAAATGCACGAATATCCTTTCCTGCAAGTGTAGCGTCACCCAAGGTTACAACACCGGAAGAGGTGATGCTGTATTGCAAGGCTGTTGGCGCTGATGCTACCCTGGTAAGTTGCATACCGGAGTTGGTAAGGCCTTTTGTTGCAATAACCAGTCGGTCTGTTCCAGCAACTAAACTAGCACCTTTAGAAAACGTGAATGTTCCGCCAGTTGCTACCAACAACTTTTCGACCTTTGGAATGACTGTTGACCCTGTGGTGATTGTTGCGCCAGTTGCTGCTACCAATTGGTTCAAATCCAACACTGCGTTTTCCAGTTGTACGCTAGACTCTGCATCCTGCTCGGTCAAATGGAATGCGTATTTGCTGGTACCGCCATACACACGTTGCTGTTTCGCATCAATCGTAAAAGTCATTTTGTTTAGACGTTCAAAATAAGCTACGGGATCACCTGAATTGATATCGAATAGCGCAGCCTCAGAAATATCATCTACAACCCATTGCTTGGGGATCAAGCTCATACTAATTCCTCCTTAGGATATAAAAAAACCTAACCGTTAATAATTTCGGCTAGGCGTTGGTCAATTTCATTAATTCGATTAAGTTCTTCAGTTGTTTGAAACCCTTCAATGGGATTAAAGAATTCCCATATTCCAAGTTTCTTGGCAAGACCGATCTTCTCTTTGATAAGTTTCTCTTGCTCCGTTGGTTCTTCCTTATCGAGTTTAGCGTTCACTTCCGTTCACCTCACTTTCTAACATAGTCCACATCATATATGACCTTAAATCCCTTGAGTTCCTTAATACCAGTTGCAAAGTCAGTGTCATAGGCTAAGTGGCACCTGAAGGACTGGAACCCTTGAAAAGCGAGATATTTGTCATGAAACAACTCAAACGCTCTCTGGGCTATCCCCCTGGCATCATTCGAACGCTTGGCGTAAACATCCAGACAATACTTTCCTTCGTAAACCAAGTGATTTCGTCCGTATCGACCGGGCATCGTATAAATCTGTACCTGAGGGACGGTCTTGTCCGATATCACAATGTCCGGCTCTAGCCCTTTTACCAGCTTACCTGCTTTAGCCTCTGGAGGCGCTGCGGAATTAAGTCCAAGCAGCGCCATAAATGCGGCATCGCGCTCCAGTAGATAGTACACGGCATCGATCAGCACTTGGCTCAATCCTTCACCTCCTTGAAATAACGATGGTACGGAAACTCCTCCAGCACTTGCGCAACGCCTTTCAGAATGCGTTCACGATTTGACTGTATAGCTATTCGCAGGAAGTATGACGGTGGTGTTGCTTTAAACTTAGGATCAATGTCACCACGAGCCGCCAATTCTTCCAGGTCAACGCCAGCGTAACCACCGCCTGAATATCGGACTGTGCCGTCAATACTTCTATAGTTTCCCTGGCCGCGCCCCACAACAACCTTGCTCCCCTTTGAGCGAAGACGGTTCCATGCATCAGAGTTCATATAGGTAATGAGTCCGGCATTCTGGCTGCTGTCTGCCATGAGTGAACCTTTACCGAACTGCTCCAGCCATGCTTGCCAGTAATCTGCTGTAATATCTCCTGAGATCATTTGATTAGCGAGTACGAACATTTCCATTTTTAGTTTATCTCGTACTGCTGGATAGTAGCGAATGCCACCTTTAGCAGTAAGCAAAACCAACTTAGTAAGTCCAGTGATCTGAATAGCAAGTTGGTTCTCAAGATCCCTTGTGGCTCTTGCAGTATCATATCCGGTAATCATCGCATATCCTCCGATAACTGAATCTGGTAAAGCCCAGGAAATTGGATATCGTCAATCACATCCACCTGATACGGTCTTCCATTCAATATGATGCGATCTGGTCCAAGCAGCAAGGGGTCATTCGGTCGACGAACATCAATGTTACTCTGTAATCGTATTAAGTGAGTTGTGGTCAATAACAGACCAGGATCTTCTTGCCTTAATTGCCCAGTTACATAGCGAACAAATGAATTCACATCTATTTCTATGTCCTGAAATTCGGGATCACCAATAGGATTAACGTTATCGTCGTACTTTTGACTGTAACGTTGGATTTTGACAATCATATTCGTCTTTACCATCCCACAATATTTATCGCAGTCTGGCGTAGGGCGTTGTGAACAGACTAGGAATGTTTCTCCTGTTTCTATCAATGCTCCTGGGGCAACTAACGATTCAGGAGCAAAGCGACCAATATAGTCTGATTCTCTACCGAATTGAGAAGATCCGCTCGATCCGCGAGAAAGTATTACAGCTTCCGGCAGTCCGTTCACTGTACAAGGAGTGTGTCGGTGCGAGAAATCATGAAACATACACTCACCTACCTGAATGAACAATACTGATACTCTGACAGCAGATCAGCTATCTCTGGAGTGATCAGACTGTTCCCGAAGTATTCAATCGTGGAGTCAACATCTTTTTTCAACTTAACATTTGTGTTTGAATTGCCAGACAACTGAGCGATAAGCAACCCGCAAGCTACTTTTACTTTGTCGGGAATAGGGTCCCATCCACTGGTGTAAGTAACCTCAATTTCCGCATATGGTGCACCAAACTGTGAATTACCACATGTCAAAGAACCGATCTCTTTATCAACGTCCAAGACGCTTAGATCGGTTTCAACAAACCCCGGCGCACCAAAGAAATTGTCACCTGTTATACCGTAAGCAGCTCTACCTTTAACTTCGGTGATCTCTTTCACTGGGTAATAAGATAAATGTCCTCGTTGATTGGTCAATGGTATGCGCTCAGAGTAGGATTTAACGCCAATCTCGCGCCTGCAACGCCCGTCAATGATAGCTGATGCTCTTATAATTAAAGGGAGGGTCAGAACCACTCCTGCGGGTACGTAGTCGGTGTCTTCAGTGGTTAGGTACCGAGTCATTCTGCATCTACATAACCTGCTTCAATTAGCTCATCTGCCAATTCTATAGGAAGTTCAGCTTTACCATCGCGGAAATTAATCACTCCGCTTTTATAATGCAGCGTGTGTGAACCTATGCATTGGCTAGCTGTTCCTTTAAGAATTAAAACTTTTGAACTAATTTCTACAGGTTCTTTCAGGACTACCACCGAATCTTGAAGATTCTTCTTTGCTTCTGAAATTACGACAATTTCAGCTTCATAGCGGATTGGTTCTAAACTCTCATCTTGAGCGATCATTTCAGCCGTTTCAAGGATAGACTCAAACTCATCGTGGTCTACTTTTTGGTATTGTCCAACTTCACCACCGACAATGATAATTGATAGGAAACTCTTACCGTCCTCAATCGCTTCTCTTAGCTTTTCAAGCTTTGATTTAGCCATACTCATCATATCCTTTCATACGAAAGAGGCGATCTATTGACCGCCTCTTATTCATAATTATTTTATTGACCTACTGCAGAAATTGTAGGGCGTGTGACAGTTCCGTATGCATGAGCATAACTTGGACCTTTAGCAACAGGCGCGCCATATTTGATCGCGATGTATTTTTCTTGGATATCGGAAGATGTCCCAAGTTGGAAAAGATACGCATCTTTTTTTCCTACATAATGGTATTCAACCATTGGTTCAGTCAAAATTGCAATACCATAGTCGGTCATCATTGGATCTGTTCCATTTACAGCGTAAGTCATGAACGGTTCAGGAATCAACGGAAGAACACCAGCTGAAGTCATAACCGCAAGTACGGTTATTCCAGCAACGGTTGACTTAGTCAGGCTATTAATCTGCGTTTCATTGTTAGATGAATTCTTTTCTTCTTGCTCCAGGTAATGATGAGCAATTGGATGAATGTAAATAGCCGTAGGCATCAATACATAGAGTTCACTTGAAGTCATTGCGGCTACTTTAGCACGGATAGCATCTACAATAGAGTCCGCAGACGAGACAGAGAATGTGTTCGTGATTTGCTTAGTTAGGCCGCGATATTGTAAGGATGTAGGTACAGATAGACTTGTGTCGTTACCTCTCCAAAGTGATCTGCCATGAGTAAGCCCAACCCCGTTAATCATATCATTCAAATCCTTGGCTTTAAGCTCTGGGAAATTGTTTTGCTGTTGGCCCAATGTCAGATCGTAATGTCCAAAAACAACTTCATTCGTGATAGCCTTCATTTTCAAACTATGCGGAACTCTAGGATTACTCGTCGGAGTTGCTGTTACAACACGTGGATCAACGAACTCGCCGCCATTAATAGTGTTTTGTTCATAGTACGTGGAAAAGTCTCCTGTTGCAGGTACGTATGCAATCCGCCCTTCCAATACTGAGCTTCTACGAAGTGCGTCAGTTATCTCCTTTTGAAAGTCGTCAACGATGATTGCGCCAGGTGCGATAATTTGAGCTGCCGCTCTAAAATCTACAAATTGTGCTACTGCTTGATCTGCCATTAATTATTCCCCTTCTTTCACGCCAAAGGATGCTTTGGCTTTCATTTTTAATACCATGGATTCGCCAGACGAAAGATTCAAAGCATCAACACTTGCACAAAACGTAGAGAAGTCGGACGTTGCAGACTCTTCAACTTTTCCATACTTGGAAAGTAACTGTGAAGCCGAAAAGGTCTTTCGCTCTGGCTCTGCTGGAGGTGCACCTTTTGCTTTGAGCTCGGATAGTTCCTGTTTCAATGCTTCAGCCTCATCCTTTGCCGCCTTAAGATCAGCAGCAGCTTTTTCTTCTTCAGTTTTCTGATCTGCCTCACTACTAGCTGCTTTCATGCTCGCCAGATCAGTTTTGATAGTACCTACTTCAGTCACAACGCTTTGCACACTGGCTGTAATGCCTCCCATTGCTTCCTGCAATGATTTCATGCCATCTTCCATGGCTTTGATTTGTTCGGGTGTCATTTCAACATCCTCCTCTTTGGGTTTATTGTTCCTTGCTGCAAAACTGGTTGTTTTATAAGCGGCGGCATCAGCGAAAAGAATCGCAGCTCCAGTTCCGCAGAATTCCATTACATCAAGCACGTTTTCCATGTCCGTTGCATTTTGAACCGAGGCTTCCATTTCAAGCGAAGCGCCGAATTTGTATTCGCTCCAGTTGTATTCAGCCGCTAAGCCGTTATAGTAACGAATTGTCGCTACAACATCTGGGAAGTCCTTACCGTAAATGTATCCTTCGACCCAAGCGCATCCATCCATGGAACGGTAAGCCTTATCGATCACGGCCACCTTGAAACGTGGTTCATGGTCAGCCATTCCTGTTGCATAATCGATGTTTAGTGCCATTCCTACAAATGTTTGAAGGTATTGGTCACAAACACTCGAAGAAATGCGAATCAGTTTACCACCTGCCCCTGAGGGCGAACCGTCACTCGGTTGATCAACCGTGAATAATACGCATTTGAATGGCACCTTGTTGGGATGTCCACCAGCATCAGATAACTTGAAATCCTGAACGCGCATTTTCGAGTTACTCATTTTCAATGTCTTAAGCATTTTGGTTCTCACCTCCCTTCAGGGCAAAATAAAAACACCGTTACATTTGCTCGGTGTTTGTGTCTTTTTTATTTGGTTTGGCTTCCGTAGGTTCTGATGGCGGATCTTTCGTAGCTGCGAGTTCTTCTTGTATTGAGTTGATATCAATAACTTCTAGTTTACTCGGCTGCAATAATACTTCGCCGTGTTGATTAGGGAGTGCTTTCTTCCCTCGCTTGTCTCTTACTTCATCTGGCGTATCTACTCTTCGATCAAGATAGATTGCATCAATGTCCGCTTGAGTCTTCAAATCTTTTAGAGATGTGGCGTAATGGTATTTAAACTCTAAAATTCCGCCCATCCCAAATATGCCGTCTATAATCTGGTCGTTAATATGTTCAACAATATTCTCAGCTATAGATTGTACGGTGGATTCCGTATCTTCATCTTCACTGTCTGCTGTACTGCGATTAACATCCTTTGTTTGACCTAATTTCTTTGGAGATATATCAAATGCTATAGCCATAATTTCAATTAAGAATCGCTGCCATTCAATGAATAGTGCTTTATCATCTGTTGCCCCTAAGTCAAGGACAGATGTCCCTTCAAATCCACCTACAATGGGCATCTTCCCTTGACCCATAACTTCATTAGTCCAGAAATCATTGAAAGCTTTAGTAGCATTTTTATCTGAGTTCTTACCGAGATTCAACAGCTTTCTCATAAATGTCGACTTTGCCTGTTTACCTCCAGAGCGATGAGTCTCAATGAAATTGGTTGCCTGCTCCCAAACCACTTCTAGAGGAGAAAGCCCAAATGGTGTATTCGTTCGAGGATTCATTCTTATATACATCATTTCAGATGCCTTTAGAGGAATCGCTTTTCCATCAACTCGTTGAGCAAATCTGTATGAATCCGGCTTTCCATCCCATTGCGGAAAGAGGTCTATCGTAAAGGCATCCACTGGATACATCCTAAATGGTCTTTGTGGATCTCCAGACCTCAGTATTTCAGAACTACCTGCACTACATACAAGCATATCTTCAACGGTTTGTTCCAGCCATGAACGAAAGGAGTCTCCTGAGTTGGGTTTGAGAAGTGCACGTTCAATTGTTTTACATAAGTCTTTGTATTTCTCACTGTCATTCTCATCTATAGCAGCTACAGACCAGTTCAGCTTTGTGATATCTGTCTTTATCACATTAATAGCTCTACGTGGTATTGGAGACTCACTCAATGTTCTGAGGTTTGTGGGGGTTCGTTTAGGAACTGGCTGGGCATTTCCGCTACGAGTCCACCATCCGAATGACTGTGAATACGCCTCGGTTTGTCGATCCGGTTCATTCTTTGTTCGACCAGCTGCAAGCCAATCTATTAGGATTTGTCTTACACCCAAGGTTGTACCTCCTTTCTTGGACAATAAAAAAGAAGGAAGGAAATGTTTCCTGACCTTCTAATTTCGCTCATACTTCTATGAATTAAGAATACCATTGGTTTTATTCGGTGTTACTACGGGAATTTTAGTGTTTTATAATTTAATCGCTTTTCTAAAAACAGGTCTCTTTAATTCATTTATTGGGAAAATATCAATGGTATTGTCAATATCGTCAATTTTAACTACTACTTGTCCTTCATCAAAATCAATTATATGACCAAAACGCCCATCACGTATTTTAACAAAGTCACCCTTTTCAAAAAATAATAAATTATTCTCTTTATTAAAATTGTTAATGGAGTGTATTACGCTATCTTTATTGTTTTCAATTAAATTCATTCTTGAGTGTAATTGTTTAATTGACTCTAATACCAAAGCTGTATCCTGACTAATTTCTGTTTTATGAACTTTTGCAGGAGATATTCCAAGCAAAGATACTATTGAATTTATATGTTTCCTTTCTCCATTAATAAAAGCATTATGAGTTGAAGTCAGAGCATCACTAAGAGCGTCAATCGATGATCCAACCGTATCTATTCTCAATGAATGATCATATTCTACGTCTCTAAGGCCAGATATATCAAAAATTCTTGATGTAATATCGTCCTTTATTAAGACTGTAGGAAGTTCAAATGCTTGTCGAATACCCAATTCATACATGACATTTGGATTTTTTGCGCTAAGATCACATATTACCATTTCAGCATTATAAATCTGCTCTAGTATATCTAATATAATAAGATTTGAGGATTTTGTTTCATCGGCACGTGAAGCTAAGAATCCTGCTTTTTCACATGCGGGTTTAATAAGGAATTTGTAGACTCTATCAAAATGGCCTGGCCCATACTCTGAAATATCTGCAATTGGCATCATCACAAAACATTTTATCGGTTCTTTTTTAATCACTTCTTGTTCATCTTTATTCATATTTGTTCCCCCATTAAATAGATTTATAACCCTTTCGACTAACCTCTTTATTGTAATATTCAAACATCAGGAACCATTATATGTTTATGATCTACTGATCTTGATTCATTCTTTTTTGTCGAGTCTTTGAATCGCTAATTCCCACTATATTTTGAAATCTTTGTTTCCGTTCATAACTTGTTATATACCAATCGTAGATTAACACCTCGATTAGTTCCACCAAGAGAGCTGCTTCGTCAGGTTCAACATCAATTATTACATTGATGTCCTTTTCCATGTGCGCACCTATATTACCTATCTTTCTAACAGCATCTATCGCATCCCAAGTTAATGGGTCTACTTTACCTTTAATTGCTTCAATTTCATCTATAAGACGGTTTTTCTTAATGCCCCAATGATCTCTAATTATCCCTTGTATGCATCTTCTTGATAAGGTAGCAGAGGCTTTTGGACTTAATTCTTTTATTAAACAAGCCTCTCTATAATCATCGATAATTACACTTGGGACATATTCTGGAAACACTTTAGCTTGTGATCCCGGAACTAAGTTCCATGTATTTACATGCTCTTTTCGTGCTATCAATCCATTCTCATGTTCACCGTTAAATAACGATGCCGTCAACACATACTCTTTGCAATCTGGATTCGGGCATACAACAAACAAAAATATCGCCTTTTTGGGACCGTACTTATTCTTTAAATTAAGATCGATCCCTCCAGTTTTCTTATCATATTCAGTAATAGTTGTAATCCTGTTACAAAACGGACAAGTCCAAGAAGACCCCATAATAAACCCTCCACTTATCATTCTGATCATAATTAATATAGAACTACCTATATTCTACTATTTTCCAAATCTATTGTATGCACCCTTTTATGTTGATAATGTTCCAAAAGTGAACTCAGAGATAGTTTCTCGATCATTATAAATTGCATATCGTTTAGAATCCTGAGTATGGTTATTCTTATCCTCTGGTTCCTCAGTATGTTGCCCTGCCTTCTCTTTCCATTTATAGTTTTCAGTTTCCTTGATTTCATTCTTGCACTCGCGGTTAACATAAATGTTTGGTCTTCCTGTACCAGTCTTGACCTTATAGAGAGTGGATACCTCTCGAATACCTGGGCCTATTGTGTTGTTAGCCTCCTTAACAGGAAGATCATAATTTCGATATGTGCTGATGTATTCCGGTTCTGATGGGTCAGCCCATATTTCATCAAAGTGATATCTATCATCCATCTCCTTGTAACGTTTAACAAGACAATCTTCTAATACGCCATCATTCCCTACTACAAGTACATTGACATGTTGAGCATAAGCCTCCTCAACAATGTAATAGTCCTCGCCTATACAGCCTATAGCAAGCAAAACAGCTGGATCATTCCATCCGTGGTCCATTCCTCCGATAAATCTACTAAAGGTTATATCTTTTGTGCTACCATCTGGATAAGTCACTTCGTAAAGTTGAATGCTTTGATCAAGACAACGCATATCAACAACGTGGGTGGTACGTTTAAATTCATCATACACCTGTCCATGGAATACGTTGAACTTCGCTCTGATTTCTCGATCTACATATCGTTCAGGGTAAGTCTCAATCATCCGCTGAATGTTTCGTTGCAGCTCGGGTATAGGGTTATCAAGTGAAGTCCAATAGAAATTACGCCACTCTGGATCATTCAGATACTGTTCCTCTTCTAACCCTGCATCGATAAATTGACCTCTTAAAACAATATCCTCAGCAAACCAGTTGATCCCCTCTGGAGTTGTAGTCCATACGCTCCAGCCACCTTTATCAGCTAATGCATATGACAGATAACCCGTCCAAGTTTCAGCTTTCATTTTACTTGCCTCATCTAGCCATACACCGTCTAAACCCTTACCAACCAGTGATTTAGGATTGTCAGCTGACTTAAACTGAATAAGGACCCATCCCTTTAACCAGACTCGGTTCTTGGATAGGTCCCACGATTCAATCATTTCTTCGGGAAGATCATCAGATAGTTCTTCCTGTTGGATTTCAGACATTGCGTAGGTCGGAGATACACACCAATATTCCAGCTTAGGCTTGGGCTTCTTCATTTTTTTGAGGTTCTTCGGTGGCTTATAAGGCATGCCTTTGCCACGCTCTATATCATCAAGAATGTTATCGAAGAATTTCCGCGCTCCTACGTTGGTCTTACCTCCGCGCCGTCCGCAGTTTAATACATTGTTGCGAACTTGACTTTCCATAACTTCTATTTGCTTGGCGTGAGGAGCCCAGCCATCAAAGGGGTCTAGATCAAGGGCGAGTGACATTGGACCACCTCTTTACATTGATCTCAGTTGGCTTGTCGTTTTCTCCGTTTTTCAATTCTTCAATCTGCATCTTTGTTTTCTCGACATCTGCTTGCATCTGTTCAAGCTTCAGACGCCGTTCATCGTTCTCGGGAGCAATTGCAAGAAACTGTTTGATTGCTCCGCGTATTTCACGCATGATAACTGCCTCGGCCTTCATTGCTGCGGCATGCTTATCCCAAGCGAATTGAATCTCCCATTCAGTTTCTTCAACATCCATCTTGTCAGAAGTAGCCAACTTAGATTTTTTAAGCTCTTTTGTCTTATCGTCTTTATCCTGAACAAAAAAGATACGTTGAGCCCAAACGATCTTTTGGAATCCTTTCGTTATGTTGTACCAAATCATGTCGATAGGGTCCATCTGCTGAGCCATATCCAAGATTTCGAGATATTCGGCATCTTGCGGTTCAAACTTCCTAAACATTCCGTGTGTAACAGCCTTGTCATTGCCGGGGGGGCCACCCTTACCTCCCTTATTTCCTTTAGCATTCTGATTACCTTTCTTAGCTCCTCGTGGTCTTCCTGTTTCCGGTATATCAGCCCATTTATCTACGCTTTTCCACTTGCGAACCATCGAAGGATTGAGTCCGAGTTCAGCTGCAATTTCACTTAATTTCTTCTCTCTTCCACTCTTCAACCATATTTTCAACGCTTTCTCACGATTCGGACTTTTTTCTCTTGTCACCTTTATTCACCTCGGCTCTACTACGTATTTGAGTTGGAATTCACATTAAAGGTCTAAATTGGTCAAACGTTACTAATGAAAATAAACCTTCGATATCTTCGAGGCTTGGTTTGGTTGCTGTATTCTACTAATAATTGGTATTTGAATTCACTACAGTATATATTGTGTGTAATTCGTAAAGTACGGATTTTCTTTGCTACTATTGATTTTGTTTCTTTTCCCCCCGTTTGAGTTCATCGTTACCCGATTAAAGTGAACTCATCACAGTTCAACATCTTCTAAAGCATCGTCTAGGGTGTCTTGAAGTATGCCGATATAGCGTAAAGTCACCTTTTCCTCTTCGTGATTGAACAATTCCATTAGTAACACTATGTCCCGTTTTTTCATGTAAAAATTGTGCCCAAAGGTTTTCCTCATGCTATGCGTTCCGATCTCGGACAACCCGAACTCAGCGGCCGCATTTCTGATGATTTTATAAGCCATATTACGGGATATTGGATGTGGTTTTCTGCTCCCTTTTCGGTTTCTACTGGGGAATAAAAGTTCTTCATCCCTTTTGTTGGATATATATTCATCTAAATCTTTTCGGAGTGACTTACGGATCAGAACCTTCTTTTCTTTTCTGGTCTTCTGCTCCTGGATCGTGATATGTGTTCCCTTGACATCCAATACCTTTAAAGGCAGGATATCAGAGATACGAAAGCCAGTATTTATTCCAATTTGAAATAAAATGTAGTTTCTGTGATTCTGGTTGCGTAAGTAACTTTTGATTTCCGATAGTTTCACTGGGTCTCGAATCGGCTGGACAAATTTCATATTCTTTCCCCTTTCTGGCAACAAAAAACCGTCCCCACAAACTGGACGGTCCATTTTCTTATTCTGACGGTGAAACATGTCTATCGTAAAAACCATATCTTTTCAATAAGGCAAGTTCATGTTGACTATTTTCGTAAAAACTATAAATAACGTTTAGCTCCGAGTCTAAAGTTTGGAGGTTTAGAGTGTCTATTAGTGTCTTCTTTTGTAATTCATCGATACTTGAATCATTGATAAATTGAAGAATGTAAAAAAACGTCCTGAAATATTGTCTCATTACCTGAACACTTAATAGTTTCTTAATGTAACTAGGTGCACCTCTGTGATAATGAAATATCATATCAATCGCATCTGAACCATGAAAAATATCCTTATATCCTCCATTGCTCACTTCAAATTTAAGTTTATCTAAATGTGAATTTTTCACATTTATGAGATTGTTAACTGTGCTTTGTATCAATTGATAACTGGTTAACTGTTGTTGCTTTTCAAATTGATCTGCAGTTCGTTTTGTTTCGTCTGCCTGTCTGGATAATTCACTAAATTGAAGTTTCAAGTCTTTTCGTTGAAGGATTATTGTAAAAATGAGTCCGGCAAATGCAAGCCCCGAGAACAGGGCGTTCACTGCGCCAAACATATCTCCGAATGTACCTCTATCTCCCAAAACACCAACATTCTCATCTGTTTTAAATCCATATAATCCCCCATACATATTACCGATCCATAATGCGAGTACAAGTATCACAAATACAATCATCGGCCAGAATGAAACCCTATCGCTTTTCTTTTTCTTTTCCTCTGTTTCTTCCGTCATTTTTTATCCCCCTAAAATTGTTCTTTCAGGAGATTCGACACTTTATTTAACATATCCTTCTAAAATCACCCATCTCTTACTTACGCGGTTGGGCTCATGCTCTCGATCCATATCTTTAGCCGCTGAGATCACGGTTGCCCATGAGGTGTTCGGGTATGAGCTGCGGTGTGATGTCCCGTCACAGTTTACCGCAACCAGATATGGAGTAGTACGGAAGCTCACGCCTCGGTATCTTTATTATATTTGGGGGTTATTGCTGATACGCTACGGAAATTGAGGATATACTTTTAAAAAAACAAAAACATCCCTTTGACCATAACATAAAGGGGTGCTTCCATATTTTCTTAGTTTAGCTCTTCCCCATAAATCTTGCTAAGGAATTTATTTTGAATATCTTTTAGTAAATTATTTAAATGCAGAGTCATCTTCATAGCATTTTCATCTATTCGATCGATCACTTTCGTTATATGTAAATCTGTATGTCCCGGTTTATCTGTGAGATAACCAAGCACCTCGGTTAGATCAATACTCATTTGTGTTCCCATTTCATAAACAAACTCAATTTGCTGGTCAAATTCACTTAAAACAATTTCTCTTTTTCGATACTGTATAGCTATCATTGATGTTGTTTCATACTGACCCATACATTTCTCAATATGTGCTTTAATTGACCCAAGGTCTGTCTTGCCATCTAAAAATATGTTCCAAACCTGCTTTAAACCTACTATGTCATAGTAGCTAACTTTTACTGAAGTGATTGCTTCTATCATTTCATCTGCTGATTTTAGACCTAAATCGCGTTTAAATTTTTCTATATCGTTCTCCATATTTTTCTTTTGAGTTCTATTAACATTTACAAAGACGATTATAATAGATACCAAAGTTATAAGGGGGGCGAAAGTTGTTAAGTTTTGGGAAAACAAAGTCCATCCATTTGGTTCTGTGAGTTCATGATATTGAGTAAACACTTCTAATAATTGTTCGGGGGTCATAAAAATCCTCGTTTCTGTTTTATATTTTTTTACGTTAAGGTTACCTTGGATAATATTTACACACCATGTTTAATTTGTACAGGGGTATAGAAAAAAACCGCTCCAGGTATCTACCCTTCGCGGTTGTTGAGTTGTCTTAATCCGATTTCACCTTCTTTGTTCCGGCCCCGCCCGTAATCTATTGTTACATAATCCAGCGTACCATTAAACAATAACGTGTTAGCTAATGAAGCAATCACCTTCCGGCGCTTTTCCGCGAACGTAGTAGCCTCTATGCTATAAATCCCTTTTTTTCTTTCATGTCTCATATACTCTACGGCGTCTTTGTATCTGAATTTCCTTTCACCGGTGAACAGTAATTCAACGATTTTGAACTCATGAGGATCTATGATGTTATTTGCTGCGTGCATCACAGCCTCTGTAATTCGTTTATACAGCACGTAGTTAAGATGACGTGTTTCTTTAGCTATGAGCACATTGGCTGGCAGATTTGAAATCGAATCACTTGAGCCTAGTCGCTTTACTGCCCCTTCTATTCCAGCCATATCAAAATCGTTTAGTCCATTCTCCTGCGGCTGCTTAAGTACAAATTCATAACTATCCACTAATCCTTTTATTGTCCGGTAACTGTTCAGCAACCAAATGGTTTTTCGAATATCTTCTTGATCTGCATTTTCGAAAAACTGCACCTGATACACTTGGGATATCAATTCAACATCATTTTTAGGATTAAAGTCACTGTCTATTGCAGGTAATAGTTCAATCATAGGTAATTCTCCTCTCTACGGCTGTCTTAAATATTTACTGTCAGTATAGAGTGGATTTCATACGTCTTTACTACGGATAATTGGTCTTCTGTTATGCCGTAAGCCACCATACCACGGCGTCGGAATTCTTCAGGATCTTTGTCGATTAGGTCATAATCATCTATTAGATATTGGGCTGGCTTTTGTGAATCAATAATATATGTGTTCAGATCCACGAGGGTTTCTATATGTTGTTGCAATATGAAAGCGTCATTCTGTTCAATCTGTTTATTTATTAACATAAAGTTTTCTCCTTTATAAGAGGATTTGTGAATATTTGTATGGAATAATCAAGTTAGATACTAATAATTTCAAGGAGGAGTTTTTTAATGAATTTCATATCTAAAAGCGAGTTCCGACTGATACTTGAACAGCTATATGAAAAAATTGAAGATTTTAAGTGGACTGAACTTATTTCACTAAGTGAACGCGGAACGAAAATCCCAGCCGATTCTGGAGTATTAATTCTAAAAAATAAGGATCGCAATATCATCTACGTATCAGCCAGTAATGATTTACAAAGACGACTAGAAGAATTGATGTTTAAATCTCAAGGGAGATTTGATGACGCAGTTTATGTTCAGTTCACTCTTGAATATGAAAGATTCATTCGTTTTGGTAAGAAGGCTGATTTTAAAAACCTTTTGAAATTCATCGAAATCGGTGAAGATAATTTTTCAAATGTTCTTGATGACGATGATCCAAGAATTATTGAGCAGGATAAAGAAATGGCTAGGTTAATAAATAAGGACCTTTATACCACATCCTAATTTTTGCGCTCAGCCCTCTTCTTACTACAATCAATTGGGGAGGGTTGTTATTCTTGCAGTACGTATGTTTTTCCACCAATAATTAGTTTTGTTACGATGCCTTCTTTTTCTTCCATGATCTGAATTACTGCTCTTTTACGTTTAAGTTTGTTGCTCATTTATGTTTACCTCGCTTTCAGTTTATCAAAGTGTCTTGTTCCTATCTTTATGGGGAGCAGAAGGGATAAATCCTCTCCGGCCCCGTTATCACTGGGATTATTCGTTCGCTATTCGATTGCCTTCGGCCTAGGAGTCACCATACTGCTGCTTTTGATACTGCGCGAATTTCCGTTCTCTTTCCTTAAAAGCTTCGTAGTCATACCACGCCCAGCCAGCGCCTTGAATGATGCAGTTATCGCAGCCACATTCGCATGCTTGATGTACAGTCCCTTTTGCCTTGCGGAAATCCTTTTTGAATAACTTCGGCATCATCACACCACATCTAGCACACTCGAAAGTCATACCTCGATTAGTAATGACAGCCTTGCTACCCTTTGACGGAGGAGCTAAGCATTCCTCGAAAGTAATCGGTACCGCGCTCATATCCTCTTTTCCCCCTTATACCTCTATTAGTTCTGGATTCTCGTAGATGTTGCCGATTACCACTTCATCGAGGCTATCTTTCACTGGAGACTCACCAGCCCAAAACATCCCATCCGCAAACTCTACGACCGAATTGACTTCTACGCCTTTATTCCATTGCGTAATATCTCCTTCATATATCTCCACGCCGTTCTTGTCCTTTAATCCGGTGTATTGCAGCCAAACTGTGTCCTCCGAAAAATCTTCCAAGTGCGGGAAGTCCAGCAACCATTGTTCCAGTGTATGACCATAAGTCATCTTTTTGATTGTCGGCAACCATGCCTTGTATTTAATCTCTCTGCCCATCGTGTATCGTCTCCTTTGATTGGGGTCTCAGCCCCCTAAATTATCCGTTCATCAAACCATCGCATGCAGTATGCAATCCGACCAGCTATCTGTGTGACCTTGAACCACTTGTTTTGAGCATCTATCAGGATCACATCTTCCAAATTCGGTTTATAGTACAGGCCGCATATTTTGGTACCATCCTCTAGCCGTAGTCCAAACATGTGTGTCTCAGCCCCCTTATAAGTTCATCCTGCCCTGCGGCCTCCGCTGTCGCTAAGTATTGCGGTCGTTACGGTGGCCTGTCGGCCAATCAATTAGCTATGAATTTATGATGCAAAGTATTTCTGAATAGCTTCTCCAGCCCACCTACCCATTGGTACAGCAACAGCGTTACCGATTTGCCTGTAAGCGTCATTTTCAGTTCCTGCAAATTCGAACCAATCAGGGAAGCCTTGTAGTCTAGCATATTCACGGACTGAATACGGTCTGATAGATACTCCGTCATTAACAAGCCTTGTTGACCTATCCTTTGCATAGTGCGCTACACACGTAGGAGCTTTACCATCCAAATTCGTTATGATTGGCAAGTCTCTATATTCGCCGTTTAAGCGTTTTTGAACGTAATCGGGAGTGTAAACTTCTATGCCGATATCAATAATGTCTTTCATCTTCACTGGTTTATCATCAGGGTAAGGTAGTGAATCAAAGGGTTTCTTCGTACCGATTACAACCAGCCTTTTTCTCTCTTGTGGCAACCACATATTTGCGTTAACCGGGCATTCAACACGTACATAATAGTTAGGCAATTTAGTGAGACACTCCATTACAACTTGAAACTTCTTCATACCAGGAACATTCTCAACTATATATACTTCCGGCTGGGCTAAAGCCACATGTCTGAAAAAGTGTAAAAATAAATCGTCTCCTGTTCTTGTTCCGTGAATGTCAGCAATGGTGCTGTATTTTGTGCATGGGAATGTCCCTATATAAACGTCTGCATCCTGCTGATCTAAGACTGTAACCTTTGTTATATCGCTCTCATTTACAACATGATTGAAGTTATTTCTAAGTGTGTCGCAAGCCGTTTTATCAATTTCAAAGGATTCAATTATTTCTATCCCGGCTTCGATCATTCCCAAGTCCATTCCACCAGCACCACTAAAATAACTCTTAGCTGTTATCATCTCGTGCCCCCTGCATCGTGATATATGCCGCCTCTGCCCTCTCTCGGGGGCAAATGTTTCTCTTATCCTTTACCTGTGTCATGACTCCTTAGCTCCTTCCCGCAACGCTTCTTGTGCAATGGACTTCATACTTATTGCGGAGCTGCCTATAACGTCCATGCTCGCAATGGCTATAAGAGCCAGCCTTAGCTTTGTAAGGTCACGGTCAATCATGTGAATGATCTCGCCTTGCCGGGCTATGGTCTGCTGTGCCTCAATCAGATCCTGATGCTGTATCTTAAGGTAATCCTCACAGTCTCCGAGTGCTGATCCTTGCCGTTTCACGGTCTGCTTTAACTCCCATACCTCTTTCCGGCGTCTGGACATAAGAGAGTAGCAGTTACCTATGGCGATCCTATACTCATTAATCAGGAGTTGTGCCTCTGCCAGCTTTCCTTTAACAAATATCAGTTCGTTGTAGTATTCCGATGATCTTGCGTATTGTTCATCGTGTACCGCGAATATCCTTCGTTTATCTTCTTTTAGATCCTTGACCTGTTGTTGTGACTCTTCTAGAGCAGCCAGTACACGTTCATCCTCGGAATGTAAAGCGACCTTTTGCAGAAATTCAGGTGCGAATGATCCACTGTACCCTTCGAGGAATACAGAATCCTGTGCAAATACTCCCTTCCCTCGCGTAAACTGATCTGTCTTGCACGTCCATATCTTTCCTGGTTCTTCCTCGGATTCAATGCAAGTGTGCATTACGACACGATCACCCTTTTTAAGCTTCTTCTCTTCTATCCGTTCTGGTGTCATGCTCCTTCACCTTCCTCAACAGGAATGCCGCAATTATGGCAGAATTCATACTCTATACCATCTTCCCTACAATCCGTTATGAAGCCATAATCGAGTCCACAGCGTGTACATGGTTTGCGTTTTTCTTCAGTCACTTTAGATCACTCCTTCATTGTTAGGCGAATTAATAAGACACTATCTCTCATACTTAGCGAGTCATTTGTGAGATTGAACAATTTGCAACTTCCACATCTCTAATTGATATACAAATTAAAATTAACCAAAAGTTCCGTATTCTTTCGAGTAATCATCCTAACTTCATTATTTAGAACCCCCTCAAAATTTATTTGTAATAAAAGAAATTGAGACTAGTATCATGAGCATATACTTTCACTAAATAGTTCATTTAGAAATTGTAGAAGAGGAGCGATAGGATGAATGCTAATATCGGCTCAAATGAGTCCTTTTTTTCGCCAAAACAAACAGAGCACTTTTTTGGTCCAGCAAATTATCCAAATCAAGATCAAATCAATTGGTGGAATAATCTCAAGAGCCTTCCTCCGGCTGAAGCCCAATCACAAATGCAACAAGCTGTAGACATTGCTCATGGGAGGATACAAAATTTAACCAATCCAAAATCCCGTTCTTTACCTGTTCCTCCTGGTGCAGTTTTGATAAAAGCGTACAAAAACACATGGTCAACTATAATTTATGGTCCAACAATAACGGGACCATTTACACCTTATTTGATATGGATAGCGCAAGTGTTTGATGCCGGTACTCCAAATCCTCCAAACCCACCGTTACCTTACATGCTATATCAAGCATTTACTTGGCCTCCTAGTACTCCGACTCCCGGTCCCGGTCCCTTTCCGCCCCCTCCTGTTTTCCAATATTTCTCTTTTAATGAACCAAATACGTGGGTCATCTCATAGCTTCAAAATTTATTTTTGTCCGGTGACATCACCGGATTTTTTTAATACTTATGAAACTTTATTAGGTCATGGAATTAATAAAAATGTTCAGGCAATATATACTCAACATATATTTAGCAATACTGCTAAATATTTTCCGCCTACTTCTCAGAGCGATGTAAATATTCTGGACTTTCATGAGTTACCTTCTCTCAACTTACTGTCTCCACGTAGGATCAAGTTTTCTACAAATACAAGTATCACGTTGTTATATAAATTATTAGGATACATATAAGAGATACTTTTTCCTAATTCTAAACTTTATGTTGGAAACCGTATTTCTGCATATTTTTAGCGCTGCGGCTGTTTCGCCATTGCTGTATCCATCCATTGTCATGTTAACTATAGTTCTTTCAGTTTCTTTCAAGGTATTGATGAATTACTCAATCTCAATGAAACTTAGGTCTTGTTTTGTAGGTACAAGATTAAAAAAATCTAAATCATCATTGTCTGATCCTTTTATCTTACTATCTAATGACAACACTAGCTTAGGTGGTACTTTACTATGCGATGGCGTCCTTATTGCATTTACCTTACTTTCCAAATATCTAATGATGAACCCTTGAATGTAGGGATAAGCAAATGTTGAAAATTTCAAGCCTGATTTCTCGTCGAACCTATCATAAGCCATTAATAATGCACAGTTCCCTTCGCTAATTAGATCCTCAATATCTATAGCACCGAAGGTTCTAGATTCGTAATGATTCGCTATCTTCAAAACTAATTTCCGGTGTTCCTTTACACATTGTTCTTTAGTACCTAGTGTAGGGTGGCTGTCTCTTATGCGAGATATATCCATCGCTTTTCTGCCCATCTTTATCCTCCTAATCTTCAAAACGTTCCCCATATCCATAAACTACTGGCTCCTGTATAGCTCCTAGAGCGTCTGCCATCATAGTTGCGAATGTTTCCATATCTTTGTCCTGGAATGACTGTAACAGGTGTATTTCCTTTGCTTTAAGGCTGCGTCCTGCGGCTGCGGTCAGTAAATCCACAACTGGCTTAATCTTATTTTGTCGTTCTTGCTTCTCACCATCTTTCTGCTGCTGTATATTCTGTTTGTGGTTGAATTCTTCCCAATCCTTTTCATCGAACCAAAAGTGATCACCGTATTTGTCTCGAAAAACAGATATCCAGTATTGTAAAGCCTCTTCGTTAGTTTGAACGGCGTCGTGGCAAGGCCAACACAGTCTTAATCCGTTAGTCTTGACGCCGCGCCCCTTCCGACCTCTCGGCATAACGTGATGCGTAGTATCTGAATGAGCACTCTTACATATAGGACAAATGCCACTTGATTCGGCGATTATTTCAGCAAGTACATCGTCGTTAAACTCTCCACGATCTTTTGAACTTTTTCCTTTTTGGTGATGAGCAAGGATACCCTTCTTCCATTCTGGAACTTCCTTCGTAGCCTTTGTCTTTTGCTGATGTAAACTGTTGTATGATTTCTTTTCTTTAACTTGCTTTTCAGGTTTCCAAAATGTCTGATGTGCCATTGCTCATTCTCACCTCCTATGTCTCGGTTCTAGTTCTTGGCTAATACGATAACGCTGCGGATATTATGTGATTTGCTCTAATAACCAGCTTGTTCAAGTGTTCTATAATGCTGTTCACGTTCAGCTGATGTGAAGTATATTTGTAATACTGTGTGAGCAGCATAGAAAGCGATTGCCTCTCTGATTTCTTGTGGTTGTTCATCTAATTTCGATAGATCGAGATTCTTATTCATTAACGATGGCTCCTTTCATCGCTGAGGAAAAATTTCCTTACTCTTCTTCAAAATGAAACGAAGTCCAATCTTCATCAATATACGTTATCGCATTTCGGATATTTACTTTGTAACTAAATAATATACGATATCGCATAACGAGTCAATAGATCTTGCTAATAAATATTCGTTATCGTATAATCGATTCACGAGGTGATAGTATGGTTATGGTTAAACCCAATTTAACTTCATTATTAAAAGATATGGGACTTACTCAAATGGAATTATCAAATAAATCCGGTGTACCACAAGGAACTATAAGTCGGTTTGATAAAAATTCTCGACATGAAGCAAATCATTTGTTTTCCATCGCTAAAGCTTTAGGTGTTACTATTGAAGAGTTATTTATAGTGGAGCAAGAGGAATAAATCCTCTATGCTCCTTCTTCAAGTTTTGTCACCAGTTGATTATCTACGATATCCAACTTCAATTGATTAGGATCGTTTTCAGCAGACTTCAATTGTTCCATTTTCCAGATGATACGGGACAACTCACTTTTGTCGATTTCATCTAGGTATCTTTTAATATCCTGACCATTCAAGACGACGTTTTCACTCATTTCCATCAACCCTTCTATTAGTTTTTCTATATGTTTAATTGGTTTAAGTGTTAATATGTTGCATCGTTTTTACCGCCTAGTTGGACTTCCTTATGTCTGAGTTCGGTAAGGCTGAACGATAAACCTACTACCTTCGGAATCATCTCCCCGAAAGATAACCGACGTCATCTTTCCTGTGTACTCAATTGAGATGACATCTGAATCAATTGCCTTTAACAGATCGATAATGTACTTTGCGTTTAAGGATACCGCGAAAGGTTCTCCCTCAAAGGTCAAGGGTTGTACGTCTCCTTTTGCCTTACCCATCCCCTTTCCGTTGCCCTTAATAGTCAACTCTGTCTTTGATGCTGCCAATCTAACTTGATTCATCTTTTCTTCTTTTGCTAGTGTGTATATGAGATCGAGTGACTTGGAAAACTCTTTTTTGTTCACCCTTACAGATGATAATCCCACTACTTTTGAAAGCATTCTTTCTACATCAGGATAACGACCTTCAAGTACCCGAGAATAAAATGTGAACCTATCTGTCTTTATGAAAACAACGAACACTTCTCCTGACTGCAATTTAGAAAAACCGAACTGAACCTCATCTTTATCGAATATGATCTTTTCCAATTCTATAAGTCCACGAGCTTCTACTATCGCGCTGCCGTAGTCTTTCACTGCCATTGGTCGTTGTATTGAAGCAACTCTATTTCTATCTGTAGCCATCAATTTAATTTGATTTTCTAATAGCGTTATGTTCACACCAGTTATTTCAGGAACTTTCGCCTCAGTAGCTACAGAGAAGACAGTTTTCTTAATAAATTCTTTCAAATCTTTTCCTGATAAGACTGTTGTTTCTCCCCAATCCACATCTGGGGGTTGAGGAAATTCATCGGGATCAAAACCAGTAATTTCAATCTCCTCGCTTTTATTGACAATCGTTATTTCAAAATTTCTACTGACATCAAGTTCAATCTCCCCGTTCATTTTCCTAATAAGATCAAGGGCAATTTTAGGAAGTACAACCGATCCAGCGCGAACAATTTTAACCTGTTCATCAGGGATATAAGATTGGATTGTGGCTCTCTCGCTTGCTCCACTAACGCTTATTCCATCATCCGTGGTTTGGACCAGTAAACCTGACAAGATTTCCATAACTGGTTTACCTGAAACTGCTTTCTCTGCATCAGATAGAGCCTCAGCAAGTAATGAGCTATCTACAACTATTTTCATGAGTTCTAAACCTCCCTGCGGCGGTTTCTGCCGCCAACATGCAATACCTTAACAAATGGTTCAATCCTATCCATAATACGCATAGCCTTTAGTTCACGCTGTCTAAGATCATTTGCACCTTTAGAGTCTCTTACATTTACAAAGTGATTGTATAATTCCTTCATACTAAGATTTGAAGTATAGATTGTGCTCTTGGTCTCCATTCGGCTTTGCAAAATAGGACCCATTATTTCATCCCTTGTCCAAGATGATAAAGTCTCAGCGCCTATATCATCCAAGATCAAAACATCCACCGATTTCAAGGCGTCTACTTTGGCTTGTACATCATTTGTCGAGATAGAGTCTTTAACCTCTCCGAGATAATCTGGAACGTACACCATGAGCACATCGACACCCATTCCAGCTAGTTCATTTGCAATCGCACCTGCTAATCTGCTTTTACCTACCCCCATAGATCCGTATAAGTACAGACCTTTGTAGGTATTGTTTTTATCGAACCCTAAACAAAAGTTCATGCTCTCTGCAATAGCCAATCTCCTATGTTGATCATGCTCAATTTCTTCAAAGGTAGTATTTACAATATGAGCCGGTATGTTATGACTCTTAATCCTTTTTTGATTCAACTCGCGCTTTTCGAATGAAACTAATTTAGAACACTTTCTCAATCTGAAAATAAGAATCTGCTGTTTTTCGCTAACTTCTTCATGACTGAAATGCCCCGGAAATTCATTCTGACAGCCATTTAAGCCAGGGCAAGATTGACAATGATCAAAGCATGAGATGTGATTCCCTAAGCTGCTTAGGTCCCTCTTAACGTCTACTAGTTCCGGGTACTCAGTTTTCAACCGCAGGACCTCTGGGTGGTTTGCGATTTGATCTATCAAAGCAGCTTTTCTCTCTAAGAAACGATCAGGTAAAATACGTTTAATTTCTTCCCCCATGCCTTTCAATCAACCACCCCCACGTTTAGACCTCATTTCAGCTAACATTCTCTGTACATCTTCTTCAGTTGGTATGTTATCTGGAGGTTCATTATCTGGCGTTTCTGAAGCTTTGGTATCTTTCAGCTTTTCTGATTGTTCAACGGCTTCAGCGTTTAGTGCATATATAATTCCTTCGCAGTAGCTTAGACTTTTGATTTCATCTTTTTTATGTTTAGGCTTGAAGGTGTTGAAAGCTTTATCTATACCAGCAAGTGCAATGTGGATCGGCACCACATCTGCAATGAGCTCGTCCAATACAAGCTCGTCCTTCGCCGTTATCTCTAAGCCCTTGCCTCTACGGGTAAGGTATCGATCTGCAACCTGTTTACGATAATCTAATTCATTAGCTTCCCAGTTGGAATCGGCATCCCCGGCAGGAACGGCATCCTGGCTTTCTGAATTTGATTCGTTTTGAGTTGTAAAGGCTTGTCCTATTTCTGAATCTGATTTCCCTAAACAACAACTAATGTTTTTAATATTGTTTTTAATAATGTCTTTAGACACCCCTTTCTTCTTACAGCCGCAAGGGTTTGAAGGTAACATAGCTTCTCGTTTTAAGAAGCTATGACTTCTTATTTTGAGAAGTAACCACTTCTTATTTTGAGAAGCGAATAATAAATCCCCGTATACTACTCGCTTTTCGAGCTTCTTATTTTGAGAAGAATTAATTTTCTTTTCATCTAAGTTTTTGCTAATCAAATCTTTAAACTTCTTTTCATCCCAACCCTTAACAGGACTGATTTGCCATTGGTCATAATCCTTATTTACAGAAAAAACATTCTTGCTTTGATCCCACAAAACAACTTTACAATTAGATAAGTAGTCAATTTCCTTGCGTATATTTTGATATCCAATACCGCACAATTCGAAATCTTTTAATAAAGGTATAAGTGCTGTTTTCTTTCCACATCCATATGATAAGCGCCAAATAAAGAGGATGATGTCCTTCTGACGCTTCGAGAAATCTCTTCGTATAATTTCATTCCATATCTCATTTGCTAGCTTTACAAAGCCATTCTCTGGCTGTGGGTTTGCCAATTAGCTCACCTCAAGTCATTGACCGCGAAAGAACGGTATGTTACTCTGATGTTGAATATTAATTTTAGCTATTGAATGGCCGCGTCCCCAAAACGTGGTCATTTTTATGTTCTTTTTTCGAAAAGTTGCTTGTCCTATCTTCAAAAGTAGTTCAAGATCCTCAATTTCCTTGTCCAACCAATCTTTTGCGGCATCCAGTATCAAAAGGCTTGTCCTAATTCGGCGTAATTCATTAATTCTACGCCAAGTATCAAGTCGCTGTCTTGAACGTTCAAGGGTCATATGTAATCCTCCGGTTGAAAGTTTTTAACAAATTCAATTGCGTCTTCAAAATCAATCCGGCGTAAATGACTATACTTTGCAACACTGAAACTCTCCTTCAACTTACTCCATATCATTCGACGATAACGACCGACCATTTCATTAAACTTCATGTCAGAGTCTTTGAAACGGTGTTTAGTGAGTTCAATAGACTTCAACCTTACTGCCTGTTGCATAAGATCACACTCTGCGTCTATAAGCGTGACACTATCGCGAACCTCTTGTACCATCATTTTCATTTCCTCTTTGTCTTCTGCCATTTCAGATTTAATTGCTACCATTCCATCAAACAACATTCGCACTGCTGCTCCCTGCTGTTCTGACCAATGTAATTGCTGACCCACAACTGCTAGAATTTTATCCGTTTCCATTATTGAACCACCTTTCTACCATTCACTGCTGGTCGCATTTGATCAATAAAGTTTTGTAGCATATCCAAACTCTCGTTAAATCTCTTTTTCTCACTACTAGATGCCGAAGTTACTGATCCAAGATTAAGAGTAGAAACAGCTGCCTTCTGGAGAAACTGTTTTACGTGAATGCTAAGTTGAATTGTATTTATATCAGCTTCGTATCTTAGCTTCTTCATTTGTGTTTGGCTCTGTTGTTCATCGAAGTCATCAGGCTGCTGGAGTTTTAATGTTTCTAACTCCTCTTTAACTCGTTTATATCCTTCGTCAAGGTCACGAACCTTTTGAGATTCAGCTTCAATATCTTTTTTCCACTTGGCATCACGCGCTTTTAGTGCCGCCTGAGCTTCTCTATCTTTCTGGGCCATAAATACTTCATTCTCTTCTTGCTGACGCTCTATGGCTGCATTGACAGCATCTTCAAGTTGATCAGCAGGAATAGAGTCTTTGTATTGCCTCCGTAAGCTTTCTTTTTCCTTCTCGGCAGCTTCAGCCCTAGCATTTGCTTCCACAGCAGCTTGTTCGGCTGCTTCCATTCGTTCTTTTGTTTGAGAAAAAGCTTTATGAGTGCTTATAAATCCAGCATCAAGTGATTGAATGATTTCCGGTGTGGCATATTCAGCAACGAACTTTGCCTTGTCGTAGTTACGGCCACTGCCAAACCCAGCTTGTTCCGCAACAATGTCTCTGACTTGTCCCTTATGGCCCTCAGGCAAACTTTCCTTATCTGGCGAAGCCATTCGCTCTTTAGCCTTGATTCTCTCAAGTTCCTCGATCTTCTTGCCGTAAGCAATTCGTTCAGAAAAAGTGAAATCTCTGCGATGTTCGTTTTCACTAATTTCAAGTTGCAGGTGATGTGCTCGATCTCTCACCTCCATAACGTTAACTTCTACCTTTTCTCTACCCATATGCTGGTGAGCTCTAAGGCGCCGTTCTCCGGCAATTAACTGGTAATCTGACGTTACGACAATAGGATTAATTAGGCCGTTCTCAGTGATGTCCTGAGCCAGTTCCTCGATGCCGATGAATTCTTGTCGGATACGATCTGTTACTTTGATTTTGCTGATATCAATGAGCATTGTGATTCTCCCTTCTAAAAGTATTGATAAGCAATATTATCTTTTTAACTTCCTTTCTTGTAATTTGCAGCTCGCTGGGCAGCTCTCCATGCCTCTAAATCAGAGAACCGAAATTTGATTACTTGCCTTCTAGAACCTGATGTCCCATATCGTTCATGTGGAATACTTCCTTCTTGGCACATGCGGTATATCAGTTTTTCAGAAACCCCTATGTGGGCCGCTGTCTCTGCTACATCAAGAGTTCTATCATTCACTCCAGCAAACTCTGCCCTGAGGCGATTTTCTGCAATAGTTACATGCTCGGATATTATTGAACGTATTGCATCCTCAAGAACAACTAAAGGGTTATCCATATCATATTTCCTTTCTGTTAAGGTATGGTATATTAGAGTCATACATTGTCTTTTACCAATTCATCAACCGTTACACCTAAAGCAGTTGCAAGTTTAACAAGTGTTTCAGCATTTGGCCCCTGTTTTTTTTCTTTCAAGCCATATATTACAGTCATTGAAACACCGCTTTCCTTACCCAGCCTGTATGGCGTCCATCCTCTTTTGTTAAGCAACTTTTGAACGTTATTCCCGATTGTCATCCCCATGTTGTGTTCACCTCCTAAACATACTATATCTCCGTTTTAGGTTATAAAATAATAAGTTTTCTCTTCTATCCTCTCTCAAGCTTGACATATCTCCTGTTTCCGTTTTATTATAACCTTATTAGGTTATATCCTTTTTAGGTTATACTATCGGAGGTCGTGATTTTAATGCTATCAGATAAAATTAAAGAATTGATGAATTCCAACAATCTAAGCGTCTATAAGCTCTCTAAAGACACGGGTATACCTTATACAACACTCACTAAGATTCTGAATGGAACAACCAAAAGCCCTAAGATCGACTTGATTAAAATAATTGCTGATTATTTCAACAAGCCGCTTGACCACTTTACTAAGAATGAAGACACTACTCAAAATGCTCCAAAATGGGCTACAGCTAAAGATTTATCAGACATTAAGAAAATCCTCGAAGAAGATCAGCCTGTTTTGTTTGATGGGGTTCCAATTACAGACGAAAATCGTCAGAGAGCTATGGACATTCTCACTGGGTTGCTTTGGGAAGCTAAAGAGCTTAATAAGAAAACTTATGGACGTAAGAAAAAAGCAATCCCTAAAGATAAAGAGTAGGTGACCGGTTTGGATGACATCATTCGCAAGCTCGTTCGCAGATTCAAGACCAATGATCCTTTTGTGATAGCTAAAGGACTTAACATAATAATCCGACACGCTGAATTCGGACCCGGCACAAGAGGTTTGTACTACAGGCGCTTACGAAGACGATTTATTATTATTCATAACGACTTGCCTGAAGAGTGGCAGCGTGTAGTGTGTGCTCATGAACTTGGGCACGATCGGCTTCATTCGGGTTTAAGTCAATTCTGGATTGATGAGCATACTTTCTTTAACTCAGGAAAATTCGAACGACAGGCTAATATTTTTGCTGTAAAACTGTTAACCCAACTCACTGAACGTGAGCCAGGGGAAACAGAAGAATCGTACCTCTTGAGATGCGGTATACCGAAACAACTTCACGACTTAGAAATGTAACTTTGCACTTTCCAGCCGCAAGGCTGTTTATCATACATAAAAATAGAACTGGTGTTCGAAAAGGAGGAGATTACATGGCAAAGGGAAGTATAGAAAAACGAGGGGAAAATACATGGCGATTAACTGTAGATTTGGGACTTAACAATGACGGTAGCCGAAACCGTCCTCGCAAGACAATTACTGTTGAAGATAAAGCATTACTAAAAACAACAAAGAAACTCAAAGATTATTTGGATGACGAGCTCGCGAAGTTTAAACAAGAGGTATTAAGTGGCAGTTACATTGCACCTTCTAAACTTACATTTAAACAATTCTATGAAAATGAATGGAAGCCTAAAGACGCCGAACCGAGACTAAAGCGAACGACATACCTATCTCATTGCTCCAAAATAGATCATCATGTTTTGCCGATTATAGGACACTTGCAACTCGATGAGATCTCAACAATGAGATTAGTGACATTATTCAATGACTTGCGTAAACCTGGTGCGCGGATTGATAAGCGAGGTGGAAAAGAAACTATTAGTTCTCGCACAATTCAGTATATTTATGATGTGACCATGAGTATTTTCAAAAGATCTGTAGAATGGGGCGTCCTTAGCAAAAACCCACTAGAAGGCATACAGCGCCCACAGATCACTAAAGAAGATAAGAAGGCACGAAAAGACCGGAAGAACTTTTTCGAGGAAGACGAAGCCACTGAGGTAATTGAAACGTTGGTCAAGAGCGACACACACTGGAGACTTTACTTTCTTGGAGCGATAATCGGAGGATTCAGACGCGGAGAGCTAATCGCTTTGGATGAGGAAGACTGCGACTTTGTAAATAACCGGTTGCGTATAGATGAGAGCATTTCACATACAGAAAATGGACAGGCAAACATAACGGACACAAAAAACGAAGCATCCGATGACTTTGTAGATATGCCACAATGGTATATGGAGCAGTTAGCGGTTCATGTTCGAGCCATGCGCAAATTACGCTTTGAAGTAAAAGCACAGGGAAAATGGAAAGGCGGGGATCGAAACTTTGTTTTCCATTCAGGGACGGGAAAACCCTATTATCATACATCGCCATCCCAGCAGTGGACAATATGGTGCAAGCGGAACGGGTTCCGGAATGTATCCCTACATGGACTGCGTCATACTAACGCAACCTATTTGCTAGGCCAGGGCGCATCCATTAAAGAGATCCAACATCGATTGCGACACTCAACATCCCAAGTGACCACAGACACGTACGCTCATGTCACCAAGAAGTTGAGTCGCAAAACAACAGCACACCTCGATGTCTTCGATCCTAAAGTTCGTCCCCAATCCGTCCCCAAAGAGGAAAAATCCACTCGTTCCCTTTGAATTAGATATCAAATTAAAACTATAAAAAAAACAAAAAACCCCTTATGTACAAAGGGATTTCAAGTTTGTTTATGATGCCGAGGACGGGGGTCGAACCCGTACGGTACTCACGTACCGCAGGATTTTAAGTCCTGTGCGTCTGCCTGTTCCGCCACCCCGGCATATTATGTGTTGAAGCTTCATACGTTGTTCACATATAACGCGACAAGAAATATAATATCATGAATATCGTTAACGCGCAATCCTTTTTCGAAAAAAAATTATTCACAATAAAAATAACCCGTTCAGCCAGAACCGACACGGGTTATTATTGACGTGGATTATCTGCGCTCGTCACTTCTGCTTCTCATTCCGGCAAGACCCAAAAGTCCAAGCAGACCGAGCCAACCCCAGTTAGATCCTTTGTTAGTTGCAGCATTCGTTGTTGTACTAGTTGCACGGTATTTGCCGGTCTGTGTGGTGTTGGTTGCCGGGTTGACAGTGCTGTTGGTTCTGTAGTTGTTCCGGGTGTCATTGTAGTTATTGGTGTTGTAGTTGTTAGGTCTGTAATTATCATCGATGCGGATCTTATCTTTCATAATGCTCTCATGCTGATTCAGCGTTCCGGTAGTGCCGTTCATTAGATTGCCTTCCGTGTTCATCATCCGAGTGTGTTCCGCAGTACCATCCATCCCGGTATTCGCGGCTGGGATACCGCCCAACGCTGCTGATCCCACGGCATTTGATGCATAGCTAGCTCCCATTAGACTCATTGATAATACAGTACCGCATGCAAGGCTTGTTATCAGCTTGTTCACAGTGTTATGCCTCCCTTTAAGGTTAGTTATCACTGATAATTTCCCCTTGGACGGCACTGTCTATGCATGATGGTTTTACTCTTTTACTACATTAACTGTCTTGGTCACAGCATCATAAGTAACCTTTGCTCCAAGCGCCTCAGCCAGCGCACGTATGGGCACATAGGTTATTCCGGTATCGAGAACGCCATCGGTAAGCTTACGGCCGTTTAGGTTAATGGTCACTGTAACGTCTTTGTTCACCTGATCATCCCCTCCGGTAATCTTTTTTAAAGCCTCTTTGGCTTGGTCCGTCGTTGGACGTTTACCTGCCCGAAGTTGATCTATACTTAAACCGAAAGTCATCTGCAGATGTGAATAGTCTTTAAAAGAAGTCCAGTCTCCGCCCCATTCTAAACCAAGCCGTTTAGCCTCCTGTACAACCTCTTGCCAATCCGCTGTCTTATCCTTATCACCATCACGATTGATATCCCAAGAAAGGCTAGTGCCATTCGGCAGCAAAAGCGCAAAATCAAACGCAAGACCATAATTATGATAGCTGGTACCGCCTTTAGCGTTGGTAACTATCGGACCCGGCTTACTTCTTCCCTGCGCATACAAAGCATTTTGTTCAGCAATGGTCCGTAGACCCTGAGTAATAACGATAGGGACTCCTCTCGCATGGCTTTGCTGAATCAAAACATTCGCACCTGCCGCCAAGACAGGATGAAGCCCGACCAGACGCGCCGCGGATTTTTCCCTCAATTGCTCCAAAGTCAGCATAGAATCACCCCTTTGGTATATTCAATGATCCCTTTGCCCTATTTGCCTGTACCCCTGTCCCCCTTAGGATGATTTCCACAAAAAAGGACAAAATATTCAACGAAAGGTGGGAGACATATGGATATCCATAGCGATAGCTATAAAGTGGCAGCCCTTAGTGAACAGGAAGAAGCACTGGAAATTATTCGGAATGCTGAAGCTTCCATTGCACATCTGACCGGTAACCCTACAGTTACCTTAATCGCTTATGAGAAAAGCGAAGGCAGCGGTTCTCAGCATTAAACGATGTAGACCTCGACAATATCATCCACATCGATCCACTTCCATTCCTCCGCCCACTGCAGCTTAAACTCACGCGAGTGGGTGTGAATGGAAGTCACAAAACCACTTAGCATCGTATTTTCAAAAGGGTCAAAAAGAACAACTGTCACTCGTACATGACTCCGCAACGACAAAGCCAGTGTACATTCGATCTCCTCCAGCTTCTGCTCATCCAGAATAGGCTTGATGCGGCGCAGCGTTTCCCGTTCATCTCTTATAATTCTTATCTTATGCTCCGGCAGCATCATGCGGCTGCTTTCCCACAGCCCGTTTTTCTCCAGCTTTTTGCCCATGGTAACCCCTCCTTAATTATATATCTATTCCTCTGAACACGAACGTATGTTTGTATTATATCCGCATCTTCGCATATTAATCAATAATCAGGAAAAAGATACCTTTTTCGGAATCTCTATTTTATCTAGAAGATGTATAATAATGTATATCTATTCAAGCTAAAATTCGCAGCAAAAAGACGCTGACAGATAAACTGCACAGCGCCTGATTTGATTTATTCTTGAACAACATCTCCAGATACCGAGGTAGCTTCACCTTCGGAATCTATAAGTCCAGTTGCTTCTCTTGCCTCATTAAGCTTGGAGATACCGAACAACATCGCTATATCAGCCTTTTGATTCAATTCATTAAATTGCTCAGCCGTAACATTTGCGGAATCTGCGCCCTGAGAAGCCTCTTTTTTTAAAGAATAAGCACTTTCAAAGGAAATTTTAGACTCTTCAAGCAACTTACGAATGTCTTCAGGCAAGCTGGAGGAAATTTTTACTTTCTCGGCTTGATTCGATAAATCAGTTGCGGTACTCTGGAATTGCTTAATTTTCTTCTCCAACTGCTTGTCCGTGAGTTCTCCTGCTGAATAACCCGCAATGGCTTCATTGAACTCCGCTAAAGAAGATTTTCCCGACTCTTCAAGTTTAGACATTTCATTGTAGAAGTTTTGCACGGTCTCCTGCACTTCTTCCTTCGTGGCAGGTGCCGATGAAGTTGAATTATTGCTGCAGGCGCTAAGGATGACAGTCATCATCAGCATTCCTATTAGTAAAGCTTTTTTCATTATTTATCCCTCCACTTAACAGGATAATGTCGGTTTGTGTAAAGCGCAAATGAAATATATGTAAAATGACTGTTATGTTATAATTATTTTAATTGTGATCAGGAAAGGAGAGTATTTATGCCTTATTGCACCACCTGTGGAGCGGAATACAAGCAGGGCGCTAAATTTTGTGGAGAATGTGGAACCAGCCTTGACGGTACCGCTCCAGTAACCGCTCATCGACCCGCAGTAGATAAGCATGTCATTCAAGAAGTCGTGCTCTGGAAAGGCAAACCTGCCGGCATCTCGGATCGACTCAAAGGAATCGTAGGACTTAACACAACTTCATATACCATTACAAGTCAGCGTATTATGGTAAAGACCGGACTTATCGGTAAAAATGTTGAAGAAATCGAATTACTGCGCGTACGCGATTTATCCGTAAAACAGTCTATCATGGACCGGATGCTTGGCATTGGGTCATTAACTGTATTTTCTGATGATGCCTCAGCGCCTCAGCTTCTTTTTCGAAAAATCCATGATGCCCAAACCGTCAAAGATGTTCTGCGCAAAGCCGTTCGTGACGAGAAGATCGCCAACAACATTAGCTACCGCGAGCAAATTTAAGATGTTCATACGTAAAAAAGCCCCGGAAAACCGGGGCTTTTTGCTTGCGCTTGTACACTTGAAGTATCTTTTTTAAGGAAGATAAAATGCCCCCGCTGGGATAACCCCCTTGGTCTGGCTCGGACTCTCCCACTGCAAAACAACCCGGGCGTCGCCCGCATTCTCATAATACTCCACCTTTATTTCATACGGCTTACCTGCTATCAGGTTTATGCTCCCTTTTCGTTCCTGGCCGCTCTGATTCACCCAACTATCAATGACTAGCCTGCCATCCATCCATACCCGTATCCCATCATCAGAGTAGGAATAAATGGTATAAACTTCGCTAAAAGCTGCCGTCAGCTTCCCACTCCACCGCACAGAGAACGCATCTACACGAATGGCAGGATCAGGCGAACCTTGTCTCCATGAAAAGTTAATATTGGCATCCGTGCGCATCAGTGCAGGTGTGCCGCTAAGCGTCATGTTATTGTAGTATTGCCCACAGAGTCCACTCTCCAGCACACTATCCCCGATAGCAGTGAAAGCGGCGGCCTCAGCAGCATACTCCTCTCGTGTGAATAGCATTTTGTCGTTCATAAAAGCTTTTATCACAGCATCGGTATTCTTCTCATAGAGAAGTTTCCCCCACGTCAGCTGATATGACCATTTAGGCTGCGTTTTGGACAACAGTTCAGCAGACGGAAGCTCTCCATTCTCACCAATCGCAATCAGCTTGCCACGACCCAGATCCCATAAATTATCATAATGGCTAATCTTGAAATCCGCGTCATAAATGTCGAGTGCCAGCACATCTACCTTATCACTGCCCGGATAGTATTCTGCCGGCTCATCACACCACTGATTTTTTGCATTTGGACTCCAAACCCACAATAAATTATGCAGCTTATGATAATTGGTAAAACGATCGAACATAAGGTTCCACAATGCAGCGTAATTGCTCTTTTGCCCCCACCAAAACCATCCACCATTCATTTCATGATACGGCCGCCAAAGTACAGGAACCCCTGCGTCATTAAGCTTTTTCAGCGACAGGGCTATCTTATCCAGATCAGCTAACAGAGCATTATACTGGGTGGTACCTGGGGTTATATATTTATCAAAATCAGCATTGCTTAGACTCGTATTTACATTCCCCCAAGTTGGCGCTGTCCCCGGTAATGCAGCATGATAACACATCGTTACGATCCCTCCGGCCCTAGACCAGCGTATCGCACTGCTGACGACCCAATTCCGTTGATTGTCAATTAGAGCCTGTGACTGATTATTGATTGCGCCCAGCTCGTAGCCATGCAGCGCAGCATATTGCCCGCTGGTATTTTTAAGCTTCTCCATGAGCTCGTCTGCACTTTCCAAATAATCATGTTGGCCGCTTATCACACCCTTTCCCTGCAAGTAATAGAGGGTATTCAGCAATAGCTGAGCCGAGGACGACAGCCCCGAATCCGCCGGAGCCATTTGTAATCTGCGAAAAGCCATCTGCCACTGCACATCGCCCACGAACCTTGATGCTGAATCAACCATCTGACGAATAATCCGCTGCTCCATCTATTCTCACCATCCTTTTAAATCTTTTTAAGTTATAGTATGGGGACAATAGTGACATGAACTCAGCGAATGGACATGAAGTTGTAAAATAAGTTGGGACGATATAAGGAACTGCTGAATAAATTCACGGCTCAACAAAAAAAGGAGCTCCGCGGCTCCTCATTATTTCTTATCTTGTGTACCTTAAAGGCAATAGTTCAGTGATTTCATATTTAGCTAATCGGTCATCCTCCGATACAATTATCTTGCAGTCTATTCCGTAATCCGCAATTAACTCTCGGCACATGCCGCAGGGAGAGACTACTTTAATCTCTTTATCCTCGCTGTCTGGATCAGAATGCCTTACCGCAACAATCGTATCAAATTCCTTATAACCTTCGGATATCGCTTTGCCAATCACCATCGCTTCTGCACAGACTGTAATCCTCCCCATGCTGGCTTCCACATGTACCGCTGTAAAAATCTCTCCTGTTTTAGTACGAAGCGCTGCACCCACATGGTGCCGTCCCCATTCATAACGCCTGGTAATTATATCTTCGGCAGCCGTAATAAGCGTCTGATCCTCAATGGTAATTATGTACTCCATATCCAGTTCCGTCCTCCTTTATTTTACCTAATTATATTAAATCGCACTGAATTATGATATAAGATATACTATTTTAAGTGCCAAAAAAGGAGGAGCAGAATTGAAAGTAAAAAAATGGATCTCCAGTCTCATCATTGTTGCATTACTTGCTTTGGCTAGTTACTGGTTTGAACTAAACGGAGAGCCTACAGACCCCTCGTCTCCATCCGATTCGAGTGTTGTTCAGCTAACCTTCCCATCAGACCGCTATCCTGAGACCGCCAAGCATATTCAGGATGCCATTGCGAAAGGTGAATCCGCCACATGTACGATTAACCGAGAGCAGGCTGAAGAGAACCGTAAAGAGTCCTTAAAAGGGATCCCCACTAAAAAGGGGTATGACCGGGATGAATGGCCAATGGCTATGTGTAAGGAAGGCGGCGTTGGTGCCGACATTGAATACATAACGCCAAGCGATAACCGCGGGGCAGGAAGCTGGGTTGGCAATCAGCTGGAGGATTATGCAGACGGAACCCGGGTAGAATTTATGTTTAAATGACGATCTGTCTGACCTGCCCCAGGCAAGAGAATAGCCCCACCTGGCATTCGCCAGATGGGGCTACACTGCACATCAGCTAACTTAGAATAAGCAAGCTTTAGTGATGATAACCAGCAAGATGAAAAGTACCAGAATTGCTCCTGTTGAAGTCCAAGGACTACACACCGGACCTACTGATGCTGGACTTACTACCGGACCTACGTTACAACCACAACCATGTTCCATTCCCATTTTCAATTCCTCCTAATGATTAATGACTACAGCACAAGATATGTAAAAAGGAGATAAGCCGTTTGGGCGAATTGGCAAACAAATGCCAATCACCTAATGAATTGAAGGTGGACAGTCGATAAACAGGATATACACAAAGGAGGTGCAATATGGATATAGCTGCATTATCAATGGCAATGAGCCAAGCATCCTTAGCTCAAAATGTTGGGATACAGGTCATGAATATTGCCAAGAATCAGGCTGAAACCCAGAGCCAAACCATGGTGGAAATGCTGGGCAAAAGCGTTGCTCCGAATTTGGGAAAAACACTTGATATTAGTGTGTAATTGCTTTATGCTAAGGATACATGAGAACGAACGTTCCTATGTATCCTTAGACTTTTTTTACTCTACATAGCCCTTCGGGCTTTTCTTTTGCGCATTTATACGAACATACGATCCCATTATTGATTTATTAGTGATTTTAAACGAGGTGAATAAGTTGGAGAACATGAAATCATATTATCAAATGACTGTGCTTGAGAAATGGACGGAGGATTTATACAAGCGATTAAATCTTCATCAGCCTTCACAAATTTCAATATCGTATATTGCAGAGCGGCTTAATATCTGGGTTCATTATTTGGATGTGAGAAGCAAGAGCATTGAAGCGTCTGCAGGGATGTACAGCCTGTTTATCGACAACCGCCTTCCAGGCAATCTTCAACGACTAGAGTTTCTTCATGAACTGTGTCACCTCCTTCGCCATGGCAGTGATAATCAGACCTTGATGCCAGAGCATTTCACGCGGGCACAGGAGGATGAATCCGAGCGTTTTATTTTGTATGCGGCGATGCCTTACTCCATGATCTCCCGCATGACATTGCCTGAGCAACGGGAGGATGCCATCTCCTATCTCGCAGCAGAATTTCAAGTTCCTGCCGAGCTGGCCTTACAGCGGATTGATCAGATCCAAAGACGTGTGTTCCAAGGGCAATTATTGGCCGTGATGGGAAGAAACGAAGAACGACTGACACATATTCGCAACGGATCACGGAGATAATAAGTTTAGTTGCAATAGTGCTCTGCATGTTCATTTATGGTGGAATTTCTCGTGAGGGGGAACGACATGGAAGCCATTAAAGTAATTGAATTATTACTGACTCATCCGGATTATAATGTAGATGCAGTACACCCCGAAATCCCGGATTTCGTGGGCATTGAGACGATTGAGGTGGATCACGAAACGGGGACCTTCTCCATTTTATTGCAAGAACCCAAAGAAGACTAAAAGAGAATTATTATTCTTCATAAGTTAAAAGGCAGCAAATATAGTATGTCCCGGCAATTCTTCGCCTACGCCTGGTTTACTATCGGTATTTGCTGCCTTTTTGTATAATCTGTTATGCAGATACAAACGGTCTCACACCCATAAGAATTAGAATAACGAATACACCTACAATCCCAAATTACAAACTATAAAGATTTTCACCCCCGGCAGCCTCGGACTTGCCTGATTCTCCAGCATCTTAATTCGCTGCTCCAGCTCCAGTATCTTCTCTTCTTCCTACGTCATATATCTATGAATGACATAATAGTCTCTGTGTATTATCTTATACTATATACAAATTATCTATATGGAGGGAATTAATGAAGAAAAATACAAAACTAATCTTCATCGTTCTAATCCTTTTAATCTGTTGAATAACATCCTTAGCCTTCCACTCCTTCCGAAATCATATGAACAGAGAAGTCATTCATTATCTAGTAGAGACGAGAAATTATAAGAAGGAAGATTTTGATAAAGTATACACCCAGATCGCCAAAGCTCCCCTCGTAAGTACCACGGTGATTTTCGCAGACGAACCCTACGCAAGATACTTTTATCGAAAAGAAAACGGAAGGATCTTTCAATACAGCAGGGCTCCTGTTAAAGGTAATGATCCTAGCTATACATATAAACATATCGAGGAGAATCTCCCATGAAGGATTTGCTCTATTAAAAAGACGCGTTTGTCCAGCAGTCAGCATCAGGGCTGCCTCGGCAAACGCGTTTTTTTGATCTTCCCTGCTCTAAATAAGTAACCAGCGTTTGCGTAGACAATATTGACGTGGTACTTAGCAGCTATCGGACACAGTTGATCTTATGCGCGGTATAACCCTCCATTTCAAAGTGTAGCGGACCTTATAGCCTTTATTTGCATGAAAAACACCATATAAGAGCCCCTTTTTAAGGAATAGCGTCACTGGGGTCCGCGAACCTGCTCAAAAGCCTATTTATATGCAAATAGCGACTGCTGAGTCCCTAACCCTCTGGAGATAATTTATGAATAGGCATTCTCTACTCTCCAAACACAAAGAAATTTTCTCAGGAACAAAATGTGACCTAATGCCGTCCTAAATGGTGTTATAGGTAAAGGGGGGCACAGTATCATGCAGCGATCCATGACCCGGCCGGGAAATCATGTGATGAAGAGTTACGAAATCTACGCAGATATGCTGTTCCGGATCGCTTTGGTCCATCTAGGCAACCGGCAAGATGCCGAAGAAGCCACTCAGGATACCTTCATCAAGCTAATAGAAAAAGCGCCGGAGTTCAAAGATGCCGAACATCAGAAGGCATGGCTGATCCGGGTAATCACCAACCATTGTAAAACACTACTGGGCAGAGGCTGGCGCAAGCGCGAGGTTAAGCTGGAGAGCGCTGAGCCAATTGCGGCAGACAGCCCCGAGGATTGGGCTCTGCTGCAGTTAGTTATGGCGATGCCCATGAAGTATAAAACCGTAATCCATCTTTATTATTACGAGGACTATCCCATCCAGGAGATCAGCAAGATTCTGCAGATTAGTCAGTCTGCCGTGAAGATGAGACTTCAGCGGGGACGGCAACTGTTAAAACTGGAGCTGGAAGGAGCGGAACCACAGTGAAGGAAGATCAGTTTCGAACATCATATAAGAAAGCGGTGGATTCGATGAAACCAGGTGAAGAGATGAAAAAAGAACTTTTCGACAAAATAGAGCAGCGGCAGGAGCGTAAGCGTCCACGCAAAACCGTTTATATCGCGGCAAGTGTCGTGCTCGCCGCAGGAATCGGCCTGGCTGGGCCTAGTATATGGCAGCAGTTGAACAGTCAGAGCTCCCCGGGGCAGGTTGCCCAGGTAACTCCGGGTGCAAGCAATGCTGGCAATTCGGGCACAGCTACATCGGGCAGCATTGTCATTCCCAAGCTGAAACTGCCAGATAAGGAATCTGGCGTGAAGGCAGATATGATCGCCTTGGTCGTGTATAAAAATAATATTTATACACAGTCAGCGACTCGCATTGACGCTGCCGATGCTGCTGCTCTGCGCGGTGACAAGTTGGGACGCACTACAGGCGGCATCAATGAATGGAGCGGTAACGACGAATATATTGAGTTAGCCTCGAACATCGGTGAAACGGATCTCTATTCCGTGAAGGACTATGACTCCAGCTTCCTGATTATGTCCTATTCGGAGATCAACGGCGAGGTATTCGCCGAACTGTACGAGCACACGAACGGCATCACCATAAACAGCGGCGCCGACCTGTTCGGCAAGCTGAATCTTGAAAGCCGAGTTACTTCAGCTCAATGGGAAAGCTTCAACAGCTGGAACAACGGCCTCCAGCAGCAGGCGCCAATCGCCAATGACGAGGCGCTTGATGGCTTCCTGACAGCCCTCCAAGCTGCCAAACCACTGGCAGCAGAGCCGCTGATCGAGCAAGGCATCTACGACAGCGAAGACCACAAGATCATCTATTTGCAGCTGGAAGACAACGCCCGAGTAGAGCTGACGCTGTTCGGTCAAGGACTTGTACGCTACGGTCAAGCACCGGTATTCTTCGAGGTCGAATCCGGGGCATTCCAGCAGCTGTGGGACAGCATGAAACTTTAGGGATGTTGGTGGAAACCCAGGGACTGCGGTTGGGACTGCGATCGGAAGCAATTGAGAACCTCGTTTCGGTCGCCGTGCTCTCCATTGAACAATTTAGCTGGCTGCTAACAAAAACGGCGCTGCTTCAAAACCATTTCATGGTTTGGAGCAGTGCCGTTTTGTACTTTACTGTATGGTTTATGAGCCCGCATACTAGATATGCTTGTTGTAGAGGTGAGACTACTATTATTACTTTAAAGGACGATTCTCGCTGTGAATTCTGCAACTAAATCTGTGAAGAGCACGGCACTAACGAGCTAACGAACTAACAAACGAACTAACAAACGAACTAACAAACTAACAAACTAGCGAACTAACCTCTTCCAACTCGAGCTATCGGACCCATATGACGCTATTGGCTGATTTTCAGCCTTTAGAGCATGGTTTCGGACTCCAGAGACACTATTCCTTAGAAAGAGGCGCAAATGCGGTATTTTTATACCAATAGCGACTATGGAGTCCGTTAGAATTGCAAATGAGGGAAAAAACCGCTTTAAGGGTCAGCTGTGTCCGATAGGGAAGCCTCGTTCACTTAATTGTTATCGAATCAAATTTCAAAGGAAAGCAGGGTCTCTCTCGGTACTTCCGATTGCTACAAAAAAATGGAACGCCCACCATGGACGCTCCTTTTTTTCTAATTCGTCTACAAAATTCTAGCAAGTTACGCATTTACACTTTCCGTTTTTCGATCCTGTCTTGCGTGTAATGTTTTCATCACAAATCTTGCTATCGGCTGCGCAACCAAAAGTTCAATCCAAAATGCTATTCCAAAGTTTCTCGGCCAGATGTGAAGGAAGTTTTTAAGTGGATCCAGGCTTATTTGTCTCGTCCCAACCCATGTGCCAATAATTGATAGTAAAATAGATAACACCGTGACATTCAATAAAGTATTCAACAGAATCCTTGCATTAAATCCATCGGTTTGTCCCATGAATTTTGGCATCACTTTCCCAACAATCGGTCCTGCAACTAATCTTACGGATAAAACTACGATCATCCACATAAACGGAATAACCTTTAGTGTATCTATATACACTTCCTTACTGAAGCCGCGTTCCAACCCCACAATAATAGGGGCAATAGTGTTAACTGAAATGATTGAAATAATGAGTAAAAATAGTATACCTTCTTTTCCGTTTCTGGGCAGTCTTGTGTCTCCATGCATGTTTGTCATCTCCTAAATAATATTTCAGATGGCAGACGTATCATGAGACATATATTTTTGGCCCAATAAAAAAGACCAATATCTCTACACACTGATTTAATAATTATAACATTTATTTAAAATGAATGTCAGACCTTCTATTTAAATTCTTCAAATCTCACCTGCTGATAGCGAATAGTTACCTGTATGCGCCTTGGGCAGAGAAGTCGTAAAAATCGTCAATTGCTGTTCAATATAAAATCTAGTTACCTTCAGATCATGCTAAAATTTTATATGTATTTCCCCACCTAATAAAACCTCCAGTATTCATTTCCGCGATTTTTCTGAGTCCCTTGTCCAAACACAATGAATCTCAATTCATATATATATAGCAAACTAATAAAGAGGTGAAGCTCATGGCAACAACAACAGGCATTATTACGAACACAGGGACTATCCCAGCATCCAACGTGCTCATTAATATCGATAATGACAACCTTAGTTTTTCATCTAACGTAGTCTATCACGTTTACGTATGGAATACCTTGGTTAGTAAAGGTTTAGTCTACTCCAACTCATTAAATGTTAATGCGAACACCAGCCAGTTTCTCAGTTTTAATATCGCAGGCAATTCAGCTTATGAAGTCCAATTTCTCGTTACTGGAAACGCACCGGCAGACACGATTATTACGGTATTTGGAACGGATTCGTCAGGAAATGTCATCCCCCATCAAAGAGTGCTGCAATCCGAACTAACTTTCATAGCTCAGCTGAACCCGTAAGTACCGAAAAATCTATGACGAAAGGAGCTTCGCATGGTTAATATTCAAATTTCGCCGAGCGCAAGCACTCAATTCGAGCCCACCATCGCGGTAAACTGGCTTAACCCGTCCGTTATGGTCACCGTAGCTGTAGATCTTCGATCAGGCCCTCCCAATATTGGGTTATACAAATCTATTGACGCAGGTAGCACTTGGACAACAACGTTATTACCGTTACCTGCGGGATTTACAGGCATCGAAGCACCACATATTGATTATATTTTTCCGAATACGTTCGTCGTATTGGCTCACGCCTTCGATTCAGACGGTCTCAGCGGATCGATCGTTTCCTATACCTCTGCCGACAATGCCTCTTCATTCGGACCGCCAATCATCGTGAATCAAGGGTTTGGACAGTTTGTGAATGATGACCAGGTGGTCGTTGTCACCGACAAAGCTGGATCAAGTCCCTTTTTTGGAAATGTATATACAGGTTATACGCATGATTACAACACACAATTCATACCGGGAAATACGATATTTTTCAATCGTTCCCTAGATAACGGTAATACCTATTCCAGTCCCTCCCTGCTGTCTTCGGTCGAAGAATTCGAAGAATTCCCCGGTATAGCAATTACATTAAATGGGATTGTTATCGTGGGATGGATCAATCAGCCTCCCGGTAATACTGATCTTAAAATTCGCACATCCTCAGACGGTGGGGTCACTTTTACTCCTGAAACCATGGTCGCGAGCGTTGTAGTCCCACCAGATCCATTGCCAGGATATACATTTAGATGTCTGACATACCCTTCCCTCGCAGCAGATATTTCTAATGCACCGACGACGCGAGGGAATGTCTATGCTGTATGGCAAGATTTTCGAGAAGGTTATTCTGATATTTTTCTTGCTACCTCCACTAATTTTGGCGTGGATTGGGGGTCACCAATATCCATTACAGGTAGTCCGGTGGGCTCCCAAAACTTTTTCCCAGCCATCACCGTTTCCCCTGCGGATGGTGCAATATTCGTTACCTATTACACTAATCGAGTCAATCCCCTCAACCTTGATGTTTATCTAGCAACATCTAGAGATGGCGGTATGACGTATACAAACACCCGGATAACAACAACTTCCTTTGACGTCACCGGTATCCCCCTAATTGGGGACTACATCGGTAATGCCATCGTCCCCCAAACAGGCCGGCTAGTGAACGTATGGACAGACACGCGGACCGGTACAGAGAACATCTGGTTCGGTGATAATCAATAAGCTATTAATCAACTTCTGATGTTTAATTAAAAGGATGTTAAGTTAGTATATCCATCTTCAATAAAGGATGCCGAGCGAATATGCGGCATCCTTTATTGCTTGTTATCAAAATTCAGCATTAACCTGTTTAAAGAAATCATCAAATTCCAGTGTGTCAGACATGCTTTCAGTCCAATCAAAAATCTACGGCGTATGGTACTGCTTCTTAATGGTTTGTATGTAATGACTCCCCTTCCTCTACAAGAGTAGGGCAGTTCCACAGAATACATACTTTTTACCGTTTTCCAGATGATCCGTGATAAAACCAAAGGATCAAACAGCGCCGTGACCAAAATGTGACCATTTCCAATTTTGCAGCTTTTCCAACTCTTCCACTTCTACTTACAAGGGAGCCTATAGATAGCAAAAAACCCTTACAAAGTAAGGGTTTTCTCTAAGTGGGCCCTGAGGGACTCGAACCCCCGACCAATCGGTTATGAGCCGACCGCTCTAACCAACTGAGCTAAGGGCCCGGATCTAAAAATATCCGAATGTACAATTGCTGTTGTAATAAAATTGGTTGCGGGGGCAGGATTTGAACCTGCGACCTTCGGGTTATGAGCCCGACGAGCTACCGGGCTGCTCCACCCCGCGTCAGAAATAATATTCAAACAGCGACAATAAATAATATACAGTACAAAATGGGTCTACGTCAAGGATGAATTTGTAAAAGTTCTCAAGGCAAAAATCTAACCCCATATCTTCCTTTGCGGGATCGATAAATCTCCACAAAACTTGGGTCATGATAGCCATAAATCCAGCCATCTTGCTCAAGTCTTTTTGCCAAACAGCCTGCTTGAAATCTCGTTCTGAACAGTTTCGCGAAGTATATCCAATTCATGATGCCCTCTTCTCCTTTTCGCAAATTAATCTTACGCTGCTCTGAAGCTTATCATGCCCAACTTCCACAAAATAAGCCACCGGAAATCCGGTGGCTGCTACATATTCCAAAACTCAATCCCCTATGGAGTCAAAATAATATGTGGGGTCTTTTTCGAGCGTACCCAGCATGGTATTCCCTTGCTTCTCCCAAGCTTTTAGGGCACTCTCGACCGTTCTCTTGCCCTGATAAACTTCTGTGAACAGTTGACGCCCAACATCGTTAATACGGCTAATTCCAGGCTTCTGTGTCTGTAGGACGTTCATCAAAGGATCATTGGCTGGTAATGGTTTGAGCGTATAGAAGGACTCCAGCTTTGCTGAAAGTACCTGCGTGGTAATGTAATCCTTACGGGAAGTTAGTTCCCCGCGGGTATGGGCTTTGATTTTGGCTACCTCGTTACTGTTAACGAACTTGATCAAATCCCACGCATCTTCCTTATTAGCAGCCATAGAGTTGATAGCCATCATATTACCTACCCAGGTACCTACAGCCACTCCTGGTTTCTCCTTAAAAGTAGGTACGGTAACTAAACCCCAATCGACGGGAATGTAATTTTTAATTTTTGCTGCATTACGACTCACACCTGCAAGCTCATTAAGATAATCGTATTCTCCAATTACCATTGCAGCTTTTCCGGTAAGGAATAGATCCCCTTGGACAGGACTATAGGTGGTCCGTTCTGTTTCTATAAAATCCATACCGTTTAACCCAGGTGTAATTTGCTTTTTCACCAATTGGCTGTAGGTCGTCCAAGCTTGACTCCACTGTGTTTGGTTTACCTCCATCTTATGTCCCTTGTTGTCATACATAGCAAGCTCAAGCGGTGAGACATAGGTCTGCATATCCCAGTAAGGATCGCTCATATAACGGTTCATCGAAAAGCCATATATACGCTTATCTTTATTTGTCGATTTCTTGGTCACCTTTTCGGCCAGCGCGAACACTTCATCCCAAGTCATTCCGTCTGTCGGATAACCTACCCCAGCAGCATCAAAAATACCTTTGTTAAAATATAACGCACTCGACATAAAAGTCGGCGCTAACGCGTAAAGACTTCCTCCACCCAGCTCACGAACTCCACTTAGCATCGTAGGCGCCATATTGCTTAAATCATATTGATCTCGTGCGATAAGCGGCTCCAGCGATTGCACCAGATTATGTTCCACCAAACTCTTCACCAATGTACTATCACCGACGATTACATCAACCGGCTGTGCACCGCCCATAATTGTTCGGATATTCTCCAGATTATCTGGGTTAACCTCTGGATAGGTGCTGTCAAAACGAAGCTCATTCATATTGATGGCTGGAATAATCTCAAGTTTGATTTCAGGATGCTGCAATTCATACATATCTGTAAACTGCTGACGAAAAGAAGAATCGTCCTCTCCAGACCAGAGGCTGCCAATACGTAACACGCGCTGTTCTGTAAATGGCTTAGAAGCCTCCGCCCAGGCTGTGTGCCTGCTTTCAGAGATTAAAGGCAATAGGAGTGCTGCACATATTCCAAAGCTTAACCAGCGCCGCCATAGCCTTCTATTATTATTTATATGATTCATTCTTGAACCCTCCCATAAAATACTCAATCCATCCACCTTATGAATAATTACCCATAATTCTAGTAACAGTATATAGCTTTATTCAGGAGGGGAAGTTACAGGCTGTTTAAAGTTATGCTACGATTTCTTCATATTATTTCTATAAAAAACGTTCCGGGAGTTTCCTGAGGATACTGAAATGCCTTTCTGCGACAGAATAATTGCACTTTGTGCAACTATTACAGCGGAGTGCATTGTGCTTCTCCTTTTAATTGCACTATGTGCAGTTAAAAAACGTTATTAGGTGCTTTCGGCGGATATCTGGTTGATATAATTGCACAAAGTGCAACTATATCGCCAGATCCTTTAAGGAAGGTTAGTTTAAGTGCACAAACTGCAACTATTCGGCGTTTGAGACGACAGCGCAATGGAATCACCGGGGCAGAGTATAGTATTCCAGAGTGTCAGTGCAGCTTTTCCTTTTTATTACTCTCAGTGTAGTTAAAAAGAAAAGCCTCCCACCAAAATGTGAGAGGCCCGTCCAATCTATACTCAAATATTTAGTTTAAACGCCAAATGCGGAAGGATCTTTTCTCCAAGATTTCAGCAGTTCCACATCTGTACCTGCGATCTTGCCTTGTGTAAGAGCCACATCAATCAATGTGCTGTAGTTGGACAAGCTTTGCAATGGCATTTCAGCTGCAGCAAAAGCATCGACCGCACGGTCCAGCTCGTAGCTGAAGATTGCCAATACAGCCAACGCTTCTGCGCCTGCTTCTTGCACAGCTTGAGCTGCTTTGATGGAGCTTCCGCCAGTGGAGATCAGGTCTTCGATAACCACTACCTTTTGTCCCGGCTTAATCAGTCCTTCGATCTGATTCTGCTTGCCGTGACCCTTAGCTTTATCGCGGATATAAGCCATTGGCAGATTAAGTTTATCAGCTACCCAAGCTGCGTGAGGAATGCCTGCGGTTGCTGTACCTGCGATCACCTCTGCATCTGGATACTGGCTTTTAATAAGCTCAGCGAAGGCATCAGCAATATAGTTACGTACCTCTGGGTAAGCCATAGTCAGACGGTTATCGCAATAGATCGGGGATTTAATACCAGAGGTCCAGGTAAAAGGCTCCTGCGGACGCAGTGCCACCGCTCCTATCGTAAGCAGATAACTTGCTACTTGTTCACTTCTATTTAATGTACTCATGCTAAGGTCATCTCCTCAATAATATTTAGTGCTGCTTGACGTGGATCAGCTGCAGTTGTAACAGGACGGCCCACCACCAGGAAGTGGCTACCTTGCTGAATGGCTTTGCCCGGCGTCATCACCCGGGACTGGTCACCTAGGGATGCACCTGCTGGCCGGATACCAGGTGTAACTGTACAAAATGCGGGCCCACAAGCCTCTGCGATTGCTGAAGACTCTTGCGGTGAAGCCACCACTCCATCCAGACCTGCAGCGGCTGCCAGCTTAGCGTATCTGACTACAGTATCTGCTACGTCTCCTGCGATTCCAATTTCGTTATTCATCACTTCTTGGCTCGTGCTGGTCAGCTGTGTAACTGCGATAATCAAAGGCATTTTAAGCGCAGCATTCGCATTAACTACTGAAGCAGCGCCTTCCCGTGCTGCAGCCATCATCGCTGAGCCTCCTGCGGCATGTACGTTAAACATATCCACACCGAGGTGCGTAAGGCTTTCTGCCCCGCCTTTTACCGTGTTAGGAATATCATGCATTTTGACATCTGCAAATACAGAATACCCCCGAGATTTCAGTTCATTAATGAATTCCGGTCCCGCTGCATAAAAAAGCTGCATTCCCACTTTCATATAACAAGGAATCCCTTCCAGCTTGTCAATCAAGGTTCTTGCCCCAGCAACATCAGGGTAATCTAAGGCGATCATCAAGCGATTCGCCATTTCATTCCACTTTGCATCTCCCTGTCTCATAACCGTTCTCCTATCCAGTGCAGACTTAAATCCACACTCTTCATTTATTAGCCCCTAGGCATAGCGGAACGGTCTGCGTAAACGCAAACCGCCCTATACATCTTTATGAGATTAGTTTAATTGACCGACAAAAGCAGGCATGGACTGTGACGAGAAGTTGATCGTCTGCAGCATTCTGAGCAGTGCCGTTACTGTATCGAGTGATGTCATACATACGACGCCATTCTCAACCGCTTCACGACGGATACGGAATCCATCACGCTCTGGTGTTTTCCCTTTAGTCAGTGTATTAAAGACGAAGTTGGCTTGCCCACCACGAATCAAGTCGAGAATGTTCGGCGCACCTTCATCCAGCTTGTTCACGTTCATTACGTTGAGACCTGCTTCTTCAAGCGCTTGAGCGGTGCCTCCGGTAGCAATGATCTTGTAACCCAGCGAGTGGAAGCCTTTCATAAGCTCTACAGCCTCTGCTTTATCTTTATCTGCCACTGTAACGATGATAGCGCCGGTTGCTGGAATTTTCATTCCTGCTCCGATTAGACCTTTATACAAAGCTTTTGCATACAATTTATCGCGGCCCATAACTTCACCCGTCGATTTCATTTCAGGTCCGAGCGTTGGTTCTACTCTACGCAGCTTGGCAAAAGAGAACACCGGCACTTTAACCGATACATAATCACTTTCCGGCCATAGACCTTCTGCATAACCGTCATCTTTCAGCTTGCCGCCGAGAATGATTTTGGTTGCCAGATGCGCCATTGGAATTCCAGTTACTTTACTCAAGAATGGAACCGTACGCGAGGAACGTGGATTTACTTCAATTACGTACACTTCATTCTGATAGATAACGAACTGGATGTTGACCAGACCAATCGTTTTCAGTTCCTTAGCAATCTTGATTGTGATCTCAGCAATTTTTGCTTTCAGACCTTCATCCAGATATTGCGGAGGATATACAGCGATGGAGTCACCGGAGTGAACGCCTGCACGCTCAACATGCTCCATGATCCCTGGAATAACTACCGTCTCACCGTCACAAATTGCGTCTACCTCAACCTCTTTACCTAACATGTAACGGTCAATCAATACCGGATGCTCCGGATTCACCTTAACCGCTTCTACCATGTAGCTAAGCAATTCCGCATCATTATATACAATTTCCATTGCGCGTCCACCAAGTACATAGGAAGGACGTACCAGGACTGGATATCCAAGCGATTGTGCAGTTTCTACTGCTTGATCTACGTTGATAACCGTCTTCCCTTTTGGTTGGGCAATATCCAGACGAGCCAGCAAAGCTTCGAATTTCTTCCGATCTTCAGCTTCGTCAATACTGTCTAGGCTAGTTCCGAGAATTTTAACGCCAGCGGCACTTAATGGTGCAGCAAGGTTAATGGCAGTTTGGCCTCCGAATTGTACGATAACCCCAATCGGATTCTCTTGCGCAATTACGTTCATTACATCTTCAAAGAACAAGGGCTCAAAATACAACCGGTCCGAAGTATTAAAGTCGGTAGATACAGTCTCAGGGTTATTATTGATAATAACCGCTTCATAACCTGCCTTCTGAATCGCCCATACTGCATGCACAGTGGAGTAATCGAACTCAATCCCTTGACCGATCCGGATTGGACCCGATCCAAGCACGATAACCTTTTGTTTATCGGAATGAATGACTTCATTTTCAGTCTCATAAGTAGAGTAGTAGTAAGGTGTAGAAGCTTCGAACTCAGCCGCACAGGTATCTACCATTTTGAATACAGGCGTTAATCCTCGCTCTAAACGAAGCGCGCGTACATCAGCTTCTTTGATGAATTTAACGTTCGCTTGTCCTTCTGCCCGAATCTCAGCAATCGCACGGTCTGTAAAACCTCTGCGTTTAGCTTGGTACAAGGTTTCTTCTGATAAGCTTTCATCCCCACGGATGACCTCTTCAAAGTTGATCAGTCCCTCGATCTTGGACAGGAACCACCAGTCTACGTTAGTGATGTCTTGGATCTCTTGCAAGCCAAATCCGCGACGGAAAGCTTCCGCGATCAAGAACAACCGCTCATCATCAGGTTTTGCGAGACGTTCACGCAGGACGCTTTCTTCCAAATCTTCAGCGCCCGGCAGGCGGAAACGGTGTACACCGATTTCCAGGGAACGAATTGCTTTATGAATGGACTCTTCGAAGGTACGACCGATGGCCATAACTTCTCCAGTGGCTTTCATTTGTGTGCCCAGCTTACGGTTCGCATGAATGAACTTATCGAACGGCCAGCGTGGGATTTTGCTTACGATATAGTCAAGTGTAGGCTCGAAGCAAGCATAGGTCTGTCCAGTAACTGGATTGACGATTTCATCAAGTGTGTAACCAAGTGCGATTTTGGCAGCCATTTTGGCAATCGGATAACCGGTTGCTTTCGAAGCCAAAGCCGAAGAGCGGCTGACACGTGGATTTACTTCGATTACATAATATTGATAGCTTTGCGGATCCAGTGCGAACTGCACGTTGCAGCCACCCTCGATATTCAGTGCACGAATGATTTTGAGTGAGGCGCTGCGCAGCATCTGATATTCACGATCGGATAACGTTTGGCTAGGTGCCACAACGATACTATCCCCCGTATGCACACCTACCGGGTCAAAGTTCTCCATGTTGCAGACAACGATACAGTTGTCGTTCGCATCACGCATAACCTCGTATTCAACTTCCTTCATGCCGGCAATACTTTTCTCCACTAAACATTGTCCGATTGGACTATAACGAATACCTGCTTTGACAGTCTCAAGCAGCTCTTCTTCGTTGTCGCAGATCCCGCCGCCGGTGCCGCCAAGCGTATAGGCTGGGCGTACAATCAGTGGGAAACCAATTTCCTCAGCGAATTTCATCGCTTCATCTACTGTGGTAATAATAGTGCTCTCTGGTACAGGCTGTTCCAGTTCGCGCATCAAATCGCGGAACAAATCGCGATCCTCTGCTTTTTCGATGGACTCAAGCTGGGTACCTAGAAGCTTAACATTCTCTTGTTCTAATACTCCTGCACGAGCCAATTCTACAGCCATATTAAGACCTGTCTGTCCTCCCAAAGTTGGCAACAAGCCATCCGGGCGCTCCTGGCGGATGATGCCAGTTACGAATTCAAGGGTAATCGGCTCGATATAAACTTTATCAGCCATATTGGTGTCAGTCATGATAGTCGCTGGGTTACTATTGATCAGCACAACTTCGACGCCTTCTTCTTTCAGGGCCTGACAGGCCTGCGTTCCGGCATAGTCAAATTCTGCGGCTTGCCCGATAACAATCGGTCCAGAACCGATTACTAATATTTTTTTAAGCTTTTCATTCTTAGGCATGTTATAGAGCTCCTTTCACGGCTTCAAGCTGTTTTACTGTAGGTTTTGGCGCCGTGATTCTGGCGTTTGCCGCAAGCTGCGCCTGGCGCGAGCTCACAGGTGTGTTAGCTTTATGATCAGCGATCATCTGTAAGAAACGATCGAATAAATAGCTGCTGTCATGAGGTCCCGGTGCTGCTTCTGGATGATACTGTACTGAAAATGCAGGGTAACGGGTATGTTTAAGTCCCTCAACGGTCTTATCATTATTATTAATGTGAGTAACTTCTAGCTCCGTGCTCTTCACAGAATCTTCATTCACTGTGTAGCCATGGTTCTGAGAAGTAATGAAGCAACGTCCGCTCTCCAATTCTTTAACCGGATGGTTACCGCCACGGTGTCCGAATTTCAGCTTCTCTGTATCTGCGCCACAAGCCAGTGCAAACAGCTGGTGACCTAAGCAGATACCGAAGATTGGATATTCACCAAGCAATTCCGAAATCGTCTTCACTGCGTGTGGAACATCTTTCGGGTCCCCAGGGCCGTTGGAGAGTTGAATACCATCTGGATTGAGGCGACGAATCTCATCAGCGGTTACGTCATGAGGTACAACTACAACATCACAACCGCGATTGTTCAACTCGCGTAAGATACCAGCCTTCGCGCCGTAATCAACCAGCACGATGCGTTCTTTAGTTCCCGGGCTATTGTACATGCTTGGAGTAGATGTGCGGGCTACCTGATTGCGCAGTTCTTCAATTGAAGTGTCGCCCATCATTTCCATCAATTCCTCTACACGTTTATTAGAGGTAGTCAGAATCGCCTTCATTGTTCCGTAGTGGCGAATAATCCGCGTCAACATCCGGGTATCAATCTCGCTGATTCCAGGAATATCATATTCTTTCAGCAGGTCGTCCACACTGTATTCTGCGCGCCAGTTACTTGGAACTTCTTCATGACGACGCACTACAAAACCGTGTACGAAAGGACGAACAGATTCGAAATCATCCCGCGTAATCCCGTAGTTCCCGATCAATGGGTACGTCATGGTAACGATTTGCCCGCAATATGAAGGGTCAGACAGTACCTCTTGATATCCTGTAATTCCTGTGTTAAAAACAACCTCGCCTGTCTTTTCACCTTCAGCGCCAAATGCGGTACCTGTAAATAAAGTTCCGTCTTGAAGCAGCAATCTCGCCTGCATTCCCTTCCACTCCTTCATGTTCTGTAGTCTAATACGTATGCCTTGCATGCCTTCCGGAGTGTACGCGCTCAAATTGCTGATCCGCAAAGATCAGCAATTTCGCCTCACCAGTCCGCTAGTTTTTCTCAGTCCATACGGCTTTGCCGTCCACCCAAGTTTTTACCGGCCAACCCTTAAGCTTCCAGCCGCCAAAAGGAGTGTTACGTCCTTTGCTTGCGAAGGAACTTGGGTCTACTTCTTTTTCCTGCTCCAGATCGATCAGTGTCAAATCTGCAGGAGCTCCGATCTCCATAACCCCGGTGTTCAATCTGAATACCCGTGCAGGATCGGCAGTCATTCTTTGTACTAGTAAGGATAAATCCCATTTTCCGGTTTCTACAAACGCTGTGTATAAGAGTGGGAAAGCTGTCTCGAATCCAACGATACCAAAAGGTGCCAGCTGCATTCCTTTTGCTTTCTCTTCCTCACTATGTGGCGCATGATCTGTAACAATCATATCTAGTGTGCCATCAAGCAACCCTTCGATACACGCCTCAACATCGCGGCGGGAGCGCAGCGGCGGGTTCATTTTCCAATTGGCATCCAGGCCTGGAATATCGTCTTCAGCAAGAAGCAAGTGATGCGGACATACCTCAGCAGTTACTTTAATGCCGATTTCTTTTGCTTGGCGAATCAGCCGAACCGACTGTTCAGTACTGACATGGCATACATGGTAATGAACGCCTGTCGCTTCTGCCAGCAAAATATCGCGTCCAACATGGATCGCTTCTGACTCATTCGGAATTCCTTTGAGGCCATGCTTCTTAGAGAACTCACCTTCAGCTACACAGCAGCCTTCGACCAACGAATTATCTTCGCAGTGGGCAATGACTGGCATATCGAGCGATGCTGCGATGTTCATTGCATCTTTCATCATTTGAGCACTTTGTACGCCCACACCGTCGTCTGTATAACCAATAGCTCCAGCTTCTTTGAGCGCCGCAAAATCCGTCAACTCACGTCCGAGCTCATTTTTCGTAATGGCTGCATAAGGAAGCACTTTAACTAGTCCTGCTTCACGCGCCTTGTCTTTCACAAATTGCACGATCTCCGGGCTATCTGTCACCGGACGAGTATTTGGCATACATGCAATGGTTGTAAATCCGCCTTTAGCAGCTGAGCGACTTCCGGTTTCCACTGTTTCCTTGTGTTCAAATCCCGGTTCACGCAAGTGCACATGCATATCAATGAGTCCCGGAATGAGCAGCTTACCTTCAGCATCAATGATCTCCGTAGCTTCTCCGATAGCTTCTTTTCCGTCGATTATAGCCGAGATCACACCATCCTGAAGTTCGATGTGTTTGCGCTCAAGCAAGCCTTCCTTATTCAATACGCTGGCGTTTCTAATAATCACTGTCATGATTCTACCTTTACCCTCAGATCACAGCTGCGGGCCCTCTCGTTATTATATAATAAAAATTCATCTTTGTGTATATTTATTAGTCTCTATACGTTAGCATTCTGTAAGCTTATAGTAAAGCTCTTTCGAGAACCGCCATCCGGACCGGTACGCCATTAGACATTTGCGGGAAAATCCGCGATTGACTGCACTCAACTACTGCATCATCAATTTCTAGATTCCGGTTAACCGGAGCTGGATGCATAATGATTGTGTCTTTGGCCAGCTTAGCTGCCCGCTCTTCTGTTAGACCATAGTGGCTACGGTAATCTTCAGCAGACAGCTTAATGCCGGAAGTATGGCGCTCAAGCTGTACTCGAAGCATCATTACTACATCCGCTTTAAGAGCTTCTTCCATAGTTACGTAAGGCGCATACTCCATAAGCTCAGGAGCCTTCATATTATCCGGTGCACAGAACTGCACCTTGGCTCCCATTTTCGTAAGCCCCCAGAGATTAGAGCGCGCTACGCGGCTATGCATAATGTCCCCAATGATGGAGACTGTCAGGCCCTTTAGTTCCCCAAAGGTTTTGGTCATGGTGTATAAATCAAGCAGCGCCTGCGTAGGATGTTCATTGTTGCCGTCGCCCGCATTGATAAGCGGTATGGACACCTTCTCAGCTAACTGCTGCAGCACACCTGCAGGCTTCAAACGCACAACTCCGGCATCGATCCCCATCGATTCCAGTGTGCGCACTGTATCGTAGATCGACTCCCCTTTTTCTACACTAGAAGCTGCAGCCGTAAAATTAAGTACTTGCGCACCTAGTCGCTTCTCTGCCATCTCGAAAGAGAAGCGTGTGCGTGTACTGTTCTCAAAAAACATGTTAGAAATAAAATGGGAGTTCAAGATGGGGGTTAGCTTTTCACTTTGATTGTCCCAAAATGCTGTTCTGTCAAGCAGTTGGATAATTTCCGACCGGTCAAGCTCTTTGATTCCCAGCAGACTACGTTCCTTTACCTTGGTAAGTGTCATGATGTTATCGTTCCTCCCGGTTTGAAATAATGTAGACCTCATCTTTGCCGTCGTATTCCTTCAGCGCCACTTCAATCTGCTCGTGCTTTGAGGTAGGTACATTCTTACCGATGTAGTCCGGCCGGATCGGCAGCTCGCGGTGTCCGCGGTCAGCCAGTACTGCCAGTTGAATCATTCGTGGGCGTCCGCAATCCATCAAAGCGTCCATCGCCGCGCGGATGGTGCGTCCGGTGTAAAGTACATCATCGAACAAAATAACTTTTTGATCATGGATGCCAGCACTTCCTGAAGTAATAACGACGTTACTCTTCACTACCGCTTCACTGCCTTCCACTTCACGGTCATCCCGGTAATGTGTGATATCCAGCTCACCGTATGGAATCTCGACGCCTTCAATCTCCTTGATGCGCTCAGCGATACGCTGTGCCAGATACACACCTCGTGTCCGAATACCGACCAGCAGACAATTCTCGATACCTTTGTTCTTCTCCAAAATCTCATGAGCAATACGTGATAAGGCCCGGCGGATCGCCGTTTCATCCATAATGACATTTTTCTCAGTAACCATAATCTTGTCACCCTCCAGCTTGTTCGCCTATTCAAGTTCCCGGAAATCAAAAAAACTCCTTGCCTATAACAGGCAAGGAGTGAAATCCGCAGATGAGGAAGATGACGGCCGCGCGCATAAAAAGACAGTTCCGTATTTACACACGGATACCTTTCTAAGAGTCGCGAACCTCGATTCACGTTACCTTGCCAGCCTCACAGGACTGAATTAAAGGCGCTATTCATTTAACAAGAATTATGACAGAACAACCCCTTCATGTCAACTTTCTCTGCCTAAACTTTTGCACTTCTCTTCCTTACTTCTATTAACAACAAGGGGAAAGCGGTACTCAATATATCTGCATAAAAACGAGGCTGGTCCCAAATAGCCGTTTCATGGCTTTTGGGACAACCTCGTTTATGTTCTTAACACTACTTAATGTCCAAATGGTTCAAGAGACGCACCTAGTAATGCTGACAATGATGCAATTGGTGAGGTACTTATATAGTAATTAGGGAATTTCTCCCTGAAATTTAGTGAATTCTCTTCATCAGACTTGTAATTAGGGAAATCTTCCCTAATTATTGACCAGTTCAGTAAATAATATAGAAAACCCGCTGATTATTAGGGAACTTTTCCCTGATTTCGTTCATTTAGAGCGAATATAGGCTAATTTCAAGGAGTTTTTCCCTAATTAGTTTTAAAACTCACTCTTTACTTCGCACAAACACAGCACGCATAACGCTCACCACACAAGTCCGTCACACAAGTCTACTGCACAAATTCCACCGTCACAGCTACCACAGATCATCTACTGCAAGCTGTACGAAAATCAAACATAGCAGTCAACCCCCACACCCGAATAAAACAGAACACTACAATGCACTACAATGCATTACAATGCACAACACGTGGCGTATAGTCATAGGGCACAGTAATATCTACAACATTTCCTATTCCATAAAAAAAAGCTGGCCCAAGTAGAAATCACTACTTTTGAGACAGCCTCATTAATTTCAATAAAAATGCTTAAAACTCAAATTCCACATCGCTAAGACGTCTTTGAATTTCAGAGATGACACGTCTCTCTTCCTCTTCACCTTTAGCAATAAAGGTAACGGAGAAACGAACAAACGGACCTGCATCATCCCAAGGCACAGTGGAGATCAGCTTCTCACGAATGAGGAATTGGGAGAAATCTTCACCGGATTCAAAACGACGACCGTCTTTGATTCCCTTAGGTGCAGCGACATACAGGAAGAAGGAGCCTTTTGGCTTCTCAGCTTTAAAGCCGAGGCTGTTCAGTGCATCAACCAGCAGATTGTGACGACGGGAGTATTTATCCGCAATCGCTTCAGTAATCTCCGGATGAGCAAGACCATAAGCCGCTGCTTTTTGAATCGCGATAAATTGGCCGGAATCGTTATTATCCTTCACATCGCTGAAAGCTTTAACCACTAGCGGATTGCCAGCCACAAAACCAATTCTCCAGCCCGTCATATTGTAAGACTTAGAAAGAGAATGCAGCTCTACACCCACATCCTTCGCACCTGGAACGGAGAGGAAGCTAAGTGGCTTCAAACCGTCATAGGTCAAGGCAGCATAAGGAGCATCATGAATAACCACTACATCGTATTTTTTCGCCCATGCAACGACCTCAGCAAAAAACTCAGGAGTGGCACTAGCACCCGTTGGATTGTTTGGATAGTTTAGATAAAGAAGCTTAGCTTTACGAGCAATGTCTTCCGGAATTTCATTCAGATCTGGAAGGAATTTGTTCTCCTTCTTCAGCTCCACCGTAAATACTTGTCCACCCAAATATTTAGTATGTGTACCCAAGACTGGATAACCCGGCACGGTCATAATCGTGATATCACCTGGATTGATGAAACAAGATGGCAACATAGCCAGCGCAGGCTTCGATCCGATGGAGTGAACTACCTCCGTATCTGGATCAATACCTTCCACCCGGAAAACTTCCCGCAAATATTCAGCAGCAGCAGTCTTGAATTCGGCAATTCCGTTGTCCGCATATCCGCGGTTTTCTTCCTTCGCTGCTTCTTCAGCAAGCTTAGCTACGATACCCGCATCAGCCATCTCATCCGGCTCGCCTACGCCCATATCAATTAGTTCAATGTTTGGAAAATCCTGTTTTGCGGATGCTTTAGCACGTTTGATTTTCTCGAATTTATAAATCGAAGTGTCTTTGCCATAATTGGCACCGCCGATGCGGTCTGCAAAATTAGTCTGAATGAAGCTATCTTGGTATTGTTCAATACTCATACTGTCATCTCATCTCCTGAATATCTATTCTACTTTTAAAAGAAACGGCTTCGCCGTCCCTTGGATGGCGTATGTTTCCGGATATCCGTTTCATTATAAAAATAAGGATAAAGAATAAGGCATTACCCTTTCTTTATCCTTATGTTTTTAAATATGCCGTAAAGTAGTGTTCAATACCATAGACTAATTATCACTTCATTTGTACTTATCTGCTGCGTAGGGTGAATAGGACTTCTTCCATATCCTCTGGAATAGGTCTGCTGAATTCTTTATATTCACCTGTGGTAGGATGAACAAATCCAAGTACCGCCGCATGCAACGCTTGTCCATTCATCGTAGTGCCCTTGCTGCGTCCATATATCGGATCACCTACAAGTGGATGACCAATGAACTTCATATGTACCCTGATCTGATGCGTGCGGCCAGTCTCCAGCTGCAGCTCCAGTAGTGTACAATCTCCGAAACGTTCCATTACTGTAAAATGAGTCACGGATTTCTTGCTGTTCTTTTCGGTTACTGTGTATAGCTTACGATCATGTGGATCTCTGCCAATCGGTGCGTCAACAGTGCCCTTATCATGCGACAAATTGCCGTGTACGACTGCTATATATCGGCGCGTAACACTATGCTCTTTAAGCTGTGCGGCAAGTGAGGCATGACTGGCATCATTCTTAGCCACCATGATAAGACCAGAGGTATCCTTATCGATCCGATGGACAATACCTGGACGAATCTCACCGTTAATGCCGGACAGATCCTTACAGTGATACATCAGCGCATTTACCAAGGTGCCTGACGGATGTCCCGCAGCTGGATGCACAACCATGCCCCGGGGTTTATTAATCACAATGACATCGCTGTCTTCATATACAACCTCAAGAGGAATGTTCTCCGCGATCAAATCCGTTACTTCTGCTTCAGGGACAACGACTCTAACCACGTCGCCTTCCGATAGCTTATAATTGGCTTTCACTGGCTTGCCATTAACCGTAACGTTACCGCCGCTGATCCACAGCTGCACCTGAGAACGGGAAATTTCTTCTTCCCATGATTCCGTAATATATTTATCGATTCGCTCCCGCGCGTTCTCTGCCGAAACGGTCCATTCCGTGACGTCCCTCTCTTCTTCGCTCGTAGATGCCGCTTGGTGATTGACGTCTTTATTCAAATCATTCATTCCCTTCTCTTACTTCCTTTGCTTCTTTTACTTCTTTTATTTCCGTAATTTCTTCGCCGTTCTTAAGGTCACGAAAAGAATCCAGAAGAATCAGTCCAACCCCAATGACGATACAAGAATCCGCCACGTTAAAAATCGGGAAGCTATAGCTCCCAAAATTGAACAGAAGGAAATCAACAACCTCACCATTGATTATCCGGTCCAGGAAGTTCCCGATAGCTCCACCCAGTACAAGCCCTAGGGCAACAGATAACAGCTTCCGCGAGTGTCTAGTCTTGTTCAAATACCAAACGATACCACTAACCACTACAACCGTAACTAGAAAGAAGAACCATTGCTGACCTTCGAGAATCCCAAAAGCAGCCCCGCGATTGCGATGAGAGGTAATCAGGAAAAAATCTCCGATAACAGAAATCTGTTCTCCGATCTCCAGACGTGTAGCAATGAGATACTTTGTCCCTTGATCCACCAAAAATACAATAAGAGCAATCAAATAGTACACCACAGAAGTTGTCACTCCGTTCTTATTTTTCCCGCTAAATGCGGTACGAATACTGTTTAAAGACTTGTATATTGTAGCACAGCCCTTAAAGAATCGTCTATTGCGGGACATCCGCTAAGTTCAATCTTGGGGACTATTTTCCAGCGCTAAAATCCCTGCTCTCCGGTCAACCTAACAGAAGAACCATCCGGTGTTATCCGGCAAGTCGGAATGATTCTTATAAAAGGTACAGAAAGGAGCTTTCTCATTATGACGCACCTGACAGTACAGCAGCTCTCAGAGCTACGTGCACGATTGGAAAAAGATCGGGATACGATTCAGCGCAGGCTTCAGAATAATGAACATTACGGCTTAGATGAATCCATGCGGGATGGTTCCGGAGAGCTTTCCGAGAATGACAACCATCCAGGAGATGCAGCCACCGATTTGTATAATCGCTCCATGGACATTTCACTGTTAGAGCGGGACGAGCATGAGCTGGACGATATTGAAGCTGCTTTATCCGCTATGGATAATGGCACCTATGGGATATGCAAGGCTAGTGGTGAGCCGATCCCTTTTGAACGTTTATCTGCCATCCCTTCCACACTTTATTGTAAAGAACACAACCCGCGGCAAAACGCACCTTTCACTCGTCCAGTGGAAGAGGAGCTGTTATCTCCACCTTTTGGACGCACCAGTCTGGATGAGCGCGACGATCAAAACGGTTTTGACGGCGAGGATGCCTGGCAGATTGTTGAAAGCTGGGGTACCTCGAATTCTCCCGCCATGGCGGAGGGCAACAATATTGATTCTTATAATGATATGGAGATTGAAGCCGATGAGCTGGAAGGCTGCGTGGAGCCTTGGGAGAACTTTATCGCCACTGATATCACGGGCAACAATCTGATTGTAGTGCCGGGACGGAGCTACCAGCGTTATTTGGACAGTGACGAGGCAACCCATAGTCTTGATCCTCTCGAGGAAGACTAAACACAGATGTCCCATACACAAAATCATTTAAACGGCGTACTGTTCCAGTTTTAAGGAATGGTTCGCTGTTTTTAATCTTAACGTTTCGATGGCTATTTGAATTCTAGCTGACGCTGTACGATCCGCACAATATCCGCAATATAATCCCCAATGATCGGTAGATTGAGCGCGCCTAGTCCCTGAAGGATGTAAATAATCGTTGCCGCAAAAAAAGTAAAACCCAGTGCGATCCCAACTCCCCGAGCTGCTCCAAATAAAATATTTCTCCAAATCAACCGCCAAGGTGAATATAGCAGATCCGTATATTGATAAATTCGGGATTTTTCCAAAATATGAGCCCACTCAAAGGTCAATCGGTACATTGTATTCATTTTTTCTTCCAGCGGAATATCCTCGGGATTACGCGGATCTGCTGTTAGATACTCAGGATTAACTTCAGGAAAAGCCTTATTCTCCTTTTCCTTGTCTGGATTATTCTTATTGCCGGATGTCTTAATGGAGATTCTCCTCTTGTTTCCCTCCACAGCTACGGCTCCTCTCATATGTCTTTCCTTCGCTACAAAGTAAACGAGCCCGGCCAAAGAGAATTCATCTCCTTAAGCTCGGGACTCGTTAGTTTTGCGCCGAAATATAAAGACTATATTTCCCGCATAAACGGAAGATCTCCGTTTACACTTATGCCGCTAGTATATGCTGTTTTGGGACAGGTAATGCAGAATTATGCTTCGATATGGATACCGATGGATTTATCACCGACTTCTACCGTCTCAAAAGCATGTTCTCCATCAAAATCAACCGTAGTCACAAGTACATTGTCTTGCAATACATTGTCAAATGCTGTAACAGCTGCTTTCAGCTCATCGTCTAACTTCAAGGTGAGTGCGATCCGTTTCTCGATCGGCAGATCCAGACGTTTACGGTAATCTTGAACCGCACGAATGATCTCACGAACCCAGCCTTCTTGTTCAAGCTCAGGCGTGATTTCGGTATTGAGCGCAACCGTAACTCCATATCCGGAAGCTGCGGCGAAACCTGCTTTGGCTTGTTTTTCAACAAGCAGTTCTTCAGAAGTGATTACAAGCTCTTCACCTTCAGGAGTCGCAATTGCAATTTTACCCTCCTGTACCGCTTTGCGGGTAGAATCACTGTCGAGGCCTTTCAGGAAGCCTTGCAGGAAGCCTACATTTTTACCGTATTTTTTACCGGCTACCTTAAGATTCAGCTTGAGTGTGAAATCAACAAATCCGCTGTCACTGTTCTCCAGCACGATGTTCTTGATGTTGATCTCGTCTTTGATGATCTCTTCATACTCAGCCAAATGGAAGTCACGGTTCATCGAAACGATCAGCTCGGACAGTGGTTGACGATTCTTAATGCCTGTTTCGTTACGTACGTTACGCGCCAGCTCGACGATTTGTCTTGCACTTTCCATATCTTCTTCCAGCTCTTTATCGATCAAGTTCTCGTCAGCAACCGGGTAATCTGCCAAATGCACACTTTCTCCGCCGCCAAGGTTCGTGAAGATATCTTCGGACAACATCGGTGTAAATGGAGCCATCAAAGTCGCTGTTGTCAGAAGCACATGAGTCAACGTACGGTAAGCATCCAGTTTATCTTCACCTAGACCACTACCCCAGAAGCGGTCACGGGAACGACGGATATACCAGTTACTCAGCTCATCCACAAAGTTCTCAATCGCTCTAGACGTATTCACGAAGTCATTTACCGCAAGTCCTTTATCCACCAAAAGAATCAAGCTGTTTAGACGGGACAGAATCCAGCGGTCCAGCTTATGTTTTGATACCTTAAAAGGATGATCGGCTGGATCGTAACCATCGATGCCCGCATACAGCGTCAAGAAGGCATGTGTATTTACCAGCGTATCCACTACTTTAGATTTCGTCTCACCTACAAGACCACGCGAGAAACGTTTATTGTTCCACGGCGCACTGTCGGACAAAATAGCCCAACGGAATGCATCCGTGCCGTAATCGTTCATGATTTCCCAAGGATCAATAACATTGCCTTTGGATTTGGACATTTTTTGACCATTCTCATCGAGGATATGACCGTGAGCAATAACTGCTTTATATGGAGCTTTACCCTTAAACAAGGTGGATACTGCAAGCAAGCTGTAGAACCATCCGCGGGTCTGGTCGATCCCTTCACAGATCATATCTGCCGGGTACTGATCATTCAGCTTATCCTCGTTCTCAAATGGATAATGGCTTTGTGCAAAAGGCATTGAGCCACTGTCGAACCATACGTCGATCACTTCCGATGTACGAACCATCTCTGCACCTTCGCTAAACGGACTGCGCAGCTTGATCTTATCCACGAAAGGTTTATGCAGCTCGATATCTTCAGGAACATCACCAATCGCCATCGCTCTTAGCTCTTCAATGCTGTGTGGTGCAAACTCTTTGCCCGTTTCTTGACATACCCAGACGTTGAGGGGTGTACCCCAATAACGGTTACGGCTGATATTCCAGTCAACCAGCTCATCCAAGAACTTCCCGAAACGACCTTCACGTACATGCTCAGGGTACCAAGCCACACTGTTGTTGTTAGCAATCAGCTGATCTTTGATCGCTGTAGTGTTGATGAACCAGCTGTCTGTTGCGTAATACAAAAGTGGTGTATCACAACGCCAGCAGAACGGATAGCTGTGCTCGTATTTCTCTTTACCGTAAAGCAATCCTTTTTCAGACAAAACCTTAATGATATCCAGATCGCAATCCTTAACAAAACGTCCCGCAAAATCAGAGACTACATCCGTATACTTACCGGAATTATCAACCACATTTACGAAGCTGATGCCATTCTCACGGCAAGTCTTGTAGTCATCTTCACCATGCGCTGGTGCCATGTGTACGATCCCTGTACCACTGGAATCTGTAACGAAAGAAGCGCCTACGATAACATTGCTTTTCTCTGCCTTAATATATCCGAATGGAGGTGCATAAGTTTTACCGATAAACTCGGAACCTTTATGTGTAGAAAGGACTGTGTGCTCACCTTTCATAACTTCTTCAACTAAGTTTTTGGCAACGATGTACACACCATCTTCTTGTTGCACACGTACATAATCCATGTCCGGGTTCATAGCTAGCGCCATATGGGCTGGCAAGGTCCAAGGTGTTGTCGTCCAAGCCAATACGTAGTCTCCGCTGTCATCCAGCTTGAACTTCGCGGTTGCACTGAGATCCTTAACGGTTTTGTAGCCTTGAGCAACTTCATGTGAGCTTAGTGTAGTCTGGCAGCTCGGGCAATACGGGCTAACACGGTGTCCGCGGTAAAGCAACCCGTTCTCATGCACTGTAGCCAAGATGTTCCATACACTTTCGATATAGGTATTATCCAAGGTTACGTAAGGATTATCTAAATCCGTCCAGTATCCGATTGCTTCTGTAAATTCACGCCATTGCTTCTCATAACCGAAGACGCTGTCTTTACATTCCTGGATGAATTTTTCTACGCCATATTCCTCAATCTCTTGTTTACCGGAGATGCCAAGCTTCTTTTGTACGCCTAGTTCTACTGGCAGACCGTGTGTATCCCAGCCGGCTTTACGTACTACGCGGTAACCTTTCATTGTCTGGTAACGACCGATGAAATCCTTGATTACCCGTCCCAGCACGTGTCCGATATGCGGCGCACCGTTTGCTGTTGGCGGACCTTCATAGAATACATAGTTTGGACGTCCCTCACGGTTCTCCATGGACTTGCGGAACGTATTCTCTTCGTTCCATTTCTTCAATATGCGGACATCTCTTGCCCGCGCCTTTTCTCTGACATCTACTTTTTGCATGTGATGGTCAATCCTTTCATGGATTAGTCTATAAAGCTCTTTTCGATCTTCGGGCAATCCTGCGCAGCAGCTGCCGCTTCTTTCCGGGCTCCCGAGCCGCGATCCCGCAGGGCAGCAATCGCTCGGGGTGCCATGCGCGACCTTGCGCAGCTGGTCGCACCGCTCTTGCCCTGGCTCCCGAGCCGCGATCCCGTTAGGGCAGCAATCGCTCGGGGTGCCATTCCGCGACCTTGCGCAGCTGGTCGCACCGCTCTTGCCCTGGCTCCCGAGCCGTGATCCCGCAGGGCAGCAATCGCTCGGGGTGCCATTCCGCGACCTTGCGCAGCTGGTCGCACCGCTCTTGCCCTGGCTCCCGAGCCGCGATCCCGTTAGGGCAGCAATCGCTCGGGGTGCCATGCGCGACCTTGCGCAGCTGGTCGCACCGCTCTTGCCCTGGCTCCCGAGCCGCGATCCCGTTAGGGCAGCAATCGCTCGGGGTGCCATTCCGCGACCTTGCGCAGCTGGTCGCACCGCTCTTGCCCTGGCTCCCGAGCCGTGATCCCGCAGGGCAGCAATCGCTCGGGGTGCCATTCCGCGACCTTGCGCAGCTGGTCGCACCGCTCTTGCCCTGGCTCCCGAGCCGCGATCCCGTTAGGGCAGCAATCGCTCGGGGTGCCATGCGCGACCTTGCGCAGCTGGTCGCACCGCCCTTGCCGTAAAGGCCCCGCAGGCGAACCCGCCAGGGGAGCCTAAGAAGGGCCGCTCCTTCAGCCACATGGGTCCGTTTGTTTCCACCACCGTACCTAGTTTGCACGAGGCTTTACTTTGCGGGTGTCCAGAGGGCAGCAGCCCTTGGGGTCCCCCTTAGAAAGGGGGATTTAGGGGGATGGCCGCCCCGGAACAACAAAATAAGCGTCATCCCACCCCCAAAGGGGCGAGACGACGCTCGCGATACCACCCTAATTCTGCGCATGAGCACATCCTTAAGGGGAGTGTATTCAGCACAATCTCAGTCCTGCGCGTAAATCTGTGCACAGGTCCGGTGTAACGTCCGGCAGACGGTTAGGCTTACGCACGATCAACGCTTCAGCTTAACTTCTAGGGGAAGATCTTCCGGCAGGGTTCGAACAATCGGCTCGCAGCAATCGCCGACTCTCTGGAGAACGTTACCTTGTCGTACTTGTCCCGTCATCGAATACATATAAACATTATACAGATATGTTCTATTTATAGACTTTTTGAATCTAAATGTCAACAACCATTCGTCCAATCTAGCTATTATGAGCGTACTTGCGCATGGAGTTCACTTTATTATGGTCTATTTTATCGGAAAATAAAAATAGAGGGAATAGCTCCCTCTATTTAGCCAATTATCGTCTGAAACCTTTAGATGCGATGAAGGACATCATCCTTGAAAGCTACGTTCTCGCTCGCCTCACGGCTCTCTAAGGCATTCCAGTCATCCTGTGATAACAGCTCCAGCTGAGCTTCCACTAATGTCCGGAAACGAGTGCGATAGATCGAAGCTTGCTTACGCAATTCTTCAGTCTCAATAGCAACCTTACGGGATTTGGATAACGCTTCGTTAATAATCCGATCGGCGTTTTTCTCCGCTTCCTTGATAATGAGCTGGGATTCCTTCTTGGAGTTGTTCTTCACATCATCCGCCGCTTCCTGAGCGACTAAGATCGTCTTCGATAAACTTTCTTCAATATTCACAAAATGATCCAGACGCTCTTGAATAGACAAAAGCTGATTCTGCAGTTCCTTGTTCTCACGGATGACGCTTTCGTAATCCTTGATCACTTGATCCAGAAATTCGTTGACCTCGTCCTCATCATAACCGCGAAGTCTCCGAGAAAACTCCTTGTTATGTATATCGAGCGGTGTTAATGGCATGCTGTGCACCTCCTAGAAATTTCGGACCTTCTTTATCTCTAAATCGCAACTAAGCGGCAGACAAAGAAGAAAGACTGTACTTCAAGTAAAGGCAGAAGGTGTTCCTGTGTTCCGCCTGCCATTCATGGTCCGCCTCTTCTTTAAAGTATCGGCGTCCAGCTTAAAAAATGTTTGATTCCCTCGAAATAATCAATTTCGACAAGTAAGACCGTATTCCTGCAAGGGATTCATACAAATTTACCAATCTGAACACGGTATCGGCCCTTTTTCGTCAAACTGCCGACCTCTAGAACCTTGAAGCGACCAAAGCCTTGAATAGATACCATGTCACCATCCTTAAGACTGCAGGATGGGTCTTCCTCCACTTTCCAGTTTACCCGAACGCGTCCAGCCTTGATGGGAGCAAGAATTTTGCTTCGGCTAAGCCGTGTTACATCTGCGGCAATGCCATCCAATCGCAGGGATGCTACAGTCAAATCCATCAATTCCAGCTTAACCTCACTATTACGCAAGGCGGAAAGGGGTAATACTTCCGTACTTACCTGTATCCGGTGCACTCCAGTTAAATTCATAGCTAAATAATCTGCAATATCAGCAGCGACTACAACATGACAACCATCGTCCAGAACATGAATATCACCGATTTTTCCTCGTTTAACACCCAGCCCCAAAATAGAACCCATGTAGTCCCCGTGCTCCAGAGCCAGAAACTTCTGCTCCCCTGAGGTTATTGCAAGCACCTTCAGCTCCATGTCTTCCTGATCCAGGTCACGATAATCAGGAGCGACAAGCGCTCGCTTCCGCTCTGCCTCAGCATGTCCACCCTCCCATTTAACAATCACATCAGGATGGCGGTTAACTAAAGTTTGCAGAATAAAACCTTGGCGGGGATCGAGAAATTCAGTTAATTTAGTCTCATGATATTCTCCAGCGTTGGTAACCCATTCGAAGGCCTTGTCCACAAATTGACGTTCATCGGGATGAAAATGCCCATAAACTTCGTTCTTCATCACAGTTGCCTAAAAAATCAAATGCAGGATAGATTTAAGTCCGCCTGCCGCGAATTCCAAGACAAGTAATGCAATGATTGGAGAGATATCAAGTGTACCGAAGAGCGGTGGAATAAACCGTCTGAACGGTGTTAAATACGGCTCTACGAGTTTGCTTAGCAGTTCTCCAATGAAGTTATCACGAACGTTGGGTAACCAGGACATTAGCACATAAAAAATAATCATGTAAAAATAAATGTTAAACAAAATATCGATAATGTAATCAATTTGAAGCAAAGCCCATTCACCTCATTCTGTTATAGTCTTGATCGTCACCTAGGATTTCTGTAATGGAGCCTTGAATTTCAACAGTATCTGGAGTGCACATAAATATATTGCCCCCAATTTTAGAGATTCCTCCCCCAAGGGCATAAACAGTTCCGCTGAGAAAATCAATAATTCTCATTGCTTGATCATTGCGAACACGTTGCAGGTTAATTACTACCGTCCGATGCGAACGGAGATGATCAGCAATCTCCTGTGCCTCATCATATGAACGTGGTTCATATAATACAACCTTGACATTTTTTTGCGAATGGATACTGACAACGTTGCCCCTCTGATTTTTGCGGGTTTCTACAGGGGCCGGCTCATACTCATCCTCTTCGTGGATTTGCTCCCGCTCCACAACTTCCTCTTCCTCCTGCAAGCCCAAAAAACTCATAAATCGGTTCATAACGCTCATCACGATCCCTCCTAATGGCCTACTAACACCGTACCCAGGCGTACCCAGGTGGCTCCTTCCTGTATCGCCACTTCAAAATCATTCGACATTCCCATGGACAGCTCCGTAATCGGCTCAGGTGTCAAAGCAAGTTGATTAAGCTCATCGCGCAGCTCACGAAGTCCGCGAAATACAGGACGGGTAAGCTCTGGATCACCTTCTAAAGGTGCCATCGTCATAAGTCCAATTACCTTAACGCGGTCCAAACTAGCGATTTCACGTAAAAATCCAGGTACTGCCTCAGGTGACAGACCAAACTTCGTATCTTCGCCAGAGATATTCACTTGAAGAAACACATTCACTTCCTGATCAGCGGCAAGCGCCTTTTTGTGTAATTCTTGCGCCAGAGACATCCGGTCCAAAGAGTGTATATATTGAAATTTGCCAATAACGTCTTTAACCTTATTGGTTTGCAAATGCCCGATAAAATGCCATGTCCCTTTGTCCCCTAAAACCTTCCATTTGTGCTCAGCATCCTGCCAGCGACTCTCAGCAACATGCTCTAGGCCTGCCTCCAATACGGAGGATACCATTTCCAGAGAAACATATTTCGTCACTGCAATTACCTTGACGTCATTACGATCCCGGCCGCTTGCCGCGCAGGCACGTGCTACACGTTCCTCTACCTCAGCAATTCTCTCCTGCAGTGTTAAAGACAACTTTCAACTCTCCTTTATTCCGATCCAGCTCGTCATTCTGCCTGTAATACCGTTTTCTTTGCGATAAGAAAAAAACAAATCACGATTACAGCTTGTACACCATGTTGTACATTCGATATGAGTCGGCAATATTCCTGCTTTTATCATAATGCGTCGATTCATTTCTTTCAAGTTTAGCAAGTATTTACTCTGATCAGTCTCTGAGGCTCTGTAAAGCTCCACAGCATCGAAAGTTTCTATCCCCTCATTCAAGCTGCCCTCCAGCTGCCGAACATGCTCCATCACATAATCATCCACCTCATAACAGCAGTCGCCAATGGATGGACCGATCGCTGCCATAATATCATGTGGATGGCTGCCGTATACCTTTTGCAGCTTACTCACCATGGCTGCGGCAATCTGAGCCACCGTTCCTTTCCAGCCTGCATGAGCAAGACCAACGACTCTACGCACGGGATCATAAAAATAAAGGGGCACACAATCCGCATAAAAAGAAGTCAACAAAACCCCAGGCACATCCGTCAGCAGACCATCCGTAGCTTGAAATGCCGATGCTCTGTCCTGTTGTCCCCGCCCACGGTCTACTTCCCTTACTACAGCTATCTCTGCCCCATGAGTTTGTTCTCCACAGGTCCATGCTTCCGGCTTGAAATCAAGAGCTTCGGCAAGCGCTCTCCGATTGCTCAGGACATCTTCAGGAGCATCCCCAACGTGAAACGCACAATTCAGGCTGTCATAGGGCGCCTTGCTAGCCCCTCCCTGTCTACCAGTAAACCCCGCTGTAATTTCGTTATGCTCTACTCGCCAAGGCTCCAGATGGAGCAGCATAAGCATTTCTTTCCCCTGCACAAACGGTTCCATTTCCTCACCTCCGCCTTAGTGTACCACATGTAAATACCCGTACAAAGTGACGGTTAAGCCAGATCTCCTAAATTCTTAAATAAAAAAACAAAAAACGCACCTAATTAATAAGTGCGCCGTTCGCTGCGATCTCCCCGTTCCAGATACATCGTTTCCCGCTCTTCCTGTCCCGGAGACATCCGCGACTCTTCAATCTTCACGAGCACGACATCGGATCCGATCTTAACTATATTCCGCCAAGGAATAATCAGATCTGTCCCGCCTCCGAACAATCCCATAAACCGAGTGTATCCGGGTATAACGATGGCATCAATGACACCACGGCGCAAATCAAGCTCCAGATCACTTATCTGCCCCAGCCGCTTGCCATCTACAATGTTGATAACATCCTTCGTCTGAAAATCAGATATTTTCATTTTTTTGGCAGACCCTTGATAATCCTCGTTCATCTCACCACCCCTGTACAATCCGACCTATAGTCCAATATATGATCCGGAAGCTTGTCAACATGCATTAAAAAGAGGAGACAGTCCAAAATCCTTAACCCGGATTCTGGAATATCTCCTCATGGCTACTGCTCTAAGATTTCACGTGTTTTTGCATTTGCTGAATCGCAGATTTCTCCAGACGTGAGACCTGTGCCTGTGAAATGCCAATCTCATCTGCGACCTCCATCTGTGTTTTCCCTTCGAAAAACCGCATGGATAAAATTCGTTTCTCCCTTTGTCCTAACTTACGCATCGCTTCACGTAATGCAATTTCTTCGATCCACGACACATCCTTATTCTTATCGTCGCTAATCTGGTCCATTACATAAATAGGATCGCCGCCGTCATGATAGATCGGCTCGAATAAGGACACTGGATCCTGAATGGCATCAAGAGCAAATACAACATCTTCCTTCGGCACACCCAGCGCTTCTGATATTTCGAATATCGTCGGTTCCCGCGAGTTCTGATTAGTCAGACTATCACGTACCTGGAGCGCTTTGTAGGCGATATCTCTGAGAGAACGTGATACCCGAATCGGGTTGTTATCACGCAGGTAACGCCGAATCTCACCGATAATCATCGGAACCGCATATGTGGAGAATTTAACGTTTTGTGATAAATCGAAATTATCGATGGCTTTCATCAGACCGATGCAACCCACCTGGAACAAATCGTCAACAAATTCTCCCCTATTATTGAACCTCTGGATAACGCTTAGAACAAGTCTAAGATTACCGTTTACCAATTTCTCTCTGGCGGATCGCTCGCCCTGCTGCTGCAGCGAAGTGAACAGTTGCCGCATTTCCACATTCGTTAGAACAGGCAGCTTAGCAGTATCCACACCGCAAATCTCGACTTTATTACGGGTCATGATGATTTACCTCCCAAGGAGAAACATTACTGTACATTATCTCCCGGGCTCGCCATTTTATTCCTTGCTAATTTCACCTTACACCATCTTGTTAAACTCCTTGCGCAGCCGCTTGATAATTCTTTTTTCCAGCCGCGAAATATAAGATTGGGAGATGCCAAGCAAATCAGCCACATCTTTTTGTGTCTTTTCTTCGCCTCCGCGCAGGCCAAATCTCAGCTCCATAATGAGTCTTTCCCGATCACTCAGCTTTTCCAGTGCTTTCTGCAGCAGCTTGCGATCAACCTGTTCTTCTATGTTCCGATAAATGGTATCATTTTCCGTTCCTAATACGTCAGAAAGTAATAATTCATTACCATCCCAATCAATATTAAGCGGCTCATCAAAAGAAACCTCACTCCGTGTCTTGCTGTTCCGCCGCAGATACATCAAGATTTCATTCTCTATGCAGCGGGATGCATAAGTAGCCAGTTTTATTTTTTTCTCAGGATCAAAAGTGTTCACTGCCTTAATTAAGCCAATAGCTCCAATCGAAACCAGATCCTCGATATTGATGCCGGTATTCTCAAATTTACGAGCGATATATACTACCAAGCGAAGATTTCGCTCAATCAACATCGCACGAACAGCTGCATCGCCGCTAGACAGCCGCTGAAGCAGATATTCTTCTTCTTCCCGTGTCAGCGGTGGAGGAAGTGCCTCACTCCCGCCAATATAATAGATTTCCTGACTCTTCAGCCCTAGTAGAAACAGCATGCGGTAATATTGCAGCTGCAGAGCAATTTTCCATTTGACCATTATTTGTTCCTCCTCCAAGAAGTGCACGGTTCGCGTGTGAAGCTTTCAAATCCCGCTTTCAGCCATCAGAAGTTTGGTTCAGCTAGCTTTAAAGATTAGGAAGGCAGTGCTGCAACAGTAGCGCTCTCTTTTTGAGTCAAATCAGGATGTATTACAGCCCGATAGGCTCCATCCCCCGACAATGTCCCACCATCCAGCCCAATCAAGACTCTTTTACAATAAAAGATATCTTCACCAAGCTTTATCGTCACCTGATCAGGCTTCAGTGCGAGCATAAATGATGCCCCCCGGTTAACTCCCCTGTAAGGCACCAGTCGCATCCTGTCCTGCCAAGCAAACGACTGCCCGTCCGTTTCTAGTAAAAGTTTGTCCGCTCCGTCCTGAGTGAGTCTACCTTTCCATGTTTCAGGCAGATGTCCCTCCCAGAGCGAAGATTCCATAACCATCACCGGTATGCGGGTCAAAGGATCACAAAGCCGGTTACCTGTGTCTAGCAGGCCGGGACAGGAAACAGTCACTCCATCAATTTCTACTACCACCTCACCGATATAGGTTTCAAGCTGCTCCCTTCTGATTCGTGAGGAGTGCACTGCCTTGAAGCAGATTAACACCAGGGGAAATACTGCAATTACAAACCAAAAGCCAATCTTTAGGCGGTAAGCATGCCCTCCTGAAGCAGTGAACATAATACCATTCCAAATATCACCGGAGCTCTGCAGCAAATAGTGAATACCTACAATCCCACCAGCAACTGCGAAATTGATAATATAAAAAGCTCCCATAGTGCGAAGGTAGCTTTGCAGACTCCCAAAACCAAAGGCAATCCATAGCATAACCACCGACAATCCAAACTTAATGAGGAAGGTATACATGAAAGACAACTCCGGCACAAACATCATCACCACATACAGCGCACCAACCAGAGCTGAGAGGACTAAGCGCCACCATGACATCCTCAGCTTGACCATCCAGCCTGTCAGCCACAAAAGAATTCCGTCGATCACTAGATTGGCGGCGAATATCAAGTCAATATAAACAACCAGTGCATTCACCTGCTTACTATGGCGGAATCTATCCTGTAGCCAAAATGGATCAGGCTCTGTTTTTTGGACGATATGATTAGTATAAAAAGTCTCGCATTCAAAGTCTGTCTAAACTTGGGGGGCATTCTGAAGGTTTTTTTGTCGAGTTATAGCGCGGGAGGGTTTTATTCCTACTGAACAGCATTTCACATAAAAAAAAGCACCGCATTGCCCTAGCTCTATTAGCTGGGAAATACGGTGCTTCATATCTCTTAATTAAAATATTTAATTAGTCATTGTTGCCACGATTACGGTTACGCAGGAACGTCGGAATATCTAACTGATCTGACGTGTTCTGATTTCCGAACGGACGCAGATTAGCAGCGTTCTTATCCGGTGCTGCCGCTGGCTCGTTATTCGTCGAGACCGGACGGCGTCCTGGTGCTTCAGGCGATGGTTTATGTTCAAAGCCAGTAGCAATTACTGTTACTTTGATATCATCCTTCAGGCCTTCATCGATTATCGCACCAAAGATCATATTCACTTCAGGATCAGAGGCAGATGTAACGATTTCAGCTGCTTCATTGACTTCGTATAGAGAGAGGTTAGATCCTCCCGTAATGTTCATGATTACACCGCGGGCGCCTTCAATAGATGTTTCCAAGAGTGGGCTCATGATGGCTTTACGTGCTGCTTCAGACGCACGGTTCTCACCATTTGCAATACCAATACCCATAAGCGCAGAACCACGCTCTGTCATGATCGTCTTTACATCCGCAAAGTCAAGGTTAATCAGACCAGGAACCTTAATTAGGTCAGAGATACCTTGAACAGCCTGCCGGAGAACATTATCTGCTTCACGGAAAGCTTCCAACATCGGTGTTTTCTTATCAACAATTTCAAGCAAACGGTCATTTGGAATGACGATTAGCGTGTCGACTTTTTCTTTCAAAGCTTCGATTCCAAGCATTGCCTGGTTATAACGTTTTCTTCCTTCAAAAGTGAACGGGCGAGTCACGACACCCACAGTCAGGGCTCCACACTCTCTAGCAATTTCAGCTATAACTGGTGCCGCACCTGTACCTGTACCGCCCCCCATTCCTGCAGTAACAAATACCATATCTGCACCTTTAAGGGTATTCGAAATCAGATCACGGGATTCCTCCGCTGCTTTCTTACCGACTTCAGGGTTGGCGCCTGCACCCAAACCGCGGGTCAGCTTGTCCCCAATCTGCAGCTTGTGCTCCGATTTGGCCATATGCAACGCTTGGGCGTCTGTATTAACCGTAATAAATTCTACACCCTGAACGCCGTTTTCAATCATCCGGTTGACAGCATTACTACCTCCGCCGCCCACGCCGATGACTTTTATTTGCGCCAAGCTCTCCATTTCAAAATCAAATTCTAACATATTGTTCCATCTCCCCCTCAATGTGCTTGGATGGCCGGTCCAAGTATATCTGGACTTACACTTATATAAACTCGCTAAACATATTTTTTAGACGCTCCACAAATCCGGGCTTCTGAACAGTTTCCTGACTCGGAGTGGCGTTCTGCTTGCTCCGGTTGACCGTCTTTTTGTTGCTGCTTCCACCACTGTTTCTTCCACGGAAACTACGGACAACATTATGCAGAATACCGACACCGCCGGTAAACCCAGGGTCCCGTACACCGATATAATCCGGCACGGCGATGCGTACAGATGCAGCCAGCTCAGTCTGAGCAGCCTTCAATACACCCGGCATCGAGACAGTCCCACCTGTTAGTATATAACCTCCAGGCAGTTCACTGTAACCAAGCCGTTTAACTTCTTGACGAATCAGGTGGAATATTTCTTGCACCCTTGGCTCGATAATGGCCGCCAGATCCTCTTGGTTAAATTCCTTCTCCACGTTACTGCCAATGCGCAATACCTTGAAGACAACGTCTGAGGCTGCATCGTCAATCCAAGCACAACCATATTTAAGCTTTACCTTCTCCGCTTGATCAGTAAGTGTCCGAAGTCCGTAGGCAATATCATTGGTTACGAATTCTCCTCCGATCGGAATCGTGGAGGTTGCACTAAGAGAACCCTCTTCGTATATGGCTATTGTTGTTGAGCCCGCACCGATATCAACCAGAACAGATCCCATCGATTTCTCGTCCTTGGACAGCGCCAATCCACCAGCTCCAAGAGACATCAGCACAAGATCCTTTACCTTCAGCCCTGATTTCTCAACACAGCGTAGTAGATTATGTATTGGCGTCTTAGCACCCGTAATGATTGTTGCCTCAACTTCCAGACGAACACCAATCATTCCACGCGGGTCTTGAATTCCTTCAAGACCATCGACGATAAATTGTTTGGGAACAACATCAATCACTTCACGCTCCGGAGGCATAGCAATGACTTCCGCAGCTTTAATTACGCGATCGATATCATCATCACCGATTTCACGATCCTCATTCTGAACGGCCACAACACCGTGGCTGGATTGCAGGCCAATATGATTACCGGAAATGCCTACATAAACCTCTGATATTTGAATACCCACCATCTGCTCTGCATGATCTATAGCACTTTTGATCGATTGCACAGTTTGGTCGATATCTACAATCGCGCCTTTACGTATTCCTTCCGAATCGGCAGATCCAACGCCAATAATATTAAAGGTTCCATTGGTAACTTCCCCAATTATTGCCCGAACTTTGGATGTACCGATGTCCAAACTAACAATGATGTCATTGTTGCTCAAGTCCTATGGCACCTCCTGTTATAATCATAATTAATTGCATTACCTTATCCCGGTCCCGGGAAACTTCTCTGTACATATTCAACATACCTAATCCTTTCCCTCTTTTTTCTACAAATTTTTTGAACGGAATAATATTCCAACATCCCCAAATGTGAATAGTTACTCATATGTTATTGTAAAAATAGCAATTATCACAAGAAATATCGGCCTAATTGGTCATTTCAACCAAATATAGTACTATATCTCAAAAAAATCGAAGAAAAAAGAGGGATATAGCTTATTGCCCGTAACTCCGATTGTAGCATTTTTTTAACTCTATTAGTAGGGACTATTTACCTCCACACTACTCTTGCGCAACATCTTCTTCATCGCTTTCAACCTGAAAAGGAACATATGAATCGGCTTCTAGCATTTTAATGAGCCCAGGCTGTTCAGTCTCTATAATCTGATTCAAATAGGACACCTTGCTCTTTAGCAAAGAGATGGCTGTAATCACCTCAAAACGGGATCTAGTATAGAGCTTGATCCGGTCTGGAAAAGATAAGGTCGGCGAGGGAACAATCTCGGAGATATCACTTGTCAATTCATTAGGAATGCTTGCTAATGCTTGACAAAGCTTAGCCTTATTCGGATCTTCCGGGTCCCAGTTCGTTAATATAGGTTTCTCAACAGCAATTCCAGTCTCATTAACAGGCACTGCAGCTCCACTGGACAGAATCGCCTTTAAGAGGCCTCCCTGTTCCAGTTCATAGGCTACCGCAGGGAATTCCTCAATCTTCACTGTGATCACCCCTGGGAAATCCTTCTCCACGCTGACGTCTTTAATCGTCTTTAGCTTCAGCAGAGATTCTTCCACAGCTTTTGTTGATACAGCAAAGTATTGTCCACCTATTTTAATTCCACTTTGTGAGAGTAACTCTTCACTAGTAGAATACTTGCTACCTTGAAAATCTATCACTGTAATATGGCTAATAGACGATCTGAAAAAAATCACAGCAAGAAGTGCAGTGAAGAGCAGCAGCAGGATCGCCGTAATCTTACGGCTCATTTTTTTCTTAGGCTTGTCCTCTTTAAGAAGAGGTAATCGGGTTGTAGTCATTCTCATATTCTCCGTAATAAGGCCCTGTCTCCTTCTCTGGGAGATCTGGAAGGAGACAGGGAGCTTTAATTGGCCAAATCAAGTGGATCCGTTACAGGCACCTTACGGCTTATACGCGCGCCAAGCTTCTGAAACAGCTTCTCTATTCCATCATAACCACGGTCAATGTGATGCGCTTGCTCAACGACCGTAGTCCCTTGTGCAGCAAGCCCGGCAATGACCAGAGCTGCACCCGCCCGCAAATCAGTAGCTTCCACAGTAGCACCATACAATCTCTGAACGCCGCGAATAAACGCACGATTCAAATCAATAGAAATGTCAGCACCCATACGGGCCATTTCTTCCACATGTTTGAACCTTCCCTCAAACACCGTCTCCTTGATCACACTAAAACCATCGGCGAGCGACAGCAGCACCATGACCTGAGATTGCAGATCCGTCGGGAAAGAAGGATAAGGAGAGGTTACAATTCTCTCAACCGCACGCGGACGCCCCATGCAGCTGACATTAATTATATCATTGCATACTGTGATTTGAACACCAGCCCGCTTAAGCACATGAATAAGCGAAGTCAGATGCCCGGCGTTCGTATGTGTCAAGGTCACATTCCCACGTGTAGCTGCCGCAGCAATCATTACAGTTCCAGCCACTATCCGGTCCGGGATTACCTCGTACGTACAGGGATATAAGTTTTTGACACCCTGGATCGTAATGGTATCCGTGCCTGCACCGATAATCTGAGCACCCATACTATTCAAAAATTGCTGTAGATCCTGTATTTCCGGCTCTCTTGCTGCTCCCGATATCGTCGTTGTCCCCTCTGCCTTGGCGGCAGCCATCATAATATTCTCCGTGGCTCCAACACTTGGATAGTCGAGATGAATATCACTCCCTACAAGCTTTGAGCCCCGACAGGATATTCGTCCGTTGCTTTCCTCGATCTCCGCCCCCAATGCTTTAAGACCCTGCAAATGAAGATCGATTTTACGCTCCCCGATCGCACAGCCACCAGGCTGATAGATCGTTACCTCACCAAATCTGGATAACAGCGGTCCCATTAAAAAAATGGAAGATCTCATCTGCCGCATCAAATCCTCAGGTACATGAGATGTCCCCACGGCTGACGTATCTATCGTCACCGTATCCTCTTGATGCACGCACCTGCAGCCCAGCCGATCCAAGATGTCTAGCATAGTCTCGATGTCCAGCAGCTTCGGCACATTATGCAGTGAGTGAACTCCTTCGGCCAGCAGGCTTGCCGCTAGAATCGGCAGCGCCGCATTTTTTGCTCCATGGATACGAATGGTGCCTGACAGGGGACTTCCACCCTCAATCACCAATTTGTCCAATGTATCACCTCCGAGATTACCGCTCACCCACCACAAACACTTCCGATACAAGGTCATATGAAATGTACAAGATTATCCTGCACTACCTTTCAGGTTAGGAAGTGTTCTGGGTGATTGTCACGATTATAGGATTATCCTATGTTCGTTCCTCCAAGTGTGTGACAGAGAGCTGCCAATAAGGAAAAACCTCTCAAAGGTTTATGGCTTAAGACTGTTTACCGGCTAGTCTTCGGAGTTCGTTAGTGACAATTGCAGCAGAATCCCTTTTGCCCAGTCGTTTGGAAGCCTCGGACATTTTTTGGCGTACTGCTTCAGTTCCAATGATTGCTTGCACCGCTTCATAAAGCGCCTTACCATTCAAATCCTTCTCAAGCAGCACTACGGCGGCCCCTTCGCGTTCCAGCTGTCTTGCATTCGCCTCTTGGTGATTGTTCGTCACATTAGGAGAAGGGATAAGTACAGAAGGAATACCCAGCGCTGTAATCTCAGCGAGAAAGGATGCCCCCGCCCGATTTACGATTAAGGAGGTACAAGCCAAGACCTCCGGCATATTGTGAACATAAGGTAGGACATGCAGCCAGTTCGGTGTGCTACCCAGCTTCTGACGCAATTCAGCACGGGTATCCTCAAAATAAGGCTCACCTGTAACGTAAACATAATGAACACCATTACCCTTACCCACAAATGGGGCCATTTCAATCATGGCTTTATTAATAGCCTTAGCCCCTTGACTGCCGCCAACAACCAAAACAACCGTGCTGTTATCCGGAATGCCCAGCGAGGCAAACCCCCGTTGTGGACTAGCCGTAGTAACCGTCGTTGCCCGAGGATTACCTGTGTAGATTACGTGCTTGCTCCCCGGAAAAGCAGATTCTGTCCCTTCAAAGCTTACGGCCACTGTACTCGCGTAACGACTTAGAAAACGATTTGTTAAACCAGGGATAGCATTTTGCTCATGGATCAAGGTTGGGATACCCAGCCGGGATGCAGCGTAAACGACTGGACCACATACATAACCGCCTGTACCAATTACAACATCAGGCTTAAACTCTCTTAACATTTCTTTGGAAGCCTTAACGCCCTTTAAAAAACGCATCACCGTCTTAACGTTGTCCATGGACAGCTTGCGCCGAAAGCCAGTGATGTCGATAGATTTGAAAGGGATATTCTCTTGGGGAACGAGCTTGCTCTCTAAGCCACGCGTTCCACCAATATACAGGAAGGTAGATTCACTATCTTCTGATTCCAGTTGTCTAGCAACAGCGACTGCGGGATAGATATGACCACCTGTGCCTCCGCCGCTTAATACGATACGCATGTCTTTCACCTCGCATAACGGGATAAGTTCAATAGAATGCCCAGGGAGGTTAACATCAGTGTAAGCGAAGAACCTCCATAGCTAATCAGAGGAAGCGTGATGCCTGTTACAGGCATTAGACCAATGACCACACCAATATTAATAATGACTTGCACAGCCACCATACAGACGATGCCAACGGCCAAATAGCTTCCAAAACGGTCAGGCAGACTCATCGCCACCTTCATTCCGCGCCAGATTAGAATAAGAAACAGGATCAACACTGCCAAACCACCGATAAACCCCAGTTCCTCGGCCAATATAGAAAAAATAAAATCAGTCTGCGGCTCAGGTACATAACTGTACTTCTGCCGGCTCATTCCAAGTCCGAGACCCCCGAGCCCTCCAGGCCCAATCGCGTATAGCGACTGAATAATCTGGTAGCCTGCACCGAGTGGATCGGACCAAGGATCAAGAAAAGCGGTAATCCGCTGCAACCGGTAAGGTGCTGCGGCAACCAAAGCAACAAACCCAGCCACCCCAGCTACTCCTAGTGAGAGTAGATGTTTCATTCTTGCCCCAGCTGTAAAGACCATCATCAGGGCTGCGCCAAACATAACGGTACCCGTACCCAGATCCGGCTGGAGCATAATCAGTGCAAAAGCTGATCCGATAAGCGCTAACGGGGGAAGTAAGCCACGAGTGAAGGAGGTGATATCATACTCTTCTTTTCCCAGCCAATTCGCCAGAAATAGAATCATCCCCATCTTCATGAACTCGGAGGGCTGAATCCCGAAGGAGCTGATTCCGAGCCAGCTGCGCGCTCCCCCGCGAACTACACCAATGCCGGGAATAAGCACCATAACGAGCAGGATAAAGCAGACAATCAGTGCCGGCTTAGCCAGCTTTTTTAACACTTTGTAGTCTGTATTCGCTGTAACAAACATTGCAACAAGTCCCAGTCCTGCAAACAAAAGCTGCCTCTTTACAAAGTAAAACGAATCTCCATAATTGCGGAAGCCTAAAACAGATCCGGCGCTGTATACCATCACCATGCCGATCACCAGCAAAGAAAGAATGGGAATCAGCAGCCAAATATCGGGAGCATGACGAGTTTTGTTCATCAGGAGCACACCTCTTGCATCCGTAGTAGGGGCTTATCCACCCCCCTACTTAAAGGTTATGCACCGCCTCTTTAAAAATACACCCGCGCTCTTCATAGGATGTAAACATATCCCAACTAGCACATGCAGGAGACAGGAGAACGATATCTCCTTCTTCCGCCAGAGCGGAAGCTTCCCGCACAGCTGCTTGCAGCACGGCGGCGGCGCTCTCCCCATTATCGACGGAGATAATCTGCTTTAATCCTGCCAGCTGTGCTACATTTATTAGCTTGTCCTTGGTTTGTCCTAACGCCACCAAAGCTTTAACGCGTTCGCTCAGGACAGGCAGCAGCTCCATATAATCGGAGCCACGGTCTAATCCGCCAGCGATCAATACCACCGGCCGCTGAAACGATGTCAAAGCCGTAATTGTCGCTTTGGAGTTCGTTGCTTTGGAATTGTTATAATAAGCGGCTCCAGCCTTATCAGCTACATACTCCAGGCGGTGCTCCACACCGCGAAAAGAAGAAAGCACTTCGCTTAATAGAGAGGGGTCAGCTCCAGCGGCAATAGCAATTCCACAGGCAGCCAGCGCGTTCCCCTCATTAAAGCGGCCCGGAAGGGCGATGGAATCCACATCCGCGATTATCGTTTCCTTGTCCGCAGATTCGCGATAGATAATGTGGCGCTTCAGCTCATCATCTTGCCCCGTAATGTAGGACGGGCTAACAAATACTCCATGAGGCAGCTCCTCAAACAAGGAGAATGGAAGAATCGAAGCCTTCACATAGGGTACAAGTTCCCGGCAGACAGGATCATCCCAGTTCAGCACTGCTGTATCTGTAGCTAATTGATTAGCGAATAGCTTGGTTTTAGAATCCACATAATCTTTCATGCTTCCATGATAATCCAGATGGGTCTCTGCAATATTCAGCAGACAGCCTATCTTAGGCCGGAAGGTCTCCGTACCTTTGAGTTGAAAGCTGCTAAGCTCAACTACCATCCAATCATCCTTTGTAGCCTCTTGTGCAGCCTGACAGAGAGGCGTACCAATGTTGCCCGCAACTATAGGGTTCATTCCCGCAGCTTCCAGCATATGGCCAACCCAGGTCGTCGTTGTCGTCTTGCCATTGGAACCCGTGATTCCGATCATCGGCGCTGCACAAAGTCGATAAGCCACCTCTACCTCTGTGACCACTTCAATTCCAAGCTCAATTGCCTTTTGTACAGGGGGCGCAGAATAGGGAATGCCTGGATTCTTGATTACCAGACTTACACCTTCATGAATAAGTCCTTCCGGATGCCCACCGCATATAACACAAATTCCCAAAGATTCCAATTCGGAAGCTTCGGGACTTTGATCTCTTTCCTTTTTATCGTTCACCGTAACTACAGCGCCGCGTTCATGCAGCACTTTAGCCACCTGGACACCGCTTTTAGCCAGCCCAAGAACCACAACTTCTTCGCCACGATACATATCTGGATGTTTCATTCTCTACAACCCCTTGCTAATAAATAGTCCCACAGCAGCCAACACCAAGCTAACCGCCCAGAACGAAATTACCACACGCCACTCCGACCAGCCACCAAGCTCAAAATGATGGTGAATCGGGCTCATTCTGAATACACGTTTGCCACGGGTTTTAAATGAAACGACTTGAATCACAACGGACAACATTTCAATTACAAAAACACCGCCAATGATGAGAAACAGCAGTTCACTCTTCGTGACAATAGCAATTGCACCTATCGCACCACCAATACCAAACGAACCCGTATCCCCCATAAATACTTTAGCAGGGTGGGCATTAAACACAAGAAAACCAAGTACAGCCCCAATCATTGCCGCAGCACATACACCTGCCGCAATAGACGTAGCCTGCATTGCCACCACCGCGTATGCGGCCAAAGCAATGGCACTGACACCAGACAACAGCCCATCGACTCCATCTGTAAAGTTAACAGCATTCGTCACTGCCATCATCATAATAATGATGAATGGATAATAGAACCAGCCACCCCAATCAAAGCTGAAATCCGTACCTGGTACGCTGATACTTGTACTGTGTCCGGCATAGATCAGAAGACCGCACATCAAAGCACCAACCAGCAGCTGTCCAAATAACTTTTGACGTGCTGTGAGCCCTAAGGAACGCTTAAACACAATTTTGATATAGTCATCCAAAAATCCGATCAATCCAAAACCAAGCGTAGCTACAAGCAGTACATAAAAATCTGTATTCACCACAGAAAATTTCAGATAAGACAAGGTAAAAGCTACGATAATCACGATACCGCCCATAGTCGGCGTTCCCGCTTTCTTCAAATGGGTTTGCGGTCCGTCATCTCGCACCTGCTGTCCGAATTTCATCCTGCGCAGAAGCGGAATGAAGAGCGGAGCGGCAATGACCGCAAGGATAAAGGAAACAGCAATAGTCAATAACAATAGTTGATAATCCATGGGTACACCCCCTCCAATGATTTAGGTCTGTTGAATATCTTTATTTAGGCTCTGAAGCACTTCCTCAAGCTTCATCCCTCTTGATCCTTTAAATAGAACAATATCCTTAGCGCTGCATTTCTCTAGAAGGACAGCGGTTAGTTCCGCTTTATCTGTAAAAGCTTTTACGCGCTCTTTGCCGAATTTCTCTTCTGCTGCTTTGGCAATATGAACGGACAATGGTCCGTAAGTACATACAAAATCAGTTAAGGAAGGGTCAAGGTAGTAGCCTATTTCTTGATGAAATTCTACTTCCTCCGGCCCAAGTTCCAGCATGTCCCCGAGCACAGCGATTTTATTGCCACTGCATTTCATAGATTGCAGGACATCTATAGCCGCCTTCATAGAAGTAGGGCTGGCATTATAAGCATCGTTTAAAAGCGTAAGTCCGGAGGAAGTCCGAATCACTTCAATCCGCATGCCCGTCAACTTGAGCTTGCTCAGACCGTCCTTCATATTCTGCTCCGTAACCCCAAAATGACGAGCAACCGCTAGTGCAGCCAGAGCGTTAACAACGTTATGCTGACCTGGCAGCGGTAATGTAAAAGCATGTTCCTTATGACGGCTTGACGTAAACGTCATGCCACCAGTATGGGACATCATCCCTGTTGGATAATCATCATTATCCTCATTTAGACCAAATCGGAAGGTTCTCATCCCTTCTGGAGCCTTAAAAGTGGACTCTTGCATTACCTCAGTCAGCAGCGGTTCGTCACCATTATAAATCAGCAATCCCCTCGGCTTCAGCCCTTCAGCAATCTCCAGCTTGGCGCGGGCTATTTCTTTACGTGACCCCAGCTGCAGTAAATGCGACTCGCCTACATTAGTAATTACCGCTACGTCTGGTTCAGCCAAAGAAGCCAGCAGAGCAATTTCTCCCCGCGAGCTCATCCCCATTTCAAGTACAGCGATCTCTGTATCCTCAGCCATGGATAAAATAGTAAGCGGAAGACCGATATGATTATTGAAATTCCCCGCTGTTTTGTGCACTTTGAACTGCACTTCAAGCAGAGACATAATGATATCTTTTGTTGTTGTTTTCCCGTTGCTGCCCGTAACAGCGACAACCTGCGGAGCCACTTCCTTCAGATAAGCAGCGGACAACTTCTGGAGAGCCTCCAGCGTATCTTCAACAATAATAACTCCGCCACCTTCAGGTACCGGTCCTTTATCGCGTTGCCACAAGGTTGCACCCGCACCAGCAGCCAGTGCTGCGGCAGCATAGTGGTGACCATCGAATTTGTCTCCAGATAGAGGCACAAACAGGCAGCCGGGTGTGATCTTACGGGAGTCGGTAACGACTCCCGTAAGGGGTGTATTCATAGCTTCGACAGCAGCAGGTTCCCCTGCGCACATGGCAGCAATATTTTCAAGCGTTCTTGTAATCAATAGTTTCGGCCCCTTATAACTTCTTTAGCGACGATGCGGTCATCGAAATCATGAACCACTCCGCCAATCAGTTGATAGGTCTCATGACCTTTCCCCGCAATCAATACTACATCGCCAGGGCTTGCCATTTCAATAGCCTTCCCGATAGCTTCTCGGCGATCAACAATCATATGATACCGGTCAGAGGTGACTCCATCCTCTACTAGTCCTGCTTCTATATCCTTCAAGATTAGTTGAGGGTCCTCCGTCCGAGGGTTGTCAGAAGTTACGAATACCATGTCGCTATATCGTGCAGCGATCTTCCCCATTAATGGACGTTTCGTCCGGTCTCTGTCACCGCCACAGCCAAACACTGTAAGCACTTTGCCGGTAGCAAATTCGCAGACCGTTTTTAATACATTCTCTAGCCCGTCTGGTGTATGTGCGTAGTCAACGATAACAGCAAATTCCTGACCTTCGTCCACTGACTCCACCCGTCCAGCTACACCATCGATTGCCTCAAGACTAGTCTTGATATCGGCCAGAGAGACATCTTCCAATAAAGCAGCGGTAATCGCCGCGAGTGCATTGTAGACATTGAACTTACCAACCATACGGAGCGAAATGTCCGTCTTCCCCTTAAACGTATCTACATGGAAAAAAGTTCCTTTTGCGGTGATCGATATTTGCGAAGCTCGGACATTAGCGTTGTTATCAATGCCATATGTAATCACTTCCGCCGCAGTTTGGGCTGCAAAATATTGACTGGCTTCATCATCCGCGTTCAACACCGCATATTTGCGTTCTTCCTTCCACGGAGAGATCACATTTCCCAATCTGGAGAAAAAGAGCCCTTTAACCGCCCGATACTCCTCCATTGTATGATGATAATCCAGATGATCTTGGGTTAAGTTCGTAAAAATTGCCGTACGGAAGTCCGCACCCTTCACACGTCCTTGCTGAAGTGCGTGAGAGGATACTTCCATTACACAACATTCCACACCTTTGGAAGCCATATCATGAAGGGAACGCTGCAGATCTAGCGATTCTGGAGTTGTGCCTGACATAGGGTAGCTTTTGCCGTCATAGCGCATTTGAATTGTTCCAATCAGACCTGTCTTCATATTCTGATCCTGCATAATTCGCTCAATGAGATAAGTCGTTGTTGTTTTGCCGTTTGTGCCCGTCACCCCGATCATTCTCATCCGGCTGCTAGGTGAGCCAAAGAAAGCATTCGACATGACAGACATCGCAAACCGGCAGTCATCCACAACAATCTGCGGGATATCAAGCTCCAGCTTGTGCTCACATACAATAGCCGCCGCTCCGGAGGCTACTGCTTGCGGCGCATATTTGTGCCCGTCCACGGTGTGGCCAGGCAAACAAATGAATAGATCTCCAGGGCCTACACGGCGGGAATCCGTCTGAAGATCAGTAATCTCCACATCTCCATCCCCGTATAGTTGCGAAGTAGCAAGACAAGCAGATAATTCGTTAACTTTCATAGTAATCCCTCACTCTACATTTTCGGATACGAGCTGAAACCTTATACCTTAATCATTATTCACTAGATGCTCCCATATAAATCCTGATGGTTGAGCCCTGTTCTACTCTGGCCCCAGCCTTAGGAGCTTGATTGATGACCGTATTTCCTGTGCCTGAACGTGCAAGATTAAAATTCATATTTAAATCCTCATAGATATCCTGCACCGTTGCTCCGGTAAGATCAGGTACGGTCACTATCGGAGTTTCGCCATACTTATAAGTTTTGGGAAGCTGATCACCGCGCTCCGGAATCTTCATATAGTGCAGCGAGTCTTCCAAAATATTTTGCACGATTGGAGCTGCAACCACACCCCCAAATTGAATCCCTTTCGGATTATCCACGGCAGTGTACACAACGATCTGAGGATCGTCCGCTGGCGCAAAGCCAATAAAAGAAACAATGTGCTCTGTTGGAGAATAACGTCCATTTACAACCTTCTGTGCAGTACCCGTCTTGCCACCTACACGATAGCCGTCAATAAAAGCCGGCCGTCCTGTGCCTTTGGCAACCACGCTCTCAAGTGCTGCCCGCACCTTCTTTGATGTTTCCTCCGAAATGACCTGCCGCACAAGCTCTGGTTTCACCTCTGATACAGTCTCTCCAGTAACCGGATTAACCCATGCTTTTGTTACATGCGGTTTATAGAGATTGCCGCCGTTAATAGCCGCGGATACCGCAGCAATCTGCTGAATAGGCGTAACCGAAACCCCTTGACCAAAGGCTGTAGTCGAAAGCTCTACCGGACCTACTTGATTGAGCTTGAACAGAATACCATTAGCTTCCCCATTCAGATCAATTCCCGTTTTGCTGCCAAAACCAAAATCACGAATATATTTGAACAGTGATTCTTTTCCCAGCCGTTGCCCTAACGCTACAAACCCAGGGTTACAGGAGTTCTCAACCACCTGCAGAAAGGTTTGACTACCGTGGCCTCCCTTTTTCCAGCAGCGCAGCTTTGCGCCTGCCACCTCGATAAACCCCGGATCATAGAAATGATCATTCTGAAGATCTACTTTACCTTCCTGCAGCGCAGCAGCCAGAGTGATGATTTTGAACGTTGAACCAGGTTCATAGGTCATCCAGATAGGCAGATTCCGGTTGTAAATCTGCGCATCATATTCCTTGTATGATGCTGGTTCATACCCCGGTCTGCTAGCCATGGCTAGTATCTCACCATTCTTCGGATTCATAGCTATAGCCCAAGCACCCTGCGCCTGATATTTTACCATAGCCTGATCAAGCTCACGTTCCATAATGGACTGGATCTGTTTATCAATCGTCAGCTCCAGATTAAGTCCGTCTTGAGGGGCAGAATATTTCTCAGATGAGCCAGGCATAAGTCTTCCGCCCGCATCAGACAAATAAGAAATATTCCCGGCTATGCCTTTGAGCAGATTGTCATATATACTCTCTACTCCTGTAATACCCTGGTTATCTATACCTGTGAAGCCTAGAATATGCGCGGCTAAATCGCCGTAAGGGTAATACCTTTTGCTGTCCTCAGCGACAACGATGCCCGGCAGCTGCAAATCACGGATGCTCGCGGCAAGATCCATCGTAATTTTGCGGCCGCCGGGCTGAAGTTTCACCGACATTTCTTTTTTGGACAGCAATGTCATCAGCTTCTCCTCAGTCATCCCAAGCAGTGGAGCTAATTGCTGTGCTGTCTTTTGCTTCTCTTTTACCTGCACCGGTACTGCATACACTGTAGGTGTGGTGATATTAGAAACGAGCGGCACACCTTCACGATCCATAATTTCACCACGTTTAGCGGTAAAAGGAATATTGCGGCGCAAGGAATCTTCTACCTTCGCAGTCAATTCCTCGCCTTGAGATAGTTGCACATACGCAAGACGCACGACCAGCGAACCGAATAACACTGCCAGTCCCAGCAATGTCCACAGCATTCTCCGCCGTGTTACGACTTTGGAAACCTTCATTCCGTTCTCCCCCACTTTCAACAATAGACATGAGCTCTTATCTTCATGACTATTCGGGACAAACAGGGGTTAGAACAAGCTATGTTCCGCTATCGGAATCTGTTCCCTCATCAGCAGGCGGGGCCACGGGAATATCTTCGCCATAATCATTTAATGGCTTCATTTTCAAGGTGACCAAGGTCTTGCCATTTTGCGTTCCTACAATCTGTTCTGAGACGTAACCTTCACCGTCTACCGCAATCTCTACTTTTAGTAGAGTTAGAATTTCAAGTGCATCACGCAGGGATTCCCCTTTTAAATCTGGAATGGTAGGCTGAGCCCCCTGCGGACTTAATAAATAGATCCGTTGCCCTGTAGCAAGCTTCGTACCTGCCTCAGGATATTGACTCTCTACAGTAGATCCTTCACCAACCACTACATAATCGAAGCCTTGATCCAAAAGTGCTTCTCTTGCTTCCTTCATCGTCTTGTCTGTTAGATCTGGTGTAGTCCGAAGTGCGACTGTTTCAGTCTTAGCCGGCTTTTTGCTGCTGCTATCACTAGCCTCAGACGCCAATTTAGGTACTCCCATGTATTGCAGAGACTGGGATACAATCTCTTTAAATACTGGAGCAGCTGCCTTACCGCCGCCAACCTCAACGTTCGGTTCGTCAATAATGACAATAACAGCGATCTTTGGATCATCAACAGGAGCATAACCAATAAAGGAGACAAGTACTTTGGATTTCACATAATCCTTACCTTCAACCTTGATAGCCGTTCCTGTCTTACCTGCCACGCGATAGCCGTCAATATAAGCGTTGCGGCCTGTTCCTTTTACTTGGTCAGCAACAACCTGCTCCAAATATTCACCCGTCTTCTTGGCGCTTTCCTCATCAATCACCTGACGCACTACACTAGGCTGAGTAACCTTTGTCTCACCAGTGTTAGGGTTTGTGACTTCCTTAACTACATACGGAGTCATCAATTTCCCCCCATTAGCTATAGCAGATACGGCAACTAGCTGTTGAAGTGGGGTTACTAGCACTTTACCGTGTCCATATGCGAGTGTCGCAATTTCTATAGGACGTCCAAGGTTAGGGTTAACGACCCCGCTTACTTCTCCTGGCAGATCGATTCCCGTTTTCTCATTGAAGCCAAAATCATTGATATACTGTAATAGCTTGTCCTGTCCGAGCATTTCATATAGCTTAACGAATAGAACGTTACTAGAACGTTTCACACCTTCAAGAAAACTAATTTGCCCCCATCCAGCATGATTAATATCATGCAGTGCCTTACTATATCCCTTTATCCGGATGGACCCGGACAAAAATGTCGCAACAGGATCAAAAAGCTTCTCTTCTACTGCGGCGGCAAGCGTTACAATTTTGAAGGTGGAACCAGGCTCGTATTTAGATTTAATAGCATGATTATAGAATCCCGCCCCATCGGCCCCGGTCTTCCAAAATTCATTTGGATTATAGGTAGGCATATTGGCTAATCCCAAAATCTCCATCGTGTTCGGATCAGCAGCAATGACACTCATACTTTTTGGCTTATATTGCGCATACGCCTTTTGCATGGCCTCTTCTATATAATGCTGGATCGTACTATCGATTGTAAGCTTGAAATTACTTCCATTTACTACTGGCTTATAGGTATCTTGTGAATCCGGCAATTTTACCCCTTGACCGTCACTTTGATAAAGCAGCTTGCCATCGGCACCCTTAAGCTCCGTATCAAAGTATTTTTCCAGTCCCATGATAGCATTGCCGTCCCTATCTGTATAACCTAAGATATGTGCAGCTAATTCATCTTTTGGATAATATCGCTTCTGCTCTCTAACAAGCCCAATACCGGTCTCTTGAATTTTATGTTCTTTACCTAGAGCTATATAAAATTCTTTCACCTTATCGGCAAGCTCCTGATCAATCTTCCAGCCTTCATTACGAATTTCACGGTTCTTGAGGTAAGCACCCGTCTTTTCGTCCTTGGCTTCAACCAACTTACGCAGCTCATCCTCTGGTTTGCCGAGCAATTCGTGTAATCCTGTGATGACCTCTTCCCCGATGCCTTGTTGTTGAATCACTTCAGGATTCACCACCACGGTATAAGCAGGGACGTCACTAGCGAGCACACTCCCGTTACGGTCAGAAATCGTACCTCGCTCCGCTTTGATAGTTGAGGTATGCGCCCAAAGTGTGGCCGCCTTTTCCTGCCATTCCTCACCTTGCATAACTTGAATCCAGAACACTCTAACGATCAAAACAAGAAAAAAGAGGGTAATACACCCTCCTATAAACAGCGTGCGAAGTTTTATTCTTTTCAGCATAAGCGAACCTCACAACTTTTTTTATTGCGACCTTGCCAATCGCTCACTAATTATCACCTGGAGTCGTTGCCGAGCTTGCCGGAATATAGATTGTTGCATTCTCATCCGGAGACACATAACCAAGATCCCGTGCTTTTTGGGCGACTTTCTGCTCTAGATTCTGCTTTTCCATCTGATACGTAGAAATCTGCTTCTTGGCTGTTGCAATATCCTGATCTAATTTCTGAGCCTGCAAGTTCAAATCATAAATTTGGACGTAACGTGAAATCAGGGTGATCGCCACCAGAACGCATACTCCTAGCGTCAGCATATACAAAAGTTTCTCTTGCAGCGGAAGTACTCTTCGTCTGGTAACTACTTTTGTCTTCTCGCGGTAAAGGGGGTTTACCTCTTCTTTTCTTTTGGGCTGAACTGCTAAATTGCCGCGGGTATAGGCCATCTCTGACTCTCCTTTATCGTCAATTACAATTTTTCTGCAATGCGCAGCTTAGCTGAGCGGGCTCGGGTATTAAGCTCAAGCTCTTCTTCAGAAGGCACAAGCGGTTTACGATTGATTAACTTAAGCGTGCCTTTCGCGCCGCATACGCAAAACGGAAAGTCAGGCGGGCATGTACATCTGCTTAAATAGCTGCTAAAAATTTGCTTGCAAATTCGGTCTTCGAGCGAATGAAAGGTGATGACGGATACTCTGCCTCCTGGTGCAAGGCAACGTACTGCACTATGTAGCCCTTCTTCAAAAGCACCCAATTCGTCATTCACAGCAATCCTTAATCCTTGAAAGCTACGTTTAGCGGGATGCCCTCCTGTTCTTCGAGCAGCTGCCGGGATACCTTCCTTGATCAGTTCTGCTAATTCTCCTGTTGTCTCAATAGGAGCTTCTTCTCTTCTGTCAACAATTTTTCTAGCGATTCTCCGCGAGAATTTCTCTTCTCCATATTGGAAAAGAACACGGGCAATCTCCTGCTCGGACCATGTATTCACAATTTCAGCAGCCGTCAAAAGTGCTGACTGATCCATGCGCATGTCCAGCGGAGCATCATGATTGTAACTAAAGCCTCGTTCCCCTTCGTCAAACTGGGGAGAGGATACGCCAAGATCAAAGAGCACTCCATCTACTTGGGGAATACCATCTGTTTGTGGCACAAAGGGCACATCCTTAAGTACACTCTCCAGATCACGGAAGTTAGTCTTAATAGTCACAACCTTGTCTCCGTATTCCGCTAATCTTTCTTTGGCGTTCTCCAAAGCCCAATCATCTTGATCCAAACAGATTAAACGGCCTTCGCCGCTAAGCTTGGAAGCAATAAGTGAGCTGTGTCCCGCCCCACCGAGAGTGCAATCTACATAGATTCCGTCTTTTTTGATGTGCAGCCCTTCTGTCGCTTCTTCCTTAAGCACCGTGATGTGGTGAAACAAGCTGCATCCCTCCAGGACAGTATTCGTTATTGTGTTTTATAGATCAAAATTGAAATCCACCAATTTCTCAGCGATTTCGTTGAACGATTCCTCGGACTGTTCGAAGTACTGTTCCCAAAGCTCTTTGTTCCAGATTTCCACCCGGTTCGAAACGCCCAGAATGACACAGTCTTTGTCCAGTTTGGCATACTGCCGTAAATTGGCCGGCAGATTTACCCTTCCCTGCTTATCCCAAACACATTCAGTTGCACCTGAGAAAAAAAAGCGGCTAAATGCGCGGGCATCTGATTTCATCAGCGAAAGGCTTTTAAGCTTTTGTTCCATGATTGCCCATTCTTCCATGGGATAAACAAACAGGCAGGAGTCTAGGCCGCGGGTCGTCACGAAGGAGGTTCCGAGCAATTCACGGAGTTTAGCCGGAATAATGATTCGGCCTTTGTCGTCAATGCTGTGTTGATACTCTCCCATGAACATCCTTTTTCCCACCCCTAATCCCCGAATCCCCACTTTACCCCACTTTTCACCACTTAAGCATAATAGATTCGCCATTAAAAATCAAAAACCTTTTTCTGGCCAAGGAAATTTTTCCTAAATCAGATAGATCGTTTCCCGAAAAACATTTCTCCACAGAAAAAAGCCATACAATCGGAATCTTGTCCGTTGCATGGCTTTGTTAAAAAAGTTGCTTCAGTTCAAGGTACACTGGTTAATACACTTTATTGTTATGCGTTCAGTTATTAATCGTTCAAATTCCAGCTGTCCAAATAATCGACTTGTGCCGGAGTGAGGCTATCGATGTTAATGCCCAGACTTTCCAGCTTATAACGTGCTACCTGCTCATCCAGCTCATAAGGAACATTTTCAACTTTTACGCCAATGCTCTTATAATTATCATTTACATATTTCAGCGACAGCGCCTGGAGTGCAAAGGTTGTATCCATAATTTCAGCAGGGTGACCATCAGCAGCACCCAGATTTACAAGTCTGCCTTCGGCAAGAAGATATAATTTACGTCCGTCACGAAGCTGGTACTCTTCGATATTTTTGCGAACGGTACGTTGGGATACGGATCTTTCCGACAACTCTGGCTTATTCACTTCAACGTCGAAATGGCCCGCGTTGCACATGATTGCTCCATCCTTCATCACATCATAATGTTCACCGCGAACTACATAACGGTTACCAGTTACTGTAACGAAGAAATCACCAACCTTAGCTGCTTCCAGCATTGGCATTACTTCAAAACCGTCCATATGTGCTTCAACGGCTTTAATCGCATCAACTTCTGTGACAACCACTTTTGCTCCAAGTCCTTTGGCGCGCATGGCAACACCTTTACCACACCAGCCGTAACCGACAACAACTACTGTTTTACCCGCTACGATAAGGTTGGTTGTGCGAATAATTCCATCCCATGCCGATTGGCCAGTGCCATAACGGTTATCAAACAAATATTTGCAGTAGGCATCATTAACCGCGACCATTGGGAACTTCAATACGCCTTGCTTTTGCAGAGCTTTTAGACGAATAATTCCGGTAGTTGTTTCTTCAGCACCCCCGCGAATATTCTCCATCAGATCAGGACGCTCCGAATGCAGTAATGTAGCAAAATCCCCACCGTCATCAATAATCAAGTCCGGTTTGCTCTCCAGTGCTTTGATATTAAGAGCTTTAAATTCTTCAGGAGACGGGTTGTATTTAGCAAATACTGTGATTCCATCCTCCACAAGCGCTGCACATACATCATCCTGTGTAGAAAGTGGATTCGAACCTGTAATGGTTACATCTGCACCACCAGCTTTGACAACCTTCGCCAAATACGCGGTTTTAGCTTCCAAATGCAATGTGATCGATACTTTCAGACCTTTAAATGGCTGTTCTGCTTCAAACTGCTCACGAATACGGTTTAGTACCGGCATATGCTGGCGAACCCAGTCGATTTTCAAATGCCCTTCCGGTGCGAGTGACATATCAGCCACGATACTATTTTGTTTAGATGAACTCATTATGAAACCTCCTAAAAGTTTTATGAAGCGATACTTCCATTACATATAAATGATGCGATGTGTTCCACTGTAATCCGGTTCAACCGTCATTAGCTCATCCAGCCAAGCAAGCCCGTACCGGTTCAAGTAATACATGATATTGTACACTCTTTCCTGCGGTTTACCCAGTGGCATTAACGACAGCTCGATCCGCTCCCATTGCCGGATTGCAGCTTCGTTCTGTTTTGCCATTGCATCTTGGGCTTTCGCCTGTAAAAAAGTAATCTGATCTAGAATCTTCTCTTTATTGTTATTCCCCAGCTTAAGCAGACCTGCCTGAACAGTCCCAAGCTGCTCAATCAGCGGTTCGTACATGGCGGCGAATGAGGTTTTGGTTTCTTCAAAACGACGTTCAATCCCCAGCTCATCCTGTGCGGCCAGCCATTCATGTCTTTTATGATCCAGTCCTTGTCTTACATCCTCAAAGCTAAGTTGATATTTATCCATATGCTTGTGCAGCGTACCTTCTACGACAGTAAAAGACATTCTAGGGATAATTAACGGCATTTCTCCCCCAATGGTCTCAAACGCATGATGCGGAATAGCCCAGTAAGCAATCTCACCTTGACCCAGCACCGTTGCCAGAACAGGCAACACATAATCCTGCATAAGTGGACGTGTCAGCACATTGTTGCTAAAGCGTTCTGGATGTGCCTGCACCTCCTCAAGTAATTCATCACGGGAAAAGGATACCTGACCCTTGCGATCCGTAAAGTTTCCGTCCTTCTTGAGAAGCAGAAGCCGTGTACCTTCATGAATATAAAAGAGGTTGGCATTGCCAGCTGTAACATCAGCCTGAAGCTCATATCCAGCGCCCACAATATCAGAAGCAGAATTCATATACGCTGTTTCCAGTGCATCATTCTGCGTAATTAGCGAAGTGAAAAATGGCTGTTCTAACTTACGTAAGTTGGGATCAGCAGAATCAAGCAGAATCAGACCAAATTTACCAAATAATGAACCCATCAGCTTGGCAAATGCATCCGTCATACTATCTGCTCTAAAAGAAGAAGTGCGAATGAATTCCATAATCTGCGGCTTAAAGTCGCTTTCCTGAAGCAGACCGTCTAACTGTTCTACTACCTGCTGCCAGCTTTCCTCTTCTACACGAATATCACTTACTGAGGAGCGTTTCTCTTCTGACTTTTCTATCTTAATCTTAGTAATCTCCTGCGTACGATTCAGTACATACGTATGATTCACTTCATCCCAGTCATGATCTTCACCTGCAATCCAGAATAAAGGAACTACAGGTCGGCCGAGTTGTTCAGCTGCTTCTTTTGCCGCCATAATGGTAGTTGCAGCTTTATATACCACTAACAGGGGTCCAGTAAATAGTCCGCTTTGCTGTCCACCTGTCACCACTAATGTCCCCGGCTGTTCTAAGAGCGCCAGCGAAGCCATCACCGCATCATGCGAGTTATGCTTTTCATTATATTGACGTAGACAGTCAGCAATCTGAGTCCGGTCGGCACGAAGGCTTTCTCTGCCATCTAGCCACTCCGCCCTTCTACTTCTACTTTCTTTATTGCGGAAATCCCCACCGTACAAATGACTAACCTTTTCAAAATGATCTATATAGTCGCGCGAGAGTGCAGATCCACCCTTGAGCGGTTCCGTTACAATATTCATTTGCTAGTGCCTCCAGTTCTACTAAGCAGTTATATGTAAATCCAAGTTCGTAAAAACTCTCTATGATTGTATCCAAAGTCAGGAGCCGCGTCAAAGTAAAACATGTCTTGATATCAGCAACACAGGTACAGCCAACTGTTCAATTATACTATAAAATCAATAAATAATATCCTAAATACATACAAGAGGCGAGAGCATAATGCTCCCGCCTTTGAAATCCTAAGTATAAATTATGCGAATTTTTTGCTGACAAAGTGGCCTTTAGATACTTCTACTAATTCAAAGTCACTGTCATTAGTCTTATCGTTAGCAGAATAAATAGGGCTGCCAAGCTCATCATGCAAGTGAATACGTTTTTTGTTGACTTCAATTTCCGGGTCCGGAACTGGAATAGCCGACAATAGGGATTTAGTATAAGGGTGGATAGGATTTGCATACAGCTCTTCACTTTCCGCCAACTCAACCATTTTACCCAAGTACATAACTGCTACGCGATCACTGATATGTTTAACCATGGACAGATCATGCGCGATGAAAAGATAAGTCAATCCCAGGCGATCTTGCAATTCTTTAAGCAAGTTAACGACCTGAGCTTGAATGGATACGTCAAGTGCGGAAATCGGCTCATCACAAACGATGAACTTAGGATTAACCGCTAACGAACGGGCAATCCCGATACGTTGACGTTGTCCACCGGAGAATTCATGCGGATAACGGGTTGCATGGTCATGGTTAAGACCAACCATATCCAGCAGTTCTTCAATCCGTTTCTTACGTTCTGCACGGCTGCCAGCCATTCCGTGAATGTCCAGTGCCTCGCCGATGATATCAGAAACCGTAAACCGCGGGTTAAGCGATGCGTACGGATCTTGGAAAATCATTTGCATGTCACGACGCATAGCCTTCATTTGATTTCCAGGCAATTTATAAATGTCTGTACCATTATATTTCACACTTCCAGCAGTTGGCTCATACAAGCGAAGAATCGTACGTCCAGCAGTAGTCTTACCACAACCGGACTCACCTACCATCCCAAGTGTCTCGCCCTCACGGATCGTGAAGTTAATATTATCAACAGCCTTAAGAACCTTACCTTTACCTACATTAAAATATTTCTTAAGACCTTCTACCTCTATTAGGTTCTTACTCAAGAGTACTGCACCTCCTTGGCCATCGAATGCAGATTCCAGCAACGCGCCATATGCGTTTCGCTGAATTCTGTGGCGCCGGGATCGATTTGTTCGCACACATGCATCGCTTCATTGCAACGAGCAGTGAACGGACAGCCGATCGGCGGCTTGATCAGATCTGGCGGTGTGCCGATGATCGGAATAAGCGGCTCGCCTTTCTTTTGGTCCAGACGCGGCATTGAGCGCAGCAGACCTTTGGTGTATGGATGTTGTGGATTTTTAAAGATTTCCCATCTTGTTCCGGTCTCCACAACCTCACCTGCATACATTACAATCACCCGATCACACATGCCAGCAACTACGCCCAGATCATGTGTAATCAGAATAATGGAGGTACCTAGTTTTTGCTGCATCTCTCTCATAACTTCCATGATCTGCGCCTGAATGGTTACATCTAGAGCTGTTGTAGGCTCATCTGCTATCAGCAAAGCCGGACGGCAAGCTAACGCGATTGCGATCATTACACGCTGGCGCATACCGCCTGAGAATTCGTGGGGATATTGGTTAAAGCGAGCCTCCGCATTTTTGATGCCTACTAATTTCAACATCTCCATACCTTGCTTTTTCGCTTCGGCCGCTGACATTTTCTGATGTTTAATCAAAACTTCAGTGATCTGTTTGCCCACTTTGATGGTTGGGTTCAGAGAAGTCATCGGGTCTTGAAAAATCATGCCAATATCTTTACCGCGAATAGATTCCATTTCTTTCATGCTTTTGTCTAGCAGATTCTGTCCTTGAAAAATAATTTCTCCCTTTTTCACTTTAGAAGGTGGAGAAGGGATCAACCGCATAATCGATTGAGCTGTTACACTCTTACCGCTGCCGGACTCGCCGACGATGGCAACCGTTTCGCCTTTGCCAATTTCAAAATTCATACCACGGACAGCTTGTACTTCTCCGCCCTTAACAAAAAAGGAAATATGCAAATCTTTGACTTGTAAAATAGGTTCCATCCATATTCCTCCTATTTCTTCAGCTTAGGATCAAGCGCGTCACGAAGACCATCACCGAAAATGTTGAAAGAAAGCATTGTTAAGCTGATTAGGATCGCAGGGAACAAGAAGCGCCATGGATAGTATAGCCAGCCGGTGAGTGAGTCATTGATCATCGATCCAAGTGAAGCAACAGGAGCTTGTACACCAAGACCCAAGAAGCTTAGGAAGGCCTCAGCAAAGATAGCATTTGGTACAGACAGTGTAATGGTTACGATAATCGGACCAACTGCGTTCGGCAGAAGGTGCTTGAACAACAGTCTCGCAGAACCAGCACCCATGGAACGGGACGCCAATACGAATTCGCGATTCTTGAGCTGCATAATTTCTCCACGCACAATCCACGACATCGTAATCCAGCCTGTAATGGTTAAAGCTAGGATGATTGTTCCAAGACTTGGCTCAAGAACGACCAAGAGCAAGATTACAACCAGCAAATAAGGAATAGAATACAAAATTTCAGAGAATTTATTCATAATATTATCTACACGGCCGCCGAAGAAGCCCATAATGCCTCCGTAGATAACACCGATGAACAAGTCGATGGCTGCCGCAGCAAGACCAACGATCAAGGAGATCCGTGCACCGTACCAAGTACGAACAAAGATATCACGACCAAGATCATCCGTTCCAAACCAGTGATCGGAGGAAGGGGGCTTATTGGTGCTCATCAAATCATTAGAATAATAGTTATATTTCGAGATAAAAGGTGCAAAAATCGCTGCAAGTACAATCAAACCCAGGATACCGAGCGCAGTCATCGCCATTTTATTTTGACGCAACCGTTGCCAAGAGTCTTTCCAAGCAGAGAGACTCTCACGCTGGATAACTTCGGCTTCTTTTTCATCTACACCGACTTTTTGAAAATCTTCCGGTTTTAGATTCAGCAAGTTATTTTCAGTAGCCACTATTTAGCCCTCCTTTCCTCCACTTAATTTCATACGTGGGTCAATCAATACATAAGCAATATCCGTAATAAAGCGGGCAACCATGAGTAATACACCATAGAAAATGGTTATCCCCATAATAACGGTATAATCACGGACACCAATCGCTTCCACGAACTGTTTACCAATACCCCCAACACCAAAGATCTGCTCGATAACAACCGAACCAGTTACGATGTTAGCTGTCATTGGACCCATATAAGTGACAACAGGTAGAATTCCGTTACGAAGTACATGGCGGCTCAGAATAGCCATCCAGCTCAATCCCTTTGCTTTAGCCGTTTTGATATAATCCGCATTCAAAACTTCAAGCATGCTTGAACGGGTCAAGCGGGCGATAAAGGCGATCGGCTGTGCCGAGAGCGCGGCCACGGGTAAGAAATAATAGATTGGCCCTTTAAAACCTGAAACCGGTACCCAACCCAGTTTGAAAGCAAATACGTACTGCAGTAATGACGCGACTACAAAGCTCGGAACCGCAATCCCCAGAACTGCCAGCACCATAGCTGCGCTGTCAATAAACTTTCTGTGATAGAGTGCCGCCAACATGCCGAGAAATACTCCGACAATAACCGCCACAACGATTGCGACGAGTCCCAGCTTCAGCGACGCTGAAAAGGTTTGACTGATCAAATGTGATACATCTTGATTTAGGCGTTTCATTGAGACACCTAGGTCACCTTGGATAATATCACCTAAATACTTAAAATACTGATGAGAGAGCGGCTTGTCCAGACCATATTGTTCCATCAGACGTGCTTTAATTTCTGGCGGTACCTTCTTTTCAGAAGTAAACGGATCCCCCGGAATAGCTTTCATCAAGAAAAAGGTAGCTGAAATCAATACAAATAAAGAAACCAACATATAGAAAAACTTATTTGCGACATAACGAACCATCCCCATCACACCTCCTCCGACAATTTTTGATACACATAATAATGATTTTATGAAAAAAACGGATTTTTGTCTATTTTCTTTATATGTTATTAATAACATTAATTAACAAATAGACAGGAGTACAAAAAAAAGGGATATATATGGAATTCCACATATATATCCCGAAGTATTCTGCAACTTCAGTCAACTAACTATTCTGTTGTAATTACTAAAGCAATATCTTAGTGCTCAAGCAAGTATCCGCGAGTCAAGTCAATTGCACCACTAAAGTCAAGAGTAACACCTTTAAGGTACTCTTTAGTCAGGGAGTTGTTAGTGTAGTAGTACAAAGGAATCAGAACCATATCTTGCTCGATGAGCAATTTTTCAGCTGCAGCAAACTTTTCTTGACGTACTGCCAAGTCAGTGCTTGTTTTAGCTTCGCTGATCAATTTGTCATACTCAGGGTTAGCGTAACCAGTATCATTGTTACCGCCACCTGTTACCCACATATCAAGGAAAGTCATTGGATCATTGTAATCCGCAGTCCAACCAGCACGAGCAACTTGGTAGTTCAGGTTTTGACGGTTTTCAATAAATACAGCCCACTCTTGGTTAACGGTTTGTACGTCGATACCAAGATTGTTTTTCCACATATCAGCAATCGCCAAAGCGATTTTCTTGTGACCTTCGCTTGTGTTGTAAGTCAGGGAGAATGTAGGCAGTTTATCCATACCTTCTTCTTTCAGACCTTCAGCAAGCAATGTTTTAGCTTGTTCTATATCTTCAGTGAAGTAGCTATCTTTAACTGCTGTACGGTATTCACCATCAGCACCAGCGATACCCGGTGGTACATAACCGAATGCTGGGAATTGTCCACCTTGTACTACATTGTCAATCAAAGCTTGACGGTTGATGGACATTGCAAGAGCTTTACGGATTTTAGCGTTTGTGAAAGGTTTTTCAGTGATATTGAATTCGTAGTAGTATACGGAAGCAATACCTTTACGGCTGAATTCGTTAGGAAGTTCTTTTTGCACGATTGGAATTTGTTCTGATGGAATTTCACCAGTTGGTCCACCGGCACGATCGTATTCACCGTTCTTGTAGCTGAGCAGTTCAGTTGCACCGCTGTTTACAAGGGAGAAGTCGATTTTGTTAAGTTTAATGGAATCTTTATCCCAATATTTATCGTTTTTAGTTACAACAAGTGTTTGACCTGTAGTCCACTCAGTAAGAGTGAAAGCACCGTTAACGATCATAGTATCTTTGCTTGTTGCCCATTTAGGATTACTCTCAATGGATTTGTGTACAGGGTAATAAGTGTAGAAGGAAAGCAATCCAAGGAAGTAAGGAGTTGGGGCTTCAAGAGTAACTTCGAGAGTTTTCTCATCAACCGCTTTGACACCTACTTGACTGAAATCAGTAATTTCCTTGTTGTAGAACTTTTGAGCATTTTTGATGTAGTACAATTGATAAGCGTAAGGCGCAGCGGATGCAGCAGCAGGATCGAGCACGCGTTTCCAAGCGCGAACGAAGTCTTCTGTTGTTACAGGATCGCCATTACTCCATTGTGAATCACGGAGTTTGAAAGTATATACCAGACCGTCAGCGGAAACATCCCAGCTTTCAGCAACACCTGGTTCAGCTTGACCAGATTCAGCATTCATGCGAGTCAGACCTTCGTACATTGTTGTCAGGACAGTGTGAGCTTGGCTATCTTGAGCCAATCCTGGATCAAATGTTGGAGGCTCAGAACTAAGGTTAATTCTCAATGTTTGGTCAGCAGCCAATTTTTCTTCTGTAGCTGCATTACCAGTTGCCGTGTTACCAGTGTTAGCATTGTTACCTTTATTGCCGCTGTTTGCATTGTTTCCGCCGCAGCCAGCAAGCACTGTGCCGATAACAAGTACTAATGCAATCATTAGCAATAGACTTTTACTCTTCTTCATCTAGCAGTTCCCCCTAAATAGAATGTGGTATATGGTTTATGATTATACAACCAGTGGTCAAAAAAATCTAGTGCAATGTTTTCAGAAAATATTTTTTTTTTAAAACTTTAAACTTTTGTGACGTTGACGCTTCACCGAAGCAGTGGAACGTTACATCGCTTGTGATATGTAGGTAATTAGCCCAACAAACATAAATAATAAATATCCGACGCTCATAAAAAAGAACGAAAGTCTCCAAACTGCCCGAAATAACCGCTTCCCATCTACCTTTCCTTTCATCCGATTTTGAGCTCCGCCAATCAGCCCAGCGGATATTAATACAATAATTAGTATAAGGTAAAACCCAAACCCGGAATTAAAGATGTTGTTAAACAATGCGGAGACCGACAATAATAAAAAAAATGTGGTCACGTCCATAGCGAGCATAAAAGTTTTCTTTTTATCTTTTTTTAAGCCTTTTCCAATGAAAAAAACGATCAAAAACGGCACAATCGGAATAACGCTTAAAGTAATAACCGAATCCATCAGCAGTCCCATAGCTTCACCTCTCCCCAGAGATCATACCCCAATACCTTCTACTAATTGGCAGAGCCAGCGATTCAATGGTGCCGACACTCCAGATCGTTCTGCCATTTCTACAAGACTTCCATTGATCCAACGAATTTCTGTGGTTCTTGAAGCAAGTACATCTGCCAGCATTGAAGAAATATTGCCAGACGTTAACCGGCACACCTGAAGGATGTTATCCCAAGCATCCTTATCATAAGTAATTTCACAGAAATCATACACCATTGTTGCTTCTTCAAAAACTTCCTTCATTAATTGGAGGCGTTGCTCTGAAGACAGCAGCTCCCCATTTGGAATACGCCAAATCGCCGTGAGTGGATTAATAACGGCATTGATCAAGAGCTTCCGGTAAATCATGGTATCCACTTCATTCGACAAAAAGGCTGCGAATCCTGCCATTATGAGAACTTCTATTAAATTATTCGCTTTTAAATCATTATGTATGCTATAAGCTTGTTCATCCACTAAGCTCCATTTCCCTATCCAAACCTCCCCTGCTCCTGCATGAATGACCTCAGTTAATGATTTGCGCTTCGCAGCCTCCGTAGTCACAGCTACATATAAATTGGCGTCCGGCAACAAGCCTCCCAACATCTCCATATGTCCTGTACCATTCTGAAAACAAATCATATGTACTTGCTCTTCCTTAAGTAGGGATAGAAATTCAGGCAAATCATTATGTAGAGTATTCTGTTTAACCGTTACCATGATCCAATCACTCGGCTCTTCCAGATAAGCACCAGCGAACTCCCCTATAGGCGCGGATAGAAACTGATCTTCCGAAATTGTTATCGGCTCGCGTTCATCCTCGTAGGTAACCGATAAGCCATCACGCCCTAATCGTTGGCATTGTTCTGCCCCTCGGCACCACAGTCTCACATCATTCCCGGCTTGGATCAGTCTCCCTGCCAGCAGCAGCCCGAGTGAACCTGCACCAATTATATCAATTTTCATATAACCCTCCTGCTGATCTTAAGCACAATTTTTCTAAGTATACCAAAAACCCCGCAAGTGGTGCTTAAAAAGCAGACCACTTGCGGGATTGTTAGTGAACCTATCGTTTATTCAATGCGTTCTAAATTTCCGTTACCATCCATTTTGAAACGAGTCTTCATTTCTTCTTCTTCTTCATTTAAAAAAGCAAGCCTGCGAGCACGATCCATAATCTGAATTAAAGCTTTGTAATCATCGTTGACTACCCGGTAGTCACTTTGAGCAAGATTAACCTCTTTAGACAACCGCTCATTCTCAGATCGTAATTCTGTTAATTCATCTTCCTTCTCGCGCAGATCTCTTTCCAGCATTTTCAGCTGACGTCCTGCTTCCTGGATCGTACCCTTCCATTGTCTTAAGAAACGAATGACCGCATCAATGGATAATGTGTTTTCACTTAATCCCTCACCGCGCCCAAATTCCTCATCGACATCACCCAGAATCAGACCAGCTACTTGCGCTCCTCTTACTGACGGCTGCTTTTTCAGGTAGCTACGCTTTTGACGTTGCCCTTTAGCAATACCGATTGCACCTTCATAACTTTTCCGAACACAACTGTTCCAGCGGAATCCGCAAGCGGCCGAAGTTCTGCCGATTTTTTCACCCACCTCTTCAAAAGCGGCAAGCTGTGTGCTGCCCTCCCGAATGTGTCGCAAAGTTACTTCTGCCAATATTAGATCATCTTCTGCACTCCAAGCGTCCTGTCTAACGGCTGTCATAAAGCCAAACCTCCTAACAACGTCATGAAATAACCATCTCCATAACCGGCAGTTCTGCCGGGTAGTGAATAGGGATAAAAGCTGCTTACTCCATTTCTATGCTTCTCATAGAGTTCATAGAATCTATTTGATACTAATTTGTATTTCCATTATCTGCGTACATCATACGCATAAAACTATAAATTCTCTTTTTTAAAGCGCTAATCACTCAGGTCAATTATAAAAATCACATTTTTTGAAGATTAGTGCATTTTTTTCAATGAATTCGTTTACACATAATTATGTTGAGGGTATAATAAATCGAAGGAATATTCGTGAGATACATACTGGAAGGGGGACTCTCTCTTGGACCGCATGTTTCGGGTATTAGGTTTTTTCACATTAGCTATTGGATTGATGGCTTTCGCCGGAGGTCTAACAGAAATGGCCTTGCTTTTCTTTTTGCAAACTGCATTTTTCGTAATACTTGGCTATATGAAATTTACTGAAAAAACTTATGTTCTTCTCTTCTGGGCATACATGATTCTGACTTTCACCGGATTTAGTTATTGGACGATCTTTCAAATGGGTCTTCCACTATAAATTGCAGTACTCTTTTGGAGCGGATGAGGTCCTTATCTTATAAGGATCACTTCCGTTTTTTTGTTTGTATGCTATTTTAGAAGGGTTAAACATATTATTAGTACATACATATATCATTTCAAAAAAAAGGTGGTGGTGTGGTGCGCTCCCGCAATTTACAAAGCCGCATGATTGCAACCATACTAATTCTCTTCTGCTGTACTTTGTTTCCGTTACAACCTGTGAAGTACTTGTCTGCCGATCCTAGCGGTGATTTTTTCAATTCTGCTATACCAGATAATGAAGAAACCCGTAAACTACTTGAACAGACCTTGTCTTCTGCAGAAATTGAACGTGAAATCATCAAGATTACAGCCGAACAAAAAGCGCTTGAGCAAAAGGTAGAAAGCCTGAACAGACAAGCTACCCAGAAAAAAACAGCCATTGCGGACCAACAGGAACGGGCAGGGGCAGTTGTGCGTTCTTATTATATGGGGGATAGAGATAATCTTCTGGTCGCGTTTTTTTCAGCAAAAAGTATCAGCAGATTCCTGGCTCTGTTCGATTATTATGAGATTATTATTGGAAATGACCGCGATATTCTCTCACAATATGAAGAACAATATAAGGATTTGAAGGATACCCTTCAGACTGCGAAGCGAAACTCGGAAGAGCTCGCCCGGCTGCGCACGGCTCTGGAGGAACAGCAAGTTCGGGTAAACGCGCTCAACAAGGAAATTGAGGGTGGGATTAAAAATAGCAGCGATCCTGAAAATATGAGTACTCTACTTAAAGAATTCACATTATATTGGGAGAATATCGGCCTGCACGAGGTAAAAACCTATTTCAAGGCGTTATCCTCCGCAATGAATAAACTACCACAGTTTGTTCAGAATCGAGAGGGTGTACTGACTCGAAAGGGAATGACTTATGAGCTAAACCTGAAGGAAGAGGATCTGAATGAATTTTTGCAATCGCAGAATTCGCTGTTTAAAGACTTCGCCTTTCATTTCAATGACGGATCAATTACTGCCACTGGAAAAAGCGGAGCGCTAGCCCTTTCACTGACCGGTCACTACACCATTCAGGAGGAACCGATCAACGGCCTTATATTCCAAGTCGATCATATTGTATTTAACGGTCTTGAATTGCCTGACACGACAAGAAAAACGTTGGAAGAAGAATTTGACTTAGGCTTTTATCCAGGCAAAATAGTATCTTTCCTTCGTGCCACGGCAGTAGATAGCCAAGAGGGCGTCTTGCATGTTAAGCTTTCCATTTCATTTTAGGCCTTCTTTTAGAAATTCTTTGTAGCCTTCCGCATCTATCTGCCCTGTTAATAGTAACGATACAGCTTCAACAACCTTACTCCAGCCGCCCTGTGACTCATCCTCCGGGGCGGTTTCTTCTGTCAGCAATAGCTCAACATCGAAAGGAAGCTTGTATTTAAAAGCATGCTCCGAACGATAAAGAACATCAAGCGCCGGCAAGCTCCCCGTATTCTCCAACCAATCCAGCTGAGCATCCTCTGAGGTGATAAAGGTCAGCCAATTCACAGCTTCCTTTGGACTTTGAGATTGAGCTGGAAGGGCAAAAGATCGACTGTAACAGGATTCAAACCCACCCCCATTATCAGCAGTCAGGGCCGGTACAGCAGCGAGGGATGAATTTCCATGCTTCTGCCACTCGGATAACGGTAATGAAGCAACGGCGACACTACCTCCTTGTAGCATATCCCAGACATCTTTATTGTAACGGCTGGTGAGATAAAAATAACTGCGGGCGTTCTGAGTCCAATTCAACACTTCTTGGTTATCTGCTAACAAGCTGCTATTCATGCTCTCCATTACCGCTGACAATCCATAAGGATTACGGGTATCCATCGCGAGTAAATATTTCCCTTGCTCTTTAAGCACATTCTGAAGCAGGATATTCCACTCTTCGAGGCTTTTGGGTAATGCATTAAAACCCAGCTCCGCCAGCCGTTGTGGGGAATAAATGAGCACATAAGGATCTATATCTAACGGGACTCCCCAATTATATCCATTCCACTGCATCAAGGGGATCAACTGCGTTAACGGTGCGCTCCCCGGAACGCTCTGATACACATCCATCGGCAATAAATATCCACGTGTGGCCCAGTCCAGAATGCTTCGTCCATCTGCCATGACTATATCCGGGCTGTCCCCGATCGTTAAATCATGCTTCAATACCTCATCGGCATCCTCCATATCCACATTGCTTAAAATAACCTTTACTCCACTTTCTAAGGTATAACGGTTGCTAAGGAGCTCCAGTTCACTAAATTCTTCGCTATTTAACGATACTCTTATGTGTAAGCTATCTATAGTTCCCTCATCTCCAGAAGAGGGATGGGTCGACTGACTTTGTGGTCTTTTCATAGGACGTGGATCGTTACTGGTACTCAATTCCATACTGGGCGACAGGCTTGTCAGCGATAGTAGTAAAATTGCAAAAAGCAGCCAATAATTTTTGCGTTTCAGCACGATTCCCCACCTTCCCTTTTGATTGGTCTCCCCTATTTTACCAAACCCTCCGGTGCTTGTCTTTAGTTTGTGAAACCGTTCTCTTTCTATTATATGGGTGAAACGCCAGAGGCATTAAAAATAGGAAGGTGATCTGACCGCCATTACAAGAAAGCTTTGGACTTCCGATCGCTGTTATCCTCAGATTTCCTGATTTAATTACCGCATCATGCGGTTAAAATCCGAGGATAAAGGCGAACGCTTCGCTTCTACAGTTCCAAACTTTCTTTCCATGGCTCTAATCACCACAACCAACTTTAAATTCCTCTGCCGTTTCCGGGGGGGCAGGAAAAAGCCGGGAGTGTTTGCTTCTCCCGGCTGAAAATAGGATTGATGAACGGTTAGAGTAGATCCGCGGCCAATTGCGCTAAGCGGGAACGCTCACCTTTTTCCAAAGTAATATGTCCGCTAATCCCTTGCTGCTTAAACTTCTCGACGATATAGCTCAGTCCGTTGCTCGCAGCATCCAGATATGGATGATCGATTTGCTCCGGATCGCCCATAAGAATGACTTTACTTCCTTCTCCCGCTCTGGAGACAATGGTCTTCACCTCATGACGGGAAAGGTTCTGCGCCTCATCAATAATAATGAACTGCGAGGGGATTGAACGGCCGCGAATATAGGTTAAGGCTTCTACCTGTATACTTCCTAACCCCATTAAGATTTTATCGATATCGCCAGCTTTTTTGGTATCGAACAGGAATTCCAGATTATCATAAATAGGCTGCATCCAGGGTCTAAGCTTCTCATCCTTCTCACCGGGCAAATACCCAATGTCTTTACCCATAGGAACGACCGGACGGGCGATAAGCAATTTTTTGTATTTATGTTCATCCTCCACTTTGAATAGTCCGGCTGCAAGCGCCAATAACGTCTTCCCTGTCCCAGCCTTACCCGTGATCGTTACGAGTGGGATTTCATCATTTAGCAGCAGCTCCAGCGCCATTCGTTGTTGAGCATTACGGGCGCTAATCCCCCAAACCGAATCATTGCCCAGATAGAGTGGCTCCAGACGTGTGGCATCACTATTCACTTTGAGAAGAGCTGATTTGCCAGTGCCAATCTCATCCTTGAGAATCACAAATTCATGAGGGTACAACGGATACGACAACGCAAGCTGTTTTACCGTCAGAGAGCGGTGACTGTAATATTCATCAATCAATGCGGGATGAACCTGCAGAGATTGGTAACCAGTGTATAGTTCATTTAAGTCTCCAGTACGATCTGACAAATAATCCTCTGGCGTAATTCCCAGTACATCCGCTTTAATACGAACCAGTACATCCTTGCTCACAAGCACAACGGGACGCGGATCGGGCTTCTCATTCTCTTCATTCAAATAATTGAGAGCAACAGCCAAAATCCGATTGTCGTTAGACACCTCGCCAAACATTTCCTGTACCTTCACAAAACTGCGATGGTTAAGTTCTACCTTCAGCTTGCCTCCATGCTCCAGTTCCACACCACTATGCAAATGACCTAGTTCCCGGAGTCCATCAAGCAATCGGGATACCGTACGGGCATTCCGACCGATTTCGTCAGCATTGCGCTTCTTGGAGTCGATTTCTTCCAGCACAACGGCCGGAATAACCACCTCATGCTCCTTGAAAGAGAAAATTGAATTGGGGTCGTGCAAAAGCACGTTGGTATCTAGCACAAATATCTTGTTCATATTATCCCCTCCACAGCGCCTGGTTTGATTGATCATACATAACTCTTTCCGCCAAGGGAAAAGATATGGTACAGAAACGATTCTTTGGCTGAAAGGAGTAATCACATATGAGAAAATCAATATGTCTGTTGCTGGTACTGCTGCTACTGACAAGCTGCGGTATCGCTAATAAAAAGACATCACCCTCTCCTCAGAATAAACAATCTGCGAATGCTGTAAAGGGTACGGGGAACCATGAGGTCCGGCAATTGTCCAATGATGGTGCGTCTAATCCTAAAGCCACCTCAAAAGCTGGTCAAGCCGCCAATGTTAATGGAGAAAGTGAAATTGCACTTAAGGATCATTTTGAACAGTTGGCCAAAAGAGTTCCCGGTGTAAATGGCGCGCACTGTGTAGTCATGAACAAAGTTGCCATTGTTGGTCTTGATGTAGAAGGTTCTCTAGGCCGTTCACGTGTAGGAAGCATCAAATATTCTGTAGCGGAAGCCATCCGCAAAGACCCAAGAAGTGTACGGGCGCTTGTCACTGCCGATATGGATCTCTCCAGCAGATTAGCGGAAATGAGCCGCCATATCTCCAAGGGACATCCGATATCCGGATTCTCATCCGAGCTGGCTGATATTATCGGAAGAATCATGCCACAGCTGCCAGAGGATACCAAGCCGCAAAAAAATGCACAGTAGAGGTTGAGAACAAAAGATGTTCTTTGAGTTCAAAAAAAGCCCAGTGATATTTTCACTAGGCTTTTTTCATGGCAGCAAATACTTGTCCGTCCAACTTCTCAGCGGCACGTCCATCATAAACTTTCGCATATCTTGGGGCGGAGTCCAGCTGCGCGCCGTAAAAAAGCGCGTTGCGGACCGCTTGAATTTCAACATCAAAACAGCACATCTTAAAAGGAACATCTTCTAGCGGGTCCTGCTTTACAGCAGCACTACCGTTAATGGCATAGACAGTTCCTTCACCAAACACAGTTATAGTTATTAATGGATTTACCTTCATATTATTCACAAGTCTTGAACGATGATCAATAGCCAAACGCACAGTACTAGGACTAACAGCATAAAGCCACGAAATCGCTGTGGATGTAGGACCGCCTGTCTCCGCATCAACTGTGTTTAGAAGAACAAAGGTTTCCGATTGCAGCATCGATAGCAAAGTTTCATTCAGCTGAGCAACGGCTTCGGACATAAGTACTGGCCCCCTATGCGACGTTAATTCATTCGATTTATTATATTATAGCACAGGCTGAAACTTGCATTCAATTTTAGCTATGGAAGATATTAAGGTCCTCAAGGCGTCTCAGCAGCTGTCGAATCAGCTCCAGTGGAAATTCCTGCAATCCGATCCTGCAAGCTTTTCTTAGCGGCCTCAAACTCCTCATCATTAATATATACATATGGACTTCGCCACGTTCCAGTAACCGGCTTAAATTCGATATTCTCTTTGGAAATCTTCCAATACGTCGCAATCATATCTTTGATTTGCGAATTTTCGATATCTGTCTTCATGTTACTGTCCACTGCATCAAGCACCTTGCCGATTTTTAATACGCCACCAAGCGATTGCATCTGATCCACCAGACTGTTCAGAACTTCGTTCTGGCGTTTGTTGCGATCAAAATCATCTGATGCGTTGGTCTTAGGCTTGCAATTGGATTTACGATATCGCACATAGTCCAATGCATTTTTTCCATCCAGCTCTGCCGGACCCTTTTTCAGATTGATATTCGTGCCATCCACAGTGTCTGTATAACACATATTTTCACTGATATTTACTTCGACTCCCCCAAGCTCGTCCACTACATCACGGAAGCCCTGAAAATCAAGAATCGTTGTATAATCTACATCAATATCTAAATACTTACCCATCATCGTCTTCATCTCATCTTCAGCCAGTAGACCAGAGGATTTCTCCTTACCCTTGAAGCGAGCATAAAATTCATTAATTTTCGTTTTCTTATAGCCGCTTAGCTCCACATAGGTATCACGAGGAAGCGAAACAATAGTCGCTGATTTAGTCTTTGGATTAAGTGCTGCAACCATGATCACGTCAGTCAAATAAGACTCGTGTTTAGGTCTGTTATCCGTTCCCAGTATAAGCATTGTCAGTGGTTTTTCTGAAGCGGAATGCCCTGGAGCAACCGTACCCTCAACCCCTGCATTAAATACGCCATGCTCAAGCTTCCAATACAGATAACCGCCATAACCCAGCACGCCGAGGATCGCAATAATTAGCAAAGTTAACAATACTCTAACTAATCTGCCAAAAAAACCTCTCTTTTTCACTTTCTTTTTCGTTTTTTTCTTAGAAACACCCTTCACAGGCTGTTTTCTATTAGTAGGTTGTTGCCCGTTTGCTCTTGGAGGTAAACCGCTGTTTCTTGTACTCATAATAGAATAAAGTCCTTTTCATTTCATTTAGAATTAGAATTGCTACATTAATTAGACGATCCTTAAGGTACAAAAGTTGCGATTACGATCTCTTCGCTGCTGCCGCAGCCTTTCTCTTCTGTCGAGCTTCTACTATATAACGTATCCGTACCATCAGCATTAATCCGACAGCAACCAACAGACATTGGATAATCGGAAGCTTATCATGTTGGAAAATGAGGAGCATGCCAGAGCCAATCGCCATCATTATGTAGAGCATGATTTCCTTGCCAATCGATAACTTTTGATTCACACGAAAGACTTGATTATAAACAAAAGTAAGCAATATAAAGATAACAATATAAGCGACGATTGGATGCTCAGCGAACCACACCTGCATAGATAACCGCACTCCTCCCAAATTTAAGATACGTTTACATTATATCATCAGTAGGGGAATTTTTTGTTTCTTATATTAAAAAAAGCCGCCGGATGCAATAATCCGGCGGTCTTATTCATAAGCATGTGTTTACGCGTTGGCTTGTGCTGTTTTACGTTGTTTCTCTACACGTTCGCGTTCGCCTTTGTTCAGAATCTTTTTACGCAAACGAATGGATTTAGGTGTAATTTCACAATATTCATCATCGTTCAAATATTCAAGTGCGCCTTCCAAAGAGAAGGTGCGTGGTGTCTTCATTTTTACAGTATCATCTTTGCCTGAGGTACGCATGTTGGTAAGTGCTTTTTCCTTACAGATGTTAACGATAATATCGTTATCACGGGTATGCTCGCCTACGATCATACCTTCATAAATTTCTGTACCTGCATCCAAGAAGAGAATACCACGATCCTCAACACCCACGATTCCGTATTGAGTTGTTGATCCAGTCTCACTTGCTACAAGCACACCTTGATGACGTCCGCCAACTTGACCAGCAACCAGTGGAGCGTAGCTGTCAAAAGCATGGTTCATAACGCCGTAACCGCGTGTCAAAGTCAAGAAGTAAGTGTTGTAACCAATCAATCCACGTGCAGGAATCAGGAACTCCAGACGTACTTGACCCGTACCGTTGTTAATCATATTGACCATTTCGGCTTTACGAGTACCCAGACTCTCCATAACAGAGCCCATGCTCTCTTCTGGAATATCAATCATTAGACGTTCAAGCGGCTCCATTTTGACACCGTCGATTTCTTTAATGATTACTTGTGGTTTAGAAACTTGCATTTCATAACCTTCACGACGCATATTCTCGATCAGAATACCAAGGTGAAGCTCACCGCGTCCAGAAACGATAAATGCGTCAGGACTATCAGTTTCTTCCACACGCAAACTCACGTCTGTTTCAAGTTCTTTAAATAGACGCTCACGTAGTTTACGGGAAGTTACCCATTTACCTTCTTTACCAGCAAAAGGACTGTTATTCACTAGGAATGTCATTTGCATGGTCGGCTCGTCAATCTTCAGAACCGGAAGTGCTTCAGGGTTTGCAGGATCAGCAATGGTCTCACCAATGTTGATGTCCTTGATCCCTGCAATAGCAACGATATCCCCTGCGCCCGCTTGCTCTGTTTCAATACGTTTCAAACCTTGGAAGCCGAACAATTTCTCGATACGTGCAGTTTTGCTCTTACCATCACGCATAATAACTGTTACAGATTGACCTTGTTTGATCACACCGCGGTTAACACGTCCAATCGCAATACGACCCAAGTATTCGTTATAATCCATCAACGTTACGAGGAATTGAAGCGGTTCTTCAACACTTTCGGTTGGAGCTGGAATATGTTCAACAATGGTTTCGTAGAGCGAAAGCATCGTTTCATCTTGTTTCTCAGGAACCATGCTTGATGTACCATTAAGAGCAGATGCATAAACAACAGGGAATTCCAATTGTTCGTCATTTGCTTCAAGTTCGATGAACAAATCGAGCACTTCATCAATAACTTCCTTAGGACGAGCAGCTGGACGGTCAATCTTGTTCACGACAACAATCGGTGTAAGTTTTTGTTCCAATGCTTTACGCAGAACGAATTTCGTTTGCGGCATGCAGCCTTCATAAGCATCAACAACCAGCAATACACCGTCAACCATTTTCATGATCCGTTCTACTTCGCCACCAAAGTCAGCATGTCCAGGTGTATCCACAATGTTGATCAAAAACTCTTTATAAGTAATTGCTGTATTTTTAGCTAGGATTGTAATTCCACGTTCCCGTTCGATATCATTAGAGTCCATAGCACGTTCTTGCAAGTGCTCATGGGCGCTGAAGATCCCCGATTGTTGAAGGAGCTGATCGACGAGTGTTGTTTTGCCATGGTCAACGTGGGCAATGATCGCAATGTTGCGAATATCTTTTCTTGAATGCATGATTTGTATCCAAATCCTCTCATTTATCAAATTAAAACTGTTAAAATTCATAGCATGTCACGGCAGTCTCACAAAAGAAGCGCCAGGCAGAAAGCCGACGCTTCAACATAACATTAATATTATAGTGAAAGTACTATGAAAAGCAAGTCTTTTTATGAAAAAACAGTTACCAATTTCCGTTTTTTTTCACAAGATCCTACAGCAATTAGCTTCGATACCATCTATTCCGGCCACGTACTCTGCCTCGTCCTGTAATCAGCCAAATTCCTACAGCTATTAATACAATCCCGATCAGGTAGATCGCGCCGGTGCCCATAAGGCTGAAAATACAAAGTGCAAGGCTTAGTAAGCCTAATGTTACAGCAATTGCTGACAGTCCACCCGTCCGTCTTGGTTCATAGATAGAGTATTCATACAAGCCCACGGCAAGACCAAGCAACAGCACAGGCCATAAGCTTCTCATAAGCCCCCATCCCCAAATATTGCAAAGACCAAACAACAAACCATACACCGTTAATATCCCGGCAGGAACCAATACCGAGGCCGAAGCACGACGGCTGAAAAATAACATGTGTAGTACTATTCCTGGAATTAAAATCACTAGAGGCCAAAGCGCGCGGCCCAAATATCCGAAGACGCCCAGCTTACCTAATAAAATCACGATGCCAGCAGCAACAATAAAAATTCCTAGCTGTATATCTTTCTTTGAAGACATCCTTCACCCATCCCTTCAATTTCACGTCTACCTCATTTCCTCGTCACCTTATAGCCTGAAAGCGACAGGATTCTTACTCATATATTATCCGAAACATACACAAAATGCCATCACTCCCTGTGATTAATCAGTGTCGATAAGCGCTTCTGATCACGCAAAAAAAACGGACAATTCCATTTTATGGAGATGTCCGTTTAGTATTGCCTTTTATTGCAATTTATTAACCTGCAGATGTTTTTCTGCGTTTAATTGCTCCCGTAACCACAACTAATATTCCTAAGGCAATGGGCAAATAGGAATGTGAGGAAGGGAACAAAAAGGAAAGCATCGTCCCTAATTTTGCATCCTGAAGCAACATATCCCCTGCTGTAAACGCCAATATATAAGCACCGATAAATACGAGCACTGGAAACCGGTGCAGCCAGCCTACAATGATACCGCTTCCCCACACTACTATCGGAATGCTAAGGGCAATCCCGATGACAATTAAAGCCAAATCTCCTTTAGCTACTCCTGCAATGGCTAGTACATTATCCAGGCTCATAATGAAGTCTGCTACAAGAATCGTTCGGATTGCTTTCCAGACTGAGGATGATTCCCTTACTCTGAGATCCTCCTCTTCCTCCAAAAGCAGCTTGAACGCTATCCATAGCAGCAGCATTCCCCCTCCAGCCTGAATATAAGGGATTTTTAATAGCAATACCGCAACAAAAGTAAGCAAACACCGCAGAACAACTGCGCCTGCTGAGCCCCACCATACTGCAGTCTTTCGGTGCTTCGCCGAAAGATCCTTGCTAGCCATTGCGATAACCATTGCATTATCTCCGCTCAGCACCAGATTAATCATCAATATTTCACCAAGGAGCAATAATGAATCCATTCGCACTTACCTCCCCGAGTCACATGTAACTACTTGTATGTTCGGAAATGACAAGCTATGCTTCCTGTCCAACTTTTTTTGAGCGTGAACGCATGTTGGCTCCTTTTTTTGCGTATACAAAACTAAGCATATTTTGAAGCTCAATCTAACAAACTTGGGAGTGACTTCGCTTTGAATACATCCATCTGGGAGTTTATATTATCGCTGCTCAACATTATTTTTCTAGATCTTATTTTGGCGGGAGATAATGCCATTGTGATCGGTCTTGCGGCGCGTAATTTACCGTCAGACACGCAAAAGAAGGCTATCGTATTTGGAACAGCAGGTGCTGTAGTGTTGCGGATCTTCGCAACGATTCTGGTCGTATGGCTGTTGAAAATCCCCTGGTTACTGCTTGCCGGAGGGATTTTACTCATTCTGATTGCCTATAAGCTGTTAACCAGTGAGAACACTTCAACAGATATCAAGGCAGGTCAAAGCTTGTGGTCCGCTGTAGGGACAATCATTTTAGCTGATGCTGCCATGGGTCTTGATAATGTGATCGCCATTGCCGGAGCTGCCAAGCATAATATCTCACTAGTTATCATAGGACTGCTGATCAGTGTCCCCATTGTTGTGTGGGGAAGTACCCTTTTTATTAAATTAATCAACAAATATCCATGGATCATTTATATTGGTTCTGCTGTCTTAGGTTTTACTGCTTCAAGTATGATGACGGATGAACATCAGCTTACGCCATTTTTTGATCATCATCCGCTGCTCAAATATCTGTTTATAATCGTGATCATTATAGGTATCTTGGCAGCAGGACATTGGAAACGCCAATCAAAACCAGAAGAGCCTCAGGAGGGCACAATCGTCTAAACCACAAAAAAACTGCCTCAGAACGTAGATTTCACTACGCTCCAAGGCAGTTTTTTGGTTTATTATTTTAGAACCATTCTTCCTGTAATCCAGCCTCGACACTTACAACATCACTAGGCTTCTCATCTCCATAGGGAGTGATTAACACGGTCTCTGTGGCTTCAATCGCTGCTTCCAGAAGTTCAGAATATCCCGGAAGCGTAGCCTCTATCTTATCCACAATCCGTAAATTCGGATTTGTTGTAGGTGATTTTGGAACAAATAAAGTACAGCAATCCTCATAAGGAAGGATAGACAAATCATAGGTACCGATGTTCTTCGACAGGTCCACGATATCACTTTTGTCCATCATTACCAGCGGACGCAGAAGGGGGAGGGTTGTCGCCCGGCCAATCACGTTCATGCTTGGCAAGGTCTGGCTAGCGACTTGTCCCAGACTATCCCCGGTTACAATCGCCAATGCACCTTCGCGCTCAGCAAGCTGGGTAGTAATTCTCAGCATTGCCCGCCGCATCAGCGTAATAATCAAATTATCCTGGCCAATACCGGTAAAGGAAGTCTGCACTTCTGTAAAGGGTACCAGATGCAGCTTGATAACACCCGCATAACGTGACAATACCCGCGCAAGATCCACAACTTTTTGTCTAGCAAGCTCGCTTGTATAAGGATAACTGTAGAAGTGCACACATTCCACTTCGAGTCCGCGCCGCATGGATGACCAGCCTGCTACGGGACTATCAATGCCACCGGACAGCAATAACATCGCTTTTCCGTTAGTGCCTAATGGAAATCCGCCTACACCGGCAATATTTTCACAGAAAATATAAGTATGTCCCTGACGAATTTCGACCCTCAGCTCTAATTCAGGCGATTTAACGTCTACGGTGAGGCCAGGATATCCTTGCAATAGTGGTGTCGCGATCAGTTTATTCATCTCAATGGAGCCATAAGGGAACTCTTTCCATACCCGCCGAGCATTAACCTTAAATCTGGTGCCAGGAGCAGGCGCGATTATCTCCAAAAATTGACGGCTGACCGCTACAATATCTTCAAGCTCTGACTTAGAAACCTTCACTGGACTGACTGAAGCAATGCCAAAGACATTCTTCAGTGCTTGTACCAATTCAATCGCAGATTCCCCGTTCAGTTCCACGTAAATTCTTCCGAATTCCTTGCTCAGAACTACGTTTGGATAAGGCTTAATCAATTCCTTCACATGACGCAGTACGGTTTTTTCAAATCGGGTACGATTTTTGCCCTTTAAAGTAAACTCCCCAAAACGCAGGAGCAGCATATCAGCGTATTCTATACTATGGGCTCTGCCTTCTGCAGATTCCTTATTCATTATGCTCATTTGTTACTTCATTCCTCCTTCAGCAATCTTTAAAGCTTGTACCGCAGTGGTTAATGCTTGCTCAAGCGCAGCGACATCCTCATCTGTATGACTGTCGCCAAGGCTAATACGAATCCCACCTGAAGCAATGGAGACATCTTTACCCATAGACAATAACACACGACTAGGTTCAGCCAGTCGTGAGGAGCAGGCCGAGCGGGTGGAGACAGCCATCCCCAGTTCCTCCAGCTTGCGGGCGAATACCTCTCCCTTCATGCCAGGGTAAGAGAAATGTACAACATGGGGAGCTCCATCCTCTCTGCTGTTTATAACAAATTCAGGAACGGTGCGCAAGAAGCGTAATAATCGATCTCGGAGTGGAACCAACTGTGCAACGAAGGTTTCGCGCTGCTCACCACTCATACGGATAGCTTTGGAAGATGCGACAATCGCAGGTACATTTTCAGTACCAGCGCGTTGTCCTTCTTCATGAGAGCCCCCTGTAAGCAATGGGAATAGCTTAATTCCATCTTTGATATACAGTAATCCCACTCCACGTGGGCCTCGAAGTTTATGAGGAGACAGGCTATAAAGATCCACCTGCCAATCCTTTAAATCAACTGCAAGCTTACCATATCCCTGAACACCATCTACATGAATTAAGATTCGCGGATTCACAGCTTTAATCAGCTTACCCATCTCTTTAAGCGGTTGTATCGTTCCAATCTCGTTATTGACATGCATCACACTAACAAGAACTGTGTCGCGCCGGACAGCAGCAGCTATGCGCTCAGGATCAACAACGCCCGTGCTATCGGGTGCTACAAAAGTAACCTCCCAGCCCATTCGCTGCAATTGCAGGAAACTCTCATATACAGAGGGATGCTCTATTTCTGTAGTTACCAAATGGCGGCCTCTAGTCTGATATTGCAGAGCAGCGCCTTTTATCGCCAAATTATTGCTTTCCGTTGCACCAGAAGTAAATAGAATCTCCTGCGGTTGTACAGATAAAGCAGCAGCGCATACTTCACGCGACCGTCTGATCAGCTTACCCGCTTCACTGCCCGCACGGTGCAAAGAGGAAGGGTTCGCATAATGCAGTTTCATAATTTGTTCCATCGTCTGCACCACTTCTTCATAGGGCGGTGTTGCGGCGGCATAATCCCAGTAAAGCATATGTCAAATGTCTCCTTTACTTCGTTGAGTGAACTTATTATCGAAAAAGGATCAAACGGTGTTTCCCGTTTGATCCTTTTTATTATACCGCGTATTGAGCGCGGGCGCGTTCTATTTTGAAGATATAAGACTGTGTCTCTTTTGGGAGCAGGCTAAGTTTCTCCAATAATTCCTGATCATTGGTTACTCCCAGATCTGTTACCCGTCCCGGCCCTGCGTTGTACGCTGCAAGTGCCATCTTTTCCTCTCCGCCAAAGCGTTTCAGTTGATAAGATAAATAACGTACGCCGCCATCAATGTTTTGCGCCGGATCGAACGAATCAGTAACACCTAAGCCGCTCGCGGTGCCATCCATAAGCTGCATTAAACCTTTAGCCCCTGCGGAAGAGACCACATTAGGATTAAACGAGGATTCAGTATCAATCACTGCTTTGATCAGATCAATCGGCACGCCATATTTAGCACTCGCCTTCTGAATGAGATCATCATAGCTTGTAGGTGTGGAACCCGTTATTTCCCCGGAAATTATGTTATTGAAGGTTTCTGTTGTCCCACCTATCTGCTGCCATAACAAGCTGCTTACAGAAGTTGCATCCGGAAGAGAGGTCAAATAGCTTGAACTTTCACTACTCGTTGACATTGCCTGAAGCATTGTCGCAAATCCAGAAGCTGAAACTCCTGTTGACCGTTCATTTCCATTCGCGGAGCTAGTTTTTTCGGTTGTAGCCTTAAGGTTGATCCATTTAAGCTGCCCTAACCCGTCGGTTACAGCGGGATTGATCTGCATGCTGGCGCACTCCTTTTTTGTCCTACTCGAATCATATATAAGGTTTCGCGTTGAAATTTCGATGAATTACGGCTTAATCTTACATTTTATCTGAGATTATTGCTATATGTTGGAATGAAAAAACAGACTTCAGACCCTGATATTTAGGTCTAAAAGCCTGTTTAGATCAAGCCATTCAGTTCTTTTTAGCGCGCAAAGGGAATCATCACGAAGTAACTTAGTGTCGCAACAATCCCTAAGCCCATTGCCCATGCCCCAAGCGTTTTTTGCTCTTTGACATAGGAATAATAACCAACTATGGCAGCGATGGGTCCGAGAATAAAGGACCAGATGAACAATGAGGCGATCCCCATCCCCAGTCCAACATACCCCATTACCCGGCTTCCACTATATTCCGCTTCACTGTCCTTGCGCTCTTCCACTAAACGCGGGGCATCCCGAACCTGCATTGGAACCGGATTTACCTCAGCAGCGTATTCTTCGCGATGCTCTCTGTCCCGCCGAGGATAGTCCACTCTCCGCGGACGAAGAATGACTTTTCTCGGACCGGACTGTTCTCGTGATGAGCTTGATTCATTATCCTTTTCTGTGTCCATTCTGGCGGCCTCCTAAGCGTTCGGCTTAAACGTCAGACAACATGTTGCAGATGATGTACTGGCATGATCGCGGTGACCTTCATTTGTCATTTCTTCAGCATATTCTTCCTTATAACCATTGCCTACGTGCTTATCAATCTCGATGACAATTTCTTCAGCCCGGCATAAATTATGCTCGCCCCAATAATGACAATTGCTCACGCTACATTTTACTAATGGTTTTTCACTTGACATAATTATCACCTCGGCTTCATTATGTCCGCTCCATTTACCCGCTATTCGACAGAGTGGTTTCCAGTTGATGTATCGAGACAGGCTTTTAATCCACGCAAAAAAAGGACCAGCTCATCGTCATTACAAAGTGACAAATTGCTGATCCCTATAGATCACTATTTAGAAGTTAAACCTGATTTTGCATACGTTTCTCGGTCAAATAGTCGTTCTCATAATAAATGAGATCATCGCGAAGATCTTCATACGTTTTGGTGATTTCCAGGATGATATCACGTGCGGGACGTACTGGCTTTTTGCGGAAACGGATTGCATCCTGACCTGTATAAGCGTAACGGCCATCTTCAGAATAGCTTTCATTTTTCGGATAAAAGAAGTTGTTCACGCCATAGTGATATACATTATAAAGCGCTTTCTGTGCAAAAGATTCATCGAATGTCGCACGACGCAGCGCAACGCCTAATTTCTCATATGACATTTCCGAGAACACTAATAGGTGACGAAGATCGGACAGAAAACCTTGGTAAAATTGTACAGTTTCCTCATCTCCCTCAACTACAAGCTGAGGCAATGCATGCTCATTTAGAAATACTTCCATTTTGTCGATTACCACTTTAAGTTTATCTCTCGTCGATTCACATAATTTCTGCACATTGGCTGCTGACATAGCGGTTGCTCCTCCTTATTATTCCCTGCTCTTGTAGTCAATAAAGTTAATCCTCTGAAAGAAACCGCCCTAAAGACGTATCTCTTTATTCTTGCAATATCAGGATGTGAACACAGAGAAGTCTAACCTTCTGAACAATTATTAAGAACAACATCTAATGAGGTATCTCTTACAAAATCAAGAAGACAATTCGAGATACTTATTCTCTCTGATATTATCATAAAAAACGTTAGGAAGGTATCCTTTTCTAAGATGCATAAAAGATACGCTCTCTTCTAAACCTATAGACATTACATTGCATAGAGGAGCGGAAATCATGTCACGAAAAAATCTAACAGTTGCAGGTTTGGTTACAGCAGCTTTTACAGTTGGGTTACTTACCTTTGCCCTGCGCCCTGCCACTAATGGGACGACCAGAGATGTCGTAAAAGTCGCTGTTCAGAATCCGGCTCCAACTTCAGCTTTGCATTCACCTCCAAACCCCTCTCAGGAAAAAACATTAAAGAAAACCTCCTTAAGCCAGGATGTGGAGGCGACAGACCATCTGAACAGAGTCGATGTCAGTAGACATTTAACTAAACTCCTGTCTGAAACAGACGGGATGTCTTCGATTCATGATAAATCAGTGTATGCGAAACGATTGCAGCAAGACCACGGGTTTATCTCCATGCTGATGTGGATCGATTTCCGCACACAAAAGACTGAGACCTTTAAGTCGTCTTTTCCAAAAGGAACCGAACAGGAGAACAAACAGCTTCTAAAATATCTCAATACGGCAAAATCAGCAATCCACGGTCATCAATCCTATGAATCTCCAACGTTTACAATCGGTAAAGAAAAATATTACTTTATCGCTCAGCGGAACAAACAGAAAAATGTAGGGATCATTGCTCTTATTAACCAAAAGGTGCTTGGGCGTGTGGCAGACCATCAGCTGAAGAACCTGCGTCTCATTCCGTATCCTAAGGAAGGCAAATACCATGTGGAATCAGTCCACACCGATAACTTAAAGGACATTACAGTCAAGACCGGCCATGATAACGAAAATGCCAGCCATTTTTATGAGAATGAAATTGTAGTCCGTTTTAAGGGAAATGCTCCGACTCAGGGACAGCTCCAGACGATAACCGCCGATATCCACTGCAAGCAGCCACGCAAGCTGGGATATGCCTATATCTTTCGCTCTGAGAAGATGACCTATTATCAGCTGAAATCCTATTTCACCAACAAATGGCATCCCGAGTATACGGAACCTCACTATATGTATTTAACCAATGATACCATCACTAAAAACGCTGAAGGAACTGTCACGCCTAACGACATGTTATTCTCCACTTACCAATGGAACCTCCCGGCGATTGAAACTGAGCTAGGTTGGAATCTTTCCAAAGGCAGCAAAGAAGTGGTTGTAGCCGTAGTCGATACGGGAGTACAGATTAATCATCCTGATTTACAAGGTAAGCTTTTGACTGGTTACAATGCCATTACCAATGGTTCCACACCCGAAGATGATGTAGGTCACGGTACACATGTATCTGGTATCATTGGCGCACTTGTTAACAACGGGGAAGGCGTAGCTGGCATCAGCTGGTACAATAAGATCCTCCCTGTAAAAGCGCTAGATAACTCAGGTGCCGGAACGACTTATTCCGTAGCAGAAGGTATCATATGGGCAGCTGACAATGGCGCAAAGGTTATTAACTTAAGTTTAGGGAATTATGCCGACTCTCAGTTCCTCCATGATGCGATTAAATACGCCTACGACCGGGACATCGTGCTTGTGTCTGCAGCAGGCAATGATAATACAGAACGGCCTGGATATCCTGCGGCTTATCCCGAAGTGATTGCAGTGGCTGCTACAAATGCTTCAGGGGAAAAAGCCTCCTTCTCCAACTACGGCGATTATATTGATGTCGCTGCACCCGGAGAAAGCATCGCAAGCACCTATCCGGACAGCCAGTATGCCGCTTTATCCGGCACGTCGATGGCCAGCCCTCATGTCGCTGCGCTGGCGGGTCTGGTACGTTCACTGAATCCTAATCTGACGAATAAGGAAGTTATGGACCTTATGACCAAAAACGCTGTTGATCTGGGAACTTCCGGCCATGATAAATATTTTGGCTGGGGTCAGGTCGATATTTATAAAACGCTACAAGCGGCAAGCGGCAATCAAGTCCCATTGCAGCTTTTCCCTCAGCATGTACGCCAACAAATGAATCAATTAAAACAAAAAACAAAGAACACCCCTTAACCGTGTCATTGCAAAAACCGGCCAAGTAAGCGCAGAAACCGCAGTAACCCTTCCTCCATTTCCGGTTCCTTCATTTGCGAATAGCAAAGACGGATGTGGCGGGAAGGCGTTTCCGCAGAGTAACAGACATCACCTGGTAAAAAAGAAATATTCTCCTGCTCCGCCAAGTCATGCAGGCTTGCGATATCAGGAGAAGGGGGCAGTTCAAGCCAGAGATTAAGTCCTCCCTCTGGTAGAATATAGTTCACTCCAGGCGGCGCGTACAGCTTCAGAAGCTTCGCCGCCTTTTCCATACGACCACGGAGTGTAATTCGTAGCTGTGCTGCGTAGGCGTCGTATTTTTCAGCGATGAAGGGTAATACGGCCTTCTGTGTCAGCAAGGGACTTCCAAGGTCACTCGCAGATTTAGCGGCGATCAGCCGGGACAGAATATTTCCTTCTGCGGCTACACAGGCAATTCGGCAACCAGGTGCAAGTACTTTGCTAAAGCTTTTCATATAGACTACATGTCCATCGGGATCCATTGATTTAATCGCCCTGGGTGGAGGTGTATGGAAATATAAATCACTAAATGGGTCATCCTCAACAATGAGGCAACGGTAGCTGCGCGCTAATTCCAGCAGTCGTTGTCTTCTTGTGATGCTCATAGTTACGCCGCTTGGATTTTGAAAAGTAGGGATGGTATAAATTAGCTTTGGGGGTCTTTGATCACACATTTTTGTAAGAACATCCACTCGCATCCCTTCACTATCCGTAGGCACAAAAATCATCTCTGCGCCTCGTCCCGCAAATACATCAATAGCACCAGTATAGCTAGGCGCCTCAAGATAGACTGTATCTCCAGGACCAACAAATGTACGAGCCACCAGATCAATGCCTTGCTGGGTCCCGCTGGTTATCATCAAATCGGAAGAAGTTAGCGAAATCCCACGCGATTTCAAATGTTCTCTCATGACATTCCGCAGTTCAAGATCTCCCTGAAAATTTCCGTAGGTTGCCATAAGCTCCGGTTGCTCTTTGACCAAGGACGCGTAGGTGTCACCAATATCTTGAAGTGGCAGCAGCTCACTGTGGATGGCGGCTAAATGAAAGGGATATTTCACTTCCGAAATATCAAAATTCCGCCAAAGCTGAGCCCGCGGCAAATAATCATCATATAAATCCTGCCAGCAACCCTCTTCTTGACGTCTATTATGGGTTGGATTGGCTACAAAGCAGCCTTTACCCTGTCTGCAGTATATAAGTCCTCGTTTCTCAAGCATATCGTAAGCCTTGCTTACTGTAACCTGACTCACGTTCAATGTTATAGCTAGACTTCTAACAGAGGGCAGCCGGACACCTTGCTGAAGCAGTCCTGATGAGATCCGCTGACTGAGGGTTTCACTGATTTGATGGGGTAGAGTTTTGCTGCCGCTGCGATTCAAATCGATATGCATGAACCCTTCACCTCCACTGTTATATTCAACGCTTTACTGTTATACAGCGCTCCTATTATGATAGCATCAAATCGAAAGGTGGAGAACTAATTTATGGATATCAAATACTCAACGGCAGCCAATCATCTAGGGTCATCAGCAGTTCGGGAGATTCTAAAAGTTACACAGGGCAATGACATCATTTCACTTGCAGGCGGGCTGCCTGGGGAGGATTTGTTTCCCTTGGAGGCCGTACGTGATGCCTATAATCGCGTGCTCTCCAGCGACACCTCAGCGCTTCAATATGGGCTTACCGAGGGTTTCACTCCACTACGTGACAAAATCGCTGAAAGGCTTACCCGGCAAGGCATCCCGGTTACAGCCTCTGAGATGGTATTAACTACAGGCTCACAGCAAGCTATAGATCTGTTATGCAAAATATTGCTGGATCCCGGCGATGCCGTTTTTGTGGAAGCGCCCACCTATCTGGCAGCACTACAGGTACTCGGTTCTTACCGGGCTGCTATTCATTCGATACCAAACGACGAACATGGCATCTTGCCGGATCAGTTGGAAGAGCAGATTCGGATACATCGGCCAAAACTGCTATACGCAGTTCCGACCTTCAACAATCCGTCTGGAGCAACCTGGAGTAAAGAACGCCGCGAGAAGGTGGTTGAAATCTGCCGCCGTTACGGTGTTCTTATTCTAGAGGACAATCCCTATGGAGAAATAACCTTTGATGAAGATAAAACTCTATATCCATCCTCATTAGCCTCCATCGATAGAAGCTTCGGCGGGGATCATTGTGTAGTCTACACAGGGACCTTCTCCAAAATCGTCGCCCCTGCCCTGCGCACCGGCTGGATTATCGGCGATTCTGAACTAATCAAAACCATCGCCAAGGCAAAGCAAGCAGCCGATCTGCATTCCAGCACCATCGACCAGCGTGCTTTAGATGAGCTACTGTTGCATTTTGATATTGAGCAGCATATCCGCCTCATCTCAAGAGAGTATCATTCTCGTATGAAGCTCCTGTCCGCGGAACTCAGATCACATGACTGGGAAGGAGCACATTTCCTCGAGCCAAGAGGCGGCATGTTCCTATGGCTTACCCTTTCCGAAGAGATTAACACTAAGGAATTACTCCCGCTGGCAGTAGAAAACGGAGTAGCGTTCGTACCCGGAGAGGTATTCTATTCAGCGGAGCCTCACAAAAACAAAATGCGCCTTAACTTCACACACACGCCACCACAGCAAGTTCCAGTTGCTGTCCAGCGTCTAGAGAAAGCATTGGCTCAGTGGCAGCAACATCAAAACATCGTTCGGTCGTGAACAACTGCTCGTAATCAATAGCCACAATGGCAAAATAAAACGGCTTCTCCATCCTTTATTGGACGGGAAAGCCGTTTTTATGAGTAGATTTCTGAGCTTTCACTTTTGCGCATTTGCAGAATGTGACCTTTACGCATTTCTGCAAATCACATTTTCGTATTTCTACTTTTAGCGTTTTTGCAAATCACATTTCGTAATTCCACATTGAGCGTTTCTGCTCAGCTTATTTCGTATCTTCACATTTCACATTCAGCGATTTTCACACGTCATATTTCTGATTTCCACATTTCAGCGCCTCTACAGATCACATTTTCCTATTTCCACATTCAGCAATTTTTGCTCGTCATATATCAGCGTTTCTGTACAACTCATTTAGCATTTTCACATTCAGCGATTTATGCACATCTCGTTTCACATTTTCACATTCGCATTTCTACACTTTGCACGTCATATATCCCATTTCCCACATTTCGCTTTCCGCATCACCAAACATCCTCCAGTTACTCAACTCATCTGCCACTCAACTAACTCCGATTTCACAGCGAAGTTACAGCCAGAGGTTACAATTGATATTTTGCTACTAACTCCAATCTTCCCGCAGAAGATTAGCCAAGCTCCGCATTGCGCAGTTTGCTAGCTACTAATCTAATTCTGGCGTCAAAGTAACCATGGAGTTCGGGAGTTCGGGAGTTCGGGAGTTCGGGAGTTCTGGAGTTCTGAATTCTGGAGTCCTGAGTTCGGGAGTTCTGGAGTTCTGAGTTCGGAAGGTTCGTATCGGACCCCAGCGCTCTTATTTGCATCAATTCCGTTCATTTGGTTTGCTTATCGGACTCCATAGTCACTATTGGATTCAAAACGCCCGATATCCACCCTGTTTGTGCCGAATAACGGCTCTCCAGTCCGAAACTCCTCCAAAAAGGCATAAAATACACAAATAGCTGCATCTCGGTCCGTTAGCATATCAGCTCATCAACCATCAGCCGTCAGCTCATCAACCATCAGCCGTCAGCTCATCAACCATCATCTATCTACCACCAGCCATCAGCTCATCAGCCACCAGCTCATCTACCACCAGCCATCAGCTCATCTACCACCAGCCATCAGCTCATCAACCATCAGCCATCAGCCATCAGCCATCAGCCATCAGCCATCAGCCATCAGCCATCAGCCATCAGCCATCAGCCATCAGCCATCAGCCATCAGCCATCAGCCATCAGCCATCAGCCATTCTTCTAAATAGTCTCATTTCTGCATATCACGATCCAAATCCCTGCATGTTATCACATTCACCGCTTTATATATTTTCCTTATCCGCATTTGTTTGCAACAAAAAAGGCGCCGTAAGCCGGGTTATCGGGATACGTCGCCGTTTGTATGGTGTTGTTATTATAACGTTGCAGTTAGGAAAGTTTGCCGTAAGCCGGGTTCTGTGCTCGTCGTGGTTCGATCGGGAACTACCCTCCCACCATAAGCGACAATCATCTATCTAGGCCATACATTACTGCACAGCTCCAGCGACCAACCTAGACGCGCCTCAGGCTAAGGCTGCTTATTCAGCTGCGTCTCATTAGGTCTTGCTCCAGATGGGGTTTACCAGGAACGAAGTCACCAGCGTTCCTCGGGGTCTCTTACACCTCGGTTCCATCCTTGCCTGTGCCGCCCTAAGGCGGCCATCGGCGGTCCATTTCTGTGGCACTATCCTTCAGCTCGCGCCGACTGGACGTTATCCAGCATCCTGCCTTATGGAGCCCGGACTTTCCTCCCGTGACGTCTTCACGTCACCGGCGATTGTCTGTCAAACTTTCCGAACAACATTATATATTATACAGACATCACATGTCTGGCACAAGCATTATTAAATGGCAATTTTATAGGAACTTAAATGGCTCCGTATTCACCTGCGAAGCATGAACAGCTGTATCATACTTATGCTCGGCCAATTTTCCAGCCATCCACTCCGCTACTTTCTCTTTCATGATCTTCTCCGCATTATGTCCCGGATCAATCAGAGTGATTCCGGCGAGCGCAGCATCCTGTACTGTATGATAATCCAGATCCCCAGTAACCAGGACATCCGCACCGCGGAAAATAGCACTGTTATAATACTTTCCACCCGAGCCACCGAGAACAGCAGCTTTACGAATCGGACGGTCCAAATCACCCACAACCCGTACATGATCTACCTTCAGACCTTTTTTTACCGTCTCCACGAATTGTCCAAGGGTTGTAGGCTCTTTGAGCTTTCCTACCCGCCCAAGTCCTAAGCTGCGGCCTTTAAGATCCATTGAGTACAAATCATAGGCAACCTCTTCATAAGGATGGGCCTTAAGCATAGCCTGCACCACTTTATTGCGGATGGAGTGCGGGACGATCGTCTCGATACGAATTTCCTCGGCACGTTCCATCTTACCTTTTTCCCCGATATAAGGATCCGTGCCTTCTCCTGGAATAAAAGTACCGTATCCCTCGATATTGAAGCTGCAATGACTATAGTTGCCAATTGCCCCTGCTCCAGCATTCAGGATAGCGTCCAGAACCTTCTGATGATGATCCTTCGGCACAAATACTACCAGCTTTGATAATTGCTCTGAGTGAATGTCTTTGATGGGTACTCCGTTTTCTATGCCAAGAGCTTCAGCCATCCAATCATTCATTCCACCCTCGGTAACATCCAGATTCGTGTGGCTGATGTACACCGCAATGTCATTCTTGATTAATTTTTCATACATTTTGCCCGCCGGTGTGTCTGTCTGGATTCCTTGCAAGGGACGGAAAATAATCGCATGATGCGCAATAATCAAATTGCAGCCAAGACGAATCGCTTCTTCAACAACCTCATCATTCACATCTAAAGCAACTAATACATTAGTGATTTCTTTTTGCAGCGTGCCCAGTTGAAGGCCAATTTTATCCCAATCCTCAGCTAAATGCTTAGGAGCCAGCTGCTCCATATACTGAATTACTGTTTGTCCCTTGGCAAACATTGTAGCACCTCCGTGATTTCCCTGATCTGACCTTGAATCTGTTTCCGTTTATTCTCAGCAGATTCTAGTTCTGAACGTGACAACGATGTTAAAATGCCTTCCAATTTCTGAATCTCACCCTGCCACTTAGCAAAAAACACAACATTTGGCGCTTGAAGCAGCCATGGTCCCATTTGAAGCAAGGCCTCTTGCCCAAGGACCTTAGCGGAATCCCCCAAGGTTAATTCACGATATACACTTTCATTTGTAATTCCAGCGTCCGTATTTTCTGGTACAGCCGTCAATACTTCATATAACTTCCCGTCTTCTTCCAAAATTCTCTCAGCTACGAGTACCCATTTATTATTTAATAACCAGCGGCGCAAGATATCCTCGCCTACATTCGGCTGAAGCAAAAGGGTTGTAACATCTTTTAGCTTGTCTTGGCTTTGACCCCGGTCCAGAATCGCGGCAATTAATGCGCCTCCCATGCCAGCAATCGTGATACAATTGACTTCACCAGGTTCCAGAACCTCAAGGCCATCTCCACGGCGCACCGAGATCACCTTTCCTAGCCCAGCCTCTGCAACGCCCTTACAAGCAGCATCAAAGGGACCCGGGTTTACTTCACCTGCAATTGCAAACACAGCCTTACCGCTTTCGACAGCAGCCACAGGAAGCAAGGCATGATCGGAACCGATATCTGCTAATCTGCTTCCTTGCGGAATTTGCTCCAGCAATTGCTGAAGCCGATCTGATAATTTAACATTGTTCATGTTGCCACCCACGTTATCCATTTTTTTCGAAACCCAAACAACAAAGCTAACCCTGCTGCAATCTTTAGGATCAGCATCAATGAAATCCACTGCGGATAATCCTGTCTTAATAAAAGAGCGTCAAGCTCTGGCATGATCCAAAGCGATACTCCCACTGCAAAATAAACACTGGCAACACCTTTTACCTTATGATGCAAAAGCCAGCTTAACCATACCATCAGCACACACAATGGCAGCCACAGGAACTCCAGTTCAAATATAGAGGCCTCCGGGCTTCTTCCACCGAAGAACCCTGCATACAGTAATGCCCAAAAAGCAAAACCACAGTACTGCAACAAACCTATCCGAAGTAAAAATCCCAAAATACACCATAACAAGCCGCAGCACCCAATCAGAATAGGCCTCCAGAGCTGAGGATCCAGATCATGCAAATCAATCAGCCATAGCCCAAAACCAAGCGTTAAAACACTGCCCAGCCCCGCTAGGATAAGGCTGATAACATTGTTCCGGTCCTTATAAACGGCGGAGTATCCATAACAAATAATTAATACAGATAGTGCGGTTGCAAGTTGCAAAGGCCAAGGAAAAACGCTAAAATAAAGACTAATCAAGAAAATCAAGGAAATAATTCCAAAAGAAAACAGCCAAATTTTGATGCTTCCCTGTTGTAAATTTCTCAGCGAAATTGGATTGTTATCCTTATTCGCATCCTCATCGTCATACAGATTGGTTAAGAAATCGCAATACTGCTCTGGCAGCAACCTGCTTTTTCTCCAATACTGAATCTCTTTTATAATGATATCGCGTTTTTCCAAATTCACTGGCTTTTCCTTCTTTCCAGATACACAAGGTCAACACATTTTTTACCAGCGTAAATTCAAATAAAAGAACCTCCTGCCACTGAGCAGCAGAAGGTCCAGTTCATGAAATACTATTCTAGGAAATCCTTAAGCCGTTTACTGCGGCTAGGGTGACGAAGTTTGCGCAATGCCTTGGCTTCAATCTGGCGAATCCGTTCCCGGGTAACACCAAACACCTTGCCGACTTCTTCAAGCGTTCTTGTCCGTCCATCATCAAGGCCAAAACGCAGGCGAAGTACATTCTCTTCACGCTCCGTGAGCGTGTCCAGCACATCCTCCAGCTGTTCCTTCAGGAGTTCATAAGCTGCTGCATCCGCAGGAGCCAATGCTTCCTGATCCTCAATGAAGTCTCCTAGATGAGAGTCATCTTCTTCACCAATTGGTGTTTCCAAGGATACAGGTTCTTGGGCAATCTTCATGATCTCTCTAACTTTCTCAACCGTCAGTTCCATCTCAGCCGCGATTTCCTCTGGGGAAGGTTCACGTCCCAGTTCTTGCAGCAATTGGCGAGAAACCCGAATCAGCTTGTTGATCGTTTCCACCATGTGTACAGGAATACGAATGGTACGCGCCTGATCCGCAATCGCACGAGTGATGGCCTGGCGAATCCACCAAGTAGCATACGTACTAAATTTGAATCCCTTGTTATGGTCAAATTTCTCTACTGCTTTGATCAGACCCATATTACCTTCCTGAATCAGATCCAGGAACAGCATACCGCGTCCGACATAACGTTTTGCGATACTTACTACGAGACGCAGGTTCGCTTCTGCAAGACGGCGTTTAGCTTCTTCATCGCCATTCTTAATCCGCATAGCAAGCTCAACTTCATCGTCAGCCGACAACAAAGGAACGCGTCCGATTTCTTTTAGATACATACGGACAGGGTCATTAATCTTGATCCCTGGTGGCAGTGACAGATCGTCATCAAAGCTGAAATCATCGCTGTCTTTATCCTCATTATCCTCACTTGGTCGTAGGCTGTTAACCTCTTCATCGTTCTCGTTTACAACCTCAATTCCCAAATCACTGAGTTGCTCGTAGAACTCCTCCATTTGCTCGGGGTCTTGATCAAACGGCGATAATTTCTCCATAATATCTTTGTAATTTAATGATGATCTTTTCTTACCTTGCTCAATGAGCTGATCCTTCACCTGATCCAAAGTAAATTCTGCTTCCAATTCAGTATGCTGATCGTTCGCCATAATTCGACTCCCTCCTCCCTAGGTACATCCTGTCAACATGTCATTGTCTCTCTAGGGCTATAATCTCACTTGCTATTTGTGCCGCACGCAAAAAGTCACCTGACTTTTCAGCCTGAATCATCTCTTCACGCTTCTGTTCCATTTTGCGTTGCAGTGGGTATTTCCGCACTTCACGAATACAATCATCTAGAACCTGCATATTCCAGTCCGGAGGGGTATCCATCATGGATATTGATGTCGCAGTTTTCTCCAGACGATCATCCTGAAGTGATGATAGAAACCGACTAATGCCGGGTGGTTTGCCTTGTGCGTAATAGGCATATAGATAAGCAGCAATTGCCGCATGATCAACGATGTTGAAATCTTCTCCGAGGCGTTCGCCCACATACGTGGCGGCTTCCGGGTCCTGAATCATAAAGGACAATAGACGCCGTTCCGCGACATGATAAGCGGGTAGTAAGGTCGGTGTCTGCACCTGCCCTTTTTTATGCCTACCATTATTCCACCTTTTGTCGTTATTATCCCCTTCAGGGATGTTTTTTTGCATCGATGCCCTAAGTAAATTACAATCCTGCTTCAAACTATCATATGAAAGTTCGAGTTCAGCAGCGATTTCCTTCAGATAAACCTCTCGCTCTGTTGAGGAATGCAGTGAAGCAATAACTTCTAAGGCTTCCTTGACATAGGCGATTTTGCCATCTTCCTCTAGGAGTATATGGTTTTTTTTCAGATATATAAGCTTAAATTTTATGGATGAAACTGCTGAATCAATAACCTGATCTTTAAATCTTTCTCCTCCATGCTTGGAGATAAATTCATCCGGATCCACCCCGCTTGGCAGTAAGGCGATCTTTACACGCAGGCCGCTGCCTTCAAGCATCGGAATGGCCTTCATGGCTGCTGCTTGTCCCGCCCGGTCACCGTCGTAAGACAGTATAATTTCATCAGCCAGGCTCTTCATCAGTGCCACATGACCTTCCGTCAAGGATGTTCCCATCGTTGCTACGCCGTTATGCACACCCGCTTCCCAGGATGAGATGACATCTCCGTATCCTTCAAACAGGACGATTTGTCGAGTTTTGCGAATGGATGCTTTGGACTGGTGCAAATTGTACAATATCCGGCTTTTGTTAAACAATCTACTCTCCGGAGAATTTAAATACTTAGGTTGACCCTCTCCAAGTATTCTTCCGGCGAATGCGATTACCTTGCCTGTACGGTTGGCAATCGGAAAAATAATCCGGCCACGGAAACGATCCAAATAGCCTTTGCCCTCACCGCGGGCTGACAGAAGTCCGCCTTTCTCCATTTCCGCAAGGTCAAAATTTCGTTTTTCCAAAAACTGCAGCAAAGTATCCCAGCGGTCCGGAGCATATCCGATCTGAAACTGGTCAATCATTTTATCACTGAAGTTCCGGCCTCTTAAATAGTCCATAGCGGCTTTGCCGTGTTCCGTGTTCTTCAGCAAGTAATGATAGAACTTTGCCGACCATTCATAAGCTTGAATCAACCGGTCGCGTTCCGGATCAGGGGGAGACATCATACCTCCCTTACCTTCTGGAACGGGAATATCACTTTCTTCAGCCATTATTCTGACAGCTTCGGGGAAGGTTAATCCTTCGATTTCCATCCTAAATTTGATGGCATTTCCACCCATACCGCAGCCAAAGCAATGAAATACTCCCCGGTCGGGGGTAACAGTAAAGGAAGGGGTTTTCTCCGAATGGAACGGGCAGAGGCCCCATAAATATTTCCCCTGCTTGGACAAATGAACAACCTTACCGACTGTATCGACTATATCATGACGCGCAAGCACGCTTTCGATAACCTCTTCCGGAATATTGCCGTGTCCGCTAGCCACTTCAACCACCTTCATCTCTTAACAAATAAATATAATTCGCTATTGCTCCACATTCTCCTGCAAAAGTATTAAAAGTTTTGTCAGTTTATGTTGAAAATAAGTTTTTTCTTCTGCCGTTATGGGTTTTGGACCCTTGGAATAATGTCCCCGTCTTCGTTCCACGGCCCTCGCATGTCTTCCCTCCAACATAAAATCCATCTTGAAATTGTCGTATTCCTGACCACGAAATGAAAGCACACTGCATCGTTTACCTAGTGCAAGTGCCGCAAGACCATAATCTTGAGTCAATACCACATCTCCTGCAGTAATATGATTGGCAATATATAGATCGGCACTCTGATCTCCTCGATCCACCTGCACAACCGTTACACCCTCTTCAGCTTTCAGTGCATGGTCATAAGAAGATACCATAAGTACCGGAACACCAAAGGTGCGACCTACCTCAGCGATCTCTTTTTTGACCGGACAAGCATCCCCATCCACCACTATCGTTCTAGACTGGGACTTCTCCATGATCATCACCAATTTCCCGTGTAATATATATACGCCCTCTCCGCAAGAAATCCTTCTTTCTAAGCATAAATACGGAACGGATGTCAAATGACGCATTGGCACCGTTCCGTATATTTATACCCCAAACCAACATTCTATACCATAAGATTCAAATTTTCTTGATTAAAATTACCAGACAAGCTTCGCGAAATCAGCGAACGACTTGGAGTCAGCATCAATACCAGCAAGCAGAGCCAAACGGTTAGCACGCACTTGCTCGTCCTCCGCCATAACCATAACGGAATCAAAAAATGTTGTAACGGCGTCTTTTAGACCCGAAAGAATCCGAAGTGCTTCTTCGGCATTTTTTGCCGCCATAGCTTCAAGGTAAGGTGTGTGAAGCTCCTGCCATGTATTGAAAAGCTGCATTTCAGCATCTTCTTTAAGTAAAGCAGGATCAATCACTTCACTGGTTGCTTTACTTGCCAAATTACTGACACGAGTAAGCGAATCTACGGTAATCTTGAAATCTGCTTGGTCGGACACAGCAGCCATAAGAGCACGACTTCTGCCCACAACATCTACTACGTCGTCAAAACCAGCCGCTGTAACAGCGTCCACAACATCATAGCGTACATTGTCAGATAAAAGACGTTTTACACGCAGACCGAAGAACTCGTACAGGTTTATACGTAGTTCATCTCCAGAATGTTTCGTATTTCCTGAATTTTCATGAATTTCAATCGCCGCTTCAAAAATTTCACGCAGCGTAATTGGCAATTTATGCTCAAGCACAATTTGAACAATTCCTGCAGCCTGACGGCGCAGCGCATATGGATCCTGAGATCCTGTCGGGATGATGCCGATGGAGAAGCAGCCAACAATCGTATCAATTTTGTCTGCTATGCTGACTACTGAACCTGCTTCTGTTGAAGGTACAGCATCTCCTGCAAATCGTGGCTGATAATGCTCGAAGATCGCTTTTGCCACAGTTTCAGCCTCGCCTGCTTTACGTGCATAATCTTCACCCATTGTTCCTTGCAGCTCAGGAAATTCATAAACCATTTGAGTTACAAGATCAAATTTACAAATATCCGCAGTGCGACTTACTTCGGACACAGCAGTAGCTGACAGTCCAAGCTTCACAGCCAGACGATCAGAGATTTGGCGAATACGGCGCACCTTATCCCCTACGCTGCCCAAATCTTCATGGTAAACAATGTTCTCAAGCTTGGCTAACGCATCGTCAATCTTCATCTTTTGATCTTCTTGATAGAAGAATTTGGCATCTGATAGACGAGCACGAAGCACTTTTTCATTTCCCTTAGCGATAACATCCAAGGATTCTGCATTCCCGTTTCGTACAGTTACAAAGAATGGAAGTAGCTTGCCAGCTGCATCAAAAACAGGGAAATAACGCTGATGCTCACGCATCGAGGTAATCAGCACATCCTGAGGAATCTCTAAGAAAGATGGATCAAAGGTTCCAAAGAGCACGGTTGGCGTTTCTACCAAGAACAGTACTTCTTCCAAAAGATCTTCTTTAATCGCAATCGTCCAGCTTTTCTCTTCAGCCAATTTGTTGATTTGATCCAGGATAAGCGTTTCCCGTTCCTTCACATCCACAAGTACATGCTGCGCGCGCATGCTCTCCACATATTGTGCAGGCTCCGAGATTACAGTCTCTGTACCCAGAAAACGATGTCCACGGCTCACATTACCCGCTTTTACATCCGTAATCTCCAAATCAATGATCTCTTTACCAAAAAGAGCAACCATCCAGCGAATCGGACGAACGAATTTAAAATCGTAAGCTCCCCAGCGCATATTTTTCGGAAAAGTCATCGCATTTACAATACCCAGAAGTCCTTCTGTGAGCAAAGAAGCAGTTTCTACACCCGCACTATTTTTTGTGGCATAAATATATTCCACGCCAGCTAGCTCTTTAAACGTAAATTGCTCTGGAGATACACCCTGACTGCGGGCAAATCCTAGTGCAGCTTTACTCCAGTCGCCGTTAGCATCCAGCGCGATTTTGCGTGAAGGTCCTTTGACCTCTTCACTAATATCCTCTTGCTTCTCAGCCGCATCCTTAACAAATACAGCGAGACGACGCGGCGTAGCATATGCAGTAACTCCAGCATGGTTTATACGTGCAGAATCCAACCACTTGGACATTCTATCTTGCAGCTGTTCCATCGCAGCACGGATAAAACGTGCAGGAATTTCCTCCAGACCGATCTCAAACAGGATATCTTTAGACACGGTCAGCACCTTCTTTCTTCAGCAGCGGGAAGCCAAGCTTCTCGCGTTCCTCAAGATATGTTGCCGCTACGGAGCGGGCAAGATTACGCACTCGGGTAATAAATCCAGTCCGTTCAGTTACACTAATTGCTCCTCGTGCATCGAGTAGATTAAAGCTATGTGAGCATTTCAACACATAATCGTAGGCTGGGAACACAAGATGCTTCTCCATCGCTCTACGCGCTTCCTCTTCATACATGTTGAACAGCGAGAATAACATTTTTACATCCGATACTTCAAAAGTGTAGGTAGAATGCTCAAACTCCGGCTGATGAAAAACATCACCATAAGTCATACCGCTTACCCATTCAAGATCGAACACATTTTCTTTATCCTGAATGTAAGAGGCTAAGCGCTCCATTCCATAAGTGATTTCTACAGCAACAGGGTTGGCTTCGATGCCACCTACCTGCTGGAAGTAAGTAAATTGAGTGATCTCCATACCGTCCAGCCATACTTCCCATCCCAGACCTGCACAGCCCAGCGACGGATTCTCCCAGTTATCCTCAACAAAACGGATGTCATGCAAGAGCGGATCAATACCGAGGGCTTTCAAGCTATCCAAATAAATCTCTTGAATGTTATCTGGTGAGGGTTTGATGATTACTTGGAATTGGTGATGCTGATACAGACGGTTCGGGTTCTCTCCATAACGACCATCGGAGGGACGACGTGAAGGCTCTACGTAAGCCACTCTCCATGGCTCAGGACCTAGCGAGCGTAAAAAAGTCATAGGGTTCATCGTGCCGGCGCCTTTTTCTGTGTCATAAGGCTGTACGATGATACAGTTCTGTTCAGCCCAGAACTGCTGCAGTGTCAAAATCATCTGCTGGAAGTTCATAATACCGTCTCCTTCGCTTTACAAGTTTTTTACAACAGCTTGCCTAAAACTTTCTACCATGGAGGCGGCACTTTTAGCTCCTGACAGCAACAAAAAGCCCCCGCCCCCATGCCTGATTAACAGACATAGGGACGAGAGCTTACCTTATTCTCCCGCGGTTCCACCCTACTTGATTTCATACCTTGTATGAGCAAGTTTGCTGCCAAGACAAGAACGAAATCCACTTTCATTCGCCGCATTCGTGCTCCCGGGTGCCATGTTCATGAACGCTGTCCCGCCGGGCTTCCACTGCCCCCAGCTCGCTGAATAACGACAATACAGTCCACTACTTTCCCGATCAATGCACGCCTCTCCCCAATTGGAGCATAACGGCGATCATATAATAAACTGATCCTATAGTAACGGAAAAATCAGCTTTCGTCAAATCTTGTACTTGTCGAGCTGGTCTAGGAAACTTTGTGACTTCAGCTTTAATCCGAGTTGCACATCCATAAAGGCCCGCATAATTTTTTTCAGCTCATCCCGGCTGCTTTCCTTTACATCCACATTGCCTAGTCTAGTTAGGTCAAGTCTGGCGAATAATCGCAGCAGCTTCAGCGCACGAGCAGAGACCTCCATGGCTGGAGGATCATTATGTTTACAACTGCGGCACAGTGCTCCACCAAGGCGAGGACTGACCAGCAGTTGATCATCCGGCTTCTCGGCACCACAAATTACACAAGAATCGAATTCAGGACCATAACCGGCTGCCTGTAAGATTTTCATTTCAAAGACATTTATGATAACGCCGGGTTCCTTGTCCTCTTCAAGTGCATTAAGACAGGCCGTAAGCTGGCGAAACCAAAAGCTTCCCGTTTCCTCATCATGCAGAACACGATCAAGCAGTTCACACGCATAAGACGCATAAGCAGCTTTGATCAAATCCTCACGCAGCGGATGGTGAGACTTCGTAATTTCGCCAGAATTCAGTGTCCCAAGTCCTCCGTTATTTCTAAAAAAAACAAATTCCCCAACGGTGAACAGTTGGATCAATGCAGCATGGCGGCTTTTGACCTTCTTTGCGCCACGCACCAGAACCCCTACTTTTCCCGCGTTCTCGGTGCAAAGCGTAATAATTGCGTTCCCCTCGCCGTAGTCCATGCTGCGGATGACGATCCCTTCCACCCTGTGTAGCATGCCTCTTCCCCCAACCATTCGGCAAGCAACCAGTCCTTATTGCGCTTCTTCATCACAGGCCTTCTCTTCCTCCACTAGCTGTAATCCACTATCTTCAAGCGGATGGCCAGCTTCCTTATACAGCAGGTAAGCATCGACGTCTCCTGTCATTGCAAAATACTTCCACGAAAAGTTTCGCATTCGTATTCATCCTTTCTTGGGAAAGACGATGTCTCTTATCAAGAATTAGGATGGTGCGATGGAGCAGGTTCTATCCTTGCAATTCCTACCAAACGAGGAATAACGGAATTACTTATAGGTCTTTATGGAAGCCCAAATCCCGCAGAACGCGGTCCTGATTGCGCCAATCTTTTTTCACTTTTACCCATAGCTCCAGAAAAATCTTCGAACCCAGCAGGTTCTCAATATCTGTCCGAGCCCGTCTGCCGACCTCTTTCAGCATTGCCCCTTGCTTGCCGATAATAATTCCCTTTTGCGAATCACGCTCAACAAAAATAACAGCTGAAACATGCACCACTCCATTAGGCTCAACCTTCATATCTTCGATGGCTACAGCTATAGAGTGCGGCACTTCTTCACGAGTCAAATGTAGAATTTTCTCCCGGATTAATTCCGCGCAGACAAATTGCTCGGGGTGATCCGTGATTTGATCTTCCGGATAATACTGAGGGCCTTCCGGCAAGTACTTGGCAACCTGCTCTAACAGCGTGTTAACATTGCTGCCCATCTTCGCAGAAATCGGAATAATTTCGGCAAAATCATGCAGCTTGTTATATTGGGCCATAAGCGGGAGCAGAGCTTCCGGCTCTATTTTATCGATCTTGTTTAGCACCAGAATCACCGGTGTCTTCAGACCATTTAATTGCTCGGCAATGTAACGGTCTCCACCGCCCAAGCCCTCTGACGCATCCACAAGGAATAACACAGCTTCTACTTCACCCAGTGTACTCATTGCAGTCTGGTTCATGTAGTCGCCTAGCTTGGACTGTCTTTTATGAATCCCCGGTGTGTCCAGGAATACGATTTGTGAAGTGTTTGTTGTGTAAACACCATGGATTTTGTTTCTGGTTGTCTGTGGCTTATCCGACATGATGGCAATCTTCTGGCCAATGACCTGGTTCATGAGTGTTGATTTACCTACGTTTGGTCTGCCGATAATTGCGACAAAGCCTGATTTGAATTTCATATTATCTTCCTTCCATACTTACCTTCTAGTTCAATCTTTTTCAATCATTCAATCTTTTTTCAAAAGCCTTTTCGATCCCCCTGAATCCCCCTTAGCAAGGGGGATCCCAGACGGCGCCGGCCCTCTGGGCTCACGGAAATAGGCGCACCTGCAACGTCCGGCGGGATTAGAGGGACAGTCGTGCATGAGCGCTTATGTCCCCTGGTGGGGACACGCTTCACTGTCGCTTATTAACACGGTTCGCATTAAGCTCACCATGGATAAAGATTACTGAGTTGCAGTTTACAGGCAGGGTTTCAAGTTACGATGTGCAAAGAATCGCTGGCGGCTTTTGCCGCGGCGCTTACCTCGTAATGTTACTCTAAAAACACATAGTTTGCACCAGTTTAGCCTAACTTGGTAGAACTAGAACACTTTTAATTGTACTTTGTACAACTAATTTTAGTTTGAGTTTATGGTTTCGGTGTTTTAGTTGTATTCTGTGCAATTAAATCCTGTCTTAAGAGCCAAATATGGACTTTATCATAAATTTAATTGTACTATCTGCAACTAAATTCATTTTTGTGCGAAAGAGTAGCAGTTTAACTGTACATTGTGCAATTAAAATAGCACCCTACGTCTAACTATGCCTGATTTGCCTTTAAACAGGCACAGGCATTAAATCAAAACCTCATTTTATTCTGGAGCTTGTCCTTGCTTCAGATCTACGGGACCAAAAGCGCCTGGAAGCAATTCTCCCACCGTAGTCTCAACGATATCACCCTTCATGTTCCCAAGAATAACCTTCATATCCGGTGAACACAACTCAATCATTACTTGCCGGCACACACCGCAAGGTGAAACGGGGCCGTCAGAGTCAGCTACTACGGCAATTGCTTTAAAAGAACCAACAGCGTGTCCATCCGCAATCGCACGGAATAGTGCTGTTCGTTCCGCACAGTTGGTTGGGCCAAAAGCAGCATTTTCCACATTACAGCCGTGGTGAATATGACCATCCTGATCAAGAAGGGCAGCTCCTACTCCGAATCGGGAATATGGAATGTAAGCTTTTGCACGTGCTTTAATCGCCTCTTGCATAAGAAGAGTAGACTCCATATTTTGACCTCCTATAGTTTTGTGGGTAGTTACTTCATTGATTTTTTTTAGCACAAAACTCACTTCGTAAGCATACGCTCTGTTTTATTTAGGTTACTTTCTGTTATTACTTCGATAAAACGCACTTCGTAAACATCTAATTAGTTTCGTTTATCGTTATTTTCTCAGCGTGCACTAAATTTTATCAGCGAACTTCATGAGATATATTCGGATACATAACTCACTTCGAATTTATTCAGTAACGAAAGAGGCGGAATCGCAAAACGCGGGTCCGCCTCTCCCCTGAATTGATTTTGTATCCTGATTATGACATAAGTCCGCTAATCCAGTCCATCACAGGCTGGTAAAAAACATAGATCCCGACTAAGACAGCAAACACCGCCGTGAGAAGCACAGCTCCTGCGGCGGTATCTTTTGCTCTCTTAGCCAGTGGATGAACCTCTGGCGAGATCAGATCAACCGTCGCTTCAATTGCCGTATTGAGCAGTTCGGCAGTTAGGACAAGCGTGATCGAGAACAGCAGCAACATCCAACTGGCCAGCGGAAGTCTGAACACGGCAGCGGCTACTAGCACAACCACCGCTAAACAGCAATGCACCTTCATGTTAAGCTCGGATTTGAATGCCGACACTAAGCCTTGCGATGCAAACCGAAAAGAGTGCCAGAACTTCTTGTGCCCTACCGCCGTGTTCTTCACCATTAGCGCGTCAACCCAACCTGAGATAGTACTTGTTCTTGCTTGGACATCATCTCTGCTTCTGAGGCTTCATCCTGATGATCATATCCTAACAAATGCAGAAATCCGTGAACGAAAAGAAAACCAAGCTCTCGTTCCAGTGAATGACCATATTCCAGCGCCTGCTCCTGCGCGCGAGTTACGGAAATGATTACATCCCCAAGTACGTCTGGAACATCTTCCAGCGCCTCGCCTTCCTCTACCTCGTATATAATGTCCAGCTCGTCCTCTCCGCTTTCATTCATAGCAAAAGAAAGCACGTCCGTCGGACGGTCAATTCCCCGATATTCCAAATTCAACTCATGTATACGAACGTTATCGACAAAAGTAAGAGCTACCTCTCCCCGATCGATCCCTTCCGCTTCACCTGCTTTTTGCAAAATATTCTCCAGCAGCGTAATGAGATCGTCCTTTATCTCGTATTCTTCCTGCTCGTTATCCCAAACGATCTCCAAACTCATGGGTTAGGTGCCCCTTCCTCTTTTTTCGGCTTACGCACATCTTCTGGATATTCGATCCGTGAATGGAAAATTCCCATAACCGTCTCCTTCAGAGTCCGTGCAATAATATCCAATTCTTTAATCGTTAAATCACACTCGTCAAACTGATGATCATCCAGTCGACTTTTAATAATCTTCTCAATCATCGTTTCCACCTGCAGAACAGTTGGCTTACGCAATGATCTCACTGCAGCCTCGACACTGTCAGCAATTCCCACAACGGCTGCTTCCTTCGACTGGGCTTTCGGTCCAGGATAACGGAAATCTTCCTCGGTAAAATCAGCCTCGACACCTTTTTCTTCCGCCAGCTTCAGTGCCTTATGGTAAAAATAATGCAGGAACGTTGTTCCATGATGCTGCTCCGCAATGTCACGGATTGGCTTTGGCAGCTTATATTCTCGTTGCATTTCCACCCCGTCACGGGCGTGGGCAACGATGATAGATTTACTAAGCTTCGGTTCAATAGAGTCATGTGGGTTTTCCATATTATTCTGATTCTCGATAAAATAAAACGGACGTTTTGTTTTGCCAATATCATGATAATACGATCCTACCCGGCATAATAAGCCATCTGCTCCAATCGCTTCCGCGGCAGCCTCCGACAGGTTACCTACCATTACACTATGGTGATAGGTTCCCGGGGTTTCGGTAAGCAGCTTGCGCAGCAGCGGGTGGTTGGGATTAGACAATTCTACCAGCTTCAATGCTGATAGAATACCAAAGGTTGCTTCGAAGAAAGGCATTAGCCCAATCACAAGCACAGCCGTCAATAGCCCCCCTGCAAAAGCAAAACCAACCGAATACAAGGTACCTACCTCTTTCCATGCCCCTCCACCTAGCAGTATCTGCATAAAGACTGTCAGACAGCCAAAAAGCGATACCATAATCCCGCCTTTAAGGAGCGTGGAGCGTTGACCCGCACGGTGAGTCGCAAAGATAGCCACGTAAGAAACCACGATGGCAAAGAAACCAAAGTTAAAATCGAAGATTGAGTTCTGCTGCACATTCAAAATAACACTCGCCAGTACACTGAATAGAATGGAGCAGAAATAGGCCAAAGGCATGTCCAGAAGCATTGCAATTAACATTGCGCCAATCGCCACTGGTGCCAGGAATCCGATATAAGATCGGACATCGGTCTGCAAAACAGCGGCCAACCGCATGGAGATAATAGTAATAACAAATACAAGCACCAGCATCAATAGCTGGGAATTGTTGTACTTAAAGCCTGAGGTACCGCCAGAATAACGAATGAACGCAAGCAAACCGACGGAGAGCATCGCAGAGAGAATCAATAGGCCTAATTGTGGCCAATAATTCACCTCATTGCTTAGTAGGCCATTCTCATCCAAAAGAGTGTAGAGCTCTGGAGTAATTAGCTGCCCCTTAGCAACAAGCGTGTCCCCTTGCTCGATGAACACATCAGGTGTGTTCTCCCGGGCTTGTACCTTCGCTTCCTTGGTAGCATCCTCATCGTAGAACTTGTTACTTGTGATCACAAGACGCACAAGCTCCTGAACAACCTCACGCGCTGTACGCTGGCTTAGAGAACTAATACTGACCTGTTCCGCTACCTTGGCGCGAGCAGTCTGTGCATCCGTAATCTGATCATTCATCAGCCTAGTTACAATATCTCGGGCGACAGGCTTCATCTCGATAATGTCCTGAGAGGTCAGACGCGGAATCTTAATGTAAGTCTCTTCCGGAATAACATAGGTCTGCTCTTTGATGACAGATTGCATTTCATCCAAAAGGTGATCTGAATATGTAGCGCTGCCCCGATTGGAAGCTACGAAATTCAAGATGAAATCGCTGGCTCTCTGCGGAATTTCATCACGATAAATCCCCGTCTTATCGCTTTGCGAAATCAGATCATCCTGATTGAGGCGATCTATCCGGTCCAGCAGCGAGGTCACAAGGTTGTCTGCCCTCATCGGGATAATTTTGTACTTAGGAGATACGCTTTCGGCCGCTTCCTCAGCCGCTTTTAACGTAGCTTTGGTGTCCTTAATTTGTTTCGGTGCCGTTATTTCCTTTGCACTGTAAGTATTCTCTTTAATATCATATTTCTTAGGTAGCAATTCTGGCGACAAGCTGAAGTAGAACACTAGTCCGAGTAACAGGAAAAGAGCATAGCGTGTCACTGCGCTATACTTCCATCCGTTGTTCGTATATACAAATCCGCTTAATTTAGATGGTTGCTTTGAAGCCATGAAGACAATCCCCTTTATTGGAGGTTTTCGGCAGAGCGGTCATAGGCAACGATAATTTTCTGCACCAGGGAATGCCGTACTACATCCTGTTCCGCGAAGTAGACAAAGCCAAGTTCTTCTATGCCGGATAAAATCGCTTTGGCTTCAATCAAACCGGATTTCTTGCCGCGGGGCAGGTCAATCTGGGTAACGTCACCTGTAATCACCATTTTGGACCCGAAGCCGAGTCGGGTCAGGAACATTTTCATTTGCTCAGGTGTTGTATTCTGCGCTTCATCCAGGATGATAAATGAATCATCCAATGTACGTCCGCGCATATAAGCCAGCGGAGCAATCTCAATCAATCCCCGTTCAAGCGCCTTAGCTACCTGGTCGGGCCCCATAACGTCGTATAACGCATCATAAAGCGGACGCAGATATGGATCTACCTTTTCTTGCAAATCCCCTGGAAGGAATCCTAGACTCTCTCCTGCTTCTACTGCGGGACGCGTAAGAACAATACGCTTAACCGAACCTTCTTTCAGTGCCGTAACTGCAAGCACCACTGCCAAGTAGGTCTTCCCCGTTCCTGCAGGACCGATTCCGAATACAATATCACGCTTCTTGATCGTTGTCACATAATGCTTCTGGCCGACCGTTTTGACACGGATAGGCTTTCCGCGAAAAGTTGTAGTAATTTCTCCCTTGAACAAATCGAGCAATTGATCAGCACGAAAATCTTTCGCCAGCTCCACAGCGTACTGCACATCACGTTCAGTAAGTATGTAACCGCTCCGAATGAGAGACAACAGCACATTAAACAATTGCCCCAGCATGTCTACTTCCCGCTCAGCTCCACGAATCGTTAGCTCTGCTTCACGCGAATCAATAATGGCGGGAATTTCACTCTCGATGATTTTTAAGAATCCATCCTGCGGGCCAAACAGCGATTGCGCTTCTCCCGCATTTTGCAAAGATATACGAATGCTTGCAGTCTGTTCTGACAAGTAGCCTCATTCTCCTCAATTGTTTACTATTGGCAGTTCTTCGGAAATTTTTTCTTCTACTTCAAAGATCACTTTCATATAAACTTTACCATTCTCTTTCTTCTCATGCAAAACTTTTTGACTTTTGATGACGCTATCAACACCATATCGAGCTAAAATATCATTCTTTGCCCGCTCAATTCCCCTCGCAATTCCAGCTTCTGGAGTTATCGTATCATTCGTTTCATTGATCTCCATTTCCTTCTCAGTCATCAGGCCCAGCGGCAGCTCAATAGAGCGCCAAGACAGCGGATCATGCTCTGTGAGCGTCTTTGAATTCTCAAAGGAGGATTTACCATAACCCCACAGCTGAATAGCCCATTTCCCCAACACGAGATAGGTGCGATCCTTACGCTCCCCAGTGTAGGTGCTATTGGTTGTTTCAAGCGGAACCTCGATATTGTACTCATGCCAAACCAACCCCTTAACCTCACCCTTTGCTACTACATACTCTACATTTTCTTCGTCTCCAAGAGCACCGGAAATCAGGATATCCCCTTTTTTCACACGCGAATTACGCGCTACTACCGGTCTGCCTTGCTCCGCATATATTTCTGTTACCACCGCATCTGTTCGGCTAATTAAATGGCGCTGACTCAGCAAAGGTTTGATGTCGGGCTGTTTAGCCTCTACAACTTGAATTTTGATGCTCGTCCCCGTCCGTTGCAGCCCTATCCAAGAAACACCCGGTAAATGGGCCAGCAGCCCCTTAGAGAGCTTGTCCGGCTCCTCCAGACGCCATATCCACTGAAAAGGGTACACACCCTCTTGGCGAGCAGCAGCCAATATATCCTCAGAGGCAATTTTTTCATTCCCTTCGACTCTAATACTCCATACCATCGTAGATAACATAAAAAGTGTAATTCCAAACATCAAAATACCTATGCCAAAAAATTTCCTTTTCCACAGCCGCGCCATAAGAAATGGAAGTCCGCTTCTACCGGTAACGTGCATACGACAGCCTGTCTTTTTTAAAATCGGCCGGAGGACATAAAAATCATCCAGAAGCAGCTTAAGGGAAGCGCCGCCCTCAGCGGGCCTCACATCCCAAATCATGATTCCTGCTTCAGAAATGAAATTAATAAATCGCTCCACCTGAGGTCCCGTCACATGCAGTGTAACGAACCCCCGCAGTGATGACAGAGGTGGCTCCTTCATGATCTCTCCTCGCTTTCGTTATATCTAATCTCCCCGATAACGCCTTCTACAGCCAATTCCTGGCCTAGAATATTTCGGATGACAAGTCCCTCGCCTGTGATTTCAAGCGATCCTTTAGCTAACGCGAGCTTAAGCTGACCAGAGGAAAAATGCAGCACGCCGCGATGGTTCTCAATATGCAGTTCCTTATTGCCGATCAGGGTGATCCGGGGCATTTCCTGTAATAAGTCCTGTGGTAGATCCAGTACCCCGTTTGTCCATCCCCGCAGCCTGCGGCCAATACGGGTCATAAGTAGACGTTCCCCCTTCCTGCCTTCTGTACACCTTATGCGGCAACGCTTTTTTTTATGAGAAGAAGTAACAAAGGAGGACCTTTCTAGTGTGAAAAAAGCAAAAAAAGCCCCGGCAACCTATCGTAAAGATAGGTTGCCGGGGCTTTTCTGTTACTATGATCCAATAAATATTATCTTCGGGTAGAATGCGGCTGACGAGAACGCGGTGGTCCCAGAATCTCTGCCCAAACTACACCATTGCGCAGGTCGTCACGACTCCCTGTTCCATGTGTCTGGTCTGCCGCAGAGGGTGAGTTTGTGTTCTTAGTCTTATTTGATCTTTTGGAATCTGCACCCGCTATCCCGTCAAAAGCAGATTGAAGACGCCGCACCTCTTCTTGCATTCTTTGTGTGCGTAATTCAACTCCGTCATCGGCATGCTCCAAAGACATTCCTTCTCCAGTAGAATAATCTGGAGTGGGTATATACGCGGGTTCTGGAAAGGCAGGAGAGGCATCATATTCCCGGTTATCCTCTGACATCGACTGCCGGGAAGAGGTGCTAACAGGAGTAGGAAATCCACTGCCAGACTCAACTTGGCGCCCTCCATCGATATCCGGGCGTTTTACCCGGCGGAGCGGCGAATCCTCTCCGCCCCCAAAAGTGGGCATCCCCCCGCGAGGAGCTCCTTTGGGCTTGTTTTTAGTTGCTTTATTCACATTGGACACGATCGCGAATATAATAACCGCAATAATATAGATCCAGCTCATGGAGATTCACATCCCCTTTTATTTATTATTGTTAGGACGGTTATTGTCGTCCTGATCATTCATTTTGCCGAGAGAGCCCCGCATTTGGGTATCTGCCTCGATGTTTTTGATATTCATATAATCCATCACGCCGATTTGGCCATTTCTGAGCGCCTCAGCCATCGCCATAGGCACCTGAGATTCAGCTTCCACAACAAGCGCCTTCATCTCTACTACGCGCGCCTTCATCTCTTGCTCGTGAGCGACAGCCATCGCTCTGCGTTCTTCCGCTTTAGCTTGGGCAATGCGTTTATCTGCTTCTGCTTGCTCGGTTTGTAGATAAGCACCGATGTTCTTGCCTACATCGATATCCGCAATATCAATGGAGAGGATCTCAAAAGCAGTACCTGAGTCCAGACCTTTGGACAATACCGTCCGCGAAATCAAATCCGGGTTCTCAAGGACATCTTTATGGGAATCACTCGAACCTACTGTCGTTACAATCCCTTCACCAACACGGGCAATAATCGTTTCTTCACCCGCACCACCCACGAGGCGGTCGATATTGGCACGAACAGTAACGCGCGCTTTTACCTTAACTTCAATCCCGTTCTTAGCAACAGCCGCAACAACTGGTGTCTCAATTACACGAGGGTTAACGCTCATTTGCACAGCCTGCAGCACATCACGTCCTGCAAGATCAATGGCTGCTGCGCGAGTAAATTCCAAAGGAATATCTGCACGTTGTGCTGCAATAAGCGCATTAACAACGCGGTCAACGTTACCACCTGCGAGATAGTGACTCTCCAGTTGATTAATGTTCAGTCCAAGACCTGCCTTAGTCGCTTTAATCATTGGGTTAACGATACGACTTGGGGTTACACGACGCAGTCTCATCGCCACCAGCGTAATAATACTGATTCTAACGCCCGATGCTAATGCAGAAATCCAGAGCATAACCGGGAAAAAACTTAAAAACACGCTCAATACAATAATCACCACTACCGCGATGAACAGAATAGGAATCAAAGATGCTTCACCCATACTATATAACCTCCGTAAATTTATTGTAGAACTATTATTGGTTCCAGTGTTTACCTTATTCCTTGATTTCTTTCACAACAATCCGTCCGCCCTCTACTTTAATAACAGAGACCGGTGCATTAGCACTAATAAAACTACCTTCTGTAACAACATCCACACGTTCGCCGCCTATCATAGCCGTTCCTGATGGACGAAGTGGAGTAATACTGGTTCCTGTAGCGCCTAATAAGCTAAGCTTCTCTTCTACAGGTACAAATCCCTGATCTTTAGTAAGACTTTCCTTCAAAATAAATCTGTTCCAGATCCCTCGTTCTTTAAATATGACCGCAACAATTACTACAACTATAGTCGCAGCTACGAAAGAAATACCTAGACTGAGCAGTGCATGCTTATAGCTGTAAGCAGCTCGTACGACACCCGCTACAAGACTAACAGAGCCGAGCAGCCCCAATATTCCGAAGCTAGGCACAAAGAGCTCCAGCACGAGCATGACAAGCCCAATGATAAACAAGAGCCAAGTTTCCGCTCCGGCGAATCCTGCAACATAGTTGCCGAAGAAATATAACACAAAAGCCAACGTCCCGATAATTCCTGGCGCACCAAAGCCTGGAACAATCAATTCAATTACAACGCCTGTAATCCCAATGAACAGCAGAATCGTCATAATAATCGGATTGGTCAGAAATTGCGACATTTTTTCCGCACCGGTATGCTCTACGCGAAAAATGTCGTCTGTAGTATATCCAAGCCAATGAATTGCTTCTTCTGGGGTATCTGTAATTTGATCAGCGTAACCAGCTCTTAAAGCTTCTTCACTAGACAAGGCAATGATTTCTCCCTGTGTCTTAGTCACACCAAGCTCTGGCTTATCCACGACCAAATTACTATCCACCATACCAGCGGCAATGTCTGGATCACGCTCATTCAGAGCAGCAGCACCGATCATTTTAGATCTCCAGTAGGATATCATTTTGGCATCATCTACTTTTTGACCATTCATGTCTACCAAGGAAGCGGAACCGATCATACTGCCCGGCTTCATGATTATTGCACCTGCATTAAGTGCTATGTAACTGCCTGCAGAAGCGGCATCACCTTTAATATAGGCAGCTGTTGGTATTTCACTCTCTCTTACCATCGTCCCAATCTCTTCTGCCGATTTCACCAGCCCTCCAGGTGTATCGACCTCTAGTAGAATAAGGACTGCTCCATAATTAGCGGCTTCTTCAAATCCTCTTTCCAAAAAGCTTTGCAAACCCCGTTCAATCTTTTGATCTACCGGAATAATAAACACGGGACCTTGTTTCAGCTCACTGTTCGTAACCCCCGGTGTTTTCGGGGCTGCCCCGTCAGCGCTTACATTCGTTGCAAAGGGTGTCAGGAGGAGTAACAGCAGGACCACAGGAATGCTAGCTAACAATATTTTCCGTAATCTTCTCAATGATTTTACCTCCCTTCTTTAGCTTGACCCAGAACTCATAACCCTTAATACGCTGAAATTGGATTTACGTTTCATTACATAGAAAAGCACCCCTTTTGCAAGGGGTGCTAGTGCTATATTATTGCAGAAATTGCAGAACCGCCTGGTTCACGAGTTTACCATCAGCGCGACCTTTGACCTTAGGCATCAGTGCGCTCATGACCTTCCCCATTTCGCTCTTCGAAGAAGCACCGGTTTCCTGGATGGTCTGCTGTACAATTACTTTAATTTCTTCTTCGGAAAGTTGCTCGGGAAGATATTTAATAATAATCTCGATTTCTGCTTTTGTACTCGCGGCAAGCTCGTCGCGACCCGCTGATTCAAATTCTTGGAGGGCATCTTTGCGCTGTTTGATTTCACGACTAAGGATATCAAGCACTTCGTTGTCGTCCAATGTTCTCTTCAGATCTATTTCAAGATACTTTATTGTAGAACGAACCATTCGAATCGTGGAGAGCGTGAACTTGTCCTTACTCTTCATCGCTTGCTTCATATCTTCGTTCAATCTCTCGCTAAGATTCATGCGTGGGTAATCCTCCTAAAACTTTCTCTTACGAGCAGCCTCAGACTTCAGCTTTTTCTTAACGCTCGGCTTTTCGTAATGTTTGCGTTTCTTCACCTCAGCCAAGACACCATCTTTTGCGATGGAACGTTTAAAGCGACGAAGTGCAGCATCAATTGTCTCGTTTTTGCGAACTTTCGTTTCAGACACAGGTTTCCCCTCCCTCCGACCATACCGTCCAAGAGCATAACACGGTTTATCAAACTCCATTATAGGTCAAACGGAAATAACGTGTCAACCTTCGTGCTATTCTTTTTTCTGGCAAGTTCTTCAACATTAAATGTTTATGCTATGCGTGCGAAGCTGAGTTTCCAGTGAGCGCACCCAGCTTGGCTCCACCCAGCAGGTGATAATGAAGATGAGGCACAGCTTGTCCACTATCAGGTCCGCAATTATTGATTAAACGATAACCAGACTCAGCAATTCCAAGGTCTTTGGCGATCTGTTGGGCTACACTGTGGATTTCAGCAATTAGCGGAAGATCCTCAGGTGTAACATCATTCATTGAAGCAATGAACTTCTTGGGAATGATCAACACATGTACCGGTGCAGCCGGCTCGATGTCGTAAAATGCAAGAATACGTTCATTCTCAAATACTTTTTTGGAAGGAATAGTACCCTCAATAATTTTGCTAAACACGGTCTCCATAGAGTGCTTGCCTCCTAAAAATTGGTGAAATTCCACTTCATCATAAGATAATCATACAGGATAATCATCAAATACGAAAGCAGCAAGCAAACTCAGCATAATCCGCCCTAATCTGTATCTGTTACAGAATGAACCATTAAATAAATATATCAACACCGTTAGGCCTAAAAAAGACAAAAAAAAGAGAAACACCCTTCACAGCTTATAAAGCTGATTCGGCGGCGGACGTATGAAAAGGAGTTCATTCCCTGCCATACGTCCGCCGAGGTGTTTCTAAAGTAATGTCGGCTTAGCTGTATTATAACAGCGCGTTGATACTGTATCTGTGATAAGAATCACACACATTGTAGATCTTCACATTTTTTCCAAAAGGATCCGAGATCCCCCTCCACCCTGTTCAGCAGGTACGACTACCAGCTTGCGTGGCAGTCGTGCCCGAAGCTCTGGAACATGGCTGATAATGCCGACAGACAGTTGGTCGTTATGCAATCTTTCCAGTGAGGTAATTACCGTATCAAGCAATTCCGGATCCAGTGTACCAAAGCCTTCGTCCAAAAAGAAAAATTGCAATGGATACTGCCCCCGCAGCTGGATCTGTGCCGAAAGAGCAAGTGCAAGTGACAAGGAAGTTAAGAACGTCTCTCCGCCGGAAAGCGTAGAGACCGGTCTTCTTACACCACCGTTTCCATCATCACGGATTACAAAGCCACCGCCCGAATCAACCTCCAGCGCATAACGCTGTTTGCTCAGGAAACGAAGCCGCTGAGAAGCAGACTGGCACACCTGCATCAATTGTTCCTCCGCAATATACTCAACAAAAGCATTTCCACGTAAAACCGTCTGCAATTTGGACAAATGATCCTGTAGAGAAGCATGTTCTAGCCGCTGGGCTTCAAGCTCCATCCAGCGAATATGCCGATGCCGCAGATCCTCTAGATCTCGCTCCGCGCGCGCTCTTGCTTGCAGCGACATCTCATCCTCTGATTTACACACGCTTAAGCTCTCTTGGCTAACTTGCCACTCTTCTTCACTTAAGCTGGCTCCGTCAAGCTTCTCTTCAATATTGCGCAGCTGCAATGAGACTTCAGCTTCTTCAGCACGATGGGCACGTACCCGAGAAGAAGAAATTTCCCGTTCTTCAGGTGCGAGAGCTGCTCCTTCAACCTCAGCGGCCGAACTAAACGGTGAAGAGGTTAAGCTTTGCTCCCACAGATGGCTTGAAGTCACATAATGCTCTCGAGCAGATTCTGCCGCCTGGCGGGTAATCGCTGCCTCCTTGATCTCATGCTGCGCTTTTTCCGCTGCCGTGAGATGTAATCGTTGGCTGGTCTCCACAGCTGCTAACAATTCCTGCAGACGACGCTCACACTCTGCTAGAAGAGGGGCAGCAGCGCGGCCGTTAGTCCACTCTAGAAGACGCCGTTCTTTTTCACGCTGCAATTCTTCTTTGCCTTCCATCTGTGTATTCCACTGAGTAAGCTCTTTATCGAGTCCGGTGATGGTCTCCTGAAGATTCTGTACCGAAGCGCTTTTCTCATCCAAAAACTTGACACTGATTTCCAGTCGGGATCTAATTTCCTCAGCTTGAGCATCCTTGGCTAACAGCTCACGATAAGCTTTTTCCACCTCTTCCGGTGCCAAATCAGGGAACTGCTGTACCCAGTTCTGCCGCAAAGCGGTTAGTTGGCCACCCAGTTCCTCGGCTTTGGCGGTAAGGCCTTCTACCCAGCTTCGCTCACCTTCGGCACCCGCCGCTTCTTTGAGGCATAGCTGCTGAACTTCCTGCATCGATTGCTGCCACTGTATCGCTGTACGGCGCAGCTCTCCAGACTGGCTTTTTAATGCTAAAAATGCAGCATCAAGTTCTGCCAAAGCTTTTTCATCTGGGATGGACATATCGGTAGAGGAAACCTCGGTAGTGCTGACTTCTGAACCTGCCGCTGCAGGATGATTTACCGTATCAAAAGCATCATCACCAAACACCTGCTCCAGCCAAACCAGGTCCTGCTCCCGCAGACCACGGAACATATGGCGTGCTTCCAAAGCACGTCTGGACAACACACGCGCCTGTTGAAGCTTTAACTCCAGTTCCTGCTGCTCTACGTTATCCTGCAATACAGCAGGGGCCGGGTGGTGTTCGCTGCCACATACAGGGCAAGGTTGTCCCGCTTCCAATTCTTTAGCCAATCCAAGCGACAGTCTGTGCAACTCATGCCCCTTGAGGGCCGCTTCCAAAGAGCTGATATGTTGCTCCAGACTTTCTGCTGCGGTGCACGCAGCTTCTTCTGTCGCCAGCAGCTTCTCTTGATGCAGCGCCGCCTCGCGGATCAGCTGCCCGCGAGAAGCTTCCTGCTGCTCGCGACGGCCCTCGGCCTCCGCGAGGCGCGCCTGCGCAGCCGCGAGTGCAGCGGCACGCTCGCGGCGCTCCTTCTCCGCCATATCCCACTGGGATTCGGCGGAGTGCAGCCCTTGCAGTCTCTGCATCGCTTCTTGCAGAGACTGCCGCTCCTGGGAGCGGACACCGAGCGGCTGCAAGCTCTGCTGCAGCTCTTGCTGGCGCTTTTGGCCCTTGGCCAAAAGCTCACGCTCCCGGGCCATGCCCTCCCGCAGCTCCGCCAGCTTGCGGGAGGCCTCTTCGCGGCGCTCGCGCAGAGCCGCGAGTTCGCGCCGCAGGGCGCCGAGCTCGGACTCGAGCTCGAGCGCGCGGCGGTAGGTGTCGGCCCCCTGCCGGAGGGCCGGCTCTTCCGCCGCAAGCGCGGCCTGCGCAGCAGCCGCGGCCGCAGCGGCACGCGCCGCCTCCTGCTCAGCAGCGGCGGCCAGCACCTCTTGACCCTCCGCGCGGGTCAATCGGCTCTTGAAGGCATCTTCCGCGCTTCGCCATGCTTTCAGCGCGGGAAGCCTAGCCTCGGCCTCGTCAGCTTGGCCGAGCTTCCGTTCAAGGAGGAGAATCTCCTCCTCCTTGGAGAGCAGTCCCTGCCGCTGCAATTCGCGGCGGGTCCGTTCCTCTTGCAGCTCGCGAATGCGCGTGAAACGCTCCGCGACCTGCAGCGCCGCCTCCAGCTTGCGGCGGCATTCCGCAGCATGTTGGGCTGCTTGTTCGAGGCGCTCCGCCGCTGCCTCTACATCCTCTTTGCCTGCGCTGCCAAGCCCCTGCTGCTCCGCTTCGAGCGCGCGGAGCGCGGCCTCATTCTCCTTCACCCGCCGGCTAAGCTTCAACGCAAGCTGATCGCCATACTGTTCCAAATGGAACAGGCGCTGCAGCATTTGTCGGCGGTCTACGCCCCGAAGCGATAAAAATTCGGCGAATTTCCCCTGCGGCAATACAACTGCTCGCGTGAAGTCATCCATTTTGAGCCCAATATGCTCTTCCACACAACGTGTAACATCTGCGAGTTTATCCGCCATAACGTTATCCCCGTCAGGTGTGACTTCAATGAAACGGCTAATGGTGTTGCTGACTGTTTGCTCACCTGTCCGCTTGAACTTACGTTCAACACGATAACGATGTGCCCCAGCGGAAGAAGTGAGCTCAAAGGTAAACGCCACGCTGAGTGAATCCTCAGAGTGATTCATAATCCCCTGTGTTCCATTAACGGCGCGCTCCACTTTGCCGTACATCGCCAAAGTAATAGCATCCAGCAAACTGGACTTGCCGCTGCCCGTAGGTCCAAAAATCCCAAACAGCCCAGTCTCACACAGACTTTCAAAATCTATTTCCTGCATTTCTCTATAACTCTGCAATCCTGCAACTTTTAATAAAATAGGCTTCACCTTAGTTCTCCTCTCCTTCCTCCGGCTGCTGCCGTTCTTCTTCGGTTAGCTGTAAGAACAGCTCAATTAAACGATCCTCCGGCTCCGCCCCGCCCGTCTGGCGCTGATAGAATTTACGGAACAATTCTTGTACAGGCATACGTGAACGGGAAATCTGTTCGAGCTCCAGCTCCATTTGCGGATAAATCGGACGAATATGAATGATTCCCTCACGTGATTTACGCAGGCGCTGAATATCATTCATCGACATAGCTTCACTGAGCCGAATCTCCAAATCTATAAAAGCGGAAGCATCTCTACCTTCATCCAACCAGTTATATACCTCTTGCAATCCCCCCGTTGAGCTCCATCTTACAAGTGGACGCCCACAGCGAAGATAGATTTCTTCGAAGGTCGGCTCACCGCCCGGCGCAACATCAATCAGCGTCACCGACTTGGCTTGTCCTGCTTCCGAAAAGCTATATGCCAGCGGAGATCCGCTATAACGGATCATCCCTTCCCCTTTAACACGCTGAGCGCGATGAAGATGGCCTAGTGCAGTATATTGCGCTCCACAGGATAAAGCAGAAGGATCTACAGTGTAAGCCCCGCCCACCTGAATTGGGCGTTCCGAATCACTCTCTACACCTCCAAGCACATAAATATGGCTCATCGCCAAATTCACGGTTTGTGGCGTAAATTCCCGTCCCAACAGTTGCATAAGTTTGCCTACCCGTGCGCTGTAAGCTAGTCGAAGCTCCTCTTCCCCGCTGTCCCCAGCAAGCAACTCACCGAGACGTGCCTCAGAGGGATAGGGAAGGGCTGCGATTTTGGCAATCTCACCTGTGCGCGCAGCATGAACTGTCACTGGCTCTGAGGTTGGAAGTCCTACCAAGGTAATCCCCTGCCTTAATACAAGCGGGGAGACAGAAGATACGCGCTCCGGTTGGTCATGATTGCCGGCAATCACCACAAGGGGCCTGCCCCCTGAAGTCAGCCTGGCAGCAGCCTCATAGAATAATTGCTCCGAAGCCGCTGGTGGATTAACGGAATCGTACACATCTCCCGCCATCATAATCAAATCCACCTTATGAAAATCGGCGATCTCCACCAATTCATCTATGAACTGCTCTTGCTCCTTCTGGCGGCTTCTTCCCTCCAGCGTACGGCCCAAGTGCCAATCCCCCGTATGCAATATCCGCATCTTCGTCCTCTTTCCCCGCTCCTATGCGGCAATGAATAATTTATAATTTCACAGCATGATCGCCGTCAAAAAAGTACAGCCAAATCTCGCTGATCGGTTCTCCCAAAATATCATGTAATGCCTTGCTGTATAACTCTAGCTGAAAACGATATTTTTCTTTAAGTGCTTCTAAGCCGCCCTGATGTTCTAACACGGAGTCCGTCTTATAGTCTAGCAGAATAATCCGGTCCTCTTCTCGGAACAGGCAGTCAATGACCCCTTGAATCAGTACAGCCTCACTAAAGCCTTCCTTATTGTTCTCAGGGGAAAGCTCCGAGACGGCTTTATTCATATAATCGAGCCCTCGATAAGCCTCACCTGCGGGAACCATATAACTGAACGGCATTTCTCTAAGCTTCCAAGAAGAAGCTACTAATCTACGTCCAAGTTCATTAGTATAAAAAGCTTCTATCTGATCGGGAGCTACAGCCTCCACCTGCTCAGCAGTTAGAATAGCCACTCTCTGGAGTCGGGCTAAGGTTTCTTCCACAACCATAGGATCAACTGAACCCTCCAGCGGAATATGCTGCATGACTGTATGGTATGCTGTCCCGCGTTCCGCTGGGGTTAGACTGCGTTTTTCCATAAATTTCGGGCGCCGCAAATGAAGACTGTCCGCACCTGCAACACTTGGACGTTTATCGTTTTCTATTGAGGTTGGAGAATTGCCTTCTTCCAGCAGATCAAAAGAGGGCTGCTCCTGCAACGACAACAACGCTTTTAACTCCGTAACAGAAGTTTTAGCCGGAATACCTGAGGCTGCCGCATACGGGTAATTCCATTCCAGTCTTCTAGCAATTTCATCGCTAGTCTCTGTTCCATATATATTTACAGCTTCACCCTTATGCAGTGCTTCGAGTACAGCTTGCCGTTCCTCTACCTTATCCTCAGTCTGATCCGTTGGCAGGAACGCCCCAGAATTAAGTTCGGAAGCATTTTGCACACTGATGCTCCAATTGGAGACATCGTTGTGCAGCACCGTGGAGACGCTACCTTCTGAACCGCCCAGCTTACGAAGAATCGCCGCCGCAGGGTGCCGGATCAATGCCGGTCCAACCCAGTCCAAATAGCTGCGCCCTCGGGCCAGCAGATGATCTGCAAGCAGCAGCTCATCCCGGTTCTGCACGCTGCTCCAGCTAGCGATTTTACGCGGCAAATCTCTTACAGTGCCTACTAGAATCATTTTATCTCTCGGACGAGTTAACGCTACATATAATACACGCATTTCCTCAGCTAATAACTCAAGCCGTGTACGCCGGTTAATAGCCAGATAAGGAAGTGTTGGATAGCTAACTCGCGTTTCCCGTTCCACAAAACGCGGCCCAAAGCCAAGCTCTTTGTGCATAAGAAATGGCGAATGCAAATCTTGTCGATTGAACTGTTTTGCCATCCCGGCTACAAAAACAACAGGGAACTCCAGACCTTTGGATTTATGAATGGTCATGATTCTGACGCCATTGCCTTCTTCACCGCCACCGCCAGCTACACCCAGATCTCCGCCATTCTCACGAAGCCGTGAAATAAACACCAGAAAACGGAACAATCCACGCGCTGCGGTGTCATTCTCAAATTGCACAGCCCGATCATACAAAGCTTTAAGATTGTTCTGGCGCTGCGAGCCTCCAGGCAGTCCTCCAACCCATTCCAGATAGCCGCTCTCCCCATAGATACGCCAGATCAGCTCACTGAGACTACCTTGTCTAGCCGCATTTCTCCAGCTTTCCAGCTGTTCCAGGAAATGTTTAAGCTTGCGCTTCAGTTCTGGACTGATCTGCGGCAGATCTTTATCAGGTAAGACATTATTTTCGACGGTGCTTGCGGATTCAATCACATGAGCCGAGAAGAGGTCATACTCTTCTTCAGCCTCTTTTGCATCATGCATATCCACGGCCATCTGTACTGCTTGAAAAAAAGGACCCTGACTACACATACGCACCGTAGCCAATTCTTCTTCCGTTAATCCGACCACAGGTGAACGAAGTACGCCAGCCAGCGGAATGTCCTGCAGAGGATTATCAACTATTTTTAAGAGGGAAAGTGCAATTTCCACTTCTGTAGCTTCAAAATAACCTTTATTCAGATCACCATAAGCAGGGATTCCTTCCATCCGAAGCTCTTCGATGATTAAAGGGGTCCAGATTCTTGCCGAGCGAAGCAGAATCACGATATCGCCGTAAATAACCGGGCGCATAATCTTGAGTCCTTTATCGTAGATAAGCAGCGGCGATCCACCGGTCATCCCCGTCATTTGTGAAATACGCCGGGCAATTGCCCGTGCTTCCAGCTGCGCCGTCTCGCTCTCAATGGCTTCACTCTCCTGAAGTGGCGCCTCACCGTCTTCAGAAGTCTCTTCTGACTTCCCTGCTGTTGAACCACGATCTATCAATAATAACTCCGGTGCAAAAAAGGTATCGGGACCCTTCTCTGCTGCACCTGGGAAATTCGCTCCGTAAACAAGCTCAGCGCGTTCGTCATAATTAATCTCCGCTACCGTCTCATTCATAATCTGCCGGAAGATCATATTAACGGCATTCACAACCTCCATGCGACTGCGAAAATTACGGGCCAGATCGATGACCGAACCGCTAGACGATTCATTAGTAATTTCAGATGGATCGCTTGGGTGTGAGCCAAAGCTGCGGTATTTATCCAGGAATAGCCCCGGCTCCGCCAGACGGAATCGATAGATACTTTGCTTCATATCTCCGACCATAAACCGGTTACCGGGTGTTTCACGGGATATTAGCCGCACAATCTCCTCTTGCACACTATTCGTATCCTGATATTCGTCCAGCAGAACCTCATCGAATTGAGCACGGTATTCCATAGCTGCATCAGAAGGCAGGGAATGACCGGGCGTAGAGTCCGGATGGCGTAGAATTTGCAGACAATAGTGCTCCAAATCACTGAAGTCGACTAGACCTCTTCCTGCTTTTTCAATTCTATAACGTTCACCGAATGCTATCACTGTCTCTGCAAGCTCTGCCATCAGTGGAGCCGCTTCGTTCAGCTCTTTCAAAAAAACCTCGGACGGACGCCCAAACAATGCTTTCTGAAGATCTAAAATACTCTTCTTCACACTGTCGCGCAGTTCCTTCACCATCTCCTGCAGTCCAGGATCTGTCGAATCCTTCTTACAAGCCTTTAATTTCCCAAAATATACTTCCATGAAAATATCATATAATTCTGCCCAAGGTCGTTCGTTTACGGCATCCTGCAGTGCATTTACCATCTCAAGATCTGCGGTTATATTCTCAGCATAGGGTGCCGGACCGCCCGGCTGCAGTGCAATCTCCCGGCCTTGAATCAGCTGACTGGCTGCGCCTGCAAGGGTCAGCTTCGCTTCTTCAAGAATGCTCAGCACCCATGGCGTTCCACCCAGACTATCGGTGTCCGGCAATGAGAAATCAGCTGCAGTATCACGGAGCCATTGCGCGGGCCAAGGATGGCTGCGGGCGTAATCATGCAATCGCTGTATGAGCGCATGCACTGCATCATCACTGCGTTCACCACTGAACCAATCAGCTAGCTGCACAAATATGCTATCCTCACCATCCGCACCTACCTCACCGTACTTTTCCTCCAGCAACTCTTCGAGCAGCTCCTGCCGCATCATCTCCGCTTCATGCTCATTTAATATGCGGAAACCCGGATCAATCGGAATCATTTGATAATAACGCCGGATCACTTCCAGACAGAAGGAGTGTAACGTTGTAATCGAAGCTTTGCCCAGCAGGGATAGCTGACGGCGCAAATGGTCGTTCTCGCCATTCTCCTCCAGCTCCCGATCAAGGGCTTCCCTGATCCGCTGCCTCATTTCGGCAGCCGCAGCTTTGGTAAACGTGGCTACGAGTAGCCTGTCTACACTGAAGCCGTTCTCTTCCTTACTGATCTTTCGAATAATCCGTTCTACCAGCACCGCCGTCTTACCGGAACCTGCTGCCGCAGCAACGAGGATGTCATCACCGCTCTCCGCAATGGCGCGCCACTGGTCATCACTCCATATACTTCCTTCCGGTTTCGCTTCTATTTCAGCCTTCATACTCAAGGTGTAGTTCCTCCTTTGCGGGACAGCAGATCCCATATAACGTCCTTCCCTGGCTTACCCAGATTGTTATAGCTGTTACCTTCCACAGCTTCATCGAACTGGCAGACAGGTCTAAACGAACAGAACGTGCAGGCGGTCTCCTGCCCAATTCGGTACGGCTCAATCGCCACATCCCCCTCTGTAATCCGTGTCCCGATATCAGAGATCGTCCCTCTAACGGAGGATAATAAATGGCCCCACTGCTCTGGTGTAGCTACTGAAGCACTGCTATAAAAGCTGCCGTCAGCTTTTACTGCTACAGGCACAATAGAAGAATACCCTTTGTCTAAAGTGGTATCCATCAGGGAAACAACCTCACGATCTGCTGTAAGCAGTCCTTTCATCTTGAAGCGTTTTAACAGCTCTTGCTCAGCCTGTTCCTTGTTCATCCCGTTGGATGAGGTTAACAACGGATCATGCACATGGAAATAAAGTGTACCTGCTGGAAGTGCCTGCTGCCCCAGCCATTGCTCCGAATATGTCAGCAGCACATCCAAATAAGTCAGCATTTGCAGCGACAATCCATAATACACCTCATGCAGCTTGAGATCCTTTTGACTCGATTTATAATCAATTACCCGCAGAAGAATGCCGTTCTCTCCACGAGCCATGTCTACACGGTCAATCCGGCCAACGACCTCCATCACACAGCCATTCGGCAGCGTAATTCTTAAAGGCGGCAACTCCTTATCCGGTCCAAAATCCAGCTCCAGCCCTACTGGCTCAAAGCTGCCCCGGCGGGCGTGCTCGCCCAGAATCACAGAAGCACGTCCAACAATATTCTTAAGCTTACGGGAGATGTACCCGTAACGTTTGGAGCTCATTAGAATTTCACCCTGCAACATCGGAGATAGCCGTTCTACTGTCTCACTGGCCTCACGCCGACATTCATCCGGAGACAAGCTGCCCCAACCCCGTCCCTCTTGTTTCAGTCTTATCGCCATATCACTTAACGCAGCATGGAACAGCTGTCCAATATCAGGTGCTTGCAGCTTATATAACTGGCGCTCTTTCAGTCTTAGTCCGTAGGACGCAAAATGGGAAAATGAGCACGCAACAAATTTCTCCATCCGGGATACACTGCCCCGCAGTGTTGAGCCACCATACAATCTGAGGCTTGTGCCACGCTTGAGCTTCGTTCCCTCATTACGATAGAACAGTGAGCTTAGCAAACGTTCCAATTGAAATTTACGATCTTCGTTCTTAGTAAACCAGTTATACACATCCCACCATAGCTCCGGAATTTCTGTCCCCTGGCGCCACTGCCGCAGCTGCATAATCAATGCGCGAAGACTCTGTTCTGGTTGACCAATGAAACCGAGATGAATAGGATCTCCGACTTCTGCCGGTAGTCCCGCAGGGGGAAGTGCTGACAAGCTAAGCTCTTGAACCCTTGGGAACATTCTATGCAAATGCCGGATAACCTCAGAGGGAAGGAGCGCTTTGCCCTCATCATCCGCTGTAGCGTAGCTAATCCAGAGCTTTCGGCTTCCTGTCGTTAGTGCATTATAGATCAGAAACCGCTCGTCCAGCAGTTTACGAGAAGCGCCGGGAGCAAGCTCCATTCCAGCATTCTCTAGTACGGAGCGTTCACCTTCCGAGAGAATTCCATCTTCCTTAAACTGCGCAGGCACAACACCTTCATTAAATCCAAGCAAAAAAGCGTATTTGACCCCCGTTGGGCGAGTCCGATCCATATTGCCGACCAATACTTGATCCAGTGCGGGCGGAACTAGTCCCATTTTAAGTTCAGCAAGTCCTGTCTCTAGAACGCCAGTGAACACTTCAAACTCAAGTCTTTCATTGCCCATCATTTCTACTATCTGATCTAGCAGATCAAGTACCGCACCCCACAACTGGCTATGTTCCCTAGCCTTCTCGGGTTGGCCCTTCTCCATAGACTTAACACTGAGTTTCTCCAGCTTCCGTGCAACATCCGTCTCTTCAAGCAGCTTGTACATTGCCGTACATAGTTCAAGGCCGATTCGGCTTTTCTGGATTCGTTTCTCAAAAGCAAATAATGGACCTGTTATACTAGCACGGCATCGTTCCATAGTAGCAAGCAGTTCATCATCCATCTGTCTGCCGCCTTCCAGCGACAAGCTAGGAATACCTTTCCAGGAGCGCCCATCTGTCCAGCGGTACCCCTGAATCCCACAAGCCAGCACATAGTTTTCTAAAGCATCCATATCCTCACGCGTAATACTACCGTCTAGCGGAAGCAGAAGCTCCGTCTTTACACAACGGAATACATCCTCGTAACGCCAGCGACGACGCACTACATCCAACGCGGAACGTATAAACTCCACTAGCGGATGATGCAGTTCGTTCACCTTCTGGTCCAGAAAAAATGGCACTCCATAATCTTGGAACAACGGCTGAACCAGCTGCGCGTAATCGCCAATATTACGCATCAATACGGCCATTTCGCCATATTTTGCACCTTCATCCCGCACCAGTCTAGTCATTTCGCGCAGGGCTCCCTCAACCTCTGCTCTGTGCGAAACTGCGGCGCCTATAGATATAGCCTCTCTTGCCAGTTCATCCGCACCTATCCAGGCCTTCCGGCGATCATATCCCCGTTCAAGGTGAGCAAGTACTGGACTTTCTTCAAAACGCGGCAGAACCGTTGGCTCCAACAGCTCGTCCCATACATCAATGCCTAGCTCTTCAGCAATTCCACGCAGTTTAATGTAAGTAACCGCAGTTGGGTGAAACAATTCAAGCTCATTCAACTCATCTCCATATGGGTAAGGACGATCAATTGTAAGTGAAACCGTCAGCTTCGAAGCTTGCTGCATCAATTCTCGAAGCACTACGAATTCCTGCGGAGTAAATCCATGGAACCCATCTACCCAAATCTCTGACCCGCGAATGTAGGAGGAATCTGGAATATGCTCAGCCAGTTCTGCTAAACGATCCTCTTCATCGATATAGAGACGGGACATTTCCTTCTCTAAATCGCTAAATACCAGCTGCAAATCATCCAGCTTCCCCTCAAGAATAGGACTTCTTGCAATAGCTCCTCGCATAGCGGACAACTGCTCTTCTAAATCAGTGGAACCCAAACAGCAACGCTTCATCTCCGTGTGCAGTTGGTTCAGACGTTCCACAAAACCCGGTCTGTCTGCTGAGGCACCGAACAATTTCAGTTCCTCTTTGCGACGACTGATGATTTTGTAAATCAACATTTTCTTACCTTCTTCACTGATTGGCAGGCTTGCACTGCCACCAGTTTCCTGCTTCACACGATAGGCCAGCCGCGAAAAACTCAGTGTCTGCGCCCGAAGGCTTCCCTTCACATTCCCTGCGGTCAGAAGCCCCCGTTCTGCTCCAAAAGAACCTTGCTCTGGCACAAGAATAATAATCGGCGCACCAAGCGGTTCCTTCTCTAAGGAAGAAGAGATAGATTCCCATATTTTTGTTGTCTTGCCACTGCCCGAGCGGCCTAGTAAAAAGGTTACCGGCATAAATGATAGACTCCTTCCGTAGCGGAGAAAATATATAGAATACAAGGTGAAATATCCACCCATTGATTACACTCCAATTAAAAAAGTTCAGTGATTCCTCGTCCCCTCAGTATATCATAACCACACTAATCGGAACATGTGTTTGCTAGTATTTTCTAATGTTTTACAAGGGATAAACAGCCACGAGTACAGATATAAAAAAGCAAACCTCCGGATTTTGGCGGCTTGCTTTTTAGGGTGTTTAGTTTTGTTGTTAATGCCAGATGTGCAACGTTAGATTGGAGCTGCCAATGTCGGAGCATAGGGTAAATGTTAGACTGTTCAGCGTTCAAATTCCACATTTTCGGCTAGGCTTGTTTCATTAAGTACTTACGGACCCAGGAGCCGTTATTCGTGGATTCAGTGCTGTTTTGGAAACTTTTCGGACCCCACTGACGCTATTCTTTGAAAATGTGTTGCATAACGGGTGTTTTTGGGGCAATAGCGCCTTTGGGGTCCGTAAGAATTCAATAATAGGCTGTTTACGCTAAATAGAGTCATCTGAGTCCGTTGGCAACTCCTTGCCTTACAGTCGACTCACGGCCACCCTACGACCAGCCCTTTTATCCTACTTGTTACTCGGCACTGTAAACCTTTTTGACCTTCAGGCTTATTTTTTACTCCGCACTTCAAAAATCGCAAACTTCAGATAGTGTCCTTCGTTAACGCCAAGTATTTGTGGGTGGTCTTTGCCTGCGGCCCGCCATTCCACAAGTCTCAACACCTTGCCAGCATCTTTAGCTGCATCGGCAATCGTTTCGAGGAACAGATCTGGCTGCATATGGTAAGAACAGCTTGCGGTAACCAAATAGCCGCCTTCGTTCACCAGCTTCATCCCGTGCAGATTGATATCCTTGTAACCACGGCAAGCGCCAGCTACTGCACTTTTGGTTTTGGCAAACGCCGGAGGGTCCAGGATGACTACATCCCAAGTTCTTCCTCCACCTGCCGTCATCGGCTTGGATGTGTCGGTTTTGGCTGTTTTGCCTCCGGGTTTAGGATTTGTAGCAGCTGCTGCCGTCTCTGTTCCACTTGCAACTGTCGCCCGTTCAGAACGTTCCTCTAGTCCTTTAACCTGATTCCGTAGATATGCAAAAGCATCATCCACTACGAATTCAACACGATCGCTAAAGCCGTTCAGCTCCACATTCACTTTGGCACTCTCAATGGCGTGAGCTGAAACGTCAAGGCAGGTTACTTTTTTCGCGCCATACTTGCAGGCATGCAGCGTGAAGCTGCCCGTATGCGAGAAGCATTCCAGCACTGTCGCACCGTCCCAATAAGGGAACGTTACATGTTTGCCGCTCTTATTAACTGGTAAGGTCTGTAGTGAACCATCCTCAGTTTCAATTTCCTGTAGCGTAATGCCGCTTCGTCCTCCCCAGCCTTTCATGAGCGGAGCAATGGAAGCTCTATTCTCACGTTGGTCAAAGAAGTAACCTGTCTTCTGGCCTTCTTCAATATCAACGACCAGCTTCAGGCCATTCTCACTCACGGTCACATGCCTTGGACATTCCCCGTACAGCACACCCGTTGTCTGCTCCATACCTTCAAGCTCGCGCACACTAACATCACTGCGCTCATAGATTCCGCGCGGTGCCATAACCTGCACCAATGCTTCGACGATTTCTGCACGCCGCTTGTCCATTCCGAGGGTAAGCAGCTGTACAACTAAAATATCACCGAATCGATCTACAATGAGCCCCGGCAAAAAGTCCGCTTCACCATAAACCAAGCGATAAGCATCCGCACCCGGAAGGAACCGATTTCTGTGTTGCAGACAATTCGCGAACCGTTCTGCAAAAAAAGCTGTATCCATGATCGCAAGGGGTCCCTGCGATACAATTCTTACCCGAATCTGTGACGCTGGATTGTAATATCCTACGGCCAAAAATCGGCCCTGATGATTAAGGACATCTACTAGTCCCCCTGCTTCCGGATTCCCTTCTACTGATGCTACTTCACCTGCATAGACCCATGGATGGCCCTGTTCCAGTCTTTTTTTGCGATTGCGTTCTAAAATAACCGATGGCAATGACTTCAACTCCCTGTTTTTCTAAAAATGTTTTTATACATGTCCCATGCAATACATTCATATATTGGTGTACAACCCTCGTCCAAAGGAGTATGCCCTATGTTCAGTGATTTGCTGTTCCCTATCATATATGGTCTTGTTATCTTTCTAGCCGGCATGAAGCTGATGGAAACGGCGTTGTCCAAGCTAGCGGGCCCTCTATTAACTACAAGCCTAAATAGAGCTACCTCAACACCTATTAAAGGAATGATTGCCAGCAGCCTGTTGTCCGCCTTACTCCAGAGCAGTACTGCTGTAACGGTGTTGACAATCGGCATGGTCAATGCCGGCCTGCTCACTTATGCCCGCACACTTGGCATTATCCTGGGCAGCAACATCGGCACCACATTAACTACAGAATTGATCGGACTTCAGATCAATACCATGGCCACGCCCCTGCTGGCAGCCTCGCTCAGTCTGTGGGCAGCGGCAGTTATTGCAGGCGAACTGCCGCCTACATCGCGAGTGGCAGAGCTCTGCCACAAAATATCCCCGCCGCTGCAATTTATCAGTCTGGCTGTATCAGGCTTCGCCCTCGTCCTATGGGGCATCGCTGTCATGCAGTCTATCGGCGGAATACTTCAGGAAAGTGGCTTATTCCTCTGGTTCCTAAACCACGCCGCTACTAGTGCTATATGGGGGCTCGCCGCTGGAGCGTGCCTAACAGCCCTGCTCCATAGCAGCGCTGCTGTCATAGCTATGGCTATGAGCATTGCCGCCTCGGGTGCCATGCCGCCTGAGCTAGGTATAGCCATTGTGCTAGGTGCCAACGTGGGCACCTGTGTTACAGCAGTCATCGCTTCCATCGGCGGCACGTCATCCGGCGTCTTCGTCGCTTGGTCCCATGTTGCGCTTAATGTAGGCGGTGCACTACTATTCTTGCCCATGATCGGGCTGCTACAAGCAAGTGCTGCATGGATTGGTGGAGGCCCTGCTTCACAAATCGCCCACGCCCAGACCATTTTCAACGTAGTCTGCTCACTTCTAGCACTGCCATTATGCTACCTGCCTATATGGTCAAAACTGGAGAAACGTCTTCAGTCTTAACAAAAAGGTGCCGTTTATTATAATCCCAGCTTTCCACAACTGTATTATTATACTTCAATCGAAAATATTATAAAACCGCGAACCGTCGTAAAAAGTGATCACCGTCGAGAAAATTCCAATCAGCGCAAACAAAGCCAATGCAAAATAATCGTCTCTCGTGAACGGGCGACTGCTATACCAAGTTCGTTTGGTCTCAGTGCCAAAACCGCGCAGCTCCATAGCGGTACTGATATTTTCAATTCGCTCGATACTAGTCAGAATTAGGGGCATCAGAATCGAAATGATATTTTTTAGCCGCTTAGGCAGCTTTTCTTTTCTAGAAATATCTATTCCCCTTGCTTGAGCAGAAAACGATATATTCTCATAATCTCGTTGAATATCCGGAATGTACCGCAGTGCCAGCGATACAGAATATGCAATTTTATAGTTCACTCCAACTCTATTTAAGGATGCTGCAAATTCACTGGGATTGGTCGTTAGAAGAAATAATAATGCCATAGGAATGACCACCGCATATTTCAGGGCAATATTGAATTGATAAAATAGCTGCTCCCAAGTTACCGTATACCGGCCTGCAATATGCATAATATCATGACGTGTCCCGTAAACACGTACGCCCTCCAAAGGTGAAAAGATAAAGATAGCTATATGATTAAGCAAAAAGAAAATCAAGATAAAATATAATACAAAAGCATAATCCTGAAATTGAACTTTGGAAATTCTAAAGGCAAGCAAACTAAATAACAGCATCACCATTAGACATCTTGTATCATATGTAATCATCCCCGTCACAGACCACACTACAAATAAAATCAATTTAGTAGCGCCGGTAAGACGGTGAATAGGTGAATCCTGCTTCGTAAAAGTTAACATTTTGGCCTTCATCCGCCTCGGCTCCTCCTATCATACGCAATGAACCTTCTAACGAACGCCTGCGGTTGTTTCAATCCAGCTTTTATAGCTAGGGCAAAAAGCGAGGTTTCCTTCAAGTTTGCTTTTTTCACCACATCAGTATTCGTTAATATTCGCTCAGGGCTATCATCCGCAAGCTTCACGCCATCAGCTAACACTATAGCTCTATCGGCATATTCCAGCATCAAGTGCATATCATGCGTAATCATAATGACCGTCATCCCCTGCCCACGTAGCGTCAAGAGAAACTCCATCATTTCGTTATAATGCCTGTAATCCTGAGCAGCAGTCGGTTCATCCAAAATGATCACTTCCGGCTCCAGTACCAGAATGGCGGCAATCGTGACCCGTTTCTTCTGGCCGTAACTGAGCGCCGAGATCGGCCAGCTGCGAAAAACATAAAGTCCGCACACCTTCAAGACTTGATGGACGCGTTCACGAACGAGCTCCTCAGGGCAACCTCGGAGTCTTAATCCTAGGGCAACCTCATCATATAAAAGTGTCTTAGAAATCATATGATTGGGATTTTGCATAACAAAACCAATCCGCTCAGCCCGCTCCTTAATCGTGTCCTGAGCAATATCACGCCCATGCATCCGTATTGATCCGGAAGTAGGTTTATAGAAGCCACAAATAAGCTTGGAAACTGTGGATTTCCCAGCCCCATTTCGCCCCGCTATACAGACCATCTCTCCTTTATGAATACAGAGATTGAGCTTATTCAGCACCTGCTGATTTTTTTCGTATCCAAAAGAAATATCTTGCAGTTCAAGGATGGGTGGGCTCTCCAGCTTATCCTGGCGTGACTGATTGCACTCATACCAGATCTTTAGTTTATTAGAACACGCCTCCAACTCTATATCGTTCACATGCTGCGGATTCATATTTGCTGTAATCGAACATCCGGCATACTTCAAAGCCGTTAAATAAAGAGGTTCCCGAATGCCCACTTCTGAAAGCAACGTTGTGCTCAACAGTTCTGCAGCCGGCATATCCGCCGCAATACGTCCTTCATGGATCACAATAATACGATCCACCGCCCGATGCAGCACCTCTTCAAGACGATGCTCGATCATAATAACGGTTTTACCTGTCTCTTTATGCACTCGATCAATAAGCTCAATCGCTTTTGTACCGGTATAAGGATCTAAGCTTGCCAGTGGTTCATCAAAGAGCAGGATGTCCACATCACCTACCAGAACACCTGCCAGGGTCGTTTTTTGCTTTTGTCCACCCGATAACTCCTGAGGAGAAGAGGCCAGAAATTCGTGGATATCCACCGCTCTTGCGGCAACCGCCACTTTGCTCATCATTTCTGTCTGCTGAACCACATGGTTCTCTAGACTGAAGGCGATATCCTCACCAACCGTTAATCCTACAAATTGTCCATCCGGGTCCTGCAATACGGTACCTACCTGATTGGACAGCTCTGCGATACTCAGATCCTTCTGCTCCTGGCCTAAAATCCGCAATGAACCTGATATTTCCCCTCTGTAAGCAAAAGGGATGAGACCATTAATGCAATGAGCCAGTGTACTTTTCCCAGAACCTGAGGGTCCCACGATAAGCACCTTCTCCCCTTCAACAATCGTTAAGTTAATCCCCTGTAGTGTGGGTTCCTGCTGCGCCCGATATTGAAAGCTGAAATCCTTAAATTCAATCATTACTTTTTTCATCTGAGACCTTCCTCTGGGTTAATGTGAAGAGAAAAAAGCCGGTGATTTCCACCGGCTTTTTAGCTTGGATTTGTATTCCACTCAAGCTTCTCTAGTCAAGCTGCCCTGTTTTGTTCTTGTCTTAGCATACGCAATGGCTAGTAAAGATCCGATCACTGCCACCGAAGCTATATTTAATGCACCTGCGGTCAGTCCTTGCGTAAATACTTTATTCACGGGTTCTGCATAGATCAGAATATCCAACACTGGGGCTACAAGGAACCAAGCTACAGCATTCGCTGCAATCTGAGCCAGATTAAAGCGTATTATTTCCTTCCGTCCGAATTCCCCGTCATGAATAGCGATTCTAGCTACTAACAAGCCAATAACGAGCCCTACAATTCCAGATGATATGACCCAACTGAACCATGGCGATCCATAAGATATCGTATCCTTCAGGGTATGCCCGATCAGGCCTATAAATAATCCGGCAAACGGGCCGTACAATAGGGAGAACAATGCCAGTAATGCGTATGTAGTCTCGATGTTAGTGTTTGGAATACCCGAAGGAATCGAGCCGAATCTCCCCAATATAACGAATAAAGCAGAACCAATACCAATCGCTACAATCGTCTTGATCGACAACACCTTTTGTTTTGCCATGTTTTTCATCTCCCCCAACGCATCTATTATGTTTTATGTGATTATACATCGGAATAGTCGGAATTACTATAGAATCCAAATAAAAAAATCTGCAAAGCAACATAATGTTGGCTTTGCAGATTCATAGTTGATAATTCAGATCCTATTCTCTATTACTTCACTGTCACTGATACTGTAACTGTTTTGCCGCCTAGCTTTCCTTTAATAGATGTCGTTCCTTTACTCACAGCTACAATCTGACCACTTGCAGATACTCTCGCTACAGAAGGCTTGGAGCTGGTCCATACCGCACTTCCAGTAACAACAGCAGTCTTACCAGTATCATACTGTGCAGTCACGACTACATTCTGAACGGCTCCCGGAGCCATTTTCAGTCTGCTCTCATTAACGGTCAGCTTTGTTAATTTAGGAACTACAGTAATTTTGACACTAGCAGCAATCCCTTGGTAAGATCCTGTCAACGTAGCAGTACCTTCTGTTACTGCTTTAACGGTTGTTGCTTTAACCGTAGCAACCGCCTCGTTCGAGGACTCCCAATTCATACTGCTGGAGACATTTCCTGTCTTACCATTAGAATAATAAGCCGTTACCTTTATCGCTTTAGAGCCTTTAATGTTCATTTCGATAGCAGTAGGTTCTACAACAAGCTTAGTAACCTTTTGTTCAATGGTAACTGGAATGCTGATGGTTTTATTGGCGTAAGTTCCCTTTAAAGTAGCAGAACCCTTCACCAGTCCTTTGATTACTTTACCGGAAGTTGTAGTCTTGATAATCGCATTCGTACCGGTAAGCTCCCATTCCATAGTTGCAGTAGCATCAAGTTCACTGCCGTTTTCCATCACAGCTTTTACTTCAGGAACAGCCTTCTCTTCACCAGTAACAATCACCAGGTTTTCTTCTGGTCCAAGCAAGACAAGGACTTTATCTTTCACTGTAACCTTTACTTCAACACTTTTTTCTCTTACAGCAGTTTTTGAAGTCGTTGGGTTTTCTGATTTTATTTTACCGATAACCTTCACAATACCTGCCGATTCAGCTACAATCTTGCCGTCTTTAATGGTGGCAATCTCATCATCCGCAGAGGTCCACTCAATATCACTGCTAAGATCTAGCTTTGTTCCGTCAAGCTTTGTACCATTTACTTTTGGAAGGCTTACGGTGTCATCTGTGTAAAGCTCCAATTCCGTCTTGTCGGCTGCCAGTTCTGTGATCGTAGGATACACTGTCAGTTTAAAGCTTTTATTAATTCCTCTGTACTCTGCTTTAATGACCGAAGTTCCCACAGCTTTAGCAGTCACTGCCGCAGTATCGCTACCAGGCGTAACGGTTGCCGCCAATTGGTTATCCGAAGTCCATACTGCGCTGCCTGAAATGTTCGGAGTAGAATTCGCAGCATCGCGAACCTCAGCCTTAACGTTCAGGGTTTCGCCCATAAACAGGAATTGATCTCCTGTAGGAGTAAGTAGTAGCGCTTCATAAGGAGCACGTACATATACGTCTACTGTTTGTGTAATCCCCAGATAGGATACTGTAATTACAGCTTTACCAGCAGACAACACTTTGATCTCGCCTTTGTCTACTGTAGCTACACTAGCACTAGAAGAGGACCATTCCGCTTTCTCTGAAATATCATTTGCGCTGGATTTTGTAGTTTCTTTAGTCTCTGCAACCAATTTCAAAGGTGCATCTCCAACTAGCATCTCTAGTTCTTTAACGATTTTGTCGTCATGTTTAAGCTCAATTTCAGAATAAGGTAATTTCACTACAGCCTTAAAGGTTGCTGTTAAGGTCTTGTATTTGGCAGTGATCGTTGCTGTACCTTCACCAGCCAAAGTGATCTTACCTTCTGCAATGGTCAACACGCTTGTGTTGGAGCTGCTCCAAGTAGTATCAGCCGTTACATCCTTAGCAGAAGTCGCTGTTTCTCCACCAATCGCATTGGCTTTGACCAGCAGTTTATCCTCATCATCACCCAATTTGTAGTTCCCTTCAGAACTATATTCGAGCTTCAGTTCTTTAACAGGATGGGCTACCTCAACTTCAATGGTAGCAAGTGCATGATTATAAGTCGCTGTAATAATAGCTTTGCCACTGTCAATCGGAGTCAATAGGCCATTTACTACCTTTACAGCGTTTGTGTTAGAAGAATTCCATACAACTGCACCTGTCACATCTCTTTTAGATGAGGACCCTTCCACATTCGCATATACCTTAAGTTGCTTTGGCGTTTGTCCAACCGTAAGCTCTACTTTAGCGGAGCTTTCGAATTCAATCGAGTTGATATCGCCGGTCGCTGCAAAGACACTTACCGGAAAAACCGCAGTAGCTAACAATATCATGATGAGGAGCATTTTCGTCATTTTCCTGTACACAGTCATTTGTTCTCTCCCTTAGGCTATAATGTCGTTCGGTGGTTTATCCCCACACTCTTTTACTTATATCGACAATTGTACCCTAAGTGTTTACCCCCTGGCTCTATAAAGCGAAATTCGGGACTTTCAGACTAGATAATACGGTAAAGGTTGATCAAAATATTAGGAAGTAATATGCTAACTACTAAATTCTTTCTTGAAACAAGGGGGCTACGATGAGTGCAGAGAACGTCCAACTAGAAGCAATCCCGTCTCCTAAACAGGAAGATAGCTTCCTTAAAGGGGTAAAAGATTGTATTCCCACACTACTAGGCTACTTAAGCATCGGACTTGCAGCAGGCGTTGTTCAAAAGACAGCCGGGCTCAGCATTGCTGAGATTGCCTTAATCAGCTTGATTCTTTACGCGGGCTCCGCTCAGTTTATAGCTGCTGGAATGATAGCTGTTAGCAGCTCGCCTGCGGCCATTATTATTACGATATTTATCGTGAATCTTCGCCATATTTTGCTTAGTGCAGCTCTTTCACCTTATTTCCGCCATCTTTCCCCGCTGAGAAATATGCTGGTTGGTTCTTTATTGACTGATGAGACCTTTGGAGTTGCCATCAATCAAGCTTTGAATAAGCAGCAAATCAGTGAAAAATGGATGCACGGTCTAAATCTCACAGCTTATTTAAATTGGTTTCTTGCGAATGTAGCGGGTGCTTTTTTAGCCCAGTGGATCTCAGACCCTGATCAATTCGGTTTACAGTTTGCCTTACCTGCGATGTTTATTGGCATTCTTGTAATTTCCATGATTGACCGTAATAAAATCAAACTAGATTTGGTTGTCGCAATCCTTGCCGTGATCATAGCAGTAGGAAGCTCCTTCCTATTCTCCAGCAGTGTTGGAGTGATTATCGCTACAGTCATTGCGTCAACGATAGGGATGGTGTTTGAAAAATGGAAGTGAGATGGGATGTATTTCTGATCATTCTAGGAGCAGCTTTTGTGACCTTTATTCCCAGGGTGGTTCCCCTCATGATCCTTAGCCGGTTTGAATTGCCAGAATGGGGAATGCGCTGGTTAAATTATGTTCCTATCTCTGTTATGGCGGCATTAATAGGTCAGGAGATATTTTTGAATGATGGGAAATTTTCGTCTTTAGCTAATAACATTGAGCTTTTTGCAGCATTGCCTACTTTTTTGGTTGCGATAAAAACCCGGAGCTTGCTAGGCACTGTACTGGCGGGAATTGTTTCAATCATGATCCTACGGATGTTTTTTTGATCCACTTCTACGCATATGAAGTCACTATCGGACACAGTTGACCTTATTCGCAGCATTATCCCACTTTTGGAACACTAACGGACCCCATAGTTGCTATTGTCATGAAAAACACCTTTTATGAACCACTTTCTGAGGAATAGCTGCGCTGGAGTCCGAAACAAAGCATAAAAAGCAAAAAAATTGCAAATAACGCCATCTGGGTCTGATAGCATCAGGAGATTGTTATGAATTGGTGATCTAGACAGCAGCAACTAAAAAAACAGAGCAGCCCTTCCCCGCTAACGGGAAAATGGCTGCTCTGTTGTCTTTTTACTAATATCTATTGCTTAACGGATATCAATTGCTTAACGGACAGCCTGCTGAAGCCCAGTCTGACTAATCCCGATCAACTCACCACGGCATTCGTTCACGCCAGCTTCCGTTATCTTCACCTGACAAAGTTCTCCTTGGAGTGAATCTTCTCCATCGAAGAACACCTGCAAATAGTTGTCGCTAAATCCATGCTGGATATTGCGGCCCGGAGCACCTTTGGCGGCTCTTTCCGGAATCACACTAAGCGTCTGGCCTACAAATTTGCGAGCATAAGCTATTTGCATTTCTTCCGAAAGATCAATCAATTCCTGCACGCGTACATTTTTGATTTCTTCGTCGATCTGATTCTCCATCCGCGCTGCTGGAGTGCCCGTCCGCTTGGAGTAAGGGAATACGTGCATCTCGGAGTAATTAATAGCTTTCATGAAGTTGTAGCCGGCACGGAACATTTCATCGGTCTCCCCCGGGAATCCAACGATAACATCCGTAGTAATCCCGACATCCGGCATCGCCTGACGGATCAGCTGCATTTTGGCGTAATATTCTTCTGTCGTATATTTACGGCGCATCGCTTTCAGCACATCATTATGTCCGGCTTGCAGCGGGATATGCAGATGACGGCACATTTTAGAGGAACGGTTCAGCACCTCCAGCAGCTTCTCATCGATCTGGCTAGCTTCGATAGAACTGATACGTACCCGCTCCAGTCCATCCACCTTATCCAGATCCCACAGCAAATCGGCTAGACGGTAATTATCAAGATCATCACCGTAACCGCCGGTATGAATACCCGTGAGAACAAATTCCTTATACCCTGCTTCTACTAATTGATGTGCCTGGGTTACGATACTTTTGGGATCACGGCTGCGGGAAAGTCCACGCGACCATGGAATGATGCAGAATGTGCAGAAGTTGTTGCAGCCATCCTGAATCTTCATAAAAGCACGCGTCCGATCCGCAAAGCCAGGTACATCCATCTCTTCGAATTCACGTGTCTTCATAATATTACGAACAGCGTTGACCGGCTGACGTGAGGCTTCAATGTTTTTCACATGCGTCATGATCTGATCGCGGTCCTGGTTACCAATAACAAGATCGACACCAGGAATATCAAGAATCTCACCAGGAGAGGTCTGCGCATAGCAGCCAGTAACCGCCACGATAGCTTCCGGATTGCGGCGAACGGCACGACGAATCATTTGACGGCTTTTTTTGTCACCTGTATTAGTTACAGTACAAGTATTAATCAGATATACATCGGCGGGTCCCTCGAAATCGACCTGCTCGTAACCTTCATTTTTGAATAGCTGCCAGATGGCTTCGGTGTCATAAAAATTCACTTTACAACCTAAAGTATAAAATGCTACGGATGGCATCTCTTAAGCTCCTCCCATTTCTCCCGATTCATATAAAATACAAGCAGCGGCAACCATGCCCGCTGTCTCACAGCGCAGAATACGCCGTCCTAGTCCTACGGAAACCGCACCAGCTTCTTCTGCCTTTTGGCATTCCTCTGGTGTAAAGCCCCCTTCAGGACCTACTACAATCAGTACCTTCCCACCAGCCTGCGGTGAAAGCGAGGATAACCAAGGGGCAACACTGCTGCGAAGCTGCAAGCCTTCTTCTTTTTCATAACAGAAATAAACAGCATCATACTCACTAAAAGTCTGTAGCAGCTGCTTCCAGGATAACGGTGAGCCTACAGCCGGAACGATGTTCCGGTGTGCCTGCTCGGCAGCTTCTTTACAAATTTTACGCCAGCGGTCCAGCCGCTTACTTTCCTTGCGTTCATCGTATTGTACAATCGTGCGCTCCGACAGAAAAGGAATAAAACCAACGGCTCCAATTTCTGTACACTTTTGAATGACAGTTTCCATCTTATCAGCCTTGGGTAAGCTCTGAGCCACTGTGATTTTTATCCGCGGTTCATGCGTCATCTCTAGGGTTTCCAGGATGTTCACTGTCACTTCCCCTATTTCGATCTGAGCAATCTCCACTAACGCTTCACGGGAGACGCCATCGCTGACAATAAGCTTGTCCCCAGCCTTACCGCGCATGACTTTGGCAATATGCCTTGCATCTTCCCCGTCAATTCTAACGTTATCTGCACCAAACTGCTCCGGTGTAACAAAATATCGCTGCATCTCTTCATCATCCTGTTCATGAATTCAGTAAGAAGAAACGGTAAAGACGCCTTAATAAAGACGTCACCCGTTTCTTAGAGAAATATAACTATGGATCAGGCGAAATTTAACTATCCTACTTTTCAACAAATTACATAATACAATGTTTAAGCAGGGTTGACCAGACTTCAGTCCATACCTTAGCTGCCAAACATTCTTAGGAATAGCTGCACAAATGTTCTCGACATTTCACTAGCCCAATGGCCAAGAGGATCGATGGTATAGGTTCGTAACCCTGGAATAAACAGAATTAATAAAAAGATAAATACAGCCCATTGCTCAAATTGCTGTAATCTGCCCCGTATGGAGCGAGGAGCAATATCCTCCACAATCCGGTAACCATCGAGCGGAGGCAATGGAATCAGATTGAACAAGAATAAAAAGAAGTTCCATTGAATAAAGGTGCCAAAGAACAAATACACTGCCTCTAAAACACGGTCATTGGAGATCGACTCTAATACACCGGTTGCCGCAAGCACCCCATATATTAAAGCACCAATAATCCCTAATAACAGGTTACTGATTGGGCCCGCAGCAGACACAATGACTCCCATCAGACGGGGGCGGCTAAAGTTATCACGGTTTACAGGAACTGGACGCGCCCACCCGAAACCAGCAACCAGCAGCAGTAAAATACCAAAAAAATCGAAGTGTACAGCAGGGTTAAGCGTCATACGTCCTAATAATCTAGCGGTAGGGTCACCGAACTTATTTGCGAAATAAGCATGACTGAATTCATGTACTGTAAAAGCAATTAAAATCGTAATGAGCAGAAAAGGAAGCTGATCCAAATCTACACGTATTATACTTTGCAATATATCCATTTTTACCTCTTTCCGGCTGTAAATGCCACCCAATCTTCTTCACGGGATACTTCCATAATCTCAAAGCCGGACTCTTGTAGTGCGTTAGCCACAAGTCCTTCTTTATCCTTGTAAATACCAGAGGTAATATACAAGCCTCCTGGCTGAAGTGCACGATACACGTCATCCGTAAACAATACGATGATTTCTGCCAAAATATTCGCAACTACAATCTTAACTGGGAGTGTAACGCCGAGACTATCCTCTGTTCCTTGCTCAGCAGGTGTTCCCTCAAGAGTGTGACCCGGTCTAGCGGATGGCCACATTTCTCCAGCAACCGTGTCAGCTACGCCTTCACCGCCTAGCAAGGAGAGCAGGTCGCTTTCTTTTACCGTAATGAACTTCTCAAGTTTATTCAGTGCTACATTCTCACGCGCACTTTCAACAGCTACAGGGTCTAAATCTAGCGCCAGCACGGATTTCGCACCGAGCAGCATCGCACCTACAGCCAATATTCCTGAACCCGTACCAACATCGATTACTTCTTCGCCGCCGTTAATATTCTTTTCAAGCGCACGCAGGCACAAAGCTGTTGTAGGGTGAGTCCCTGTACCAAATGCCATACCAGGGTCCAGCTCAATGATTGCTTCATCTGGGCTCTCAGGCGTATATTCCTCCCAAGTTGGTTTAATCGTGAGACGCTCCGATACCCTGAGCGGTTTAAAATATTGCTTCCAAGCATGCGCCCATTCGTCTTCATCTACGGTTTTCCAAGAAATCAGAGATTTGCCCGGATCAATGCCGTACTCACGCAATTCTGCTACCCGTGGAGTCAGTTCTTCTATAACAGCATCCATATCCGTGGAATCGGCATAATAACCTTTGATTACCGCTTCCCCTTCGGGGATATCATTCAAGGGTTGGTCGTATAATTCACCGTAACGCGTATTCCGTTCTTTACTGAGTGTTCCGGATTCTTCAATAGAAACCCCACCCGCTCCTGCTTCATATAAAAAATTCGAAATCATTTCTTGTGCATCTTCTGTTGTATGTATCGTCACTTCATGCCATAACATCTTTATGTGATCCTCCTAAAGTTTTGTGAGCGTTAGCTTCATTGATTGACTTCGTGCAAAACTGGCTTCGTAAGCATAGGCTTAGTTTTGTGAGCATTCGCTTCATAGTATAACATTTCTTCTTGGGGTAACGCCAAACTACAGATCAACGCTCTGCCATGCCCGTGCTGCTCCTGCAAAAGCAATCGAGCGAATGATCATCTACCATCCCCGATGCCTGCATAAAAGCATAACATATGGTAGAGCCGACAAACTTCATACCTCGCTTTTTTAATGCTTTACTCATTGCGTCAGACTGAGCCGTCGAAGCAGGGACATCCGCACGTGTCTTCCAATGGTTAATCGCAGGTGCACCCCCCACAAAACTCCAGAGATAATTTGCAAAGCTGCCTGTTTCCGCACTAATTTGCAAATATACGCTTGCATTACGAATGATAGAATCAATCTTTAAGCGATTTCTAATAATCCCGGGATCGTTCATCAGCTCAGCAATTTTCGGCTCATCATAATGCACAATCTTTTCCGGATCAAATCCATCAAATACCTCTCTGTAATGTGCCCGCTTTTTTAAGACGGTGTACCAGCTTAACCCTGCCTGCATGCCTTCGAGCATAAGTAATTCAAACAGCTTCCGGTCATCATACAGAGGTTTGCCCCACTCTTCATCATGGTAGGCGATATATAAAGGATCCTCATTAACCCAAGCACAGCGAGTGATTTCCATCCTGTTCTCTCCTTTACGCTAATCCTCGCTGAGTCCACTCAGCATCTACTCACTGTAAACGAAAAAAAGGGAAGAACACAAGGTTCCTCCCTAAAAAAGATTTTCTATGGCCGCAGCTGCACTCTTGTTTCTTTATCCGGATCGTCAGTTGTATAGAAGAATATATAAATAGAAGCTTCTGTACCTTTGAAACCCTTGTAAACATCAATGGCCTTATTGTTTCCATCCCCAGTGAAATTAACGGTCAGAGGTTTACCTAAAATACGCTCTTTCCCCAGTCCGATATGGGTCTGGTTAATTCCACCGAAGCGAGCATCTTCACTTTCAGTTTCTACATAAAGATCGGCACCCTGCATATAGTACGTCCATTTTACCGGGTATCCGCTAAGCTGCTGGATTAGCGTCTGTTTCTTTTCAGATATATTCGTCAACAGAAGCGGTGTTTTTTCGTCCTTGTTAATTTTATAGCTGCCGTGCTGAGTCACCTTGTATTTAGCAACAAAAGTAATTGGCGTCTCTTCTGTGACTTCAAGATCAACTGGCCGCTCAAAACGAAGCACTGTTAATTCAGGCTCGCCTTCTGGAGATCTCCAGAAATTGCCCTCCAGTGTCTTGCCTGCTACTTCAAGAGTAGACTTTTGATACGGAAAATTGTTGCCTTTCTCTTTACTTCTAATAGCGATTCGAATTTGAGTAGGCGTCACTACCATTTTCTCCAGCGTGTAATTAGATTCGCCCTCTTCTAGCGGCAGATTCAATGAAGTATTTATGGTTCCGCTCTCCATCTGCTTTTTGCTTAATTGAAGATCAAAAGCTAGGGGCCCCTCAACCTTTTTCTCTTGTTTCATGTACTGCAGCTTGTAATTCACTTCTCCGCTGGAAATATCAGCCGCCTTAAAATATTGCTGGGACGTATATTCCCCGTTTTCTCCCGGTGTACCAAAAGTACCTCCAGTCAGCGAATTTATGAGCGTTCCGTTTTTGTATGCAACAATATTTGGAAAGGCCCATTCTTTTGCTTCTGGCTGATCAAAAATGATCGCTGAAGAGAATAATATTTTTTCTTGCCCTTGGGTAAAAGGTTTCACCTCTATGCTGCGCATCCCTTCCTGTCCAATAGGAAACTTTTGTGTCTCCTGCGATTGGATATCCAGCGGTAAATCTAACTCCTGTGTGCTAAAGGCTTGCAGATTATCTGCAACTAGTTGCACATTCACAGTGTCCTTTTTCGGTGTCCAATCACTCTCGAAATATCCGTTGTAATGTTGAGTTTTCTCATCCCATAATACATAACTGAACTCACTAGGACTATTCGCCCCATCTGCGCCCTTTAAAGTCATTCCTTTAACATTCCAATTTTCATTTTCCAAGCGTTTTCCTACATCCAAAGTGAATAAGATAACCGTCCGATTCTCATCCACAATCGCTGTATGTAGCTTCAGAGTTACTCCATCCTGCGTCACCGACTGGTTCAGTTGTTGTCCGAGATTTTGGGCCAGCGCTGCTTGAACGCCTCCTCTCCCATGGAGCAAATTATCCCAATCATAATGCACTGCCGCATATACGGGTGCCGCTGCAATAAGTACTGAAAATGAAGCCACCACAGCTATTTTACTCCAGTTTCTCCCTCTGCTCTCACTACCATTGGCCATACGAAGTTGTAGGGGAGTCATTGTACTGTTTTCTTGCTCTAAACGTCCCCACATGCGTTCAAAATCTGGATAAGGCACGCCTCTATCTTCATTTAAACGATGCTCCAGCATATTTTCTAACTTTTTCAAAAGCTTCGCCCTCCTTTAGTTCAAGTTGAACCCCAGCCTCCTGCAGGATTCTCCTCATTACCGTTAGCCCTTTATGCAGCCTAGATTTGGTCGTTCCAAGTGGAATGGACAGCAGATCCGAAATTTCAGCCAGACTGAAATCATGCATATACCTAAGTGTGAGCACCATCCTAAGTTTGATAGGGACCTGGCTCATATATTGCGCCCACTCGACCTCCGTCTCACGCTGCTCAATCTGCTGCTCCACAGCTGTTTCTGCCGTTTTATTAAAGAAATGAAGGTTGTCCGTAATCTTCTGTTGTAATGTCCGTTTTCGTTTCAAATGATTGAGGCAATGGTTGACCGTTATTTTCATAATCCAAGCCTTGATATGCTCCACGTGCTCACGATTACTGCGAAATACAGTAATAAAGACATCCTGAGTCAAATCCTCTGCATCCGCCGCATCATGCACCATATAGTAGCAAGTTCGGTATACATCTTTATTGTAGGTTTCAAATAACTCCCGGTTACTCTCCAAATTTTACGCCCTCCTTTCTTGACTGAGATATCTATATGACAACCAATCCTTGGAAAAGGTTCGTTTTTCTGAGCATAAACTATCGCTACTCTTAAAGACATAGAGAAAATCAAACAGGCTTAATAATCTGAATGAAGCAAATGGAGGAAGCAAATGGAGGAAGGACAACGACTCTTTTAACTACTGGTCCGATAGAAAACAATGTTAACTCAGAAAACAACACAAGACTTACACAACAGGTCACTGTCAAAATTGCTAATGTTAGCGGTCAGATTGCTTCCACAGTTCTGATCGAAGGCTACTACATGAATGTAGAAAGAATTCAATATGTAGGCGATCTGCTAGATGTGATGCCAAATCAACCAATCCAAATCCATTTTGGGGTAAAGACAGTGCAGAGAAATTAGTAGCCCCGCATCGATTAGTTACAGCAGAATTACTTGGATATGATGGGGCAACTGGCGCAACTGGAGCGACTGGGGTGACAGGGGCTAAAGGTGGGACTGGCTCTGATGGGGCGATTGGGGAAACCGGAGTTACTGGAGTGACGGGAGCTACGGGCGCGATTGGTGCTTCTGGTAACACCGGAGTTAACGGAGTCATCATAAATCATAGATATATGAATTCCTACATTGATTGTTAACAAAATCGGATAGTACCAACAATTAAAAGGGTCTATCTCTCGCAAGTAGGAGACCGACCCTTTTTTGCTGATATTCAATCTATCAACATACATATTAACAATTAAAGGATATCCATAACCTCGCGCGCTTGTGTGTCGAGATTTTGTGCAGAAGAAGCAATTTTCGAAAAATCCTCCAACGCCACCAGAACCTGCTGCTGACTATCTTCTATACTTTCTTGCACTTGATTTGTACCTATAGAGATCTTTCCAATTTCCAGCGTGATCGCATCTACACTATCCCGTACCTTTATGATCGAATCTTGTACCATGGAAGATAATTTTCTTACTTCTTTTGCCACTACGTCAAAACCTCGCCCATACTCCCCGGCATGCGCTGCCTCAATAGCAGCATTTAGGGCTAATAATTGCGTTTGCGAAGCAATATCGCGAATCGTTTGCACGATGCTATGAATCGCTACAGCTTGCTTTTCAAGATTAGTTAGAGTTTGTGTATTTTCTATCGATACTTCGGCGATTTTGTTGATGCTTCGTAATAATTCTTGACTGCGCTCAATACCTAAATCTGCTCTTTGATTCAAGCTGTCTGCCATCTCTTGCATCCGTTGCACAACATTACTCATGTTACTTTGTCTTTGGGTAATATTAGTTGCTATTTTAGATACTCCGATGACTTGTTCATTGCTTTCATCAAACACTGGCATGTAGGTAGCTTCAAGCCAAACCGCATTTCCTTTCGAATCCATTCGTTCGATCTTATCCTGAAAACTCTTCCCTGTAAAAAGATCCTGCCAAAACCGTTCGTAACCTGGGCTATCTGCGAAATGTGGAAAACAGAGCTCTTTATGATGCATTCCGTACATTTCATCTTTTTTATATCCCATGGAATTTGCAAAAACCTCATTCACATAAGCAACTCGGCGATCAAGGTCAAACCGGATAATAGCTAAATTTCTTTCTAAAGACCTAACAACAAGCTCATCAGTAACTCCTTGAGAGTGTACCAGCCCCATTCTAATTCCCCCTGAAAAAATTCAATAGTTGATTGGTCGTAGTTAGTATATTCGAACAATTATACATCCTTAATCTGTAGTGTGAAATTAGCTATTTCACTTAAAATATTTATAACATCTGCAGACCTTAATATACTTGAAAGTGATGACGATTAGGGAAAACATCCCTAATGATGTGCAAGATTCGAAGGTTGATCTATCTTTTAGGGAAATTCTCCCCAAAAACTCATGAAATCAGGCCTTTTTCTATCTTTTTGGGGGATTTTCAGGGATGTTTTCCCTAAAAACTCATTTTTTCGAGCATTTAGAGAAAAAACGAGGGAGGTTTTCCCTAATTAATCATTTTCCACCTCAAGCATGCCGAAATTGTTACCCGATTCCAACAGAAAAGTATCTACAGCTACCCCGACTATGAGACCCCCAAATTCTTCTTAGCGGTAGCTTTACTTATAAGCTAAAAACTTGCCTAACTTAGTTCATTTTTCTGATCTCATAACAAAAACCCCAGCTGCAAATATCAGCTAGGGTTCAAACTCTCAATTTCATTTTCATTTTTTTTCATTCTCAATCCATTTAGCAAAGTATGGCTGTTCATCCGAATCAAATCCACTCCAGCCAGACTGCGGCGCAGCAAGCCACGCTTACCTTCGCCTCATGAAGCAATTGTCTGCGACCTGTACGGATATTTTCCTTTTCCCATTGTACACACATTCAAAATTATCTTACTTAATGGATTTATAATCTTTTATTTTAATCCCCAAAACCATATCCTTCTGATATGCGTCAGCTTGCTTCAAACCAATAATCCTTGGGTCTGAAGGGTAGTGACGTTCAAGATATAACAAAAATGCGTGATGAAACCTAATTTCGGCATCCAATTTATTCAGTTCGTTCGGATGATTCTCTAGTTCGGTTAATTCTGCTTCCCATCGATACAAATCGCTCGCCTCAGAGCGCTCCATACGAACCTTCTCTGTCAGCTCCCGCAACTCACGATAGGCCCGCTTTACTTTTGGAGAGTACAACTGCTTCTGGTTCAAATAGGTTAATAGTGCGATCAATAAGGCTAATCCTGTCCACAAAATAACGTTATCCATCTTCTCCCCCCACACTTAAGCTCTTCGCCCTAATTATACATGCCCAAACGCAAAAATACCCCACAAAGTGAGGTATCCGTCTTAGCTTTTTTAGCTGCTATTCTTTCTTCATAATCTCATTCAGCTGACGTTTGTCCGCTTCTTGTGCGCGATCCTGAGCTTCAATATCATCAAGATCGGCTTCCGCTGCCGAGAATTCTACATCCTCCGCTTTAGCTTCATATAACATTTTCAATTTCTCCGTCTTGGAGAAGATTTGTGAGTTTTCTCTATCCATTGTTCGTCTCCTTTCTTCTTACTTTATGAAGTGCCTGATCAGACCATCCCGCCTGCTTCTTCAATTAAGCGCAGAGTCTGATCGTAGGACTCCGTATGCACAATAACCGTAAGCAAAATATCTCTCCCCGTTGGACCACCGTTACCACCATGACTCATCCCGCTAGAGCTGGTGTCCGCAGCTGCAAGTATGCCTGTGTGTGCATGCTCAGCAGTCATGGAGTCCATTCTGGCCACATTGCCTGTCACCGGATTTACCCCTGAGCTAAAGCTGGTACCTCCATATCTACTGAAGCGATCAATGGAAACTTCAATGGCCCGAAGTGCACGAAGCTTGCGCGCGACGCCTTCGGCTTCCTCTGGACTTTTAAAATATGCCAAAATATATCTTTCCGACATCTTATCCCCGCTCTCGCTTGAAATTCAGATATCTGTTGCATTCATTTATATTGTCTTAATTTCACTTGTTTTATGCTCTGATTTTCTTATATTCCACTTATCTACTGGGAATTCGACATTTTCCTCAACGCTTCGCTGCAATATGGTACTAAAGTTGTATATTCGATTTGAAGTTATAGCTGTAGAATAAATTTAATTTTCATAATTTTTTACATTTTATTTTGAGGAGGAGAACCACAGACACATTGCAATACAAAAAAAATCATTTGGGAGGATGAACTTATTTGAAACGTACCTTTAAACACTCTATTCAAAGATTTGGTATTGGAGCGGCAAGCTTCGGACTGGCTGTGTCTGTTCTTTTTCCATCAGCTGCATTTGCGAACTCATCCCTTGAATCTTCAACCCTGGTTACGGATGTACAGTCACAAAGTGTAACCCCTCATAACTATGCTGGAGTACTCAAAGGTTCAGCACCAGTTTCAGTAATTGTGGAATTGACTAATAAACCAGTCAGTGTGTATGTAAATGAGGCAAAAACTTATTCTTTACGATCCTCAGTCTCCTCACAACGCAGTAAAATTATCTCAGAGCATAAAAGCTTTATTTCCTCAACACAGAAAATCGATGCCGATATCGGTTTTGAATACAGTGAGATTTTTAACGGGTATTCCATTACGCTGCCAGCCAATCAAGTAAACAAGCTGTTAGAGCTTCCAGGCGTTTCGGCTATCTATCCAAATGAAGAAGTACATGCACTAGCAGACAGTGTTGAAGTGGCGACATTACCTGCTACACGTTCCTATTCAGACAGCGGTAAGCTAATAGGCGCGGACAAACTACATGATTTAGGGTACACAGGCAAGGATGTACAGGTAGCTGTTGTCGATACTGGTATTGATAAGAATCACCCTTTGTTAAAAGATAATTATAAGGGCGGCTATGATGTATATGATCAGGATAATGATCCGGCTGAAACAGCCCCTGATGCTAACTTCCCTCCAAGAGCAGGCACTCCTTACGAAACCTCGCATGGTACACACGTTGCCGGGACAATTTTAGATGTGGCACCTGAGGTAGAATTGTATGCGTATCGCGTACTTGGTCCCTATGGATCTGGTTCCACAGCAGATGTAATTGCAGGTATTGAGAAAGCGGTCGATGACGGAGCAGATGTTATTAACCTTTCTCTAGGCTCTAGTGTCAACCAAAGCTATTCCGCGAGTTCAATCGCGATAGACAATACCGTAAAATCGGGCGTGAACGTTATTGTTGCCGCCGGTAACGCTGGACCGGATGCAGGAACACTGGGCGAACCCGCTGGTGCCCAACTCGCGCTTAGTGTTGGAGCTTCTACTACTCCGATAAATACCCCTTTCTTTGATATTGGCGATGTTAAAAAGATTCCCGGGACATTAGCCAGTTACTCCCCAGATTTAATCGATAATATTGCTGGCAGTAAGATCGTTTTCGCTGGTCTTGGAAGTCCTTCCGATTACAAAAATCTGGATGTCAAAGATAAGGTAGTGCTTGTTGATCGTGGCTCGCTGAGCTTCTCAGACAAATCTCTTAATGCCAAAGCTGCTGGTGCGAAGCTTTTGCTGATTGCCAATAATGAGCCTGGTGAAATCAGCCCCACCCTTGGTGCGCCTGGGGATTACATTCCTACCTACGGAATCAGTCAAGCCGATGGCAAAAAAATAAAAACTCAGATCGCTGCTGCTAAAGATATAATCAGTTACTATATAGCGCTTGAAGTAAATCAGTTAGCAAACTTCAGTTCTATGGGTCCGGGGATGCCCGATTATCTAATAAAACCTGATGTTGTAGCGCCCGGAGTCAATATCAACTCGACGATCCCTAGCTGGGATGGGAACTATGACCATGCTTTCGGCTTAAAAAATGGCACTAGTATGGCAACTCCACACGTTGTAGGAGCTGTGGCCTTGTTACTGAGTAAAAACTCTGATCTAAAGCCAAATGAAATTAAAGCCCTGCTGATGAACAATGCTGATCCTATCTTTAACCGTGATGGGAATTCTTACTCCTTGTACCAACAAGGTGCAGGTTTAATTAATCTGGAGAAGTCAATAAACGCTAAATCCATCGCTAAAGTCGGTGAGATCCTTAATAGTGGACTTCCCGGTACTGTTGAGATCCCTTATTACACAGGTTCCTTATCCTTCGGCTTACAGCCAAAGGGTGTTACCGTAACGAAAGCTGTCTATGTAGAGGACTTTAAAGGGAATGGAGAAACATACACCCTTTCCAACAAATGGCTGACAGAAGTGCCTAGTGATATTAGTATTGATTTTGCACCACACAACGTTACCTCAGGTGTAGATCAATATGCACAATTTACACTCAATGTATCTAAAACAGCAAAAGAGGGCGCATATGAAGGCATCCTGTTACTTACCTCTGGTACAGAAACCCTTCGTCTGCCATTTAACGTTGTTGTAGGTGACCAATTTAATGTAGCACCTATTAATCAGCTCTCTTTTGAAAGTCCACAAATTTCACCTAATAGGGATGGTCGCTCAGACGACACCACCTTTACCTTTTCTGTTAATGAAGAGCTGGAAGGCATAAGTTTCGTAGCCTCTTCAAAAGATGCTCCTGCAACAGTTTTAGGTGAAGTTTATGCGATCGATGAGAAGATCTATCGTGGTGTATACGAAGTTCCAAATTGGGATGGAACATTAACAGACCTGGAGACCTCCGCCAAGTCTACTTTAGCAGATGGTCACTACTACATCATTCCTGTGCTTCCCAATGGGCAGCTGCTCGAGAAACAAAAGGCCGAGTTCACAATTGATACCGAGAAGCCGCTAGTTTCCGGCATCACCATTGAGGAGTATGAACGCGAAGCGCCAACCGATCCTGGCGTGGCACAAATTAGTGGTTTCATTGATGATGACCTAATGGCCTATTATATTTCTAATACAAACCCTATTGGAAACTGGTTTACCGTATATGCCGAAGGCAAACATTATGATGGGAATGCTTATAAATTTGGCGGTGTAATTGCAAATAACGGTGCCTTTACCATTGATGTTCCAGTTAACGAGGGGCTAAATGAGTACAAAGTCCATGTGGTCGATAAAGTTGGCAATGGTGCAGACGACGATGATTACGTTCAGCGGCTGCTTTATAGCACAGGGGACGGTACTTTCACAGTAACTCCGGCTCTTTCTGCATCCACCATTGAAGTAGGACAATCTGTGACCGTTGATTTAGATTATTCCGTGACAGACGAGGTTTATGGCGTCTATGGGGCTTCATTCGGTGTCATATACGATGATTCCCTTGAAACACCGGTAATCCAGCCAAGCGTACAGCTGGTTACGTATCAAGAGGAGCATTTCTCTAGTGTTCCACTTACAGAATATTCACAAACGTATGACCTTGGAGACGGCCACAAACTGACACAATATAGTGTCAATCTGTCAGGAGGTGCTTATCACGGCTCTGGCTCACTAGCCCAAATAACCTTTGAACCAGCAACAGCAGGAGATTATTCCTTTGAGCTATATGATGTCCAGATTTGGAATGATGCCACAACATCAACTATCCCGTCTGGTTTGAGAACAGTAAGTGTAACTGTAAGCACACCTGAAAAACCGACACCAACGCCGACACCAACACCAACGCCATCAGCAACGCCAGATCCAACAGAAACACCAACACCAACACCGACACCATCGCCAGATCCAACAGAAACACCATCGCCTACATCGTCTCCATCTTCTGAGTCGTATGTACCTACAGCAACCAGCACTCCCACTCCTGGATCTTCTTTGAAATCCGGGAAGCTAGTAGAGACAGCCGATCCAGCTGATGGTAAACCTTCAGCGGTGTTTAACATCTTAGATGCTGCATTAACAAATTCGATCCAGAATGCAAAAGATAAGACTTCTGTACTTGATCTTAGCGATGTGAATTTCAATAAGTATAGCCAAGTTGTTATTACGCTTACCCCGGCGCAAGCTGAACAGTTGAAGAAATCGGAGAATGCACTCAGCCTTAACGGTAATGGGTTCAATGTTCTTATTCCAGCAGCAACCCTTCCGGATTTCATTAGCAGCAGTGGTTTGTTGCTTACGATAAGTCTGGCTGATGTTAGTGATGCAGCAGTGTTATCAGGAAGCTCAGCTGCGATCAATATTGGTTCTTCCATTCTTACCATCAAAAATGGTTGGACAACCGGAAAGCCGATTACCCTTCAGCTTAATCTGAAAGACAGCAGTCTACGTGATGCTCGAAAAACTGCCGCCTATGCAGAAACAAAGGATCATAAATGGTCCTATCTGCAACCTGGATCTTTCTCTAAAGAAGGTATTCTACAGTTTACAGTTACTGGTGACGGCTCTTATAGCGTGGCATCCCGTAATGTAAGCTTCAAGGATATCGGCATACACTGGGCTAAAGGCGATATCGAAGTTCTTGCTGCTCATGGCATCATTGCCGGCAAAGGAACCGATGGCAGCTTCAAGCCTGCTGACACCTTAAATCAAGCGGAACTGCTAACACTCTTCGACCGTCTACTCGGAAAAGGTGACACTTGGAATGCACGTATCAAACAAAGTGGTTCACGCGATGTGCTGACTCGCGAAGAAGCAGCCCTTATCATTGCTGAGGCGCTAGGCGCTGATCTTACAGTAGCTAAGACTCCTTTGAGCTTTAAGGATGCCGACAACATCGCTGCAGAAGCACGTAACGCCGTAGCCTATGCTGTAAGCAAAGGTTATCTCAAGGGCGTTGGTGCAGACAACTTCAATCCACAAGGCACTCTGACTCGTGCACAAGCAGCAACGATTCTGAGCCGCGTGTTTGAGGACCTACGTTCTTAAACAGTATCTAGTTGAACTCTCAAAGAAAGCCCCAGCAGCCATTTGGCTGCTGGGGCTTTCTCGTCTTAAGGTCACATCTGCGGCGCATACGAGACAACTATCGGACGCCGTTGCACTAAAACGCTGATTTATGCGACATTTGCCATGCTAACGGACCCCATAGTCACTATTAGCACGTAAAACACCAATCATGAGCGCTTTTCTGGGCAATAGCTGCACTGGAGTCCGAAACTTCGCTCAAAAGGCGATAAATTTGCAAATAGCATCAGCTGAGTCCACAAGACTCCAGCGTCTTCCGGGTCCTATCCACTCAGATGATTATTCTCAGCGCTATCGGACTCAGTTGCACTTAAACACTGAATTATGCGACATTTGCCATGCTAACGGACCCCATAGTCACTATTAGCACGTAAAACACCAATCATGAGCGCTTTTCTGAGCAATAGCTGCACTGGAGTCCGAAACTTCGCTCAAAAGGAGAAAAATGTGCAAATAGCGTCAACTGGGTCCGTATGCCTCCAGCGTCTTCCGGGTCCTATCCACTCAGATGATTATTCTCAGCGCTATCGGACACCGTTGCACTTAAACGTTGAATTATGCGACATTTGCCATGCTAACGGACCCCATAGTCACTATTAGCACGTAAAACACCAATCATGAGCGCTTTTCTGAGCAATAGCTGCACTGGAGTCCGAAACTTCGCTCAAAAGGAGAAAAATGTGCAAATAGCGTCAACTGGGTCCGTAAGCCTCCAGCGTCTTCCGGGTCCTATCCACTCAGATGATTATTCTCAGCGCTATCGGACACCGTTGCACTTAAACGTTGAATTATGCGATATTTGCCATGCCATCGGACCTCATAGTCGCTATTAGCACGAAAAACACCAAATATGAGCACTTTTCTAGGCAATAGATGCACTGGAGTCCGAAACTTCGCTCAAAAGGAGAAAAATGTGCAAATAGCGTCAGCTGAGTCCGTATGCCTCCAGCATCTTCTGGGTCCTATCCACTCAGATGATTATTCTCAGCGCTATCGGACTCAGTTGCACTTAAACGTTGAATTATACGACATTTGCCATGCCAACGGACCCCATAGTCACTATTAGCACATAAAACACCAATCATGAGCGCTTTTCTGAGCAATAGCTGCACTGGAGTCCGAAACTTCGCTCAAAAGGAGAAAAATGTGCAAATAGCGTCAACTGGGTCCGTATGCCTCCAGCGTCTTCCGGGTCCTATCCACGCAGAAGATTATTCTCAGCGCTATCGGACTCAGTTGCACTTAAACACTGAATTATGCGACATTTGCCATGCTAACGGACCCCATAGTCACTATTAGCACGTAAAACACCAATCATGAGCGCTTTTCTGAGCAATAGCTGCACTGGAGTCCGAAACTTCGCTCAAAAGGAGAAAAATGTGCAAATAGCGTCAACTGGGTCCGTAAGCCCACGTAGATAATTCAAAGCATATAGTGTGTTTAAAAAAGCTGGAGACCAGTCGGGTGTTCCAAGGTTAAGGGTTCGCGGTTCGCGGTTCGCGGTTCGCGGTTCGCGGTTCGCGGTTCGCGGTTCGCGGTTCGCGGTTCGCGGTTCGCGGTTCGCGGTTCGCGGTTCGCGGTTCGCGGGTCGGCCGAGGTTGACGGGCTTGCCAGGGTTTACCGGGGTCACCGAATTTAACGGGTTTACCAGGTTTGCCGGGGTTACGGGATTGGCCGAGTTAGCCCTACACGCAGAATTCCGCAGGTTCCAGCATTACAGCTCAACCAAAGAATTGCATGGGGTAAGTTAAATGGCCCTGCCATAATCTCATGCTAAACAAAAACGCAGAGCAGCGATCCCCCAATAACGGGAGGATCGCTGCTCTGCTGTCTTTTTCTATTCATTTACTGAATGAATGAGTTAGGTTATCAGTCCCCGCGAAACGCACGTTTCACACGATCAAAGAAGGACTGCTCGTGCTCATGTGTGTTTTCTCCGTTCAGAGAAGCGAACTGGCGTAGCAATTCTTTTTGCTCTTCATTGAGCTTGCTAGGTGTCACAACAATTACTCGTACATGCTGATCACCTTGGCCAGATCCACGCAGACGTGGAACACCTTTACCTTTGAGGCGGAAGAAAGTGCCTGTTTGCGTTCCGGCAGGAATCTTCAGCTTCACTTTTTCGGTTAAGGTTGGAATTTCAATCTCATCACCAAGTGCTGCCTGTGCAAACGTAAGTGGAACCTCGCACATAATATCATCGTTCTCACGCACGAAGAAATCATGCGATTTAACACGGATAACAATATACAAGTCTCCAGCAGGACCGCCGCGTAAGCCGCCTTCCCCTTCGCCAGTCATGCGCAGCTGTGCACCGTCATCAACACCGGCAGGGATGCGCACATGGATCTTGCGTTGCTTTTTAACCTTACCCTGTCCGGCGCAAGTCGTACATTTTTCCTTAATAATCTTACCTGTACCACTGCAATGTGAACAAGGACGACGATTACGCATCTGTCCAAGCGGTGTATTCTGTACGAATTCCTGTTGTCCACTACCATGACATACGGAACAAGTCTCTGGTTTAGTGCCCGGTTTAGCCCCGGAGCCGTAGCAGGTATCGCAAGTTTCTGTGCGTGGAATAGTAATATCGGTTTCTTTGCCGAATACCGCTTCCTTGAATTCAATGGTCATGGTATACTGCAAATCCCCACCGCGCTGCGGTGCGTTAGGATCACGGCGTCCGCCGCCTCCAAAGAACATATCAAAGATATCGCCAAGTCCTCCGAAGTCGCCACCACCGCCGCCTCCGAAGCCGCCCATACCTTGGTTAGGGTCAATATGGCCATATTGGTCATATCTAGCTCGCTGTTGTCCATCACTAAGAACATCATAAGCTTCTTTTACTTCCTTAAACTTAGCTTCAGCGTCATCTGCTTTATTCACGTCTGGGTGATATTGGCGCGCCAATTTCCGGTACGCTTTTTTCACCTCATCGTCTGAAGCATCTCTACTAAGGCCAAGCACTTCATAATAATCGCGTTTATCTGCCACTGCTTTCACCTCCGTGCATACATACTCAAATTCCTTATTACCTGTCAAACAAACCATTATACGATAAAACCTCAGGATCTGACCATCCAGATTCAGCGATGTTTATTCTTACAATATCAGAAGGCGCATTCGCAAAGAGTGTGCAATCTGATATTACAAAAGGAAAGTCAAAACACGGGATGACCCGGTTTTGACCTTCCCTTCTTACACTATATAAGAATTTATCAGTTTCCTATTACACTTATCGTATAAGGTTACCCTTGATTCTTATCTTCGTCAACAACCTCATAGTCAGCGTCAACTACATTATCTTTTTTAGGAGCGCCTTCAGCGGCTCCAGCGCCACCTTCAGCACCTTGCTCAGCTTGAGCAGCTTGTTCGTACAGCTTCATGGATAACTGTTGTACAATCTCAGTCAATGCTTCTGTAGCTGCATTGATTTCTTCAAGATTGTCAGTTTCAAGTGCTGCTTTAACTTTATCTTTAGCTTCATTTGCTTTTTCAACATCAGAAGCATCAGCTTTATCACCAAGGTCTTTAATTACTTTTTCAGTAGAATACACGAGTTGGTCAGCACCGTTCTTCGCTTCTACCAGTTCTTTACGCTTACGGTCTTCCTCAGCGTGAAGCTCGGCATCCTTCATCATTTGTTCTACTTCTGCGTCGCTCAGGCCGCTGGAAGAAGTGATAGTGATTTTTTGGCTCTTGTTCGTGCCTTTATCTGTTGCAGATACATTTACGATACCGTTGGCATCAATATCGAAAGAAACTTCGATTTGTGGCACGCCACGTGGTGCTGGTGGAATCTCGTTCAGCATGAAGCGTCCCAGTGTCTTGTTGCCATTTGCCATTTGACGCTCACCTTGCAGCACGTGAATTTCTACGCTAGGTTGGTTGTCAGCAAAGGTTGAGAATACTTGGGATTTGCTTGTAGGAATCGTAGTATTACGCTCGATCATCTTCGTGAACACGCCACCTGCAGTTTCGATACCCAGGGAAAGCGGAGTTACGTCAAGCAATACAACGTCTTTAACATCACCAGTCAATACACCCGCTTGAACAGCAGCACCAAGAGCTACTACTTCATCCGGATTCACACCTTTGTGTGGTTCTTTGCCAGTAAGCTTTTTGATAGCATCTTGTACAGCTGGGATACGTGTAGAACCACCAACCAGAACGATTCTAGTAAGGTCTGCAGGGGTCATGCCAGCATCAGACAATGCTTGACGAGTTGGTCCCAAAGTACGTTCTACCAGACCAGCAGTCAGTTCATCAAATTTCGCACGAGTCAAGTTGATCTCTAAGTGCTGAGGTACGCCGTCAACCACAGTGATGAACGGAAGCGATACAGTTGTTGTCAGTACGCCTGACAATTCTTTTTTCGCTTTTTCAGCTGCATCTTTCAAACGTTGTACAGCAGATTTATCTTTGCTCAGATCAATGCCTTGCTCTTTTTTGAATTCGGATACCAGGTAATCCATAACCACTTGGTCAAAGTCGTCGCCACCCAGCTTGTTGTCGCCGCTTGTAGCTTTTACTTCGAAGAAGCCATCACCAAGTTCAAGGATGGATACGTCAAAAGTACCGCCACCAAGGTCATAGACTAGAATGGTTTGATCTTCGGATTTCTCCAGACCATATGCCAAAGCTGCTGCTGTTGGCTCGTTCACAATACGCAGAACTTCCAAACCTGCAATTTTACCTGCATCTTTGGTAGCTTGACGTTGGCTGTCATTAAAATAAGCAGGAACAGTGATAACTGCTTGAGTAACAGTTTGGCCAAGATAAGCCTCTGCATCGGATTTCAGTTTTTGCAGAATCATTGCCGAAATTTCTTGTGGGGAGTAGTCTTTACCATCAATGCTTTCTTTGTGGTTAGTACCCATGTGACGTTTAACAGAGCTGATCGTACGATCAGGGTTAGTAATCGCTTGGCGTTTAGCCGTTTCACCGACGATACGCTCGCCGTCTTTCTTAAAGCCTACAACCGAAGGGGTTGTACGCGCGCCTTCTGGGTTTGGAATTACTACGGCTTCGCCGCCTTCCATAACGGCAACGCAAGAGTTCGTGGTTCCTAAGTCAATACCGATAACTTTACTCACAATAATTTGCCTCCTCTAAAGTTATATGGAGCCTAAGCTCAATAAATTTATAAAAATATCAAAAAAATTCGATTGATAATAAACTATCCGGGCAACAGCCTGCAATCGGATAAATAGTAGGCAAAAGCACTGCTGCTTTATGGCGAGCAGAAACTGCCCGTCCTATATAGACAGACTACATGCTGACTTTGACCATGGCCGGACGAAGAACTCTATCTTTCAGAAGATATCCTTTTTGAACCTCTTCTGTAACGATACCCTCTTCGTACTCCTCGCTCTCAACCTGCATAATAGCCTGATGGTATTCAGGATTAAAAGGCTGTCCTACTGTTTCCATAGCTGTAAGCCCCTCAGCCTTCAATACCCCATCCAGCTGACGGAAAATCATATTAACGCCCTTCGCGAAAGCTTCGGATTCAGGATTAGCTGGAGTAGTGACTAACGCACGCTCGAAATTGTCCAGCACGGAAAGCAATTCCGTCAGGAGCTTGGAGGTAGCATATTGAGCCAACTCTTCTTTTTCCTTCTGGGTACGACGACGGAAGTTATCAAAATCAGCTTGTGCACGCAGTGCACGACCTTGATATTCATCAGCAAGATCCTGTAGGCGTTTCACCTCAGCACCTGTATCTGAAGCACCTTCACTAACGTTTTCAGCTGTAAATGAGTCGGCATCTGAGACTACTTCAGCCACAGGCTCCTCATTGATCAATTCCTCTTTGAATTCATTAGAATCTTGAACTTGTTCCTTTTTCAAGTTGTCTTCACCTCCTTAAAATCATTCACGAAATCATGTTGACTCTGTTCACTTATACCAGTGCGCCAGCATCGCTGTCAAATCTCGGGATAAAATGCCCAAGATCCCCATCACTCTTGCATATTCCATACGGGTCGGCCCAAGGATTCCAATGCTGCCTAGTGCCTGCCCATCAAGTGAATAAGTGGCGGTGATCAGACTACAGTTAGCGAACGCTTCGTGATTGTTTTCTGTTCCTATTCGTACTTGAATACCTGTGCCACCCACTGTAGGGGCCAGCATTTTGAGCAGTGTCGGTGTCTCTTCCAGCAGATCAAGAATACTCTTCACCTTGTCTACATCTTTGAACTCAGGCTGTGTCAGCATATTCGTTGCTCCGCTGAGATAGATGCGCTGCTCTTGATCGCTTTCCAGCGCGGTGTCCAGCACCTGCATTAATTCTTCATAATGTGAGATGTGACGCTGCATTTCTTCGCCAAGCTCGGAATAGAGCCGAGTCTTCAGCTTATAGAGTGGTACATTGACCAGTTTACTATTCAGTAGGTTAACCACTTTCTCCATCTCGGAAACAGAAATCTCCGGCGGAATGTTCACCGTACGATTCTCAACTTGCCCCGTACTTGTGACGATAATGGCCACAGCGGTTGAATCATCTAGTGGTAACAACTGAAAATGACGCAATGAAGTATGAAAAACCTCCGGTCCCAGCAGGATGGAAGTATAATTCGTCATATTGGAAAGAATCATCGCCGCATGTTGGATTACCTGCTCCATTGCATTTAGCTTCTCGGCAAAAAAAGCGCGGATCGTGCCCATTTCTGCCGTTTCGGCGGAATTCCACGGTACCAAATGATCCACATAATATCGGTATCCTTTATGGGAAGGAATTCTTCCCGCCGATGTATGAGGCTGCTCGAGATAACCTAAATCCTCCAGGTCAGCCATTTCATTTCGAATCGTAGCCGGACTGTATCCTACATCTCCCCGTTTAGAAATGCTGCGAGATCCTACTGGCTCTGCCGATGAAATATAATCATCCACAATTGCATTTAGTATCATTCTCTGGCGATCAGTTAACATGTTATTCCCTCCTATCGGCTGTGGCTCCGATTCGTTAGCACTCGACTCAGATGAGTGCTAACCACTAATACAAAAATACCAAACTGACATTGACATTGTCAAGTCAGTTCAGTATCTTAAGCACTGCTATTTCATCGCAGGCATGCTGCTTTTTACAATTCACGCAATCTGTCCATACTTTTTCAGGAAAAATCTCTTTCTGGACGACTTCAAATCCATTTCTAAGAAAAAAATCAACAGCATAGGTTAGTGCCATAACCTTTGGGATTTTCTGGTTCCTAGCTTCCTCGACCAGCTTCGCCAATATCATGGAGCCTACGCCTTTACCCTTACCTTCATCATTCAACCCAATCGAACGAATCTCTACGAGATCATTCCCGAGTTTAAAAAGTGAACCACAGCCTACGAATCTGCCTTCGATTTCAGCAACTACGAATTGATCGATCTGGCGTGTCAGCGCCTGCCGGGAACGGGGCAACATGATGCCGCGCTGGGCATACTCTTCTATCATTAGATACAATGGCTCAACGTCTTCTACCACAGCATTTCTACAAATCACCTGTGCGTCTCCCGCTGGAGACGAATGGCGAATCATTTCCGTCTTGGCAAGCACTTTGGTTCACCCCTCTGTTGATAATATGAATAAATATACAACAGAGTGAATTACAATTCAAGGGGTATTTTAAAATTAAACTTCTGTCAGGGCGCCTACAAATTCAGCAAAAACATCGTTCCCAAACAAGATTCCTTGCTTGCTGAGTCGGTAAACTCCTGCTTCTTGTTCCAACAGCCCTGCATGCAGCATTTTATGCAAGGATTTCTCGAATACTTCCTCTATTGAACGCCCGAATTGCGCCTGAAAAGCTTCATTAGAGACGCCCTCATGCATACGCAAGCCGACCATCATAAAGTCTTCCATCGCTTCTGCTTCTGAGATTGGGTATGCATCCAGTCGTGGCAGCCCTTTACGTGTTGCTTCTACATATGGATTTACGCCCTTAACATTAATATGCCGCTGACGCCCCACATATCCATGCGCTCCTGCTCCTAGACCATAATAATCTTCATTACGCCAGTAGGTGATATTATGGCGGCTCTCCATTCCTGGTTTTGCGAAGTTACTGATCTCGTATTGATTGTAACCAGCTTCCTTCATAGAGGACATCAACAGGAGGTACATTTGTAATTCATCTTCTTCATTAGGAAGAGGAAGCTTGTTCTTATTAAACAGCGTGTGAAAAAGAGTATTCTCCTCCACCTTCAAGCTGTAAATAGAATAGTGGGGTAGATCCAGCTCCAACGCCTTGCGGATACTTTCGCCCAACATCTCCACAGTTTGATTAGGCAACCCAAACATCAGGTCAACCGAAAGATTATTAAGTCCAACTGCACGTGCATTCTCTAAGCTCCGGTATACATCATCTACATTATGAATCCGGCCGATGCCTGTGAGCAGCTCGTTTTGAAATGCTTGAACGCCAAAGCTCACCCGGTTCACGCCACCTTCTTTCATAACCGTCAGCTTGTCCAGATCCGTTGTTCCAGGGTTAGCTTCCATAGAGAACTCAATATCTTTATCCCAGTTTGGGAAATGCGTACGAACAGACTTTAAGAAATAAGCCATTTCATCAGGTTTTAAAACAGTGGGTGTGCCTCCGCCGACGAAGATCGTTTTGATAACACCCGGAGGGGTGTTCTTGACGGTCTGCTCCATCTCCCGATCCAAAGCTTCGAGATAATCCATAACTGGCTGATCCTTGAGTACATAGGAATTAAAATCACAATAAAAGCACTTATTGGTACAAAAAGGGATATGAATGTATACAGCCTCAGGGGGACGGCCATTAGTCTTCGTTGTCATTAGCTGTCTCCTTTATATAAAAATATCGTTTGAATAGTGTAATCTAAAAAACAAGAAAAGGGAAGCCTGACGGCTTCCCTTCGAGGGCGCTCAATTATAAATGAACTCTATTTTAGAATACAAGAAAGTATAAGTTTTACGTTATCCTATATATTTTGTATTTCCCGCAGAAACGGATACCGTCCCTATAAAGTCGGCAAAGCCGTTGCTTCTTGATAAATCCGCATTTCCACAAGTTCGGCATGTACTCCACCGTTAGTTTCATGAATAACGATCCGGACAGCATCTGTAAGGACAGGCTTCTCTAATCGATGAACATTCTTCCGGCGATGGTTGTCTTTGACACGGAGCATGACTTGCCACGCGCCATCAATGAGCAGCTCTACATCATAGTTCTTTACCAGTTCAGGAATCACTAGAAATGGCGTTTCATGGTGATGTAAGTTGATGAGATCTTCATTGACATCATCATTAAAGGTGAAATGAATTTCGGAGACTGGAGCAGCATCCGGGAGACGCGCCTCTACCCACTCCGATCTACCCGCGGTCATCGGCTCAGAAACCCAGCTATGCGGTCCCGCGAAAGGTCGAACATATCCATCAATGACTTTAGATGCAGCATATGCCGATGTTTCTACTGCAAAGCAGAAATGCCTGCGTACAAGTTGTTTCATGCTCCACTCTATCACCGGCTGATCTGGCTGATGATCCTCCAGCGATGAATCAACAACGGATTTAGCACCTCGCTCAAATGTAATGACACCAGTGATTGGGGTTTCTGAAATATGCAATTGAAGGTGTTCATTAGCTCGAATAATAGCGAAGATATTACATTCGCCGATTGGACTACATTTCTCCTCTTGTATCGGAACTTCAATCCATTGCTGCTCTCCTGCCTGTACTGTTATAACATCAACCTGTTTGCACTCCGCCGGCACGTAATTTTCCGCACGTCCAGTCGTCCAGATCTCCACGGTCAGCTGCGTCTGAATACTCGCTGATACAAGCAGCCTTAACCCACGGATACTTCCTTCAACCGGAAACAAAATCCCTACATCATGAGAAAGCTCATAAGCTTCGGCTGGACGGTCTAGCAGGATACCATTCATCGTACTGGATGCATGAATCTCGCTTTTTCTGGCGAGGTCCAGTGGATCCTCGTTACGTAATCCAATAATCGAAGCATCTTGCTTTAACATCACCTGTTGCAATTCATGCATATACTGCTCGCGAATTTCACGAGGGGTCACACCTTTGATGACGGATAAAGCGGCACCTGTTCCAGCTGCTTCACCCATGATTGCACAGGTTGCCATAACGCGTGTTGTTCCAAAAGCCACATGAGATGCACTGATATTACGACCCGCGAAGAATAGATTCCTTACATTCTTCGAATATAGCGAACCAAATGGAATATGGTAGATCCCGTCCGCATGCAGATGCTTGGAGCCACTCTCTTGTGCGTACATCCCCTGTGGTGGATGTAGATCAATTGACCAGCCACCAAATCCAATACGGTCTGCAAATTCACGCTGCGCGAGAATATCATTTTGCGTTAGAATCGTATCGCCAACAAACCGTCTGTATTCACGTTTACCCGGAATCGAGCCAACCCACTCAAGCGTCATATTCTCGGCATCAAAATGGCCCGAGTTTTTGATATAATCCCAAATCCCATAAATAACTGAGGATAACTCATCACGTATGCGTTCATTCTCATCCACCGTATCAAGCTCGCCGCCCCACTCAATCCACCAGTAGTGACAGCCTGAATCCCCACTCCGAATAACCCGGCGGATCGGGATAGAAGTTGTTGTAATATCCTTAGCGAATGAGGGTGCAACATAACGTACCGGTTTTCCAGTATCCTGTGTATAAAATAATAATGTACTGCCTAATGTAATATTATCAGGCACTTCTGGTGCCCATTCCTCATTAAATTCATGACGGGCTTCACGTCCTAATCGGAAATCCGCTCCTGCTAGGAAGCCAACTAAACCATCACCCGTACAATCGATGAAAGCACCGCTCTCGAACGTGATTAAACGCTCAGATCCCATCATCCAGCCAGTCACACTCTGAATCGTACGCTCCTCTGCCTCACCTTCCGCTTCCACTTCACGTACATCGGTATTTAAGAACAAGCTGATATTCGATTCTGCCTTCACCGCTTCGAGCAAGGTTAGATCCCATAGATATGGATTCCCTTCCGGGTTCCGGTATTGATTCTCGATGAACAGCTCACCCATAATGCCTGTCTCACGTGCATAACGATTTACACCATGTCCTGTTGCACCACATACCCATACCCGAACCTCTGAACTCGAGTTACCACCAAGTACAGGACGATTCTGTACCAGTGCTACCTTTAACCCAAGACGTGCTGCAGCAATCGCCGCGTTCATCCCTGCAAGTCCACCCCCGACCACTGTCACCTCGGATTTAACCGTTTCTGTTCTCATGTCAGTACCCTCCTATAGTTAGCCTTTCACAGCCGAGCTAGAAATCCCTTGAATAATATATTTCTGACCTATGAAGAAGATAACAATCATTGGAATGATCGCAGCCGACGAAGCGGCCATCATCCCGTTGTAATCCACATTGTTCTCAAGAATAAAATTCTGCAATCCAAGCGGAATGGTATATAGCTTAGGGCTCTGCAAAAATACAAGCGCATTCTCATAATCATTCCATTGCCAGGAGAAATCAAGAATAGCAAATGTAGCGATTGCCGGCTTCGCTAATGGCAGAATTAAGCGGAAAAATATTTTGTAATGCCCGGCTCCATCCAGAAAAGCAGATTCCGTAATTTCCTTAGGAATACCCATGAAGAACTGCCGAAGCATAAATACACCGAAGATCGAGAACATGGCTGGAAGGATTAGGGCCAAGTGCGTATTGTAAATCCCAACCCAGTTAAACATGATAAACTTAGGAACAAAAAGCACCTGCGGTGGAATCATCATCATGGATAGATATATGACGAATAGGCCATCACGCCCTTTAAACGAAGTACGTGAAAATCCGTAAGCGGCAAGGGCAGATAGAAACACAGCTCCCGCAGTTCCAATAATCGATATCTTAAGTGAATTTAAATAATACGGAACAAAATCATAACTTCCTGTCCATACCCGAATATGATTGCTCCAGTTGAGAGATGAAGGCAGCCATTCGTTAAACACCTCGGCAGGTGTCTGAAAAGATGTGCTGAGCATCCATAGAAAAGGCACAATCATAAATAGTCCTAGAACAAACATGATGATCGTCACTGGCAGCTTCACCTTCATGTTTCCTGCTTTTTCATTCATACCGCCTGCTCCTTTAATTTATGGTTTCGGGGCCTCCCGCAAAGCTCCACTTTGTAGGGTTATTTAGTAATGAACCCAGCGCTTTTGGCCGATCCACTGAATGACTGTAATGACGAGAATGACGGCGAACAAGAACCATGAAATGACTGAAGCGTATCCCATATCGTAATAACTGAATGCTGTTTTATAAACGAATAGTGATAAGACCGTCGTACTTCCGCTAGGTCCTCCAGCCGTAATGGCTTGAATAATCGAGAACGATTTCATCGTCATAATTAATCCGGTAATCATTAATAAAAAAGTTGTTGGACTAACAAGAGGCCATACAATTTTCCATGTTGTTTTGAATGTGCTTGCACCATCGATCCGGGCAGCTTCCAGCTGTTCTGTCGAAATTTCCTGTAGTGCTGCTAAATATATGATCATATTGTAGCCAAGCATCAGCCAAATCTGTACGATATCAATGGCATACATTGCGGTTTCCGTATCTGCAAACCATCCTGGCGGCGATGTTATGCCAATCCAGCGAAGCAGTTCATTGATGGGTCCCTGTGAAGGCTGAAATAGCAGCATCCAGACAAATGCAACGGCTACTCCACTAGAGATATACGGTAAGAAAAACATTCCACGTAATACGCCTTTAAGATACACACTGCGGTTTAGAAATAGCGCCACAATAAAAGCGAGCACCATCGATACTGGAACCGATATCAGGAATATCACCGTATATTTGATCGAGGCATAGAAATTATCGTCATGGAACAACCGTTTGAGATTATCCAGCCCGGTAAATTGCCAATTCGGATTTGAAAATTGATAGTTCGTAAACATCAGGACAAAGGAAAAGATTGCAGGAATCACAAAGAATAAGAGAATACCAATCATATTCGGGAGAATAAAAGTCATGCCGATCCAGCCTTGTCTGTCCATCCAGCTTCTCCGCTTCACGGTATCGCCGCCTTTCGTATGCTGAAAAATGGGTACACGAAAGAGAAGAACGAAGAGATCTTCCTCCTTCTCTTTTGTGCCAGCTATTTCTTTATTTCATTAACTCTTGCGAACGGGTTTGCATATTTTTCATCGTGGTATCAATATCTTGCTTATTTAAGAAGTATTTTTCATACTCTTCTTTACGGGCATCAATGGCTTGTTGAGGTACATTTAGCTGGAAGGATGGGAATTTGCCGAATACAATATTATTCATTGAATCTGTATCATATTTGTCTTCTACACCATTCAAGAGAAGGCTCATCGCTTCCTTACTGTCCACACTCTTAGAGGCTGGAATACGACCCCCGCTTGCCATTGGCAGCATACCGCCATCCGCATACCATTTTGCGAACTCCCAAGCTGCATCCAGGTTCTTGGACTTTGCATTAAGAGCAAGCATGTCACCCACACCGCCCGAATATTTATAATCCTTTTGATCTTTATTCACTTTTGGAATTGCAGCGAACGCGGTTTTGAAATCATGCGGATAGTCCTTCAAGTTGTTCGCATTTCTAAAAATAAACTCACCGGCTGCCAGCATTGCCGCTTTGCCTTGCAGGAACATGGTATCCACCGGCATTTTACTGGTCAGCTGCTCCCCATATTCCGGTGTGGATTTGTCTACGAACATCATGTTATGCAATATTTCCAGGTGCTGTTTCCAGAGATCATTCCCAAAGTTTGAGGTACCATCCGCCTGTTTCACACCCATTCCAGCCAGCGTACCGTCCATCGTTGTTGGGAAGGAGGAATCTGCCTGCAATAATCCGTACACACCCGGCTTTGTTAGCTTCTTCGCATACTCCTCAAGATCTGACCAAGTCCAGTCCACCGCAGGAATCGGTAATCCTGCTGCATCCAGCATATCTTTGTTCAACCATACAAACGCCATGTTTTTCTTTGTAGGAATCCCATAGTACTTATCATTGATTTTCCACATTGCTGCGTCCTCGCCGATCTGGCTGTCGATATCATAATCTGTTTTCGTGCTTAGATCCAAGGCAACGCCTGCATCCATACGTTTCTGTAAGTGAGCAAGATCGTAGTTCATGAAAAGGTCTATGTTTTGATTGGTCATCAAGGCAGTGTCTAGCTTTAAGTTGCCTGCATCGTCATTTACATTACGGATATACTCGACCTGAATGTCTGGATGATCTTTATTCCAGTTATCAATTACAGCTTGAGGCCCGGCTTCGGCAGGAACTGCCCCCCACATCGTGAGCTTTATTTTCTCCTTTGCTGTTTCTCCATTTGCACTGCCCTGCGCCTCATTACTTCCACCACTCCCACAACCAGCCAGCATCGTACCTGCTAATAAGACAGAAAGCACTGCAGGATACCACTTTTTCTTCATAGATAGCTTCCCCCTTGGAAGGATTATGTGTTGTGCTCTACATCTATAACTTTATCATCAGAGCGGATTCTGGGGGATGAACTACATTTGGGAACTTATAGAACGTTTTTTGGTTCTTTACGGAATTCATTTGGCGTGACACCACACCACTTTTTGAAAATTTTTATAAAATAATTATCGTTCTCAAAGCCTACTTGCTGCCCAATCTCGCTAATTGTTAGCTTCGTTTCTGCAAGCAGCATTTTCCCAGCCTGAATCCGACGCTCTTGAATATAATTGGTCAACGTTTTCCCTGTCTTTTTCTTGAATAAGTCACTTATATAGCTGGCATCCATCCGGATCAACTCTGACATGGATTTGAGCGAGATGTCCTCAGCATAATGTTCTTCAATATAAGCTATAATTTTGTTCATCTCCACATGATCTGTCGGTCCCGTTTGTTGCTTCTCAGGAAACCATTTATCGGCCTTCTTCATCTTCACCATACGCTCCAGCTCGGTCTGAACCTTACCCATGGTCTGCTTCAAACCTTGGAGATCTAAAGATAACTTCAAAATGTAGTCCGAAGCCCCAAATACGAGCGCCTGCCGGGCGTATTCAAATTCACTCAATGCGGTCAACATTACAAACCGGCATTCGAAGCCTTCCTCTCGCGCAATTTGAAGAAGCTTCACCCCATCCATCACCGGCATATTGATATCCGTCACTACCACATCAGGCTGAAGCTCACGAATCATTTGCAAGCCTACTTCTCCATTCTCCGCCTCACCTATAATTTCAAACGGAATTCCTGCCTTTAAGAATAGCTTCCGTATACTTTTAACTGCAGGTTGTTCATCATCCACAATTAACGTTCTCCACATGTGAGCTTACCTCCATCGTAAGGTTTTGAAATAAGGAATGGAAAATGGATGGTCACTTCAGTTCCTGTATCCGAAGATACGATGTCCATACCTGTCCGTTGATTCTTAAACAACAGCTCTAAGCTCTCCCTAATATTCTGAACACCGATTCCTTTACGTTTCCGTGTAGCCTTATTCAGCTGTGCTCTTTCTATCCCCATGCCGTTATCTCTAACCTGCAGGTACAGCTGTTGCTCAGTCACTTTAGCGGAAATATCAATTCTCCCTTGTTTTACAGACTGACCGAAGCCGTGAATCAAGCTATTTTCAATTAAGGGCTGCAGACAGAATTTAGGGATTAATGCGAATTGCAGCTCCTCGTTGATATCATATTGAATTTCAATCCCATGTCCAAAACGTTGCCGCTGTATCTCCATGTAAGATTCTATTAGTACGATTTCATCCTTTAACAGGATCAAATCCACTTCAGTATTTAAGGTAGTCTCCAATATTTTTCCTAGTGCAACACAAATTTCATAAATTTCATCATCATCTTTATCTAAGGCAATGCTCTTTATCGTATTCAATGTATTTAGTAGAAAATGCGGGTTCATCTGCGAAAGTAATACCTGAAATCGAACGAATTGCTTCTGTTTTTCTTCAAGCTGAAGTCGCTGCAACAATTCATTTAAATCATGGATCATTATATTGAAACTCTGAGTCAGGGCAAGAATCTCTCCCCGTCCCTGCTCGGGTAATTTCATTTTGAGATTCGTCTTAGCGGTCATTTCCATCTTCTTCTGTAGCTTCTTAAGCGGTACTGTAATCGTCGATGATATGAAATAAGTTAATAGAACAAATAGCAGCAGAATGATTCCAAATCCACCAAAAAACCGTCGTTTCTGCTTGTCTACTTCAAGAAAAAGCTGTGCTAGCTGCACCTTTTTAACAACATAGCCATTTAACTCCTCGATGTAGCTGTATGTGTATAAGCTTTCCTCCTTCGGGTTGACAATGGATGCAGCACGCCCCGTCTGCCGCTGGTTGGCACTCTTCACGATACTCTGTGCAATATCAGAGGAAAAAGCCTCATCCTTAAGGGGATTAAGCATCACTCCCCCCAAGGCATCGAGTAGAAATAAAGCCCCTTCCTGTTTACTCCCTAACGTTGATCTAGTAAACCACTCCTCATAATCGATACTTAATCTTGCATAGGCATAAATATTCAAATCATTATCACGCATAACCTCATAGAGACTAAGCATTTTCTTACTTGTTGTACTTTCCCGGACCACATTATTCTTGTCATTCGGATTCCATATATATCGATTCGTTCCTTCTCGCTTCAATGCTTGAACCCAATCCTCCGATTGGATTTCGTCGTAGCTCAAGGTTTCCTTTGGCATAAAGGAAGTGTATGCGTTTCCATGAAGGTCGATTAAAGTATAATACACCGTCGCTCCACTCATGAAGAATGTATTTTCAATCGCTCCAAACTTGTTTTCAACGAGTTTTTTTCTCGTGATTTCATCAGATTGCTCGGGATTCTTCATGATCGATAAAATCGTCGTATCTTGTTCGAGTAATGACCCTGTTTTCATCACGAGACTCATGAGATCAACAAAACCATTCTTAATACCAATAAGCTGCTCTATGTTCTTCGTTTCCGCATTATCCTGCAGCATTCGTTCTGTCTCTTTAAAGTTATATAGAACGAGTATGGCAATGGGTGTTAGTACCAACAGCAAGAAAGCTAACAAAATCCGATTTTTAAAGGTACTTGGTGTAAGTTTCAAATATAATCTCTTCACGAGGACTCTCCTCACTTTGTATGTGCTTACAATCCTTCCCCCTATTGTAATCTGCTCCTGCTCAAAAAAATAGAGCCGGGATATTCTCCCGGCTCTACCTATTTTTTACTCGTCGATCTTCAGTACGGCCATAAACGCTTCTTGTGGTACTTCTACACTACCCACTTGCTTCATGCGTTTCTTACCTTCTTTTTGCTTCTCCAGCAGCTTCCGTTTACGGGAAATATCACCGCCGTAACATTTAGCAAGTACGTTTTTGCGCATCGCCTTAACGGTTTCACGCGCAACTACCTTCGTACCCACAGAGGCTTGAATCGGCACTTCGAACATTTGACGCGGGATAATCCCCCGCAGCTTCTCACAAATGATACGTCCGCGGTTGTAGGCACGATCGCGGTGAACGATAAAGGACAAGGCATCGACCTGCTCATTGTTAAGCAAGATATCCATCTTGACCAGATTCGAACGACGGTATCCGCAAATTTCATAGTCGTAAGAAGCATATCCTTTCGTACCGGATTTCAACTGATCAAAGAAATCATAAACGATCTCTGACAGCGGAATCTCGTACGTAATCGTTACACGATTAGTATCTAGATATTCCATATTTACGAACTCGCCGCGTTTGTTCTGGCACAGCTCCATTACAGTACCCACGAAGTCGTTAGGCACAATGATCGCTGCTTTAACATACGGCTCTTCAATGTAGTCAATCGTACCGATCTCCGGATAATGTGACGGGTTGTCGATTTGGATCATTTCACCATTGGTCAGCATAATTCGGTAAATAACACTCGGTGCTGTTGTGATTAGCGGCAAATTGAACTCGCGCTCAATCCGCTCTTGAATGATCTCCATATGCAAAAGTCCAAGGAAACCGCAACGGAAACCAAATCCAAGCGCGCTTGAACTTTCCGGCTCAAAGCTTAACGAAGCATCATTTAGCTGGAGCTTCTCCAGTGCCTCACGAAGATCGTTATAGTCGGAGGTCTCAATCGGATACAACCCGCAATATACCATCGGGTTGATCTTACGGTAACCCGGAAGCGGCTCAGCAGTAGGATTCTTAGCGTCAGTGACAGTATCACCGACACGGGTATCTCCAACATGCTTGATCCCAGCTACGATAAAGCCAACATCACCGATGTTCAATTCATCGACAATGGTCATACGCGGCATAAATGCGCCAACTTCAATGACCTCGAAGGTCTTCTCAGTTGCCATCATCTTAATTTTCGAACCCGCACGGATCTTCCCGTCCATTACGCGCACATAGACGATAACGCCTTTGTAAGGATCGTAGTGAGAGTCAAAGATCAATGCTTTAAGCGGCTCTTCTGAATTACCGGATGGCGCAGGAACCTGCTTCACCACCTGCTCCAGAATTTCCTTGATTCCGATACCGGCTTTGGCAGATGCCATAACCGCTTCACTGGTATCCAGCCCGATAACATCCTCGATCTCCTGCTTTACCCGGTCAGGGTCAGCGTTTGGCAAATCAATTTTGTTGAGCACAGGTAGGATTTCCAGATTATTATCCAGTGCTAAATACACATTGGCCAGCGTCTGTGCTTCAATTCCTTGAGCCGCATCCACGACCAGCAGTGCGCCTTCACATGCTGCAAGACTGCGGGAAACTTCATAGGTGAAATCGACGTGCCCCGGTGTATCAATCAAGTTGAGATAATACTCTACACCATCGTCTGCACGATAGGTTAAACGCACGGCTTGCAGCTTTATTGTGATACCACGTTCGCGCTCCAGATCCATCTGATCGAGTACCTGTTCCTGCATTTCACGTGTGGTTAGTGCCCCCGTGTATTCCAAAATGCGGTCAGCTAGTGTCGATTTACCATGGTCTATATGTGCAATAATCGAGAAATTGCGAATTTGTTGTTGTCTTTTCTGAACGTCAGTCATTCCTTACCCCCACAGACAGCCTGATATTAATCCACTTATTATAACAGTACAAGCTTACTCCATCAATCCCGCGCTGGCCCAAAACAAAAGAAACAGCTATACACGATCCCGTGAAATAACCGTTTCTTCTAAATTTGCTGTTAATTTTCTGCCGAAGCGAACAATGAAACTACCCAGCGGATTCCCTTCTGGGAAGCCTGCTGCAAGAGACCTGCCGTCTTATCTGCCAGAACATCGACCGTAGGCTTTTGCTCCTCAGGAATTAGAATTTGCTCCGGAGATTTCGTACTATAATCATCCACAACTTGCTGAGGAGGATCTGCGGCTGGCGTTGTATTGCTATTTTGAGGCAAAGGAGAGACGGCCGTATAAGCACCTGTGACAGGATCGATCACCATTGGCACATATACATAAGTCTGCCCACCCTGTGTCACACCATTCTTTTGCAATTGTGGCTGTGGCTGCATGCCTGTTACTTGACTGGTCGGTGTAGTCGGGTTGGCATTCCAGCCGGGCAGAATCTTAGAGACTGTTGACCCCCCACTTCCGCCGAACTGCATCCCTAAGAGGATGCCAATCCCTGCCCAAATCCCGACCATAACCAGTTTTTTTCCGAAACGCGACATGTACACCACTCCTTTTTAATCCTTGGTAATTTATTTTAAGAAGCTCCGTTTGATTTCTTTGGTGTTGTAGTGGGATTCGCCACTTTTTCAGGTGCGTTCACCTTCTCAGCGTCATGACTGCTCCAGTAAACATCAGCGATAGCATCCGCCAAAATATCAGCCGTCCGCTTTAATTCCTCAGCCGAATTATCAATTCCGCCCACTTCAATCAAAACACTATTAGGAGAGAGGGTCTGATTGTACTCCCCGTTATTTCCTTTACCCGCAGCTTTTCCCCATATCCCACGAGATATTCCCGGGTAATTCTTTTCAAGCTGTTGATGAATCTTATTGGCAAACTCTTCGTTCTTCTTCCAGTCTTTATTTGCATGTCCAATGATAAAATAGACCTGTGCATAGCTTTTCCCGTCAATAACAGCTGTTGTTTTGCTATGACGCTGCGAATCACGGTGAATGTCGATAAAACTATCCATTTCCTCATTTGCGCTGAGTGCTGATTTAACCAAGATGCGGGAATATTTATAGGAAAAGTTCCAGTTATAATCGGCTATTTTGGTTGGAAAATCTTCTTTGGCATGAACCGTACCAATCCCAAGCTGTTCCAGTCTTTTCGTAATATATGATCCTACCAGCATTACATTTTTAGTTGAAACTCCGGAGCTGGGATTTTCATTTGCTGCCCCTAGCAGAGGGTTGTAGGCCTCTCTAGGATGTGAATGATAGATTAGAATCCGTTTGATCGAGGTATCCTTAGTGCTGTCTGTACCGCTTTGCGGATCACTCTTATCCGTCCCTTCCTCCGCTGATGGATCAGGGGATGGTGCAACCGTCGCTTCAGGCTGCTGTGTTGTAGTATCTCCATGCTTGTCCCCTTCGTCCGGAACAGAAGTTTCCGCATCACCACTACCCTCAGCCAGCTCATCAGTCCCAGGATGATAATCCACTGGCGCTCCTGTAGATCCACCGGAACCTTTTCGCAAAAGAAATGGATCATCCGCCGCCATCCCCGGCACTTCACGAGAAACTAGACTCTTAGGGTCACCTGGATTGACGCTGGTCAGCAACTGAAATACGAAAGAAGTTACCTTTTCACCTGAAAAAGCGGAAGGCTCTTTACCCTGCGGTAAATGCGGCACCTCCATTCCCAGCAGTTCCATGAAAAAACCACTAGACAGAGAGGCAGCAAGCCCCTTCATTGAAGGAATGGGTGAAGAGTTAAGCTTCTGTCCGGCCAATCCACCGGCTCCAAGCAGCATAAAAAATACTAGCGAACCTCCGGCCAACAGCAGCATCGTTCTCCCCAGCGATAAAACATCCAGCATTTTTCCCCTTAAACGGCCGATGTTCCAAAGCTGAAACCATTTTTTATTCATTGTAGTTATGTCCTCCTCCAGCCCTCTGTAATCTCTTATACTCCAAATCTATGAGTGCAAGAGCAATACTAGAACCGAAAATGAGAGAATAGACATAAAGCCCGTACAGGATACCTTAATTCAGCATCCCGCCGGGCTAAACAAACCATAATTCAATTAGTGGGTATACGCACCAACATTCTCAGGATCAACCGCATCATGTAAAGCCGCATTCAGACCACTGGCCACAATATTCGCGATCCCTTCAATAAATTCATCGATTTCCTTGGGAGTGACAATCAAATCGTGCCCCAGGGGTTCAAGCACTTCCTTCACTAATGACAAGCGTTCCTGCTCAGAGATATCATCCAGCATCCCCATGATTTCCTTCGTATGGTTTGCTCCTTGCCCGAAGTGATTTTTCATCATCTCCAGCACATTATTCACAATAGTTGAGGCATAGCAGACAGTGGGCACTCCGATTGCGATACAAGGAACACCCAGAATTTCTTGGGTTAATCCACGTCGCTTGTTGCCAATCCCCGAACCGGGATGGATCCCAATGTCGGCGATTTGAATCGTCGTATTGATACGCTCCAGTGACCGGGATGCCAACGCATCTATGGCGATAATAAGCTCAGGTTTCGTGCGATCCACGATTCCCTGCACGACCTCACTCGACTCAATTCCAGTCAGCCCAAGCACTCCAGGAGCAATAGCGCTCACCTTACGATAACCAGGGGAGATCTGATCCGGAACCAGCTCATAGAACTGCCGTGTAATGAGTGAGTTCTCCACCACTAAAGGACCCAGTGAGTCCGGTGTAACATTCCAGTTACCAAGACCAACAATCAACACAGATGCATCCTTGCCAATCCCAATTCTGATCAAAAAGTCCTCAAATTCGCGGGCAAAAACTTCTGCCACCTTTTGCTGCAAGCCTGTATCTCCGCCACGCAGAGCGGGTACCTCAAGGGTTACATAGTTGCCAATTGCGCGTCCTATTGCCTGTGATCCGGCAGCATTAGCTACACCAAGACGGGTCACTTTAATCCCATCAGACTCTTCCACTTCTTCGTTCACACCAGGGATCGGCGTTCTTTGTGGGCCTTGAGCCATTTCCTTTGCCTCTAATGCCAAATCGGTGCGCACAGAATATAGCTGCAGATCCGGTTCCATTGTGTACCAGCCTCCTAAAAGTTTTGTAAGCATACACTTCCATGAATTACTTCGAACAAAACTCACTTCGAAAGCGGCTGCTTAGTTTTGTAAGCATACACTTCCCATGAGTTCATCCTCATTTGGCAAGCTTCTGCCTATGCTCTTTTGTCGATAGTGTGCGAGAGAAAGCCAATGTTTATGCAGGATACGGAGGTTTAATTTGAAAGCTTTAAGTATTGCTTTTTGCTACCGGTCATGCTAAACTATTTTAAGTTGTGAATCATTTGATAATGATTTCGAATGTCTTACAGGAGGTGAATGCAATGCCAAATATTAAATCCGCGGTTAAACGCGTAAACACGAACGAAAAACGCCGTGCACTGAATGCTTCCCAAAAATCCGCGCTTCGTACAGCTGTGAAAACTGCTGATGTAGCTCTGACTGGTACGGAAGTAGAAACTGCTCAAGCTGCTTTCCTAGCTGCTTCCAAAAAGCTGGACAAGGCCGTAAGTAAAGGTCTGGTTCATAAAAATGCGGCTGCCCGCAAAAAATCCCGCTTGGCGAAGAAATTGAACGCTCTTACGGCTCAAGCCTAAGACGACATTCATAATGAGCAATTGAAGAACCTGACCGCTATGCTTCATACGGTTAGGTTTTTTTGTGTCTATTAATTAATATAAGTAGTATTAGTTACTATTAAGAGATGTTTTGTTAAATGAAAGAAGACCCCCTCAGAGAGGCGGTCTTCTTTCATTTATTTATTCTCTTTTTTCATTTCATAATAGTTACCATCCCATAAAAAAATCATCGTTTGATCGTCTTTAACAATAAAACTGCTGCCGGGATTCGTCCAATTATTTATAGATACCGTCTTAACCGATTCCGTTTCGATGCCAAGGTCACTTAATTCATTTCTGTAATCGTTAAAAAAGTCATCCTTTGTTATGTTCTCTTCCTTATATTCAGGGCTCATAATTTCATCTTTATCAAAAGAGGCCTTTTCTATCGAATAAGTTACCCGCATGCCAATAAGCTTTTCATCCTCCGCTGCCGAGACAGGTGTAGAACCTACTATACTTTGTACACTCCATTCCCCAAAATAAGAAGGTGCATCTGCAGAGGTATTCGTATTCGCAGACGACTCAGAAGCTGAACCTGACGGGGAATTGGTATCCGTTTTGCCACAAGAAGTAATTAATAGAACGAGTAAAAGCAGTGCCGAATAGTGAAATATTCTTTTCATAGTCAGATCATCTCCAATACTTTTCCCCTTCTTAGCTCAGACACCTAAACGCAGCATGAACAGCTCCAGCCCTAGCACTTTGTCTATAGCCCCTGTTTTCATTTTATAATCCAGATCCGCCAATGCACTTAAGATTTGCCGCAATCGTTCACTGGAGAACTTATGGGCCTGCTCCCCAGCAAGCTTAACCGCATAAGGATGCAATCCGATCTGTGACGCAATCTGTCCCTGCGAATAACTATGTGCTGATAAATCCTTAACCTGCAAAATAATGCGGAACTGCCGCGCAACCAGCGCTGCGATCTTGATCGGTTCCTCACGCTGCTTCAGCAGCTCATATAAGGTATCAAGCGCCTTATCAAGACGCAGATTAGCGATATCCTCAACAAGCGTAAACACATTTTGTTCTGTTCCACGGTGTACCAGACTCTCTACGGCCCCCGCGTCCACAGTGCCGCCCTTACCAGCGAATAAACAAAGCTTGTCCATCTCTGCAGATAAACCTTGCAAGCCTGTACCTGCATTCGTTATAAGAATTTCTGCCGTGCCAGGTGCCATTACACAACCCCGCTCACGAATTCCTTTTTCCACCCAGCGCAGCAGCTCTTCTGCTCCCAGCGGATTAAAGGCTAACACTGTGCCCACTGATTTGACAGTCTTCACAATTTTTTTACGCTCATCCAGCTTATCATTATTCACCATAAAGACGATTACACTGAAGTCTACAGGATGCTGCAAATAGTCACTTAAAAGATCTATACGATGCTCCAGTTTGGCATTTTCTTTGCCCGCTGTAAATAACGAGGCATCCCGCACCAGCAATAATTTACGTTCTACCATAAATGGCACAGTCTCCGCTTCTTCTACCACAGCCTGCACCGGCGTCTCAGAGAGATCAAAGGGAATAACTGCGAAATCACGATCTTCTTTAGCAATTAGCTGTTCTTCCAGCAGTGCCGTGAATTCATTCATTCGAAATTTCTCACTACCATATAAAACATACAACGGTGAGATCTTCCCTTGTTTGATTTCTTTTATCGCCGTTTTGGCATCCATCCCGCCACTTCCTTTTCCATTCATCTAGCCCATTTTGTCCAGAGTTCTATTGTAGCAAAAAAAACTACAAAAATGCATGCAAAAACGGAGAAACTCTGGCAGCCATGGCCAAAGCCTCTCCGTTTAAGCGGCGCATCTATATAAACGACGGAGTGCGAAGCTCTAGAAACTCCGCATCCGGCGGTCATACCGATGTTCTGCAAAACCTATACTTTCTAGTTCCTGTCCTGTTGATATAGTATATTCAGAAACTTCGAAAAAAGTTCCAACCCCACTTTAATTTGTTGAAGATGAGGTTGGAGTATTCGTTGGTGTCGCTCCAGGGGATGCAGCCGGACTTGAAGAAGCAGCAGCTGCTTCCTGTACAGTGTACACCTTGGTTACATTCACACCATCTTTTTCAGTCACATACGTAAACTTCGAGCTGTCCGCGGACCATTCACCAGAAATCCAATTTCCTTCTAACGGATAAGAGTTTACGGCTAACCGTTCTTCCGCTGAGCCCTCTGGCGACTTCTTATAAATCACAAGCTGCAGCCCAACAAATTCTATAGCATACTGACCATCAGGAGAAGTCCAGGTCTGCACATTAGGATCTTCAGAACTGCTTAAGCTCATAACTTCCCGCCCATAGTCATAAGGAATCTTTAAAGAATCCTCCATCAGCGGAGCAGAATCGGCTGCGCTGTCTGAATTCATATCAGCAGTTTGCTCCTTATTATCCACCTTTAGCTGATTGCTACTGGCGTTGCTAGAATCTGAATTATGAGATTTCGTGGCGACATCCTGCCTTGGCGGAGCAATCTTTTCTGTCGGCTTAGGATCTGCGCTTTGAGGCGGTTCAGTGATCGACCGCCCTCCAGCTCCAGCTCCCGCATCAGCTGCATCCGCCGGTGCACTTGGCATCGAGGCAGGGTCCACTGGTCCCGTCGCTCTATCTAAAGCGGAGTTATCTTCGTTCATCTCCGGTGCATCCGTCTTAAACTGCGCAGCGCCCTCGTTCTCTCCACCAGCGGCAGGTGAAGCTCCATCAGAGTTAGCAGTAATAGAAGCTTGTGATTCCATTGCTGTATCCTTAGTATCATCGCTGGCTGTTTTAGCGCTATCCTGCATCCTTTGTTCCACTTCTGCGCCAGGCATTTTATCGGGCATATTAAATATTGCGATCCCTAATAGAACGGCAGCTGCAATAGCTCCAATGCCTGTCCGTGTTGCTATAGAGGTTCCCTTGGAAGGTTTACCGCGGGAGCTTTCACGTGAAAATGGGACGACAACCGGCTCCTCAGATCTCACAGCACTTTGTTCACGACTGCTTCGATCCAATTCTGCAAGCTGAGGTAAAATAGAGTCAACCAGACTAAACGGGGGTTTCACGTCTGGCAACTGCTCCAATTCATTGGAGAGAAGTGTCAGGCGCTCAAAGACTTCCGCGCAGGAAGGACAATTATCGATATGACGGAACATTTCAATAATCTCATCTTGACTCAAATCTTTGTCTAAATAGCGGTGCATCCATTCCATCACCTCCGCGCATTTCATCCCGATACACCACCTTTCTGGTACTCCTGAAGTCTGTTCTGCAGTTGCTGTCTAGCCCGAAATAAGTATGATTTCACTGTATTCAAGGGCAAATCCAGACAATCTGCAATCTCGTTGTAAGAAAAATCCTGTAAATAGCGCAGGACGATGACTGTCCGATGATGCTCGGGCAATTGATCAATTGCTTCACGTATATCCTCAGCTAAATAAGAGGATAGAACCTCACGTTCCACATTGTGTTTATCCTGAAACACCATTTCATGTTCATCAATAGAAACTGTAGGTTTAGTTCTTCTGAATTTATCAATGCAAATGTTAGTGACGATTCGCTGAACCCACGTTTTGAACTGGGCCTTCTCCTCATATGAGCCGATTTTTGTATAAACCCGGATCAAGGCTTCCTGAGATGCATCTAACGCATCTTGTTCATTATGCAAAATGTAGAAGGCCGTTTTATATACATGTCCTTCAATTTCTCGCAATAGGGTGATTAGAGCGTCGCGATCGCCCGCTTGAGCGGCTCTGATGAGTCCCTGCTCCACCACGAAGGTTCCCCCTCTCTATGCAATCTTACTGACGCGCAAGACTGCGAATTTGTTGCAACCGTGTAATTAATATTTTTAGCCAATAATTCCTACTAAGCATACAGGGGAAACAACAATCATTCAAATACTCTTTTTCACTATCTTAGTAACAAAAATGACATCAAAAGAAACGGCCTATCCCCTTGTCGGAAATGAAGCCGTCTGTCTTAAATATTACCCTCCGGTATCGAGTAAGAAACTCTATTTATAGAGCGCAATTTTGCAGAGCATGAAGACCGCGTAGTTTTCCCTAGTCTCATCATCCACCACATAAGCTTCTCCATTCTCAAATAATTGAGGGTTATTGTAATTGCGCTCTAATCTGTAGATCTGCCCTTCCGTCACCTTACAACCATGGAATGCCGACTCAATTTCTACGTACTCCGCATCATCTTCATCCGCTGCTTGATACAGCTTTTTGTCATTATAAGCAGGCATATACTCACTCCCGGCTGGATAATAGATCCTGACGTTCAGTCCATGTATCACTACTCTTCTATTATATAGTTTATTATCTTTATCCCGATTCTATACTTTCTAAAAAGCATAGAATAAAAGGAATATGGACAGCTCAAAGAAAATCAACACAAAAAGGCTGCATGGCCAACGTCTGTCAGCCACACAGCTTATAAATAAAAAGCAAATCAGGATTTCAATCTCCGTTCAAACTATACACTAAATCCCTTTTATCTCTTTAAACTTCGCCACATATTGGGCAGCAAGATCAGTAATCTGATCGTATCGGCCATTCTTCGCCGGTGCAGTCAAATTCCCACCAATGCCCACAGCCATGCATCCGTTTGCAATCCACTTCTCCATATTGTTCAAATCCACGCCACCGGTCGGCATAATATTCACATGTGGCATAGGACCTTTAACTGCTTTTACATAATCCGGCCCGAAAGCACTGCCAGGGAATAGCTTCAGCACATCCACGCCGTACTTCAGCGCTTCCTTCATTTCATTTAATGTCATGCAACCAGGCATATAGGGAATGCCGTAAAGATTACACATCTTAGCTGTCTCCACTTCAAAAGAAGGACTAACCACAAACTCCGAGCCTGCAAGAATGGCTATTCTAGCTGTCAATGGGTCCAAGACAGTTCCGGCGCCGACCACCGCACGACTTCCGTACTCTGCAACCAATCTCTTAATCGCCACGTCCGCGTCTGGTGTAGTAAAAGTTACCTCAATATTATTTAGACCGCCTTCTATACAAGCAACGGACATCTTAAAAGCTTCCTCAGCACTATCTGCTCGAATAACCGCTACAACCCCGACGGATGCCACATTCTGCAATACTTTCATTTTCTTCATCAGTAGACTCCCTTTCTCTTGGTACGATCATAGATAAACAGGAAATACTTTTTTAGATAAACTTTTTTATTAAATTTACTAATTATTGCGTTTTGTTCTATAAGGAAATAGTAATAACAATACGATTAACAGTCAATACATTTTTATTACATCAGGTGAAAACAAGTAATAAAATCTAATACAAACCTTTATACAACAAGGGTTTATGGAGATATTATTTTCTTTTCACGAAAAAAGTTTTTTGGTTAACAATCATTCTTTTATTGTACAAAACCGATTTATGTGATAATTTCAAATTACAAATCATTATACTGGGATAAAATCATTACCCTAGGAGGAACTAAAAATGAGTAAACAGCTGGATGCCGTCACTTTCGGGGAGCCGATGGCGATGTTTTATGCGAATGAGGCCGGTCCTCTGCATGAAGTATTTTCGTTCTCCAAAGCATTAGCAGGTGCAGAAAGCAACGTGGCTACAGGCTTGTCGCGTTTGAATCATCCTACAGGTTATGTTACGAAGCTTGGCGAAGATAACTTTGGCGCATTCATTGCTCAGGCGATGAAAAATGAGAACATTAATACGGACAATATTACTTTTACTAAAGAGTATTCAACAGGTATGCTTATCAAATCGAAAGTGGTTACCGGCGATCCAAAGGTCGAATACTTCCGCAAAAACTCCGCGGCCTCCACGCTTAGTTTGGAGGATTTTGACGAGGCCTACTTCAATTCCGCAGGACATCTGCATGTTACAAGTATCTCCGCCGCTTTGTCCAAGAGCTGTCATGAATTTTCTATTCACGCTATGGAATTTATGAAGAGTAAAGGAAAGACGATCTCTCTGGATCCTAATCTGCGTCCTAGCTTATGGCCGGATACAGAAACAATGGTGAGTACCATCAATGATCTGGCTACACGCTGCGACTGGTTCCTGCCGGGACTCGGTGAAGGTAAAATCCTTACCGGACTGAGCACACCCGAAGAGATTGCAGACTATTACCTGGAGCGTGGCGTAAGCTTAGTCGTCATCAAGCTTGGCCCTGAAGGCGCTTACTATAAATCCTCTGCCGGGGAAGGTTACGTGGACGGATTCAAGGTCGAGCAGGTTGTTGATACGGTGGGTGCAGGTGATGGATTTGCGGTTGGCGTAATCAGTGCGATGCTGGAAAAGCTTCCGATTGCTGAGGCCGTCAAACGCGGCAATGCGATCGGTGCGTTAGCCGTCATGTCGCCAGGCGATATGGACGGACTTCCCACCCGTGAGGAACTTGCGAAGTTTATGCAACAAGAAGTCTAATAATCGCAAAAGAGCAGCGATTCTCCGTTATTGGAGGAGCGCTGCTCTTTTTGGGTCGCTGATTGGCTGCTATTGCTATGCTATTGCTATTACTATTGCTATTGCTATTGCTTCAGCAGTGTAATCACGTCCCTTGAGGCTTTCGGACCCAGAAGACGCTATTTGCAATTTTTTTACTTTTGCGGCGTAGTTTCGGACTCCAGTGACGCTATTCCTTATGAAAAAGGGCATTTAGCATGTTTTCCATGCCGATAACGGCGATGGGGTCCGATAGTACTCCAAATATGGGATTATACTGCTTATAAGATCAGCTGAGTCCGATAGCGACTTCCTGCGCGAAAATATTACTCAATCAAACCCAAGTTTAGTATTTAGATAAAGTTAGGTCCAATAAAAGGGGGAGTACCCGACAAGCTAAGAAATAGCTGCTGGGTACTCCCCCTTTTTATAGTTCAAACTTATTTGTAAGACTTCACCGACTGCCCTTGCTGCAAGGTCGGCGGGAAACGATATGTAATTGGAACAGAAGCTCCCTTATCCTCGATACAAGAGAGTATAATCTTGGCAGCCTGCATCCCCATCTCGTAAGCAGGCTGACGAATTGTCGTAATGACCGGATTATAAATTTGCGCGAATTCCGCATCATCTATCCCGATGACCGACAACTGTTCTGGAATAGAGATGGCATTTCGATTCGCATATTTTAGAATCTCCGCTAGTGTAATGTCGTTCGTAGCCAGCAGTGCAGTCGGCGGCTCCGGCAGTGCTAATAAGTGTTCCAGCCCCGTAGCTAATTCTTCTTTGGATACACTGCAAATATACTCCTCACGCAGCGTTATGCCCGCTTCTTCCATCGCTTTTTTGTAGCCACTTATCCGCTCTTTCCGAGGGGTAATCGCATGCTCCCCAATTGGGAGGGACACCAGAGCAATCCGCTCATGGCCTTGCTGAATTAGTTGCCCTACGCCTATCTTTGCCGCCATTTCATTGTCCAGCAATAGACTCTGCGTGGTGATTCCATCTACCAGGCGATCCATAAAGACTAACGGAAAATCAGCCTCTATCAGCTTACTATAGGCAGACGGGTTATTCCCTGTAGGAAAAATAATCAGCCCATCCACCTGACGAGCGATTAAGGTTTCTACATATTTGCTTTCTTTCTCCGCATTCTCATCTGCGTTGCATATGATCACTTGGATTCCGTGATGCTGCAGCTCATTCTCAATCGCCCGGATACATTGGATTGACAGTGTGTAGTCAATATTGGCTACAATGATCCCGACCATATGCGTCCGGTTCTGCTTTAGACTGCGCGCCAGACCATTTGGCTGATAATTAAGCTCCTCAATTACGGCCTCAATCCGGTTTTTCGTCGCTTCGCTCATATATTTAAAACGTTTGTTCAAAAATTGGGAGACCGTACTTTTCGAAACTCCCGCTTTTTGAGCCACATCATCAATCGTTAACTTCTTCATCGCTTCGGCTCCACTCTTCTCAAAAGAAAATACTTTATCAAAAAGTATAGCTTTTATTTAGTGAATTATCTACTAGGGAGTCTGACTGTAAAATTCCTGATACAGCTCATTTTGTCGCTCTTCTGATAAAAATGCCCAATCTTCATCTATCCACCCTGGTCCACCTTTCGTAAGAATATCTGCTTTACAAAGTTCCCCATTCATCTCATATTCCATGGTTAACGATTGTCCATCAATGTCTCTAAATCCAATGGTCGATGCAGGTGTTTGAATGCTTAAGGTCTCCATATCATAAAGCACTGTTTTGTCTCGGTATGTCTTATCTACCGGGTATTCTAGGTAACTAAATACGATCTGGTCATGCTCCTTATCCACTGCGATTATTGACTTATATTCTAATAGCTCCCAATCAAAGGAAGTAAGCTCTTTCGGTACCACAGATTCTCCTGTCGCTGCTTTTTTAACATTTAGAATAAAAAATCTACCATTCTCCATAATGCCTGAACCTATAGTCTTCGTATAGGTAAATAGCAGAGCGTAATCGCCCGCTCCAAAAAATCCACTCAAATATTGATAAGCACTTGCCCCTCCTGCATAAAGAGGTAAAGTATAAATCCTAGTAGCTGAAGAAGCCGATAGCTCCGTCTGGTCCTTAGAGCTCAGATAAAGAGTGAACGGTTCTGTAGGATGTGTGTACTTTGGCTTCTTGTAGTCCACCATCGGGGGTGGCGGCGACCAAAGGATTCCCGCTGTTGTCTCAACGGCATACGCTTTGCTCTTATCTCTGTTCATTGGCAAAGGCATATAGTATTTCTTACCGTTAATCTCAAATTCTACTGGACTTGTCGGAGGCTCTAACGCTTTATCATTAGTTGCAGGACTAGAAGAAGGCAGTATGCCTGCGCCTTGGGACTGAACGGATGACGAATGGACTGGTCCTGTGTTTTTCCATATGCCCATAGGGAAGGTAAGCGAACCTATCAACAAAATCGTAACCAGACTGGTCAACACCACATTTTTATTCATCCAATAACGTTTGTAACCTGAACTTTTATTCGCAGCAGCCTGTTCGATCCGCATCATTAACTCAGGCGTAAAACCATCTTCAATAAAAGGTCTTTTGCCTGCTTGCGCATACCAATCCGTCTGCCCGATCATCACTGGATTACTATCATCCTCGTTGCGTTTCATTCCCGCTCCTCCTTCTGGATAGCCTCTTTAACCTTCTCTCTCGCCCGCGCGAGCCGAGATTTCACGGTTCCTTGTGCTACATTCAGCAAATCTGACATTTCGGCAATGGATAATCCATGTTGAATATCTAGCACAAGCACCTCTCTGTTCTTCTCTGGAAGGGTCATTATAATTTCCCAGATACGGTTCGCATACTGATTGCCAAGAGCTTCTTTTTCCGCAGAAGGTGCATTAACAGTAGTAGGTTGATCACCCAAAGCTATGAATCTGCGCCAAAAGCTATTTTTGCTCCAACTGAAGGCCGTATTTCTGGTAATCGTAAGCAGCCAGGTTTTCATCGAAGATTGCCCCCGGTATTTCCCAACATTTTTATACGCCTTCAAAAATACTTCTTGGCTGATATCATTAGCCTGCTCTCGACTTCTAGTTAAGAAAAAAGCATAATTCCACACATCCGAGCCATACGCCTCCATCATTTCCCGCAAACTCATTGCGGGCGCGTACGCTGCTGTATATGGTATATCTTCGCTTAGCATATTTCGCCTCACCCCTTGCCTAATAAGACTTTCCAAACTTGAAAAAGTTCCCTCTAAAATAAAAAAATAGGTCATTCATTAAAAAACACCACCGATGAACGTTTAAGCGTTCACTAGTGGTGTGCGGATATTTTTTAAAGAGAGCTGAATTTCTCCTCCAGACGCCGTGCAAGCTCATCGTCCGGTAACGGATTACGATGCGTATTTTCCAGATAGATATGCTTTTCGGTCTCGGGCATCAAATAATCCTTATACCATAGAAACATATCCGGACTATCCCCCTGAATCCGCAAAAATTTACGGGCCGTTTCTACGTGATCTATAGTGTTGGCTATATTGGTCAACCAATCAGCCCGATAAAAATGCTTCCACTGGCCGATCTCTGCCCGTAAAAGAGCCTGCTGTCCTTCCTTATAATCCCAAACCGCATGAGAAGCTTCGATAAACGCCTCTGGAAATCGCTCTTCTTGGTAACACATATACGCCTGGCAAAGAGAGGATAACCCTCTGCACCCGCTCCAATGCAGCTCAATTTGAACTAGCAATTGAACATGCAGCCTGTTTCGCTCTTTTTCGGGTAAAAGTTCCATCACCTCTTGGCACTGCTTTCGCAGCAGATACCAGACTAGTACAACTCGCTCAGCACGATCCCTGAACCATCGAACCTGTTCTACAAAAGGAACATCCCCTGCGGCCCAGCGCAGTCGCTCATTGCTTTCCGTCTTATTTTGCAGCCAATGCCCTATAATCTGCCTTGCCGGATGATGATAGAATTCATCGCCTGCGCGGTCGTCAGCATTAGGCCCATATACTATGGTGTTTTTGAAGTAGCTTTTGTACAATTGGACAATTCGCTCCTGCTGCGCTGTGTAGAAACGGTTAACGAAGGTCTGAAGCTGCTCATCAGCATCTGCTGTTCCATCCATCCACAACTTTGCTGTCAGATCTAATGTATAGAGATGAGGCAAAATATTCCCTGAATTCACCAGCAGATATTCACTAGCCCCTGCCGCAAATGCCCCCTGTAATTCCTCCACTATAAAGGACGGATCCGTTGGGAATTGTGTTAGATGATTGGAGGCCTGCAAGTCGTGGAAGGTGACGTGGTAATATACCCCGTTTTTGCCTTGATCTCCTGCCTCAGGTAGAGCAGGCACGCGCAGATTCAGATGGCCATGTCGTCGCGACACCATTTTGCCGTATCCGTTATCCGCCCATATTTTAATAACACCCTCTGGAACTTCGATCTTTCCCTGTTTATACAACTCTGCAATCTCTCCGTACATCGCCATACAGCAGACGGGCTGGTCTACATATTCACAGATCATATCGTATTGCTTGCGAACCACAAATGAGATCAAATCCCCCCGTTTCTCCGGAGTATCAAAAGAGGGATCATTCTCCCAAAAAGGTTTATCGCCCTGTCCGCGGAAGGAGAGCACCCAGAGTGTTTTTTCATCTTTTTGCCGCTCGATGGCTTCTCTCCACAGTTGTTCGAACAATTCTGGATATTCTTTATAGCTAGCCTGCTTGCCCGGAAAAGCACGTAGGAACATTTGCGCGCCAAGTGGCTCCGCATGATGATGTGTGATCCACAGTCCCATATCCACCGCAAGCTGATGATGAATTCCGTCTCTCGGCAAATCTGTACCAGGGATTACCATATTTCCACCACAGCGCAGCAGCGCTTCAAAAACAGGCTCCCATACCTCCGCCGTCGGAGGATAATCCTCCTTCCAGCCGATAAGACACACTTCATCATTCACGAACCAACCTCGGTAACGCACCTTTGGCTGAATGCTGTTGTAATCAGAAATAGGCAGATTGATCGCATCTTTCTTAGCAGGAGGAAGCTCCGCCCAGAACCAGAAGGGATCTACACCAAGCACGTGGCGGCTATAATGAAGCATCCCATAAATAATGCCCAATTCATCACGGCCGATAATATGCAAGATCCGATCCTCTTCACCACCTGTAAAACGCAAACAAAAACCCTCCGCCCATTCCGGGCAGCCATCATCCTCAGTCGCATAGCGAATAATTACAGTAGCTGCTGCTCCTTGTACCGGAGCTTTTCCGAACACCTGTTCATGATCCCTGGCGATCATCTGCCAAGCATGTCCAATTGGATTACTGCGTTCCACTTGAACATCGTATACACTTTCCGCTGTGACTCTAAATTCTGCATATGTATTCACTATCGCTTCATCTCCTAATTCGCTACAAAACAAGGAGCACACAAGCTTCTCACCACCGCACTTTGCAACATAGTTTAAGTAGGTATAGAGTTTGCCAGAATCTTCTATCTCTATTATAAAGCGTTTACATAGATTGTGCATGCGTACGCAATAATTACTGGAGGAGGACGGCGGCTACTGGAGCTACTGGATTAGAGCATTAGGTACAAGAAAGGACAATAGTTACTAGACAGAGACTGCAGTTACTGTGTTAGAGCACCTGCCGCTAGATAGGGAAAGGAGCTACTGCGTTAGAGCAGCTGGTGCTAGAAAGGACAACAGTTACTGCATTAGAGCAGTAGGTACTAGACAGCATAACAGTTACATACTTAGAGCAGCTGGTGCTAGAAAGGACAATAGTTACATTATTAGTGCAGTTGGTGCTAGAACAGGGACAACAGTTACAGTATTAGAGCAGCTGGTGCTAGAACAAATGGACTGGGATCATCAGCAAGTAACAGGAACTTATGCGAAAGTTAGTATCGCTACAACGATAATATGTAACTGAGGCGCTTTGATATGTTCATATGGAGCGTTCAATTGCACTTTGTGCAACTAAAAAAGATCTTTCCAGCTCATAAAGTGATTTAGTTGCACTTCATGCAACTATTTCTGCTCAAAATTAGAGAAATAGACGTTTTTCCAGATTTTAAGTGTACAAAGTGCAACTAAATGAAGATCCAGCTACTTTAAGGTGCGATCTATTGCACAAAGTGCAACTAAACAAGGTTATAGGTTTTATAGTGGTGTACAATACCACGAAAGGAGCTTAAAAGGAGCTTTATAGAGTCTGCGAAAATTAACATACACCACCCAGCACTCAATCACATTACTCTACTACCTTCCTTAATCCGCTCCCTCCGCCAACTTATGACGCACAATAATCCCGTCGGCCCGCACACGCATCTGGATCTCTCCCTGCTGATCCGTTCTAAAAATAGCAGCTTGATTAGCTTCCAAACGTTCCAATACTTCAGCTTTCGGATGACCATATAGATTATTTACTCCTGCAGAAATTACAGCAGCGGCTGGATGCCAGAACTGCAGCCAAGACTCGCCTGTTGAAGTTTTGCTCCCATGGTGGGCTACTTTTAAAACGTCAATGGAAGGCCCTGCGTTAATGCCCTTTTGCAGTGCTTGCTGCACAATCTCCTCCTCCGCTTCCAGATCCATATCTCCAGTAAACAGAAAATTTCTGCCGTTCATCTCTAGACGAAAAACTACAGAATCGTGGTTCTGATCCTCCAGCAGTGGGATGCTATTCAGCATAGAAGAACCTGACGCTGCTCCCTCTCTATCTTGTTCTTCCGGCCATAAAAAGGACAGCTCCGTCTTATCATCCGGGGAAAGCCTCATTCCCTGATGTACGGCATACAGTTGAACATTGTTCTCCAGCGCAGTCCGCATCATCTCCATATAAGATTCACGGTCAGCGAGTGTGCCATTAAAAAGCAATGTCGAGACCGGAATCGCCTCCATAACAGCTTGGAGTCCCCCGGCATGATCCTGATCCCCATGAGTCAAAATAATCGCGTCCAAACGGTGGATCCCACGTTTTTTAAGCAAAGGCACCAACACTTTAGCCCCTACCTCGAACGGGCTGCGGCGAATGCGCCATTCTTCTTTTTGCCCGAAATTTAACGTTCCTCCACCATCTACAAGAATATGAGCTCCTTTTGGTGTAGTGATGAGGATACTGTCGCCTTGCCCGATATCCAGGTAACTAATCGTCCCTTTACCCGCCTGACTTTCTGACTGATACCCCTTGTACAGCATTAGACCCAGTCCAACCGCTGATAGTAGAACAATCGCTCCGCTCCAACGTACGATCTTAGATTCATCCAAAAAATACTGTGCGCTCCCCGCTCCCCCAAACCCGCCATGCTTGTTCACAGGTAGACTAATCTCAGCTAACGGCCTCGTCTCATCCTCCATATACTGAGGTGTTGCGCGGGCTTCTACTCTTAGCTTGGCAGCATACAACAGCCCATACAACAAGACATAATACACTCCGATCCACAGCAGTGAAGGCGAGCGCCAAATCAGAACTCCGCCAGCAAAACCATTAATCCATTCAACCGCATAAAAAGTAACGTTATTCAGCAGCTCCGTAATATGTGCCAAAAAAATCGCGGCATCTCCCCACAATCGTCCAAGCAGTAGCGCAAGCGTTCCTAACGGCAATACGATAAAAGTAATAAAGGGCACAAAAACCAGATTAGCCACTAAAGACAGCAGCGAAAATTGATTAAAATAATAAATCGTCAATGGAAATGAGACCAACTGGGCAACTAGAGTCACAGAGACGGCGCTTTTAAGCCAGCGTGGCAGTGCGCTCAGCAGAGGGTCCATAAGCGGAACGTAGACCATTAATCCTAAGGTCACCAGAAACGACAGCTGGAAGCTCACACTGAGCAGCATGTAAGGATTCCAAATCAGCATAACCAGTGCCGCTGCAGCCAAAATATTCAGTCCATCCTTCAGCATGCCAACTCGTGCAGCGAGCAATGCAATCATACTCATTAATCCCGCACGCACGATAGACGGACCCGCACCTGTCAACAGGACGTATACAGGAACGAGCACTAAGGTGACTGTTAGCGTAGTTTCTTTTGTCATCCGTAAGCGCCTGAATATAAACAAAAGAACACCAACATACACCGCAACATGCATGCCTGAAATGGCGAGGATATGTGTCAAACCAAGTTGTGAGAACTGCTTAAAGGTATCCGGATCGAGATCATCCTGCATCCCAATCACCAAACCCTTCATATATCCAGAATGGCGCGCTTGAAACAGCCGATCCGTCTCCGCTCCAAGAACTGCCCGCGCTTCATCATTCCAGCGTAAGATCATTAACGGATTCCATGAATCTGGAGCGGTTGCTTGCACATTCTCTGCACCCTGCCCCTTTAGAAGCCAGTGAATCTTCTGCGTATGTAAATAGGCCCGATAATCAAACCCTCCGTAATTCCGCGCTGTCGCTGGCTCTTCAAGTACACCGTTTAGCGACACCTGATCCCCTCTGCGCCACTCCGCAGCAATAGCGATTTCTTGCTCGGCAAGTAGTTTGATCTGCACCATAATTAACTCCCCATGCACTCTTTTATCTTGTTCGTCCCGCGGATCAGGCGAAGCGGCATCTCCCTCAGTAATCAACGATAACTCTGAGAGCTTCATCGTAAAATCAACCCGGTCCCCGTCCCGTTCCACAACGGAAACTATCGTCCCCTTAGCCTCCACGGCAGTCTCATTCAACTCCGACAATAATCTCCCCAACACTTCAGGCAGATGACTTACATTGCGGCCTTCATTCCATTCCCAATATCCAGCGGATAAAATAATCGCCAAACAAAATACCGCCAGCTGCTTCCAGCCTATGTTCACCCAAACCCTCATACTCACCAGTAAAATTAATAAACCAGCCCACGCTAACCACAATCTAAACCCTGAGCCTAAACACGCTGCTGCACTTCCAGCCACCCAACACACTGTAAAACCTAATAAGGGTCTCTCCTTCACGCCTCCATTCTCCTCCTTTCGCAAGATAAAAAAAAGAACCTCTGCATACGCCATAAAAGCGCACGAGAGGTTCTTCCTCAAGCCATCTTATTCAATTAGGGTTGTACAATACAGCTACTCCGCTACTTTAATCATCGTTTCACTTGGCGGCTCATAATTCTCCAATTGGCGAAAAACGATGCCTTTGGCAGCCATCATTGCTTCTACCTTTTCCATATCCTTACGGTAAGGACGATAATACACAATCTCCACAATACCGCTGTTAGCCAGCATATTTGCACAGGTCCAGCAAGGCTCATCCGTCACGTAGACGGTACTGCCTTCCCGGTCAATCCGGTCTGTGAATAGCAAAAGATTCTGTTCGGCATGAATCGTGCGAATGCAGCGCTGTTTCTTTACCATAGTCTCTACGCCATCCACGATCTCCATCTCATATTGCTCCGAGAGCATACAACCTGCCTCTGAGCAATCTGGTACGCCCATTGGCGCCCCGTTGTACGCGGTACCAAGCAGCTTCTTGCCTTGCACCAGTACAGCACCTACATGTCGTCGTGAGCAGCGTGAACGAGTTGAGACCATACAGGCAATGTCCATGAAATAAGTATCCCAGTCTTTACGATAGGCAGTAGTCATAATCAATCTCCATATCCTTCTAAATAGTTGTTAACTATTGTAGCACATCCCCGCAAGTTTTCACTAGGACAACGGTTGTGGTACTTCCAACGATCTTCATTTCTTATTTATCTTCAAAATATTACTAAAGCTTTTAACTTCTCCAGCATTTTAGGTCCTATCCCCTTTACCTTCCCCAGATCAGACAGGCTGCGAAAAGTACCCTCACGGTTGCGGTAATCCATAATTGCCTGAGCCTTCTTTTCTCCGATGCCCGGAAGATCCATCAGCTCCTTAACACCCGCAGTATTCACATTTATTTTACCTTCCTGTGAAGCTGCTGATGCGGAAAGCTCAGTCACCTCCTTAGCCGCAACAACTTTGTCCCCTGCCGGCGTTTGCTTCCCTGCAATGTTTGGCGGTTGAACTTCTGCCCCTGCTGGTGTTTGGCCTTCTGCCATTGGCATTTGGTCCGCTCCTTCTGCTCTCTCCCCCGCAGCAGCTGTCGAAGCTTTTTCAGCTGCCGAAGTTTGGTCAGCTTGTTCTGCTTGCGCAGCCACCTTAACCTTCTCACCGTCTTTAGCATTCCCAGCAGCTTCACCCTGCCCTGCATCTTTCTCTAAATGCAGCTTATTTCCCTTCGTCTGATGACCTCCCTCACTGCCACCAGCAGCTGGAGCGTCACCAGACTCAGCGATTCCAACTGCTTGCTCCATACCAACATTCAAAGTCTCCCACCCGGCAATCCCGGAATCGCCTTTACTCCCTGCCGCCCATAAAAGCCCACTTCCTATTACAGCAGCAGCCACTCCGAGTACGATACTTCCTTTATTCATATTACTTTCCTCCTCACAAAAATTCTTCTTATGCCTTTTTGTGAATCTTCATACATTCCTGCGGCTGGAAACTCCTTTAATAATTCATACAAAACCTGTCATCTGTCCAAGTCTATCCTGCATACATATAACGAAGAGCATTCATGTCAGTTAGTAAATAAGCAACGCTAGAAAGGAGGAACCACAGGTGAAAGTTGGATTTATCGGAACAGGCAGCATGGGCAGCCTGCTGATTGACGCCTTTCTTTCTTCCGGAGCCCTGAATCCGTGCGATGTACTCGCCAGCAACCGCAGTCTGAATAAACTGCTGGAGCTGGAAGATCGTCATCCCGGCATAAACTTATGCGGAAGCAATAGTGAAACAGCGACTGGAAGTGACATTGTTTTTTTATGTGTAAAACCGCTGGAATTCAAAACCTTAACAGATGAGATCGGCCCTTATCTCCGCAGCGATCAAATCGTCGTATCCATTACAAGTCCCGTTCAATTGCAACATCTGGAATCCGCTTTGCCGTCCAAAATAGCCAAGATTATCCCCAGCATTACACACTGTGTCAAAAGCGGGACATCACTGTGCATATTTGGCAGCAGGCTTAATAAAGAAGACAGGCTTGTGCTGCTGCAGCTGTTGTCTTTCATAGGTGTTCCTTTGGAAATTCAAGAGGCCCATACCCGAATCGCTTCTGATTTCTCCAGCTGCGGACCTGCGTTCTTGAGCTATTTCATTGAACGCTGGATTGAAGCTGCGGTGGAGGTTACCGGGATTGAAGAGACGTTAATCAGCCGGCTTGCAGGTGAAATGCTGCTTGGAACAGGTAAGCTGCTAACAGAAGGAGAATTCACCCCGCAAGAGCTCCAAGAACGTGTCGCTGTCCGTGGTGGGATTACCGCAGAGGCACTGAACCATCTTCGCATTAGCCTTGAGGGCGTATTCGAACGTCTCATCATGACTACGCATGATAAATACGATGAAGATGTCACTAAGCTGGATGCGCTATTTGGGCATGACGGTATTACTCAAAGTCCCGTAGACCGTTAGAAAACAATAAAACCCGCAGCACGGAGTTCTCCGTTGCTGCGGGCAATATTGCGTTCTTCGCTTAACCCACTACGATATTTACAAGCTTGCCAGGAACCGCAATGATCTTGCGTACGGTTTTACCTTCTACTGCTGCACTCACATTCGGGAGTGACAACGCATGAGCTTGCATCTCTTCTTGACCCATATCCTGCGGGATCAATGCACGTTGTACGATTTTACCATTTACCTGAATAACGATTTCAACCTCAGCATCCACCGTCCATGCTTCATCATATGTTGGCCAAGCCACGTAGCTGATACTTCCTTCGTGACCGAGCAGCTGCCACAGCTCTTCAGCGATGTGAGGCGCCAGTGGTGACAACATTTGTACGAAGTGTTCAGCAGCTTCCTGGGACAAAGTTTCTTGCTTATAAGCATCGTTAATAAAAATCATCAACTGGCTAATTGAGGTATTGAAACGCAGATGCTCGAAATCATCAGTGACCTTCTTAATGGTCTTGTGCCAAGTGCGTTTGAACTCGTCAGTGCCACCGTCTGCTGTGATTTTAGTGCTCAGCTTACCCTCTTCACTCACGAACAGGCGCCATACACGGGACAAGAAGCGGTGAACTCCTTCTACACCCTTTTCATTCCAAGGTTTGGTTGCTTCCAGAGGGCCCATAAACATTTCATAAACACGCAGCGTATCTGCACCAAAAGCTTCTACAATCTCATCAGGGTTGATGACATTTCCGCGTGATTTACTCATTTTTTCATTATTATTTCCAAGAATCATACCTTGGTTAACCAGCTTATGGAAAGGTTCTTTTGTTTCAACTACGCCGAGATCATAAAGCACCTTGTGCCAGAAACGTGCATAGAGCAAGTGAAGCACGGCATGCTCCGCTCCACCAATGTACAGATCTACTGGAAGCCATGCTTTTTGCTTCTCAGGGGAGCAAAGCTCTTGATCGTTTTTCGGATCAATATAACGCAGGTAATACCAGCAGCTGCCCGCCCATTGCGGCATGGTGTTCGTCTCGCGGCGAGCCTTCATGCCCGTCTCAGGATCGATAGTCTCCACCCACTCTGTTACATTCGCAAGTGGAGATTCCCCTGTACCCGAAGGTTTGATTGCCTCTACATCTGGCAGTACCAGCGGCAGCTGATCAACCGGAACAGTCTTCATTGTGCCGTCTTCCAAATGTAGAATTGGAATGGGCTCTCCCCAGTAGCGTTGACGGCTGAACAGCCAGTCACGCAGACGATAGGTTACTTTGCCTTTCCCTACGCCCTTCTCTTCCAACCAAGCAATCATCTTCGCAATCGCTTCTTCATTCTTGAGTCCATTCAGGAAATCAGAATTGACATGCGGGCCATCTCCGGAATAAGCCTCTTCTTCAACGTTGCCGCCTTGAACGACTTCCACGATATTCAGGCCGAATTGTTTAGCAAATTCCCAGTCGCGAGTATCGTGACCCGGAACTGCCATAATTGCTCCCGTTCCGTAACCAGCAAGCACATAATCTGCAATCCAGATTGGCGCCTTCGCACCATTCACAGGATTAATTGCATATGCGCCTGTGAAGACACCGCTCTTCTCTTTCGCCAAATCCGTACGCTCCAGATCGCTCTTACGAGAAGCTTTTTCACGATATTCTGCCACAGCAGCACGCTGTGCTTCAGTTGTAATCACATCAACAAGCTCATGCTCTGGTGCCAATACGCAGTAACTTGCTCCGAACAGTGTATCTGGACGTGTAGTAAACACGGTCAGATTAGCTTCATGACCTTCAATGTTAAAGTTCACTTCTGCACCTGTTGATTTCCCGATCCAGTTGCGCTGCATATCCTTGATGCTTTCGGACCAATCCAGCTCTTCCAGATCCTCCAGCAAACGCTCAGCGTATTCTGTAATTCTCAGAATCCATTGACGCATCGGTTTGCGCACGACCGGGTGACCTCCGCGCTCACTTTTACCATCGATAACCTCTTCGTTGGCAAGTACCGTACCCAGTGCCTCACACCAGTTAACAGGTACTTCTGCTACATAAGCCAGGCCTTTGTTATACAACTGGATAAAAATCCATTGTGTCCATTTATAATAATCCGGATCTGTCGTGCTGATCTCGCGGTCCCAATCGTAGGAGAAACCCAGCGATTTGATCTGACGGCGGAAATTATCGATGTTCTTATCGGTAAAATCACGTGGATGCTGGCCGGTATCCATCGCATACTGCTCTGCCGGAAGTCCAAAAGCATCCCAGCCCATCGGATGCAATACGTTGAAACCGCGCATCCGTTTGTAGCGAGAAACGATATCCGTCGCTGTGTAACCCTCTGGATGACCTACATGCAGTCCTGCACCTGAAGGATACGGAAACATATCCAGTGCATAAAAATTGGGTTTTTCAGGATCTTCTCCTGTCTTAAAGCTTTTGTTCTCATCCCAGAATTTTTGCCATTTCGGCTCAATAGCCTGCGCCCGGTAACCAGTAGCCGGTATGCTATTTGTTTGATTGTCGCTCATTGTCTGCTCCTCCTTGGAGTGTTACTTCTTAGATTTCTTATTTCTTATTTCTTAACCAAGCATATACGCCCTCGGTGTCCTTATAAGGACGGTAAGCGTTTATGCGGGAAATATAAGACATGAAGTATTGCGTGAAACGTATACTCTCTTATATTTACAAAAAAACCTCCCATCCCTAGCGTATTATCGCTAGGGACGAGAGGTTATAATTCCCGTGGTACCACCCTAGTTAGCAGCTGAATATACTTTATTCTGCCACTCACTTTGCACCCTTTAGCGGGGGTGAGGCGACGGCGGTTCATTCATGACATCCATTATCTCTTATGGATATCCTGTAAACTTGCACCGTTACTCCGAGGTGAGTTCACTCTGTTCCGTTAACCGGCTCGCACCTTAGTGCCGGCTCTCTGCAATAACGGTATAGAATTAATACTCCTCATCATCGAACAACTATATACTGAGTCATCAGTAATATTCCCCAACATTATATACAAAACTGTTATCAATAGTCAATGATTATCCCTTTATACAGGCTTTCGTTTGATTAAAAACGCCATAAAGTGTTGAATAACGACTTTTGCAGCTGCAAAGAACGGTACAGCAAGGATCAGTCCAATCATCCCTGCCAGTTCACCACCTACCAGCAATGCAAAGATAATAAGCAGCGGATGCAAATGTAGCGTCCTGCCTACTACCTGTGGAGAAATAATATTGCTCTCCACAATTTGGCATAAAGTGTTTACCACAGCAACCAGTAGAACTAGTCGAAAAGAGACGGTCGAAGCCATCACAATGGCAGGTGCAGCCCCTAGAAATGGACCCATATACGGAACAATATTAAACACTGCCACCACACTGGCGAACAGTAAGGCATAAGGCATTCCGACGATGGCATAGCCGATGTAGGCGAGCACACCTATAATGATGCAGACCAGAAATTGTCCGCGAATGTAATTGCCGAGCGCGGCATCAATATCTTTTAACAAAGTAACAATTGACTTGCGGCGTGCGCGGGGCAGACAAGAGACCACCGTCCGTTCAAATACGTCAAAATCCTTCAGGATATAGAACACCAGAAACGGCACGATAAAAGCATTGAACAGCAAGTTAATCGTGGTCCCTATGTTATCGAGAAAATGAGAAATCCCTTCGGCCAGACGATTCTCCAGTTGAAAAAACCAGTTGTTCATCCCCATTTCAACCCCAGGCGGTATTAGTCTTGTATTCATATGGCTCATCAGCCCCTGGGCTTGCAGTGTGATCTCAGGGAGATGTTCATTTAACTCTTCAAGCTGCTCAATAAACATCGGGATTAGGTTGATGGCGATCACAGTAATCGCCGTTAGAAACACTGCATATATAAGTAGAACAGCTACGCTACGCGGCATCTTCCGTCCGGCCAGCATACTAACCACGGGATTCAGCACATAGGAAATAATCATAGCTGCCAGAAATGGAGCGAGGATTGCCTTTAAGAATACAAAAATCCCCTGCAGCATCGGACGAAGCAACCAAACAAAATACAAAATGATCAGGGATAGCAGCACTCCGATCATCCAGCGGAACCATTTACTTTGGGACCATTGTTCCATGAGAGTACCCTCCTGCGGTAGAGCCTGGACTAGCTTCGTAAATAAGTATATGTATGGCCGCAGCAAAATAACCATCAAACACACAAAAAAGCGTCAATAACCTTGCAACTGATTTCAGCTGAAAGGAAATTGACGCTTAAGTACATAGAGCAGTCTTGCTTACATAGCAAGATTCATAGTTAAGAAGACGCATGAATTTGCGGGAAATCCTGAGTCATATCATCCCCGGAGAACAGGTCGTCTAGTGAGCTTAGTGTGCCGTCTTCTTCAACTTGATAAACCGACATTTTTTCGCCATTTACCGTCAATTCGATGAAACAGCCCCAGCAATAAAACTGGTGGGAACCGATCTTTCCGATATCTTTGGAGTTGCAGTTTGGACACTTCATATAATACATTCCACCTATCCGTTAACAATATTAATGGCTTTTTGTAGCCGTTCTTCGCTCATCGCAGGAACCATTAATGCATTCTCACCAATGGACATCTCGTCAGAACAAGGCAGCCATTTGCGGCCTTCGATCAAATCAGTGACAAGCCCGTCACTAATTTCCAGCGCTCCTATTGTGTTTCCCAACTTTTGGTCAAAATAAACATCAGATATTCGTCCGAGTATAGTTCCAGTTGTAGTTAGCACTTTTAAATCCTTAAGTTTGTTCTTTCCAAGTAGAAAAGTACAAGGTATATGATCGGCGTCTATCTTATCAATCGACTCTTTACTACGAATCATGACAGCATCCTCGCCGTAGGCCACAATATCTTCCCATGCCACAAATTTCACATGGCCACCAAAAAAAGATTTGCTTTCCAGTTCTATACCCGTAATATTCCAGTTTGAATCGAGCAAAATATCGACAATTTTGCCGATTGCGTTACCCTCTTCAACTTCATATACAGCCAAGCCGATCAGATCTTGAAGTTTCATGGCTGCTCGGTCTCCTCACTTTGAGTGTAATTACGAGTTCTCAAAAAGTGAAAGCCCGAATGATCAGGATACCTATCATAGCCTAGAAGTAACTAGTCTCTGATACGCAGCCGATTCAGAATGGTTTCAACTTTTCGAGCAACGTACTCAATTTCTTCAGTAGTATTACCCAAACCCATGCTAAATCGAATCGCGGACCCTAAAATATTTTCTGGAAGCTCCATTGCTCTCAGAACATGGGATATTTCCAGTGATCCTGACGTGCAGGCTGAACCGCTTGCTGCCGCAATCCCGTCCATATCCAGGTTCATCAGCATAACATCTGTTCTAGCTCCCGGGAAGCTCAAATTCAGTATACTTGGCAAAAAATGCTCGGTATTCCCGTTAATCGAATAACTTTCCCGGCCAATCAGCGCATCCAGCTCTTCAAGTAGTCTATTGCGCAGGAGCTGCACTTTTTGTCGACGTTCTGATAGACCTGTAACTGCTATTTCAACAGCCTTGGCAAATCCAGCAGTACCTGCTAGATTTTCTGTTCCGGCTCGTCTGCCGCGTTCCTGAAGGCCACCGTGGAGTCTTGGATGCAGCGGTACTCCACTCCGCACATAAAGGCCACCGATCCCCCCGGGTCCATTGATTTTGTGAGCTGTAAAGCTCATGTAATCTACCGGAAGCTCCCGCAGTGTGATCGGTAAGGCACCAAGAGCTTGTACAGCATCAACATGGAACAGAATTCCCCGCTCTCTGGCAAGCTGGCTAATTTCCTGAATCGGCTGAACCGTTCCTACCTCATTGTTGGCATACATTATACTGATTAGCACCGTGTCTTCCTGCACCGCTGCTTCTACGTCTGCAACGGATACTCGGCCTGTAGAATCGACAGGAAGATAAGTAACCTTATAGCCTTCCTTCTCCAGCTCTTCGCAGGTATGTAGCACTGCATGATGCTCTATCGCAGAGGTGATAATATGATTGCCTTTCTGGGCAACAGCAGCGACAGCTCCATAGAGGGCTAGATTGTCGCTTTCGGTTCCGCCTCCAGTGAACACCCACTCTTCCGGCGAGCAGCCTAAAAAGGCGGCGATAGTATCGCGCGCCCCATTTAATATTTTCTTGGCTGAACGTCCGAACTGATGTACACTGGACGCATTTCCATATTGTTCTGTCATTATATTCAGCATGACCTTGGCCACCTCGGGATGAACCGGAGTTGATGCGGCGTGGTCCAAATAGATGGTTTTCATCATTCATTTCTCCACTTCTAGGGTATAGGACAATAGTTCGTTTTTAAGAACTATTAAATTATACCGCGCGAGAAGTTAGTTTTCCACAAACTAAAGAACACAATATTGTAATCAATTCCCTACATAGGCTAGGATAATGACAGCCAATTCTCTTCAGAGGTAACTTCTATGCCGTTTTTTCTAAGTAAAGCCGCAGTCACGCCGTTGCCAGCGATCTTCTTCCCTTTGAACTCTCCGTTATAAATCATGGTGCTGCCGCAAGAAGGACTGTTTTCCTTGAGGACTACCATCGTGGCTGAAACTTCTTGAGCTTTTTCAAGCGTAATATAAGCCCCTTTTAAATATAGTTCTGTTACATCTATGCCCGACCGGTCTACTACTTTTGCCGTTCCTGCAAGCACATCCTCACCGTCCCCGCCAACAATTTCAGCTGGCTCTCTAGGCGTAGAGAATCCCCCTAATAATTCCGGACACACAGCAATAGCTTGATTCTCATTCAAAAGCTTCTGAATTTTCTCATCCAAACAATCCGTACCATTATATCTTACCTTCATGCCAGCTAAACAAGAGCTTACCAAAATCACCTATATGCACCGCTTTCTTCATTCATTGTGCTTCGTTTATAATAAGATACAACCCTCAACAACCGTTCCTGCAAGAAATATTTCGAGCATAACATGCTGATTACAAGCTGTAAACAAATCTAGCCTCAAAAACGACCGAATGGGAAGTGTATAAAATGTGCGGACGATATACGATAACCGTCACCATGGAAGAGCTGATGGTCAGATATTTTGCTAATGATTCTACCATTATCCACTATGCTCCAACATATAACGCAGCACCCATGCAGCAAATTCCGGCAGTCATTAACACCGGGTCCAGCAATAAACTTGGGGAACTGCGCTGGGGTCTGGTTCCTTCATGGGCCAAAGATGACAAAATCGGCAGTAAAATGATCAATGCCCGGGCAGAGTCACTCCTTGAGAAGCCTTCTTTCAAGCGATTAGTAAGCTCCCGCCGCTGCATCATCCCTTCTGATGGTTTCTATGAATGGAAGGCACAGGGCAGCAGTAAACAGCCCATGCGAATCGTGATGCGCGATGGGGGTATTTTTTCAATGGCCGGATTATATGATATTTGGATGGACCCTGATGGTAATAAATTAAGTACCTGCACGATTATAACGACTACCCCAAATGAACTTATGGCTGAAATCCATAACCGTATGCCAGTTATTTTGAAGCCTGAGGATGAGCCTGAATGGCTAAGCCGGAACAATCAGGACGCAACTTCGTTAATAAAGCTTCTTAAACCCTATGATCAACATCAAATGAGAGCCTATCCGGTTTCCACTGCTGTGGGAAATGTCCGGAATAATTCGAAGGAATTAATCAATGAGATATAGAAAACAATATTATTCAAAATGGTAGGAATGATTGTCACCCTGTTTTTGACACTAATTCTGACCTCGTTGTTAATCCATGAAAAAACATCTTAACCCTGCGGATTAACCGCAGAGTTAAGACCAGCGTCGCTCAATATGAATTCTGCGTCTCATCAATTGATGATACATCTGCAGAAATCTGTCCGCATACAGCTCGGAGGACAGGTTAGTCCGGATATGCCATTCCCCATTCATCCTGATTCTGGCCCGCAGTGCCGGATCATCCATCAAGGATAGAGCAGCATTCACAGCTTCATCCAGCTGCCCTCTAGTGTATATTTTTCCAGTGTGATTGTTAATGACGAGTCTTCGAACGCCGTCTGAATCTGTAGTAAGTACAGGACAACGGCACAACATCGCCTCAGCAACCGCGTATCCAAATCCTTCCAAAATCGAGGTCGAAAGAAGCAATCCTCCCGAATCACCAATAATGCTCATATAATCTGCCATTTGCTCATGTGGGATATTGGAATACGAAATTAGCCGTGAAGAAATCCCCGTCTCAGCTACAAATTGATTAAAGCTTTCTTTTTGCTCTGGATCAAACAACGTATCATCCTGAAAAATCCATAAATAAAGCTCGGGATGGATCGCCAGCAGCCTTTGCCCGATTTGCAGAAATTCCCGCCAATTCTTATTCGTTTGAATGCGTCCTACCCAACCGAGAATAGGGAAACTTTTCGCGGGATAATTGGTATATCCAAACTGATCGCAATCGATCGGATCATCAAAACAATATTGTGGAATGGTTGGAAATCCGCCTTTGAAAAGCGCCTGCAAATGGGTTGTTTCCGGATACAGTAGTGCATCAGTGAGCTTGTAAATACGCTCTGTAAAATTATTAACGACCTGCTCAGCTTCATCTAATGTACCTAAACCTTGCACTTCAAAAACAAGCGGTCCTTTATAACCAAACCCTCGAATCCGCTCTGCTAAGTTAATATCCGTACACACTACAATTAAATCAAAAGCTTCCCGAGCAAGCATTGCCTTGATCTCGTCATCACTATTGGTAATATGTGTTTGAATGTTACGGATATTCTGCTGTCCTTTTCCATGGTGTGTATACAGTAAATGGCACTCTACACCGCGAGCATATAAAGCTTGGCAGCGAACTCGGTTCAGAGTTTGCATACCACCACTCGGGTTATAAAAAGTGAACAAAATCTTCATCATGATCACTCATTCGCAAATTATTTTAGGTAAAAGAGGTCTTCAACAAATTATACAAATCTGCGCTGCGAAACAGCTCATTATAATAGTGGTCTTTAGTTGAGGGGACATGTCTGTGCCGAAATCCAATCAGGCTATGATCATCCGTATAGTAATTGGAGATCGTATCCCCACCCGTAGTAATCAAAGCTTCCAGCATGTACTCAATATCGAGCGCTCCTATAAAAACCTTTGGACCTAAAACTATCGTAAATGGGGTGGATAGCTGCTCAATAGCACTGCAAATCGCGTGTGACTCCACAGCTCCAGGCAGCCAAGCGAACGCTGTCGCAGGATGAGGTATGGTTTCCAATAGAGCTGATGGCTGACGTGTAGTTGATAAATCCAACACCCGGCATTCATAATTGCTATACGTTTGTTCGTACAGATTCTCTATCCTCGTTATTTCATCCGCACAAGCATTCACTACAGGATATAAAACGGTAATCATCGCCGGAATCCCTCTGCGAAACCGCGCCTGATGGCGGGTCAAATGATAGGCATATCTCCATCTACGATGATTTTCAACCGAATGTAACTGGGCAGATACACTAAAGGTAGAATCCACACGATAATTCACCAGTTCCACCGGTATAAAACGAATCTCACAATGTTCAGCCAGTCTCAGCCAGTAATCATAATCCTCCACCGGTTCCATTCCATAAGCTCCAACAAGCTTCGCAATCTGTGTTTTGTACATAAAAGATACGCCAATGAGTGAATAATCCAGCAATCTCTCTTTGGGCTGTGACTGATAATTACGCTGCGTAGCCAATTGATGTTCGTTGTGAAGAAACTTTCCCTCGTTATCGATGCTTTGAAAAGAACTGTACACGATGCCTAACTCCTGAGGACCTCTAACTAGCGCCCCACGAAGGATTTCTAGGAAACGGGGTTCATAAACATTGTCGCTGGAAACCCAACTCAAATATTGAATACTGGGCTCACTAAACAAAAGATCAAAGCCAGTATTCAGTGCATGTGCTATACCCCTGTTCTGTGCGTAAGAGATAACCGTTACCCTCGGATCTTCGACTATAATGGATCTCACGAGCGGTTCCATATCTGGTGCTCCATCGATCACAACAACCAGCCGAAAATTGGTAAAAGATTGGTGCAGAACAGACTGCAGAGCTTGCCGCAGAAACTCCGGCTTTTGGGTATACACAGGCATAACTACCCCTACATCCGCCATGATTTTTACCTCTCTCTACATTGGAGTATAAAATCAGTATATTTTGATTCCTCTCATATGATTGTGTGAATGCCCTAAAATACTTTATTGCGCCTAAAAAAGCAGCAATCGCCCTATTTCTTTCAGCGACTGCTGCTTAATGGTCTAAACGTTACTATTATATAGGGATAGATAATGCGGTAATCTGCGTCAATTCAGATTGAAGCACTCGCTGATCAGTAACTAGATTTCCGAACTCGTCCAGCCCATACACGGAGGTAACTACTTCTGCCAAAGGAAAAGGACTACTAATTTGTACCTCATAAGCCAAATTGCCGCCAATGAAAAACTCTCTAATATCAGAACTCTTAGCAGGAACGTAATACCCTGTGACATAAATCGGGGTAAGAGCTGGCATCGAATATGGAACACCAAAAACTTCAACGATCATCATTGCACTCGCATTACTTGTGTTACGAACACTGACTACTACATTACTTGCTGCAGTACCTGTGGCTCTTGTATTTGTAATAAGGCCTGTTGTATAAGGCATTTCCTCACTCCTCCTCTTGGTTTCTATCAACTTATTCACCAGGAAGCCGATAGTTGTGAGGCAAGAGGACGGGGAAACTCGTGGAATAACCAATGCAGAGGTCATCGGGTGATTTCTGCCTTCTCACAAGCAAATAAACAAGTACAAACGTTCGCATATAAAGAATAATAGTGTTAAAATAAAGTTATACTATTCCTAAACTAAAGCCTAAGGAGTCTTGCCTAATGAGTCAAAGAGTTGCCTACAATGAAGTTGCACCTGAGGGTATGAAAATCATGATGGATATGGAGATGTACACCAAAAAATCTACAATTAATCGGACTACAAGAGAACTTATCAAAATCAGAGTTTCTCAAATTAACGGATGTGCTTTCTGCATAGATATGCATACATCTGAAGCTCGTAAAATGGGTGAAACCGAACAACGAATTTATTGTTTAAATGTTTGGGAGGAATGTACTTTTTATACATCTGAAGAGAAGGTTGCTCTCGAACTAGCTGAGCATATTACGCTGATCCCTTCCAAAAGAGTTCCGGATGAGCTATATAAACAAGTACGTGAACATTACGATGAGAAACAATATGTTGATCTTGTGCTGATTATTAATCAAATCAACAGTTGGAACAGAATTTCTATTGCAATGGGAAATACACCTGCAGAGCAATAATTAACATTAATTAACCTTAATGAACACTTTAGGGTGTTCTTTTTTTATTCTCCGCTCGCACAATTTCCACGGCTCCGTTTTCATTAAAATGCCCTGCCAGTATATCACTAGCAAGGCATTTTTTTATGCGATCGTGTTGGGTTAGTTCAATAACAATTGCTGATTTTAGTACTCTCTTTTATTTCCCTTCTTTACGTATTCCCACTCAACCTCAACATTTTTCCTAACTCTTTGCAAAAGTTGAAACAAGACTTCCGTTTCTTTTTCAGATAATCCTGCTAATGCAACCAAGTCGGTATGGTCCCCTTCTCTCTTCAGAAAAGAGTAGGCTTGTTTACCTTTTTCAGTTGTGAATAACCTTTTTATTTTTTTGTTTGTTTCATCGTCTTTCTTTTCAATAAAACCTTGGATTTCAAGCTTCTGAATCGCACGCGCTGCTGTTGTTCGGTCCACCTTTATCATTTCCGACAGCTTTTCTTGAATAATGCCCGGATTCTCATATATCCGGACCAGATATAAATACTGCCCCTTTGTAAGCTCTAATTCCTTGAACTCTATATTACTTATGGAATCTAATGCCCTCGCTATCATTCCAACTTCACGAAGGATCTCCTTCATTCAATCACCTGCCAGTTCCAATAATGTTGTATTTACAACAATATTGATTATATATATACTAATAATTGTCGTTAATTCATTATGACGTTTTTCCTAAAAAAAACAAATACAGAATGGAGTAAGCAAGAATGAATCTTAAAAGAATTACACTAATCGAGGAACTTGAAGCTGCATTTTCAATCAGAAAAAAAGTATTTGTTGAGGAACAAGGCGTACCCCTTAATGATGAATTTGATGAATTCGATACACTGAATGGAGAATGTGAACATGTCCTGGCCTATTATGATGGGCAACCAGTTGCCACAGGAAGGATCCGCGTTCTTGATGGTATGGGTAAGTTAGAGCGTATTTGCATCCTAGAACCTTACCGTAAATTTGGAATTGGGAAAAAAATTATTTCCGCGTTGGAAGAGATCGTGGTTGAAAAGGGATATCAAAAGGCTAAATTGCACGGGCAAACTCAGGCAGAGGGCTTCTATAAGAAACTTGGTTATCGGGCTTCATCTACTGAATTTATGGAGGATGGCATCCCTCATCTTTTAATGACTAAAGATCTTTCTGCTTCAAAAGAATGAAGAAGGTTAGTGTAACTACGTTTTCCATTTTCACTTGCGGAATTTTCATCTTAACCCTAGGCGTTTCACTAACAATAATCTCTGACCTTGGAGCTTCTCCTTTTGATGCACTTTTAGTCGGGCTATCCAAAAATGTCGGTCTTACAGTAGGCAGTTGGGAAGTGCTGATCGCATGCCTGTTGATTGGATGTAATTCATGTTTATCCAAGCAAAGACCGGAATTATTAGGGCTGGTAACTGCATTCATAGCAGGCATAGGTATCGATATGTGGCTTTTTTTGTTTAACCATCTGATCGAGCCTAATCTGTGGATCAGTAAAATTGCTTTTTATGGTTTAGGCTTAATCGCAATTGGATTAGGTACATCCATTTATTTATACGCAAATTTCGCACCGATTCCAGTGGACCGGCTAACATTAGTACTGCAAACGATAACTAAGCTTAGTATACTATTTACTAGAACAATCATTTATCTTGTTTTCTTATTTGCCGCTATTATTTTCAATGGGCCCATTGGGATTGGCACTCTACTTACCATTTGTTTAGGCGGCTTAATTCTTAATTACTTTATGCCCCTTACACAGAAAGCCTTGGACCGATTGCTACAACTTACAACAGCGAACTCCGCTAAAGAAACCTGATATATACAACAAACCATAATCTTATCAATGGGAGTGAATAATATGGAGATTAGAATCGATAACTTAACCGGAACCGAAATCATAGCATTGATCAGTGAACATCTTCAGAGCATGTTTGAGCAATCTCCACCAGAGAGTGTGCATGCATTGAATTTAGATAAATTAAAAACACCTGAAATCACCTTTTGGAGTGCCTGGGAGCAGGGCGAACTCTTAGGTTGTGGTGCTCTTAAAGACCTGGGTAGCCATCATGGTGAAATCAAATCCATGCGTACTTCTACCAAGCATCTTAGGAAGGGCATTGCATCTAAAATGCTTGCCCATATCATTAAAGAAGCTAAACAACAAGGCTATCGGCGTCTGAGCTTGGAAACCGGATCCACTGAAGGGTTCGAAGCGGCTAGAAAATTATATGAACAATATGGTTTTGAATACTGTAGTCCGTTTGCAGATTACATTGAAGACCCCTATAGTGTTTTTATGACGAAAGAATTATAAGTACTGTGGAGGTGCTAACTTAACTACTAATCAATGGATACCGATTCTCGCAGCGTTCATCGGAGCCTTTTGCTGCTGGATCGCGCACCTTAATAAACGTAAGAACAAATAGAATCACAGATAAAAAAAGACTCCCAAATGGGAGCCTAAACGTTGATTCATAATACTGTTGAGTTATCTTTCATTGGAGATCTAAATATAAAACATGTAATTATCGGCCAAACTCTCTTCTTTGTAGTTAATCAAGTCATAAAGTGTTGTGGAATCCAGCACATCGGCAATGCTGTCGCGAATACGCAACCATAAATCCCGTTTCGCTGCATCGTCCTCTTCCGTGAAATCTACAGGAGAGATTGGGCCCTCCAGCACACGGATGATATCACCGGCAGTGATAGCATTCGCCTCACGCGACAAAATGTAACCGCCATATGCTCCACGAATACTTTTTACAAGCCCTGCATTGCGCAGAGGAGCAATTAGTTGCTCCAGATAATGCTCGGAAAGACCATTTTTCTCAGCGATACTCTTAAGTGAAGTTGGTCCTTCACCAAATTTCAGTGCAAGCTCCATCATAATTGTTAGTCCGTAACGACCTTTAGTTGATATTTTCAAAGGGGCACCTCTTTCAGTTTAATGTCTGATTATTGTATACTATTGATTCGGCAAGTCATTTGGATTGTCATATCAAGGTATTCCGATAATTACTCTCAGTTTATGTTATCATATCCGAAGTCACAAATGAAATGGTAAACGAAACATTTTACGAGAATGTTCACCCCAGGTGGACATTTTGTTGTTTCCAGTCTCTTATTTCAGAGGTTTAGAGTAGACAGGTATGTTATAATACATTTTGAGCCGGGTGTTCCATGAATGACCGGTATTTTGGGTACAGAAATGGTGATTACGATGACAAAAGCAAAACAAGACACCCGTGTCGTCGTCGGCATGTCCGGAGGGGTCGATTCCTCCGTCACGGCGCTTCTGCTCAAGCAGCAGGGCTATGACGTCATCGGCATCTTCATGAAGAACTGGGACGATACCGACGAATTCGGAGTATGTACGGCCGAAAGCGATGCAGAGGATGTTCGCCGCGTATGCGAGCAGATTGATATTCCTTACTATACCGTTAATTTCGAGAAGGAATACTTTGATAAGGTATTTTCTTATTTTCTCGATGAATATAAGGCCGGCCGGACGCCAAATCCTGACGTCATGTGCAACCGCGAGATTAAGTTTGGAGAATTTTTGAACAAAGCCCTTCAGCTTGGTGCCGATTATGTCGCAACTGGACATTACGCACGTGTTATTGAAGAAGATGGTGTGTACAAGCTGCTCCGTGGCGTAGACAACAATAAGGATCAGACCTATTTCCTGAATGCACTGGGACAACATCAACTCTCTAAAGCAATGTTCCCTATTGGACATCTGCCGAAACCTGAAGTGCGGAGAATTGCTGAAGAAGCAGGACTTTACACGGCCAAGAAAAAAGATAGCACAGGCGTCTGCTTTATCGGCGAGCGCAACTTCCGCGAATTCCTCAGCCAATATCTCCCGGCACAAGCTGGCGATATGGTTGACATAGTAACTGGAGAGATTAAAGGCCGCCACGACGGACTTATGTATTACACGTTAGGCCAACGCCAAGGGCTTGGTATTGGTGGCTCTGGCAACGGCGAACCGTGGTTTGTAGCCGAGAAAGACCTTAGCCGCAACATTCTTTATGTAGTACAAGGAGACAAACACCACAGCCTGTACTCCACTAGCCTGATTGCTTCCGGTGTTAACTGGATTGACGGGCAAGCGCTTGGGCAAGAGCCGCTGAAATGCACCGCTAAATTCCGGTATCGCCAGCCAGATCAAGGCGTGACCCTTACAGCGCGTGAAGATGGAACAATAAATGTAGCCTTTGATGTTCCACAAAAAGCGATCACACCTGGTCAAGCCGTTGTCTTCTATCTCGGCGAGCAATGTCTCGGCGGCGGAACGATAGAATACGCGGAGAAGGTTGTTCCTTCAGCACAAGTGTGAATGTAAACCAAGCTTCCATAAAAGCTTGATCTACAAGTAGTCGTAGTAACTCCCAATATCTAACAAACGTACCAAAGCACGAAATAGTTGTAGTTAATACAGCTATTTCGTGCTTTTTTATTTCTTTTTGGATTTTAGTTGTATATTGTACAGTTAAACTGAGCTTATATCTCAATAAGTATCCATATACTGATGAATAGTTGTATGAAGTGCAATTAAATTACGTTGGCGCGGCTAGAGCTTATTTTAGTTGTAGGAAATACAATTAAAATGGACATGAAGCCACAATTAGGCACAATGCAGTCGCTAACTAGCCAATAACAATAAAAGCCCCAGCCAAATGGCTAGGGCTTCCCTTATTTAGACTTTAAGGCTCAAGTCCCCATGCTAGAGCACTATTCAAATACAACGGCACATGATTCCATTCCGTGTACGATGTTTTGGTAGGGTCATAAGAGTAGTCTCCAACCTCGTTGTAATTGCTCCAGTCCGTTTTGTTGACCCGGATCTGGATATCACCCGTGTTGGCTCCCGGTGCAAGACTGCCTGCACCTGCACCGAAGGAGATTTCTAAATAATAGTCCGCTCCAGTTTTAGCAGGGTCTACCTTCACGAATGTTCCCTGTATATTACTTCCACCGATGTTAGCATAGTCAACATTAAATTGTTGAGGTTTATCGCCATCAATCGTGTAATAATACCGCAGCTTTACATCGCTAAGCGCTACAGCCGTATCCCCATTGTTAACAATTTGCAGCTGCGGGCGGAACTGATTATCTCCCGGATTGGTGTCACTTGTCCGGTACTTCACCACCAAATCTCCTTGTGCCGGAATCGGTACATCCATAGGCTTGGCGTGAACCTCAGGCGAATTCGGGCTCTCACCAACCACGTTGGAGGCACTAACTACATAGTAATAATCCGTACCGTTAACCACGGAAGCATCACTGTAAGTAGCTTGAGTGACAACAGCCACATCGCTGTAAGGGCCGCCAGTTGTTGCAGCTCTTTTCACAGTATAGCTTGTAGCTCCAGTTACGTTGTTCCAGCTAAGATCTACAACTTTGTTACCAGCGACCGCACTTGGTTTAGAAGGTGCTTTAGGAGCTACTGGCTCAGTAGGCACGCTGCTGTTGATCAGTCGATCGTATTCAGCATAAGCAGTTGCCATATCTACTTGCGACCAGAAGCGATGGTAGGTAAATTCAGGGGCTCCATTGTCCCAAGTTTTAGTCACTTTATTAAAAGAAGTATTGTATTTGTCCAGCAGATATTGCCACTTAGAGTCATTTACGATATTCGGACGGATATCGGTATAGCTTGCATATACCCCATTTCCGCCTTTAGCAGGATCGGAAGGCACTGTTGATGTACCAGGGATTGTATTTCCTTGGCCGAATGTACCTGTCCAGCCGCTTGGGAAATAGACTTCTTTAGTGAAATAACGAGAATAATCTCCACGGCTTTCGGTAGTTGCAATACCAATTCCATCGTTATAACCCCATGCCGTGTCTAACAAAGATTTAGCCAGTACCTGAGCTTCTCCTCCCAGAGTACTGTAGCTGCCATGTTCAGCTTTGGTGCCAGCCGCATAGAAGGTAAGTGCCTTAATATAGCTGCCCAGTACTCCTGTATCTTGGCTTGGACTCTTAGTTACGGCTTTCAAGTTATTGTTTGCAGTAGAACCACTGAAGCCATTCCACGTATTAGGTTGTCCTGTCCATTCCACATTACCTGGAATCCAGAATTCTCCTGGTGCAGAGACTGTAGCCACTTGTGGATTGGCGCCTCCAAGAATTCGATTTCCTTGGCTGTTCAGGTAGTAACCTTCAGCATCCGTAACTGGACGTTTGTTGGCAAAGGCATAATCTTTAGACCAATCTACCCAATTCTCTATAACTTGTTTTGCCATTTGGAAGTTTTCAGATGTAGTGTCTCCGTTAGAAGCAAGGATATAGTACAGCTCTGCTACCCGTTCCACACTCCATGCCTGCATTCCGAACCAGTTATTGGATGGCGGATCGTGGTAGACTGGAGCTTCGTCATATGCCATGCCATAAAAAGTACTGGTTCCAGCTGGATAAGCCTTGTAGGCACCTTGATAACTATTGGTCGCTCCACCGGCAATCGCCCCTTCAGAGGACTGCAGCCAAGTATAAAACTCCAATTGACGTTTCAGAGAATTTTCCCAATCCTGCCCAGCTGTAGCTGATGACGGGATCAGACCCCCTTCCGAATCAGAAAGTGCGTAGGCAGCCACGACATTCTGATACCCTTGGTGGGCATGGCTCGCACCGATTCTCCAAGCCCAGTTTCCTGTAGCTCCAAGTCCACCGCCCCATGCGGTATACCAAGCTAGAAGATATTGATTGGAATCTTTGCCAGTCCCGGCATCAGGGGTGCCGTCAGTAGCTGCACTTCCTACTTTTTGGAAGTATTTATCATACATACCGTACCGCAGGAAATCGCCCATTTTCTTAGCTTTATTCAAATACACTGTATTGTTGTAGCCGAGCTCTTTAGCCCAGTACATTGCTTGTACTGCCCGTGCATCGGCATCTGTAGCATTCGTGTAACGCCATTGAGCGGAAGGCACGTTAGCTTCTTTTGTGAACAGACTCATGAAGCCTTCGTTTGCTTTTCCGAACGTTTTGTCATCTTGAGACGGGTGAGGGACCGCCTCCCAAACGGACTCTTGTTCACCCCGTTGGAATGTATTCACATAAGCGGCTGTATGCGTAGGATTCAGCAAGTTGCCGAAGCCGTACCAGTTGTCCACGTCTACCAGCCAGTGCATCAAGTAGGTCTGGTTGTTGCCATACGTCGCCTTCAATTCAGCATCTAACGGATCTTTACCTGCTGTATACTGGCCACCTAGCTGACTTGGATACTGATCCGGCTGAGCATGCTCCGCTGCATACGTAGCCGGGCTGTTCGGATTGTAATAACTCATGGTTGGCTGTTCTTCCTTGCCATCACCTTCGTTAATAGGAATGATATATTTCTCCATGTTGTCCCAAGCTGATTCCAGCTTAGTCCAGTCCCCTGTGTGATAACCATAGAGTACCTCAAGCCACATCCAATAACTGTAAGCTTCTGAGGTCGTCATATGTCCGTAATCAGGGGCTTCACTCATCAAGGTCTCTACCGCATGATAAGGTACTCCTTCGGCAGAGAAATAACCATTTGCGGGGTCTTTTAGCTGCGCATATAATTGCAGAAAACGTGTCTGCTCCGTAGTTGAAGCGTGAGCAGTCTGAGGTCTAAAATTAAATAGACCGGTCATGAGTGAGAGAAACAGGACTGCGGCCATTATTACAGAAACAGGCTTCTTTATTAAGCTCAATTTCATCATCTTAGGCAAGCTCCCTCTCTTGGATATATTTATGGTTCTAAGCCCCATACAAGTGTTTCACCTTGATAAAGTGTAACCTTATTCCAATCGGCAAATGTCTGCTGAACCGCGCTGTAGGAATAATCATCCGTTTCATTGTAAGCCGTCCAGTCCGTCTTATTGGTGCGAGCCTGAATCTCGCCGCTATCTCCACCAGGCGCTATGCTTCCAGCCCCTGCACCAAAAGAAATCTCCAGATAATAATCCGCGCCCGTACTGGCGGGATTCAGCTTAACAAAACTGCCGCTTAAATTACCACTGCCCACTACAGCATAATCACAATGAAACTGTTGTGGTTTATCCCCATCCACAGTGAAATAATAACGCAGCTTCAAGCCGCTAAGTGCCACAGACTCGGTTCCTGTATTCATAATTCGGAACTGAGGGCGCAGCTGTCCATCACTGGCATTCGTATCATTCGTACGATATTGCACCTTCAAATTCCCCGTTGTGGGCTGTGTTGGTTCTTGGGGTTTGGCACTAACCTGTATAGATGGCAAGCTCTCCCCTACACTATTCGTGGCAGTAATCACATAATAATAAGTGGTTCCGTTCACCCGTCCACTATCCATGTAATCCGTTCCCGTGACATTCTCAAGCACTGTATACGGGCCTCCACTCACTTCACTGCGTTTAACGGTATATTCACTGACCCCGCTAATCGCATTCCAAGTCAAATGGACCGTTCCGTTACCTGCTACAGCCTGAACATTAGTCGGACGTGCAGGGACTTGAGGTTCTCCAGGTTGTCCGCCACCCGCTGGAAGTTCTCCATACATGTGCACACCTGCATCAAACACTGGGATGTTCGCTGTTTTTACAGGAGTTGCTCCCTGAGCTGCCACCCCTTGGAATGAAAAATCATTAGCATTATTCCAGAAGTTAGTGTTCAGCGGAGCTGCAATTCGGAATTGAATCTCCTTACGATGAGCAGATTGTCCACCCGGATAAATCAAAGTACCTGTAAAATCAACCTTAGTATAGTAGATATGGTTAGCTGCATCGTAAGGCTGAAGTGCAGACACCGATCCACCCTGATTGTAGCCTCCCGCTGTAACCGTAATATCCTCAGGACCATAACCAGCCGCTATCGCTTCACTAAGATCCACATAGTAGTTAAAAGACATCTCTTTACTGGCCCGTGCCGGCCAGCCCGTACGGTTATTCAGCAATGCTCGAATCTCTACGAAGTTGCTGCCACTAGCATTCACAGAGGCTTCGACAAACATCTCATCTTCACGTGTCTCTGCAGGTGGAAATTGTGCAAGCGGCTGTTGCCCTTGTCCATGCAGCAGCACCATTTTTGCAATAGCTCCTGTAAAAGCTGCATTGTAATCGGTTGCAACTTCATTCGAGACATAATCGCTAATGGAGTCGGTGTAGCTGTCTGTTTTGGACGGGCCTCCAACTAGCGCTCCGTACAAGACATGGCGATGATTTACCGGAACGCTCTGACTATCATTCCATGATCCATGTGAGGTTCGATGATGGGGATGCTGAGGAGAATTATTACCATAACCGATAACATAACTGCTGTTTCGTGGATTGTCGCCAAGCATATACGTAATTTGTCTCTCCGCGAAAGAACGCGCCGTATCTTTCTTCACCGGATCGCTCACCCAGTCCGAGTAAACGAAGGCCATAAAAGCCTGATTGGCTGCATAACGTAATGCGCCCCATTGATCCAGATGGGCGAGTCCGCCAGGAGTATAGGCAACACGGTCACTTGTTCCACCCACGCCAGTCGTCCAATACTGCATATTCCGTTCAGTAGATTGAATGAACTTGGTCTGCCCGGTGATTCGTGCCAACAGTAATTGAGCGCCATAATGCTTGTCGTCCCAAGACTGTGTCCATTGATACCCCCAGTTTCCAGCCTGATTCGTTCCCCATTGATCGCTTGCTGCAATAGCCTTATTGAGATACTGCTGATCGTTAGTCGCCAAATACAACCAGGCAGCCCCCCAGCTCAATTCATCCGCGTAACCGCTCCAAGAATTATAATATTGTTTGGCATCGGTAATGCTGTCGGAATAGGAGCCGCGATAAGTGTCAGCAAAATTGTAAAGCTGTTTAGCATGCAGCAGCAGCTTGTCCGCATATACGGCATCCGTATCCCTGAAAATAATGGATGCTGAAGCTAACGCTGCAGCTGTTTCTGCGGCAAGATCTGATCCGGGATGAGTGGCATCAATTTTGTAGGAAGGTCTCTGCATCTGCATGACTTCTGCGGGTCCCCACCAATTATGATCGGTTGTTCCGTTACCAACTTGTCCCCACAGCTCGTTAGGAGCGGTATGAGCTTTTACAAAATAATCTGTTGCCCAGCGAATATTGTCTAAAATTTCCTCCAGCTGCCCAGACCCCTCATATCCTTGCTTGTACTCATAAACCGACCACGCCAGCATCGTTGTAGAATAAGCCATAGGCAAACCGAATTTAACGTGATCACCGGCATCGTACCAACCACCAGTCAAATCATGTCCCACATCCGCACCGTCCAAAAGACCGGAATCGCCCCGCCATTCCACCCGATTGTTATCTGGCAATTCACCAGACCGCTGGGTTTCGTAGAAATAAATAGATTTTTGTAGAACCTCCGCATAGTTGTAGTCTCCGGCCGCTGCCTCTGCTATCGCCGGTTGAAATGCAGCATTTGAACAAAATGTAAGCGTAAACAACAAACTGAACACCAGTCCTTGTTTCCTATACCTCTTGATCATTTCTACTGCCCCTCTCTTCAGTGAATGCCACAAGAAAGATTACACCTCAGTCCCGTAACACCTCCCTCACTTGAATCAGGTACCCGTCATGGCGATCATCCACTCACCTCACTCTAAGAGCTATATTTAAGCGAAAGTTTCGCTCTCACCCAAAATATACCATATCTTTCATTAAAACACTATATTTTTACAGTAAATAATGTACAAAATATAGGAATTATTGTTAATTTAATGAAAAATAAAAAAACAGCAGCTCAGGATTTCTCCTTGAACTGCTGTTCATTAATACCCTCTTACTGAGCTACCGCAGCTTTATCTGCAGAAACCGCAATGTCGTTATAATAGATTCCAACTCCATCACCAACAGCCCAATAATTCAGGACGCGGTTATTAACCGGCACGATTACAGCACGATAAAGTGTTGGGAATACTGGAATCTCGTCAACCATAAATTGTTGCCACTCTTTATAGATTTCTTTACGTTTATCTACATCAAATGCAGCCTCGGAGATCCCTTCGGCAAGCAAACGATCGTTCTCTGCACTCGAGTAACGTGGGAAGTTGTAGATTGCATCTTTGCCATACAGACCTGATGGGTCAACGTCAATCCCTACACCCCAAGCGCCTTGGTACACATCAACAGTAGGATCATCCTCACCATTTTGACCTATGCGATCATAGAAGGTATTAAACTCTACCATTTCCAAAGTTACATTCAGACCAATCGCTTTCCAGGATTGTACATAATATTGAGCCAACGGCTCAGCAATGTCTCCTCCAGTCATCGAAATGAAATTAATCTTCAGCTCGCTGCCATCTGGATTCGTTCTAAATTCACCGTTTAGTTTGTAACCAGCGTCATCCAGGATCTTCTTAGCTGCTTCTGGATCATAAGCTACACCTGGATTGGAAGCATCATGGAATTCAGGATGGGAAGGTGGAATTAAGGTAGTCGCATTCCAACGCAGACCATTATAGAACTTTTTACCAACAGTATCATTGTCAACCGCTGCCCACATTGCTTTACGAAGATTCACATCCGCCATTTTAGCTTTAGGATCGGTAACAACCTCTTTTTTCGTTGCATCCCATTTACCAAGCTTAAAGCCTATATACGTATAAGCACGATCAACCGCACCCAGGAATTCAACGTTTGACATCTTTGCATTATCAGGGTATTGATCAATAGGGAAGGAATCCACCAAGTCAACTCCACCAGATTTCAGTTCTTGTACAATTGTTGTTGGGTTGATGACCTTCAAAATTACTTTATCCAGTTTAGGGGCTCCGCGCCAGTAATCTTCATTCTTAACAAATACTACAGACTCACCAGGAACGATACTCTCAACTTTAAAAGCTCCGAAGCCAATTGGCTTTTGGCGGACTTCAGGCGAAGAGGAGATTTTGGCAACATCCATGCCGCCAAAGATATGTTTGGCTAATGGATAAATCCATACACTACCCGTTAACAAGGAAGGTGTAGATTGCTTATAAGTAATTTGCAGTTTCTTATCACCCAGCACTTTAATCCCGGATATGGTCTTGGCCTTACCGGAATGGTACTCATCCATGCCTTCAATATTAGTGAAGTCAGAACCGTAACGAGGACCATCATAAGCAGGATTACCAATAACTTCATGGGCGAACAACCAGTCTTCAGCGGTTACTGGTTTACCATCCTGCCAGTTTACATTGTCGCGAATCGTAAAGGTAAAGGTACGTCCATCTTCTGCAACTTCATAAGTAGCCGCACCATCATTAGTATAAACATAGTCTTTATCCCAAGTTAACAAACCTTCATCAAACCAGTTCAGAACTTGAGCATCCGGATCTCCAGAATAGAAGTTCCAGTTCAAAGTGCCTTCAAATGGACTATCGGAAACAAGTCCAAATGTAATTGTCCCTCCGTCAATAGCTTCACCTTGGTTAGTCTTAACGTTACTGAAATCTTTAATGTTATAAAGTCCATCTTCTGCCTCAGGCGCGGCCGTGGCTTCTGCGGTTGCCGCAGGTGCGCTGGCGCTAGGAGCTGCTGTTGATTCAGCCGCTTCGTTGTTGTTCTTGGAGCCGCAAGCCGCAAGAGCGAACAACATTACAAACATTAATGAAACTAGTAAAGCTTTTGAACGAATGGCTTTTCTCATTTAATCATTTCCTCCCTTATTATCCTTTTCTTTGTCTTGCGTCGGTCGCACGTTTAAGCGCTTGACCCACATTATTTATACTCAACATCAATACCAGGATCAGCAATGATGCGGGTAACCAGATCCACCATCTGAACTCAAGAGTCTGCGGATTTCTCGCATAGCTTACTAGAGTACCCAGACTGGGTGTACTTTCTGGAAAACCAAAACCTAGAAAGGATAGGCCTGATTCCAATCCAATATTCGCTGCCAGATTCAAGGTCATTGTTACGATAATGATTGAGCTTAAGTTCGGCAGAACTTGCGTGAACATAATTTTTAGATTGGAGGAGCCTAGGGTCTTAGATGCCTGAACATAATCCAATTCCTTCTCTTGCAATGTCTTGGAACGAATGAGCCTGGCAATCCCCATCCAAAGAAATGCTGTCATGATAAAAGAGAAGGTCAACGTATTGTATTTAGGAACTGCGCTGACAAAAGCTATAACAATCATTAGAAAAGGTAGAATCATGAAGAAATCCACAATACGCATCGCGACATTATCTACCGTTCCCCCAAAGTAACCTGAGACTAAACCTACCAGAATACCGATAATTCCCGTAAAAAATGTAACCATAAAGGCAATAGACATGGAATTTCGTGTTCCTATAATTAATTGACCGAATACATCCCGGCCTCCATAATCAGTCCCCAGCCAATGCACAGCCGAAGGCTTCTCATATAGGGCGAACAAGTCAACCGTGACAATTTCTTTCTGATCTAAAAATAAGGAGATCCCATATACAGCAGCAATAATCGTAAATAGGAAAATCAATGAGACCAGTGCCAGCTTATCCCGCACCATCTCCCGCCAAACAATTTTGAAGCCCGATGGACTTTTATCAGTTTCCTGCAGCAGAGCTATCTCTGCGCTCGTCTTTGCCATTTCATTCACCCCAAAGTGTTCATCTTCTTATTTAATCCGGATACGAGGATCTACGATACTTAAAATAATGTCTGATAACAACGCACCGACGATGGAAGCAACCCCATACAGAAGAACGAGGGCTGTTACCACGCTGAAATCCCGGATCGTTATCGAACTTAGAAACAGCAAACCCATTCCTGGATAGCTGAAGATCGTTTCAACGAACACCGTACCACCGATTAGCCCAGTGATCTCATATCCAAAAAATGCAGCGATCGGCAGCAAGGAGTTTCTCAAAATATGACGATTGTATACGCGTGACTCCGAAGCCCCTTTAGCTCTAGCAGTGAGAATGAAATCTTTTTGCTTCGTATCAATGATCTCATTTCTCAGATATTGTACGGTCCCAACCGTTGCAATTAGCGCCATAGATAGCGCAGGCAGAAGCAGATGATAGAATTTACTCCAGAAGTGACTTAGTGTACCTGGAACTTCCCCGGGACTGACACTGCCGCTGGTAGGAAACCAATGAAAATGAAACCCGAAAACCCATACCATTAAGAGTGCAAAAATAAACAACGGTGCAGCAAATCCAATATAGGTATAGCCAGTTATCAAGCGATCCAGCCACGAATCGTTATAACGTCCGCTGGTAATACCAAGCGGGATAGCAATAAGGTATGTAAGAATCAGCGTAACAATGGCCAGCCAAAGGGTATTCATCAGGCGTTGACCGATTAGCTCTGAGACCGGCATTTTGAAACGGAAGGACTGGCCGAAATCCCCTTGTATCGCTTTAGTGATCCAATCCCAGTACTGGATATACCATGGATCATTTAGACCGAGCTTTTCTCTCATCGCATCAATGGCCGCCGGATCAATATTCGGATCAAGCATTCCTGAAAGTGCGTCACCAGGCATCGCCTTCGCCATAAGAAAAACAAGAATACTTAATAGAACTACTTGAGGGATCATTATAAGAATTCTACGAACGATAATCTTCCACATATTCTCAACCTTTCTCAGGCAAGGCTACCAGATGAGTCTCGGAAATTGATTTTAATGGATAAGCCATGCCTTCTTCATCAAAATAATTCCGGTGCGCTTGTTCATATTCCTTGCTTACTGATTTTCTAAATTCCGTCTGCCTTTCTCTCTGTTTCGGATCAATATCAGGAATGGCAGCAATGAGTCGTTTGGTATAAATATGCTGAGGATTGTCAAAAATATCTTTAGCAGTCCCTTGCTCCACATGTCGTCCTTTATACATAATCCCTATGTGATCGCACATATGCCTGATGATCCCGAGATCATGACTGATAAATAGAAAAGTAAGATTCAGCTCTTTTTGAATGTCCTGCATGAAGTTCAGCACCTGTGCCTGTACAGAGACATCGAGCGCAGATACCGGCTCGTCAGCAATAATAAGTTTTGGCTTGAGTGCAATGGCTCTGGCAATTCCGATCCGCTGCCGCTGGCCGCCAGAAAATTCATGCGGATATTTCAGGATGTTCTCAGGACTTAAGCCTACCTGTAAAAGCAATTCCTGCACCCGGCGTTTTTCTTCCCCTGGAGACATTTTTTCGAAATTACGCAACGGTTCTGCAATAATATCGAGTACACGCTTCTTAGGATTTAAGGAAGAGTACGGATCCTGAAAGATCATTTGAATGTCTTTGCGGACATTTCTTTGCTTACGAACACCCCTCAAAGCCAAATCTTGCCCTTCAAAAATCACGCTGCCGCTAGTAATAGAATTAAGACCTATAATCGCGCGCCCCGTTGTCGTCTTTCCGGAACCAGATTCACCAACCAGACCATAGGTTTGCCCAGCTTCAATGGTAAAATTAACATTATCGACAGCCTTAACTACGCCAACTTCCCTTCGAAAAACACCGCCGTGGATCGGAAAATGTACTGCTAAATTTTTAACCTCAAGAAGTCCCATTGTGGATTGCCTCCTCGTTAGTATCAGGGAAATGGAAATTGTTATAACAGGTGCAGCGAACGAAATGTCCGGGTGCGACTTCATGCAGCTGTGGGTTCTCCTCATGCTCCGATTCAGGTATCCAAGGCGTCCGTGCCGAGAAACGGCAGCCCTTACGCGGAAGGTTTTGCAGTGGTGGAACAATCCCCTGAATCACATGCAATCTGGATTTCTCTTCTTTTGCCGTTGGAATGGAGTTCAATAAGGATCTCGTATACGGATGTTTCGGATTAGACGTCAACGTAAAAATATCTGCGATTTCGACGATTTGTCCGGCATACATCACCGCAACACGGTCAGCCATTTCGCTTACAACCCCTAAGTCATGAGTGATTAAGATAATGCCTGCTTCCATATCGTTTTTTAATTTTTTAATAAGTTCAAGGATTTGTAATTGGATAGTCACATCTAGTGCTGTAGTAGGTTCGTCGGCGATCAAAAGCTTGGGCCCATTGGCTATCGCAATGGCGATAACCACCCGCTGCCTCATGCCACCGGATAATTCGTGGGGGTACTGCTGATATGTATGCTCGGGACGGGAAATTCCAACCTTGGTCAAAAGATCAATGACCTTCTCTTTTCGCTGTTTCTTAGAAAGCTTGGAATCATGTAGGATAAGTACTTCTTCAATCTGTGAACCGATGATCATTAGCGGGTTTAAAGCGGATAAAGGATCTTGAAAAATCATAGACATTTCTTGGCCGCGCAGCTTGTTTAGTGCAGCAGGAGACATGGTAACGATGTCCTGGCCCTTGTATTTGATTTGTCCGTCAATTTTGGCTCTGGTGTGCAGCCCCATAATTGAAAAGGCGAGCGCACTTTTTCCTGAACCAGACTCTCCAACGATAGCCAGAATTTCATTTTTGCGAACAGACAGGGTAACATCATCAACCGCAGCATAATAGTCGTCTGCAATTCTGAACGATGTCGACAAATTTTTGATTTCTAGTAGTTCTTCGCCCATATTCATCACCCTAACGACAAGGATTTCAAAATTAACACAATGAAAATATTATGTAAATTTTGATATAAATAGTGTTGATTTTCATGAAACATTTTGAAATAACCAATGTGATGATAATTAACACCATTAAGAATACTACCAGTAGTTCAATCGGAAATAAAAATGAACATCTCGTAACTTTGTAGTTCATTTTAATTAACTTATGGTAAATTATCAATCTTTTCCTATAAAAAATTTTCAATCGATGTGATTAAAAGTAACGTAGGCAACAAAAAAACGGCTCTAGGCCGCCTTTTTTTGGGAATTTTTTAGTTCGAATGAAAGTTAAAATCTTTGGCTTTCCAGCATGAAATTGGAAGGTATTACAGTCGCTAGCTGCTTACTGCTCCCGTCGAAGCTTTTGATTATGACGAATCTTAATCTCATTGCCTTGCTCAGTAGCTTGATAAAAAACACGCTGAGAAATCTCCTTAGGTAAATACTCTTGCTTCACATAATGCCCCGGAAAATTGTGCGGATATTGATATCCTTCATGTCCTAACGCAGTTGCACCTTTATAGTGCGTATCACGCAGATGCAGCGGTACCTCCGCTGATTTGATCTCATCCATACTTGCCATTGCATTGGAAATAGCCATAACCACAGCATTAGACTTCGGACTTTCCACTGCAAAAAGAATAGCTTGGGCAATGTTCAGCTTCGCCTCTGGCCAACCATTGTTTCGATAGGCATCCAGCGCACTCACCGCTTGAACCATAGCTTGGGGATTAGCCAAGCCAATATCCTCACTGCTGGCTGCAATCAGGCGCCGAATAAAAGTCATAGGGTCCATTCCAAGCTTTTCTACCGCATACAGAAACCAGAACAACGCGGCGTCGCTGGAACCGCGAATACTTTTATGAAAAGCGGATAGCACATCATACTGCGTCGATTCATCAGCCTTCACAATAGGGCGCCGAATGGATTCTTCCGCCACCTCCAAAGTGATATGAACACTTCCATCAACTTGCGGCACGGTAGTCAGGGCTGCCAGCTCCAGCGCATTTAGTGCCCGCCGGATGTCTCCATTAGCCATTGTTGCAATATGCAACAAAGCCTCCTCATCGACCTGAAGCTCCATAAATCCAAGACCTTTATCTTTGTCCGCCAACGCTCTGCGCATCGCGATCAGACTGTGTTCACTTGTTAATGCCTCCAGCTGAAATAAGGTAGAGCGGCTCATAAGCGCCCCATTAACATAATGGAACGGGTTCTCTGTAGTCGCTCCAATGAAGGTGATGGTCCCTTTTTCTACCGCTGGCAAAAGCGCATCCTGGCGTGAGCTATTAAATCGATGCACCTCATCCAGGAACAGGATCGTCTTAGTGCCGTACAATGTTTGATTGTTCTGAGCTCGTTCAATAACCTCCCGTACATCCTTCACGGTAGCTTCCACCGCATTCAGACGTACGAACTCTCCTTGCGTGTGATGAGAAATAATATGCGCGAGTGTCGTCTTGCCGCATCCCGGGGGACCATAGAGCAATATCGAAGAAACTTGATCCGCCTCAATCGCTCTTCGCAGCAGCTTCCCCCGGCCTATGATATGCTCTTGACCAATATATTCATCAAGATTCTCCGGTCTCATCCGGTCCGCAAGCAGCCGTCCGCCCCCGGTGTCCTCTCCGAAAGAAAATAAATCCATAACTCCACTTCCTTGCTATATTCTTGTAAAAGCTCAATGTAAATCCCTTTCTATCATACCATATCACAGGGAAGGATTAGGAGGTCCTGCCGGGTCAAGGTAATAGTATCAGCATAGACTTATTTTGCGCCAAAATAAAAAGAGCATGATCTCGTCTTAGAAAGGCGGGAGCCATGCTCTTTTTTCAAAATATAAGAAAGTATAGGTTTCACGCTATACTTTATCCTTATGATTTCTCGCATAACGCTTACCGTCCTTCTAAGGACACCAGAGGCGTTTATGCTTGAATTGCAAGCTAGCAATTTACTGCCAGCCGCATTTTTGATATGATTTTACGAATGCTTTCTTCCGATAGATGGTACTTCTTCTGAAGTTCAGCTACGGAATCACCGCTTCGATGACAACTGAAAATTTCCTTGTTCCGGTTCGCTATTTCTTTCCTCGAACCGCTGTTCTCGCCCCATCGAACCCGCTCTTCTGTCTTCTTTGGGATGTAGAGCAGTTCACCTTGGATGTATCCCTGAAGCTCTTCGAGCAAGCCAGGGGGGAGCACATCCTTCCCATTTACATAACTCAACTTGCATTTCCTCCTTCAACAGGTGTGTCCCTATGCGTCGGTCAACTAAGTTTTTAGTTATAATCACGTCACCTGCCTCCTTTCTTCTCCTCATATTTGGAAAAATCCGTAATTTCATTATATAAAAACCTTTTGGTAGCGTCTACATTCGATTTCATAAATTTCGTTCTTATGGATAAGTGTGGTATTTCTTATGTTAGTAATAAGGAGGCCATAAGGCCTCCTCGCTTTAAGCAGGTTTCCGTCTTAGACGGAAACCACCTCGTATACTGAAATCATTTCAATCAGCCTCCTTCCAGAAGTGTTCTTGCCCGGCCGGACACTTATTATTAAGCCATACCTATGGGTGAGTTACAAGACCAAGAACAGTTATAACCATTCTCCACCAGTCTTACTCCCCCTCAGAATCGCTTCCAGCCGCCGTTTGCACATAGGAAGGAACTTCCCCATTATGGAGCAGCCACAGCTCATGGAGAGCACGTGTACAGCCGACATACATCAGCTTCGCGTCCCAAGCCGTCGCTCCGTAATGGTCTTGATCGGCATCTGCTAAGATCACTGCATCGAACTCCAAACCTTTTGATAAATAGACAGGCAGCACCGATAGCCCACCCTGATATTGGGTCATACTGCCATCAATCAGATGAATATCTTCAAAATGCTGTGCCAGCTCCGCATATAGTTCTGCAGCCTCATGAAGATTTCTTGTTAGGACAGCCACCGTACGGTATTCCCTTCCTGACAGAGACTTCAGTGCAGAGGTTATTGTCCGCAAGCGAGCTTGCTCATCAGCCACCAGTTCCCCGTGATCCTCGCCGTAGGCGATCATACGCACGGGATCTCCACTACGAAACACAGGAACGGCCAGTAATGAGCTTTCCACACCTGACGATAGAATTCCATTAGCGAAGTCTATAATTTCCATAGTAGAACGATAGCTGCGTGTCAGCGCGTGATAAGCCGTGTTCTCAGGGGTAAACAACGTCTGCATCTCTTCCCACGCGTGTACGCCTTTATAGGCATGTATGCCCTGCGAGAGATCACCTAGGATCGTAAAGGAATGGCCTCGCACATATAAATCCAGAACGGCAATTTGGAAAGGTGAAAAATCCTGTGCCTCATCAATTACTACATGGTCAAAGCGAGTAACACCCTCATCGCCGTTTAAAAGATAATGGATATACAGCAACGGAGGTAAATCCTCTTCACGTATGATGCCTTTTTTCAGCTCTTTTGCCGTTTCCTTCAGTACAGCTGCCGGAATTTTCTCAGGTGGTTCAACCGGCCAATCCTCAGGAAGTTTAGCTGCTCGGAAAATTTGCTTATAGATCGTTAATGGATCATATTTAGGCCATTTGGCACTATAAGCCTTCTCTCGCTGCGCGCCTTTTTTCTTGCGATCCTTCATAGCAGCAGCTGAAGGACTCTTCTTCAGTTCCATCTCAATCCAGCGATGAATCCGCGCCATTACCCGTTCCTTGCGCTTGGCTGGAGGATAGGGAGCATACTCCTCATTATGCCAGCGCAAAATCATAGAACGGCGTAGCACGGCACCCTCCCACGGGCTAAAATCACCCTCAGGTACAGAGCTGCTTTCCAATAGCTTGATGCTGGACTCTATGATTCCCATCAGCACCGTGGAACCCTTGAAACGCCCCGGTGTCTCTTCTGTAATTACCGGCATGCCGCCAGGGGTTTCGAACCAGCGGTTCATCGTCTCCGTCGCATCCTGTTCCGGCAATTCCAGTCCTAGTACATTAGCCGCCCAATCCGGAAATGTACTTTGAGCAATATTACCTACCCCGAGCTCAGGCAATACATCCGAGATGTAATCCAAAAACATCCGGTTTGGTGCAAAAATGATCATTTTTTCCGCAGAAACCTGATCCTTATATTGATACAGCAGAAAAGCAAGCCTGTGCAGTGCAACGGTTGTTTTACCGCTTCCTGCCACGCCCTGAATGATCAGCGCTGTATTCTTGGCAGCACGGATAATTTTGTCCTGCTCCTCTTGAATGGTCGATACGATATCCCGGAGACGATTATCCTTGTTCTCCCCAAGTCGATAGACGAGAAACTCATCTGATACTATCGGTGCATCGCTTTCCCGATTGTACGTATCCGCGACCCGCTCCAGAATTTGCTTCCGAATCACCACGTTGCGTTTGAGGTATACCAGCCCCTCTATTAGTCCCTCAGGAGCTTCATAGGAGGCTGGCTCCGTACCGCCGGTAAACGAATAGAACAGGCTTGCTACCGGTGCGCGCCAGTCGATGACTAGCGGACGGTCGCTTACCTGCTCACGGTCTACGCCGATTTTGCCTATATAGAGTGCCTTCCGTTCATTCTCATCATTGCCTTGAAAATCAAGCCGTCCGAAATAAGGCTCCTGCCTAAGCTTGGCAAGATCTTTGCGCTTCTGATCACGGTTCGCTTCCAGCACCTGTTCCGTATAGTCATGTCCCGTGTACACTGGTGTCTGTTGGAGCTTCTCCAGCAAAGTGTCAATTTCAGTAAGCGCTTGATTCAGCCTGTCTTCTTCCTCTTGATAGGCACTTTGAAAGTTGTCTTCCAATTTCAGTTACCTCCTAAAAGTTTATCGAGCTTAAATTTTCATGCTCCTACGCCCATTTCTCACGCAAAAGGATACCCATTGTAGCACAATCAGCGCTTAAATACCAAATCTTTCAAATGATTTGACTAAACTTATAAGTTCTCCAACCTAAAGCCCTTTAGTGCTCCTTAGCATTCACAAGCGTCAAATGTTTGGGACAAACCCAAGGCATTTTTGCCTTTGGTTTTGGCGTTCGCATGCATTTGGCTCCAATCAGAGGCATTTTTGCTTCTGTTTTCGGCGTTTCCACACATTTAGCTCCAATCTACGGTATTTATCCCTTTGATTTCGTCGTCTACGTGCATTTCGCTCCAATCAGCGGTATTTATCCCTTTGATTTCGTCGTCTACGCACCTTTCGCTCCAATCAGCGGCATTTTTGCCTTTGATTTCGGCGTTCGCTCACATTTGGCCCGCATCAGAGGCATTTTTGCCTTTGATTTCGGCGTTCGCACACATTTGGCTCGCATCAGAGGCATTTTTGCCTCTGTTTTCGGCGTCTACGCACATTTAGCCCCAATCAACGGTATTTATAGCTTTGTTTTCGACTCTTCCACGCATTTGGCTCGAATCAACGGTATTTTTCCTTTTGATTCTGACATCTACGCACATTTGACTCCAATCAGCGGCACAACGGCATTTACCTCTTTGATTTCAACGCTGGCTAATAGAGCTAATTAGTGTGCAACAGGTCCCTCGCAATCAAAGAAACTGGATGCCGCACTATAGCACAGCCTGCAAAATAAAGTTAGCCACAAACAAACCAGCAATCCCATACAGCGCAGGAGGCACTTCCTTCCCTTTGCCCAACGCCAGCTTCACAATTGGGTAGGTAATAAAACCAAAAGCCATACCGTCCACGATGCTATAGGTGAATGGAATCATAACCATGATTAGAAAAGACGGGAACAGCTCGGTCAAATCACTCAAGTCCATCTCACGCACATTCTGTACCATTAGCCCGCCGATCACAATCAGGATCGGTGCGATCGCACTGTCAGGAATATAGGATAACAGCGGAAGAAATAGGAAGGTCGCCCCGAATAGAAGCCCTGTCACCAACGAGGTGAGACCTGAACGCCCGCCCGCAGCTATTCCTGCATTAGATTCTGCAGCGGCCACAACCGGACTACTTCCGAAAAGACCCGCGGCGATATTAGCAAGCGAGAGCGCACGCAGGCTGCTTTTGAAGCGTTCTGGACGGCCTGCCATCATCGTCTGCGAGGCTACAAGACCGATATTTTCAAATACAACGATTAACAATAACAGGAATACAGCAATCCAGAACACCAGGCTCACAATGCCGCTCCAGTCCATTCCGAAAAATAGGCCGCCATAACCTGAGAATACATGCCCTGAGGCCTGTTTTTCCGGTGCATGTGCAGCTCCCAGCAGATAGGCTAGTCCTGTACCAACCAGCATACTTATCAGCAGGCCACCGTTAGTTCCCCGGATAAATAACACTAGAGCCAGCAATAAAGTCACACAGGATGTAATAACTGCTGGATCACTAAAATGTCCTATGGCAACAAAAGTAGTCTGATGAGCAATCACTATCCCGCTTTTTTGCAGCCCTATAAAAGTCAGAAACAGCCCTATACCGACTGTAATGGCATGCTGCAGGTTTTGGGGAATTGCCTCACTAAGAATACGATAAAGTGATGTGAAGGCCACGATAGCGAACAACACACCTGTTATAACGACTACAGTAAGCGCCTCTCTCCAGTCCAGCTTCATGGAATGAACAAGCGTATAAGTGAAAAATGCGTTAATCCCCATCCCCGGAACCACGATGATAGGCGTCTTCCCGCCAAAAGCCATCAGCAGACAGCCGGTAATTGCCGTCAACAGTGTAGCCACCATTGCCGGTCTAAGCGGCATCCCCGCGTCATGGAGAATCGTCGCATTTACCATAACAATATAAACTGAAGCAAAATAGGAGAGAATCCCTGCAGCCCATTCCCGTTTCCAGTCATTCTCAGGCGCAAGCCCCACACTATTTCGCCAAAAATTCGATTTCATGTACAAAAACCTCCACTGATATTAAGTTCCGCAGGCGGATATTACCCGGAATATAAATCTAATAATCAGCCGTTCATCCCGGTTCAGCTATTATGCCTATTTGTGGCCTGCTTCTTGCAGACCCCGCCTGTTTAACGACAACAAAAGGGCGTACGCAGCCGGATTCCAGCTACTCGCCCTTTTGTCCATTACTCTAATCCTATAACTATAATTGAAACAGCCTCAGCTCAGCGATTCACTTACAAGCTGACGCCTCCAGCCTCAAGCAAATCACGCACGGCAACGCTGACCATAATTAGGCCGGCTACCGGTGGAACAAATGAATTGCTGGCTGGCGGTTGTTTCGCTTTACGTCGATCCGGTGCATTCTCCGGAACAATTTTGTCCGTAACATCCTGACGTGGCTTCATTGGCGGCTCCGTAGAGAAAACCACCTTCACGCCTTTCTTAATCCCATCCTTACGCAGCTTTTGGCGAATGACCCGGGCAATCGGATCATACGTTGTCTTGGAAATGTCCGCTACCTGGAATCTTGTAGGATCCATTTTGTTGGCAGCACCCATGCTTGAAATCATAGGAATTCCACGTGCCAGACATTCTTTAATCAAATGGACCTTGTAGATAATCGTATCTGAGGCATCAATCACATAATCCGGTTTCAGCTTGAACAGTTCCTCATAGGTTTCTTCCGTATAGAACATGTTCAGCGCAATCGCTTCACATTCCGGATTAATCAGCTTCACACGCTCTACCATCAGTTCGGCTTTCTTTTGCCCAACCGTAGTAGTAAGTGCATGGATCTGCCGATTCACATTGGTAATGTCGACGGAATCCTTATCAATCAGAATCAGTCTCCCAATCCCGCTACGAGCCAATGCCTCAACAGCCATACCGCCAACACCGCCGATACCAAGTACCGCTACTGTGCTGTTCTTCATAATCTCCAGACCTTCCGGTCCGATCGCCAGTTCCGTACGTGAGAACTGATGCAGCATGAGGTCAGCCTCCTTCAAAAGCTATGGCGAAGCAGAAATCTGCCTCGCCCGCTTTATTTAATTATTCTTTTTCTTTTTCTTTTTTTGGTTTAAGAGCCAGCTTAATATGCAGTTGCTCCAATTGTGAACCGTCTACTGGCGAAGGTGCATCCATAAGCAGATCCGTTGCACTTGCCGTTTTCGGGAATGCGATAGTTTCGCGCAGATTTGTACGGCCCGCCAACAGCATGATTAGACGATCTAAACCGAAGGCAATACCACCATGTGGAGGTGTACCATATTCGAACGCATCCATCAGGTAACCAAATTTCTCGTAAGCAACCTCATCTGAGAAGCCGAGAGCTTGGAACATTTTTTCCTGAACTTCACGTTTGTAAATCCGCATGGAGCCGCCGCCTACTTCATAACCGTTCAGAACGATATCGTAGGCTTGTGCACGAATTGCACCTGGATCTGTGTCGAACAGATGCAGATCCTCTTCACGTGGACGAGTGAACGGATGGTGTTCTGCTACATAACGTTTCTGATCTTCATCATAACCAAGCAATGGGAAGTCAGTCACCCAAGCGAACTTGAACACGTTATCGTCGATCAGACCCAGCTGACGTCCGATTTTGACACGAAGGGCACCTAGAACGTCCGCTACAACCTTTTTGGTATCAGCGGAGAACAACAGTAGGTCGCCTTCTTCAGCGCCTGTACGCTCCTTCACAGCGGCAATTTCTTCTTCAGTGAAGAATTTGACAATCGGCCCTTTGAACTCGCCGTCTTTCACTTGAATCCAAGCCAAACCTTTCGCTCCATAACGCGCAGCATAAGGTCCGAGATCATCGATTTCTTTACGAGTCCAAGTCCCACAGCCTTTAGCATTTAGACATTTCACTTCTCCGCCTTTTTCGATCACGGAAGCAAATACCTTTACGCCACTTGTGGCAACAATATCGTTCATTTCTACAAGCTCTAATCCAAAACGCAGGTCAGGTTTGTCTGAACCGTATTTGCCCATAGCCTCAGCATAAGTCAAACGTTGGAATGGAAGCTGAATATCCGCTCCTACAGTTTCTTTAAACAGACGTTGCATCAGGTTTTCCATCATACCAAGCAGCTCATCCTGAGACAGGAATGAAGTCTCAATGTCCACTTGTGTAAATTCCGGCTGGCGGTCAGCACGCAGATCTTCATCACGGAAACAACGAGCAATTTGATAATAGCGTTCAATGCCACCGACCATCAACAGCTGCTTGTAGATTTGTGGAGATTGTGGCAATGCGAAAAATTCGCCTTCATGCACACGGCTTGGCACCAAATAATCACGTGCACCTTCCGGTGAGCTCTTAGTTAGGATTGGTGTCTCTACGTCAATAAATCCTTCACTGTCAAGGAAATCGCGGAAAATCTTAGAAGCTTTCGAGCGTAGCAACAGTGTTTTTTGCATTTCTGGACGACGCAGATCCAAGTAACGATATTTCAGGCGAAGAGATTCGTCTACTTCCACTCCATCTTCGATGAAGAATGGAGGGGTCTTAGCAGCGTTCAGCACTTCGATGTCTGTAATTTGAACTTCAATCTCACCTGTCGGCAGATTGCGGTTAATGGTTTCTTCATCACGTTTAACCACGTTTCCTTTAACAGCCAAAACATACTCACTGCGAACCTTATCCGCAATTTGCAGTGCTTCGCCGGAGTAGTCCGGGTTGAATACAACTTGCACAATACCGCTTCTGTCACGCAGGTCAATAAAAAGTACGCCCCCAAGGTCGCGACGGGTCTGGACCCATCCGTTCAAGGTTACCGTTTGTCCAATATGTTCTGGTGTTAATTGCCCACAGTTATGACTTCTTTGCATAATTCACCATTCCCCTTTTTATTTAAAAATACATTTCTACTTAAAAAGTCTTCTTCTATACCAACGCCTGAGCCAGCTCCTCGAGCTTCACAGTCTGCTGTTCCCCTGTACTCATCGACTTCAGCGCAATTACACCATTCTTCAGCTCGTCTTCGCCAAGAATCGCAGTATAACGTGCCGACATACGGTCAGCTGACTTCATCTGTGCTTTCATCTTCCGGCCGAGGTAGTCGCGTTCTGCCGAGAACCCTTGGCTACGCAGAAAGTATAGCTGCTTGGAGATTTCAATGTCAGCCTCTTCGCCAAGAGCTACAAAATACACATCCAGTGGCTTCGCAGTCTCCAGTTCTACCTTCTGATCTTCCAGAATAAGAAGAATACGCTCCAGTCCGATCCCAAAACCAATACCCGGTTGATCCGGTCCACCGATTTCTTCAACCAAACCGTTGTAACGGCCTCCGCCGCCTACGGTATCAATAGAGCCAATGCCAGCTGCTTTATATTCAAACGCAGTATGCGTGTAATAATCCAAACCACGTACAAGACGAGGATTAATCGTGAACTCCACACCCATGATGTCGAGATGCATCTTAACCTTCTCAAAATGAGTTATGCATTCATCATCCAAACTGTCCAAAATGGAAGGCGCATCTGTAAATTTATCCTGATCCACCTTGCAATCCAGTACACGAAGCGGATTACGCTCGATTCGACGCTGACAATCACTGCAGAGGTTATCCTTCATCGGTCTAAGGAATCCCAGCAGCTTCTCCCGGTAAGCCGCACGGCTTGGTGCATTACCCACGGAATTAAGCTCCACTCTTACATCCTTAAGACCTAGATCCTTATAGAATTGGTAGCCCATAGAAATTACTTCTGCATCAATAGCCGGATCCACGGCCCCAAACGCCTCAATCCCAAACTGATGGAACTGGCGATATCTTCCGGCCTGCGGACGCTCATAACGGAACATAGGTCCGATATAATACAGCTTGCTTACATCTGGTTCACCGTATAGCTTGTTCTGAACGTAAGCCCGCACGACACCAGCTGTTCCTTCTGGACGAAGAGCCAAATCACGGTCGCCTTTGTCCTTGAACGTATACATTTCGCCTTCCACAATATCCGTTGTTTCGCCTACTCCACGTTCGAATAACCCTGTGTGCTCAAACATAGGTGTGCGAATTTCCCGGTAGTTAAAACGGCGGCATAAATCTCTGGCCTTCCCCTCAATATACTGCCATTTCTCCACAGCACCCGGAAGCACGTCCTGCGTTCCTGTTGGTTTCTCGAATCTTTCTTTAGCCACAGTCTATCCCTCCTAAAAAATAACCCCTCTAAAGCTGTTCTCTTCATCTGTTTCTATTGCAGAAAAAGCAAAAAATCCCTCGTCCTGTTTTATAAAAAAACAGGGACGAGGGATTATCATAACCAATAATACACCACGTGGTACCACCCACATTCCGGATCAGTAAAAATATACTGAAGCCGCTCAAAGCGGTTAACGCCCGCCTACGCGTAAACGGCTACTGATCGCGGCAATCAACACTGCCCACTTTCGCCGTACGTTCTCGGGGAGGTCATTCATTCGCTCATCAACAGAATCCTTGCAGCCAAGCGATGCCGGGTCATCATCCACTTAAGTAGATGTCAGCCGAATCGACAGGGGATTCTTCTCTGGAGTTGTGGGTTCTCGAATTACTTGGTCCCGTCATCAAAACCATATGATAAAATCGTATATTGTTAATATTCTACTGAACTACTGCATTAAAGTCAAGGTACTAAAAAGGATGCCTATTATAAATTTTGACAGCTTCCGAGTTTTTTATTCAGTAATTATAATGTAACAAAAAAAATGACCTGCAGCCGAATGCTGCAGGTCCATCATCATATATTATTAAAAAGGGGGTCATGCCTTTATTATAAACACGCTATATTAAGGAATCATGTACGTAATATTACGATTATATTACATTCCATGAAAGCGGTTTATTTTTAATAGAATACTATTCGAATTGTTCAACATAAGCCCCTTTGCCCCGGAGGATTTCCACAACTTCATTATAATTCTCTTCTGCTATACTTAGCTCCATCACATAACGAAGTTCACTTAAATCCCCATCCTCGAGATCTCCTTCTGCCACGTTCGCACTAACCTGATCTTCATTCACACTATAATGTGTTTCAGGGTCAGCCCTAGTGTCGGAAGCGGCAATGCCAGGAACCAGCATAGCTCCAGCTGCAGGTGTGCTAGCCGTTCCAAGCGTTCCAGTTGTGCCTGCAACTACAGATGCACTATCCAGTGGAATGATTGGAAACAGAATATTACGATCATTGCCGATAGGGTCTGTGAGCGGCCAAACCTCCAAGCCATCCACCTTGTAGCTAATCAATGCTGTTTTTGCGCCTTCTGCTTCATTTTCAGTTCTGAAATATGCTTGGATTTTTCTGCTCATTGCCATTACCTCCTTGGATTATAAGACTCTAATTTAAATATTGCTTATTTATTTCAGGACCTTCAATATTTCACGAACAAATGCAGGCTCATCTTTTGGTGTACGCGAAGTAATGTAATTGCGATCAACCACTACTTCCTCATCCTTAAACTCCGCGCCGGCATTCACAACATCATCCTTCAGCGGAGGATAAGAGGTAATGGTGCGTCCCTTAAGCAAGTCTGCACTGATCAGAATTTGCGGTCCGTGGCAAATAGAGGCGATAGGCTTGCCTGCTTCATTTGCTTCTTTTACAAACTTCAAAATATCGGCATTTTGCCGTAAATTCTCAGGGGAAGAACCACCCGGGATGACAATCGCATCATAATCACTAGCTTGAACATCGGCGATCGCCTTGTCTGCTGCGTAGGAGACTTCTTTCTTTTTACCTAGCAGGGTCTCCCCTTTTTTCAAACCAATAATGTCAGCTTGATGTCCTGCCTTTATAATTTCATCATAAGGAACCTTCATTTCAGAATCTTCAAAGTCATTAGCCAGTAAGAAAGCAACGTTACTCATGTAATAGTTTCTCCTCTCTGTCTTTAGCAATTAATGATGTTCTAAATATTCTTTCTTGTGGTCTATTACCCTTATGAGGATGCTTTCTAACCTTTAAACTGAAAATAGGCTTCCTACACAACACCGAAAAAGCCGCCTCTTCCACCCGCTTCAGGTACGCGGCAAGAGATTGCGGCTTCTTCCTTTGATCACTAGTGGTTCGGTCTCGCCGTCTAGCTTTTTGGCTAATGCACAGGCTTCCATAGGACTCCCAGTCGGTAGTGCCGGGATACTTCTCCATACCCATGCCTTCTGTGATTGTCTCATTCTTAAACTCCTGCCTTATGCGTGATATCTGCCTGCATTTAGTTTATCCAGCCCAAAGAAGCTCTATCCGCATAAAAAAAAAGATGTCGAAAGTTAGCTCCGGCCAGAAGCAAACTTCGACATCCTCTATTTCGTTAGCTGCGGCTATCCAGAATGAGAGTAACCGGGCCCCAATTGGTCAGCGACACATCCATCATCGCTCCAAATATGCCCGTCTCCACCTGAAGACCTCCAGCTCTAAGCTCTTGATTAAAATAATCATAAAGACGCTCGGCCTCCGCAGGAGCTGCAGCTCCCATGAAATTCGGCCGTCTTCCCTTACGGCAATCTCCGTATAAGGTAAACTGTGACACTGAAAGAATAGCTCCGTTAGTATCCGTGACACTATAGTTCATTTTGCCAGCATCATCTTCAAAAATACGCAGTCCAGCTATTTTATCCGCTAAATATTTGGCATCCTTCTCTGTATCTTCATGGGTAACGCCGACAAGCAGCATCAGGCCATTGCCAATCGCTCCGGTCACTGTCTCATCCACGGTTACTTTGGCGTCCTTACAACGCTGTACTACAACTCTCATCGCACTACTTCGCTCCTTGCCTTATTGCATGATCCGATTCACTGTATATACATCCTTGACTCGCTTTACTTTATCTACAACGGATTGCAGATGCTCCGTATTACGAATAAGGATGGTCATATGAATCATTGCCATCTTATTCTTGTCAGAGCGCCCAGTGACCGCTGAAATGTTCGTTTTGCTCTCGGACACAGCCTGCAGTACTTCATTGAGCAGTCCATTGCGATCATGGCCTGTAATCTCAATATCCACACTGTAGTTCGCTTCCATCGTGCCTTCCCATTCCACTTCAATCACTCTAGCTGCTTCTTCTCCGTCACCTTCACCCGGAATGTTAGGACAATCCTGGCGGTGTACAGATACGCCCCGGCCCCGTGTAACATAACCTACAATGTCGTCACCCGGAACCGGGTTGCAACATCGTGCAAAACGAACAAGTAAGTTTTCAATTCCTTTTACACTAACGCCATTGGTGGGTTGATTTCGTCTCTCGCCGGATGACTTGATCTCCTTCATCTCTGAAGTAAGCTCCAAGTGATTAGCAGCTTCTTCCTGCTCCTTGCGCAGCTTCTCCGTCAAACGGGAGGCAATCTGCGAAGCGGTAATCCCACCAAAACCAACGGCAGACAACATATCCTCTACATCATTAAAAGCGAATTTTTTCGCTGCTTCCAATAGTTTTTCATCAGAAATCCACTCAGAAACTTCAACATTCAGGCGCTTCAGCTCACGTTCAATTGCTTCGCGACCTTTTTCGACATTTTCCTCACGTTTTTCTTTTTTGAACCATTGCTTAATTTTGCTTCTTGCGTGAGAGGATTGTGCAATTTTGAGCCAGTCACGGCTAGGCCCGTAAGAATGCTTAGACGTCAAAATCTCAACAATATCGCCCGTCTTCAGCTTGTGATCAAGCGGCACGATCCGCCCGTTCACCTTGGAACCAATTGTACGATTGCCCACTTCTGTATGAATGCGAAACGCGAAGTCAAGAGGCACAGAACCGGCAGGAAGCTCGATAACCTCACCTTTAGGAGTAAATACAAACACCAGATCTGAGAAAAAATCCATTTTCAGTGATTTTACGAACTCTTCGGCATCCTTAGCTTCATGCTGCAGCTCCAATATTTCGCGAAAGAAAGGCATCCGATTCTCCGGATTAGCATTATTACTGCTGCCTTCTTTGTATGCCCAATGTGCGGCTATCCCGTATTCTGCCGTGCGGTGCATTTCCCAGGTGCGAATTTGCACCTCAGTAGGCTCTCCGCCTGGTCCTACCACAGTAGTATGCAGAGATTGGTACATATTGGCTTTTGGCATAGCTATATAATCTTTAAAACGCCCCGGCATTGGCTTCCATAAGGTATGAATAATTCCAAGGGTTGCATAACAGTCCTTGATATTATCCACAATGATACGAATGGCCAGCAGGTCATAAATTTCATTAAACTGCTTGTTTTTTGTGCTCATTTTGTTATAAACACTGTAAATATGCTTCGGGCGGCCGGAGAGATCACCTTCAATGCCCATTTCATCCAGCTTGGCACGAATACGGCCAATTACGCTGTCGATAAATTGCTCACGTTCAGCCCGCTTCTTATGCACCAGATTAGCAATCCGGTAATACTGCTGCGGGTTCAAGTAACGAAGCGCAATATCCTCCATCTCCCACTTAATCGCAGAAATCCCCAGCCGGTCAGCTACAGGACAGAAGATCTCCAACGTCTCATAAGAAATACGGCGCTGGCTCTCTTCAGATTGGTATTTTAACGTTCGCATATTATGCAGACGGTCCGCCAGTTTAATGACAATGACCCGGATATCCTGAGCCATAGCAATAAACATTTTGCGGTAATTCTCGTTCTGCTGCTCTTCCTTTGAGCGAAAGCGAATGCGTTCCAGCTTCGTTAAGCCGTCAACAAGCATTGCGCAGGTATCGCCAAATTTAGCGCGGATTTGTTCCAGTGAGACCGTCGTATCTTCCACCACATCATGCAAAAGCGCTGCAACAATAGATATAACATCCATTTGCATATTGACGACAATATCTGCCACCGCCAGCGGATGCAGAATGTATGGCTCCCCCGACTTGCGGATCTGCCCGTGATGAGCCTGATCGGCAAATTCATAAGCTTCCCGGATGCGGAGAAGATCTTTATCTTTTATATAGGCGCCAGCCTTATCAATTAATCGCTCAATGCCCATTCTCGTCGTATCCGATTCCTTTCTATAATAAAATGAACCCGCAACTGTTCAAAAATCTGCAGGTTCCAATCATTTCATTTGTCCAAGCTTACTTACGCCCTTATTCAAAGTTGTCTATAATTATGAGGCTTAAGGAGGATTACGTCAACACTTGCCATCTCATGGTATTCCAGAAGTAAAAGTAATTAAATTCGGACAAATTAATAACACTTGTGAAAATGTTGTTGTAAAAAAGCCAAGTTCTATTTAATCTAGTAAAGGCGGATTTTCGCCGGACAACATAATATCAGATAAGAAAGAGGAGTGAACTCCATTGCAACGCGAAATTCAAGTTAACGAAAAACTTCCATGGGGCCCAGGCTTTCTATTAAGTCTCCAGCATTTGTTTGCCATGTTTGGCAGTACAGTGCTAGTGCCTAACTTGTTCGGGGTCGACCCTGGAATGATTTTGCTTATGAATGGTATCGGTACATTGCTGTACATTTGGATCTGTCGCGGTAAAATCCCTGCGTACCTTGGTTCCAGCTTTGCCTTTATTGCACCGGTATTGTCAGTACTCAGTCGTTACCCAAATGATCACATGAAGGGATACTCGCTAGCTTTGGGTGCTTTTATCGTCACTGGTATTATATTCGTGCTCGTGGCATTGATCATTCGTTATGCAGGAACCAAATGGATTGATGTTGTTTTCCCTCCAGCAGTAATGGGAGCGATCGTAGCTACGATCGGACTAGAACTTGTACCTGTTGCCGCACGAATGGCAGGACTAATTGCTCCTGAAGGCGTTGCAGTTGCAGACTGGACGCCAGATGGCAAAACAATCGCACTTTCTATGGTGACGCTTGGTGTAACTGTAATTGGAGCTGTACTCTTCCGCGGTTTTCCAAAAATCATTCACATCCTTATTGGTATCGTCACTGGTTATGGTTTAGCATATATTTTGAAAATGGTGGATACCGCTGCTATCTCTAATGCAAAATTTTTAGCGCATCCTTCCATCGTTACTCCTTCATTTGATTGGAATGTAATATTCACTATTATCCCGGTATCATTAGTTGTTATCGTTGAGCATATTGGACATTTACTTGTAACAAGCAATATTGTCGGCAGAGACTTGGCAAAAGATCCTGGACTTGACCGCTCCCTGATGGGGAACGGGATATCTACAATTATCTCCGGTTTTATCGGTTCTACTCCAAATACAACCTACGGTGAAAATATCGGGGTTATGGCGTTGACTAAAGTATATTCGGTATATGTAATCGGCGGCGCAGCGGTGATTGCTATTCTGCTTTCATTCTCTGGAACTTTCTCCTCCGTTATCGCTAATATTCCAACCCCTGTAATGGGTGGTGTATCCCTGTTGCTGTTTGGTGTAATTGCGGCTTCCGGATTACGTATTTTCGTTGAGCAAAAAGTTGATTTTTCCAAAGCTACGAACATGATTATGGCTACGTTGGTACTCGTTGTGGGAATCAGTGGTACAACCCTTACTATGGGCAACGTTAAACTTAGTGGTATGGCGCTGGCTACAATTGTTGGTATCGTATTGGCACTGTTCTTCAAACTCATTGAAGTGCTTGGACTCTCTAATGATGGCGGAGAAAGTGATAAAACTGCCCATTAATCGGTTGTAAAAATAGAATTTTAAAAAAGCTGCTCCAACATCCATTTATGGACTTGGGCAGCTTTTTTTATTGACTCAGATACAAACAGCAACTCTCCGCCAAAAGGCAGATAACTGCTGTTATTATCTTACATTTTCCAATTAATGTTTAACTTCCACACTTTGCGTCACGCGCTAATCTTTGCACTTTTCAGCATAATTCGAGAGCCGAATCCCCGTTTATTTCCCGGGAAAAGACAAACTTTACAAGATTAATCCTCGTAATTCACCAAGGAAAGAACTTCAACTCCAGAAAGCTTATTACGCCCAGCAAGCTCAACCAGCTCAATCAGAAAAGCAGCACCTACCACTTTACCGCCAAGCTGTTCTACAAGGTTAACCGAAGTAGCAATAGTTCCACCAGTAGCCAATAAATCATCAGCGATCAATACTTTTTGACCAGGCTTGATAGCATCTGTGTGAACAGCAAGGGTGTCCTTGCCATACTCAAGATCATAACCTACCTCTATAGTCTCATATGGAAGCTTGCCGCTTTTACGAATCGGCACAAAACCCACTCCCATCGCATAAGCAAGAGGTGCTCCAACTACGAAGCCACGTGCTTCTGGTCCAGCGATAACGTCGATTTCCAAGTGCGCTACGAGAGCTTTCAACGCGTCAATTGCTTGGCGATAAACCTCTCCGTCCTTAAGCAATGTGGTGATATCTTTAAAACTAATACCTTCTTTAGGGAAATCAGGAATCACACGAATACTATCTTTAAAATCCAAATTTATCATCTCCTATAAGTTTTGTAAGCATAAGCTACAGTGATTTCAGATCGGCAAAACTTGCTTCGTAAGCATACGCTTTGTTATTTAAGCGTTGCATTTTTATACACCGTTGGGTACGCTCAGCAGTTCCTATTTGCATGGATTATGATACGCCTAAACGACGCGATAACATCCAGTCCTGTAACTCTGACAGGCTGCCCTCCATGAAGTATTGCTCCATCTCCGCCATCTGTCCCAGTCGGACAAAATGACTCGATGCTGTCAGACTTTTTGCTACTGGCTGAGTAATAAACGCCACACTTCCCTGACTTCTTTTAATAAAATCAAGCTCCTCAAACACATCAAGCATGTTGTTAAGCATGCGGATACTTAACGAGGACTGGCGGCTTAACCGCAGCAAAACTTCGTTCTCAGGCGTTGCAACTGAAGTGATTGAAGCCAACAGTTTATAAAGTATTTTGAAATGATCCCGTGTGGGAGTAATAAGTCGTTCTCTGCCATCCTTGATAGAATGCAATAACGCAATATTATCAGCATTAGGGAAGGTTTGGAGCAGCGCATCCAATTGTTCAGGAGTCTCCGGCATATCCAGTAAGCATAACAGAGAGACATGCCCTGCTTCCTGAAGGGGCTCATCCTTAACAGCGGCGCTAATGCCAGCTTCTTTATCATATACCCATAAAGACATTCCTATCAATTCACTTGCAGGCGTACTACGTCCATTCTGAAACACTGCAGCAGCTCGATACGGTCCCGCACCGCTATAAGGAAGAAGTAGTTCTCTAATATGTGCGGCTTGCCGTACGGCGTCAGCAGCACCACGAAGATCGAATAACTGAGCGTCCTGCACAGATAAATCCTGCAACATCAGCTGTGATTTGCGTGAGCCATTCCATTCATTGATCGACAGCTCAGCTAACACGTTGATTGTAGTACCCGCCGGTAGCAGCCTGGATAAAGCGCCTTTGCCAAAAGCCAAGGCTTCAATGCTGCTTTTCCCCTGCTGCAATACAATCTTCAGGTGTTTTCCATCTTGACCCATTGTACGTGTCTCTTTCACGGTAGCCCCGCGAATAATAAACTTCGGCAACGGATTAGACATTCCGAAAGGTGCAAGCCTTTCCAATTCTAACGCGGTCTGCAGTGATAAATCCGAGATAGACACCTCGGCATCAGCGGAAGCAACAGGAACGAAATGCTCTGGCGTTAACACCCCGGACGCATATTCATTTAATGCTGCAGCAAAGGCTTCTAATCCATCCCGATGCAGGCTCATTCCCGCAGCGGCTGGATGACCTCCAAAATGATCCATTAAATCAGAACAAGAAGAAAGTGCAGCGTAGATATCAAGTCCAGGTATGGAGCGAGCAGAACCTTTGCACATTCCGGTCTCTGGATGTATATCCAGAATGATCACAGGCCGATAATAACGCTCCAGCAGTTTGGAAGCCACTATACCTACCACACCTACATTCCAGCCATGATCAGCAAGAACAATGATGTCTGGGATTTCGCCACCCTGTGTCATCTGCTCCAGCTTGGCAGTGGCCTCAACAACAATTCTTTCTACCACCAATTGGCGTTCTTTGTTAAGCAGGTCAAGCTCTCCAGCTAGCTGCTCTGCCTCAGCTGCATGCTCGGTAGTGAGGAGAGACACAGCCCGTCCAGCATGGTCCAGGCGACCACTGGCATTGATGCGCGGCGCCATACCAAAAGCGATATTGACCGCAGTCACAGTGCTCATGTTCACACCGCTGACAGCGAGTAAGGCACGAATCCCCGGGAAACTGGAATGCCGCATACTTTCCAAGCCATTTCTAACAATCTCACGGTTTTCGCCAAGCAGCGGCATTAAATCCGCAACCGTTCCTATCGCTGCAATCTCTGCCCATTCTGTGGGAGTCTCTTCCCCTAGAATAGCTTGAGCAAGCTTATAAGCCACACCTACACCCGCTAATCCCTTGAACGGATAAGGGCAGTCTGGCAGCTTGGGATTAATAAGCGTATAGGCCTCTGGCAAAAGCTCAGGAGGTTCATGGTGATCCGTAACGATCACATCGATCCCCAATTCATTAGCGTAAGCAATCTGATGATACGCGCTAATGCCAGTATCTACGGTAATGATTAAGGAGACACCTTGCTGTAAAGCCCAATCCAGGGCATGATTATGCAGTCCATAACCCTCGTTAGAGCGGTGTGGGATATAAATATCAAAGGAAGCGCCTAAATAGCGCAGCAGATGAATCATAAGTGCTGTGCTGGACACCCCGTCGGCATCATAATCGCCATAAATCAGAATATGTTCTTCATCTTTTAAAGCCTTTCTAATTCTAGGAACCGCTTCAGCCATTCCTTTGAGTAGGAACGGATCATGCTGTTCTTCCTCACTGCCATCCATGAAGCTTAGAGCTTCATGAGGCGTGTTCATTCCTCTATTTACTAATAGTGAGGATAAGAGTGGAGAAATAGAAAGGCTCCGGGCCATATCCCTAACTGTGTCGGGATTGGCTGCCGGAGATTGCCATCTTGTTTTTGAATAAAGCAATAGAACTCACCTTTCTCTCACCTTGCAAACTACTGAAGCAACGTAGGAATATCATTATCCGGCAATTCATAATTGCTTTTGTACGGATAGCCGGGATCATAAGGAACAACGTCCATATGTACCTCACCGACATGAACAAACCGGTGCTGCAGCAGCTTCCTAGCGCATTCCGAAATATCCTGTGCTTCCATCACCGTAATCCGCGGATTCACACTGATCTTCACTTGAAGATTCACATAATTCCCTTGCTCAAGTGCCTTCAAATGTTCTACGCGAATGACGCCATGAACACGTTGCACTGTTTCAATAAAATTAGCGGCTTCCTCCGAAGGAAGCTCCTGCGCATTTTTAGTGTTAATAGAGCTAGCAATGAGTGAATAGCCTTTACGAAGAATTAAAACTCCGGTTAAGAGTGCGGCAATAGGATCCATATAAGATAGAGGATGCCAATAGGTACCACCCATGGATAATGAAATTCCGACTAATACTGTGATAGATGTATATAAGCTGAAACGATGACTATTAACATATGCAGCGTGACTGCCATCACCTATTTTTTTAAAGTAGCGATATTGATATTGAAATACAGCTTCTTTAAACACAATAGATACTAAGACGGTTACAAACGCCAGCTGTCCGTGTGTAGATGATTTTCCATCTGTTAAGTCGCGGATTGCAGAGAAAGCGATCTGCAGTCCCCCCATAAGAATAAATACCGAAAAAAGTATAGCCAGCAGCGGCTCCTTAGTGCCCCGTCGTTCTTCGATCCTTTGTTTACTCTTTCTCCCTTGCTCAGAGCGCCACGGAAGAATATCCGCCAGTTTGGCTGCTGCATCTGCTCCGGAATACAAAGCATCCCCCATTAATGCCTTGCTCCCTGAAATATAGCCAAAACTCCCCTTAGCTACTGCCAAAGTAACATTGCTAATGATCCCTGTCCAAGCAACCGTCTCGCTTTGCGGTGATCGTTCTTTATTCATACGAGGCCCTCCTTACCAATAGCAAGTAATCTCATGATGATTCAATACACATGACATGACCCTAAAGATTTCGAAAGCCGCGTCGCATTTGACGCGGCTTTCTTAAACGTATAAGAAAAGTAGAATTTAGAACTTCGATGCTAATTTCTTCTAACCTTTATTCGGGCTGCTTTTCACTTTAACCTTCTCACGCTTTTTAAGCACTAACCAGAGTGGACTTGCAATAAAGATGGAAGAGTAAGCTCCGAAGAGCAAGCCGATTACCATCGCAAGCGAGAACATCTTAATCGACTCGCCTCCGAACAATAACAGGAAGAACGCCGCAATAAATACGGTAAATGCGGTATAGAGAGAACGCATGAGCGTTTGAGCCACACTTTTATTCACAAGGTGTTTCAAGTCTTCATAAGTTTTCTGTTTACCAAAACGTAAATTCTCACGGATCCGGTCAAAGATAACGATCGTATCATTGATGGAATAACCGATGATCGTAAGCACCGCTACAATGAACGTCAAATCCACTTCCAAGCGGAAGATAGAGAAGAGCGCGACTACGATAAAGGCATCATGGAGCAAGGCCACAATCGATGCCACGGCGAAACGCCATTCAAAACGAATACTTACATAAATAATAATCCCCAGACAAGAAATCAGAACTGCATAAATAGCATTACGTGCCAATTCTTTTGCCATTTCAGTGTCCACGGTATTAATTTCAAATGATGCTTTGTCATCCAGCTTAAGGATTTCAGCTTTTAGGGCTTCATCTTGAGCCTCATCAAGAACTTCGTCATAGCGGATATTCACACGCTGATCACCAAACGAGATCGTTGGTTCATGATCGACATCGATTGCACTAGTTGCAGTCTTAACCTGATCCAAGTTCAAATTCTTGGAAAGGGAGATGTCCACATTAGATCCAGCTTTAAAGTCAACGCTGTAATTCAGGCCAAATGTCGCCAGGAAAATCAATCCTGCTACTGTCAATGCGATAGAGAAAATATAGAAATATTTACTCAAATGTACGAAATCAAGCTCTTTCTTAAAGCGCACGGATTTCACTCTCCTTAACACCGAAGCTCTTCGGTTTGTTCAGCTTACCCGCTTTGACAAGCTGGCTAAGCAACCAGTGGGAGAAATAAAGATTCGTGGCGATACTCAGCACGATTTCTACAATCAGCACCAATGCAAAGCCTTTGACCGCACCTGTACCGAAGGCAAACATAACTGCTGCCACAATAATAGTAGTCACATTGGAGTCCATTACTGTCCGGAAAGAGGATTTATTCCCCGCTTTAACGGAGGACAGTATACTTTTTCCACTGCGCATTTCTTCCCTTATCCGTTCGTTGGTAATGATATTGGCATCGACCGCCATACCTATACCCAGAATAAATGCGGCTATACCAGGCAGCGTCAAGGTGAAGTCTGCGAAGACGAAGACCGCAATTAGCGCCCATGTATGCAAGAGCAAGGCAAAACTAGCCAAAAGACCTGGCAAACGATACATTCCGATCATGAAAATAAGGATAATCACAGAAGCCAGCAGACCTGCTCGAATCGTTTGATCAAGCGATTGCTTACCCAGGGTAGCACCCACACTTTGGGAATATTTCTCCGTCAGCTTCAGTGGCAATGCACCTAGGTTAATAGTGTCTGCAAGTTCACGTGCTTCCTTAATTGTATAGTTACCCGAAATAGAAGCACTGCCATCGGTAAGTACTGCTTGTACCGTAGGGTCAGATAATTTGTTCTCATCCAAGTAAATTGCGAGATTCTTTCCTAAGAGACGTTTAGTAATCTCTGCAAATTTGTCCTTGTCCTTAATCTTGATGCTGATGATTGGCTGATTCAGGTTATCCCGTCCAACTTCTGCAGCACCTTCAACAAAATCACTACCTACCAGTTCGATTTTGCTGTAAGTTCCCTCAGCGTCACCTTCAGCAGCACTACGGAAAGTCAGAACTGCAGGTTCCTTCATTTTTTTACGAACCTCGGCTTCATCCGTTACGCCCGCAATTTTCAAACGGATACGGTCCGTACCTTCAGTAGTTACCTCTGGTTCACTTGTTCCGAGCGCATTCGCCCGTTTTTCTAAGCTTTCCGCTGTCTTCAGCAGAGAAGCTCGGGACAATGCTGCTCCCGCTTCCATAGGCTCAGCATGATACAAAATCTCAAATCCGCCTTTCAGGTCAAGACCAAGTCTAACCTTGTCCAGCAGTCCAGGAGTAGTAAATGCCATAACGCCTGTCAAAACGAGCACGGTAATAAAAAAGCCCATTAGTCTCTTCATGCTCTAGCTAGTTCCCCTTTCATTAACTCAATATTCCTATTATAGCTACACGCGAAATGACCGTCAATTCACAGCATTGATAGAGCTATACTCACACAAAGAAACGGCCGCCCCTGCTTAAATCAGCAAGACATCCGTTTTAATAGGAGATATGGAGTTATTATTCTCTTACTTTACTGCTTTATCAGGCAGTTCGCAAAAAGAAATATGTGGTTTATTGTTCAGTTCAACCCCCGATAGGCCGCAATAGTCAAATAATTCATGTAACTATTGGCTTTCAAGGAATAAATGTCGTTTACCAGCTTATGTAGGGGAGGCAAGCCTTCCTTATCATAATTACGGCTGATGCAATCCCAAATATCCTTGCTGGTTACATACTCATAGCCGAGGAGCCGGAATTCTTCAGCTTTGCTGCGGCACATGGCTTCGATTTCTTCACTATGTTGATCATGATTCCACTGTTCCGATTCCACGTGTTGACACCTCCAAAGATCGCTCATGTTCGTATGCTCACCATAGATATTCGACTCTTGTTCTTCGCTTTCCTTCTTCCGTCACAAAAAGTTAATGCCACTAAAACAAGGCATGCCGAGATAGGGGTACAGCATATCCATAAGAATAGACAAGTTCACCAGCGTTTTATTTCATTTTGGGAAGAAGGCGTGACCTTTGAAGAAACAGAGCTTTATACAAGGAACTTTAATCTTGCTAGCCGCCGGCATCATTAATCGGATGCTTGGATTTATTCCCCGGATTGCTTTACCACGTATTATCGGAGCAGAAGGTGTGGGTCTGTATCAGCTCGCGTATCCTTTTTTTCTTGTGCTGGTTACTGTCATTACAGGCGGGATTCCACTGGCGATAGCCAAGATGGTTGCGGAAGCAGAAGGAGAGAATCGGCCTGAAAAATCAAGGCTGATTTTACGTACTGGACTTGCCCTTAGTGTTGGACTTGCAATCTTCTTTACTTTGGTTGCTTTGGTAAGTGCCTCATGGGTCTCCAATGTTATCTTAACAGACCATCGGGTTTATTATACGTTTATTGCCATGATCCCAATGATTGGGATTGTCGCCGTATCTGCAATCTACCGCGGTTATTTCCAAGGCAAGCAGAACATGATTCCATCGGCGCTCTCCTCCATCTTCGAATCTTTAGTGCGAATATTCTTTATGCTATGGTTCTCCTGGTTGTTGCTTCCTAAGGGTATTGCTATGGCGGCGGCTGGAGCGATGTTAGGTGTGACGGTAGGAGAAATTGGCGGAATGTTAGCGATTCTGTGGCAATATTATGTCATTACTAAAAAAGATAAAAAGCAGACAAATCCGACTCCAGAGCACCCCGCTCTCGAGCCGGAGGTTATCTCATCTGATACACAAGGTGTGAAAGCCAACTCCCCCATATTACGGCGGTTACTAGGCATATCCATTCCCGTTACGGCAAGTCGGCTTGTCGGCTCTTTTTCGTATCTGCTGGAATCTATTATTACTGTGCGCAGTCTCGCCTTGGCAGGTATAGCCGCTGCTGCCGCTACAGCTCAGTACGGGTCTTTACAAGGGATGGTTATTCCTTTATTGCTGCTGCCCGGGGCATTAACCTCTTCACTTGCTGTGTCTCTGGTTCCTTCCATATCAGAAGCTGCCGCAAGAAAGGACTTGCCCACCATTCACAAGCGTATGCATCAAGCGTTGCGGCTTGCGCTGGTAACAGGTGCTCCTTTTGCTGTTCTTATGTATATCCTGGCGGTCCCGCTATGCAATTTGTTATATGGCAACGCGGATACAGCCCCTATGCTGAAACTTATGGCTCCATTCGCCTTGTTCATTTATGTTCAAGCTCCCTTACAAGCTGCGCTGCAAGCTATGGATCGACCGGGCAGGGCACTCATCAATACCTTAATTGGAGCAGTAGTCAAAATCATTCTGATCGTAATACTGGCATCTCAACCTGAGTATGGAATTTATGGCGCCATCATAGCCATTATTGTGAACAGCATTCTGGTTACGCTGCTTCACGGATACAGTGTGGTCAGTCTTATTTCATTATCTTTAAGAGTAACCGAAACCATAAAAACCTTATGTGCAATGGTCGTTATGGGAGCGGGCGTGCATTATGTATACACTTCCATTCCCATTGCAGATGTACAATGGATTCAATTTATATTTGCCTCTGCGATAGGAATGGTCCTGTATTTCGGAATCAGTCTGTTAGCTGGCCTTATCTCAATTCGTGATTTGGACCGTCTGCCGTTTATCAAACGCAGGCTCTAAAAGGTTATCTGTTGTCCAAACGGTCGACATAAATTCTGCCCTTATGATCTATGGAGCATAGAAAAACATTTTTGAAATCAGATACTCCCTTTTGGCGAATTTGAGTTCTTAACCAAAATCTGGTTTTTCCAATCATCTCTAAATTCTGATCCTGCACCTTTCCATCCATAATCAGAGGGATTGGAAGTCCTTCATACCTGATCTTATTCTTCGGCAGTTCTATCTTACGGTTCTTGTTCCCTTTATTATCGTCACTCTTTTTATGCTCAGCAGCTGCACTGCTATTGCCTGATGGGTTAGAGGATGAACTCCCCTTCTCTTTCTCGAATACGGTTAGCTGTCCACTAGGCTCCAGGATCGCAAATTCCACGTCAGCAGGACTGGCGATGTTCTGTCCACGCAACTGCTGCAGCAGATCATCAATATTATATCTCTGCCTACGCATTTCGCCCCGGTGCAGCTTGCCGCCAGAAATGAGTATGCTCGGTTTGCCGTCCATTAAAAGTCTGAGCTTTCTGCTCTTAAGACTGAGCTGAGCCACAATCACCTGTATCAACACCAATGTTGCCATCGGAACGACTCCTTCATAGATCGGCCGATTAATATCCTCAAGCACAAAAACAGCAATCTCGGCAATCATGATGGAGATCGTTAAATCAAATACAGACAGCTTACCTATTTCCCTCTTCCCCATGATGCGCATACACAGGAATATGAAGAAATACATCAGCACGGTCAAGAAAATATGGGTAGAGATATGCTGGAACATATAGCTTCGCTCCCCTCCATTCTCACCCGCAGACTTGTTTCCTCGGGTGGATTAATGTAACCCTATTCTGACCGCTCTGTGCAGGGAACATTCGGAAGCCGGCATATTAATTAATGGTAAAAAGGCTGCAATGCCCTTTCTTGTACTATTGGGGCAAGCCATCCCATACAATGAATAATAACTATGTTGATTCTTTTTCCTCAAAAAAACTTTAGGAGGTTGTACCATGTATTTAATCCGGCGCATGTTCTCATGGAGAATAGCCAATCCTGTGTTATCTGGCCTATGTCGATCATTCCTTTGGATGCTGATGGGTGCGTTTGTCCTCTCACTTTTGTTATGGGGCAGCAGTCTGAAGGAGCAGGATCTCTCAATGTACACGTACATTGTACACGGCATAGCTGCAGCATTCGGAGGACTAACCGCCGGTCGCAGAGCCACGAGCAAAGGCTGGTATCAAGGAAGTCTTACAGGCGCATTTTATGGGGTTATCGTTCTGTTGATCGGTTTTTTGGCACTGGACAGCGCACCCTCTGGTGTGGATCTGCTATGGGTTCTGGCAGCTGCAGCAATTGGCGCTCTCGGCGGAATGTTTGGCGTTAATTTACAAAAAAGCTAAAATTATAATTCCATTAAATTCGAAACATTCCTTGAAAATATGTTAAACTGTGATCATCTGACTTCATTAAGAGATCAAGGAGGCTTCGATTGCTTTGTTTTACCAATCAATGAACCATATTGTTTTGTACACAGTTGCATTAGTAGTGATATTAGTATGGATTGGCGCTAAACGTAATCCACTCATGGCATTGGTTGAAATTGGGAAAGAGATGCTGCGATCCTATAAGTTTTTGTTGCTGATTGCAGGAATGTTTGGCGTATTAGCCATAAATAAATATGAACTGCAAATTGAACAAAAAATGCATCTTACCTCTGATTATACGCCGTTTATATTTGGCCTAGAGGGTCATTTTGTCCAAGCCGTTCAGGATATATTCTACAGTCCATGGTTAACACCGATCATCGTCTTTTTCTACATTTTCATGCTTCAGTCTGTTCTAGCAGCTTCATTAGGGGTCTATCTGTTAGATAAAAACCGGGTGATGTTATATGCCACCTGCTATGCTATTATTATCAACTATGCCTTGGCGATTCCATTCTATCTTTACTTCCCGGTAAACGAGGTTTGGTCCTATCTGCCGGCAGGCGTCAAATTTACTATGCTGGATGTATTTCCGAAATTCGAACAGGAATATAGACCGCTATCCGGTCTCAATAACTGCTTCCCGAGTCTACATACGTCCATATCTGTTACAATGGCACTTCTGGCCTTCCGTTCAGGGAACCGCCGCTGGATGGTCATCACTAGCATTTCTGCAGTTGTAATCGTCTTTGGAATCTTCTATCTGGGCATTCATTGGCTTACAGATATGATTGGTGGAACCTTGCTAGCTGTACTAGCCTCTACAGTTGGCGTTCAACTCGCCAAATTAACTTTGCGGGGACGTGAAGAATCGCTTACCGTTCCGAGCCGCGTAACAAATGTACGTTAAAGTTAAACTGCTAAATCGAAATAACCTTGAAGATCAAAAAAGCGGTGTCCTCTCCAATGAGAAGACACCGCTTTTTATGTACTTAAATAACAAGTCTATACTTTCTCTTCGACATCCGTCGCCACTGCGTGACTAATGGAACCGCGATCAAAAGTCAGCTTAGTTACATCGTTGACCCGCAGAACCACGATATCATCGGAAATCTCCATGATCGTACCGTGAAGTCCTCCAATAGTAACGATTTTATCGCCCTTTTTCAGAGCTTTCAACATTGCGTTACGAGTTTTGGTCTTCTTTTGTTGCGGACGAATCAGCAAGAAGTAGAATACTACAAACATAAGGACAAAGGGACCTACTAGACCTAGTATACTACCTCCACCACCTGTGTTAGCTGCATATTGAAACGATTGAATCATATTTCTCCCCCCTTTCAAAGTACATTAAAGCATGACTCTTAAATCAAACCCTAAAAGCCTTTAAGATTATCATATAATCCGTATTTGGCGAAAAACTCATCGCGAAAATCAAGCAGCCGATCTTCCTTGATGGCTTCACGCACTTTACGCATTAAATCCAACAAGAAGTGCAAATTGTGGTATGTCGTCAATCGAAGTCCGAAGGTTTCATCGGCTTTGATTAGATGGCGCAAATAAGCGCGGGAATAATTCCGGCATGTATAGCAATTGCACTCCGGATCAAGCGGCCCAAAATCACGGGCATACTTAGCGTTGCGTACAACGAGTCTTCCCTGACTGGTCATCGTTGTTCCATTACGGGCAATACGAGTAGGCAAGACACAGTCGAACATGTCCACTCCTCGGATTGATCCTTCCAGCAGCGCATCCGGTGAACCCACGCCCATCAAATAGCGAGGTTTGCCTTGTGGCAGCAGGGGAACTGTATAATCCAGCACTTCATACATTAGCTGCTTGGACTCTCCGACGCTGAGCCCCCCAATAGCATACCCCGGGAAATCCATGGAAGTCAAATCAGCCGCGCTCTGACGGCGCAGATCTTCATACATGCCCCCTTGCACGATAGCAAAAAGACCCTGATCGTTAGGACGAGCATGACTTTTCAGGCAACGTTCTGCCCAGCGCGTGGTGCGCTCCAGTGATTTTTTTACATAATCATATTCAGCCGGGAATGGAGGACATTCATCAAATGCCATCATTATATCTGAACCCAGGGAGTTCTGAACCTCCATCGCTACTTCCGGAGACAGGAATTTCTTATCCCCATTTAGATGAGAACGGAAATGAACTCCTTCTTCCGTAATCTTGCGCATGTCGCTTAACGAGAATACTTGAAACCCGCCGCTGTCTGTCAGAATCGGACGATCCCAGTTCATGAACTTGTGCAGTCCACCAGCTTCACGAACAATATCATGGCCTGGTCTTAGAAACAGATGGTAAGTATTGCTCAAAATAATATGGGCATCCATCTCTTTCAGCTCTTCAGGACTCATGGTCTTGACTGTAGCTTGTGTGCCGACTGGCATAAATGCTGGTGTCTCAATCACACCATGTGGAGTGTGGACTCTTCCAAGTCTGGCTCCGGATTGTTTGCACGTTTTGATGTGCTCATAAGTAATTGCTGCCATAAGTTAACCCATCCTCTTACCTTAATAAATAAACATTGCATCTCCAAAGCTAAAGAATCGGTACTTCTGCTCTATCGCTTCTTCATAAGCAGCTAGAATATGTTCCCGACCTGCCAAAGCGCTAACCAACATAACCAAAGTAGACTTTGGCAGGTGGAAATTGGTAATTAGCGCATTTACTACACTGAACTTATACCCTGGATAGATAAAAATATCCGTCCAGCCGCTGCATTCCACAAGCGGACCACCTTCACATTGTCTTCCGACCGTTTCAAGTGTCCTACAAGACGTTGTGCCAACTGCAATAATACGACCGCCTCGTGCCTTAGTAGCATTTATGGTATCTGCCGTTTCTTGAGACATTACGAAATACTCAGAATGCATAACATGCTCTTCAACCTTCTCTACAGACATCGGACGAAAAGTACCGAGACCTACATGAAGGGTGATATAAGCGATTTTTACACCCTTAGCCTCAATCTGTTTCAGCAATTGTTGGGTAAAATGAAGCCCTGCGGTAGGCGCAGCGGCCGATCCCTCATGCCGAGCATACACAGTCTGATATCGTTCACGATCATCCAGTGTTTCCTTAATATAAGGTGGCAACGGCATCGTTCCCAGCCTGTCCAGAATCTCCTGAAAAATACCCTGATATATGAAACGAAGCGTACGGCCGCCCATATCAGCTTCGTCCTCGATAACGGCACGAAGCTCATCACTAAAGATGATCACCGCGCCTGTCTTGAGCTTTTTCCCTGGCTTTACAAGAGCTTCCCAGCGATCATCCCCAAGATTCTTCAGGAGAAGCACTTCCGCCTTAGCACCAGTATCTTCTTTCACTCCAAACAATCTCGCTGGAATGACTCTCGTATCATTTAGAACAAGTGTGTCTCCGGGATTAAAATAATCAATAATATCGGTAAAATGCCGGTGAGCCAGCTCTCCATCCTCCTTATTCACTAAAAGCAGTCTAGAAGCACTGCGATCAGCGAGAGGTGTCTGGGCAATCAATTCTTCCGGCAAATGAAAATCATAAGCATCTACATTCATGGTCTGTCTTCATTCCTTAACTATAGTAACGTTCTTATAATAGTGTTGCAATATTTGCTTGTAATCATACCCGCTGTCCGCCATGCCTTTCACGCCCCACTGCGACATGCCTAGACCATGGCCGTTGCCTTGCCCAATGAACAGAAAGCCCGAGCTGTTAGTGATCACTCTGGCCGCAGAATCTCCCCCCATCACTACAGTTCCACTGCCATTCACATTAACCTTCCCCGATGCGGAAAGCACACCAGCACTCTGCGAGCTGCTAATTGTGGCGGTAGCGCCGTCAGCGCCTAATACAGTATAACTTCCGGGTGCCACAATATCAAACAAAGTACTAGGTAATCCATTAAACGCGGAGCGGAACATATCAGGATATTTCACATTCAGAGCCTGACCATTAGCTTTCACCTGAATCGCTCTTCCAGAAGGACCGCGCTGGGTGACCTGCAGGTTAGAGATACTGGAAGGGAGCGTGCTTGTTGTTTTGCCCTGCAGGCTTTTTAGAAGTTCAGCAGAGGTATACGGCCCTTTGATCCAGCTATAGCTGCCAGACTCATATACTTTATCCAGAGCTACAGCGTTCTCACCCGGATTCAGCTTTCCGACTGCACTAACACTGCTCTCAATAACTGGCAGAGGACGTATATTCACATCTTTGGTCGTAGCGGTAACTATATCGAGTCCGGCAGCAGTTTTGCTGCCCGTTAATTTAATATTATCTTCACGTGCATAACCAGAGGTACCATTCGCAAGCAGAACATAATACCACTTCTTAGCAGCAGCAGCCGAAACATCTTCAACGCTTGGAACACTAGCAAATACATCGCCACCATTCGCCCAAACCTCTGAAGGGTCAGCTGTCATACCACCACTATTGGAAGAAAATACAGCCTCAACAACTTTACCACTGCTCATCAGCACTTCACCAGCAGTAGTATCTACAGCTTTGATAATGGAGGGAGCTTCAGACCCGATTCCGTTATATACCTGACTAAGAGTGGTATCTACTACATTCGCTACATCAAAACGGTTGCCTTGCGACAGCGCATAGCTGCGGGCGGCGACAGCCTGAGCTTTTAGCGCTTCTTCTGGCCAGCTGGAGGAAACCTCTCCTCCCACTACGGCATACAAGTATTGCTCCAGCGGCACTACATTAATTACAGCCAGCGATCCGCTCAAATTGCTCAGTTCCAAATTTCCGCGATATGTACGCTTGGATCTTTCCACTAACTGAATCCCAGTCTCGCTGCCTGCCGCAAGAAATTTAGCATTGCTTCCAGAAACCAGATAATGATCGGCTTGAGTTTCACTGCTAAAATCCAGCCCGGCATCCTTACGCAGTATTAATCCGGGCGAGGTGGCCACAGAAACCGTAAATTGTGGTGCCGCCGTAGACACAGCGGCCTGAACAGCTGTTAAATCACTATCATTGGCAGCTTCGCCTACCCATACCTCTACTTGTGCACTGCCATCGTTTCCTGCCAGAAACACCTTCCAAGCATCCAAACCAGCTGCAGTGAGGCTATTTAGCGCCACATCTGCTTCCTGCTCCGAAGAATAGCGGCCAGCTGATAGATGCTTATTGCCTTTCACCGCCGGGGTTTGGTCAGCAGGAATGCTCAGCCCTGCTTTGACTACACGGGTAAGCCCATCCTTGGCAGCTGCTTCACTAGCATAGACGCCCGTGTACAACTGATACACAGTCGCTCCATTTCTGGAGATTGCAAAAATCTGCGGTTTATCGGAGGTGGATTGGAGCTTTTTAGCTGCATCCGCTGCTGTCTGCCAGCTTGAAACCTCCATCACCTTAACTCTATATCCGTCCAGACTTACACGAATTTGCTTCTGTGCTGGGATAGATACCAAAGGGGTACTTCCTGCTTGATCCGACAGCAAAGTAAAGCTTTGCGTTGATAGCAGTGTTACTGCTGGCACAGTGGATTTATATTTACTTCCAATATCAGCATAAAGAGCAACTCGTATCGTGCTATTAGAATCGGCATGACTGGCACCCGCAGGGATCAGGAAACTTCCTACAGCAAGTGCAGCCGCAAGCAATCCTTTGCTTAGCGGGGCGACCCCTCTCCATTTCCTCTTCGTATGCTTCATCCAGCATCCTCCTTTATAATTGTAGTGACGGACTAGTGCTGCTCCGGAGGGAGCGGAAGCCCTAAATGATGATAAGCGGCCGGGGTTACAATTCTTCCACGCGGACTCCGCTGCAAGAAACCTATCTGCAGCAGGTACGGCTCATATACGTCCTCAATCGTCTGACTTTCCTCACCAATCGTAGCTGCAATCGTGTCCAGTCCTACAGGACCGCCGCGAAAGCTTGAAATCATAGCACTTAACATCTTGTGGTCAATACTGTCCAGCCCACGCGGGTCCACCTGAAGCATCTTCAATGCTTCCCCAGAAATTTCAGGAGTTATAATTCCATCTCCGCGCACTTGAGCAAAATCACGGACCCGTTTTAATAAGCGGTTGGCAATCCGCGGCGTTCCCCGCGAACGAAGCGCGATCTCTTCTGCAGCATCGCCAACAATCTCAATGCCTAGAAGATCCGCATTTCGAGATACAATGTAACTCAGCTCATCTATGTTATAGAATTCCAGGCGACTGACCACTCCGAAACGATCACGCAGTGGCGCAGACAATAGTCCTGCCCGGGTTGTGGCACCTATCAGTGTGAACGGCGGCAAATCCAATCGAACCGAACGGGCACTTGGCCCTTTGCCGATCATGATATCCAGCGCGAAATCCTCCATCGCAGGATACATAACCTCCTCGACCGTGCGGTGCAAACGATGAATCTCATCAATGAAAAGCACGTCGCCTTCCTGCAGATTCGTCAGCAGAGCGGCAAGATCGCCTGGACGCTCTATCGCGGGGCCGGAAGTTGTTCGCAGGTTCACGCCCAGCTCATTGGCGATAATATTAGCGAGCGTTGTTTTGCCGAGACCCGGAGGTCCGTACAGCAGCACATGATCCAGCGCTTCGCTTCTCATTTTGGCCGCTTCTATATATACTTTCAGGTTTTCTTTTACCTGAGTCTGGCCGATATATTCTCCCAGATAACGAGGGCGCAAGCTTAGTTCTACCGCCTGCTCGTCCATCATCAAATTCGCGGATATAATCCGGTCATCCATTTCCTATCGCTCCCTTTCTTTAGGATGTGTACGGCTCTACTTTGCTATATATAGCAGCCCTAATGCTTTCTTCATCAGCACATCTACAGTTCCTGTCTCTGCTCCCTCTTTCTTCAAAGCGAGCCACACGCGGTCCAATTCGCTTTCGGTATAACCCAGCCCCTTAAGCGCATCCCGCGCCTCTTGCCAGGCCAATCCATCCGTTGCCTCTTCCGTTGGCACTGCAAACAATCCCGTTTGCATTGAAGCCATACTGAGTCCGTCCAGCTTGTCCTTCAAATCAAGGATCATACGCTGTGCTGTCTTTTTGCCAATGCCCGGCAATTTCGTTAAGAACGTTATATTCTCTTGATAAATCGCTGAAATCAACTGATCCGGTGTTCCACCTGTCAGGATTCCAAGCGCAACCCTAGGACCGATGCCAGATACCTCTATCAGCTTGCGGAACAATTTTTGTTCCTCACGAGTCGGGAACCCAAATAATAGCGTAGCGTCCTCACGTGTTTGGTAATGAATATAGATCGTTACAGGCCCTTCTACTTTGGCAAAAGCATAAGGATTCGGGCAGAATACCCGGTATCCTACTCCCTGCACATCCAGCACCACATATTCCGACTCCAAATGAACGACGGGTCCTCTTAAGAAATCTATCATTTTCGCAATACCTCATTTAATTTAGAATTAAGACTGCTCGAATGGGCATGGCATACCGCTACCGCCAGCGCATCCGCCACATCATCGGGTTTCGGAATCGCCGATAGCTTCAGCAGCAGCTTCACCATTTCCTGGACCTGCCGTTTCTCAGCCTTACCATAACCCACAACAGCCTGCTTTACCATCATAGGTGTATATTCCGAGACGGGGAGACCCCGCTGTACTGCAGCTAATATAGTCACACCGCGGGCCTGCGCCACTGGCAATGCTGTAGTAACGTTGCGAGCGAAAAACAGCTTTTCTATCGCCACAGCATCGGGTTTATATTTATCAATGAGCTGACCCATGCCTTCATAGACATGCAGCAGTCGTTCTTCTTCAGGCGTATGAGCCTCAGTCTGAATACAACCATATTGGACGGGGGTCAGTTTATGTCCTTCCTTATCCACAAAGCCAAAGCCGACGATCGCCAGCCCCGGATCAATTCCCAAAATACGCAAACACGATCTCTCCTCTATAACAGGCAGATTATTCCACCGTTTTCATCCATTCCTCCGCCATGAAGCGAACATATGTATTCCTTCTAACCATTATAGCAAAAATCCCCCTTGCGGGAGAAAAAAAGTTTAGCGTTTGCAGCGAAATGGCAACTTTAGGCCTACAGCTTAGGCTCTTCCCCGTTTCATTTTATACAAAAAAAAGCTGCCCTCAGCCATTAATAATGACTTTTGGACAGCTTATCAAATCTATTGCTTGTTCTGCATAACATGCTCAGCAGCTTCGCGGGCATAATCACTGAAGGTAGACAGCACACTATTGTACTCTTCAATATCCTGCACACGAATCCCCTCGTGAAGCTCTTTCCAAATATTTTCCGGCAATGAGGATTTCAGGGAACCCATATCCATTTGAAAAAAAGTCTTCAGAACCTTCTCCTGAACTGGCGGACCTTTAAACAAGGTCAAATTCCCAAACGCATCTACACCAAAATAAGCTTCATTTTTTATCATTGTCGATAAATCATTCACTTTTTGTTCCAGCCACAAATCCCCTTCTGAACTGATCCAACCGCTCCATTCAGGGTGTTCATTGATTATAGTCTTCATTTGAAGCGGGTTCTTTACGCCCGGCAACGTCTGAATCTCTTCTCCGGACACATAGGTTGTTTTTAAATGAACGGTTCTGCTGAGCCCACTTTGGGTGATGGTTTGCAGCAGTTGTTCATTATTTAAAGTGCCCTTCTCTTTTGCCTCATCACTGTCCTCGCCTACTTTAAAGACAGCTGCGGCCAGCTCACTATCGGCCCTATCCGCCCAGCTAGAATTCGTCAGCAGTCCACTGATTTCCTCAGGTACCTGCATACTGCGCCAAGCCAGTACAGTAAGAGCTATACAAGCAGCTCCTACCCAAAGCGCCTTTTTCCAACGTCTCCATCGCCGCCAAAGTTGTTTTTTTAAGCGAAACGCGTTCACGTTAATCCCTTCATTCTGGTTTTTCCCTATTGTGACCTAAGAAGGGAGCATTTATGCGCTTTTCTGTGAATAATCGACATTTCTTCAAAAATGCAAGGTTGACCTTGCAGTATAGTTCAAGGTTTATGGTATAAGTCTGGAAGGGGGATTCTGGGGAGAGATTTCACATACCGGCCTTAAGTGATGCCTATTTCATGACGATCGACCATTTCTTCCACCAAAACTTTTGCTTCGCCAATAGACTATTTAGTTCTTAGTGAGTTATGCCATTGGATTGGGCGGTGGCATTTGGGATGGTGGCGATGTAGGCGTTCTGCGGCGTTTGCGTGATGGGGGAATGCGTTCTGCGTTTGCGCGTTGTGCGGAGTGGATCTAAAACTAATTAGGGAAAAACTCCCTCAAAGTAGGAGATTTTCGCTCTAAATGAATGAAATCAGGGAATTACTCCCTAATAATTAGGGGGTTTTCCTAATTTTCCGGAAATCAGGCATATAATTAGGGAGTTTTTCCCCAATTATATGCCTGACGACCAGAATCCTAAGAATTTCAGGGATAAATTCCCTAATCGCTCTATAAGTGTTTTACTTTTCGCTTCTATTGAAGCATAAGTTCATTCTTCACTTTTTGTTTCACCTAGGCCTCACTCGGTGTTCACTTGGTGCTCTCTCGGTACACCACTTGAAGCATCATTGCTCATCAAATGCAGCTTCAGCTTCAAGTGTTAATTCCCTTTACCTTTGTTAAGCACCTTCTTCGTATTAAAATCACATTTAAGCGTTAGGAACCACCGGCAGCTTCACATGGCTCGGATACTCACGATTATGGTAAACAGTCTGCAGCACAGTAATCGCTTCTGAATCTTCATACGGATTACTTCCTGTATTTGTATTAGGGAAAGCAACGAATTTACTGGACGAAGTAATCGAGAACCGAATTCGGTGTCCCACAGCAAATCTATGGGCAATATTCGGCATGAAAATATCATATTTCTCCACCTGCCCAGGAATCAACAGCTCAGGCGCTTCCAATCCATGACGGTATTTAGCTCTGACAATATAATTGGATAACCGGATAGAGTCCCCTTGTTCATTCACATCACTAAGCGTAACTACCCAATCCGTGTCTTTGCCCGTGCTGGCAGCATAGATAACCGCAGACAATTCTCCAGCCACAGTCAGCTCATCCGTCAGAATCTCACTAGTGTAGACAAGGATATCATTGCGTAGCTCGTATTTTCGCAAATTCTCTGGCTCTCGTTCACCACTATCATTCATAGGATCATGAGGATTATAGAGATAAGTATCTTCAGGAGAATGTTCTTCAGGAGAATGTTCTTCAGGCGCCGCTAGCAGTTGACCATCCCCATGTCCTGAATTCGCTCGCCCACCACTGGAAAGATAGAAGGAAGAAGTTGTGGCTTCAGCAGGTGTCCAATCCGCAGACGTTCTCCACTTATTTTCACCAACAACATAATAAGAGGCTCTAGGCTCCTGATCTATTCCATTTGGAATGCCCTTGAGGAAGCGGTCGAACCAGCGCAGCACAGAAACATCGTAATCATAGACTACGGCATCATTGCCGAAGCTCACACCTTCATAGTCTCTGGCTCTGTTAGGCCCGTGCTCCCAAGCGCCCAGACGGATTTTGCGATTAGGCACATCATGTTCTGTCAGCATTCTCCAAGTCTCCGATACGCCGGCGCTATCGCCGTCATACCAGCCTGAGATAACATACATAGGCACCTGCACCTGATCACCGCGCTCGGTAAAAGTACAGTTTTTCCAGAAATCATCATACTCCGGATGCTGGCTCCACAGATCCCAAGGACCTGATGTTTTGCCAATCATTTGCTGAGGGATCTCTCTAATCGGTCTTGCATCAACAGCTGCTTCCGGATTCACCGTAATGCCTCCAAAGATATCAAAATCCGTCCGAGTACCCACAGATTGAGCAAGAGTCCAAGAGAGCAACGGCCAAGAACAAAGAGTTCCCCCTTTGCGAACGGTATCAACAAATGGAGAGCCTACATTCACTTCATCCACAACCGCCTTCAGATTCGGGTGCCCACTGGTGGCCGCCGCCACAACAACAAAACCTAGATAGGATGCGCCCCACATGCCGACGTTGCCATCCGACCATTCCTGAGCAATAATCCAGTCAATCGTATCATAGCCGTCCTCCCGTTCATTATAAAAAGGAAGCAGTTCTCCTTCCGAATCCGCCCGACCTCTAACATCCTGCGATACTACTGCATAACCTTTATTGGCCCATCTCATAAAAATCTCTTTTTTTCCGTTGCGGTCATAACATGTTCTTACGAGAATAGTCGGCAACTTAGTTCCCGGCTTAATACCCTCTGGTAAAAAAACATCTGTGGCCAGCTTCACCCCATCGCGCATCGGAATCAGATCAGTGCCCAGATCGTTTACACCATATTCTGCCTTAGATAGAAGAGGATCATCGTAGACCACTAACGGAGTCAGCTTCTCATAACCAGCTTTAACCATAAGCTCAATACCATACCGATTCGGCGTTAAAAAAGCGATAATCTCCCCGTCCAAAGTCACAATGTCCAGAGCCGTCTCTTTGCGCAGCGCCCATACTTGTGAGGTCAGTTCGCGGCCTTCAATCTGCGCCTGATACTGAATATGCTTTTGATAGATATCGCCATTACTCAGCACTACCTCGTCTTCTGCCCATTCTGCTTTAGCATAAGCATCCAAATGTTTGTGGATTTTTTGAAGCGGGAGTACGGTCTTGAACTGTCCATCCAGCACATTGTCCTGCATTTGCGTTCTTCTGCGCGGATCGACCTTAGCGAGCATGATCTGTTGCTCTGTAAAATGAATTTTGCCTGTATAAACACCAGAAAAGTAGACGTTAAATGTAGTTGTGTGTAAGTAGGTTGTCATCTGTTGATCCCCTATCCGCAAATTTCTTCAAATACGCGCAGCCAGTTGCCGCCCATGATCTTAGCAATATCTGCATCCGCATAACCGCGGGCAACCAAACCTCTAGTAAAGTTAATAAAATAACTATATTTCTCAAGTCCAGCAACGGTTTCTGTAGAAGGTCCGTCTCCTTTGGCAAATCCAAGCTTGGGTGCGATATGTTCTTTAAAATAAACCAATGACCAGAGTACATCGCTCATCGGCCAATCGGTTCCAATTCCGACATGATCCACGCCTACAAGCCGGATTACATATTCGATATGATCCAGCACATGGTCAATAGTTGTATGTTTAGGATCTTCATGAACAAACCAAGGCATAGCAAAAATACCAATAACTCCACCCGTCTTGGCTATCGCGATAATCTCCTCATCACTTTTACAGCGCATATGCGGATAGATCGCCTCTACACCCGTATGTGAAGCAATCACCGGAGTTGTGGAATAAGCGCAGGCATCTAACGTAGTCTGTTTCCCGCAATGCCCCGTATCTACAATGATTCCCAGCTTGTTCAAGCGTGCAATGAATCTTTTTCCGAAATTAGTGACACCGGCATTCGATTGTTCTGCGCAGCCCGCCCCAACCTGGTTCTGATTGTTATAGGTCAATTGTAGAATTCTTAATCCGAAGTTATAAAGTACATCTAATTGATCAAGATTCGTGCCCAGACCATCCGTTTCTTGTGCTGTGATAATGCCCGCCTTATGACCATTACGCTTGGCAGCGCGTATGTCTTCGGCAGTTAAGGCTTTGATTAACCAATCTGCAGAATCGAATTGCAGCTGCACCTCTGCCATGCTTGTAATGATGCTGTCTAAGGTTTCCAAATGAAGTTCGCGGTTCCCTGCTGTAATTCCGGACTTGTACCACTCTTCCTTATACTCAGGGATCTCTCCGCTCGCAGATAGCTTTGTGATGATTTTTGCAGGCATACTGCTGTATACCATTGGCTCATCTTTATAAGGCTCACATAATTCTTTGATTCTGTCAGAGATAGAGTCTGGAATCGCGCTTGGAGATAAGGGCCCTTGAAACAGCAAATCGATAATAATGTTCTGTTCATGCAAGCGTTTAGCCCGCTCCTCCTCTTGCTCCGTCAACTTGAAATCATACAGACCTTCATAAGTGCTCATCGTGTAGTCGCTCCTTAGAATGCAATTTCAGTGCCTTTATGTAATCTAACAGCTTCACTATATATAAAATTAGCTGCTGCTAAATCCTCTATAGCCAGCCCTAATCCTTTAAAAAGAGTAATGTCAGCTGCGGACCTTCTGCCCTCGATAGTGCCGCTGATCAGCTCGCCAATCTCCCCGACAATATGATCTGCTGTGATTTTGCCTTCGTTCAGCGGGATTAAATAATCCCCAGATTCATTCTGAGCGGATTCCAGCCGATCTACATATAACTTAGCTAATTGGACGGTCTCCGAATCCAGTTCACGATCATTGGGTCTACATGCGCCGACAGCATTGATATGTACACCCGGTTTCAGCCATTCTCCCTTGAGCACAGGTTCGGTGGATGCTGTCACGGTACAAATGATATCCGCTGCGCTGACTGCCGTTTGAACTGTCTCAGCAACAATGATCTGCACATCATATTTTTGGCTCATCTCCATTTGGAAATCCTGCGCCTTTGCGAGTGTCCTGCTCCATACTTTTACCTCACGGATGGGTCGAACCCGCAACATCGCTTCCAGATGACTTTTTGCTTGTTCCCCAGTTCCAAGAAGAGCAAGGATTTCAGCATCCTCTCTGGCCAGATATCGGGTTGCTGCTGCACTGACTGCCGCCGTACGAATGGCTGTAATCTTTTGTCCATCCACTATAGCTTTCAGAACACCCGTAGATGAATCGAATAGGGTAACAAGACCTTGATGAGAAGGCAGGCCTGAACCATGATTGCTGGGAAATACACTGATGATTTTGGCACCAGCTACCTCTTCATGCTGCAAATAACCCGGCATTAAACCGAGCAGATTGCTCTTTTGTAAAGGAAGCACTTGTCTTAAGCTTTGTACGGCTTGTCCAGCGGACAGAGCCTTCAAAACAGATTCCATAACGGAGATGCAAGATTCCATAGCTAACAGTTCGGCCACTTCATTTTGATTAATGACTAGCATAAGACGGACCTCCTTCTCCTCATCATGATTGCACGAACGCAAATATAAAATTTTCTTACTATCATAACTTATCCGGTTTAAATATTCATGTATAAAGCTGGAAGGCAAAATTTGTCCTGACCTCAGTTATTCTCTATACTTAATATAGTACGTATTATATTTTAAGGAGCTGACTATTGATTATGGCTAATAAAATAACTTTAGGAAAAACCAATCTGCAGGTTCTCCCACTGGGTCTGGGTGCCAATGCTGTTGGCGGGCATAATTTATTTCCGGGTTTAAATGATGAAACCGGCAGAAATATTGTGCGCAGCGCTCTGGATCATGGGATTAATTTTATTGATTCCGCCTTTATTTATGGACCAGGAAGATCCGAGGAACTGATTGGCGAAGTGCTGAAGGAAAGAGGCGGCCGCGACAATGTGGTCATTGCTACTAAAGGCGCTCACGTGATTACCGGTGACAAGATTACACTCGACAACTCTCCAGCTTTTCTAAGACAGTCTGTGGAAGACAGCTTGAAACGCCTCCAGACCGATTATATTGATCTTTACTATATTCATTTTCCTGATGAAAGCACACCTAAGGACGAAGCTGTAGGTGAACTTCAGAAGCTGAAGGATGAAGGGAAGATTAGAGCGATCGGGGTGTCTAACTTCTCCATTGATCAGCTGAAAGAAGCCAACAAAGACGGTCATGTGGATGTTCTTCAATCCCATTACAATCTGCTGCATCGTGATGCGGAACTAGATTTGCTCCCTTATACGCAGGAACACGGCATTTCTTTCGTGCCCTATTTCCCACTTGCGTCGGGCCTGCTGGGCGGCAAATATAAGCAAGGCGATACATTCAGCGACATTAGAAAAAATGATCCGCTATTTCAAGGGGAGACCTTTGCCAAGAATCTGGAGAAGGTGGACAAGGTTCGTCAGATTGCCAATGCCAAAGGTGTCGAAGTCGCACATGTCGTACTTGCCTGGTATTTGACCGTACCTTCCATCGATGCGCTTATTCCGGGTGCCAAACGTCCTGAGCAGATCGTTTCCAACTTAGAGACGCTGAAGGTGCAGCTGACACCTGAAGAGATCAAAACTATAGATTCCATATTTAAGGCGTAATCTAGCCTCATTATATTAAGGGGTTGTCCCATGGCCACGAAATGGCTGCTGGGGCAGCCCCTTTTCTGCTTTGGTTCATCGGATGATTCGGATTAGTTAGTTGGATTGCCACGATTCGTAAGATTCGTCATTTGTTCGTTTTATTTCCTTCGTACGTTCTTCGATCGACCTATCCCAGCTCCCCGCACAATCCCCTATCGGACATAGTTGACCCGTAACGCAGCATTATTGCACATTTGGAATTCCAACGGACCTCATAGCCTCTATTGGCACGAAATACACCTAATATGAACCTTTTTCTAAGCAATAACGTCTCTGGGGTCCGAAACCCTGCTGAAAAGGCGATAAATTTGCATATAAAGTCATCTGGGTCCGTAAGCGACAGCGGATGGCAGTCGATCGTAGTGGAGAGCAGTCATTCTTCTCCAATATCCTAAATTCTTTGTATTAGTAAATATTGTTTGCTATACTTTCTCTGAAGTAACATTGGACTTTAATTATTATAAAAAGGGGAATTCCTTGATGATTATTCAACCTAAAACTCGCGGATTTATATGTACAACAGCCCATCCAGAGGGATGCGCCAAACAAATACAACAACAAATTGAATATGTAAAAGCACAAAAGAAAATTGAGGGACCCGCTAATGTACTAGTCATTGGTGCTTCTACCGGATACGGACTAGCTTCCAGAATTTCAGCCGCTTTCGGTGCTGGAGCCAACACTATTGGTGTTTTCTTTGATAAAGCTGCTGAAGGTCAACGTACAGCTTCTGCTGGCTGGTACAACTCCGCAGCTTTTGAACAACAAGCAGCGCAGCTTGGACTTAAATCTCACAGCATAGTTGGCGATGCCTTCTCCGATGCTATCAAAGAAAAGACCATTGAATTGATTAAAGCTGAATATGGCACAGTTGATTTAGTTGTCTATAGTGTCGCTTCACCACGCCGCACTCATCCGGTAACAGGAGAAACCTTCTCCTCTGTCATTAAACCGGTGGGAACCGCTTATTCGAACAAAACCTTGAACTTCCACACAGGTGAAGTTTCCATGACCACTATTGAGCCTGCTTCAGAAGAGGAAGTACGTCAGACCATCGCAGTTATGGGCGGCGAAGACTGGAGAATGTGGATCGATCAGCTTCAAGCAGCTGGCGTGCTTGCCGATGGAGCTACAACCGTTGCTTACTCCTACATCGGGCCTGAAATCACTCACCCTATCTATCGCGACGGAACGATTGGTCAAGCCAAACATGATCTGGAACAAACAGCGATCCAACTGAATGATCGCCTGTCCACTCAAGGTGGACGTGCTTTTGTTTCCGTGAACAAAGCTCTGGTAACCCAATCCAGCTCCGCGATTCCTGTAGTCCCTCTTTATATCTCTGCATTGTATGAAGTAATGAAGGAAAAAGGGCTGCACGAGAACTGTATTGAACAAATGTACCGTTTATTCTCTGAGCATCTTTACAGTGGGGGCGAAGCTACTGCTGACGGAGGCTGCTTGATCCGAATTGATGACTGGGAAATGCGTGAGGATGTTCAGACTGAGGTTATGAAACGTTGGGACGAGCTGACAACCGACAATGCAGGTGAGCTTGCTGATCTTGAAGGCTACCGCCAAGATTTCTTTAACCTGTTTGGTTTTAGAACAGAGGGTGTAGACTACGAAGCTGACATTGATCCTAATGTCGACATTCCAAATATGTATTAATAACTGATCTATAGATAAATGAGGTTGTCTCTGAAGTAGTGAATTCTACTGATGAGATAACCTCTTTCTCTTTTAGATAGACATTGGCTTACCTCCCCTCTTTATGATATGGTTTGATTGAATACTGCATGTTCTACTAACATTCGAAGGAGTGAGTCACTTTTGGTTAAAAAAATTAGTGTAGCAAACGGCGCACTTGAGGTGTCACAAATTTCGCTTGGCTGTATGCGGATTGCTGATTTATCTGCAAAAGAAGCAGATACACATGTACATAGTGCCCTCGAGCTCGGAATAGACTTTTTTGACCACGCCGACATCTACGCAGCTGGCAAAGCCGAGGAAGTATTCGCAGGTGTACTGGAGAACAATCCGGGTATGCGTGATAAAATGATGATCCAAACCAAATGCGGAATCCGCAACGGTTTTTTTGATTTCTCCAAGGAACATATCCTGCAATCCGTGGAAGGCAGCCTTAAGCGCTTGAAAACAGACTATATCGACGTCCTCCTGCTTCACCGTCCCGATACGCTGTTCGAGCCAGAAGAAGTCGCTGAGGCTTTTGATATTCTGGAAAGCAAAGGTATGGTCAAACACTTTGGTGTCAGTAACCAGAACCCGTTGCAAATCGAGCTGCTGAAGAAAAATGTAAAGCAACCGTTGCTGTTCAACCAGCTGCAATTGAGTATTATGGTCACTGGCATGATTGATACAGGTTTCAATGTGAATATGACTAACTCCGGTTCAGTTGTTCATGATGGCGGGATTTTGGAGTACAGTCGCCTGCATGACATGACCATTCAGCCTTGGTCGCCTTTCCAATATGGCTTCTTTGAAGGCGTATTCTTAGACAACGATAAGTTCCCTGAATTGAACGAGGTCATTAACCGCTTAGCAGCAGAAAAAGACGTAACCAATACAGCTATTGCCATCGCATGGATTCTCAGACATCCGGCAAATATGCAGCCTGTCGTTGGCACAACTAATACACAGCGCTTGCGTGATATTGCCAAAGCTTCCGATATAACTCTCACTCGGCAAGAATGGTATGAAATCTACCGTGCTGCCGGCAATGTCCTTCCATAAACACCTAAAGCCACGAGGTACGTTATTAACGTACGCCGTGGCTTTTTTACCAGAGAGCGATTCAATCCTCACATTCTAATTAAACTAGATAGACAGCGTCAAGATATTCGTATACTCACAAAAAGAACACAAAAAATAATAACTACTACCGAAATACTTAAGATCATAGTGATTCTTTTGTTATCCTTTTTCATAATCCATCCTTCCTTTCTATAGATGCACATCTCTCTTTTCAAAAGAAATTAAAGCAACGCTCAAGCAAACTCCTATGATTACAACAGGGATTAGGATCATACGAACACTCTCGTTTAGGGTATATATTTCATGTGAATTTACAGCAGAGAATTTAAAAATTTGCGTCGTTAGCGTATTTTCAGAAATCACTCGCAGATATACATACGAAGAGTCTTTAAGATAACCACTGAGCAGAAAATCGCCAAATACAAAAACAAACGTGGCAATGACAGCAGTAGCCGATTTTTTCATCAATACTCCTAACAACAGCACGACAGCGGAATAAGCTGCGAGATACAAAATATTGAATCCAATAGCCCCCATCGCAACGATAAACTTCCCCTGTAAGCTTTCATCTCCGATATGGGAACCCGTAACAAGCGCTGCCAGCATATACAATACATAAAAAAGACCGAAAAATTCAATTACCCACCATACAACAACTATTAATTCGGTCAGATATTTTCCCAGTAAATATAATGACCTGCTCTGACCCGAAGCGATAATGCTTTGAACCGACCCATACTCAAATCCCTCTGTAGTAAAAAAACAAACGTAAATCGGAATGATGAAATACAGAAAAAAAGATAACTGAATGCTAGTGATTAAAGGCTCTAAAGGACCATCTATATCAAATCCTACTTGTACCCCCATCCAAACCAGTAATAAAGCACTTCCAAACAGCAAAAGAAGACTTATCCCCTTGAACATGGGATCCTTGGTTACATAATAAGCTTCAGCCTTAAGAAAATTCCTCATTCGTTACCTCCAGCAATTAGATCCATATAATAGTTCTCAAGATTTGGAGCCGACAGGTTAATCCCTTCAATATGGATGCCCCGCTTTAGAAAAAAAGACATCAGCTCTTCCAGATTTGTACTCTCTTTAGGAATTTGAATTTCTCCAGCTTCGGTGATCGTAATGGTTTCTAGTTGGAGTTCACTTTTTAAAATCTGAAGTGTAGCTGCGGGATCAGCCGTTCGAATACAGATCTTAGTTTCCGCCGTATGCAAGAGTTCTTCCGCAGAAGCTTCTTTGATTAACCTTCCTTTATGAATAAAACCGTATTGGGTCGCTAGTAGCTGTAACTCACTTAAAATATGACTGGAGATTAGTATAGTCACTCCTTGTTCTTTAGATAGCTTCTCCAGGATCTTTCGCACTTCTACAATGCCTGACGGATCAAGACCATTAATAGGCTCGTCCAATACCAGAAATTTTGGATCGTTAAGTAGAGCAATAGCCAGACCTAAACGTTGTTTCATCCCAAGGGAGTATTCTGAGGTTAGCTTAGAACCGGCATCTGCCAGAGAAACTACCTGCAATACTTCTGCCATTCTGCTCTTATCCTTAATCCCAAACGCATGGCAATAAAACGTAAGATTTTGCTTCGCATTTAGATTAGGATAAAGCGCTGGCCTTTCAATTAGAAATCCAACCTTTCGCCTTGCCTCGTGAACAGCTTTTGTGTCCTTTTTTTCAAAAAGAGAGATTTCACCGTGTGTCGGATGTACCAATCCGCCTATTATTTTCATTAATGTAGTTTTACCTGCCCCATTTTCGCCAACAAACCCATAAATATCTCCTACCCCTATCGTCATATAGACATCCTGAAGTGCAAAAGACTCTCCGTATTGTTTGCTTAAACCTTTGGCCTCAAAGATCGTTTGCGTCAAATCAAACACTCCTCTTTTCACTTTTCCACATCCTAACATGTTGCCATGAACTCTACATTCAAACTGTAACAATCAAGTTAGTTAATGTAATTATTAAGAAGGATTTGTATAATGTGACTTATATGGTCGACAAATTCCCGGATATTTTGGACAATTCTTGTCGAAAGGAATGATAAAGTGATACGTATTGCTGTCTGTGATGATGACTTTCCCACTACTGAATTAATAGAGAGACTTATTCTGGAGACTCAAAGGAATTTCACAAGGAAAATAGAGGTGTCAATCTTTTATTCCGGAGAAAGCTTCACTAAGGCCATTCAAGAGGCCTGCACATTTGATATTATTTTTATGGACATTGAAATGGCGGGTATGGATGGAATAAAAGCTGGGTATGTACTGCGGGGAAATGATGAAAATGATCTAGTGCAGCTTATCTATGTCTCTAGTCATGATGAATATCATCTGCAACTCTTCGATGTTCAGCCCTCGGGATTTATCAAGAAACCTATCGATTCAGAGATATTTAAGCAAAAACTGATTTCTACGATTGAAAAAGTAATTCGCAAATTACAGCAAGGCAAAAAAAACTTCTTATCACTACAGCAAAAAGGAAAAGAAATTCTAATCCCCTATCGAAATATCATCTATCTGGAAAGCAACCGGCGGAGAATTATTCTTTATTCCTGCAACGATCAACTCGGCTACTACAGTACACTAAACGAGGAAGAGCAGAGGCTTCCTGTGAGCGATTTTGTCCGAATCCATCAATCCTACATCGTTAACTTTTACTTTATTAAAGAAATCAGTAACCAGGGAGTAATTCTCCTAAATGGCGAAGCCTTACCTATCAGTGCAAAATACAGTGCCGATTTTAAGAAAAAATATCTGAAATTCAGGGGGAGTCTTGTTGGATAATATCTTTCTGGAGGAGTTATTTTATCTAGTAACGCTTCCACTTTTACCTATCATCATTCATTACTTCTACTGCCATTGTTTCGTTAGCCGACTTACCACCAAAGCCAATCTTGTTATCGTGTACTCCCTATATTTCCTCTGTATTGTCTTTCTGCACTATAGCTCACTGCCAGGCTCAATCCTACTCACACTCAATATTGGCCTGATTGCTCTCTTATCTTTTTTTTACAATGGAAATATCAAATGGCGGATCGTTGCCGCTCTTTTTCTGGTTGCGCTTATTACGCTTAGTGAGTTATCACTGCCCCTATTTTACTCGACAAAGGGATATATTCTGAACCAGTTTCTTTCCAAGCTGCTGATGTTTATATTAGCTTTTGTATCCGTGCGCGTAGCTAAAGCCTTTGGAAATGGCGGGTTATCTAAATGGTATTGGGTTCTATTATTTATTTGCCCTTCTATAAGCACACTAGGGATCTACAGCTTCGCATCCAGCCTTTATATGCAGTCCTTCCCTACCCTTGTTCCAATCCTGTCCACAGGACTACTCATTATAAATTTATTGATATTTATCTTATGCGACCGTATGTTAGTTATCCAATCTGCGCAGAACCAAAGTTACTTACTTGAGCAACAAAATGCTTACTATGTAAATCAATATCTTTTGACAAAAGAAATACAGGAAGAATCTTTTAAGTTCCAGCATGATATTAAAAATATTCTCATAGGTTTACGCGCAAAAGTGCAATCTGGTGAAGATGCCAATCTAAATGAGTTGGACAACTTACTGGGGCAAATAGACAACCCAATAGGCGTTAGCAATAGCGGGAATACGATTATTGATTCCATTATCAACTACAAGCAGCAGGTCGCTGAGAAGCATCAAATCCCCTTCAAGTTAGACTTGAACATCCCTGCACAGCTGACGCTCGACACCACAGTTATCAGTGTGATTTTAGGAAATGCACTGGACAATGCCGTTGAAGCTTGTTCCGATAAAAGAAATGAAGAGCGCTATATAACCATACATATGCATTATCTTAATGAAAGCTTGTTCATCCGGATTCAGAATCCTTATGTGAATGAAATTCATACGAATCGTTTTGGCGACATCTGCTCCACAAAAACTAATAAATCCGGTCATGGTATAGGCTTAAAAAGTATCCAGAAGGTCGTAGAGGATAGTAATGGCTTAGTAGATATTTCATATAACAATAATCTATTTCAAGTCGAAATTGTTCTTTTTATGGTCGCCTGTAAAAAAAGGATTTAGAAGCTTATCATAAGCCTCATCATAAACCCAAGTGATTCCTTCATCTTTACTGGTCCTTCCTTTCTATTAAAGATAGGAGAAAGGGATTTTTTAAATTTATCAAACTTTTCTGGAATTTAATAAGCTCTGAAAATGAAAAAGGTCTATAAAGTCGCTTATTAAGCAATTTTATAGACCTTTTTAGTATACGTTGAGAGGCTCGAACCTATCGATATTTATTTTGAACGCATCAATAGATATAGGAAGTAAGGCACACTCAGCATTGTTACAATAATTCCTGCGGGAATATCTGACTTAAAGCTGACCGTTCGAGCAATTGTATCCGCTACAAGCAGCAATAGCGCACCAATAAGCGCTGAAGTAGGTAGAAGCACTTTGTAGTCGTGACCTACCAGCTTACGAGCCACATGCGGACTAATCAATCCAATAAAGAAGATCGAGCCCCCGAGCGCTACACAGCCAGAAGCTATGCCTACAGCCGCAATCGCCAGGCGCAAAAATTTCTTCTTTACAGCGACTCCTAATCCTATCGAAATTTCGTTGCCTAGCACCAAGACGTTCAATGTCCTGAAATTAGAAAGAATATATGCGAATAGCAGCAATACCCAAGGTGCCAACAAGCTGATATAAGACCACTTGTCCCCCCATAAATATCCTGCTTGCCAACGCTGCGCAAACTCATACTTCTGGTCATCAAGCTTTAAAGTCAGGAATAGCGACAGCGCACTAAACCCCATATTGATTGCAACACCAGTCAAGACAAGTCGTGTAGAAGAAATCATACGACGTTTTCTATAGGCTAGAACATAGATCAGAGCTGCTGCCAGCAGACCACCTAAGAATGCCATAGACGGCAGTAATAATGTTATAGCGGCGCCTTGAATGCTTACCGTTGAGATAATCAGCAACACCATAAGACCTGAACCTGAGCTAATACCAAGCATGCCGGGATCAGCCAGATCATTGCGCAGCAATGCCTGCATAACTGCACCTGCCAGTGCCATCCCAAATCCAACAAGTATCGCTAATACGATCCGAGGAAGACGAAACTTATAAACGACGAGATTATGCTCCTCTGGACCTTTTCCAAGCAATACTTGAAATACTTCAAGTGGATTGAGGGACACCTTTCCCATATTAAGACTAAGAATAGCTCCTGCAATAAGCAAGATTATGAGAGATAGAATCCATATTGTAGCCTTATGCGATTTAACAACATTCATTTGAAGGCTCTCCTCTCTTTGCTCGCAATTAGCAAGAAGAAAGGAACACCAATCATTGCAAAAATAATACCAAGTGCTGTCTCTGCCGGACGATTAATCAGCCTTCCTGCGATATCCGCTACAACCATGAGTGCGCCGCCGTAAATGGCTGATGCCGGAATAATATAACGATAATCTACACCTACAAAAAAACGCATAATATGCGGAATAATCAACCCTACAAAGCCGATTGGCCCTACAAGTGCAACAGCTACACCCGCTAGTAAAAGGACCGCAAGCGTAGCTATCATCTTAACGAGAACGATCCGTTGCCCGAATCCTTTCGCGATCTCTTCCCCCAAGTTTAAAACAGTGATAGAGCGTGCAATGAATAGTGACAAAGCTAGTCCACCTAAGAACCAAGGTATAACTAGCTTAATTTCCACCCATGTTGCTCCAGCCACACTACCCGAAGTCCAATAAGCAAGGGCACGACCAATTCCATAGTTTAATGAGATAAATGATCCCACAGCTCCAAATAGCATTGTAATTGATATTCCAGCTAGCACCAGTCGTTGAGGTGTCATTCCTGAACGATTCAATGAAGCGGCAAGATACGTTAATCCTGCACCAAGTCCTGCGCCAATAAAGCTAACCAGCAAGGTTGTTGTCTGCAGTTGCCCTGGAAGAAAAACTAGTGTAACGGCCATTGCAAGTGCTGCTCCTGCATTTACTCCCATTAATCCGGAATCTGCTAAGGGATTTCGCGTATAGCCCTGCATAACCGCTCCTGCTACCGCGAGACACATACCCGCAATAATATCAGCTGCTGTACGCGGAATTCGAAGGGCATGAATAATCTGATGCTCGGTCAGTTCAGGATTAAAATTAAAAATCGCTGTCCATGCCATCTTCAGGCTCATGGAAGCAGAGCCAAATGAGATAGAAGCTGCTACTGAAAGCAGCAGCAGCAGTATCCCTAGGAGTAGAAATAGACCAAAATACGATTTCCCTCTTAAATCAGGGATAACGGTTGTTCTACCATCTAGCTTTCTATTTTTTTTCATACGCTGACACTAGCTTCTCAACTACAAAATCTAGCTGCTTATCAAGAGAGTAGATATCGGAATAATATGAAAAATCAAACCCAATTTCGATCAATCTACCTTCTTTGATTGCTGGAATGCTGTTCCATATTGGATTGTCCGACAAATCATCAGCCCCATCCCATACAGAACGGAACACGAAGTCACCTATATACTCAGGTAACACCTCTAAGGAAACAAACCCTCCAGTAGCCTTCTCTCTGCCATCAATCTTTTTCTGAAGAATCTCTGGTGCTTTTAGCCCTAAATATTCATAAATGATCTGAGAGCCCCTTCCATAAAGCTTGCTATCGATCACCGCCATCTCTTTTTTGCCGCCTTCGATAATGGTTACTGTCTTATCCAAAATTCCAAGTTCATCAAGCTGCTGCTTGCTCTTCTCCAACTTCTCGTGGAAATTATCTAGTAGAGCTTGTGCCTCCTGCTCCTTGCCAAATACCTCGCCAATCTTCATTACACGTTCATCCGTCGCCATTTTTTCATAAGGAATTGGAACGGTTGGTGCAATATCCTTAAGGATTTCGTAAGTTTCTTCTGAAGCAGCTATGATCAAGTCCGGCTTTACTGCCATAATAGCCTCTGGATTAGGCTCATACCATGAACCTAGATCTTCAATCCCCCCAAGCTCTTCTGCAAAGGCCGCTCCTTCAAAGACACTCGAAGTCCCTACTGGCTTAATGCCGAGGGCCACAAGATCCCCTTGAAGGTATAACACGACAACCCTCTTTGGATTAGCTGGAACAACAATATCTCCCTTTATTGTAGAGATAGTTCTTGTCTGAGCCTCCTTATTGGCATTGTCAGCTGCAGTTGAATTATTTGCTGGTGATGATGTAACTTCAGAAGCTTTGGATCCATTAGAATTTGTGACATTAGAACCAACACTTGCAGATCCACATGCACTTAATAGCAAGGTAAAGCTAAGCAGCATCGCTACAATAAAACTTGACGTCTTTGTTAATCTCATAGGTGAAGACCCTCCGGTTATTTCATTATGGTAATAGTAATGATAATGATTATCATACTCAATAACATTATATCGGGAGGATATGTGCTCGCCAATGGAGAATTTGGCGGTGGTAAATGGACGATTGTCCGATGAGCTCACCTGCCTGCTTTCCTTGCGGAACCGGATGGGAGATTGACCATTGTATTTACTGAACATGCGACTGAAGTAATATACATCGTTATATCCAACTTCTTCTGCAATATCGCGAAGTGGAGCATCGGTACATCGTAATAGCTCTTCTGCATGTTTAAGCCGGAATCGTATCAAATATTCAATCAAGCTAAACCCTGTCTCCCCTTTAAAGCGGGTTGATAAATGACGAGGGCTATAATTAAATTGCTCCGCTATAGATTCTAGTGATAAATTATGACGATAATGCTCCTCAATATAACGGACAACCTGCCCAATGACATCCGGTTGCCTGAGGTTAATTCCATCCTTTGTAAACTGCTTTAATAATTCATGTATAAACTGATAGAACAAGCCTTTAACTTGAATTCTTTCCAATTGGCTTCCTTGTGCCCAAAGTTGTTCCATTGCCATTAGTTGATAGTGCAGTGGTAATGGCTCCAAAGACTCGAAGCTATACTGCATCCGAAATGGATTGCTGCGTTCTAAAAGTCTTGCTAAATCCTTTCTTCCTGGCAAGGAGGCTCTATAGAATAATAAATAGTATTCAAACAGCTTCCCTGTCTCTATACTTAGTCTCATGCCCTTGCCACCATGCACAATAAAGTGACGGTCTGCGTCGTAATCTATGCCGTTGAGATTCAAGCTGGCCGTCCCCCGCACACAGTAGATAAATCCGCATGCTGGTAATATATAGCCTTGCAGATTGTCCCCAGGCTCCATCACAGCATGTCGAATATCAAGTACTTTAACAGCAGCATAATTCCATGCGAAAATATGATCTTCCAGCTTCATCTTTGCCATACACTCCGATCTGCTCCACAATCTATTTGAATTAATTATATTCCACAACAATGATAATGATTATCAATTAGTATTAGGTAGTTCCTCTATTTTGTCAATCGCTGTTTAGTATCATGCTTGCTTATAGCTTCGAAGTGGAGCTTCCTCAGGAATGCCTCTATCTCATTCACATATCCTCTTACATTAATCATTCTCGGTACAACTAAGTACAATTTCTTATTCACAACTGAAGGATGTATCAAAAGTTTTCCGGCACAGGCATGAACGGAATTGTAAAAAAACAAACAAAAAAGTTCATCAGATATAGTATCTAATGAACTTTGAGTTGATTTAGTTGGTACCGGTGAGAGGACTCGAACCTCCACGGTTTCCCTCTCGATTTTGAGTCGAGCGCGTCTGCCATTCCGCCACACCGGCAAAGTATTAAGTTAAAATATGGCGCGCCCTGAGAGATTCGAACTCCCGGCCTTTTGATTCGTAGTCAAACGCTCTATCCAGCTGAGCTAAGGGCGCAAAATTTATATGGAGCGGACGACGGGAATCGAACCCGCGACCCTCGCCTTGGCAAGGCGATGCTCTACCGCTGAGCCACGTCCGCACACGGTATGTATTGATGTCCGACTCACTAAAGAAGTGAGCCATGAAGGACTCGAACCTTCGACACCCTGATTAAAAGTCAGGTGCTCTACCAACTGAGCTAATGGCTCATAAAGCAAGAAAATGGCGGAACCGACGGGATTCGAACCCGCGGTCTCCTGCGTGACAGGCAGGCATGTTAGGCCAACTACACCACGGTTCCAGAAGAATAATTGCTTAATGAAAATTGGTTGCGGGGGCAGGATTTGAACCTGCGACCTTCGGGTTATGAGCCCGACGAGCTACCGGGCTGCTCCACCCCGCGTCAGTAAAAAAGTATTAATTCCCTTGGATTCCCCGGAAAGTATCCGGAATCCTCAGTGAAGCATTAACTTCACTTTTGGGGATGTGTTATGGTGGAGGCTGAGGGGATCGAACCCCCGACCCTCTGCTTGTAAGGCAGATGCTCTCCCAGCTGAGCTAAGCCTCCATGTAAAGAAGCAACTTAATTATCATAACATAATCAAATCTGTAATGCAACCATTTTTTCTAGAAGTCTAATGCTGTTTCAAGAAGAAATGGTGACCCGTATGGGATTCGAACCCATGTTACCTCCGTGAAAGGGAGGTGTCTTAACCCCTTGACCAACGGGCCGTTTTAAAAACAAATTGTTTTGACAACAAAAAAGATTATATCATGTATTATTAAGTATAGCAATACCTAAACTAATTATTTTTCTTTTTACTCTTCCCTAGGTAATAGATTGATATGAAGCTTTTGAGCTATTATCTCAACGATTTCACCCGTAGTTCTATCATTCGTGTCTAGATGCTGCTTAAACACCTCGTGATCACGCCCTGTGATGCACCTGTCGATCTGCTGAGCAGCCCAAGAGTCTTTTCCTTCACCCCTAACGCTTAATCTCTTAAGCAGGGTCTCTCGGGAGGCACACAAACTAAAATGATAAAGCTCTATACCTCCATCCATTAACTTGCCGATGATTTCCCTGCAATAATCCGGATTCATTAGGTTCATAGGCACGATAATTATTCCATCATATTCGCTAGCTATGTTTTTCTTCGATATATTTCATATGCGGTTTGTGTCTTCCCTAAACCAAATTTCATTCAAAAACCACTTCACAGTGATTGCCTATCCTTATAATAAACTGCTAAATATCGTACAACAAAAAGACCACTGTCGATTACTCAACAGTGGTCTTGCGTGCTTGGCAACGTCCTACTCTCCCAGGACCCTTCGGTCCAAGTACCATCGGCGCTGGAGGGCTTAACGGTCGTGTTCGGGATGGGTACGCGTGGAACCCCTCCGCTATCGCCACCAAACATGCGTCTGTGAAACAGACGCTGCCGCGTGAAATTCGGTTCATCACCAGAAGTGACAATGAATTTCTAAGCGTGTTACAGGCTTAATCGCCTGAAAACTGAATCCGAAACAAATCTGCATTCTACGTATAGGATAAGCCCTCGACCGATTAGTATTGGTCAGCTCCATGCATTACTGCACTTCCACCTCCAACCTATCTACCTCGTCGTCTTCAAGGGGTCTTACTAATTGGGAAATCTCATCTTGAGGGGGGCTTCACGCTTAGATGCTTTCAGCGCTTATCCCGTCCGTACGTAGCTACCCAGCCATGCTCCTGGCGGAACAACTGGTGCACCAGCGGTACGTCCATCCCGGTCCTCTCGTACTAAGGACAGCTCCTCTCAAATTTCCTGCGCCCACGACAGATAGGGACCGAACTGTCTCACGACGTTCTGAACCCAGCTCGCGTACCGCTTTAATGGGCGAACAGCCCAACCCTTGGGACCTACTTCAGCCCCAGGATGCGATGAGCCGACATCGAGGTGCCAAACCTCCCCGTCGATGTGGACTCTTGGGGGAGATAAGCCTGTTATCCCCAGGGTAGCTTTTATCCGTTGAGCGATGGCCCTTCCATGCGGTACCACCGGATCACTAAGTCCGACTTTCGTCCCTGCTCGACTTGTAGGTCTCGCAGTCAAGCTCCCTTATGCCTTTGCACTCTGCGAATGATTTCCAACCATTCTGAGGGAACCTTGGAACGCCTCCGTTACTCTTTAGGAGGCGACCGCCCCAGTCAAACTGCCCGCCTGACACGGTCCCCGTACCCGATAAGGGCACTAGGTTAGAACCTAGATACGATCAGGGTGGTATCCCAACGGCGCCTCCACCGAAGCTTGCGCTCCGATTTCTACGGCTCCCACCTATCCTGTACAGATCGTACCCAAATTCAATATCAAGCTGCAGTAAAGCTCCATGGGGTCTTTCCGTCTTGTCGCGGGTAACCTGCATCTTCACAGGTATTAAAATTTCACCGGATCTCTCGTTGAGACAGCGCCCAAGTCGTTACGCCATTCGTGCGGGTCAGAATTTACCTGACAAGGAATTTCGCTACCTTAGGACCGTTATAGTTACGGCCGCCGTTTACTGGGGCTTCGGTTCATAGCTTCGGGTTACCCCTAACCACTCCCCTTAACCTTCCAGCACCGGGCAGGCGTCAGCCCGTATACTTCGCCTTGCGGCTTCGCACAGACCTGTGTTTTTGCTAAACAGTCGCTTGGGCCTTTTCACTGCGGCCCCCTCGTGCTATTCACACTACCGGGGCACCCCTTCTCCCGAAGTTACGGGGTCATTTTGCCGAGTTCCTTAACGAGAGTTCTTCCGCGCGCCTTAGAATTCTCTTCTCGCCTACCTGTGTCGGTTTGCGGTACGGGCACCTTCTCCTGGCTAGAGGCTTTTCTTGGCAGTGTGAGATCATGACCTTCGCTACTATAATTTTCGCTCCCCATCACAGCCCAGCCTTAACGATGTGCGGATTTGCCTACACACCAGCCTCACTGCTTAGACGGACATCCATCAGTCCGCGTCACTACCCTCCTGCGTCACCCCATCGCTCATAGCGGATTACGGTGGTACAGTAATTTCAAACTGTTGTCCTTCGACTACGCCTTTCGGCCTCGCCTTAGGTCCCGACTTACCCTGAGCGGACGAGCCTTCCTCAGGAAACCTTGGGCTTTCGGCGGATCAGATTCTCACTGATCTTTTCGTTACTCATACCGGCATTCTCACTTGTGTAGTGTCCAGCGCTCTTTTCAGTACACCTTCAACCCCTACACAACGCTCCCCTACCCCAGATGCAAAGCATCTAGCCATAGCTTCGGTGGTGTGTTTAGCCCCGTTACATTTTCGGCGCAGAGTCACTCGACCAGTGAGCTATTACGCACTCTTTCAATGGTGGCTGCTTCTAAGCCAACATCCTGGTTGTCTGTGCAACTCCACATCCTTTCCCACTTAACACACACTTGGGGACCTTAGCTGATGGTCTGGGCTGTTTCCCTTTTGACAATGGATCTTAGCACTCACTGTCTGACTCCCGGCAATAAGTATATGGCATTCGGAGTTTGACTGAGCTTGGTAATCCTTGCGGACCCCGCACCCAATCAGTGCTCTACCTCCACTACTCTTATACCGAGGCTAGCCCTAAAGCTATTTCGGGGAGAACCAGCTATCTCCGAGTTCGATTGGAATTTCTCCGCTACCCCCACCTCATCCCCGCACTTTTCAACGTACGTGGGTTCGGGCCTCCAGTGCGTGTTACCGCACCTTCACCCTGGACAGGGGTAGATCACACGGTTTCGGGTCTACGTCCACATACTAAGTCGCCCTATTCAGACTCGCTTTCGCTGCGGCTCCACCTTCTCGGCTTAACCTTGCATGTTAAACGTAACTCGCCGGTTCATTCTACAAAAGGCACGCCATCACCCATTAATAGGGCTCTGACTTTTTGTAAGCACACGGTTTCAGGTTCTATTTCACTCCCCTTCCGGGGTGCTTTTCACCTTTCCCTCACGGTACTGTTTCACTATCGGTCGCCAGGTAGTATTTAGCCTTAGCAGATGGTCCTGCTGGATTCATACGGGGTTTCACGTGCCCCGCACTACTCGGGATCCGTCTCGGAGAGAATACAGTTTAGGTTACAGGGCTTTTACCTCTATCGCGGGCCTTTCCAGACCTCTTCACCTACCATATTCCTTTGTAACTCCATGTGAGACGTCCCACAACCCCTAAGAGCAAGCTCTTAGGTTTAGGCTGATCCGCGTTCGCTCGCCGCTACTGACGGAATCACTATTGTTTTCTCTTCCTCAGGGTACTTAGATGTTTCAGTTCCCCTGGTCTGCCTCTACATTTCCTATGTATTCAGAAATGAGTAACTGCGAATTACCACAGCTGGGTTTCCCCATTCGGACACCCCCGGATCAAAGCTTGCTTACAGCTCCCCGAGGCAGTTTCGTTGTTCGCCACGTCCTTCGTCGGCTCCTGGCGCCTAGGCATCCTCCGTGTGCTCTTATTAGCTTAACCTTGATTCTTCCGAAGAAAAATCTCACTAATAACATTTACTTGTTTGCACAAGTTGCTAAAAGATGTTCTAAAACGCAAATTCGTTTCGGTATCCAGTTTTCAAGGATCAAGTCTTACTTGAGAGCTTAAACTCTCAAAACTGAGCAACGAGTGAGTAACAGGCCTAAACCTGAGTTTTGGAAGTTAAACTTCCGATTTGAATGTTCTCATTGCAGAGAACGATTCTCCATAGAAAGGAGGTGATCCAGCCGCACCTTCCGATACGGCTACCTTGTTACGACTTCACCCCAATCATCTACCCCACCTTCGGCGGCTGGCTCCCTTGCGGGTTACCCCACCGACTTCGGGTGTTGTAAACTCTCGTGGTGTGACGGGCGGTGTGTACAAGACCCGGGAACGTATTCACCGCGGCATGCTGATCCGCGATTACTAGCAATTCCGACTTCATGCAGGCGAGTTGCAGCCTGCAATCCGAACTGAGACCGGCTTTGATGGGATTGGCTCCACCTCGCGGCTTCGCTTCCCGTTGTACCGGCCATTGTAGTACGTGTGTAGCCCAGGTCATAAGGGGCATGATGATTTGACGTCATCCCCACCTTCCTCCGGTTTGTCACCGGCAGTCACTCTAGAGTGCCCAGCCTTACCTGCTGGCAACTAAAGTTAAGGGTTGCGCTCGTTGCGGGACTTAACCCAACATCTCACGACACGAGCTGACGACAACCATGCACCACCTGTCTCCTCTGTCCCGAAGGCCGCCGCTATCTCTAGCGGATTCAGAGGGATGTCAAGACCTGGTAAGGTTCTTCGCGTTGCTTCGAATTAAACCACATACTCCACTGCTTGTGCGGGTCCCCGTCAATTCCTTTGAGTTTCAGTCTTGCGACCGTACTCCCCAGGCGGAGTGCTTACTGTGTTAACTTCGGCACCAAGGGTATCGAAACCCCTAACACCTAGCACTCATCGTTTACGGCGTGGACTACCAGGGTATCTAATCCTGTTTGCTCCCCACGCTTTCGCGCCTCAGCGTCAGTTACAGCCCAGAAAGTCGCCTTCGCCACTGGTGTTCCTCCACATATCTACGCATTTCACCGCTACACGTGGAATTCCACTTTCCTCTTCTGTACTCAAGCCACCCAGTTTCCAGTGCGACCTCAGGTTGAGCCCAAGGTTTAAACACCAGACTTAAATAGCCGCCTGCGCGCGCTTTACGCCCAATAATTCCGGACAACGCTTGCCCCCTACGTATTACCGCGGCTGCTGGCACGTAGTTAGCCGGGGCTTTCTTCTCAGGTACCGTCACTCCGGTAGCAGTTACTCTACCGGACGTTCTTCCCTGGCAACAGAGCTTTACGATCCGAAAACCTTCATCACTCACGCGGCGTTGCTCCGTCAGGCTTTCGCCCATTGCGGAAGATTCCCTACTGCTGCCTCCCGTAGGAGTCTGGGCCGTGTCTCAGTCCCAGTGTGGCCGTTCACCCTCTCAGGTCGGCTACGCATCGTCGCCTTGGTGGGCCGTTACCCCACCAACTAGCTAATGCGCCGCAGGCCCATCCCTCAGTGACAGATTGCTCCGTCTTTCATTCTTCTCTCAGGAGAAAAAAGAAATTATCCGGTATTAGCTACCGTTTCCGGTAGTTATCCCAGTCTGAAGGGCAGGTTGCCTACGTGTTACTCACCCGTCCGCCGCTAAGTTACTTTGAAAGCAAGCTTTCAAAGTAACTCCGCTCGACTTGCATGTATTAGGCACGCCGCCAGCGTTCGTCCTGAGCCAGGATCAAACTCTCCAATTAGTATTGAAAAGAGCGATATGCTCATTTTGAAACATCTGACGAGAAAATTAATTCTCTAATTTTGGATTTCACTTGCGTGATTTCCTACTCACTCGTTGTTCAGTTTTCAAAGATCAAGTTCTCGTTGGCGCCGTTTAATGTCTCAGCAGCAACTCTTATAATATATCATGCTTTCTGATTTATTGCAACTTTTTTTTAAAAAGTTATTTGCAATCTAATTCAGATTAACATTCACCAACCGAAAGCTTTATAGTTCCTCTTTGCGACTGGATTTATAATGTAACATATAACCCTATATAAAAACAATACTTAAAAATTTATATTTTATAAATAAGTGCTTTTGCCCCACTTTATTTAACATTTTTTATCCCTATTTACCTATAGAAAAACGTGTAGATTCTAAGGATACAGAATCTACACGTAAGTCAAACAACGGCTTAATATATAAATTTATTAGTTTGAAATCCAAGGATTTCTACGTTTTTTAGTACTCGCTGCTGAACCTTGAGATTTCGTAGCAGCTTTGCTTTTCTTGCTGCTAGGTTGACCTGAGGTCTTTGCTTTTTTGCCTGTTGCTGTTTCCTTTGCTACATTCCCCTTATTCTTGAGAGAACCGTTAGAAGTTGACTCATCAGTCTCTGTTCTAGCCGCCTCAGGAGATTCCTGCACGAACGCTTCAGGTTCTTGAATTTCCGGCACCCGATTATGCTGCGAATAATTACCTATCCCTGGATACTGCGGATTGGATGGAATATTAGAGTTATCCGGTCCGCCAAATGCTCCAAGTGTAGAAGTAGGTACCATTCCCTGATTAGGCATTCCTGCTCCATATGCGGAAAAAGCGTTTGGATTCCCATATTCAGGATAGGTGTTGTATACAGGCATGTCATATGAATAAGTTTGCACGGGTTGAATATGCACGCCTCCGCACCCACAAGTTGGCCAAGGAAGATTCGGCGTCTGTCCTCCATATTGAGGAACAGCATACGGGGAGAAATCCCCGCCTACGTTCATGCCAGCAACATTAGCCTCCATCGGATTCCACTGTCCTGGACTCATGTTAGGGGCAGCATTGGGATTCCACTGTTCCGGGCTTATGTTTGGCGCGGCATTGGGATTCCACTGTTCCGGGCTTATGTTTGGCGCAGCATTTGGATTCCACTGTTCCGGGCTTATGTTTGGCGCGGCATTGGGATTCCACTGTTCTGGGCTCATATTAGAATACATATTGCCCGAAAAATAACATGGTGAAATACATTCTGGTGCATAAGCCATTGGCTGAACATAACTTGGTGCCCAGTTCATGTTCATATTAGGGCTATTTTGATATGAATCATAGAGATAAGGATTTCCTCCCAGGCCCGGGTATCCGTTGGAATTATCCCATGAGCAATCATTGTCTGCTTTCTTCTCAGCTTTAGGTGCTTCTTGTTGAGCAACCGGTTCTTGATTTGGAACCGTAATCTGAACAAATAAACTCTGCATTTCAATTTCTTGCACTGGAGCAACTTCCATTTGCATATTAGGCGCAGGATTGGGTGCAATATTTTGTGTATTAATAGGGGCGATGTTTAGCGATGGGTGTGGTGCAGAATTGGATTCAGGTGAGATATTTGTCACTGGTTTAGGTGCAGGTTTAGCTTCTGGCTTGGTCTCCGGTTTTACTTCTGGTTTAGTTTCCGGTTTAGGTGCAGGCACTACTTCAGCAGCAGGCTGTTCTTTGGGGCCTGTATATTCCTTGCCACCCACCTGCGTTTTCTCTGAGGCGTTAGAAGGTGTATACCCAGGCTGTGTCGGTGAGGTATTGGATACTTTTTTAGGAATATTAACTACTTCCCCTAGCATAAGTACATTTGGATTCTTTAGTTGGGGATTGGCCTCAACCATATCCTTCAAAGGAATTCCCCAGGCTTTAGATAATTTCCACAAGGTATCTCCTTGTTTAACGGTGTGCTTGTAGTAAACTTCACTGTTCTCCGGTACGGATACAGGAGCCGTAGGTATTTTTACTTTGTCTCCAACCGCTAACACATTCGGATTACTGATCTGCGGGTTTGCTTCAATAAGTTTTTGTAACGGCACTCCGTACTTTTGCGATAATGCATACAAACTATCGCCTTGTTTGACAATGTGTATTTTCACGTAGCATTAACCTCCTAAAAGTTTTGTGGAGTATTGCTTTCTTTACAGCTACACAGCAAAACTGACTTCGAAAGCAAACACCCTTTTCATGGAACATTGCTCTCTTACAAAGTTATATGCGGTACAGCCGCCTCCTTCGTTACTACATCTTATGCAGCCCATGGGCGAATGACATCCCCGAAATAAAAAAAATCCTTTCATGATCCATGAAAAGATTAACCGGAGACTCCCGTTTTCTTCTGCATGTATGCATAAAAGGACTTCTGATGCGTATTCAATGCTATTTACGTTGTATGATTAGTCTTTATTCCCAAACCTTATAGCCATCTTTATCAACCACATTACGGAACTCTTCGAGCAGCTTCAAAGTGATTGGACCCGCTTGTCCTTCACCAATGATCCGGCCGTCAATTTCACGTGCAGCAATAACTTCAGCAGCTGTGCCAGTGAAGAACACCTCGTCCGCTATATAAACATCATGCATTGTGAACGGTTCTTCTTTCAGTTTAATACCTAATTTCTCGCAGAGCTCAATGATCGCCAGACGGGTAATTCCTTCAAGGGCTCCCAAGTAACATGGAGGAGTGAAAACCACACCATTTTTGATAATGAAAATGTTATCGCCCGATCCCTCAGTAACATAACCTTGAGCGTTCATCATGATGGCTTCGTCGGCTTCTGCCAAGTTGGATTGGATTTTTACTAGGATATTGTTTAGGTAATTAAGCGATTTGATCTTTGGATTGAGTGCATCCGGAATATTACGGCGTTGGGACACAGAAACTGCACGAAGTCCGTTCAAATACGCTTGCTCTGGGTAAATAGCCAGTTGTTCAACGATAATAATTACACTAGCTTTTGGACAACGGCGTGGATCAAGACCTAAGTTCCCTGGTCCCCGGGACACGATCAGTCGAATATAGCCATTCCGCATGTCGTTAAGACGAATCGTTTCAGCCATAGCCTCCAGCATCTCATCATACGTTAGCGGAATGTCCAGCATGATCGATTTTGCCGAATCATACAGTCTGTCCAAATGCTCTTTACATTTAAAAATATTGCCGTTATAGATACGGATACCTTCAAAAATACCGTCTCCATACAAAAAACCGTGATCAAAAACGGATACCTTTGCATTTTCCTTCGTTACGTGTTGTCCATCCAAATAGATCCATTGCTCAGCCATGAATTTACTGCACCTCCGCTTTCTCTTCCTCATAGGTGTATGTGGGATACGAGCCCAGAATCCTTACCTGACAGCCTAAAGCACTAATTTCTTCAATAGCCCCTGGCAGCAGAACAGATTCTATCGGTTCCAGCACATCAATATAAAAATAATAAGTACCCAGCTTCTTCTTCGTTGGTCGTGATTCAATCCGCGATAAATTCAGTTTCCGCCAGGAAAAAGCAGCAAGCACCTGATGCAAGGCACCTGGAAAATCCTCTGGCAGCGTTACTAGAACACTCGTCTTTACTCCTGTGCTGCTCCGTGGAAGATCTATCTTCTGTGGACCAACCAGGACAAACCGTGTGTAGTTGTTGTTGTGATCTGTAATTTGCCGATCTACAATCTCCAGCCCATGCGTAGCGGCGCCAAGAGCGGTACCGATAGCAGCCCAGCCCTTGCCGGGATTGTTTTTGACGATTTCCACAGCTTCAGAGGTACTTCCAACCGACTCCAGTTCAGCCCAAGGGGCATGCTTACGAACAAATTGCATACATTGCGCCATGGCTACGGGGTGCGAAAGGATTTTTACCATCTTGGTGAAATCCTTGTTGCCGTCTGTATCTGTGAATTCCCTTGGGTTACCGATAAGATTCTGTATCGATGGAAAAATCCATTCCGTCTGCATTGGCAGATCCACTTCATTGATGAGCCAATCGATGTGAAGACTAACTGAGCCTTCAATGGTATTTTCAATCGGAATCACGCTGTAATCGGTGGTACCATTCGCCGTAGAGAGAAATACATCGGAAATTAACTTGTGATGCACAAGCTTTACAGGTTCACCGTTAAACAAATGCAGCAGCGCTTCGTGGGATACCGAGCCCTGCGGCAATACCGCTATTGATTTCATGACCGTACTCCTTTTATCATATCCAAAAATGATACGTTTTGCATCTCGTTTATTTCGAGCAGCTCTGTAGTCACTCCAGAAGCACAAGGTGTTAACCAGCAGGTCCGAGCGGAAATGCCATGTTCCTGCATCGTATTCTTCAAGAAGGCCTCAAGCTCACGCTTACGGGTCTCTTGGCGATCCACTAAACATAGCAGAGTCGGTCCCGCACCGCTAAGTGCGATTCCTAAAGCACCGTGTTCAGGAGCTTCTGCGAGCAGCTTCTCCATGCCCGGTATAAGCGGTGCACGATACGGCTGATGCAGGCGATCCTGCATCGCTCTGCTAAGCAGGTCAAGCCGGCCTGATGCCAGCGAAGCCGTCAATAGAGAGGTTCTGCTGATGTTGTACACAGCATCACTAACTGAGATTTCTGTTGGGAGCAACCCCCGCGCTTTTGTGGTTTCCAGTTCGAATTCAGGAATAACCACCAGCACCTCAAGATTTTGTGGTGGTTCTAGCCGAACATAATCCGCATGTTCACCATCCCACACGGCAGTAATAATGCCGCCAAACAAGGAGGCACCCACATTATCGGGATGTTTCTCAAGCTGGGTAGCCATATCAAACAGCTTAGCATTATCCAGCGGAGAGCCAATCATTGTGTTCGCTGCGGCCATTCCGCCAATAATAGCTGAGGCACTGCTGCCGAGTCCGCGCGTAAGCGGAATCTCCGAGTACATGGATATCGATAATTCAGGCACCGTAACGCCTGCCTCTGCAAATACCATTTGAGCGACCTTATAGAGTAAATTGCTCTTATCCTGAGCCACTCCATTCATCTCGTCACCATACAGATGAAAAACAGTCTCCTCTGCTTCCTCCATCTCAATCCAGGCATATAGCGGCAAAGCCATACCCAGAGTATCGAAGCCCGGACCAAGATTGGCAGTACTAGCAGGCACTTTAACCCTAGCTCTTCCGTAAATACTCATAACAGGTACAATCTCCTTACTATGTTTTGAAATATGAAAGTATTAGTTCAGTGGCTTGGTTAACCTTCCACACGATAATGGCTCTTAATCCGGCGGATTACTTTCAGCTCCTCGAAATGGCGCAGCACTTTGTTCATGCTTGCTTTACTAGCGTTATGAGTGACAATAATGATCTCCGCATCAGGATTATTGGGATTGGCTTGCTGAACTACTGAATCCAAACTTACATCATATTCAGCAAACACTTGAGTAATCTTAGCCAATACCCCTGCTTTATCATCAACATGCAGAAGTAAAAAGTTTTTATAAAAAATAGCTTCATCACTCTTAAGCTTTTTCTGCTTGTAAGGTACTTTTTGCTTCAATCCATTAACACCTAGTTTAAGGTTCTTAATGACAGCTACCAAATCAGCTACCACTGAGGTTGCAGTTGGCATTGCGCCCGCACCCGCACCGTAGAACATGGTCTCTCCCACTGCTTCCCCGTATACGTAAACTGCGTTGAACACGCCATTGACGGAAGCCAAGGGATGACTAGCCCGAATCAAGGTTGGCTGAACACTGATGCTGAATTCTTCATCCTGACGTTCAGCGATGCCTAACAGCTTAATTTCATATCCGAGACGTTTCGCAAAGGCGATATCCGCCTTACTCACCTGAGAAATCCCACTCACACTTACATCGTGCAGCTCCACGTTAGTACGGAAACCTAAGGTTCCGAGAATCGCCATTTTGCGGGCAGCGTCCAAGCCTTCCACATCCGAGGTTGGATCAGACTCTGCGTATCCCAGATCCTGCGCTTCTTTTAACACATCATTATAGGATGCGCCTTCTTGGCTCATTTTGGTTAGTATGTAATTAGTCGTTCCATTCACGATACCTATAATCTTCATAATCTTATCTGAGGAAAAGCCCTCGATAAGTGTGCGGATAATCGGAATGCCTCCTGCAACGCTAGCCTCATAAAAGACATCACATTGCTTCTCCTGCGCCTTAGCAAGAATCTCCGAGCCGTGCAGCGCCATCAAATCCTTGTTCGCAGTTACGACATGTTTACCGCGTTCCAAAGCTTCAAGAATATATTCTTTGGTTCCCGCGATTCCCCCCATAACTTCAACGATGACATCAATTTCAGGATCACGAATCACATCCCATGGATCTGTCGTTATTTTAGCAGGATCAACCTCGATTTCGCGTGGTTTATTAGAATTATTCACAGCTATACGTTCAATGACAATTGAAGAGCCTACCTGGCTGCTTAAATCCTCTTGATTCCCTTCCACGATACGAACTACACCTGTGCCTACTGTTCCCAGGCCCAGCAACCCCACTTTAACCGGCTTCATCTGTCTCCTCCTAAAAGTTTACGAATATAATTCCTATCCCTGTCCAACGATTAAAGCACGCTTCACTCCCGGAATCTCTTTCAGACTATCCAGCATCTCTCCGAGTTCCTCATTTAAGTGTGAAATTTCTACGGAGATCACCACATTTGCCCGCCCTTGCAGCGGAATACTCTGGTGAATCGTCAACACATTAGCCCCATGTCCCGCTACAGAGCCTAGTACCTTGGAAAGCATTCCAGATTCGTGCTCCAAATCCATGGAAATCGTAACGATCCGCTCTCGTTCGAGCTGATGGATCAAGTGAATTCCATCCTTGTATTTATAAAAAGCGCTTCGGCTTAATCCCACCTGCTCTACACCTTCATTTACGGTCTTCGCATCCCCGGCCTCAAGCAATTGTTTAACCTGCATAGTCTTAAGTACAGCATCAGGCAATATGTCCTCCCGGACCAAATAATAGCGTTCTCTCACGAACGTCCTCACCTCAAAGACTTTTGTGTTTTCTTAGTGGACATTATATCGGAAAAGGCTTGTAAAATGCAATAACTTTATCTGGATGCTCCAAGGCCAGGTAGTTAGGTGTAGTAAAACCCCCGGATTCCCGGGGGCAGAAGGCAATCGTATGTACACTAACTGTATGGAATCGTCGTCCCGCAATAGTCACAGATTTTATCCTGCCCTGGAAGTACTCTACTCTTAGCACCGCAACTCGGACAAACGATGGATTTCGGCAGTTGGACAGGTGGCTTAGGCCTATTCTCCGGCAATGACTGCCGCCCAGATGATGGCTGGTTCTCTGATGCCGCGGAGGGCTGTGCCCGGTCAGGATGTACAAGATTGGGCGGTTGTTTATCTAAGAGCTTAACACGTCCTTCATAATAGACAAGATCAGAAGCAAGTAACCCCCATCTCACCAAATACCGTAGGTCTCTACGTACATCATCTTCACTTTGTTTCGTGATATCAGCTAAATTACCAATATGCCTAACTTCATCCACTACGATCAGCATGAGATACTTCTTGCACAGAAAATCAAAGTTTTCTGTTGCGAAGGTAGCCCTCCCTGCAAAGCTGTCCGCCGGAATTATAAAGATCACGTAGAGGACCACCAGAATGATCAATAAAGTGTACCACTTAAAATCCCCTTTGTAGGTCCCCACGGCGAAGAGGACAGCAAGTTCCATAAAAGCTCCCATACATACATGATAGAGCAATTTGTAGTTAAATGATTTCCGCTCATTCTTATAGTGAGTGCTTACAAAACGAAGCATCGCAAGTACAAACCCAAGCGGAGCAAACAAATAGGCAATCGCCATGATGATTCGATCAAACACTGTCCGGTCTCGCTTGTTACGGTAGCGAAGGTTATTCTCAGGCGCACGCACCAGTGCTTGTGCCCGTTTGGAATAAATAAGCTTCGGCGGCAATTTTACAAATGGATTGTCTACACGTCCTTCATAATAAACAATATCTGGAGAAAGCACTCCCTGATCTTTTAAATATTCCAAAACCTCGCGGACATTCTCTTCACTGAATCCGCGAATATCGGATAGGCTGCCGATATGCCTTATGCCGTCCACAAGAACCAATGCGATATAGTCATTGCAAAGATAGGTAAATCCCTCTCTCCATCCTACGGCCCTAACGGATAATTTGATGGCGGGAATCCTAAACAATGCGTAGATAATCACCAGCCTGATCAAGAGTGCGACATAATCGATTTGACCGAGTAGCTTGCTAATAATGAAATAGATCGCCAATTCTACAAAGGCACCCATACACGCATGATAAAACAGGTTAATATTGCTTGCTTTGCGCTGTCTCTTGGAATGTGTAGATAATAACCGGATGGCAGCCAATATAAAGCCAACCGGAGCAAATACATACGCAAACACAATAGTCGTATAATCAAACGCCGTCCGCTCATATTCATGCTTGTACACGGGTTTTCCCGATGTCGGCGGCTGTCTGCGTATATCCAATCCACTCATTTTGTCTTTAATCCCCTTATTTATGTAATCCTATATGCGATGCAGCTAATCTGTTGGTAGACGGCATTAAATGTACGGGATCTTCGTTCCACAGTAATCACAGCTTTTAGATTGGCTTGGGAGCACAGTATTCTGGGCTCCGCACCCCGGACAACGGATAGACTTAGGCAGTTGCGGCGGAGACTGAGGCTGCGCAGGTATCTGCTGCCCCGATGCTTGGGTTCTCCCCGTTCCTCCAAAGCCCGAAGTACTTTCAGGGTAACCTCGATTAGCTGCTGATGGTTCTGGCGCCTGGCGCCCTTCGGATAATGCGATATCAATATCAAGCAGCCCTTTATCCTTCAGATACTGGACATCTCTCCGTACATCACTTTCACTTTGGCCTATTCGTTCAGATATACTGCCAATATGCCGGATATTCTTATTTTGAATCAGCTCTATATAAGAAGTGTTAAGCTTAGAAAGGGTATATTTAGCTTTCGCTGTCACACTGGCCAGTATAAAAGCTGGAGTCAAAAACATGATTGCAATTAAAATAAGCGTTGATACTAAATCAGAAGTTCCAAATTCCCCATTGAGCGCACTAGAAAACATGGCAATAGAAAGTTCAACAAACCCACCAATAAATACATGCATCAGCAGGTTGAGGTTAGTCGGTCTGCGGTAATTTTTGTAATGCGTTGTCATCAAACGTAACAAGGCAAGCACAAGTCCAACGGGCATCAGCAGATAAGCCGCCGCGAGAATAACATAATCAAACCCGGTACGTTCGTATTTAAGCCGGGGAACGGCTGCATTTCCTCCCGGGAGCGGTGACGGCTCTTGTAGGTTCAAACTGTTCATGTAGTAAACTCCTCCTATTTAAGTGCCGCTAATTCACGGTTACGCCGCTGAAGTGTAGACTTTATGCTCTCTGACATCTCATTTATTTCTACCTGCCAACCCTCATGTGGCTCTTGGGTCGCCAGCAGTAGCTTCACGTGATCATGTAACAGGGAAATTTGCTGCTGCAGAATATCCTCTGTAGCATATAAAGACGGTTCTGATATGGGATCACTGTACTTAAATTTTTCCTCCAACATATCTAACACGTTCATTAGCTGCTCGGATTCGGAATTCTCCCAGCTACTAGCCAGCTCACTCATTTCAGTTAATTCGTTCTGATACCGCCGAAACTTTTGTAAAGACCTTTTGGCTTGCTGTTCCCCTGCCCCAGCATTCCACCCGTAAAGCCCTATCGCGGCCAAAGTGATCGCTCCTAACACAAGAATCAGCAGTTGTTCGGCTGCGTACCACAAGGCGGGTAACTCCAGCAGCCAATCGAATAATAAGGCCGATACAAATACGATGGCTGCATAGATCCCTGTAATGATTGCACCGCTGATAAGAACAGGTGGAGTCTGCTGAATGCTACTTGCAGTCCGGAGCCAAAAAATACAATAGCCATAGATTACACTTTCTGCTAGCAGAACCGCGGATAAAGAAATTATGAACCGAAACAGTGAGTCGGAGAAACCTAATCCAATAAACGAGAACACTGTCAGTACTATAGCTACCGCATAAATGATGGTAATAATGTATATATATCTCCTGCTTTTGTTCATTAGGTCCTCCTTAGCCTGCTTTTGTTCCGCACTCTGCACAGAATTTTTGTCCAGCTTTCAGCTCATGTCCACAGCCGCTGCATTTAATCACCATGCTGTCTCCACAATGAGGACAGAATTTCACCCCTGGCGCTACCATAGTCCCACATTTACCGCAAGCTTTAGGCATTTCTTTTCCACAGGAGACACAAGAAGCCGCTCCCTCTGGATTATCTGCTTTACAGGAGGGGCAAGCACGATAAGGATTTCCACAACCTGGACAGAACTTAGCTCCCGCATTTAGTTCATGCCCGCATTCAAAACATTTAATCTTGTTCGCAGAGGGAGAACCTTGCGGGTTGCCTCCAAGTGCCTGCCCACAACCGCTGCAGAACCGTCCCTCTACTGGATTCATAACACCACACTTAGAGCAGGAACGCTGCTCTTGACGTATAACTGTAGTCCCTGAATCCAAATTCATCCCTCTAGTCATACGGTTCACCATATCCATAGCCGGTCCAGCAAATCCCATTCCAAGTCCAAGCCCCATCCCGGTGTTCATCATGCCCACTCCAAGATTGCCGGGATTACCTGCCGCTTCTTCCATCGTGTCAAAACCACGCTCCTGCTGATAGGTGAAGCCGATGATATCCATTTCTGCTTTTTTAGCCAAAGCTTCCTTCAAACGAATCGTTGCCGGATCATCCTCTGGAATATTGATCGAATCAATATAGAAATTATTCAGCTCAATGCCATTATCCAAGAAAGCCGAGGCTAGTCGGCCCTGAATATGTTTGGAGATCTCTGCAACATAAGCATTAATCTCCAGTATGCTGATTTGCTTGTGCACAAGGTAAGAAGAAATAAGTTCATTTATATTCGACATCAGCAGTCCGCGGAAATAACTGATAAGCGTTTCATGATCAAACTGTGGGAGTGTCCCTACGAGCTTCAGCAAGAATTTTCGCGGATCATCGATTTTTACACCAAACTGCCCAAAAGAGCGAACAGAAATCATAATTTTGTATTTGGGATCCTGAAGCTGTAAAGGTGAGCTTGTTCCCCATTTGACATTCATCGAATTCGTCTTATTCACATACCATACTTCAGCCGTAAATGGTGATTTTCCACCAAAAGGAAGATTAACGATATTGGATAAAATAGGTATATTAGCGGTACTTAGGGTGTGGCGCCCAGCTGTAAAAGAATCAAGCGCTTGTCCGCCCTTGAATAGAATCGCTTCCTGGGATTCATTAACGATTAGTTGTGTCCATGTCCCCAGCTCCTGGTTAGGATATTTCCATGCAAATATACCTGGAGGACCGTCATACTTCACCACTTCTATAATTGCCATCTGCTATTCCTTCTTTCATTATCTTATATATAAATAACGTGCACGCTCCCAAATGGGAATTAGTGTATTTCGATATTTATTGTATACGATATATATCGTGTTTTGGGTTCTTTTATTGAAAAAAATTACTGATCTCCTCACAAAAAAAGCGCCAACTATGCTATCCCTTTACAGGAAAACCATAGTTGGCGCTTCATAGTCAGCTAAATATTAATAGTAGCTGCTGTTCTCAACGAATTCGAATTCGAAATCAGCGATACGGACAATCGTTCCTTCTACAGCACCGCGTTTACGCAGCTCTGCATCTACACCCATATGACGCAAAGTCCGTGCCAGCTTGAGAATCGCATCATGTGTGCTAAGCTGCATGCGCTTCAGCATACGTTCGATACGTGGGCTTGTGACCACAAACGCCTCGTTATCACGTGTAATAGTAAACGAATTATCCTCTTCTGCTTCCAGCTTATACACCTTACGTTCAGTAGTTTCAGCAACTTCCTCAACCACCGGCGCAACCGGAATGCTGTCGAGAATATCCGTTGCACGATATAGGAGCTCCTGAACACCCTGACGGGTAAGGGATGAAATTGGCATGATTTCTAAATCCGGCCGCACCTCAGCTACGCGTTCGCGGAAAGAAATAAGATTCTCTTCTGATTCAGGCATATCCATCTTATTCGCCGCCACAATCTGCGGACGATCGATTAGACTAGCATTGTACTGCTTCAGCTCATCATTAATTAAAACCCAATCCTCGAAGGGATCACGGCCCTCAGAGCCAGACATATCAACTACATGAATGATGATACGCGTGCGTTCAACGTGACGCAGGAATTCGTGACCCAGACCTATGCCTTCACTAGCGCCCTCGATTAATCCAGGCAGATCCGCCATTACAAAGCTTCGGCCATCCCCAACATCCACTACCCCTAAATTCGGTGTAATCGTTGTGAAATGGTATGCTCCGATTTTGGGCTGAGCTGCGGACACAACCGACAGCAACGTAGATTTACCCACACTCGGGAAGCCTACAAGCCCTACATCAGCCATTACCTTAAGTTCCATAACCACATAACGCTCTTGGCCTTCTTCACCGTTCTCCGCAAGCTCTGGTGCAGTATTATTAGCTGTGGCAAAACGGGTGTTACCCCGGCCTCCACGGCCTCCACGTGCAACTACAACCTGTTGTCCATGACGCGTCATGTCGGCAATGATCTCTTGCGTATCATCGTCAATCAGAATGGTTCCTGGCGGAATACGAACGATCATATGATCCGCATTCGCTCCATGTTGGCTTTTGTTCCGTCCTTTAATCCCTTTGTCAGCTTTGAAGTGGCGCTGATAACGGAAATCCATCAACGTGCGCAGTCCCTCATCTACACGGAAAATAACGTCGCCTCCACGGCCTCCGTCACCACCGGCAGGACCACCCTCCGGTACATATTTCTCCCGGCGAAACGCAACGAGACCATCCCCGCCGTCACCGCCTTTAACATAAATCTTAGCTTTATCTACGAACATAAATGTTCACCTTCCTCACATTTCAAGCGGTAATCGCAGCTCTACATAAGCCCTGCTAGGCTTAAACTGCTCTGCTTTCATGATTTTTCCTTGTACTATATTATAAATTTGCCCTTTGAGCAGCTCGGGATTGCCATGCTCCCCCTCGCCTTCGAAGGAGATAAGAATGTCTCCTCCATCCTGAAAAAAGCCAAGGCGCAGCTTGCGCGTCTCCCCCTGAGGAGCCAGCCCGTTGTACTGATAAGCCCGTATGGTCTGCATAATCACTGAAGTCAGCTCATCTCCTGCTTCTGGATTTAGCTTGTCCTCTAGCTGCAACCCTTCCTCCACCTGAACTTCCAATTCCAGACTAGACCTGTTAGTTCGGAAGGATTGGATATAGAAAACCAATGAAGGAATGCCCAACTTAGCGATACGACTATCAAGTGCTATGCGTTCCTTTATTCTTTCCACACACTCCACGGATTTATTAGGCTTTCCAAGCTGAATATATCCGTATAGAATCTGCAAATCGTTCATCCAATCATGTCGATGATGATTCAGTGTCCGAATCGCCGCCTGTTGCAGAGTGTTCTCTTGTATACGCAGCTCCCGTTCATAATGACGCTGGCTCCAGATAAAACTGAAAGCAACGATTGCCACTACCCAGACTCCGAGTAATAGACACGTCAGAAGAGAAGTATGCCAATACAAAAGACCTAAAGGAAGCATTACGGATAACATGACTGCCCAGATTGCACTTTTCCAGGATTTCATTCTTTCTCCCCGTCCCTCAGTTCGCAAAATTCATGACTTCGTTTAGATAATTTGTTTTGTTAGTATCATTTACCATTTCCTAGTATAACACACGCGTTCACTGTAGTTCACCAGAGATAATAACGAGATTTTCACATCTATCTAATCCTTCCAACTTTGCAACACAAATAATTATGAATATTCTACAAAAAAGCCTCCGGCACTCATGCCGGAGGCTTCTACTTGCTCATATGGTCCGTAAGCTTACGCTTCCAGTGCCGCTGCTACCGGAGCGACATCAACTGGGTACACGCTCACTTTTTTGCGATCGCGGCCCCAACGTTCGAACTTCACTACGCCATCCACCATTGCGAACAAAGTATCATCTTTACCGATGCCTACGTTAGTTCCTGGGTGAATTTTTGTTCCGCGTTGACGAACCAAGATGTTACCGCCGGTTACTGCTTGACCGTCAGCACGTTTCACGCCAAGACGTTTGGAATGGGAATCCCGTCCGTTTTTTGTGGAACCTACACCTTTTTTCGATGCGAACAATTGAAGATTCAATTTCAACATGTTGTCAACCTCCTTCTTTAAATATTTACTTGCTGTATTTGAATATACTTCCCGTATGATTCTGCGATATCATTCAGCATCACGACCATGGATTCAAGCAGCAATTGTACCTTCGCGGAAGTATCGAAATCTTCAACAGAACTTAATGTTCCACTTAAGAATCCGTTCTTCATGGACGTGTCCATGGAGATTCCGGTCAAGGTCTCAATCGAATTGACGGTTCCAACTGTTACAGCGGATACCCCGGCACATACGATATCTTCGCCACGCTTCGCATAACCCGCATGCCCCTTAACCTCAAAGCCAACGATAGTTCCTAGATCCGATAATCGTGTAATCCGCACGCTAATCATTAACGCACCTTCTTACGCTTGAATCTTCTCGATAGTTACTTTCGTGTACGGTTGACGATGACCTTGTTTCTTGTGGTAGTTCTTCTTAGGTTTGTATTTGTAAACTACAACCTTAGCGCCTTTACCATGTTTCTCGACTTTAGCTGTTACAGACGCGCCGCTTACTAGCGGAGTTCCTGCAGTCAGACCACCATCGTTAGAAACAGCCAATACACGGTCAAAAGTTACACTTGCACCGTCTTCAGCTTCCAACTTTTCAATGAACAAAACGTCGCCCTCTTGGACTTTGTATTGTTTACCACCAGTTTCGATAATTGCATACATTTTACTTGCACCTCCTCATGTCTCAGACTCGCCTAGTCTAGGTGGCAGAATTCCCGTAGGAACTGCGCTTATGTACCCGATCGGAGCGGTTACAGCATGTGCAGGATCAACTGCATCAAACACATACTTGAAGATAGTATCATACTTATGACTTATCGTCAACTCATTCCAGCCATTCTCCAACTTTTCCGGTTCCCCCGCAGCACTGGCAAATCACAGGCGCAAAGCTGGCTGAATCATGCCTTGCCTTCTTTCTGGTCATCTCGAGCAGCCCGAGTCTTGTCCACCCCAAAATATGTGTTTTGGTGCGATCCTTGCAGATCACTTTCTCTAATCGCTCTGTGACCATCTTGCGGTGAAGCTCTTGTTCCATATCAATAAAATCGACAATAATGATTCCACCAGTATCGCGTAACCGGATCAAACGACCGATCTCCTCAGCTGCGAGCAAATTCGTATTGGTAACCGTTTCTTCAAGCGATGCTCCGCCAATGTATTGAGCGGTGTTGACATCAATTACGGTTAACGCCTCTGTCTCATCCCAGATCATTGTTGCTCCGCCCTCCAGCGTGATTTTGCGGCTGAAGCTCTTGAGCAATTGATCCTGAATACCATAAGCAGCGAAAATAGACTCCGCTCCATTATAAAGACAGACTGGCTTGTACCCTTCAGGAGCCATGTCGTCCAGAAAGGCTGTTGCTTCTCTAGCTGCGGCAGATGAATCAATAATCAACTGATCCCGTTGCGGATTAAAGGCATCTCTTATAAAGCGTTGAACAATACTAAGATCACGATGTAGTAAAGCGGGGGCCTCTACCGTCTGTGCTTTACGTGTAATATTCTCCCATTGGGCACGCAGAAAGGAAAGATCGCCCTCCACAGCTTCATGTGGCTCGTCCTGAGAAACTGTCCGCATGATAAGCCCTTCTTCTTTCATTCGCAGGCGTTCTCCGATTCCTTTGAGACGGCTGCGCTCTGCTTCCCGGCTTATTTTTTTGGAGACACCGACGTATTCTGCAAAGGGCATGTACACCATCCAGCGCCCGGGCAACGTATAATGAGTCGTTACACGTGCGCCTTTTCCGCCGCTCGGCTCTTTCCGCACTTGAACAACAATATCCTGTCCCGGCTGCAAAAGCGTCTCGATAGAGGGCTTCACATCAGGCTGTTTATCCAAATTAGGATGCAATACATCATCAACATATAAAAAAGCATTCTTCTTCTGTCCGATATCAACAAAAGCAGCCTGCATACCTGGAAGTACGTTAATCACACGGCCCTTGTAATAACTGCCGACCAACCCTTGCTGCTGATCGCGTTCAGCCGCGTACTCCACCAGCCTTCCGTTTTCCAGAAGAGCCATTCGGGTAATGTGCTGCGTGCAGTGAACGATCATCTGTTTCATGGCTTCACCTCTGGTTTCGTTCGTTCATTCCTTCACATTCTCTGCATAAATACACTATATTCCGAAGTAGGTTGATATTAAGCGCTGTTCCGGCACAACAGCAACAACATTTCCTTTACCGTTTAACACATAGATAAAATGATATTGATTACGTTTAAATAGACGCAATATATCATCTAAAGGTTTCGCAGATAATGCAACTATTGGACGAGCTACGCTTCCTGTTCGCAAATGATACTCATAAACAGCCTCCCGATTCATCAAAAAAGCAACAAACCGGTACGGTAAATTACGATGGTCGGTGAAATTCGAATACAGCAGAAAAGCTCCGATCATGACCATATTCAGCCTAAGGCCTCCACCCGCTCCAAGAGGCAGCAGCGCATATATAATCACAAGGACACTTGCGGCTACACTCACCCGTCCAGTCCATAACAAAGTGTAGTAATAAGGAAGCACTAAACTAATAGTAGCCTGAAGCACTTTACCTCCGTCAAGCGGCAGCACTGGCACTAGATTAAAAAGTCCAATCATGGCATTGGCATGAATAAAATAGGTCAGAAATTCCTGATTGCCATAACCGGCTTGTTGAAGTCCCAAAGCAATTACGATCATAATTCCATTTTGCAGTGGACCGGCAAGGGCAATTCCGATCTCACGACTGGCTGTAAGCCGCCCATGATCTTCAATAACAGCCACTCCGCCAAACGGAAGAAGCTGAACCGACTTAACTGTAACACCAGCCAAAAGAGCCGCAACGACATGTCCCATTTCATGAATGAAGACAATCGTAAATAAGGTGAGCAGCTCTAGAAATTGTCCCGTGACCACGGAGAATAACATAATGATCACGAACAGTGGATGTAGTGACAGTTCGATACCAAAGATCCTAATCAAACGATACCACTTCTGTAGGATCAATATAAGTCTTGTCTTTCATCACTGCGAAAAATAGTGTTGAAGCTGAGGATACGTCCTTCTCCATCATCCAACCGAGTGAATCCCCGCTCTGCACCCAGTCATCAACCTCCAGCTTGGTGCCGCTCAAATGTCCGTATTCTGCAGTGACACCGCCTGAATGCTGAACAGCAATTCGAATGCCCCCTTCCAGCTCTTTAGAGATGGAGAGAATACGTCCCATGTCTATACTTTTCACCGTCACATTTAAGGTTGAATCGATTTGAGGCATAATTTCCACCCCTTTTAGCGTAGAAGCAAAGGGCTGGACAATGCTCCCAGCTATCGGGGCAGTGAGTTGATGATGAGCGGCCACTTTTTGAGCAGGCTCATCTTTATCCCCAAATATCGGAATGAACGCTGGAGCTCCGTTAAAGTTCTCCTCATACCAGACTCTCACAGCCGTGAAATCCATGTCATTGCTTAACGCATCACTAATAAAAGCTTGCATCTTATACGACCATGGCTGATGTACCGCAAAAATCCCCCACACTGCTCCAAACACAAGAACACTAGCAACAAAGCGCCGAATAAAACCAGCAGTAAAATTTGAGCCTCCACCGCCGTCATCCTCCCAGCCTCCACGACTCTTTTTCCACATCACCTCTGGATCGGGCTCTACAGAGGATTGATCCGCATTCTTAAATCCTGTTCCCCATTCCTTAAAGCTCGTACTCTTATCCGGCATAATAAATAAAGGGGGAGCCTCCGCTATTTCTAGTTCCGGGACTTCCGAAACTCCTGAGACTGCTGAGACTTCCGGGAGTTCCTCCAATAAACTACGAATGCGCTCCTTGCGGCGATTCTTGATATCTGATTTCTGATCCATATTTATCCCTCCGGACGGGCTTGTTTTACTTCCATTTTATGAAGCACGGAAGTCTCTTTAGAACAAGCCCCTGCAAGACAGACCATTTAAATCCCGGAAATGCCATCCATTCATATTTATTCAAAAAAATAAGCCCCACCATAGATTTCTCTACTGGTGGGACCCGTGTATGCTTCTTATAATAGGATTGCTTAGTAAAAATTAAGCCATGCCGAAAAATTTCTTAAGCTTCTTAAATGCTCCCGGTTTGCGGTCAAGCTGCATCAGGGGTACAGCATCACCTAAAATTCGGCGTGCAATATTGCGATAGGCAATAGCAGCTGAAGAATCGGGATTCATAACTGTAGGTTCTCCGTTATTTGCGGCTTTAATGACTAGTTCATCATCCGGAACAATTCCGATAAGATCAATGTTCAGCACCTGTAATATATCCTCAATATCAAGCATATCGCCAGACTTCACAAGACCTGGGCGAATACGGTTTACCACCAATTTCGGCGATTCCACACTCGACTGTTCTAATAGTCCGATTATACGATCGGCATCCCGCACAGCGGCATGCTCTGGTGTGGTAACCACAATCGCTTTATCCGCACCGGCAATCGCATTGCGGAAGCCGTGCTCGATTCCTGCCGGACAATCGATCAGAACATACTCATATTCCTTCTTTAGTTCAAGAATGATATCTCTTACTTGTTCAGGAGAGACAGCCGTTTTATCCTTTGTTTGAGCTGCAGGCAGCATATACAATTCATCAAAGCGCTTGTCTTTAACGAGCGCTTGATTAAGGCGGCAACGTCCTTCTGCTACATCCACAAGATCATAAATAATACGATTCTCAAGCCCCATAACTACATCCAGATTACGCAGTCCAATGTCGGTATCGACGAGACATACTTTTTTGCCCTGCAGTGCAAGTGCGGTTCCAATGTTGGCTGTTGTGGTTGTTTTGCCAACTCCGCCTTTGCCCGAGGTTACGACTATCGCTTCTCCCATGGAGGCTACACCCCTTTAAACACATTTAAATCCTGACGTAATTTGACCAAATTATGAATCTTATCGATCTGCATAGCTCCGTTTGTTAAATATGCAAATTCCATACTGCTTTCACGGGTTTCCCATTCATCGGGCGGACGACTAATAATATCGGCAATTCGCAGCTGCGTTGGAGACATTAAAGAAGCAGCTATAATCGCTTCCTCATTCCCGTCTACTCCAGCATGCGCCATCCCTCTTAGCGAACCTAGTATATAAATATCGCCTGAACAGGTTATGGTCCCCCCAGGGTTCACATCCCCCAGATATAGAAGATTTCCGTTATGGTGCAGCACCTGGCCGGAACGTAGAATTCCGCTCATCAAAAACAATGCGTCATTATCCTCACTGCCGGGCGCTGGAAGCGCCTCTATAGATCGAATCAACAGATTTCCCTGTCCCTTAAGAATCTCCAGCACAGCTTCCTTGTCTTCCTCAGTTACGGTACGATTGCCCAGCTTTATGTCCACATGTACAATCGGTCCAGTTAAAATATTTTGATGGCTGTGCTCCAGCTTATAGCGAAGCTCGCTCAGAAGATCTTCAAAGGGACATTTGTCGTCTAGCAGGAATATCAGGCCATCCTTGATGCCCTTAATCCTTACATGCTTGGATTTTACTGTCATATGCCTGGCCCCCTATCCTCATTCATTCGTGCCGGGCCCCTTAAATTCCTGCTTTGTATAGAAAGAAAATAGAAGCTCTTTAAGCCGCTTCTTCCTTATTCGTTTCTTTCTTGATTAGCTCAAGCTGGCGCCGAACCGGTATGTAAAAGAGTAGCCCGATGGCAAAATGGAAAAGCATCGTCGGCAGCATGTGATTCAAAATCGCCCAGCTATAAGGTTCTTGATTAAGATTAAATACACTATAGATACCAAATAGTATACTATCCTCAAGTAGACTTCCAAGCAGAACCACAGTCATCATAAGGGGCAGCGGAGCACGCGGAATCTGAAATAAAAGGCCGATTAAATAAGCCGACAATCCCATCGCAAAAGAGTGTGCTCCAAGAATTCTGCCGTAAAAAACGACATCATGCAGCATTCCAAAACATAATCCCAATATAAGTGCTGTATGCCGATGATGATAAATAGTCACGAACAATAACACTACAAAAACCAGATTCGGAATGATTCGCATCTGCCACACATCTGGAATCAGCCAAGGTAAGATGGTTCCCTCTACAATAAATAAGAGGAACAGTAACAGAACAAGAACTGATCTGCGCATATTCACTATTCAGCACGCTCCTCCGTAAACACAACAATCAACTGCTTCCAGTCCTGAAATTCTGCTGAAGGCTTAATCACTGCTGTGGAGGTTAATCCAAATTCACCAACATCGACGCTTTCAACTGTGCCTATTGTCAATCCCCTTGGATATAACCCTCCAATGCCGGAAGACAGAATAGTATCCTTCGCTGCAATAGGATCACCCGGTGGAATCTTAGTCATCAGCAGTCTGTTCGTCTCTGGATTATAACTCTCAATCATCCCAAAGGATTTACCCTCTTTATTTAAGGCAGTTGCCGCAATAGGCGGCTGGGAATTAGGATCATTGGTGTCCATCATTGTCATTAGCTTCACCGTGGAGGTGAAATTGCTCACCTTACTGATAACACCAACTAGACCATCCACTGAAATTACGGACATATTAGGTCTAACCCCATCTTTGGAGCCCAAATCGATAACAATCGTACTATTGCTTGGCTCTGTTGTCTGGCTAATTACCTGTGCAATACGATATTCATATTTATACAATTTCTTCTGTTCTTCAGTGAAATTCCAATTTTTCTCCAACTCGTCATTCCGCGCCTTGACGAAATTATACTGGGCTTTATCACGTGCATACTGGGCAGCCATAATTTTAAGCTGTTCATTTTCTTTAGCAAGATCACTCAGATTTCCAATATCTTCAAACAAGCCCGCTACATATCCAGCGGGCTTGTAGAACATTTTTTGCACGAAACCAGTCGAATCTCTGAGAAAGTTCTCCGGCCAGGACAAGTTTTTCCTTGTTGCCAAGCTGAAGCCCATTACCACAATGAACAGCACCAGTGTAATCAACAGAATAAACAGACGTTTATTGCTTAAGAGTTTAAACAGTTTCAACACCCTCTAACAACAGTATTTCTCCCATAACAGGGGTTGACTTACACAAGTGGTAGAACATCATCTTATCTCTTCGAACGAAGACTGGATCCGCTGCGGCTCTTGAACAAATGAATGTTCTCAAGTGCCTTACCGGTTCCAATAGCTACACAGTCCAGTGGATTCTCAGCAACAATAACCGGCATTCCCGTCTCACGTGCAAGCAGCTTATCCAAGTTGCGAAGCAAGGCTCCCCCACCTGTCAAAACAATTCCACGATCCATAATATCTGCTGCAAGCTCTGGCGGACATTTTTCCAATGTTACTTTAACCGCTTCAATAATAGCATTCACTGTGTCAGACAAAGCTTCACAGATTTCATCAGAAGTAATTGTAAGTGTTTTTGGCAGACCTGTTACGAGATCACGGCCGCGAATTTCCATGGTTTCAGCCTTTTCAAGAGGAAGGGCCGAGCCAACATCCATTTTGAGCTGCTCCGAAGTACGTTCACCGATCATCAGATTGTATTGACGTTTGATGTATTGAATGATGGACTCATCCGCTTCATCACCTGCAACACGCACTGATCGGCTAGTAACAATACCGCCGAGCGAGATTACAGCAACTTCAGTTGTACCTCCACCGATATCTACAACCATACTACCTGTAGGCTCCCATACTGGCAGATCCGCACCGATAGCAGCAGCAAAAGGTTCTTCGATAATGTAAGCTTCGCGAGCGCCAGCTTGTTTGGTAGCATCTTCTACCGCACGTTGCTCTACAGCAGTAATGCCAGATGGTACGCAGACCATTACATTAGGGTGACGCTGGAACATAGAACGCTGTTTCTGTGCTTGACGAATAAAATATTTAATCATCGTAGCCGTTGTATCAAAATCAGCGATAACGCCATCTTTCATCGGACGGATCGCACGGATATTTCCAGGTGTACGACCGATCATTTTTTTGGCGGATTCACCCACGGCTTCAATCGTCTTAGTATCAGTGTTAATGGCTACAACGGAAGGCTCTCTTACAACAACGCCCTTACCGCGTACGTAGACAAGCGTATTCGCTGTCCCCAAGTCAATTCCTAAATCTTTTGTGAAACCACCCAACATGCTAATTTCTCCTTTTCCTAAGTAAATCTACATTTATATTACATATGTCCTTTTTCTTTCAAGCTTACGAAACTGCTATCTCCGATAATTAGATGGTCCAGCACATCTATTCCGATAATCTCACCTGCCTGAAGCAATCTAGCGGTTAGTGAAATATCTTCTGGACTAGGTGTTGGATCACCACTAGGATGATTGTGCGCGCATATAATAGAGGCGCTACTGCATTTTATAGCTGCTCTGAATACCTCACGAGGATGAACGATCGAAGCATTCAGGCTGCCCATGGACAATGTTTCTTGTCCAATCACATGATTCTTCGTGTTCAGAAACAGACAGACAAAATGCTCCTTTTGCAAATAACGCAATTGCTCAGTCAGAATCTCTGCAGCGTCCCCAGGACAGCGGATAATGACCGGCATATTGAACCTGGAATTCGCAAGGCGCCTTCCCAGTTCGATGCCTGCTTTTAGTTGTACGGCCTTGGCAGGACCGATACCGTTGATTTTGGTCAGTTCTTCGATGCTAAGGTCAACTAGCCCACGCAGGCCACCGATCTTCCCCAGCATCTGCTGTGCAATATGAATAGCCGACTCGCGGCGTGTTCCCGTACGCAGCAGAATGGCTAACAACTCCGCTTGACTTAATGATTCCGCCCCATAATGCATCATGCGCTCTCTAGGTCGTTCTTCATGGGGGAGGTCCCGCAGCATAATTGGTTGCGACTCCATCCCTATCCCTCTTTCCCCAGGCTTCCTACCGGCTCAATACAGTTATACCGAACTCGGATAGCATTTCGCCAAGAAGCGACAAAGGCAATCCGACTACATTGAAATAACAGCCTTCAATTCGTTCCACCAAAATGGACCCAAGTCCTTGTATCGCATATGAGCCAGCCTTATCAGCAGGCTCTCCCGTAGCAATATAAGCAGCAATTTCCTCTTCAGTCATTGCCCTCATCGTTACGGAAGTAACACGGTGCTCCACTATAGTCTTCCCATTCGGGAGTCCGAGGCAGGCTACACCCGTGTATACCTTATGAGTTCGGCCCTGAAGTCTGGTAAGCATCGCTTTGCTGTCCAGCTTGTCCACCGGTTTGCCTAGCACAGTATTATCTAATACAACAATTGTGTCGCTTCCTATAATGACTGCGTTACGCTCTCCGGCTGCAGCTACTACGGCTTCTGCTTTTCGCAAAGCTAGACTGCGCACGATTCTCTCCGGCGTCCAATCCGGCGGTGTGCTCTCATCAGCTTCGCTGGTAATGACCTCAAAGGGCAAACCCAGTAAGGATAACAGCTCACGTCGACGCGGTGAACCTGAGGCTAGAATAATGAGTGGTGAGTTGTCCACGTTGTAAACGTCCCTTCTTGCTCAGTAACGAGAGTTACAGTCTGCGGTACAGCCATACAGCTGTAATAATACCGGCGAGACTAAGCATGCACAATTTCAAATGAATAGTGATGTCATAGGTTATGATGTCTAAATCGGCTCGCGGAGACCATTTGAGCACAGTCGATGTTGTTAGAAAAGACAGAGCCTTTACGGGCTGCAGCAGCTTGGCGATCCAGGCTCCAGCCAGCCAGCCTAGAATTAGAAATAACAGCAGTGTTCCTACATTTTTCTTCTTCATCTCAGTCTTCCCTCGCCATTTTTTGACACCCTAATTATTATACGGTGAAACGGTGATCAATACAAACGTAAAATCCCCTACGGTAATGTTTACCACCTTTTGCCCTAAAAGTTGCGGAACGATACCCTTCTCCGAAAAAAACAACAAGCCCCCAATTCCCCGGAGACTTGCTGTTATTTTGAACCCGCAATCCAAGCATTCAATTCATAGCAGACAGCAGCTGTTTTTGGCTGGTCAAGAAGCTCAGCATGGACTCCTGCACTTCCCAAAGCAGGGCTTGCGCCTTGTTCTTGTTATATTCACTCAGTGCTGAAATTCCTTGGCTCATAGATTTCTCTAGCGCTGCGCAAATGCTTTTGGCTTCAGGCGTTATGCCTTGCTCCAGAGCTTTAACAGCTTCACTCCATTGGAGATGAAGATCACTCACAGCTGAGGTATTAGCTGCCGCATCCGTTTGCCCGTCACTGAGTAACGAAGCAGATTGACTGCTTAGTTCACTGAGCAACTGTCCACTCACCGCAAAATAACTATTCACAGCCTCCGCATTTCCGGCAAATCCTAATCGTTCCACTCCGGGAAGCTCCACCTCTCTCACATAAAGCTCAATCCCTTGATTCTTCAGACCACTGCTGAGCAGCTTAGCTTGTTCACGGTCAGAGGACATTCCGGCATATACACGATTTCCGTCAGCAGGGTCTAAGCCCGCAGCCAAGCCAGCGTCCAACAGCTCTTGTCTAGCTTGTTCCGCGCCTGCCGGCGTACTGAATACGCCATACTGCAGCAGGTAGTAGCTTTGCGCAGCCACTTGAACAGGAATACTGTTTTTGCCGGCATCATCTGTGCCCGTAACCGGCAATCCCGAGGTTCCTACACCTGCTGGATCATTAGCTCCGGAAGTCTGCCCTGAAGTAGCCAATGTATCTGTTATCCCGGTTCCTGAACTACTGTCCATGTTTCCTCCATAAAAAAAGGAAAGCGCCGCATACCCAAGCAGTAGACCTGTGCCGATCGCCCCCACCACAGACAGGGATAATTTCCACCAATACGATGGGCGACGAGTATGGTATGAGCCTCCATAACTTCCCGTGTAAACCTCTGCTGATTTATCTCTGTCATCCAGTACCAAATCTGAAAGCAGATACGATTGCTGCGTATTTCTGAAATCTCTATCCTGTTCGTCCCATTCTTGCTGGCGTGGATCTACAGTTCCTGAGTAGTAGTCGTAAGCATCCTCCGGTGGTGCCTCACGCGTAGAGCGTAAATTAGGTTCATGCACCCAAGTATGCTGCTGTGCTGGACCGACCTCCTTGCGCAACTCCTCTGCATATTCTTCAGCTGTGCCCAGTCCGCCACTGGACCAGCGCTCCACTACCTGCGGTTTTGGCTTAGGCTCGTCCTTATTCACGTCAAATCGGAATGTCATTCTTCCGTTATTCAACAGTAACACCTCACCTCATCTAATCTATATGGAAATATATGATAGACAATAGAGAGATATGCTATTTTTATAGCCAAATGAATAATGAAAGTTATACGGATTCAGTTTACATTACATGTAACTTTTATATACTATATAAAAAGAGCTAAAAGTGTACACTATACTAGTTAAGCTAGAAATAGGATTTTAGTTCATTACAGTTTAGGAGGGCTTTTTCTGAAACAAAAAATTCAAGCAGCAATTGTGGGCTACGGTAATTTAGGAAAAGGTGTACGTAAGGCTATTAACCAAAGTGAAGATATCGAGCTGGTTGCGATCTTTACGCGCAGAGAGCCTGGACAACTGGAAGCCGGTGAAACCGGTGTGAAATTCGAGCATATCTCTGCCGTCGAACAATATAAGGGAAAAGTGGATGTTATGATTCTGTGCGGAGGATCGGCTACCGACCTGCCAGAACAGACACCAGCTATTGCCCGGATGTTTAATACCGTGGACAGCTTTGACACTCATGCCAAAATCCCTGAGTTCTTTGCGACCGTTGATGCCGCAGCTAAACAAGGCGGAACACTCAGCGTAATTTCTACGGGCTGGGATCCAGGCCTGTTCTCCATGAACCGTCTGCTAGCTGAAGCTATTCTGCCACAAGGTAAAGAATATACTTTCTGGGGTAAAGGCGTCAGCCAAGGTCACTCCGATGCCATTCGCAGAGTAGAAGGCGTTAAAGGTGGCGTACAATATACGGTTCCAGTACAAGAGGTTATCGAGGCCATCCGTGCGGGTGAAACACCAGAACTTACTACTCGTGAAAAACATCTTAGAGAGTGTTTTGTAGTAGCTGAGGCAGGTGCGGATCAAGAGCGTATTCGCGAAGAAATCGTGAATATGCCGAACTATTTTGCAGATTATGATACTACGGTTACTTTCATCACTGAAGAAGAACTGGCAGCTCAGCACAGCGGTATTCCGCACGGCGGGTTCGTTATTCGCAGTGGTGTAACAGGAGAAGGCACGAAACAAATTGTTGAATTCGGTCTGAAGCTGGAAAGCAATCCTGAATTTACAGCTAGTGTGCTTGTGGCTTATGCCAGAGCTGCTCAGCGTATGAGTCAAGAAGGTCAAAAAGGAGCGCGTACTGTTTTCGATATTCCACTTGGGATGTTGTCTCCAAAATCACCAGAAGAACTGCGCCGCAACTTGCTCTAAAATCCTGTCAACAAATAACCCGCGTAGGACTTTGAATGGTCCTCGCGGGTTATTTGTTGTCAAGAGCGGCAAGCAGCATGTCTGACAACCCTCTATACAAGACTAAGAATCTTACTCTTAACATGATTCATTTCGTAATTTTTCAACAAAGTCTCATGCGCACGATCCGCAATAATGGCGCCAAGCTCAGGATTTTTCAGTAAATTCAGTACACTTCCAACCACCTCAACCGAGGTATTAGCCAGCAAAATATTTCGGTTATGCTCACAATTCAGCTTCTCACACATGATAGAGCTAGTAACCACCGGCGTTTTAAGCGCCCAGGATTCCAGTATATTTCTAGAAACTTCGCAGCCTTCAAGGATAGGCACCAGAACAGCTTTAGACCGTCGTATGTATTCAGTAGAGGAATTTACAGGTCCAGTGACTATGACCGATTCATCTTCCTTAATCAAAGTCATGACCTCCGGGTGAACCTCTGAGCCGATAATATAACTTTTGATATCGGGCACTTGCTCCTTAATCATGGGATAGGTTTTTTTAAAGAATACTCGGGCTGCATCTATTCCCAGTCTCATATTCATATTCCAGTGCAGCACAATTGAATTTTCTTTAGTCACAGGCTCTGCAAAAGTCTCGTACTCATTCATCTTGATGAAATGAGGGACAACATGAACCTTACGGGCATCGGCAAATGATAGAGATTTGAACGCTAGTGCATCCCATTCCGAGGTTGCTAAAAGTAGACCCGTTTTATTCATTATTCGCCGTTTATTCCTACGATCCCATGCGGCATTGAGTTTATTATAGGGATTCTTCCTGCTTAACTTCCCTGTCTCTCCGGCAGATCCTCCGCTTCCGTTTGCAAAACTATAGGTATCTGTGATCACACTGGCTTCTGGAAGCAAGCTCCGCACCATATCAATACATTTTCCCAGTAGGACATGCGATATAAATACATGCTTATAATTATTGGAACGGCAAAGCTCCAAAATAGTGTTTTTCATATCTTTATCTATATGACTTAAATTCGAGAAATTCCGCAGTTTATGTAAGGGGCGCAGCATTGGCCTCCAGGTCGTATAATCTTCGTTAATGTTATGAACCGTAAGTGCCGTCCGCTCATTTATAGACACGGTTTGGTTGGCACTGCCGTACGTCAGCAAATCTATATCAAATTTCCCAAGCAAAATCTCGAGAATACTCCCTGTTCTCATTTCTCCTTCTAGATCCTCTGCGCTTTGATTCTGGGCTGATAGGAACAGCATTCTTTCTCGCATGACTCTGGCTCCTTGTATTTTGTAATAAAAACCCCCATCTACTAACTGAAACTTTAGATGCAGTTCAATAGTAACTCATTTCACATAAAAGTTTTGTCGATTTATAGGAGAAGTCTAAAATTTTTTAAGTTTTTTTCTGAGTTTCCAAAATTCTATCACGATTTCCCCTTATAAAACGCCACATTTTCTAAAAAATAGATTAAAACCCCCTTTTTCACGCCATACATAATCATGAATTGCTCTATGGATAGAAATTGTAATCGTTAGGTAATATGTACTACGCCTCTTTGCATACAAAAAAAGCGTCTCCCTCGCTTATTGTCGAAAGGAAGACACTTTAGTTGTCATAACTTCTAACTACACAGTTCCGGCCCTTCTTCTTAGCCTGATACAATGCAGTGTCACTAAGTTTGTAAAGAGTGTTCAATGAGTATCGTTCACCTGAATCCACTGTGATGACGCCAATACTTATCGTGTAATGCAAGGGTACACCATGAATGACCGCCCCTGTAACCGCTGTGCGCATCCGCTCTGCAATCATATCACTGTTTTGTTCATCGGCTCTATGCAGCAGAACAGTGAACTCCTCACCACCGAATCTTCCGAACAGATCGCCATTGCCAAGCTGCTGTTTTATTTTATGAGCCAGATCCTTCAGAACGTGGTCGCCGGTATTGTGGCCGTAGGTATCGTTTATGCGTTTAAAGTGATCCACATCCAGCAGTAAAAAAGAATATGGCAACTTCTTCATTGCTAAGGCAGCTATTAAAGGCCGGGCGCGCTGTACAAAGGATCTGCGATTCAAAATACCTGTCAACACATCATAAGTGGCCACCCGCTCCAATTCCGTGAAGGAATCCTCCCTATATAGCAGCATGATGCCTGCAGTTCCTAAGAACATAAGCAAATAAATCCCCAGATAAAAAAATATCTGCAGCCAGTGAGAGGTCTGTGCATTCCATCCTAACATCGAATAAAACGGTTCAAGTCCCTTGCTGACCAGCGCTAAAATTACAACAAAGTACAACAGTCCTATGGTTCGCTGGAGAGAGGTCTCTCTAATCTTCACAGCTAATATGTAAGCAGGCAAAGCTAGGATCATAATCCCAAATAGACAAGTTGCAGCCATAACGAACCGCTCATCTGGCATAATTAAATGCAGCAGCACTACGATGACAATGGATACTCCGAACAGGATCGTATAATATCGTTCACCCCTACTCCCAAAAACTCTGAGAAGCATCAGAAGCGCTAAGCTTTCCAGCGTACCTCCAGCTAAAGCAAGCAGCATACTGATAGGAATGGGAAGTCGTGAGTCTGTGAAATCATTCAGCAAAAGGAGAATTAAAGCTGCCAGCTGCAAATATTTTGCCGTGACAAACAGGGTAGAAGTCCGTTCCTGCGCGTAACGCAAACGATAGACAACAATAAGCAATACCGTAAAGGATTGCCACATAAAGAGGCAGACCAGCAGTGTCTTGAGATCCAGATGCATGTTAGTGAATTTCACCCCCTGTATTCTCCAAGCTCAATAAATATAATTGTATCTGATCACTCGGTTTCTTCCTTCTTGTTTGGCTTGGTATAACGCTTTATCGCTCAGCTTGTACAGCTTATTTATCCAGATCTCCTGATCCGGCATGATTGTAATTACACCTATACTAACTGTATAGCCTTGTAAGAGTTTTTGTGTAGGCGTCTTCATTACTGCCTTTCGTAACACTTCAGCTTTCCGGTCACAGCCAGCTTCATCCAGCCCGCAAAGTATAACTGCAAATTCCTCGCCGCCAAGCCTGCCAAATAAATCGCTGTTTTCGAGGTTGTCCTTAATCGTCAATGCGAATTCTTCCAGAACAACATCGCCGGTATCATGGCCGTATGTATCATTGATTTCTTTGAAATGATCCAAATCCAGCAGCATAAACGAAAAGTACTCTTGCTCAGCAACTGCCTTCTCAAGCCGTACTTCAGCTTCCTCAAGAAATGCTCCACGGTTAAGGATTCCAGTCAAATCATCGTAGCTAGCGATTCGTTTCAGTTTTACAAAGGAATGCTCGTTAGAAAGTAGAATAAAGCCTGCGGCTCCCACAATCAACAATAAATACATCCCCAGATAATATAAATACTGCGAAAGATTAGTTGTGAACACGTTCATCTCTGGCTCCCAAATCAATGCAACAATCGCGCGGAGCAGCATAATCCCTGCAAAAGCGTAAAACAATATTCCGAGTATCTTCTGAAGAGGCGTGCCTTTGGGGTTCACCGTGAGGTGGTAAGCCGGATAGACAATAAACAGTATCGACCATAGTGAGGTACAGGCTATGCGCCAGCTGGAATGATGAAAGAAGATCGCAACAATACTAAAAGTAATCGAACTAAGTATGGAAAGCGTTATGTAATACAACTTTATCCGCTGCCCAAGGATTCCCATCATCAGTAGTAAAGCAATAATCTCCAGACAGCAGCCTAAAAGAATCAAAGCGTTGCTAAGTGGAATGGATAAAGCGCGGGGGATATGACCCCATAATAATAATGAACACCAGAAGAGCAGCTGCACCGCCTTGGAGCGTATGAATAAGGTGGATGCCCTGTCTTTAGGAGCGCCCCTCCGGTAATTGGTTATCAGCAGCAATATAAATAGATTTCCAAAAATAAATAAATACACTAACGTTTTGATATCAAGCTGGGAGTCCATGAGTCACCACCTACACGGAAAAATTGATCCTCTACTGACAGCACTATAGCACTCAATGGCTGGTTCAGCAAATACCCTATTTATTTCATTTTTTAGATTGTACATACACTGCTTAAGTATACAAAAAAGCACTTCCCCCTGCACGGAGCTCGGGGGGAAGTGCTATGGTCAAGAGAATATGAATATTCTCGTGTAGGCCTGTGTTTGTATTAACGCTTCTTCAAGCCGTCCGCCAATGCGTATCCAACCTTCCAGATATCGCCTGCGCCCATCGTAATCACCAGATCACCTGGGGCAATACGAGGTTTCAGATCAGCAAGCACATCTTCTTTGGTTGGCAGATGTCTTGCACCGGCGTTACTGTTCTGCACAATAAGCTCAACCAGCTTCGCAGATGTAACCCCTTCAATCTGCTTCTCACCTGCCGGAGAGTAGATGTCGGTGATGATCACCTCATCTGCTTCGCTAAAGGCACGGCTGAAGGCATCTAGCAGGAAGAACGTACGTGTATACCGCTGAGGCTGGAATACGGCAATAATCCGTTTCCCCGTTGCCTTAGCAGCACTGATTGTCGCCTGAATTTCAGTTGGGTGATGCGCATAATCATCGATGACCAGAATGTCATCGACTTCTCCGAGCACTTGAAAACGGCGCTTCGCACCATGGAATTTCACAATCGCCTCAGCGATTTTTTCAAAAGAGATTCCTGATTTCAAACAAGCGATAACCGCAGCCATTGAATTATACAGATTGTACTGGCCTGGCACGGATAGTTCAATTTGTCCCAATACTACGCCATTATGGTTCATCGTATATGAAACCTGACGGTCGCCAAGAACGATGTCTGTTGCAATATAATCTGCAGTCTTCGACTTGATGCCGTAAGTAATCACCTTACCTGACACTTCAGGCAATAAAGAAATCACGTTCTCGTCATCTGCACACACAATCGCAGTGCCGTCTTCACGGGTCTGGTTCATAAACTGTACGTAAGCAGCCTTGAGACGGTTAAAATCTCCGCCGTAGTTCTCCAAGTGATCTGCTTCCACATTCGTGACAATTCCAAGCCAAGGGTGATAGTGCAAGAAAGAGCCATCGCTCTCATCCGCTTCCGCCACTACATAATCGCCTTGTCCTGCCTTTGCATTCGTACCGACGTTCATAATCTCTCCGCCAATAATATACGTAGGATCAACTTCACACTCTTCCATTACAAGTGCGATCATAGAGGATGTAGTTGTTTTACCATGCGCTCCGGCAACGGCTACCCCTTTACGTTCGTTCAATAAACGGGCTAACATTTGTGAGCGGTGCAGAATTGGAATCTTAAGACGCTCTGCTTCCACCCATTCCACATTATCGCTGGACAAAGCCGTAGAGTACACGACCAGATCCGCACCTTTTACTTGTTCTGCTGTATGCCCAATATAAATCTTGGCACCTTTAGCAATCAATTTATCCGTCAATTCTTGGGCAGCCACATCGGAGCCCGTAACCGTATATCCCATTTCTAGCATTACTCGGGCAATCGCGCTCATACCGTAGCCGCCGATCCCTATAAAATGCACACGTTCAGTAGTATCCAACAGTCGTCACCAGCCTTTTTCAGTATCGGGTTGCTGCAAAAGTGTACCGCGCACGTCAGAAATCAAATACAGCGTACCAGATACGACGGCAAGGTCATCCTCCGCTGTAATCGACTTCAGTTGTTGCAGCGCTTTTCCCCAATTATGTTCTACTATGATTACCAAGTTTTCCTTGGCATATTTATCCCGCAGACTTTCTGCGATAACCTGCAGATGCTCCGCGTCCATTTTGTTCTGGAAATCCGGTTCGGTCAGGATGAGCGTATCCACTATAGGCAGTATATGCTTAAAGTAGGATTCATGATGCTTATTTGCCATCATTCCCATAAGTAAATTTAATTTACCGTATTTATAGAGCTGTGGCAGGCTTTTGGCAAGGCTCTCCGCGCCTTCCGGATTATGTGCTCCATCCAGTACGATCCTCGGAGATTTACTTACCTCTTCCAGCCTACCAGCCCAAAATGCATGACGCAATCCTTCCAGAACATCTTCATCCTCTAGCATGAACGCCATATACTGGCGCAAAACTTCAAGAACCATCATGGCTCCTGCCGCATTGCTAATCTGGTGTTCGCCTTTCATCACAATCCCAAGTTCAAGCGAACGGAAGGGACCCTTAAAGTTAAAAGTCTGCACATCCGCATGGATTCCAGTAGCTTCATAGCTAAAATCTTCTCCGGCAAGATAAAGAGTAGAGTGGCAAGCCGCCGCTTTCTCCTTGAGTACAGCCACGACTTCCGGTTGATTTACGCAGCTAACAACAGGTACACCGGGTTTGATAATTCCGGCTTTCTCCATTGCAACCTTCTCAAGCGTATCTCCCAATATATCCATATGGTCATGGCCTACATTTGTAATCACCGACACGATCGGAGTAACGATGTTCGTTACATCCAGCCTTCCCCCAAGCCCAGTCTCCCATACGACAACATCCGGACAAGAAACACCCGCAAAAAATAGAATGGCCACAGCTGTAGTTACCTCAAACATCGTTGGTGAGCCAAATTCCGTTTCTGCAATCTCATCTACCAAAGGACGAAGGGTATTCACTAGCTCAAGAAGAGTTTCTTCAGGAATGTCCGTATTATTATATTGGAACCTGTTCGTGAACTTCGTAATATACGGAGACGTGAAGGTGCCGACAGAATAGCCGCTTTGCAAAAGTGCGCTTGTCAAAAAAGCACAGGTGGAGCCTTTGCCGTTGGTACCCGCCACATGAATAAATTTCAGCCGACGGTGCGGGTTTCCCAGCTTGTCCATCAACATCTCAATTCTGTCTAAACCTGGCCGGATTCCAAAAGGAATCAAGCCCTTGATCCAGTTAACCGCTTCGGTATATGTCGCAAGAGGGGCGGTGCTCCCGCCCCGATTTAGGTCATCCATGTCTCTTATCCTCTCAGCTCTGCTATGCGGGCAAGTACTTTCTCACGTTTGGCAGAATAATCTGCCTGCTTCGCCTGCTCCTCTTCGATAACTTTTGCGGGAGCTTTGGCCACGAAGCCCTGATTGCTCAATTTTTTCTCTACGCGTTCTACTTCGCTGTTCAGCGTCTGCACTTCTTTTTCCAGACGAGCGATTTCTTGTTCAATATCAATCAGCCCCGACAAAGGCAGAAGCAGTTCCGCTCCCGTTACTACAGCGGACATTACCTTGTCTGGCGTTTCCGGATTCAGGCCAGCTTCGAAAGAAGAGGTATTGCAGAAACGTCCGATGTAGTTGTCGTTACGAGTAATGATGCTCAGCGTTTCCTCATTGCTCGCTTTAATAATCAAATCAACCTTTTTGCTCATCGGTACATTTACTTCAGCACGGATATTACGAACGGCCCGGATTACATCCATCAGCAGGTTCATTTCCGCTACCGCTTGCGGATTCTCCAGAGCAGCATCATACTCAGGCCAAGCAGCCAAAGTAATTGTCTCTCCTTCATGCGGCAGATGCTGCCAGATTTCCTCCGAAATAAACGGCATAAACGGATGGATCAAGCGCATCGTGCGGTCGAGTACATAAGCAAGTACGGACTGTGTCTTCGCTTTGGCTGCGGCATCCGTTCCGTAAAGCGACAGCTTCGCGAACTCAATATACCAGTCACACAAATCGTCCCAAATGAAGTTGTACAGCTGGCGGCCAGTCTCGCCGAACTCGTACGAGTCAATTAGACGCGTAATTTCACGAGAAGTTTCGTTCAGGCGGTGTAAAATCCAACGGTCAGCCGTAGTTAGCTCACCAGTAATGTCAATATTCTCGAAGCTAACCCCTTCAAGATTCATGAGGGCGAAGCGTGACGCATTCCAGATCTTATTAGCGAAATTACGCGCCTGCTCTACCTTTTCCCAGCGGAAGCGTAAATCCTGACCCGCTGTGCTGCCGGTAGAAATCATATAACGCATAGCATCTGCGCCGTACTTCTCGATAACCTCAAGCGGATCTACACCGTTGCCGAGTGATTTGGACATTTTTTGTCCCTCAGCATCCCGTACCAAACCATGCATCAATACGTCGGAGAATGGTTTCTCTCCGGTGAATTCCAGCGCTGAGAAGATCATCCGTGCTACCCAGAAATAAATAATATCGTAGCCCGTTACGAGCACATCGTTGGGATAGTAACGTTTGAAATCTGCACTGTCTTCATTCGGCCAGCCTAGGGTTGCAAACGGCCAGAGGTTGGAGCTAAACCAAGTATCCAGAACATCCTCGTCCTGTTTCAGGTCGGTTAAGCCGCTGATCCGGCGCGCTTCTTCCTCGTCATTCGCCACAACCAGCTCACCGGTAGATTCAGAATACCAAGCCGGAATACGATGTCCCCACCAAAGCTGACGGGAAATACACCAGTCGCGTACGTTTTCAATCCAGTTCAGGTAGGTTCTCTCGAACCGTTCAGGTACAAAGTTAACCCCATTACCATCCTTCTGTGCATTGATGGCAGCTTCGGCGAGCGGCTGCATCTTCACGAACCATTGTGTGGACAGGTACGGCTCAACAACCGCTCCTGAGCGTTCACTATGTCCAACTTGATGCACATGATCTTCAATAGAGATCAGAACGCCTTGCTCCTTCAGATCCGCCGTGATGGCCTTGCGGCATTCACTCCGGTCTTGACCTTGGTAAGGTCCTGCTTCTTCGTTCATCGTACCGCTCTCATCCATTACGTTGATCTGCGGCAGATTGTGCCGTTGACCTACCTCGAAGTCATTTGGATCATGAGCTGGCGTGATCTTAACCGCACCGCTGCCAAACTCTTTATCTACATACTCGTCAGCAATAATTGGAATCTCCCGGCCGATAATCGGCAGGATCAGCGTTTTTCCAATCAGATCTTTATAACGATCATCCTCAGGATGAACAGCAACTGCTGTATCACCCAACATCGTCTCCGGACGTGTGGTCGCTACAGTGATATGTCCGCTGCCATCTTTAAGGGGGTAACGCAGGTGGTACAGATGACCGTTAACTTCCTTATACTCAACCTCGATATCCGACAACGCCGTACGAGCCGCCGGGTCCCAGTTGATGATACGTTTACCGCGATAGATCAAGCCTTTATTATAAAGCTTAACAAATACCTCGCGAACTCCCTTCGACAAACCCTCATCGAGGGTAAAACGCTCGCGGGAGTAGTCAAGGGAAAGTCCCATTTTTGCCCACTGCTCATGAATGGTGTTCGCGTATTTGTCTTTCCAATCCCACACCTGCTCCAGGAACTTCTCACGTCCGAGGTCATGTCTGGAAATCCCCTGCTCGCGCAGCTTCTGCTCTACCTTCGTTTGTGTTGCAATACCTGCGTGGTCCGTACCTGGCAACCAAAGCGTATCGAAGCCCTGCATCCGTTTAGTACGAATCAGGATATCCTGTAATGTGAAATCGAGCGCATGCCCGATGTGCAGCATTCCTGTTACGTTTGGCGGCGGGATCACAATACTATAGGCTTTAGCATCCGGACGCTGGCCTGCACGGAAATATCCGCCCTCTGTCCAGTAGGAATACCATTTCTGTTCTGCTGCCTTCGGATCATACGTTGTTGGCATCTCGTTTTTAGATTCATTCGTAGCAGCAGCATCTGCCGCTGTTAGATGGTTTTGGTCAGCCATTCTCTGATACCTCCACTAGTTTACTTGTAGTTGCTTATAGTTGTTAATAAAGTTGCTGTATAGAGCACACAGGTCTCTGAAAAAAACAAAAAGACCCCTCGTCTCAAAGGACGAAAGGTCATTCTTTCGCGGTACCACCTTTGTTTCGCGCCAATGAAAAATAAAACTACACTTCTTATCCTACGGATTCAGAAGCTTAGCGCGACACTCGTACAGATAACGGCTGCTACCGGCCACAACCTAACTTATCCTTCACAGGTATGAAGATAAGCTCAGAAGGGCGACTCCGGGGCGACTTCGGGGGCTGTTTCCTACGGAATGTCACAGCACTTGCAATTCCGCTCTCTGAAGGGCTGACCGCCTACTCTTCCCGTTCCCAGTCTTTACTTAGATATTGCTTACTCCATAATACATTTTGAGCCCCCCCTAGTCAACCTGGATACGCCTTTGCAGCGGGACTTTAGGCTGAATTTCGACTTATTTCTTCTGAAGCATCCCTTCCAACAAAGAAACAGCAAAAATCCCGATCCTAATACCTGATCGGGATTCACCTATTCATGTGTGTACGCATCACGATTCGATTACGGGATGTACAACACTTGGCCTTCCTCTACACTCTGCCCGGATAAGCGATTATACATTACCAGCTCCCGCGCACTTAGCTGATACTTCTCTGCTATGGTATCCAGTGTTTCTTCACGCTGCACAATACACAGCCGAACTTTGCGGAACATGTTAGCTCCATCCGCGCTGGCAATGAATCTGCTCTTCCATTCCGTATTATTGCCAACCTCTGGAACGTCCACTGCTGCAGATGTATTTCCTTCCGACTGCAGAGCTTCCTGCTCTTTACGGACACGACTGGAGCTTAGTAAAGAGGAGAAGGTGAGATGTTCTTTTTCCGGAATTTCCGCTTCCTTTTTACTGCCCAAGGCGATCTTAAGATCTTGTTTCTCCTCATGAGAAGCCACACTCTCTTGTGAAACAAAAACTTCGTTCGCATTCTCATTAATCGGCGCAGTATTCTCTTCTTGCTTAGGAAGCTCGTTATTAGCCTCATTTTCAGAAGCGAATACAGGGATATCCTGAATTGCATCTGCACTAACGGCTAGGACAGCAGTCTCTCTAGGAGTAAAATATTCCTCTGCCGACTGTTGGTTCTCTTCGCTCACATAGCTTGCTTGATTCAGCTGAGACACCTCAACCTCTTTGTTCTGGGCCTCGGCTTTAAACCAGTAATCGGATAAACCCGCTTTAGCATCATCAACTTGGGATTCCAGACTATGTGTCCGTGCTTTAGCTCCCTTGTCCTTCTCCTGACCGGATGAGAAATTGACTACAGGGGACGTATGGGCGGCTCCACTTGAGACTAGTGATTCTTCTGCTTCCTGTTCATTCGCTTCGGCATGCTCATGTTCTTCTACAGCAACCTGTGAGGCATCCTCACCGAAGGTCCACTGAGAATTTTCATAAAGTGCATCATTTTCCTGTTCTTGTAGCTCCGCAGTAGCTTCTACCCTGTCATCATTCACAGGAGAATAGGCGACTGTATACTCCTCTTGCTGCCAGGCTGGTTGAGGTTGAGGGTTTGCACCACCGATCCCCCGCAGCGATAACACACCTGTTATATTCACAGTGCGCATCGTGAGCAGATCGATATCAAAATTCTCAATCTCTACCCCAATATCTTCAATTGAGCTGACGCGTGTAAGCGGAACAGTGATTTCCACGGGAATGGCATGCTCCAGACGTTGTGTTCGGTCATCTTCACTCCGGTAAAGCCCGGTAAGCAACAGCTGACCATATAACTCGGCCCGATCCTCCCGCTGAATCACCTGTATTTCCGGAAGTAGTTCAACCTCCTCCAGCTCAGCTATTCCCGGAAGCTCTTCCGAAAGGTGAATGCGTTCGTAAATATCAAACCGCAAGCCGTGGGACTGATCAAACACGGGATATGTCCTCCTTCTTGGCATAATCTAACCCTGAGACAGGCCCAGAGCATAAGCCCAAAATGTTACTCCCCACATGTATATGCTTCAAACAGAGAGGCATGACAACTTTGGTAGTACTAACCGGACAGGATGCTAATAAATTTCATGAATTTAAGAGCTCACCGAACCTTCAGCCTGCTGATAGATGCACTACTTCGTAAGAACAAAGTATTATATGCTGCTTTTATTAATAAGACATGGATAGATGTTTTTTTTCTGAAAAAAATAGAAAAAGAACAGCAGAACCAGCTTTTGCTGATTCTACTGTTCTTTAGCTACTTACGTATCTGTCAGGGTGCTTCAGACAGCAAATCTCGCAGCTGCAGCATATCCTCCGGCCACGGATCGCTGACTTCCAGCTGTTCTCCGCTCCAAGGATGGCGGAAGGACAGCGCCTCGCCATGCAGGGCATGGCGGCCGGCAGCGCTGGAAGCCCAAACCGGACCGCCATATAGGTCATCCCCATACAAGGGATAACCCATATGGCTGAGATGAACGCGAATCTGATGCGTCCGTCCAGTCTCCAGCTGCACATGCACCAGGCTTCCGCCATGCAGTGCCTCGCGCTCGATAATTCGCGTCACGGCAGATTGTCCGCCGGGCGAGACACGTCTGCGAGCAGCGTGATGCCGATCGCGCCCAATCGGGGCATCGATCACCTTAAGCGCAGGCGGCACAATGCCTTCAACGATCGCGGCATAGTGCCGCGAGATGCTTTTTTCACGCATATTCTCGTCCAGAACTAACTGTGCAAACTCATTTTTCGCATACATCACCGGACCCGTTGTATCTTTGTCCAAGCGGTGAATATGGCGCACAGCCACATTTTCCCCGGAAGTGATGTAATGCGCAGCTACGAGGTGATCCAGAGTTACACCTGTTCCACTGCCATCTGGATGTACCGCCAGCCCAGCTGGTTTATGAGCTACCAGGCAAAAATCATCCTCGTACAGCACCTCAAGCTCTTCCCATATCGGTTCAAGCCCCGCTTCACGATCGGGAAAAAGCGCCAGCCGAAGCCGGTCACCCTTCCACTGAATGCCTCCCTCGCGGCGTAACCGCAGATGAAGTTTCTCGGGCATGCCTACAGTTTCTAGCAGCCACTTATCAATCATCGCCTGCGGATCCTCGGCTCCAGTAATGATTTTGCCGGGTGTTACCTCCAGCCACTCTCCACGCCGGGTCCAAGCGCCACCACCGGTTCTTTCTCCGGCTCCGATGCTCAAAGGGCCTTCAGGGCATTATAATGGCCCTCAATGGTATCATCAATATCTCGCTCACTATGTGCAGCCGATATGAACATCCCCTCAAACTGTGAAGGTGGCACACTGATGCCTTGGTTTACCATATGACCAAAATAACGACGGAAAAGATCCGTGTCACTGGACTTAGCCGTTTCAAAATTGATTACAGGTCCTTCAGTGAAGAACGGACAAACCATCGATCCCACCCGGTTAATCGTGAGCGGAATGCCAGTCTCAATTGAATTCTTTTTCAAACCCGCTTCCAGACGTGCACCCAATTGTTCCAGACGATCATATACTTCCGGTGTCAACAGCTTGAGTGTAGTATATCCGGCTGCCATCGCCAATGGATTACCACTAAGTGTGCCCGCCTGATAAATCGGTCCAGTAGGAGCGATTTGCTCCATGATCTCTCTTTTGCCGCCATAAGCACCCACTGGAAGTCCGCCGCCGATAACTTTGCCAAAACAAGTAATATCCGGAGTAATCCCGAACAAGCCTTGAGCACAGCCACGATTAACACGGAAGCCTGTCATTACCTCATCAAAAATAAGCAGCGAACCATTGTCAGAAGTTAATTTACGCAGCCCTTCCAGGAAGCCTGGAAGCGGTGGAACAACGCCCATGTTGCCGGCAATCGGTTCTACGATCACTGCGGCAATCTCATTGCCAAAACGTTCGAAAGCAATCTGAGTGGACTCCAAATCATTGTAAGGAACCGTAATGGTATTCATTGCAACGCCTTCTGGGACACCCGGGCTATCCGGCAAGCCCAATGTAGCTACACCAGAGCCAGCCTTAATAAGCAGACTATCGGCGTGACCGTGGTAGGAGCCTTCGAACTTCAAGATTTTGCTGCGCCCCGTGTAACCACGTGCCAAACGAATCGCGCTCATCGTAGCTTCCGTTCCAGAGTTAACCATGCGTACGATATCTACAGATGCCACTCGTTCAACCACGGTTTTTGCCATTTCCGTTTCGAGCAGCGTTGGGGCGCCAAAGCTTGTCCCTTTTACCGCCGTCTCCTGCAATGCCTTCACAACCTCAGGATGCGCATGACCCATAATCAGCGGACCCCATGAGAGCACATAGTCGATAAAGCTGTTGCCGTCGATATCAAAAATACGCGAACCCATCCCATGATCTACATAAATCGGAGTCAGACCTACGGATTTAAACGCCCGTACAGGGCTGTTCACCCCACCGGGAATATATTGTTTTGCTTCATCAAAAGCCTTCCGGGACGCTTCCTCTTTACGCGCCATTGGCACATTACTCATGTATCTTCACTCCTATTCTCTTCTTGGTTACACAAGCTTGTACAAATATATATTAACTGCCGCGATGTCGGTATGATGAAGATTAGCCGCGCAGCCAGCGGGCTGCATCTTTTGCAAAATAAGTAATAATAATGTCCGCACCAGCACGTTTCATGCCCGTCAGCATTTCCAGCACAATGGCTTGCTCGTCGATCCAGCCTTGCAGTGCCGCTGCTTTTACCATGGAATATTCTCCACTCACATTATAAGCCACCAAAGGAAGATCAAACTGATCACGAATCGTACGAATCACATCTAGGTAAGCCAGTGCCGGCTTCACCATTAACATATCCGCGCCTTCCAGCACATCGGATTCTGCTTCACGGAGTGCTTCGCGCAGATTGGCAGGGTCCATTTGATACGTTTTGCGATTCCCGAACTGTGGCGCTGAATCCGCTGCTTCGCGGAAAGGGCCATAAAATGCCGAAGCATATTTGACCGAATACGACATAATCGGCACATGCTCAAAGCCATTCTCATCAAGTCCCGCACGAATTGCGTGAACGAATCCATCCATCATGTTGGAAGGGGCGATAATATCTGCTCCAGCTTTTGCTTGGGATACCGCCGTACGAGTCAAAAGCTCCAGCGAGGCATCGTTGATAACATCGCCATGGACCACACCATTCACCGTATGCGTATGCACCATTCCACAATGTCCGTGATCCGTAAATTCACAAAGGCAGGTATCTGCAACGACCAACAGCTCTGGGTACCACTGCTTGATCAAGCGAGTAGCCTCTTGCACAATTCCATCCTCTGCAAAACCGGAAGAACCGATAGCATCCTTCGTCTCAGGAATCCCGAACAACAATACAGCCGGGATGCCTAGTGCGGCAATCTCGTCCACTTCTGCTTTTAACGTATCCAGCGAAAAATGATACACGCCCGGCATCGAGCTAATCTCATTCTTCACACCTGTTCCATAAGTCACAAAAATAGGCTGTACCATATCCAGCACATTCAGTATCGTCTCCCGCACCATGCCACGAATTCCAGCAGAACCGCGCAAACGGCGGTGACGTGTAATTGGAAAGCTCATTTATTCATCCTCCTGAAAAATAAAATATAAAACCAAGCTATGTGTCTGCCAACAAACTACAACTAACCGCAACCAAGTCCAAATTAGCCGCATTCAAACTGCCGACAAACTACAACTAACCGCAACCAAGTCCAAATTAGCCGCATTCAAACTGCCGACCACTGGCTAACTGCGTATAGTTGTAGTTTGTGCAACTATCTCGATGTTTTGTCCTAATTGTAAGCTTTAGTTGCATTCTCTACAGTTATTTATTACAAAAGAGCGAAGATTCCTCATTTAGCGGATATTTAATTGCACATACTGCAACTAAACTCGACTTTAACTGATATATAGGAAATTTAATTGTATAAAGTACAACTAAACCTAAACTTTAAGCAGATCTGCTGACATTAATCTACTGCATATTCTCTACATACCAGTTAGTTTACAACCAAATATTATACTCCGAACTCCATAAGTCACTACGTTCGGAGTTCAATTTATATGTTACTTGAAGGTAGCGATGTGGCACTTTTGAGCGTAGATATAACGGCGAGCAAACCAACAAATGTTAGTTAGTAAAAGTAACCGCGAACTCATTAATAACTACCAATTCACATGTAACCACGAACTATTTAATAACTACGAACTCACATGTAGCCACGAACTATTTAGTAACTACGAACTCACATGTAACTACGAACTATTTAATAACTACGAACTCACATGTAACTACGAACTATTTAGTAACCACGAACTCACATGTAACCACGAACTATTTAGTAACTACGAACTATTTAGTAACTACGAACAAAACTCTAGCCTGTAATGTAACAAATTATAAGCTGAATGCTATATTTCTAAGCAGGCACTGCCTTTCTCCGTTGAACAGCTCTTACTCACCCCGCATAGTAATCAGCTTCTACCTTTCCACCAGAAAGTAAGCTACTTAAGCTGAGCTCACCAGTAAACTATTGCTTCGTTCTATCCTCGCTCCGAGCGCTACTGCAGCTGAGTCTCCGCATTCCAGCGGCAGAGCTCCTGCACCAAACCATCTATGGTTGCCTCTTCAGGCAAGAGTCCCGGTGTCAGTCCCGCGTCTACCGCAGTCTGCTCCGTTAACGGGCCGATGCAGGCGATTTTCACGTGTGTAAGCAGCGGGAGCGGATCTTCAAGCCCCATCCGTTTCAGGACGTGTAAGAAATTACGCACGGTTGACGAGCTGGTGAAGGTTACCGCGTGTACGCGACCTTCCTCTAGCAGCTTCAGCAGCTCGTCGTCATCCTCACCAGTGACAACCGTTTCATAAGTATCCACATCTGTCACCTGAAGGCCAAGCTCTCTCAGCTTGTCCGGCAGCCATTCCCGCGCCAGATCGCCGCGCGGCAATAGCACGTTCTGTCCCGGCAGCAGCTGGGGACCGAACGTCTCAATCAGACCTTCCGCCTGAAACTTCGCCGGAAGTTCTTCAGCAATCACCCCGCGCTGCGCCAGCGCGGCGGCTGTGCCTGGCCCCACCGCTGCAATACGCGCGCGGTGTAGCCCGCGAATGTCCGCCCCCAGCTCCGCCAAGTGGCGCCAAAAAAACTCCACGCCGTTCGGGCTAGTGAAGAATACCCAGTCGTACGATTCCAGCGCGCCAAACGCCGCTGCAATCTTCGCCTTCTTCTCTGCCCCTTCCGGCATGATCGTCTCGATCACCGGGAACTCGTAGGGTTCCCCGCCGAGTTCTTCAATTCTATCCACCAGCTCGCTTGCTTGACTGCGAGCCCGTGTCACCACGATGCGTTTGCCGAACAACGGCATCGCCTCGACCCACTTCAGCTGCTCACGCTGCAGCACCACGTCGCCAACGACGATGACTGCCGGCGGCTGAAAATCCGCCGCCTTCACCTTCGCCTCAATATCGGCGAGGGTTCCCGTCAGCGTCTCCTGATCCGCGCGGGTGCCCCAGCGCACAAGTGCCACTGGTGTTTCTGGCGGCCGTCCGTGCTTGATCAGCTGAGCGCTGATATAACCTATTTTAGCTACGCCCATCAGAAACACTAACGTTCCCGTGGCGTTCGTTACTTTATCCCAATGAATGGAATGATCCAGTTTATCCGGACTCTCATGCCCGGTGATAATCGACAGGGAAGAGGCATGATCGCGGTGCGTAACAGGTATACCGGCATAGGCAGGTACACTGATCGCTGACGTGATGCCCGGTACGATTTCGTAATAGATCCCATTTTTGCGCAGCAGCTCCGCTTCTTCACCCACCCGGCCAAAAATCGTAGGGTCCCCACCCTTAAGCCGCACCACTGTTTTCCCCTGTAAAGCCAAATCAACTAACAATTGATTAATCTCTTCTTGCTTCATCGTGTGGCGATCCGGCAGCTTGCCTACATAAATCTTCTCCCCGCCGGGTTTCATGCATTTCAGCAATCTAGGACTTGCCAAGCGATCATACACCAGTACGTCGCTTTTTTGGATACACTCGAGGCCTTTCACAGTAATCAGCTTTGCGTCCCCAGGACCTGCACCTACCAAATAAACCTTCCCCGTCAATCCACTCATCCCCTAACGTCTGACAGAATCTTCTCCGCTCCTCTTGCAATCAGCTTTTTAGCGACTTCTTCGCCGAGCTGTACCGGGTCAACCCCCGTGCAAGTTTCTTTCAAAATCGTTGAACCGTCCGGTGTTCCCACCATCCCCGTTAACGAGATTACTTTGTGCTCAGCGGTAGCAGCTTTGGCGGCTGCGTCAAGCACCGCATGAGCACCAATCGGCACTTGGCAGCCGCCGTTTAGCACGCCAAGGAACGTGCGCTCCGCCGCTACCGTCAATGCCGTATCGGCATCGTTGTATAATGCCAGCAGCTTCCGCAGGTCAGCGTCATCTGCACGGCACTCGATGCCGAGTGCGCCCTGCCCTACAGCGGGCAGGCAAACCTCCGGCGGCAGGTAGGCGCTCACGCGATCCTGCCAGCCCATGCGCGACAGCCCCGCCGCTGCCAGCAGGATTGCGTCGTATTCGCCGCTCTCCAGCTTGCGCAGCCGCGAGTCAATGTTGCCGCGCACGGGCTCAATGACCAGATCAGGCCGCAGCGCAGCAAGCTGGCTGGATCGGCGTAGGCTGCTTGTGCCTACGCGTGCACCCGGAGGCAGCTCGTCTAGCGAGATGCCTCCGTTAGAGATCAAAACATCACGCGGATCGACACGCTTCGGCACAGCACCATTGATCAACCCATCCGGTAGCTCGGATGGCATATCCTTCATGCTGTGCACCGCCATGTCGATTTCTTTTTCCAGCATCGCTTGCTCGATTTCTTTCACGAACAACCCTTTGCCGCCTACCTTGGATAAAGTAACGTCAAGAATGCGGTCACCTTTGGTGACGATCTTTTTCACTTCAAAAGTAAATCCAAAACCATGCTCCTCGCTAAGTCGCTCCAGATCAGCAATCACATGTCCCGTTTGCGTCAACGCAAGCGCGCTCTGTCTACTCCCCACTATAACCTTACGCATTTGTCCATTCCTCCTGGTAACGTTCGCCTCTTACTCTTCACCGCAGAACCTTGCACTAGAAATCCAAAGCCAAACCCAAACTAATCAATTAACTACTCTCACTCTAAAAAAGGCATTATTGCCTTTGAATTCGCTACTTCGGATGACTCCCACCAAGCCTGAGGCATTCTTGCCTTTCATTTGGCTCCTTCGGCGACTGTTGCTCGATTAGAGGGCATTTGTGCCTCTCTTTTTGCTAAATTGGCTGTTGTTGCTCAATTTAAAGGCATTTTTGCCCTTCTTTTAGCTCCTTCGGCGACTGTTGCTCGTTTAGAGGGCTTTGTTGCCGTACATTCCACCATCTAAGCTACTTAAGCCCAATTCAACAGTATTTATACCGTACATTCCACCATCTCAGCTACTTAAGCCCAATTCAACAGTATTTATACCGTACATTCCACCATCTCAGCTACTTAAGCCCAATTCAACAGTATTTATACCGTACATTCCACCATCTCAGCTACTTAAGCCCAATTCAACGGGATTTATACCGTACATTCCACCCTCTAAGCTACTCCATCCCAATTCAACGGGATTTATACCGTACATCCCGCCATCTCAGCTCCTTAAGCTCAATTCAACGGGATTTATACCGTACATTTCACCATTCCAGTTACTTCAACCCAATTCAACGGGATTTATACCGCACATTCCGCCATTCCTGCCACTTCGAGCCAATTCAACAGCATTTATACCGTACATCCCGCCATCTCAGCTACTCCATCCCAATTCAACAGTATTTATACCGTACATTCCACCATTCCAGCCACTATGAGCCAAGTTAGCCATATATCATGTTACTCAAAACCGCTCATCACTTCATATCTTAATCTAACCCAATTTTGTAATCTTTACAGTGTCCACGCGCACTTTTACTCCACCCGCTGCTCAGCAATCCAAGCGTCCATATCCTCCGGGCTCCACGCTATGAAGGTACCCTTGCTCATCTCGTTCAACACATCCAGCGCGCCCAGCTTCCGCAAAAGCCTTCCACGAACTTCAGCAGAAGGTTCTTTTTCCTTAATCCGGGTACGCATGGCATGCACAAAATCCAAATATGGCTCATACGCCACATCCAGCGCTTTTTCAAGCACATTTTTGATCTTCGTTGCCGCAAGCGGGCCAGCACCCGAAGTAGATACAGCTACCGTCAAACGTCCCCTCCGAACCACTCCAGGCGTGATAAAGTTTCCCGCTTCGGCATGGCTGGCCACATTTACATGAATTCCAAGCCGCCTAGACTCCTGAGCAACCTCTTCATTAACCGCCCTATCGTTAGTGGCTGCATATACGAGAAAGGCCCCACGGAGATCTCCGGGAGCATAAGTACGGTCCATCCAGATCAGGAGACCTTTTTCAGCTAGAGAATCAAGCGAATCTGTCAAAGAAGGACTAATCACCTTAACCGCCGCTCCAGCTTCCAACAGCCCGCTCACCTTACGTTCAGCCACGACACCACCGCCAATAACCACACAGGGCTGCCCTTCACAATCCAGCATTATGGGTAAATAACGCGTCATGCCCTTCACTCCCCGCTCCAACCGTGAAAATCAGACCAAGAATTCAACAGAAAATTCAAGATAATAAAAGCATATCCTAAAATCGCCCAGCGAGCCATACTTACTCCACTTTTCCGCCCGGACTTCTTAAAGATAATATAAAATATGTAAATCCCAAGACCGATAAGAGTCGTTAATACTTTTAGATCCTTCAATAAAAGCGTCCGTCCCTCAGATACTATAGATAAACCAGCCACCACCAGTGATATTCCCAGCAAAGGCGTGCCCACCAAAATAGCGGTGTAAGAGTATTTATCTGTAGTCTCTAGGTTCGGCAAACGACGGATCCGGTCGCTCCATTTCTTGCTTTTGAGTCTGGTGTGCAGGAACAAGTACAATATTGCAAAAACCGTCCCTAACGTCAGTGCTGCAAAACTCAAATTTGCCAAAATCACATGCATCGTCAGCCAGCCATACACCGCACTCCAAGTCTCAAGCGTATGTCCACCCGCCGTCAGCCACACCCGATTAAGCAGAAAAACACTAAACCCAGCCATACTGAGCAGCAGAATCGTAAACTCGCCACCACGTGTAAAAGCCACCGCAAGCGAAGTCAGCACAATACTAAACGCAAACCAAAACAAGAAATCATAAGGTGTAAAAATAGGCAGGCCTTTCTCCTGAGAGAAACGAATTCCAAGTCCTGCAACTTGCAAAAGACCCACAACAACAAGAAGCCCCGTGCCTAACCGCTTCCCACCCGGACTCCTTTTAAGGCAATCCGAGAAAACAAACAGCAGGCTCAGGGCATAGACCAGCAGAGCGGCGTCATATATTCCGTTCAGCAGTTGCATATTATTCACCCACCCAGCAAGCCTGCCGGAGCAAGCGCCGTTTTAGGCACAGAAAAATCAGCGCTGCCAGCCGTACGTTCTCCAGAACTAGACTGCTTAACCGGGGCAATGTCTCCATCATCTGAATCGGATTTGAGCTGTTCCTGCAACGCAAAGATTTTAGAAAAATAATCAAGAGCTTCATTCCCCTGCTTACCGCCGGACAGCTCTTTAATTACATTGATCGGATCATGCATCATTTGGTTCACGATACTTTTAGTCAGGCGGCGGATTACTTTCCGCTGATGCTCGTCCAGCTCGGGCAGCTTATTGAACAGACTCTCCATCGTTTCTTCATGAATCGTATTCGATTTATCCTGGAGCGCCCGGATCACCGGTCTTACACCAAGCGTCTTGAGCCACAGCTGGAACTCATCCATTTCCTCGCTGATCATCACTTCAATCTTCGCAGCTTCACTTCGGCGCATTTCCAGATTGTTCTCCACAATGCCCTCCAGATCATCAATATCATACAAAAAAACATCCGGCACATTTGCCGCCGCAGGATCAATATCACGTGGTACAGCAATATCAATCATAAAAAGCGGCCGCGAAGGGCGGCGTTTCATAGCATGCGCTACCTTATCAGCCGTAAGCACATACCCATCTGCTCCTGTCGAGCTGATCACGATATCTACTTCATTTAGAGTTGTTAACGCATCTTCAATCGTGCTCGGCTTACCCGAGAACTTCTCCGCCAATTCAATCGCACGCGACAGCGTACGGTTAGCGACAATCACTTCTGCCGCACCACTACTGTATAGATGCTTCACGGTAAGCTCGCTCATTTTGCCGGCGCCAAGAATCAGCACTTTTTTCCCAGTGAACATGCCAAAAATCCGCTTGCCCAGCTCCACAGCCGCATAACTGACAGATACTGCACTCTCGCCGATTGACGTTTCACTATGTGCTCTTTTGCCCAGCGTCACCGCTTGCTTGAACAACCGATTGAACCAAGTTCCAGTTACACCCTCAGCCTGAGCTGTGAGAAAAGAACTCCGCACCTGTCCCAGGATCTGCGTCTCCCCAATCACCATGGAATCCAGACCGCAGGTCACGCGGAACAAATGCGCAATCGCCTGTTCGTCTTCATAAATATACATATGCTGAGCAAATTGCTCGCTTTTCACACCAAACCATTGCTCCATAAAGCCGCGGATGAAATAACCAGCCATATGAAGGCGGTCCATCACCACATAAATTTCCGTACGGTTGCAGGTAGCTACTAAGACCCCTTCTAGCACACCCTTCGTCTTCATCAGTTGATGGAGCGCTGCCGGAAGATCACTTTCCGCAAAAGCAAACTGTTCCCGAACCTCCACGGGAGCCGTACGATAATTCAGGCCAACGACGACGATGTGCATCGATAGTTCACCATCCTAGTCTCTATAAGTTGCTGAAATCCAATTATATAAATTAATATCTTACATACCGTTCACTTTCACAACATCTCAAAACACTGTGTTAAGTATATCACACGAAAATAAGACTTTTTACAGATTTTTTGAACGCTTTATGAAATCCAGATAATAATTATTATAAATAAAAAACCGTAGGTTCGCTACGGTTAGGATGAGTTATTTTTAGCTAATTTATAAGGTCTTCACTAAACTGCTACAAATTTCAAATAGTCATTAATGAAAATTGTTGACCTTCTAAATAATTATTTTATGTAATTCTACAACTTTCATGGTATGAAGTTCACCCTCTAGTTCTCGTAATAGATTATTAAGATAGTGACTTTTATGAGAGGGATAATAACAAATTGATGAGTTCAAGCAATCTTAAAATCGTTTATGTTAAGAAATTTACGGGTATTTGACAGAGTAGCATAATAAAAACGCCCAAGTACCCCCACTATGTATTGTTAGTTATACATAATACATCGTAAAAACTAATACTTGTTAGAATAAGTAGATAAAGCTATGAAAAATACTTCTAGAAACATTTTATTACGTGAGTACATTTCAAATACCAAAATTTCTATTATAAGCTCTACAACTTTGAATTTAATCGAAATTGTTTTATCAATTCTAATATATTCTTATTAACTATAAGTACCAAAAAAAATAACACGAGTTCTATAGTAAATTCTGCAGGTAAACTAAGTTCAATATACAATATTAATACTTGTGTAAAAATTAATACTAAGTTTATTACTATGTGTATTATATCTATTCTCATATTGATAAATTTCTTAGTGTCATAAGTGCGCAATATCCATATAACCAAAAAACTTATCATTGTTGAGATAGCTGCTCCATTTGTTCCAACCAAAGGTATAAATATGAGATTTAATATAATATTTATGGTTCCACCAATTAGTGATGTTCTAAATATACCTTTTGTTTGCTTTGCGGCTATATAATTTGTACCTAAAAAAGCCGAAAAGCTTGAAAAAACTATACCTATCAACAGGAAAGGAATGAATTGCCAAGAAGAGAAGAACTCTTCTGACACTAAAATTCCCATCATATACTTTAAGATCATCAAAATAATTGAGGTACCTACAAACATAACAACTGAAAAATAATAAAAAGTTTGAGAATAAAATTTCGCCTTACTTTCATCACCATACTCTTCAATAGCAGATAATTGCCATGCTTTAAAAAATATCGTATTTAGTATCGAGAGGAAACTAGGTATCTTATTTGCAACGGCGAATAATCCATTCGCACTGGCCCCTACAAAAAATAAAATAAAATAACGATTAGATGCATTCATAACCCACCACATAAGTGCATTTGGTATAAGCGGTATAGAATAAATCAGCATTTTTTTAGTAGTGGATTTGCTTAATTTATCGAATTTAACGTAAGTGTATATTTTTGTATAAAAAAACAAGAACATTATTGATATAAAATTTCCGATAATTATAGATATAAAATATCCATCTATACCCCAACCTAAATTTACTATTAATAAAATGCTCATTCCAGCTGTAACGATCGTCATTAAAATACCATTAAAGGAGTAAATTTTTATTTTCCCAATTGCTCTTACAAATTGTGTGAATATTGATTGAAATGCTTGCAAAATAAAAATGATATACATATAACCTAATAATCCGTCTAATATATGAAAGTACGATAAGAGAGGATAAAACAATAAAACAACTAAAGAACCTAATATTGTAACCATTAATGAATTAGTAAATACTACATCGTTATCGTAATCTTTATCCATAACAAATCTTAATACCGCATCATAGATACTTAATGAGATAATTGGTAATAACATACTAGTCGTTGTAGTAATGATATCTATCGTACCGTATTCATTTGTAGATAAATAGTATGTATATAATGGAACCAAAAAAATCAAAATCAATTTACTTCCAAGATCCCCTATTGCAAAAACAACTGAATTACTTATTAATTTTTTATATTTATTCATAATTTTAAAATGCACCTATTTTTTTAAATTATTAGTAGAAATAGTATTAAAATCGTTGATAATTTAAAATTATTCAATCTTCTATTTCTTATTGCTATTCAAAAAGTATAAAGAAAATGAGCAACCTCCCGCTATTTTGCTGCACCGAGTTTAAAATAAATCAAAAAATTAAATACCTATTATTTTATTTTCATTGACTAAATTTCTTAAACAATAATTCGACTCATTTCATTAACAAGTTTACTTTTTAATTCATTATTAGTAGAAGCGATCTCTAAATTTAAAAATTTTTTAATAATATCATTCAGATTTTCATTTTCATCTTCGGAATAATGTACATATTCCATATTATCAAACCATTTAATACCTTCAGATATTTTATGATCTAATGATTTGAAAACGATACAAGGTGTTTTAGTTATAACAGAGAAAATAACTCCATGAAATCTATCTGTTATTACTAACTTGCTACTTGCAAATGAATCTAACATCTTATTGAATTCAGAAACTCTATTCTTCTCATTAACTTTTTTACTTATTATTGTATCTCTATATATAATCTTTTCATCTGTATCATTTATAGCATCTTTAATTTTTTTGATTAGATTATCATCTATCACCTTCTCTTTATCACTTCTTAATGCTAGTAATATACCACTTCTGTTTTTTAATGTTTGCATATAGTAATCTTCTAAATACATTACACTATCAGGTGCTAATAATAATTGATTCTTTGGAAATATTTCTTGTGCAGTTTTAAAACTTTTATTTTCCCTACAAATAATATTCAAATTATCATGTTCGCTATAAATTTTCTTTGTTTTTTCCAGTTCATGAGCACCGTTATTATCCTTCGTAAAAGAGATACTTTGAGGCATAATTATTATTTTATTTTTTTGAAATCTATTTATAACATCTCTTCTTAAGTTCTCCTCATTTATATATAAATTCCCCAGGTTTCCCCCTCCATGCAAAAAAATAATATCTTTATCATTTATAATAGTTATTAAATTATCTTTTATTAAGGTATATTCTAGATACGAAAATTCTAAGATAACTTTATCATTAAAATTTTCTTGAAGATATTTTTTTATTGCAATGGCAATTGCCTGATCTCCCATATTTCCATGTTCAGGTGATAATAAATAAATTATTTTTTCATTATTCTTAACTTTTTTAAGTTTGTTGATCTTAATTAACAAATCAACCTTATTTATCGTACGTTTAGCACCCTTTAAGATTCTCATGCACAGTTCTCCCTTAGTATTATTCAAGATAATATCTTAATCTTTCCTTAATAAAAAATATTTTTTAAAAAAAATCAATTTTTACGAATTCCATCAATATAATTTGTATTTTTTTGTTTGTTAATAACAAATAATAAAGTAATAAATATTATAAAAATAGTAGTATTAGTAAGCATATAAAGTCTGACGCTATCAAGGATTATTGAATACATAAATATCAATATAATTTTATATCTAAGATTATCTTTCTGGATTGCTTTTTTTTGAATATTACAAATTAACCAAGCTAAAAATGAAGTTCCTATAATAATCCCACTTGGTCCAAAGTCTCTTAAAAAAGTGTATAACATAGTTGTATTGTTGTTATATAAGACGACACTTGTATCTCCTATATTAACAAATTTTTGAGCATATATATTAAAATGGTAGCTCGGAACATCTATTCCCCAACCAAATAATGCTTTAAGTATAAGAACAATTGGTTCAAATAAAAAACCTAGTGTTAAGTAGCCATACATAGCAGGTTCTTCTAAACCAAACCTTAAAGGTTCACTTATTATTAGTTCTAAATAAGAAAAGGGGCCTACAAAATATAAGTAAGCAGCTTTAATTACATTTAGTATATCCTCACCACGCAAAATAGTAACAATTACCATGGCCATAACAGCATAAATCAAATACTTATTCCCTTTAAACTTCACACTTTTTAATTTATCAGTTATTATTAATGCCCCTATAAAAAAAGCTATAAAATTCCACAGTTTCCCTCTTCCTCCAAAAGTGAGGATTTCTATAAACAAATTCACTACAACTAAATTAAGAAATTTCTTTTTTCCATTTACTAAATTATATATTGCTAATAACATAACGACTGAAAATAACGTCATAGGAACTGCCCTATATAAAAACATTAGTATCTGACTATCAAATCTTTGTAATATATATGTTTGATTTCTTACATAAGTCAAATCCAATCCATTTACCAAAATTGCTTTTAGTGAAGCAAGAAGATTAGGGCTTATCAATAAGAGAGCTATTATTTCTATTGAATACACAACTTTATTATTTATTTCATATATAATATTGCTCTTATTATTAATACTAGGGGTAAGATGAGCTTTTTTCGTAAAAATAAAATATGTAATATTAAAAGTCGTTATAGTGATGATGGCATAACCATGAATTGTTACACTTGGTCTTAGTGCTCCAATATCACCTATAATAGATAAGAAACCAACTGTTGCCCATAATATGGTAAAAACTGTATTAGGAAGAAAGAACTTTTGATATTTTAATTTCGAGACTAATAGACTAAAAAAAATCAACATTATATAAAGTAAAATAAAAAACATTTCCATCTCCATAATCAACCTCTTTCACTTCACTAGACCTATAACTACTATGATCCTCTGTATTTCGAGGAAAATTTTTTTAAAAAAACTCATTCTTATTTTCATAAAGATTTGTTAATTATTTGCAATATTTTATTTGAATATATCCCCAATATCGGGCTAATTCTATAACATAATAATAAGGATCTGGTAGACAAGTTCATATTATTTAATTTAATGAATCTATGTAAATTAGAATTTAGTTTTGATTTCAGTTCCTCAAAATGCATAGATTTTTTATCAATATTGCTATAATATACATTGCAAATATTATTCAACAATACCCTGAAGTACTTATATAATGTTAGATCAACAAACTCTTTTTCTTTCTTCTCCTCAAAAAAGGCTAATCTATTTTCATATACATATACACTGTCTAAATTTTTAACTGAAAATGTCTTTTGTGTTATGCTATTTTCTCTCATTCTATAATGGTATAAACATTTATTTATACATATAATCTTTGAGCTCTTATAAAGAATTTCATGAATAACATTTTCATCCTCGTTTATAATTCCAACTTCGTACTGAATAGTATCAAATAATTGCTTTTTGTATAGTTTGTTCCATGCAACTGTCATATTTAGATAATTTTCATTATATAAATTCTTTAATGCTTCATGACTATCCAAGAACTCATGGCTACTCTTAAAATTATTTTCTATATTTTTCTCCCCATATTCGTAGATAAATCCACATACTACAACATCAGCATCATATTCAATTATTTTCAAAAACAACATATTAATAAATTCTTTATTTATCCAATCATCACTATCAATAAAGCAGATATAAGATCCTTTTGATATATGTATTCCAGCATTTCTCGCTGAACTAAGTCCTGCATTTTCTTTATGAATTACCTTAATTCTATTATCTTTCTTTGCATATTCATCACAAATATCTCCACTTTTGTCTAGCGAACCGTCATCCACTAAAATAATTTCAATATTTTCATAAGATTGTTGCATGATACTTTCAATGCATTTATATAGGTATAATTCAACATTGTATATTGGAACAACAACACTTATTAGACATTCCATTCAAATACCTCTATTTCTTTCTAATAATAAATATTAATTTACTAATAAATAAAATAAATACTTTAGAGTTAGTTTTCATAACAATAGCTAAAAATACGAACATTCTATCTGTGATAATACTAAAATCAGTCTTCTCTTCTTGTAAAAGTATATCGTCAATAAAGTTTAGCTTTTTAGATAATGAATATTTACAGTTCGGATTGAACATGTCCATGAAGCAGGAATAAATATTCTTTAATCGAATATGTATTAATGCTTCCTTTAATTGATAATAATTATTCTCGTTTTTTATTAAATCTAGTAATTTATTATTCACCATTATTATTTTTTTATATTTGTTATCTGTGAATTTCCTAGATAATGATGTATTTCTACGGATCATATAATGATATAAAACTTCATTCAGAATATATAATGACTTGGCCTTTAAAAAACACTGTATATTAAACAAATGATCTTCAGCAATTTCAATAGTTGTATTGAATCTGATATGATTGTCCTTCAAAGTAGATCCTTTATAAACCTTAATAGCACTATTTATTGATTCATTTTTTATTAACGCGGGAATTTTATTCGTAACTTCCCCATTTGATAAATATTTTTCAGATGTTCTCTGTTCCAGAATTATTCTGCTTCCAAAAGGGGAGTCCTTAATTAATCCATACATTAAAATATCATATCGATATTCAATTAGTATTTTATGTATCTTTTCTAAGGCTTCTTTTTCCAACCAATCGTCGCTATCAACAAACATTATATAATCCCCGGTAGCCTTATCTATCCCTAGATTTCTAGCTGCAGAAACACCTTGGTTAAAATTATGTATAACTAAAAAGCTACTGTATTTTTCCGCATATTCATCACAAATAATTCCGGATCTATCTGTAGATCCATCATTTACCAAAATAACTTCAAATCCTTTATAGGTCTGCTCAATAATACTATCCAAACATTCTCTCAAATAATCTTCTACATTAAATACAGGAATAATAATACTAAATGACAACTTACTTATGTTCATCATTCTCTCCATTTCATGTCTATTATAGTTTTGTATCCTCCTAGTTAACCACTTAATAATCAATAATATTTTTTAAAAAAGTCAATAAGTTATATATATATCTCTCATTTTATTTAAAACCGAATCCAATTCAAATGCTTTAAGTGAGTTTTTATTATAATTTCCCATTTTTGTAATAAGATCTTCATTAAAAATAAGTTCATTTATTGCCCATGTAAATCCCTCTACATCATCGGCATCACAATTAAATCCTGTAACTCCATTAATCGAATAATCAACTATTCCATGTACATTTGATGTAACTATAGGCAATCCCAATGCCATAGCCTCTAAGGCTGCCAATCCCAAGCCTTCTCTTCGAGATGGAAAAACAAATATGTCCGAACACTTACATACCCCAGCGATATCAGTGCGGAATCCCAGTAACTTAACCTGAGCTTCTATTCCAAGATCTATTGCTAAATTTCTAAGATCGGTTGCAGTTGTTCCCTCTCCACATATTACATAATAGATATTAGGATTATTTATTCTTGCTAGTGCTTTAATAATCGTTCCATGGTTTTTATTCTTATTAAGCTCACCTACAGAAAGTAATAGAATAGCGTCTTGGGGAACATTCAGTTCCAATCGCTTCTCATATCTATTTGATGAAACATTCCTAAAAGAATCAATGTTAAGTCCAACTCCTGGAACATATTCTACATTCCTAGCCTTAAATGTTTGGGCTCTACCATAATCTTCTTTATTTATTGTTATCAGAACATCAGTGTATCTCGAAAGAAATTTTTCCACTAGATAATACGTTAACCAATTTATCAAAGGAGATCCTTTATAAAAGTGGAATCCATGAGCTGTATACATTACTTTTGTTCCGGATTTCCTTGTTCCTTTAACCACCCAACGCCCTAGTGCACTAGCGATAGGAGTATGAAAATGTATTTTATCATAGTTATTAGTGTCAACTATCTTCTTCAAATTACGAGCTGCAATAACATTTAATTTTGATAGAGGATTTCGTTGAAAGGGGATATCATAAACGTTATTAACAAATCCGTCTAAATCACTTACATCTTTATTACCCGCAACATCAACTATATATCCCATGTCCTGTAACAATTGTATGTGCGGGATAAGAAAAGCTTTAACTGTTGACAATATAGTTGTACAAATTAAAATACGTTTCATATTATTTTACCACTTTCATATATTTTACATATTGCTCATATTAAACAATCGTTGCCTTCAAACATTTTGCATGTACTATATTCTAGCTAAATAACCACATTTTTAAGTACATTGTAATATTAGAACAATACGTATGATTCTTATCTTTTTACAACTTCGAAAGACTCATTAATGATTGTAACAACTCTCACAATATCAAATTCAGACATTCCTGTACCAGATGGGAGACATATTCCTATATCAAATAGCACTTCTGAAACTTTATCTGAGTGACTGAAATAAATATTATCCTGAAAAAGTGGCTGTAAGTGCATTGGTTTCCACACAGGTCGAGCTTCTATGTTTTGTTCTTCTAGTTTATCAAGAATACGCGCTCGAATCTTATGACCACCTTCATGGATGGAAAAAACAGACAACCAGTAATTGGGTTTAGCGATTTTAGAGGTGGGAATGAACTTAATTGGAAGAAAATTCAATAATGATTTATATCGTTCATTAATAGCTTTTCGCTTATCAATAAAACCATCCAAAGCTTCCAACTGCCCACGACCAATCCCAGCACAAATATTAGACATTCGGTAATTATACCCAACTTCTTTATGTTCATAATGTTTTGCTGGCTCTCTTGATTGAGTAGCCCAAAAACGCATTTTCTTTATAGCCTCTTCGTCATTGGAAACAACCATGCCACCACCTGAGGTAGTAATAATCTTGTTACCATTAAATGAAAAAATACCAATATGACCAAATGAACCACATTTTTTCCCTTTGTACGTTGCACCTAGCGCTTCTGCTGCGTCCTCTATAACTGGAACATCATACTTTTCACATATCGGAAGTAGCAAATCATAATCAGCACTCTGACCATATAAATCAACTATAATAACTGCCTTAGGCATTTTATTTTCTTTTTTAGCCCACTCAAACGCTTTCTCTAAAGCAATAGGAGACATATTCCAAGTTTCTGGTTCAGAGTCAATAAAAACTGGATTAGCATATTGATATAGAATAGGGTTACAGCTTCCTGCAAAGGTTAGGTCTGAGCAAAACACATAATCTCCTGGACCGACACCAAAATATTTCAGTGCTAAATGAATACCTGCTGTGCCAGAAGATAAAGCCAATCCATGATCTACGCCTACGTACTCGCATAATTCTTCTTCAAATTTATCAACATTTGTCCCCAGGGGAGCTATCCAGTTAGTATCGAACGCTTCTTGTATGTACTTCATTTCGTTCCCACTCATATGAGGCGGGGATAAAAAAATCCTTTCCGACATCGCTTTTCATCTCCAAGTTTTTCTTTATTTTTGCAGGTACTCCTGCCACCATTACATTGTCCGGTATATCCTTTATTACTATGGTTCCAGCAGCTACGATTACATTAAATCCGATAGTTACATTATTTAGCACTTTAGAACCTACACCCAACCAACTACAGCTTTTCACATGAACAGTTCCACAAACATTAACACCTGGAGAGATGTGCACCCCATTTTCTAATATGCAATCATGGTCTATAGAAGAAGAAGTATTTAGAATACAACCTTTACCAACTTTAGTACTAGCATTTACTACTACTCCAGCCATAATGACACTGCCTCTTTCTATCTGGCTGAATCTGCTTATTGTACTAGATGGATGAATGATACTCGGAATTTCATAGCCTGCACGTTCAAGTCTTTCCAGCCATATCATTCTTGTCACATTATTTCCTATGGCTACAAACGCTGCTGAATAATCTTCTCTATGATCCATATAACTTTCAAATCCACCCAATACAGCTTTCCCCAATACATCATTAAGCTCTTTATTATTATCTAGGAAGGCTATTTCATCCCAAGTGCCAGTACTCAACGCCGCATCAGCAACAACCTTGCCATGCCCACCTGCTCCCAAAATCAATAACTTAGACATCCATACTCACCCAGCTTTCGCTCTTTCTACTTAGATATCTAGTGTACTTCCAGAGAACATCGGCATCGTATCATTCTGAGAATTATTTATTCCTTCTCTTACTAGAACGTTTTTTACGGTTTTAAAGACAATTTTAGTATCCAAACTGAGACTAATATGATCTACATACCAAACGTCATATTGAAATTTCTCTTCCCAACTGATGGTATTCCTACCGTTCACCTGGGCCCACCCAGAAATGCCAGGGACCACTTCATGTCTACGATTTTGTTCAGGAGTATAATGTTTAAGATATTGCACTAGTAAAGGACGGGGACCAATAAAGCTCATGTCGCCTTTGAGAATATTGAATAATTGTGGCAATTCATCTATACTACATTTTCTCAAAAAGGAACCTACTCTAGTCATTCTTAGTATGTCAGGTAATAGATTTCCATCTTGGTCAGTCTCTAATGACATTGTTCTGAACTTATACACTGTAAATATCTTTCCCATCTTACCAGGTCGCTTCTGACGAAATAAAACAGGACCTTTCGAACCAATCTTGATAGCTATAGTTGCTGCTAACATGATAGGTGAAGATAAAATGATTAAAAAACAAGCAGTGATCCAATCAAGTGTTTTTTTTACAACTAAGTAAGGCTTCATCCATCACTCAACCTCTGCATATATATTGATAAAGAAACAGCGGATATTTAATCCGCCATTCCCGCAGCCAGATCTTTCCCTAACTGAAGCTGTGATTCAAATTCACTTTTATATTGACTAATAATTTCTGTACTGTACCCATTGCTGTTCAGTTTTTGTTCAGCATCAGCAACTATACTATTGAAGCTAGCAGTGAATGAGGCTAGTTGTTGTACCCCTTTAGCTTTAATACTTTTCTTACTCGCCTCATCTGTTGCTCCAACATATTCAAACGCAATACTCATTAATGTAGATTGGCTTTGATTTTTAAGCGCCGTAAGTTTAGCTTCTGTGTCACTAGTGATAGTTTCGTATGAAACTTTTCCAGTTCCTGCAGAACCACCACCTGTTGCACCCGTTGTATCCGTTGACGTTGGCGTTGGTGTCGCTACTGGAGATGGATCCTTACCATTGTTTGTCGATCCATTAGTGGCTTGTTCCTGATAAGCCTTGGAAGCTGCAGTAATGGTCTTCGTCTTCTGATCCCAGCTAATGTTATGACCTACAGATTCCGATAAAAAACGTAGGGGTACATATAAGGAACCATTCAGGATGAAGCTAGATTGGCCTGTAGGCAAAGCCTTGGTTGCACCGTTAAATACATAACTTGCGTTAACTTGATTGAGGACAATATTCTTCGCTGCTGCTGAAGAACCATTCCCGTTCTTTGCATTCATTAGGTATTCTTTAATCACAACTAGCTCTGAACTGCTAGGCTCTGCTACGGTAACTTTAACGTTTTTAGCATCCCAAGCTACACTCTTTTGTAAAGCATATGACATAAACCGTAATGGAACATAAGTTGTATTGTTGTACATGAATACATACTGACCTGCGGGTGGCTGAATACTCACGCCGTCAAAAATCAAATTCACGTTCATACTTTGCACTTTAATCGTATTATTTGCAGCCTTAGGCGTTGCACTTGGTACTGCCGCTGCTGATACTGATATAGGTGCGGATGCTGTTAAGGGTGCTAAACCAATTGAAGCAATTAACGATAAAGCCACGACTGATAATGTTGCTTTAGACATGCTTATTCACTTCCCTTTTCTTTCGCTTTTAATTGTTCTTCTTCAGCAATGATTTGGTCATGTGTTTTCCCTTGACTGACTCCGTACTTCTTAGCAATCTGAGAAAGCTCATTGTACTGCTCTGTGGATACTTTACCTAGTATGATACTGCGCGCTTCACGCTTCTCCTCAGTCGTTAAGCCACCCTTTGCCAAATCTTTAAGACGATTAATATCTGATACACTAAGTTGACCAAGTACTATTGAAGCGACATCTGCTTTATCTTTAATCGTTACGTTTTCTTGAATTTGCTTAGCTTTATCTGTGGAGACCTGTGCTGTATAACCATCTGAATTCGCATTTTTTGAATCTGATGATGGAGCTTTGGTCGGTTCACTAGTAGTAGAAGCTGTTGTTTCTCCACTAGGTTTATCGTTATCTTCACTACTTGGATTACTACTTCCCTCATCATTTGCTGGTGGAGTAGTAGGCACCGTGGACTCTACAGGATCGACATTACTATCATCAACTGTATCAGTTGGTGCTGTTCCTTGATCTTGACCACCAACATTATCCTCAGACTCCAGATCAAAACCATCTGCCATTGAATTCATCAGCTTATCGACAGCATAATTCGCGGCGAACAAGCCACCAACACCCAGCACTACAATAACTGACAGCGTCCATAAAAGGATCTTTTTCCATCGTTTGTTGAACACTTTATATCCCCCTTTATGAAATAGTTAGCTAATAGCAACTTGGGCAACGGGCTGCATCGGTACAATCTGATTGATTATTTCGCGTATAACTTCTGGTTCCTCAGCGAGAACACGTTCCAAACGTTTAAACTCCAACTCTAACTGATTTAGACTTATTACATTAGGTCTACCAATGAAAATTCTTCCATGATCTGTAGAACCTAGATTTTCTTCATCTGTAAGCAACTCTTCATATAACTTCTCACCCTCACGAATACCGGAGAAATGAATATCAATGTCCTTATAAGGTTCATATCCAGAGAGCGTAATTAAGTCTTCCGCCAACGTTAGAATTTTAACCGGCTCTCCCATATCCAGAATGAACACTTCTCCGCCTTTGGCGAAAGAACCAGATTGGATGACAAGCTGAACAGCTTCTGGAATCGTCATGAAATAACGCACCATTTCTGGATGAGTGACAGTGACTGGACCTCCGGCAGCGATCTGCTGCTTAAAGGCTGGAATTACACTGCCGCGACTACCAAGAACATTCCCAAAACGCACAGCAGAAAACTTCGTTTGACTTGTAGTGTGCAGGCTCTGCACATACATTTCCGCAATCCGCTTAGTGGCACCCATCACACTGGTTGGGTTAACCGCCTTATCAGAAGAGATCATTACGAATCTCTCGGCACCATATTTATCTGCACAATCCGCAACATTTTTGGTGCCGAAAACATTATTTTTAATAGCTTCCGAAGGATTACGCTCCATTAAAGGAACGTGTTTATGTGCTGCTGCGTGAAAGACTACATGCGGTCTATGGCCACTGAATATGTCCATCATTCGACTACGATCCTGTACATCTGCTATCACAGTCACAATGTTTAACTCTGGAAAACTCTTACGAAGCTCCATTTCAATCGTGTAAATACTGTTCTCACCGTGTCCAAGTAACATTAGCTTGTCCGGACCAAAAGGAGCAATCTGCCGGCATAACTCTGAACCTATAGAGCCGCCAGCCCCCGTAACTAACACCGTCTTATGATGTACATAACCTAAAATACTGTTCAAATCAGCTACGATCGGCTCACGACCTAATAAATCTTCTACGCTAACATCCCGAAGTTTCTTAACTGATATTTTTCCAGCGATCAGATCATTAAGAGCCGGTATAATCTTCAGCTTTGCTCCAGTCTTTTTGGCAAGATTAATAATTTCAGAAATCTCAGTACGTGAAACAGAGGGCATGGCGATGATAATCTCATGAATTTCTCTTTCTTTCACAATCGCTGGGATTGCATAACGATTTCCAATTACAGGAACACCCATAATGTACATATGGTATTTATTCGCATTATCATCAATGAAACCGACTAATTTGGTATGCGCAAAAGAGGGTCCCATCATTTCCCGAGCAATTAATATCCCACAATCACCAGCACCTACAATTAGTGTATGGGTCTTAGTGTCTTTGTAATTGATTCGATCATTATGAAGTACTCTCCACAAAAATCGGACTCCACCTACTAATAAAAGAATAGTCTCCATCGACCGAACTTCTATGGCAAGAGGTACTCTATCCGGCAAAATTAGATATGCCAGTGCAAATGAAAATAAAGACCCTACTACAATAGCTTTAGAAACCGATATAATTTCACCGATACTGGCATATTGCCACATTCTTCGGTAAAGACCGAAGTATATCAGGCTTCCACCAAATGCAAATGTTGCAATCAAACCAAATTGCAGCATTTGTACAACGTATTCCTGAAGAGCATGGTTAGGGTACCGAAACAAATAAGATGTCACAATACTGAACCAAATGATCGCAAGATCAATGAAGAATAAAAGAATCACTCTAGATTTCGCTGTCATTTTCAGTGCCTCCAAAAATAACATTTTTAATTATGAATAAATCAATTTCCATAGTAGTAGTAATAGTACCCTTCACTAGCTTTACGTTTTACATTATTGAGAACAACGCCAAGCATTTTTGCACCCACGCGATCCAGATTAGCTTTAGCTTTTACTGCGATATCGCGTTTTACCTTACCATAACTGACAACCATAATAACGCCATCACTCTTCGAGGCCACAATTTGTGCATCCGTAACCGCTAATAATGGTGGAGTATCAATAAGAATGACATCATACCGCTGACGCAAGTCCTGTAAAAGAGTGCTCATCCGATTAGATGCCATCATTTCCGCCGGGTTGGGCGGGATTGGTCCAGAGGTCATGATTGAAAGATTATTAACTCCAGAGTCTTGGACAGTGTCCTCAAGAACTGCCTGTTGAGACAGTAGGGAGGATAAACCAAAACGGTTGCTTAGTGTAAATGTCTTATGTGCCGTCGGCTTCCGCAAATCGGCGTCAATCAACAATACTCTTTTATCTGCTTGTGCGTAAGCTGCCGCCAGGTTAGCAGATACCGTAGATTTTCCTTCTTCCGGTCCGGATGAAGTGACCATAATCACTTGAATAGTCTGATCTACAGAAGAAAAATCAATATTCGTGCGCAATGCGCGAAACGCTTCAGAGACAGGAGAGCGTGGGTTCGTAACGGTGATCAGATGGCGTTGTTTATTTGGAAGCTGTGACATGTTCGAGGTCCCCCGCCTTTCTGGATGATTGTTTCTGAGTTTGTGCGGCACCTTGCTTGCTTTCATCTTGACCCAATCTTGTAATCATAGCTATGGTAGGCAAACCAAGATACTTCTCAATATCAGCTTCTGTCTTCAGGGTGTCATCCATATATTCCAGCAGGAAGGCAATCCCTAATCCAATCATCAAAGAGACGATAAAAGCAATAGCCATGTTCAGTAAAACATTTGGTTCTACCGGCCGTGGCTCAACAGTTGGATTCACTTTAGCTTCATTCAGAATCGATACATTTTCCACATTAAATAGACTTGGAATTTCTTCCTTGAACACAAGTGAAATGGCATTCACGATTTCAGCAGCCCGCTGATAAGAATTATCTCGAACGACAAGTGTCATCACCTGCGTATTATTTACGGAACTCACATTAACCTTTTTTAATAGCTCTTCCGCAGTAATATTAAATTGCGGATAATCCTTTGTAACAATATCAAGGATGGCCGGAGTCTTAATAATTTCCTTATACGTATTAATTAATTGAATATTGGTATTAATCTGGTTTAAATCAAGCTGCCCCACCGCTGACTGCGTTGGTGTTTGGTTAACGATAATCTTCGTGGATGCCTCATATACCGGGTTTTTAATATACAGACTATATACACCAGCAATACCGCACACCAATACAACTATGCTGAAAATGAGCCATAGTCTCTTCCTGACGATCTGAAAATAATCGCGAAGATCCAATTCTTGTGATGACAAGTGAAATTACCCCCAAGCTATTTCTGAAATATTTCGATGCCTGTTCAAATCTTCCCTATTTGCAAAAAAATCGCCTCCTCTCACCTACATGAGAGGAGGCTGTATACTATAAGTTTTATTTACTTGAAGTTAATAGTACGGTAGATAATTACTGCTGCTTCAGCACGGGTAGCTGTATCGTTCGGGTTGAACTTGCCAGCATTTCCGATAACCAGGTTGTGGCTTGCTGCAAACGCTACGCCATCTCTTAGGGATGCGCTGATCTTAGCAGCATCAGAGAATTTGCTGATTGCAGTAGAATCGGTTTTCGCATCAGGATTGATAGATTTCAACGCACGGGAGATCATTGTTGCCATTTCTGCACGTGTAATAGTTGCATTAGGATCAAATTTGGCCGCACTGCGTCCAGTGATAATCCCTTTTTCTGCTGCAACTGCTACATATGGTGCATACCAAGCAGTTGAACTTACATCGCTAAAGCTTTGTACAGCAGAGTTGTTTTCCAGGTTAAGCGCACGAATCAACATTTTGGAGAACTCAGCACGAGTTACGTTGTTCTTCGGTGCAAATTTACCTGCTCCGACTCCTTCAATCGCACCTTTAGCAGCTACGACTTGAATTTGTCTACCAGCCCATGCTTGTACAGCAGCAATATCATTAAAGGAGACTTTATTCTCAAGTACTGCATAAGAAGAGAATGTATCACGTGGTTCTACGATGAAATCTCCATCAAGAACTCCACCTTGGAATTGCAGGTCGCCGTATACAAGCTTACCAACGGAAAGCAATTCTTTATCAAGACCATCAGTATTCTTAAGTGGCAATTTGATAGTAATTGGTTGTTTAAATGTGCTTTGTGCTACACCGTTCACACTAAGTGTGAATTCATACACATCCGAAGCCAATTTCAGCTTGGTAACGGAAGTTACAACTTCTGGTTTAGCAGTAGTTACTGTCAATGAAATCGCTGTGCTGAATTGGCTTACAGGAATCGTTACAGTTACACCGTTGAAAGTAACGGCGATATTCGCAATACCTTTAGCTTTTGCAGCTTCAATAATGGCTTGGGAAAGTGGAACTTCAACTGTAGTAGCGTTTACTGTTCCCAGATTCAGGGTCAAAGTAAGACCAGTTTTACCAGGGTTCGCTGCAACCAGCTTATCAAATTCTTTAATTACATCAGCATCAACCAATTTCAAGGTTGCTTTACCGTCAACAATGCTTACAAGCTTAGATACGTCATAGATTCCTGGAGTTTGAACAGGAGCTACAGGCGTTGTAACACTTCCATTCCCACTTCCACTACTACCATTACCATTGCCGTTGCCATTACCGTTGCCATTATCGCCTAATCCGTAGGCTTTAATATAAGCAAATGCAAGTGATTTCGCCGCAGGTTTCGCGGATTTAATATTATTGTTCAAGTTTTTCAGTGTTTCTTTCACATCACTAGCAGTAACTCCAAGCTTGTCCAACGCTTGACTTACTGTGAGTGCTCCTGTTCCTGTTGTATGGCTCAATACTTTCGCAATAGCTTCATCCAACAAAGTCTCGTAACCAGATTCAGATGTAAGAATTGCCAACAAATCTGCTGATGACTTGTTACCTACCAGATCACGAAGTTCTGTTTCAATACTGCTCAAGAATTCAGCAACACTATCAACAGTAAGTCCAGACACACCCGCTTTAGCTGCAATTTTGCTTACCAAAGCAATGTTTTTGTCATCGTTACGGATCACTTGGATTCCTGAGTAGTCATTTTCATAGACATCGTAGACTACACTAGTAACGCTTTGGAACAATTTAAGTGATGTTTTTGTTTCTTCTCCATCCAGTGAAAGCTTGTTCAGTACTGGAGCAAAAATTTCTGTAAATTCTTTCTCACTCAGTGCTGCAACCTCAGTCTTCAAATTGTAGAGATAAACTGCATCAGTTGCGGTCAATTGTTTGTAAACAGCAAGAACCTTATCCTTAACTGCTGCACTACTACTAACTGTAGCCGCAGATGCTGTGCCTACTGCTCCAAGGCTTCCCAACGGAAGACCCGCTACGGATGCTGCTACCATACTTGCTGCTAATGTTGATACTACTAGTTTCTTTTTCAAAGTCACTAAATATCCACCTCTTCTTATGTATTAAAATACTGTACTACCATAGACCTAGAACAATTCGCCCAAATGCTACGCTATTACGTATAGCACTAAATCACCCAATAAAACCCATTCTACCACTATTAGGTAGATTAGTCAGCCCTTTCGGAAAAAAAATCCAAACAATTTTTGTCGGTTTCCCCTTGTTTGTACGTGTTTTCCATGAATAACCTCGCCATTGGTCATAATTTGCTGAGCATTGCCGCGAACATAGTCACGCATCTCAGGGCCTAATTCTTTCTCCATAACCACATAAGCAGCGTTTAATCCAAAAGGACGATGAACACTGTCATGTGCATCAGAGGCCAACACATGTACTGCATTTCTACGGCATAGCTCCAGCGACAATTTCTGTAGCTTATTCCCGAAAACGCCTGCAAGACTCTGTGCGGTTACCTGCCCAAGTGATCCTAGCTCTATCAGTCTCTCTAGTTTAGAAGGATCAGCGGCTATTTCAGCATTGCGCTCCGGATGGGCGATGACCGGAACGAACCCTTGAATGATCAGCTCGTGGCAGATTTCTTCCATGTTACGTGGTACTCGTGAAGAAGGCATTTCCAGTAAAATATACCGCGAATCTGCAAGACTCAGCAGTTCCCCCCGCTCCAGATCATTCAGAAGCTCCCCGTAGATACGGATCTCTTGACCTGGAAGAACAAGCAGTGGATTACCAGCCTGACGAAGTCTCTCATTCATCAACTCCACAGCTTCTTTAATCTTGGGGGCGTTATTCATATATTGACCGTTGGCATGATGTGGCGTGGCGATGACTGAAGTAATCCCTTCTCTGTGGGCGTCTTGCGCCATGGCAAGAGCAGCTTCCCAATCAGAGGCTCCGTCATCCAAAAAGGGTAAGATGTGGCAGTGAATATCTATCATATGTTATCTATCGGTCCTTTTCCATAGAAATTTTAGTTTTATCAACAAAAAAATACAACCATTCCCACCAGGAATGGTTGCTTGATTGTAAATGAGTTCATATCTTACGCTTCGGTTGACTCCTCTTGCTGAGATTCATTTGCTATCATTTCAGCATCCTCTGAATCCGGAGATTCATACTCAGAAGGGCGAATATACCCATCAATTAAGCCCCAAAGCTCGTCTTTGCCGAGACCAATTTCCGAGGAGAATGGAATAAAATTATCCCCTGGCAGCACGCCCAGCTCCTGCTTCATGGTCTTGATATGCTTTTGCCAGCGTGTCTTCGGAATTTTATCCGCTTTGGTCGCTACAACACACATAGGAAGATCATAATGCTTCAACCAGTCGAACATCATCTTATCATTGCTGGTAGGCGAATGCCGCAGGTCCACAATAAGCAGAACAAGCTTTAACGTATCGCGCTCAGAGAGGTATTTCTCAACCATTTTACCCCATACGGCGCGTTGCGTCTTGGAAACCTTGGCATACCCGTAACCTGGAAAGTCAACAAAATACATGCTGTCTTCATTGATACGGTAATAGTTCATGTGTTGTGTCTTACCAGGCGTGGAGCTTGTCCGAGCCAGATTCTTACGGTTAATCATTCGGTTAATGAGGGAAGACTTCCCCACATTGGAACGCCCTGCCAGAGCAACCTCTGGCAAGGAATCATCAGGGTACTGATCAGGGCCAACGGCACTGATAATAAATTCGGCAATATTAACTTTCATAGGACTTCCTTTCTAATGCACACTACTCGGTGGCTCACTGCTAATTTCATTATGATGCTCAACTAACGCATGATGCAAGACCTGATCCATATTAGATACCGGTACGAACTCAACATCATTACGTACGCTCTCAGGAATATCTTTCAAATCCCGTTCATTGTCTTTGGGAAGAAGGATCTTTTTATATCCAGCTCGGTGAGCGGCAAGAGATTTCTCTTTCAATCCACCAATTGGCAAAACACGTCCCCGCAAGGTAATTTCACCTGTCATCGCCACATCCTTGGAAACATAACGTTTCGTGAGTGCGGAGATCAATGCGGTTGCGATCGTAATCCCTGCAGACGGACCATCCTTCGGAATTGCACCTTCCGGAATATGGATGTGAATATCAATCTTCTCATAAAAATCGGGCTGGAGCCCCAGCTCCTCCGCCTTCGAACGAGTATAGCTGAATGCGGCCTGTGCCGACTCCTTCATTACATCGCCCAGCTGTCCGGTAAGGGTTAGTTTACCTGTTCCCTGCACAACCGTAACTTCGATCAGCAGTGTATCTCCACCGACCTCAGTCCAAGCCAGCCCAGTGACCGTACCGATCTGATCTTCAAGCTCGGCCATACCGTAACGATATTTGGAAGCCCCAAGATAATCCTTGATGTCGTCAGGAAGAATAATCACTTTCTCTTTTTCCTCAGACACGATTTGTTTCGCAGCTTTGCGGCATAATGCTGCAATCTGCTGCTCCAAATTACGCACACCGGATTCACGGGTATATTCGCGGACAATGCGTAATAAGCTATCGTCTTCGATAATCAGTTGATCTTCTGCAAGACCGTGGTTTTTCTTCTGCTTAGGCAATAGATAACGGCTGCCGATTTGCAGTTTCTCCAGTTCCGTATAACCTGGAATGAACAGCATTTCCATCCGATCCAGCAAAGGACGCGGAATATTATGCACTACGTTCGCTGTTGTTACAAACATTACGTTCGACAAGTCGAACGGCAGCTCTACAAAATGATCACTAAACGTGTTGTTTTGTTCTGGATCCAGCACCTCAAGCAGCGCTGAAGATGGATCTCCACGGAAATCCGCAGCCATCTTATCGATTTCATCCAATAGGATAACCGGATTAATCGTACCCGCCGTCTTCATGCCTTGGATAATCCGCCCCGGCATCGCACCTACATAAGTCCGGCGATGACCTCGAATCTCCGCCTCATCACGTACACCGCCTAACGAGATACGGACGAACTTGCGGTTCAGCGAGCGGGCGATGGAACGAGCCAGTGAGGTTTTCCCCACCCCTGGAGGACCTACAAGACATAATATCGGACCCTTAAGCTTCTTAACCAGCTGCTGAACGGCCAAATATTCCAATACCCGTTCCTTCGGTTTTTCCAAACCGTAGTGATCCTCATCAAGTACCTGCTCGGCCTTTTTGATGTCAAGATCATCCTCTGTCTGTTCACTCCAAGGGAGACTGAGCAGCCAATCTACATAGTTGCGAATGACGCCGCCTTCCGCAGAGCTGACGGGCATTTTTTCCAGCCGGTCGATTTCTTTATCCATCTTTTCTTTCACGCGTTCCGGAACATTTTTCTCTTCCATTAGTGCCCGCAGCTCTTCCGCTTCTCCTACCCGGCCTTCCTTCTCGCCGAGTTCTTTCTGGATCGCTTTCATTTGCTCACGCAAATAATATTCCTTCTGCGTCTTTTCCATCTGCTTTTTGACACGTTGATTGATCTTACGTTCAAGCTCCAGCACTTCACGCTCATTATTAAGAATATCAAGAAGCTTCTCCAGCCGTTTACTAACATCAATCGTCTCGAGAATTTCTTGCTTATCCTTAATTTTTAGCGATAAATGGCTCGTAATGACATCCGCAAGTCGACCAGGCTCTTCTATATCGGATACAGCAGCGAGGGTCTCTGGGGTCACTTTTTTGGATAACGTAATATAGTGTTCGAACTGATTGAGTACTGTACGCATCAGCGCGTCACATTCTTGATTGCTATCTTCATCTTCCGGCAGCTCACGCGCCATAACCTCATAGTACTCATCATTATCGATATAATTAATAATTTCGGCCCGTTCTACACCTTCAACCAGTACACGTATCGTACCATTTGGAAGCTTCAGCATTTGCCGCACATTGGCGACAGTACCGACCCGAAAAATATCGTCCTGACCTGGCTCTTCAATATTCACTTCCGACTGGGAACAAAGAAGAATCAAATTATCTTCAACCATAGCTTTCTCTAGCGCCCGAACTGACTTCTCACGGCCCACATCCAAGTGAAGAACCATGCTTGGGTACACAAGAAGCCCTCTTAGCGGCAATAAAGGAAAACGACGACCTTTTGTTTTATTTGTCATCATCGCTTTCGCACCTCCCATGGCTCTCAATTAATCTCATATGCATTCATTCTAACAAAAGCAGCCCCAAAACACCAACAGAGTCCTTAGATTTCAAGAAGAACCGACTTGCTTTTCCTTAAATAGAGACAACATCTCTTATAGCATTTAAAAAGGAAGCAGCAGAATTGCCTGCAGCCTCCTTTATTTTACAGCGACAAATCTCACCTTATTCTTCGAATTAGGGATCAATTTAGTTTAACCCTTTGCAGATTCACCAGCGGCATCGGCCTTTAGGAGTGAAGGTGCAGCGGAGAACAACTCTCCAGCAACCGCAGGCAACCTTACATCAGCTGTATCGGCACCGAACAGATGACGGAACACCTCTTCTACTGTTTCCATTGGAATAACGCGTAATGGCGCGAGGTCAGCGAAGAGAGACTGCCAGTTTTCTTTTGGAATAAGCACTGTAGTGGCTCCAGCTTGAAAAGCAGCTTCTACTTTGGCGATTACACCACCCACTGGCTTAACTCGACCGTGGATGCCTATCTCGCCTGTGATCGCTACCGTGTTATCCACGGGAAGTCCACGAATAGCAGAGACGATTGCTACTGCCATCGCCACCCCTGCCGAAGGTCCGTCAATTGGTGTACCACCTGGGAAATTTACATGTAGATCATAACGATCGGGCTCCAGATTCATCGTACGTAGTACAGTCAATACATTCTCAACCGAGCCCTTTGCCATACTTTTTCGCCGAATCGTGCGGGAGCCTCCACCGATCTCTTCTTCATCCACCACACCGGTCACGTTCAATCTGCCTTGGCCGTTCACAGCAGGTGCTGCGGAAACTTCGATTTCGAGCAGAGTACCCATCCCTGGCCCATATACAGCAAGACCGTTTACTAATCCAATCTGTGGCGCGGAAGGAATCTTGCGTTCCGTACGTAGAGGAAGCTGGCTGCTGCCTGCCACCCATTCCACATCAGCAGCATTTAGTGTATCTCTCTGCTCAGTTAAAGCTAATCCGGCAGCCAACTGAATCATATTAACTGCCTCCCGGCCGTTGGTTGCATACTGTTGCACCACAGTGACTGCTTCCGGACTTGGTTTAAGCCCGATTTTCTGTATCGCGTCACGCGCGATGACGGCAATCTCATCCGGCAGCAGCGGACGGAAATAAATCTCCATGCAGCGCGAACGCAGCGCAGGTGAAATCTCATCCGGAGATCGCGTAGTAGCGCCAACTAGCCGGAAATCAGCAGGCAAGCCATTTTGAAAAATATCATGAATATAAGCCGGAGTATTATTATCCTCCGAATTATAATAAGCGCTCTCTAGCAGGACCTTCCGGTCCTCAAGCACTTTAAGTAGCTTATTCATCTGAATAGGGTGAAGCTCTCCTATTTCATCCAGAAAAAGAATCCCGCCATGCGCCTTAGTCACCGCACCCGGCTTCGGCTGTGGCACACCTGCCACACCCATGGCTCCTGCACCTTGATAAATAGGATCATGCACAGAGCCGATCAACGGGTCAGCAATACCACGCTCATCAAAACGAGCGGTAGTGGCGTCAATCTCTGTGAATTTGGCGTCACTTTTAAAAGGAGAAAGCACATTCTTTTTCGCCTCTTCCATGACAACACGCGCTGCCGCAGTCTTGCCTACTCCCGGCGGACCATAAATAATCACATGCTGCGGATTAGCGCTGCAAAGTGCGGCTTTCAAGGCGCGCAGCCCATCCTTCTGCCCGACAATATCTCCAATAGAAGCCGGACGTGTTTTCTCCGACAATGGTTTAGTTAATGTAATCATTCGCATTTTCCGTAACTTGTCCAGTTCCTTGCGCGACTCTCGTTCCACCGCTGTCTTATTTGTCTTCTGACCCCGCAGCAGATTCCAAAAGTATACGCCGATAACCAGCGCGAAAAAGAGCTGCACGATCATCACAACTATACTTAATTCCATAGGTCATCCTCCTGTTTCGTTCAGTCTACCTTTCCACCCTTGGCTACTATTAGGTAGTATAGCCGTTTCGGTAATTAGTAAACGCGAATTTGCGGATTTGTTGAATTGTTGCCGTAGGATAGACTCTGATAATTAACTTTAAGAGCATTAATGAGTGTGGGAGTGTGAATGTGGCTTAGATAATTTTAAAAAGGAGAAGATTGTTGAGGTGGTTAGAACTGAGATTAGAGAGGTGGTTGGAGGGAGATTGGAGGAGAAGGAATGAGGAGGAGTGCGGAAGTAAAGGAGGGATGAAGAGGGATGAAGAGAAATGCGGAGAATCGTTGAGAAATACGGGAGAGATTAGTGGAAAGAGAATTTGAGTAACTGTAGTGTTAGGGGGAATCGTCATACTTAGTAACTGAGGATTGAGATCAAGACTATGTGGGGACGAGGAACCTAGTTCTGCGACTGTACCGCTAAGGGTAAGAGCGTCGGGAGTTTCCTGTAGCTTAGTTTGTTGAGTTCGAGGAGGTACTATTAGAAGCTGAGTCAGCTGGACGCAGTGGGTTACTTCTAGATGCAGAGTTAACTTAGTTTGCTGAACATATCCGTTTGTATCTCCTATGTTCGTAGAAACATCCTATTTAGTACAAAAATCTAAGTATCATTGGTACCCAGCTAAATAATTAGGGAATTCCTCCCTATTTATCAGTGATTCACGACCTCAAAGCTGCCAATTAGGGAAATCCTCCCTGATTATCGGTCGAATCACACATAAATGGGAGAAATCCTCCTTTTATTAGGGAGTTTTTCCCTAATAAGCTTGATTTTGAGCCATAATCGGCTTATTTCAGGGAGAATTTCCCTAATTGTTGCGTTTTACTTCATAACGGACTTCACATCAAGCTCCTTCACATACCTTCTTTTCAAATTCCCACCTTCAGCAAAAGTCATGGCCAACATTGTTACGCCTATATGATCAGCTCCATCAAACCACTTCTGCTACACCTGCTCCATCAGCCATCAGCTTTTACAATTATCAATCCCAGTAAAAAAGAACATCACGAGCCAGCTTATACTCAACATTTTTGACGCCGATTCCCCTCTTCACAGGGGTAAGCCAGCCTTTTTCACAGAGATTCTTTAGCATCATGCGTACTGTTTTGGGATCTAGCGTGAAATAATCAGCGACTTCTTTAGGGCGTATCACCCCAGCTTGACGCACCACTAAACGCATGATTTCCTTCTCAGCGATTAGCAGTCTGCCACGCGGTGCATCTACAATTTGGTAGCGGCTTAGCGCCAAACGCAGCAGTGTAACACATAACTCAGGGCGCTGTTCAACATCATCATAGGCAAATGAAAGTACTTGATAACCCATTCCGTACAGAAAAGTTTCACGATTTAGCTCATTACAATACTTCAGCCTATCCATGTCTCTTACATGAGCTGCATACCCTTTGATCTCAAACAAAAGCTTGATTGGTCCCGGCAAAAAAGCAAAATCAGCAAAATATGCTCGTCTTTGAAAATCCAGTACCTCATACTCCGGATGAAGATCATTGAATTCACCACGAAGCGGCCACCAGACATTCTGCAAAAATAATTTTTCGGCGTGGCCATGACCTCTCTCCAGCCTCCCCCGCCGTTCGCCCGTTCTGTTTGCAAGATGATGCGCAATAAATTTTTCATGGGCTTGTTCATAGTTCATGTTTACTCATTCCTTCCTCCAAAATAGGAAATAAACACAAAAAAACGCCCCATGGGCCCCGGGTTTACCGGAGCTGCACAGGGCGTTCTTCGCCACTTAGATCACCACTTACCTAACGTCGCCCAAAATTACTATATGATGCTAAGAAGTGTTTATAATATTATGAGATTGAAAATTCTTATAAATACCATTCAAACCAAGTTACTTCGACTGCACCGGAGGTGCAAGGTTAGCGTGGGCGCGGCCTGGGATTTCGCCCGTTGCCTCGTAAGCCACCACGATCGCATCAATTTCCTTCTTCAGCTCGTTCACGAGTTCTGCTTCAGGCACTTTACGGATCATTTGGCCGTAACGGAAAAGCAAACCTTCCCCACGAGCGCCGGCAATACCGATATCTGCTTCACGTGCCTCACCAGGACCGTTAACAGCACAGCCAAGGACAGAAACTTTAATAGGCACCTTAAGCTTCGAAATGTATTCTTCCACCTCATTAGCGATGGAGAAAAGATCGATATCCAGTCTTCCGCAAGTCGGACAAGAGATCAGCGTCGCCGCGTTAGAGATCAGACCAAAAGTCTTCAGCAGTTCACGCGCCACCTTAACCTCTTCAACCGGATCGGCACTAAGCGAGATACGCAGTGTGCTGCCGATGCCCATTGAGAGCAGTGCACCGATACCTGCGGAGCTCTTCACAGTACCAGCAAACAATGTTCCAGATTCTGTAATCCCCAAGTGCAGTGGATAAGGAATAACTTCCGCAGCCTGACGGTAAGCTTCGATGGCCATTGGCACATCGGATGCTTTTAGAGAAACGATAATGTCGTGGAAATCCAGTTCCTCCAGAATACCAATATGGTATAACGCACTTTCTACCATGGCTTCCGGGGTTGGATATCCGTATTTTTCCAAAAGATGATTTTCCAAAGAACCGGCGTTTACACCAATTCGAATCGGAATACCTTTTTCTTTACATGCTTTAACTACCGCTTCTACCTTTTCGCGACGACCAATGTTCCCCGGATTAATCCGTACCTTATCGATGCCGTTCTCGATAGCCATCAACGCTAGCTTATAGTTGAAATGAATATCCGCTACGAGTGGGATATGAATCTGTTTCTTGATCTCCTTGATTGCGGCAGCCGCCTCTTCATTGTTGACAGTTACGCGTACTAGCTGGCAGCCTGCTTCCTCAAGCCGCAATATTTCAGCTACAGTAGCCTCCACATCAGCGGTTTTGGTTGTACACATGCTTTGAATCGCAACCTCGTTGTTTCCCCCAATAATGAGCCCGCCAACATTGACAGGACGGGTTTGGTGTCTCAAGAACATGATTTTTCTCCCCCATAACGCCAAAGCTCCACCCCTTCGCTCCCGCTAATGTGAAGCGGGATAAGCGGAAGAAAGGTGGAGACTGTGACATGTATTGTTAAGGAAAAGCGGCTTACGCGCTTTCCTCTTTTTTCTTGTCTTTCTTAAGGTTGAGCTCAGGCAAAGCTTTCTCCTGAACGACCTGTTCCGTGATCACACAATCCTTAATATCATCGCGTGAAGGAACTTCATACATCACATCGAGCATGATGCTCTCAATAATCGCGCGCAGTCCACGGGCTCCCGTATTACGTTTGATCGCTTCCTTGGCAATTGCTTCGAGTGCCAATGGTTCGAACTTCAACGCTACGTTGTCCATTTCCAGCAGCTTGATATATTGTTTAGTGAGTGCATTTTTAGGCTCGGAAAGGATACGTACAAGCGTATTCTCATCAAGCGGCTCCAAAGTCGAGATGACTGGCAGACGGCCTACAAATTCAGGAATAAGACCGAATTTGAGCAAATCTTCAGGCAATACCATCGACAAATATTCGCCAGGCTTAAGATCCTTTTGTCCTTCAACTGCTGCGTTGAAGCCAATGATTTTTTTACCGATACGGCGTTTAATCATTTGCTCCAGACCGTCAAAGGCACCGCCAACGATGAATAGGATGTTCGTCGTGTCGATCTGAATAAACTCCTGGTGAGGGTGCTTACGTCCGCCCTGCGGAGGCACAGAAGCAACAGTTCCTTCCAGAATCTTCAGAAGCGCCTGCTGTACACCTTCGCCGGAAACGTCACGAGTAATGGACGGATTCTCGGACTTACGTGCCACTTTATCAATTTCATCAATATAGATAATGCCGCGTTCGGCTTTCTCCACATCGTAATCTGCAGCTTGAATGAGTTTGAGCAGAATGTTCTCAACATCCTCGCCGACATAACCAGCTTCTGTTAGAGAAGTAGCGTCTGCAATAGCAAAAGGAACGTTGATAATCTTCGCCATCGTTTGTGCTAACAAGGTTTTACCAGAACCTGTTGGACCGAGCAAAAGGATATTACTCTTCGTCAGCTCAACATCTTCGATCTTACTTTGGCTGTTCACACGCTTGTAGTGGTTATAAACCGCTACAGAAAGAGATTTCTTCGCTTGCTCTTGACCGATTACATATTGATCCAAAATATCGCGAATTTCCTTTGGTTTTGGAATATCCTTCAGATCAAGCTCTTCCTCATGACCGAGCTCTTCTTCCACAATTTCCGTGCAAAGCTCGATACATTCGTCACATATATAAACGCCCGGTCCTGCTACAAGCTTACGAACCTGCTCTTGTGATTTACCGCAAAAAGAACATTTCAATTGCCCTTTTTCATCATTAAATTTAAACATCTAACCACCCCTTTAAGATTTCATCGGTGAAGAAAGAACCTGGTCAATAAGCCCATATTCCTTGGCTTCTTCCGCGCTCATGAAGTTATCGCGGTCTGTGTCCCGTTCGATTTTTTCAAGGGGCTGACCTGTGCGATCTACATAAATTTGATTCAGCTTCTGTCTCGTCTTGAGGATCCAGTCAGTGTGAATCCAAATATCAGACGCTTGACCTTGAACACCGCCGAGCGGTTGATGAATCATAACTTCGCTGTTGGTCAGCGCATATCTTTTGCCCGGAGCCCCAGCTGTTAGAAGGAGCGATCCCATGCTTGCTGCCATCCCTACACAAATGGTTGAAACATCCGGTTTGATATATTGCATCGTATCGTATATACCCATGCCGGCTGTTACTGAACCACCGGGTGAGTTGAGGTACAAGTGAATGTCCTTCTCGGGATCATCTGCTGCCAAAAACAGCAATTGAGCAATAACCAGATTGGCGACATCATCGTCAATCGCACTGCTTAAGAAAATGATGCGATCCTTGAGCAATCTGGAATAGATATCGTATGAACGTTCTCCACGACTTGTTGATTCCACAACCATTGGTACCAGACTCATGCCACCAACCTCTTTTCTCTGTACAGATTAGTCTTATCGTTTCAGAAATATTTTAACACGTTCACGGCGCGATGTCATTTTTTCACTACAGTGGACAGTCCGCTGCTTGTGAATTGTGACGTTACCGCCCCTATTACCTTATTGCCATACGTTCATACGGATACCTATGTAGTCACATATATTTGCGGCCGAGGATAAAAATAAGGCACGTAACGAAACTTACGTGCCTTATCATATCTGTATGGAGGCCGTGTAACTTGGCCGTTCTAGGTAGTGTCAAGCTAAAACGCCTTCGGCGTCCTTTTAAGGACGGTAAGCGTTTATGCGAGAATTATAAGAATAAAGTACAAAGTGAAACTTATACCTTCTTATAATTTTAAAATATCCTACTCAGCTTTAGTGTCTTCAGCAGCTGGTGCTTCTTCTACTGCTTCAACTTCTACACTATTGCTAACAAGGAAATCAATGGTTTTACGAAGCGAAAGCTCTTCGCTCAAGCTGCCCAGTGAACCGTTAGCTGCCAAGATGCTGCGGATTTCTTCTGGAGTACGTTTGTAAGCTTCAGCCATAGTAGCCAACTCTTCGTTAACTTCTTCTTCGGAAACTTCAATGTTCTCTTGTTTTGCGATAACTTCCAATACCAGGTTGTTGCGAACGCGTTTTTCAGCATCGCCTTTCATTTGGTTCTGCAAGTCTTCACGAGTTTGGCCGGAGAAGCTAAGGAACATATCCATGTTCATGCCTTGTTGACGAAGACGAGTGTCGAAGTCACGAACCATATTCTCAACTTCACTGTTGATCATAGCTTCAGGGATTTCAACTTCAGCGTTAGCTGCTGCTTTATCAACAACTGCATTCTCACGAAGGCCTTTCAGTTCTTCCTCTTTACGGGATTCGAGCTGAGCTTTCAGATCTGCTTTGTACTCATCCAAAGTTTCGAATTCACTTACATCTTTAGCGAACTCATCATCGAGTGCAGGAAGTTGTTTGCGTTTGATTTCGTGCAGCTTCACTTTGAATACTGCTTTTTTACCCGCAAGGTTCTCTGCATGGTATTCATCAGGGAAAGTAACTTCCACATCTTTGAAATCTCCAGTAGCCATTCCTACCACTTGCTCTTCGAATCCTGGAATGAAGGAGTTGCTGCCAAGCTCAAGAGAGTGACGTTCAGCTTTTCCGCCTTCAAACGGTACATCATCAACATATCCGTCAAAATCGATTACAGCGATGTCGCCGTTAGCTGCTGCTTCTTCTTCAACTACTACAAGCTCAGCATGACGTTCTTGCAGACGAGCAAGTTCAGCACTCAACTCTTCTTCAGTCACTTCAGCTTTTTGTACTGGAACTTCCAAACCTTTGTAATCGCCGAGCTTCACTTCAGGTTTAACCGTGATCTTCGCTTTGAAGATAAAGGATTGGCCTTTAGCGAATTGCTCAATATCAACTTCAGGACGGTCTACAGGGAAGATGTCAGTTTGTTCAACTGCTTCACCGTAAGCTTCTGGAAGAAGAATGTCGATTGCATCTTGGTACAAGCTTTCTACACCAAAACGGGATTCAAAGATCGGCCGAGGTACTTTACCTTTACGGAAGCCTGGTACGTTAGCTTTTTTAACGACTTTGTTAAAAGCTTTATCAAGTGCTGCTGTTACGCGTTCTGCGTCTACTTCTACTTCAAGAACTCCAAGGTTCTTCTCTATTTTTTCCCATGTTGCTTTCATATTATACTTTTCCCTCCAAAATATAGGTTCACAAGTTTACTTCAAATAATGATACAATCCACGCACAGAATAACCATTATATTATATACAACATTACTTTATTTATCAAGTAGAGAAGTCTTTACAAAACCCTTGAGAGCACGATAAGCTCCCTCAAATTGAAAGCGCATGCCGTCTGTGATGCCATACATTCCACGTGTCTCTTCCTCTTGTCGGGAGCCGTTTAAACTCTCAGAAACAAATTGGTGCAACGCTCCTGCCCAAATATCCAGCAAAACGTCTTCGCCTTCCAGCAATTTCCGATATTCATCCGACCCATAAATAGACATGATGAACTGACCCCAGAGCTCTTGTGCAAAATAATACAGCGTAGGCTCATGCACCTCAGCCTGCCCGGCTACCCGCTCCAGCACATGACTCACCTGCGGAGGAAAATCCTCCGTCTGCAGTGGCACGCTCTCGATCTCTACAAGTACCTTTTCATGTCCGCGAATCAGCTTCACTGTTCCCTGCATCCCACGCCGCTTAAGCGTCTGCAAGGTCCGAAATTGCAGCAGTGGATGAACATTATCCCCCTGTAGCCAAGTGGTCAGCTCCTCGTCAACGCCGCCACCTTCCAGATAGGATAGCTGCTCTAATGCAAGTATTGTCGCCTCAGACAGAGGCTCATTCATCACCCGCTGCAGCAGCTTTTTGGGATACCCCGTATCCTCGTTCATTTTAGATTTGGCCAAAAAGCGGGCCATATCCTCTTCCCTTAAGTCTTCGTCTTCGGGGTGAACAGCTCCCTCCGCATCTCCATTCTGGGACGCGTAAGGAAATGCCGTTTCGAGCCATTCCAGCAGGGACCGCCATTCCTCGTAATTTCGCTCTTCCTGTCCTTGACACTGCAGCAAAAAACGAAGCAGCTCCATCGCTTCCCCGTAGCGTTCACTTTCCAGCATCACCGTCAGCTGGATTTGATAATAGTCCAGTGTCTTGGGGAAAAGGACGATATTCTCTTTGGTGGCGGGGGAATCCGAATGTTTAATGAGGGCACCTCCTTATGTCTACTTATGTGAATGGAATCCTAACCATTATAAAAGTTATTAATACCTTAAGCTTCTTCCGAAACTTAATAATTGTAGATTATAGCATACCCCGTACTCTTTTTAAAAAACAGCTTGAAAAAAAACACCCCATATGATATGATAATTCCTGCTTGCTTTTCTGCCAGCAACCATGTCCCGGTAGCTCAGCTGGATAGAGCATGCGCCTTCTAAGCGCACGGTCGGGGGTTCGAATCCCTTCCGGGACGTCATATAGAAACAGCCTTCCTTCGGGAAGGCTGTTTCTGTGTTCAGGGGAGGGGTTGGGCGGAGTTCTGGGTCCGATGGAGCTTAGCAATCGAAGCTCAGTTTCCATGAGTCAGTACCACATCATACCCCGCCGCATTAGAACATTACGGCTGCTTTTCCGGAGAAACGCCGCTACATGCTATCTAATTGCATTTTTTGCAACTAAAAGTACCCTTTTTCCTCCAAAACTCGCTTTAATTGCATTTCATACACTTATATTCTCAGATTTACGCCTAGAATGACCTTTTCACCATTTTTAACTGCACAAAGTGCAATTAAACCCAAACAAACCTATCCCCATTAAAAATAAGTGCATAAAGTGCAATTAAAAACCACTCTTATCACCATTACTCATTACTCACCACTGACTACTCATCACCTGTAGGTTTGGGACAGCGGGGTTTGATTGTAGCACCTCCAAAAGCAGGAAAAACGCTCCTCTTAAAAGAAATTGCCTCATTACTCTCTACTCACCACCCACCACTCATCGACTATTACTCTTCACATTCCCATTTCTAATTTTTTAAATATGGGAAATTTTCCAGTTTTCTAAGCTAAGCGTGCCCAATCTAATTACTCAAAAGACACGCACATTAGCAATTTTATTAATGGATGGAGCACTCTGTTTATTTAATCGGGAATAAAAAAACTGTTCACGGCGATTTGTCGCCGAGAGACAGTTTTTTATGCATAATCTTCCTATATGAGCGGATCAGCGCCCTTTGCGGCGATTTCCGAGCCAAAGCGGAAAACGGAAGGCAAAGTTAATAAACAAAACTACAAATACGAGTACTGCCGCTGATTTGTCAGCGATTTGCCGCGCATCTTCTACAATTGCCTCGGATTGTACATACCATAGATGCACTGCCAGGGTTTCACCCGGCGAGAACAGATTAAAGTCCCACATTTCGCCCGAGGTACTGAGGCCAGCGGTAAGGATAATAACCGCAGACTCCCCGAAGGCGCGTCCAGCAACGAGACAAATCCCAGTAACAATGGCTGACATTGCAACGGGTAGAACTACTGTGCGGATCACATGGAATTTAGTCATGCCCAGTGCATATCCAGCTTCACGCATCTCGCCAGGAACAGCACGAATCGCTTCCTCCGTCACACGTGCAAGCATAGGCAGATTCAAAAGCGCCAAGCTTACTCCACCGCCAAGAATCGTCAGGCCGATCCCAAAATATTCAGCAAATATCGCAAGACCAAGCATACCAAATACAATCGAAGGAACCGAAGAGAGAGCTTCTACACATATACGCAGGCCGCCTGTAAAAGCATTATCCGGAGCATACTCCGCCATATAAATCCCCGCACCTAAACCGATAGGGACGGAAATAAGCAGCGAGATGAACAAAATATAAAAAGAGTTGAAAAGTACAGGACCGATCCCGCCACCTACGTCAATCTCTTCAGGCTGTTTAATCAGGAAGTCAGGCCGCAGCGCTGGCAGACCTTTACTAAGAATCGTGAAGAGCAGCCAGAAGATTAGCAGCATGACTAAAGCCCCAAGCGTATAAAACCCAATAGTCGCGAGCTTATTGCGTCTCTGAGCACGCGCTGTATACTTTGTACTTGCGAATCCGTTCACGCTGCATCCCTCCTTTTTCTACCCAGCACGCGGATGATCAGAATCAGTACAAATGAAATCACCAACAGAAGAAAGGCCATCATATGTAGGGCATAATTCCAGGTTGATTCAAACTCTACATTCGAGATTTGCATAACGATGTTACTAGTCAAGACCGAAGCAGGTGTAAATAAGGTTTTCGCCAACTGTGGTGTGTTTCCGATAACCATTACTACAGCCATTGTCTCCCCCACAGCACGAGTCATCCCGAGGATGACTGCGGAGATAATCCCTCTGCTAGCCGCAGGCAAAACAACACGCATAATGACTTGCAGACGGGTAGATCCAAGAGCGTACGCAGCATCCCGATATTTGCGTGGAACAGCGACAATAGCATCATCACTGATTCGGCAAATCGTTGGCAAGACCATTAATGCGAGCACGAGGGCCGCAGCCAGCAAACCATCACCCAAGCTCTCCCCACTAACTCTACGCAGGAAAGGAAGTAATACCGTTAAGCCTAAATAACCATATACTATAGAAGGAATACCAACGAGCAAATCGAGCACCGGGCGAATGAAGGTCTTCATCCACTTCGGAGCAATCTCCGCACAGAGCACGGCCATACCCACCGAAATAGGTACTGCGATCAGCAGGGTCAAAGCCGTCAGCGAAAGTGTATTTACAATGAAGGCAGCAGCCCCAAAGGAGTCCTCTTCAGGCGTCCAGTTAAAAGAAAAGAAAAAGTCCGCAGGCGAGAGATGACCAAAAAGAAGCAGCGCCGTTTTGCCGATAAATAGGATTACAAGTCCAAGCACGAAACAAAGTGCAAGAATGCTGAATAAGAAATAAAAGCGGAATAATCGGTTGCTAAACATATGTCTACTGTGACGTTTGGAGTTGGCGCTAACTTCTGTAACGCCCTCCTTAACCTTAGTTGCCAAGTTGTGGACTGGTGCCCCCATACTTTCCCTCCTGTAAGCGGCCACCCCCGTATCAAAATCGGGGCTGGCCGCTGTTACCGTTCAATATGTTCTTCAGATGTTATTAACCCTTCATTGCTGCGATCGGAATGAATTTAAGCTTTTTCAGAGAACCTTGTTGGAACTTTTTGCTTTGTACGTATTCGATAAATTCTTTAGTTGCGCCAGTAGGTTGGCCTTTAGTCATGTAGTAACCATAAGCCCAAATCTTATAAGAACCGTTAATTACGTTGTCTGTAGTAGCTGCGATACCGTTGTGTTTCACTGCTTTTACGTCGCCACTTACATAAACAAGGTCGATATAACCGATGGAGTTAGGAGTAGTTCCTACTGCTGTTTTCATGTCGCCGGATGAACCTGTTTCTTTGTAGTTCTTAGCTTTTTTAACAATATCTCCGCCATCCAAAGCTTTAGCTTGATAGTTAACGCGCGTACCAGAACCGAAAGAGCGAGTGATGACAACGATATCTGCATCTGCACCGCCTACTTCCTTCCAGTTGGTGATTTTGCCAGCGAAAATGCCTTTAAGTTGTTCTGTTGTGAGGTTATCTACACCCACATTTTTGTTTACAATCGTTGCAAAAGGAATGACAGCCACTTTGTTCGCTACCTGTCCGTCAAAAGCTTTGAAGCCTGGTACGTCGATGCTAGCATCCCAGTCGCAAGCGCCGATATCAGCGATGCCTTTTTTCACAGCTTGTGGTCCAGTTACAGAACCTTTACCAGATGCTGCGATTTTCACTTTAGGGTGCAGCTTTTGGAATTCTTTTACCGCTTGCAAGGTCAATGGAAGAAGTGCGGTTGAACCGTTAACGGTGATTTTGCCACTAAGTGAATCTGCTGCTGCTGCAATCCCTGCAAAAGATGCGGTTACCGCGATTACGGCTGTTAAAGCCGTTACTGTTAATTTCTTGAAGATTTTCATTGTACTATTTTCTCCTCTCGGCTCTAGGCCGTTAAAATATGTTTGGGATAATCATTATTTAGTCAGTTGCAGCCCTTTACCGCCTTGGATAACCCATACGCTGTCGCCGCTCACAATCGCAAGCTTGCTTCCGTCTTTAGATACAGATACTTCAGATACATCTTCAGCCGTACGGAACAGTTCGGTCTTTGCACCACTACCATCGATAGAATAGATCACTGTGCTTCCGTCTGCCGTAGTACCTGCCACTACCAAACCATTGCTAACGCCAGTGGACCAATTCACTTCGATATCAAGTGCTATATTAGTGCTGGTTGCGTCCGCTTTTACAAGCTTCAGGGTATTCTTCGCATTGCCGTCTGCATCTGCGCTCAGGTATGCCACATTTCCATCGGCCAAAATCTCTGGGTAAAGCTTGTTATCCGCTGTAGTTGTTAGTGCAGCTGGTTTAGCATCTTTTGTAGCCAGATCAAGCTTGTAAAGCTGCTCTCCTGCCGAGCTGAAGTCTACCGTAAGAGAATCTTCTGTGCTGTCTGCATCATTTTTAGCAACACCCGTTAAATTAACGATATAAACAGCGCTTTTTTCGTCAGCAGAAATGCGCAGTTCAGATTTATTCTCAACCTTATCAGCCAATACAGATTTAACATCACCAGACTCTACTGAGATTTTAGCGATTTTTTCTTGCTTGTCTCCTTGGATGAAATAAATGCTTTTCCCATCTTTGGACCAAATCAGATCTGTCTTCACACTATTGTCGGTGCCTAGTGTTTTAACAGCTCCGCTAGACAAGTTAATCAGATTCAGCAAACCTTTCTCATCATTAAAAGCTCCCCACTGTTGATCCGGCGATACTGCAAAGTCCACAGCACTGTCATTTGACGAAAACACTTCATAGTTACCTGGTTCTGTACTGAATTTGATAAGCTGAGTAGTTTCAGCATCACTTTTGTTCGCGATCAGGTTACCGGCTGCTGTCCAGTGCAAAGTATCGAACAATCCTTCCGGACGTGCAAAGCTCAAAATCGTGCTAGCATCCGCGTCCAGCTCTCCACCTAATGCAATAACTAACTTAGTCAGCTCTACATAGGTTTTACCGTTATAAAACACTGGAGCCACTGTGAACGATTCGGAATTACCATCTACTTGATAGCTCTTTGAGCCTGTTTTGAGTTGCACATTATGTAGTCCTTTGCTGTCGTTAAGTTCAAACCCGCTTGTTCCCAGTACTACCTTAGCCCCAATTTCACCAGCTACCTGAGTCAGCGAGTAAAGCTTGTAACCACTGCTGTTAATGGTGTTAAACACAATCGGCGTTCCGTTTACATTCCAAGTAGTTGTACCCTCTTTAACTGCTGTTACAGCAGCGACTTGATTGGTAGCTACAGATTTTACATTACTGCCGTTGCTAGCTGCAGACACACTTCCAACGCCTACTGTTGCAAGAAGTGCTGAAGCCAACGTTGCGCTAATCCATTTACTGTTTTTCAATTAGATTCACCCTTTTCGTATAGGTAACTGCTAATGTCATTTTCGTCTACAATTGTCAATTCTGTTGCAGAGGAATGTAATGGAAATATTAACTAGTATTCTTTTTTTAAAAATATCAGGTATATTAGCTCATTTAACAATTTTCTTGATCTAAACCAAATGAACTAAAGAGCAAAAACAGCCTTTTTTCGTAAAAAGGTGCTAGGTGCAGTTACCTTATTTAGTTGGAGAATTGTTTGGGATTTGGTGTGACGTAGAGACTAGTTTGAGATTGCAGGCGGGTGGGTGAAGCTTGTTGCCGAGGTGGGCGGGTGGAGTATATTGCAGAGGTGGCTGGGCACGGTGAGTATATGCGGAGGTCGCTTGGCACTTGGAGTATATTGCAGAGTTCGCTTGGGCGCGTGGGGAAGCTTGTTGAGGAGGTCGCTTGGCACTCGTAGTATATTGCAGAGTTCGCTTGGCGCGTGGGGAAGCTTGTTGCTGGCGAGAGTCTGCTATCAATGATGTGGCTGCTGCTTACGATTTAAAAACTAACTGGTCTGTTGGGCGCATGCTGCATAAGGATCATCGTAGGACATTCGGCTGATTGTAAGGGATTTATACCGTTCTTTTACTGACTTTAGTGGGATTGAGCTCATTGTGCGGGATTTATACCGTTCTTTTGCTAACTTTAGCGGGATTGAGCTCTTTCTACGGGATTTATACCGTTCTTTTGCTAACTTTAGCGGGATTGAGCTCATTGTGCGGGATTTATACCGTTCTTTTGCTAACTTTAGCGGGATTGAGCTCATTGTGCGGGATTTATACCGTTCTTTTACTGACTTTAGTGGGATTGAGCTCATTGTACGGGATTTATACCATTCTTTTACTGACTTTAGTGGGATTGAGCTCATTGTGCGGGATTTATACCGTTCTTTTGCTGAATTTAGCGGGACTGAGCTCTTTCTACGGGATTTATACCGTTCTTTTACTGACTTTAGCGGGATTGAGCTCATTGTGCGGGATTTATACCGTTCTTTTACTGACTTTAGTGGGACTGAGCTCTTTCTACGGGATTTATACCGTTCTTTTGCTAACTTCAGTAGGATTGAGCTCATTGTGCGGGATTTATACCGTTCTTTTGCTAACTTTAGCGGGATTGAGCTCATTGTGCGGGATTTATACCGTTCTTTTACTGACTTTAGTGGGATTGAGCTCGTTGTGCGGGATTTATACCGTTCTTTTGCTTGATTTATCTAGATCATACCTATTAAGTGGCATTTATGCCCTTCTTTTGTCTGGTTTAGGTAAACCCGTGCTATTTTGAGGCATTTATGCCTTTCTATTACCTAGTTTAGGCGGACTGGCGCTATTTAGTGGCACTTTTGCCTTTCATTCAAATCATCTCTATATACATAGTAAAAGAACATGTTGAATTAACAAACGTCAATCGGGTTTAAGCTAATACTGTGGGAAACATTTGTATAAATATATGGTTTACAATTCCTAACTTTTGATGCAGAATAATGAGTGAGTACTCACTCATTTTATGGTTAGAGTGTTTAACGCAATGCAGTTCAACATCAACATCAACATCAACATCAACATCAACATCAACATCAACACCATCTTCAACTCAAGTATCCCAGAACATTCAGAATCGAGGAGATATACATGGGTTCAGAGGTTCCAGTTATTTCAGTGAGCCATGTCGGGAAAGCGTTTGGAGAAAAACAGGTGCTCGAGGATATTTCGCTTCAAGTGGAACGTGCGGAAACCTTTGGCATACTAGGGCCATCCGGGTCAGGAAAAACAACATTTGTGAAGCTGCTTACTGGTATCGATGAGGTAACCTCCGGCGAGGTGAAAATACTTGGCGTGACGATGCCGAAGCTGACTATGCTGCAACAGATCGGGTATATGGCTCAGTCTGATGCCTTGTACACGGAGCTTAGTGCGAAGGAGAATCTGGAGTTTTTTGCAGCGCTATATGGACTAAAGGGGGAGCAACGCTCCAAACGCATCACAGCCGTAATGGAGATCGTTAATTTACAAGATCATTTGCGAAAAAGAGTAGACCAATACTCCGGCGGGATGAAACGCCGCTTATCATTGGCGATCGCGCTGCTGCATGAACCGCCGTTGCTTATTCTTGATGAGCCTACAGTTGGCATAGATCCGGTATTACGGCTATCCATCTGGAAGGAACTAAAAGCGCTGAACCAGAAAGGCACCACCATTGTGCTGACCACGCATGTTTATCTGAAATAAATAGCACATAATAATATTGCACACCATTACATAAAAAAAGTAATCACAAGCCTTTGTACTCAAAGGTTTTTTTGTTGTGTTTAGTTTTTTCACTGCACACCACAAAACTTTGTGTTAACATTTAATTCCAGCTATATCTTAATATATTTCAGACCATATTTTTGCACATATTGATAGTGTTATGGAGGGGGGATTTAGTTGAAAGAATCTCACAAAGCGGAAATCATAGAATTTAACAATGATAATATACGATTTACGCTAGTTCCTGTGTGGTTAGACTGGGGGCGTAAGCGTGATGGTAGTATTATGGAAAAGCAAGTTGCTGCAATTGGTTTAAAAGATACCTTGAAAGATGTACATATTATCCACGGGCTAACCTCTTTTATATTAGGGGAAGGCAGCAGGTGGAGAACAAAAAAATATAACACTCAACGAAAGCATGTACACAATATCATTCAGTTTTTAAATTACCTAATAAAGAACAAAAGGAAATTAAAGATCAGTAAACTGTCTGACCTCACCATTCAAATAGGCACTGACTTTCTAACCCATCTAAGTTTTAGAAATCATGACGTAGCCGCAGAGGATGGCAGCATTGAGAAAAACATAACCATTGATAGAGCGACGGTATTAAGCATCAGCAAAACACTTACTTATTTCTATATCTGGTTGAAGAATAATGACATGCTTCCTTACGTTGATGAAGAGCTATTACGGGAGTTTAAACGTAAAAACCACCATAACGGTGAACATTACTATGAATCGATCTTTGTTCCGATTTTGCCTTCTAAAAAAATTAAAAAGTTAGAACACTTCTTCCCTATCAAATACCTACCATTGCTTTTGGAGATCTCTATATTAAAAACAAATCCTATCACTTTAGGATTGTACCTTCAGATGTTTGGAGGATTACGCGTTTCCGAAGTGGTCAATATTAAACGCACTCAATTTTCCCGAACTGTTAACAAGGGGGATTTCTTATTAAACATCGAATCCAGGAATATGAGAACAGATATAAAAGGAAGTACTGGAGGAGGATATGTTAAGAAACAAAGAAGACAACTTGTAATTCAAATCAAAGACTGGGGAGACATCCTATATAGACAGCATTTAGAGCTATATAAAGAGTCAAATAACCTGTCAAATTACTCCCCGAAGGGTGCCCTGTTTGTAAATTCTCACGGAAGAGCATTATCAGAGCCTAGCTACCGTTATTATTTCAAGAAATTAAAACAGGAATTTTGTGATTTCCTAATTCAATATGGAGATTCTGAAGATAAAATAGTAGCTAATCATCTTCGAATAATAGATTGGAGTACTCATATTGGAAGGGGAACATTTACAAACATGATCACTGAACAAACTGACAACATTGCAGAAGTTGCATTTTTAAGAGGTGATTCTAATCTGATGTCTTGTTTACCCTACTTAGCTAAAACAACAAGAGCTAGAGATCGAATTGAAAAACGTATTTCAGAAACCCACGAGGATTTTGTACCTAACTTAATTAATAAACATGCTCTCCAAAGGAGAAAATAATGCATTATACGGTAAGTCAATTATGTACCTTTTTCAAAGAAAAAGGATATATCGTGGGAGAAAAAGCGGCATATGGCATGTTGAATAATCACCCCCATGTCATCAAAGATCCCAAAATCATGATCCCAAAAGAACATGCACAAGAACTTGTAGAACAATACCTTTTAGTCCCCGAGGGCTATATACTCGCTACTGAGGCACTTAAACAATATAATATTGCACAGAATAAGATAGATTCATTAACGGAAGCAGGTACACTAAACAAATGTTTTCGTTTTCTTAATGGTTTTTGGAGAGTTTATATAGATTCAACCAAATTGGACGAACTACAAAAAGACTTTATCACTTACCAGCAACTACACGAACACATTCAAGCTCTCGGAATTACGATTGGCGCTGAGTATATTAGAAAAGTGATGAACACTCATCCTAATGCGATAAAAAGCGAGAATAACAAACAAAACTTACTACACAAGGACGAGGCAAAAGACATTATCAATGGGATAATACCACCTGTTGGTTACCTAACTGTAGATGAAGCTTGTAAACACACAGGACTAAATAAAAACTTAATTCAAGCACTAATAAAAGACAAAATAATCAATACATTTATCCCGAAATACGGAAGACAGAGAACTTTTGTTAATCTACAACAACTGCAAGAAGTATCGGATAGAGAAGCGAATTATTATTCAGTGCCTGATGCAGCATTACTATTGGGTACTTCTCGTACCCACGTATATAAAATAATTCAAGACGGCACTCTCAAGAATTTTAAACTCGACAAAGTAAAACAAACAAAAAAATATTTTTTAGATAAGAAAGAAATCCATCAATTGCAAGCGGATTATTTAAACAAAAAGAATGAAATTCAAAAACCTTTTAACAAAGCCTATTTCATCAAACAATTTTGCGATGAAATATCACATAAATCGCTTACAGCCAAACTTCGTTTGAACAAGGAATTATTCTCTAAATTCATCATCCAAATTCTAAACGATTTAAACGATCGAGAAACGAGTCTACAGAACAGAAAATGGGAGTTAAGTAATACATTTGATAAAGCCATTACCCACCTACCAAGTTTAATTCATACACTGAGCAAAGAGTTCCTTGTTGCTTTGATTGACAATGAACAGATTCCTTATTACGTAAAACAAGATTTCATGAGATTCTATAAGTATGCGTGTAGAACACAGCGCACATCCCCACACAAGGTCTACATAACAAGAAACCGAACAAAAAGCACAATAAGCGAATCCAATGAAGACGAGATATATCCTCCTGCGATTTATGGCCAATTTTATATTCATGCAAAAAAGGTAGATCTCCATATTCCACAAGCCATTCAAAAGAGAACGTATGCTAATATGTGGCTGTTCTCGACTTTACTATTAACAGATATGTGGAGAGCAACGGATCTATTTTACGAATTTCCACGCATCGACATAGACATACTAAATATTTCTGATTGTGCATGGTTCCAAACAAAAAAAATGAATGAGAACCAGGTCCATCTAGTAATAGAACAATTACGCTTATCTTTGAATTTTGCGAATGTAGGAAAAACAGGTGCTGAATTGCTTTTTTTAATGATACCTGAATTAGAAGAAGCTATCGCAACTGCTGCCGTCATATGCGAATTACACAGCAGGGACCTCCCAACTAGCAACGTGGTTCAAAAAGGATTTCTGCTAGGCACATTTTTTGAGGGAATCACGCCCGAGAAATTAAAAACCAGTTCTTCAGGAAGAGCAGTTCACATGAAATACTTCGCTACAGATGAATTATTAAAGAGAACCAAATTTAGCTCACATAAACTATGTAAGAGCACCATGACATATGTTTATTTTTACGTAAGTGAACAAGGTGAAGCTGGAGATATTGATACCCGTAATCAAGCAGATAAGATTTTAACAAAAGGACGATCTCATCAACAAGAAAATTCCGTGATTCCTTATGTAGCCTTTTCAAATAAAGACGGGTCCATGGATAACGTATCTATCAACTTATTCAGACGTGGTCATTTTGGATGGTTGTATAACACAATGGTCTCGCACGTTGAAAGTAGTTTATCCATTCAGCAAAGCATGGAAAAAAGAACCGAGTCGATCGAAGGATTAAGAGATGAATTCTCTTTGCGAGAATTAGAAGATTGGGCGGAAGGCTTACTTCAAAATAAAAAAAACAAAGAATTTGTAGTACGTCGACTCATGAAGATGTCCCGAGAAGAATTAATACAAGAGGTCGTAAAAATCTACAGATGCGAAAAACCAAGTCGCGATGGTCTAGGTCAATGTTTCGTGTTTCCTGATTGCCATTTTCCCGAAAGATCCTCATGTATTGGTTGCCCTGAGTTCATCCCTCAATATCAATTACTAAAGGAAGCACAATCTGAATTTTTACGCCTAACGGATAGTATTAGAAACAACATTTCTGAATCTCTTCGCCTTAGGGACTCTATGTTTTTGTATCGACTGTATATCGTTATCGGAGAAGCTGTAAAGGAATTCGGCAGCGAGAAGGTCAATGCATACATCTCCTTAGAAACAATATCGAACGAATGGCAAGAAGCGAAACAATATCTCGAAATACCAAAGAAGGTGTAATATATGGAGTTAAAGCAAGTGATCAATTCTAGCGGAACATTAAAAACCATTTTGATCGAGGATGTGGTGTTCCATTCCGATGAAATCTCTAAGTATAAAGATATTTTTGATAGTTTAAAAACACTAGGAATCATTGAACAGGGTGAATTTAGTGATCGACATTGGTACACCTTTGACGAGATAAAAAACGTGATTGTCCCCTTGCGCTTTGAATTAGATGTCTACGCTGAATTACAAATATCACTCAAATGTTTCATTGCAAGCCAACTGGCCATGTCAAAAGCAGCGAGCACTGCAAAGCAGACTCTAGAAAATTTAAAAACAATCATTTTTGAAACAAACGGCATTAAATTCGATAATTTTAACTCTTTTTTATCTCAATTGGAGGTTACATCACCTGGCCAAGCATACCGATATAGTCGCCACTTGATAAACTTTTTGAATTTTCACCCTATAAAAAATCGAGACAAATTCCTGGAACGCTGCTACACTATTTCTCGAATAAACACAAAAAACAGAGATCTACCTGAATTAGATGATATTATCGAATTCGACAGGATCGTGAATGATTATTTTCGAAGAACGCCCGTAGAAGATCATTTAACGTTTAAACCCATCCAAATTTTTTGGATCATCACAAATATCGTTCCTCTACGTCCTTCTGAATTCACCTTAATAAAAACGAATTGTTTAGAGAACAAGAACGGAAACTATTATATTGAGGTTCCAAGAATTAAGAACGGCGAAGGTGAAGGTATTCATTACCAAAGCATTCAGATCACCGATGATATCTATTTCTTTATTAAAGAGTTTATTCTACGCCAAAAGCAAATGGGCATTGAATCACACTATCTTTGTTCCTTGGAATTTCATGAGCGTTCATATGAATCCAGTTGGCCGCGCAAAGCTACCGATGGCTCGGAATCATTCCAAGATAGAGTCACATCTACCCAACTTCATGGGTTACTCAAACGATTCTATAAACAAGTCGTTGAAGGTATGTACAATGAGCATACATCCATGAAAATAATACCTGCTCACACTAGACATTTTGCGATTATCAACATGTTCCTTCAAGGCTATAACATACTTTCCATTGCAAGAATGGCTGGCCATTTAGATTTAAAAACACAAGATAATTATTACAGCCATGCAAAAACATTTGCACAATCGCATGTATATAATTTATTGCGTACCAGCATGGGAGAGAAAATGGGACAAAGCATCCCCAATGGGATATTCGGATGGAGACAGAAACTTCGAGAAAAGTCGGCACGATTCATTAGGTACTCTCACGATGAACTCAACGATAATTACCGAAAAGTAACGCACGGATACTGCAAGAGTGGAAATTTCCCTTACGATTGCGCCGAAGATTGCCGTGTCTGTCTCCCCCATTTCATCTTCAAACCTAGACTAGATGAAGAACGCCAAGCTGGAAAGTGGTTGGAGAGTTACTCCAAGGAATTAGAACAAAAAATCGACTCAACACTCGATTTGATGATTAGCACGAGCAAGAGTCTAAGTAAGCTATCCAATCCACTTACCGAAGCCTCTTTCTCAAACGCTTCAAGGCAACTACAGCAATACATGGACCACAAATTATTAGTAGATTTTAAGATTAGCGAAGGTGAATACAATGGCGGGGAAATCTAATTTTACAGATGATCAACTTATGGATCTAGCTGACGAAATCAAAGCAAAATACAAAGGCAAAGAATTAACCCCTTCTTTATTAGAACGAGAAACAGGGATCGGTCGCATGACCTGGAAGAGACGTATTGACGATTACCTTAACGAATTGAACAACCCCCTGGTTCGAGATATGGGAACAAATTCAGATGATATGATTTTATTCCCCAGTATTGAGACCATTTTCACTAGGCACGGATATAACGTGGATAGCCATGTCAAGTTGGTTAATGCTCTTCATGAACTAGAGTTGTTAGTCCAAGATCTTTATAAAGAAAAACAACAACACAAAGAGCAATCGAAGAAGTACGAGAAAATAAAAGATTCTTTTGAAGAGCAAAACAAAAAAATTCAAGCCTTAAAAAGCCAGAAACAATATTACGAAACAAAATATAACCAACTTGTAGTCTCTAGTTTAGAACCTCATTTACGCAAAGAGCACGGCATTACTGCCGATATCATCGATTTCAACGAAAATAAAAAGTTCTATGAAAAACTTAATTCTTTAGAAAAGAACTTTCCAGAACCAGAGGAAACCTCATCACAGAAAAAGATTGAGGAATTGGAAGACGAGTATGGTTTTTAGCACGTTTTTTCCACTTCGCATCGCGTGTTATCATTGAAATATCAATAGATAAAAAAGAGCTGCGTTATCTACACTATCTAAAGAAGCACTTATTAGCGTAAACTGATATGCTCCCATCATTGTAGCAGTAGAAGTTTTTGTTTTTTACACTGTCCACTTGACAGGGAGCACTTCATTGCCGAGTGCTTTTTAAAATCTATAATTTCTAAGGAGTACTACCTATGGGGAGTATCATTGATCTGAAAAATTTATTGGATGAAGAGATCGAACTCATCTTATCGACGGACTACGAAATTGTTGTAACGGAGACGATGTTTGTCCCTACTATTGATGATTCCCTTATTACATATCCAAATTTGGAAACGATGCAGCAAAAGGTCAAACTGATTGAAACGTGTGTACTATACATCGATATTCGCCGCTCTACCGAACTCAACCTCACTCACCGTAAGGAAACGGTCACGAAGCTTTATTCTGCGTTTATCCGATCCATGGTTAAAGCGGCGGAACAATATGGAGGTAAGGTCAGAGGGATTGTGGGTGACCGCGTGATGGTCGTATTTGACTCTTATCAATGCTGTACCAATGCATTGAACACCGCAATACTCATGCATTCCATCAGCGAGTATTTACTAAACAAACACTTTAACAAAAATGACATTCAATGTGGGATCGGCATTGATTACGGAAAAATGCTCGTCTCTAAAAATGGAATCATCAAACAAGGCGCAGAAAATATTTCCAATAAATCACTCGTTTGGCTTGGAAAACCCGCGAATGTTGCTTCTAAACTTACAGATGCGGCGAATAAAATAACCACCATATCCCAAAAAGAAACGATAATTGAAGAACGTCATGAGTACAAATACTTAAAACAAACAGACTGGTACAAAAGGAGCATTACTTCTTTCTTGAACAATTTAGAAAATACATACAGCTCGGTTCTTAAACATAAAGATCCGAATTTCAGTTCATTTATACATTATCAAGGTACTTCGACTTCCTCGTTCTCTACTCCGCCGATATTGTTTACAGCGGATGTATTTGAGGGTTTAAAAATGGAATCTCCTGAAGATAAAGCATTAGTGAACAGTTGGTGGAAGGAACAAACACAAGAATCACTATCCAATTTCGCCGAAACGATCTACGGGGGAGATATCTATTTTGAGTTTTTTGAAAACTCTAATTAATTGTGCTTAAACAGTCCAGTAATAATTGGTAGTGTAGTATGTTTGCCACTCATTGTTATATTGAAACGAATGTGATGTCCACATATTCACAGTTTGTTTAACACCCCAATCATTAGTATAGGTATGGATTTTTACTTCATCTGTTAAATTATTATAAACGTAACTCGAAATACTGATATGATTAGGATCTTTTGCCTCATCTCCCAGCCGAGTTGACTTGTTTACTGCATTACCTACCCAAAAAATGTCTCTATTATTTTCCCCTGCAATTCCAATTTTAGTTGCCAATATTTTTCCGTCATCAATACCTATTCCAAAATCAATTGCAGAATATTTAGAAAGGTAGTTATTGATTCCACTTTCTGAATCTGAGATCATGTATTTCATTTTCATCGCAGCTTTAACTGCATTGCTTAAAGTAAGCTTGCTTGTTCCTTGAAAAAAAACAAGCATGCTGTCCCCGTTAAAGGAGCGAACTTCACCACCCAGGCTTTTTGCTATCTTAGTGACAGTATGAAAATAAGCCATATGAATTTTAGCAACCGTTCTACGGTTGTGTTGATTTAGGATCTTTGTAGACCCTCGCATATCTATGAACAACGTCGTTGCTTCAAAACGAAGACCTGTATTACCAAAGGTCAGCTTAGTATCATTGATATCAGGTACATAAGTAACATCAGTAACTTCAAAATTGGTATCCATGATCTCTTTTACTTTGCTAACGATATCCTCTTTCAGACCCATAACTACACATCCTTTTATACAAGTTGGGTTAAGAAAATAAAAATAAGAAGAAGTCCAATAAGATAGAACATGCGACTCATTACTTTATTTAACGACTCGGTTTTTGAAAATAAAATTTGTGAAACTTCATATACCTGCGCTGCAATTTCTTGTTCGGCTTGTTGATCTGGCATATTTTCTACTTCTTCTAAGTACCGTTCTTTTTCCATGAGCTTGATGTGTCCATAATAAAATAAGGAGTGATGCTCAGGAAGATAGTGCTTGGCTACACGTGGTTTTAAAATTTGATTAATTATAATTCGGATTTTATACAATAATAATGCAAGGGTTGCGACTCCGACCAGTAGCGTAAGTGAAGATAAGAATCCATTCAAAGGAGACATCAGAAAGGGATTTACAAAGTGCAGTTTGCTTGCGTTATTCACAAATGCGGTTAAAATGAACCCGAAAATAACGAGAATTGCCGACGATTTCTGATCCATAAAGCGAATTAAATCTTGAATATTCTTAAATGAATCCAACGTGAAACTATACTTGGACAAAAAGGACCACCCCGAGTTTTCAATATGATAAAATCTTTTATTTTTCTACAGAATATTTTACCATAATCGACAAATCCAACATACGAACATTTTGGGAATATATCGAATTAGTGTTACAAAATAATCATTGTAAGAATATACCATCAGTATGATAGAATCAGTTGACTGAAAAACAGGAGGGTTAAAAATGAACCTTGCAGAATTGTTTGAAGCGGTGCGACAAAAAAATTATTAATCTCCTTGTAGAAGATGATCTCTATTTCCAATTCATCAGGAAATATTTCGCAATAGCTTTTGTTTTGTTTAGAGAACATCAAAAACAATTCCAATCCTTGTCCAATCGTGAAGTCATCAAGTGCGATTTTCACATTGCGATGTATATGAGTTATGAGTTGTTTTACGCATCATACTCACACTTTTCTATAAGTGTCCATAAATAACACTTTTGGCCCCATCATAAACTCCGCAAAACCTCTGCAATTTTATTCTAATACATTCGTTTTGCCGAACGTTAGACCCACTTTCTCCGTACTTAACAGAGTACAGTATTTAAGCCAATCATAATAAAAAGATAAATATTTTTTTGGGATTCACCAACATACTTTACATAGCATAAAAAACCCCTTATCGTTTAAGGGACTCCTTTCGAATGTTGTGCAATTTTACTATGTGCAGCCTTTTCGTTTGTGCAGATTTTCATTGTGTGCAATAATCTTGAATCAGTTACGCCTATACTCCGTATGTATTTGTATAACAAACCAACCATCTTGTGCATCATTTTTTTATGATATGCATGTCATGGATGAGGCCGAAAAATGTGACCGGCTCGGAATGATCCGTGATGGCAAGCTACTTGCCGCCGACACGCCTGCAGGACTGCTGCAAGCCACCGGTTCAGCTTCTATTGAAGAAGCCTTTTTATATTATGGAGGTGTACGTTCATGAGAATCCGAGCGATCACCTTAAGGATTTTGCGGCAATTTATTCATGACAAAAGAACGATGGCATTAATGTTCATTGCACCACTCCTCGTTCTAAGCTTAATGAGCTTGGTCTTCAACGGTGACGCCTATGAACCAAAAATCGGTGTGTCCGGTGTCCCTCTAAATATGTCAGCTGCGTTAAAAGAACAAAATGCCACCATCAAAGAATATGCCAGCGCAGAGCTGGGAAAAGGCGCTTTAGTAGAAGGAAACATTGACGCTTTGATCACTTTGAACGGAACCGCCGGAGATTCGCAAGTTACGCCTCAAGTGCTGCTAGAAGGTAGCAACCCTACAGCCAACAAGGCAGTAATCATGACGCTTCAACAAATCTCCCAGAAGTTTCTTCCAAGCACAAAGGAACAATTACAGCCGCAGATCAGCTATCTTTACGGTTCTGAGAATATGAAGACGATCGACCGTTTCGGTCCCATTATGATTGGCGTCTTTGTTTTCTTTTTCGTATTCTTGATTGCAGGTGTATCCTTCTTAAGGGAACGAACCACAGGCACGCTTGAACGGCTACTTTCGACTCCATTAAAAAGATGGGAGATTGTGCTCGGGTATGTATGTGGTTTCGGCATATTTACCGTTTTTCAGGCGCTATTGATCTCATGGTATTCCATACAGATTCTTGGCATTATGATGACTGGCAGCTTTGGTTACGTGTTGCTGATCACATTACTCCTATCGATGACAGCGCTGACGTTGGGCACACTGCTGTCGGCTTTTGCAGCCAATGAGTTGCAGATGATTCAGTTCATTCCGCTCATTATAGTGCCACAAATCTTCCTCAGTGGATTATTCCCGCTCGATACCCTTCCACTGTGGCTCCAGCGCGTTGGCCTCGCTACACCGATCTATTACGGATCAGAAGCGCTGATGAACATTATGGTCCGTGGCAAAGGATGGAGCGCAATTGCACTGGATGTCTATGTACTAATAGGATTTTCGCTGCTATTTATGCTGCTGAATGTATTGGCACTGCGCAAGCATCGCAAAATGTAACTTCACAAAAGCTATTATCATATAAACAAAATGAATCAAGCATGGAGGGCTATTGTAATGAAAGAGGAAGTTTCTAGGGAACAAAATATAGAAGAGCAGTGGATAGAAGAACTGCTGACCCTTGGCAAAGACGAGAAACTGACACCGAAGCAGATTTCTATTCTACAAGCGGCGATTGAGGTATTTTCCGAAAAAGGATACTCTGCGACTTCAACGAGTGAAATTTCTCAGAAGGCAGGCGTGGCGGAGGGAACGATTTTTCGCTATTACAAGACTAAAAATGATCTGCTGCTTGCCATAGTAGGTCCTACCATGAGTCGCATGCTTGCGCCTTTTGTGCTGCGGAATTTCAACGGCGTGCTTGATATGCCCTACGACAGCTTTGAGGAGTTCCTGCGGGCATTTATGATCAATCGACTGGATTTCGCCCGCAAGAATTTTAAAATTCTTAAGATTCTTATTCAGGAGATTCCTTTTCAGCCAACAGTTAGAGCGCAGTTTGTAGAGAATATTCTTAGCAAAATACTTGAGCGCGTGATTGATATTGTTGAACATTTTAAGGAAAAGGGTGAAATCATCGAGGTCCCTACACCCACACTTATACGCTTCACACTCTCGTCTGTCGTAGGTTATTTGATGAATCGCTTGCTGCTGCAGCCAGATAAGGACTGGAACGACGAGGAAGAAATCAATCTGACGATCGCTTTTATCATGCATGGAATAAGTAAAGCAACACCCCCTATTTGATGCGCACGCCCGTTCTGTTATCATAAGTACTATATTGAATTCGGACTTTTCAAGATCAAGTTATGAGGAAGGAATTATGTTATGGGCTTTAGTGTATCAGAACGGGTAATCAAACTGCTGTGCGGCAAGTCTATTTTTGAAAAAGGATTAGCTTATTACCAAACTGAAAGTGTCGATATAATTGAAGTTGAAGAATACAATGTCTCCATTCCAGATTTGCCCCGCTCTCGATATGAAGCCATTGTTCAGGGGGCGATCGACTATGAAGTTATGGTGGTCATTGATATTGATGGGGATGTCCAGGCAGAGTGTAATTGTCCAGCCTACTCCCATGGGGGGCCATTCTGTAAACATATCGCGGCTGTGCTGATCAACGTTGACGCCCTTAAAACTGGCCGAGATCGTTCAGAGCTTACCGGAGCTTCGCACCTATCTTCTATAGAAGATACTGAGATTCTAACCCCACGTATTTTTACTGATACTGCGCAAGACAACGGGGGAAAGTCCAGAGATCAACAGCTCGTAAGCAGCCTGCTGGGGATGTTCAGCAACCATACACCGCGTCCTAGCGGTACGGGGGCTTTTGTAGATAACAGACTTCCTCTAAATATAGAGTTTACATGCAAGCCGTTCACTTATAGTTACAGTCACACCATGCTTGGTATAGAAATGAAAGTCGGTCCAAAACGTCTATATATTGTTCCGAAAATAAGGGGATTTCTAGAAAGCGTACACCGCGGAGAATCCTTTGAGTTCTCGAAACATTTTATCTATGATCCTGCCATTTACAGCTTTCGGAAGGAAGATAATGTTGTTCTACAGAAGCTGATTGATATTGTATTAAATGAAAAAATGTACCGCGATAACGTCACTCCTTACTCACCTTATGGGGGGAGTATTGGGGGAGATCGGTTGCTGGCCGTCCCTCCTTTTTTCTGGGAGTCGCTTCAGCCTGCGCTTTCAGAGGTCTCTTCGGTATTTTTGCAACAAGAAGAGATGCTGTACGAAGGCATCCATGTGTCTAATGAGGCACCTCCACTCAGCTTTGAATTTGAACAGGCAGAAGAGGATGGATATCATCTAGATATTCAAGGACTTGAGCAGATTTCGGTCTTAGAAGATTACGGGATGGTACTATCGGAAGGTAAGTTGCTGAAGCTATCCCCCCAAGAATGCATACGCCTTGCTGAAATGAAAAAAATGCTGGATTCCTCCCGCCGAAATGGCATCGATATTGCCCATGAGCAAATGGAGTCTTTTATGGATAAGGTTATTCCTGGTCTGAAAAAGCTGGGCAACGTCCATATCGCCGACTCCATTGCGGATCGGATTGTTCAGCATAGGCTTATCGCGAGACTTTATCTGGATCGTGTGAGAGATCGGCTGCTCGCCGGACTAGAGTTCCAATACGGTGACATTGTGATCAACCCTTTAGATGAAAAAGCCCATGTTCGCGGGACGAATTTGATTCTTTTACGAGACGGGGAGGGAGAAGCTCGCATTCTGGAGCTGATGGAGCACGAATCTTTCGCTAAAACCGAAGGCGGATTTATTATGACAGACGAAGAGGGCGAATACGATTTTTTGTACCATACCATTCCGCTGCTGGAACCGCTGCTTTCGGTTTATGCGACCTCCGCAGTCAAAGCAAGACTGTTCACGAGCACTACACCCCCAAAGGTGAGCATTAGTTGGAATGAAAAGACGGACTGGCTTGATTTTAAATTCGATATGGGCGGGATTCCAGAAGCTGAGATTGTTATGGTTCTGAAATCCCTGCAGGAAAAACGCAGATACTACCGCTTGCCTGATGGAGCCCTGCTACCGCTGGAGAGCGAGGAGCTTCAAGAAATCATTACCTTTATGAATGATATAGGCATCCGGGAAGGTGAGATCAAAGGGGTGGAATTTTCTCTGCCCGTTGTTCGCGGGTTACATTTGACCTCCACGGATGCTAAGAGTGACTCCATTAAGCTGGGCAGATCCTTTAAAAGGTTACTTGCGAACATGCGGAATCCTGAGAATCTTGATTTCCCTATACCTGACAGTCTGGTTCCTGTGCTAAGGGATTATCAACAGTATGGGTTTCAGTGGCTGAAGACGTTGGCCCATTACCGCTTTGGTGGTATTTTGGCGGATGATATGGGGTTAGGCAAAACGCTGCAAAGTATCGCTTTTCTCCTGTCAGAACTTCCCGAGATCCGCCAGAATGGACTGCCTGCCCTAATTGTCGCTCCTGCGTCTCTCACTTATAACTGGCTTAATGAGCTTAAAAAATTCACGCCAGAGATCAAAGCTGTCATTGCAGACGGTAGTCTAATTGAGCGCGGGCGGATTTTAAAAAATACAACGAAAGTTGATGTAATCATCAGCTCTTATCCGTTGCTCCGCAGAGATGTTCAGCTGTATGCTAAAAAGTCTTTTCATACCCTGATTCTCGATGAAGCACAAACTATAAAAAACCATACTACACAGACAGCCCAAGCTGTAATGGCGCTTCAAGCCCGGCACCGTTTTGCACTTACGGGTACTCCCGTGGAGAATGCGTTGGAAGATTTATGGTCCATTTTCGGCACCGTGTTCCCTGGGTTGTTTCCAGGCAAAAAAGCTTTTCATGATTTACCAAGAGAAACGGTTGCGAAGCGGGCGCGTCCCTTTTTGCTGCGGCGCTTAAAGAGTGATGTGTTAAAGGAACTTCCGGACAAAATCGAATCCGTACAAGCATGTGAACTGCTGCCGGAGCAAAAAAAGTTATATGTAGCTTATCTCGCCCGTTTGAAAAAAGAGGCGCTTAAGCATTTGACCCAAGATAGCTTCGGCAATAATAATCGGATCAAAGTTCTGGCTGGACTAACTCGTCTGCGCCAGTTGTGCTGTCATCCTGCTCTTTTTGTCGATGGATATGAAGGAAGCTCTGCTAAATTCGAGCAGCTGCTCGAAATCATAGAAGAATGTCGCAGTTCGGGTAAACGTATGTTAGTATTCTCACAATTCACAGAGATGCTCGGCCTGATTGGACGTGAACTAGGATATCAGGGCATTCCATACTTTTATTTAGATGGTCAAACGCCTGTTTCTCAACGAGTAGATTTATGTAATAAATTTAATGAAGGGGAGCGGGATATTTTCTTAATCTCCTTAAAGGCCGGGGGGACCGGGCTCAACCTAACTGGGGCAGACACTGTAATCCTTTACGATCTTTGGTGGAACCCTGCCGTCGAGCAGCAAGCTGCGGATCGGGCTCACCGGATCGGGCAGAAAAATGTAGTGCAAGTAATTCGTCTCGTCACCCAAGGCACCGTAGAGGACAAGATGTATGAGCTGCAGCAGAAGAAAAAGAACTTGATCGATGAAGTCATCCAGCCAGGTCAGGAAAGCTTGTCTACCCTTACTGAGCAAGATATCCGGGAGATTCTGATGATCTAAATAACAATATTGGAGAAAAAATCAGGATATCCTGTAGCCCATAGGGCTATCGGGATATCCCTTTTTCTTCAGATTATGCGATTGTAACTCCTGCACTAGCATAGCCAGCAACAGTTGTTGCAACGTCAATTCCAGCCGTTACCGTTGAAGTGAAGACCAATAACAAGCGTTCTCCCACTGTTACAGGAACGCTTAAGCCTGTGGTATTACCACTGCTAATAGCTCCAAGAGCAATTAATCCTGTAAGCGCAGGACTTAACGTAACTAAAGCCCCAGGTACTGCTGTGAAGGTATTGTTAGGTGTAGTAGATCTGTATAATTGAGCCGTGATTGTTACCGTAGACCCCACCAAACTAACGGAAGCTGTCGCACTGAAATAGGCTGCCATAGACGTAATCGTTCCAGTTCTAGGGACCGAGAACGCAAAGTTCAGCAAGGTTCCAGCCGCTCCGGTGAGATCTATAGTACCGCCTGTAATACTGATATTAGTTGCACTACTACCAAAACCAACTGTACTTGAAGTATTCAAAAGCCCCCCTAATACAGTGGTCATTGCTACTGGAAGACCAGAAGAATATGGAATAATTGCACCTGAACCAGTAGCACCTGTGGCTCCCGTTACACCAGCAGTTCCTGTTGCTCCCGTTGCTCCAGCAGCTCCTGTCGCTCCCGTGGCTCCAGCAGTTCCTGTTGCTCCTGTGGCTCCAGCAGTTCCTGTTGCTCCAGTTACGCCAGCAGTTCCTGTTGCTCCTGTGGCTCCAGCAGTTCCTGTTGCTCCTGTGGCTCCCGTTGCTCCAGCAGCTCCTGTGGCTCCAGCACCTGTGGCTCCGGTTACGCCAGTACCTCCTGTCGCTCCCGTTGCACCAACGCTTCCTGTAGCTCCAGTAGCTCCAGTAGCACCTGTAATTCCTATATATTCTCCATATAATTCAGAGTAGACAAGGCGATGAGCAGTCACTAATTGGCCTGTGCTGCTCTTCCCCCAAACTGAAATTTGAATGGGATCATCAATCGTAATAGGTGTTGTGAATAGAAATTCAAATGAATCAAAGTTTGCATAATAATCCCTATTAACCACTTGATTAGGAGCTAAATTAACCTGTTCACTTACATATAAAGTTCTTGTCCCATTCATATAATAGCCTTCGACTTGAACCGTTGACGGAGTATCATCACTCTGATTGACAATTTTAAGAGTAACAAGCTGAGTAGGTCTTACACCGCCTACCAGATTATTTTCTATAGGACCAGTAGATAGTTGACTCAATTTTCAACACCTCATTTTTTATGAATTTTAAAATACGCTTATTATTTGAATTGGAAAATCAAACCAACCGAACAAAATCCTTCTCAATAGTTCTGTATAAAATATGGTTCTATCTATAATCATTCCTCCCACCTACTCTAGGTTGATAATCTATGAGCCTATAAAATCAGTTCATATTTTTTGGCTCTTTATAGTATTATTCTTATTTCGAATTAAGGTGTGGACATCCATTTAAAAACTACTGTTACACATATTTGATACATTATAGCAATCTGAAAATCCGTAATGGATTAATAGAAGAAGAACCTAATAAGCATCGCTCTAGTCAACTTATAACATATCGCCAACAAAACAGGGGATAACCCGAAAGCCATACTTACGGCTACCGAATTACCCCTGTTGTAAATACTGAACTCGAAGATAAACTTAAGTTAATTCATGAACAGACCAGACGATACCTGCTGAGTTCGCGCCACCTAAATTCAAAGGAACCGTCAAACCATTTGCCACATAGAACAAGCCAATCACATCACCTGCGGTTAATGCAAATTCTCCAGCCAGCGTCACAGTACCACTTCCCAAAATTGCTCTCAAATCTAATATAAGTGCAACATTCACATCAAGTACTGGGAACAAGCCACTTACCAGATTTGTTGCAGTAGGAGAAGTTCTCTGAACTACGAAAGCCGGATTAATTCCAGTACCAAGACTGACAGTGAGTGAGGCAGTTGTGGAGTAATTGATAGTCGCTTCAATCGAATATCTACCAGTTGTCGGAATAGTATAATTTCCCCCAACTTCGTCGAAGGACGGGCTATCATAAAAAGGTGTTGTCACAGTCCAGCCAGTTAATTGGGTAGATGTGGAAATTGCCAATGAGGGCTTAAAAGCAGAAAAACCTTCTTGTTGAATGTTCGGACCTGTAGCTCCAGTTACTCCGGTTACACCTGTTGCACCAGTAAGCCCAGTTGCTCCGGTTACACCAGATATTCCTGTCGCTCCGGTTGCCCCAGCTGCTCCCGTTGCTCCCGTTGCTCCTGTTGCCCCAGCTACTCCTGTTGCTCCGGTCACTCCAGCTTCACCCGTTGCTCCTGTTACCCCAGCTACTCCTGTCGCTCCGGTGGCTCCTGTTTCACCCGTTGCTCCGGTGGCTCCTGTTGCTCCTGTTGCACCAGTCGCTCCTGTTTCACCCGTTGCTCCGGTGGCTCCTGCTACTCCCGTTGCTCCGGTGGCTCCTGCTACTCCTGTCGCTCCTGTCGCCCCAGCTACTCCCGTTGCTCCGGTCACTCCAACTTCACCGGTTGCTCCGGTTACACCAGCTACTCCTGTCGCTCCGGTGGCTCCTGCTACTCCTGTTGCTCCGGTTGCACCCGTTGCACCAGTCACTCCTGCTCCGGTCGCCCCTGTTGCTCCATCCGCTCCGGTTGCACCAGTCGCCCCAGTTGCACCAGTTACTCCGTCTGCACCAGTCGCTCCAGTTGCTCCATCTGCACCAGTCGCTCCCGTTACTCCATCCGCTCCGGTTGCACCAGTCGCTCCCGTTGCACCAGTTACTCCGTCTGCACCAGTCGCCCCAGTTGCACCAGTCGCCCCAGTTGCACCAGTCGCTCCTGTCTCTCCTGCTCCGGTTGCTCCTGTTGCACCAGTCGCTCCCGTTGCTCCATCCGCTCCAGTTGCACCAGTCGCACCCGTTGCTCCATCTGCCCCTGTAGCTCCTGTCTCTCCTGCTCCTGTTGCTCCCGTTACTCCATCCGCTCCGGTTGCACCCGTTGCTCCAGTTGCTCCTGCTCCGGTCGCCCCTGTTGCTCCATCCGCTCCAGTTGCTCCAGTCGCTCCCGTTGCTCCATCCGCTCCGGTTGCACCAGTCGCTCCTGTTGCTCCAGTTGCTCCGTCTGCTCCGGTTGCCCCTGTCTCTCCTGCTCCGGTCGCTCCCGTTGTTCCATCCGCTCCGGTTGCACCAGTCGCTCCAGTTGCTCCAGTTACTCCGTCTGCACCAGTCGCCCCAGTCGCCCCAGTCGCCCCAGTTGCTCCATCTGCACCAGTCGCTCCAGTTGCTCCGTCTGCCCCTGTAGCTCCATTCTCTCCTGCTCCGGTCGCTCCCGTTGCTCCATCCGCTCCAGTTGCACCAGTCGCTCCAGTTGCTCCTGTTGCTCCATCCGCTCCATCCGCTCCAGTTGCTCCAGTCGCACCAGTTGCTCCGTCTGCTCCTGTTGCTCCATCCGCTCCGGTTGCACCAGTCGCTCCAGTTGTTCCAGTTGCTCCGTCTGCTCCTGTTGCCCCTGTCTCTCCTGCTCCAGTCGCTCCCGTTGCTCCATCCGCTCCGGTTGCACCAGTCGCGCCAGTTGCTCCATCTGCACCAGTCGCTCCAGTCTCTCCTGCTCCGGTTGCTCCTGTTGCTCCATCCGCTCCAGTTGCTCCAGTCGCTCCAGTTGCTCCGTCTGCTCCTGTTGCCCCTGTCTCTCCTGCTCCAGTCGCTCCCGTTGCTCCATCCGCTCCGGTTGCACCAGTCGCGCCAGTTGCTCCATCTGCACCAGTCGCTCCAGTCTCTCCTGCTCCGGTTGCTCCTGTTGCTCCATCCGCTCCAGTTGCACCAGTCGCGCCAGTTGCTCCGTCTGCTCCCGTTGCTCCTGTCTCTCCTGCTCCGGTCGCTCCTGTTGCTCCCGTTGCTCCCGTTGCTCCATCCGCTCCGGTTGCACCAGTCGCCCCGGTCGCACCAGTTATCCCTTGCGTTACACCAAGCAATTCTGCATGTACAAGTCGATGGGCAGTCACAATCTGGCCAACGCTATTTTTTCCCCATACTGAAATTTGAATCGGATCATCTACCAGACTTGTAGTTGTAAAAATAAATTCGAACGCATCAAAATCGGCATAATAATCACGTGTTATAACTTCATTAGGTGCTACATTTATCAGCTCGCTTACATATAAAGTTCTTGTCCCATCCATATAGTATCCTTGAACAAGAGCCATTGATGAATCAATGTCACTTCGGTTATCAATTTTGACAGTAACATGCTGAGTAGGTCTTACACCCCCTACCATACTATTGTCTATCGGTCCGGTAGATAAATAACTCAATTTCTCATCACTCCTTTAACGTTAACTGTTTTACTCAAATCATTATTAAAGTAATACTGCCTGCTTCTCCCATGCAACTATGCGATGAGGATCTACCAATGCCCCCGAGTTCTGTTTTCCCCAGACTGAAATCCCAACCTCTGCTTCAACTGCTTCTACTGTTGTAAACACAAATTCAAATGCGTCCAAGTCGGCAAAATAGTTCTTAGTTAAGACTTCATTAGGTGCTAGATTTACTGTTTCATTCACATACATCGTTCTTGATCCGTTAAGAAGGAAACCTTGAATAACTAGATTATAAGGATTAAGAGAATCCCGATTAACTACTTTTACGGTTACCAGTTGCGACGGTCTGACCCCTAGGATCGGGCTGTTATCTATAGGTCCAGTAGAAAAAATAGCCATGTTTTATTCACTCCTCCCTTCCACTACAATTTGAAAGATTAGTGGCTCCGTATAGTAATATTCCTTGGCTTGAGTTAGCGTGTGGACTGTTGTGCAAAGGAACAGCTGGTCCTATAACAAGACAGCCTTCTTTTTCCAAATTTATAATCTACTAAACTGATAATCTAACAACAAAGAGCAACCAAGATTGTTAAGAAGCTAACCACTATTGCTTTTTATGAAATATTAGGTATACTGGTAAAAATTAATTAAGCATCGATGAGCGGGAGAGTAGTTAACGAGATCTAGTCCTCAGCGAGCCGGGAGAGTGTAAGCCGGTACAGATCCTTTTAATGAAGCGCACCCGTGAGATGGACTTCTGAACCTTAGTAGGAAGTCCCGGCTGAAGGCCGTTATCCCGTAAGGTGGCTGAACAACTTGTTCAGCAACGAGAGTGGTACCGCGAGCGCTAAAGCCCTCGTCTCTTTTGAGACGAGGGCTTTTTTGTATTTTCAAAGGAGGGTATACCATGTTAAATCAAATCATCAAAGACGGAATCGAGCACAGTGTACAACGTGTATTCAATACCTTAGGAGCTGAATATCCAGAGGACATTGCCGTTCTGATCGAACAGCCAGCAAATCTAGAACATGGTGATTATTCATGCAATATCGCTATGCAGCTAGCCAAAACTTTACGAAAATCCCCAATGGTCATAGCAGAATTAGTGAAAGCAGAGCTTCAATTCCAAGGACGCTTCGCCGGTCTTTTACAAAAAGTTGAAGTCGCTGCTCCCGGATTTATCAATTTGTATATGAATTGGCAAAGCTGGGCTGAACATTCCTTTGAACTGCCTGCCAGCACTGGAGAAAAAGTCATCATCGAGCACACTTCTATCAACCCCAACAAAGCCGCTCACGTAGGTCATCTAAGAAACGCCTGTATCGGCGATACTCTAGTCAGAATTATGAAAAGAACTGGGTATAACGTAGAGGTTCATAACTACATTGATGATCTCGGCAATCAGCTGGCAGATACAGTTGTTGGATTATTAAATATACCTCTAGAAGGGGAACACCAACGTTTCGGTGATTTTTGCTGGGATCTTTATGCCAAAGTGAACAAAGAATATGCGCTGAACCCTGAGATGACACACAAGCGCACAGATATACTGCACTCCCTTGAACTAGGGGGCGGTAACGAAGCCTGGCTGGGCAACCTTGTAGCTGAACGCATCGTTAGAGAGCATGTAGAGGAAATGAAACATTTTGGGATTTATTATGATTTGCTGGTATGGGAGAGCAGTATTTTAAAAGAGGGATTTTGGGCAGCCGCAGCTGAGCTACTGAAGCAGACAGCTGTTTTTGTACAAGAGACTGAAGGAAAACTCGCAGGCTGCTGGGTGCTGAAGCAAGGAACAGAGGCTAACATTGGAGCGGATTCAGAGGAGCATCATCTTGATAAGGTGCTGGTGCGTTCGAATGGGATTTTAACGTATACAGCCAAAGATATTGCCTATCATCTCTGGAAATTTGGTCTTTTGACCAGAGATTTCTCCTATAGCGAATTCTCGTCCGGTTTATGGACAACAGGATTAACTGGAACCCAAGAATCTTATGGGCAGGCGGACAGACTCATCAATGTGATCGATTACAGACAGGAATATCCACAACAGATGGTTAAGCAAGCCTTAGGGGCACTAGGTTATAACGAGCAAGCAGACAAACTCCATCATGTGAGTTATGGTGTTGTATCTCTTAGTCCCGCCTCGGCGGCCGAGCTGGGTATAGATATTTCAGAAGGCAAATCTTCTTATGCTATGTCCGGACGCCAGGGAATCGGGATTAAGGTGAGCGATCTGGTGGAACTGATGGAACAGAACATCGAACACACACGTTCCGATAAAGACGGCCTCTCCAGCCGAATGATTGCCACTGCTGCGATTCGCTACTATCTGCTACGGTTTAATTTGGGAACGGAAATCGTGTTTGATTTCAAACAGGCTACAGAAATATCCGGCAATACCGGAGTTTATCTGATGTATACTTTTGCACGTGCGACAAGTGTTTTGAGTAAAGCTACGATCCCAGTCCTTAAAGCTGCCGCACAGCTTCAGTTCCCTTCCGAATTGGAAAAAGCAGAGCTTGCGCTGCTAAGACAGCTAAGTCTCTGGCCAGAGATATTACATTCAGCAAGTATAGAGTTAACGCCAAATACGCTCTGCACTTACGCACATACCTTAGCTACACTGTTCAACAACTTCTATTCTGTATGTCCGATTCTAAAAGGTGATCCAGCTACGATCGAATTCCGCCTCTGGCTTACTTCAAGATTCAAGGATACCCTGGGAGATGTGCTCGAAGTGCTTGGGTTACCGACACCGAATCGAATGTAGAAGATACAAAAAAAAGGGCAATTTCCGCGCTTAACGCGGAGATTGCCCTTCTATATATAATGTTACTTATAAATCTCTATCACATTTCCAGCTTCCGTGCTGAGGCGATCAAAGTCCGCACGTTTGATGCGAACACCACCGTTACGATAGCGGTTAGGTGTACCTTCTGTTTGCACTTCTGTACCGTTGATAGTAATTCGACTGATCTCACGACCTGTAAGGTGATAGATAAAATCTACCTTAGTGCCTGCATATTCAAAGCTAAAATGCATTCCATCCAGCGATTCTGGCAGAATAGGGTCAACAATTAAGTCTCCACCTTCCGTACGGATCCCCAGTGCATTCGAGATTAACTGGTTCATATAGATCCCAGGACCGCTGGAATAGATTCTCCAGCCACCTTTAACAGCTACGTCACCATTGCGCAGTTTATCGAAATTCTCCTGTGCCTCATAACGGGTGTTAAATTTACCATCCGAGCTACTGAAATAGGAGTTAGCTTGACGTAGTTCAGCGTTTGGCACCACATCGCGGATTCCGATCGGATTAATCGCTGCCAGACCCTTCCAGACCTGATCAGTTTTACCGAGCTTGGCCATAGCCTCTACATAACGGATATGTGCATGCACATATTGAAGTCCAATTTCCCGGCCAAAGTTAGCCGCTTGCTCCGCACGTTTGAAATGAGTGCTGACCCCGCCAACATATTGAGCTGGACGATTCATCAGACGTACACCGTCAGGACAGAATAGTTTATCCTGAATGACATCATAGTGTGCTTCGGCCTGTTCCGGAGTAAGCAGCTCACTGATCATACTGCGCGTCATTGGCAGCAGACGGTACTGAATACCTGTTTCTGTGTCACTTGGGTGCACCATAAGCTTAATTTGCTCAGGGTCCTCCATATACAGGAAGCCAGGAATCACTTCGGATTGAAGCATATGAGTATGGAAATCCTTACGGATTCCTTCCACCATCGCCTTCAGCTCCTCTGCCTCAGCTTGATCAACTGAACGAAGTACCTCTGAGAACTGATTAAGTGTCTGATAGGTAAGCGCCACTGTCCAGCTGCTAACCATATACTGCTTCAGCTGTGGATTTGCAGGCTGGAGCGTATCATCCCAGTCTCCATCACCGTAAGAAGACAGATGTGTGTCATGCAGGAAATGATCCTTAATATAAGCAATTTCCTTCCGTGCGTGATCCAGCAACGTCGCTTTTTCTTCTGTAAAGTCAAAGCTGTGCTTACGGGTATAAGGTACTGTTGCTCCCAAGATGCTGTAATCCTGAGTTACTGCCAAGTAGTCTCCAAGCACCTTAAGCGGCCATACAATAATATCTCCATGGCTTTCTTCTTGTTGTATCTTCGTGTATTTATCAAACATGAACCACTGTGGCCAGTTGCCATCATCTTCATATTGATGACTGTACAGCGTCAGCAAAATTTCACGAACCTGTTCGTATTTTTGCGTAGCCATGAAATATTCCACAGGCCCCTGACATACATCCCGTGTTCCCCAAGCAGCGCCACCATATTGCTCTAAACCATGTGGAACCGAATAGTGAACCAGCATGTTATGTGTGTACCACCAAGTCAGAGCGTTAACTTTAAACAGTTCACCCTCTGTTCCGTCCCCAAGCGTCAGGCGGAAGCCATTCATCACACCAGCATAAAATGCGCGATAAGCAGAAATCTCTTCCTCAGCTGAACGATTTCTTGGAGCAAGTGACTTACCATCCAGAAGGCCTTGAATATTCAAGGTCCATTCACTGCTGGCAGACAGCTCCAGTACTGCTAACGGTGCTTCAGTTGGTTGAACAGGAGAGACAAGTCTACCTTCATCCTGCAGAGTTAACTCCGCACCCTGCACCTGTAATTTATACTGTAAGTCAGGATATTCACCAGCACTTAGTGCACTTCTGTCAGCCGAGAAGATTACGGCTCCACCTTCTTGCTTGGATTGATATGGAAGCTCGTATTCATTAACGTTCATGGTGATTTGATTAGTGACTAAATAACGATAAGCTCGTCCGCTTTCCGAACGCACATTCAGGAATATCTCTGGCGAATCTTCGGTGGTGTAGTTCGTAATAATGAAGCATTCACCATCTGTTCTGTAATACCAACGAGCATAGTTGAAACCAACCTCAAATAGAGAAGGCATGGTCAGCAAACGATATTCACCGTTCCACTCTACATAAATGCGTTGTCCTGAAGCTTTTGGAATGTTAAGCGCATTTCTTGGATTGGACATTAGCTTGTTGAAATTGGTATTTCCAATTACCACTTGGGAGTTAAAGATCCCGTACATATAAGAAGTTGTTGTGATGACCTTATCATTAAGTCGAGCGTTATCCCCACTCATCAGGATATGGCCGTGTGGCCGTTCTACGCGCATTTCTTTCTCTTTTAATACTACGTGCTCATAATTCTCCGTGAAAAAGGAAAGTAGTGTGTCTCCTTCTCTCTCCTCCTGATAACGAACCGGAAACAAGACCTCGATCTCTTTCTCTGTCAGCGAATCTGCAGCCAGCGGTGCTCCCAGCTCCTTCGAGAAGAAAGAACGTTCAAGTGCTGCTTCAGCTTCTAAAGGTAAATCTTTAACAGCATCCCAAGCCGCAGCAATATCATTAGCAAATTCTAACGCAGTGATCGCTTCTGGATGATCTTGCTTAAACAATCCGTAGAACACAAACCGTGTTTCACCACTCAGCTTCACCCGTTCCGATTGCAGCGCAGTATATGCGAATTCATATTGATAGATCTCATTACTTAATTGCTCACGACCCAGGCTCTCTGGTTGGTTGGTTTCTTTATAGGACAGTCCAAAGAATTGAAAACCGTCTGTTGAGAAGCTTGTTGCCTTGGTAAGTGAACCCTGTTGCAGATATGGGAATTTCCCGCCCTGCGGCTGATTCTGTCTAGAGCAAACAACGTACCCGTTGGATTGATCCTCAAATACTGCATGATCGATATACTGTGACAGGTAAGCTTCATTACTGCGGACAGCGGCGATATCAGCAATCCCTACATCCTGTCCGTACACAAGATCTACCTCTGCATTTTGTCCAGTAAGCTTCACATCCCAGAACCAAGCTCCTCCTGCAGTAGGAGTGAAAATAACTTGATATTCTATATTTTCCGCAGTACCTTCCCAAACCAAACGGTTTCCAGCCTTACGTACAGTGCTTGAAGAATGAATGCCAAGCAAAGGAATGGCTTGAATGTTTCCATCATTGTGCACTCGCAAATATAGATTGGATAATGAACCATCCACAATGCTTGGCAGCAATTGATTGATCATTGTCCGTTCGTAGAGGACTTGGAACAAGTCCCCGCTGTTTGTAAAAGTGAAGGATAGATCCCCGGCGTTTAAACGGATGTTAGTATTCAAATTAGTAGTCATATTATACACTTCCTCCATTACGGCGTTACTGCCGTATATATTCTACTTATGCTAATGTTAAGCAAAAATCCCGTTCTTTAACCTCATTGCTGTTCGAACCGACGAATAATTTAAATCGTCCCGGATCGCTGCTAAAGCTTAGATCGCTATGATAGTAACGAAGCTGCTGTTCGGTAAGGGTAAAGGTCACTTCACGACTTTCCCCTGGTGAGAGGTTGATCTTGGCAAAATCCTTCAGTTCCTTCATCGGTCTGACGACCTCTCCGGAAATGTCTCGGATATACAGCTGCACTACCTCTTCCCCATCTACTTCTCCAGTATTGGTCACCGTAACTTTAATTTCAATAGGCTGATTTTCAGTCATGATTTCACCGGACAGAATTGGTTCACTATAGCTAAATGTCGTATAGCTCAATCCAAAACCAAATGGCAAAAGCGGCTCATTAGGAATATCCAGATATTGCGAGACATAACGTTTGTCGGCACCCGGAGCATGTAATGGGCGTCCAGTGTTGAAATGATTGTAATAGACTGGAATCTGCCCAACGGATACCGGGAAAGACATCGTTAATCTTCCTGAAGGATTCTCATCTCCATAAAGTAGACTAGCAATCGCTGCTCCGCCTTCACTGCCCGGGAACCAGGCTTCCAGAATGGCATCTGCATGCTCGTACACACCGGCCAAGTCTAGTGGACGTCCATTAAACAACACCACCACGATAGGCTTATTCAGCTGTTTCAGACGTTGTAAAAGCTCAAGCTGCGCTTCCGGCAAACGGATATCTGAACGGCTGCCCGCTTCTCCACTCATCTCTGAATGTTCACCAAGCGCCAGTACAATCACATCAGCTTGCTTAGCAGCCGCTTCCGCCTCCAGCCACTGTTCCTCTGTAAAGCTATCGACTCCAGAACCTTCTGCAACAGTAATCTTACCCGCACCTGCCCGAGCTTGAAGTGCCGGTGCAAGACGGCTTGCCTCTTCCGTTGAACCCAACCACGACCACGGTCCAAGAATATCTCCGCTAGTAGCAAACGGTCCAATTAGCGCAATCCGTTGCTCTGCAGCAAGCGGCAGAACCTGATCATTCTTGAGCAGTACGCAGGATTTAACCGCCAACTCACGCGCCGCATTTCGATGATCTTCACAGAAAATTACCTCACGCTCTTTCTCGACGTCAGCTCCGCGGAACGGATGCTCGAACAAGCCCAATCTTTGCTTCAATTTCAAAATACGAAGCACAGCTTCATCAATAATCTTTTCATCTACTTGTCCATCTGCAACAAGCGCCGGAAGCTGATGAACGTAACAAGCCGTCATCATCTCGATGTCTACACCAGCTTTGATGGCTTTAAGTGCTGCCTCAGCCTCATCCTCAGCGACACCATGTGGGATCAGTTCCTTCACTGCACCCCAATCCGAAATCAATACGCCATCAAATCCCCATTCTTCACGAAGCAGCTGGCGAAGCAGCTTGACGTTGCCGCTTATCGGAATCCCATCAATCGTATTAAATGAAGTCATGACCATTTCTGCACCTTCATCCAGTGCTGCACGATAGGCCGGCAGATAATATTCACGCAGCTGCCGTTCCGATAAATCCACCGTATTATAATCACGACCGCCTTCGGATAGACCATAGGCAGCAAAGTGCTTAATACAAGCCGCCAGACGATCTACATCACCAGTCAAGTCGCTTCCTTGAAATCCGCGCACAAACGCACGGGCAAACCTACCATTCAAATATGGATCTTCTCCTGTAGATTCCATTACTCTTCCCCAACGCGGGTCCCGTACAAGATCCGCCATTGGCGCATAAGTAACGTGCACACCGGAGACTGCCGCTTCTTTAGCCGCAATCTCGGCGCTCAGCTCTGCGCGATCCATATCCCAAGAGCAGCCAATTGCCAGCGGGACCGGAAAAATCGTCTTGAAGCCATGCACAATATCCGCCATCATCAGCAAGGGAATGCCCAATCTATTTTTGCGTAAATGGGCTTCCTGAACCGCAATGACTTGCGCTGCACCTGATAGACCAAGTACAGAGCCGCTGCTCTCGATCATGTGGTCCGTAATTCCCATGGATGCCATAGGGCCAGTGATTTGTCCTCCATCCTCTGCCCCTTCATAGAAATTAGCGGCTAGCTGCTGCAATTGTGCAATCTTTTCTTCAAGCGTCATCTGGTTCAACAAGGTAGTCAGTTGCTGCTCATTCATTTCAAATCCTCCATTGTTCAATTCTGCCGATGCCTATGAATGGAAAAACCCGTGTGCAAGAATTGCACGCGGGTCCTGTAGGTTCATTCCTACATGCATAGGGCGAAAGCTATTTTTTTAGATTGTTTAGTTCATCTAGAACCGGCTGAACGAGGGATTGTTTGCTCTTAACCCATTCTTTCCAGTTCGTCTCTAGATCGCCTGGTTTCAAAATCAGGTTAGTGTATTCTGTAGCATAGTCAAAGGAAGCCTGATTTTTAGCCTTGGAATCATACAACTGGTAATCCCAGTCATATTCAGCCGTTGCTTTGTCTTTTAACGCAAGCTCAGCTTTTTCCTTGAACAGTTCTACAGAACGATCGCGATATTCTTTTTTGATCGCAGGGTTCACGACACTAAAGTCATCCGCCAAGACATACAGTCCTTCAAAACGGTTCGGATATTTCTTATCCAATGTTGTTCCTTCAGGGAGCAGGCTGATTAATTCGCCATTTTCGCCTTTTTTCCAATCTGTTCCTTCAAAGCCCAAGTTAACGGTCAATTGACCTTCTTTACTTGTTGTATATTCCATGAAGTCCATAATCCGTTCAAATTTCTCTTTGCTAATATCTGGCGAGAAGATTACAGCAGACCAGAAGTTAACTTGATCAAGGTTACGATATTTACCGTCATCGCCAAGTACAATAGCTGTGTGCACTAGGTCATCACTATTTACACCTAGGTTATCTTTCATTTTAACATCCATGTCTTTTCTGTAAGAAGCCAAACCACCTAGACTCGTAATACCGGAAACACCGTTAACTGTGAACTTTTGGCCAGATTCGCCATTTTTCCAAGTATAAAACTCAGGGTGCAGTAATCCTTCTTTATAAGTAGTTTGAAGTTCTTTCAGTGCCGCTAACGTTTCATCGTTGGCTGGACCCCATTGGTATTTGCCATCTGCATCTTTATAGAATGCTGACTCTACTCTGGAGTGCACGCTATTAGCCATTACAATATTAGTCAAAGCATCGTTGATGTCATAAGAAATAGGAATGAGTTTATCTCCTACCTTGCCAGGGTCCTTCTCTTTAAGCAATCTAGCAAATTCCATCAGTTCTGTAGTAGTGTAGGCATCCTTCAATTCAAAACCAACGGCTTTAGCCCAGTCAGAACGGAGAGCAATTACTCCGATTTGGTTAATGAGCGGATCTGCCGGCTTGTTCTCAAAGTATACCGGTCTTGGCAGAACATAAGTGCCACCTACCGCTTTCTCCAATTCATCGCCAAGTCCTGTCAGCTTATAAGCGGCTGCCACATTCGGCCAGCGTTCTTTCCAGTCATCTGGCAGCTTGTACAGCAGCCCTTGATCAATGTAATTAAGCGCATCACCGTGAACATAGTTCCAGCTTGCTACGTCAGGAAGATCACCAGAGTTAATCCACAGGCGCAGCTTCTCAGCCCATGAATCCCATTCAATATAGTTGTAATCCCATTTAATATTGAACTTATCCGTAAAATATTTATGATACACGTTATCAAAATCAGATTCTGTTGTCTTAATGGTACTGGCTAACGAAATCTTCAACTCATCTTTATATCCATCTGTTGGATTGCCTGAATTTCCGCTATTAGCATTGTTGTCTGAGCTTGAGCATGCTGCCAACATGATTGGAGTAAGACATAAAACACCGGCAAGGATTGACTTTACAGATTTTCTTTTTAAAATATTCATTTTGTCCTCCTTAAATTGTGTGACTGACCCTCTTTTATATGGATAAATCATAAACCACTAGGTCTTGATAGCCCCTGTAAGTACCCCTTTGGCAAAGTGCTTTTGGAGCATTGGGAAGAAACACATAATAGGAACCATGGTAACGAATACTGCCGCCATTTTCATACCCATAGAGAATGATTGCTTACCCACTGCGTCAACACTTGTGGCATTCGATGCATTCACTTGGGCTTCCATAATGATAGATCGCAACACGTTCTGCAGTGGCATCTGATCCGCTTTCCGCAGGAAGATCATGGCGTCATACCATCCATTCCAGAAGGCTACTCCGTAGAACAATGTGATGGTAGCTACGATTGGAGCAGATAATGGCAGGACTACAGAGAACAGGATTCTCCATTCCCCAGCACCATCAAGTCGCGCAGATTCCATCAGGGACTCAGGCAGACTGCTAAAATAGTTCGACATCAGAATCAGGTTAAACGCACTGAAGCTTCCAGCCAGAATAACTGACCAAAGGTTGCCTGTCAGATGCAGATCCTTCATCACCAGGTACAAAGGTACAATCCCGCCATTAAAAATCATTGTGAAGAGGACAAGCATAAAAATCAGCTTTTTACCCGGGAATTTATTGCGGCTAAGGCCGTAAGCCATACTTGTCGTTAAGAACAAGCTAAGCGGGAGTCCTAAGATTAAGATCTTAAAGGTATTCCAATACCCTGTCCCGATCCGCCCATCAGCAAAGAGTGCCCGATAGGATTCCAGTGTTGGGTTCTTCGGAAATAACATCATAGGGTTATCAGCGTATTCTTTTTGCGTAGAAAAAGAAATCATAATGACATTCCAGAATGGAATAAGAATGGCCAAAGCGCCCACACTCAGAATTATGAAAATCACATAATCCATAAAGGTCATTTTTTTATGGTCTTGCATAATGGTCAGCTTTTTTTTACTCATACATTTGCACTCCTTTCTTACCGGAATAAACCGTCTCCGCCCATAAGTTTGGCAGCTCTATCTGCCAGAATCAGCAGAATCATATTAACAAGTGAACGGAACAAACTGACTGCAGTGGAGAATGAAAAGTCTGTTGAGGACTGGAACGTGATTCGGTAGATATACACATCTAGTACTTCCGAGACGTTTTTCGTTGCAGCGTTGCTCAAGTTAAAGATTTGGTCAAATCCAGATGACATCAGGCCACCGACGGAAAGGATAAACATAATCGTAATCGTCGGAAGAATGTTAGGCAGAGTAATGCGGAACATTTGCTGCAAGCGTGTAGCACCATCAATCTGTGCGGATTCATATTGGTCTGTATCAATACCAGAAATAGCGGCCATAAAAATAATGGCTCCCCAACCTGCTGATTTCCAGATATCCGTAAGATACAACATTGGAACGAACATTTTTTCAGAACCCAGGAAGTTAATGCCTGTCCCGCCAAACATTTGAATGAGGCTGTTGACCAGTCCATCATAGGAAAGCACATTGATAACAACCCCGGATACTACGATCCATGACAGAAAGTTCGGAAATGTGAACACCGTCTGTAAAGCTTTTTTGTAACGATTCATGCGCAGTTCATTCAGCAGCAAGGCCAATATGATTGGAAAAGGGAACTGAATAATCAGCTTGCCGATGTTAATGGTTAACGTTCTCCATACGGCATCAATAAAAGCCGGGTCACGGAACACATAGGTGAAATTCTCGAATCCGCTCCATGGGCTGCCCCAAATTCCTAAATTCGCTTTAAAATCTTTAAAAGCCAGAGATAGGCCACCCATCGGCAGATAAGCGAATAGGAAAAGCCACACTAGTCCAGGAAGCACCAGAGTATAGACCATTCTGTTCTTCCAGACTTCTCTTAGGAACAGTTGGAATCTGCTGTCGTTCATTTTTTTAGCCGGTATTGCAACTTCGGATTTCAATTTGCATCTCCTCACTCTGCTTATGTCTTTTAGTTGTACAAGAAATCAAAGGTTGTCTTCAGATGTTCCTCCCAGAATCGCCATTCATGAGTTCCAGGGGTCTCAACATACTGAAATTCATAAGGGGTCGTCTCCAGGTAAGCTGCGAATTCCCGATTCATCTCCACAAACGGATCTTCCGAACCACAGCAAGTCAGAATCGAAGGCAGGTTACGTCGATCGTCGACCAATTTAGCGGCTAAAGCGAACAGATCCTGATCCGGCTTAATTTGTAAGCGTTTTCCAAAAGTACCCGCCATCTCCCTCGCCATGTCCTTGGACATTTGCGGATCGTTTAATCGTTTCTGGAGATCGGTAACTCCTGATAACGAAACCACTTTGCTGTAACGCTCGGGATAGGTAAGTCCACATTTCAGAGCGCCATACCCGCCCATCGATAAACCAGCGATATACGTCTTCTGCGGATTATCATCCAACCTCATCATTCGGCCACAAAGCTCGGGAAGCTCATGGGTCACATAGTGGAAGTAATCCAGTCCGTACTCCATGTCTGTATAATAGCTCCTGTTTACTTGGGGCATTATGACTGTGCAACCATATTGACTTGCATACTGCTCAATAGTAGTCATCCTGTGCCAAGTACTGGCGTTATCACCAGCACCATGCAGCAGGTAGAGCGTTCCTCCAGACATGTTGCCTGAATCGACGGGGGAGATAATACTGATGGTCGTTGTCATTCTCAAGGTAGGAGAGCCTGTCTCAACTGTTAATAATGCCATGAGTTATCTCCTTTTCGTTCTTATTCATTTGTTTATTTTCTTGCAAGATCCCCGCTTAACCAGTACGGATTCGAATACCATATGTTTGTTTTGCGAATCACCTGTGATCAGGTCAAACAAAATTTCAACACTGGCCTTCGCCATATCCACTCCGGGTTGGCTGATCGTATCCAGAGATGGATGATAATATTCTGCCATTTCAATCCCGTCGAATCCGATAATCGAAACATCATTTGGAATTGATAAGCCCAAGGACAATAACGCCTTAGCCGCCCCAATGGCAATCGTATCTGATGCAGCAAAAACAGCAGTGATATCTTTTTTCTTATTGAGCAGACGTTTGGTAGCTGTAAAGCCAGAGCTGGGACTATATTCACAATCCTCTACCATTGAAGGGTCGTACTCAATTCCATGCTCCTCAAGCGCTTTGATATATCCCATAAGCCGCCGATTGCCTGTTGTATTTTGCACCAGAGGAAATCTGGCCAAAAAACAGATATTGCGATGTCCTAATGAGATTAAATAGCTGACAGCCTTATAAGATTCCTGAAGATCATCAATGATCACGCTTGAAAAAACAGCAGGATCGACTTCTTTTGTAGTCGTGATGGTAGTCAGAACAAATGGAATTTTTAATTGTTTGAATTTATCTTCGGAGTGATCATACGTTCCGCCCATAAAAATTATGCCATATAGATTTTTTTCTTTTACAAGCTGTAGAGCGATATCGATCTCGTCTACTCCATCTTCTACATGCTGGATCATTAGCGGACATCCCCGCAGGTTCACCTGGCGTTCAACTTCCTTGATCATGTCGGCAAAAAACGGGTTTGAGATCCCTTTTACCATTAGCGCTATGGTATTGGATCGCGTTTTTTTCAAGTTGCTCGCATTACCGTTTGGAATATAGTTATGTTCTCTAACAACCGCCATTACTTTAGCTCTAGTTGTATCGCTTACAACACCGCTATTATTGATTACTCTGGAGACTGTGGCGATACCCACGCCTGATAGCCTTGCAATATCTTTGATATTCATATTTACCTTGCTCCACTCCTATGATGAGTCCCCCCTTCACCCGATGAAAATCAGGTTGTGGAAACGCATGAAATGATGGGAAACGTTTCCCACGACATCATTTTGAGTCCTTAGCGCGTTTTTTTCGTTTACTTCGTCCATTATGAACAGGTAATTTTTATAAGTCAACTAAAAACACAAAAAAAATTGTGATTCATCACTTTTTATTTGGTTAAAATTACAATAAGTCTATAGTTACTTAATCAATAAATTAGAAATAAAAGGTATTTATATATCAAACAATAGTTTTTCTTGCTTTATTGACTTTGAAATAAGAATGGAATACCATCAATTTAGCGATTTTCATCGCAATAACAGAAAACGTTTCCACTCATTTTTCTAGTTTTTCTTTTTGTCACTTCGCTATCCTAGCTAGGAATATCAAGAGAAAGAAGGACTCTTTTTATGTTGAACATGGCTCCATTCGCAGCTAAGGCTCGTGAACGAAACCTGAATATCTTCAATGTTCGTGTGCTTCAAAACGGACACCTTGTGGGAAAACTGGATCTCACGGAGGATATTCGGCGCTTGCAGCATTCCGTCAGCAAGTCTTTTACTTGTATGGCAGTAGGTCTTGCCATTGATGAAGGGAAGCTGGCACTGGAAACAACGCTTAGAGATGTTTTTCCGGAGTATGCCTCTCCTCTTAAACCAACACTTCCTTCCATGCAGCCCGGAGATATAACTTTGTTCGATTTGCTGCGAATGAGTACAGGGCACGACTCCCCTCCATTTTGGGCTGAAGAGAGATTAGCCTTGAAGGATAAAAATTGGGTGCAGCATTATTTGTCTCTGACTTTAAACAGAGCTCCCGGAGAGAAATTTACATACAGCAGCGGAGATACCATTATGATCTCTGCAATGGTGCAAGCCCGCGTCGGGCAAACCGTAAAGGATTATCTGGTACCTCGTTTGTTTGCACCTCTGGGCATAAACAATGTCGATTGGGAAACAACACCTCAAGGGGTAACCCTTGGCTGTGCCGGACTTCAGATTAACACGGAAGAGTTAAGCCGGTTTGGACAGCTGCTTTTACAGCAAGGAAAGTGGCAGGGCCAGCAACTGATCCCCGCAGCATGGATCGATTTTGTTACACAAAAACAGATCGACAATGATGGAAACGGCGACTGGGGAGAAGGATACGGCTGCCAATTCTGGCTCTGCTCCCACGACGCTTACCGTGCCGATGGCGCTCATGGACAATTCTGTCTTGTGGTGCCGGATGCTCAAGCAGTCATTGCAATAAACAGCATGGAAGATAACATGCAGGGAATCCTGGACACCGTCTGGGAGGAAATCTGGCCGCTTCTTTAGGAGCGGTCTTTTTTATGGCTTGAGGTTAGCGTGCGCATAATGGGTAATTAACATTCTTCCGCGATTAGTACTTAACACCGCCAAGTAACCAGCACTGTCTGAGGCTGAGGAGGCTTGCGGACTCAGGTGACGTTATTTACTCTTTTATCGCCTTACGAGCAACCTTTCGGACTCCAGTGCAGCTATTCCTGAGAAATCGGCTCATTTGGGGCACGTTTGGCACCAATAGCGACGATGGAGTCCGATCACATCGCAAATGTGGCACTTTTCAGCATTTAAGGTCCTCTGGGTCCGATAACTGCTGCGTAGGTGCAAAATAAGTAACTCCTCACACCAAGTAACCAGCACTTTCTGTTGCTGAGGAGGCTCGCGGACTCAGATGACCTTATTTGCTCATTTATCGCCTTTTGAGCAACGTTTCGGACTCCAGCGCAGCTATTCCTGAGAAAACGGCTCTTTTGGGGCACGTTTGGCATCAATAGCGTCGATGGAGTCCGATGACATCGAAATTTCCGCAATTTTCAGCTTTTAAGGTCCTCTGGGTCCGATAGCTGCTGCGTAGGTGCAAAATAAGTAACTCCTCACACCAAGTAACCATTACTGTCTGAGGCTGAGGAGGCTTGCGGACTCAGATGACGCTATTTGCTCATTTATCGCCTTTTGAGCAACGTTTCGGACTCCAGTGCAGCTATTCCTGTGAAAGCGGCTCTTTTGGGGCACGTTTGGCATCAATAGCGACGATGGAGTCCGATAACATCGAAAATCCCGCAATTTTCAGCATTTAAGGTCCTCTGGATCCGATAGCTGCTGCGTAGGTGAAAATGTGGTCTAGAGGCTCGAAGTTTAATGTTCAACGATGATTAGTAGCTAAACACGCCCAAAAGTTCACACCAATAGATGCGCAAACCGTAAGTCCCACCGCCTATGAGCAACCCAACAACGCCAAGTAACCAGCATTACTCAGACCGAGAAGGCTTGCGGACTCAGGTGACGTTATTAGCTCATTTATCGCCCTTTGAGCAACGTTTCGGACTCTAGTGCAGCTATTGCTGAGAAAGTAGCTCTTTTGGGGCACGTTTGGCATCAATAACGACGATGGAGTCCGATAACATCGCAAATGTGGCGCTTTTCAGCATTTAAGGTCATCTGGGTCCGATAGCTGCTGCGTATGTACAAATGTGATCTAGTCGTTCGAAGTTTAATGTTCAACGATGATAAGTAACTAAACACGCCAAAGCGTTCACACCAATAAATGCTCAAACCGTAAGTCCCCACCGCCTACAAATAACTCAACACACCAAGTAACCAGTATTACTCAGACTGAGGAGGCTCGCGGACTCAGGTGACGCTATTTGCTCATTTATCGCCTTTTGAGCAACGTTTCGGACTCCAGTGCAGCTATTCCTGAGAAAGCGGCTCTTTTGGGGCACGTTTGGTACCAATAGCGACGATGGAGTCCGATAACATTGCAAATGTGGCACTTTTCAGCATTTAAGGTCATCTGGGTCCGATAGCTGCTACGTATGTGCAAATATAATCTAGTCGTTCGAAGTTTAATGTTCAACGATGACTCGAATTTCGAGGTTTAGATCAAGAAGGAAGACAAAGGTACCCCGTGTGTGACTCGAACTAAAACTCGCGCACGCAAAAACAGCCTTCCCGAAGGAAGGCTGTTAATTGACGTCCCGGAAGGGATTCGAACCCCTGACCGTGCGCTTAGAAGGCGCATGCTCTATCCAGCTGAGCTACCGGGACATATAAGAAATAAATATTATGTATTGACGCAACGATATTTATTATACCTTATTCAGCGGATTTTTCAAGTCAAAACAACTTAGAAAAATAATAATAGTGTTTCCGGTGCAGCTTTTTCACACATCAGCGTAACCACAGGAAATGAAAAAAACGGCATTTCTGCCGTCCTTTTCAGCGATTCCAGTGTGCATTTTACAACCTTCGATATTTACTCCAGCTTTCGAAAACGCTTCTCCAGCTGCTTTTTTAAATCCCCAAAAGTGAGTAATTCTCGTTGAAACTTGGAATGCTCATCTTCTGGCGACATGAAGTTACTGCCTGTAAATGCACTCGAGGTCACATCTTGAAAAGCGTCATGCATATTGTTATCAAACCAATCGGTAGAGGTATCAGCATCATTAGTCAGAATACGGACAATCTCATATCCTTCTTCACGCCGATCCTCAACGATATACACCAAAAGCGCAGAATCACTAACAGCACCCGGCAAAACACCCACTTCTGCACAAGGCGCACCATCGTACTCCATCATTCTGCGAATTTTGGCGTCTTTAATATAATACACCTGTCATCCTTCCCTCCTGGCAAATTCCCCTCTCCCCTAGTGTTCGGATAAGGACATACATTTTATGCCTTCCTTCGGCATATATCTGTATTACTTGGCAAAAAAGTAAGGACAACAATCGCACAAAAGAGAGGATGAACCATCATGTGCGGAATAACCGGATTTATCCAGTGGCGCGGAGATCTCACTCAGCACTCGCAGCTGCTGGTCAAAATGACTGAAACTTTAGCAAACCGCGGCCCCGATGCAGCCGGAACCTGGATCTCAGGCCCCTGTGCTTTCGGTCACCGCAGACTTAGCGTTATCGATCCGGAGAACGGTGCCCAGCCCATGATCACCCGCCATGAGGAACAGGTATACGCGATTGTTTACAACGGCGAATTATATAACGCCCTCGAACTCAAACAGGAACTTAAGCAGCGAGGGCATCAATTCCGCACCCAGTGCGATACAGAAGTGCTGCTGCATTCCTATATCGAATGGGGGCCGGATTGCGCAGAAAAACTCAATGGAATCTTTGCTTTTGCAGTATGGGACGGTCTTCGGGACCAAGTCTTTTTTGCACGTGACCGTTTAGGTGTGAAACCTCTGTTCTACAGCAAGGTTGATGATGTCCTGGTTTTTGGCTCAGAGCCTAAAGCGTTACTGCAGCATCCTAAGGTTCAACCAGTCGTGGGTCCGGAAGGTCTCGCAGAAATCTTCATCATCGGTCCAGCGCGTACACCGGGTCATGGTATTTATAAGGATATGCAAGAGCTTCGTCCAGGTCATGCTATGATCTATAGCCGTGAAGGTCTGCGCAGTTATGCCTATTGGAAGCTGGAGAGCACAAAGCATACTGACAATGAAGCAGAGACAGCCGCTAAGGTGCGTGAACTGCTCCAAGATACACTCGAACGCCAACTGGTCTCAGACGTCCCTGTTTGCTCTCTTTTGTCGGGAGGGCTGGATTCCAGTGCGCTGACGGCACTTGCAGTGGATTACTACAACCGGAATGGTCAGGGACAAGTGGATACTTATTCCGTAGACTATGTAGATAACGACAAACATTTCAAAAGTCATACTTTCCAGCCGGGAGCAGATGGGCCGTGGATTAAACGAATGGTCGATGAATTGAATACAAACCACCACTACATCTCGTTCGATACCCCGGAGCTTGTAGAAGCGCTGGATAATGCTTTGTACACTAGGGATTTACCAGGGATGACCGATGTGGACTCTTCGTTGTACTTATTTTGCCGGGAGATTAAAAAGAACGCGACAGTAGCTATTTCCGGTGAAGCTGCGGATGAGATTTTTGGCGGATACCCTTGGTTCCACCGTGAGGAAATGCTCTCCTCAGGCACTTTTCCTTGGTCAGTTGCTCCGAAAATGCGTGCAAGTCTACTTTCCCCAGAAATTAACGAGTGGATTCGTCCACTGGAATATTTGGGTGACAGATATAGCGATGCGGTGGCTGAAGTTCCGAAGTTGGATGGAGAAACGGGAAAACAAGCACAAATGCGCGTCATGTCCTATCTGAATATCACCCGCTTCATGCCTACTCTGCTAGACCGTAAAGACCGGATGAGCATGGGCGCGGGGCTAGAGGTACGTGTTCCATATTGTGATCACCGACTCGTTCAATATGTATTTAATATTCCGTGGGAAATCAAGAATCTGGGGGGCCGTGAAAAAGGGATTTTGCGTAAATCTCTTGAAGGCATTCTTCCAGACGATGTGCTCTACCGCAAAAAAAGCCCTTACCCCAAAACTCATAACCCTGCCTATTTAAATGCGGTACGAACTCAGGTATTAAACATTCTGGATGACTCCACTTCCCCCCTACTTCCGTTAATTGATGCTGCCAAAATCCGTGAGATCGCCGCTTCCCCGGAATCCTCAACCAATCTGCCTTGGTTCGGCCAGCTCATGTCCGGTCCTCAGCTGTTTGCTTACCTCGCCCAAGTGGATCTCTGGCTGCGTAAATATAACGTCTCCATCCAATAAGCGCGTAGAGAACTGAGGTAATCGACAAGCCAAACAGCAAGTCCCCATATCCGGTGGCTTGCTGTTTGGCTTGTATTTGCAATAATTACTCTACAATCTTATCTAAATGATCTTTAAAAGTTAAAGTTGTCCGGGTCCGGGCCAAATCGATGGTCTTTGTTCAAGCCCTCGATAGCTTTGACATCCTCATCACTAAGCGTAAAGTCAAAGAATCCCGCATTCTCCTTGATTCGATCCGCATGTACGGATTTAGGAATAGTAATGACACCTTGCTGCAAATCCCAGCGAAGTACAATTTGAGCAGGGGTCTTGCCATACTTCTCAGCCAGCTCGTTTAAGAGCGGTAGATCAAGATTCCCTTGCATTAATGGACTCCATGCTTCAAGCTGAATGCTCTGTTCATTGGCATATTTCAGCAGCTCGCGCTGAGTCAATAGCGGATGGAATTCCACCTGATTCACCACTGGCACCACTCCGGTATCCTCGATGATCTCTTTCAGATGATGAACCTGAAAATTGCTCACGCCGATAGATTTGATGAGGCCCTCTTTTTGCAGATGAATTAAGGCCTTCCATGTCTCACGATATTTTCCTGCCACCGGCCAGTGTATGAGATACAGATCCAGATAGTCCAGTCCCAGCTTGCGCCGGCTATCCTCGAACGCTTTTAGCGTAGACTCATAACCTTGATCAGGATTTCGTACTTTAGTCGTAATAAACAGCTCATCACGGGCCACTCCACAATCACGAATAGCTTGTCCTACGCCTTCTTCGTTATTGTATCCGGCTGCCGTATCAATACTGCGATATCCTAATTCCACTGCGGTTTTGACCGCATGAATAACCTCTTCGCCATCTTTAGTCTTATACACGCCAAGACCCAGCCACGGCATGGTCACCCCGTCATTTAAAGTAGGACCACCCGAGAACGGTGCATTCAATTCACTCATCGCTTAACCCTCCAAGCTTATTGTTATTTCGTTAAACATACTTAACCTATTTACCCACTTAAGAAGCAAACGCTACCATAAAAAGTATAGCAGATGGCTTCATCATTCCCCAAATCCTTATAAAAAAACGGAGGCGTAAGCGCCCCCGCTCTTCTTTATTTCTCAATTAGTTTGAAATCATCAAAATGGAATTCAGGAGAAACAATACAGGATACCAGCGTCGGCTCTTTGCCTAATGAACGCGCGGCCTGCCATACTCCCGCTGGAACAACCACTTGTGGCTGCTGGCCTGCAGCAATATCGAGACCGAGAATAACTTCCTGTACATCCTCAGGCTTATCTCCATTGCCTCCGAGACTAAGTACAATTGGACTACCGGAATGCCACAACCAAACTTCATCGGACAATACAGTATGCCAATCAGATTGTTCGCCTTCGTGAAGCAGAAAATAAATTGAAGATGCCGAATGACGTGATCCAGAATAGCTATCGCCTAACACTTCCTGCGAAATTTCAAATTCCGAATTCCAAAGTCTTTTGTACCAACCACCCTCAACGTGAGGCTGTAATCCAAGCAGTTCAACTAGCGGTGAAATTTCTTTTTGCGTCACAGTAGCTTCTCTCCTTCAAAGTTAGCATGAACAACAATAGCTTCATATGCATAAGGTTGTTTTTGCTTTTTACTTTAACGGAATAAGCCCGAATTGTAAAATCTATTTACTGTCCTTGCTCGCTTTGAAGACTTCCGCAATCGCTCCAAGACTTCCCAGTGTTTCAACAGCGCTAGTTGGCAAGAACACTTTATTAGCAGGACCTTTGGCAATCTCAGCCAGAGCCTCGAAGGAACGATAAGCCAGTACATGCTCATCCAGACCTGCCGAACGAATCAGCTCAATGCGTGATTTTTCTGCTTCTGCCACGGCTTGAATCGCTTTAGCCTCACCGTGTGCTTCCAGCTCCTGCGCCTGGCGTGAACCCTCTGCTTGACGGATACGCGCTTCTTTATCGCCTTCTGCTTTTAGAATCTTACTCTGTTTATCCCCTTCAGCGCGTAGGATCATATCCTGCTTGGCAGCTTCCGCCTCCAAAACAATGGCACGTTTGCTCCGCTCTGCTTTCATCTGCTTATCCATCGCTTCCTGAATATCCAACGGCGGTTTGATATCGATAACTTCCACACGCTCGATCCGCACGCCCCACTTCTCAGTAGCTTCATCGAGAGCGAGACGGATATCCGTCGAAATCTTTTCCCGTCCAGACAAGGTCTCATCCAATTCCAGCTTACCGATGATTTGCCGCATTGTTGCCGTGGAAATGTTTCTTACCCCATACACATAATCAGAAATACCATAAGTAGCTTCCTCTGGTCCAACCACTTGGTAGAAAATAATCGTATCAATCTGCACCTGCACGTTATCCTTTGTAATTACCGTTTGCGGAGGTACATTCGCTTGTTGAATCCGTAAATCATGGTACGTGCGCACCTGATCAATTACAGGAATCAGAATGTTCAACCCCGGTGTCAGCAGACGATTAAATTTACCGAGCCTTTCCACTACACCTACCCGTTGCTGTGGTACGATTTTGACTGTTAATGCCACAAAAACTACGACCACTACAATAATAATTGCGATAATTGCCCATTGCATTAGTTCATTTCCCCCCATCGTTCTACTTCGATAATCGTCGTGCCTCTTTTCACTACTCTTACAACCTCATCCTTGCCCAGAGACTGATCAGAGCTCGCGCTCCACGTATCTCCGCCTACCTTCACTTGCCCGTAACGTCCCTGCTCTATCGGCTCAACAACTACTCCTTGCCTACCGATGATTTCTGTACCTGTATCCTTGAACCCACGTGAATGGCGAAATCTAGAAACCAGTGGTTTCGAGAATATAGTCAGACCAAGTGCGACCAGTGATCCAAGGACCACCTGAAACAAAATGGCTTCGGGAACAATCAGCGACACCAAACCTGCGGCCAAAGCACCAATACTAAGCCACAATAAATAAAAAGTAAGCGTCATCATCTCTACAACAAACAGGACACCGGCTGCGATCAGCCAAAACACCCACACAACCATCGGTGAGCCCACCACCTTCCGTATGATACTACTATAACGAAAAGAAACATCGATGCGTTGCATAGTTCCACAAATAAATATTTCAGGCATGTATATGATTTATATTCATTACATCGGTGGTTATGTGTTTCTTCATGAGTTTCTTGATAAAAGGCGAGTATACAAATCCAAAAGGGTTCACTTTTTGACGAGTCACTATAAATTAGAAAATTCTCCCCCTAGATCACCTGATTTTATCCCTAGCGCAATTGCAAGCTATGCTTGAGAATAAGAGTTACCATCACCCATTTATATCTAATTCATCCTAATTATCCAACTTCCAAACATCCTCCTCTATTCATTCAAACCATACACAGCATGTTACATCATTTAAAATCCATGAAACAGCAGCACACAAAAAGCACAAAAGAAAGCGCTTACTGATTGGGTGAGGCTTGATTTGGACCGCTGCTTTTTTGCTGCTGAATCTATGAATTGAACTTCAATAGAATAGTAGGGACGCCATGGGTGATGGTGTACTACAACCGACGGGAGGTGAAGGTCAGGACATCTTGCCGAAAAGAATTTCGAACTACACTTTGAATCTAGGAGGTAGAAATTCAATGATCTTCACGAAAAAAGCTTCACGCAAAACCTTTGCAATTGCGATGATCGCCGCGCTTGTTCTGACACTCTTTTCCACCCTGGGCGGAAGTCCCAAAACAGCAAACGCCGCACAGGATTACAAACTGGTTGGTTATTACGCCTCATGGGCCGCTTACGGGCGTGCTTACAATGTAACTGATATCGATCCTACCAAAATGAATGTCATTAACTACGCTTTTGCGGATATTTGTTGGAATGGCATCCATGGCAATCCCGACCCCACCGGCCCTAATCCGGTGACCTGGTCTTGCCAGAATGAGCAAGGCCAAGCCATCAGCGTTCCGAACGGTACGATTGTTCTTGGTGACCCGTGGATTGACACTGGAAAAAGCTTCGGGGATGACAAATGGGATGATCCCATCAAAGGTAACCTGAAGCAGCTATGGAAGCTGAAGGAAAAGAACCCGAACCTGAAGACCCTAATCTCCGTTGGGGGCTGGACCTGGTCGAACCGTTTCTCGGATGTAGCTGCGACAGCTGCGACCCGTGAGGTTTTTGCCAATTCCGCGGTTGATTTTATTCGAAAATACAAGATGGACGGCGTGGATCTCGACTGGGAATATCCAGTCAGCGGCGGACTTGCAGGCAATAGCTACCGTCCTGAAGATAAAGAAAACTATGTACTGCTGCTGCAAAAAGTTCGCGAAAAGCTAAATGCAGCCGGCGCGGCGGATGGAAAAACCTATCTGCTGACCATTGCTTCCGGGGCAGGCCCAACGTATATCAACAATAATAATCTGGCCGGCATTGCTTCCGTTGTCGACTGGATCAATATTATGACCTATGACTTTAATGGGAGCTGGAACACCACCACCGGACATAATGCTCCGTTGTACTATGATCCCGCAGCTTCCGCTTCGGGCTTAACCGAACCGCAAAATTTTAACATCGATAAAGCGGTAACCTCCTATCTTGCGAATGGTGTACCTGCGAACAAGCTTGTTCTTGGCATGGCTTTTTACGGTCGTGGTTGGGGCGGAGCTCCGGCTTCAGGAAACGGCCAATATCAGGTATCCGCTGGCATCTCACCAACGGGTACATGGGAAAAAGGCAGCTATGATTTCTATGATCTCGAAGCCAACTATATCAACAAAAACGGTTATACCCGCTATTGGAATGATACATCCAAAGTGCCTTATCTCTATAATCCAACAAATCAAACCTTTATCAGCTATGACGATGTAGAATCCTTTGGCCACAAGATCAGCTACCTGAAGTCCAAGGGTCTTGCAGGTGCTATGTTCTGGGAAACAAGTGGTGACCGGAACAAAACACTAACCAATAAACTAAACGCCGATCTTGGTGGCGGAGTGGTGCAGCCGACACCGACACCATCCACATCACCTACACCTACTGCAACTCCAAAACCAACTGCAACTGCAACACCAACACCAACACCAACTGCAACCGTGACGCCAACACCAACGCCTACACCGGGAGAATGTTCGGCAGCGAGCTGGGGTGCAACAACCGTATATACTGGCGGACAGCGCGTCTCCTACAATGGCGCAGTCTATGAAGCCAAGTGGTGGACGCAAGGAGATCGTCCTGATCTTAGCGGAACTGATGGGGTCTGGAAATTCATCAGCGTATGCGGAACAGCGACACCAACACCAACTTCAACTGTGGCCCCAACTTTAACACCTACGGTAGCACCAACGCCTACCGCAACCGTTGCACCTACGCCTACTGTCGTGCCAACGCCAACTGCAACCATTGCACCTACACAAACTCCTTTGCCTACCACTACACCTACTTCGGAAGGGTCTAGCTGGGGAACAGGCGTTGCGTACAAAACAGGTGATGTCGTCGCTTACAACGGAAAAACATATACCTGCTTGCAGCCACACACTTCACTTCAAGGCTGGGAGCCAGCCACCACACCTGCGCTATGGAAGCTCAATTAAAGACTTGCAGGAAGCCTCGTTCCCGAAATAACATTATCCCCCTTTGGAGGTATATTAAATATGATTGCAAAAGCACGTGCTAAGCGCAAAATATCCATAAGTTACCTTGCTGCGCTAATGAGTCTAATCGTTCTGGTTCCACTTTACACCGGGACAGGTGCATCTTTACAAGTGGCCCATGCCGCGGAAACAACACCTTCCGCTCCCGCTCCAGCAGCTGATCATCCTCGCAAAATCGTGGCTTACTTCCCAGAGTGGGGCGATCAGGAGAACAAAGGATTTTACACCGCAGACAAGATTCCGTGGGATAAAATTACCCATATTAACTACGCCTTCGCCAAGGTAAATCCTCAAACGAACAAGATTGATCTCATGGACCGTACAGCTGCAATCGAAAAAGACTATCCCGGTCAGCTGACCACCTTGCCTTTTAAGGGACATTTTAACCAGCTGGTCAAGTACAAACAGCTCTATCCTGATGTCCGCACCCTAATTTCTGTTGGCGGCTGGTCGGGTTCCGGAGGGTTCTTCAACATGGCGAATTCGGAAGCCGGGCGAGAAGCTTTTGCCAATAGTGTTGTGGATTTTCTGCGTACCTATCAGTTCAACGGAGTAGACATCGATTGGGAGTACCCTTCTGGCACTGGGCAGTCCGGTAATCCTAACGATTTTGCCGTGGCAGAACCGCTGCGTACAGTTAATTACAACAACTACGTTCTTCTTATGAAAAAACTCCGCGAAAAGCTCGATCTGGCAGGTTCACAAGACAATCAGAAATATGACCTGACTATTGCGGCCACCGCCTCTTCCTGGATTCTTGGGGGCATGAAGCTTGGGGAAGCCAATCAGTATTTAGACTGGGCGAACCTTATGACCTATGATTTCCATGGTGCGTGGAATGGATATGTAGGACCGCATTCCGCATTGTACCCGGATTCCCGCGATACTGAAACTGCTGCGCTGGGCACTCCGGTTCTGAATACCGACTGGGCGGTCCGATACTATCTCGGTACGCTTCCTCCGGAAAAAATCGTGATCGGAGTTCCTTATTATTCACGAGGCTGGAAAAATGTAAATGGAGGCATCAACAATACCGGCCTTTACGGCACAGCTCCGACAACCGGTGGGGGAGCAGATGGCCAATACGGCATCTGGAATGATCCCGCACCAGAGCAGCCTGCTGGTGCAAATCCGATCTGGCATGTACTAAATCTGCTCAAAGATCCAGCAAATAAGCGCTACTTCGATCCTGTTACCAAAACACCGTATTTATTCAACGCAGACAAGAAGGTTTTTCTTACGTATGAAGATAAGGAATCTCTTGGCTACAAGCTGGATTACATCAAGCAAAAAGGCTTGGGAGGTATGATGTTCTGGGAACTAACGGGCGATTACTCTGAGCAAAGCGATGGCACTTATACGTATGGCAATTCTCTGACCGATTTTGCCTATGATCAGCTGAAGACAGCCTCGCCGCCAGGCGGAGCTCCTAAGCCGCAGTTGCCTGAACCTAAAAACTTCAACCTCAGCTTCAGCGGCGCCTATGATCATCCGAACTATACCTATTCATTAAAAATAACGAATAATACCGGTACCGATATTCCCGGTGGCTGGAAGCTGGAGTTCGACCTGCCAACAACTACAACCCTAACCTCGGCATGGGGAGCAGGTAGCGTTGAGCAAATCTCCACGGCCTGGGATTTCAACCGCTACCGTATTACAGGTACAGCTACTCAAACTATTGCGAATGGAGCTTCACTTGAAATTCCGGGTATGATGAAGCTGAATTTTTCAGGCGGTCCACAGCGAATCACCCTGAACGGAAACTCGTCCCAACAGGAATACGATAAACTGTATGGAGGCATTACGCCAACGCCAACACCGTCTGCATCACCGACTCCGACGACTACACCAACACCAACGGCTACACCGACTCCGACGGCAACCGTGACGCCAACGCCAACTGTAGCGCCAACACCTACTCCTACGCCGGGACAATGTTCGACCGCGACCTGGAATGCGGCAACCGCATATACTGGCGGACAACGCGTTTCCTACAGCGGCTCACTCTATGAAGCCAAGTGGTGGACACAGGGAGACCGTCCCGATCTTAGCGGGCCGGACGGTGTCTGGAAATACATCAGCGTGTGTGGAACAGCAACGTCTACACCAACGGCAACTGTAGCTCCAACAGTAACACCGACTTTGACACCTACGGTGGCACCGACACCTACTGCAACAGTTACTCCAGCGCCTACGGTGGCACCAACGCCCACCGCAACCGTAACACCCACGCAAACTCCATTACCGACTGCTACACCTACTTCGGGAGGGTCTAGCTGGGTAACAGGAGTTGCTTATAAAGTAGGTGATGTCGTTGCCTATAGTGGAAAAACGTATACCTGCTTGCAGCCTCACACTTCACTTCTGGGGTGGGAGCCAGCTTCCACACCTGCTCTTTGGAAGTTGATATAATCCGGTGCTCTCCTTGATTCCAACAAGGAGATTGTCCCATTACAAAGAGGACTTCCTATTAGCAGTGCAGAGTAATTTTCTGCCTCTGAGGCTTACGTTACGGACCCAGTTGACGTTATTTACAAATTTCAAGCCTTTGGAGCTGTGTTTCGGACTCCAGTGCTGCTATTCCTTATGAAATGCTTCTTTTGGGGTGTTTTTCGTGCCCATAGCGACGTTGGGGTCCATTAGAATCTCAATTATCGGATATAGCTGCGTTTAAGGTCAGCTGTGTCCGGGTAGCCGCTTCATACGGGTAAATGTGCTAGAATCGAACGAAGTTTGATGCTTTGTTTAAGGGAAAGGAATAAAAAACGGGGGTGCCCAGCAGCCATTTCGCGGCTTTTGGACACCCCCACTTTTATATAAAACTCTATTCCTGCGACAGGCCGCCATCAACTGCCAGTTTCTTCTCCAGCTTCGCCGTCAGCAGTCGCAGTGCAGTTCCTCGATGGCTAATCTGCTGCTTCTCTTCCAGCGTAAGCTCGGCCATAGTTTTTTCATGTTCCGACAGATAAAATAGCGGGTCGTAACCGAAACCGCCAGCACCTGATGGTTCTGAAGTAATCCAACCTTCGACCGCACCTTCTGCGGTTAACTCCTGCTTAGAAACTGGATCGTACAGCGATAAAGTACAGACGAACCTAGCCGTGCTCAGCAAAGGCTGATCTGTGTCTTCCCCCTGTTTCAATCTCTCTAGCTCGCTAAGCAGCTTTAGGTTATTTTCCCCATCCGTAGCATCTTCACCTGCAAAACGTGCAGAGTACACACCAGGTCTGCCATCCAAAGCATCTACACAAAGACCCGAATCATCAGCGAGTACCGGAATTCCAAGTGCGTCACCTACGGCTTTGGATTTTTTAAATGCATTCTCTGCAAAAGTAGCTCCGTCTTCTACCACATCGGGCAGATGCGGATAGTCATACATACTCTTAACTGTCAGGCCCAGCGGGGCAAAAGCGTGCTCGAATTCACGCACCTTCCCCTTATTCTTCGTAGCGACAATGAGAATATTGCCCGTGGAATTCATGTTACACCTCTTGGCCCGGCTGGCCGGAAGGGATTTTCAGAGCAATCGCTCCGAGCGCTTCTTTTTGTGCGGCAATCAGTTCATAAATCCCTTTCTCACCTAGACCCAACAAAAGATCCAGCTCTTGTCGCGAGAATGGTCTTTCTTCGCCAGTCCCTTGTACCTCAACAAAAGCACCGCCGCCGGTCATGACTACATTCATATCCACTTTGGCTTTGGAATCCTCTTCATAATTCAGATCGAGCAATGTTTTATCCCCTACAACACCTACACTAATTGCTCCCAAAAAGTCTGTTATAGGAAAAACAGCCAGCTTGTGCTGTAGTGCAATTTTATTAATAGCAAATGCCATGGCAACAAAAGCGCCTGTTATCGAAGCCGTCCGAGTTCCCCCATCCGCCTGAATCACATCACAATCCAGCGTAATACTGCGTTCACCTAACGCTTGTAAATTCACCACGGAGCGAAGCGCACGGCCGATCAGCCGTTGGATTTCCATTGTACGTCCAGTAAGTTTACCGCGTGCAGCTTCACGTTGATTACGGGACTGAGTGGCCCGAGGAAGCATCGAATATTCGGCAGTTACCCAGCCTTTTCCTTGTCCTTTAAGAAACGGAGGCACTTTTTCCTCTACAGTAGCCGTACAAATGACTTTGGTGTCTCCCATTTCAATGATCACGGAGCCCTCAGCATATTTATTCGTTTGGGTCGTTATTGTCAGCGGCCGTAATTGGTCGTCAGTTCGCCCGTTTGATCTCATCTTTTCTGCCTCCTACATCGTATAGCTAATAGTTTAGTGTGAGTCCCGTTTCCCTGTTGTTCATTGCGGCAGTTCACCGTTCGGGACGTTACGTCTTTTTGAGCAACTTTTATTCTACCAAAGAGGAGGCACAAAAGCATCTTTTAAACCTTAGAAGGTCATTCTATAACGGGAGCTCGTTCAAAAATTCAGGTGCAGATACAGGTTTGCTATAGTCTACATTGTCAGTGTCCGTAATCGATTGTTTGCCGTTCAAACGAATTTGAACCAGAGCATCTTCCGTATTTTGCGCAACAGTCAGAACAACCGATTCCAGCAATTCGGCAGGAACTTCCTTCCCATCTGCGAACATATCGTCAGTCAAGGATACAGTAACAACACCGTTTTGTCCGGCTTCAACCGAATCAAGTGATGTGCCCTGTGTCATAACCATTTCCAGACCGTCTCCGGATTCAGGTCCCGCAATCAGTTCATTGATAGCAGCAGTCAGCTGTTCTTGCCCTGCGGGTACAAAGCGCGTAACCGGAACATAATATTGGATACCGTCAGGAGATGTTGTGGAAAAATAAACAGTAACTGCACTAGAGTTCATTAAAGATGGACCTTGTTTTGGCAGGTTAATGCCCATTGTACGGGACAGCGGGCGATCCAGCGGAGTGCCTTGAAGCGGCATTTCCGTAAGCTTTTTACCATCTACCCAGAACTGTACACCTTTAATGTCATCTTGACCGGTCAGTGTCCAAGTGATCGCTTCAAGGATTTTGCGTTCATCCGCAGCATCGTAGTTGTTAAATTCCGAATTGAACTCAACAACTGCCAGATTCGACTTGTCTACCGTAATATTTTGAACTTCAGTTCCAGCTGGTAAAATACCTTGGAAGCCTTCTGGCAATGAGGACGCATATTCCCCCTTATCCACTAATGCCATTAAAGAGTTCTTGAGCGTGCTGGAATCTTTGCTTTTTGGCAGATTTAGCGACACTGGAGCGAGTAAGCCGTTTCCATCTTCCAAATATACGGTCGTCCGGTCACCGGAAGCCGGTGCTTTATCAGTTGCTTTAGCGGTTTTGGTGCTGTCCTTAACAGCTGTTTGTGCATCATCCTGAGCCACTGGACCAAATACACCTGAATCCAAAGTGTTATTTCCCTCTGTCTGTAGCATCTGCGCTTCAACCTCAGGTGGCGGAGCATCAATCGATGCTGATTCCGAACCGAACAAGCCGCAACCGGACAGTGCCAGTGGAACTGCGAGTAGGCAGACTGCGGAAATCCCGCGGATTTGTTGCATTGTTTTCATCATTTATTACCCCTTTCAAGGTTAGATAGCATTTGTACTGCTATGTATACGAGACCTTTGTCCAAAAAATAACAACTGCTTATCCTAAATTGTTGGAAAAGCCTGTGCGCTTTATTTTCAGGTTAGGTTGGAGCTAGATTTTAATTCACATAGACTCCGCTTTCTGGACAAATACTTCTTCTAAACGTACAATCTGAGATAACACCCAGCGCTTAACATCATGCTAACGAACGTTGTAATGCAAAGACTTAACTTACGAGGTGACTAATCATGGCTGATGAACCAATCGCAAAAATACCTTACAGTCTGAACAGCAAGGCAGTCGCAGATGCGACCAAAGTGTGGTTGAATAAGCGTGGAGTGAACCTGCAGGAAATCGCAGAGCTCGTTATGTTTCTGCAAAAAAAATATTATCCAAATTTAACAATGGAAGAGTGTGTCCATAACGTTGAGATGGTACTCAGCAAACGGGAAGTGCAAAATGCAGTACTTACGGGCATTCAATTGGACATGCTCGCGGAGGAAGGGAAGTTGTTTCCGCCGCTTCAGGATATGATCGAAAATGATGAGGGATTGTACGGAGTGGATGAGATTCTGGCTTTCTCCATCGTAAATGTATACGGCAGCATTGGCTTCACCAACTATGGTTATGTGGACAAGCTTAAGCCAGGTGTTCTTGAACGGTTGAACGACAAAAACACCGGACAGATCCACACCTTCCTCGACGATATCGTCGGCGCGGTAGCCGCTGCAGCTAGTAGCCGAATCGCACACCGTAAGCAAGCGGAGCGTGAGATAGACCTCGAACTTCCGCATTCACCTGAGGATCGAGAAGAAGCCGCAAGGAAACTTGCAGAACATGAAAAACGACCGGAGTAACCGGTGTTTTGGGTACACTCTGAGAATTAAAAAGCGATTGTTTCGTAACCCTTGCGGGTTATGAGACAATCGCTTTTTTGAGGTTGGGTTGGGTTGGGTTGGGTTGGGTTGGGTTGGGTTGGGTTGGGTTGGGTTGGGTTGGGTTGGGTTGGGTTGGGTTGGGTTGGGTTGGGTTGGGTTGGGTTGGGTTGGGTTGGGACCGTTTTAGGGAAAAACTCCCTAAAAAATACCAAAAATCGTTTAAAACCTAAGTTATTAGGGAATTCTTCCCTAATAACTCTACGAAAATCTTAATTTATAGCTACATTCGTAGAATATTAGGGAGAAATTCCCTAATATCCGCTCTACACTCTAACAAACCTCAAAAAACAGGGAGAAATTCCCCAATTAGTCAATACCAACACTTAGTTACTCGGCAAGATGTGTTTCTACCCACGAATAGCGGCATCTGAGTCCGAATGACCTGTGTAACGCACGAGTAAAGTAATCAAATCTGTGTCCGAATGACCAGTGTGACGCATGAGTAAAGTAATCAAATGGTAGTTTGGTAATGCGATCGGACTCAGGTGACACTATACTCACATATCCCCCTTGATTTAGTCACTTTCGGACTCCAGAGTCGCTATTGACTCAAAAATGACCAATAACAACCCTCTGCACTAGCAATAACGCCTCTACGGTCCGATACTCACCTCAAAAGTCTCAAAATCCACGAATAGCGGCTTCTGAGTCCGAATGACCTGCGTAACGCATAAGCATAGTAATCAAATGTTAGTCCAAATGATCAGCATGACGCATAAGCATAGTAATCAAATGTTAGTCCAAATGATCAGCATGACGCTTGAGTATAGTAATCAAATCTGAGTTCGAATGATCAGCATGACGCATGAGTAAAGTAACCAAATGTTAGTTTGCTTATGCGATCGGACTCAGGTGACCCTATTTCCATAAAACACCCTTGATTTAGTCAATTTCGGACTCCAGAGTCGCTATTCACTCAAAAATGACCAATAACTACCCTCTGCCCTAGCAATAACGCCTCTCCGGTCCGATACTCACCGCAAAAGTCCCAAAATCCACGAATAGCGGCTTCTGAGTCCGAATGACCTGCGTAACGCATAAGCAAAGTAATCAAATCTGAGTCCGAATGACCAGTGTGACGCACGAGTAAAGTAATCAAATGTTAGTCCAAATGATCAGCATGACGCATGAGTATAGTAATCAAATGTTAGTCCGAATGACCTGCGTAACGCATAAGTAAAGTAATCAAATGTTAGTCCAAATGATCAGCCTAACGCATGAGTATGTAATCAAAGGTTAGTTGGGTATGCGATCGGACTAAGGAGCTCAATATTCATATAAATAACACCGAATTATACTCTCTACTTAGTCACTAAAACCAAAGTCCAAAAAAGAGCAGTCCCAATAACACCGGACTGCTCTGTACCTCTACTCGATCATAACATTCATATCTCAATTCATTTCATCACTCATCATTCATCACTCATCACTCATCATTCATTTCATCATTCATCATTCATCATTCATCACTCATTACTCTTCGAGCCCGCTAGAAACTCTAACTAACATGGTCTCCAGCACTTTCAGATGCTGCAAACAATATAGCACCGTCCGCCTCTATCATTACCGCTTGCTCCCGGCGCATCAGCTCCGCCAGATGCGCCAGTGTCTCACTCATCGCAAAGCGCATCTGGTGAACGGTGGTTACCCGGCTGCGAAACAGAATTTCGCAGACGGCGAAGCCGCTCAGCGGGCCGTTTGCGAGCAAGGCTGCCGCGGCATCCAGCCGCTCCTCATGATGAGCGAGCAGGCTGCTGACCCGGTGCGCGAAGCCCATGAAGGGTTCCCGATGACCCGGGAACGCCATGCTGACCGGGTAGCTCCCCAGCTCCCGCAGCCCCTGAAGAAACGTCTGCAGCGGCTGTGGATCGCTGCCTGGAAGCAAGCTGACATTAGGCGAAATCTGCGGCAGCACAGCATCACCGCAGATCATTTGCCCGCTGCCCGCATGATACAAGCTCACATGTCCCGGTGCATGTCCGCCAGTTACAATCAATTGCCATTCACGGCCACCCATCCTGAAAGGCTCTACCTCATTCAGATAAGTTACAACCGGCTGTGGCTCTACTTGAGCGTCAAAGCTCTCCAAATGCGCTTTAATTCCACTCGACCATTCTTCCGACATTCCGTGTCTGATGAAATATAACGGCAAAACTTCATTGATATCCGTGTCACTGCCCCACATCAACATCGCTTCGGCATGAGCACGTTCAGTCATCCATACCTTACATCCGGTCTGCAACTGCAACCATCCCGCCAATCCATAATGATCGGGATGATGATGCGTTACGACGATATCCCGCACGTCCTTCCACGACAATCCCAGCTCCTGCAGGATCGCCTGCCAGCATTTTTCTGTCTCCGGGCTACGCGGACCGGGATCGATAATAGTAATTCTGCCATCCTCATCGGGCAGAATATAGCTGTTCACTTGACGAAGCGGCGAGTCCATGGGCACCGAGACCTGAAGAATGTTCTCGTCCCATGAAGTGATATCCGCCTTAGACATGGTGCGATCACCGCCTTTGAATCTTTTTCCTGATACCATTACGATCGAATTCCACTAAAAATCATCCGCGTGGAGCTTTCTGCATTATAAACCTCATCTTCATAGCTGCCATGCACAGCTTCGAGCTGTAAACCCGCTTCCTCGATCATCCCGCTGAATTTCTCCAAGGAATACAGCTTCACACGTTCATGATATTGGCGAGGTGTAGAATCATTTTTGGAGGTTAAAATGATGTCCTTCTTCACATACCCATCCTCGATCCGTCGCGACTCATCAATCAGATTTTTACCATCCTCGCGGGTAGAATGCGGCACCAGATGACGAATCACATACGCAGGATTCAGATAATCAATAACAAACTTGCCACCCGGCTTCAACATCCGATAGATTTCACGTAAAACCTTTACCTGCTCCTCATCCTCTTCAAAATAACCAAAGGAAGTGAATAGATTAACCACAGCATCGAAACCTCCTGTCAACGGTAGGTCCCGCATGTCAGAACGCAGCCAAGTTACCTGCTCCGCTCCTGTTTGAGATCTTGCCTCACGCAGCAATACCTCTGATAAATCCACTCCAGTTACCTCGTACCCTGCTTCCGCAAGCGCCAGTGAATGACGTCCCATCCCACAACATAAATCCAGCACTTTGGAGCCTGGCGGTAGTCCCAGCCACGAGATCATTCGTTCAACTTCTTTACGAGCTCCACCAAAGTCTCGATGTTTGTATACGACCAGATAATCCTCTCCGAAGCTCTTTTCATACCATTCAGTCATGTTGTCTCTCCTCCCACAGGCGTCTTCCTGTAACTCCACTCTATGTATGTTAATGTATCGCCATTGTACAGTCTTTTACTCACAAACTCAAAGAAGAGTTGTCACAGTGAGCGCTCAGCCCCTTCATGACAACTCATTCCTGTAGCTTCCTTTACACAAGCTGCTGCAAATATACTCGCGCTTCATAAGGACGAAGTTTAAGCGGTTGGATCTGCTCATCCTTTTCCACGGAATAATTAGAAATTAACAACTCTATATTGTCTGGTTGGAACTCCGCTGGCCATTCGAATACAGGCTCTCCAGCATAAAAATTCAGAATAACCAGCAGCCGCTGATCTTCTAATGTCCGGGTATACGCATATATCTCTGTATGCTCTGCAAGAAGCAGCTCGTAGGCTCCATAAACGATGACTTTGTGTTTTTTTCTCAGGGCAATCAGCTGTTTATAGTAGTTGTAGATGGAATCGGGATCTTTAATCGCGTTGCCAGCGTTGATCTCCATATAGTTGGAATTCACTTCAATCCAAGGAGTCCCCGTCGTAAAACCACCTGCGTGACCATCGTCCCACTGCATCGGGGTGCGGGCATTATCCCGGCTTTTATGATGAATAGCAGACATAATCTGCTCTTCTGGAACGCCGTTTTTTCGCTTTTCTTCATAATAATTAAGCGTCTCTACATCCCGGTACTCATCAATGGATTCGAAACAGACATTCGTCATTCCAATTTCTTCCCCTTGATAAATATAAGGTGTGCCTTCCAGCATGTGAATGAAGGTCGCCAGCATTTTAGCCGAAGGAATCCGGTAAAAAAGGTCGTTCCCAAACCGGGACACTGCGCGCGGCTGGTCATGGTTGCAGAGATAATTCGCATTCCAGCCTTTGTCATGCAGAACTGTCTGCCAATTACTCATAATCTTTTTCAGCTCCAGTAGACTCCATGGGACGACATCCCATTTTCCACTACCTGCCGAAGCGGCATCCAGAAACATATGCTCAAACTGAAAAGTCATATTCAGCTCTCTGCGCCCGTCCCCTACATAATCTAGCGCCTGCTCCGGTCCAAGTCCCGATGTCTCTCCTACCGTCATAATATCGTAGAAATAAAGCACTTTATCATATAAATTCTGTAGCAGGGTATGCACATCTGCCAGATTGGAGAACATTCCATAAGCCCTTACGGTAGGTGTTCCACCTGGATTATCCGCATCTGGATAACCTTTTGTCTTCACAATATGTGCAATGGCATCAAAGCGAAATCCGTCCACACCCTTCTTCAGCCACCATTCCACCATCTCATGCAGCTTATCAATGACTACCGGATTCTCCCAGTTCAGATCAGGCTGATATTTGGAATAGAGGTGAAGGTAATATTCATCGGTCCGCGGATCAAGCTCCCACACCGAGCCACTGAAATAAGACTCCCAGTTATTCGGGGGACCTCCATTTTTTCCTTTTCGCCAAATATAGTAATCCCGTTTCGGATTATCCTTCGACGATCTGGATTCAACAAACCAAGGGTGCTCATGTGACGTATGGTTCAGAACCAAGTCCATCATCAGCTTCATCCCACGTGCGTGCATCTCCCTCAGCAAATGGTCAAAATCATCCATCGTGCCAAATTCCTTCATAATGTCACAGTAATCACTGATATCATAACCGTTATCATGGTTTGGTGATTTATAAATAGGGCAGACCCAAATCACGTCTACACCTAAATCCTGCAGATAATCCAGTCTGGATATGATTCCTTGCAAGTCTCCAATCCCATCTCCGTTACTATCCATGAAGCTAATCGGATAAATTTGGTACACGACACTCTCTTTCCACCATTTCGGGTTCATTTCTCGGTTACCTCCTATTTAGCTATATGTAGAGTTTAACCACACAAAGCCTAGTAGATAACAATTTGCTCCTACTTCCCTAGTCCCTTTTGATATTGAGAAGGCGTAAGTCCGGTCCATTTCTTAAAAGTAGCACTAAAGTGGCGTTCTTCCCCGTAGCCCACTAACTTTGCAACAGCGTACATTTTTAAGTTTTGGCGGAGCAGCTTTTTTGCCTCTTCTACCCGGTATTGATGCAAGTAATCGAGAAAATTCACACCCAGCTCCTGGCGGAACAGTGAACTTAAATAAGTATTAGATACATAAGCTTCCTTCGCAACATACTCCAGAGACAGATTGGTATTATATTTGTTACGGATGATCTCAAGCGCTGTAACTACTGTTCGATGCAGAGGGCGATGTTTAGAAAAAGCTTCCACCACATTCTGCATGATCTTATTCAGGATCGTAGACAATTCTTCCAGCGTCTCGATCTGTGGTGCCTGCTCCATCCAATTGACCAAATGCTGCTTCCATTCGAATCCAGCTACTTGTTTTTCCTGCGCAAGCCTCTTAAGGCGAACGACAAAAGCTGTTGCCCGAATATTCACCTCCTGCTTGAGGCATCCGGGGTTTCCGCGAAAACGTTCCAGCCATTGCTCCAGCAGATCGAGGGCAAGCTCATTACTTCCTGCACCGACTGCCACAAGCATCTCATCCTCCAGCACATTTAATTCAGGATCATCTAAAATCCCGATCTCCTGTGCGCCACCCCCAATAACTCCCGAGCCTTCTGTATAAAAATAAACGCCGCCTTTCCCGTTCAGAAAGCGGGATTCCATGGCCTGAAGCGCTTCTTTATAAGACAGGTGAGCTTCCGAAATATCCGCACGACACGAGCCTACAGCAATACTGATTGACAGCTTGAGGTATTTCTCCAGATTGCTTTGCAGCATCCCGATCTGCTCTTTTAAATAGATGGGGGTTCGGTAAGACTTGCGGGAATCCGTTCCAGCTAAACCACTGCCGATCCAGAGCAGGAGATTGCCATCATGGAAGGTCTCGATTTTTCCTTTATAGATAGGAGACAAGGTCTCACTAATAATATTTAGGGCTGCGTAACGTAAAAGTACAAAATCCTGTCCAGACCCACCAGCAGAGGGAGGATCAAAATCAAAGCTGACCAGCCCAATCTGCGGACCTTCGTGGCTAATAGCCATAGCTAACTCACCGATCAGCTCCTGCCGCCGCTCCAGCGGAACCGGAGGATGATGAATCCATTGGGACAGCACTTGGCTTTTGACAAGCGGTGCATTTTTATGCCAGGAACGATCTCTTTTTAGCTGCTCATTCTCCTGACAACGCTGCCTTTCAATTAGCTCCTTAGCCTTGAGTACCGTCTTCAGAATTTCCTCCGGCCGGCACGGCTTCAGCACATAATCGACAACCCCCAGCGCAATCGCTTGTTTCGCATAAGAGAACTCATTGTATCCAGATAAAATAATCGAGCGAAAGTCGTAACCGCGACGCCGTCCCGCTTCGATTAGCTCCAGACCATTCATCTGCGGCATGCGGATATCCGTTAACAATAAATCCGGCTGTTCAGACTCCATCAGAGCCAGCGCTTCACTTCCGTTCCCCGCCTCGCCCATTACCTCAATCTGATGCGAATTCCAGTCAATCATATTGACGATACCCTCACGGATGGTGTCTTCGTCTTCAGCAATCAGCAGCTTCAGCTTCATCATTTAGGGACCCTCCACAGTGATTTGAATGATAATACGTGTGCCTGCTCCTTCTACACTCTCTACTTGCAATGAGGCTCCGGCAAAAAACAAAGCTAAACGTTCCTGTACATTCGAGAGTGCAAACCCCGAACGTCCAGCATTCTCCTCTTCCTCCGAAATAAAGCTTCCTCTCGCTAAACGCTGATGTAGCTCCTGAAGTCTTTCCAGCGTGATTCCCACCCCGTTATCTTGAACTTCGAGCACAATAGTTCTATCTTTACGGAAGGCGCGAATCGAGATGAGTCCACTTCCAGCCAGTGGCTCGATCCCATGAATCACTGCATTTTCCGCCAGTGGCTGGAGCAGCAGCTTCGGAACTGTGAAATCCTTGATACTCTCATCCAAGGCAATTTCGAACTCAAAACGTTCTCTAAACCGATTTTTTTGCAGGAACAAATAATTCGTCACAAGCTCTACTTCCTGTTCCAATGTAAACGTATCCCGCCCATCATTTAAGCTCAGCCGGAATACTTGAGAAAGCGAATAGACCATATCGGCTATTTCTTTGTCGCCCTTTTTCTCAGCTTCCCAACAAATCGTATTCAGCGTGTTATATAAAAAGTGCGGCCTAATCTGTGCCTGAAGCGTTTTCAATTCTGCTTCCTGCTGCTTCAGTTTGGAGGCATATACATCATTGATGAGCGATTTGATCCGCTGCACCATTAGATTATAACCATGGCCCAAAAGACCAATCTCATCATTTCCTTCAAAAAATACGCGCTGCGTGAAATCCCCTGTCTGGAATCTGCGCATGGAGCGGGAAAGCTTTTTCAGCGGTTTCGTTATTGAGGCGGCGGCGAGCCAGGTAACCATTAAGCTAACTGCTAAGCACAGAAAAGCGATCGTCACCGTGACCTGTGAAATCTGTCCCAGCTCTTTGACAAGCTGCCGTTTGGAATGCACCACCACTACATACCAACCCGTCGTTTCTGACTGCAGATGCGAGACAATCCATTGTTTGTGATCCGCTGTAGACTCCAATCTCTCCTCTAGGCTCAACTTAGGATCGCTGTCCGCAAAATACGGAAGATCAAGATCCCTTTTACCGATCCAGCTCCGGTTAGAAGCCGTAATGATGAGCCCGTCTCGATCAACCACAAACATATCTACATCATCTTCAGAGTTGTCTAGATATTGGCTTCCAATCTTACCAGCATCGACCCCGATCACCGCTAGCCCTGCCGGTTTTAAAGTATATACATTCTTGATAATTCTGGAAAGTACAATCTTATGATAATGATCACCAACAAATATGCCATCCGTGGGTCTGGACAATCCAAAGGTTGGACTGCCTGCGGCTTCAACGGCTTCCTTATAGTACGAGGTTCGGACAAAGTTAGAGAACTTCATGCCAGTCGTCAATCCGGCTTGATTCGCAGCAAAAGGCTCCGCCCCATTATTCTGGTCTTCCAAAGCGTATAGAATCAGGGATTGAATCGAGTTGCCAGCGACCATCAGGTTGGTGACCGTTTTAAATACGGAATTACGTTCTTTTTGTGCTTCTGACGACACTAAAAGCCGCTGCACACTTTCATCCAGAAAGAGTGTATTGGAAAAAGAAATCATTCCCCTCACCATCTCATCAATCTGCTCTGCTGTTTTTCGGGTCAGGTGATCCTGTGACTGTTTCATTTTCTCCACCACCTGCTGCGAAGAGATCTGATAGGAGTTCCACCCCATAGCGAATATAGTCACGAGAAGCAGCGGCACAAACCATAATAACAGCTTAAACTGGAGCGGAAGATGGCGATAACGGCTTAATAAGCGGATGTTTCGATTCATGAGAACCACCTTCATGTATAATCAATAAATGTGTAAACCAAGTATAACTGAAATCATTAAACCCTGAACCAGCTTTTTACAATCACTGAAAAATGCCTACATAGTTCTTAAATATGGACCATGTTTCTATCGGTCATAAACTCTTAAGATGGGGATGCAAGAAGAAACGACATTGTCGTCCTCGTTTGATGACAGCCGTTCTCGTGGAAATATATCTCATAAAAAAGGTGGGTTTTTGATGAAAGGTAAAGGAATAAAGCTAGCACTTATGAGTCTAATGCTACCAGCTCTGCTGGCAGGCTGCGGTGGCGGAAATAACAATGCGAAAGCTACCAATGCACCTACAAATGACGAGGCCGAAGCTACTGCCGAAGCAACAGCTAGTGCAGGGGAAAACACACCCGCCGAAAAAATCACACTGAAGTTCTTCACCGCGCTCGCGGATCGGGCAAATGGTTCAGGTAAGGTAGAGCAAGACATTATCGATGCTTACATGAAAGAGAACCCTAACGTCAAGATTGAAGTGGAAGCGCTTCAAGATGAGCCTTACAAATCAAAAATCAAAGTGTATGCCTCCAGCAATCAGCTGCCTGATATCATTCAAGCCTGGGGTCAGCCCTCCTTCCTGAGTCCCCTGCTGGATAACGATCTGCTGCTTGAACTGAACAGCGCTGACTTCGAAGGTAATCAGTTTGTGTCCGGATCCATGGACGGCTTCAGTAAAGATGGTAAACTTTACGGCTTGCCGCGTGGTGCCGACTACATGGTCATGTACTATAACAAAAAAATATTCGCTGACAACGGCATCGAGGTTCCAAAAACCACAGATGATTTGCTTGCCGCCGTCAAAACACTTCGTGCCAAGAAAATTAACCCGATCGCTATGAATGGTATGGACGCTTGGACACTGCCTATCTGGTATGAATTTGTAGCCCAACGTCAGACTGGCGATTTCAATACAATGGATGAAGCTGTTGCACGTAAAATATCCTTTACAGATCCTAGTCTCGTTGCAGCTGCAACTGAAATGCAGCAATTCGCCGATGCTAAAGGTTTTGCCGATGGCTGGCTGACTGCCGATTACGGTGCTGCACGCAACTTGTTCGGACAAGGGCAAGCTGCCATGTTCTTTATGGGCGCTTGGGAGTCGGGTCTGGCAACAGACGAGAACTTCTCTGAAGAATTCCGCAATAACGTAGGTGCTTTCGCTTTCCCAGCTTCAGCTAAAGGTAAAGCAACCGATGATGCCGCTTGGTATGGTGGTGGATATGCAGTCAGCAAAAACTCCAAACATGCTGAAGCCGCTGTTGATTTCTTGAAATATTTCTTCGCTCCAGAGCATTGGTCTAAAATGCTATGGCAAGCTGGCGCGGGTACACCTGCGCAGCAATTCGATCAATTCCTAACGGGTAACGAAACCCAGCTGCAAAAAGAATTGATTGAAGTATTCAGCTCCATGACCTCTTCCAGCGGTACTCCACTGCAGGATGTGGGTGACGATGAGTTCAAGCAAAAGGTAATGGAGGCGCATCAAAGCCTGCTTTCTGATGCAATTACCCCTGAAGAATTCGCCAAAGCACTGGATGCTGCATCCGATAAATTCGCTGGTAAATAAACCAGAGAACTACAAAAAACATGAACCTTAGCGCTCCTGAAGTAACCTAATAGATGGCAGTGCGCAAACCCCGGCTTCCCCCAGAGGCCGGGGTTTTGTTTTCGAAAAAATGTATACACCGATCTGAAATTTACGGCATGTTCCGGTGCCTGGCTTCCCGTTACGATGGTAATAGATAGATTACTCTTTAAAAGGACGGAGATTTCCATGCACAGAGTGTTAAGCGACAAAAAAGCGATATTCTTACTCATCGCACCTGGACTGTTCCTATTTGCTTTTATGATCTGCATCCCTATCTTCATGAGCGCTTATTACGGTTCTACGGATTGGGGCGGAATCGGCAAATACAATTTCATCGGCTTTGATAACTACCGTGAAATTCTATTTCATGACAAAGTGTTCTGGAGATCGCTAGTCAATGCCCTGCTCCTGACCGCCGCCACTGTATTTTTACAACATCCCTTTGCCATTCTCATGGGGATATTCCTAACCAATTCCGGCAAATACGAAAAAATATTCCGGACGATCTTTTTTATCCCCGCTGTAATTTCTGTCGTCGTTACAGCCAAGCTGTGGACCGGAATTTTCCATCCAAACTACGGACTGCTCAATAAGCTGCTGAGCGGAGTTGGATTGGACGCACTAACGCATGATTGGCTCGGTGATCCAAAGACGGCCATCTGGTGCATCATCATTGTTGTTATGTGGCAAGGCTTTGGGTATGCACTGCTGCTGTATTATTCAGGTCTGCAAGGCATTCCGGAAGATTTAAGCGAAGCCGCAAGAATAGATGGCGCCAACAACTTTACCCTCTACACGCGTATCATCATTCCGCTGCTTTCGCCGATGATGCGGGTTGCCATCATCATCGCTGTCACCACCTGTCTTAAGCAAATGGAAACCGTATTCTTAATGACCAACGGTGGCCCTGCAAATAGCACACAGTTCCTAGGGAACTATCTGTACAAAACCGCCTTCTCATCATCGCTATACGGCTATGGTAATGCCATTTCGATTCTGTTTATTGTGTTCTGCCTGATCCTAACCGTTATCCTCAACAAGATTTTAAAGAAAGATATCGGAGAATTTTAAAGAAACCCTGTAACCGGAGGAAATCCTATGAATAATTCCTTATCGCCTGCCGCTTCACCCCCTAAGCTAAACCTTCACAAACAAGAACGCAGAAAGCCTACAACGGGCAAAATCCTAATGATGGTGTTCCTATGTATCATCGCGTTGATTCAGTTATTTCCGCTTATTTGGTTGATCGATTATTCCCTGCTCAAGAGCGGTGAGTTCTTTGGAAGCTCATTTCTGAAATGGCCCTCTCCACCCCAGTGGGAGAACTATCGAAACGCTTTTACCTACGGGCGTGTGCCACGATATTTTGCCAACAGTCTTATCATTACAGTGATAACTGTTATGCTCTCTGCGCTGGTGTCCCTGATGATGGGATATGCGTTTACCCGGATGAAATGGAAGCTAAGCGGCATCGTCCTCTCTCTAATCATGTTAGGCATGATCATTCCCATTCACGCCACATTGCTGCCAAACTTCATTCTGTTTAACAAGCTTGGGATGCTGAACAATATGTACACATTGATTTTGCCTTACTCAGCCATTGTCATCCCCATGAGTGTCCTGATTATGACCGGGTTCCTGGAGACCATCCCGCGGGCTATTGAAGAGTCCGCCGTTATTGATGGCAGTGGCATTTACGGGTTAATCTTCCGTATCATCCTGCCCATCACCAAACCGGCGCTGGCAACCATCTGTGTGCTCAACTTCATCAGCACGTGGAATGAATTCATTATGGCGAACACCTTCCTCACCTCGGAAGATCTTAAGACGATTCCCTTCTCCATTATGAAATTCACTGGTGAGTATTCATCCAACTATGGTGCACAGTTCGCGGTTATGACGATCATCGCTATCCCAACCATCCTGATCTACCTGCTCTTCACAGAACAGATGACCAAGGGAATTACCGCTGGCGCGGTTAAGGGGTAACACAATAAGCTTAATCCTAACAACATAAAAAGGCTAACAAGACAGGTCTCGTACCCGTCTTGTCAGCCTTTATTCATTCTTACTAATATCTCTTACGGTCGTTGCCAATCCTCCCTCAGCCATTCAACCAAGAGGAGCTCTGGCACATTCACTTTATTAACTTCGGCATAGTCTCTCACCCGTTCAAGCAAACGTCCCGCGGTTCCAGCACTAACCTCTAAACCATGTGCGTTCAGAACATGCATGACTCCCCCACTTCCGGAATGTTTACCTAACACAAAATGATGTGCTCTCCCCACCTCAGTGGGATCAAAGGTCTGGTAGGTGGCTGTTTCTTTCAACAAACCGTCAACATGTATCCCAGATTCATGTGTGAAGGCGAGTGATCCGACGATTGGTTTGGCATCGCCGACACTTCGGCCCGAGGCTGCGATCACCCTATCCGCCAGCCCTTTCAAACACTCTGGACGCACGCTGCTCTCCCCGCCATAAAGATAACGCCAAGCCATCACTACTTCTTCCATTGCTGCATTCCCGGTACGTTCACCAATCCCTGCTACCGTAGTGCTTGCCCAGACCGCACCCGCGGCAATACCGCTAAGTGTGTTTGCAGCTGCAAGACCAAAATCATTGTGGCAGTGTACCTCAAGCTCTACATCTGCAGGAACAGCACTAAGTAATGTGCTTACCCGCTCTGCCATTTGACCCGGATGATGAGCAGATACCGTATCTGCATAACGGAACCAACGAATGCCCTCTTTATATAATGTATTTACCAGTTCAACCAAGTACTCCATACTTGCCCTTGAAGAGTCCTCCATCCCCACCGACACAGTCATTCCTAGCCGTTGACCATATTCCGTCGCATGCAGCAATCTTGTCAGACCTTTGGCAGGTGTTAAACCTAGCTTACCTTGTAATTGAATTTCCGAGACAGGGATCGATACATGACTCCAGTTCACACCCGTCGCCCAAGCTTTGTCGATATCACTTTCCAAAGCCCGATTCCAAGTCATCATCTTCATAGGTAGACCTAAATCAGCGATAGCCGCAATATCTTCTTGCTCTTGCTTGCCCATGGCAGGAATTCCTACCTCTGCTTGCTCCACTCCGCATTCCGACAGCAACCTTGCGATTTCCAGCTTTTCTTCCCTCGTGAATGAAACTCCAGCCGCCTGTTCACCATCCCTAAGTGTCGTGTCACATAGCCTGAGACTTTTCACGGTTTACCTTCCTCTCCGCAGCAAGTGCAATTCGGATTACGGGTAATATGGACGCTGTAACAGGCGAAGTCGAGTGAATTGAAGCGATGCATTACGCCCGCATAAGTCGTCCCTACCCTTGTAACCCATTTTACGGCTTCCAACGCAGCCAGACAACCCGCAATTCCGGAGGTTGCTCCCAATACCGGAAAGCCAAACGGTTCCCATTCTGGATTCACATCCGGATAAAGACACTCTAAGCAAGGGGTTTCACCAGGTATAACCGTTGTTAGTGAAATCTCAAATCCATACATCGCCGCCTCTACCATTGGCGTGCCGGTTTCTACACATAGGCGGTTCAACATATATCTTTCCGGAAAATCATACCGTGCATCAATCACTATATCGGCTTGTTCTACCCAAGGTTTTGCCATATTGTATTCAATCTTCGAATTAAATCCTTCCATTTCAACATTTGGATTCAGACGTTTTAGCTGCTGGATTGCTGTGCTCATCCTTTCCATACCCAAATGATCACTGTCCATCAAAATCTGTCGATTTAAATCTGGAGGCACAATATTTCCTTCATGCGCCAAGATCAGCTTGCCGATTCCGGCAGCAGCTAAATAAAGTGCGGCAGTGCCTCCAAGCCCTCCAATTCCAGCAATCATCACTGTAGCTTCTTTTAGCGCTTTCTGCCCGCCTTCTCCAAGCAGCTTTAATTGGCGAGCGTATCGTTCCAGTTCGTTGCCGCCTACAAGCTGCTCCATTTTGCTCCCTCCCTGTAGCTGAGCTGCATCATTAGAATCTAACCCTCCAGACCCTCCGTTCCATAGAGAGCTGTCATTTCATTAAATTTATCCATAAAGGCCAACCCTTCTTCTACACAAGCAACGCCGTAGCGAATTACTTTCTCCTCAGAGGTAAAAGGAAACGGAAAACCTGCTCTCAAGCTTTTTAACACAAGAATAATCCGATCACTATATAAAAGAGCACGCCCAAATCCTTCCCCGTTTATTTCAGAAGAACTCTGGACCAGAACCCCACTTTTCTCCTCGACCACGCCCGCCACCGCCTGAAACAAGAGAGGAACCTGCAAACGGACCTTTGGAGTAACCGCGCAGTTAAAATCAGATTTGTTCTTGTCTTCAGGGGAAGCGAGAAACAATCGTTCAATCTTCTGCTGTGGTGGAAGAGAAGCATACCTTCCAAAAAAGTCTTCTGTATCAAGCAATTGACACAACCGGCGTATGAACATCTCTGCTATATCTTTATCCAGCTCTTTCTCCGTGGTTCGACTACGGCGTTTTAATACTGCCGCTTCCGGAGCAACCCGGCCCATTAATGCAGCACGCTCATTAGCTATGGGATCCATCTACACTCGCCCCTTCCGCTTCATTTTCAGCATGTAATACCTTGGCTAGCCACATCGGTGGTTTGCCCTGTAGCATTTCAACAAGCCGCTTCACTTGCTCATCGATAGGACTGCCTGGTGGAACCTTTACCGGCATAATTTTACGACGTGTGACTCTTGCCGCTGCTGAGGCTCCAATCTGCATGATGAATATTAGCGTGCAATCCTCTACCACCTCCAGACGACTCTCTATTTTGCCCGCTTCATCCTGATTGAGAATCGTTGGCAGTTTACGAAGACCTATAAGCTCCCCGCCACTTTTGGTAACTTTATAAATGGCGAACATCGGACTCTGCCCAAAATGGGCATTCACTCTAATTCCATCCTCTGTAGCGAATGCTACTTTCACGATGTTCCTCCTCCCTTCGCATTAACAGATTCGCCGCTTTATTCGTCCACTCCATCGCTCCCCGATACCCTACAGAGGTGGCCATATAAGCACCAAGCTCATTCCAAACGGGAAATCCAGCCGCCATAAATGCTGCATCTAACCGCGCCGCTCCATTTATCCCATGTGAGTTACCGATCCATAAATCTGCACCTTTACCCAAAAACTCAACATCATCCAGATCACCGACCCATACCTCTCGTTCCATCTCAACCACCAAAGGAGTTTCATAGGAAGTGACCAGAGCCTTTTGCTCCACCCCCAGCTCTTCAAGCCAAGAAGATACGGTATACAAATGATCTGGCTCCAGCGCAACAAGTGCAGACATCCCCGCAAATTGAAAATGAGCATCCAGCATGCTATCCAATAAATTCTCCCGTTGCCAGCAATAACGAAGCTGTACCGGCTCCCCGCTAATTTGATGCAGGAATTGCAAAATATCATCCGTTGCTTTAAGCCCCATAGCACTCTCGAATACTTTGTAGGGAGTTCCCAGCGCATTATGCAGTCTTCTAGCTGGACGCTCCATACTTCCGCCGATGGCAATGGTTAGACCCGAATGCAAGCTTTGCAGCATCGAATCTAGAGGCACCCCACCTCTTGTTAGCGGTGAAAATCCTGTCAGCAGATGCCCAGACAAAGAGGTCGATATATCAGGTACAGCGATTACCTCAAAACCGAAGGAGGATATCATTTCTTTCAGCTCCATCACATCACCCGGCGTCAGAAACGATCCCGGCAAAAGGGTAATCTGACGTGAATTCACACTCCTTGAACCCCGATGGCCTACCTGCTGAATCATCTCATCAAGCAGCGCCTCCACGGTAGAGCTGAACCCCGATTCCAATGAACCACGAAAGTCTGGTAAGGTGACGGAAAAAGCAAGCCCACCCCGCATGTTCCGCTCCCTTTTATAGGTCTTGAGCATGGATTGATAGTCCACTCCAGCCACATCCGTCAGCTCAGTCCCAATAATGCCTATAATGTCTGGTCGGTGTTTACTGAGTATGGTATTTAGAGCTTCCTCTAAATTACGATTCGCATCAAAGATTACATCCATCTCCTGCAAAGCAGAGGTCTGTACGGCTATAGGCTCGCGAAAATGCCGGGTAAGCAGCGCCTTCGGAAATGCGGAGCAACCTTGCGCACCATGCACAATAGGCAATGCCTTGTAGCAACCCTGAAATGCCAGTACGGAACCAAGGGATTGACCTATTTTCATTGGATTAACCGAAGTCGGTTTACTCCTTTTGTTAACGGTCATAGGAAGTTTCCCCCTTATCCCAGGGAGCGGCACTGGCAGCCAGCTTCCAGATTGGATTAGCAAGAGAATACGTCAGCTCCTTAGCCAGCCTTAGTAAACCTTCGTAACCAGCATAGGCCTTGTGTCTTTCTTGATTAATATCAATAAACGGAATCTGCTCTTTCATTGCCACATACATATTCCGTCCGCCAGCAATCATAATATCTGCCTTACGATCCCGGACGGTTTTGATAATTCGGCTTGCCCCGCCCTCCGGGATATATTCGGTGTCATCACCAACACGATCCGCTATACGCCGTACATCATCTTCCGTGCTTTTGTTCGTGCCTACACCTACCACCTGAACGCCTAACTCCTTCAGTGCGGAAATAATCGACCAGCTTTTTACTCCACCCGTATAGAGAACTGCTTTCTTTCCTTTAAGCAGCTTGCGGTAGGGCCGCAGCTCCTGAATCAGTCTGCTTTCCTCTCGTTCCGTCAACCGATCCACACGCCGCTCCATCTCACGGTCATTCAGCAAATAAGCCATTTGACGTAAGGAATAAGTTGTCTCCTTGGCCCCATAGAAGGAGCCTTCGAAATAGGGAATGTGGTATCTTGCCTCCATTTCTTTTGCCAGACCTAACAATGCACGGCTGCACACAACCATATTCACTTTTGCATGATGTGCCCATGTAATTTCCTTATATCTTGCATCCCCTGTAATTCTGGACATTAGCGTAATTCCAACACTCTTCATTAATTTCTCGATATCCCACATTTCACCCGCGATATTGTACTCTCCAATCAAATTCACACCTAAAGGAATCTCAATCTCTGGTTCACCTGTGCCAATGACATATTGTAGCAGCGCTTCACCAGCCAGCCGATTTCCAAGATTCTTACTGCCTACGAATCCGGGACTGTTCACGGGGATCACAGGAAGCCCCAATCTGCCTGCCGCTTCCTTGCATACCGCATCCAAATCCTCGCCAATCAATGCTGTCACACAGGTCGCATATACAAATATTGCCGGAGGCATAAAGCGCCCGGCAATATAGTCAATGCTATCTTTCAGTTTCTTTTCTCCGCCAAAAATAATGTCGTTATCGTTGAGATCTGTAGTAAATCCGTATTGTGAAAGTGATGGCCCGCTTGACAAAGCCCCTCTACTTTCCCAGCTATTCCCGGCACAAGCAGCCGGACCATGGACGAGATGCGCAGCATCCATGATCGGCAGCAGCGTGATTTGGGCTCCGTCGAAGGAGCAGCCCCCAGCCGCTTCGCCCGGCTTGGGGCGTGGACATGGCTTCGATTTCGGAGTTAAGCTCCCGCAAGCTTGCGCGTCGAATACATCGTTTCTGATGGACTCCATCGTACCACCTCCCGTAACTGAATACTCCTTACTCTTAAAATGCTCAATTATTCAGTGTCACTACGATAAATATTGGACTAACGAACAAGATCGTGGTTGAAGCCAGATGAATCCTCATCCAACCCCTGCAGGATTGTATTTACTATAGTAGTTAACAAGTTCAAGGCACCTTGATAACCGATAATTGGATATCGATGCAGATGATGGCGGTCAAAGACAGGGAAGCCTACACGGATCAAAGGAACGTTGGCATCTTTGGCAGCAAATTTAAGATGAGAGCTTCCAATGGCCAGATCTACAGGATCATCAACCAGCAGAGAGCGCATATGCCATAAATCATTTCCGATATGAACTGTCGTTTCTGCCCCGTAGGGGCTGGCAGCAAGCAGAGCTTTCGCTTCTTCTTTAAATCCGTTTTCCCCATTGGAGCACACAATATGAATAGGCTCTATACCGACTTCCAGACAGAATTCAATCAGGCCGATCAGCAAATCCGGATCACCAACTAAAGCCACTCGTTTGCCATGCAGATAAGGGTGGCTATCGAGCAAAGCATCTACTACCCGGCCACGTTCTTCCACAAGCTCAGGCGGAATGGGCAATCCCGTTAATTCACTAATAGACTCTATTAACCGATCTGTCGCATGAATGCCCAGCGGAGTCGACATCGCAACGGTCTGTTGTTTCCATGTGCTGCTGATGTAATCCAATGTTTTTTTGACAGAATATTTCTGAAGTGAAAGAGTGCCCAACGCATTAGCTGCCTTCGGCACATCCGCCAGCTTCGTTCCCCCATAATAATAGGAATATTCACCTGTAGCCGGGGAATCAAAATTGCCGCTGTGGTCACCAAGGAAGGTGTAGCCTGTATCAAACGCGGCAAGGATTTTTCGAATTTCCGCAAAATTCCCCGTATAAGGCTCAAACCCTAAAATGACATTCAGCTTCTCTCCAGTTCCCTCTCCACTGCCAGGGGTAGCTTCAATCCCAGAGCGGATGAACAAGGTACTAAGGATGGACTTTAACATGGAATCGTAGCCTGTAATATGTGATCCCGAAAAACTTGGCGTGTTGGCGTAGGGCACTGGAATTTCGTTCGAAATTGCACCCTTCTGGCGGGCATTGGATATAAAAGCCTGCAGATCATCCCCTATAACCTCAGCCATACATGTAGTAGAAACAGCTATCATCTCTGGCTTATAGAGCGCCACACTATTTTCAAGACCATCAATAAGATTGTTCATCCCTCCGAACACCGCACCATCTTCTGTCATAGAGGAAGAAACCGCGGGGGTCGGCTCTTTGAAATGACGGCTTAAATGACTACGAAAATACGCAGTGCAGCCTTGAGAGCCATGTATAAACGGCAGAGTTTTCTCGAATCCCAGCGCAGCCATCAAGGCTCCTAGAGGCTGGCATGCTTTATGAGGATTAACTACCAGTGAGGTGCGGGCAAAATTCTTATCCTTATATTCAGACGACTTCGAGTAGGCTAATGCTTCTGCTGTCTCTTGCTCACTGCAGGGTGCCTCGAATGCTTTTTTTCCTTCGCGTTGCTTCACATAGGGTTCAGTTTGAAATAATGTATTGTAATCTGGAATCTCCAGTTTATCCTTCATACGCCCGCCTCCTTTTTAGGGAGTGATCCTGTTTTCCCTGAATTAATCAAGCTCCACACTGGGCTGTTAATGGTCATGTCCATGTCCTTAGCAAAAATCTTAAACCCATCATAGCCATGGTAAGGACCACTATAATCCCAGGAGTGCATTTGCCGGAAAGGAATACCCATCTTGTGATACACATATTTCTCCTTCACACCCGAGCCCATCAGATCAATATCAAGTCTTTGCGCAAGCTCTTCCAGCTCGTAAGCGGTTGGATCATCGTAGATAATAGTGCCTTCCGGAAGTTCAGGAAATGTCTTCTCGTAATCATCCTTGTGAGCGAACTCATAACCTGTGCCCACTACCTCCATCCCCAGATCCTCGTAAGCCCCCAGTGTATGGCGGGCACGTAATCCGCCTACCAGCAGCATGACCTTTTTACCTTCCAGCCGGGGTTTGAATTTAGAGATAATCGCCTCCATTTGTGGCGTGTATTTAGCGATGACCTTCTCGCAGTTTTCCTGAATATACTCATCAAACCTTGCGGCGATGGCTCGAAGGCTTTCAGCGGTTTTGGTCGGCCCGAAAAAGTTGTATTCCAGCCAAGGAATCCCATATGCTTTCTCCATCGTCGTTACCATATAGTTCATGGAGCGATGACAGTGAATCAAATTGAGCTTCGCCTTATGCGCGATCGCCAATTCATTGATGGTTCCATCCCCAGACCACTGCGCAATAACACGCAGACCCATTTCCTCCAGTAAAATGCGTGAAGCCCAAGCGTCTCCACCGATGTTATAATCTCCGATAATATTAATATCGTAAGGACCACATTCCGCAAGCTCCTTCTTTCCCATCAGAAAATCACGGATCGCATCGTTAGCAATATGATGACCCAAGGATTGGCTAACCCCACGGAACCCTTCACAACGAACGGGAATGATCGGGAGACCTAGCTCGATAGACATTTTTTTGGACACCGCTTCAATATCGTCTCCGATTAGCCCCACAGGACACTCTGATTGGATCGAAATTCCTTTAGCCAGTGGGAACATTTCTTTAATTTCACGGCAAATGACTTCAAGCTTCTTGTCACCGCCAAATACAATATCTGTCTCCTGAAAATCACTCGTCACTTGCATAGCCGTAAAATTATCAATCCCCAGTGTTCCGTTGGCATAATTCCGTCTTGTTCCCCAGCTATATTGCCCACAACCTACAGGACCATGGCTGATATGCACCATATCCTTGATCGGGCCCCAGACCACACCCTTCGAACCGGCATAAGCACATCCTCTTTGGGTCATAACCCCCGGACGGGACTTCATATTCGATTTGATGGCGCATTTGCCACAGTTTATTAACTCTTCATTATTGATTTCAAAATGCTTCTGACGATCCTTTCGTGCCTTTTCCGGATAAGCCTCAAGAATCTCTTCGAGCATCTTTTGGTTATCTTCGATATTAAGCCCCATTCTGAACCCTCCTCATCCCATAGAATGATCCGGTGAACAGCCTTCTCTCCACTCCTGTTCACCGGACGAACCTAATTATTGGCCAGATGCCTTCAGCTTTTTCAGCGCCGTCTCTTCATCCTCAATCACACCAAATTCCATGAGTAAATCCTCCAGCTCTTCCATAGAAATCGGAGTCGGGATTGTCATCATATTGTTATTCAGGATCTTTTCTGCCAAAATCTCATATTCTCTCGCTTGCTGATGATGAGGATTATATTGGGCTACAGTCATTCTTCGCAGCTCTGCATGCTGAACCACATTATTCCGCGGGACAAAATGGATCATTTGTGTATTCAAACGGCGTGCCAGCTCCATAATGAGCTCATCCTCACGGTCCGTATTACGACTGTTGCAGATCAGACCGCCCAATCTTACGCCACCGCTGTTGGCATACTTTAGAATTCCGCGCGCAATATTATTGGCCGCATACATAGCCATCATTTCCCCGGAGCATACGATATAAATTTCCTGTGCTTTATTCTCACGGATCGGCATTGCAAATCCACCACATACCACATCACCAAGTACGTCATAGGATACAAAATCCAATCCTTCATAAGCCCCTTGCTGCTCCAAAAAATTAATAGCTGTAATAATCCCGCGGCCGGCACAACCCACACCCGGTTCAGGTCCACCACACTCCACATTAAGAATGTCGCCATATCCCAACTGAACTACATCCTCGAGCTCCAAATCCTCAACCGTTCCTCTTTCTGCTGCCAATTGGAGCACTGAATTCTGAGCTTTCGTGTTCAAAATCAGCCGTGTGGAGTCCGCTTTAGGATCACAGCCTACGATCATTGTTTTTTGACCAAATTTAGTGGCGAGCTGCGCCAAAGTGTTCTGCGAAGTTGTGGATTTACCGATACCGCCCTTACCGTAAAAAGCTATTTGTCTCATCATTCATCATCCCTTCGAAATCGATATATTTTCAAAATAAGAGCTGATCTTCACACTTTCGAGAATCGCATCCTGTATTTCACCTTTACGCACCAGAGGCAATACTCCGGCTTTATTTAAGCTGGCGCGAGGGACATCGCCAATACCAGAGCAGAGCAATATTTGACAGTCCTGTAATATAGAAATAATTTCTTGTAGCGTGGTATTCTTATCCCCATTACAATCCGCTTTACCGTGGCAATAGGCCTGAATCTTTCGGACACCTAGCAGCTTCACGCTTACTCCATCTGTTTCATAAACCATGAACTCTGTCACGTGGCCAAAATGTTGATTGACCTTATCCCCACCACGCGTAGCAACAGCGACTTTGGTGGTGTGCTGCCCTTGCTGGAAAGAGTTTTGCCTTAGCTCTTTGGCTTTGACACGCTGACGGATTTTGGCATCAAGTTCACGTTGAAAAAGCGCTCTAGCTTGCTCATTTATAACTGGATTTGCATCCATCTTTTCTAATATAAAATCCTGATTACGATCCTGACCCAGCAGCCCAATGGCATCAGCACGGCATTGCCGACAATGGCGCATGACCTTCATCCCTTCGCGCCCAAGCACTTCCTGCAGGTTGTGCAGTTCTTTAGGACGCGGCGCCTTGCGCCCATCCCGTTCATACTGACTTCCCGGTGCGATAATTAAAGGCGTCACATTATGCAGAGTTGCCCCAAGCGCTTTAACTGTTCGCGATACTTCAGGGAGATGATGATCATTGACCCCTGGAATCATAACGGAATTAACTTTAACAAGAACGCCTTGCTGTGCCAGCAGCTCCAAACCTTGAAGCTGGCGGCTGATCAGCAGCTCCGCTGCTTCTTGTCCTTCGTACCGGATCCCTTCGTCAACAACCCATGGATAAATTTCACGGCCCACATTGGGATCAATGGCATTGATGGTGATCGTGACATGACGGATACCTAGCGCTAGTATGGCATCTACATGCCTGTAAAGGGTCAATCCATTAGTACTCAGGCAAAGAGTAACATCAGGGACCTGCCGCTTGACTCGTTCGAACGTGTCAAAGGTTCGTTCTGGATTCGCCAGCGGATCACCCGGACCTGCAATCCCAACTACCGACAATTGCATCAGCTGTGCGGCTACACCTTTCACTTTTCTTTCAGCTTGCTCTGGAGTTAGCACTTCACTAACTACACCAGGCCTGCTTTCATTCACACAATCGAATTTTCGGTTGCAGTAATTACATTGGATGTTACAGGCGGGAGCAACCGGGATGTGCATCCTAGCAAAAAAACGATGAGCTTCCTCGCTGTAGCAGGGATGGCGGCTGAGCTCCTCCTCTGCTTCAATGGATAACCTCGATGACGTCTGCGGCATTTCCCCACCTCCTAAAAGTTTTATGCAGCATGAACTTCTAGTACTTCTTCGCAGTAAAACTCACTTTAATAGAACAGATAATGTAACTTTAGTTAACACAAATCTTGCTTGATTGCTTTGATTAGTTTCATCATATTTTCATCAACCAACCTCGTCAATTGAGTTTTTCCTTTTTAAGTCCTGTTTTTCCTTATGTTTGCAGTTTCGTCATATTAAATGTTAGTTTATATGACCTATATGTATCATGTTTCCGTTTCCATTTTTATTCAATCTCTGTTGATTCCCGTCATCATGTCATGTTTCTGGCCATTTTAATGATTCTTAAAAGATAGAATCCATTTATTTCTGCAACTTTTATTGACAATGACTTTCATCTCGTATATGATCTCTTTAGGCAAGAACACATTGAATAATCTTAAAAATTTAATATATCCCGTAAAGGGGAGTAGCTGTTAAATAAAGTCGTCAATACGAGAATATGAGGATATTCTCCGGCTTTATTGGCAATTCACATTGTTAGCGAGACCTTTACCAATCAGGTTAGACCTTTATTCCAAAGGCTAATCTGTTTGGTAAAGGTCTTTTTTATATAAATTTGGTTAAAATGGTAGGGTAGATATCTTTTGGTAGATATTTGCATTCAAAAAGGGAGGACAACAGTAATGGATTGGGGATTATTATTAGAGTACGGTTGGGTATTGCTTGTTCTGGTAGCACTAGAGGGACTACTCGCCGCAGATAACGCATTGGTATTGGCAATTATGGTTAAGCACCTTCCTGATGAGGAAAGAAAAAAAGCGTTGTTTTACGGATTAGCGGGGGCGTTCGTGTTCCGATTCGGTTCGCTATTTGTCATCTCCTATCTGGTCGATATCTGGCAAGTACAAGCCATCGGCGCGATTTATTTATTATTTATCGCGGGTAATCATATTTTCCGAAAACTGTTGTTTAAGAAGCCCGTCACAGATGAAGCTGCTGAAAGCGGCACTGACGGTGCGGTCAATAAAAAGAAATCCAGCTTTTGGTTTACTGTTCTGAAGGTAGAAGTCGCTGACATCGCCTTCGCGGTCGATTCCATCCTAGCCGCAGTTGCACTCGCGGTTGCTCTTCCTGCAAGTGGTCTTCCAAAAATCGGGGGTCTCGATGGCGGACAATTCCTCGTCATCTTTGCCGGTGGATTTATCGGTCTGGTCATTATGCGTTTCGCAGCTTCCTTCTTCGTTAAGCTGCTGCATTCCCGTCCAGGGCTTGAAATTGCAGCCTTCTTTATCGTAGGTTGGGTGGGTGTTAAGCTCTCAGTCATTACATTGGCGCACCCTTCACTTGGTGTTCTGTCCGAAGATTTCGCCCATAGTACCTGGTGGAAAGCCACCTTCTACGTTGTGCTCGTACTCATCGCTGTAATCGGCTGGTTTATGAGTAGCCACAAGGTTGAAGAGAATGTTGGCGAGAATCCGGTTAGAGAAGTAGACAAACAACTCGGTAAATAATCGTTAAAATACAGCCACAAACAATACCCCGAAAGATGCACCTTCTGAACAGGTGTCCGTCTTTCGGGGTATTGTTATTTATCCTCGTTTTTGCTCTCGATATTCCTGCGGCGTACAGCCAACGGTTTTTTTGAAGAATCGAAAAAAATAGTGCTGATCACTAAACCCGAGCTGGCCGGAGATCTCGTGCATTTTTAGAGCAGTTCCAAGCAGCAGCTCCTTACTCAGCTCCACTTTTTTCTCCAGAATATAATCAGAAATCCCCTTCCCTGTCGTTCTTTTATACCAGCGTGACAGATAGGACGGATTAAGTGAGACTTCCTGCGCAATCCGGGTTAAGGACAAATCATCGGCCAAATGGGATTTAATATATTGGTGGATCATGGACAGGATATTCGATTCATCATGTTTATAGGTTGCGCTTCTGTTCGAGATAATCCATTCAAAAAACGTGTGATAAAAAGAGATGACATCCGACCAGTGTGTGTTGATATTAAAATATAACATACGTGATAAATTCATACCGCTATGGGCTTTTTCCGTTAAACCTAACTCTTGTAAAGTCTGCAGCAGGGTATTACTGATCCCCGACATTAATCTTAATCTCAAAAAAGGATCCTCCGGCCCACCTTCCCCCGAGATCTCCACCCATTTGCGAAAAGATGTGCCCCAATCGAGATCACCCTCAAGCAGCCGTTGTTTTAAATAGTCGAGCAGCAGTTCCGCTGTTGCATTTCGGTTATGCATAGAACCTGGACTTGGGCTCACTTCCTTGGTATTTATCCTCAGCAGCTTTTCCATCCCAAGTCCGGGGCTATCAAAAATGGCTAATCGTAAACGGTTCAAGGCATAGTTCAGCTCATGCCAATGCACTTCCTGATCACTGGCGATGATAGACACAGATAGTTGCAGACATTTGCCACAGGCTTGCTGAACGGATTCCATTGTTCCGTGGACGAAGCGGAGCGTTTTTAACCAAAGCTCTTCTTCCCTGATTGAGGGCACACTTTCACTTTTAGGCTGAACAAAACAAGCTATCGTTCCCGGATCCAGATCCACAGCCTTAACTTCAACCTTGTCGCTGAGCAGCTCCTCCGCAATATTGGCTACCGCATAACGAATTAAACTCCGGTCTGAAGCCGTTTCATAATTCCGCCAAGCCTCCATCCGCAGAATAATAGGCAGGACGGGTCCATCCGCTTTGAACGGGAGCTGAATGGCGTCAAATTCAACCTGTAAGCTCTGCCGGTCTATCCGTTCGGTGCGTCTTAGAATATCGTGTAATAACTGCTGCTGTAACTGGGGCAGAGCACGCGGGAGCTTATCGCGAAGCCACTGGCTTTTATAGAAATAATCCTCTTCTGAAGATATTTTCTCCAAAGTCAGCTCCACAGTGGCACGAATTTTATCCATCCCCTCTGTCTTCAATAAATAGTCGACTACACAAGGATTTCGGATCGCCTGATGGGCAAAATCGAATTCATTATGTCCTGTCAGCAGAATTACTTTACAACGCGGCCAGCGGTCGACAATTTCCTGAATCAACGCCATCCCATCCATACCTGGCATACAGATGTCACTAAGCACAATATCTATTTTTACGGTATTAAGCCAGTCTATGGCATGATCCGCTGAATGAACCTTTATGATCTCCAAATCTTTAAAATCTGCCTTTACAAAAAATTCGTACAGCCCATCCAAAATATTAGGCTCATCATCAACTATCATCATTCGTTGCATCCTGCACGTCCCCTTTAAGCGGTAAATTGACTCTTACACAAAGTCCGCCCAAACAACTTCTCTCTGCCTGCAAGCCATAAGGGGAACCAAATTTGATCCTCAATCTCTGATTCACATTTAATAAACCCGTGATTTCCCCCTGAATGGCATTCTGCTCGGAGAACTGGCGCTGCAAAAGATTTAACTTGTCCTCACTAAGTGAGTCACCGTTATCTTCTATTATAATAGTCAGCGTATGCTCAACTTTTTCATAACTCATTTTTAATAGGCCATTGCTGCTTTTTTGCTTAAGCCCATGCTCGAATACATTTTCAATGATGGGCTGCAGGAGAACCCGCGGGACTTTGATGTCCCGGCAATCCGCTGCAATCTCATCCACTTCAGCTCTAATTCTCGCGCCAAAACGAATCCGCTGTATAGCCAGATAGACCAAAGCATGCTCCTGCTCTTGCTGCAAAGTAACCTCCTGGGCGGAATCCCGGGTCATGTACCGAAAATATTGCCCTAAATAATCGGAGAACTCCTTGATCAGCTCAACATTTTCCACCTCAGCCATCTGTTTTATGCTAAATAGGCTGTTATAGAGAAAATGAGGGGTGATCTGCGATTGTAAATGTTTAAGCTCCGCTTCCCCTGTCCGGATACGCTGCACGTAGTTCTCATCAATTAACGTATTCAGATGCTTAAGCATCTCATTGAAACGAGAATACAGATACCCAAACTCATCTCTGCGGGAGTGAGTAATAAAGATCCCCGTCTGCCCTTGCTCCGCTTTCTTAAATCCTCTGATAAGAATAGACATCGGGCGATGAATCATCCTGTACGTCCATAAAGAGAACAAGATAATGATCACTATCGAGACAACGAACAACAACCATAGCAGCAATGAGTAGACATGAATCGGCTTCATGAGCACCGTGTTGGGAATATTTGCGGTCAGCCTAAAGTTATTGCTGTGATCGTAGAGCGAATAGTAAAAAGAATTATCAAAACGATACCGCTGCACACTTACAGTCTCTTCACTATTTAGCGGTTTTTCTATGGGGAACAACCTGGGCTCTTGGTCAGAAGTTGATATCACATAATCGTTATTGCCGAAGGCTAAGGTAATATCGCTCCCCCCTGATACCGCAAATTCTTTCAAACGCAACTCAAGCTCAGGTGAGGAAAGCTTCACTCCCAGCAAAAAATTAGGTGAAAGATTGCGATCCAGATTATAGGGATTACTGCGCAGTAAATATAACTCGTCTTCGTATTTAGATAAAGCACCCTTCAGATTGCCCATAGTGGCCAGCAGACTTTGCCATTCCTCGTTGGTGACATCCCTAACCCCCACCGCAGCGCTAACCCGCTTATTAATTTCCGGTACATAATACACAACATCACTAATATAAGGACTGGTTTCTTTGATTTGTTTTAGCTTGGTGTATATATTGTTCAGATTAGAATCCACTTCGTACCGGCTCATAATTGGAATACGGGTACTGAAGGTAGCCAGCGTTTCATCCTGAGAGTACTCCGTGACTAAGCCCGTTATCCGTTGCAGCTCAAATTCAAGATGGCTATAGTAAAAATGAACCTTCGATTCGTTCGCCCTCTCCACTTCAGCTTGCATTTGGTTGGAGCTATAGTAGGTAATAGATATACTCAGCGCACAGAGTGGAAGCATGACCAATAGGAAAGCTCCGATCAGCTTGATCACAATGGAATCGGGGTTCCACCCGATGGAGAATGATTTCATTGGAATTTTCCCCCTCTTCTATCGAATAATAATAAAGAAGGAGCCATGTTCAGGCTCCTTCTTATATTTAGGTCCAGTCCAGTTTACCCCTTTACACTACCCACGACTAGTCCATGCACAAAATATCTTTGCAGGAACGGATAAATCGCCAGGATCGGAATGATAGACAAGAAGATCTGGGAGGCTTGCGTTGTACGGTCTGAGATTTGATTTAATAACGCAGCTTGTTCAAAAGTAATATTTTCAGTCTGGATCGATACCTGCTGAAGTATGGATTGTAAATAGGTGGCCAGCGGATAATGTTCCGGGCTTCTCATATAAATCATACCATCGAACCATGCATTCCAGTGACCCACCAAAGCGAACAACGTAATGGTCGCAATACTTGGCATAGATACCGGCAGATACACACTCCATAACGTGCGTAAGTGTCCCGCGCCATCCATCCATGCGGCTTCCTCCAATTCTTTTGGCAAACCTCTGAAGAAATTGAGCATAAGCAGAACATTAAAGATCGGCACCGCGCCCGGTATAACAAGCGCCCAGATGCTATCCAGCAGCCCCATTTCTTTTACAATTAAATAGCCAGGAATCAGACCCCCACTGAAGAGCATCGTGAACACAAAAATCCAGGCGTACACGGTCCGTGAGCGGAAGGACGTTGCCTCTTTAGACAGCGGATAAGCTACTAGAATCGTAAACAACAGGTTAACGGATACGCCAAGCACTACCCGGAGCAGACTAGTTCCGAAGGAATGAATGAACTGGTTGTTCTGAAGGATATATTTATAGGAAGAAAGTGTGAAATCCACAGGCCAGAAGGTTACGCTACCCGCGTTAACAGCTGCGCTGGAGCTAAAGGAGATCGCCAGAATGTTCACGATCGGAAAAAGACAAAACACTGCGAGCAAAGTCAGAAATACATAATTGCAGCGGAGAAACCAACGATAAGCAGTTGAAGTATGGTGCATTTAGTCCACTCCTTTCTCTCTAAAAAATCCGATATTTAGCAAAACGATACGCCAGATAATAACCCAGCCCGATAAATACGAAGGAAACTACAGATTTTATCAATCCTAATGCGGTCGATACAGAGTACTGAGCATCCTGTAGACCAATTCGGTAAATCATCGTGTCCAAAATATCACCTGATTCATACACTAGCGGATTGTACAGGTTGAACACTTGGTCAAATCCCCCGTTCAGGACGTTGCCAAGACTGAGTGTAAGCATCAGGATCATAATCGGGCGAATGCCCGGAAGCGTAATATGCCACGTCTGCTTCCATCTTCCGGCACCATCGATTACAGCAGCTTCATAAAGGGAGGAGTCAATGCTGGTTAAAGCCGCCAAATAAATGATCGTCCCGAATCCAAACTCCTTCCATTGATCTGTGATCACTAGTACGTATGGGAACCAGCTATTGTCGGCTAGAAATTGAATAGGCTGCATGCCTAATGCTTTTAAAAGCATGTTGACAATCCCGCTGCTCGGAGACAGTACATCTACGATAATCCCGCCCAAGATAACCCATGAGAAAAAGTGCGGCATATAAATAATCGTCTGAATCGAACGTTTGAAGCCGTTTACACGAACCTCATTAAGCAATAAAGCCGCTATAACTGGCACGGTCAGCCCAGCAATAATTTTCATGACGGAGATAAATACAGTATTCCATACGACCTGACCAAAACCGGGAAGCTCAAACAAATAACGAAAGTTTTCGAGCCCTGTCCAGTTCATATTCTTAAACCCTGAAATCGGGGAAAAATTCTGGAAGGCAATTACAAGGCCAGCCATCGGAATATAACTAAAAATAATGATCACTATTAAGGCAGGTAAAATCATTAAATGGAGCGGAATATTACGTAGAAATTGCTTAGTATTAAAGTGCATATGCTTTCTCCTCCTTGTATCTCAATTATAGAGCAGCCCCAAATTGCCTTAATAGTGTAGCGTATTGACTTTAAGTATCTTTTGTTGACCTGGTTATCGAACCGAATAGCTGCTCAGCCAAAAAAAGAACTGCCCGTTTGTCATTATCATGACTAGGGGCAGTCCTCTTCTGCGTCGTTTTTACTAGTTTGCTTTTACGATATCATTTACTTCTTTCGTAATTTGATCTCCACCGAGCTTTTTCCAGTTGGCTACGAATTTGTCGAATTCATCGATAGGAAGACTTCCGTAAATGATTTTGACAAAGGTCTCTGCACGCAGTTTATCCAAGGTAGCCGCTTTGCTGTTCATCGTTTTGGTTGGGGCATAAATGAACTCATTCATCAACACCAAGTCATTGTCGCGGTAGTGTTTGATAACCGATTGTGAGCTAAGCGGTCCAAAGATCCGTTCCATATGCCATTTATCAAGATCTCCACCGCGGTAGCTTTGAATATCATCATAGAATAATTTAGCTTCAAGGCCCATGTTTGAGGTATCCCCCGATTCAAGGGCTTTTTCCACTTCATCCTGTGCCTTTACATTTTTGTTCGGTGGCAGGTTGGATACAACCGCATTTTGGAAGCCCAGACCTGTGTCCCCGTTCAAATATTTTGCCCGTTCCGTTTTAGCGGACTCCCCAAACATTTTCTCTGCTTGGAAGTTAAGCAGCTTGATCAATGCCTCTGGATGTTCGTAGCCCTTACGGACCGCGAATACGCCGCCAATTGTTAGATGGTTTTGGGTTTTGGCAGGTTGGTCATCAATAGATTGTACTGGATAAGGCACCCAGTTAACATTTTGATCCTTTTTAATCATGTCCTTTACTTGGAAAGGGGCCCATTGCGGCAAAAATAACATACCGGATTTACCAGCATTCACATCCTCCATCGCTTTGGCAAAGTCTTTTACCCCAAACTCTGGATCAATGACTCCTTCTTTATACAATCTTTGCAGCTCCGCAAGTCCAGCCTTTACCTCCGGTTGAATCGTACCATTCACAACCTCGCCATCGGCGTTTTTGATCCAAGTTTCCAGGTAAGCATGATACCCGAGTAGAAACGCATTGATTGGCAAGTCCTTGTTCAACGAAATGCCGTAAGTATCCTGTTTGCCATTTTCGTCTGGATCTTTAAATGTAAAGTCTTCTGCAATCTTAATAATATCCTGCATGGATGTTGGCTCTGCCAGATTCAGCTTGTCCATCCAGTCTTTTCGAATCCATATCATATCAGAGGAATCCAGCGAACCCGGGAAGCTTACCATCGCCATCAGTTTTCCATCTTTCGTAACCGGCTTTAGCCCTGCTCCGTCCTCTTCTGCGTAATATTCTTTGACAAGATCCGAAGCATATTTATCAAATACCCCGGTCAAATCCTCCAACATGCCAGCTTCATAAAGCTGCTCGAATTGCACCGTGGACACCTTTAACAAATCAGGTAAATCCCCGCTCGCCAAGGTAACGTTCATTTTATCGTTATAGTTGGCATCAGCCACAATCCAGTCATAGGACACTTTAATCCCAAGTTCTTCCTCGTATCCTCTGGTCCAGATGTTATTGGAATGTGTATCGCCCTGCGCCAGCGTCTCTTTGCCTGTTTCGTTCATCGTGGAGCGAAGTTTGATCGGCGGATCATATTTGGTTAAAGGGCCGCCTTCCATTTCCGTTTGCGCACTAGTGTTTCCCTCTGCGGAACTACTACTGTTTCCACTATTATTGCTGGAGCAACCACTGAAAACTAATGATAAAACTATGGCCGATGCCATTAAAGGCAAGCCTTTAATCTTTCTTTTCATCTATTAAACCTCCCTTATTTTCTATATCCTAATTGTAAGAAGAAAGCGTTAACACAGCGAGTGTGAACCGTTTACATTCGGTATCTTTTCTTTACCTATTCATGTTCGCCTAACAAAGCTCCGCTTTAGGGTCACTCTGATTATCATAATACTGTGAGTTTGTAAGTGTCTATGTATTGGTAATTAATTACACAAAAAAGAGGCTGATCCTTATGCTAACCCTTAAGAATCTTAGCCATCAAGATTACCTATATAGTGAGCCGGCGGTACATAGTGTAGGAGGTATGGACTGAGGATTGCGTTGAGGATTGCCCTGAGGATAAATTCAGCGTTGAATTCAGCGTTGAATTCAGCATTGAATTACGCGGCATTACACGGCATTACGCGTTTAATTGTATTTAGTACACTTATAATGCATCAAATCACTCGGCCAAAGAATATAAGTGTATTTCGTACACTTATATTCTTGCTTTTCTCGCCGATAGGTGAATTCTCTAGTTTTTAGTTGCAGAGAATGCAATTAAAGATACACATTCACCTTTTGCATAAGAAATAACTGTATAGAATGCAGTTATTTCGCGGATTCCAGCAAGAATCGGCGCACAAAAAAAATGCTGGGTGGAGACCGAAAACTGCATCTGCCAAATAGAGATGCTTTAGTCAATCCGCCGCGCTGCAAACTAAAAAACCAGGCAGCGATTCTCCAATCGTCGGAGAATCGCTGCCTGGCTGTCTTTTTAACACTTATTGACCTATGATCTGATCGGTCTTTCCTTGCAGCTCCACTAGCTTCATGATCACCGAAGCCGCCAGCGCTTTTGTTACATTCTGCTGCGGATTAAACTTGCCGTTGTCATCCTTTAAGAGTCCCAATTTCACAACAAGAGCCACGGCCCCCTTGTTGTTTATAGCTGAGCTATCACTAAACTGACTTACAGTCACATCTTTATCAAGATAAGCTGTGAGTTTATTGTATTTCAAGAAATTAGCCAGATGAACAGCAAGCTGTTCCCGGGTTAACTTACTCTCTACTTGCAGGCCTTCATCCTTATTGATCCATTTACGATCAGCTGCAAAAATAACTGCATCATAATATGAATTCTCTGGCTTCACGCCTGCCACAGTTTTTCGTTCATTATTATTATAATAATTGCTGAACATCGGACTAGAAGCTTTAGCAATATAGGTTAACCAATCACCGACAGTTATTTCTTGATCCGGGTTCACTTTGCCATCGGCATCCGGTGTAATCACATGGTGGTTTACCAATTCTGATAATTCCCGCTCTGCTGCATGGCCTTTGATATCCGTTGCAGATAGTTGAGCATCCTGCTGACCGAGGTAATCATACACCGCAACCCATTTTCCAGTGGCTGCATCCAAAACCTGATTCAATCCATTAGATTCATCAAAGGTTGTATCATATACCAGCTTCACCTTCGGTGGGACATAGTTACTATAAGTATTGTATCCGCCAACCTGAGTATACTTCAGTTTAGTCTGATATTTAGGTTTATAACTTTCGAGCGCTTCTTTCTTGGAAATTGTTGCATCAGGCGATAATGTGATTCCATCGATACCGCTTATCCGATTCCCCATGTAAGAAGTCAGTCTGCCGTAAAGATCCAAGCTTACCGTAATGGTGCTGCCACTCACAGGAATTCCTTGATGATATCTAATAAACTGGTATCCATATCCTGATCCGTCTGAATTCAAACTCGAATTATCCCCGGATTCTACCAGCTTTAGCTTCTGGCTCGCCTGAGGATATAGACTATTAATTATACTAAGCGCTTTCACCTTCGCTTCAGCCTCACTAAGCTTCTTACCTCCAGCAGGTGCCGGCTCTTCCTTTTTCTTATCCTGAATAGCACCATAAGCTTGAACCTGGTACTGCAATACTTCACCGGTCTTTGCATCGATCTCGGCAGAGGATTGTTCTGGAAAGCCAGCACCAATGTAACGATCATTTCCATTACTGCCCCAGTATAGCTGCCAGATTTTTCGATCTGAATCCTGATAGTCATTTCTCAAGGTTTGCGAGATCAATTTACGATCAGCTGGGATATAAGCAACCTTCTCTACAAGCTGTGCTGCTTCTTTTGCAGTAAGCTCTGTACTAGAACTTCTTGCCTGAAAAACATCCTTACTCTTCGCTACTTCTGAATACACGACTGAGGTGGATACGGATTCTTTTCCTTCATAATCTATCCGCTTGCCTGTTAATGCATCGATAGGATATAGAGACTGATCTATTGGACGCCAGCCTAGAATCCAGTTGTTAGGTTTTCCGTTCTTATAAATAGGAATGTAAAATAGGCCCACATCGAACTGTTCCGCAAATTGCTTCTGTGCTTGCTCCAAGGTAATCTTGGGCTGTGCAGACGGGTACTCAAGCCCTTGAGAAGACTTAGAGAATTGCGTTACATTTCCGTTACCATCCACAACTATGTTAATGCTGTCCGAACCAGAAGGAATACCATTCTTCAGAATACTGAAGTTATATCCATATTGAACAGGACCGAATAATGATTCCGAAAAATAACTATAACCAACATTCTCATTTAATTGCAGCTCACTGCTCTTAACCGATGAGGCTGCCTTAGCCACAAAAGTCTTGGCGATCTCCAATGCCTGAGTCTGCGATACTTTCGGTGGATAATACGATTCGTTCTTCTCCTGGGAGAAAGAGAGATAGGTGTTGATGATATCACCATTAATGGCGTCTACCTCACTGCTAAAACCATATCCTATATTCCCTTCTTGAACCTGCCACTGAATATGCCAGATCATTTGATTTGCTGGAGCTGGGTAGCTTTGGTTAGATCCCAGTTGAACATTGTTTACAGTTGCATCTTTTAGGGATGGGAATAGTTCTTTTAACTTTGCAATGGCTTGCTCCTGCGTGAATTTTACTTTTGCAGGATCAGCCTCAGAGTTCGTAGTCGTAGCTGGAGCCGCTGATTGCGTACTAACCTGCGTTACGGAAGTGTTGCTGCTAACAGATATAGAATCGGCTGCGGCTAAGCCAGGGGGTAAGAGTAACGCGAGTGCAACGGAAGTGATTAATACCGTTTTAGCTGTTTGATGAACAAAAAGAGTACTATTGCTTTTCAAAAGAATTCATCCTCCTCTAACACGTGATTCATATTATTATACAGATTTTTTCTTGTATTTTCCATAATTATTTAACGACAGGAAATTACGACATTTTTGTGATGTGAGCTATAATGGTAAACAGTTGCAGCTATAATTCATCTAGAAAGGGGGTCACCGACATTACTGACTGGAACCTTCAGCCGCTTATTGACGGTATTACTAACCTAGACATTCGCAGTTGTCTAATCGTTCAACATGGAGAACCCATACTGGAGCATTACCGTGATCCACAAATCTCTGAAGAGCTTGGCAAAATCAACTCATGCACCAAAAGCGTACTCTCCGCCTTAGTTTGCATAGCCATAGATAAACAAATTATTCCACCTCCAGACACACCTATTTCTTTATTTTTCCCTTCATTAAAAGAAGATCATGACCCACGTAAAAGAGAGATCACTATCGAACACTTATTAACGATGACCGGTGGCTTTAACTGGACAGAGTTCGGCGGGCAGAATTCTTTTCCGGCCATGACTAAAACCGCAGACTGGATAAAATTTGTGCTTGCACAGCCATTAGCTCATACACCAGGAACCGTGATGACTTATAACTCAGGCTCCTCTCAGCTCTTGTCCGCAATCCTGCGTGATTGTTCTGGACAGGCGGTTGCGGAATTTGCCGAAGATCAGCTGTTTCAACCGCTTAGCATTCAAAGCTATCACTGGGAGAGCGATCCGCAAGGCATACATACCGGTGGGTTCGGACTTCATCTGAAGCCGGAGGATATGCTGAAATTCGGCTTACTTTATTTGCAGGAGGGACGCTGGAAGGATCAGCAGATCCTTTTTTCAGATACAATTCAGCAATCTACTCGCCCTTACGTTGAAGCCAATCATCCGCAAAAAGGATTCTATGGCTGGCATTGGTGGGTATCCCAATTCAATGCAGGTTCAGAGCAACAGCCGAACGAGATCCCTTATTATTTTGCACTCGGCTTTAAAGGGCAGCATATCATTGTAGTTCCTGCTTACGAGCTGGTTGCCGTTATCACCGCGGATAAGTACAAAAAAGGCTCTCCTGCAAATGTTTTCGGCCGATTTATTGTGCCAGCTCTTCTAGGGGAGTAAGAACCAGAAATCACATGCAGTTCTATGTGTGGGTACCACACAATCCATAAAGCAGCCGCAGCCATAGACTGATAAAGTCTTGGCTGTCGCTGTTAGATTTGTACAAATGATCGCTCTTAATTTTTCTTCAACTCGTTTGCTGCAAGCTTAAATGACACCAAATTTCTTTAATGCGTAGGCTATCCCGCCTTCACTTGCTTTTTTTGTAACAAAATCGGCTTTTTGTTTTAACTGTTCCGCACCGTTTCCCATCGCAATGCCCAATCCCACATACTCCAACATGTCGATATCATTTCCACCGTCACCAAACGCGATAGCTTCTGACTTGCAAATATTCAGATAATCCAGCACTTGTTTAATCGCCGTTGATTTAGAAACTTTTGTTTCTTCAAGCACATTCATAACGTATCCGTGAAAACGTTCGAACCGTAATTCAGGAAATCTATCTTGGAATTTTTGCGCTTCATTTTCGTCCGCATACAGGCATATACAGTAAACCTCCTCTGGCAGAACGCTCATTTTTTCGGGATATTGTGTAAGACTCAAAGTCTCCTTTAATGCCTTCATAACGCGCTCATCCCCGGAACCCATTCCGTTCATGGTTATAAGTTCGGTGAAATAGGACATGCCATGTCCGTTCAACTCAGCAAAAACCGAGAGTTCCCGCACGGTTTCTGTTGAAAGCGTTGATTTATAGATAACGTTATCCTTACATTTGACAAGCGCACCGTTAGCAGAAATAAAGGTATCAATGCCCATAGACTTGAACTCTTCACATAAGTTATGCGGTCTCCCTGTTGCAACTACGACTTTAATTCCTCTCTCTAACAACTTCTCAATTGCTTCTAGCGTGCTAAGCGGAATGCTTCTATCAATTTCACTTACTAGAGTACCGTCCACATCAAAAAATACAATCTTATACATGTTATGAAATAAGCCTCCCCGTTCGAACGTAACTAGATAGATTATATTTCATGGGATCTAAAACAAGAAGGAAGCCGATCACACGGATCGGCTTCCTTCTTGTTTTCATTATTCAGCTTCGGCACAACAAGCTTACGTCGTTAATTTTGCATATACCACAAAAAATAACATCATTTCACCAATGACCAGGTAATTAGGTATAAGGAACAACAAATCTACTGCGAAAAAAACACCAAGTAAACCTAATAATAACGTCAAATGAAATATCCCTAACCGTTGCTGTATATGTCTATATTTATGGAAGACCAGTGAGGTAGAGAAGAAGTAGAGCAGGACCGATCCAAAAACAAAACACACCATAAATGTATAATTTAATTGATCTAAAAATAACAGTTGGATCGAAGCTGCAATCATACTCAAGGATACATAAATAAATAAATGCCCGTAAATTATGGTTTGTCCGGCAGTCTCTATAGTCTTGTCCACTTTCTTTTCAACATTATCAAAATATTGCCACCACATAGCTATGATTAATAGAAAAGTTAATAATGCAAATACAATAGATTGCCACGTCCAGTGGCTAGACTGTAAGACCGCAAGGATACTGACCACTGATTCGCCAAGCAGAATAAGCGTAAACAACGAGAAGCGTTCCAATAAATGATGAGTATTGATCGGACTTTTCACCAAGTATTTCCGGCCTACTAATGGAAGCAGAATGTCTACAGTAATTCCCGCATACAAAACTACATAACGCATCCAAGAGTCAAAGAAAAGTGATAAAGAAGAAATCACTAATCCAATCCAAAATCTGCTTCCCAAATACCGGGCAGTGCCCTTTCTATCAGCCGCTTCATTCTTATTTATCGTAAGATATTGAATGGCTGTCATAGCTCTCAAACCAACATAACCAATTAAGAATGGCATATAATATTGATCAAAGTTAACCGACAAGCTCGCCGTCATTATTAATACAAAAAATAATTGTAGAATCAAGAATATCCGATGTGAAAAGATGTCTTGACCAAACCGATTTACAAAAAGCGATTGCCCTACCCAAGCCCACCAGATCGGAATAAATATTAAGATGAATTTGGATAAGTATTCAAGTGGGATTGTACCCGCCTCTACATGCAGTAGGACATGGCTCGCTTTTGAAACTGCTGCTACAAAAAGCAGATCATAAAATAGCTCCAGCCAAGTAACTTTCTTCTCAGCAATGGATGCTGTACTGTGCTCAAATCCCGATGTGCGTTTATTCATCGTCTGACTCCCTTGGTTTGGATGTGTATTTCTAATACAGTTTATCGAATACTTATCCATCTTAACCGAATTGATATACTAATTTGAAGACCCTTTACCTAAAAATAAAACCAGCAAGCCTCCACACAGGGAGCTTGCTGGTTTTTTAGTAGATAAAGTTATTCCCCGGCAATACCGGAGCGTTCCACACTTTCTACGAAATGACGCTGTACGAACAAATACAGAATCAGAATTGGCAGAATAGTTAGAATACACGCCGCCATAACCTGATTCAGTCCAGTTGGGGCCATCCCAATAGAACCCGAAGTCATTTGCGACATCGTCTCCGCTGCCTGATTATTGGAACCATAAAACATCGCTAATCGCTGCGACAGATTATAGAAATCCGGTGTTGTTAAATACGTATTCGGTTCAAAGCTGTCATTCCAGTGCCATACCACAGAGAACAAGAATACGATCAGCATTGCCGGCTTGGCGATTGGAAACATGATTTTCCAGTACGTTCTGAATGCACCTGCACCGTCGATACGTGCTGCTTCCTCCAACACTTTAGGCATTCCGCGGTAGAACTGAATAAAGATCAGTACGAATAATGCCCCCTTCAACCCGTGCCCAAACATAGAAGGAACCACAAACGGCAAATGTGTATTAATCCACCCCAAGTCACTAAAGAACAAATAAAGCGGCACAACAATCGTCTGCGGTGGAACTAGAAAAGTAAACAGCAGCAGAACGAAACATACTGCGTAGCCTGGAAAACGGTATCTGGCAAAGCCATACCCGATTAAGGAACAGCTTAAGATTTGCAGAACCGCACTCCCGAAGGAAATAATCGCACTATTCGCAAACCCGGCCCAGAATTTTAGCGAATCCCATGCCAGAAAATAGTTGCCAAAACTTATCTTTTTCGGAAGCCATTGCACTGTGGCATCGGCTACGTCTGTTACTTGCATCATGGATTTGGACACCATGTATAACAAGGGATATAGGAATACGAACGTTAAGCTGAGAATAACCAAGTAATAAAAAGCGATATTCAGCACCTGAAGCGAACGTTTCACGACTCTGTCCAGCTTGCCGCTTGCTTTTAGACGAGTTGTCAGATGTTCCATGTTCGTCGTCCGAACCTGCTTTACGGATTCCTTCAACATCTTCTACTTCCTCCCTTCGGTGGCACCGAGCGACTTGCTGAATAACAGGAAGACCAAACCCAGAACCAAGAAAATAAACACAAAATAAATCCAGCCCATCGCTGAGCCATATCCAAAATCATTATTCTTAAAGACGACATTCAAAATATGACTCATGATTTGATTATCTGCCTTCGTGAATGAGCTGACGATACTAAACAACGTGTTTACGAGCATCATCGGCATAATCATCGGGAAGGTGATTTTCCAAAAGCTTTCCCACGCGGTTGCTCCATCACATTTGGCCGCTTCATACAGTGAAACAGAAATCGTCTGTAACCCCGCTAGAAAAATCAGAATTTGCACGCCAGAATCCCACATCACCAGTGTTAAAGATTCTGCATATTTCAGCAACGACTTCAAAATGTCGCCGGGGATAAAGTTATGGAGCTTATCATATAAATCCTGATTATAAAAAATCGGTAAATTTGCGGCACCCTGATCCATCAATTTGCCCAGGATCGCCCCTGAAGCAATGATGACCGGCAAAAAGAACACGCCACGGAAAAAGGTTTTTCCTACGAGTCCGCGATTTAGCAGAATCGCACAAAAGAGCGAAAAGATAAGAATTAACGGAACCTGAGTCACCGTCGACACCATCGTCGATTTGAGCAGAGGCAAGAAATTAACATCTGTAGTAAACGCGGCACGATAATGCTCCAGCCCAACAAAAGTGGCCAGTAAGCCGCCTTTGCTCACTTGGAGATCCTGAAAGGAATAATACAAGGAACGGCCCAGCGGAACAGCCATAAACACCAGAAATCCGACCAGCCACAGGCCGATGAAGGAATATCCTTCAACGAAATAACGCGCTCGCATCGATAGCTTTGATTTTTTCACTTCATCATCCTCCTGTTACCGCATAGCTGAATGCCTCGACGGTCTGACCAGACACGTCAACAGACCGCTCATTATAGTTGACTATAATGCTCACACCGTTTGCATAAGTCGTCCGAAAGACTTTACTTTGCAGCTGCTCATGATTCGTCATTTGCTGGTTGCTAATGCTGTCATAGACCTCTTTCAATGCGAGATAATTCTGCACAGAAGGTACCAGCCAGTTCTCAAGACTAGAGCTGAACAGCCGGTCTGCCATGGTTCTCTGAAGATCGCTAGTCGGAGCATAAGTTAATTCATAACTTGGAAGGGCTCCATATTCCAGCGCCCGTAAGGTTTGGTTACGGGAATCATCGTACAGATTAACCGGGCTTGCTGTATAAGGCACTAAGCCGTGTAACACTAGTTGATAAAAAGGAATCGCCCGATCTGTATAGACAAATTGACTGGAGTCGAGCGGCACTTGATCAATCCGGTTCACATGTCCTAATGTATAGGCAAAACCATAATCTACTGCCGTGTTAAGCTCACCCTTACGGAAGTTATCCAATGCATTAACATAAGTATCTTCTGTAAGCTGGCGGTCTGTATTGGATTTATTATCCTCATCGGAGTATAGCAAGCTTCCAAAGTGTTCAAACTGCACACCCTTCACACCCAGATCCTGAAACTTGCTCAGCTCAGCATTACTGCGTTTTGCGATAACACTAGGTTTCATTAAATAGAAATAATCATCCGTATTCCACCGGGTAGAGAGATAATAGACGTACTGCTTCAAGACTTCACGATTAATGCCGCGCACAGCATCTCTACTTGCCTTCACGCCGTTGCTATCTTGGTAAGGTTTCACGTAGTTAGCTTTCAAATAAAGATTTACGCCCCTGCCTGCGGCATATTCCTGAAGCTCTTTAAGTCCCTTATTGCCTCCCAGCTTCTTCTCAACAGGGAATTGTTCTGGCTGGTTTCCGTATAAACCATTTTTGGACCATCCCTCGATCGTAATCTCTAGCTGAGTAACACCCTCTGCCTGATATTGATCAATCATGTCCTTGATTTGTTTAAACGTAGCTGCTTCTATAAAAGTTGAACCGATGACTTCATCACGCGAAATCCCGCCGAGCACTTGCAGATACAATGGCGTGTTCTCAAGAACTACTTCCTTGACCTTTTTCTCTTCCATTAAGTAATTACGGTATTCCTTCGCCATCCCAACGTAGTTGGCTTCCTCGCCTTGGAGCAGAACATAACGTACGCTACGATCGGTTTTGATCATCTCACCCTGATAATAAGGAATTTGGCCGGAATTGCCGACAAAAATAACATCATCCTTGCGCAGGGTGAATTCACTTGATGCTCTATAAAGCGAAATAGCGCGAATGCCTGATGGAACACCGTTGATTTTAGCGTCGGTATCTCCCTTAGTAACAATTGCTAAATATCCGGTGTCTCCCTGATAGATCCCAAACACTGGCAAAGCGATAGCTTTTTTAAGAGGTGCCGCCTTTTGCCAAGAGTTATCCGTAATTTCATGATTTTGTTTCACGAAGGTTTCGTCCCCGCCGTAAATGTATTCAGAATAACCTTTCAAATAAGCGGGATGATCTTTCCGAAACTCCAGCAATGCCCCTGAACCATCCGGAAGCATCATTGCCCCCTCTGCATCTTCTCTAGCCGCATGAAAAAATGGCAGAACCTCCAGACTCGTGAATTTCGCATTCCCCTCTTCCTTCAAGTACTCCTGTGGAATGGAAACCTCAAATCCATTAGCAGTCAGTCTGTACTCCAGAGCAAAAGAAAGCTTCAGGCTAATAAAAGCAAACTCCGCACGGACGACATCTTGCTCAATCGTTACGGTAACCGTGGAGTCTTCATCTTTAAGTGGGTAGACCTGTGTAATATCAGCCCCCTGTGTGTATCTGGCATAAATCGGTGCGGTCGTGTATTTCTTAATATTTGGCATGGCTGTTCGCTCCAGCTGTGGAGATCCAAGCCACTCCTTGTTTGTGATTTTGTCTGTGATGCGAAGATTTCCCGATTTCTCATCTACATATAAAATATAGCGTTCGTTCTCCAATGCTTTTGTTCCAGGCGTGACCGGCTGCAGCTCAACCTTCTGTACAGGTGCTGCTACAGCGGCTGGAGCCTGCTCTTCTACGGGAGCCGTGGTCTCCTTTTCTTGCACAGAAGTGGCCTGCCCTTCAGCTGGTTCAGTCACCACCGATGTTTGCTCTTGCCCAACCTCTTTGCTTTCTTCAGTCTGAACAGACTGCGCAGCGGTGGACGGATCGGCGGAACTGTGTAGGGGTTGAACATTTATCACTGCGAACAGCATCATCACAACAATACAGAGAATGCCCCGCACTTTAACTTTTTTTCTCATCGTGTTACCTTTCCCTCCTTACGCGCGCAATCTCAATTCTTTGAGCAGATCGACAATAAATGAAACAAATTGATTGGAAATACCAAACAGCAAAATGCCTACAAACCAGATAATGGCGATGCCTATTACACTGATTATGGTGATAAAAATAACCTTGCGAATCTCAAAGTCATGCAGGATCTTCACCTTCATTAAAATCAACCAAGCCACCCAAAGAATCACAAACTTGTGCAGCAGATTGTAGGTTGAAGCCTCATCCAGCGAAAGAACCAACGTTAGCAGTGTGACTGGGATGATAAAGAGCATGTATGGAACAAGCGCAAAGGCACTGCCCACAAAAATCTCTTTAAATTTCCCCTCACCATCCATAATCGTACTGACGCCCCAGTTCGAGACACACCAGGTCAACCAAGGAACGATAAGCCAAATAAACTCATGAAACATGGAGATTTCATGCGGCTCTCTTGTTTGAAAAGCATACCCTGTAATCAGAATCGAGATCATTCGTGCCACAAAGGTCAGTAGAACGATCGCAATCCCCTGTATCCAGCGGATACGCTGCTTTCCTTGAATATCGTTATAGAACTGATAAGGATGAACTACAACCTGATGAATCATTCGCAAAGTGTTCATCCAATCTCCCCCTTTGCCGGGTCCAATACTGCCTTGTTTCCTCTATACAGCCAGGCATGGAATTTCCGGTATAATCTCGGCGCACTCCAGAGCAGTACTAAGAACAGCCCGATTCCGCCGGCAAAGAAATAAGTAAAATGCTCCCGGATAAACAATTTACGATATTCGCGGAAAGCGGATGAATAGTCAACTTTGGAATTTGAAAGCTTGAAATAGCTCATAGATTCCTTATATTGCTCTGCTTTATAAAGCGCTTTGCCGATAGCCTGATAAGCCATATCATAATTGGCGTTCAATCGCAGCACCTCTTGCCATAAGGATTGCGCTTCGTCATAGCTGCCATCTACATATAGCAAAGATGCCTGATGAACCAAATCCGCAAACGGCGTGGTCCGGAAGCGATCGATTCTGCCCCGTCCTTTATCCACTACATAGATCAGGCCATCAGCGGTTTGATCTACGGCGGAAGGAGTCACGAAGAGTCCATTCTGATCCCCAATCCCGCCAAAGCTGAATAACAAATTCCCCAGCTTGTCATATTGGAAGACTTTACTGGACTGCAAATCCAGCGCAGTTATAAATCCGTTCTTATCAATACTGATCCCCATAAAGGAAGCCATACTGAATGGACCCTCAGAGTAATAATCACCGTACCAGCGTTTACCAATGTTCAGCGTATCTACGCCTACCGGAGATAACCGTTTGATCTGGTTATACTCTTCGCCCAGGGTTGTGCTGTAGATAAATCCTTCTTCATCCAGATCCACGTTGGAGAACTCAGAAGGTTTAACGGTCGCCAGCTGGTTCTGCTGCTCTTTGGTGGCCACCAGCTTAATTAAGAGTCGTGTCCAGGAGAAGCCTACATGGTTCGCTCCATAAAACCCCTTGAACTTACCGCCCGAGTCAATTTGCAGCAACCCCTGTGTGTTACCATCGCTCACCACATACATATAATCACGCTTATCTACGACTAATTTAGAAGGAGAATAAGAGAAATTAGCACCCAGTAATGGGCTATCCGGTTTTAGAAACTCTTTTACGAACTTGCCATTTTTATCAAAAATAGCAATACGCGCGTTTTTTGTATCTGCTACATATACCGTTCCATCCTCTTTCACGAATACACCCTTCGGCTCCTGCAGCTTGCCGCTGCCCTCCGCATCACCGATCAGATTTAGCAGACGACCGTCCTTATCCATATGAACAATACGGCTGTTGCCCGTGTCTACTACGTAGAGTGAATCGTCATCACTAATAAAAAGAGATTCCGGATTTTTGAAGGACCCCATATCTGTTCCTGTTGGATCGATAGAAGAATCGTAGAGATAACCATTAATCGAGCGGACCTCATTGCCGGACTGATTCCACGTATACCCCTCATATGGGGCTTCACCAGCTAGCGCCTGCCCTGGAAGCAGCAGCACTGGCAGTGTCAGCGTCACCAGTAGCCCTGTTAGCAGCATTTTTATCATATTACGTCCTATCATCATGACTCCCCCTATTCCTTCAGCCCCGAATGGGCCATTGTCTGAAGCACCATCCGCTGCGTTAATATAAAGACAAGAATAGTCGGGAGAATCATCAAGAAGCTTGCTGCTGCCAAAGTACCTACCCTAGCAACGACTCCAGCTCCTCCACTGATAGTTTGGATGGCAAGCGGCAATGTCTTCATTTCCTGAACAGTCGTATAGACCATTGAAGGATACGGATCATTCCAAGCAGAAATGAAGCTGAATAAAGCAAAAGTCGAAATCGCCGGCTTAAGCATTGGCATCACAACCACCCAGAATACCTTCCATTCGGAAGCCCCGTCTATGCGGGCCGCCTCTAATAAAGCGTCTGGAAGCTGCCGCAGGAACTGGGTCATAAGAAACATTCCCATCGGTGCAGCCAGATAAGGTAAGATCATTGCAAAATACGAATTCATTAATCCGCTGCGGCTAATCAGCAGATATTGCGGTATTTGCAATACTAAGGGTGAAAACATCAGCGCCGCCACAATCATACTAAAGATAGCGCTTTTAAATGGCATATTGTGCTTGGCAAGCGGATAAGCCGCCATTGCTGAAATTAAGACACCCCCGACCACAATCCCCGATGTAACGACCACGCTATTGAAAATAAACCGTGAGAACGGCACCGCCGAAGTTCCGGTAATTAACAGCAAATCACGAAAGTTCACCAACGTCGGATTCACTACGAAAAACCGTGGTGGGAACAGGAATAGTTCGCTTGTTGGTTTTAAAGCAGTCACTGCCATATAGACAAGTGGCAGCAGCATAATTAGGCCAAACACCGTTAAGAACAGATATAAAAAGATGCCGCCATAGTCAATACGCCGTAAATTTATTTTGTGCATCCTAATCCCTCCCCAGCACTTTGAAGATGAGACGGTTGAGCCCAAGCATCAAAGCGAACAGTAATACAGCAATCGCTGACGCATATCCCATCTCAAAGCGGATAAATGCGTAGTCGAACAGATGCGCCATAATCGTATGGCCTGCATAAAGGGGACTCGGAAATCCAACAAGCCGCATACTGACGTCAAATACGGTAAGCGAACCGACCACCTGCATCACCGCACCGAATAACAGCTGCGGTTTGACGCATGGAATCGTAATGTACCAAAGCTCCTGCCAGCGGTACTTGACCCCATCAATTGAGCCAGCTTCATATAAATCTGTCGGTACATTTTGAAGTCCGGCCAGAAAAGCAAGGAAACCTACCCCCATACTCATCCATAAGGAAACTATGATGATCACCGGTACGATCGAATCTACATTTTGTAGAAATAAATAAGGTTCATTGATAATCCCCAGCTGAATGAGCCAGTGATTGAGCAACCCCTTGCGGTCGCCGGCGAACAAATACAACCAAACCACGGACATTGCTACTGCACTTGTAATCGATGGCACATAGTAGCATAGGGTATAGAAAAAGCGGAACTTCTGCGGAATCTGGCTAATCAGCCAGGCCAGCAAGAAGGCCATAATATAACCTATTGGACCTGTAATAATGGCAAATTTCAGCGTAATCCCAACAGCTTTAAGAAAGATATCATCGTCTACAAACAACAGCTTATAGTTAGAGAAGCCAATGAATCTCGGTGTCTCAATAATGTTGTAATAGCTGAAGCTTAGAACGACGGACATGATAATAGGAACAATAGTAAAAACAGTGAACAGAATCAGGAAAGGGGCCAAGAAATAATAGGAAACTTTATTTTTTTTGATATCTAACCAAAGCTGAGTCCATTTCCCGGGAGTTTTCGTCGGCTGCATCTGTACGGCTTCGTTCTGTACCGGTGTAATTATTTCACTACTCATTTCTGACCTCCTTTCTCTTTGGCGTTTGAAGTCTGGGAAGTTTCAATTCCGAACTCTTCGCGTTTCTTACTAAGCTCTTTATTGATTTCACGCACACCTTGCTCCATCGCCTCCCGCGGGAATTTACCGTTGAGCACAATTTCATTCCAGATGTTGGCGATATGCCGGGTCGTGTAATATCCTCCAAGCACCACTTCGCGCTCTTTAAACCACTCCCACTGTTCCATAATGGCGTCGATATCATCTTGCTGCCACGGCAGACGTTTGAGTGCTTCAACATTGGCTGTATTCCAACGAGCTTCAACACCCAGCAAAGACTCAAGCTCTGAGCCGAAGTTCTCCTGTGCATCCGCACTGGTCCACCATTTCAGGAACTCCCAAGATTCTTCTTTCATATCCGTATCCTTAAAAATAATTCCTGTCTGTGCAAGCCCGCCTGTAGAACGGTTAATCTGTCCATCTGCTTGTTCAATACCCGGCATTGGTTTCATGCCCCACCAGCCTGTCAATTCAGGTGCGGCAGTAGATAACAGAATGTATGTGGAATAATCAGCAACGCCGATTGGCATCTCTCCAGAACGGAAACGGTTATAGAAATCCGCTTGTTTCTGCAGCTTGTAGTTCGTAAAGAGTCCCGTCCACATTTTCATAGCTGTCAGTGCTTCTGGTGAATCCAGATCAGACAACATCCCATTATTCTTATAGAAATCCCCGCCATACTGGAATAAGAACGGCGCAAACTCATTAATGGCTAGACTTGGATTGTTCGGGGCATGTGGATAATAGAAGTCCATCCCGTTTTGTTGCAGCACAGGAATCAGTTCCATAACCTCTTGCCACGTATTCGGAATATCCTTCTCGCTAATGCCCAGCTGTGCCATAATATCTTTCCGGTAAAAGAGCATCGTGAAGTTCTGATTCTCCGGCAATGCGAAGTCTCCGTTATCATACTTATAAGGAATCAGTGCACCGGCTCTGAAACGTTCAGCAACCTCTTGATAATCTGAGAATTCATTCAGATTCACGAGTGAATTCCGCACCGCAAAGTCAATCGGCACTTCACCCTCAACCCCCAGTGCCACATCGGGAGCAAGTCCGGCAGTATTGGCTAATAACAGAATCTGCTTCTGATCCGCTGCAAGCGTAGGAATAATATTGACGTTCACCTTGATGCCCGTGTTTGGTGTAAAGTCCTCATCCACCATTTGCTTAATGATCTCCGCCCAATCACGTCCACGAGAGATCCAGACATCCAGCACCTTTTCATTTTTGTACGTATTCCCTATGCCGCTGTAATCCTTTGTAAAAGAACTAAAGAAGTCATACGTCATCGTCCCTACACGGGTATACCAAGGAGCCGCGTCTTTAGGCCATGGCTGATCTTCCGACTTCACTTCAATATAGTCCATTACAATACTCTGCTTCATTAATCCGTTGACCCATAAGCCAAGCGATGACTGCAGATCCGTAAATTGCTGAAGACGACCTGGAATACTTGAGGTATCCTTCGCCATTTCCAGGAACCGGTCACGTGCTTCATAAAGCGTACTCAGCTCAGAGCTTCCATCAGCAACGCCAAAAGCATACATATCCTGCACAGCATCATCCAACGTCCGCGCCATCAAATGTAACCGTGGCACAAGATTAGGAATGTTCTGCTCCAGCTGCCAATCCCCGTTTGGATCAGGATTCGTTCCCGTTACCTGCGTGATTTCACGTCCCAAAAGAGACATTTTATGTGTAGTGTTCAGCACAGCTTCAATCATTCCGCCAACGCCCGATACTTGAACTTCCATCCGCAACGTATGCTTACCTTGTTCTAGATAAAAGAAGTACTCTCCATCCTCATTCCCTAGCTTGTTTACTTGCCATTCCGCTTTGTAAGGGAATTTCAAGGCATTCAGCTCTTGGAACGGTACCTCGCCATCAATCATAATCCGGCGTTCCACCGGTATCCCGTTTAGGAACCACTGGCCGTAACGAATTGCGATATTGTAGAGCCCTGACTCAGGAATCTCGAAATCCCATTCCGCCCATTGTCCACCCGTACGCCACCCGACACCCCCAAAACTATTAAGCACAATAGCATCTTTGTTAAAAGGTTCGGTGAGTGGCTCCCGGTCCTCGATCCGCTTCAGCGTTGGATCTGAACGAAGGGAGGATTCTTCTGCCTGAATTTTGATCACTTGATTCTGAACAGGCTTGTAACCCTTATTCTCATACTCCTGCTTCACTTCCGCATAAGTCGGGAGCGGTTCTGGAGAAAATATTCTCAGTTCACTAAGTGCAGCCGGTTCCCGGATGGCTTCCAGCTTCACCGTATGCTCCCCTTTGCTCAGATAAAAGCGAAAGGGATCCGCAGTTCTGGCCTCGGCATCTCGAAACTCCCGATATTGCCAGCCTGTTACCTCTTCCCGCTTGGGATTAAATTCATTCCCTTGATTGTCCAGCCATGGCTCTGCACTTTCCTTCCACATCCGCTGGAATTCCATTTTTTTTACTTGAGAGAATAAATACTCCCCATCAATCTTTACGCTTCGAATGATCGAGGATCGTTTACCAGGAAGGGCATAATACTCCATCCCCATCTGATATAACCCATCTGCCGGAACCGTAAATTTATATTCCACCCAGCTATCCTCTGCTTTAAGCGCTAGTACCTTGCCGGGTCTCCCACCAAGATCCGTCATTACCTCTGTACCTTCAGAACTAATGGCCTTATAATCCGCCGAAGGAATAGCAAGCGTAAAATCCGATGAGTCCTTTGCTCCATCCTGCTGTTTTTCCTCGTAATAGCTTAAGTAAGAGGCTTCGAGTTTTGAATTCACACTATCGCTTTCTAAAATAGAGCTTTCATCAACATCCGCATAAACGGGGATGCCATCCATCGCTGAATTATCAAACCCTCGTGATTGATTCCACCACACTAGGGAGACTCCTAAAAGTACCAGTAACAACAAACTAATCTTATATTTTCGCAGTATGCGTAACACGCATCGGTCTCCTCCCATCTTTACGGGCCTCTCGGACTTAAGTGAATACAAGCAGGGCAGCTCTGGCAATTGCAGGCTGCCCCTCCTGTTATTAGATTTCCTTACGGCTGCATTCCCATTGCCTTTTTAAAGGCAGCAATTTCTTTAGACGCTTGCTTCAAGACATCATCACCAATTTTTTGAATAGCCGTCTTGGAATCTGTGTTCTTAGCCAGTGCATCACCGATCGCTGCTATAAAGATTTCCCAGCCCTTGTTATCCACTGGGGTAAGGTGTTTGACTGGAATATCGTTACTTAATTGCTCATATAGTTTAAATTCCTCTTGCCCACCCAGATATTCATTTTTAGTGTTTGCGTACCAATCAAGACTGGAAATATCCTTGTAACCCGGCTGAATGGAATGTTTTGTCCAAATTTTCCAAGCATTTTCACTTCTCATGCTCCACTGAATGTAAGCCCATGCCGCTTCTTTATTTTTGCTTTGCGAAGGGATAACAAAGCTTGATCCGCCCATTCCCACGTTAATTCCTATTGGCAAACGGGTTACCTTCCATTTTCCGGCAAGCTCAGGGAATGTTTCCTGAAGTCCGCGCGCTCCGAATGAACCCGATACGACACCAACCAAATCACCTTTTAGAACTAGCTGTTTACCTTCGTCTGAGCCATAACCGATATGAGGTGCCCAGCCCAGCTGTTGTCCACGTTTTGTAATATCAAGAACCTTCACCATTTTGTCCGTATTACGTGTCCAGTTCATATCCTTATCGAAGTAGCCGACTTCATCTCCTGCCCATACGATCGGGCCATCGCTCCACTCCATGAAATATTTACCGTTAGCTTTCAAAATTTGAGCCAGGTTCAAGAGATTCTCTTCATCTTGCATGTATTCGCCAAGCTCAGCAGGATCACTTGGCAATCCAAGCTCTTCAAAAATGTCTGCACGGTAGTAATAAACCCCCGGTGTCATATCCCAAGGCATACCAAGCAGCTGTGAGCTGTCTGGTGTCATCCAACGTTCCCAGTTATAAGGAGCAACCAGATCTTTATATTTTCCAGCGTTATAAGGCTCTTCCAAAAGATTCTCCAGCACATTGCCCGCCATATAGCGATTCAACTGATACATCTCTACTTCTGCTACGTCGGGCGCCCCGCTACCTGCGGCGATTGTCGTTTGCAGCTTGTCATGCAGGTCGCCAAAGGGCATAACTACCGTCTTCAGCTTAATTCCAGGATATTCAGCCATAAAAGCAGCGCCGACTTCCTCGAACACTTTTTCATTAAAGGCCCAAACGGTAACCTCACCTTGAATATCTTTGCTTGGCAGGTCGTTGGCAGGATCTGTTGCTTCCGTGCCCTCAGTAGCTGTTGCATTGGTTGGCTCACTAGCATTATTGGTTTTTTCAGTGTTCGTTTTTACGTTGTTAGCTGCATTTTTATTCGTCGTTGAGCTTCCAGCGCTGCTACAGGCTGACAGAATAAGCACAAAAACCATTAACATACATACGACTAAACTGCTCGTTTTTCTTTGCGAAATCATAACCTAACCTCCCTCTTAAATTGAACAAATAAATGCCTGTTTATAGTGAAGGAGTGAACTCCCTCCGTGACCAGCTATTTGCCCCCTTCCTTTAGTCTTAACACGGTCACGGAATATTTCGGGAATTCAAACTCCAGACTACCTTTGTCTACACTTATCTTTTGAGTTACAGGTGCCACCTTGTCAGGTTCAGCAAAGCTATTCTCAGCATTTAAATCGTCCGACTGAAGTACGGTAGCTGTTCCTCCCAGGCTTGATGTGGCAAGTCCGGCAAAAGAAACATCCGTGCGCTGAGCAGTGTCACCCGCATTAACGACTTTAACGATCAGCTCACCTGTGGCAAGATCACGACTCGCAGTTTGGAACAGCGGCCCTGCCGGACTTTCATCGTTCACCTCTTGTATAAGCTCATCGTCGAGATAGAGCCGGATATTAGCACCTGATAATTCAATGCGGATATCGTACAATTTCCCAGTCTCAATCCTTACAGGAACCGTTCTTCCGATGACTGCTCTTGTTCCACCTACTGATTTTTCAATCGCGCTCTGCGTATTTCCCCAGCCGCCAAGATTCCACCAATAGAAGTTGCCCTCATCTTTAGAGCCGAACATAATGAGCATGCCTTCTGCTCCGCCAGTCTTTTTCGCCTTAAGAGAAAGTGTATAATCACTCCATGAAGCCTCACCGGCAACTGCACGAATATCAATATCATTAGAAGTCTGCTTAAAAGTACCCTTGGATTGTTCCCAGTCCCCATTGTTTAGAGTCCAGGCTCCGGAATCCTTCTTGAAATGATCTTCAAAAAGAACGTCATCACCTTTCGCTACTCGTACATCGCTGTACTCTACCTGGGTGGCCCAAGTCCCCAAACCAATTCCACCTTGAATGGATTGCTTACCGGAGGTTTCTTCTTGACCTAGAGCCACAAGTGAGGTTGGAAGAACTACATCCCCCTTATTGCTTCCGAACATCTGCTGCACATGATAAGAAGGTGTTCCGTAGCTAGTCGATGAATCAAACACAATAGCATCCGGGTTCCAAGTACGATCCTTCGTATTCACAAACAATGGAGCATAGGAGGACATTTTCACGATATCAGAATTCCGTTCCATGCCCATCATAAAAGCGGCCTCGCCGATTGCAGCGTTCAGATTGCCTTCTCCGGCACCCTTGGTCACCGCATACTCACCAACATAAATCTCAGGACCACTCCGGTCATAAGTATCGTATCTGTTCGAGTTGCTGAGGAACCATTCAGAGGTTTCATAGTAATGCTCATCAACCATTTCGATAGGCTCACCTTCAACTGCCGCATTGGCAATGAGATGAATCTCTGGATACTTCTCTTTAATTGCCTTATAAAACAAGCCATAACGCTTAATATATTCACTCATCTGGAAATTGTTTTCGTTACCAATCTCTACATATTTCATATTAAAAGGCTCCGGATGACCATTGGCGGCTCTTTGTGCCCCCCATTTGCTAGTAACCGGTCCGTTTGCATATTCAATGGCGTCCAGTGCATCTTGTATCCATGGCTGAATTTCACTGACTGGAACGGTATTCTGCTTGGCTATAGGATCTCCGTTATGTGAAATTCCGATATAAGCTACATATAATGGTTCCGCTTTCAGATCTTCGGCCCATTGCAGATATTCGTGGAAGCCCAGCCCATCTGAGGAGCGGTAATCCCAATATCCCTTATGACCGGGACGCGTTTCAATCGGACCAATGGTGTTCTTCCATTGATAAGCATCCGTTGGCGTTTTCCCTTCCACAAAACATCCCCCCGGAAAACGAACAAATGCGGGTTTCATCGCAGCTACCTTTTCAGCCAAATCGATGCGAAGCCCATTCTCCCTGTTGTTCCAAGTCTCAGGAAACAAAGACACCATATCGAGATAAACAGTCCCTACATTGGCAGTAGAGATTACAATTCGTGCGTTTGCTACAGTACCTGTAGAAGTCAGTGTGTATGTATATGGATTCCATCCTTCTTTTAACTTATCAACGGTCTGTTCCGCATATAGCTCTTTGCCATCTGGGCTCTCTAACGTTATACGCAGTGGCATATTGTCCCCTGGCTCTGGCCGCGCATAGAAAGACAACTTGTAACTGGCATCCTTCGTCAAAGCAATCCCCCAGTAACCATTATTCACAGCAGATACCGAACCACCCTCGGCAGCTGATGATACTGTTAAAGCCATTGCCTGGGTCTGAGCCTCGTTCAAAAGCTTAGTGCTGGTCAGAGCAAGCTTCCCTTTACTCCCTCCTTTTTCATCAATCCACCAATTGAACAGTGTGACCGAACTATCCTCAAAGGAACGATTGGAAATCAGCTCTGCATATAGCCCTCCATCTCCCGCATGATTAATCTCTTCGAAAAAGGCTCCATACAACATCGGGCTGATCTTAGCTCCCGGATTGGCCGTATCCACAGTCAACGTATATGCGGTTCCACTACTTGTGTTAGCTGCTGTCGCCGTTGGAAGAATTTCCTTTCCCGCTTCACCCGTTGCTTCTTTGGCAGACTCCTGAGACAGTGTTGCTGGATTTTCGTCCTTAGAAGCCCAATAATACGTCAGCCCGCCAATCACAATCACGAAAATCAGCACCGTAAGCCATAGCTTCCGTCCATATTTATTCAAAAATAATTACCCCCAACCTTTTATTAGCGTTTTCATTTTTATGAAGTGAATAGTCCCTTCCATTCGCAATAACTTAAAATCATTCCACAAAATCTAAATGAATCCGTTTCCATTGATAAAATACCATACTAAAATCTGGTTGTAAATAAATTAAACTAAACCTTTTTATACTTTTATGAATATAATTTCCAATAGATTTGCAAGAAATTAAGAGATTTATTAGTTTTTTTAAAACAAATTCCCTCTTTTCATCTCACCATCTTTATGTTTCTCTAAAATAAACGGGGGTTTACAGCCCTAAGTATGTTTAATTTTCATTTTTTCCTCCATTTATTTTACTGTTTTATTTTTCCATTCAAATAATAATGAAACTAAAATTAATTTTGTTGCCCCCAAAAAATCATATAAAAAAAGCTCCCCCTTGCCTAAACTCAGACAAAGGAAAGCTATAGTTTAATCTCCAACTAAATTTAGTTCCGCCACTTCATAAACTTGTAATCAAGAAAATCAACAAGCAAGAAGAGAATAAAACCGACCAAGCTGAACAACATAATTCCCGCATACATCTCCGGATAATCTAATCTTAACCACGCATCCATGATGAAAAAGCCCATACCGTGCTCTGTTCCATAAATCTCCGTAAAAAACAGTACGGATATCGCTGTCCCTAGCGAAATACGAATCGTACTCAGAATTACTGACAATGCCCCCGGCAGTGTCACATGCCAGAATTTCTGCACAGCGCTGGCACCTATACTAGTTAAGACATCATAGGTATTGTCCGGAATAGCCTTAACCCCATCCCTTACCGAAATGATGATCTGAAACAATAGAATCAGCATGATCATTAGGATTTTGGACGTTTCCCCCAGCCCGAAGAACAGCATCACTACTGGAAGCAGGGCAATTTTGGGAACCGGATAGGTCAAGTAAACCACAGGGTCCAGCAGTTTGTTCCAGGTCAACGAACGTCCCATTAGAAGACCTATAAGCAGTCCAATAATTAAAGCCAGTACCACACCTGCAAAAATTCTGAACAAGCTATACCCTACATTTATAGCAATATCCTGCGCCCCTAACTGAAACATCGCCTTATATACAGCAAAGGGACTTGGCAAAATCGAATGGTTCATAAGTAAAAATGCGATATACCAGACTACATTCATACAGACAAATACAAATAGAAGCCTTACTAGATGATGAAGTCGACGTTTGTTTACCATATCTCCTGCATTACCTTTCTAATCCGCTTAGTCTGCTCAAAGAAATCCACACTGTCCCGCTTATCCTCATGCTTCATATGAAACACCAAATGATTATCAATAATTCCAGGTGTAGTTTCTTTGTTGGACGGCATGACGATAATCTTTTGCCCCAGCAGAATCGCTTCTTCCACATCATGAGTGACAAATAACGTAGTCGTAGGGTTAGCCAGCCAATTATCTAAAAAGAGAACCTGTAGTGTTTCCCTTGTTATTGCATCGAGTGCAGAGAATGGCTCGTCCAGCAACAGAATAGTAGGCAAAATGGCAAAAGCTCTGGCAATCGCTACTCTTTGCTGCTGGCCTCCACTGAGGGATAAAGGATAACGTTCTGCTAAATCAGAGATCCCCATCGACGAAAGCCACTGCTTAATCTGCGTCTCCCGTTCTTGCTTGGATGCACTTGCCGTATGCGTAATCTTCATCGCTATCTGAATATTATCATGTACAGTCTTCCAAGGAAGAAGCCCGTAGTTCTGCGGCACCAGCCCGATTAACGTTTCTTTCTCATGCACAGATTTCTCATTAAAAAGAATTTGTCCCTGATAGCTAGGCAGCAAGCCCGCAATCGCCCGTAATAAAGTTGATTTCCCGCTGCCGGAGGGTCCGATAATGGTGTAAATCCCGTGCTCCGGCAAAGTTAAATCTACCTGACCCAAGGCCAATTGTCCGCTCTTATATTCTACTTTCAGATCCTTTATAACGAGTCCTTTATTTCTTGAATTGGACATCAGAAATCACATCTTCAGCCGAGATATTTTTGCTGAGCAAACCTTTTTCCCGTGCCCAAGCAAATGCAGCCTCTACTTCCTTCACATCCACTTGATAAGCTGGTACATAATCCGGTACCTTGATCTCATCTTTTAATGTTTCTGGATATCCTACTTCTTTGATTACAAGATCGATATATTCAGATTGTTCATGGGATTTCATATAAGCTACTGCTTCATCATATGCAGCATACATACTGCGGATAGCTTCTGCTTTGGCATCAATTGCAGTTTGCGGGAAAGCTAATACGAACGGATTTACTCCCGCAGTTATCGTTGAGCTCAGTACACGCAGGCCTGAGGTTTTGCCCATCGTTACAAAAGGCTCTGGCAAAATAGCCGCATCCGCCTTATTATTCTTAAGCAATTCTAAACGGGTCGGAATCTGTGGAACCTCTGTCACTGTAATATCATCTTCGGTCAGACCTGCTTGTTTCAGCATCATTGCTACTGTATATTGTGTGGAGGTATTTTTGGACAAAATCACGGTTTTCCCCTTCAAATCCTTCACATCCTGGATCGATTCATTTCCAGTCAGCAAATCAAATTCCCCAAAAGTTGTACTGGTGATCTTCACATCCAGTCCAGCCTCATTGTAAATGGAGATCGCAACCAGGTCAGCACTTAGACCATCCAGCTTGCCTGCTTGAAAAGCTACATCCCGATCTTTGGCGCTTTTAAACGTCTGGATATCCAGATCCACACCGTGGTTTTTATCGAAACCTTGTTCATGTGCGATGATAAAAGGAATAGCATCAATCGAGGGCAATAAACCTAGCGACAAGGAGGTAACTTCTTTTGCAGCCTCTGGAGCAGCTCCCTCTGACGATTCTGTATTTGTATTATTTTTCGAACCACAACCCACTGCAAGTGCAGCGATGACAACAACCATCATAGATAACAACAACATTTTCTTTAGACCTTTATTTTTCATTTAACTCTCCTGCCTCCATTATTCCTTCTATAGTGTAATTCTCTGTAATATTCTTTGCTCACTCATAAATGTGCATGCAAAAAAATCCTTAAGCTCTACAAAAAAAGCTTTAGGCATGTTAAGTTTACCACCAATCTTTATATTTTGTATATTTATAAATTTAGATATAAGTAAATAGAAGCGATGCAAAAAAAAGCTGACAGCGGAATGGTTCCGCTACCAGCCTCAATCTCAATGTTATCGAGTTAGTAGATTTGTGTGGATTTTAATGACAGCTTTTTTAATCTGCTGCCCCGGTTGACCCATACCCGGTCTGTGAACATCATGAGGGAAAAAGACCGCGAACATTCCAGGCTTCAAAGATAACAATATTTCATCTGCTGATGGGGGATAAAGCGCATATTCTCCTTCGGCATCGTAAGGCTTAATGGGTTCGATCCCTTCTTGCAGGGGTGCCCAGCCAATCGTTTCTTCACCTTCGATCAGATAATGCACATCAATATAAGCCTCATGCTTCTCTGCGACTTGTTCCTCCAGCGATTTTGCCTCAAGAGCCATAATGGAAGCATACATTTCGTTCCCGCGGATTTCGATTCGCCCAAGATCAGGATCATGTTGTAAGATCACTTTCAATTCCTCAATAGCCTCAACAATGACTGGATTCTCATACTTGATATGCTCTTCCCAAGATGACAAAGAACCTAAGATCATAACTTCCCATTCCCCTCACATCTTAATGTACTAAACCAGTTTCTCACTGACTGCTGAAGCTGTAGTTTCTTTATTGATTATGGATTGCTCACTAGTCTTCTTGAAATATTCTACATATAAAATATCAAGCAGATAGAGCTGCGATATCTTTGCAGATAATGAACCCCCTTGCAACGGTCCTTCATTAGCACCACATAGCAGGGTCAGATCGGAGTACGAGGTTAACGGTGACTTTTCAAACCTAGTAATGGATATTACTTTGGCTCCTCTTTCCTTTGCTTTTCTCGCAACCTCAATGCTATCCTTGGTCGAGCCGGAATAAGAAATCACAACAGCGACATCCCGGTTAGACATCAGCGCTGCCGACATCATCTGCAGATGTGAATCCATTAAACATTCCGTTTTGTTCGTAATGCGCATAAATTTAATCTTGGCTTCCATAGCTGTGACTAGAGAAGAGCCCACACCGAAAAACAATACACGTTCTGCATTAATCAAATACTCAATGGCCTCACTGATCTTCTGTATATCAATTAAATTATAGGTCTCGTTGAGTGCACTTACATTCGTGGTCAGTACTTTAGAAGCAACAGCTTCAATTGTATCATCCATCAGAATTTGATCGGTAAGCTGCGGGATCTCATTCTCCACAGTGATGCTATGCGCCAATGCGATCTTGAACTCTTGATACCCTTTATAACTTAAAGATTTGCAAAATCGAAATATACTTGATTCCCCAACATCACATGCATCTGCAAGATCAGTAATCGACATGTAGACAACGCTTCTCGTATTCTCCAGTACATAGTCCGCTACCTTCTTCTCCGTATTCGTCAAATTATTGTATTTAGAATGAATTGAAGAAAAAATACTGATTGTCCGCAAAAAAGCCCCTCCTTTTCAATAAGTTAATGTACGAATAAGGAGGAAGCTCCCAGCAGACCTGCCTTATTCCCTAATGAGGCTTTAACAATTCTCACTCCCGCAAAGCTTTCCATAATCAAAGACTTCGTGCGCTCTTCTACCCTTCGAACCAAATCTTCTTGTTCCATTACGCCGCCACCAATAATAATCGCGGATGGATTGAAGATATGTGTGATAGAAGCTAAACCAACAGCCACTTCAGTAATCCATAGATCTAAAATACGTTCAAGCTGCTCATTTCCACTCTGTATTTTATCAAATAAGGCTTTTCCGTCCGTGCATTCGGGATCTGCGAGCTGAGCCATCTTCACTAAAGCTGTAGTTGAAGCGTATTTCTCATAATACGGCAGTCCTTCTACTCCGGATGTGGCCGACAATGGGTGAGTAAAGATATGGCCAAATTCAGCCGCTACCCCATTAGCCCCTTTATAGATTTGGCGATTAATGACGATCGCACCGCCAATGCCTGTGCCAAAGGTTAGACATAAGAAATTGTTAAAGCTCTGAGCAGCCCCAAAATAAGCCTCGCCTAATGCTGCTGAATTCACATCGTTCTCTACCATAACAGGTTTATGAAAATGATGGGTGACAATATCCTTAATTTTCATTCCAGTATATCTAGGTATATTTTCGTTAGCATAGACAATAAATCCTTCTTCTGCATTAACTTGGCCCGCGGTGCTTATGGCAATGGCATCAAAATGCTCATATTCTGCAATTTTTTCCAGCATTCTCGAGATTACATGGGGTCCCCCCAAGTAGCTTTCTGTTGCATACTCCTTGAAGTCATGTACATTCCCCTGTTTATCGCATATACACATCTTGGTATTGGTACCGCCAATATCTACGGCTACAATCCTCATTCCCATCTACCCTCTCTGGCGTTCTACTGAATAGCGTTCACAAACCGTTTCGTAATCTCCATCGGTCTCGTGATCGCAGAGCCAACCACTGCTGAATACACACCTAAATCAAACATGATCTTTAATTCTTCAGGAGTGGAGACCCCACCTTCAGCTATAACGGGAACAGAGAAATTGTTGACGATTTGTTGAACCAATTCAAAATCTGGCAAGTTGCGGCCTTTAGTAGCCTCTGTATAACCGCTTAAGGTAGTTCCTATCAGATCAAATCCCAGCTCAACAGCCTTCGCAGCTTCCGCAAATGTAGAACAATCCGCCATAAACAGTTGATCTTTATAGGTCTCTTTTAAAAGTGGAAAAAGTTCAGAAATAGTAGATCCGTCCGGGCGAATACGGTCTGTAGCATCCATAGCAATGATATCTACTCCTTCGCGGTAAAGCTCATCGACTTCCTTCTGAGTGGGTGTAATAAAGACTTCAGAGCCTTCATACACCTTTTTGATTATCCCAATGATCGGCAGATTCACTTGCTTTTTGATTTCTTGAATATCCGCTACGCTGTTTGCCCGAATTCCAGAAGCCCCGCCTAAGTAAGCAGCATAAGCCATTCTCCCCATAATAAACGGGCTATGCAGCGGTTCTTCTGGTAAGGCTTGACTGGAGACGACTAATTTATGTTTTATTTTTTTAAGTACATTATTTTCAGTATTCATCAGTAACCCACTCCACATTTTTATTTATTCTTTAACTGCTCCTGCTGTAATCCCATTGGTGAAGAACCGTTGGAATAACATGAACACTAGCAACATCGGAATTGCAGCGATGGTAGCTCCGGCCATTTTATAAGCGAAATTAGGATTCAAATCCTGCATTAAGGTCGCAGTACCAACCATTAATGTTTTCATTTTGTTCTCTTGGCCTATAACCAGCTGCCACAAGTAATCATTCCAGACTTGCACGAAATTCAGAATAAATAAGGCTCCAATACCAGGTTTGACAATAGGCAACATGATGCGTGTGAAGATTCTCCATTCATTTGCACCATCTATTCTCCCGGCTTCTCTTAAGGCATTAGGGGTTAAATCGAAGAATCCCTTTAATAGGAACACTCCAAATGCACCCGCCACGTTCGGCCAAATCATACCGTTATAACTATTTACCATTCCAAATTGTTGGGTGATCCGGAATAAGGGTACAATCATAATTTCTTTAGGAATCATCAAGCTTGAAATAAAGATAATGAAGATTATATTTTTACCTTTAAAATTAATCTTTGAGAACGCATAGGCGGCCATAGAGCCTACAACGATAACCAAAATAGTAGAAATACCAGATACATAAATACTATTAAACGTCCATCTTAAAGCTGGCTGGTTCTGAAATACATCCACATAGTTGGAGAATGTAATCGATTTGGGCCACCAGTCTGGAGGCATTTTCACAACATCCGAGCTGTTCTTGAGTGAACTTGTGAATAACCAATATAGTGGAAAAAGATTAAGGAGCGCGAAGAGGATAATGATTACATTCGATATCACATCAAACTTCTCTCTCTTTTTCTTGTTTTTAATCTTCGACATGTTGTATTCCCCCTCACTTCACCTTAATCATGCTTCGTAGCTGTGGCACAGACAATATCAATGTAATCACGAACATGATAACCCCTACCGCAGAAGCAACGCCGAGTTGGTTATATTTAAAGGCATTATTATAAAGGTAGTACATCAGTGTTACGGAGGAATTGTTCGGTCCGCCACCGGTCAGTAACTGAATGACTACAAAGATTTTTAATACGGCAATAATATTGATAATCGTAATATATGTTGTTGTAGGTCCTACCGAAGGAATCAGGATCTTGGATATCACTTGCCATCTGCTAGCACCGTCGATTTCGGCTGCTTCAAAAAGCTCTTTCGAGACACCAATCATCGCAGCTATATACAGAATAATTGCCTGGCCCACGTTAGTTGCGAAGGTTACAAATATCACGACTGGCAGAACCGTCTTTGGATTTCCCAGCAGATTAATCGTCCCTAGTCCCATGTCTTTATATAGATAAGAGATAAGTCCATTAGCCGGATTCAGCAAAAAGCTCCAGACCATACTCATAACCACCATGGACACCATTACCGGGATATAATAACTTCCTCTAATAAAGGAAACGTACTTAGCATTTTTATCAAATACCGCGGAGGCTACGAACAATGCAAACCCCACTGTAAGTAGAACGATAAATATTACGAACACAACGGTGTTGATGGTAGCCTTAAAAAATACCGGATCATTAAACAATGTGGTGTAATTGGCAAAACCCACAAATTTCTCACTGTCATAATTAATCTGGTATAGACTCAGCCGCATCCCTTCTAAGATCGGATAGACAAGAAAGGCTAAGAATACTATCATCTGAGGTAAAATAAACAGATAACCTGTAATATTCTCTTTTAGGTAATTACTACGTAGTTTCATATCGTTTACCTTTCTAATTAACAGCCCCAGAGTCTCTTCAGACCCTAAAGGCTGTCAATCGTGTATTGTTTATCTGGTCTTAGATTATTGGAAAATTACAGAGCCAGCTTTATTGGTCTCAATCACCTTGTTGCCACTTGCCTGATAATCTTGTACAAACTGTTCCGGTGTCTTAGCTCCCATGTAAAGTGCTTGTAGCTCTGGATATAAAACCTCTCTTAATTGGCTGTATCCTGGAACGTTGCCTGTGAAGTTGAACAAATATTTAGAATTGGCATCGTAAGCTGCAAACAGTGGATTCTCCGCTTTAAGTGCTTCGGCTACAGAACTTCTTACAGGAATACCATTCTTAGAGGATTTAACTAACTCAGGATCGCTTGAGAAGAACTTCACGAAATCCTTAGCTACTTCAGTCTTCTTAGCATCTTTGGACTTGAATACACTAGCGCCTACTACATAAGTAAAGGATAGAGGATCGCCGCTTTCCGACGGAATATTAGCAAGTCTCATATCGAATTTCGCTGCCGTACCATCCGCCATATTAGCTTTCGTACCATTAAACAGAATCGGGTTAGTGAAACTGATCGCTAATTGCTGATTTTGGAACATAGCATTGGCATCATTAGAAGAAACGGATTCTGCGCCTGGATTTGTATATCCGCCGTCATATAGGTTTTTCAGCCAAGTTGCAGCTTTAACTCCGTTCTCATCGTTCAGTACAATGTTGCCTTGATCATCAAAGAACTTATTGCCGAACATTCTCATATAGGCAAGGTTCCATGTATCGCCCTGATTATTTACAGCGAATAATGCCATTGGATATGCATTGGAATACTTATCCTTCGGCAGATTGTTTTTCAGACCCTCAAGAATTTGTTGATATTCATCCAAGTTCCAAGTTTTGATTTCGGATTCTTCACCCACAAACTTCTCTAAGCCTGCTGCTTTAAACATGTCCGCGTTGTAAACCAAGGTGCCTGGGTTGTGCTGGAATGGATAGAAGTAAATATCTTCTCCGAACGTAACAGCGTCCCAGTAGTTTTGAGCAATATCGCTTTTCGCGTCTTCATCAATGATGTCGGTCAAAGGAACCAATGCTCCACGGTGAACGTAATCCCCCATCGGGAATACACTCTCAAAGAACACATCTGGTGGTGTTCCCCCGCTTAAGTTAACGTTAAGCAATTGATCGCGCTGATCTCCAGCAATGACCTCTATTTGAATATCCGCATCGTATTTATCATATTGTGCTTTGAATTTCTCAGCGGCGTGCTTTAGGAAGCTATCATAGTCCGCGCCTGCCTCCGTGGCATCCACAACACCCTTCCACTGTGGAGTCAGCCATACTCTGATCGCCACTTTTTCCTTCCCAGATGCAGAAGAATTATCGGATGTATTAGAGCTTGCAGCATTGTTACCTGAGCAACCTGAAATTAAAGAAATAATCACCATTAGCGCAACCATTGTCGAGAGTAAACGTTTTTTCTTCATTTATAAACCTCCCTAAAAGTTTTGTGAGCATTATCTTCTGTGAACCTTTAATTTAAAATCCGTATGGCATGGTATTGCACTAAATCGGCCATGTTGCGATGTCCTCGCGGATCAAGATGCATATAATCAATTTCATTCATCGATACATGTTCTCTGGAATCTACAAAGTGGATGCCGGTTCCCGTTAGCAAAGCTACAAGATGCTCAGCGAGCTCCGTAGACTTCTCACTACATCCGCTACCCATTGGTTTGCCAATAGGGGTATGAATATACTCTGCTCCAATCGGAGGGGGCGCGATTACTAGAACCTCTGGAGCCTTCCCCTCGGGTCCAGCACCGCTACCTTTAGCTTTAAGAGCCAACCTAACAATACCTTGTGCGATGTTATAAGAAGTTAGTCCAAACCTTTCTTTTGTATCATTGGTCCCAAGCATGATCACAACCAAGTCTAATGGCGAATGTGACATCAGGCAGGGATAAATATAGGAGATTCCAGAAAGTCCTTCAAATAGAGGGTCCTCACTGACACTTGTTCTGCCGGGAAGCCCTTCTTCGATCATTCGGTAGGCGTCACCCAATTCTGTATGAAGAATTCCCGTCCAACGAATATCATCCTTAAATCTGCGGTCTGTCTCTGCGTCGTAGCCCCAAGTATTAGAATCGCCAAAGCATACGATGGATTTCTTCATTATCCTAACCGCAATATCTTTCAATAGCTTGATCAATCAATTTCATAATGTCTGCGATCGGACTAGCATCCTCAGCGGCTACTGCCTCAAGCGGTGCTCTTACGCTGCCAATGTTTACGCCTCTTAATTTTAGAATCTCTTTTATTCCGGCATACATGGCACCTTTGAGTGAACAAAGGGCGATGATAATATCGTTGATATCGCTTTGGATTTGTCCAGCTTCTTCGAACTTACCAGCCTTAACAAATTCATTTGCTTGGAGGAACAGCTCAGGCATAACCGCATAGGTTCCACCGATTCCCGCATCCGCTCCCATGATTCTTCCCGCAACATATTGTTCATCTGGTCCATTAAATACCACTACATCTTTTCCACCCACTCTTTTGAATCTTTCAATATCCATAGTCGGCATGGAGGAGTTCTTCACACCAATCACCTTTTTGTTCGCAAGCAGTTTCTCAAATAGGGAAGGAGTCAGTGTATATCCGGTAGTCTGAGGAATGTTGTAGATAATGAAGCTAAGAGGGGTTGCCTCCATAATCTCGCTCCAATATTTATAGACTGCACTATCAGGTAATTTGAAATATATAGGCGGGATTGCGGATAATGCATCATACCCTAAGGTTGCAGCATGTTTCGCTAACTCAATACTATCTCTAGTGGAAGGGGCACCCACGTGGGCAATCAGTGTCATTTTACCTTTCAGGTTACTAGCTACGTAGCTTAGTACCGCTTTGCGTTCGTCGAGACTCTGGTAAATACATTCTCCTGAGCTGCCTCCCACATATACACCTTGAACTCCTTTTTCAAATAAGTAATCACATAAAGCATGCGTCCGGGATTCCGAAATGTTTCCTTGATCGTCATAGCAGGCATAAAAGGCAGGTATAATTCCGTGGAACTTTGTGAGTGTCATTGTTAATCCCCCTTAAGTTGTGAGCGGTTTCTTTTCTACATAAACAAAATATCATTATATTTTGGTTTTGTAAATTATTTTCTCTATTTTTAGAAAAATAAAATTTATTTCCACCAATCTCATTTATGATTAACAAAATAATGGTTTTCAGTATAACTCACAGCTAATAATCATTTATTTTTCCATATTCATTAGAAAATAATCCTGCAAATATTCCACCCTAAATTTATTTCTTCCGGGCAGTATTTGTTGGATATACGGATGTAAAATAATATAAAAAAGGGGTACTAATGAGTATCCTTTCAGCTTCACTAAAAATGTCTCCTACTGGGAGACACTTCTCTCCAGATGAAGCACAAAACCTAAATAACACACAATGTTCACTGAATAATCTGTGTTTTTCAGACGGACACACCTTTTAAAAAATGGAGTTTAGGATTATAATGAAAGCGTAAACAAAGAACTACAAAATCTATTTTGTTTCTTCGCCAAAGGAGGCTGGAGGAAATGCTAGCAGGACTTAAGGAACTTAAAAATTGGGTGACAGAAAACTGGAATCCAACATTGAATACAGGTAATGAGGACTACCGGAAAATGGAGTACTCCGTGGAGCGTCATCTGCACACTCCGCAATCTCCGAAACCACTTAGCTATGAAGAAGAGGCTCGAATCAAGACCGTTAAATTTCATTAACTAACCCTTTCAGATAAAGATTGATTCATAACGAAGACATCAGACCGCCAGATCCGGAAGCAATTCCAGTGGATGCGGTCTTTTATTATGCCTTGTAGTTGTATAACGAAAAAACCTCCCCCACCCTAAAGGGTGAAGAAGGCTAATAGGTTACTTTCGAGGACATGGCAGTAGGTTATCAATCCAAACGCCTTGTTTAGTTCATCCTTCGATAAACCTCAGCGCGCGTTCCGATTGATAATCAGCTAGGCCTTGGGCGAATCGTTGGTCAGGAAATCCTCTATGCAGCAGCTTTAATCCACCTGAAGTTAAGGAGACATGATGGTGGAATTGATAAAATAACAGCCTATCATGATCCAGAGCATCGTTCTTTAAGTACCGATAGAAATCCCCAAATCTCATCTGTAAAAAACTATGTTCATGCTCAATGTCATAGTACATTGCCCCTTCAATATCTATCAGAAAGGGCTCCAGTTTATCATTAACCATAACATGGTCAGGTCCCAGTTCCCCGTGAATAAACCCATATTGCTGTCTGGGTTGAATTTTTGATTCAAGCTCGTACAACTTATCGAGCAGTTTGCTTTGATTAGACCTGATCTTCTCAATATGTTGGGAGGCATAGGCTAGCTGCACTTTCGCATTTTCCATTTGTAATAAATGACATTCGCTCATGCTGCTCTCGTTAGCATTTGCTTTCCCAAAAACATGCCTCTCGTTGGTATGCATAGCAGTAAGCATTTCCCCCACACGCTGAAAAACTTTATCTTGAACACGTGAATCGGGATGATGAAAATAGGTTTCTGCCATTCTTCCATCTATATATTCAACCAGAGCATAATCGAAAGAGTAACGATCTCTTGCCTTATTCAGATCATAAAGAGCAGGGGTCTGAATTCCATGTTGTGTTAAGTACCTGTTATTTAATTCGAATAAATGACTTCCATAGGATTGTTCATTTATATCTTCATTTGCTTTTTCTTCTTTAAAATAATTCATCGAAAGATCCCACACATACAAAACGCAGGAAAATCCATTACTGCACTCAATCTTGTAGACCACCTTTTGTGCGCCGCCATGCATGCGCGAAACACGAGCAACGAAATAACTGCTGCCAAAAACCCTACTAATATAATCCTGTAAGTCAGCCTTATCGAGATGACAAGTAACGTCCATTAACAACACTCCATTTATTAGGTTTTGCCGGCTTCACAATAGTAAATAAAATCCAGCCGAAAGTATAGACTTATTCTTTCCGATCAATTATGATGTTGAATAAGGTCTTGAAAAAAACAAGCATACAAAAAGCCGTTGGAATCAATTTCAACGGCTTTTTTTTATGAAATATCTAAACAAATATAGAGGAGTACTTTCACAACATGTTCAAACGACTAACTGCACTATTTTCGATTCCCTCTTATGGCTTACTCTTTTTATGCATGTTACTGCAAGGGATGGGGATTTCACTCAGCGCACCCTTTTTATCCATTTATTTTACGGAACAGCTTGGAGTATCTGTCGGGCTGTTTGGTGTTTTTCTGGCCACCACGTTAATTGCCGGAATATGGATCAGTACACTAATCGGGAGACGCTCTGACCTTGGCTTAAATCGAAGAAACATTTACCTTGTCTCCACGCTCTGTAATGCCCTTGCTTATAGCGGATACTTGCTCATTGGGGATTTTACGATCTTATTCATTTACATGATTGTGTTCACCGCACTCGGTGCACCAGGGATGCCTCAATTGTTCGCCATAGCTAGAGAAGCAGTGAATAAGAGCGATTTTACGGATACTGCGTTTGCAAATTCTACCTTGCGTTCTGCTTTCTCTCTCGGCTTTATTACAGGTCCTTTAATCGGTACTCTGCTAATCGCTGCTGTTGGATTTAAGGGGATTTTCTCGGGCACCATCGGGGTATTCCTGCTTGTTGCCTTACTTATTTCACTATTCCTGAAATCAAATACAGAAGTGAAAAGCAGTACTGCAGAAGTAAAAGTAAAAAGTTTCCGGTTGGGTCAGAACCGTAATGTCCTGCTTCCTTTTCTGATTATGATACTCATGTATGTAGCCCACTGGACGAGTAGCATCAATACTGCCCTCTTTATTACCAACAATCTAGGGGGAACAACAAGCGATGTCGGTTTAGTCAGCAGTATTTGTGCTGCGCTGGAAATTCCATTTATGATCATGCTGGGACTGCTCAGTGCGAAATACAGTAACAGAATCCTGATGATGTGTGGAGCCATTTTCGGAGGAGCTTATTATCTCGTTGTTATTACTTCAGGTGCGATGTGGCAGATGCTTGCAGCCCAAATTTTGCTTGCCTTTTTTGTTGCTGTTATTTCAGCCATTGGCATTAGCTACATTCAGGATCTGCTTCCAAACATGCCTGGGTATGCATCCACCCTCTACTCTAATTCATCCACGATCGGCAGACTGATTGGCAGTCTTGTTGGCGGGTTATTAGCTAGTGTTGTTGGGTACCGGTATTCATTTGTGCTCTGTTTCATACTCGTCATTATTTCTACAATCATGCTTGCGGTAAGCGGACGTGACTCTGTAGATACACAAAAACTAACGGTTTAATCTGCTTTTTTGGGGCTTCATTCAGCCCTTGTAACTTCTCCATATTTTCTCGCGACTAACTAACATATCCTCAAAAAGGTGGGGTTAGATGTTAAAAACTATTGCAAGAATGCTCATGTTGATGTCTTTAATCTTTCTGGCAGCATGTGCAGGGGACGTTAAACCAAACCAGGAGCCGAGCACAGGAGCAAATACGCCAACCCAAAGTCCAGCGATTAATACGCAGAAGCCGCAAATCACAGAACCCAAGCAGCCAAATGAAACCAGCTTTAAGGCAGAATTGTTGATAAATCTGAAATCATATGCAGATCAATTGACAGAGAATGATCTCCCCGCACTTGAAGTGCTGGAAAAAAACCTAACTGCTTTAGTTGAGCATGACCACACAATTTATCAATCCGGGTTCGTAAACAAAAAACTAGCAGAGGCTATGGAGCCTTATTATGACGAACAATATCAGTACAAATTCACAGACATCGAAAGCATTGATTCCATGTTACCCAACGAACATCAGGTGAATATAACGGTAATCGGACAACGCTTGGATATAGCAGAAGAGACAGTTGAAAATGTAAAAATGCTATACGCGATTCGGCCAACGATCAAGGGAAATGGGTCATTTATATCATTGATTGATGGATTGATTGATTGATTGATTGATTAATTAGCTTATGAAAATCGCCGTCCGATTCCCGACAGGGAATTCGAACGGCGATTTTTTTGTGAAAAAAACCAATTTCTCACCTTGCTAGCTTTGCGAGATGAGGAGAATAGAATCATGTTTGTGGTAACCTTCTAGCTACCTACCCGATCTAATATTTAAGTAACGTTACGAACATCCTAAGACTTCTAGTCAAGAAAGCAGGTAAATCTTTGCATATAGATCCTATTGTCGTCAAAGCCAAAGCTGGGGACTCTGAAGCATTCGTGCAGTTGATGCAGGAGATAGAGTTACCTTTATACAGAACTGCAAGGTCCATCGTCAACAAAGAAGAAGATTGTGCAGATGCCCTGCAGGAGACGATGCTTAAAGCCTTTAAGAACATCCATACACTCAGAGAGCCCGCTTTTTTCAAAACGTGGATCTTCCGGATTCTGATTAATGAATGCAATAAAATGCTCAAAAACAACGCAAGAGCCCTCCCTTATGGAGAGCTTCCCGAAGTCTCTTCCACTTCCAAGGATTATGAGAAAATCGAATTATGGGATGCCGTTCAACATCTTGAGGAGAACCTCCGGATTGTCATTCACCTTCATTACCTACAGGACATGCCGATCCGTCAAATTTCCGACATTCTCGAAATTTCTACGGTTGCCGTGAAGACCCGGCTGCATCGCGCCCGCAAAAAGCTAAAGCATTCATCTCAATTCAATCAAGAAATGGAGTTGCGACATGGTAAACACTAAGTTAGAAGAACAATTAAAGAACTGCCAAAGCCTACTTCCCGCTCAGTTATCGGATATTGCCCGCTCCAAGCTGAATGAGACTTACCAAATCATCAGGGATACCGATAATTCCATTTCCCCCGTTCAGAGAAAGATAGATGTATCCAAAACTTTTAATAAATGGTGGGTTTCCACTGCAGCCGCTGCAATCCTTGGAGTTACAGTCCTTGCTTCCGGCTTTGTATCGCCCGCAATGGCTGATGCACTCAAGCAAATTCCGGTTTTGGGACAAATCTATTCATTATGGGGCGAAAAAAACTTAGATCCCGGTGTTCAACAAGCCGAGGATTTCATCACAAACGTAAACCAAAGCGTGACCCATGGCGATGTGACTATGAATATTCCAACGTTGTTATTTGACGGAACCCGAATTCTTATGAATATAACCACTCCTGGAAACCGTCTGGCTTCGGAGCCCAATTCGCCGCCTTCAGATGCCAATAAAGGGGCGGTGGATAATTTTGAGGTGCTCTATAAAGGCCAACCTCTGCTCTGGAGTTACGAACACATGGATGGTGAGGCTGCTTCCAGCATAATGGTTCAGGTTTTGAACACTTATTATGAGCCGAGCACAACAACACAGACGGTCCAGTTCCCTGATCAGTTTGACTTGACTGTAAATGTGTCGTTAAAGGGTTACGATGTCCCGTTCGAATTCGTTCTGCCCGTTACAAAATCAACGCCTTTTACAACTCTAACTTCAGAGGAGACCAAGCATCACGATAACATTAACTTGCAGATCAGTAAGGTGGAAATCACCCCAATTACAACCCAGGTCTCCGTTGAGTACAAAACCAAACCTGGCCAGAGCGTAGAAGAAATGCTCGCTTCTATCCCTTCGAAATATAAGGGTGCTAACGGGGGGATCGCTCTTCAGTTTGATATTGTGGATGAACGTGGCGTTCAACTGAAGCCCGTTGGTGCTCACCCCTTAAGCGAATCTTATAATATTCGTTTTGAACCCTTCAAGACTATACCGAGTACCGTAACCATCAAACCGTATTTAGTCGTTTCCGAAGGTCAAGCCCCAGCTGGGACTAAAGGACTGTGGGAAGACAACAATATGGTCAAGGAATATATACCTGAGCTCGAGAATGTACTTTCGGTCCAATAGTTCATTTGTAAAAGGGAATGCAAAACTACAAAAGACGAAGCCATAATAGGCTTCGTCTTTTTATTTAAATGACTTCAGGCAGATTCAATCTAATAAGATTATTTCGATGAAGCCAGCTTCGATAATTTGTCGGCAATATCTTCAGCTTGTAACAAGGAGGAGTATGAATCTGCTGCAAAATATTTTTCCATATCAATCTCAATAATTCGATTGTTTTTGACCGCATCCAGCATCTTCCATGTTGCTGGCAACTTAGGCGGTTCTTTGTCCTTTACGGTAAGGACAATAACGTAGTCACCTACATAATCATTTACCGTTTCCCAAGAAACTTCAACCCGGCTCATTTCCTTATCAATAATTTCACTTTGAACTTTTGGAGCGGGATTCAGACCCAAAATATCGTAAGTAGCTCTGCCGCCTCTCTCACCCTGATTACCAATGACCATTAAAAATTTCTCTACGGTGATATAATCTACGATAGAAATAGTTGCATCTTTTGCAATTACATTATTAATTTTTTCGCGGGCAGCTATTTTACGTTTTTCGAAATCTGCCACAAACTGTTTAGCCTCTTCTTCTCGATCAAGGATTTCTCCCATAGCTGTAATCTCTTCTTGAATCGTTGCGTATTTACTTGTATCAAATAATACGGTCGGTGCGATCTTAGAGTAGTTACTATAAGCATCTTTATTCCAGGTTATGATGACGTCTGGCGCTAGCTCTAATACTTTCTCAAAAGAAATACTTCCTTCTGCCCCTATATCTTGTACCGTCTCATCTAAGAAAGGTTTGAGAAACTGAGAATACTCCAGTTGGGTATTTGATGCTCCAACCGGTACTACCCCAACTGCTAAGACTGGTCCCAAATCCCAGTCAACTACAACACGTTGGGGATTGGCTGGAACATTAACATCCCCCATGACCGTTGTTATTTTCCGTAAACCCGTATTTTCAATGGCCTGATTGGAAGGTTTACTTTGTGTTGGTTCTGCTCCCGCATTGCTATTACGGCTAGTGTTCCCATTTCCGCAAGCTGTAAGTAACAGTGTAAGCACAAGCATTAGCATTAATCCTCTTTTCGTTTCGATCCCCTTTAACATCTGTTTATCCCCTTCAAGTTTTAATTGATAATGATTATCATCATCAATATAACAAGCAGAAGAATATTTGCCCATGGAGGATAAGAACTCTTGCCATGGACTATCTGAAACGATCAAACCTGACTTCACCTTATTTTTGTATTGAACTGGCGTCGTCCCAACCTGCTTCTTAAACAGACGGGTAAAATAAAAGACATCACTATAACCTACGTTTACAGCAATCTCCTGTACGGTGGCATCGGTTTGAATCAGTAACTCCTTCGCTTTAGCCATCCTGGTCTGAATTACATATTCAATGGGACTTCTCCCTGTCCGGCGTTTGAACTGCCTCGATAAATATTGAATGCTATAATTCCAAACTTCTGCCATAGATTCAAGTGAGATAGGTTCATAATAATGTTTGTGAATGTATTGAATGATCTGTTCCACTAAATCTATTTCTTTGGGGGCAACGCCTTGAAGCTGTAACTGCTGTACAAGTGTATATACGAACTGATAGAAATGGATTTTCGCTTGGAACCGTTCCATAGCCGGTCTGCGATTCCATTCCTCATACATCGATTCCGCATGACGATATAAAACAACCGGAGAATTTGGTTTACATGCATATTGCAGATGAAAAGGGTTATTTATATGATAGGATTTCAATATTGTTTTACTAGCTTTAGTAGAAATACTACCTCTATATAAAATGTAATAGTATGTGACATCCTCATGTCCAACCTCGAATTTGATGTTACTTCCTTTTCCTGCATGTAAGATAAAGAATCGTTCTAAGGAATGCCGATTACCATCCAACCAGATCGCACCTTGCCCCCGCACGACAAATATAAAACAACTAGCTGGGAGTATATGTTGCTGTTTACTCTGTCTACGTATCACATGTTGGCGAATATCCACCGGTTGAATCCATGAAGCATCCCATATCTGGATGTATTCTTCCCAATCCACTGTTAATCCTCCCAAGTCCAAAAGCATGCTAATCCTTTGCAGCTGCAAATCCCTATACAAACCAAAATCGTAAACGATAACCATTATCATTGTCAAATGATAGGTGACTTGTCGAACACATTTGAATGGATCAAATCTGACCCCCCGGAGAGTCTCCAACAAAGTCGATATAGCCATAGCTACCTCAGCTCTTTTCTGCGGGATTTATACCGTACATCTCACCGTTCCAGCCACTTCGGCTCTTTTCTACGGGATTTATACCGTACATTCCAGCATCTCAGCCACCTCAGCTCTTTTCTACGGGATTTATACCGTACATTTCACCGTCTCAGCCACTTCAGCTCTTATCTGCGGGATTTATACCGTACATTTCACCGTTCCAGCTACCTCAGCTCTTTTCTACGGGATTTATACCGTACATTCCACCGTCTCAGCTACTTCAGCTCTTATCTGCGGGATTTATCCCGTACATTTCACCGTTCCAGCTACCTCAGCTCTTTTCTACGGGATTTATACCGTACATTCCACCTTCTTAGCTACTCATACAAAAAAATGGTGAAGCGCACGCTACTCCAGTTTTCGTTGCTCTATATAATAAATCGGCCTCTTAAATGAGAGTCCATTCCCATAGATAACCTACGCAAATTATCTATACTGGCAAGATTTAGGGCCATCCTTTTACAGGATGGCCCTCTCATTGATTATGTTGCAATTTTGCTTACTTTAGTATTCTTTTTTAATTACAAAAAACGAACCCCGAATTGTTCCGGCTAGCTTGGACTTCTGCCTTGCAAACTTAAACTTCTCTTCTAGCTCCTTTGGGATCTCCATCCCCTCAGAAAGCTTAAAACCAACGGCCCGCTTCTTAGGGTCATCCACCGTATACATAACGTTGACCGCAAGGCCATCCTCATAAAAGACATAAGCAAATTTAATATTTTCCACTTGAAAACGCGACGTTTCTAAAGGCTTGGCCGCAAACTCAATATCACGTTCTTCTTTTAAAATTCGGTTCACATAATCAAGGGTCTCCTGACTTTCGCTGGCTTGTACAACCGTAAATTCATGTTTGTATTTGTTCATAAAGTAACGGGCCTCATTAGCACGCAGACCAGCAAGCGCATCTACTACAGGTGAAGATTCTAACCCAACCGTAGACACATTTTTAAAATCAACGATATAGGACATTTTCATCTCTCCTTTTCTCTCATTATTACCAAAAAAACTTATCGTTACTTAGGATACGGTTCGCGTGTTGTCTGTAACGGCAAGTTTCTGTGTTAACTGCTGTGCTCTTTTTCTATTAAAGTGACCATCTCACGCTTCCACTTTTCTCGCTCCTCTGGCGGGATCGGCTCTCCTTTGTCATACAGAAATCTAATCATATAGAACCCATCCTTCGTAAGCAGGCTGGTAACAAGTTCATGCTCTAATACATTATTGTTCATCAACTGCGTCTCCACTATAGAGCTATTATCAGTCTGATGCAGTACTTGAGCGGTCAACAAGGTCTCTTGGGAGATATAATCCGCTGTATGCTTCTCTACAGAAGTTGCCTCTATCTTATCAAAATAATTAATCGTGAACGTATGCGAAGGTTCGTACCGATGATATTCTCCCAGCGGATAATATCCGATAAATTGACTGTTACTGTAGACATGGAAGGTTGCAGGTACATAGCTATCAAGCTGAAAATACGGGATGAATCGCGCAATGCCTGAATTGATCTCTTCTCCAGGAGGAATGACCGCATCCACACCACTAAGGAAATCACCCTTCTTATCTACAAAAATCGTGCTATAAGGGCTGTACCTCGTAATCCAAATTGAACCATTCTCCTTCACAGCCTCAACGTAATAACTGATAATTTGATTTCTTTTTTCCTCGCGTTCATCGGCGGGGTTAACACAGGTATGAATGTGCTTCCGAGTGTATGTAAAGACTGCTTTAGTGGCATCCATCGACAGTAATTCAAATTCGAGGATTTCAGATTTTATATTATAGATTTGAAATGTCATCATTAATTGAAAGTGATTTAAAAAGGACATTCCCCTCTTATCTGGATGAAATCTTTTGCTCAAACCTTCTTCATCCTTATCCATATAAGCCTGCTCCAAGCCTTCAACCAGGGCCTGCAGCGCCTCTTCTGTGATGCCTTTATTTTTCTTAAAGAAAAACATGTCTTCTCTCCCCTCATCATCAGTCTACTGCCAGATACTTGCTCCTATTTATTATAAGGGCACACCTGTGTACTTTTCTAGTTATGAAGAAACCATCCCTGACAAAGGAATGGTTTCTTTGAGCAGGTATACCTCTCGGTCATCCCTACATTTTAAAATGTTCACGAACTAACCTAAATTGTTCTTCTACGCTCATGTTTGGTGTTCTTTCTATAGTTTTGATGTCCACCTGTCCACCTTAGTGGAAGCGTTCTTTATTTCATTGGAGAACTTAATCATAGATTTATTACTGTGTTTCTCAATCTCCGTATCGGATGTATAAAAACATATCATTCTCTCTTCCGGGATAAAAGGTAATATAAATTCAGGCATTATTCCCAAATCTATTAGGATTGGTTGGTCATCAGGTAAACTTCAGCAAGTCAATAATAAAGAATTCCATCATCTCTTCGACCACTTGAAATACCCATTGGCAGTGTTCATCTACAGGTTTATTAAATCACTTATTCCAATCTAAACTAGGATTAGGGAATTGAAAGAAAGGATATTCCATAGGACTAGAGAATGGTCTATATTTTAAGAGATCATCCTCTAATGTTTGAAAAACCTAATTCCTCTACAAACTTCTTGGTCATAGTATATAATTATTATTTATCTTCATCCAACACACCCCATTTACATTTCAAAAAGCTTACTCTGACACGTTGGTTGTGAGGGGTTGGCGGATTCTTATCTTTCTAGATAAAAAAAGCCTTCCCCACCTAAAAGGGTGAAGAAAGCTTAAATGTGTATCCCCAAAATATGGGCAGCTATATTAGGTTTTCGTACCCGAGGGTGTCTTAGCCAACTGCTCCTCCAGCCACCTTATCGCCTCAGCCTCTCCGGAGAAAGCACCTCCGGGGCAGCCGTAGGTTCTTTTAGTGGACAACGCTGTAACTGGCTTGTAGACAGCAAGCAACTTAGCATTCTGCATTACGACCGCGATGCCTGAACAATATTGGGCGATTTCCCGCTTGTTCATCTTGCACCAGTTCATATACAGCTGTGTGACCGCACGCTCTGGACGTGTGTTTTTCTCAGCAGAATGCACCATCAGCAGGCCGAAGCCAGATCGGCGCGCGAGCAGTTCTTCCCAATAAGCGATATATTCTTCTACTGTCTCCTGATCAAATGCCTCCCCCAAACTAAGGCTTATGATCGGCCAAGCGGATTCATCCTTTGTTATAGCCATACATATCCCTCCTAAACTGTGCTGAGCTTCGCCTAAGATGTGATGCGGAATCCGACGGATTGCTGTTGCAGCTTCCAGAGCCGGTCGTACAGTCCACCTTGCAGAAGTAAGGCATCATGCCGTCCCTGCTCGACCAGCCGACCGTCTTCCAGTACGATAATGTTGTCCGCACCGCGTATAGTTTTCAGCCGGTGGGCGATAACAATGACGGTTCTGCCCGTAATCAACGCATCAATTCCTTTCTGGATTTCGGCCTCATTCTGCGGGTCAAGCGATGCAGTAGCTTCATCCAACAGCACAATTGGAGCATTCTTGAGAATCGCACGGGCAATGGAAATTCGCTGCTTCTCCCCTCCGGAGAGCGTGCTGCCGCCTTCGCCTACCGGCGTGTCATAACCAAGCGGTAATTTCATGATGAAATCATGGCAGTGAGCCATTTGCGCTGCCTGCTGAATATCCCGCTGCGACGCCCCCGGCCGCCCAAAAGCAATATTGTTCCCAATGGTATCTTGAAACAGGTACACATCCTGAAACACCACCGATACGGATCCTAGCAGATGTTCTGGATCAATATCCTTGATGTTGCGTCCACCTAGCAGAACGCTTCCCTCATCGGGATCATAGAAACGTGAGATCAGGCGCAGCACTGTACTCTTGCCGCTGCCTGAAGGACCCACAATTGCAGTCAGTGAACCTTGCGGCATTTCCAGACTTAAATTTTTGAGAACAGGCTCTCCTCCATAGCTGAAGGTTACATTGTCAAACCGAATGGTGCTGCTTTTAGGAAGAGGACTCGTAGCACCTGTCATTACCGGCTGGCGGAGCAGATCTACTATACGTTCACCCGCTTGTTCGTTGTAGCGGAATTCGGCATAATTGGCTAGCGCCGTAGTCAATGGATCATAGATACGTGTGCCGACAATAAGGAATACTGCCAACTGCAAAATACCGAGCTCCCCGCCTAATAATAGATGAACACCTACGTATACCATTAAGGTCAGTCCCGCACGAAGAAGAGCCATAGCGGTTAGAATAACCGGACCGAACATCCCCTCCAGCTTCACACTTTCCTTCATCAAAGTTTTAAAAGAGTTATCCAAACGGACAAATCGTTCTCCCGTCAGGTTATAGGCTTTCATCACCCGTATGCCGTTCAAGTATTCTTGCAATCGGTTCGCAGCGTTCAGCTTGGCCTTCATATGATCCGCTCCGAGTCTCCGCCGCAGCTTGCCCGATAGATACATGATCAGAAGAGCAACCGGCAGCGCTACGAACATGGAAATCGCCATCCGCCAGTCCAGAAACAGTAAACCAGCAAGTGCAAATATCGGCAGTACAAAAGCCCCCGCAAGCTGTGGCAGCAGATGTGAAATGCCCGTCTCAACGAGCGTGAAATCGCCCATCATCATATTGGCTAAATCACCTGGGTCCCGGCGAGTCAGGTAACCCAGCGGAAGCTTCCGCAGATGTTCTGCTAATTCCGCACGTCCCTGTGCAGCAACATTGTATGCCCCGCGGTAAGCGGTGCGATAGGCGGGAATCTCACTCAGGAACATCAGCACCATGACGGCGACAAGCCCTGCGCAGATCCACCAAAGGCGTTCTGTCTGAAGTTCTGCGCCTACAGTAATATAAGGAGCAAAAATCAACCGCACCGCCTCAATTACAAGCGCGAACGGAAGCACACTGACTAGATTAGCCAGCAAAGAAAAAAGTACAGGCTTCAGCAACTGCTGCGGTTTGCCGGCAGTAATATTATGCAATACCTTCATAGCTGATCCCCTCCTTTTTCCATATGCCAATCTCCGGCGTCACTGTAGGCATGCCACATTTTTGCGTAAAGCCCGTCCGCCTCAATCAAACCTGCGTGCTCTCCACGTTCCACGATTTCCCCATCCCTCAGCACCAGAATTTGTGCAGCTTCACGTATAGAGGAAAGTCGGTGAGCAATGACAATAACCGTCTTGCCGCGCATAAGCTCCGTAAGTGCTAACTGCATATGAAACTCATTTTCCGGGTCGGCAAAAGCAGTCGCTTCGTCGAGCACGAGCACTGGTGCGTTTTTGAGAATAGCCCGAGCTACCGCAATGCGCTGCTCCTCACCACCCGAGAGATAGACACCGCCTTCACCAATTAACGTATCGTATCCCTGCGGCAGCCGAGTAATGAACTCGTCGCATTGTGCCGCTCTGGCTGCAGCCTGGACTTCCTCCAAAGTCGCTCCCGGTTTGCCGACAGCAATATTCTCATACAAAGTGTCATAGAACAGGAAGGTTTCCTGAAATACAAAAGCAACTGTATTCATTAATTCATGGATCGCCATATGGCGAATATCGACTCCACCGATACGGATCGCACCCACTTGCGGGTCCCAGAACCGCGGCACCAGGCTGGCCACCGTCGATTTTCCCGAACCTGACGGGCCTACCAGTGCTGTAACCTTCCCTTGTTCCGCACGGAATGAGACTTCACTGAGCGCCGCTGCAGTCTCTGCATCTTCACTGTAGGAGAAGGTTACATCCACAAATTCAACGTCAAAAGTATGCGGGGATAGCGGTTCTGCTATTTCCGGTACAGGCTGCTGTGCCAAGAGACGGTCCATCCGCTCCACGCCTTCGCCAATATCCCGAGTGCTTGAAGCCAGCAGAAGTAGCTTGTAGAGCGGAGATGAAACGCCGGGTGCCATAATCAGAAAGAACAGCAGTACAAGCGCAAAGGACATGGAATCCGGTCGACCGCTTAGCATAAATACGCCTACCGGCAAAATAAAGGTAAACGGTGACGCCAGCAATGTTTTGAATAAGATATAGCCTGTTTGATAACGGTCCGTATACTCCAGACAATAATCGCGGTAGCTGGTCATATCACTGTAGAACTTTCTGAAAGAATGCACCGTCTGCCCGAACACCTTAACCGCCGGCATCCCCCGTACATACTGCACCGCCGAAGTATTGATCTGCTCCAACGAATCATGATACTGCTTCACACTGGCCTTGCCTCTGCTGCTCATCATAAGCGCTGACTGCACACCTAATCCTATAATTATCGGCAGCAGGCAAGCTACCGCCAACGGCGGACTAAGCCAAAACATCGCCACGATCATCAGCACCGTAGAAGCCAGCACGCTGACGAAATCGGGAAGCTGATGCGCTACGAAATTTTCCACCTTGTCGACATTCTGCTCTAGCGTTTTCTTGACCACGCCAGTTGATGTCCCATTCAGGAAACCGAGCGGCAATCTGCCCAAATGCTCGGTCATTCGCACACGCAAATTATATTGAATACGAAAAGCCGCAATATGCGAGCACATAATACCACAATACGAAGTCACCAGCCCTCCGATTAACCCTCCAAGTGCAATCCACCCCCAGCGGATCATATACGCACCGTCGACCTGTCCAGGCGTTGAAGCATGGCGCAGCAGCTCTGCTAAAATGAAATAAACAGACAAAAACGGAATCAGCATTAATACGGCGCTGACAGATGACAATATTCCGGACAAGAGCAGCAAACCTCGCTTCTCTCCGGCGATCTCCAGCAGCCTTGGCATGCCGGTTTTGGTTTTACTCACAGCTGTTCCCCCACTCTTGGTAATTACGCGCAAAAAAAGTGCACTGAGAATGATTCTCTGTGCACTAGTGTATAGGAACGTTGTTCACAATTGCTACCGTTTAAGGGATTATAATTAACCAAATCAGGAGCATCTGTGCAGGATACGGACTTACAACTTAATACCGAAGAGACGCTGCCTGCCGCTGATCAGATATTCTCCTGGACGCACACCGAACTTTTTGCGGAAGGCTGCCGAGAAATGACTCACATTACCATATCCAACCCTAGAGGCTGCTTCACTTACAGTCATACTCCCTTGTTCCAGCAGCTGCTGCGCTCTCTGCATCCGTTGTTCGATAACGTAAGCATGTACGGTATAACCAAACATTTCCTTGAAGCCCTTTTTCAGCTTAAACTCATTGAGGCATATAATGCGAGAAAGGCCTGCAAGCGTTGGCGGGTGCAAATAATCACGCTGCAAAATCTCCTTAGCGAGCCGCAAGCTCTCCATATCCTCTCTGGACAGCTTGACCGAGCGTGGAATCCGATCTGCTTCATATAAAGATTCATTGAGATAGACCGCCATAAGCTCCAGCATTTTGCCCTCCAGATAAAGTTCACGCATGCCATGGCTATAGGAACAATCCGCAATTTGCGACAGAATGAAGCGGATGGATGGTGTGATGTTATTTTTCCCAAAAAACAAACCCGCACCAGCTCCGATGCGAATCCGTGTATCCTCAGTCAGACCACTGGTCATCCGCTCAAATTGTGCCGGACTCATATCTATGCTGATGAATCGGTACCCCGCTCCACTCAGGTATGTGCAGTTTTCACTTCTTACCCCGCCATGAAACAGCGCAATTTCTCCCGTATCTATAACAAAATAGTCCGATTTCAGCGAGGTCCCCCACTCAATGCCATGCCCCATGCAGAATGCCAGCTCTGTACGCGGAGTGCTAAAATTGCCCTTCGCTTCGATATCCCGATTAAAACGGAGATTAAAATCTGTCATCTGAATATACCCATGGCTAAGCAGACTGCGGCAACTGCCTTCCCCTATTTCGACTGGAGGTTTAATCTCAAAGTGAGCCCCATTAAAACGATAATTATAATCTACCCCTTCACATGTAAGCGTCTTATGGGCATCAATCGTTTCTGCTTCTTTCAGTCCATTGCTTCGCTCCATGCTCATCCCTGCTTCCTCTTACTTTGGGTTAATTATATATGCAATGAGAATGATTATCAATTAAACATTACGATTCCCTCTTCGTTCAAACTGAGCAGTTGGGCAAATACACTGGATTATAATCAAAAAACCTTCCCCACCCCGAAGAGTGAAAAAGGCTTATATGCGTCACTTCCGATGCCGTATCTAGCATTCATAGCTACTCTCGTTTCTTCCCAACTGCCCCAAGATAGATAACAAACTCTTCATCGCCGTCTAATTCTAAAATCTCATCAACCAACTTTTGATCATAGATTCCAATTGCGCAAGCACCTGCACCGATGGATTCGCTGGCTAAATAAAGGTTCTGGCAGACATGTCCAACATCGATGAGGATTTTTTTGTGAGCAGAAATATCATACTTCCATTCAGAGCGGTAGGGTGTGGTACTCCAGGCAAACAATACAGAAGCTTTTTTGGCAAAGTTAGGGACAAAGGGCTGATCCAAAGTAATAGCATCAATCTTTTGTTCAAGTTGATCTAATTCAAACATAAATAAAAGCTTATGTTCCACAGGCAGATATCTGTAGATCCCTTGCCCAATGCCCTCTACACGCATAATCATTAAATAGGTTTCAAAGGTGTGTGTCGCCCCACTGCAGGGTACAGTCCGCAGCGTAAGCCCGTTCTTATTCATACCGCTAATCCCTTGGGTAGCCCATAATAAATAGGATAACTCCTCCAGACTAACAGTATCCTCAGAATAGAACCGTGTACTTCTTCTTTGATCTATACAATCAAAAATATTTTCTTTACTCACAACGTCTTTGCTGACCTTGGGCAAATCAATAATTAGTGCATCTGAATCAAATGGCTTAACAATTGGCGGTTGTGCAATTCCCTTGATTTTATCTGTTTTGATATGTTTGAATTCATGAAAATTGGATTTCAGAAAATTTCTTTGTTGTTCATATCTGGTCATAGCAGATCCTCCTGAACTACCTTAATGTCTCTAATTTATCATGTCATAAAAATCATACGGTGATCTAACTCACTCTTCAGTTGTTTTGGTGAGTAAACAAAAAACCTCCCTTTGCCCCGAAGGGCAAAAGAAGGCTTAAACGCGTCACTTCCGAAGACATGGCCAGCTATATTTTCAGCTCCCCAAGCTTGATCAGCTCGACAACCGCTTGTGAACGGCCTTTAACGTTTAGTTTTTGCATTACATTGGAAATGTGGTTTCGAACTGTTTTTTCGCTGATAAATAATAAGCCAGCGATATCACGAGTCGTTTTGTCCTGCACGAGAAGCTCAAAAACTTCGCGCTCACGATGAGTCAACAGAAATTTGCTGTGGTGTTCGTTCCCCTTCAATGGTGTCACCCCTCCTTGCCCTGGGTTTGTTTGGTATAACAAGGTAAAGGGATACAGTCAAAACATATTATGTATTGTTGATGTTAATGGTGCTGTAACAATTATAAAATGGGCTTAGTTCATTCAAATGCAAAAGCCTGAAATTTTCATGAATAAGAACATCTTTTTTCAGGGCAAACTACGGTTTGTTGTTCCTTATTAAAGGAGGTGTATGTATGAGCCATTCAAAAAACAATCAACCTACCAAAGCAGAAGTACAAACTACGAAATTAAACAAATTACCACTCGTAGGTAAATTCGAACCTGAATTTTCTGCAGAGGAAGCTGCAGAAGTGTTCGAAAACCAACCCTCTGCCGATCATGAATCCCATAATGAACGATAAAAAGCAGATGACCTTTGATCTTATTCTTAAGCAGATCAAACCTTCAAAGAATGGGACTGTCGCATTAACAGCTTAATTAACTATAAATGAGACGGTTCGCTTCATTTAAACATCGTAAACAATATAGAGCAGCGATTCGCCATTAATGGGAATCGCTACTTTATGTTGTGGACCGTCGGCTGCCCGCTTCTATACTGTATTCATCAGCCCCAACTGAGGCCTTCGGACCCAGATGGCGTTATTTGCAAATTTATCGCCTTTTGAGCGAAGTTTCGGACACCAGTGACACTATTCCTTAGAAACAGGCTCATATAGGGTACTTTTCAAGCCAATAGCGACTATGCGGTCCGATAGCGACTCAAATATCGAATAATGCTGCAATTAGTGTCATCTGGGTCCTTTAGTTACTGCTTATGCGCAAAAGTTTGCTGGGCCGGTTACATACTACTGTGTACGTTCACTGGTTCGCTGGGCGGTTACTATTCTGCTTTTTCAATTGTAATCGGATACATTGCTACAACCTATACTCCCATACCTGGGAGTTTTTTTGTCGTGCAATTATTACAATGAGATACATCACATTTTTATATTGACAGTAATTGTATACGGACTTATGATAAGTCCAGTATAATTGATAACGATTATCATTTAGATATAAAAAAAGGGGTGTTTTTTTTAATGAAATTTACTTATGCTGTCTCTGCAAGTCTACTTGCGGCCTCCATACTGTTCACCGGATGCGCCAATAATAACAATTCTACAAATACTGCTGCCAACAGCACTACAGCCACCAATGCACCGGAGACTGCTGCGGCTACCAATGCGCCGGAGACTGCCACAGCTGACTTCACGTCAGCTATAGATCAATATCGCACATACGTCATCCAGCAATGTGATGAATTTGTGAAGCAAACAGAGAGTTTCACCAACGCTGTAAAAGAGGACAAGATTGATGAGGCTAAGGCGCTCTACGCTCCTGCTCGCATGTATTATGAACGGATTGAGCCTATTGCAGAAGCACTTGGTGACTTGGACCCAAACATCGATGCCCGGGAAAATGATGTAGATGCGGCAGAATGGCGCGGTTTCCACAAGCTTGAGAAAGCACTCTGGCAGGACAATACAACTAAAGACATGACAGAAGTTGCTGACCAATTGCTGAAGGATGCACAGCTGTTGCGTGCGAAAGTTGAGACCGTTGAGATCGACGCGAATCTGCTCGTAACTGGTGCTGTTGAGCTTTTAAATGAGGTCTCCTCCTCCAAAGTAACCGGAGAGGAAGAACGTTACTCGCACACAGACCTGTATGATTTCGTCGCAAACGTCGAGGGCGCACAAAAGATATACGAGCTGTTAAAACCAGAACTAGCTAAAAAAGATGCCGAGCTTGAAAAAACCATTGGTGAACGATTCGCTGCCTTGCAAGCTGAGCTTGCCCCTTTCAAATCCGGAGATGGATATGTTTCCTATGAAGAGCTGAAAGAAGATGAAGTACGTAAACTGAGTCAGAATTTGGACGCCTTGGCTGAGCCATTGTCCAATATGGGAACTATTCTAGGAGTGTGACCCTCATGAATAAACATAACAAGTTTACTGGAGTACCAGGTAATCCTGAAAGTCCCGCTCTTAATGATCAATCGAAGAATGAACCTATATTTGGTAAAAAATTAAGCCGCCGCGATATGCTGCGGCTTACTGGCGCCACTGGCCTTGGTCTTTTGTTAGGGGGCGGAGGTGTCGGTGGAATTATGGCTGCGCGTAATGCTGTAGCTGAGCCAACGAAAGCCGCAGAAGGTGATTCCAGTTCCATTCCTTTTTATGGGAGCCATCAGGCGGGGATTTTGACACCTGCACAGAACTTTATTTATTTTGCTGCCTTTGATTTCACCACAACCAAACTGGCCGATGTGAAAAAACTAATGCAAGCATGGACTACTGCCGCTGCCGCTCTTACTACTGGCGAGCTTATTGGTGACGTGAATGACAATCCCAATCTTCCGCCCTCAGACACCGGGGAAGCGGACGGGCTAAATCCTGCAAGGTGTACGCTGACCTTTGGTGTTGGCCCTTCCTTTTTTGATGAAAGATTCGGCTTAGCTTCGAAACGCCCAGCCCTATTGGCCGATCTTCCGGCATTTGCGGGTGACAATCTTGATCCGAAATGGTGTGGCGGGGATATTTGTGTGCAAGCCTGTGCGGATGATCTGCAGGTCGCATTCCATGCGATCCGCAATCTGGCTCGTATCGCCCGGGGGACTGCTGTACTGCGCTGGACACAGGAAGGTTTTCAACGCACTGGAGCAGCGGATCCCAAGGGGGCTACGCCACGCAATCTTTTGGGTTTCAAAGACGGCACGGGCAATCCCGATACAACCGATAACACTGAAATGAACAAAGTGGTCTGGAACAACAGCAGTGACGGTCCTTCTTGGATGAGCGGCGGCACTTATATGGCGGTACGCCGGGTACGTCTGCGTATTGAAGTCTGGGATCGTTCTTCGCTAAGTGATCAGGAGGCTACCTTCGGGCGTTATCGTCACACCGGAGCTCCACTCGGAGCTAAGGATGAATTCGATGATCTGGATCTTTCAGCAGCGGACGCTTCCGGGAAACCTGTCATTCCGGCGAATTCACATTCCGCATTGGCGCATGGTGACGGTACAGTCAAAATGCTGCGCCGCTCCTACTCTTTTTCCAGCGGTTTGGACGTCACCACGGGACAGCTTGATGCAGGTTTGTTATTCATTAGCTTTCAACGTGATTTAATGAAACAATTCGTTGCCATTCAGCAGCGCCTCTCTAAGACTGATCTCCTGAACGAATATATGACTCACACCGGCAGCGCGGTATTTGCCTGCTTCCCGGGTGTCCGCAGTGGCGGCTTTATCGGGGAATCACTACTAAGCTAAATTTATGGCTGTCCATTATTGAAGGGGGATTATCCCGATGTTATCTCTTACGCATCCTAAACGGCAAATGCCAAAGGTTGCCTTGCTGATTCTGTTTGGCTTTTTGTGTATGCTTTTGCTCTCCAGCCCCGCGGGGGCGGAGGGCGATGGCACGGTCGATGAGCTCCTGCCGCCGGTCGGCAGCGCGCTCGTCGAAGCCGGCCAGAGCCGCTGGGACGCGGCCGCGGCCGATGTAGAAGTGTTCGCTGCGCTGTGGCGCACCGCGAACACAGGCACGCCGGACCCGGCACTCGCCGGTTCGGCTGCTGCCGTTGACGCCGCGCTTGCAGACGCGGCGAAAGCCCTTGCGGCGGGCGGCGGCGAGCCCGCCAAAACCGCACTGTCCACGCTCGCGAGAAGCGTGGACGCGTACGTCACCGCCGCCTCCGGCACGGCCGGCGGTGACACTGGAGCCGCCGGACGCGAGACGGCGGCGAAGCTTTTGCCCGCGGCGGAACGCACGCGGGATGCGGCGCGCAGCGCCGACTGGAGCGCGGCAGCGGCAGCGTACCGCGACATCGTCAGCGGATGGAAGCCGGCGGAGCGCAACATCCGGGCGGACGATTCCGCCGTCTACAGCCTGCTGGAGACGCGAATAAGCCTGCTGCGGATTGCGCTGCAGGCTGAACCGCTCCGCGAGGAGTCGGCGAAATCGGAAGCAGAAGCTCTGTATCAGCTGCTGGCTGATTACAGTGAAGGCAAAACCATTGATGCTGGGGACACTTCCAGTGAACCAGCTTCTATAGAGGGATTAATCAGCTACCTGAACAAAGCTTCCTCCGCTGCCAAAGACAATAACAGCACAGAGGCCGCTAACATCATGGAGCAATTCATCGTAGCCTGGCCTTCTGCCGAAGGGCAAGTCCAGATCGCCTCACCAACAGTCTACAACAATATCGAAAATGAGAGTGCGGCTGTCACAGGTTACCTGCTCTCAAATCCACCTAAACTGGATCAAGCTTTAACCATCATGGACAATATGCTTAGCGAACTAACGCCTTTGGCTGGTGAGACCACTTATAATGCTTGGGATGCCGCTTTGATTCTGTTGCGCGAAGGACTTGAGGCTATTCTCGTCTTGTCAGCACTTCTTGCTTACCTGAAACGTGATGGCAACGCCAAAGCGCAAAAATGGATCTGGTCCGGTGCAGCTGTAGGCCTCATCGCAAGTATCGGATTGGCTGTTGTGCTCACTTATACCATTTCTCGGGCAGCTTCCGGGGGAGCACGGGAGATGATTGAAGGGATTACTGGTCTTGTCGCGGTAGTTATGATGCTCACAATCGGACGCTGGTTACATAGCAAATCAAACACTGCAAATTGGAACAACTACGTGGGTAGGCAAGTTGATGGCGCGCTGGCCAAAGGAAATCTTTGGTCACTGTCCTCCATTGCAGCGCTTGCTATTTTACGTGAAGGTGCAGAGACTACAATCTTTTATGTGGGCATGGCTCCATCCATCAAGCTGTCTCAATTACTGCTTGGGATTGGATGTGCTCTGATTATTCTTGGTATTGTAGGTTATGCAATTATTGCTTTGAGTGCAAAATTGCCAATTGCCGCCTTCTTCCGTACAGCTACAATTCTGATTTATTACCTAGTATTCCGCTTTCTTGGGGAGAGCATTCACTCGCTTCAGGTCGCCGGCAAACTTCCTGCACATGTACAAGAGGGCTTGCCTTCAATTAACTGGCTTGGCATGTATCCAACTTGGGAAACCTTGCTTCCACAGCTGCTTGTCCTGCTGTTTATTGTGTGGGAGCTGCTTCGGAACAGATCGCCAAAGGCTTCACGAACAGCTTAGTTTTATAAATACAATAGATCTACCGGTCCGTCACGCCCTGGTGGTTACGCCGGTTTAGTCCGGTAATCTCTTGCATTTACAGTCTAATTTATGAAATGGATTCCATAGCAAGCTTTTTATTTGGGAGGTAATTTGCGGACAATATGATAAAATAAAATGACTATACACAAGCACCAAAGGGAGGCTGTTGTACTCTAATGGCTAATATTAAAGAAATTGCCCGTATGGCTGGTGTTTCTGTGACAACAGTCTCGCGGTTGCTCAATAATCACCCTTATGTAAGTGAAGTCAAACGAACCGCAGTCCTAAATACTATTGAAAAATTAAACTACACGCGTAATATGAATGCCGTGCATCTGATCACGGGGCGGACTCAAGCTATAGCTGTTATTATTCCGTATACCAACTTATTTTATTTCTCAGTCATTATTGCCGGCTTGGCTCAAGAAGCACTGCTGGCTCAATACCGGCTCGTTCTCTGCCAAACCGATTATCGTACTGAAGAAGAAATTAAGGTGCTTGAGATGCTGCGGAACAAAGAAATTGACGGTGTAGTTATGGTCTCTTCAACAATGAGCTCAGAAGCTATTGAAGAATATACAGCTTATGGTCCTATTGTGGTATGTCAGGATAGAGGAGAACGCCAATTTTCTTCTGTATATATTGAGCATTATTCTGCTTTTCGCAGCGGCCTTCAATATTTGAATGATAAAGGTTACCGCCATATTGGGTACTGTGAAGGAAGACCACACGGCAGCAGCAGCTCAATCCGGCAAATTGCCTTTAGAGACTTTCTAAAGGCTACAGATCAGCCTTACATTGATGAATGGATGATCTATAACTGTCTGACCGAGGAGGACGGTGCCCGCGTACTTCACCAACTGCTGCAGATGAAAAATCGTCCTGATGCCCTGATTATTTCAGCAGGCGATCATATAGCGGCTGGTTTAATCATCGAAGCTTGGAAAATGGGTATCCGCATTCCTGAGGATCTGGCCGTCATAGGATTTGATGATCAGCCTATAGGCCGAACGTTAGGTCTGACCACTGTAGATAATCAGTTAACTGAAATGGGCATATCCGCTTTTCGGATTATCTATGATCAGATCCAGCGGAATGATGGACAACCCGTCCACCGCAAGCTTGAGTACCGTATTATAGAACGCAATACAGTATAGTATCCCTTTCATCTTATATCTCCGTAATTACATCATTTAACGGTCCACTTTGCAGCCTTCTGCGAGCAGGCCGTTTTTTATTTTTGCATTTTCTCCTCTAGTATTCATTTTTATCCCTTGCTTCCGAATGGAATTTGTTTTATCCTAAGTATGAAAATAATTTTCTACATTCAGTTAATAATTATAAAAATAATTTCAATTTCTCATTGAAACGAGGTGGATGAATGGATGTCCCCAATACTGCATGCACTCGAGCATGAGAAGGCCAAGCTCTCTCAAATGGAACGAAAGCTGGCTGAACGAATTCTCTCCTCACCAGGCGAAATCGTTCATATGGGCATTACAGAATTAGCAGAACAATGCGGAATAAGCCCGGCAACGATCACACGTTTCTGTAAAGTGCTTCATTTTAAAGGCTTTCCAGATTTCAAGGTGAAGCTGGCAGCAGAAATTGCTCATAGTGATGCCGGTCCGCAGGATGGTGGCTCTTCTTATCAAGATATTGTAGCCGGCAACCCACTCTCCGTGATTGTGGAAGCGATGCAGACGAACCATCTGACCTCCATCCGGGATACTACTTCACTGTTAGATCTGGAGCGACTGCAGGCAGCAGTTAATTTATTGTGCCAAGCACGCCGCGTTGATCTATACGGGATGGCGACCTCTTCCATTGTCGCTCAGGATTTCTATCAGAAGCTGATCCGCATAGGCGTACATTGCACTGCTTTTGCTGATTCCCATATGCAGATTACCTCTGCTTCATCACTCTCCGAAGGTGATGTCGTATTCGCAGTATCCTATTCGGGAGAGACTCCCGAGACCATTGATGCCTTGATGTGCGCGAAAGCTAGCGGAGCAAGCACTATCGCACTAACCTCTTATGGCAGCAGCACCTTGGCTACTCTGGCGGATATCCCCCTATTCTCCTCATCTTTGGAGAAAGGCATGCGCCGGGGAGACATGGCCTCACGCATAGCTCAGCTTCACATCATTGATATTTTGTTCACTGGAATGGTCAGCACCCGTTTTGGGGATTTTATTCCTAGACTGGAGCAATCTTATCTCAATGTCCAACAATACCGAAACAAACGAGGAGGACAATCCTAATGAATATTCTAAAGTTCCATAGTGATGAAGATTTCGTACAAACGGGTGCGAATCTTATCGCCAGCCTGTTGCAAAGCAATCCTAAAGCCGTGCTCGGTCTTGCGACCGGAAGCTCTCCAGTTGGTGTTTATGCCAAATTGGTTGAAATGCACCAAAAAGGACTTGTGAGTTTCTCTAAAGCAACTTCCTTTAATCTGGATGAGTATATCGGCTTGCCTGTCGACCATCCACAGAGCTATCGCAGTTTCATGAACGAGCAATTATTTAACCATATAGATATTGATCCAGGACAGACACATATCCCTAACGGAAACGCAGCGGATATGGAAGCAGAATGCCTTGCATACGATAAAATGCTGGAAGAAAACGGACCCGTTGACTTGCAGATACTCGGTATTGGCAGCAACGGCCACATTGGATTCAACGAACCCGATGCTAACCTCAGCAGCAAAACCCATGTCGTTGACCTGCTTGAAGATACCCGGGAAGCGAATGCCAGATTCTTCGACAGTTTGGACGAAGTCCCTCGGCAAGCGATCACGATGGGCATTGGAGGCATCCTAAAAGCGCGCCAAATCCTCTTAATAGTTCGTGGTGCCGGCAAAGCTGAAGCCATCCGCAATGCTGTTGAAGGCCCGATTACAACCCAATGCCCTGCATCCTTGCTGCAGAGCCATCCAAATGTAATCGTTCTCGTAGATGAAGGAGCAGGCAAATGGCTGAAATAAATAAAGAATTAGAACAGTTGCTGTTAGGTAAGGTACTGACTCCCCAAGGTTTAATTGAGCACGGTGTGATTGCCGTATCTGGAGAGCAGATTCACTATGCTGGCGATGCGGCTTGGCTTCCAGAGCGTTACGCGCATTGGCCTGCCAGTGGTCAAGCAACGGATCTTCTGATCCCCGGATTTGTAGATGTACATGTTCATGGTGGAGCTGGCTACGACTTTATGTACAGTGATACTGAATCGCTGAATGCCATCACTAAGTTCCATAGTTCCCAAGGAACAACAACAATGCTGGCTACAACCATGACCGCTTCCAAGTCTGCTATTGACCAAGTATTCTCCGAAGTCAGCGCTTATCGCGCGGCTGAAATGCCTTACACACAAATTGCAGGCATGCATCTGGAAGGACCTTTCATCAGCCCGAAATGGTCCGGCGCACAAAATCCAGAGCATATTGTTCCTGCCAATATTGAGTGGCTAGCACAATGGGAGAACGATTATCCAGGAATGATCCGGCAAGTCACGCTTGCTCCGGAACGTGAAGGTGCACTCGAGGCTATCCTCTGGCTGCGCAAGCACGGTATAACTGCAGCACTTGGGCATACGGATGCCTCCTTTGAAGAGGTTATTGCCGCAGCAGATGCTGGACTTAACCAAGCCGTGCATATGTTCAATGCGATGACACCCCTACATCACCGTAAGCCTGGAGCGGCTGGAGCTATTTTGTTCGATAAGCGAATTCGCGCAGAGATTATAGCCGACGGGATTCATGTTCATCCCGCAGCCATTTCTATATTGACCCGTCTCAAGAAAGAGAACAATTTATTACTGATTACTGATGCCATGTCTGCAACTGGACTTAGTGATGGTGAATATACAATCGGTGATTTACCTGTACTCGTTCAAGATGGCATCGCCACCCTTAAAGATAACCCTGCTGCTCTAGCTGGAAGCACACTTACGATGATTCGCGGCTTCCGTTATCTGATCCAAGAGGTAGGACTCAGTTTGGAAGAAGCCTCCCGTGCTGCAAGCCTTACGCCAGCGACATCCATTGGAATGGAACGTAGCATTGGCTCCTTGGAGGCTGGAAAACGCGGCGATATCCTGCGCCTTGATGCTGAATTTAATATTCGCGGCGTATGGATCGGCGGACGTCCAATCACCACTTAATAAAATTAGCTCCAAACAAAAAAGCAACAATTCTCTCCAGATGGTGAGATTGTTGCTTTTTATTTAGATCACAAAAATCATTAATAATTACGTGTTGGGAAAATTCGTTCAACCATGGTGCGGAATTCATCCACAAATCCTTTTATCGGATGACCGGCACGAGCCTCTTCAGCATAAACATTGGCGCGTTCCACGAAGTCAGGATTTGCTGATACGTATACATCCTTAATTCTCGCATCATGTTTTTTAACTTCTGCAGCAATTTTATCTTTAATTGCTTTGGTAACTGTTTCTGTTTCTCTTGTATTTATGGTGTTATTTGTGTTATTTGTGTTATTTGTGCTATTGGTGTTATACATATGCGTCGAATTACTTCTGTAATTCGTATCATGGGTACTAGGAGTGGTACTGCGCATGCCCATTCCAGTTCCCATACCTTTTCCTATCCCCATATCTACATCATGTTTCGAGCCGTTGCTGTTCAGCAGAGGACCATTATTATAAGTATGGTTTCTTGTCGTACCTGTACCAGTACCTGTTCCCAACATACCCGCTCCCAAATTACCCATGCCATTGATTCCATTTCTGGTTGCCGGTCCAGTACTTGTTGTACCAGGAACTGTATTTACAGTACCTCTTAAGGCTCCGTTCATACCATTTGTTACGGCTCCAGTATCATTCATTCCATCACGGCCAATTTTCACTCTTCCTGTACCAGACATTACGCCAGTCGGTCCATAATTGTGAGGAGTGGTTGAGGATTTTGCCCGATACGATGGAGTCCCTTTGGCTCGCAGGCCAGCAGTTGCATCATTTAAAGTAACTGCTACATACGCGCTTTTTCCTGCAAGCATTACATTCGCTGAGCGGACTTCAGGCATAGCAGCAATTCGATCTGCAAGCTCTTGACTGACTTCCATCTTAGTGATGTTATGCGTACCGCCGCGTACGGAGTTTACACCAATACGTCCATCATTAACTCCCCGGACACTATTGGTTTGCACATTCGATTTTTCTGCCGTATTGGTTCCACACCCCGTAATACTCACCAAGCCGAGAAGCAATGCAGCTGAGACTGACATACTGATCTTGGATCGCAACATGAATTCATCCTCCATCTCTAATGTTGTATGTGTGCAGTGTACGATCGTTAGGATGACCTTCTGAAGAACAAGCTATCCTGAAAGGATTTGGAACTATGCCGCTTTGACCGTCACCCGCGAGTGCAGATCGGCGTATCTTATAAACAGTAAGCCATATCTCAACAAGTCGGTAATGCTCCGCAAAAGTCAGGAGGCTTGTGCATGAAAGTTCTATTTACGTTTTATGTACCGAGTGGCGGGGTGGAGACATTAAATAAGCTGCGATGTGAAAGTCTCCAGCGAAGCGGGATCGAATGCCATGTTTTATATCTAATGCCGGGTTCAGGCCAGAATACGACCAATTTTCCGGTATTTGTCTCATCTTCAGATGAAGAAATTAGAAATTTGCTGGAGACCCATAATTACGATGCCATTATTGTTACATCTGATTATTTATTACTGAAACGTCTGCGTGAACTCGGTTACCGCGGTATTATGATATACGAATCTCAAGGCCTTGGAAAACGCAGTCATGCGGAAACTCTGATCAGAGATGCCGTCCCTTATTTACGTTCTTATTGTAATGCAGTACTAATCCCGCCAACCGATCATTTATTGGAGCTGTTTATTGAAATCTGTCCCTGGCTGCATCGTTATGTAATTCCGAATATTGTTGATGTCCAGTCTTTTCAGCATATCCCTGCTGAACCTCCCGCTAATCCGGTTATCGCTTGGGTAGGCCGGCTAGAGAGCAATAAAAATTGGCGGGAATATTTGAGAATCGCCCATGAAATTCGCCTTTATAAACCAGATATTCATTTGTGGATGTTCCATGATCCTAATTTAGCCGCAGAGGATCAGAAACAATCCTTTCAGGAGGAGCTACACGCCTTAGGGCTGAATGATCGTCTAAGTACTTTTACCAATATTCCTAATCATGTAATGCCAATTTATTATTCCTCAATCGCTAATTCTGGTGGCTTCCTGTTAGCCACCTCCATTACAGAAGGATTTGGATATGCTGTTGCCGAAGCGATTTGCTGCACTTGTCCCGTACTTAGTACAGATTCCGATGGTGTCAGATCCTTTATTGTTCATAATGTCACGGGTAAATTTTACCCGCTAGGCAATATTCCAACTGCCGTCAACGAAGGACTGGAGCTTATGAACAATATTCCTCTGCGAGAGGGTCTCCGCCAGCAAGGAAGAGGATATATGGTCTCACGCTTTGGAACAGAAAAGTATGCGGAATCTTTTCGTGAAATGATGAATTCCTATGCCATCTTCTAACCGAAATCACGCAAAAAAACCTTCAAGCCACTTCTCAAGTGGTATTGAAGGTTTTTTGTATTTTAAGGACATATTATTAAGAGTTCCTCGCTACGATCTCAAACAGTGCATTCTGAAACAATTGTGTGCTTTTTTCCCAAGTGAAATGCTGTGAATCCTGCTCCCCCTTACGAGCCAGCCGCTGGCGTAAATCCGGGTCTTTAATTAAGGTTATGATATCATCCGCAAGCCGATTCTCAAACCGGTAGGACATTAAGCAGTTATGGCCATGCCTGCCATATTCCATATTCCCACCGGAGTAAACAGTAACGAGTGCTGCTCCACAACGCATAGCCTCGATGCCTGGTAGCGATCCCGTATCATACGTACTTGAGCTTACAAAAATATCGCTCTCACTATAATGGTAACAAAGCTCAGTATCATTTGCAGGAGTCCTTATATGATATCGTTCATCCGCTAATAAAGTTTGAAGTGTAGTCGATTCAGCAAATTCACCAGGAGGAATAATCAAATACAGTTCAACTTCTGGATGAAATCTTCTGACCCGATTTAACTGTTCAAGCAAATAGTCTTGTTCACGATGGCCTGAGAATCCACCCTCTGGCTTTCGCATAACCGCGGAAACTACAAGCTTATTTTCAGGTTCACGAATGTTCAAATTTCTAAAAACAGGATTCACACCAATGGGCACGATTGTCCCCTTAATCCCATGATTCATCTGGACGATTTCTTGCTGCCAACGGGATAGTACAAGCAGATTGCTAGTTAAATTATAGGATGCAAAAGAACGGCTATTGTCAGGTAAAAAAGTGGGCTCGTAGCAAAGCGCTAAACGAATATGAATCCCTTTCCCCTCATTACTTGCCTGCTGCGATACCTCGACTGTGGTATAAAAGTTGGAGACAATCACGTCCCCCACTGGAAAATCGCTGGCCGACAAATCACCATCTGCCGCATAACGCAATTCACAATTTATCTCGTATTCAACGACACCATCGCTGGGCAAGAGGATCGTAATTTCATGACCGATCTCTGACAGACGATTAGCCAGTTCTGCCAGCATCCGTTGTGCTCCGCCCCTAGATAGAGTTAGAACAGGAAATATTAATTTCATTCCCCTCTCTCCTTTAGCAGCAGATGCGATAGAACCCCATGATGGTTTGCTTGTACCTGTTCTATCTCTCTTTTCTGCGCCTCACTATGAATCACTGAGCCCATCTCTTGATGCACTCGATAATCAAGCTGCGGATACTCAATATAAGACCAGCTAAAATGCGGTAAAATACGCAGCCATAAATCATAGTCTTGAGTATATAACAACATTTCATCGAACGTTCCTACAGCACGAAATATATCCATATGAAGAAGAACTGTACTCCCATTCACCGGACAACCCAACATCATAGTCTCAATAAAATGGGCTCTGCTGCTAAAAATCATACTTACCGTATCTGAGATCCGTTCTCCCTGCTCATTTATATAATAATAGGCTGTATAGTTAAACAAAGTACCCGTACTTTTGAGCTTTTCTATTTGGTTTTTGATTTTATCCGGGTGAAATTGATCATCTGCACTGAGCCAGGCAAAATACGTTCCGGTAGCCACTTCTATCCCTTTGTTCAAAGCAGAAGCTGTCCCTCCATTACTTTTTTGTATATAAATGATTCTGTCACGGAAGGGGGCCAACTTCTCCAACCATAGGGTAGAACCGTCATCGACTACAATAAGTTCTATATTCGGATAGCTTTGATCCAAGACACTTTGGATGGCGAGATCCACATACGAACAGTTATAAAATGGGATGATCACCGATACTTTAGGTTCTTCACTCATACGCGCTCACCTCCTTCACCCGGAGCTCAACTTTTATACTGTTTTACAAGCAAGCAGGGCATCTACTGGTGCATGGCCCTCCCCGAATGCTTCACGAAACGATGGGTTTTGGGCATGATGGAAGCCTTTAAGTACCGTTACCTCATACCCAAGTGCAATAAAATCCTCCGGCTCCCATCCGCTCCGATGCTTTTGAAAATACTCTCCCTGCAAATGATAATGATCCATACCCTCCTGTGGAAAAAAGCCCCGAGGGGTAAATACAACTACTCGGTTATTGGCGATTCTTTCGGCCATCCCTAGCAGAGTCTTCGCTTCATTTTTATTAAAGTGCTCTATTGAATCAATAAAGGTAACCGCTGAAAATGTTTTGGGGAGGAATAATTTATCCATATGACTGGCATCTGCATGTACCGGAATAATATGAGGTGACTTATATTGACGATGCAGCAGGTACGGCCTGTGAATTTCTAATCCAAGCACTACTGCGGCTTCATATCGTTCAAGCAGGGTACCGGTGCCGCTGCCGATATCCAGAATACTCTCGCAGAATTTCAACTGTTCCAGTAAGACTGGCAGAAAGTCATTCACTTCAATTTCCCGGTACATTACCTTCAGCCCCCCATAGAAGAAATCAAGTGCTGCAGCGAATTTTTGTAGCGGGCATTGGTCGCAGCTGCCTCTGCCATAATTACATCAAAATATTTGATCGTTCCCATGCCCTCATGCGTCCGGTAAGCTGTGAGTGATTGATTCAACATCACCGGTGGATATCCGTTCAGAATGGCGCGGAACCATAAGTCATAATCATGGGTGTAAGGAAGTGATTCATCAAAAAGTCCGATGGCTCCAAACACCTCTCGTTTAAACATCACCGTACAGCCATTAATGGGATTACCGTGTAAAAAACAACGTAAGTAATCCAGGTGACTAGGAAACAATGGCGCAGCATTCAGCTGAACCAGCTGCGATTGAGCGTTAATATAATTAAAGTTGGTATAGGAGATTAACAAGTGGTTCTGCTCCATGAACAGAACCTGATTGTTGATCTTATCCCGATAAAATAAATCATCTGAGCTAAGCCAGACCACATAGTCCCCCGTTGCATTCAATATGCCGTGATTCAATGCGGAGGCGGTTCCCCCATTGCCTTTGCCCAAATAATGAATTCGGGAAAGATACGGTGTAATTAGATTGCTATGCGCATGCGAGCCGTCATCGACAATAATGATTTCGTAAGGTTCCCAAGACTGGGAGAACGCACTTTGCAGGGCGTGCTCAATATAAGGACAATTATAAAACGGAATCACTACCGAAACTTTCGGTCTCATAACAACCTCCCCTCCCCGCTAATTCGGTAATAATTCAAAATATCCATTAACGATTGACTAAGTCCAATTTCCGGACGCCAGCCCAGTGAAGTCACATCAGCCTCAGGGGTTGATGCTTCCGAACGAACCTGCTTATCTGCTGTGGCTGCGATCTCTGAAATAGCCCGTTCAGCATCTGCGGGTCCCCAGTCCATTGGCACTGGACCTACAGAACGACTGAGCAACTGCTCCGCGATCTCCCCGAGTTCCCGCTGCTTCCCTGAATCGATGCGATAGATGGTTCCATTTGTACCTTTACGCAAAATATAATCATAAGCTCTAACGGCATCTCTAACATCTAAAAAATCACGCAGCGCATAACGAGAAGAGAGCTTAAATGGAGGTATTTCCTCATCTGGCTGGACTTCACTTCGAACAATGTGCTGTGCTAATAAAGAGCAGAAGCCGGTGGAAGGACCGGGACCAATCAGATTACAGGGCTCAGCCAGCAGAACCGGCTGTTTAAATAAGGTGCCCCAAGCGAGGGACACCAGCTCTTCTATTGTTTTGCTAAGACTGTACGGGTGTGGTGGCCCAGCCACCACACCCGGTTTGAACTTAAGTCTGGAGCCAGCCACTAGAATCCGACTGCTCGGCAGGCTTCGCATGGCCTCTAATAAATATAAGGTAGCCATCACATTGGTCTCCATATAAAGCAAGGGATTAAGCCATGACTCGGGTACGGAGTTCTTCCCAGCCAAATGAAGGACAGCGTCCGGTGCAGTTTGCTTGATCATCTCAGCTACTGCTTTCCGGTCACTTAAATCACAAACATAAATCTTTACTCCTTCTGGAAAAAGAGTGGAGGCAGCTGTCGATTGCGGCCGCAATACAGCGATAACCTCAGCCCCTCCTGCCGAAAATAATCGAACCGCATGTTGCCCGGTAAATCCACCGGCTCCGGTAATCAGAAGTCTTTGCCCTGTCATAAATACATCTCTGACTGTTTCATCCAGTCAGCCAGTTCTTGCAGCATTAAAGGATATGAAGGCAGCGGCAAGAGGACATCCGCTCTTGTATTCACCAGTGTACGATCCTGAATATGTTCATCCTCAGGGATGATCTCCACATTTTCTTTATGAAAAGCCGCCTGAATATGCTGAAGCAGCTCATATTTACTTACCGGCTCTGGATGCGCTAAATGGATCAGCCCCGATACGGGGGAATCCAGCATTACATCCACTGCTTTGGCTAATTGGAGCGTTGTGACCCCGTTCCACATCACCCGCCGGTATCCTGAAACTTTACCACTCTGCGCCAGGAACCAATCCATCAGACCAATACCGCCAGAGCGGATTTCGGGACCAATAATGGAAGTGCGAATCGTAAGATGCCCGGGTTTTTGCACCTCACCGAGACTTTTAGAAATTGCATATACAGAGGTTCCATCAGGAGCATCCTCTTCGGTGTACCCTCCGCGTGTTCCTTCGAACACGCAGTCGGTACTGATATGAATGAGCCTTGCCTGAACATCCTCCGCCTTTCGCCACAAGTGATGAGGGAGAAAGCCATTCACGTGGTAAGCCCCAATTTTGTCACGCTCCGCGAATTGATTGAGAACCCCCATTGCGTTGATAATGCAATGAGGGGAAACGATATCGACCAGCTTCTCAACTCCGGCTATATCGTTCGCATCTACATACAGCCCGCCAAGATCGCTCTTATCCCGGGTTGTATGGAAGACGTGATGCTTGCCCTGGCGGCGAAAATAATCCGCCAGCATATGCCCCGCCATACCGTTTCCACCTAGGATAAGCAGCTTCATTGCAGGAACCCTCCCCGGATCAAGATGCTTTTGATCTCTTCCCGATCCATCAGATTCGTCTCTGAACTGAAGCTATTGAATGAGACGTGAGGATATGCGCTATAATGTGCCTTTAATTCCGGCATGTTCAGCGTAGGGAGAATTACTAGATACTGCTCATCGTAGACAACGGTAGTTAAGCTTTCGAAATCGCTCATCAGAATCTCGTGGATTTTCTCTCCCGGACGAATCCCGGTCTCGACAATACTCACATTGGACTCTCCGGAAGCTTCAATCAGCACCTCAGCAAGATCGATAATTCGGCAGGTAGGCATAGTCATGACGAAGATTTCTCCACCCAAGCTAACCTCAGAAGCTTTAAATAATAACGTAATAGCATCGCGTAGGGTAAAAAAGAAGCGGGTCATTTTCATATCCGTAATGCGTACCTGACCCTTATCTTTAATCTGCTTCATGAATAAATGCACTACGCTGCCGTTCGTTCCGAGCACATTACCTCCGCGTACAGTAACGAACCGGGTGTTTGAGCCAATCAGATTGGCATACACGAACAATTTTTCCCCGATCGCTTTGGTCATTCCATAGAAGTTGGATGGGTTCGCAGCCTTATCGGTAGAGATGTAAATTGCTTTCTCGACGCCATTTACAATGGCAGCTTCGATCACATTTTGAGTTCCCACTACATTGGTTTTGAGTGCTTCATAAGGCTGATCTTCACAGACTGGAACATGTTTGAGCGCCGCCAGATGAAAGATATAATCAACGCCACGGCAGGCTGCAATCAGCGCATCCTTGTCACGGATATCGCCAATGATAAAGCTGAGACGTTGATCTTCAAACTCCCGGCTCATCGCCACTTGAGCGGATTCACTGCGGGAGAATACGATGATTTCCTTAGGATTTTGTGGCAGAAGTTGCCTAATTAGTTCATGCCCCCAGGAACCAGTTCCGCCTGTGACCACAATCCTTTTATTATTGAACATGCAGGTTCCCTCCAAGCAAGAATTTAACTACCTTGACCGAAACATCCGGAGTCATGTATCCTTCCGGTGCCTCCCAATCCCGATTGAGCGCCGTCATCAGCTTGACGCTGCGCAGAATACTTTTCTGATCTACACCTGAGACTACATTGCTGCCACAATCCACTGTTTCTGGACGTTCCGTCGTTCTGCGAATCGTAACTGTTGGCACTTTCATCAAGCAGCATTCCTCCTGTACAGTCCCGCTGTCGGTGATGGCACATAAGGCGTGCTGTTCCAAATAGACAAAATCAAAAAATCCGAAAGGTTCATGAAATTCAACTAGTGGGTTCATTGGAAGGGAAAATTGCTCAGTAAGTTTGGAGCGAGTGCGAGGATGAATGCTGCATATTAAACGAATTCCAAAATGCTCAGCCACTGCGTTAAGACCCGACATAATTTGTACAAGGGACTCTGGATCATCTACATTCTCAGCACGGTGAGCCGTGACTAGGAAATACTGTCCTGAGGTAAGCTTCAGCTGCTCCAGAATGTCGCTGGTCTGGATTTTGTGCTCAAAATGGGTCATGACCTCATGGATCGGATTTCCTGTTAACACGATACGCCTGCTGGGGAAACCTTCGCTGATTAGATGCCTTTTGCTCTGCTGCGTATAAGGCATATTAATGGTCGAAACGGCGTCGATGACACGGCGGTTTTTCTCTTCTGGTACTTGGAGGTCATAGCAGCGGTTGCCCGCTTCCATATGCACCACCGGAATTCCCATACGTTCAGCCAAAATCGCGCATAACGCGCTGTTCGTATCGCCCAGAAGCAAAACGCGATCTGGCTGTTCTTTTAGTAAAATACTTTCTAACCCTCCGAACATGGCGGCAAGCTGGCCGCCTAGTCCTGCTTGTTTATCCTGCAGCACATAATCCGGTGCCCGCAGTCCCAGCTCAGCAAAGAAAATCCCGCTGAGACTGGCGGTGAAGTTCTGGCCTGTATGCACCAGGATGTGCCGCTCAGCATGTTCGTCGAGAAGCGGAATGATTACACTGAGGCGAATGATTTCAGGCCTCGTGCCTAAAATCGTCATGATCTTCATGAGTTCACTCCCCTGCCTGTTTAATTATGGTCTGACTTGGCTCAGTCAGCGGACTGTGCTCTGGTTGCTGGATTGAGCTCTTTTTGCGGGATTTATACCGCTCATTTGGCTCAGGTTGCTGGAATGAGATCAATAAGCGGGATTTTTACCGCTCATTTGGCTCAGGTTGCTGGAATGAGATCAATAAGCGGGATTTATACCGCTCATTTGGCTCAGGTTGCTGGATTGAGATCAATAAGCGGGAATTATACCGCTCATTTGGCTCAGGTTGCTGGATTGAGCTCTTTTTGCGGGATTTATACCGTTCTTTGGGCTCAGGTTGCTGGATTGAGATCAATAAGCGGGATTTATACCGCTCATTTGGCTCAGGTTGCTGGAATGAGATCAATAAGCGGGAATTATACCGTTCTTTGGGCTCATCTAGCTAAATTCGCTGCATTCGAGAGCAGATATGCCCCTCTTTGCGCTCCGCTTGCTACTTCGCTGCAATCGAGGCATTTACGCCGCGCGCCGCCGTCCACCGCGGCGGGCCCGGCGGCGCTTGCTCCCGGCGGTGCTGCGCCGCCGGGCAGAACCTTTACGCCGCTTGCGAGCAACGCGGCGCAAAACCAACGGGCGCCCGCTTCGCCGGCGCGCCCGGGCTTTGCCGCGCCGCTTGCGGGCGACGCGGCTTGGCAGGCCCTTGCTTCGCGGCGGCAAAGCCGGCGACGCTGCGGGTAAATCAGGCTGGACAGCGGGTGGTTCCACCACCACGCTGTCAGCCTCGCGCACCGCAGGTGCGCTGTAATAGCGGAGGTTCCACATCTCCGCAAGACCCTGCAGGCGGCTCCGATATGCCGCCGGACCATAGACGGCGTCGACGCGCTCCCGCGCTTGACTGCCTAGAGTCAACGCCATTCCCGGCTGCGCCAGCATGACGTTGACTCTTTCTGCCAGCGCGGAAATGTCCGACGCTGGCACGAGATTTTCGCCGCAGCCCGCTGCGTGCAGAATTTCTCGCAAGCCCCCAGAGTCGTAAGCGACCACGGGCTTTCCAAAAGCCATACCTTCCAGAGCAGTCATGCCAAAGCCTTCACGGATCAGACTAGGAACCACTAGCACATCCATGGCGCAATAGGCAGATGGAAGGCATTCAGCATAACCAACAAATTTAAACCGGGTGTACAGTCCCTCAAGCTTCACCTTGCGGACACAACGCTCATAGTAGCTTTTATCGCCAGCTGACCCAATGACAACAAATTTCGAGCTTGGATGAACCGCGTGCACAAATACAGCCATTTTCACAAAATGTTCTAGCCCTTTTTCCTTGTTGATAAAAGAAGAAATATAACCGACCAGCTGTTCATGCGGTTTAACCCGCAATTCCCGCCGCCGTTCGCTCCGAAGCTTGCTCCAAGCCTCAATCATCATCTCTTTATCATTCCAAGAGGGAGGGAGCTGGATCACCTTTTCTGCTCTCACGTCCTCTGGAAAGCAAGCTGCAGCTGTTTGTGAAATTGCTAGTATCTCATCACTATTCCGATGAATCAGCCCTACACTAATAGGTGTATATTCATTGTCTGTTATCGTCTCTGATATTTTCCATATCACCGGAATGCCCAGTGACTTTGCAGCCATTGCTGGCAGAGCATGCACACAGGTACTTGTAATAACAAACGCCGGGCGCAGGGAATTCAGCCAGTCTATTAATTCGTGATACTCCCTGCTTTCCTGGAATTTCTGAGCATCTGCCTCCAACCCTGCATAAGGAGTGTACATTCCATATAAAAGAGGAATCGAAAGCAACTGTACACTTATTCCACAGCTTCGAGCCTGAGAAGTCAGCTTGCCGTCCTGAGGCGCAACGAGAATACAATTAAAGTACGGAGAAAGCTCCTGAGCGAAAAACAACAATAGCTTCTCCGCTCCCGTAATACTGCGTGTATTGGATACATGTGAAAAGAGGACGATTGTAGCTTTGTCAGCCATGGCGTTTCGGCGCTCCCTAACGAGGGGCCTGGAGCAGCCATTCACCTCCTTGAAAAATTTACAAACTTTCGCTAAATTCTATCCTTCGCAGAAAAGCTCACTTGAAGATAGTCGCTCCTGTAACTCGCAACAACGCTTCCGCTTAGCTCTAGAATCTCGTCAGTCAATTTCACTTCGCTCCCGAGCTTCGCCCCTTCGCTTCACCTCTGCTCTCGAATCTAGCCAGTCGCTTCCGCTCCGCTATACAAGCCCGCTCCAGACGCTGCTTCTTCTCATCAGGCCACAGGCATAAGCTGAGGTTCGGTTCTACAGTATATCGAGGAAAAACAGATGCCGGCACGACACCTGTCCCCTGGTAAGCGCACATTTCCATTCCATTTCCGGGCATATGACCTAGCCGTAAATTACTGTTAACAGCTGGTGTATACGTTTAGTGTAGGTGTGATCCTTAAGCGTCCGTTCAAAAGCGCGCAGGGCAATCGCACGGCGTTCTTCCTCATGAGTCAGGTAATAACGGATTTTATCCATCATTTCTTGAGGGCTTGCAAAAGTCTCAATTTCTTCACCAGGTTTGTAGAAAGATCCCATATCATCTCTGGCATCCACTAATTGCAGCGTACCCGTAGCCGCGATTTCAAAAGTACGCGGATTAGGAGATACCGCCGGAATCGAAAGTGTATTGTTGTTCACTACTTCATCAATGTGCGAGCGGTGGAGGTTAATAACGATTTTGGATCCGCTGTAAGCTACCGCTGTTTCCTGTGGTGACATCCACTTGCCAATCTCTATCCGATCTCCATAGAGTGCCGCCTCAGGCAGACGGTCCCACCAAATGCCGTTAATCACCGTGTTATAGTTCATCAAATCCGGAAGAATCTCACGGAAGAAATTAACCCGGTTCCAATAGGCAGAGCCAATAAAACTAACTTCGCGATTCAATGGTGAACGTGTTGTAGTTGGACGGTAATGCTCGCGGTGAGCGGCAAAAGGAAGATAATGAACTTCAGGGCAGCCAAGTCCCTTATAAAAATCAATACAATTACGCTCAAGCGTGAACACAAAATCGTAATGCGCCACAATTTTAACTGTAAAATCAGTATAATAAGGATCATCTGTAAGCCAAATGGCTGTCTTGATTCCGCTAGCCCGAAGAACGGAGATCTGCTCAAGCGGTAAATCCATACCATCCAGCACAAGTACCAGATCCGGTCTTTGCGCGGCGGCTAACTCCACTAAGTTTTGACGCACATCTGTTATCGTGACTTGTGTGGTTAATTTTTGCAGCGCGTAGAGGACTGCATCGTCTAATGGAGAGTAGGGATATCCTTTACCAGAAGCCACATACATTACATGAATATTCCGTACGGGAAATACTTCTTCTGGCCGACCATCTAAAATCGCAAGCCGTCCCCGTAAATATCCCTCATCATATCCACCCTTAAAACCACTCAGACGACCACGAAGCTTTTCTTCCTCTGGAGGTGTCAGAGGTAGCGGTGGTGCAGGCATAATAAATTCATTGTTGTTCATTAACATCCTCGCTCCTTTATCCCGTTATAGATTTCATACACTTGAAGCAATCACATTCAGCAAATGTGGCAAACGCGCAGTGAATGTATGGTTGCGCATGGTTGTCTGTAGTCCCCGTAAAGCGTATATTCGACGCTCTTTTTCATGCTTCAGATAGTACTCAATCTTCTCCTGCAATTCCTTAGCAGAGCCAAAAGTATCCAAGTCATAACCTGGACGATAATAATTGCCCAGATCCTCACGAACATCCGTAAGCTGCATAGTACCGCAGGCACTGATCTCATAAGTACGCGGGTTGATAGAGCGTGATGGTAAACGGAAGCTATTCCGGTTATCCTGCCCCTCCTCCCACGGACGGTGAATATTAATGACTAGCTTTGCACCACTGTAATAGTTCGCAGTTTCCTCAGGCGGGATAAAGCCATTGCTAATAAAAGGGGCAAGCTGGTCATAAGTCGCAAGCCGTTCCCAGAAGCCGCCAGCGATCAGCACCTTCTTATCCTTTAGATAGGGGGCAAGTTCATCAAACAGCGCTGTCCGATTATGAAATGCATTGCCAATAAACACAATATCGTACTTATACTGCGGTGCCGTACGGCGCGGATAGAACATCTTTGGATTGACGCAAAGCGGTAAATAATGAACGGATGGAACCCCAAAGGATTGATAAAACTCCACACAACCGAGCTCATGCGTAAAGACGTGATCATAATGCCGGCAAATCACTGAAGTATCCTCTGTAAAATAAGGATCATCCACAAACCAGATCGCAGTCCGAATGCCCAGCTTTCTGATTTCTGTAATCTGTTCTAAATGATTTTCCGGAAAAACATGCAGTCCATTCATAACCAGCACTGCCCCGGGCATCTCCCGAGCTGCGGTCTCCAGCATAGCTTCTGGAGTGCTTATCACAAGCTCACTTACAAGCTGCTGGAGCGCCTCAATTACCCCAGTATCGATTGCATGGAACCCTTGAGGAACATACATTAGCTTAAATGGCCGACAGGCTTCGACCTCTACAGTACTCCGACGCTGCACAGCCTCACACATGCCGAGACGATATCCTTCGTGATAACCGTCGCGATAATCTCGCGGACGCTTGTGTTTTCTCCTTTTTGCTTTCACGGCCTTCACCCTGCCCCGTTGTATTCTCAAGACAGTATAACTATATGCGGAGTCAGCACTCGCCTCATGGACATCTGTCATTACTAGAACTAAATTGGCAGATGTACCCTGTCTTTTGCCCGGCTTGCCCGAACCCCGTCAGATTTCATCCACTCGCTGGATGCTGTTATACTATAAAGGTCTAGCTAGAGGCACTAAACTTGTCATCTCTGTCTAATCTGTCCGAAGATGATTATTTTTTGAAATTCACAAGGGGGGAACTATGAATAACACCACGTTGTATTTGCGACACGCGGAGCTGCTGCGTGATCTGGTGCCATCCTTTCAAACCTATCCTTTTCATCTGCCTGCTGTTCGAACGCTGGATCGCCTGATTTTTCAAAAACCAGTGACCTTTCTTGTTGGAGAGAACGGCACGGGTAAATCAACCTTGTTAGAGGGAATTGCTGCTGCTTGGGGCTTTAACCCTGAAGGTGGAACGCTAAACTTTTCTTTTAACACTCGTTCCTCGCATTCGAGTCTCTATGAGTATTTTAGAATTGCTAGAGGGGTTAGACGGCCGAAGGACGGCTTTTTTCTACGTGCGGAGAGTTACTATAATGTGGCTTCTTATATTGATGAGTTGGATGAACAACCCGGTGGCCCACCGATCAAAGACTCCTACGGAGGCAAATCTCTGCATGAGCAGTCCCACGGAGAGTCTTTTTTAGCTACATTCGTTCACCGTTTCGGCGGCCGCGGTCTTTATATCCTCGACGAGCCTGAAGCAGCGCTTTCCCCCTTACGTCAAATGTCTCTGCTGGTGCGTATGCATGAGCTGGTCGGACAGGATTCACAGTTCATTATCGCAACTCATTCCCCCATTCTGATGTCCTATCCCGGTGCTGAAATTTTTCTCTTGGAGGGGGAGGGAATACGGTCCGTCGCCTTGGAGGAAACCGAACATTATACCGTGACCAAAGCGTTTATGAACGATCGTCAAGGGATGCTGCGTGAGTTATTTGAAGATGAATAAGCATACACGACTTCGACGTCCCTTTAATTACAACATAGAACATATAAATTCTTATATTTAAAAAAACAGCAGGTCTCCAAATCGGAAACTTGCTGTTTGCTTTGTGTTTTTTTGTGTTTGATAGGTGCTTGAAATTAGCGTCTCGCAATCCCCGTCAGCTTGTGTACAATCCATCCAAACATGACTACAACCATCATATCGAAGCACACATTAAACAAGAATAAATGCTTACCGATGTCAGCCCTTCCGTCCCCAAGAATCGGAACCAAGAAGGAGAAAATCCCTATTAGCCCTAGCAGCATCAGCAGCTCGCCGGCAATTTTGCCGCGAATATCTCTGCTGCGGAAATACTGAAACAAGGCTCCCGCAAAATACACCAGATAGAAGACGGAGAGAAATCCGAGCGTGTGCGGAATATACTTGTTTTTGAATTGGCTCCATGCACTGTAAGTATAGGATAATGCACCTGCTGGTTTATTCTCGCTTTTCTCGTAGTTTCCTAGATAATACGGGCGAATCGCCATGCTGTTACTCGCAGCATATTTCATATTATCTATCAACCGGTCCGGATGCTTCAGATAGAAGAACAACACATCTTTATGAGATACACGGTCATAGAAGTCCGGAACCAGCGAAGGATCATCCTGCTTAATCACTGTATCGGTCTGAAAATAATTCGTACCCGCCAGTACCTCCAGCCGCTCCGGCAATCCGAGATCCTGCAAGTCTCCCTTCACATCCGGTGATTCGTTTAAAATCCCAAAAAACACCGTTTGATACAGATTAATATGCTTCAGATCTTTTGGCGCTGCCACATACAAAACGATGGATACAAGAAAGATGGCAATCGAAAAACGTAAAGCCAGCTTCCTCCATTTGCCCTCTCCGTCAAGCATCATAAACCGCAAGAAAATCAGAGCAAAGGCAATCCCAATCGGTGCATTCTGGATTTTGGAGGTGACCAGAAACAGAATCGCGATAAAAAACAAGGTTAATCCTTTAGTGGTTGGCTTCTCTTGGCTGGTTAATCTTAATCCTAATGCAAATGTCAGCAGCATAAACACCATCGACACTGGTTCTCCAAACAAGGAGTTGAAATAGGCCACATACCCGATATCGTAAAATACAAATAAGATAGCTGCTCCCAACAGCAGCCCTGTAACATAAGAGCCACGAGCATTATACTTCACCAGCAGCCAAGTTGCCGCCAGTAAAAGAAGCCCATAAACTGCACCCAGCAAACGAACATCAAAAAAGCTGCCATGGATGAGCCCGCCGATCAATCTCGGCACAAGTACTATAAAAATCTGTGAAGAAGGATAAAAACCTCTAAACAAATCCTCATACGCAAACCGAGAATGGCTAAAGCTGAAAAACTGATCGGCATACGATGCAGCAGTGTCGTAGTAGTTCAGGCCGATGGTATTCATCATACGCAGAAAATCACCGTTATCGGCAACACCAATAAATGGCCCTACGAATAGCAAATAAATAATGATACCGCAGCCGGCAAGGCCTACGAGATACTCCGGTTTCCAGAACTTTTTCATGATTCCCCCTATCTCTGTGGTAACAGCTTCACATATTCGTCGGACAAATTCATTAGCTTCAAAATATACTCATAATCAGACTGATATTTTGTGAAATCCGATACTGGCTTAAGCGTATCCAGTGACACAGCTTCACCATCAGCAAAATCTTTACCAGGCACATAAAGAATATCATCATTAAAGAAAGAACCGGAAGGCAAATAATACCGCATCCCTAACACATTACGATCAATGTTCAAGAGATCATGACCAAATGCTGTAAAACCCTCTTCCTTTAAAGAAACCCCCAATAGGTTAGCTATCGTAGGAAGAATATCCAACTGTCCACCTGTTCTCTCTACTACCTTCCCTTGCTCCATTCCTGGTGCATGAACAATCAATGGAATATTAAAGCGGCTGATCCGGGAATCGTATGGAATCCCCAGCGCACTTTCTACTTGCTCGGGTGGCACATCCTGCGGCTGCAAGCCAAAATGATCGCCGTACATCACCAGCACAGTGTTATCCCACATTCCGTTTTTCTTCAAACCCTCTATTAAAGTTCCAATGGCATAATCAGTATAGTTAATAGCAGTCAAATAATCGCCAAGCATCGTGTTTTTTAACTCATCAGGCACTGAGATCTTCTTAAAAGAGTCCGGGATTTGGAAGGGATGGTGGCTGGACGCCGTCACCATTTGTGCGTAGAAAGGAGTTCCTTTCTTCTGCAGCTCTGCCAGTTTCTCGACACCCGTAATATAAAGCTGTTCATCGGAAGCACCAAACGCATTAAAATGATCATTAGTAAAATAATCTTTATCATAATAGCCGTTAAATCCAAGCGCAGGATATAGCTCATTCCGATTCCAAAAGCCCACTTGATTCACGTGAAAGGTGTACGCCTCATACCCTTTATCTCTCAGCAGACGTGGTAGGCTCGGCAGTTCTCTATCCCCGAATCCAGTGGACATTGCCAACGTCCCGATTGGATAAATCGACGTGTTGCTCATAAATTCAGCGTCAGAAGTATTGCCCGGACCAATCTGCTGGTAGACATGGGGGAAGTAAAATCCCTCATCTGCCAACTTGTTCAACACTGGAGTCAGCTCTTGACCCTTCAGGGATTGATGCAGCGGGAAGTTTTGAAAAGCTTCCATTTGGATGACAATTACATTTTTGCCCTTTTGCGAGCCAAAATAATCAGGTGCTGTGCCCGCGGCCTTACTACTATAAGGATAGGAAGCTTGCAGTTCATCAATCTTCGCGATTGTATCCTTAATATCTCCGGTTCCAATGAGATTGTTATCTTCCTTGACCTTAATTGCGGCAACGACCTCATAATTCAGGAATCCGGCACTTTCTGCCTGCACAAGTTCATTTGTAATTCCCCGCGCAGAATTGACAGAATTGGCCGATAAAGCAAAACCTCCAAGAATAGCCACCAGAATCACCATCATATGTGCCAATCGTGTGTTCCGGGAGCTGAATCGCTCACGCCCACGCGGATAGGCTTTTCCATGCTTCCATCTGCGGATCAAGACATAGATTGCCATGATCACAAAATCAGCGAAAAATAAATAATCAATAGTCTGTATCGTTGATTCTACACTTGCCTTCACTTGAAATACCTGATTCAGTTCATATAAAGCCAGATACGTAGGAACAGAACCAAAGTGATTGAAATATACACTGGCTGCGAACAGCAGCAGCGATAATATCCCGTTAAATGTCCAATAGACGGCTGTTCTCACCCGCGAAGGAGTAATGACCGTCAGAATCCCCATAATGAAGAGGACTGGAGCAACATCTGCTGCAATCCACTCCCAAGCAATTCTATCAAAGAACAGCACTCTCAGCAGGAGCAGCTTCAACCATAGCAGCAGGACAACAATATAGAACTGAGCTCGATTCGGCCCGTGCTTTTTCACGTTTTAATCCCCTCTTACCTTTTCATTTGTTCTGATTATGAAATCTATTCATCTTTTCTGTAAAATATCAGATTGTTCTAGTATAACAATACTTACTTTTTTTATCAAAAATGTGCACCGTTCGCTCCCATTACAAACAGGGAAATCCCGCACCTTTTCGGCTGTGGAACTTCCCTATTTAAGCCTATTATGTTATGCCTTTCAATCTAAGACTGGCTCGCTGGCAAATCCTCTTTCACCTTCCAGATCGTTAAATCACTATCATAATATACAGTGATCTCAGGACTGCCAAGCTTATGAAAGGTGAGATTCCCGGGCTCCTGATCTCTTTTAAGCAAGCTATATTCGCCCACATCAGCAACGCTAAATATCTTAGTCAGCAGAGGTGCTGCCTTCTCACGTAGGCGATCCCCATCAATTAGAGACAGCTCACGGTCTAATACCGTTAGTTGTTTGGGATCTGTTTTATCACTAGCACGAGGATTTGTATCACTAACCTGCTCAATCCTTCTAGTAACCGTATCGAAGGTAACCGAAACCTTGGATCCGTATTGCAGCGTAAACGTATCCTGATCCTTGTCCATAGCCCGAAATACTAAACTAAGCTCTTCATCACCTCCGGTACCTCTCAATATCTTCAATGCCTCTTTCCCAGCTTGACGCGTCTCTTCTGATACCGCCGAGGCCTCAAGCGTGGCTGATGCGTAATCGAATTCACCATTTACAAATCCGATACGCCATTTCTCTGCCCTAAAGTTATTTTCAATTTTCACGCCAGAATGTTGTTTAGCATCATATTCAACATATCTGAGCACATCATAAGCTGAATCATTCGCATAACCCAGTTTGCCCTTGATCTCTTCCGCACGGGTTTTCATTTCAGCGTCGATCTCCGCAGTTGTCAGCATCGCGCTCATCTTCGTTTGCACCAGTTCTCCTGTCTCATAATCGATCCAGATATATGCGGAGTCCTCATCTTTCTGGTAAGAGTAAAATATCTGCTGTTGCTCCTTAAGCCATTCCCGGTGATCTAGCGGATAAGTCTTTCCAAGCAAACTCTGCATCACCTGATCTGCGTTCCGCTGTAGCTCAGCCTCCGTGAAATGCGACGAAACCTCAGTTTGCGCAGGGTTGCTTGATTCATTACCGAGGAACCTTCCGTTCAGAAAGAATACACCTATGCCCAACAATACAATAAAACTCGCCACAGCCAACAATTGCACAGGTAGTCTTTTTCCTGAGTAAGATTCCGCTCTCTGTTGATCTTCTTGAATTCGGCGAATGACGTTGTCTGCATGCCTCATAGTAAACTTTTTATTTCCAAAAGGTCCTTTTCGGGCCTGAGCATACCATTCCGGTTTATGATCCTCCATCATTCTACCTCCTTTAATTTGTTCTGAATTTTTTGCCGCGCTCGGTGCAATCTTGATTTTACCGTTCCGTGACTCAAGTTCATCAGTTCAGCTATTTCTTTTATAGAGAGCTCATATTTCAAGTCCAGGACCAATATTTCGCGCAGCTTGGGAGACAATGCCATAATTTGATCCCATATCTCACCAATGGACTGATTACCCAAATACTCCATCTCCGCAGATCGGGCTACGCCAAGAGGTTCGATAGTTTTATCCCGCTGCTTCACATCAACCGTGGACAATGGCTGTACACCACCCCATAAGCCGGAACGAAAAAAGCGCGATTTCCGGTGCGAAAAAACAGTATTCCTGGCAATCGTAAGCAACCATGCTTTAAATGAAGAATTCCCCCGGTACGTTCCGATCCGGTAATAACATTTAATGAATACTTCTTGAGCCAGATCATCGGCTTGTTCAGAATTTTTGGTAAGATAATAGATATAATTCCATATATCCTCTCCGTAACGGCTCATGATTTCTCTTAGTTGCTGTTCATTCATCGTCTCGCTGTGCTGAAGACCTTCCAGTTCCAATTAGCTTCACCTCACTTAATACGACCTCACAAAAGGCACTTTAGTTCCCTTATGTTCATATATTCTCATAAAAAAACAGGGGGTCCAGTGATCAGTGATCCCCTGCGAATGATATGATATCCGAATCAACCTCTCCCCTCAAACGATCGAGGTATGCGTGAGTAATCTTTTAATAGAACGGTTAGCTTCATTTAGTACAATTTCTTTATCCACAGTCTTTAGCAAACCTTTTTCCATCACGATCTCCCCGTCGATTATCGTTGTCTCCACATCTGCCCGCGTAGCGGAATATACAATTCTAGAGATGGGATCTACGTCGTAAGAGGGGAAGGTATGAAAATTGTAGAGATTCAGGAGCACTAGATCTGCTTTTTTGCCTACCTCGATACTCCCGATCTTATCCTCCATCCCTACGGCCTTCGCCCCACCAATAGTAGCCATACGGAATACACTGCGGGCATCCATGGTTGTGGGTCCGTGATGAGGCTTTTGAATAATTGCCGCCAATCGCATCTCATTAAACATATCCAGATTGTTGTTGCATGGAGCGCCATCCGCTCCCAGACTAAGAGAAACATGCTCATGAAGCATCCCTGGTGTGTCGGCAATTCCGGAGGCCAATTTCAGATTGGAACCCGGGCAATGACTTACATGCACCCCTCGATCCCGCAAAATCCGCCGCTCCTCAGCATCCAGCCACACGCAATGCGCCAGTATAAGCCGTTCATTGGCTAATCCTAGATGATCCAGATAGACGATGTTACGCATGCCAGTCATGGCCTGCACAATCTCAATTTCCCCTAAATTCTCAGACGCATGAGTATGCACCTTCACATCGTATCTTGCGGACAGATCCCGCACCTCGGTTAATAAAGGCTCTGTACAGGAAATCACAAAACGTGGAGAAAATGCATACTGAATCCGGCCGTTTCCATAACCATTCCATTTTTCCAGTAGATCGACACTTTCCTGCAGAGAAGATGCGGTATCCTCCTGTAGCACCTCAGGCACATCTCCCCCTTTTTGATCCATCATCACCTTGCCGGACAAGGCCCGGATTCCACTTTTAGCTATAGCCTGAAACGCAAAATCCGTATGATGGACAGTCTCCATATCCACAATCGTCGTCGTGCCGCTGGTGATTAGTTCGCCGATGCCAAGCATAGCCGAATAATACAGGGATTCTTCATCATGCGCGGCCTCTAATGGCCAGATTCGTTTGCGCAGCCAATCCATCAGCTCCAGATCGTCCCCTTTACCACGGAATAACGTCTGGCATAAATGAATATGAGTCTGGATAAAACCCGGAATTAATGTACGGTTCGTAGCATCAATAATCTGCTCGTCACCCTGCGGGATCAGGCCAGTGCCGATTTCAACGATGAGATCATCCTTAATCCGGACATCCCCGTGTATAATTTCCTCTTGCTTGTTCATCGTAATGATTTCGGCATTTTTGATCAAAATATTCCCCATAGCCTTCTCCCCCTCATTGAGTTAATTCCAGTACAACTTCACGCTTGTAACACAAAAAGGCCACAAAAATATGCCTGAGCATATTTTCGTAGCCAGAAATTTACGGTTCCCGGTAGAGACCCTTAAACCAATTATTAAGGATATACGAAAAAAAGACTATTCATTTGTAATTTGAATAGTCCAATAATAATCTAAAGACATGTTATATGTCAATATACATTACATATAAAATCGATTGTGTATTTTAAATACTGTTTTATAGAAGAAAATCAGTGTTTTGCGTTACATAAAATAACATTAATTCGTTTTATGAATACGATAATTCTGTTTCAAGAAAATTTCGATCACGCTAACCTGTAAATCGCGTCAGATTTACTGTCAGGAAAACACGGAAAATAAGCTATCCGAGAGCTATTTCATGGCTTAAGAGACACCCGTTTCGTTCGATAAGGTCGGCCATTTCGGACAATCTCTGCTTACTCTAACGCCTTGTGGTAAACCGCTGTGCGCATATAGCGCGGTATGGCAGACTGGTCAGAGCCCGGTAGTGTACGCCAAGCTCTATTCATCTAACTGACCTATGCCGACCCTACTGCTACTCAACTGCTACTACTGCACTGCTTCGGCTTCTTGTATTTCTCCACTACGCCTACTCCACTGCTTCAGCACTCCTACATTCTCCTTGCGCCCACTCTACTACTACTTCTAATGCTTCTGCTACCACTACTGTCCCTACACTACTCCTACTTCTGCACTTCTACGTTCCCCTTGCGCCTATTACACTGCTACGTCTACTGCTTCTGCTACTACTACTGTCCCTACACTACTTCTACTTCTGCACTTCTACGTTCCCCTCGCACCTATTACACTGCTACCTCTACTGCTTCTGCTACTACTACTGTCCCTACACTACTCTTATTTCTGCACTTCTACGTTCCCCTCGCACCTATTACACTGCTACCTCTACTGCTTCTGCTACTACTACTGTCCCTACACTACTCTTATTTCTGCACTTCTACGTTCCCCTCGCACCTATTACACTGCTACATCTACATCTACATCTACATCTACATCTACATCTACATCTACATCTACATCTACTTCTGCTTCTGCTTCTGCTTCTGCTTCTGCTTCTGCTTCTACTTCTACTGCTCTCGCTACGTCCACACCACTGGTGAGTCATAATGCTCCATACTTTCGGACCCAGATGAAGCTATTTGTACATTTTTCGCCTTTTGAGCAAGATTTCGGACTCCAGTGACGCTATTCCCTCGAAACAGGTCCATACGCGGTGTGTTTTGTACCAATAGCTGCGCTGGAGTCCTATAGCATTCCAAATGTGGTGAAATGCCACGTTTAAGGTCATCTGGGTCCGTTACTGTCGAGTCATACTCTGCCACTGATGCTTTCGGACCCAGATGACGCTATTTGCACATTTTTCGCCTTTTGAGCAAGATTTCGGACTCCAGTGACGCTATTCCCTCGAAACAGGTCCATATGCGGTGTGTTTTGTACCAATAGCTGCGCTGGAGTCCTATAGCATTCCAAATGTGGGGAAATTTCGCGTTTAAAGTCTGCTGGGTCCGATACTGTCGAGTCATACTCTGCCACTGATACTTTCGGACCCAGATGACGCTATTTGCACATTTATCGCCTTTTGAGCAAGATTTCGGACTCCAGTGACGTTATTCCCTCGAAACAGGTCCATATGCGGTGTGTTTTGTACCAATAGCTGCGCTGGAGTCCTATAGCATTCCAAATGTGGTGAAATGCCACGTTTAAGGTCATCTGGGTCCGATAGTGTCGAGTCATACTCTGCCACTGATACTTTCGGACCCAGATGACGCTATTTGCACATTTTTCGCCTTTTGAGCAGCAGGGTTTCCGTAAGCGCAAATGCTACCTAATCAAACAAAGTTTTTGTTTAGAGAAAGGTGTTATTTCACGAAAAAAGAGGATATCCCAGCAGCCACTTGATGGCTCATGAGATATCCTCTGGTTCTCTTGCTATGTTAAGCTTCCGAATTTCCTGCTTTTATAGAACCTTCTCGAACACCGGAAAATTAGCGGTGCGCCCCGGAAAAGTTACTTCACCCCTGCGATCATAACCTAACTTTGGATATAGGGCGAGTGCCCTAGTGTTCTTAGCATATGTATCCAGACGGATACTTGAATAACCATTCTGGCGAGCATATTCTTCTGCATAAGTGCTAAGACGGCGTGCAATTCCCTTCCCTTGAACTTCGGGATGTACAGCTAATCTATGCATAATTAAATGAGGTCCTTGCGTTTCTTTCCAGTCAATCTTCTCATACTGCTCGGATTGGTGCTCGTCCAACACTAGAATGCCGGCCACCGCATTGTTCTCCTCACATACCCATAGATTACCACGTTCAATATCAAGGGAGATGATCTCCCGATTCGGATAATGCTCGTCCCACTGATCGCTGCCACCTGCTTGCATCACCTGTACGCATTTGGCAATCAGCTCCATAATTTCATCAATCTCATCTTTGCGTGCTCTGCGAATCTCAGTACCCATGAATCATCCCTGCCTTCATCTTAACCTCATATTATTTTCACTTTCATTATGAAGTTTATCACATCGGCAACGCAGCAAACCAGTCCGCACGAAAACCCCAAGACCCGCTCACGGGCGGAGCGGATCTTGTCATCTGTGTCCCCTAGCTGAATTCCAGCTTATGCCCGTCCTCGAAGCCCTTGGCGAAACCGGCGTCGAACCCCACGTTGTATGCTTCGGTGTAGCCCTGTTGAAAGGCGTCTGCCGGAGGCGTTTCCGGCGAAACGCCCAGCTCCGGGGGGAGCGGAATTACCTGTGGTGCAGGCGGAGCCTCGCTCACGGGTACCACAATTACCGGTGGCTGCGCAACCCTTACTTTACGAACAAGCTTACGACGAAGTCTTCTTTTCTTGCGTAGCAATAGGCCTTTTTTCGACTTCCCATAACGAGCAGTTTTCCGGGCAAGAACTCTGCGGGATTTACGGGCTAGCCCTTTACGAACTTTTGCCTTCCGCGAGAGCAGCAATGTGCGTCTACGGGTTCTGCCTGAACGTAGCGTTCTGCGGCTTTTTTTCTTCATGCTTCTACTCCTCCTGTGCTCCATGTTCTCTGGAGGTTCCTACGGCGTATGCCTTGCTCAGCCATGGCGCAGCAGGAATTCCCCGTTTAGGACGATGTAGTGAAATCCCGGACATCATCCGGCACATCGCACTCTGATACCCACTTAAAATCCTGATATTGTCGCTCAATTTGCGGGCCGTCAACTCAGATTGCTCCGTCAATTCGGCGATGCTCTCCAAGATGGCCGCCAAAGCAGCCTGACTGCGCGAAATGGAGCGAATCATCTCCAGCTTGACGGCATGTTCAGAGAGACGGTCCCCGCTCATTTGCTGTCTTCTCCAAAACTAAAGCCATCACCTGACATGTCTCCAAAACCTTCCCCGCCACCATCGTCTTCACCACTGCCCAGCACTGCTTTTAAATTGCTGTAGAGTCCGTTCTCCAGTTTGGTCAGCCCTTCGACCATCTCCACGATGACCTCGTGTATAGAGAGGGACTCCTTCAGTTGCTCACTGTGGGAATCAAAGGCTCTAGCGTGGATATGATGCTGTGCCCACTGCTTTACCTTTTCAGCTTCAACCGCCTTAGCTTCCAGAATCAACGCAACGTTCCACTGGATGGCGGCGGTGGACTCCAGCATTTGCAGATAAGCCTTTTCTCTGCTCATCTTCCGCCTCCTGCTCCTATAGCGTTACTCTTCTTCTTGACCGTTCAATTCCTTAATCACTCTGCCTACCCCATCAGCCATCGCTTCTTCCAGATCTGCAAGTGCATTCAAGTAAGCAATAATATTCTTGTTTACCTGAGTTGAGCTTTCGATCATCCCGCTGATCCCATCAAAATCAGGCTCCGCATCTGGCAGATCGTGGACAATTTGCGACATACGGACAGCCACATGGCGCTCAGCATCTAGAATCCGCGCCATCTGTTCGTGCGTATGGGCCATGTGCTGCAGGACTTTAGTTATTTTACTCTGCACCTTCATGTCTCCTTTGCTCAAACGCCCTGCTACAGCATATGCGGCAGGAGCCGGGACGGTGCCGGGATCCTCGACAAGTTAAGGCTCTATTCGTGACTGGAATGACATAAAAATTACGTTATTGCTAAGTACATTTAAAAGGATTAAAATGTGAAATGCGCAATCCTGAGTTTACCAAAGGTTGGTGGGGAATATATGAAGCTTGAAAGCAAGCGTATCGATCTAATACCTTTAACTGCCCCAGAGCTCTCGCTAGCAATAGATAACTATTCGGAGCTACAGCAACAATTAGGCTTAGTTGCCATCAGTGCGGCGCTTGATGATGAAATGCAATATGCTATGCAGATCAGGCTAAAAAAGGTGCAGCAGGACCCCGACCATTACCTATGGTTAACGAACTGGGCCATCGTTCATCGGGAAGATCAATGTATTATAGGATTCATTATCCTTAAAGGTTACCCGAATGAGAAAGGCGAGGTTATTCTAGGGTATGGGATTGATGAGAAATATAGAAGAAAAGGGTATGCAACAGAGGCACTACACACAATTAATGCATGGATTTTCTCCCATCCCCAAGCTGTCTATGTAATCGCTGACACAGAAAAAGATAATACAGCCTCCCACAAAGTATTGGAGCGTCTAGGCTCTGAGAGATACAAAGAAACTGAGGATTTAATCTGGTGGAGGATTTCCAACCCCCGAGCCCTCTGAGTAACGTGTGATTTCAAAGCCCTTGCGGCTATCTATAGCAGGATTACAACAAAAAAAGCACTGCCTTATGGCAGTGCATCTTTTAACTTTTCCCCCGCCTCGTGCAAAGACTGGAACGTCCCCGCATCACTCCACCAATCCTTAAGCACATCATAACTAAGTCTGCGATCAGCGGCGTATATATTATTTACATCGGTAATCTCCAGCTCCCCCCTCTTGGAAGGCGATACCTGCCGGATGATATCAAATACAGCTTCATCGTACATATAAATACCAGTTACACAATAATTGGTCTTCGGATGCTCCGGCTTTTCTTCGATATAAGCAATCCATGCCGCATCTTGACTATCAAACACAGGTACACCGTATCTGCGCGCGTCCTCCACCGGCTTCAGCAACACCTTTGCAGTGCCCGCTGGCTGACGAAGATAACTCTCCACATAAGGCTTCAGATCATCCATAAAAAGATTATCCCCGAGCAATACAACAAATCGTTCCCCTGGAAAAATGAACCCTTCTGCTAAATCAAGCGCCTCGGCAATGCCTCCGGCAGCTTCCTGAATTTTATAGGTCAGAGATACACCAAATGCAGCACCGCTACCTAAAAAATCCGTGTACAGGCCGGCAGACTGCTTGCTTATGACCAGAAGAATGTCGGTAATTCCTCCCCGGCGAAGCCGGTCTATGCCGTAACAGACCATAGGATATTTGCCGACCGGAAGCAAATGTTTGTTCATAAGCCGGGTCAGCGGTTGAAGTCTAGATCCTGTTCCGCCCGCCAGTATGACTCCTTTCACTTACTTTCCTCCTCTTTATCTACGTCCTTTGCCTTCGGATCTGCACTTCACATAAAATTAATAGGGTCTACATTCCATTTATCTGTAAAGACCTTACGATTTCGTTTCACTAGTTCCTGCAGTCCGGTATTGTAAACTTGCTTGAAACTTGCACTTCCTTCATGGTGCACCAAGCAATCCCCGGCGATAAGCAGCCGATATCCCTTTATCCTGGCGCGATAACAATAATCATCATCTTCGTAATGTCCAGGTGAGAATCTCTCATCCAGTAGACCTACGGAAGTTAGCAGCTCTCTTTTGAATAAAAAACATAATCCTACCAGCCGTCTCGTCTCCAGCCATTTCTGGGGATTTGGAAGGTTCGCCCTCTCAGCAGCCTGATGAAAACCTATCAGACCTTCATAATCGGTCTTCACCTGTTGACGTCCACTGGCATAGTTTGTGACTGGCCCAACAATACCTACATCAGGAGCACTATATAGAGCTCTCTTCAGATTAGTTAACCATCCTTGAGACACCACTACATCGTTATTCAGCAGCAGAACTTCATCACCTGAAGCTAGCTGTAGCCCCAAATTGCATGCAGTTGGAAAGCCGCGATTGTCAGGCAATGAAATAAACGTTATATGATTCGCACGGCAATAGGTGTCTGTTCCGTCCGTTGAAGCATTGTCCACTACGATAATCTCATAAGGCTGTGGAGTGTAGGCAAGAATAGATTCCACACAGGCCCGCAGCAAGGGCAGCGCATTGTAGGTTGGAATAATAATACTCGTCAGCGTCATATCCGATTCCTCCAAGCGGCTACCTGTCTGCGGTACTCACGCTGTGTCTCACTACTTAGCAGACCGCCAGCTTTTCGCCGGGAAAGAACCTCATGTAGAGCCTCAGCATGATCTCCTATGATCAGTTTTTCCACAGCATTTCCAACCCCTGTATTTGCCTTGCGCAGCCGATTATGTTTAATAACATTTACCGTTCCTACCTTCTCCACCCGTAACTTTTCTAATACAGAACGAGCTTGGGCTTTAGGTGGAACCATCAATTCACGGTAGCCTATGGTCTCAAGCGCATGCCGCGAAAGCGCATGAGGAACAGCTGTCATAGAGCTAACCCCTAGATCGTACCTATCCAGAGCATAATTCAGAAACAGTTTGCTGCGGGTGACATCATCACATAATCCAAAAGAAGGCATCAGTGAGTCTAAATCATTAAGAGCTACATCAATCCCACGATCTACAGCCGCCGTGAATGAAACGAGCTGAGAGGCCGGAATGACCATATCTCCATCCAGAAAAAGCAATATATCCCCGCGACTCAGCTTCGCACCGATAGCCCGACCCACATCATGTCCGACAGACTCTGGGCAGTGTACTACAATGGCTTGACGATGTTGTCTAGAAATAGGAAAAGAGTTATCACTGCAGCCATTAAGTACGACGATAATTTCTGCAGGTTCAAGCCGTGCAACCTGATGCAGCAGACGTGACAAGGTCTGCTCCTCATTACGCGCGGAGATAATGACTGACAAAGTCCCGCGTAACTTCGGTAATTTCAGAGTCTCCTTGCCTGCCTTCGATTGCCGAGACAGAAGCGGGCGAGCAGCAGCGTTGGCTTTTACAGAGCGATTGGCTGACCTGTGACGGATTGGGCGTTTCTTTGCCGTTCGAGCTGCTGTGCCTCGTAAAGTTGCAACCATCATCTCACCATCTCTCTGCGCCGGGTTCCGTCGCCAAAGCCCGCTCTGTTCCCCCGATGTTCCAGCAAGAGGGATACAGCCTCCATATGATCCGCTGTAATCAACTGCTGCAATGGATCTATGCCGTCTTCCTTGCGCCTCACCGCATTTAACTTCCCTACAGGTACTTTGTGAGCGGCTACCACTTGCAGTCCACTAAGAATTGCCTGGGCATGCGCCAGTGGAGGACGTGATAATGAATCGCTCCCTAAAATATCAAGTGCTCTGCGGCTGATTGCGTGCGGAACTGCCGTCATCGAACATCCCTTCAGATCTGGACGGCCAAGCAGAATATTCAGTGCATGTTTAGACAGCACCACCGGATGGGGGGACAGCTTCCGGACCGGACCGGAATAATCATTAAGCGCTATGTCCACTCCACCACTAACAGCAGTGACGTAAGGACGCAGCCCCGAAGCATGTATCACCAAATCTCCATCTGTAAACAATAGGATTTCGCCCTTGGCTGCCTCAGCTCCCACACTACGGCCAGCGTCGTGTCCAAGCGGCAACTCATAGGAAATAACACGCGCACCCAGCGATTGTGCAATCCCTGCCGTTTGATCAGTGGATCCATTCACGACCACAATTACCTCGCAGCGCGGATGGACCCCTCTGGCTCCAGATATCACTCCCGCAATGGTCTGAGCTTCATTCATGGCTGGAATAATAACCGAAACATAGGGATTAGGATGGTTAACTATAGGGACTACAGCGACTTGCCGCACTGGGCGTGAAGTCCGCCGCTTCATCCGAGAGACCCGCCGTCCTGTGCGGCGGGCAGAAGTTCGTTTGGGCTTCATGCTCATCCACCTTCCTTACAGAGCCAATTCTTCAGGCTGAGGGTTACAACACAGTTTATGTACTACAACGTACAGGGTAACGGCAATTGTCTCCTGTCGTTCTGAAAACAGGACAAATGTACTCCCCACCAAACTTCGGCTTAGATACATTGCACATAGCCAGCTGCCGCGGACACAATCTGTGGCGGTAACGAACGCAGATTGTGTCCGCGGCAGGGCGATTAGGTTAGGACAGTATCGGACACAACCGAATCTGCAGCGGATGTTTAGACATTAGCGCTATCGGACACAGTTGCCCCTATTCGCCGCATTATCACACTTTTAGATTATTAACGGACTCCATAGCAGCTATTGGCATGAAAAGAACCCAATAATGCTCTATACAATAGCGTCACTAAAGTCCGAAACCAGCCTCAAAAAACGATAAACCTGCAAATAACGCCATCTGGGTCCGTAGTGGCATCTGATGTTTAGACTACCAGGCTATCGGACAGAGCCGCAGCCACAGCGATTGATTAGAACCCGGCGATGCTGACATGTACCGTTCCTCCCCAAAAAAAACAGAGCAGCGATCTCCAATAAGGAGATTCGCTGCTCTGCTGTTTTTAAGAGGAACTGCTTAAGGTTCAATCAAATACGCGATCATCCGCTGCCGGTTTAGCTAAGGGAGCGCCTATAGCAATCCAAGAGATGACCCCATAGAAATGCGGAGTTTCGCGCAGCCGCACCACTTGAATCACCGCTTCTCCATTGGCCCTGCTCTTTAAGGAAGCATAGAAGTAAGGCTGATTGGTCATGGCAACAAGCACATAACCCGTATGCCCAAAGCTCTCATCAAACGATACGGTCACCTCTACACTCTCTGCATCCCCATTGAACATAAATGCCGTCATTCCAAACTGCTGTAGTGCTTCTCGCTTCCCAGCTGTCTGAATCGGACTGAAGGACAGATGATCTGTATTTACAGAGTTCGGTGCCAGATGAGTCCCGTTTACTGCACCTGGGGAAATATGATATTCCTGAACACTCTCTTCTTCCAGATGGCGGGCTTGAATCGCAAACGAAGAGATTTTGGATGCTACTACCGCTTCATCCTGAAGCTCTGTTGTCCCTACTGCACCTTCTGTCAGATGAGCGGACTCGATACTGCCTTCCTTCAGCTTAGCTCCGTTGATACTGCCATCCGGGAGCAGTGCTGAGCTGCGCGTTTCATCCGCAAGATGTTCTAATTTGATGATGCCAGGCTGCAAATGCCGATCTGCCACGATCTTGTCAGCAAGATGCTCTCCGTAAACACTCCATGGTTGTAATTGTGAAGAACTCACGGAGCCTTCAGCGAGTTTTTCTTCCGTAATGCTGCCATCCGGTAACAAATCCGCACTGCGTACCTCTTCTGCCAAATGCTTCAGGGTGATGCTGTCCGATCGAATATGGCGTCCATCCACCGCATCCCCGGCCAAATGACCTCCAGAGACGCTGCCTTGGGCCAAATGGAAAGACTGGATCGTCCCGACTTCAATCTTCTCGCCTGTTATACTGCCTTCCGGCAATAAATCAGCGCTGCGCACTTCTTCTGCCAAATGATTCAGAGTAATGCTTCCAGCACGGATATGGCGGCTATCTACCGCATTCCCCCCTAAGTGTCCCCCATAGACACTGCCAGGAGCCAAGTGGTAGGCAGTAATAGATCCACCCTCCAACTTTTTACCGGTAATACTGCCATCCGGCAGCAACTCGGAGCTGCGTACCTCATCCGCTAGATGTGCTAGCTTGATCTCGCCTTTTCCAATATGGAGACCTTCTACTGCAGACGGACTCAGATGAGTTCTATCCACACTTCCAGGCACTAGATGAATTGCTTCTACGGAAGCTTCCGCCAGCTTCTCCCCAGTAATGCTTCCGTCTGGCAGCAGCTCGGAGCTGCGTACCTCATCCGCCAGATGCGCTAGCTTGATCTCACCTTTTCCAATATGGCGTCCTTCTATTGCAGACGGACTCAGATGAGTTCCCTCCACGCTTTCAGATACAAGGTGATTTGAATTTATGGATGCTTTCGCCAGTTTCTCCCCAGTAATGCTACCGTCTGGCAGCAAATTGGAGCTGCGTGTTTCTTCGGCCAAATGAGCCAGCGTGATCTCACCGTATCGGATATGACGTCCTTCTATTGTGTCCGGACTCAAATGACTGCCATCTACGCTTCCAGGCACCAGATGATTAGAATTTACGGATTCTTCCGCCAACTTCTCCCGAGTGATGCTACCGTCTGGCAGCAAGTCAGCGCTACGTGTTTCTTCGGCCAGATGAGCTAACGTAATCTCACCTTTTCCAATATGGCGCCCTTCGACAGAACCTGAACTTAGATGAACGCCTTCCACGCTTCCAGGTACTAAATGATTTGAATTTACGGAAGCATGTGCCAGCTTCACTCCAGAAATACTACCGTCTGGCAGCAATTTAGAGCTGCGTGTTTCTTTTGCCAAATGAGCCAGCGTGATCTCACCATATCGGATATGACGCCCTTCAACTGTGTCTGGGCCTAAATGGTTACCATCCACACTGCCAGGCACTAGATGTATAGAACTTACGGATTCTTCCGCCAGCTTCTCTCTAGTAATACTACCGTCTGGCAGCAGATCAGCGCTTCGGGTTTCATCGGCGAGATGAGCTAGGGTAATCTCACCTTTTCCAATATGACGTCCTTCCACGGAACCTGAACTCAGATGTCCGCCTTCCACACTTCCAAACACCAAATGAATAGAATCTACGGATGCTCCCGCCAGCTTCTTCCCGGTAATACTGCCTTCAGGCAGCAAGTCGGAGGTATATGCATCTGCAGCCAGATGAGCAAGCGTGACCTCACCCGGTAGGATATGTCGACCTTCGACAGAACCCGAATTCAAATGGCTTCCGTTCACACTTCCAGGTAGGAGATGAATGGAATCTACCGATCCTTCTGCCAGCTTCTCCCCAGTTATGCATCCGTCTGGCAGCAACTCAGAGCTACGTACCTCTTCCGCCAGATGAGCCAGCGTGATCTCACCCGGTAGGATATGACGGCCTTCAATCGTATCGATACACAGATGGCTGCCGTCTACACTACCAGGTGAAAGATGCTGAGAATCCACGGCACCTTTTACCAGCTTAGAGCTATTAATACTGCCCTCTTGGATTTGAACCGCAGAAATAGAATTCGGAAGGATATGACCATTCCCGATAGACAACGGCCGGATATGCGCTCCACTGACACTGCCGGGATTCAAATGTCTACTTTGAACGGCACTTTCGCTTATGGTTTTCGAACTTACAGCATTTACCGACAAATGCTCAGCTTGAACTGCTGACGCCGCCAGTTTACTGGATTCTATGCTGCCGTCTGCAAGCTTAGCCGAAGTGACTGCTAAATCACTGATTTTATCCGTTGAGACACTTTCCGGTGAAAGCTTCAACGAGGTCACTGCATGATCGGCCAGATGATGAGGCTGCACGGCTCCTGCTGCCAGGTGAATTTCTCTCACCGCAGCGGAAGCCAGCTTATCTCCTGAAACTGAGCCCGATTGAATCGCAGCGGAAGTCACACTATTTTCACCAAGATGTCTTCGTTCCACGGCTCCCGTGGCCAAATGATCCTTATTTACCACAGCATCCTGCAATACACGGCCGCTCACACTGGCATCCGCCAGATGTTTTTCCTCCACTGTACAAAAAGCGATATGTTCACCACTGACTACTTCACGCGCAATCGCGCTGCCAATCACTGCACCTGCTGCCAGCTTAGCTGCATTCACACTTCCATCTGCCAACTTGGCTGAAGTAACGCTCTGTGCACGAAGATGCTCCCCACCCACAGATTCTGAAGCCAGCTGTTCTCCAGTCACAGCACCGGAAGATAAATGTTGAGTCTGAATAGCTTCTTCCTTGAGCTGCTCCGAGCCGACCGCTTCCGCAGCTATATGCGAATGATTCACTGCTTCGCGTTCCAGATGAATAGAAGTTATGGCTTGCATAGCAATTTGAGGTCCGCGAATGGCGGATTTAGCAATATGTCTTGTGGTCACTGCTTCGTCTGCCAGCTTATGTGGGAGAATGCTTTGGTCAGCAATTTTGGACGAGGTTACCGCTTGCTCCACTAACTGTGCAGTCCCTACTGCACCCTCAGCCAGCTTTAAAAAAGAGATGCTGCGGTCAGCCAAATGCCGACTCGATATTTCGCCATCACCGATATGATTACCATTCACACTTTCTGGGCTTAAATGGATGCTTCTCACGACATCTGCACCAAGTTGCTTGGAGCCTATGGCTCCATCAGCTAAATGTCCGCCTTCGATAATACCCGTCTGCAGCTGTTCTTTACCGATCAATTTGCTGGCAAGCTGATCAGAACCAATCGCTCCCGGGGCCAGATGTCTGGCGGTTATCAAAGCGTCGCTAAGATGGCGGCCTTCAATGACAGCATCCGCTAGCTTTGAGCTGCTGATTTCACCATCAGCAATTTTATCGCCAGATACCGCTGCATCGGCCAGCTTGGAACGGTCAACACTGCCGTTTGCTAGGTGGCGACTTGTGATGCTGCTGCTTCCTATTTTGTCACTAGTAACGGCTCCATCTTCCAGTAAATCCGCAGTAATAATCAAATCGCTTAAATGGCGGCTCTCAATGGCTTTATCTGCAATTTGACCGCCGCCTATAATCCGATCAGCCAGCTTCTCTGGACTAATACTGCCATTTTTCAGCTTCTCTCCACTGATCGAATGATCCAGCAGCTTACCGCCACTAACGCTTCCTTCTGCTAAATGCTCGCCCACAATCGATTCTGGTGCGATTTTTGCAGAAGTGACTGCCTTGTCCGCGATATTGATACTCTGTACAGCGTAATCTTGCAGCCAAGGTGTACCAATAATGCCGAACTTTAGCTTAGAACCGTCAATGGTACGTGGAGCGATTTTGGCTCCGGTCACCGCTGCATCCGAAAGATCATCTGTATAAACGGGCTGAAAACGTTCTTTCTCTGGAGGAGCGAACCATACGGTTTCAGGAAGATTATCCGCCTGTTTCTGAAGCTGCGCTTCCTCTATAAGCTCCGGCTCCAATTGTAGAACTGGAGTAGAAGTTGGCTCCTCTAGAACGACTTCAGCTATTGCTCCCCCACTTACCTGAACTTCCGCGATCTCTGCTTCACTGACTCCGTCACTGTTATTCCCCGAGCTTCTAGAGCTGCTTTTGGTATCCAGCATACTCAGTTCCTCTTTATTGGGATTATCTACAAAATAGAGTCGTTTCTGTGGACTGCGCGGCTGCTTTTTTTTGGAACCCCTCACAAGCAGTCTCCTCCTTCCATCTAATGTTTCTCCTAGGCATCATATGCAGCGGTATGGGCTTATGACACCCTTTTGCGATGAGGCCTTCATAAGATTATGTATAAAAAAAGGCATCTGCCTTCGCGCATTCGTCCACCCTGACACGCGGGTACAAACATACTATGACAAGAGTAGAAAAAGCAGGGATCATGTAACCGATGAAACAGGAGGAACAAACATGGGGCATAAGCTCGTTGGAATATTACTAAATGCCGATATGCACCGGGGCGTTCCCCGGCTAAAAACAGGACAGGAGTCTCTTGCCAACTATGAAGAGGCCGCGGCGGCATACGGTTTAGTCCCTTGCTTCCTGAAGCTCGCGGACATCGATACGGACACAGGCTTTAGTGCCGCCTATATAAAGGGAGCTAATGGATATAAAAGCGTAGTTGTTCCTACGCCTGCTGTTATCCATAACCGGGCAATATACAGCAAAAACAGCCCTGGGATGCAGCGTCTGCTGAAGCACTATCCCCTGATTTTCAATACATGTAATCGATACGGCAAAGATGAGATCCATCAGCTGCTTGAAAAAAATACGGAGCTTCGCGAATATTTACCCGTAACAACGAGAGTCTCAGGCCTAAAAGAAATGATGAATCTTTATCCCGATCTCATTCTTAAACCTTGCCGTGGAAGTATAGGAAATGGGGTCATGCGGCTGGTCCGCAAGGGAGCTCAGCGTTGGACCTTGAGCTACCTCTCCCCTTCGATGCAGCGCTGGAGAAGTATTCCCGTTAATCCGGCGGCGTTGCCACAAGCGCTTCGCGCACGCCTAACCTCCGTGCCATATCTTGTACAAGAACGTATTCCCCTTGCTGAGATTGGAGGACGTCCCTTTGATCTACGCGTCACCGTTCAGCGCGGCTGGGGAGGAGATTGGCAGGTCACAGGGCTCTTCGCCAAACTGGCTGCCCCCGGGGGCTTTGTCTCCAATATAGCCCGCGGAGGAGAAGCGTTAAGCTCCTCCCTGGCGCTCGAAAAATCCTTTTCAAGATCCACAGCGGCCCACATCCGTATGTCTGTCGAAATACTTAGCCTTGCAATCGCACGGTGTCTGGAGCAAGACCTTCCCGGACTGGCCGATATCGGACTGGATATAGGCATTACTAAGGACGGACGACTCTTCTTTATAGAATGTAACGGTCGCGACCAACGCTACGGATTTCATAAAGCCGGCCTTACGGAAATTTGGAAAGACAGCTATCGCAGACCTATGGGATACGCACGTTTTTTAATAGAAACGAACAGTACTGTATATAACAGTTATTGATTTGTCTCCTATTCTATGTCAATATAATGCAGAGCAGAGACGACCCGTATACAACCGTACTGCTGCATTATGGAAGGGAGATGGGCATGGTAAAACAATTGCTACGGCTGATGACCGAGCTATCCTCACACCGGTGGCTTTCACGGTTAATGGGATCTTTTTCTCATAGTAGAATCAGCCGTTTTCTTATCCCGGCATTTATTAAGACTTATCAAATCCCCTCCGCTCAAGCGGAGAAAAATCCTGGAGAATATCACACTCTTAATGAGTTTTTCAGCCGCCGGCTGAAGCCGGGCATGCGGCCTATTGCAACCGACGCTGACGCTTTGGTTAGTCCCGTAGACGCAACGATTACTGCTATGGGTGGTATTACCGCCGGTACGATTATGAATGTAAAAGGGCAGGATTATAAGATCGAGGATCTCCTTAATCACTCCCCGCATCTGGAGCTGTACAAGAAGGGTTTTTTCTTCGTTCTTTATTTGAGTCCTACCGATTATCACCGGATTCACTCTCCCCTTACCGGACAAAAGGTGGAGAGCGATTATATTCGCGGACGGGCCTATCCTGTCAACGATTTCGGAATGCGACATATGAAGGGTGTCCTGAACCGCAACGAACGTCTCATTACGTATATTGCCGGGAGTCACGGAGAAACCGCGGTAGTAAAGGTAGGCGCAATGAACGTCAGCAGTATCCGTTATACGGATGATACAGCTGCCGAGTGGCAAATAGGCGATGATCTGGCTTATTTTGAGTTTGGCTCCACCGTAGTGCTGCTCACGGAAAGCGGTACCTTTACCCCGAGACCCAAGCTTGAGGTCAACTCGAAGGTAAAAATGGGCGAGCTACTGGGAACGTTGCATCGACCTTTGTAGGGAGAGTTAGGCGAATTCCAAGAAAAATTAGAGGGCATCTCAGCAGCCATAAAATGGCTGCTGAGATGCCCTCTAATTTTTGGAACTTAGTGTGGAGCACAGTTGCGGGCGTGAACCCTCTAGCTATCGTCTAGCCATCGTATACCTATCGTTAGCTATCGTTAGCTATCGGACCCAGCTGACCTTATACGCGGCTTTTTCACACATTTGCGATTCTATCGGACTCCACCGCAGCTATTGGCATGAAAAACACCATATTAGAGTCGATTCTCGAGTAATAGCGACGCTGGAGTCCGAAACTCCGCCCAAATGGCGATAAATGGGCAAATAGCGGCTGCTTAGTCCGTAAGCATTTGCAGAGCGTTGGTGGAGGTTGGTCGAGGTTGGTCGAGGTTGGTCGAGGTTGGTCGAGGCTAGTCGAGCGTTAGTCGAGGGCTGGTAGAGCGTTAGTCGAGGGCTGGTAGAGCGTTGGTCGAGAATCAACGGAGAGCTGGTGGAAGGTGTGCGCTTACTGCTATCGGACCCAGCTGACCTTATACGCGGCTTTTTCACACATTTGCGATTCTATCGGACTCCACCGCAGCTATTGGCATGAAAAACACCATATTAGAGTCGATTCTCGAGTAATAGCGACGCTGGAGTCCGAAACTCCGCCCAAATGGCGATAAATGGGCAAATAGCGGCTGCTTAGTCCGTAAGCATTTGCAGAGCGTTGGTGGAGGTTGGTCGAGAGTTAGTTAAGGGCTGGCCGAGAGTTAGTTGAGGGATGGTCGAGCGTTAGTTAAGGGCTGGCCGAGAGTTAGTCGAGGGCTGGTCGAGCGTTAGTTAAGGACTAGTCGAGCGTTAGTTAAGGACTAGTCGAGCGTTAGTTAAGGACTAGTCGAGCGTTAGTTAAGGACTAGTCGAGCGTTAGTTAAGGACTAGTCGAGCGTTAGTTAAGGACTAGTCGAGCGTTAGTTAAGGACTAGTCGAGCGTTAGTTAAGGACTAGTCGAGCGTTAGTTAAGGACTAGTCGAGCGTTAGTTAAGGACTAGTCGAGCGTTAGTCGAGGGCTGGTGGAGCATTGTCAGGATCTACGGAGAATTGGTGGAACGTTAGCATTCAACGCTATCGGACCCAGCTGACCTTAAACGCGCCATTTTCGCACATTTGATTGGTCACAAACACACTAATAACAAAAAGGACAGCCCCAAGGCTGTCCTTTTATCTTTTCATGTAACCCACCTATTACGCCTGTTGCGCCTATTTAACCCAATACACCTGTTATGCTTGTTCAACCTGCTACGCCCTAATATGCTTATTACACCTATTACGCCTGTTACGCTTATATAACCTACTACACCTGTTGCGTTTATTTAACCTGTACGCCCCGTTTTGCTTACTATACCTGCCACACCCGTTATACTCAATACACCTGCTACGCCTATACACTTATTACAAGCCAATTACACATGTCCCTGCTTAGCAACATCAAGCGCCTTGGCCGCTACCTGTTCCGGATCTCCTAGATAAAAGCGACTGATAGGATTCATGTCCTCATCCAGTTTGTACACGAGCGGTACTCCTGTAGGAATATTGAGCTCCAGTAATGCCGCTTCATCAATATCCTCCATAAATTTAATCAATGCACGCAGCGTATTGCCGTGGGCTGAGATAAGCACCCGTTCTTTTTTACGCAAAAGAGGTACGATCCGGTTTCCCCAGAAATCGCCTACACGATGTACAGTGTCCTCCAGGCTCTCTCCACGCGGGATATCTCCCGGACGAACACTGCTGTAGCGAATATCGTTTCTGGCATACCTAGGATCATCAAGCTCCAGCAACGGGGGTCTCACCGATAAACTCCGCCGCCAGATATGCAGCTGCTCATCTCCATATTTTAGCGCTGTCTCGCTTTTACTTAATCCCTGCAATGCCCCGTAATGGCGTTCATTCAATTTCCAAGACTTTTGCACGGGAATCCACAGCAAATCCATCTCATCCAGTATATAGTTAAGAGTTTTAATCGAGCGTTTGAGTACCGAAGCAAAAGCCAGATCAAATGTATACCCAGCGTCCTTCAACAGCTTGCCAGCAGTCTTTGCCTCTTGGATACCCTTCTCCGTTAAATCCGGGTCACTCCAGCCTGTGAACAAATTCTGCACATTGTACTGGCTCTCACCATGACGTATAAGTACAATTTCGTACATTTCCTCTCTCTCCTTCCAACTATGGACCTTATATTTTCTACCGACGAACAACATTATGCGAAACGTATCGCAGAAAGCTCTCATCTTAGTAATAACCCAATCGTAGAAATAAATATCTACTGCTACCTCATAGTTAGGCCTATTAAACATCCTCAAAGGTACGTGAATGAGGCGTGCATGGAGCGTGCATGGAGCGTGCATGGTGTGTGGATATTGTGGTAAATGAGCGTACGCTTCATTGCAGAATGTGCAACAGAAAATCTTAACTTTCACTTGAAGATACATTACATTGTACTTCGTGCAATAGATTATCGTGATAATCTCTAGAAAGGCTGTTTCTTCTGAATTTGAATGTAAGATATGCCACAGAATTCAAATTCGACTGCTATTAGATTCAATCTATTGTACAAAATACAACGTGAGGCACGATGAAATGCCCATCAGTTACTCTAATCTTCGACTTAAATTCATTATATATATCATTTTCTAACAACACAAAAAAACCGGATGCCTCACGGCCCCGGCTATTTATATTTTTAGTCATATCATGCAATTCTATGCTTGCTTGTTCAATTAGAACCAGCTATCCACGACAAAAGCATTCGCCTGCTTTAAGCGTTTTAAGCGGTTTCTAAAAATACCTCCGCCTCCACTCTTACAATCCGTGTTGCAAATTCTGCGTCTGATGATCATGCCAAGAGTCTCCTTCCAAGAAGTTATGTAAATTCTCTGTAAACTAAACTGCAAAGTATTTACCCTTGGTTGAACAAACTGAAACAACAAAAGTGAATCAGCGGATCTCAGATGGACTTTTTCCGGTATATTGCTTGAACTGGCGGCTGAAAAAGAAAATGTCACGATATCCAAGCGCATCTGCTACCTCAGTAACATTCATTCCCGCGTACAGCAGTAAATGCTGAGCACGCTCAATACGGGCTCGGATGACATAAGACTGCACAGAAGAACCCGTAAGCTCCTTGAACTTAATTGAAAAATACCGCGGTGAAAGCCCCGCACGTGCAGCAAGATCCTCTACTCGATGTGCAATCCCCGGATGTTGGCTCACATAGTTCGCTATTTCGTGAATGATTTCTGTCAAATGGTTGCTAACATAACGTTCTACTGGCTTCACACGGTCCTCCCTCAGCAGATGAATCATCAGCTGCTTCAGTACAAGCTGCCCTTCTTCCTCAGCGGCGTAAGTATCCACCAGAAATAGTCGAACGTACCGAGCAAGCAGATGTTCAAATTCAACGGTTTCTGTAAGCTCACGATAGGGCAGCGGAATATCCGTCACCTCTTCGGAGACATCAAAATGAATATATGTAAGTACAAGTGGCTTTTGCGGATTATGTGTAGCACTTGTATGGTCACCCGGACGAAAAAGGAAGCAGCTTCCCTTTCCTACTTGAAAGGGTTCATCGTTACGCACAACCGTCCCTTCCCCGCTCCATACATAAAATAAATCATAATTTTGCAGCGACTTCTCTCTTTTTTGCCATTTCCAGCCCGGCTCGCATACAATCTTAGCCAGAGCCGGCAAAATAACAAAAGAGGACGGCGATGCATGCAGCATAACGTTCCCTCCTAAAAGTTTTGTTAGCATAACCTACTATAAACTTCTTCGTAAAACTTTCATCGTAAGCATCCGCTTTGTTTTGTGAGCAAAACTTGCTTTGTAAGCATCCGCTTAGTATTCACAGCAAATCTGCCCTTTCTGACTTCGCAGTGTCTATATAATTTTGTTTAGCTTAATCTACTCCGAGTTTCTTCGTCAAAATTCGCAAGCATTCGCTTAGTTTTGCATTTCATCTTCTTTATCATACCTTGTCATGTTGCATTTTGTACATCTTCCCACGCCAGATGCAGGCTTGTTATCCCTTCCTCCAGCTCTGCGGCATTCAGATGGGCAAAAGAAAAACAAGCGGCCGGCGCTCCCGGTGATAGCTGATATAACGCGGCATCTCTAAAATCCGTGCCGCGCCTAAGCGCTGCCGCACGGAAAGCTACAAACTCTTCGCTGCTGCGCAGCCAGCGGGCATATACATGCAAGCCCGCATCACCAGGCAGCAGCTCGAAGAGCTCCTTAAGCCGTTCCGACAGCAGCGTCCTGAGGATGCGTCCGCGTTCACCATAGATGCGTGTCATCCGGCGCAGATGACGGCCATAGCCGCCTGTATTCATGAACCGCGCCAAGGCTCGCTGCTCCAGCAGCCCTACCGGCAAGGGCTCATATAGCGCCTTGGCGGCGATAGTCGGTTTTACCAGAGAGGGCGGAAGCACTGCAAAGCCTAGCCGCAGGCCCGAAAACATCGTGTTTGAAAAGGAGCCCACATATACGACTCGCTCTTCGCGATCCAGTGCTTTTAAGGGCTCGATAGGACGCCCAGCCCAACGGAACTCACTGTCATAATCATCTTCAATAATTACTGCATGATGCCGCTGCGCCCATTCCAACAAGGTTCGGCGTCGTTCCAAAGGCAGTACCACACCCGTAGGAAATTGACGGCTCGGTGTAACAAACAACAACCGGGCAGCCCAATCCTCCGGAATAAGACCGTTGCCATCCAGCTTCCCTGCCAGCAATCGGCCTCCGGTGATCTCTACGGCTCGGCGAATTCCGTGAAAGCCCGGGTCCTCAACGACCGCTGAGCCTCCTGCATCCAGCAGCAGCTGCGTCAAAATAACGATGCCTTGCATCGAGCCGCTGAACAATACGATATGCTCTGCATCCGCGCGAATCCCGCGGGTAATCCGCAGATGTGCAGCGATAGCCTTCCGAAGCCCTTCATCGCCTTGAGGTGGACAAGTGCTTTGCAGCAATCCACCTTCCTTCCCTCCAGCATAGGAAAGTGCACTGCGCCATTCGGAGTAAGGAAAATGTTCCATCCGCATACCACTACTCTGGAAGCTCACTACTTTCTTGTTAGTCTTTTCATAAAAGGGTGTTGGGTGCGCGAGCAGCCGCTTTCCCCACGCGGAGATTGGAATCGTAGTCTCGCTTGCATTATCTCCTCCAGCAGCATCTGCGGCTTCACCCAAAGCCCGATTTTCACCGTCACTGCGACTGGCAGCTGAAGCAAAGCTATCTTCCGATACGAATGTCCCCCGCCCCGTTTCAGTCCTTACATAACCATCAGCGAGCAACATTTCATACACCTGCGAGACCGATCCGCGCGACAGCTCATAGTGCTTAGCAAGACTTCGTGTAGACGGCAGCGAAGTGCCTCCCGGAAGTGTTCCTTCCAAAATTCCTGCGCGGAGCGCGTGATATAACGCTAAATATTTGTAGCGGTGTATCGCCAGATATTGATCGTATGCCAGCGTGATATTCATCGTTATCCTCCTTGACCAGCAAGTGGTCCATTAAAAACTATCTTAATTGGTCCTTTTTAATTGTCAACCACTCTACTATTCTTTAGAGAACATTTACATTGGAGCAACGCTCTAGACTAAAAAGAAAGAGGACGTGATCCCTATGCGCAGAAAAGAATTTAAAGTAGATCAGGAGGAAGAATTGGTCTCTTTTCTTAACGGAATGAGTTTTGGTTTTCTCGGTACAAGCGATGAACAGGGGCAACCGCGGGTGACACCGCTGAATTTTGTATATACAGATGGTTGTTTCTATTTCCATGGCAGTCACGCTGGTGGCAAAATGAAGTCGATCCGCAATCAGCAGAAGGTCTGCTTTACGGTAGCGGATGAGTATGCTCTTATCCCGTCTTATTTTAGCGATCCCGAGCTGGCCTGCCCAGCAACCGCCTATTTTAAAAGTGTGACCGCCTACGGCACAGCCGAACCTGTTGAAGACATTAGTGAAAAAGCCAGTGTACTCTCCTTATTTATGAAAAAGCTCCAGCCCGAGGGGGGGTATGATTTCATCGATGCAGAGGACCCTAAATATCGTCCCCGTCTAAAGGGAGTCGCCGTTGTGCGCATTACCCCCGATGAGATCACTGCGAAGTTTAAGTTTGGGCAAAACCTAAAAGAAGAAGAGCGCTCCGGCATCATTTCCGGCCTGTCTGAAAGAAATAATCCGCGTGATGAAGAAACGATAGAAATGATGAAAAAATACTGCCCTTTCCACGCCGAATGATATTTTTTAAAAATCGTATCTTTCCAAGTGACGGTTGCAATTGGCGGTGATATAATGTTAGGCAATGTTAACAGTATGTTATCCCCAAAGAACCCTGGAAGGATGAAACTGATGAATCCACTAGCTGGACAATTAAACGAAAGTATCAAAGCAGGAAATGAACATGTGTATGATATGCTCTCTACGCTTGGCAAAGAGATTTACTTCCCAAAAGAGGGCATCCTGAGCCAATCCGCTGAAGCAGGAGCTCACGCCAAGAAATACAACGCAACCATCGGTATTGCTACTGAAGGTGGCGTACCTATGCACCTCGGCGTCATTCAGGATAAACTCTCCGCTTACAGTCCTAAGGATCTTTATAGTTACGCCCCTCCGGCAGGTAAACCAGAGCTGCGTACTGTATGGCGTGAAAAGATGCTGCGCGAAAATCCATCGCTAGAAGGTAAAACCATCAGCAATCCCGTTGTAACCAATGCCCTGACTCACGGGCTTAGCATTGTGGCTGACCTCTTCGCAGAGCCAGGTGACGCGATTATCTACCCGGACAAGAACTGGGAGAACTACGAATTAACCTTCGGAATCCGCCGCCATGGGGAGACCGTTAACTATCCGCTGTTCACAGAAGAAATGACGTTTAACAGTGCAGGTCTGCAAGACGCGCTGCTTGCTCAAAAAGAACGCGGCAAAGCGATTGTGCTGCTGAACTTCCCTAACAATCCTACCGGATATACTCCAGGGATTAAGGAAGGCGAAGAGATCGTTGCAGCTATCCTTCGTGCGGCTGAGGAAGGCATCAACGTTGTTGTTGTAAGTGATGATGCATACTTCGGGTTATTCTTTGAGGATTCACTTAAAGAATCGCTGTTCGGCAAACTGGCTCATCTGCATCCTCGTGTGCTTCCAATCAAGATTGACGGTGCAACCAAAGAAGAATTTGTCTGGGGCTTCCGTGTGGGTTTCATCACTTATGCCTCGGAGGACAAAGACCTGCTGGCAGCATTGGAGCAAAAAACACTAGGTATCATCCGTGCCACCATTTCCAGTGGTGCGCATCCTTCGCAGACCTTCGTACTAGACGCCTTGAAGTCGCCGGAATTCGAAGCACAGAAGGAAGAGAAGTTCCAGATCATGAAGGGCCGTGCGAATAAAGTAAAAGCACTGCTGGATAGCGGCAAATACGGCGAGGATGTATGGACGTATTATCCTTTTAACTCCGGTTACTTTATGTGTCTGAAGCTGCACACAGTTGCGGCTGAAGAGCTCCGGCTTCACCTGATTCATAATTACGGACTAGGCACTATTGCTTTGGGTGAAACTGATCTACGTATTGCCTTCTCATGTATCGAAGAGGAACAGCTCGAAGATCTTTTCGATCTTGTATACGCAGGTGTTCGCGATTTAGAAAAAGCCTAACTGAACTTTATATAGCTTACAATCAGCTCCGTTTTCATGGAGCTGATTTTTTTTGTACACGAATCCGACATTGGCCTATACACGCCTCTCTCTCCGCACATACAATACGATGTACTCAAGTACAACACACACACCGAAAGGGGAATGAACATGAGCGAAGAAGTTAGAGGCGGATATGGATGTTGTGGAGGTGGCCCATTCACTAGCACTGGCGCCATCCTGGTTCTCTTTATCTTGCTGGTTATCATCAGCCGTTCACTTTTTGTCTAACCATTAATGACAGTCTCGGGAGAGAGCTTTAAGCTCTTTCCTATTTTCAATCCCTTTTTTTACAATAGACGTGGGTGTCCAGTAGGTCATAATAATGGCTGCTGTGACGTCCGCGTCTTTTTTTAAAATTCCGCCTTGGTCTAAGCACCAACCGCACCAACCTTAGTTACCTCAGATCACATTTGCCGCACAAAAGCAGCTATCGGACACCGCAGACCCTAAAGGCAGTATAATCCCATATTTTACTCACTTACGGACCCCAAAGCCGTTATTGGCATGCCAAAGCCCAAATATGAACCTCTTCATAGGGAATAACGCCACTGGTGTCCGAACTTCCCCGATAAAGGTTGTATATTTGCAAATAACGGCAACTGGGTCCGTAAGCCTCAGAAGATAATTATATTCGGCGGCGGAGGTGCAGGCTTAGTATAGATCTAGCTAATGCGAACTTCTAGACTTAGATACTCACCCAATAGACACAACCTAAAAAAGGCTGTCGCAAACGTAGAAAATCTACGGATGCGACAGCCCAAAAGCTAAAAGTATCTTTACAACTGATGTATTACAGATTGTACAGGTTGTAGATCAAAACCGCTGACTCTGCACGGGTGGTAACACCTTGTGGATGAATCCGCAAGCCGTCTCCCTTGATCAGGCCAGCACGTATTAGTGCTGCCACACTGTCACGTGCAAACGCTGATACATGCTGGCTATCCGTGAAACTGGACATTGAAGCTCCGTTGCCGGCTGGAAGCTGTCTGCCGGCTGCTGCAATCGCTTTTGCAGCCAGCGTCATCATTTCCTGCCGCGTAACAGAAGCGTTAGGATCAAAGCTTCCATCTGGACGACCAGTGGCGATCCCCAACTGCTTCGCTATAGCCAACGCTTCATATCTGTAATCGCCAGGCTGCACATCTGTGAAGCTTTCTGCACTAACGCCTTCCAAGCCAAGCGCTTTTATAAGCAAGAGTACAAAATCTCCCCGCTTCACTTCCGCTTGAGGCACAAATTGATCCTCTGTCATTCCGTTGATGATGCCTTTGGATCCAAGCACCTCAATCGCATTGCGGGCCCACTCAAATTTGCCGATATCCCGGAATGTCTTCTCCGTAAAGGTGATACTGTACGTACCAGAGAGAATTCCTGTAAAGGAAACCATCCCCGTAGCAGCGTTATATCTGCCACTTGGAACAACCGTTAGAATCCCCAACGAATTCAGACTATGAATCGTTATATGTCCTTCTTTACCACGTTCTTCTGATCGTGGAGTATACGGCAGGGACACCTTAACCCGCATGTCAGGACTGTTCCATACGGATTCCTTGCCATTGATAGTTACGCTCAGTTTAAATTCTGGGCGAGAATCTGAATCCACCTTGGTTATCGTAATTACCCACGGGGTTCCTGCCTCTTTTGCCGCTTGTTTCAGCAGACTACCTGGCAGCTCCAGCACACCAAATTCAGTATGAACGACCAATGAAGTCTTATCATCTGCAAAGATTATACCGTTTGGCAATTGCAGCTCATAACCCTTAGCTTTAGCTACTGCCGGTATATTAACAGTAACCGCTGAAGTTGCTCCACTTAAACCTGCTGTAGCAGCCTTTTTCAAGCTCTCCAGGTCTACACTTGCTCTCGCCGTACCGGTATTACTGTTCAGCACTGGTGTTGCTGTAAGGATGTTGCTGCCTGTTACACTGCCTGCATTTCCGCTTGAATTCCCCCCTGTTGTTCCGCTGTTGCCACCCCCTGTGGTGCCCCCGCTTCCGGAAGTTGGTGCTGTCGTTGGCTGAGTAGTCGGTTCAGTGGTTGGACTTGAGGTTGGTTCAGGCGTTGCTGTTGGTGTTGGTATAGGTGTTGGATCAGGTTTATCCGCAGAAACAATATATTCAAAACTGGAAATATCACTTGGCTTCCAGCCCTCTTTTACAGCAATCGCCTTAATCGTCTTGCTCTTGCCTACATAAATCACTCCACTATAAAGTTCGCTGGCTGCTGTAGGTACAGTGCCATCCAACGTATAGTGAATAGACGCTCCAGCTGTAGCTGTAGTTAACTTCACGGCAACCTGCCCTGTATAAGTTCCCCCGGCAGGATCAGCCTGCGGTGCAGATACCGTCTTCATATCAACCACTCCGCTGATCACATACGTGAATGGAGCTACAAAACTGTTCTCCATGCCCTCTTTTACCGCTATCGTACGAAGAACTGTGACTCCTGCTGCCTCAATAGTTCCGGTATAAAGTGGACTGTCTGCTGTAGGCAACGACCCATCGGTTGTGTAATGAATCTCTGCTCCTGAGGTCGCTGTAGTAAGGCTGATCGTTTGTAATCCGCTGTAAACTCCCGGTTTCAAAGAAGAAACAGGTAAGGAAGTCTTTGAATGAATCGGCTGCTCTCCTTCTTCCGTCCGTTCCAGCGTGAACCAATCTAGATTGGCACCGTCATTATTGAAGCTCATCCGTACTACCTGTTTTCCTTGCGCAAGTTGTACGATACCACTCGCCAGCGTGTAATTCGCCCATCCACCTGTAGTAGGCATAGGCACTGTTGAGAGTTTTGTACCCTTTACAGATAGCGTAGTGCTTACTCCGCCTTGTGCTGTAGCATACCGATATACGATTTTATAAAATCCGGCTTCAGTAATATCAAGGACATAATCCATGGAACCACCTGCAACGGTAAACCCGACATTTCTAAAATCCAGCACACCGCCAGTCATGGTACTCTGAATTCCATTGGGTGTAGCATCGTAATAATTCTCGGCTTCCACCTTCAAAGAACCAGTGCCATCCATGATTTCTTCAGTATAAGGTTCTATTTGAATACCACTGAGCTCGTATCCTGCTGATCCAGCTTGCAGGCGCAGCTTCTGTTCACCCGCCTTCAATTGAAGAACGGTGCGTATGCCAACGGTTTGCGAGTAAAGATTCGGCACATCAACGGTTCTTAATGTCTTCCCATCCTCCGTTTTATAAATAATGCCCTTAGGAGCACCATTCGCGGAAGTTACGGTAAGCGTAAAAGCATAGTTTCCATCCTGCGGCACATGTACCCAGTAATCGATGCTGTCTCCAGCATCAATGCCGGTCAGCTTCGCTCCGCTGCCTTGGCCGCTGACTGTGATACCTTGCAGCTGGTAGAATTGATCCAGTGCGTTCAAGCTTGTGACTTCTATAGGGGCTGTAGCACTAGTTGTTCCTAAGAGCTTAACCTCCGCACGCAGCACGCCGCCAACACTTGAATCGGCATAGGCATTTGCAGGCACATTCACGGTAAGCTGCAAATCACTATAATACGGGGTATGATCATTCCATGCCAGCGTCAGCTTCACATGGGTAGGGTCAAGTAAGGCAGCTGCCCCAATACTTACATGCCCCTGATCCTTACCTGGGCCAGAGACAGAAATGCTCTGAATGGCATCAGGATTAAATGTCCCTCCTGTAAGGCTGACTACCAATTCATTCCCGTTCACTTGATATGGAAGCGTACTCGGAGAAAGACTAATGCTCTCTTCGTCGTTGATTGCTGTAACTATAAGAGGCAATTTCAGAACATGTACACTGCCAAACGACTGATTTGATTCTGTCTGATACACATCAGCGGTAACCGTAAGAATACGATCAGTGTCGAAATCAATAGCTCGCGTCCCCGCTAATACGACCTTCGCTGTATAATCATCCACCCGGTATACGCTATCCACAACCGTTCCCTCGTAACCTTCAATAGACCAATAAGCGGTGTCCAGGTCAGGTGCATATTTGTCATTTAATAGCTTGACGATAACCTCTGCACCCTCCTCATTTCCTTCTACCAAAGCAGTCTCCGATTGAAGCGCGGGTCCGATCGTAAGCGACTGCAGATGAAATCCTGTTCCATTTACCTTCATGGTCAGCGTCTGCTCCCCGGCAGGCAAGGTTACTGTTCCATTAGCTATTTGCCAATTGGACCATCCCCCCGTCTTCGTCAAAGCATAAGTCGCTGCCGTTACCGTTGCTCCATCCTCTCCCGTCAGCAGTTCCAGCTCTGCATCATCCTGATTAGTAGCATAGGAGATCAGGAGTGGGTAGGTACCGCTGGCAGGTACATTAATCTTGTACTTCACCCAATCGCCGGGGTCAGTATAACCCACTGCACCACCCGTTACTAATACACCTGAAGCTGTCGTGTAGTCTTGCCCTTGAAGCACACCAGGAAGCTCATGTGATCCGGAAGGCGCTTGGCGTAAAACTAATGAACGGATATTATAACCGTTCCCGTTCGTCTTCAAGGTGAGCTTGTGAATGCCCTTGTTCAGAGAGATCAAGGATTGATAATCTGCAAAATCCGCCATACTCTCCGTCTGCTGCACAATTGGAAGCGTAGCAATGACCTTACCATCTTCACTAATCTCCACCGATTTTCCGGCGCCATCGCTGAATTGAGCGGCATGCTTAAATTGAAGTGAATATTCACCGCTCTCTTTAACATCAATCACATAATCGAAGGTGGACGAGGCGTCTGGCGAGAACCCGCCAATATAACCCTGCTCATTCACAGTGTAAACCCCTTGCGCTTCTTCAAAATCAACAGCATTCACTACACCCGGCACCGTCTGTATACCATTCAGACGTTCCCAGCTATAAGTGCCCACTGATTTCGCCGGCAGCACAGCACTAATTTGCGCACCGTCCACTAGCAATTTGAACGGCTGTGGATCCGACGTCTGGTTGATTACTACCGTCACAATCTCTTTTCCATCCGGACTAGCAAAAGCTACGTTCGTTACAGTGCTGCTTGAGCCGTAGTCACTATCAATCCGCACGTACCCCGGTTTAACGAATTTTGTATATTGGCCCATCAGATAATATTCTGGCAGCAGCCAGTAATGGTTACGGTCTCCCGAATCCTGCACAATCGGGGTTGGGTCTGGCGTTCCGGTCCACTGATGAGAGGCAATATCACTGTCCAGCATCGCTACCCAGGAGTTATAGCTGCGGGCCCAATTACGGAAATATTGAGCAATGCGGTCTGCGCCTGAGGTGCCCCAGACTGCGCGTTCAGTCAAATATACATTTTTGTCAGGATAGAGATTATGGAGCTGGGTCATCAGACCAAGGTCACCGCCATAATCATGAAAAGCAGTTCCATCCACCGCATCGTAGGCACCTAATTCAGGATTGCCAAGGATTTGTGCTGGATAGGCCATCGTGTCACCAGGATTATGATCAAATGTCCACAGCTTCACGTCTTTGAATCCATGTTCATCTAATTCCTTCCGCAGCAGTTTAGCCAGCTGTGCTTCTTGCTCCCACGGCATTTTGGTGCTTGGATATTCAATTTCCAGCAAAGGTTCATTCTGCAAGGTCAGACCTTCAAAGGTAATTCCCAGCTTCTCGTACTCCTGTACGAATTTAAGATAATATTTGGCCAGTACAGGCAGATATTCATCCTTCACTTGGCCTTTGATCATACTGTCTGTAGTCTTCATCCAACCGGGCGGGCTCCAAGGTGAAGCAAAAAACTTAATGTCCGGGTTGATGTTTTGAATTTTTTTAACCGTGCTGATGATATGGTAGTCAATGTCCTTTTGGATGGAGAAATGCTCCAAATTAATGTCGGTTTGTCCTGGAGGCATATCATCGTAGGTATAAAATTGTTTATCTGTAAAGTCAGCCGTCCCAATCGTCAACCGGAGCATACTCATTCCGATCCCCGATACAGGATCAATCATTTTCCGCAGCAATTCCTCCTGCTTCGCCGCAGACATCTTCGCCAGATTATTAACCGTCGATTCCTCCATGGAGGTACCGATCCCTAGAATAGATTGATATTTCCGGTCCGGATCAATATGGATCTCTGTACCTGCCTTCACGTCGGGAACTACAATATCCAGCTTCGTCTGCTCTTCCAGCTTCAAATCACCCTCTTGATAACGGTCAGCATAATACCATTTCCGATCGGAAGGATCTCGCTCACTCGATACCCAGGAGCTAACTACATCTGATTTAATAACATCTTTAGTGCTTTCCCCGCCATCTCCGGGATTTGATGGATCTACAGGCACATCACCTGTTCGAGTGAAGCTCACCCAGTTCAGGTTGATATCCCCACCGGTGAATTCCAGACGGATCTTTTGCAATCCTGCCTTCTTAAACACAACGTTTTCTACAGCTTTCGTCTGCCAATTCTGCCAGCCACCTGTTGAGGTCACGCTTAATGTTCCTAGCTTGGTTCCCTCTGCTGATTTGATGTTGATGCCTGTAGTACCACTATTAACGGAATAGCGGAAATCTGCTTGATACGTACCTGCTTGCGCCACATTCACGTTATATTCGAGCCACTGACCAGCCGAGGTATAGCCGACATTGAGACCGCCACCTATATCCTGCGTATTTTCAGTTTGCAGTCCTGTGCTTTTGTTCAGAAAATCCTCTGCTTCAATTTTGCCGGGAATCGGCAGGGAAGGAATCTCTGGAGCTTCCGGATCGACAGGAGCGGTTGGAAGCTTTGGTGTTTTCTCATTTTTGGTCAAGCCATATCCCGTTTTGAACAACACATTGGTACTGTTATTGTCTGCCGGATAATTGTTCAAAGTGAATGGCCAACGAATTGGATTTTTGCCTACAAAATCCTTAGTACCAAATAACACATCAGCTACTCCTGCACCCTCTGTGCCTGGTAGCCAAGCTGCCACAAGCCCATCCCAATCTTTCAATTGGCTGGCTATTGTCATTGGACGTCCAGACACCAATACAACGATAAGCGGAATATTAGGATCTGCAGCACGTATATTCGAAAGTGTCGCCAGATCCTGCTCATCCAGATTCAAGATAGTCCGGTCGCCATCGGTCTCGGCGTAAGGTGTCTCACCGATAACTGCGATCGCCGCATCATAACCCGCAGCCCCGCGCCCATTAAGGTTATATGTGACCGTTGTAGAAGCAGGAACAGCCTCCTTTATCCCTTCGAGGATCGTCGTGCCTTCAGTTATATTGCCCGACTTCCCTTGCCAAGTGATCGACCAGCCGCCGGCTTGGTTACCGATATTATTAGCGTTTTTACCCGCTACGAATATTTTATCCATCCCGCTTAATTGCGATAGAATTGGACTTCCATTTACCTCATCGTTCTTCAAAAGAACAAGCGACTCCGCCACAGCTTGGCGGGCTAATTTGCGGCTTTCTGCTGAGCCAAAAGCACTCAACAGCTCCGGATCGCTTTTGGGATGCTCGAACAATCCTGAAGCGATTTTGACATGCAGGATACGTTCTGCCGCATCATCTATGCGCTCCGTAGTGATTTTACCTTCGCCTACAAGTTCTGTGATGTACATAATCGTATCCTTCCAAACGGTCGGCATCATGAACATATCGACTCCGGCGTTTACGGACACATTCAGCTGGTTCTTCAACCCGCTAACAGCTTTGCCCTCACTATCCACTGTGATTTGCTGCACAGCGTTATAATCCGAGATAACGAAACCGGTAAAGCCAAGTCCGCCATTTTTCTTGTCACCCTTCAAAACATCACTCAGCAAATGTTTATGGGCATGCATTTTAAGACCTTGGATGCTGTGATAGGAGGCCATAACCGTCTGCACCCCTGCGTCTATAGCTGCTTTATAAATTTTCAAATCCTTATCCATGATCTCTTGCTCGGTATATTTAGTGATGTTGCCTTGATTTACACCATTATCCGTATAACCTTCACCTAGATAATGTTTTGCAGTTGCCGTGATTGTATCTGTCCCTGCCAATGCAGCAGCAGTCCGTCCTTGCAGACCAAACACATAAGCCGCACCTAGTTCTGCTGAAATATCCTGATTATCACTAAAACCTTCATAGGTTCTACCCCATCTTGCATTATGAGGGGAGGCTATCGTTGGGGCAAACGTCCAGTTTGCTCCTGTTGCGGCTACTTCCTTAGCAGCAGCTGCACCAATAAGCTCAGTCAATGCGGGATCATTAGCAGCCCCTAGACCAATATTATGCGGAAAAAGCGTCGCGCCTTTGACATTGTTATGTCCATGCACTGCATCCACCCCATAGAGCAACGGAATGCCTAATCTGGTAGACAATGCACCATCCTGATAGCTATCAATCAAACTTCTCCAGTTATCGCGAGTGCTGTCACTTTCTTTTCCGTTAGGGAATGAGCCTCCCCCGCTGAGTACAGAGCCAAGAGCATATTTCTGTACCTCCTCAGGAGTGACGGCAGCTCTTTCTGCTTGAACCATCTGCCCAATCTTCTCTTCCAGCGTCATTCGGGATAATAGATCCGCAGTGCGCTCCTCCACACTTTTTGTGGGATCATAGTACACTGGAACTCCTGCGGCATCCGCTGCGGCCCGTGGTATACCCGCCTCAAGCACATTCAAGAATAAGGATGATAGTAAAAGCGCCACCATGAATATTGATAATCTTCTTTTCACGCCTGAATCCTCCCCCAATACTGTTTTGTTGGTACGGATGACTACGCCTATGAATGGAAGCGTATACACGATGTAAGATACAGGCTTATTATGCTGGAGCCATCTGGTAAAAGACATACAGCATTTTTTAAATACTCTGTTCCGTTTTTGCAAATTTAAGGACTTGCCCGGCTCAAATTATGCTTCCAGCAAAAAAGGCTCTCTCATTCGTAGAATTTCTCTACTGTGAGACAGCCTTTTTATTGTGACTATGAAATTGCTTTACAGATCGTCATCATCCAATCGTGCCGCTTTGCGGGACAAATATCCTTTAAACAGAAAGACTACCACAACACCTGCAGCTAAGGTAAAGACCACTGGCATCAGACGGTCACCTATGGAAGCTAAGAAAGGTAATCCAAGAATCAATGCCACAACCAGATGCGCACGGAATACAAATTGTGTCGTGTTGTCCGCCTTACTGCCTTCAGGAAAAGGATACACTGTCAGCCAAAAAGACTCGCTATGCAATTTGCGGAGTGCCGACAATTGAACACCAATGATGAACAGGAAGAACAAATAAATTCCGGTGCCAAAGTAACTATCACGGTTCCACCAATTCAGCAGCAGAGCCAGCACCGATATCCGCATAATGATTCCAAAGATATCACCCCGGGCAAAGCTTTTGGTCAGCAGATACCGATAAGCAGTATCCTTGCGCCAAGGCAGCTTAGCGCCCCATTTGGAAAGATAACGGCGGGAATACACCCGTTGCTCACGGCCCGGTACATCCACGAACCAGCCCAGAACCATCAGCGCACGTGCACCTTGATTGTTCTCCATGGCGATCAGTCTTTCCCATGGCACAGCGTGACGCCCAGGCACAGACAGTGCAGCAAGATAGGCTGCTGCCAATAACACCATAAATATCAGGCTTGGGCCGGCAGGCTGCCACAACCAAGCGGCAATAATCAAACCTCCAACTGCCCAGCGCAAGAAAGCAAACACACCCGCCATCGGACGTGACAGCATAGCTATCTCTTTCCATAATCCATAGCTCGCGATCAGCTTCACAGCAATCAGGATCAATACTGTAAATAAAAGTCGCTTGGGAGAATCATCTGTACGTATGTACAACGGCCAAAGGGTAATCAGTACAAATAACAAACGAATGATCTTCCACACGTTTCCACTAACCCAGGAGGGTGCAAAATATTCCTTCATGCGTTGACCCTGAGGCAGCAGAAAGATCGTATCCGGGGTCTGCAAATAGGTTCGGAAGCCGCTATGCACTGTCGCAGGCAACAGTAATGCTAACATAATCCAGCGAATGGGAATGCCTTCAGGTACATTTTGTAACAGCGATGTATACCAAGCAGAGAAGACGATCAACACGAACAGGAAGACCATGGCTACGCCGCTTTGAATGATATATCCCACATAAGGAAGCATACTTCCCATGAATCGACCGCGCCGCGTGCGCCGCAGCTCTTTCAAATCCATATTATTTCCCTCCCTGAACCAGCTCGTAGAACAGCTGCTCCAAAGTCAGCCCCTGATGCCCGGCAGTTGCCGCTATTTCCGCCAACGTCCCCTGTGCAATCACCTTGCCTTTATGCAATACAATAAAACGGTCGCAATAATTCTCTATTGTGGAAAGAATATGAGAGCTTAACAGAATCGACGATCCAGAGTTCTTTAGATCCATCATGAAATCAAGCAAGGAGCGGATACCTAGTGGATCCAATCCTAAAAATGGCTCGTCGATGACATATAATGCAGGCCGTGCAACGAAAGCGCACATGATCATAACCTTCTGTTTCATCCCTTTGGATAGATGGGTCGACAGGGTGTCCATCTTATCCTCCATATGGAACAGCTTGGCAAGATGCGAGGTGCGGGATTCATAATCCTTTTGATCTACCCCATAAGCTCTGGCAGTAAATTCAACATGCTCACGAACTGTCATTTCGTCATACAGTAGCGGCGATTCCGGTACAAAAGACAACGCATTATTGTATCCAACGGGATCTTCAGCACGCGTCTTGCCCTGTACGGTGATATCGCCCTTATGGGGCGACATCAATCCTAGAATATGCTTCATCGTCGTACTTTTTCCTGCTCCGTTTAAACCAATCAATCCAACCATTTCGCCAGGCTGCACCTGAAGTGCAATATCATGCAGCACTGGCTTATTCAGGCTGTACCCACCACTGAGACCCGTAATTTGCAATACGGGAGCATTATTCATTGACCGTCACCTCTCGGAGTTTTGTCTTTCAACCACTTTGGAGCTCCTTTATTTTTACGGTTCTTCTCACGTTCCGCATTGCTGCTGCGTTTGCTCCGTGCAGGAGTCGCATCTCCGCGTGCTCCCGCAGAAGGATTCGCGCTGCGCTGTGGATCGCGCTGTTGTTCTCCGCTTGTTGTTTCACTTGTGTTAATCGTAGCCATTCTTTTGGCAGGCGGTGTACCTGCTCCAACGGATGGCGACTGAACATTGGAGGCTCCAGATGTGCTTACAGGTGGCTTGCCGCTGCGTGGAGCGGATCCATCACGGCGTTGCCCACTGCCTTCACTACTCCGTCCCCGTCCATTGTGCAAAGCGCTGCGCGCTTCATCTGCTGCAAGCACCTTACCGCCGACCATCTCCCGCTCCTCAAGCGCAATATCCAATTCGCGGGCGAATTTCCGCATGATAAAGGTCTGTTGCTCTGTAACAATTGTTACAGATAAGCCGCGGCGTCCCATCCGTCCGGTACGGCCTGCACGGTGTACATAATGTTCAGAATCAAAAGCAGGATCGTAGCTAACTACCAAAGAAAGATTCTCAATATCCAGTCCTCTGGCAGCTACGTCACTGGCAACAAGCACACGAAATTTGCCTTCCCGGAAACCTTTTAATACATTGCTGCGCGTTACCTTATCGGCATCTCCGTAAAGTGCTGCCGCAGTAAGCCCAAGATGATTCAGCTTAGCCTCAACCTCGGCAATATCGTCTGTAGCATTCACGAACACAATCGCTTTATCGGGATTGTAATGGCGAATCACCCGGCGCAGCATGTCCATTTTGTTACGCTCTTCAGCAACAACATAATGATGCTCCAAACTTTCAGCAGTCATTACACCTGGAGCAATCCCAACCTCTGCCGGGTTCTTCATTTCGCGATTAGCCAGCGCTTTCGTCTCTGGTCCGATTGTTGCCGACAGCATAACAAGCTGGCGTGAACGCAGCGCACTGCTGACAATTTTTGTGACTTCGCCAGCTCCGCTAAGCTGGAACATTTGGTCCGCCTCATCCAGAACAATAGTACTGACTTCATGCATCTTCAATTTACGAAGTCCAATCAGCTCGCGGATCCGCCCAGGTGTTCCCACAACTAGCTGTGGATGCTCACGCAGCTTGTCAATCTGGCGTTTGATTGCGGCCCCGCCAATAAGACCCATAACTCGGATTCCGCGCTGTTCGCCATAACGCTCCGCCTCGCGTAAGATTTGCATCGCCAGCTCCTGTGTAGGGGCGAGCACCAGCTTTTGGACCACCTTCTGCTCCGGATTAATCGTTTGAAGCAGCGGCAATAGATAGGCCAGCGTCTTACCCGTTCCAGTCTGGGAAGCTGCAATAACATCTCTTCCCTCTAGTAGAAGCGGTATTGTCTGCTCTTGTACCGGGGATGGAGCGTTAATGCCGAATTCCGACAACCGGGCAATGAGGTCTTCCTGAATGCCGATAGCCGCAAAAGAAGCTTTATTCATAAGTGTAATTCATCCTTTTCGCTTGAGATAATATCTTCATTATATGCCAAAAAGGCCTCTCCACCAAATGGAAGGCCAATAAAGCTGACAACAGGGTCTATTTTCTGTTCATCGCATTATAAGTAAGCTTGTCCGCCAGGCGAGGAAACAGCCCGTAAAGCCGTATGCCAAACCCTGCCAGACCCGGAAGATCGAGCTCTTCTTTGCCGGTCTCCATAACCTTAACGATCTTAGAAGATACATGCTCTGGGGTCATCATCATCCGGGCTACACTCTTCTCATAATTGCCAGACGGGTCTGCCGTTTTGAAAAAATCGGTGGCGATAGGCCCCGGGTTCACAGCCGAGACGATAATTCCACTCTTCCGCAGCTCCTGACGGAGCGCATTTGTGAATCCGAGAACAGCATGTTTGGTAGCTGTGTAGGCTACGGATTTGGCTGTGCCTATCTTCCCTGCCATGGAAGCCACATTTACAATCTGGCCGCTTCCCCGCTCCAGCATATGTGGAACAACAGCCTTTGTGCACCGGACAATCCCCATGTAGTTAACATCCATCATATCGTCAAATTCATGAGGCTCCATCTCCGTAAAAGCAGCAAATTTGCCGTACCCTGCGTTATTTAGCAAAATATCAATTCTGCCATATGCGGCCAAAATTTGTGCGAACGTCTTCTGAACACCCTCAGCATCTGTTACATCACAGGTATACAGTCCAAAAACGCCCGGGATACCGGTCGCTGTTTCTTTCAGCTTCGCTTCGGAACGTGCTACCAAGACAGGGATTGCCCCCTTTTTACTAAGCATCTGTGCCGTTAATGCACCAATGCCGCTGGACGCTCCTGTAATCACAACAACCTTATCTTTGAGTACCATGAAAAGTATTTCAGCTCCTAACTCTTGCCTAAGAGATCATCACCTGAATATCCATCTCTCCAACCCCATCCATCAACAACGGAATACTAAGCGCTTTACGAGGCATAAAAGACATGCTTTCCATCTTCATAATCTGAGGAGGACTTATATCCACCGAAACACCTTGATTATATAGAATGGTACTGGCATTCCCACTGATCATATTGCTCAGCTCTGAAATTGCACTTTGACCCATCTCATCCATCTCGGTGATCACAAAGCCACCCATCATAATCGATACCATTCGCAAGGCTACCTGCTCCGCGATACCAAATATAATATTTCCGCTCAGTTGGCCTGTCATCCCTACTTGAATCCATATATGATTATCGATCAGTTCAATTTCTTTAATCCCTAAACTCCCCGTAGAAGGCGAGACCTGAATTACTTGTTCTATAACAGTCCGTGCAGACTCTAGAAACGGATTAATTACTTCTGCTTTCATGAATGTCTAGTCTCCCCCTTTATCGTGCTTTGGTCATATACCAAAAGTCCCAAGCAATATGGATATATTATACTTTATATATCGGCACAATTCAGCAAAAATTAATGCATATGTCGAATTCAAACCCAAGATAGTTTACGCAGCAACATTGCTCTGCCGGGTATTATCTCCTATAATTTAAACAAATGCCAACGTGGAACGTAAGATATTAACGCAATTACACATCCAATTCGATGGTCCAAAGGAGGTATTCCATGAACATCAGCCAGCTGGAGACACTAATAACAATTTCCAAAACGATGAGCTTTCGCAAGGCCGGAGAACTGCTTAATCTGACCCAACCAGCGGTTTCAGCACAGATTAAGAGCCTTGAAGAAGAGTTCAAGACTCAGCTGGTTGACCGAAACCAGCCTGTTACATTAACGGATAGAGGGACTGTTTTTCTGGAGCATGCGGAACAAATAGTGAGGATTGTCGAGGAACTTAAGGAACGGCTTGCAGATCTTGATGAAAATCCCCAAGGTCATATAGTTCTAGGCACAACTACCTCAATCGCCATTCAAATTTTACCGCGTATTCTATCTTATTTTAAAGACCAGTTCCCCCATATCAAAACATCAATTTCTTCTATGTCCTCATCACAAATTTATCAGCATGTCGAAAACGGCATTGTTGATGTCGGCATCGGTTATTTAATTGGACGTAGCCCGGGCATGTCTACTTCCATTTTGTATTATGATACCTTCGAACTGGTGGTCTCTCCCAGACACCCTCTCGCTCAAGTGAAGACCGCTGGGATAGAAGCCTTAAGCAAAACCCCGCTGATTCTGCTCTCACCAGATACAGTGGGCCGTAAATTTGCAGATGAGGTTCTGAACAAACATGGCATTCAACCTCAGGTCATTATGGAGCTGACCAGCAGCGAGGAAGTGAAACGGATGGTCGAGCTCGATTTGGGCGCCGCCATTATTTCCAAGCAGTCAGTTACTGCTGAGGTTCGAGCCGGCACCCTCAAAATCGTGCCAATTATTGAGCTGGAAGTCACCCATCCTGTTGGCGTGATCACAAAATCAGGCAAATACGTAAACTCTGCTATGAGGCAGTTCCTAAGCGATCTTAAAGGCATGCCAGAAACCCAATTTATCGGGTCTGAATAAATCCCAACCACAAAGTGGAACCGATTACTTCTGAGCTGATTGCATAACCTTGTTTAAAGGAGATGTTCTTGATGAAATTTGATTTACACACCCATCATTTCCGCTGTGGCCATGCTGACGGAACGATTAGGGATTATATCGAAGCTGGGATTGCCGCTGGATTGGGCGTTATAGGTATTTCCGATCATACTCCTTATTTCGGAGATCCATCCGATCAGGCTTTTCCCAAAATCGCAATGGCTAAATCCGAATTTGCTAATTATGTAGATGATGTTCTCTCCCTCAAAAAAGAGTACGAAGGCGTTATCGACGTACTGTTAGGCATTGAATCAGATTACTTCCCCGAACATGCTGAGATATACCGCAAGACATTATCGGCCTACCCTTTTGATTATGTGATTGGATCGGTACATAGTGTTGGTGGAGTCAGCATTTTTAACAAAGGGCGCTGGAAAAACCTTAGCAAAAATGAGAAGATCCGCGTGAAGTCTGAATATTACCGGTTGATTGCTGATTCCGCACGCAGTGGTATGTTCCAAATACTCGGACACATTGATGCGATGAAGGGAAATTATCCTGCTTTTTCCGAAATTCCTGCACCTCAGCCGATTGACGATTGTCTGCGTGTAATCAGTGAATGTGGCGTGGCCATCGAAATCAATACCTCAGGTGGAACTAAGCTGGTCGGCGGCTGGTATCCCTCTGAAGATATTCTGGAGCGGGCACTACATTTTGGCGTAGAGGTTAGTTTCGGTTCGGATGCACATAAGCCGTCCCGGGTCGCTGAGGATCGTGATGCGGTAGCTGCACAGCTCAAAGCAATAGGCTTTACACACTGGGTTTATTACAAGCAGCGCCAAAAAGTCAAAGTTTCTCTGTAATCAAGCCTAAACGCCTTCAATGTTCCTGTAAGGACGGTAAGCGTTTAAGGTAGAAATTGAATAATGCACCAAGCGTTATTGGTTTAGGGGCAAGGTTCACCCTCCGTTAAACCAATCTCAGCTTGGTGCATTTTTTTGTTTATTTACAGATTATCACAGCTAAAGCCTTGTTGTTTCAGCGTACGTTTCGCATCTCCATATTCCGGGTTGATCTCATAAAAATGAGCAATCGTATTGGTCCAATCTCTCTCCGTCATCCCCTGCTGCTGCAAGAATTCACGGTGGGTTTGATTATACGCCTCCAGGAGGCCTTGTACGTCCGGATTGTATTGCTCCTCATGAAATATAGCTTCCAGCGGCAGCCGCGGCTTCTGAGAAACCTCCTCCGCTGGGTATCCCACGCAGAGACCGACGACAGGAAATACGTACTCCGGCAGCTTCAGCAATTCAATCACACCTGCTGTGTTGCGGCGCACACCCCCAATAGGAATGATGCCCAGTCCCATGGATTCCGCCGCTGCAATCGCGTTAGACAATGAGATTCCCACATCTGTAGCTCCAACCAAAAGCGCATCCACATCTTTTACGGCTTCAAAAGACTTGCCTTCCAGCTCACTAGCTACTTTAGCTCTATAAAAATCCATGCAAAACACCAAAAAAACCGGTGCTGCCGCTACATGCTTCTGATTTCCGCACAAAACTGAAAGCTGCTGCTTACGCGCAGGATCTTTGATGGCGATTATCGATACCTGCTGTCCATGAACCCATGACGGTGCGGCTTGAGCCGATTCAATCATTGTTTGTAGCTTCTCTGGCTCCACAGGCTGGTCTGAATATTGCCGGAAAGAACGATGATTTTTTAATGTTTGTACCACTTCATTCAAAATGTTACGCCTCCTTGGTCATTCCACTCCATAGTATGTTAATCATAAACGATCGGATTCGGTACTGCCAATCACTTACGCTACTCTTTTCAAACAAAAAAAATGGACCCGAATCATCGGGTCCCAAAGCAGTATATTTTTAAAAGGGGGTCATGTACTTAGTTTAACCGCACACTGTTAGAGTTTGATAACGGCATTATTTCATTTGTGTAACAATGTGAATACTTTCATTACATCGTCCAAGGATCCGACTTTGGGCATCACCCGCTCCAGCTTCATACCATTCTTGAGCATCACACGTTCCGATCTAATATTATCTCCTGTGCAGCGTCCTTCGATCCTTGTTATCCCAAGGGTATGAACACTATAGTTCAAAAACAAACCCACGGCTTCCGTCGCCAGCCCGCATCCCCACCATGCCGGGTCCAGCATATATCCTAAGGTAGCTGTGCCCTCACGGCGGTTCCAATTCTGCAAAGCCACTATACCGATCAACCGCTGCTGCCCCTTTAAATAGATCCCGGCATGCAGCGCACAAGGATCGAAGGCAAATAACATCCGGTTTACCAGCTTCTCCACCTGGGCAGATGCTGATCCAGGGCCGGAGCGTACTAGAATATGGCGCTGCACATCTGGATGGGAAAGCAGCTGCCGCAAAGCTAAAACATCCTCAGGCATGATCAGCCTCAGATCAACCGCTAAACCATGTTGTGTCTCTAACAACACTGCTCCATAGGTGCTCATCTTCTCTCCCCTTCCGTGCAGCTAAAATTCCAGCCTAATCAGCTCATGGACCGATGCAGCGTCAGAACCGTTAATTCTGGCCTACACAATAACCGAAATGGCATGTATGTCTCTCCAAACCCTCTATTCACATACACAGGCATGGCTTTGTCTTCTGTATAATACAATCCATTTATGTATTTAAGCGATCCATAAGGCGTAAATGGCGCACCTATAAAGGGCAGGCGAATTTGTCCGCCATGACTGTGCCCGGAAAGCTGTAGATCGAATGAATAGGCCTGTGCGGTATCCGCATAATCCGGCTCATGCATCAAAAGGATGTTAAAAGTTCCTTCAGGAACACCAGTAATGGCTTTCGCTGGGTCAGGTTTACCGTGTAACAAATCATCCAGACCCGTAACCGCCATGACTGCCCCGCCTCTTTTTAGAAGGTAGGATTTATTCCTTAGCACCCGGAAGCCCGCAGACTCCAGCAGCTCGGTAACCAGCTGGGTATTCTTGTAATCATGATTGCCTAATATCGCAAATTTCCCCAATGGCGCACTTAACGCTGCCAGCACCGGTACGGCTTCAACAAGATCCTCAGGATCGCTGTCCACAATGTCACCCGTGAAGCAAATAAGATCCGGTTCAGCTTTGCTTATATGTTTAGCGAGTCGGGCCAGATCCCTGGCATCCTTATTAAATCCGAGATGCGTATCACTGAAATGGACAAGCTTCATCCCTGAAAAAGCGGAAGGAAGCTCCTTAAAGCGCAAGTCCAGCTTAGTGACCTCAATCCAGTTCGGCTCTCCCTGCCATGCATATCCGCTTGTAAGCAATCCTGCGCCGATTACAGCAGCCGCACTCCGAGTCAGGAACTGCCGGCGGGTAATTGTAGACTCGCCACCAGAACGCCCCTTAGAGGTGTCCTTGTGGATCTTATCGCCATTCTTATTGGGAGAAGCCCCAGACGATTGTATCTTCATAGGGAGATTCTCCTTTCTTTACCTTTTCCCCGAAAAACAGACGGTCCAAATAATAACTTATATATTATTTCGGGCAGTTAGAACAATCCGGCATTCTTTCTCCGGAGTTTCGCTGTAAGCGCGTGCAATCCCTTTTTTTGCGATTTCTGATTTTTCAACTCGTCTCAGCATAAATGCTACTTCCAGCGTTTTTTCAAAAGGAAACGGTTCAAGCATTAACGTTGACTTATCCTGCCACTCCGCTGTGATGACACGACCTGACGTAAAACTGAAATCTTCAGTACCTGAGAACCCTTCACGCCACCATGGATGCTCCTCTGATTTCGGACACCCCGGCTCATTTAAGGCCAAATACAAGGACAGATCATCGCAGAATTCTAAAAGACGGGCATCATAATACAGCTCATCTTCCCCAATAGGCTTAGAAGCTTCAAGTTCCCGATGGATACGTGCTCTGCGCTCCTCTTCATGTTCTTGATATAAAGTAAGTTCTGGATAATCGAGTCCCGCTATCTTAATAAGCCGTTCAAAATGCAAGCTGCACAGCAACGCTCCGTACGGTGTGTGTTCCTCGATCTCATCTAATCCACGCTTATAAAAGGTCAACTTAGGCACTACAGGAAAATCAATAAAGGTGTAGGGTGCTTGCTCCGCATCATTCCAGAAAGGGGTCTCATCCAGATCAATCCAGCCCCTATCATGCTGCGCTACTGCCCACAGAACCTCTTCCCGGCGTCCTTCAGTTGGCACATGCTGCTCTTTGAACCCAATGGCCAGCTCTCCGGCAAGTTTCCCGTGATCATGCTGCTTAACCATTACAATTGCTCCATCTTGCTCCCGACAAATCACGATTATTCCTCCTTGTTCCACAGCTAACATTACGTTAACAATGGATATTATAGCATAAATTGGTCAATGTTCTGAACCTGCTCCAGCCCTGCAAGACTTTCCCGCCACAAGCAGATAAGAGAGTCTTAACCACATAAAAAAAACTACCCCCAGCGAATGGAATCCACTTTGAGGATAGCTCAATAGATAAACATTTGGCGGTACTATTAATTACACACCTAACCAACGTTTGAACATATGCTTTGTTGTTTGCTTGTTTATTTCTGCAATGGATGTCGTAAGAGGAATCCCCTTTGGACAAGCGCGCACACAGTTCTGTGAGTTACCACAGCCATCGATCCCGCCATCCTCCATCAGAGCGTCCAATCTTTCGTCAGCGTTCATTTCACCTGTAGGGTGAGCATTGAACAGACGTACTTGAGAAATGGCTGCCGGTCCGATGAAATCCGTCTTTTCGTTGACATTCGGGCAAGCCTCCAAACATACGCCACAGGTCATACATTTGGATAATTCATAGGCCCACTGCCGTTTTTTCTCCGGCATCCGCGGTCCCGGTCCAAGATCGTACGTACCGTCAATCGGAATCCATGCTTTCACCCGTTTTAGCGCATTGAACATCCGGGTACGGTCAATGACTAAGTCACGCACCACCGGAAATGTCTTCATAGGCTCAATGCGTACAGGCTGCTCCAGATTGTCTATAAGTGCAGCGCAGGCTTGGCGGGGTTTGCCATTAATCACCATGGAGCAAGCTCCGCACACTTCTTCTAAACAGTTGGAATCCCAGCATACGGGAACTGTGCTGTCACCTTTGGCATTCACAGGGTTACGCTGAATTTCCATCAAAGCACTGATCACATTCATACCTGGACGATAAGGAAGTTCAAACTCCTCGACATACGATGAACTTTGTGGATCGTCCTGGCGGGTGATGATAAACTTTACGTTTTTGGGAGCTGCAGCTGTTTCCGCCATAATGGTTCCCTCCTAAAATTGCCTGATTTTATTTCATGAAGCTTGCCTCGCAAGCTATTCTGTTACTGGAAAGCATTAATCCTTCGAATAATCGCGTACCCGTGGAGGAATCAGCGAGACATCCACTTCGTCGTAGGAGATTTGTGGACCCTCTGCAGTCCAGGCTGCTTTTGTGGTCTTCAAGAACTCCTCATCATTACGATTCGGGAATTCCGGTTTGTAATGTGCACCACGGCTCTCATTCCGCATAAGCGCTCCAAGTGTCATCGCTTCGGACAGCTCAAGCATATTCCAGAGCTGGCGAGTGAAGGCCACACCTTGGTTATTCCAGCGCGATGCATCATTCATATTGATCTTGCGATAACGCTCCTTAAGCTCTTTGATTTTGCCAATGGTCGCTTCCAGCTTCGGATTGTGCCGCACCACGGTCATATTGGCGGTCATCCATTCGCCCAGTTCCTTATGGATCACATAAGCATTCTCTGTCCCAGACATCGCTAACAGAGACTCATATTTGTCCGTTTGCTTTTTGTGGAAGCTATCGAATACAGATGAAGAGATATCCTGCAATGATTTCTTCAGGCCTTTAATGTATTCAACAGCCTTTGGTCCTGCGACCATACCGCCGTAAATAGCAGATACCAGTGAGTTGGCACCTAGGCGGTTCGCTCCATGATATTGATATTCACATTCTCCGGCTGCAAAAAGACCAGGAACGTTCGTCATTTGATTGTAATCAACCCACATGCCGCCCATAGAATAGTGCACAGCCGGGAAAATCTTCATTGGTATTTTACGGGGATCATCCCCCATGAATTTTTCGTAAATTTCAATAATCCCGCCAAGCTTCACGTCCAGCTCTTTCGGATCCTTATGAGAGAGGTCCAAATACACCATGTTCTCGCCATTAATGCCCAGCCCTTGATCCACACACACATTAAAAATTTCACGTGTAGCAATATCGCGCGGCACCAAGTTACCGTAGGACGGATATTTTTCTTCGAGGAAATACCACGGTTTCCCGTCTTTATAAGTCCAGATACGGCCGCCTTCGCCACGTGCCGATTCCGACATCAGGCGGAGCTTGTCATCTCCCGGAATAGCCGTTGGGTGAATCTGGATAAATTCTCCGTTGGCATAATGTACGCCCTGTTGGTATACCGCACTTGCGGCTGTCCCTGTATTAATAACGGAGTTCGTTGTTTTGCCAAAAATAATACCCGGCCCGCCGCTTGCCAAAATAACAGCATCCGCAGGAAAAGTCTCAATCTCCATCGTCTTAAGATTTTGGGCACTGATGCCACGGCATACACCTTCGTCGTCGATGATAGCTGAAAGGAACTCCCAGTTCTCGCGTTTAGTTACGAGACCTTCAGCTTCCCAGCGGCGCACCTGCTCATCCAACGCGTACAGCAGCTGTTGGCCTGTTGTCGCGCCGGCAAAAGCTGTACGGTGCCGCTTCGTTCCGCCGAAACGACGGAAGTCGAGCAGGCCTTCCGGCGTACGGTTGAACATAACGCCCATCCGGTCCATAAGGTGAATGATACCTGGCGCAGCTTCACACATTGCCTTAACCGGCGGCTGATTCGCCAAAAAGTCACCGCCATAGACGGTGTCATCAAAATGCTCCCAAGGGGAGTCGCCCTCACCTTTGGTATTTACAGCGCCATTGATGCCGCCTTGCGCACATACGGAGTGTGATCTTTTTACAGGAACTAATGAGAATAAATGGACATGCGCACCGGCTTCCGCTGCCTTGATGGTAGCCATCAGGCCGGCCAGGCCGCCGCCCACGATAATGATATCGGATGTTGCCATGATAGTTCACTCCTTTTATCGAAAATATCAGAAAGGATTCTTAAATTAAATGAAGGTCTTTATGGACTGGGCAATGGTTGCTGCGGTTTGAAATTCACTGTCACGGAAAGTAACCAGCGAAATCAGGAACATGAAAGTTACTAATACAAATATGCCAAGACAGAGGTAAGAAGATACCCGCTGTGCACGTGGACCTACGGTAATTCCCCAGCTGATCAAGAAAGACCAGAGACCGTTCGAGAAGTGGAAGCATGCAGCAACGATACCGATAATATACAGTGTCAGCAGAAGTGGCTGAGTCACGATATCATGCATCAGACCGCCTAATTCTTCGTGCTCCACATTACCCACTGCCACCTGAACCCGTGTTTGGAACAAGTGCCAGACGATAAAGATGAAGGTAACAATACCTGTAATCCGTTGCAGGGTGTAACGCCAGTTTCTTTCAATGTTGAAACGGTTCAAGTTCGGCTTGGATTGATACGCAATATAAAGTCCGTATACCCCATGGTACAGCAGAGGAAGCCATATACCGAACAATTCCAGGAAGAAGACGAGCGGCAGGCTGTTCAGCCATAACACGCTGTCAGTGAAACCGGAAGCGCCACCCTCTACAGCCGCAAAATTCGTCATCATGTGCTCAATGAAGAAGGCTCCAAGTGGGATAACGCCTAGCAAGGAATGAATCTTTCTGGAATAAAATCCTTTCATACAAAGTAACCCCTTTCCGATTAAAACAGCGTTTTCATTAATGGGTATTCACCGCCGGAACTACATTTGACACAGGATAACGTTGACAATCCAATGACATAATTCCTTAATTTACCGTTATCCTAGAGTTTACCGGACTTAGTTTTATTTTTCACAAAATGTGAATATCTTGTGTCACTTTTCATGTTACTCTTTTTTCGCTTATAAGGGAATTGCAATCTAATTATTAAACGTTATACAATAAACGCATAAGAATAGATTTTATATGATAATAATTCTCATTTAGCAAAACAACATTTTCCGACATAACCTGATTTTCCTTATGTAATAAGAACAGTTACTCTTACGGCTATGAATTTCATCACTACTGATCGTACATCGCATTAGGAGAGGAACTCAATTATGTTTGACGATTTAGATGTTTTTGCAGCAGTTGTGGAACATTCCAGCTTAAACCGGGCCTCACGCCAGCTCAATCTATCCCAGCCCGCCTTGTCTCGCAAAATTTCTAAACTCGAGGAACGTCTGGGGGTCGCACTGTTTAATCGTTATGGCAAACGACTGGAGTTAACCGAGGTTGGGCGTCTCACTTATTCCTATGCGCTTGAACAACGGCAGCAGCGTTCCAAGTTTCTGGAAGCCCTTTCTAAATTCAAAGAGGGGGAGCCAAGGCTTGTCACCTTGGGGGCTAGTCTTACCTCTCTGCAGACCACGCTTCCGCCGCTGGTAAACGCTTATATGGATAAATATCCGACTGCAGAGCTGAAGCTGATCACAGGCCGAACGCATGAGATCGTATCCTCAGTTAGTGAGGGAAAATCAGATGTAGGTCTGATCGCTTCCTCTATTCAAGAACCCGGGTTACGCTGCATTTCTCTGTTTGAGGATCAACTGCGACTGGTCGTCTCAGAGCAGCATCCTTTAAATTTATCTTCCAAGCTAACCATGGATCATCTATCCCGGCTGCCTATGATTCTCTTCTCAAAGGGGACCTGGTACCGGCGTCTGACGGACGATCTATTCCAGCGCTGCGGGATTGATCCCGATGTGCGTATGGAGATTGACTCCTTCGAAGCCATCGTGCGGCTGCTTCCGACTGTCAAAGCGGCTGCGTTACTGCCAAAGTCTTATCTGCGTCCAGAGCTGCTGAACGGCGGCGGGCTGGTGTCCTTACATATCAAGGAGCTGGAGCAGACTCAAAGGACCACCTGCCTGATTTACCGTGACGATGGAAGCATGAGCACGGCGGCTCGCAGTCTGGTGCAAGTTACCGAAGAGATGTTTCTGACAGAACGTGAGCAGTAAAGCCGGACCAAATGAATCAAGGTGCGCACCTAGTGATCTCCAGATGAGGCAATAAGTGAAGCACTTATAGCGTAATTAGGGAATTTCTCCCTGAAATTTAGAGATTTCTGTTCAACAGACTTAAAATTAGGGAAAACTTCCCTAATTTTCGGCTGATTCAGTAACTAATAAAGGAATCCCTCTGTTTATTAGGGAGGAATTCCCTAATGTCGTTCATTTAGAGCGAATAGCGGCTATTTTTAGGGAGGTTTTCCCTAATTAGTTCACACCCACTCTATACATCGTACAAACAAAGAACGCATATCGCCCATATTCCACCGTCACAGATACCACAAATCATCTACTACAGCCGTACGAATATCACACCTAACAAATCATCCACCGCCCAAACCAATATCTTAGAACACTACGCGTGGTCTATAGTCATATGGCATAGTAAAATCCATTACGTTTCCTACTCTTTACTCCATAAAAAAGAAGCTGCCCCCAAGTAGAATTCACTACTTTTGAGTCAGCTTCTTTTCCTATGATTCTTGGTTCACAACTTCACTCTCAAAACGGTCAATACTTTCATTAGGACCAATGAGTACCATAACATCGCCTTCACTCAAATAATCATGGGCAGTTGGAGCGACGATTATTCCACTTTCCCTATTTAGGGCAACAATACTGCAGCCATATTTAGCTCTTGTGTTTAAATCAGACAAGCTTCTGCCGTTCATGCAGGACGGTACGGTCAGCTCGACAATTTTATAATCCTTGGACAGTTCAATATAATCCAGCAAATTGGGCGTCACCAGCTGGTGTGCCACACGAATCCCCATATCCCGCTCCGGAAAAATAACCCGATCAACCCCCAGCCGCGACAGTGCGCGGCCATGAAGGATGGAGATTGCCTTAGCCACCACTTGCTTGACTCCAATCTCCTTCAACAAAATGGCCGCCAGAATGCTTCTCTCCATATTGTCACCAATCGCAACAATCCCACAATCAAAGTTCCGTACACCAAGCGAGCGCATAATCCCCTCATCTGTAGCATCTGCTACTACCGTATGCGTCAACTGATCGCTCATTTCCTCCACGCGTTCTTCATGGTGGTCAATGCCGAGCACCTCGTAGCCCATTTCCATCAGCTCAAGCGCCAGGCTTGAACCGAAGCGACCTAAGCCGATTACTACAAATTGCTGTGCTTTCATTTCTAATTAACTCCTATCCAATAATTATTTTACCTTCCGGATACTTATACAATGGTTTACCCTGTTTGGGACCGAGTGCATACGCTAAGGTTAGTGGACCTAGCCGACCTGCAAACATCGTCAGACAGAGTAGAATCTTACCGATCGCTGACAGTTCCGGAGTTAGCCCCATAGTCAGTCCTACCGTAGCAAAGGCGGAGGTCGTCTCAAACAAGATTGCCAAGAAATTACTGTCTTCAGTTGTGGAGAGTATCATCGACACAGAGGCGATTAACAACAAAGCCAGCAGCGTGATCGTTAATGCCTTGTAGATGCGCTCCTGAGCCAGCCGATAACGGAACAACACAACATCTTCCCGTCCACGCAGCATAGCAATTACAGCACCAATCATCATCGTAAAGGTTGTTGTCTTGATCCCGCCGCCCGTTGAGCCCGGAGAAGCACCAATAAACATAAGAATCACTATAAAAAATTGTGTAGCCTGCCGAAGTCCAGCAATATCAACTGTGTTCGCGCCAGCCGTACGGGGAGAAACGGATTGAAAGAAGGCCGATAATATTTTACCGCCAAAATTCAGTGAACCCAGGGTACGAGTGTTAGTAAACTCGAATATAAAAATAACCAGAGCTCCGATCAGAATCAGCCCTGTACTGGTGGACAGGACAACTTTACTATGTAGAGACAGCCTGCGGGTTACCCGAAACTCCACCAGATCTGACATTACAATAAAACCAATCCCGCCGGAGACAATCAGAAACATCACAATAATATTCACAAGCGGATCATATACGTAATCAGTTAAACTGCGAAAATCCCCAAAAATATCGAACCCCGCATTATTAAACATAGACACCGCATGAAATATGCCATAATAAATCGCTTTTCCCAACGGCATATCAAAAGCCCAGCGAATAGACAGCAGCAAAGCGGCACAGCCTTCTATGACAAGAGAATATATAAGGACTCTCCGGATCAGTCGCACAATTCCTTCCATAGAGCCTTGATTCATGGCTTCCTGTAGGATTAGCCTGTCCCGCAAAGATATTTTACGCTTTAACACCAGTGAAAATAGAGTGGCCATGGTCATAAAACCTAAGCCGCCGATCTGGATTAGGATCATAATTACGGTTTTCCCAAAAATCGTGAACGAAGTTCCGGTATCCAGCACAACAAGCCCTGTTACACAGGTTGCCGAAGTTGAAGTAAATAATGCATCAATAAATTTCACGGAATTCCCGCTTGTGCTTGAGATGGGGAGCATAAGCAGCAAGGCCCCTATCAAAATAATCGATGCAAAACCCAGCACCAGTATCTGCGGCGGCGAGAGCTTTAGAAACTTAAATTCAGAAATCCTACGAAACTGTGAAGCCATTTGCTCACCTTCTTATCAAAAATTCCAACAAAAAAAGCACTGGAAAACCAATGCTGACTTGGTTCCTGCAGTAAATTAGCCTACGAGGTTAGCTGACGGATTCGGACTATGCAGGCTGCCCTATTCGTTCCTAGAACGAAATTCACCCCTGATGAAAGTGCCATTTATCGTGTACACTCCACTTTTCATCACTTCTTATGGTTCCCCCGTTTTCACCAGAAATTCGGCTACTATACAATTGCATACAAATTATATACGTTATTTAGTGAATTCACAAAGACACAATTAATGCTCATTCACATGAAAAAATGCGGTTTAAAGAGACTGCATCAAAAGGAGTGCCTTTTCTCATCACTTTTCCGTGTTTTCCCTGCAATTACACCGATTCTCACCATTCATGCTGAAATGAACACGATAAAATTCATGGTATAAATTCACATGGCTATTCTATACTATCTCTATTACCCATAAAAAGAACATATAATGTTTTTTGTAACCAACCAGGCACTAATACTATAATGGAACATAACATTGTCAGTACATAACAAGGAGGCGTTACATGAATCCCGTCGGCCAGCCCTTACAGCAACGTGCCCTCTCCAAGAGGCTCATCATCTCGGGCATTATCGGTCTTATTCTATTTATTATGTTTCAGATTTCCCCTTCACTGCTTAGTAGCCCTACAGGTGAAGATACCACCGTCATTAGCAAGGCAGAAGCCCGTGACCAAGCCATATTATTTGCAGAACAAAAGCTCAACTACACCGAAGCACCAAACGATCAATGGAATGTACTTTACGAGACGGACTCTTCCTTTTATGGTTATATGTCTCGCGAGAAGCTTGTGGAGGACTACACCAAGAAAAAATTGGATCAAAAATATCCTTTTGATGTCTTTCGTGCAACGCTTACTCCGTCAGCGGAGCAAGAGCCGCAAATCATTGTTGACCTCAATATGTATAACGGTAAGATTGTCGCTTTCTCAAAGGCTGCAAAAGTTGCCTCTGAAGAGGGGTCAGGCATCGCTTCCGTTGGTGCAAAAGAGGACAAGGGAGCTGACCTCACTCTAGCGCAGAAGGAGAATCTTGCTCGTCCTTGGCTTCAGGAATGGGAAGTAAATCCTGCCAAGCTACAAATTGAATCGAATACAGGAAGCCATGGGCTAGTGTATACGGATAGTACTGTTCAGGTCGGCGAATCCTTATTGCACTATTATTTTGATTTCAGTGGAGAGCAGGTATCCAGCTTTAATGCCGGCTTCACTGCACCGGCTTGGCATACCTCCTACGTACAAGGACAGACTTCTTTAGCGGAAAAGCTAACATTATTCGGTTACGGTATACCCACACTGATTTTAGGAATTCTGGCACTCGTCTACAGTATTCTTAGAAGAGAGCACACTTCCTTTAAACGTGGAGTATTCCTGAGCTCAGCCTATTTTGTAATCATGATGATCAGCACCTATAATATGCTGCCTGAATCTACGGGCGAAGGGCTAGAAGCACAGATTACCTCTGTCATTATGTTTATCATTTATGCCTTGTACAGCCTGCTGATGTCCTCCTTGCTCTACTTCTCTTTAGTGGGCGGCAATGGCCTATGGCGAAAAGAGGAAGGCATGAACCCTTGGCCCCGCGCCAAAGAGCCCGGCTATGGACAATATGTATTGGATAGTATCCGGGCTGGATACATCTGGGCTTTCGTTCTGCTAGGGGTGCAGACGGTTATGTTCATCATATTATCGTTTACCTTGCACAATTGGTCCACTACAGACGCCACCCAATCTCCTTATAACATGAGATATGCTTGGCTTTTGCCTATCGTCGCATGGCTCGCTGGTTTATCTGAGGAAGCCATTTATCGCTTTTTCGGAATTCCTATGCTGAAAAAGGTATTCCGGAACACTTTTGTTGCTTGCTTGATCACCACACTGGTTTGGGCGTTTGGCCATACGTTATATCCGATCTATCCCATCAGCTCCCGTCCCATTGAGCTGACCGTAATCGGGCTGCTGTTCAGTTATATTTTCCTTCGTTACGGATTTATTGCTGTCATGTTCAGCCACGTCGTGTTTGACAGCATCCTGATGGGCGCTACGCTGATCTTTATGAAGGAGAGCGTAAATGTAGGCGCGGGTATCTTCGCGATTATTATGCCGTTCATAGTCGCTTACATCGTCTATCGATTTAATCCACCGCAGAAGCCTAAGCCGGTGGAGCCGTCTTCTTTGATTTAAACTAATTTGAAGACATAATGAAATTAAAAAAAGGGGATCATAGCAGCTTTAATCGCTGCTGTGATCCCCTTTTTCTTTTGTCACCATTGCTATGAGGTTGGCTCTTCATCCTTGAGCGCATCAAGAATTTGTCTTGCCAGCTTTTCTCCAATAGAAAGTGTACGGAAATCATCCACGGAGGCTTCTTTAATTTTCTTAAGCGATCCGAAATGCTTTAGCAGCGCTTTACGGCGCTTCTCACCAATACCAGGTATAGAGTCCAGCTTGGAGGTAACCATGGACTTCCCGCGCTGCTCACGGTGGAAGGTGATCGCGAACCTATGGACCTCATCCTGAATCCGTTGCAAAAGGTAAAATTCCTGACTATCCCGGGCTAGCGCGACAGGCTCTGGCGGATCTCCAACCAAAAGCTGAGCCGTCTTATGCTTATCATCCTTAACAAGGCCGCAGACCGGAATGAATAATCCCAGCTCATTCTCCAGAATATCAATAGCAGAGGAGATTTGCCCTTTCCCTCCATCGACTACAATAAGATCCGGTATCGGAAGATTCTCCTTTAATACCCGTTCATATCGCCGCCGAATGACCTCTCGCATCGTTCCATAATCATCCGCACCCACTACCGTACGAACCTTATATTTACGATACTCTTTTCGTGCAGGCTTGCCATCAATGAAGACGACCATCGCTGAGACCGGGTTAGTCCCCTGAATGTTCGAGTTATCGAACGCCTCAATACGGCTCAAGCGTTCAAGCCCCAAGCTCTCTCCTAAGCTGATCGCTGCTCCAGAGGTACGCTCTTCATCCCGTTCAATCAGCCGGAATTTCTCGTCGATAGCCACTCTTGCATTTTGACAAGCCATGCCAACCATCTGCTTCTTAAGACCGCGTTGTGGTACAAGCACCTTAATGCCCAGCCACTCCTGCAGAATGGAGGCACCGCCAGCGGCATCCACGATCCCTGCTGCCGCAGCTTCCTCAGCCGCCGTCGCACGTGCCTCAGCCTCTTCAGCCGATTCAGGAGTATCTTCACCCTGTTGTAAATCCGCTTCTGCTGGAGCAGCTATGGCGATCTCGGGTTTAGTCTCTTTATTAACCAGAGACTCCTCATCGAGCACATCCGGCAGCAGAATCTCCTGCGGCAAAGCGGGATTATCACTGTAATACTGCGTCACATAAGACATAAAGTCACTGTAGGCTTCACCATAAAACGGGAACACGGAGGAATGGCGCTGAATCATCTTCCCTTGTCTCATGTACAGAATCTGCACACACATCCATCCCTTGTCTACAGCATAACCAAATACATCCCGGTCCTTAGTATCTGTAGTGTTGATCTTCTGCTTCTCCATCAATGCATCGATATGGATAATCTGATCCCGCAGTTCCTTCGCCCGCTCAAAATATAATTCCTCAGCAGCTTCCTGCATTTTTTGCTGTAAATCCTTTTTAACCGCCTCATGACCTCCGCCTAGAAAAGCAGCGATGTCCTGCGTAATCTGCTCATACTCGGATTTCTGAACCTCCTTCTCACACGGTGCCAGACACTGGCCCATGTGATAATAAAGACAGACCTCCTTTGGCATCACGCCGCATTTACGAAGCGGGTACATACGATCTAGGAGCTTTTTTGTTTGCTGAGCAGCATAAGCATTAGGATAAGGGCCAAAATATTTTGCTTTATCTTTAATCACCCGGCGTGTAACCTCAAGGCGCGGGTGAGTTTCATTCGTTATTTTTATATAAGGAAACGTCTTGTCGTCTTTCAAAAGCACATTATAACGCGGCATATGTTTCTTAATCAGATTACACTCTAGAATGAGCGCTTCCATGTTACTGGACGTAACGATGTATTCGAAATCAGCAATATTAGCGACAAGCCGCTGCGTTTTACCATTATGACTGCCTGTAAAATAAGACCGCACCCGATTCTTGAGTACTTTCGCTTTGCCCACATAAATAATAGTGCCTTCCTGATTCTTCATCAGATAGCAACCAGGCAGATCGGGTAGTAGTGCCAGTTTATTGCGGATATTGTCCAAAATGATCCCCTCCAGCTAAATTGGACCCATGATTAGTTGGCATTCAGCACACAAAACGCCTCCGGAATGAACCGAAGGCGCTGAGTGGCAGGGCCGAGGCCCGAACAGTAGCATCTATCAATTATTGATGTTTTGCTACGATATTTTTCAGGGATTCTTTGGAGTTCAGTCCCACAACTTTATCTACCGGTTGACCGTCTTTGAAGAAGATCAGAGTTGGGATACTCATAACACCAAAACGGGAAGCCGTTTCCGGATTCTCATCCACATTCAATTTTGCAATTTTCACGTCGTCTCCCAGCTCTGTGGACAATTCATCCAAGATTGGAGCGAGCATTTTACAAGGACCACACCAAGGAGCCCAGAAGTCTACTACTACAGTACCTTGACCTTCCACTTCGTTACTGAAGGATTGGTCAGACACGTTCACGATAGCCATGATATTGTTCCTCCTTTAAGTTTTGCGAAGCATTACGCACATCTTAAGCCAAAGCTTAGTTCATGGAAGCTGCTCCGAAATATGAGTTAATAAATTGTTTCATGTAATATGATAACCAAATTACCACTTACCGACACATTACAAGTATAACATATCTTTATGGGATATGTGAAATATCACTCGCAATTATATTGCCTTCAATGTATTTTTTTTACGCACTCTTTTCTTTACAACCTCCCCAGCATTTCGGTATACTTAAAGAAAGCGCATTAATTGTCAATGACTTATTTCATAAACTAATGTCAATTTGCATCTAATAATACAGGGCTTGTCCCTGTAAGGAGGCAGAAACTATGGATGTTAACGCGCAAGTACGGGACCCACGAGAACATATCAACGAAGAACCCCGCAATGATCTTGGGGATTTAATGACCGGATTTTTCGGAATGACCACGTTTATGACGGTTGTCTTTTTCGGAATGGTCATCCTTAAGTTCATTCTCTCGGAGTAAAGGAAACATCGCACACTAAAAAGAAGCTGTCTCAAAAGTAGTGAGTGCTACTTATGGGGCGGCTTCTTTTTTTGAGAATAATGAGGGAAAAAGCGGCGTTTGAGTTAGGATAACTAAAGAAAACGAAGAGCAGCCATCCTCCAATAAAAGGAGAACCACTGCTCTTTTGAATTTTACATTATGAATATTTCAGGCTTATCTATTGGCCCCTCGCTGATTCTCCCCATGCAGTGGAAGAACATCCACAAAAGGAGCAATGCGATCCATTAGCCGTTGGCCTTTATAGACCTCTTCACCATCTTTGCTCGTAAAGCTAAGATGTTTCTCCAAGCCATCCAACGGATAATTCGAGGTGTAAAAGGTTGGTTTGCGGTTCATCCGATAATTTAAGATCGCCCCAAGTACATGATCACGAGCCCAAGGATTCAGATTTTCCGCACCAATGTCATCAAAAATAAGTAAATCGCAGTTTTTCATCGTATCGACAGTTTCCTTCATCTTCTGGCCATCCATCATGATCGATTTCAAGTCCTCTATAAAGTCTGGCATGTATACGATCACTCCGGTATATCCAGCAACAGCAAGCTCATGCAGCAAATAACACATCAAAAAAGTTTTGCCTGTTCCAAAAGAGCCATGTAAATAAATGCCGCGTGAAGTCAGGCCTTCCTCTTTAACATTCGTGATATAATCAAATATTTTATTCACAGCCGAGACCCGGCGCGGGTCTTTGCCCATAATATCTATCTCATCATAACCGCCGTTAAGTACACGCTCGTCCACATAAAAGCTACGAATACGTTTGCGGATGTTATCCTGATTATCTTGTGCCACTTTAAGTCGGCATGCCGTCTTGCGTTCATATAGATCCACTGAACCATTTACAGTTTCTACCGTTAGTTTACTATAATGGCCAGGAAAATCATTTGGACACTTCTCTAGTCCTGGGCAGTTCGCACAGTTTCGGCTTTCCTCTACATATTGATACAGGCGACTCATATGAAGCCGCAGTCGTGATTCGTCCAGTTCAGGATGTTCGGACTGTAATGCCTTCACAAGTGGATGATTGAATAACCCCTGTTCAAGATCGCGTTGACGCTGCCGTAGAGTTGGATTGTTGATCGAACGAAGTACATCGCCCATAGACTCCATTGTTCCACCTCTCTTTCATTAAGGCGTTTGCGATACGCCTTTTTTCTTACTGGCCTTAATTTCTGCCGCTTTCTTCATCATCGCCGCGAATTCCTCTTCCGATACTGTTCCAGCACTTCCATCATCCAGCACAATCGGAATTTCCGGTTTATTAGAGCGGCCTGTATTTTTGGCATAAGAACGTGATCGTGTTCCTCCAGCCGTATTAGCCGTTGTCCCCTTGCCCTTCACTTTGGACTGATCTCTAATATATCTTACAGCCTTCTCGTAGGTGTTCACTTGTTTAACCAGCATATTGGAGGCGATAGCCTCTACAAAATTGCGGTTCATCCGCTGTTCTCCACCCGAGGCTACCATAGTCATTAAATAATGAATGAGTACATTAATTACTTCACCGCTCAGCTTATAGTTCAGATCTATTTTCTCGAACATATCCATCAGATGGCTGGGCACTGCACCCGGGAAAAAGGTTTGTAGCAGTCTCGTATAAGGTTCGTTCCGCAGCATCATATTATATTGGTGAATGTCGCATTTGGACAAAAATTGTGGCGGTACTTCTACATAATACTCCATCTCAACAGATTGCTCTGGTGGTGCTATAGAATCATCATTCTCTTCGGTCGCACTGGACCGGATAGAAACAACTTTCGCAGCTGCAATTTCACGTTTTTCCTGTCGTTTCATATCTTGCCTGAAATGTTGGCTCGCTTTATATTGCAACGCATCCAGCATGACCTCGCCCTCCGGTGAGAACACTCCATCCTCATCCAGCAAACGACATAAATCCTGCGGACTCAGTTCGTATTTATGAGCAACATAGTTAATTACACCCATTTGAGTATGGTCAAAGCGCAGTTTTTCTACATGAGCCCGATTCACAGACTCCCGTGGAAAACGCAAAATAATGTCACTATATCCGATTGCCTGCTCTCCGGATTCAAGCGTGCCGGGCTGTCGAACAGAGGCTACCTCTGCCAAAGCTTGCTCCAGCTCATAATCAATGACATGTGTATTAAGTTGAAAAATATCATAAAAAGGCACGGAAATATTCTCTTTGCCTATAGATCTGCGACTCCACTCTTCCGGCTCGCGATTCCAGAACTGTTCCCGTAAGGACAGCACAGCAAATTTGCCAATCTTATCACGTAACAGCAAGGTTAAATGCTGAGTGGCAAAAAAGTCAGCTGGCGATAGCGGCGGCATTAGCTCATATTCATATAAATAATCATCTGTTTCCGGCACATAGATTCGACAGGTCTGCAACAGACCTACTGCTTCTAACCGAGAAGCCTGATCAATTAAATATTTGCGGCCTTTCTCATTGGGCTCAACACCCAAAGTCATAAATAGCCTGCGCTGTTGCTCCACTCCAGAATAGCCAATGCTATCTGCTGGCACATGTTCAACCAGCAAGCGATAGAAACTGATTGCAAAGGCTCCTACCATAGGTTGATATACAGAGCTAAGCATACGTCCATCTATAACACTAAGACCAAATTCGCGGGAAACGCAGTACCGATGATGTTCGGTGAAATGATGTAAGTTACTCATCCGCATCTACGGATACCCCCTTGTTTGCACGAATTCATACAGGATTCTATTCTATCACAAATTAACATAGCGAAAATGTAAATAAAATCCCAATTTCGACTCTTTTCGCAATATAATCAACTTCTTCTTACGAATATCTACCTCTATTAAACAAGAAGAAACGGCTTCGCCGACCTCTAAAGAGGAAGGTATCCCGTTTCTCGCAGAAATATAAGACTGATTCATAACATAGGCTCTTTCAAATCTTTAAAACATCTTGTAACCGCCAAAGCGCAGCTTTTGAATGGTCCATCCACTAAGTATAGCACCTGCAAGACCAGCGACACCTGTAAGATAATCAACAAAGTGGAAACTGGAGAGATGCTCCCAGAGCGACATCGCGTTTCTATCCCAAATAGAATAGATTACGACGGGTAGAATAATAAGTACGAATAGATAAGCGGGAAACCAGGTTGTCTTCATTAACATGTTAAGAATAAAGCCGATACCAAACATCATCACAAAGAATAAAACGGCTAGGATAAACACTGGAATAAATCCCATCTTACCGTCTCCACCCCTTTCTATAAAGAAGCGCACATCTTTTACAAGCTAGTAGTAAGTTTACTAGAAAAAATGTCACGAAGCAATGAACTTTATTCAAAATCACGCACTAATTCGCACACTTACAGGATGCCTCCGTTTGCTCTTGGCGGCTTGATTGCGATACAATGCAAGTAGATTAATCAGATCATACATAGCCTATGAAGCAGATGCTTCGTAAGACTAAGTTTATGCTTCAATTGCGAGTTTTACGCGATGTTATTTTGGGCGAGGCTTATGCTTCGTAAAACTAAGCGTATGCTTTCGAAGCAAGTTTTACGCGATGTTATTTCAGCGAGGCTTATGCTTCGTAAAACTTTTAAGGAGTGAGATCATGATCGAAGCCGCTTTGACACTGGAAGGCTGGTATGCACTGCATGACTTCCGCTCTCTGAACTGGACCGCTTGGACGGCAGCAGATGATGAAGAACGTGCCGTTGCCCTGGAAGAACTACATGCTTTTATGCAGGAATGGAGCCCTGTTGAGGAAGCTAAAGAAGGCAGCACCGCAGTATACTCCATAGTGGGCCAAAAGGCCGATTTTGTAATGATGTTTTTGCGCGAAAGCCTAGAAGCTTTGAACCAACTTGAGACCGCCTTTAACAAAATCGCTTTTGCTCAATATACAACCAAAGCTTATTCATATGTAAGTATTGTTGAATTAAGCAACTACGCTGCTGGTGGCAGTGGCAGCGACGGTAGCGATCCTATGCAGAATCCGCATGTTGCCGCACGTCTAAAGCCTATTTTACCGCAAGCGAAACACATCTGTTTCTATCCTATGAACAAAAAACGCGAGCTTGCCGATAACTGGTACATGCTTGATATGGACAAACGCCGGGAGCTCATGGCTTCACACGGGTTAATTGGACGTTCATATGCAGGTAAAGTGAAGCAAATTATTACCGGCTCCGTCGGTTTTGATGACTGGGAATGGGGCGTAACTCTGTTCGCTGAAGATGCACTGCAATTCAAAAAGCTGGTATACGAAATGCGTTTTGACGAAGTAAGTGCTCGCTACGGCGAATTCGGACCTTTTTATGTCGGCAATCTGCTGACTGAAGAATCTTTTGAAGAAATGCTCAAGCTGTAACAATAAAAAAAGGGTGTGTCTCCAGTTCGCATGGAGACACACCCTTTTTAACTGCCATATCATTAGATTAAGACACCGAAGTTCCTGAATCCTCGTCTTCTTTATCCTCATCATCTTCACGTAAACTTTCCAGATATTCAGCCGTGGCCCGATCCCGAGCGCGCCCTTTATCCTTCAGACGTTCGATACCAGGGAGAATGAGCAGATCAATTTCCTTCTGAACGATATAAGCCAGATCATACTGGTTCTGATCCTCCAGATAAGATCCAACCTCTATCAGTCCGTTATAACGGTCCAATTCTTCACGAGTCAGCAGTCCGCGTACCTGTACGCTGCAATGGCGCATCTTATAAGAATCTTCCTTTTTTCAGAACCAGCGGAATTCCGCCGATAATGAACAAGTAGCGCATATCTACAACTTTTTTCAACTGAGCTGCAGTCCAGCCCTTGTAAGTTTTGCTGCCTACTACAGCGATTCCTTGGCCTTTGCCTAGGGAAGCTACGGTTCCTTTATTGCTGAATGCGAATTTCTTTGGCTGTTGATTGCGGATTGCTGCCACCAAATTATGCGCACAGCATTCACCCTGCTGCATAGCAATTTGAGCGGTTGGCGGGTAAGGGCGTCCTTCCGGATTAATCATAAGGGAGCCATCCCCAATAATGAAGATATTCTCTTGGCCCGGTGCACGTAGATATTCATCTACCTTCACGCGCCCACGCATAGCTTCAAATCCGGCAGCCTCAATAAGACGATTGCCACGGATTCCGCCTGTCCAAATAATTGTGGAGGCTTTGATTTCTTCGCCTGATGCCAGAATTACCCCGTTTGGCAGACACTCCTTGATCGCAACACCCATCTTGAAGGTAACTCCCTTTTTGGTGAGCAAGTCCATCGCATACTCAACAAGCTCAGGAGCAAAACCAGGCAGTGCTGTCGGAGCAGCCTCTACGTTATATATATTAACCATACTTGGATCAACGTCATATTCTTTACACAATCCAGGGATACGGTCAGCTAATTCAGCTACAAATTCGATACCGCTAAAGCCGGCACCACCGACAACAAAATTAATATGCTCCTGAGCATTGTTCTCGTTCTTGTACTTAGCGAATTGATATTCAATATGCTCGCGAATTAAACGAACGGAATTGATGCTCCGGATTGTCAGTGCGTATTTATCAAGTCCAGGAATACCAAATGTTTCAGGTTCTCCACCTAAAGCAATGACAAGATAATCATACGATAGGGTACCATCCTCCAAAATAATCTTTTTCTGCTGAGTACGAATTTCCTGAACAGATGACTTCACGAGGTCGATCTTGAATTCATCGATTAGTTTCGAAATGGACACCCGAGTGTGTTCAATACTGTCCGTACCCGCCGCAGGCATATGTAGATGGGTAGTAAAATAGTGGTACTCGTGACGGTTTACAAGCGTGACATCCGCTTCATTATAATTCAAAGCCTTCTGCAAGCGCTGTGCGGTCAAAATACCCCCATAGCCCGCGCCTAAGATAACGATTTTGGGAATACTACTCATGTTCCGGCTCCTTCCAAGAGGTAAATCTGTCTTTGTATTTTTTATTGAAACAATGTACGGTCCTTTTTGTGAATTTATACACTTATATTTAGAAGAAATTCCAATCAAACTTGAAGCATTTCTAAATTGACCATATCCATTGTAAACCTTAGTGTAGCATTAATCAAACATTAAAATACTAAAAAACGTCACACTTTTATTGACTTCTAAAGTCTTTCTTTGCAGGTATGTGTCACAATGATTATAATAAGTAGGTACACAAGTATGGCAAAATGAATATATCAACTCGGAGGTGTAATATCCCGTGACCCAAGAGCAATCCAGCGTTCCTATGAGCGACCTTTTAATCATAGGTGGCGGGCCAGCTGGCATGTTTGCCGCATTTTACGGCGGAATGCGTCAGGCATCAGTAACCCTTATTGAAAGTATGCCCCAATTGGGGGGACAACTTGCTGCGCTTTATCCAGAAAAATACATTTATGATGTGGCAGGTTTTCCAAAAGTAACAGCACAAGAATTGGTCGACAACCTGTCTCGGCAAATGGATATGTTCCAATCCAATATCCGGCTGGAGGAGAAAGTGATTTCTGTTCAAAAACGGGACGAACGTCATTTTGTGGTTACAACCGATGTAGCCGAATACCACAGTAAGGCGATCATCATTACAGCTGGTGTAGGTGCATTTGAACCTCGTCGTTTGGAATTACCCAACGCTGGACGTTTTGAAAAAGCAAACCTCCATTATTTTGTAAATGATCTAAATGCCTTTAAAGATAAAAAAGTTCTGATCAGCGGTGGCGGTGACTCTGCAGTTGACTGGGCGCTCATGCTGGAACCCATCGCTGAACAGGTAACCCTGATTCACCGCCGGGATAAATTCCGTGCGCATGAACATAGCGTTGAGAACCTGATGGCTTCCAAGGTTAACGTAGTTACCCCTACTGAAATTACAGAGCTGCATGGTGATGAGTTCATTACCAAGGTTACATTGTCAAATATCAAGACCAAAGAAACTCAAGAAATTGAAGTGGACAGCGTTATTGTTAACTTCGGATTCATCTCTTCCCTAGGTCCTATTGCCGAATGGGGTATTGAGATTGAAGGGAACTCCATTGTTGTTGACTCGCGTATGGAAACAAGCATTCCAGGCATATTTGCTGCCGGCGACATCACAACTTATCCTGGTAAGCTGAAGCTGATTGCTGTAGGATTTGGCGAAGCTCCAACGGCTGTGAATAATGCTAAGGTGTACATTGATCCAGAAGCGAAGCTTTCACCGGGTCACAGCAGTAATATGAAACTCTAAATCTATTAACACAATAAAAAAGGGTATTCTTACAGGCCTGTTAATAACAGCCTGTGAGGATACCCTTTTATGTTTGTTTGTGCCTCGCGGTTTTATATATGTAGCCTGCTACAAAGTTATCCTTTGCGCTTTTTAATGAAGAACCGCATGTACTGGAGAGTGTAAGTTTCGTTTGCGAATTTCAACGAGTAGAAGAGCGATGAAATCATGCTCTAGTTGCAGCTCTATTGCTCTATGGTAAGAGTCAAGCAGCATCTCATCCGACAATTCAACCATAAACTTCATCTACCTTTCCTTTATTTGGATCTGAATCTATCATATCAAACTATCATTTTTCGAACAAGCGTTCGCGTTATCCACAAGTACATGTGGAAATCCTGTGTATAAAATGTGTGTAAGCGTTGTAAAGGTACTAGCTACACAGTGGACTATGGGGATAATAGTTATACACAGGATTGAACCACTTGTATACAGCAAAAAATATATTTTTATTGTAAATAAATTACAATGTTATTTACCCCAAAAGAACGCAACTAAACGCAATTTTATCTTACTACTCTATTATCGTCAATTCTTAAAATAATTGTTAATTTATTGAGGTCTTGTATTAACCTCCAGAATCCATATTTTCCCTGAATAATCCACAGCATAATCAAAGCCCAGCTCACCTATTCCCGGAAAATGCCGTTCCATAATTCCGATACATACATGGGTTAGTCTTCGCATTTCTGCTTTCTTCGCTGAAGCTTTAATCCGCGGCAACGATCTACGAAGTCCTTCACGACATGATAGCATCGTTCCCCCTTTACAAAGATTGGTTACGAACAGACCTGGCCGAGCCAATCTCCCTACCATGGAGCGAAATTCCCAAACCTCACCATTCTTAACTACTTTGACCCGATAATCAATAGGCCGCCCGCCGATTCTAGCCAGGGAAATCCCTTGTTGAATCAAATATCTGCGTCTTGCCTTCACAGTATTAAGCGCACGTCTCATGGATCCAAAATCCTTGTAAATTCGAGTTCTGTCCATATAGGTGAATCCATAACCGCGACTATCCCGAAAAACTTTGATTACACCGTAACCCCCGCCACCCACAATAGGTTTAATGACAACATTTCCATATCTACGAAGCATTGCCAGGAGCGTTTCTGCCCTGTACCCCCTTGTCATTGGGATATAGGGTGCAACCCGAGCGTCGGTCAGCAACGCCTCTGTCTTCAGCCACTTACTGGCCAATTGTCTTCCTGCCATCGTCCTTTCCCTCCCTTCACATTCCAGCCTACCCTATACATTACTCAGAGAAGGTCTCGCCCTCTTGTATGATTGTCCGTGTAAGATGCCGCTCTTAGCAAAAAGGGCTTAGTGTTTAGCACAGCATCAGTCGACAGCGATAGGGTACAACCGCGGATTTTGTAGATTCAATTCTCAAAAAATTCGACAAGATTATCTTAATGGATGAGTTCACTATAACTAGAATAATCTTCAAAATCGTTGTATTATTAATAGCGGTTACATTTTCAATTTCTACTATTATAGTGAGTACTAACAGAATCACTAAAAAGCACAGCGCGGGGAGGGCTCAGAATGGCACAGTTTTTTGAAGTTTTATATTGGGTGGCTATGCTTGGGATGTCCATTGTATTGGCTGGAACGACTATACTGATCTGCGCCATTGGCTTTAAATTTATTAAAGACAAACGCAGAGCACTGGGTACGGGCTGTATCGCCTTCTCCCTTGGAGCTGCAGCGCTCATCGTATTTATGATTAATTACAAGTTTATTATTCCAGCCTAATGTACGCAGAGACTGTCCTATAAACAGCTTATTTCTATGCACAGACGGTCCGACCATCGCAAAAAAAAAAAAAAGCAGAGCAGCGATTCTCCAGTTACCTGGAGAATCGCTGCTCTGTGTTTTTAATCAATAGCTATCTGCTTCAACAGTGTCGTTAACCCATGAGTATTTCGGACCCAGATGACGTTATTTGCAGATTTTCAACCTTTGAGGCGTGGTTTCGGACTCCAGTGACACTATTGCTTAGAAAGAGCTTCATATTTACTGATTTTCATAGCAATAGCGGCAATGCGGTCCGTTGGCACCACAAATATGGGAAAATGCGGCGTTTGGGGTCATCTGTGTCCGATACATGGTTTGCGATACAGTTTTGCTTCCTATGTAAAAGAATAGAGGGCTGCCCCAGCGGTCATTACCAGGCTTTTGATAAACTCCTCTTTACTCATAAATCCAGCGACAGGCGTATCATATCTATGACTTGAATCCCATTTTCAAAGATCTCTTCACTGTAATGTCTAATAAAAAAATCTCTATCAATGCCGGTGATTCTGAATCCACATTTCTGATAAAGTGCCAATTGTCCAACACTCGAATTTCCTGTGCCAATTTCAATGGTTTTTGCTCCAAGCAGCTTGGCATTCTGAATCGCATGGTTCAGCAGCTGTTTACCTATTCCTTGCCCGTGTTTATTTTCGTCGACGGCGATATTTACGATCTCTACAGTCTCCGGTCTTGTCTGCAGCACAACGTAGACTCCGATGATGCTGTTATCCACCTCAGCCACACAACATAACCCTCTTTGTAAATATCCGTTAACCAAGCTCTCCGAAGGATCTGCTAATAGAAGTAATTCTAATGGAGGCTGTTCACCAGCTTTTAATTTTCTGATTTCCATTTCCACTTCCGGACTCCTTGTGATGATTTTTGTCATTGAGAATAAAAAAACTCCAAGCCTGTGTTGTTAGAATCCAACACGGGGCTTGGAGCCGTGATTGCTGTGATTAGCAAGGCTCTTCGTTAGGTTTCCCTGCATCCGTAGCTGTACGGAAGCTTGAACCGCAGCCGCAAGTTGCAGTAGCGTTAGGGTTATTAATGGTGAAGCCACCCGTCATGCCGGATTCTTCAAAGTCGATTTCGAGACCGTCCAGGTAACGAAGGTTCTCCTTCTCCACAACCACTTTCATGTCTTGAATGTCCATATATACGTCCTGATCGGTTTCATTATCATCAAAGCCCATAGCGTACGAGAATCCACTGCAACCGCCGGGCGTTACTCCAATACGGAGGAACATGTTCGGTACTTCTTGTTCAGCAAGCATCGCCTTTAATTGTTCTGCTGCCTTTTCACTAATATTAATCATGATCTCATCCTCCTACAAATTCGTCTCACTTCATAAGCGGAAACTTATGTTTAAGGGGCCTTCCGGCCAAAAGTTATTTCTTAAAAATATAAGAAAGTATAAGTGTTGCACCTATTCTTTATCTCTTATATTTCTCGCTCAAACGCTTATCACCTTTATAAGGATGCCAATGACGTTTATGCTTGATAAATTCAGTATAACCGACTATTCCGTTACCCTCAAGTCACAACTGCCTTAGGCATGACCCTTCACAGCAAAAAACACCATCAATATCAAGCTGTTGATACCCTTAGGAGAGTAGGTTTATAATAGGGAAGGCACTCTAAGTAAAAATTCGGAAATTTGTCACGGAGGCAAGCTCGCCTCTTTCTTTTTTAGAATGAACAGCTACCACTTGGGTACGTCTGGAATTTATCTTCGAGCAGTCTGCTCGTAAACTTTCAGGAGGAAATCATAATATGTCTACTCTTTTTACCCCCCACACGGATGCCCGAATGGCGAACATTATTGATAAGGTTCGCAGCGGCGAAAGATTGAATTTGGAAGATGGCGTTTATTTATATCAAAGCAACGATTTACTTACCATTGGCCAGCTAGCGAATGAAGTCAATATCGCCAAGAATCACAACCGGGTATATTTTATCGAAAACATGAGTCTATATTTCACCAATGTTTGCGAATCGCACTGTGCATTCTGCAATTTCCGCAAAGATGATGGAGAAGAGGGAGCCTATACCCTTTCCGGTCAAGAAATGGTGCAATATGTCGAACAGCATATCCACCCAGGCGTACGCGAATTCCATATTGTTGGTGGCCATAACGACAAGGTTCCATTCCAATATTATGTGGATTCTTTAAAAGCTTTGAACGAACGTTTCCCTGAGGTTACCTTAAAAGCCTACACTGCCGCTGAAATTGATTTTTTCACCCGTATTAGCGGTTTGAGTATTCGTGAGGTACTGGAACAATTACGTGCTGCTGGACTCAAAACACTCACCGGTGGTGGCGCAGAGATATTATCCGACCAATATCGTAAAAAAATGCGTGTAGACAAAGCTAATGTAGAAGAATATCTGGAAGTCCATCGGACAGCACATCAGCTTGGGATGAAGACCCATACCACTATGCTGTACGGCTCCATTGAATCTCACGAAGACCGTATCCGCCATATGATGCAAATCCGTGATTTGCAGGACGAAACCAATGGCTTTATGGTATTCATTCCATTGTCCATGCAGCCTAAGAATAAAAACGCTGGCATTATGCGCCGCAACTCTGCTTATGAGGATCTGAAGACCATTGCGATCAGCAGATTGATGTTGGACAATTTCGATCACATCAAAGCGTACTTCATTAACATTGGCCCTCAGCTTACTCAAGTTGCGCTGAACTTCGGTGCATCAGACGTGCATGGCACAATTCTAAAAGAACGTATCAGCCACGCGGCTGGCGCCTTAACACCGGAAGGTCTGACTCGCGACGAATTGATCTGGCTAGTGAAAGGTGCTGGACGAATTCCTGTTGAACGTGACACTTTCTATAATGAGGTTAAGGTATACGAATAAGAAAACTACCTGAGATTTGTTATCCCATATTGGAAAGGAAGTTCGGTCAGCATGAGAACAATACTCGTTCTTGGCGGTGGCTACGGCGGCCTAGCCTTAATTCAAGAATTACTCAATAATCATCTTCCTCATGATGTTGAAATTATCTTAATTGACCGAATGCCTTATCAAGGAATCAAAACGGAATATTATGCGCTCGCCGCAGGTACCGTAACTGATTATCACCTGCGCATTCATTTTCCGGTTCACCCCCGGCTTACTGTCCGGTACGGTGAAGTGAGTTCCATTGATTTGGAGAGCAAAATAGTCAGTATGGAATCCGGTGAGATTGTATCTTATGATCTCCTAGCCATTGCTCTTGGCTGTACCGACAATTACCACAACATCCCTGGTGCTGATCAATATACCTGCAGCATCCAGACCTTTGCTGGTACTCGGGAAACCTACCGCCGTTTAAATGATGTGAAGCCTTACGGAACGATAAACATCGTAGGTGGAGGATTAAGCGGTGTTGAATTAGCCGCAGAGCTTCGGGAGAGCCGTCCAGATCTTAACATCGCTATTCTGGATCGCGGTGAGCGTGTTTTATCTGCCTTTCCGGCAAAGCTGTCACAGTACGTAGAGGAATGGTTTCATCACCATCAGGTGCAAACGCTGGGACGAATCTCTGTATCTCATGTAGAGAAGGATTCGATTTTTAACGGTACCGAGGAAATCCTTTCAGATGTGACAGTATGGACCGCAGGGATTCAACCTGTAAAAGTAGTTCAAGATTTGAATGTGTCGAAGGACCGCGGTGGACGGATTATGCTGGATGAGTATTATCGTATACCGGATTATCCTGAGGTATATGTGATTGGTGACTGTGCCAGTCTGCCATTCGCACCAAGCGCACAAGCCGCTGGAGCACAGGGTGAGCAGGTAGCTCAGGTTATTCAAGCGACCTGGCGCGGAGAGACTCCTAAGCTTCATCCTATTCGCCTGAAGGGTACTTTAGGGTCACTAGGCAAAAAAGCAGGATTCGGACTTATGGGACAACGCTCCGTCAAAGGACGGGTTCCCCGTATCCTCAAGAGCGGAGTGCTCTGGATGTCGAAACGCACTTTAGGATAAACCTAAGATTGGTTCATAAGTATTCAACGAAGCTACTCTCAGATAAACACGAGAGTAGCTTTCTTACGTTATTGTGCGTATACCCTGCGGACTCAGATGACCTTATTCGCAAATTTTTAGCCTTTGGATGAGAGTTTCGGTCTCCAGTGAAGTTATTGCTTATAATGAGGTTCATTTATGCTGCTTTTCAGGTGAATAATGACTATGGGGTCCGATAGCTATCCAAATGTAGGAAGACACTCAATATAAGGTCACCTGAGTCCGGTGGCACCTTCACGGTAGCACCTGCACTCTCCAATATGTTGCCTAATCGAGCAAATTGGTGGATTTTGTTCAAGCAAGGTTCCAAAAAGAGGGAGCACTCCATAATTTAGATTATGGAGTGCTCCCTCTTTTTTTCTCGAGAAATTTAGTCAAGATCTATATTAAACCAAGCCTCAAGCTCTTTGATCTTGGCTTCAATTTTCTCTTCTAGCTCTGCAACAGTGTCTGCTGCAATAATGTCACCTTCAACCATGGCGAAAGGCATTAAATAACACTCTCCACAATTGTTCAGACATCCGTATTCAATGACATCATAATCCGGATTTTCCTCCAGCTTATGCATTAGCTTGTCTGTTCCGTGACCCATGTTGCTGGAACAAAATTCAATAATTGGTCTCATGATGATCTCCCTATTCCGCCTAACCATTTTATTTTTTAACTTTTTGTACTATAATGAACTTACGAAAGGAGTGATTGAGAAATGAGTGAGAATGCACAAAGCACCGAAATGTATGATGAAGTACTAGAAGTGCTGGATAAGCTTCGTCCGTTCCTGCAGCGCGATGGCGGTGACGTAGAACTGGTCGATGTAGAAGACGGCATCGTTAAGTTGAAACTTATGGGTGCCTGCGGCAGCTGCCCAAGCTCCACGATCACCTTGAAAGCCGGGATTGAACGCGCCCTCCTTGAAGAAGTAGAAGGCGTTGAAGAAGTAGTTCAAGTATTCTAAATCCCGTTCAATAACCCTCCCGATTCTCCTGTAAAGGAGATCGGGATTTTCTTATTATAGAGGATTTAACATTCTCTCACAACCTTAGAACATAAAACCCGCAAGCCAACTTGGCTGCGGGTTCTTGTTATGACTATAGATGAATTTAACTTAATTCCTTAAAACGCTGGAATGATCGCACCTTCGTACTTTTCTTCAATGAAAGCTTTAGCTTCTGGAGAATTCAGGGCAGCAACCAGCTTTTTGATGGCTTCGGAATCTTTATTGTCTTGACGGGTAACCAAAATGTTAGCATAAGGGGAATCTACACCCTCGATGAACAATGCATCTTTAGTTGGTACGAGACCAGCGTCTAGCGCAAAGTTCGTGTTGATCAAAGCAAGATCTACCTCATCCAATTGACGTGGGAGCATAGCTGCTTCCAACTCAATGATGTCGAGGTTTTTCTTATTTTCAGTGATATCTGCTTTCGTTGCAGCAATGTTTGTATCATCTTTCAAGGTAATCAGACCATTTTTTGCAAGTAGGATTAGTGCACGTCCACCGTTAGTAGCATCGTTCGGAATGGCAACTTTTGCACCATCAGCCAACTCATCGATCGATTTGATTTTTTTGGAATAAGCTCCAAAAGGCTCAACGTGAACGGATGCAACGGAGACCAGATCTGTTTTATTATTTTTGTTTTGGTCATCCAGATACGGTTGGTGTTGGAAAAAGTTAGCGTCTAACTCCTTCTCATCAAGCTGCACGTTAGGTTGAATATAGTCAGTGAATTCTTTGATTTCAAGTGTAATTCCATCTTTTTCAAGCAATGGAGCAATAGCCTTCAAAATTTCAGCATGAGGCACAGGTGAGGCACCAATGACCAGTTTCACAGGATCTTTAGTAGGTTCACTTGTTGCTTCTGCGTTTGGTGCTGTTGTAGCAGCCGAGCTCCCAGCATTATTAGATGCATTGTTGTTACCGCAAGCTGCAAGCACCGCAACCAGTGTCAGGCTAAAAAATGTAAGTAGTACTTTTTTCATTGTAAATCCCCCTCTAATCTATATTTTGTATTGAATAAGGATATATATGGATGTACCTTATTTCCGTGTGTAATGTTTTACGAGCCGGTCACCGGCCATTTGTAGCAATTGCACCAGTACGACAATAAATATTATAGAAACAATCATAATCTCCGTCTCATAGCGGTGGTAACCATAACGAATCGCCAAGTCACCTAATCCGCCGCCCCCAACCATTCCAGCCATTGCTGTATAGGAGACCAGTGTAACCAGTGTGATCGTAACTCCAGCTAGCAGACCTGGACGAGCTTCTGGCAAAAGAACACGCATAACAATTTGATTCGTCGATGCTCCCATACCTTGTGCGGCTTCGATGACTCCGCGGTCTACCTCTCTTAACGACGTCTCTACCAAGCGGGCAAAAAACGGAGCTGCACCAATCACCAGAGGTGGAATCGTACCGAGTACACCAATGGAGGTTCCAACAACGGCTTTGCTGAAAGGAATTAGAGCCACCATCAAAATGATAAAGGGTACGGAACGTAGAATATTTACAAGTAATGATAAGACCGAGTAAGTTACTCTGATTACTATACTATTCGATTTCCCCCATAAATACAATAGAATTCCGAGTGGTAAACCAAGAATAATTGTGAACAATCCGGAAAAAAATATCATTTTTATAGTAGCAACCGTAGCATCCATCATTTCTTGCCAATTTAGATCTGCAAAATTCATTACGAAATCACCTCCACATCAAGGCCTTGAGCAATTAGTCTGGAGATCGTTACAGCAATCGCCTCAGCTGGCCCTTCGAACCGCACAATCATCTGTCCATAAGGCACATCTTTAATCGTTGAAATGGTACCATGTAAGATTGCAAAGCTTACACCCGTATCACGCACGACATCGGATAGTGCCGAACCGTATGTTTTTTCTCCGAAAAAAGTAATTTTGACAGCTTTAGAGTTATCCCCGGCAGCAGCATCAAGCGCCACTCGAAGAGGTCCTTCATTCTGTGTCTCACTGCGGATGAAATCACGTGTAACCTCATGCTGCGGCTTGAGAAATACCTCTGTAACTTTGCCTTGCTCAACAATCCCACCACCATGAATGACCGCGACACGGTCGCAGATGCTCTGGATTACATGCATTTCATGCGTGATCAGCACAATGGTCAAATGGAATCTTTTATTAATATCGAGCAGCAGCTTAAGAATGGAGTCCGTTGTCTGGGGATCAAGCGCAGAAGTGGCCTCGTCACACAGGAGTACATCGGGGTCACTGGCTAGCGCCCGGGCGATGCCGACCCGCTGCTTTTGTCCTCCAGATAACTGAGAAGGATACTTATCTTTATGTTCTTCAAGCCCAACTAGAGCGAGCAGATCTTTCACTTTTGTATCAATAGCTGTTCTAGATGTGCCTGCAAGTCGCAGTGGAAAGGCAATATTATCGTATACGGTCGCCGAAGATAGCAAATTGAAATGTTGAAAAATCATCCCAATCTTGCGCCGCTGTTCCTGCAGCTGACCTTGGTTAAGACTGGTTAGCTCAACACCGTCTACCCAGACCTCTCCTTCTGTCGGACGTTCCAACAGATTAATGCAACGGATCAATGTACTTTTCCCGGCTCCAGAGTGGCCGATGACTCCGAATATTTCACCTTTCTCGATGGACAGATTTAATCCAGAAAGTGCTGTTGCCGCATTACTCCCTTTTCCATAAACCTTTGTTATCCCTTTTAGATTAATCAACTCTCGTCGCCCCCCCTTTATACTTCACTTATTCTATACAAAAAAACCTCCAACGATCGATGCAGATCGCAAGAGGCTCTGTGGGTTTATTAAGACAATGCCTTCTCATCTGCCAACGACCGCAACCTGCGCCATTGTAGGAATTAGCACCATGACATTTGTACAACGCTTCACGCGCTGGATACAAATCGGTTGCCGGGCTTCATCGGGCCTATCCCTCCGCCGCTCTCGATAAGATAAAGTTATGAAATTATATTTTTTCTGAAATCGTACATACTTTAATGCAAGCATAAGTATAGTGAGTTTATCGATTTTTGTCAAAAGGAAATATATTGAACGATTACGATTTTATGCTCTTTGCCTTGCTTATTTCCTTACGCAGCTGTTCATTGCTGTAGCTGAATGCCGCAATTAATGTCTTACAGTTCATTTCGAGCGATTGTTTTAAATCCTCAAGATGGCTATCCAGATCCTCGAGCTGAATTTTGTCATGCAGACCCTGGTGCCGCTGCCACAGATCATCTTGCATTTCGGAATTCATATAATGAATTTCAGCATTTCTGCGCTTGCGTAAATTCTCCAATGGATCGCGGTAGGAGTTCTTAATCTGCTCCAGTTGATCCGCTAATGCAGGATGCACATTCAATAATTGAAGCTGACGCAGCACTGTAAAGTAAGAAAAGTGCGTTTTTAATTTGGATGTTTTGAGATCATAAAAATGATTCAGTACCGTCCCAAGCTTGTCCAGGAGAGAGAAAACCCGGATAAAGCCATCTTTATAAAAATAAACATAACGTGCATAATCGCCCTGTTCCACCGGTGTCATATCATCCATATAACCCGCAATCACTAATTTCCGGTAAAAAGCGGCCGCGAACCAACTTTGCTCCAGTTCATCCAGAGAGGAAATCAGCCCACGTGTCCAAATCTCCAGCTTGCGGTATTCATGGTCATTATCCTCATGGGCACTCATTTCCTTGCGCAGCAATGCTGCAAAAGTGGCCATATTCTCCATCGCATCAGCCAACACACCACTGTTCTTTCGAGGCGGCTCTCCAAGTAATACCCGCAGCATATCCCAGTCCTCCTAAAGTTTTGTTCAGCGTCTGCTTCCATGGACTGCTTCGTACAAAACTCGCGACGTAAGCATCGGCCAATCAGCTCCACGATATACCGATTTCCACTTTATTATTCCGCGGGTGAAGCACCTCTATCCACGGAGGGAATGTTCTACCAAGGCGGTGGAATCATTGGGTTCGTTACATTTTTTCCAGACACGACACTACTCGCGCGATTTAACTGCCAGACTCTTACACTCATATAACATAAGACACCAAACAAACTGGCAATCAGCAAAATATGAGCCAAAGCGGCAAATATGTACAATCTTTCATTATCTAAGGTGTAAACCACAGCCGCCCCACTAAATACCTGCATCAAGCATAACAGCACTGCAGCTACACCTAGCGCTCTAAGCTCTGGATAATCCTTATGTTTCCAAAATGCTAAATGCCCAAGCAGCGCCGTAAGCATGAATAAGATCAAAGCCGCAATACGATGCATAAAAACAACACCCACACCTCCGGAAAGCTCTGGAACCCATTCTCCATTACAAAGCGGCCAACCCGAACACCCGCCTTGTGAATCCGTATGACTTACAAAAGCTCCCATATACACGACAATATAAGAATAGATGGCAGTAAAACAGGTTAAATTGCGAAAAGCCTTACTTACAGGCTTCTTTTGAGCCTCCAGCTTATGATCATATTCGCGCGCTTCATGCCATCTCTTGGTTCCAAGAGCCAACATCATAGCGCTCGAAAAGGCGATCAAAGAAAAACCCATATGCAGCGCCATTACAGCGGCGGATTGGGATTTAATTACTGCAAGCGCTCCCATACCACCTTGAACGATGACGAATAATAAAGTCATAAATGCATATCCCAGCAAATCGCGCCGAGTACGGGCATAACGCCAAAAAGCAAACATCGAGGCAAGTGAGAATAACCCCGCCAAACCGCTAAACAAGCGATGGGTGTATTCAATCATCGAGCCTATAGTATAAGCCGGAATTAATTTCCCATGACAGAGCGGCCATTCATTTCCGCATTCCAAGCCCGATCCAGTCTTCGTCACTACCGCTCCTCCGAGTACAGCGAGGAACATGATAAGGCAAGTAAGATAACTAAGCCATTTCAACTGATTTGTCGTCAAAAATATCACCCGCAGTTTTTAGTAATGAAGAAGCAGCCAGACTTATATTTCAAAAAACCACCGCTTTTGCACAAACAGGCGAAAGCGGTGGTTCCTTAGGAATTACTTTTGAAGGCTTTGATGCACTTGGACCGCTTTATCAAGGAAATTCTCAATCTCTTCACGGGATTTGCGCAATTTATTAACGAATCTAACCAATTCCCGTCCATCCGAATATGCGACGAAGCTTGGAATACCCATAATATTTTGTTCTTGGCTAACATCGCCCACGGCATCAACATCTACCTCAACCAGTGTAAGGCGGTCTGCATAAGCCTGCTCTACCTCTGGGATAAAAGGATCGATAAATTTGCAATCCGAGCACCAGTCAGCCTTGAAGATGGCCACTGTTAATCGAGGTGATTGAATGGCTACCTGAAATTCAGCAGGAGAACTAATTTTGTCCATGATTTACTCAGTCCCTTCTTCAATATCTGTCTATTTTCTACTCTTTAAGTGAAGCAAAATGCAGGGTAGAAGTCAAACCTATTCTCTCATACGAACACGTGCAGGCTGTAACTTCATCAGCGGATTCAATAATTTTTGCAGCGCCCGCGGATAACTGGAGATTTCCTGTTTAGTCAGCACGCCCAGCACAATAAGCAGTACTAGATAAATAACAACAACAGCGGCTCCTACAACAAGACAAGTGATCAGAAACGCCAAACGTGCAGGCATCAGATCTGTTAACAGAATCCCAGCCTCATTCAAGCCATAACCAATCCCGCCGGACACAAGTACCGCAATCGCGAAACCGCCCCAACGTTTGCCCATAATTTCAAAAGGCACAATCGATTTCAGCATACGTAAGTTAAGCAAAGTAATGACCACGAAACAAAGTGCTGTTGCACCGATGATTCCGTAGATGCCAAACACCTTACTAAGTAATAAGCTTGCCACTAATTTTACAATAATACCCGCTAACACATAATACATGGAAATTCGCGATTTGCCCATACCTAACAAAATAGAGTTCGTTGTCATCATCGTAATCTGAAAGATCGTTCCTAAAGTAAGCATGGCTACGATACCACTGCCATCTAAACTACTGAATAAGAGGCCATTAACTGAATATGCAGCAACTACGAGTGATAGAACAATCGGTGCTCCTGTTAAAATAGAGATACGAAGCGCTAACGTCACTTGCCCTTTTAGATGTTTCTCATCCCGACGGGCATATGCAGCTGAAATAATTGGTATTAGTGAAGTGCTCAGTGCTATAGAAAGAACCGGCGGAATCCCGGCGACACTCTGTGCCCGACTCCCGAAAATACCCAAAGCACGTGTGGCATCAGCTACACCAACTTGTCCACTCAGTAACGGTACAATTAAAGATGTATCAATAAAGTTCACTACTGGAACCGTAACTGAAGATAGAACGATAGGAATGGATAATTTAAATATATCCTTATAAATTCCAAATAGAGGAAGCTTCGCTTCATTCGTTTCGTATAACGCAGTTTGCCCCTCACTACGCCGTAATTTCATAGCGTAATAGAGCATTACACCAAAAGCACCAACACTACCAAATACACTACCGAATGATGCTCCAGCAGCCATCCAAGTGTTGTCGTACCCTTTTTGTAACAATACAAATGCCAGAAGAACAGCTGTAGATACCCTCGCGATCTGCTCCACAATTTGAGAGATGCCACCAGCCATCATATTATTCCGCCCTTGAAAGTACCCACGCATCATTGCTATAGAAGGGAAGAGTAGGAGTGCCGGAGCTATGGCCCGGATCGCCAAAGTACTTTCAGGAACTTTTGCATATTCTGCATAATAAGGAGCACCTATGTATAACAATGCGCTCATAATTACGCCAACTACAACACCAAACATTAATGCCGCCCGATACACCTGTTGAGCTTCATTTGGTCTATTCAGTGCATAACGCTCAGATACCATTTTACTTAATGTACTTGGAATCCCTGCTGTAGCCAGCGGTAATAACATCAAATAAACTGTGTTTGCCTGCGTAAATGAAGCATTACCAACATCATTAAATAAATGCTCCAGCGGCACCCGCTGGACAAGCCCGAGTACCCTTGCCACCAAAGCTGCAGCAGCAAGGATAAGCGTGCCTTTAACAAAAGACTCTTTCTTGGACAAACTCTTTCCCCTTCTTCACTGTTAAATTAAAACCGGGCGACCCATATAAAAAAGAGGACGACCATAATTACCTGCAATACGATTTTGACCAAGGTACTGCTAAATAAGCCGAGTATGGAGCCAACACTTACCTTAGCAGCTTTAGACGGGGAAGATCCCACAATCAATTCTCCAATAAAAGCCCCTAGAAATGGTCCAATGATAAGACCAAAAGCTGGAATAACAAAAGGTCCTAAGATCAGCCCGATCGTGCTCCCGATAATCGATGAACGTGAGCCGCCAAATTTTTTGACACCCCACGCTCCTACAACATAATCAGCAACAAACAGAACTACAACGATCAGTGTTTGAATAATCCAGAACCAAACCCCAAAGGGCTCAAAAGAAAAGAACCAGCCGTATACAAAAAAGGCAAGATAGATCGCTAACGCACCCGGCAGTATAGGATACACAGCCCCTGCCAATCCTACAGCAAACAAAACAATGATAAGAATCCAACCCAGGATCGTCAATTCCTTAACCTCCTACTAGCATAATGCTCCATGGATTCACTTCGCAGTACTGCTTTTATTATTTGCTGCCTACAGAGGCTGCAGCTTCGGTAAAGATATACTTTTGGATGACCTCAGCAATCCCGTCTTGATTATTGGTCGCAACCACAACATCAGCCTCTTGTTTAACCGTCTTTTGCGCATTGCCCATGGCAACGCCAAGCCCAGCCTGCTGGATCGCCGCCAGATCGTTAAGGCTGTCGCCCACAGCTACAACTTGCGACATTTCTATTCCCAGCAGCTTGCAGACTTCCTTTATTCCTGCTGCCTTATTCACGCCTAGAGGATTAATCTCCAGATTGTGCGGAGAAGAGTTCGTAATCTCCAGTCCACCCATATCTTGAAGACGAAGCAACAGCTTATGACGAAGCTCATCATCTTCAGTGTGATAACCGAACTTAAGCCATTCTCTACCCGTAACATCCCCATCCCAGTTATCCTGTTTAAGAACTTCGTCCAGAGAATAAGCCCAGAACCAGATGTCATCTGCTTTTGCAAGATCATACATTTCTTGTACCAGCTTGGGATCCATTAGTGATCTCCGGTATATTTCATGTGGCGCTCTCCACACCTCACTGCCGTTCACAGTGATCATCGGTGTCTCTAAACCTAGCTGCTCTGCATAGGGTAAGGCACTTACAAATGCTCGGCCTGTCGAGAGACAGACATGAACGCCTGCGTTGACCGCCTTTTGAATCCATTCCACCGTTGTGGGTGTAATTATCTGTTCATCATTCAGTAGGGTTCCATCCATATCCAATGCAAGCAGGCGGTATTTGGCAATCATTTGCCACCCCTCCATTCTTGTATGCTCTCTATTGAGAGGCTGTTTATTTTTTTAAATCTTAGCCATAGGGTCAGAGTTACTCGGTACCTGTAGTCTCTCCCTCCTTCGCATTATCATTAGTATTATTGCCAGACTGGAGACTTTTCTTTGGAACTCCATCAAGCCCATATTCCCAATCATAGGCATCAAATATTTTACGTGCGACTGGTGCCGCACTTTGTGAACCAAAGCCACCTTCAGGGATTACAACCGCCACAGCCAACTTAGGATTATTACGTGGAGCATATGCAATAAATACCCCATTATCGCGAATTTCACCCTTAGCTACTTGCTGAGAGGTTCCCGTCTTACGTGCAAAGTCATAAGGGAAATCAGAAAAAGCACTAACTTCACTTCGCATCCCCTGCTTAATTTCATTCCAGTAGGACTTATCGAAGTTTGTTACTTCATCAAGCACCTCACGTTTAAACTCTTTGATTATATTTCCATCTGCGTCAGTAATCTTGCTAACCAGTTGAGGTTTAATCCGCTGTCCTTCATTAGCAAGTGTAGTAACATACTGTGCAAGCTGCATTACTGTATAACTTCCTTGTTGTCCGAAAGAGGCATAGACCAGTGCGGACTGCGCACTACCAGCAGCTTCTATATTGGTATAGTTTCTTTGACCCAAGAATTCATTAGGCAGGTCAATTCCCGTAGATACACCAAGGCCGAACTCTTTCATATAGACATCCCAGATGTCTATCCCCTTGCTTTTATATTTGTCATACAATCTTTTACCGACCATATCGACCATAAATGCATTCGAGGATTTCTCAATGGCTCTAGCAGGATCCAAAGAACCATATACGTGGTTAGAAGAGTTTCTTACCTTCGTTTCATGCCCAGACTTACCAAAAGTCGCAAAACCTTTATCCTGATAATAAGAAGAAGTTGAAAACAACCCTTCATTCAGACCCACGAGTACACTTAAAGGTTTAATCGTTGAACCTAGAAGCAGTACAGATCTTAGTCCGTTCCCTGAGGTTCCCGAAGAAATAGGAGTGATCGTACCGTTCTGATAATTATCCATAATACTGTTCCAGACATCTGAAGACAAAGAACCTGATGTCCAAACATTCGTATCATAGTCAGGCATACTCGCCATAGCGACAATATTACCAGTATCCACTTCCATTGCTACTGCATATCCCGTTAAAGCATTCGGATGCGTTCTGCCTTGTACGGTATTAGAGTGCAACCATTTGAGCTGATCTGTTATCGCCTGTTCTGTCTTCATCTGAACATTCTTATTAATCGTTGTCCAGATGTCATTTCCTTTGACAGGCGGAACGACACGCTCAATTTTCTCCGCCATATTCTGTGGATTGACGGAAATTTCCTGATATCCATTTTGCCCGCGAAGCTCACGCTGATATTTCAGCTCCAGCCCATCGAATCCAACAAATTCATCATCCTTATACGTTAGCCCTGGCTCCGGATTGTTTTTCATAGCACTTAGAATGTTTTTATAAATATTAAGACTGTTCGCGGATTTGAAGGGTTTGATATAACCAATCGTCTGTACAGCAACCGTATCTTTATCGTAATGACGAATGCTCTCCTCGACAATCTCAAGCCCCGGATATTCTCCTTTATGTTCCATGAAATAAGCTACTTCTTCAGTAGTCAGGTCAGCCTTAATTCGCCGTGCCATAAAGCCAAGTGATTTACGAAAATATAAATCCAGTGCATCAATTACATCTTTCTCCGTCATCTTCTCTGCATTTGGATCACCATATTTATTGAAATCAGCTACCAGCTTGGCTGCCAAGGCATCAGACTTGGCCTTAGCCTCTGGAGTCAGCGTTGTTTTACCGGTGACTTTATCTGTTTCCTTAGCCGTATACTCTTTATTGAGTGTGATATACAGCGATTGAACAGGTGTGGAATAAGCTAGCTTCTCACCGCCTGCAGCGTATATAACCCCTCTCATGGAAGCTAACGGTACATTTTTAGTATCTCTACTCGTCTCTACCTCAGTTAAAGTTGGACCTTCCACGAATTGCAGAACAGCTAGTCGGATGATGATTACGCAAAATATAACGAACGTGCTAAAGAAAAACACGTTGAGTCGCAGGCCGATGGAACTTTTGCTGCTGGTCTCGTCAGGAGGTGAGGCCTGCTTACGGAAAAAACTCACAGTTTGTCTCTCCTTTTTCTCTAATTTAAGCTTATTGTTCTTGAACGGGATCTGCCACAGGTGGAATATTCTTCTTTGGAACCCCATCCAGCCCATATTCCCAATCATAAGCATCAAAAATCTTACGGGCAACCGGAGCTGCACTATTGGAGCCAAAGCCGCCCTCCGGAATCACAACCGCTACAGCCAGCTTCGGATTCTCACGTGGAGCAAAGGCAATAAAAACCCCGTTATCACGGTTTATATTTTTTCTGTCCGTTTTTTCAGAGGTTCCTGTCTTACGGGCAAAATCATAAGGAAAATCGTCAAAAGCACTAACTTTACTGCTCATTCCCTGTTTGATTTCTCTCCAGAACGATTTATCAAAGGTTACTTTATTAAGCACTTCTTTTTTAAATTCCTTAACCACCTTACCTTGCGCATCCGTAATCTTACTTATAAGCTGTGGTTTAATTCGCACACCTTCATTTGCAAGTGTAGTAGCATACTGGGCAAGCTGTAATGTAGTATAACTGCCTTGCTGGCCAAAAGATGCGTAGACGAGCGCGGCCTGCGAGCTCCCTGCAGCCTTGAAATCTGTATAGTTAATCTGACCTGGTGATTCACCGGGAAGACCACTTTGTGTTGACACACCCAGTCCGAACTTTTTCATATATTGGTCCCAGACCTCTACGCCTTTATCTCCCAGGTACTTCTTATAAAGTTGCTTTCCGACCATATCCACCATAAATACGTTAGAGGATTGCTTGATAGCATCAGCCGGATACAGTTTTCCATAGACGTGACCTGATGAATTTCTAACCGATGATTTATCATCCTTACCGAAATAGGTAATCCCCACATCTGGATAGGTGCTCGAGGTGCTAAAAAACCCTTCATTTAGACCAATTAATACACTTAACGGTTTGATGGTCGATCCCATGAATACAAGAGAGCTAAAATCATGACCCGATCTCCCGGAAGAATTCGAGGTAATTGTACCATTCAGATGATTGTTCATAATTTTATTCCAGACGGATGTAGGCAACGAGTCCTTTGTCCATACATTCGAATCGTAATCCGGCATACTCGCCATAGCGACAATATTACCAGTCTCTACTTCCATTGCTACTGCATAACCTGTTAAAGCATCTGGATGAGTTTCGCCTTGAACAGCATTGGTGTGCAGCCATTTAATCTGATCTAATATGGCCTGTTCAGTCTTCATCTGAACATTCTTATTAATAGTCATCCAAATGTTATTGCCTTTTACAGGGGGAACGGTCTGTTCTACCTTCTCCGCCATATTTTGAGGAGTGACCGAAATGACCTGATAACCATTTTCTCCGCGCAGTTCGCGTTGATACTGCATTTCCAGACCATCAAACCCCACATATTCTTCCGTTTTATACATAAGTCCCGGTGAAGAATTGTCTTTCATTGCACTACGAATATTTTTGTACATCGCTATGTCTTCGGTTGATTTAAAAGGTTTGCCAAAACCCACCGTCTGCACAGCTACCGTATCTTTATCGTAGTGGCGTACACTTTCTTCCACAATGGTAATACCTGGATATTCATCCTTATGTTCCATGAAATAAGCTATTTCTTCTGAAGTTAGCCCTGCTTTTATACGACGCGGTACATAACCTAGGTACTTTTTAAAGTCCAGATCAAGTAAATCCAGCACGTCCTGCTGCGTTAACTTAGGGGCATCTGCACTTCCATATTTCTCAAACTCCGCTACTAATCTTGCTGCAAGGTCATTGGACTTATTTTTCGCTTTTTCCGTTAGTGAGGTTTCACCCGTTACTTTATCAGTAGTTTTAGCTGTATATTCCTTATTTAGGGTAAGATAGAGCGACTCAACAGGTGTAGAATAGGCTATCTGCTCACCCCCGGCAGCAAAAATAATCCCTCGCATGGCTGCCAGCGGAACAAACTTCGTATCCCGTTTGATCTCTTCTTCTGTCAGCAAAGCTCCCTCAGTAAACTGCAAACCTGCAAGACGCACAATAATGATACAAAAAATAAAAAAAGTGCCAAAGAAAAACAGATTCAATCTCAGACCTACAGAATATTTCGAAGATTTCCCGTCCGCAGGCGGGAGCTGCTTCCCAAAGCTCACCAGCTTTCTTCCCTTCTATATAAAAATAATGTCTGATTTGCCTTAGCCAGCGACATTGCTCTTATAATGAAGGTGATTTCTAAGAAGCTGATTGTGAGCATTGCACTCGCATTTGTGTTAGAGCGGTTGGTATGAGTTTATTGTACCACACGGAAGGAGTGCGGCGCCCTCACTCAGAGTGCGTTCTCCCTAATATGCGTATCGTCAAAATCCTTCGGATTAAACCAATCTCCACTACTCGCCCAAGTGGGATCCAGTGGAATCCAAGCTTGCCGGTCACTTATATAAACTTCATTCCAGGCATGTGCGCCATACCCGCCTCTACCATCATAGCCTTGACCCGTTACAACGCGCACCTGCAATCCTTGGGAGCGGGCCATTACAGCGTAAAGACGGGCATAATCAATACATACCCCTATGCGTGTGTCGAAGGTATCCTGTGGGGTCTGTTCATGCCAAATTCTATTCTTTTCATAATTTTCCGCTTTGGCGTAATCATAAGTTACTCTTGTTCCTACCCATTCATACAGTAATCTGGCTTTCTTCTCGTCTCCTTGCGCTTGTCCAATAATATCTTCAGCCGCACCCACAATATCTTGTGGGATATCATGATCGATAACTTCATATTTTCTGCGCAGGATATCATTCATCTCAGCTGCAACGGTCTTCGTCAGAATAGGCAGCTTTTTCTGCACGGTCTCCCCAACAAAGGGTTCAAATACAGCGGCAGCGCTTTGACTGTAGATCGGAGAAGATTCCACATAACGGCTAAATTGACTTTCTGGATTTAGGCCAACACAAATGAAAAGAGCGAGCACAATAATTAAACCACGAGTCAAGCCTATAATTAATCCTATGATAGCTCCACCCATACGGCTTACTTGCGTAATCTTTCTGTCCTTAAATGTCTTGGTGCGCCGTAGCTGGTGGAACGGGAGCAGCATAGACAACAATCCCAGAAGCATGCGAATTAAGATATAAGAGAGCAATAACAACAATAGAAACCGCACCAGCGGCGATTCCGCCAGCACAGACACAGCCGTATAATAAATTTGCTGCCACTGGGTCAGCTGTTTATCAGGCAGACTTATTCCTGCTGCCCAAGTCTGAACATGAGGGTTGAGATAAGCCGCAGCAGGAATGGCCAGCACCAAAGAAGCTATTGTAAACAGTCCTGTTCCCAACAGACCGAATAATCTTCCGGTAGCACTTGAGAACCCTCTGCTCCAGCCTTGCAATAGTGAAAAGACTACTACCAGCAGGAGGGCGATGGAGATGATATTTGCATCACTCAGACTAGTCAACCAACCGTTTATCATATCCAATCTCCCCTTTCAGTCGCCCGCTTGCTTGTTTTTGATAATGATTTAAACTGAGGCCGTTTATTGATGTTTCCGAGCTTCCTCGATAAATGTTTGTGTGGTATCAGTAATACTCCACTTCCCAAGACTAACTCCGCGGAAAGTAACCTCTACCTTATCTTCGCCAGTCGTACCTTTCACTTCAATATTCGGAGTTGTGATCGTAAATGTTCCGTCACCATTTGAAGTGTACTTCGCATCCTGCGCCTCTTTAAGCATAACCTCTTGTGCTTCCTTCTTCAGCGTACTTACCGTTCCATCTGCCACCTTATTCACAGCGTTACCAATTTGGTCCATTGTCACACCACTATAGATGAATAGACCTACAACGATAATAATGACAATCGCCCATTTCAACATCGTTTTGACCAAATTAACAACCGCGAACAACAGAACAAGCGCAATAACAATAACTAACCAATTCTCTCTAATAAACTGTGACCACACCTCTGGATCCATCAACCTCACAACACCCCTATCACCTAGTTTCGTCCTAAGGATTATCTCCTCCACAGACATGACGCCAATATTAATTATTATACATGAATGCCCATCATAATTCATGGTTCCACAGCCAGAGAAAGGTATACCTGCTTATAGGAATTAAAAATGCGGTATAAGCCCTCTCTGTCCCACGTAAAGTACAAGTAGTTGCTTAAATTTGATCTTCTTATAATACGCCTTCCTGCATTAACCTTTATTGTAGGTGGCTCTCGGAGGTGTTTCCTGTGAAAACTGCGCTGTGGCTGTACCTGTTTCTTTTTCTGGCGTTTTTTGATTTACATGCACAGTATCCTATTCTAACGCCCTTTGCCATCTCTCTTGGTGCGGGACCCGCCTTTATTGGCTGGATGATGGGCATGTATTCGTTGACCCATCTTCCTGGCAATTTGCTCGCAGGCGTACTCGTCGATCGTAATGGCAGCCGCCGCTACATCGTCTTTAGCCTTGTTAGTGCGGGAGCCATTCTATTGCTGCAGGCTCACGCTCAGCTTCCGTGGCATTTGCTGATGCTACGAGCAGCAAGCGGGTTCGCGCTCGCCTTTCTCTCTCCGGCGTGCATGACCTTGCTGGCTTCATTATCATCTGATGCTACTGAGCAGGGGAAATATATGTCCGGACATGGTATCGTTCATACCTTAGCTTCAGTGGTATCCCCAGCAGCGGGGGCCTTTATCGTAGCTAAAGCTGGCTATTCCGGCACCTTCACCACATTGGGATGGCTGCTTATCGCTACAGGCATCATGGCTTTTTTCAGTGTACCGGCGCCTGCCCGGCGTTTAGTACGCCCTGTAAACTCTGCAGCACCTCCTTTAAAAAAACAGGATCTTCCTTCGCTCCCTATATCCGATGCCAATCCAGTTTCCAAACGTTATTATCTGCTGCCTTTTTTCGTTTCTTGTTCACAAGGGGTTCTATTCTTTGAGCTTCCTCTATCTCAGACCGGAAGTAATAGCATTGTTTCCACAGGCATTCTTTTATCGCTCCTTAGCTTAGGAGCTTTGGTAACACTCAGTTTATTCTTCCTGAACCGCTTTTCCCCAGGAGGAAGAATAGCCGTGGCCTTGTTAGGAATGGCCCTTTGTTTTTTTGCGCTCGCCTCACTTCACAGCATTCCCGCTTCCGTTATTCTCTTTATGCTGGGTGCAGCCAAAGGAATATTATTTCCTGCAATGGCATCGCTCTTTATTAGTCTAGGTGGACCAGGACGTATGGGACGCACCTTCTCCATGCAGTCGATAGCCATGTCACTAGGCGCATTCGCAGGGCCTGTGGCCGCAGGACAATTAAGAGCCGTTGTTTCGCCTTATTTCATTGCCTTTCTATTGCTGATGGTTGCACTATTACTGCTTCCGCCAAAAAATTCAACCAAGCTGTCCTCCTACTCTTCCAAATGGAATGGGCGGGCCGCATGATTTATTGTTTTTACGACATTTCCCGGGGAATGAAGATTTTCCTGTAGAAACAGTTGTTAAGACTGCTCCTCCTTCGGTAAACTATAATGAGTCTGTAAGTTCAGGCTTCATTTCCGGAGGTGATTGTCAGCAAATGTCCATTACGATTATTGTCGAAGGCAAAAACGATCGCAGCAGATTACGACGCGTGCTGGTACCGGAAGTCGAAATCCTCTGTACCTTTGGTACATTAAATACGCTCAAACTCGAGTCCCTGCGACAAAAAGTAGGAGATGGAGAAGTATATCTTTATATGGATAACGACAGTTCAGGCAAAAAAATACGCGGGATTCTCCGCGATGCCTTTCCCGATGCTGGTCACATCTATACGCGCCGAGGTTATGCCGGAGTGGAAGGCACTCCAGATGAATACAATATTAATCAGCTTGAAAAAGCGGGTCTGGAAGAGTTCATCATTTACCCTGAACCCATTCCTTTTTGATTCGCGATATATTACCTAAGAAATTAAAAACGCCTTTTTCGTTATCCCCTTCATAAATGGGATTCGAAAAAGGCGTTTCTGTTATGCGGTTATGCTATTCACGAGCCAATTCATTCAGCCTATCGGCAAGAAATTCAGGCGTTATGTTATCCGTATCCCCTGCGTCATACAATGCACGGAGACGATTGTCCCGATCAACCAAGGCTATGCGATTGGCATGTACGAAATTTTCTTTACTATTCCCTGCAATTAGTACTTTAAAAGAATCAGTTGCCAGCTTACGAATCACTTCCTGATCCCCCCGTAAGAAGTACCAACCCTTATAATCTGCCTGGAAACGGTCCGCAAAGCCTTTAATGGCTTCGCGCGTATCATTCTCTGGATCAAAAGAAATGGAGACGAACGCCGTATCTTTTCCAAAGCTGCCATCGTCGACCAGAATTTTCTGCGTCTGAGATAACAGGAACGTAGTTATAGGACATACATCCGGACATTGCGTGAAAAAAAAGTATACCAGCCGTGCCTTACCTTGTGTATCAGCCAGAGTAATCTGGTCTCCATCCACATTTTCAAGTGAAAAGTCCTGCACTTCTCCGATTACTGGCAGTTTTTCTTTTCCTAAATTCAAAGAATTAACTGCCAGATAACCAGCCATTACCAAAGCAAGCAATAGTAGAATCCAGGTCCATTTATAACGCTTAAAGGTCTGCACGGACAATAATACCCTCCCTCTTCTTAACCGTGAATCGTATTCAATACAAGTACGATCAAACTTACCGTTAGGTAGTTAATGGAGAAGAGGAAGTTCTTCTTCGCCCAGACTTCGTCATCTTTTGCTGCAAAGCCCATCAAGGTTATGATTAACCAGGCCAGGGACAGCGCTGTTGAAATCACCAGATAAAAAATACCCGCATAGTCGTAGGCGTACATTAACACTGGAATAGGCAGCAACAGTGCTACATAAGGAATCATTTGAAACTTCGTACGACGTGTTCCTTTGACTACAGGCAGCAGCGGAAATCCAGCGGCTCTATATTCTTCTTTACGTCTAATCCCGAGCGCCCAGAAATGGGGAGGTTGCCACAGAAACAACATCGCAAACATCAACCAAGCCCCTAGATCAACTGTTCCCGTAACTGCAACGTAGCCAATTACCGGTGGCATAGCTCCAGAGATCGCACCTACTGAAGTGCTCCATGTTGATGTCCGTTTCAACCAAAGGGTGTATACTACAACGTAAACGAACATCCCTACAATCCCGAACAGACCGGCTAAAACTCCGGAAAAAGCAAACAGCACAATCAAGCCCGCAATTCCAAGCCCAATAGCATACAGCAATACGGTTTTGGGTTTCAGTCGTCCTGTAGGAAGCCCCCGATCGCGCGTTCTTTCCATCTTCATGTCCAGGTCACGGTCGAAATAGTTATTAAAAACACAGGCCGAAGCCATAACCAGCATTGTACCGAGCAGAGTCAGAACTAATCTGCCGTATTGAACATCCCAACCTGAAGCCAGCCAATATCCTGCAAAGGCAGCGATGAGGTTAGATCGGATAATACCGGGTTTTGTTACGGTAATGAAATCACGCCAACTTGCACCTTCCGGTGGAGATTTTGCAGACATAGCTGCAGAATCGGAAGAAGCTTGAAATGTTATATGATTATCCACACCAAATGATCCTCCTTCTAAACGAACTTCTAACGTTCTAGCCGAAGCACTAAATAGACTTCGCTGTTAACTTTATCATATCAAACCCGAGGAGACTTTGACAGTCATGGCACAGTATGTTCATGAATTTGACAATTACGTGACAATATTTATTTTCAGCCCGTTAATAACCTAAGCTGTATTTGGGTAATTATTAATAATGTACTTCCGAACAACAAAGGAGAACTGACCAATGGACACCGCTACACATTTAGTTATGGGCATAGGGCTAGCCGGACTTTCATTCGTAGATCCTGTCGTTGCTTCTGACCCTAAACTGGCCGGGGCCGTTATGCTGGCTACGATTTTAGGCTCACAGGCTCCTGATGCCGATACCGCATTAAGACTAAAGGACAATGCAATATATATTCGTAATCACCGGGGAATCACACACTCCTTACCTTTTCTAATTTTGTGGCCCGCTCTGATTGCCCTAGTCTTAGGGCCTCTGTTTGGATTTACTGATTTGGCGGCTTTAAGCCATGTTGCACTCTGGGGTTTCATAGGCGTAGGTGTGCATGTCTTCTCTGATCTGTTTAACACCTATGGAACCCAGGCCGCCCGTCCATTTACCGAGAAATGGATTGCCTGGAATATCATCCACATTTTCGATCCATTTATTTTTGGCAGCCATATCGCAGCTATTCTACTCTGGATCACTGGGATTGTGCCGCCCAAACCTTTATTTATTACGCTTTACGCCTGTACCATTCTTTATTATATTTGGAGAACGATTGTTCATGCCCGCCTTACACGAAACATCAAGCTTAAAGATATACACCATAATGCTGGCGAACGTTATATTGTAATCCCTACAATTTCACTTAAACGCTGGAACGTAGTTAAAGTGAAAAAAGACGGCAGCTATGACGTTGGGCAGCTACTGAACAACCGTCTGGAATGGTTCAAACATGCGGTCTGCTCGAATCATCCGGCTGTGGAAATATCCAAGTCGCACCCAGATATTCAGTCCTTTCTATATTTCACCTCTTATGCGGTTGCCGAAGTGGAGGAGCTTCCTTCAGGATATATGGTGCGCTGGGGAGACGTTCGTTATTTACACCGCAAACAATACCCTTTTGTGGCTGTATTAGTTATGGATAACCAATATAAACCTTTAAATACTTATGTAGGCTGGCTTAGCAGTGATAAGCTCGACAAACGATTTTCCATCGACCCTGGTTCTTTACGATGAAACTGTAGACTTACTGAGAGATCTATTCTATAATCACAAAAAATCCCGGAGTATTTTATAATACTCCGGGATTCATTTTAGCAGACACGGAAAGGAAGGCTCTTAATGAGTAAAGGACTCTCACTTTGGTTCGCTTGTTCTTCTATTCTTATTCTCACTGCCGCTTCAATCGCGATCAGCTATAGCTTCTGGCTGGCACTTCTGCTTGGTTTTCTCTGCGTATTGAATATTGGCTGGGGATTTATCCTCAAAGCCAGAATTAGACGCAAACAGGAAAGCTTAAGCTCTGATTAGATTAACGAGCTGGCAGAAAGCCCATTCGCTCTTTTACGCCATTCAATGTCTCAGCTGCAACAATACGCGCACGTTCAGCACCTTCGGCAAGAATATCAGTGATCGCACCTGAACTGCGAATTTCATGATATCTTTGTTGCAAAGGCTCAAGTGTGGATACAACCACTTCCCCAAGATCCTTCTTAAAGCCACCATACATTTGTCCCTCATAACGATCGGCAATTTGCTGAAGGGACATTCCAGAACATTCCGAGTAAATACTCATCAAGTTACTAATCTCTGGCTTGTTAGCCGGATCAAAGATCACTTCACGTCCAGAATCAGTCGTTGCGCGGCTGATTTTTTTACGGATCACATCCGGCGAATCCAACAAGGCAATATAGCTGCCTGCATTCGGGCTGCTCTTGCTCATTTTTTTAGTGCCATCATCCAGAGACATAATGCGTGCGCCCACTTCAGGGATATACGGTTCAGGAATCGTAAAGAATTCGCCAAAACGGTTATTGAAACGGCCAGCTAAATCACGTGTCAACTCCAAGTGCTGCTTCTGATCTTCACCTACTGGCACAAGATCCGCATTATAAACAAGAATATCTGCTGCCATTAAAGAAGGATATACGAATAGGCCCGCGCCAACCGAATCCTTACCTGATGATTTATCTTTGAACTGTGTCATACGCTCAAGCTCGCCCATTGCCGTTAGCGTAGTCATGATCCAGCCCAATTCCGCATGCTGAGGCACATGGGACTGCATATATACATTCGAACGCACAGGATCAATTCCTGCCGCGATAAAGAGTGCAGCTACAGCTTCAGACTGCTCACGCAGTGCCGCAGGATCTTGAGCAACGGTGATCGCATGCATATCGACAACCATAAAGAAACATTGATGATCGTCTTGCAGCTTCACAAAATTTTTCAGTGCTCCAATATAGTTACCCAAAGTTAGAGAACCGCTCGGCTGTATGCCTGACATTACTTTTTTCAACATAATATAGACCTCCGTTAGATGTAATTTCCGATTTCCGAGAACGCAAAAAAAGCCTCATCCGCAAGGGACGTGAGACCGTGGTGCCACCCTTATTCGCTGCTTAACCTTTGTATAGTCAAAAGGAAACAGCCTTAGTCTTCCGTTAACGGGGAAGATCCGGCCGGTCTACTAGGGCATCTTGCTCCCGTTCAAGCGCGGCGCTCAGGGGTCCATTCATCAGGAGTGTCCTACCGGTTCGCATCAACCACCGGCTTTCTGAAGGTGCATTTCCTGTCTACTTGTCCCCGTCATCACATTCTCATCATAATTTAATGCCTTCATCATAGAACCATAAAGAGAAGTTGTCAAATCACTTAACCACTTCCGCATAAATCTGTTATGATAAGGTTATCCATGTTCTATTCGATTACAGTTACGATAAAGGAGCATATCTCATGAAACAGGTGACCAAAGGGCAGTGGGGCGGTTATGATACTTATATTTTGCACAGCCGCGAACTGGAAGTCACGCTTTTGCCGCGACTAGGAAACAACGTGATTTCATTGTTTGATGTAAAGGAACAACGGGAAATTCTGCGGCGGCCTGATGAAAGCGATCAAGCTTTCTTTATGCAAAAACCTTACCATTTTGGCATCCCGCTCTTAATTCCACCCGGAAGAATTCGTAAAGGAAAATTTCAATTCGAGGGTACAAGTTATCAATTTGACCAGAATACCGCAGGTGACAATCATATCCATGGCCTACACCGGACTCAATCCTGGTGTGTCAGCGATATTGAAGAAGACGAGGACGGTTGTGCAGTCACTACTGAATTCCTTACTGAAGATGATCCGCACTGGATGGAGCAATTTCCCATTCCACTCAAATTCGAAATGACATTCAGGCTTCAGGATTCCCGGCTCAGCCAGACTTTAAAGGTTACAAATCTCGGCGATCATCGTATTCCCTTTGGGATCGGTTATCACACCTGGTTTATGATCGATGGAGAACCTGAACGCTGGAATCTCAAGCTGCCCGTAAACAGCATTTATGAACTAAACGATGAATTGCTCCCTAGTGGCAATCTAATTCCACTTGGTGATCTAGATTCTCTAAATTCTGGAATCAACCTCCAGGGAACTAATTTTGATACTGCTCTGCGTATTGGTGACAAGCAGCCCGTAGAAGCATTGTTATTACGCGATGATGGTTATGGTCTTCGTTATACAGCTGACGAGAATCATTTCCGCCACTGGGTCCTGTATACCAAAGGGCCGGCCGATCAATTTCTGTGCATCGAACCTTACACCTGGCTTCCGGATGCTCCTAACGTTTCCGATGACCCTTCCTTCACGGGCTTGCTGAAGGTAGAACCAGGTCAAAGTCTTGAGCTTTCCACTATGCTGGAAATGATCTATCCCGAGAATTAAAGCAGATATACATTATATCGGTCTTCCCTTGCGTTTACGTAAGAGAAGGCCGATTTTTTGTGCGAGCTTAGTTATTTGGGCTTTCTACCCTTACTTTTAATCGACTAATAATTACCATCCTTAAAACCTTTCGATAGCATGCATGAATTAGCCTCTTAGCGCTCATACTATCTTCACAACGGGCGAAGGAGGTGACACACATGGGTCAAGCAGGTCAAGGTCGTAGCAGCCGTTCCAATAACCTTGTAGTTCCTCAAGCAAATGCAGCGTTGCAACAATTGAAATATGAAGCAGCACAAGAGCTTGGAGTAACGATCCCAGCTGACGGTTATTACGGGAACTACACTTCCCGCGAAACTGGTTCTTTGGGAGGTTACATCACTAAACGTCTAGTACAACTGGCAGAACAACAACTGTCCGGTCGTCAGTAACATCGTTATCTTAAGTGTTTTATCCGGCGAAGGTCTTAAAAAGCCTATTGCCGACTAGCTTTCAAACCTCTCACACTTCTTCTAGAAGTTGTGGGGGGTTTTTCTAATTTATAGCCTATAGTCCCAGCTGCAAGCAATTTTTATGTAAAACGTTTAACTTAAAAATTGATCAGCACTCTCGGCGTAAGCATTACGGGGAGATCGAATCATCAGATTCGCCATATTATAATTAGACTCCAGCGTAGCATCTACAATTAGCTTGCCCTGTCTTATAGCGAACTCATAGCTGATCTCACCATGAGTCCAACGGCGTTTGTATTTCAGACTCTCCAGTGCCATTAGACGAAAAGAAGACTGCTGGCTCTCCGTTATTCCTTCCTTCACTTCTGTGAATCCACCCCCCCGACCGGCTAAAGGATGGTGACGTATGCCGAATTTGCCAATGGTATTATTGCGTATTTGCACAAATACCGTACCGGAAGATAGTCCTGACAATTCCTCTTGCAGTTCCCTAAACACCAAATCCATTTGTCTTGCTAATGATAGCTGTTCTGTCTTAAGCATATCTTTCCTCCTAAAAGTTTTGTGAGCTTAGCTACTTCGAGTTTACTTCGTACAAAATCGGCTTAGTAAGCGCTTACTTAAGCTTTTTGAGCTGAGCTCATTAGTCTTCCTTGCAAGCCTTTTATAAGGCTCAAGGCTCATTATAGACCCCTTACATACGTCCAACAACATTATTCTACAAAATTGGGTTATTATCCCTAGTAATGCGCAAAATTCATGGATCATTCGTATATTAATTTTTATAAACCGGGGGATTTCGACATTTAACCATTAAAAAAAGACCCCTTAACCGGGGTCTTTGCGTGTTCACACTGAAATTGCCTTATTTTTTGCGTCCTGAAATTTGTCTTATTTTAGACATTTCACGCTAAATGCTCTGTCATCTGCAAGAACTCGTTAATATCAGCCACGATCAGATCTGTAGCTCCTTGCCAGAAATCCGGCTTTGTCAGATCCACACCCAAATGTTTGAGCACCAAATCCTCCAATGTCATCACGCCGGTATCCTGCAACAAGCTATCATATTTGTCTGCAAAGGAAGCTCCCTCTTGTAATGCCAGACGATATAAGCCTGTACTAAACATATAACCAACGGTGTACGGGAAATTATAGAAAGGTACATCTGTGATATAGAAATGCAGCTTCGACGCCCAGAAATGAGGGTGGTATTCAGAAAGCACACCACAGAAAGCTTCTTTCTGTGCTTCCACCATCAGAGCAGACAGTTCCTCAGCATTTACAAGACCTTCCTTACGTTTTTCATAAAAGCGAGTCTCGAACAAGAATCGAGCGTGAATGTTCATAAAGAATGCCACACTGTTCTGTATCTTCGTTTCAAGCAGTGCCAGCTTCTCCTCTGCATTGCCCGCAGCTTTAACCTGAGCATCAGATACAATCACTTCTGCAAAGGTTGAAGCGGTCTCTGCAACGTTCATTGCATAATTCTGATTAAATACAGGTTGATCATCAAGCAGGTAGGAATGATAAGCATGTCCCAGCTCATGGGCCAATGTTGAAACATTGGAAGGTGTGCCGCTGTAAGTCATGAATATCCGTGATTCTTTACTCTCAGGGAAGGAAGTACAGAATCCACCAGGACGTTTGCCATTACGATCCTCAACCTCGATCCAGTTATTATCAAAGGCATGCTCTGCAAACTCAGCCATCTTAGGACTAAATTTACGGAACTGTGTGACGATATCCTTCGCAGCTTGATCATAAGGGATCTTGCCGGAAGATTTGCCTACAGGAGCTTCGACATCGACCCATGAGAGAGAATCCAGCCCCAGTAGCTTGGCTTTACGCTGAAGGTAGGACACGAGCACAGGTTTGCTATTCGTAATTACGTCCCACATCGTATTTAAGGTGTTCTGTGTCATACGATTGATGCTGAGCGGATCTTTCAGAACATCGTCCCAGCCTCTGCCCTTATAGAGCTTCAGGCGGAAGCCTGCTAAGTGATTTAAGGTATCCGCGCAATTATCTGCCGCTTCAGTCCAAGCCTCTTCCCATTTATGGAACATCGCTTGACGCACTTTTGGATCTGGATCATCCAGCTTATTAAAAGCTTGACCTGCAGATAGCAGCTTTGTTCCCTCTTCATCCTCAAATGGGATCTTGATCGAGCTCACAATTGTATCATAATGCCCGCTCCATCCATGATACCCGTCAACAGCTAATTCCAACGCTAAGCTTTCCAGCTCAGGGCTCATCTTCTCACGGGCCAAATCACGGCTCTCGCTCAGTACGAACGTTAAAGGAGCTATCTCTGGACGCGCCATCCACTCTGCCCAAACCTTGTCCGTAGTCTGACGAAGTACATTGCTAAATTGCGAGCTGATCCCTTCGAATCCGGCGCGCATGCTTGTCACTTTGGCCGCCAGTCTTACCGCTCCCTTGTCCATCTGATTCTGAGCGCCTAGACAGTCTGCGAAGGAAGTGACCTCCACAAGTCTTCCTGAACAGCTCTGAAGCAATGCTATAACCTCATCCAATGCTTTTGTAGACGCAACATCCGTTGGTGCCACAGCATCCTTCACAAAGCCTTGCAAGGATAAAATATCTTTTTCAAGCTTGCTCAAGAACCCTTCTAACTCTGCAGACGAAGAACCCCCCGGAAAAATAGTATCGAGTTCCCAAGTCAGTGATAAAGGTTGTTTCATGTGTACTCACCATTCCTTTGCTTTCATTTGACTTTCTTTGTAATTGTCTTAACACCATGGTAAAGTGAATAACGATATCTGAACATTTATAGCCGATAAACTTTAGGAGGGCATCCATATGAAGCCACTACAAATTTCACCGGAAACAGCCATTACGTTATCCAAGCAACTAGGCGTTCCTTTGGAACACTTGATGCATATGCCCCAACATATTTTACTACAAAAAATAGCGGAGCTATCCAAAAAACAAAATCCCCCACAAACTGAGGGCGAAAATGAAGAGACTCCTTCTGGGAAGGACTCACAATGATTCCATTTAGTCATACCTGGCCTTATGACATCATTCTAGGCGATATGTATGTGCAATACTGTCCATTCTGTAACTCAGAGAATGTGCTTCTGCCTATGAAGCCAAAAGAATTACAAATCGTTCGTGACGGCAAGAAAAAACTGCTCGTCTTCCCCTGCTGCAGCGCCAGTCCTACAGTTATAGATAATGACGGCGACTACCTTTTGTTCGATCGAGCTGTCAGATAAGCAAATTCTAACATTTTCTTTCTACAAAGCGCAGAGGAGAATTTAATTCTCTTCTGCGCTTTTTGTTGTTCGCAAACGTTATGAACTTGAAGACAAGCCTTCGATATCAACTTCAACATCTAGAGCCTCAGCACGCATTTGCTCCCGTAAAATAACCCACTGCTCACGTGCCGCCCGAATCATCGCCGCATCCATGATCTTCTGATCATTAATCAGACGGGAGAACCACATTACAGCCACTGAGTATTCCCCGATCCGCCGATTAAGTTCGCCGATCAGGTACATGAGCCGGGCATCATTGCCGGCAATGCCATCTATTTCATAGACCTTAACATACTCGTCCAAAGAATAGCGTAAAAAACGCTTCTCCTGCTCAGTCTCCCCTTGATAGCGGTAGAGCCAAGCAATATGATGCAGCAGACTTGCGATAATCCGATCTTTATCGTTAATACTCTGAGCACATAAAAGCGCCAGTTTATAGGTCTCGAGCGCAGTTTCCCAGTCTCGTTTCTCTCCAAAGTCCCGGCTCTTCCAGCGTTTCCCTACCTGTTCATTAAATGCCTTGCGCTGACGTTCCGTCAGCTTGTCAGCCGAATTTTCTGTGGAGGCAAATCCGCAATTGGGGCAGACTCGTACAACATAATAATCCGGATTCTCATTTTTATAATACGCGCAGAAATCAGCATCACGTCGAATAGCCGTTTTTAGACTGGGACGTACCCGCGAGGTTGAAAATTCATTTTCACAGTTGCAACACTTGACCTTAATAGAATATAGGGGTATTAACTCTGTCAAGTACTCTCATTCCTTTCAGGATCAACCTGTCCCTTGTTATTCCTGGGGCATGTTAACAAAATGATGTGCAGGACCTGCAAGGCGGCTAAGCACGAATGAACGCAGTGGTTCTTCGACTCCAGTCTCCACCAGTGCCTCTTTCATACATTGTAACCACTCCTCAGCACGTTCTGGAGTAATAGGAATATGCATATGCCTTGCTCTCATCATGGGATGTCCATGTAATTCCGAATAAAGTGGACCCCCGCCAAAAAACTGTGTCAGGAATTGATATTGCTTCTCCAGAACTGGAGTAATATCTTCAGGGAACAAGGGTCCCAGCTGCGGATGAAGCTGTACCTTGGCATAGAACACTTCCACCAACCGATGTAGTGCTTCAGCCCCCCCTAGATTGTCATATATACTCTCATTTGGATTCATTGAGGTTACCAGCCTTCTTCCATATTAATGAAACGTTACTTATTTTATTATACCAAAGATAAGCATAACACGGATATCCGTCGAAAGTGCTCTCTAAACTACAGAAAAAAGACGCTAAACTATAGTTCAGCGCCTGAAGAGTAAGGTTAGTAGGTCCTAAATTCCTCATCACCAGGAGGGACGAGAGAGACCCGGATTACATATACAAAAGCACAAACGAGAACTCCGGCTATAACGCTCATCGCCATCACTCCATCCCATTTAATCGTGTAACAGAGGGTGCATTTATTTATTACATAATATCATAATTCCTGCGAAAAAGCACAGATAATTGTAACCGCTTTCTCCATTTTTTTGTGCTGTTTGTCCCTCTTTTTGCATACATCTAACCATAGACCAGGAGGCGTTAATTATGACTTTTAAAAAGATTGGCGGCCCGCTGCTGGGATTCATATTGGCTGGTTGTATGCTGCTTATGTTACTTCATCCTGAAGCATCTCTTGCCGCAGCTTTACGTGGCCTGGCCATCTGGTGGGACGTGCTCTTCCCTTCACTGTTTCCCTTCTTCGTCATTTCTGAAATCATGCTAGGCTTAGGCATTGTCCATCTCTTCGGCGCTTTACTTGATCCACTGATGCGTCCCCTCTTCGGTATACCAGGCAGCGGTGGTTTTGTCGCGGCCATGGGATATGTATCAGGATATCCCGTCGGAGCCAAATTAACCGCTAAGCTGCGGGAGCAGAAGCTGATTAGCAGAATCGAAGGTGAACGCCTTGTAGCATTTACAACCTCCTCCGATCCTATTTTTCTACTAGGGGCGGTATCCGTTGGGTTTTTTCGCGATGCTTCTTTGGGGCTAATATTGGCACTGGCCCACTACGGAAGTGGCTTAATGGTTGGTCTCCTAATGTCATTTCATGGACGCAAGGAACAAAAGACTCCCACCCAAGACCCAGAAAAAAGTAGTTCTGACGCCCCCTCTGCTCCAGCAAAACAAGGATTCGGCAGAATACATGCCGCACTCCTTGCGATGTCCGAAGCCCGGCGCAAGGATGGACGGAGCTTCGGGGAGCTGTTAAAAGGAGCGATCCAATCCTCGCTACAGCTTATTATTGTCGTAGGGGGTCTGGTTGTATTCTTCAACGTGCTAATGGAGCTGCTTGCCCGTGCCGGAATCCTGCCCTCACTATTTAGCCTGGCCGGATCTCTCGTCTCCCTTGTTGGAGGGCCTCCCGAATTAGCTCAGGCCTTGATCAGCGGATTGTTTGAGGTCACCATAGGTGCCCGTTCTGCTGGTGAAGCCGCTTCTTCCATCCCCCTTCAATTCAAGGTCGCAGCAGCTGCCTTTATTCTCTCTTGGGGCGGATTATCTGTACATGCCCAAGTCGCAAGTATTTTGAACGGTACCGGGCTGCGTTATCTGCCGTTCTTAACTGCGAGACTGATACATGCCGTACTCGCAGCAGGTCTCGTGGTGCTGCTATGGAAGCCTGTGATGGGATCAGGATTGTCTTCTGCCTGGGTCTCACTGCCAGCCTCCACTGCCTTTACACCTTCAGCCTCAGGTGTCACTGCCAGCCTAGCTCTACTGAGTCTTATACTGGCTGCTGCTCTTCTAGTGTCACTGCTTATCCCTGCCTTTATGGCAATGCTCCGATTGATGCGCCGAAGTTGATTACATATTGTGTTCCGGGGCAAGATTGATTATGATCGGTGTATGACGGAATTATATAAAGGAGCTTGTACATCTTGAGATATTATGTTCTGGACCGCGGTGATGAGCTGTCAATCAAACTTGCCGAGCAATTTCACAAGCTGGCGGCGGAGCGGGATTTGCAACTGGATGCCGAGTCTCCGGAAATCGTCATCTCGATAGGTGGAGACGGCACAATGCTGCACGCTTTTCATACCTTTATCGATCAGATTCCCAACTTAGCCTTTGTAGGTGTGCACACAGGACACCTCGGCTTCTATGCGGACTGGCAAGCAGAAGAGCTGCCCACCTTAATCGATTATATGTGCGGAACCGGTGATTCTGAGCCGCAGAAACCGCGCATTGTGAAATATCCATTAATAGAGCTGGAGATTCACAAAAAATCGGGATCTTCGTCTCACATTGCCCTCAACGAATTTACCCTTAAAGGCGTGGATGGAACTATAATGATCCAAATCGACATCAATGATGTCACCTTCGAAATGTTCCGGGGCGATGGACTTTGCATTTCAACTCCCTCTGGCAGCACCGCTTATAACAAAAGTCTTGGGGGCGCTATGGTTCACCCTTCAATAGAAGCGCTGCAGATTGCCGAAATCGCGTCTATTAACAACCGTGTATTCCGGACAATGGGCTCGCCGCTACTACTGCCGAAGCATCATCATTGTGACATTTTTTCATGTAAAGACCAGCGTTTGCTGCTCACCGTAGATCATAACAACATTCCTGTTGATGACCTGATTTCAGTACGCTGTCAAGTTTCAGACAAAAAAGTCAGCTTCGCAAGGTATCGTCCGTTTCCGTTCTGGAACCGTGTCCGTGAAGCTTTCTTAGTCTGAGATCAGGGGATCAAAAAGCTGGAGATTTCAATATCTCCGGCTCTTTTTGGTGTGACAAAACTAACACCAATTGATAGACATAGAGAGAAATCAAATGGTATAATGAGGCTATTTTACAAAGAGTTACATAAAAGGAGAGAGTACTGTTGAAAAAATTATTATCCCTCTTGAGCATAAGTCTTCTGGCCCTGATACTGGCGGTCCCGGCTTTTGCTGCTTCAAAACCGATTGATGTTTATATCAACGGCAGTAAGGTTTCCTTTACCGCAGGAACCCCATACTTAGCGAACAATTCTGTACTTGTCCCTTTCCGGGTCATCTTCGAAAAGCTTGGACTGCAGGTGCTTTGGGATGCCAAGACTGGAACAGTAACAGGTAAAAGTTCAAATCTGGCGATCAGCCTAAAAATTGGCAGCAACCGCGCAACCGTTAACGGAACCGTGAAAAAACTGACCACCGCACCAGTCTCCTCAGCTGGCACTACATACATTCCTTTACGTTTTATCGCAGAGGCAACCGGAGGCACAGCCGTCTGGAATTCAACCAGCAGAAGCGTGCAAATTACCACCCCAGTATCCAAAGATAAGGACGAAGCAGCGATTACAGCATTAATCCGTTTGTCAAATAAGTATTTCAATGAAGAAAAAGCGATTAGCTTCTATTCCCTTATGGATTCAGAATCCTCAAATGCGGAGTCAGTGGCGGATCTTAATGCCTCCTTTGAGATTTTTGACATAAAAAATACTATTGAGAGTTTGGAAATCATTGATATTTCAGGCAATGACGCTACTGTCTATACACTGGAAAGCTCTCGCCGGACAGGTGGAGCCTATACGCCAGATACAGAGGACGAATACATGTATACACTTGTCCGCAAAAATGGAAGCTGGAAAATATCATCTGTGGAATCCCAAAGCTCCGTGATACTGCTGACTCGTGAACAAGCTCTAAAAACAGCAGCTAACATTCCTCAAAATGATGCGGATGCCATCAAAGGGAATATCACCAAATATTATCAAGCTATGAATGAACAAAATTCGGCCGCTGTTCTTTCCACCATGACTTCATACGGAGAAGAATATGATACCTCCCTTAAGGAAGATCTGGAAGATTTCTTTACTTCATATGACGTCACTTATACTCCAAGCGTGTCGAATATCTACTATTTTAGCGCGAAAGAAGCAGCTATTTATGTAGAAAGCAAAGAGAAGGATGCCAGTGAAGAGGAAACTTTTGAGCAAGGCACGATCTTCATTTTATCCAAGTCAGATAGCGGGGTATGGACTACTGATAACACCTACAGCGTTTACTATAAACTCGTGAAATCCTAATAACCATACGTCACAGAAAGTTAATTCGTGCAGTGTATACTTTCTTATCTTATAAATTATATAAAAAGGGCGTATGATTCCATGAAATCCAATAAAGTAATAAGTGCACTTTTAGGCAGCTGTCTGGCTTTATCCCTAACCTTTGCTCCAGTGGTTTCTGCTGCCGATGCCGCTCAGGCATCTACAGATAACCGTGATCTTATCAATGAAGTCATGAATATTCTGGAGAACTATAACCTCTCCGGTGTAGATAAGGATACCTTGATTCGTGGAGCCATTGACGGCATGGTGAACACCTTGGATGATCCCTATAGCCAATACTTCAATACCGAGGAAGCGGCACAATTTGAACATGATGTTGATCTGGAATACGTTGGTATCGGTGTTAGATTGCAATATACTGCAACAGAACTTTACATCGAAGACATAACACCCGGTTCGCCTGCAGAACAAGCAGGTCTGAAACGCGGCGATACGATAGTCAAAATTAACGGAATCCCCGTTGAAGAGACTGAAGGTGACGAGTTAAGCGGAGCCGCAGGCACCAAGGTCACTCTGCAGGTCCTCCGGAATGGAGTGACTAAATCATTTCGTGTAACCCGGAATGAAATTAGCTCTACTTCTGTTACCGGAACTATTGTTGGACAGAAAATAGCCTACATCACACTGAGCGGTTTCACACAGAATTCCGATGAAGAATTTGCCGCTATGCTGAAAAAGATGCGCGCAGCAGGTATGAAATCGATGGTGCTTGATTTGCGTGACAACTTAGGCGGCTATATGGATTCGGCATACAACATTACCTCCAATTTTATGGATAAAGGCATTATGATGTATACCTCTGATCAAACCGGAGCACTTACTCCAGTAACGATTACCAGCGGCAGCAAAATAGGCGTACCCGTCGTTATTCTAACGAATGAGTATACTGCCAGCGCCTCTGAGGCGCTTACTGGCGCATTACGTGACAATAAGCTCGCTACCGTCGTAGGCACTCGTTCTTTCGGTAAAGCACGTATTCAGAGCCTGCTTCCAATGTCTAATGGAGACATGCTGAAGCTGACTACGCAGAAATACCTAACTCCAAATAAAGAAGACTTTAATCACATCGGGCTTGCACCGGATATTGAGGTTAAAGGCAAAACTGCACAACTGATTACCGCTCTTCAGATTGCAGGAATGAAAAGCATTGAGATTTCCGGTGATCATCATATCTTGAACGTCAACGGGGTTGCCTTTGCTGGTAATGTGGGTCTAATAAAGCAAGGAGATAAGACTTATGCTTCTTCGCTCGTACTAGGTGCACTGATCGAAGGCGACATCACATGGGATGCCAAGAACAAAAAAGTCATCGTAACGAACGGGGCAGGTAAAGCGACCGGCTTTACGTTGTCCTCCAAAGAGGCGCTTTCTCAGAACGGCGAGACCTTCATTGAATTAAATGCCTTTAAGAAGAAGTTCCCAGCGCTTGTATGGAGTTACAATGCAACACAGAAACAATTGAAATTATCTGTAAAATAGATCCTTAATCTCACTAATCATTAAGCTGCTGAATCAAGCAACAATGAGTAAAAACAGGAGTTGTCACATAAGCCATGAAATGGCCGTTGGGACAACTCCTGTTCTTTGTTTAGTTTGATAATATTTGTACCTACGAAACATCTGTAGCACCTATCGGACATGGATGACCCTAAACGCAAAATTAATCCATATTTGTGGTGCTATCGGACTCCATAGTCGCTATAGGTATGAAAAACACCCTAATTATGCCTCTTTCTAACGAATAGCACCATTGGAGTCCGAAACCCCGCTCAAAAGGCTGAAAATTCGCAAATAACGGCATCTGGGTCCTTAAGCCTCAGGAGATGATGAAACTGCTGCGTCAAGTAGCCAACGATTAACAGCACAGATTAGCAGAGCAACCTACAGTAGCAGAACACTGAGCAGCACAGCATTACTGAGCGCACACAGCAACACCACAACACTGAGCAACACCACAACACTGAGCTGCGATCTCCAAGTAACGGAAGAAACGCTGCTCTGCTATTTTTTATAAGAAAAAAAGCTGGCTCATTCGTAGAAGGACTCTACTTATGGTTCAGCTCTCATCATTAAGGTTGTGAATTTTCTATGTTTTGATTGTTTTGATTGTTTTGATTGTTCTGAGCGCTTTGATTGTTCTGGTTGTTTTGATTGTTCTGAGCGCTTTGAGGTTTTGGTGTGTTTTGGGGTTTCTGAGACTGACCTTGTGGCGGTCTGCCTTGGAAATCCTTTTTGGATTTCTTGCCCTGTGAATCCTTGCCCCGGTGATTTCGGCTCTGATGTTCTCTCACAGGTCTATCCTTCGCCATATTGTCCTTAGAAGAAGTCATCTCTTTAAATGCCAATGAGTGATTCGAGCCTTGCTTAGAGGATGTTTCTTTAACAGAGAACTCTTTATCTGCAGCCGCTTCATCACTAGCTTCCGATTCTTGCTCCAAGGCCTCTTCATCGCTCGGCTCTGGTATTTCTTTGATTAAAATATCCTTGAACATGCCTTCCTGGGGTACTTCTTTCAATTTATGCAGCACAAAATAAGCGCAGCCAAAATTGCAGTATTCATTAATATAATCAACCATACCCGAAATCGCTGTATCCCGATTCACCTTAGGATGGTTGTCCCGGTAAAAACCTTTCAAACGTAACTGACTGTAACCCCAGTCACCGATAATATAGTCGTATCTTTCCAGCACCTCGCTATATCTCCCGCGAAACGCCTCCGGATTCCAACCATCCTTATGATCCAACATAAGTTCATAGCCTTTTCCGCCTATTACGATCAAACCTTTTGTCGCCTGCCTTTCTTTGGGTATCGTGGCGTTGATTATGCCGCCATCTATGTGGAATATTGGGCTTTCGGTCGCTGTTCTAGAACCGCTTCTACAGCACCAATATTCCCCTCCGATGACGCAAATCAACGTTTTTATGGGTAACCTAAAAGCAGAGATATCAGAACGCTGTTGCTTCTTCCTCCTCTTACTAACATTCTCCGTGAATTAAACCACAGAAAAGCAATAATTAGCTAGAAGAAACCGCACGCTCCTCGCGAGCTTGAGCTGCAGACTTCACCTGCTCATGCGCATGATAAGAGCTGCGAACTAGCGGGCCTGATTCCACATGGCTGAAGCCACGCTTCATTCCCTCTTCCTTCAACAGTGCAAATTCCTCCGGTGGATAATATTTCTCCACATTTAAATGTTTTGGAGTGGGTTGCAAATATTGTCCTAAAGTCAATATATCACAATTTACGGCTCGCAAATCATCCATTGCTTGTAAAATCTCGTTCCACTCTTCACCGACACCAAGCATGATACTCGATTTGGTTGGAATATTGGGTTTCATTTCCTTGGCTCTGCGCAGCAATTCCAAGGAACGAGCGTACTTCGCTTTAGCCCGTACACGATCTGACATCCGTTCCACGGTCTCAATATTATGATTAAGAATGTCTGGATTACTGTTCATGACAATCTCAAGACTATTCCGGTCTCCTAAAAAGTCTGGAATAAGCACTTCAACACTACATAACGGAAGGCGCTTACGAATCGCCGCTACCGTCTCAGCAAAAATCTGAGCGCCACCATCCGCAAGATCATCGCGGGCCACACTAGTCACCACACAGTGACGAAGATTCATTTTCTCTGCAGCTTCAGCTACACGTTCAGGCTCCTGCAGGTCCAGTTCTGTAGGCATCCCTGTATTCACTGCACAAAAACGGCATGCGCGTGTACAAATATCACCTAAAATCATGAAGGTAGCCGTACGGTTTGCCCAGCATTCATAAATATTCGGACACCTGGCTTCTTCACATACGGTATGTAAAGTTTTGGAACGCATCATGCTTTTGATTTCCTGATAATTGTCACCGGTAGTCAGCTTAATCTTAATCCAATCCGGTTTAGGTTGCTTTGCTGTTTTATTAGACAAAATGATAAACCCCGCTTCCTCCTGAATGTGATGCTGCAGATGAAAGTTGCTGCCTCATATTATAACATGTGCGATTTACAATTGCCTGTTTTTGTGAAATATGCAGGGTGCATCATCTGGAGTTTCCAGCGAGATTTTTCTGGTACCTTTAGACAAGAACGGATAAAAAGTAGCATTTTGCACCAATCTATAAAAAAGCTTCTTCCGAAGTGACTACATTCAATTTAATGCCCGGACAAAGGAGGCTGTTATCTTGCTAGCCCTATTTAGGAATATTAAAGACCGGAGAACCCTGTTATGCCTGTCCGCGGCCGCTATCCTCTGGGGTGGTTTAAACCTTCCTGTTTCAGCAGCTGTAGCGCGGCCTACAATCCAACCGGTGATGAGCAGCGGGGATCCCGCTAGTGCTAGCAAAGAAGCGCAATGGTCTGGCCGTAGACAGATTTACGAGCAAATGAGTGCAGCTACTGGTATCCCTTGGTTTAGGTTCGCAGCCATTGATCAATATGAACGCACGCTCGCCAAAAAGGGAGCTTCAGGGCAGCCTGTCTCGACGCGCCTTACAGCCATAAAGATCCCGGCACCGGTATGGGCTGGTCCACTCAATCCGGATCAGGGGGATACTTCCCCAAACTCCATTAGCTTCTTTGATGGTTTTGGCAGTGATGGCTCAGGAGACGGCATAGCTGATCCAGAGAATGATGCGGACGTTCTGTATAGTATGGCTAGACACTTATTGAAGTATGGACAATCCGCTAGTGATTTCAGTATCGGGGTCTGGGAGTATTATCACAATGGCCGCGCTTCGCAGCGCATTACCCAGTTCGCGAAGTTATATGAACATTTTGGACGGCTGGACCTATCCGGCAATGCCTTCCCGCTTCCCCTAAGTAACCTTTATTCTTATCGTAGCACTTGGGGCACTGGAAGAAGCTGGGGCGGTGCACGTATCCATGAAGGAACAGATTTATTTGCACCTCAAGGAGTGCCCGTCCGAAGCACCTGTTTTGGCTTAGTGGAGACAAAAGGCTGGAACCGGTACGGCGGCTGGAGAATCGGGATTCGCGATATCGAGAACCGTTACCATTATTACGCTCATCTATCTGGATATAACAAAACCATTTCTCGCGGAGATATAGTCACCCCCGGTGAGATTATTGGCTGGGTAGGCAGCTCGGGTTACGGCAATCCAGGAACACAAGGAAAATTCCCTCCACATCTACATTTTGGCATTTACCGCGATCGCGGAATTACCGAATGGGCTTTTGACCCCTATCCGTTGCTTAAGCAGTGGGAGAATCAGGAATATAGAGACTTAAAGAACAAAAGAAGCAAAAAAAGTGCTGTAAATTAGAATAAGGTCCCTTTCCTTAGAGAGGGGCCTTTTCTTTTTTAATACAACATCAAACAGCCGAAAGGTTCAATGCTGACCGTAAGCTTATTATTATTTTTTAAGATTGCTCCAGACAATAAATCAGTTAATTCGTTCTTATCAGCTCGAAATGGGCTAAGCTCTAGTTGGATAGGATTTGGAGAATTATTGATAATCAGCCCTATCTTCTCGTGCTCCACACCTCGTATGTAACCAAGCACATTACGAACTTCATCAGTAAACCAAGGACGAAAGGTGCCTTTGCGCAGAACCTCATGGCTTTTTCTCAGAGAAATCAACTGTTGATACCACTTATGCATCACTGCATTCTGTGCTTGTTCTTGCCATACCATAGCTTTTCTACAGTGGGGGTCCGTCGCCCCTTCCATCCCAACCTCATCCCCGTAATAGATCATTGGAATGCCGATATAGGTCATCTGGAAAAAAACAGCCAGCATCATACGTTCAGCAGCGGTACTCACGCGGTCCCAACCACGCCCAGCTTCTTTACATGCCGTAAGAAACCGCAGGGTATCATGGCTGCCAAGCAACTGAAACATAGCCGAATTCGCCTGGTCATTATACAACGCCTCCTGATGGAGCAATTGCTCCATAAAGCGAACCGGCCCCGTCGATTGTTCCGCAAAAAATTCTAACACTGCATCACGAAGCACATAATTCATTCCTCCATCGAACTGATCCCCTCTAAGCCATGGCCCAGAAGCATGCATAATCTCACCGATCAGCAGGATTTCAGGATATTCAGATTTGAGCTCTTGCCGAAACCGGGACCAAAAACGCGGATTAACTTCATTCGCCACATCCAGACGCCAGCCGTCAATCGCTGTCTCGCGCACCCAATACTTCGCAACCTCAATCATGTAATCCGCCGTATCCGGATTGTCCATGTTCAGCTTTGGCATATGCGCTTCAGCTTTGGCAAACGTTTCATAATTGGGTACAGGGGTCTGCGTAACCGGAAAGGAATGAATGAAGAACCAATCTTTATACGGAGATTCCTCTCCTTTTGCCAACACATCTTTAAACGCGAAAAAGCGGTCTCCCGAATGATTAAACACAGCATCTAAAATCACTTTGATTCCATGCCTGTGCGCCTGGCTGACCAGCGCCTTCAATCCATCCGTATCCCCAAATACTGGATCAACCTTATAGTAATCGGAGGTATTATATTTATGCTCTGAAGGAGACTCAAATACAGGCGTCATATAAACAACGTTTACTCCTAACTGTTGCAGGTAGGGCATTTTGTCAGAGATGCCTTGTAAGGTCCCTTCGTTATAACTGCTGGGATAGATTTGATAGGTTACTGCATCCATGCTCCATGAAGGTAACTTCAACGCCTCAGAATGATGGAGATATGCATATTGAAAAGAACCCGCACGTTCCCGGTTCTCCGACGCCCCTCTCTCTCCATACCAGACATATTCACCCACAGGATTAGCTACATGGAACAGATATCTGCATTTTTTAGTGGGGGTCTCAATGACCGCTTCATGTATCTCATAAACACCTGCCGACCCAATCCGCTCCATCTGCAAAGGAACTTCATGCCCCGGGGAATCATAACGGTCTGAGTAGATGACGGTACAGGATAATTGCTGTCCAGCTTGCGTGAACAGTCTGAGCTTCAAGATGCCCGTACCCACAGGATAGGCAAACGGATCTTCACTTGTATGATATAAAAACCATGTATGAGGCATAACTTCTAAACTCCTTTTTATGCTTTTATCGTTAAATCTATGAGACTCTTTGTGATTAGAGAGACTGCTAAATTTGTGTTATTATGGTTACAAATACCGTTCCGGATTATGAGGGGAAGCCAATGAAAGTAACCATTTCTGATATTGCCAAAGCAGCCAATGTGGCTAAATCTACCGTATCCAAAGTATTAAACGATTCCCCAAAAATATCACAGGAAACGAAACACAAGGTTCGCGAAATTATGAAGCAGATGAACTATACACCAAGCAGTATCGCGACTGGATTAGCCAGACAAAGCAGCTGTAATATTGGTCTCCTGGTCGATATGTCCAAGGAAAGTGAATTTCTAAACCAGTTTTTCTACAACATTATCGGTGGAATAGAAAGTGTAATTGCGCCTTTAAAATACGAGCTGACTATTTCCAATGTGCAGCATAGTAGTCCGGAAGGACATTTTCTAAATAGACTTGTATTCAGCAAACGTGTCGACGGAATCATAGCGAATAACTCCGTACTTACGGAAGAGCTTTGCGAAGAACTGAACCGCTTAGAGTTTCCCTACATCTCCATCGGCGAAATTATGACTCCCGGAAGCTGGGTCGATTTCGATAATGAAGCAGGCGGCAGCATGCTGACCTCACATTTAATAAAGCAGGGGTATTCCAAAATAGCCTTCATAGGCGGGCAGCAGCAGGAAAAGATTTATACTCATCGCCTGAGTGGATATTTGCAAGCATTGCAGCAAGCAGATCTTGCAGATCAGCAGCAATGGATTATCAATTGTAAGGCTGATGAACATGAGAGCTATCATGCTGCACTTGAGCTTCTACAGAGCGAAGATCGACCAGACTCCGTAGTATGCATGAACAGCTATGTTGCCTTCGGGGTGCTTCAAGCTGCAAAATCACTGGATATTCATGTTCCATCACAGCTCGGCATCGCCGCTTTTGATGAATATCCTCTGTCCCGTTATACTACGCCTCCTCTAACCTCGCTGAATATCGACACGTTCCAGCTAGGGGTATCTTCAGGCGAGCTGCTGATGCAACGCATTCGTAATAACAACATCCCCTCTAGGCATTTGCTTCTCGAGCCAGAACTCATTCCTCGTGAGTCAACTATGAGATCCCAGTTCCCGGCGGGAACTTAGTGAAGAGGTGGGCAGCTTGGTTGCGCTGCATTCCATTCGGCTTGATTGTCTGGAGTAACTGCTTTAGCTTGATCGAATTTGAGTAGCTAAAATGGCTACATCGGATTTAATTGCATTTTGTGCAATAGAAATCCTTATAAGATGGGGAACATTCGATTTAATTGCACTTTGTGCAGTCAAAACTCGTGAAATCGGCAAAAAACAGTCTTTTTCCTGAATTCTACTGCACAAAATACAGTTAAACCTTTCTTCCAGCTTCAAACAGAAAGTCTAATTGTACTTTCTGCAATTAAAAAGCTTCATACTGCTTACCAAGGAGCGGCCCCATACGGGAGCCGCTCCTTGGTGTGTTTAAGCAATAGATATTATGAAGCTTATAGATCCTTCCAGCGCTGAACCGTCAGATTTACGGTTTGTGCACCGCCTGATGGCGTAAGGGTTCGATTGGAAAGATCCGATCCATTCGAATTCACCTCCACATTAGTCCAAGCGCCTCGTGTAACTTTGTATTGAATTGCTGTTCCCGCCGGTAGACTTAGTGTGATGGAGTAAATACCATCACTGCCCTTCGTCAGTTGGTAGTTCGGATCTGCCGCATTCCAGCTATTGAAGGAACCAGAGAGATAAACGGGACCACTCACAGGAGTAGACGCAGGAACAGTTACTCGGAATGTAACACTATCTGCTTGTGGTTCTCCTGCGGTGATGTTGCCATTCACCATACTCCAGGTGCCCGCAGCAAAATGATAGTTATTGCCTCCATTGTTATCCCATGTGCCACTGCCATTATTAAAGGCTGCGGTCAGCCCAGCTGCCGTGTCCAACTGAATCGTAACCGCCTTATATCCTGTAAAAGCGGAAGCTTGAAGCTGCTCGCCTGGAGACGTCGTCCAGACCGTTGAACCATCGAGCTTATAATGGATATACGAGTTGCTATAAGCCGCATTCTTATAATAGATCGTTGCCGTGCTGCCGACAGGCGTTGCCGTTGGTGTTGGCGTTACGGTCGGTGTCGGCGTTACCGTCGGTGTTGGTGTTGGCGTTACCGTTGGCGTCGGTGTTACTGTCGGTGTTGGCGTTACCGTCGGTGTTGGTGTTGGCGTTACCGTCGGTGTTGGTGTTGGCGTTACGGTTGGTGTTGGGGTCGGCGTTACCGTTGGTGTCGGCGTCACTGGTCCACCCGATTGAATATTGCCAGTTGGTGTATAAGTCCAAGTGCCGGCACTAAATAAATAGTTGCTGCCCCCGTTACTGTCCCAAGTGCCGCTGCCATTGTTAAAGCAAGCTTCAAGCTGGCTGGCTGAGCCAATATTAATCGTTATTTTATTGTAGCCTGCTACATCAGAGACAGGTATCGCCACACCCGGTGATGTCGTCCAAGTTCCTCCTGCAGGACGATAATGAATATAAGGCGAGGTATAGCCCTGCTTATAGTAAATAGTGACACTGTTCCCCGCTGGTGTTGTCACTGAAGCAATCGCGCTAAGGAGGGATAGATTGCCTGCTGCATCCATTGCTTTTACCGTATAGTCATACGTAGTACTGGCAGATAATCCGTTATCCGTATATGAAGTAGTTGCGGATGTACCCACTTTGACACCGTTGCGATAAATTTCATATCCGGTCACACCTACATTATCGGTGGAAGCGGTCCAGCTTACTAAAGCACTGGAGGCATTTTGAACGGTTGCGGTCACGTTAGTTGGTACAGTTGGAGCAACTGTATCTGTAGGAAGCTGTTGTTTTGCATAGATTTTGGCTGCATTCGCACCCACGGTTACAGTGATTTGCTTGCCAGTTGCTCCACCCGATTGTACGGTTACCGTATCCGAAGTGTTCAACTGGTTATAAAGAACCGTCCCTACTGCCAAGCTGCTCTCTGCACGCAGTGGAATGGTAACGGTCTGCGAGCCGCTGGATTTATTACTGAATACGGAGATAACTTCCTGCCCCAGATTAGTTCCAGTGTCGATACGACGTGAAAAAGCATATAAGTTCTGTGCAGACCACATTTCACGTTGCGTGCCTGTACGGAGTGCCGGATTATTTTTCCGAATCTCATTAAGTTTGGCTACGTGCTTGTAGGTGCTGGCATTCTCATTAAAATAATTCTCTATTACATTGCCGTTTGCATCCCGTTTCACCATGGACCAGCGGTTCCAGGTATCGGCGATGCCTCCCGTCATAATCTGCCCATTACCATTGCCTTTGTTCTGTTCCGTACCTTGGAAGACAACGGGTGTTCCACGCACTGTAAAAATAAAACTCAAAGCGTTCTGCAGCTTATCTACGCTTCCTCCAGCTTCTGTGAGAAAACGATTGCGGTCATGATTGTCGATAAAGGTAACCATGTGATTGGCATTTCCGTTGTAGTAGGAATCCTGTGCCAAGGTGCTTTTAATATTCGAATCAAAAGACTGCCCATATGCGAAGCTATTTAGAACGGAGAAGAACATTGGGAAATCAAGCATGCCCCACTCCTTGTTGTTGCCGACCCAGCGCGAGACAAATTCAGCATTGCCGTCAAAATTCTCGCCGAAGGTATTAACCCCCAGATAATTTTGCAATTCACCAATATCAGTCGGCTTCATCAGCTTGGCCGCGTCTACACGTGCACCATCTGCTCCTGTATAGTCAAACCAGCCTTTAATCGAATCAAATACGGCTTTTTTAGCAGCAGGGACATCGAAGTCTATGTCATCCAGTCCGCCTAGATCATGATTTTCTAAGTAATCCTGTGCCCATTGATCGTATCTTCCGTCTGCCAAAGACCAGTTGATATCTCCATTATGGTGATACCAAGCCGGGTTATTGAAAGGAGCTGCTGGCTGCAGACTAGGAATATCATAGTAGGCTTGGGTACCCAGCATATAATCCCCGATATGGTTTGGCACAACGTCGATAACCACCTTGATGCCAACCGCATGTGCGGAATCCACTAACTCCTTCAGCTTCTCCTTTGTACCAAAGTAGGGATTGGCTGCGTTAGGGTCCTTAACGTTGTACCCGTGATACGCCGTGTTTTTACCACTGCCGTTGTTCTCCCGATTCGTCATTTGCGGCTCCGCCACTGGGGAAATCCAGATCGCGGTGTAGCCCATATTTTTAATATAAGACAGCTTGTCGATCACCCCTTGCCAATCTCCGCCTTTCATATAACGGAAATCTTCTTCAGAGTTCTCGCCATAGCGAATTGCCGCTCCCGTAGCATTGTTGGAAGAGTCCCCGTCATTAAACCGGTCAACCATAATCTGATAAATGGTATCATTCTCGTTAATCGTACCGATGCTGGCCGCATCTGCCTGTGGCGCTAAGACGAATAAATTAATCACAGTAGAAAGAAGAATAGATGTAATCAAAACGGGCACGTACCATAACTTACGTTTCATCGCGTGCATCTCCCTCTCTTATTAAAGCGTATTCATAACACACTAAAACCTACCTCTTGGATTAACAACGACCTTTCCAGCGATGTTTTTGGCATAGAAACAAACGAATTTTAGGGAAACCGGTTTCCCTACTAAAAATTACCATGATACTGAATGCGTTGTCAAGCCTTAAAATTGTAAGGCAACAACAAAAAAAGAGCTCCTATTTAGGAAGCTCCTGGGGTTGATTATTTACGGTTTGAGTTCAGCGTCCCGCCGTCTGAATAAACTGCAGGACTTCATTCATAATTCGGTCCTTCTCGGCACAATGGCACACCATATGGCCACTGTTGTCGACCATCAGCACCTGTTTTTGGGTCGCCTTGATCATATGATGCCGTAGGTAATCAGCGCTTCTAGTCTTCACTAGATGATCTCTTTTCCCTTGCACGATCAGAGTTGGAGTCTCAATATGCGGATAGACAGAAAAGCTTTCACGAACCAATCGCTGGAACTCACGAGTTGCTTTTGGAGGCGTTGAACTGAATTTACTAATATAAGTTTTTAGCATGGAAAAGCTCGCAAGGGTCTTAATAATTTCTACAGGATTCAGCGGAAACACAGGGGTAGACAACAAAGTGAGAGATTTAATCCAAGGTTTATAGCGCACTGAAAGATGTGATGCAATAAGAGCACCGGTTGAAAAACCGATCAGATGAACGCCGTCATTTGTCTTTAACAGCTCTGTTAATTCATCCTCAGCACTTTGCTGCCAATCATGTCGATCCGAATGCAGTAAATCATTCCTGCTGCCCCCGTGCCCCTTCAGGGTAAATGTTCTGGAGCGATAATTATGCTGCTCCATAAACTGGGACAAGGGAGAGATTTCATGCTCACCTCCGGTAAAGCCATGAATAAATAAACAACTTTCCATAATTGTCCCTCTTTTCACATTCCAAACTGAATTCCAACTTTATTGTATAATGCCAATCCCCTTTATTTTCTATTCATTCCAACCTTCTATGTAAAACCTTAACCAAATGATGTCAAGGTCTACCACCGTTATAGGTTCAAAAAAATATAAACTCTATTGTTCCCACCAAAGAAGACCGAGTGCTGAGGTAATCGTTAAACCTACCGCCGAGCTAGATGAAGTTACGTTAGCACAAATAGCAGTCCCCGGCGGAACGATGATGCTGCCCGTAAAGTTCTGTGAGAAAGCGCCTGGGGCTAATTGATAATTGTAAAGCGTCGTCCCCCCGCTAATTGCCGCTGTTGAAGACTGAACAGTCATCGCACTTGTAGCCGCGCTTCCGAGATTATTATTGGTTGGTGTCAAGGTTGCAGGAGAGGTTAACGTCCCTCCTTTTACAATTGTAAAGCTTCCAGACATAGCCGATAGCAGAGAAGATCCGCCGATACTACCGCTAATACGAGATATATATACGGTTTTCCCGCTACCAGCAGCATTACTAATCCGAATAGAAGTAATTGCTGAAATAAGACTAAGTACGACCAAACTAGACGCGGATGTGTTGGTAGAATACAAAACTGCAGCCTGTGAAGCACTTATTTCAGGTGGCGCACTGATATCCGGAGATTGGAAGGTGTTGACCATATCCACATAAAGAGGTTGATCATTGTCGTTAAACACATATTGATTAGGCATAGTTATCCCCTCCCATTCTAATATTCCCACCAGCTAATAGAAGCTGTCGCCGCTGAAGTTCCCGATGCAATCGTGATGGACGTGGTTATGGAATTTCCAGGAGGAACAACGATTTGTCCAGTAAAATCAACAATGACAGGGCCCGCTGCCAGTAATAAAGATACTAGAGTGGCAGGACTGCCTGTAGGAGCAGTAGTAGAGGTTCTGGCCGTCATCACACTGGTTAACGCACTTCCAAAATTAAAATTTATCGGTGTAACGGTGGTCCCGGTGACCGTAGCATTCCGAAGTAGAGATAAAGTAACCGCAGCTGTTGCCGAGCTGGCTGCAACACGGGATACATACAATGTACGTCCGCTGCCTGCCGGATTACTAATCTGAACAACTAACGGTGCAGCAGTCGTTACCGTAGAAGTAAAAGGGATTCCAAACAATAGCCCCGCCTTAGCCGCTCCTCCCTCCGGAGCTGAATCTATACCAGGTGCAACATACGTGTTGACTTGTTCTGTAAAGAGTGGCTGGCTACTCTGATTAAATACTGAATCGTTTGGCATGCGCTATCCTCCCCGTACTTGAGCTTATCTTATTTTATGCCGCTCTAAGTAGCAGGTTGTTTGGGAATGTGCGTATTTTTGCTTTTACCGCCCAATCACCTCTTATTTTTCACCATATATTATTATCACCATTCGAATGGCTAAGGATTGTCCCTAACGGTTCGCGGCTTATTGGACTGCGGTTTATTGATGCTCAGGGCTCAAACGACGGTTAGGGTCCTTTTATGGATAGGGTTCCAGAAAACCCGTAGGAGGTGAATGAAATCCATAACGGTCTGGAACTAAAAAAGCGCAGCAAAATAAAACACTCAAAAAAACAGGGGAATCGCTCTAGAAATCCGCAACCATTTCCACCTCCAAATGGTCGAAGAAACCGCCGTAAGGTCACGATCAGTCCTTTATTTTCCGAGCATCAATTTATCGGATTCCCCGTGTCCAGCTCCATTTCACCTCTGCCTTGGCAAAAAAGCGGAACTAAAACGATGATCTCTTACGCAGTTATGAACCAAGGAGACCACCCTGTTAGCGTCCGCTTAGAGATTAGTCCGAACAGTCTTGATTCTTTTATAGATTCAGAAGAGATCGTGGCTGCAAAAGAAATGAAGGTGCTAGTGCCAAGCAGATTTTTAAAGTGGACTCGGATATCCGCCTCCACACAACAGTCAACGGGTTTAGGCAAAATTGATGTATACGTCCAAGCCCAGTCTATAGGTATGAATTAACAATTTTATAAGAGAGGGACGAGGAACTTTGCCTAACTACAGCTCTTTTCAAGCTAATCCCGATAATCTACGAACACTTATTTTTGGCCGGGATGCCTCGCTGATTGATCATCCGCTCACTACAGATCCAGGCGGAAATCTAACGACAATTATCCTAGATGGTACGATTTCCAATATACTCGGAGCTACCATCACTGCGGGTACTTTGTCCTCCGCAGGTACGGTTACCAACATTCTTAACGGGACCATTACTAGCGTACTTGGAGCTACCATCACTGCGGGTACTTTGTCCTCCGCAGGTACGGTTACCAACATTCTTAACGGGACCATTACTAGCGTACTTGGAGCCACGATCACTGCGGGTACTTTGTCCTCCGCAGGTACGGTTACCAACATTCTTAACGGGACCATTACTAGCGTACTTGGAGCTACCATCACAGCTGGTACCTTGTCTTCCGCAGGTACCATTTCTAACATTCTCGAAGGTACCATTACTAACGTGCTCGGGGCTACCATCACTGCGGGTACTTTGTCCTCAGCAGGTACGGTTACCAACATTCTTAACGGGACTATTACTAGCGTACTTGGAGCTACCATCACAGCTGGTACTTTGTCTTCCGCAGGTACCATTTCTAACATTCTCGAAGGCACGATTACTAGCGTGCTCGGAGCTACGATTACGGCTGGTACCATTACTAGTGTACTAGGCGCAACTATTACCGCGGGTACTTTGTCCTCAGCAGGAACGGTCACCAATATCCTTAACGGGACCATTACCAGCGTGCTTGGAGCCACAATCACCGCTGGTACTTTGTCCTCCGCAGGTACAGTAACCAATCTCTTAAACGGGACCATTACCAGCGTGCTCGGAGCCACGATCACAGCCGGTACTCTGTCCTCCGCAGGTACAGTAACCAATCTCTTAAACGGGACCATTACCAGCGTGCTTGGAGCCACAATCACTGCGGGTACTCTGTCCTCAGCAGGTACGGTCACCAATCTCTTAAACGGGACCATTACCAGCGTGCTCGGAGCCACCATTACCGCTGGTACGCTCAGTAGTGTGACCTCTATTTCACAACGCAGCTTTATCGAACAGACGACGACGGGTATTGCAACTGCTAATGCCTATACTCCACTGCCAGCAGTAACTACGAGCGTATTGGGGACCTATTCCTTTTTCATCAATAATACTGGAGCTAACCCAGTCAACACACGAGTAGAAATCAGTGCTGACGGAACAAACTATTTCGTCGATACCACAGGAGATAATCCTTTAGCAGCAGGTTCTATCGATGTCATAGTTCCGGCCAGATTCCTGAAATATACACGCTTATCCTATCAATCAACGAATGCAGGAGCCGCCTCAACAATCAATGTAAGTTTCAACGCACAGGGAACGTAATGCAGATGCCCATCATATGTTGTAACGAAAGAGTGCATGGATATCCATGTGCTTTTTCTTTTGATAGCAAAAGCTGATTTCTACTTCTACATATGTAACAAGGAGGAAACAACGTGAACAATATTACGCTTGGCGTCCACCTCATCGTTAACAATGAAGCTGATCTTCTGCCCCACTGTCTCACAAGCGTAGCAGGTGTTGACGAGATTGTGGTCATAGATACAGGCTCTACTGACGAATCCATAGCTATTTCCCAAGCGCACGGGGCTAGAGTATTCCAACGGGAATGGACAGAAAACTTTGCAGCAGCACGTAACGAAGGTCTCGATCAGGCGGATACCGATTGGATTCTAGTCCTTGATGCCGATGAACGCCTGCAAACTCCACTTCCGGAACTCCGCAGCCTCCTGCAAAACACGCAAGCTCAGGCTTTTACAGTACACATTGATAATTGGCTTGGCGTTCGGCCTGAAGATAAGGTAAAGCACAGTGCGGTTCGTTTATTCCGAAATGGACTGGGTTACCGATATAGCGGAAGAATTCATGAAGGAATTGACGCTGCAATCCTTAAATCACATAACATCTCGGCGATTGAGCATAGTGATATTGAGATTGAACATTTCGGATATTTGCCGGAAATCATGGCCCGAAAAAATAAAATCAAACGCAATGAGCAGCTCCTGCGACTCGCTTTAGCCGAACAACCGGAAGATCCTTTTCACTCCTATAATTTAGCAGTCACCTGCTGTCAGGACGGCCGTCTTCAGGAAGCAGAGACATTACTTCGCCAGACCCTTCACCATGTGCCACTTGAAGCTTCCTACCGTCCTACGATGATTAGAGATCTCTGTAAAATTTATCTGACTCAAGGAAAAACCAATATCATAGATCCCTTGCTGTTGCCTGAATTGGAGCGTTATGAGGATTACCCTGACCTGCATTTTTTATTAGGCCAATCTTTGGAGAGTCAAGGTTTGTTAGAACGTGCTTTTCAAGCTTATCAGCGTGCAGCATCCATTTCTGGAGATCAGGTTAGTCAAAAATATGTATCTGAGCAAGGGATGAACACCTTCCGCCCACTTTATCGCCTAGGCTTAATCTCAGAGCGGCTTGAGCATCAGGAGGACGCTGCGAGATTCTACCACCGTGCGCTTCAACACCACTCTTTATATAGGCCTGCCTTGCAGGGAATAGCTTCCGCTTTTCAACGCTTAGCTGTACCCGATGAGGAGATTGCCAGCTTGCTGATACAACTCGTCCCCCCAACTAATGCTGCCCATCGAGCTGCGATCATTGACAGCTTATTTGAGATAAATGCTAATGAGACCATCACTAACTTATCCCGAGACACTTTTCCCTTGGAATTAGAGACGGCAAATTGGATGATCTCTTCACTTCTCATCACCGGCAAGCTGGAGGACGCCTATACAGCCATAAGACAAACGACCTCCTTAGCTTCGCAAGATAACCATGATTTAGAATATCTGAAAAAGTGGGCGACCCTCTGGGCTATTTGCTCTTGGTCGCTTTTTGGAGAATTCCACAATGACCTGCTAACCTATGTACCAGACGAACTTCGTTTCGGACTGAAATACATTCAGAAGTGCCACCAGCAACAAAAGGTAGATCCCGTTGAAGCAGAGGTAGATTCATTAACATTACATTCCTCATTCATTTCAGATTTGATCGAACAATCAGTAAAACTACACCAGCCCGCGTTAAGCGACGCTTTGGTAAAGCTGTTCCCTACCTTTCGGTCTGAATTAGCCGCAGCATTATATAAAGAAGGGAATAGGAATGAGGCAGGCGAGCATTTTATAAGGTTAGTTAGCGATCAAGCGGCTGATGCGAAGGTTCTTTTTTATATAGGTGAGATGGTCTTTGACAAGGGGCATTACACGGAAGCCAGTGAATGGTTTCAACAAGCGCTGGAGCAAATGCCTGAGCATGAGGCTGCCCGAGTAGGTTTAGCACTCTGTTACCTTCAGCAAGCGAAGCATAGCATGGAGGAGGCACTGAACAGCTTGGATGCGGCTAACGTCCATGGTCCACTGCAAACGGATATTGGTGCCATCCATAAATCCATCTTTTTACTAAATCGTACACCGTGGCACACACAATGGAGCTTCCGCCAGCGCGAGGGGAGGACAGCCAAATGAACATGCCAAGCCAACAACCTCTGATTTCTCTATGCATGATCGTTAAGAACGAAGCAGATAGCTTAAGCCAATGTTTAAAAAGCGTACGTGGTGTCGCCGATGAGATCATTGTAGTCGATACTGGCTCTACTGACTCGACGCTACAAATTGCTCTAAGCTTTGGAGCTAAAGTTGTTCACCATCCTTGGAATGGCGATTTTGCCGCTGCCCGCAACGCGGGTCTTCAGCAAGCCCACGGACAATGGATTCTCATTCTGGATGGAGACGAGGAACTGGATGCGAAAAGTAAGGGGGAGCTGTTGCTGTGTGCGGAGCATTTGGAGTATGAAGCTTTTTTTCTGCGCATTCATAATCATAAAGGTTTAACCGCAGCTTCACAGACCATTACTGTTAATCCGATTATCCGGCTATTCCGTAACCGCCCGCAGTACCGTTTCAGCGGCATCATCCACGAACAGATTGCAGAAACGATCGTAAAAGCTACACCCAAAGCAGCTATGCATTTAAGCACCGTAGTCATCCATCATTATGGTTATGCAGACGGCGTAGTAGCAAAAAAAGATAAGATCAAACGAAATGTAGAGCTGCTCAAGGAACAGCTAAAGTTAAATCCCAATGACCCCTTCCACCATTTCAATATGGCTGTTGAATATATGCGGCTTAGTGAATATCAACCGGCTCTAGAACATATTAAAAGATCACTTAACGAAGCTCCGCCCGACACAAGTTACGTTCATCTGCTGCACAAATATCAAATCCGCTGCCTGGCAGAATTAAAAGATTTCAACGCGGCGCTGGAAGCTTGCGACTTAGGGATAACCTTACATCCGGATTATCCTGACTTGGCTCATCTCAAAGGTGTGCTGTTGTTTCAAATGGGGGCCCTAGCTGAGGCCAAAACAGCGTTGCTGCAAGCCTTAGTCATTGGAGAAGCTCCTTCCGGTTACCATACCGAGGCTGGATTCGGATCTTATTTGACATTTTATTTGCTGGGACAGTTATGCGAAGAAATAGGCGATGAGACCGAAGCCTGTGCCTGTTATACCAAAGCTGCTCAGCTTCATCCCGAGCCAACGCCCATCATAACCCGACTGATCCGAGCCTTAAAATGTGCTGAGCGCGAAAATGAAATTTCGGGCTGGCTTCACGCTCATCTACCCGAATACACAGCTGCTAAAAGCGGACTTCTCTTAGATTTATTGCGGATTGAGGGATGTGATGAGGCAGCAAAACAGCTGATGAAGACTACAGGGCAGCCTTCATCTAATGACTCGTTATTCAACCCAGCCTATCACCCAGGGTGTTCGGAGCTTTTGTTGGCGGATCGTCTGCTTGCCTCCCTTTCTTCTTCACCCCCCTATTCTCCAGCGGCTAAAAGAGTGCGGCTCGCACTTCCACTGCCCAGAGTTTCAGATTAGGAAGGACGTATTCCTATGACCACACCGGATATTACACTTTGCATGATCATTAAGAACGAGGCAAACCATCTGGAGAAATGCTTATCCTCTGTGTGCGGGCTAGTGTCTGAGATTATCATTGCGGATACAGGATCAGAGGATAACAGTAAAGAAATCGCTCAGAGGTTCGGTGCAAAGATTATCGACATTCCTTGGGAAAATGATTTTGCCAAAGCTCGTAATATAAGCCTAGAGTATGCAACTTCCGCTTGGGTTCTGGTACTGGATGCCGATGAGGCTGTGGATCATTGGAGTGAGAATCTGCTCCAGCCTTTGCTTGGTGCCGAGTATATTCATGGGTATTGGCTGCCCATTATCCACTATGTCGGTGAAATACCTGAAGCGGATTTTGTTACAGATCATGTCTGTCGATTATTCAAAAATGATACAAGAATTATTTTTCGTGGAAGTATTCATGAGGAGATTGCCAGCAGCATTTGGGAGCTTCCAGCGGGGGAGATCGCTTATGCAGATTTGCGTATTTTCCACTACGGATATTTAGAAGATGAACTGATGCGTAAAAATAAATATAACCGCAATTTAGCACTCATCAACAGGGGTCTGCGGCTTCAACCGAACCATCTTTTTCTTCGTTACGCGTTAGGGGCAGAGTATTATCAGCAGGGACAATATAAAGAAGCGGCAGAGATCCTCCTTCCGCTGCTCACCGATGCTCCAGCCCCTTCCGGTTATGTCTCAGATATTTACCTTAAGACGGCGTACGCCTTACAACTATGTGGCCGAAAGCAGGAAGCCGAGGAAGTTTTTCGTACGGGGAGCGATCTTTTTCCCGATTTCACGGATTTATTAGAAAGCTATGCCCTCCTGTTACTGGAACAAGAGAAGCTCAGCTCAGCCAAGCACTTCTTGGAGAAGGCACTTCAGAGCGGAAATACAGCACATAAATACCCTTCTTCCTCAGGCAGTGGAACGTATCGGACAGAACTACTAGCCGGGAGAGTCTGTGAGAAGTTATACCAATATCCGGATGCGTGGAGACATTACGAGGCTGCCGTACAACATAAGCCTGATTATAGCGAGGCGTGGAAAGAACTCGTCCCACTAAGCCTTCTATCTGGAGAGAAGGCACAGCTACGAGCATTGACCCACAATCATCTGCACTCTCTATCTCCTGATACTTTGAGTTATCTTCTGCCCGCAGCGCTCAATGCCCGCGATCCGGAATGGCAAGCTGAGCTTTCTACAGCCAGCCAGTTACCCTCATCCGTTCAGGCTGCATTGCTGGCGATTCTGGAGATAAACAATCAACCGGAACATCTTCAGACACTCGCACCGCTTGAACAGCTGCTTCATGACCCTTCCCATCTTTCCAACCGATCCTTTGTACTTGGCTACCTGTGGGCTTTCTCTTGCCGTATTGGAGATACTGAGTCTGCCATGCGCTGGCTTGTCTGTCTATTGCCTTACAGACCGGGGATTTTATCGATCCATCATATTTTAGCGGGGAATTATAGCCTTAAAGCTGATCTTTCGGATCTCAACTATGCAGCACAATTGCTGCTTCAGACTGGTGCTTGGAATAGTTTATTAGCACTTTATCGGCATTCGCAAGGTTCCTCCTTCCAATGGTCCAGTCTGCCGCAGCCTTTACTTTACGGTTTACTCGAAGCCCCCACCTCCATAAAAAAACAATGGTGCTCTATTTATGTCAGCAAGCCCCCTCAATATCATACACCTGCAGACTGTACCGAGTGGCAATTATACGCTGCGATAGCCTACTCCTGCGGAGAGATGCCCATCCTTCCTGTGGAGGATGAAGCCGCTTTGCGTAGAGTCGGGGGGGCTACCGCAGCCGTGAGCCTCGCTTATTACAAGCTGCAGCTCGCAGCAGAAGTATATCCGCAAGGGATACCATCAGCTCATATTCCTCATGCGCTGCTTCTGAGATCTGCCAGCCGGACTTAGCCGGTTGGCAGGGCAAATGCAGATTTCAATGCTCTTCTTGCCATTCTACCAGATGGGGCTGCTCATCAAGGATAGATTCGTACTGTTCCAGACTACCCCAGCGCCCCTCTGGATCAAGCTCCAGGTAACGTGAGTATTTTCGCCGAAGCTCTTCGGGGGATATCGCCCAACCATAATGTTTCACACGCAGCTCGGTAAGAAAACCCGGCAATACCGAATAAGAGAGCGGAAGTCTTGGCACATGATGATCCATTTTCGGAAAAAAATAATGAAAGTTCGGCAAATAGCGGACTAGTGTACGGGTATGCTTCGTGTGGATATTCCAATGCTCATCTTCGCGGTAATGTGTGGTACCACCCCAAAAATCAAATAATCGGAAGGATACCCAGTCATACACATCCTGATCGATGAGTCGCCTCATCTCCCGTTTAGCAGACTCTTCATAGAACTCATCGGCGTCCACAGACAGCAGCCAATCCGGATTCGTAGATACTGCCAGCTCCCACAATGTTTGCCGGAGCTCCCATTCACGGTTAAACAAAGAGCTTTGCAGGGTTACAAGCTTCTTAACTTTGGCAAAAGAGAGACATAATTGAGCCGTATTATCTGTACTACCATCATCTACGATCACAATATCATCCACGAACTCACTTAATTCCTCCAGCACCTGCTCTAAATACCTTCCGGCTTCGTTCCTAACCTGCATTATAGCGGTCAGACGGTTGCCTGATGTTTTGCGGAGTGGCCCTCTATGACTACTCATCCTCCACTCTCCTTCTCAATCGTCTTACAGCCTCTTCGAGATCTGCCATCTCTGACAAAAGTGGCCATGCCTGATTGTCTTGCCCTCCTGCATTTAAAAAACTGCGGATGGCCTCGTGCCGCCTGCCATACAGCAAGTGTATGGTGCCTTCCATGGCTTCATCCACATTTTCTTGCTCATGTTGCAGCTCTATTGCCTTTTCCCATTGAAAAGTCCGCACATAATTTTGCAGCAGCAACGCTTTTGCCTCGGAAGAAGTTAGCGGGCTTAAAATTCTCACCGCCGCTGCCTCATCCTCATTCCGGTGGAACAACTCCGCGCGAACCAATTCATCCTGACCGGAATGGAGCCAGCTCTCCATCCTTTCTAATGCTTGCTTCTCCTCTGCGGTAAATGCTGTAATCGCAAATTGGCGGACTGCCGTTTCCAGATTCCCTGTCTTGGCTTCTATTGCAGAAAAAAAACGGAAGTGTGAAATAAGACAATCCAAATATTCATACAGCACCATTAACTCAAAGGATTGCGCCAGATATCGATTCGCTCTGGAGTCCCCAAGCAAATACAAATAAGATGCTGCCAAATAATGTACAACAGGCTGGTTGGGCAGCTTGGCGCACATTGAGGTATAATAATCCGCCCTAAGCTGGAGTTGAATCCTAAACCAGTCCGTAGCTAGGAGGGGCTCCTCTTGCCATAAGTTCTCAATCGCCTTACTCCACAACACCTCATAATCTGTCAGAAAATAAATCCGCTCACGCGGACATACAACTCCATAGGATTCCTGCTGATCCCCGTCGAGATAAATAACATTCTCCCTGCACAAGCTCTGCTCCAGATAGATCCGTTCTGACCGGGTCCCTACTAGATCAGCCTTTGCTCCAAGCAAGCCGCTGTATTTATCCCATAAGACCTTATTTTCTTCTTCCGGACAGCGCTCTAACAAAGCCACTATATATCCCGCTTGCAAAGAAAGAACCTCGGGCAGCCAATAAGGAGAGGAGACCAGAAGTGTGTACTCCCTTGCCTTGAGAGTATGAATATCCGCGATCATTACCGGCTTGATCTGGCTGTTAGTCTGCTGCTCAAGAGTCATTCTTCCGGCAAAACAGACCTCTTCCCGCTCAGGCAAAAGATCCAACAGTCTTTTATATTCGTATTCCTCCCAGGAGCCTCTGCTCAGAATTAAATATTTCATGACTGCGCCTCCTTGCCCCTGCTGCTATCTGCTTTCTTCCCCTGCGGTTCGGACAAATCCCCCACATAACCTATAGTTAGTGAAGCTTCAGGGTAAAGCTGCAATTGGTACGAAGTAGACGCCTTACAGGTAATCACTCCAGGCACATTCCCGCCTTTATGAGCGACTCGCTCTAATGGAAAAACAATTCCCGAAGGGTCCCCCTTAAGCAACCGCCCCACCTCTTCGTCCATATCCGTAGATAAACTAACGATCAGATCCGCGGAACCTTGGGTGATCGCCTTCACTACCCGTTCAACGTAATATTTCTCATATCTGATAGAGTCTGATAAATACACAGTTATCTCACTTTCAAATAATGCAGATGCATTCTTCAAAGCCCGCAGCCAAGCTTCTTGACCACGAACTGTAATCACTACATCCTGTTCATTTACTGGCAAGCCGGAAGCTGTGTTCATCCAGCTGTCCTTGATCCAGATCCAGCGAATATTCTTGTAGCTCTGCTGCTCCTGTGTAGCTGCCCATTCCTGCGGAAGAGGGTCCCCATTCCCATCCTCTTCACAATAAACAATCGCCGTCACTAATGGCGTTGCCAAGGTTGCCTTACCGAGTGGAATAACAGGTTGTGTTAATTGTAAGAATCCCTTCTGCGGTACAAGATGTTCTTCGGCTTCTAAGACATCTTCCAGTGCCCATTTTGTACTGTACGCCCGCCAGCCATCCGCCAGTGTTGGTCCGTTCAACCTTCTCTGGCCTCTATCAAGTGAATGTATAGCATGAACATACACAGCATCACTTAGCGCCAGCTTAGCTCCAGACTGCCGCGCTCGAAGACACCAATCGGCAATCATAAAAGGCCGCGCTTGAAGGGAGGTGTCCAACCCTCCAATACGCTGAAGCAGCTCTTTAGAGAACAGGAGGCAAGAACCCGTTAGCACATCCATCTCTCTCCATTCTCCTTGATGCCGGCCAAGACTGTAGCTTACATGAGCAGCAAACTCATCATAGGTGCCGAAGTGAAGACGTTTCTTCCCTTCCCCTCTTTCAGTTGAAGAACGAGGGGCCACCACCTTAACTGCAGCGTCATCAAAAGGAACCCACAATAGCTCATTTAGCCAGCCAGGCGATACCATGATCGAATCTTCAAGCAAAACCGCGAAACTAGTTTCGATCTGTGCCAAAGCCTGGTTAGGCATGTATTCCTCCTTTTCATACGGAAAAAATAGAATCGACTGCTCGTGTGAGAACTGTCCCGCTAAAGTTTCCATAGGAAAATCAGGAGTCATCGCCACAGCAATAATGCGCACAGACTCTCCAGAATGGAGCAGCAGCAAGGGTAAGCAAGCTGCGGCACATTCCAGGCGGCTTAGCTCAACTACAAGGGTAAGCCCATCTTTACTTGGCAGTGGAAGTAGTCCCGTGCGCTCCAAGAACCCATACCTTCCCGCCAAGCGTTCCACATTCAGAGATTCTTGCGACATTAGGATTCACGCTCCATTTATTAAAGCTGTTCTACCTATAGTCTATGAGCGCTGAAGCGTGATATCCCCTTAATTTCCTCCGCCCGCGCCTTTGTCTTCTTCTGTATGATCTGCACCCGTACTCGCGGGATCGGTTGCCGCTGGAGACGAGCTGTTATCTTTCTGACTGTTACTGGAGCTATCCTTGCTCTGATCCACTACTCCACTCTTATCCCCGCCTACAGCTGGAGCAGGAATGGCAATTCCCGGAGCACTGCTGCCGTTCGCCCCCACAGGTTGACCTTGATTATCGTAATAATACATAGGTACGTCTCCAACAACCATCAGATAAGACACAGGAATTTCTGTATCCACTACCTGCGGCTCCATATCAAAAGGAATGACGACTGCAACCTCTGTCACAATATGAATGTATACCTCGACCAGAATCATATTGATCCCAGCGTTTTGCTGGCGGGTGCTTAGTTCAACCTTAACTGCACCTTGTGGTTCAATCTTGATCGGAATATCGGGTCCATAAGAAGCAATAAGGGGACTGCCCAGCGCTTGCCCCAGCGGAATATATTCTGTTCGATTATGCAATTCCTGCAGCGTAGACTGAATGACCTGTGCCGCTTGCGAAGTAATACGCATATGCTCCGCGTAGTTGAGCATGAACCCTGATATTTTCCCGTTCTTATCCGTCTTCCAATCAATTAGCTCTTCCGCATTCCCTCCGTTCGCAACCTGAGAGGTAATCGCCTTATTAATCGATTCCGTAGCGATTTGCTTCACACGTATTTGTGCTAAATGCAGGATGGGCGGCTTCATATGCAGCTCCACATAGCGCAAGGATTGCAGCACCAGCACAAGTATTACTAAGGATGCTATCAGCCAAAATTTGCGTCGGCTTCTTGGTTTATGTGTTCTTCCGCCTGCAACCGTAACCTTACTCTCTGGCCGGCTGGATAACCTAAAGCGGCCTTTGCTACGTTTGGCTTCAAAACGCGTACGCTGCGGCCTAACCGCTGCCCGGCTGGGTTTTGACTTGAATGCGGAGCTTCTCGCTGAGAATCTCCGATTCGTGTCCCCATTTATTTTTGGCAGCCGAAAATGGCCTAGATCAGGTATTCTCAGCCTTCGGTTCCCCCATTTTTTCAATCTGCCCATTGCAATAGTCCCTCCCGCCTTACGCAGAGGTCAAGCCACCTCCACTTAATTTAAGGTATTCGCTAAGAGGACAAAAAAGAAGAACGTTCCCTCCGGCAAACTGCGCCTGAAGTAACGTTCTTCATCCTTTAGATCATGAACTGGGAAGATGATATTAGTGCATTCTGCTCCGCTTATCCTCCTGCAAATGGTCCCAATGACGCCGAATAAAGATGCCAATGAGAATAGCTATAAACACCGCATACCAGGTAAGATAACCATTCCATTCTTCACGCGGAACAATTAAGGTGGATCCGATCGTACCGAATAACCATATATAAGACAAATTACCAAGTACGGTTCCCCATATAAAAGATGAGGCTTTAATCGGTGAAACAGCAGACATGAAATTGATTACATTATTCGGAATAATCGGGATCGTACGCAATAGCACCAGTGTCCAAATCCCATATCGATCCAAGTAACGTTGCCATTTATCATAGCGCTTCAGTTTGCTTCTCCATTTTCGGTCAAACCAGTTATACAGATATCGCCGAATGAGAAAATACATCAGTATTCCGCCCAGATTGCAGGCCAGCCAACTGATCAGCATGCCTCCAATTACGTTAAAAACAGAGACATGCAGCACGATCAAAATTACGAATGGAAAAAATCCTAATATACTCTGCAAAAGTGCGAGCGGGATGGTCACGAATAAAATAGATGGCCCGCTAAGGCCCAGCGTTTGCAGCAGCCAATCAATCCAGGTATTTATGGTCTCTGTCATGAAGCAGTCTCCTCTCTTGACTCCTTGCAGCAGCTGCCTCCTGATTTACTTTGACAAAGCATAAGTCTAAGTGTGTAAACTAGGTATCCATTCTTATTGAAATATAAGCAGGGTACACGAAGAGCTTGTAATACTTTGCTTATATTCCCAAGAAAAACACCCCTTACGGGGTGTTTTATTGAATGAGCTTGCTTATGAAGTGTAATGTGTAAAGAACAGTAGTTAGCGTACAAGTTACATTTTTGTTTCCATTTATTCTTCACATCATAACACAGTTTTTAATCTACTTACAATTCTATACCTGCAACCCAAGCATTCACTTTATCCGGATTGCTCTCCACCCAAGTTTTAGCGGCTTCTTCTGGTGACTTCCCACCCTGAACCTCGATCATTACTTTGGCCATATCTTCTGCTGTCCATTCGAATTGATCCAGGAATTTGTAGACATTCGGCATGTCATCTTTCAGACCTTGGCGAACCATCGTGTGGATCTGTTCATCCGCACCGTAAACCCCTTTTGGATCTTCCAGATATTTCAGATCCATATTGGCGAACATCCAGTGTGGTGTCCAACCTGTAACAACGATTGGCTCGTTATTGTCATAAGCCTTTTGCAGTTCCTGAGCCATCGCTGCGGATGAGCTTTCAAGAAGTGTGTAATCGCTAAGATCATATTCAGCGATAGCCTTTTCTGTGGTTGTCATAATGCCGGCACCTGGCTCAATGCCGATAATGCGATTGTTCAGCTTTGCTGCCATATCACTGTTCTTCAAGTCTTCAATAGAGTTAATATCCATATAGGCCGGAACAGCCAAGCCAACCTTAGTTCCGTTTAGATTTGCACCCAAATCTTCAATTTTTGCACCGTACTTCTCTAAATAAGCCGCATGGGTGCTTGGCAGCCAAGCCGCAACCATTCCATCCGCACTACCGTCTGCAACCCCAGCCCACATTGGACCAGCATCTACCTGCAGCATTTCAACGGTAGCTCCAAGCTTAGTTTCAAGTACTTCCTTTACTACATAAGTACTCGCAATTTCCGAATCCCATGCTACATATGCTAATTTTACCTTCTCTTTACTTGATGAAGAACATCCAGCAATAACAGCAATCATCATAATAACTAACAGGAATACCCCTATATTTTTCTTCTTCATTTATTTAAAACTCCTATCTTTGTTTTGGTTTTAGTGCGTTCTGTGTCAAACGGTCCAGCAGAATGGCAATAATAACGATCGCAATCCCTGCTTCGAATCCGTCTCCTGTCTTAGCCTGTGATACCGCACGGTATACATAGGCACCCACGCCCTGTGCACCAATCATCGATGAGATAACAACCATTGACAGTGACAACATAATTGTCTGGTTCACACCTGCCATAATTGTTGGTAAAGCGATTGGAAGCTGCAATTTAACTAATTTCTGAGTAGGTGTCGATCCGAAAGCATCTGCTGCCTCCACCAGTTCCTCCGAAACCTGACGAATTCCGAGATTGGTCAAGCGAATCGTTGGCGGAATTGCAAAAATAATCGAAGCAATAACCCCTGGAACTACGCCCAGTGAGAAAAAGGATACCGCTGGCAATAAATATACAAAAGCCGGCATCGTCTGCATAAAGTCCAAAATAGGCGTAACTATATTTCTAACGGTATTTCTCTGCGCACATAAAATACCAATCGGCACACCAATTACTACAGCCAATATCGAAGCGGTTAGAACAAGGGCCAAGGACTGCATAGAAGGTCCCCATAATCCAAGATTATCAATCAGAAGCAGCCCAATGACCGCAAATAGTGCCATGCGCCATTTACCGATCCAATAAGACAAAGCTGCAATAAGCACGATAAGTACTAATGCTGGCAGGAAGGTAAGTGCATTTTCAATGCCAGCCACCATACCACCGATAATCGAATGGATGAAGTCAAACAGGGGCCCACAATAAGTCGTCAGCCAATTTTCCAACCACTCGAGTGCCTTTCCCAAAGGCAGTTTAGGAATGTCCATTATAATCCTCCTTCCGGTACCGCGTTGCCGGCGAGTGCGGAAAGAACGGCTCCTTTAATCACAATACCCTTCAATTTATCCGCTTCATCTACGACGGCTACAGGCAAATGTGTCTCAGATATTAATTCAAAGAAATCATTGAGTAGCGTTTCAGGTTGTACACGTGGGATTTCTCTCCGCGTTACTTCCAGAATAGATTTATTATCATTCAGTGCCTTAAGGGCATCCTCAGCTGTAATAACACCCAGAAGCTTATTTTCCTTGTCCACTACATACAGACTGAATATACCACTGTCACGCATTAATTGAAGCGCTACCCGCGGCCCGCGTTCAGGTCTGACTGTTTCCGGCTGACGCATTACATGAGCTGCAGTCAACACCTTGGACAAGTCCACATCCTCCACGAATCGCTCTACATATTTATTGGCAGGTTGGATGAGGATTTCTTCCGGTGTACCAATTTGCACAATGACTCCGTCCTTCATCAGTGCGATCCGATCTCCAATCCGCAAAGCTTCGTCTAGATCATGAGTGATAAACACGATGGTCTTCTTCACTCTGGCCTGTAATTCCAGCAGCTCTTGCTGCATGTCTTTACGAATAAGCGGATCCAGTGCACTAAATGCCTCATCCATAAGCAGGATATCCGGGTCGTTGGCAAGGCCCCGTGCCAGTCCAACACGCTGCTGCATCCCTCCACTGAGTTGATCAGGACGATGATTCTCCCAACCTTTCAGACCTACCAGATGCAAGGCTTCCGTTGCCAGTTCAGTTCTTTTCTTTTTATCTACGCCCTGAACTTCAAGCCCGTATGCTGCATTCTCCAGTACGCTTCGATGTGGAAATAATGCGAACTTCTGAAACACCATGCCGATGTTCTTGCGTCTGAATTGGCGCAGCTGCTCCGGATTCATTTTCACAACATCTTTCCCTTTAAAAAGAACTTGCCCCCCTGTAGGCTCAATCAAGCGGTTCAACAAACGAACCAGCGTCGACTTACCGCTGCCGGACAAACCCATAATGACGAATATTTCTCCTTCTTCAATGCTGAATTCGGCTTTGTTGACTCCGACTGTCAACTTCAATTCCTGAGCAATTTTTTCCTTCGACATCCCTTGCTCTAATAAAGGAATCGCGCGTCCCGCATCATGACCGAATACTTTGGTTAGTTGTTTCACCTCTATAATAGCCATGCCGTCCTCCTTCTCCCGAAATGTTATCCGGGTTTAGTTCACTTATAGTAGTTTACCGGACTATTGAAAATTCATGCAAACACCATATACGGATAAAATTTAGTGTACAGTTTTAACTTTACGAACTTTATGTATGGAATACTCTGTTTTACGCCAAATTCCTTTCTTCATGAATTCTTTACTTATGGAGGGGGATTTGATTACAATACATTGTATAAGGTTGCAGTCTATCGACCTATTCCTCAGGAGGGACATCATGAACGATTTAGAAGGGCTTACGCCCGAACAAATAGAGAAGATTAGTAAAGCCCGTGAACGTGTGATCGATTCTATCGGCAAAAACATGGATCTGTATGGCATTACCTTGTCTATTGGACATTTATACGGTTATATGTACTTCAATCAAGGTCCAGTGACACTGGATGAACTCAGCAAAACAATGGGAATGAGTAAAACGTCCATGAGTACGGGAGTCCGTACCCTTCTAGATCTGAAAATGATCGACAAAGTATGGGGGAGAGGGACGCGCAAAGACTTATTCACCACTGTGCCTGACTGGCATCAGAACTTCAGTGATTACTTCTCTATTAAATGGAGAAAAGCCGTCGAAGGTAATATGATCTCACTAGCGAAATCACTTGCAGAAATTAACGATATGAAAAAAGAGTATAGTGACGATAGTAAACTTATGCAGCTCTTAAATACAGATGAAGAAAAAATAACTGAATCCATTAACTACTACCGCTGGTTGCTGAAACTAATAGAATCTTTTGAGAGTGGCAAAATTTTTGAATTTATCCCGAAAGAAACTTAAATCCAACCCACAAAAAACACAAAAAAAACGACAGTGCTCCTGTAAAAGGAAAACACTGCCGTTTTTTTCGTTTACCCTTCGATCAAGCTTACATCATCCAAATAAATTGTACTGCCCGCGCTAATTTCACTATTCGTCTCCGTACTATTCCCATCTACAAGTCCTAGCAAAAACACCAGATGAACACCAGCGTCTGTTGCCCCATTCATGGTAAAAGTGTAGCTGTATTCGTCCACATTCTGGGTCAAGGCAACAAGCTCAGCTTCCATATATTTGGTGTAATCCCCGCCCTTATGCTCCACAGCTACCTGAATATTGCGGTTTACTGTAGAACGAGCTTTAAACTTCAAGGTGTACGTTTTTCCCTGAACGAGCTTGAGATTTTCGTAATCCACCTGTGCGCTATAAGGGGCTTGCCCGGTACCTGTTAAGTTGATAGCAAATTCCCCCTCTTGAACAGAAGCAGATCCGATTCCGTCAAAATACTGGCTCCAGCCCGTTGCATCTACATCGAAGGTTCCATTATCCAGCGTACCGCTTGGCGGTATTACTGGTGGACCCCCTTGTACCTCCCTGACCACAATATCGTCAAAAGAAATCGTATGTGGCGTACTGTTAGCCGCAGGATCAGCGCCCAGCGTTTTGCCGATCAGATAATTAAGCTTCAGCGGGTTGCTGTTCGACACCGTAAATTGTGCTGTATAGGTAGCCCAATCCGCATGAATATCAAACTTAGCTTGCACAGAAGCAGCTGAAGTATTGGAGTATTCTAACACAATTTGGCGCGGAACCGTTGATTTCGCTTTGAAGCTCACCTCATACGTTTTTCCGCCCTCCAGTGGAATACCCTCTTGGAAAAATTGTGTATGCCACACTTCCCATCCGGCCGACGTAATCAGGATTTCAGCTGCGCCATCCTTCACATTAAACGCGGAGACGCCACCTTCTCCGGACCATGTAGTCCAGCCCGTCTTATCGCTGCCAAACGAACCATTGATGACTAGATTGTTATCATTAGCTAGAATAGTCTGCGCGACAGTTGCAGTAACATAATGTTCAGCCTCAACAGTAATGGTATAACTTCCTTCTGCCGGAAATACTGCTGCTTCAATTGTGATTTTCCCCGGTTCAATAGTGTACTGCTCTGCATTAAGTGTTGTACCGTTAACCTTTACCGCCATGATTTGATTCCGCCAATTTGCATTGTCGATAAAAGTAAGCTCAATCGGCTGTGAAACTCTGTTATTGCTGCTGTCGCTTAGCAGCTCCTGCGGTTTGGCCGGTGCATTTTTGATCTCAAATTTCACATTGTCAATGATAATATCATGGTTTTGAGGAATACTAATCCCCTCAACCTTCCCAAGCAGGAATTTAAGAGACAATGTATCCTTGCTGCCTTGCCGGAATTCGAATCTGTAATGATTCGTCTCCGGCGTTACCTCCACAATATTGCTGAACGAGGCCTGATACGTACCATTTTCTACGTTCACCCCGATTTTGCGGATTACGGTTGAACTGGCGTCAAATTCAACCACATAATCCATTCCAGCAGCAGCTTTCAAGTTGTTCTGAAACAACATTACAGAATACGCCTGACTGCCGGTATTCGTAATGCTAAATTTCGCTGCTCCATCTGCAACCGTAGCGCTGCTCTGACCACCCTGCTCTGTCAACAGGCGGTCCCAGGCGCTAAACCCAAAGTTAAATTCACCATTCAAGAGCGGGTAGTATATTAGCGATGGATCAAAATAGAAGCTAGTACGCAGCATCTGGAAATTATCCAGAATGACTGTATCCGCAGCACCGTTTAACAGTAATACGAATTGTCCTTCATGATCGGTTGCACCTGCAAGATTGATAAAGGTAGCTTTAATTTTTTGCTCACCTTCGCTTAAGTTAACCGGTTGTTCTGCCTGTACACTGCCGTCTTTCCCTAGTAGTTGAACCGTTCCTGTGCGTGCAGAGGAGACTGAAGCATTGAACGTAACCTCATAGTCCTGCCCTTGAATGAGCTGAATTCCCTTCTGAAGTAACCGAACCTCACCATTTTCACTGCCGCCAATCTGCAGCTTTAACTGGCCATTGTCATTAACGCTTGATTCTACCATGGCACCACCAGTTGCTTCCGTATGCCAATAACTCATCCGATTGGGTTCCCCAATATCGAAAGTACCATTGTACAGATGATTACCGTTGGCCAGCGGTTCCTTCACACTATCATGCGGGAATTGAATATTCTCAATCTCTTCTAATCTGACATTACCAAACCATACCGGTGAAGTATTGGTACCCACGTTGAACTCGACGCGTGCAGCAATATCTGAGTTTTCCTTCATCTGAAACATCGTCTCGTAATGGGTCATCGCTGAAGTTAGATCTACCTTAAGCGATGGAGAATACGCTGCAAATCCACGAGATTCTCCACCTGTTAACCGGACGCTCATACTGCGGAACATATCGGTTTTGGCATCGAAGCTGAGTTTATAGAACCTGCCTTTAGCTACAGATACGATAGCTTGGGGTTGAATCGAATAAAAATTCCCGCCGCCACTGCTGATATCTACCTTCACATAATTGCGCTCCCCAATAGGAACGGTAGAAACCGTAGCTTCAGCCCCTGCTTCTTTATAAAGTACCCAATGTGCGGTATTCGGGATTCCCATCCCGTCATCCCCCGGCACCTGCTCCGAATAATTGTTGTTATAGACCATGTTGCCGTCTGCCAGTGCAAGCTTGGAGCCTTCCGGATAGGCTTCCTTCTCCAGTGTAACTGGAATAGGCTCGCGGTACTCACGACCTGTCAGCTCATAGACTCTAACGTAATCGATCTCCATCGATTTTGGAAATACGGTTTCGCTAGTCGGATCACCATCAAAGTTACCGCCTACGGCCAGATTCATCAGCAAGTGGAACTTCTGATTAAACGGCGCTGGATATACATTATTGGCAGGCTGCCCATTGCTGATGCTATACCAGTCATTTTTGGTCGAATATAATTCACCATCCACATACCAGCGAATTTCGCCCGGCTCCCACTCAATAGAGTACGTATGGAACTGTTCAATCGTAGCGTTGTCCGGAAATACATACTCTTTGCCGGAGTATATATTGTTCGGCGCCATACCGCCGTAATGAATCGTCCCCGCTACCGTGTTTGGACGACTGCCCCAGCCTTCCATAATATCAAGCTCACCGGAAGCAGCCCAAGTCCCGTACACATCGTTCTCCGGCAGCATCCAGATCGCTGGCCAGTACCCTTTTCCAGTAGGTGCTTTGGCCCGAATTTCAAATTTTCCATATTTCTTACTAAACAACCCTTTAGTCTTAATCCGCGTAGAAGTATATTGCTTGCCAGCTTTTTCTTCTTTGTGTGCAGTTATGATCAGGTTACCGTCCTGTTCCTTTACATTCTTCTCATCGTTGGTATACCACTGCTTCTCATTGTTTCCCCAACCTGGATTGTTGTATTGCGAACCATCTCCAAGGTCATAGGTCCACTTTGTAGCATCAATCTCTCCATCATCAAACTCATCCCCCCACACCAGTGTCCAAGGGTCAGTGGTTGGTGTTGGTGTTGGTGTTGGTGTTGGTGTCGGTGTCGGTGTCGGTGTCGGTGTCGGTGTCGGTGTCGGTGTCGGTGTTGGTGTCGGTGTGGCTGTTGGTGTCGGTGTCGGTGTCGGTGTCGGTGTCGGTGTCGGTGTCGGTGTCGGTGTCGGTGTCGGTGTCGGTGTCGGTGTCGGTGTTGGTGTTGGTGTTGGTGTTGGTGTCGGTGTCGGTGTTTCGGTTGGTGTTGGTGTTGGTGTTGGTGTTGGTGTTGGTGTCGGTGTCGGTGTCGGTGTCGGTGTTTCGGTTGGTGTTGGTGTCGCTGTTGGTGTTTCGGTTGGTGTTGGTGTCGCTGTTGGTGTTTCGGTTGGCGTAGCAGTTGCCGTAGGTGCCGCTGTTGCTTCAGGTGTGGAGCTTGGCGTCGTTATTGGACCTACATTCCCAGAACTGCTTGGCGCTGAGCTTGCTATTGGCAATGTTGTTTTGCCAGTGTTTCCTTTTTTCAATGCTACACCGCCAATCGTCACTCCATCGGCTTTGTTATCTATTGTGGTTACGCTTCCGTTCCCTTGAATTGTTGTACCTCCAGCGCTCGCAGATAGGATTAGTGCCGCCACTTGTGAATTGTTCTCCAATGTTAATTGGGTCGGACTTCCCAGAGTAAGGCTGCCGACAGTTCCAAGGATTCTTAACAAAGAACCGCTGACTGCTGAGTCTGCCGAACGAACGGCTCCAAATGTTCCGCGAAGCGAAATATTGTGAGGAACGACATCCATCTCAACATCCCCAAACCCTGCCCCGGTAAGATCGCTGCTTTCTTCCAAGATTGCCCCAGATAGCAGCTGCACAGTACCCACAGCTGTCGACCCGCTGGCATAAATCCGAACCTTACCATTAGGCTTGGCTACTTGAAGCAGTCCAAGAGAAGTATGGTGTAAGCCGATACTTTGCTCGCCGCCTCCCCGTACAAAAGTAGTCCCTGTTACCTTTACACCTTCAAGCTTTGCATTCCCTTCAGCTATCCCCTCGGTTAGATAAAGATTACCTTGGATGACCGTGTCTTTAAGAATCACATCAGCCCGATTAATGACTACATTGCCCTTTACTGTTCCTAGTGAAGTCTCTCCTGATTTCAGGTGGAGTCCCGAAACCATTCGATCAGCCAACTGAGCTAACTCTGCACGGGTGATACCACCATCAGGCTTAAACAAACCTCCAGGATATCCTTTTACATAACCTGCACTCGATAGAACGGCTATTGCTTTTGCGGTTTCATCGCTGACTCCGTTCAGATCGGTGAATGCTGCTGTACTGCTTTTGTCTGCATTGAAACGAAACACTTTCTCCAATGCTAACGCCGCCTCAGCGCGCGAAAGTGCTTTTGAAGGATAAATATTGTTCTTCTGATCACTGCTTAAATATCCAGCTGCAATCCCTTTGGCTATATCATTTTTATACCAGTCTGTAGCCTGGACATCAGCGGGAACCTTATCCGATTGCTCCTGATAATTAAATATACGATTCATAATAGCTGCGAATTCTGCCTTCGTGACTTCCTTACCCGGACGAAACGACCCGTCGTCATATCCGCTTATGATCCCATTTGTGCTCCAACGCTGTAGTGGGCCTGCGGCCCAATGACTTGGAGATACATCGGTAAACGCTTTCAATCCATTGATTGGTTCATTTCCCACTTTCGTTGCCGCTGAATCAGGTGAGTTTTCCTTTAACGCCTCTGCCGCTGAAGCATTCATGCTCCCAACCGGTGATAGCAGCCCGGTGACAAGGAGCATAGCAGCAAGCGCTGCTGTGAAATTCCTTTTCATCCTAAACATCACTCCTCGAATTTCGTAATATTCGTAATTCATGCGAAAAATCGAAATCGGTTTCGACAATGCTATTGTTGCTTAGTTTTCTATTTTTGTAAAGATGTAATTTTGAATTTTTTTACATAGATTATTTTGGAATAAATCTGCATAGTGAAATATATATTTGACTTGTTTCGGCAATAATAATAGACTGAAAATAATTGAATTTTCATTCACCCTATTCATAATAACTCGCAAATAACCGCTCTAGAGCAGTCTTTTTCTCAAATTTCAACGATTTAGCGGAGGGTGGCTTTATTACCTATGAATATCAAAATGATTGCCGAAATGGCCGGCGTTTCTGTCTCGACTGTTTCGAAAATTATGAACAATTACAGTGATGTTTCCGAAAAAACCAAGCAAAGAGTTTTGGAGATCATCGAACAAACCGGATATTCACCTTCCAACTCCGCCAAGACACTCGCAACTAAGAAGTCGAATCTGATCGGGGTTATTTTTGCTGGCGAGCTTAATGTCGAATTTACACATCCCTTTTTCGTAGAAGTGCTAAATTCCTTTAAAAAGCAGATGGGCGTTCTGGGCTACGATCTCATATTCTTTTCCAACGAGAAATTCATCAGCAGCGGCGATTATTTCGCTCGATCTGTTCATTTTAATGTGGATGGATGTGTCATTATTTCCGGGCAAAAGATGGAGCCTACCATCCGCGATCTGGATATGAGCAGTATTCCTTGTATCGGGGTCGACCTCGAGCTAAAAGGCAAAAAATCCGGCTTTGTGATGTCGGATAACTTTCAGGTTTCTTCCAAGGTCGTGGAGCATTTTTATCTACTTGGCTATAGAGAGCTTGGATTTATCGGAAGTGCAGCGGATTCAGATATTTCCAACCTCCGGGAATCCGGATATGTAAAAGCTATTGAAAGCTTCGGCCTCACTTTGAACCGTCAGTGGTTTGTTCATGGCGATGATTTCTTTGAGCCCAGCGGTTATACGGCTATGCAGCAATTAATTCAAGCCGGAAATTTACCAAAAGCCATTTTTGCGGCTTCTGATTTGCTGGCTCTGGGAGCCATCCGGGCTTTGAAAGAACACGGCCTCAGCGTTCCTGAAGATATTGCCATTATCGGTTGTGACGACATTGAAGCCTGTAAATATACCAGTCCAAAACTGTCGACCATCCGCCAGAACAAAGAACGGCTTGGCATCCTCGCTGCCCATATGCTCTATGACTTGATTAACAATCAGTCTGGTGGTGGATCATTTGTAGTGGAGCCTGTGCTTATTGTACGTGAATCCTGTGGCAGCCAATTAAATACTCAGTAATCAACAAAAAAAAGACAACAGCCAATGTAAGCGGGTTTCCGCAAACGGCGTTGTCTTTTTATTCATTAACCGAAACGTTTCGTTATAGATTAATTGGACATCAACTCTCCAAACTCCACCTCTTAATATGGAGTAGGTATCCCTACTTGATGATCCAAATTCAACTCAATCAGTTGTCCAGCCTGGGTCAATCCGGCACCAAAACCATACATCAGGATCTTTTGTCCATTTTGTACTTTGCCCTCGCGGATGCCCAAATCGAGTGCTAAAGGAATCGTGGCAGCAGAAGTATTGCCGAAATTCACAAGACTGTGCAGCACCTGCTCCAGTGGATAATTTAGTCGCTCACAAATTGGCTCAATCATACGCATATTAGCGCTGTGTGGAATAAACCAGTCTACTTCCTCCAGAGTTACCTCCGCTTTTTCAAGCAGCTGTTGCACACCTAAAGGAACCGTTCTGACCGCCCAGCGAAACACTTCTCGTCCGTTCTGTACCAGCATTTGTGTATCTACCAGCTCAATATTGTTTACAGTATGGGCAAGCCCCGTACGGTAAACATGATGTGCCCCACCGCCATCACTTGCCAGCTGAAAGCCTAAAAATCCCGTCGTCTGCTCATCACTTTCCACAAGCACTGCTCCAGCGCCATCCCCAAAAAGAATACATGTACTGCGGTCAGTATAATCCGTAATCTTGGAGATCGTATCCGCACCAATAACCAGTACCTTGCGATGCATTCCTGAAGCCACATAACTGTGAGCAGTATGCAGTGCATAGACAAAACCTGCGCATGCTGCACTCAAATCCATAGCACCAGCAGTCTGCGGAATGTTAAAACGATTTTGAATCAAAGAAGCTACTGAGGGAAAGGAAAAGTCAGGTGTACTCGTAGCTACCAGGACCATATCGACATCCTGAACGCTTTTTCCATAACGAGTCATAAGATCCTGCACAGCTGCTGCACATAAATCACTTGTATACTCATCCTGCCGACTAATTCGGCGCTCACGGATTCCGGTCCGTTGCACAATCCATTCATTATTTGTATCTACGATCTGCTCCAGATCGGCATTAGTCAGTCTTTTGGCTGGGACATAGGTTCCGATAGCGGTAATTTTTGCACCTGTCATTCCAATCACCTCTTCAATTAGTATCTGATATTAGTACTTGGTACTAATTATAACTCTGTACCTGCTAAAAAGTAAAGAAGGCCGGTAAAGCATCCTAGCTTCCCGGCACTTCCTAAACCTTACGAATCCACTTAGAAACGTTTTCTATTACGCTGCTTTCTTTTTCTGACGAACAATATAATCGCAGTTACAATAACCACCACTAAAATGATAAGCACAATCACGATATTCCATACATTAGGCACATAAACCTGCATTTGAATTGGCTCTGTATCCGCTAGTGTAACATTCCAACTAAGGGTTCTGCCGTCCTCCACATTTGCATTATTGTCTCCATATAAATCCACAGGTAACGTTAATTTAAAGTCAAAAGCCATGTTTTGCAAAAACGCCCGAATAATCGGCTTCGATAAGCTGAGCGATCCCATATTATCCATTATGGTGTCTATGTAGCTATTTAATTTGGGCTTCGCCTCAACATCATATTTGGTATAAAACCAATAATCTTTGGTATCTAATTTCAGGTCCACAATATCCAAGTCACCAGAGAGTGCTTTCATATCCTCAAAAGAGGCATAAGATTTCATGAATTCATAAACTGTGGATTTTCCATCTTGGCTTTTCTCTAGCTCAATCCCCTGATCCTTAAGTTTGTTTACCAGAGCATCTTCCATTTTTCCGCTAATCAACGCTTCTGCACGCGAATTCACTTTCATATTCACTGCAAAATCTACGCTTCCATTCTTATTCACTGTGACATGCGCTGTTCCTTTAGAACAGCCTGATAATAATACAAGCATTAAGAGCAGCCCTAGTAACGAAAACCCTCTCCATTTTGACAACAACATTTCCCTCAAACCCTTCACTGACATGTATTTATATAACGGCTACCCATTCTATAAAGGCTACCTCATTTATATCATAGAATCAAACTCTATATGAATGAATAATCAAATTTGAGGACCGTCAAACTTAAACTGTATACGCGCATAAAAAAGAGGCCCTCATAGAAGTAATCATTTCTACTCATGAGGTAACCTCTTTCAAAAAAACATCACACGTAATGTTACTTCGAACGCTAGTTGTTCTTACGATGCTCAGTGTTACTTGGAGTGCTTATTGTTACTCAAGATGCTTAATGTTACCTGAAGTGCTCGACGTTTCTCGGGATGCTTAATGTTACTTGAAGTGCTCGACGTTACTCGGGATGCTTAATGTTACTTGAAGTGCTCGACGTTACTCGGGATGCTTAATGTTACTTGAAGTGCTCGACGTTACTCGGGATGCTTAATGTTACTTGAACTGCTTAATGTTGCTTGGGTGCACGGTGTTACTTAGACTTTCAAAGTTGCTTTCGGACCTCAGAGCCGCTATTTCCGCACAAACACCTCTTTTCATGAGCTATCGGACTCCAGAGTCACTATTGCCTCAAAATCACCCCATTATGAGCCAATTTATGGGGAATAGCGCCTCTCCAGTCCGAAACTATCCAAAAAAGGCCCTAAACCGGCAAATAGCTGCAGCTGAGTCCGAAAGCACAACGCCAGACCTCCCGTAACCGCCCTACTGCCCCTAAACTAATCAATTTTCGAGCCGCAGAGTTGCTCTATGTTTAATCGGGATGATCATTGTTACTTGGAGTGCTCATCATTACCTAGAGTGCTCGACGTTACTCAAGATGCTGAATGTTACTTAGACTTTCAAAGTCGCTTTCGGACTCCAGAGCCGTTATTTCCGCACAAACGCCTCTTTTCATGAGCTTTCGGACTCCAGAGTCACTATTGCCGCAAAATCACCCCATTATGAGCCAATTTACGAGGAATAGCGCCTCTCCAGTCCGAAACTATCCAAAAAAGGCCCTAAACCGGCAAATAGCTGCAGCTGAGTCCGAAAGCACACCGACCCGCCCGCGAGCACCCTACTACCGCCCCTAACCACCCTACTGCCACCCTACTGCCGCCCGCAACCGCCCCACTACCGCCCTCACAACCACCCTACTACCGCCCGCAACCGCCCCACTACCGCCCTCCCACAGCCGCCCTACTATCACACTACTGCAGCACTACTACCACCTATTCCGCACTACTGCAACAACAAAAACACTACTCAGCAAACAACGTCCTACTCTAAAACTACTCCATTGCCCATCAAGCTAGGCTTATAGAGTCCCGCTTATGTGGTTAGCGAGGCGCTTCTTTTCCCCGCTCCATGTAGTGAGGCATTCTCTTCACACAAGCCGATGTCCGCTTGGCGGAGAACCTTTCGCCCCCTCCAGCGCGCCAAAACAAGCAAACCTCTCACCAATTCATCGGCTATCATACAACAATAGATACCCATGAGTCCCCAGCCGACGCCGATTCCTAACCAATAGGAGCAGCCCACGCCAATGAGGGACATAGACACAATAGAAGTATACATCGTATAACGCGTATCCCCGATGGCATTCAGCGCGTTGCCGAGGGCCATATTCAGCATTTTGGAGGGCTGGAGCAATAGATTTAGAGCTAACAAAGAAACCCCGATCGCAATAATCTTCGGATCAGATGTGAAATAACCGAGCAGCTGTTTTCCAAACAGGAATAGTAACATCATGTTAGCTGACACAATGCTCAAACCAATGAAGAGTGTACGATATGCACTGCGATAAGCTTCTTTCAGTTTGCCTGCTCCGAATAAATGAGCAATCTGTATCTGCCCCGCCAGCGCAAAAGCATAACCAAGCGTGAAGCAAAAGGACTCCAAGGTGTTAAGATACGTGCGTGCTGCTAACGCTTCGGCTCCAAGTGCAGCCAGAAAGGAATATACAATAAGCTGGGAGAATACCCAACAGGAAGAATTGATCCCAAGAGGCCAGGCAATCTTCAGGATTTGCTTGAACAGCTTGCCATTGAATATGCGGAAATCTCTAAGTCTAACCTTGATCTCGAAAGAACGCCGGAATAGGGAGTAGAGAATAATCACTCCGACCAGTCTGCTGACAATACTGGAGATCGCGATGCCCGCAAGGCCTAGCTGTGGCAGACCGAATACACCAAATATAAAAATATAGTTCAGAATTATATGAATCACGTTGATGATGATCCCTGTGTACATCGGCCCTTTGGTATTCCCTGTGTTCCGGATAGCGGTACCGAGGGAAGCGATCATCCCGACCATAAAAAGTCCGCCTCCGACGTAGGAGATATACACATTGGAAAGTGACAATAGCTCAGGTGCTATATTTAGAACCCCACCAATAGGGCCCGCATAGAAAAACAAGACAATACTCACGACAATCCCCAACACGAGGCTAACCGATACTCCCATAATAGCAATCGTGCGCGCTTCACCAAAACGTTTGGAGCCCATTCTCTGTGCAATCAGAATCCCCGCTCCACCCGCAAATGTTGTAAAAAGTGTGGTCAATGCACCGAACAATTGATTGGAAATGCCGACTACGGCGACTGCATCATCAGAGATACGGCTGACCATTAATGTATCTACCGTACCCAGCAGAGTCTGTAGAAATACCTCTATAAATATAGGCCAAGCCAATACCCAGAGTCCAAAACCCTGTCTTTCTTTTTTCACTATACAAACCCTCCTCGTAAACCATGCCTACAGACTTAGCCTAAAAAATAACATCTTTATTCATTAGGTCAGACTAAATTATAGATGATATACTTTGGATGATGGTACAGATTTCAAACCAATTATTACATTATTCCAACCTCACTTAAAGGAGCTTCTGACATGAACATCTTGAACTTCACCGTTCCTCCGTTGCTGTACTACATTGTAAGCGGATTCCATACTTTCTCCCCCGGCCATTATCATATGAGCCGCCATAATACCCGGGTGTTCGATTTGCTTGTAGTTAAACAAGGCTGTTTATATATGAGTGAGGGCGGTCTCCCTTTTCAAGTAAAAGCGGGTCAGGCGCTCTTGCTTCGTCCAGACAGCCATCATTTCAGTACGGACAGCTGCAAGGAATCCACCTCTTATTATTGGCTGCATTTTCAAACGGTGGGCGACTGGAATATGACCGAGGATACGGCTGCTGCGCTTGAGAAAGACAACGTCAAAATAGAGAACTCCCTGCAATCTGACGAATTTGATATCCGGCCATTTAGCTTACGCTTGCCTCAATATACAACTCTGCTGCAGCCGTCCAAGATGGAAGAGCTGCTCTCGCAGCTGAATCAGCTTGTGCCTAATTCCCATTTAAGCGATACTCCATTTCAGCAGCAGCTGTTGTTTCAGGAGGTTATTCAGCAGTTATCCGCCTCCCTCAGCCATGAGCGCCCCTCGCCCTCCAAAATATGTGCAGAGCAAGCGGCCTCCTATTTACGCAGCCATTTTCGTGAGCACATCACTGCGCAGCAGCTAGGGGAAAGCCTAAGCTTTCACCCTGTATATATCGCTCGTTGCATGAAGAAGGAATATGGCTGTGCGCCGATGGAATATCTGCTGCATTATCGGATTCAGCAAAGTAAACTTTTGCTGATGCAGACCAGCTACACGATTGCCCGTATAGCCGAGGAAGTCGGCTTCAATCAGGCGCCTTACTTCAGCTCCAGCTTTATTCGAATAGAAGGAACCACTCCACGGGAATTCCGCCAACGTTTCTCGTAAATCTGAGTACGTTAAAGAACACAAAAAAAGGGATGCTCCCCCCATTTGGCTTAGGGAACATCCCTTGCTGGTTTTTATTTTAAACCCTTCTCCTGCACATAAGCATCCCATTGCTTGATATATTCAGTCTGGATTTTTTCAAGGCCAGCTTGCTTAGCCTTTTCCATAAAGGTGGCTAAACCGGCATCAACATCCTCTACTAATCCAGCTTGCAATGGATACAGGTATTGCTTTTCCACCTGCTCTAGTGCTGCTTTTTCCGCCTGATAGGAGGTATAATCCTCAGCAAAACCCGTGAAAATATCCGGCTTCTGAATTTTGTCAAGCTCAGCGAAGATTTCCTTCACGCCGTCATAGGATTTATCAAACAACATGAACTCCGGATTCCGCCATGCCCAGCCATTCATTCCTTCGCGTGTAAAACCGTTTGTTGAAGCATCTCCAATAAGTTCATAATAGCCGTTCGCATCAATCTTATAGTTCTTTCCTTCCACACCGTATTGCGTCAGCTGATTATAACGTTTATCCATGACCATTTTTTCATAGAAGGCCAGCGCACGTTCAGGGTTCTTGCTGCTCTTCGGAATGGCGAAACCATTATGAATAGGATGAACTGGTGTTGCATAACCAATGGTATTGCCATAAGGATAGTAACCTAGATCCCAATCCGGATGTGCTGCTTTTACCTTCATCAACGTATCGTTGAAGCGAGTCGGATTATCTCCGAAGATACTTGCTGCCTTACCCGCGATAATCGGAGCCTGGATGGTATCCTTCAAGTTCAGGACGTTTTTGGAAATCAATCCGTTTTCCTGCCAGCGTCTCATCGTCAGCAGTTCTTCTTTATGTTCCTCCGAGCCCCAATAGAGATAAGCTTTTGAAGGATCATCGTACTTAATGCCAATACCGTAAGGCAGCGGACTGCCGACCTGTGAGGTGAGTGTAGAATATACATCATGAATGTTACCTCTTACGTCACTGTTAAAAGAAGCAGGCGACATCTGCGGTTCATTTTTCTTGATTCCTTCCATGTATGCTTCATAGCTAGCCAGATCTGTCGGCTGAGGCAGATTGTATTTCTTGCGCAGATCCTCACGCCATACGAAGCCGTTCGTTACATACTCCTTATAAGTCGCTGGAACGGTGTAAATCTTGCCATCAATCTTCACAGCATCCCACATTTCCTGTGGTACGAATTTCTGGAGCTCTAGGGCAGCTTTTGGCAGCAGATCATCTATAGCCAAAAAAGCTCCCTTTTTCGCATAAGCCTGATATTGTGTCCAGTCCGCAGTGAAGATCAGATCGATCGATTGACCCGACGACAGCAGCAGCTTATATTTCTGATCCCAATCTGTCCAGGTTGTATAGTTGAATTTAACGGTTGCATTCAGATCCTCTTCGGCCATTTTGTTAATTTCTGCTTCAATGCTTGAGAGGTCCTTCGGCGCATCGCCTAGCATATAGAATTGCAGCTCGACCTTTTTGGAAGTGTCCAGTCCGGTCTTCTCCTCAGTCCCTGCGTTCGTACTCTGTGCTGTGTTTCCTCCGCTATTGCTCTCTTTTACCGCCGCATTGTCCCCGTTTGCAGAATTAGAATTCCCCCCGCAGCCTGCCAGCAGCGTCAAGCCCAATACTGACGTAAGCAGAATAGACATGCGTTTGCCCCGTTGTTTATTCATCTGAATCCTCCCTTTTCACTATGCTTCTATGTTAGCCGACTGTACCTTAACCCGGTAGTGGGCAGGTTGCGGTTCTAACCTTTTACAGCGCCGATGGTTAAGCCTTTGACAAAATAACGCTGAACGAACGGGTACAGAAAAAGAATAGGTCCCGTCACGACAATTGCCATCGCCATTTTGGTAGACTCAGCAGGGACCTCCGTAGCCAGTGACACCCCGGTTCCCGCCCCCATCTGTGCGATAAACTGTGCTGAATTGATAACATTGTACAGATAGAACTGCAGCTGATATTTATGCGTATCATTGATGAACAGTGAAGAGGTGAACCAGTCATTCCAGTAATACAAAGCCAGAAATAAACCGACTGTAGCGATGCCCGGCATGGAAAGCTTGAGTACAATCTGCCAGTAAATCCGGAAATCACCGGCCCCGTCTATTTTGCCAGAATCGAATAATTCCTCAGGAACTGCTGATTTGATGAAGTTTTTCATTAAAATGATCAAAAATGGCGTCATCAGACCTGGAAGCACCAGTACCGCATAGGAATCCAGCAGACCGAGGTATTTCGTAATCATGATGTACCACGGGACAAGTCCTCCCCCAAACAAAGTCGTAAAGTATATATAGAAGGAAAAGCTATTTCGATATTTGAAATCTTTACGCGCCAGTACATAACCGGCCATAGTCATGAAAAAAAGTCCCATTACCGTTCCAATCGCAGTTGTGCTGACTGTGACCGCATATGCCCGCAGCACCTCATCCGGAAAGATGAACACCGTCTTGTAGCCCTCCAGTGAGAACTGTGCCGGAATCAGATGATAACCATCGCGAATAATGGACTCATTGCTGGTCAAAGACGCAGAGATAATTAGCAAAAAGGGCAGCAGGCAAGCGATCGACAGGCCAATAATGACCACATAAGCAATCCAATGAAGTGTTCGCGTATATTTATCCTTTTGAATTTTCATTTCTTATCCTCCTAGAACAGGGCGTAGTCATCGTTTATTTTGCGGATAATATAGTTGACCGTCATAATGAGGACGAAGCCGAACAAGGATTGATAAACCCCGGCAGCCGTTGCCATGCCCACATCAAAGGTTACTTTAAGCGAACGGTATACATAGGTATCAAGGATATCCGTCGTATTGTAGAGCAGCCCGTTATTGCCTATTAATTGATAAAAGAGATCGAACTGGCCCTTCATAATACTGCCGAGCGCAAAGAGCAGCAGCACCACAAAGGTTGATTTCAGCATCGGCACCGTTATATACCAAATCCGCTGGAAAATATTAGCGCCATCAATTTTGGCCGCTTCATAATATTCGTCACTAATCCCCGTAATCGCCGCCAGATAAATCACCATGCTGTAGCCAAGATTTTTCCATAGATAAAAGATAATGATCAGAAAGATCCATGCCCAAGGTTTACTGTAAACGTCGACCGGATCAAGGCCAAATTGGGTAAGCATTGTATTCAAGAAACCGCTGTCATAATTAAACAAGTTGTAGACAATTACGCTGAGAATTACAAAGGATACAAAGTAAGGCAGAAACATTACCGATTGGCTAATCTTTTTAAACCATTTGCCATTGAGCTCACTCAGCAGGATCGCACAGACAATTGCCAGCACATTTCCCAGTACAATAAAAGCAATATTGTATCCTATCGTGTTCATCGTGAGCTTTACCAGCGTACCGGATCTCCAGAGGAACTCGAAATTCTGTAATCCCACAAACTTGGAGTTGAACATGCTGCTGTTGAAGTCGAATTGAGTGAACGCATAATAGATGCCTACCATTGGAAAATAGGAATTCACTAGAAAAAAGATCAAGGTCGGCAGCAGCATCAGAAACATTACCCGATTATGTACCAGCTCATACAACAATCCTTTCTTCTTTCTTGTCGTTCGTAAGCGTGCTCTACCATCAGCCTGGATGCCAAGTTCGACGTTTGAAATTCCTTTGGATGAGGTTTGGCTCAAGATCTCTCACTCCCCTTAATATAGAAACTGCATAATTCCACTATAGGGGGATTGTTCTGAACACAGAAGTGAAGCTTACAAGCCTTACTGCACAAACTGGCGAAACAGGAACTGAACAATCAGGATGTTTATGTAAAAGTCTTCGGAGACCCACTGAGCTTCTCAAGCTTCGCTAACCCTGTATAATCCTTGTAGAAAAGGCTGTTTTGTACACGAATATTTAATTTGTTCACTCCCTTCAGATTGGAAAAATGCAGGATTCTAAGGTTGCTCCACTGTTCTGTTCACTCTTGGGGACTTATAATAAAGGAACTTCATAATATGAATTCATCCAGAGTCTTGTCCGAGTAAGTCATATGATGGTCAGGGGGGACGGTATGAAGAATAATGATCTACGTAGAAAAAGACTACTGTATGGCAAGCTGCTCACCACCATAACCCTGTGCATATCGTTAACCCTTCTTATCTCTACGTTTGTTTACTATACGTACTACATCGGCGTCGAGAAGACGCAAACCTTCCGCTCCGATCTAAGGGACCTGACCCAGACTGGCAAAAAAGTGGTCAACATGGCTGAAGTCGCGCAAACGCTTTCATTTCAACTGTATCGAACCAGCACGATTTCTCATCTGTTGTTCTACAACAAGCCTTCTATTTATGAGGTAACCGCGGCGATGTCCGATCTCGGAAACTACTTAAATTCCATGCCTTATATTGAATCCATCTATGTATATAATCCGAATAATGACACGGTTTATATTTCGGCAGCACAGGGCCAGAATGGCGTATTCACCACCCGCGAACTGGTGGACACTGAAATTATTCAGATGCTGAATCATTATCAGGATTACAAAGCATTTACGCCGATTCCGCGAACCTATTCCATAGATGAACCTGAGAAGAAAACCATCTCAGTCTATACTTACCTCTGCTATGATGCGATCAATTGGGACCGCTCTATTAACTCTGCAGTTATTGTTAACATATCCGCGGCTTGGATCAATAAAGAACTGGCTAACGGCAATACACCCGGTAGTGGCAGTACCTACATTTTGGATGACCAAGGCCGTTTTCTGTCGGGGAATAAGCTGACACTGGAGAAGCTCTCCGGGGATGAAAACAGTTGGCTCGAGCATCAAGTAAAAGCACGTTCTGCCGGCTATTTTACTGCCCCTTTTAGAGGGAATAAATCACTGGTGTCCTATACTTCGCCCGATTCGCTTGGCTGGCAATATGTGCGCATTACTCCTTATGAGGTGATTACCGAACAGACCAATCATATCCGCAATACTACACTTCTGATTTCTCTAATTATCCTATTGTTCGGTCTTGTTATTTCCAGGGTACTGTCCAAACGGCTTTATCTGCCGATTGATTCGATCGTAAGCCGAATGAACACCCTTGAGGCAGATAAACGCAACAGCATGTTCACGATCAGGCAGAATTCATTACGCAATCTGGTGCTTGGCATTAAATCTCCTCATAACAGCCGGCAAAATGATGTTCAACAGCTGGGTATTTCTTTTAATTTAAACGAGGGCTACCGGCTAGTATTACTACGCATTGATGAGTACGAAGCTCTGCGAAAGGAACGAGGCTCTTATCTCCTTCCGTACAAGTTTGCCATCATGAATATTGCCTCAGAGATCTGTGGACAGACTTATCAGGTGGAAACTGTAGATATGAATGACGATAGCGTGGTCATGTTGCTTAGCAGCATGACCTCCACTGAGCATCTGGATACCGAGCTGATTGAAGTGCTGCTGAGGCAGATCCGCGTGGCCTGCTGTGATTATCTAAAAATCGGACTGTCGTTAGTATACAGCCCTATCAGTGATAATCCAGATGTACTAAACCGGCTGTACAGTCAGGCCAGAGAAGCTTCCAAACATAGACTGTTTTATGGTCATGGCAGCTTGATCAATGCTGAGCGCATTAGCGAGCTTCATAACAATCTTTACTCCTACCCGGCTGACAGCGAGAAAAAGCTGGTCGATGCGCTCACAAGTGGCAGAACAGACGAAGCCCGCAGTCACTTCTCCGAAATGGTACGTGAAATGGAGCAATATCCCTATCATGTGCTGGAACTTACTGTTTCAAGGGTGACGCTAACGATTAAGCGAATTGTCGATAACATCAAGAAGCTTAGTCCTGCCTCCACCGAAGGGATAATGGTGATGCCTTCGCTTGAACATTATGAAACGATAGAAGAATTCGAGGCAGCTTTTTACCAGCTTTTCGATCATATTCAGGAATTCCAAGCGGATAAGCGCAGCTCCAAGCAAAGCGATCTAATCCGGCAAATCAACCAAACCATTCAGCAATCTTACATGGATCCTTGCTTGAGTCTGAACCAAATTGCCGATGAACTTAATATGTCTCCGATTTATGTCAGCAGACTTTATAAGCAGCAGACCCTAACCACTATTGTGGATGTCATCATGGAGGTACGGATGAAAGAAGTATGCCGCCTGCTTGTAGAGAGTAATTTGTCGGTATCGGATATTGCTGAAGTAACTGGCTTCACCAGCAGTTCTTATCTCCACCGGATGTTCAAACGCAACTTCAGCCTTACGCCAATAGAATTCAGACGGACCAAAAACAGTTCATAACATGAATCACCTATCCCCCAAAAAGAAGGGTGTTCCAGCAGCCATTACATTGGCTTTTGGAACACCCTTCGATACCCTATGAAATATTAAAATACCTTCGTAATATTTGCTTCATTCTCACCTGCAAGAATGGTGTATTCTTTGGTCAACAGATTAGCTTCAAGCTTCGCCACAGTGTTCTCATTTTTCCAAGTGATGTTCAGCTCATTCTCATTACCTTGTTCAATCTTGATCTCACCATTAAAAGCTGGACAGCTATTTCTGAATTTCAACAATGCGAACAGCTTTTGAACAACAGGACGTTGTACCTCAGCAGCAATTTCATCTTTAGAATAATAATGGCGGTTAATATTGCGTCCTTCTTTTGTGCTTTCGAGCAGCTCAATATCATTCTCGCCAGCGAATAGACCTACATAATAAATCTGTGGAATACCAGGGGCGAAGCACTGAATAGCTCTGGCCAAAAGATACGCCTGATCATCATTGCCAAGTGCAGAATAATAAGTGCAGTTAATTTGATAAATATCCAGATTATTATAAGCGGCGGAGCTGTATTTTTTCTTAACATTTGCTCCTTGGCTGTATAGGCTTTCTCTGGTCATTTCAGCCTCTTCGTCGGTCATCAGGTCCTTAACATCCACCACGCCGATGCCGTCATGCGTATCCAGGGTAGTGAATTGTTTTCTCGGACAGATTTCCAGCCAATGCGCAAGCCGATTTACTTTTCCACTATATAGAGCATGTAATACCAACATTGGCAGGGCGAAATCATAGACATAATAATCCTTGTCTGCAATCTTCAATTGAATGCTGTAATGCTCATGGATTTCCGGAAGAACAGTTACCCCATAAGGCTCCACTACTTTTTTAGACAAATTCAACATTTCCCAAATATCCGGTTCTACGAAAAAGCAGTTGGTACCCATCTTTTTGTTGGCATAGGCAAAAGCGTCCAGCCGGATAATCGAAGCTCCTTTATCAGCAAGGAAGGTCAGATTGTCTTTTACGAATTTCTTCGTAGTTTCCGTAGTCACGTCCAGATCGATCTGCTGCTCATCAAACGTACACCAAACTTTTTCCTTCGTCCCATCTTTAAAAGTAACCTCTACGTATGGCGCCCGCGGTTTACGTTTATAAATTAAATCCACATCAACCTCAGTTGGTTCACCGTTAGGCCAGAAATCCTTGTAACGAATAAATAAATCCTTGTATTGTGATGCATCCTTCTTCTCAAGGAAATCTTGAAAGTATGGAGACTGCTGTGAAACGTGATTGATCATGAAATCATACATCATGTAGAATTTCTCGCTCATCTGTTCGATTTCCGCCCAGTCGCCAAAAGCTGAGTCAACCTTGGTGTAATCCATCGGGGCAAATCCCCGGTCGCCCGAAGAGGGGTAAAACGGCAATAAATGAACCCCACCCACGACTCCTTGTAAGTGTGTATCCAGTACTTCGTTTAGTTCTTTTAAATTGTTTCCCATGCTATCTGCGTAAGTGATAAGCATAGCTTCATTTTTAATCTGCATATTGGCGTTCTCCTAACAAAATTGTTCTTCTCTAGAACATTTATTTAAAACCAATTTTATAGATGCGCAAATAATATGTCAAACGTTTTCATATAATTATATTCATATAATATAGACAAAATTATTGATATTTAATATTATATCTAAATATTTTGTGGTAACGTATAACATACCTATTATAACTATCAAAAACAATCTATGCTTTTACAATTGTTAGTCCCGATTAGTGTCAACAATCCAAGAAAGTTGTAGAATATAGATTAGAGCATTTTATGAAACGGGGATGAGGGTATGGCAAGTATAAAAGATGTTGCCAAGGAAGCGGGCGTTGCTGTAGCTACCGTGTCCAGAGTAATGAACAACCGGGGATATATCAGCAAAGAGACGCGTAAAAAAGTTGAACAAGCGATGGACGCCTTAGATTATCATCCTAATCAAATCGCCAGAGCCTTACAGAAGAATCAATCCTTTTTTATTGGGATTATTGTTCCAGATTCAAATCACCCTTTCTTTTCCGATCTCATCAAGTATGTTGAAATGAGTGCTAATGAAAAAAACTATAAATTGCTAATATGCAATTCTCTTGACGATCCTGAGAAAGAAGCCAACTATATTAGCATGCTCCGCCAGAATCAAGTAGATGGCATTATCATGTGCAGCCATACCATGAATATTGAAAGCTATAAAAAGGCCCCTTTCCCTATTGTCTCTTTTGACCGTTTTATTTCCTCCAATATCCCTTGTGTGGGATCGGATAATTACCGCGGTGGTGAGCTAGCTACCGAACATTTGATACAGCTGGGCTGTAAACGGTTGCTACATATCTCCGGCCCGCTAGATCTGGATATTCTAGCGAATCGTCGTCGGGATGCTTTTGTCATCACAAGTATGAAACATGGTGTAACTTACGATATTATCGAAGGCGCGCACAACAAGCTTACCTTTGATTATTTTTGGTCCTTTGTCACCGAAAATATCTCTCCGGCCCAACTTCGAGAATATGATGGAGTATTTTGCAGTAATGATATTGTGGCTTATGCTTTATACATTTATGCTGAACAGCAAGGCATTCGAGTGCCTGAGCAACTGAAAATCATCGGTTATGATTACCACAGCTTTACCCGCATGCTTCAGAGCCCTAAATTGACTACCATTATGCAACCTAGTGATCGGATCGGGGTCATGCTGACCAATACTCTCCTGCAAATGATCGAAAGTGCTGACGGAGAGCTAATCAACAACACTACTGTAGACGTAACTCTCATTAAAGGAGAGACTACTTAACGTATCTATTAAAAAGGTAGACTACCGTAATCAGCGGTGGCCTGCCTTTTTTGTATTGCTTCATTAATAAAGACTTTCAGGAATAACGGCTTTTTGGGCAATTATTGTAACAACTTCCACTTCTACGAATATGCTAATTGGGCAGGTTCCCATTTTTTAAAGGAATGAACAGGAGAAGTTCAAGGAGGAGATATAGAAATATGCCTGATTACAGACCATTTAAAAGCGATGCTATCCTAAACAAGCATGGAAGGATTAGCAGTCCTATTAGAAAGAGGGAGTGTAACGCACTATTAAAAATAGTCACTGATCTCTCTGCAGTGGTACCCCCCGTACTTACGACTCCCACAACACTTCATATTGCCAATCTCCAAAGAGTATTAAGAGAACTATTGGAATTCTTGCATACCTCTAAATTATGCAGCCCTTTTAGAACTGAGCTACTTTCTGTAGTAGAGATAACCATTGTATCGACCGAAGTTAATCCCTTTTCAGTCGTTAGCGTCGGCACCAATCTTCAACTGCTGTTAGCTGAGTTATTATCTTTTATTCTCGCCACGAAGATTGACTCTAACTGTAAAGATCAGTTGATTATTCAGATCAGACATATTCAAGCTTCTATTACACAAGCCATTGGATTGCCTATTAAAGGTGTGACTGGACCTCAAGGGCCACAGGGACCACAGGGACCTCAGGGGCCGCAAGGATCTCAGGGGGTTCCGGGAGCAACGGGAACTACAGGGGCAGGGCTGCAAGGAATTGTTGCTTTTAATCCTGCATTAAGCCCTACTTATCCTGCCGGTCAAGTAGTAACCTTCAATGGCAGTACTTATATAGCTACTGTTGCGGGACCAACGGGAACACCTGGAAGTTCACCAGATTATTTATTAATTGCTGGGGGCTCCACAGGCCCCCAAGGACCTCAAGGACCTCAAGGAACACCGGGACTTCAAGGACCTCAGGGGCCGCAAGGGGTAGGGCTGCAGGGGATTGTAATCTTTAATCCTGCACAAAGTCCTACTTATCCAGCAGGTCAAGTAGTAACCTTCAATGGCAGCACCTATATAGCTACCGTTTCTGGACCTACTGGAATACCTGGAAGTTCACCAGATTACTTGTTAATCGCTGGTGGTGCGATGGGACCTCAAGGACCACAGGGTCCGCAAGGGATTCAAGGGCCAACAGGTGCGCAAGGACCAGCGGGTCCAGGTGTAGGAGCAACTGGAGCAACTGGCTCGACGGGGGCTGCCGGCTTGGCGGGCCCTGCTGGTGCAACGGGCGCGACTGGGGACCCGGGCGCGGTCGGCGTTGCCGGAGCTACGGGTGCCACGGGTGATCCAGGTGCGGTCGGCGTTGCCGGAGCTACGGGTACTACGGGGGCGACTGGAGCGACCGGTGATCCGGGCGCGGTCGGCGTTGCCGGAGCTACCGGTGTAACGGGTGCCACGGGTGATCCGGGCGCGATCGGAGCTACTGGCATTACCGGAGTCACTGGTGCAACCGGTAACGGTGCAATTATTCCACTGGCATCCGGAGGACCTATTATTATGACCACGGTTTTAGGTGGTTTGGTTGGAACAACAAGCCTTGTAGGCTTCGGAAGTTCAGCTACAGGCATTTCGCTTGTTGGCGGTAATATTGATTTGACAGGTACTCTCCTTGGACCACTTATCAATTTTGCATTCTCAACTCCTCGAGCAGGAGTAATAACTTCCATTGCCGCTTACTTCAGTAATACCATAGCTTTATCGCTGCTTGGTACTACGATAAATGTAACAGCGCAATTGTACCAATCTGCCACACCAAATAACACATTTACTCCTATTCCAGGCGCAACCGTCCCACTTCCGCCTATCACCGGTACTATCAATTTAGGAACTTTTGTCAGCGGAATTACGAATGGTATCAATTTTGCTGTAACGCCACAGACACGTTTACTTATGGTATTCTCAGCCACTGCTACAGGCCTCACCCTTGTAAATACAGTCACTGGTTATGCAAGTGCTGGCTTTACGATTGTATAATCACTAAAACAAATATTAAAAAAGCATCTGCGATTCCTTTTGAAGGAGTGACAGATGCTTTTTTAGTAATATGCGGGTTCAACTTCTTGATCCTTCGGACTCAAATGCCGCTATTCGTTAATTTATCACTGTTTAGAGAGATTATCGGACCTGAGAGGCGCTATTGGGCAAGAATGGTGCTCATTTCCGTCTATTTTATACCAATAACGCCTATGGGGTCCTATAGCAACTCAAAAAGAGGAAAATGCTGCAGATAAGAGCGCCTGTGTCCGATAGCTACTCCGTTCACTGGAATTATTAGTCCATTCACTGGGATTCGCACTCCGTTTACTGAGATTCGTACTCCGTTTACTCAGATTCATATTCCGTTCACTGGGAACCATAGCTCGTTCACTGAGAGTCATAATCCTTTCACTAGGATTCACACTTTGTCACTGTTTGCAAAAACGAACCTCACAACAAATACACCTTCAACTTATCGATGACCTCATCGATTTCCGCTATAGTCGTATATCGTCCCACACTAAAACGAACCGCTCCCCGTCCAATATTCTCCGATACATGCATAGCCTTTAGAACAGGCGAAATCAACGTTTCACCGGAATGGCACGCCGAGCCAGTAGAAGCTGCTACATCTTCTAACGAAGCAACAATCTCATGACCCACTGCTCCAAGAAAACTAACGTTAAGGGTGTTAGGCAAGCGCTTGTGTTTATGACCATTCAAATGAATTTTTTCGCCAAAAGACTCCTGCAGTCTTCCATAAAAATAATCCGTAACTTGTTTAACTCTTTCTCTAGAATCAGATTCAGCAGCAAGCTCGCAGGCTTTTCCTAAGCCAATAATGTAGGGTGTATTTTCTGTCCCCGCTCTTCGCCCCTGTTCATGGCCCGCACCGTGTATCAAAGGCTCAATGTGAATGCCGTCCCGAATGTACAGTGCTCCAATACCTTTGGGCGCATATAATTTATGGCCTGCAAGCGTTAGAAAATCCACTCCTAAATCCGCTATATCGAGATCTACTTTTCCCGCAGATTGTGAAGCATCTGTATGCATAAGAATGCCCCGTTCGTGGCAGACCTCAGCTATTTCCTTGATCGGCTGGATCGTACCCGTTTCGTTATTAGAGTGCATGATGGAGACCAGAATGGTTTGGTCCGTGAGCTGCTTTTTCACATCGTCAACCTGCACCAATCCATATGAGTCAACAGGTACATAAGTCAGGTTGTAGCCCATCTGCTCCAGATACTGGCAGGGTTTAATTACCGCTGGATGCTCAATAGCAGACAGGATAATGTGATTACCTTCATGGCGATAAGTTTGGGCTACTCCTTTAATGACAGTATTATTAGACTCACTGCCCCCACTGGTAAAAAGCACCTCACCCGGCGCACAATTCAGGAAATCAGCCACCTGTATTCTTGCCTGCTCTATTCCGAGTTTAGCTTCACGCCCCAAAGAATGACTGCTTGAGGGATTCCCAAAATGACCGTAAAGATAAGGGATCATAACCTCTGCTACTTCCTTATCTACTGGTGTTGTAGCGTTGTAATCTAAATAGATCATATTAGTAAAGCCCCCCTTTAACCATAACGTGAAGCCTATACCTCATCCTGATGTTTTAAAAAAGAACGCACAGCAGTCTCAGCTTCATCCAGATTATTCACTTTAAAAGTAACTCTCTCAATGCCTTCATACTGAGTAGACGTATAATCGTATCTAGGATCGTAGTAATACTCTAACAGCAGCGCCACAGCTTCACCGAACAAATCCGCCTGCAAGCATCGTTCGATTTCTGCTGCAACAGGGATATGAATTCGGGATTTGATACTCCGAAATGCAGAAATACACTGCTCCTTGTACTCTTCTGGCCGGTAATCCTCAAGGATTTGCTGCACTCTGGCTTGCAGAGGCATCTCAATCCAGATCTGTGTTCCGATCTCTTTTTGCTCGGTCATAAACGGGGGCATCACTATCTTACCAATCTTTTTGCTCTCCGCTTCAAATAGTACATAAGGAGAATCCCCGATCTTAATTAACTCCTCCAAAAGAAGACTATCGAACGTTTTTTGATTGTTTGCACGAAGGCCGATCTCACCAAAAATAGAACCACGATGACCTGCCATCCCTTCCAAATCCAGTACGGGGTAGCCATGCACTTTCAGGCGGTGTAGCAGGTTGGTTTTGCCTGTACCCGTATTTCCGTGTATCACATAAGACTTCGCCTTGAATTCATAGGACTCCAATTCGTCGAGCACCCATTTACGATAAGCCTTATAGCCGCCTATCAGCCGGTAAGCATGAATATCCATTAAAGAGAGTACGGTCGCAGTTGTACGGCTGCGCATACCTCCCCTCCAGCAGAATACAGCTTTGTCCCCTTGAATCGCGGCAAATTCTTTTACAAAAGAAGGAAGTTTTGCCGCAGCAATCTCCAAACCGCGTTCTTTCGCGGCCTGCACACTTGTCTGTTTATACAACGTCCCTACTTCAGCCCGTTCCTGATCATCAAAAAAGGGAATATTCAAACTATCCGGCAGCGTTGCATCTTTATATTCAGAAGGAGATCTAACATCAATAATGGTGATCTGCTTCTTGTTTTTTAACACTCTAAGTTCTTCCAGTGTAATGTCCTGAAACAATATGCTCTCTCCTCTGGTGGCTAACCTTCATAATTTGCTCTAAGCCGGTATACAATGATTATTTCGCAGCAGCTATAACCGTAATCTGACCCGGATGCTCTTCTGTTACCTCTCCGATCAATGCCGCTTCTACCCCTGCATCTACTAACGTTTTTAGCAAATCTTCGCTTTGTTCAGGGGTCACAGAGATCAGCAATCCGCCAGAAGTCACAGCGTCACATAGAATATAGCGGCTTAGTTGGTCCATCTCTTCCGGATAAAGAATACTGCCTTCCAAATGGGCAAAGTTATTCTTAGTGCCTCCTGGAACAAATCCCTGCTCCGCAAGCTCTCTTACTCTTGGCAGCATCGGTACATCGCCTTGACGAATAATCAGTCCGCGGTTACTTCCTTTTGCCATTTCCGAGGCATGTCCCAGTAGCCCAAATCCGGTAACATCTGTACAAGCATGTACATCATAAGGCTCCATGATTTCAGCCGCTTTTTTATTCAAAGTAGACATTACTGTCGTGAGGCGTGTGGTTTCTTCAGGAGATAGCTGATCCTTTTTAATGGAAGTTGTTAAGATCCCCACTCCGATAGGCTTCGTTAAAATCAGCTTGTCTCCCACCTTGGCGCCCGCATTCGTTCTTACTTTGTCAGGATGCACAAGGCCCGTAACGGCCAATCCGAATTTGGGCTCTTTATCGTCGATGGAATGTCCGCCCACAAGAGTAGCTCCTGCTTCCTGTACTTTATCCGCCGCGCCGCGCAAAATATCACCAAGAACGCTTTTATCTAAAACAGAAATAGGAAAAGCCACAATATTAAGCACCGTAAGCGGCTTTCCACCCATCGCATAAATATCACTTAATGCATTGGCTGCTGCAATTTGACCAAATGAATAGGGATCATCCACGATCGGCGTGAAAAAATCAACAGTTTGCACTAACGCTAATTCATCACTTAAACGATACACCCCTGCATCATCACTAGTATCAAGACCTACAAGTAGATCCGGGTTAGGAACAGTTGGTGGCAGACTACGAATAACCTGCATGAGATCGGCGGGACCGATTTTGCAGCCGCAGCCCCCTTTTGAAGATAATGAAGTCAGTTTTATGGTTTCAGCTTGAGACATCATGACTCAGCTCCTTTGGTATGAATTATCTTAATCTTACACGAGTAGATCGCATTGCACAAAATGCAAGAGTTGCAGATGCGTTGCTTATTACACCTCTCTCTATACACTTACCTTCACTACTTAGGGTCTACTGTTCTTCCCACGTCGGGTGAGCTATATTTGGTGCTGTGGTAGGGTAGGTACATTAAGTGGCGTTCTAGCTACAATATGCTTGTAAATGTTCAACATCCACCGGTTGGTAAAATACTAAAGGCTGGCTCATTCGTAGATTTCACTACTGATGAGCCAGCCTTTAGTTAGATATCCATTATATTAGGGAAATCCTCCCTAATATTCATCGATAATCGCTTTAAAATGAGGTTTTTAGGGAATTTCTCCCTAAAAATTCATGCAAATACCCATTTATGGCTAAAAGCATCCTATTATTAGGGAAGTTTTCCCTAATTCACGTTCTAGGAGCCATAATCTCCTTCATTTTAGGGAGGATTTCCCTAATCTACGTTCTAGGAGCCATGCTGTCGATCATTTTAGGGAGGATTTCCCTAAAGTTCTTCCCAGAAGGACGTCCCACAGCCAGCTCATCTCCTGGCTATGGGACGCCTATTTTCTCACTTAAACGCTTCGCTTGTAAAGGGATCAACTAATCTGCTGACTGCCCTGCTGCTTCTCCAAGAAACGCTGAAGAATCGCATTGAATTGCTCCGGCTGGCACAGATTACTTGGATCTAATGCGTTCGGAATAATCGCCAACTGCGCCTGTGGCAGCTGAGACACCATTTCCTTCATACAATTCACTCCAAATTCATTAAAGTCCCCTACAATACATAAAGCGGGACGTTTAAAAGCCTTTAAACACCTGGTGTAATCAACATGGCTCGTGGCCAGCCTTTGCCGGTATAGCTCACGGGGACGTTTGTCCAGCAGCCCTCTTCTAATCTCATTGTAGGCCAGACTCCAGCGCTCTCGGTACATCATCCGAATCGAAGGCAACACCAGCTCGCTTGGGAGATAATACATTAGTAAACTGCAATATGCTGCCATAGTTTGTATTTTCCCTACTATTGTTGATCCGTGAGTCCTACAAAAGCTATCCGCGACAACAATGGCTTTTACACGCTCAGGATATTGTTTGGCAATATGCTGAACGACTAAGCCACCATAAGCGATTCCTACAAAAACTGCTTCACGGATACCTAGGTCATTCAACAGCATAATTAGATCCAGACATTGCGTCTCAATAATCTCATGTGGGGCCTCCAGCAGTTTACCAGACTTGCCATTCCCCCGTAAATCGCACAAAATCACTTTATATTTATCGGAAAAATACTCCAGCTGTGGTTTGAACATACTGTGTGTTAATCCATGTCCATGGATAAACACAACCGGAGTGCCAGTTCCATTGATTTCATAATAGAGCGAAGTTCCGTTCAGTTTAGCGATAGGCAAAGGTAACACCTCTTTCATAATAAATTCTACGACTATATCTGCTTAAAAACGCAGCAAAAAACCACAGAGGGATTCTCTGTGGCTATTCATCACTAAACACGCCATTCATCCTCTCTCCATACGCTTACGAGGTTAGCTGTCGGATTCGGGCAGTGAGAGTTGCCCTACCTGTAGGGATGCATATTATGCACCCGGAACAGGATTCACCCCATAACCAGTGCCGACTCTCACATCGGCTGCCAGTTGTTGGTTCCCCCGCTTTCCAGAAACGGAAATTAAGCGGATTGCTTATGTAATTGTAAATTTAAGATAATTGTCAGTTCTGAGATGAATCATACTCTTGTAAGGTTTGCTTGTAAAGGAGGGCTCTGGTCAAAATAATGTTGAAAGCAATGCTTTTCATTTCATATTAAGCATACTCTTCATTTTCTCTTTCGTTTGCTCTTGTTTACTCGTTTTCTTTAGAAAAACAGCTCTGAAGCAAGCGAAAATAGGAGTAATTCACCAGTACTTTCCTATTTAATAAGAAACGACAATCTCCAATAAAAATGAATACTAAAATCGTCCTTTCAATGGAGGCATGAAATGAGGGTCAAACGAATCATCACCAATATTGGGCCAGTTTCTAAACCTTGGGGTGTTCGTCGTTTCTATGTCCGCGATCCGTTTGGCAAGCTTGTTAATATTATTTCACATGAACAGCACGAATGATTTCATAAAAAAGAAAAAAGCTAAGCAGAATCAGAGATATTCCCTGTCCACTTAGCTCCCTTTTACAATACTATGGCTACAAAAGATCGGCGTTTTTCAATGCATGCTCCCAGCTTGGAAAAAAGAACAGCGCACTTCTCATAAGCTCTGGGTCGCTTTGCTTTACTTGTTTTTTACTGATCGAGCTTCCGTCGCTTTGCAGCTTTTTGATCCGACTTAATACTTCATCAGCCTCCAAAGGAATTTCCATTGAAACACTCCTTTCTCAGTGACCTGTTTCCCTTCATTTTCTCCATAATATGTTTATTTATTCCGTACTCTTAATTTCCCCAGATTAAACCATCTGATAGATGGGTTGTTCAGCAATGAACCGGGTAGGAAGCATGGGATATTTGTCTGCTAAGATTTCAGCTAAATATTTCATTCCCGGCGCTTCACTCTCCGCATGACCTAACATGATGAGTGCTTTAGATCTGCCTTGGTGCCCTGCATCCCGCACATATTCCGGAGTCTCCCACTCTGGTCCCTCTCCAGCGATAATTAAATCAAGATTGTGATCATTAAAAAGCGGAATAGCCATCGTCCCGCCTCCTCTGTAACCTACTAATATCCCTACGCGTTTGCAGGACAGAGACAGGTCACCAGCAGCGCGTACATAAGAGATGCCTAGCTTACTTTTAATATACTGAGCAGCTTCCATTACAGTCATAGCAGGAATAGTGAGAATCGTAGCAGCCGCTTGCTGCTCTTCCACATAGTCTGACCAATCCAGCTCTCGCAGCAAACCAATCATAATCCCATCTGGCTCTTGCCGATGCCAATAATCATGATAACGAAAAATAGCTATTGGGGAATGTCCGATCAGACTTTTTTTCGCATGATAAACTGGATCACCTTCTAACCACTCGCTCGCTGCATAATGGCTATAAAATACACCTTCATGCGTGATCAGCAAATTGGCTCCTAACGCTATTGCTTGCTCCACAATATTTTGCGTGGCAGAAAAGGCCGTAATAATCCCTGTGACTTCAGTTTCCGGTTCCCCTGGGTTCAAAATATCCACAGTGCCTTCTACCTGCTCCACAGTTCCCATTAAATCTTCCAAAATCGCTCTAATCGTGAGGTTCACTATCATCATCCCTCGAATCGAAATCTAATAAATCTTTCTGCCTTTAAAATCCTCAATTCCGCTCTTGCGGTAAAAATACGTATTGATCCGATCTCTCCATTCCTGCGCATGCTCTGCTTGCTCTTCAAGACGGTGCTTCACTTGTATATACAATCCACTATCCATGCTGCCTTCAAGTGATTCCCATGTCGCTAGAAGCTGTGCAGCCTGCTCAGCCCCCTCGAAATGAGTATCGTAGATATGCTGAATAATAGTTTGACCCGATTGCAGAACATGCGTGTATGGAACATGATGAAAGAACAGCAACAGCTCTTCTGGACAAGACGCTAGATTCTCATAATTTGATGCATTAAGACCCATATACTGTCCGCTATAACCCGTTCCCGATTTGACCGAACGATCTACACCAATGCCCTTATGATCCGCATAATGGTACGTTCCCCACTTGGCGTATTCATATCCATCCACATTTGGTCCATAATGATGATCCGGATTAACCATCCAGCCCACACCTAATGGAGCTGTGTAAGATTCGTAAATCCTCCATGAGTCCATTAACATCCCGCGAATAGCAGCCACCAGACCTTTATCAGTGCCAAAGGTAAGGCGAATCCATTCCTCAGCTATTTCTTTTCCCGTCAGCTCCGGATTCCAAATTAATCTCCCATATCCATACAGATTAGCTTGAGCTAACCCGTGCCCCGTCCAGTTCATGTCATCCCCGACATTAGTTACAGCAGCCACACCATTATACTTATTTCCCCACACCGATCCGTCCACAATATGTTTCACAAGCGTAGTTTGCCCTTTGGCATAAGTATTGAAATCAAGGACTTCTTTCCACTGTGGAACCAGATAACAGAGATGCCGCTGCTGCCCCGTATATTCTTGAGCAATCTGAAACTCCATCAGATGATTGGTATGTTCCAGTGCGCCAAACAGCGGAGATACCGGTTCTCTAACTTGAAAATCCATCGGTCCATTCTTGATTTGCAGCACTACATTATCATTAAACCGGCCATCCAATGGTTTGAAATGATCATACGCTGCTCTGGCCCGATCTGTCTTACGGTCACGCCAATCCTGCTTGCAGTTATATACGAAACAACGCCAAATCACGATTCCGCCAAACGGCTCCAGTGCTTCTCCCAGCATATTAGCGCCATCGGCATGGTCACGCCCGTAAGTGAATGGCCCTGGTCGATTTTCTGAATCCGCTTTGACTACAAACCCGCCAAAATCAGGTATCGCTCGATAAACCTCACCAGCCTTATCTTTCCACCATTGCCGCACCGCTGGGTCCAGTGGATCAGCTGTCTCCAATGCTCCGATCTGTATCGGGCTGGCGAAGTTAGCACTGAGGAATAGCTTAATTCCGTATACGCGGAATATACCTGCAATTAACGCGATATCAGGCAAATATTGCTCCGTTATAAATAGAGATTCAAGCTCATGAACATTCACATTGTTAATCGAAATCGCGTTGATTCCCACAGAGGACATCAATCTGGCATAATCACGCAGCCGCTTTGTATCGTTAAGAAATTGATTGGACTCGTAAAAAAAGGACCGTCCAGCATAGCCACGTTCAATACTGCCATCAAAATTATCCCAGTGATTAATCATTCGCAGGCCGTTCACAGGACTCATAGACAAATTCAGAGCGTCTATCTCGCTTTCTGTTCCTATCAGCCGTAACAGATGGAATACGCCATACAATATTCCAACAGGCGTTGAAGCACCGATAGCGACACATTGCTCAGTAGCGTTTGTACGTATAAGGAAACCTTCAGCACCCAGTGAATCGGTTCGCTCTCCTCCGAATACTCTACCAATTAACGGATTCCCCCCTTGGAAGGTTCCTATAACGATACACGGTCCTTCTGGTTGCGCTGTGAGCAGTGGTGCCTTGCCCAGCATAGAGGTCATCCCCTGTATGAATTCCGCGGCTGCGGCCTGAATCGTCTCATTGTCCTCCGTTACAACCAGCTCACCACACCAATTTATATATTGATTGTATAGAGATCCAGATTTCAGCTGGCCATAGTTGAGCCAAGCCTCATAAGCGGTATTGGTCATGTTTATTCCTCCCGTATAAATAACCCGCCCTGGATTGAAAAGGACGGGTTCATAATTCGCAAGCTTGAGCAGGTTACCCGCTCTATGATTTGGTGACAGCGTTAAGCAATTGGTGATAAGCTGGCTTAGGATTATGCTGCTCATCGAATAGAAACGGCCAATTTTTCCGGCCCCGAACAGGGAAGCCGTCCAGCCATGTATAGTCATCCGCTGCTCCCCAGAAAGTGACTGAGCTAATCACGTCGCGGTATTCTTTCAACAGAGCAAACATCGCTTCATACCGCTCTGCCTGCAGCTCGAGCAGTTCGGCAGGTGCAACCTTTAAATCGATTCGTTTGTCATCGAAACGGAACATGGACACATCCAGCTCTGTCAATTGGAGCTGAAGCCCTAAAGATGCATACTTATCAATAGCAGCACGTATATCGTCTAAGCTCGGATCGTATAGATTCCAGTGGGCTTGCAATCCGACGCCATGGATCGGCACTCCTTGTTCCAGCAGCGACTTCACCATTTTATAGATTTTGTCGCGCTTAAGCGGATTAGACTCGTTATAGTCGTTGTAGAATAATAAAGCCTTAGGATCGGCTTCATGAGCGAATTCAAAAGCTTTGCCGATAAACTCCGGTCCGACAATGTCTAGCCACTTTGACTGGCGAAGAAGTTCTTCTCCTTCATCTGCAATAACTTCATTTACGACATCCCAAGCATAGATATCTTCCTTGTAACGCCCAACCACGGTCTGAATATGTGATTTGAGCCGTGCAAGCAATGTCTCTTTGCTAACAGGCCCGCCCTTCTTATCCTCAAACAACCAGTCCGTAGTCTGGTTATGCCAGACTAAAGTATGCCCACGCATAGCCATATGATGTTTTCGGGCGAAGGCAACCAACTGATCTGCTAGTTTAAAGTTATAAATGTCTTCAAGCGGATGCAGACTTTCAAACTTCATCTCATTCTCAGCGGTAATGCTATTAAAATGATAGGCGAGCAAATGCTCCTGTGATTGTATCGTCAACGGGTTAACGGCTGCGCCAATTTTGAAATCCTCAGCAAATATTGTTTTTAGTGCAGGTTCTGTGTAATCACTAGCTTGTCTCAACAAGTTCCCTCCTGACAAACGCATTTATATCAGTATTCGAATAATTAGGACTGATAATCGAACCAATCGAAGTAGGCAGGCACCTCAGCCACCTTGCCATGACCTGTTGCATATAATCCGATAAGAACACCCGTAAATCCATTTCCTTTTACGGCTTGAGGGGATAATGGATACGCTGCTGCTGTTGATAGCATATTCCACTCCTGCCCATCTAAAGAGTAAAAGAGGCTGTATTCGGTAAGCTCTGCCTTAACTTTCAAATAAATTCGCTCGGCAGTAGTCGAAACCTCTGCCGCTGTATGGGTTACTCCATCCATAGTCACATGAGCTGTAATCACTTTTTGCCCGTTTTTTTGAACAAGTCCAATTTCATAATGAGCGTTCTCATCTAATCTGGCGCAAAGTCCAGCTTCCACATCAGCAATAGATGAAGGCATTTCTAGCAGCGTGCTCCATTCTGCCGAAGTATGCTGCTGTCTTCTGCCTACAAAAGCCACTTGGCCTACTTCACTGAGACCTGAAGATTGTCCCCGAAGAGATAACCATCCCTGTCGTTCGTTTAAGGACCAGCTTCCCTCAGCCGGATTCCGCAGAAAGGCTAATCCCAGCGGCAATACTTGATCATCAAAATTATATCTTCCACTAGTCTCAGGTTTTGGCGATTGACCAGGTACACGTGAAACCTTCATTTCCAGTCCGACAGTGTCATCATTATTATCAATCATCGGCCATCCGTCTTCAGTCCAGCTTACGGGAGCAAGGAAAGTCTCTCTTCCAAGCACAGTGAATTTTGCATCTACTAGTCTGACCCCAAGGAATACGGCCCACCAATCCCCGTTACGATCCTCAATCAAATCGGCATGCCCTAAATACTGAATGGGATTGTCAGTACCGCTGTGCGTCAATATTGGATACGGCAATCGTTCAAAAGGTCCATATGGAGAGGAGCTGCGGCCAATGATCTCCCGATGCTCCTTTGCCGTTCCTCCTGAAGCCGTCATGATATAATACATTCCATTTATTTTGTACAAATGAGGGCCTTCCGTCCAAGGTCCGCCATCCCCAGTCCAGATGACCACTGGTTCTGTTAATGCTGCTCCCGTAGCGATATCTATCTCATATTGGATGGCATGGGAGTCATAATCTGCCCCCTGCTGGGTGGTTACATATACTTTTCCATCCTCATCAAACATCAGAGAAGGGTCAATTCCTCCATAAGGAATACTAATCGGATCTGACCACGGATCCGCAGGGTCCGTAGCCATAACATAGAAATTCCCTTTCCCGTGTACTTCGGTCGTTATCATGTAAAACGTTCCTTCATGATAGCGGATCGTTGGTGCAAAAATCCCTCCAGAGCTCTTGCTTTTACGAGTATCCAGCTGACTTACACGATTGAGTACATGACCTATTTGTGTCCAGTGAATCAAATCCTGACTATGAAAAATAGGTACGCCAGGGAAATACTCAAAGGAGCTGCAAACTAAATAGTAGTCATCCCCTGCCCGAGTGATACTTGGATCAGGATAGAAGCCTGGAAGTATCGGATTCGTGTACGTGATTGAAGATGGGGTCATAATTTAACAGACAACCTTCCTATTACTTAATAGTGATTGCAAGCTCCTTATTCCTTCACGCTTCCTACGTTCATTCCAACTACAAAATATTTCTGCATAAATGGATAGACTAGCAAAATTGGAACCGAAGCAACAATAGTAACAGCTGCACGAATGGACTTTGGAGTAACCATTGACCCCGCTGACTCAGCAGTTACCCCTGCCCCGTTAGCTACACTTGCGTTACTATTCGCATTCATACTAGATGATATTAATTTCATTAATTCATACTGCAATGTACTCAAGTGTTGGCGGGAAGAAGTGTAGATAAAAGCATCAAACCATGAGTTCCATGCACCTACCGCGACAAAAAGGGCGATGGTAGCAAGAACAGGCTTACACAAAGGGAAAACTACTTTCATGAAAATCTTGAATTCCCCTGCACCGTCGATTCTCGCGGATTCCATAAGACTTTCATGCAAGCCGCCAATGTAAGTACGGATGACGATCATATTAAATGCACTTATCATAGTCGGTATTACATATACCCAAAACGTATTAATCAAATGAAGATCCTTAATTAGGAAATAGTTTGGAATCAGACCCGCATTAAAATACATGGTTAGGACGAAAATAAAGGTAATCTGTTTGCGGAAAACATATTCTTTCCGGCTTAAAGTATAAGCAAGCATTGTGGTCAAAAATAGATTCAGGATCGTAGATATCACTGTTCGTGCTACCGAAATCCAAAAAGCAGGAATAATTGTACCAGAGGCAAAAACTGCCTTGTAGTTTTGTATGGTCCACTCTCTAGGCCATAGATAAATGCCGCCACGGATGGTATCATTCCCCGCATTAAAGGAGACTGCTATAGTATTCAGGAATGGATACAAGGTAACAATAACTAGACAAACCATAAATATAGTATTGAAGGTGCCGAACATTACGGGTTCGAACCTCAAATTTCTCATCCGTTTTCCAGCATTGCTTTTTGGAGATTTTTGAGGAATCAATTGAGTTTTTTCCATGATTATAACAGCCTCTCTTCCCCTAGCCGCTTCGAAGTCCAGTTAGCTAATAGCAGCAACGTTACACTTACGACGGTTTTAAATATACCACCCGCAGTGGCTAAGGAATAATTCCCTTGCCCAATCCCGTATTTCAATACAAATATATCAATCGTATCCGACCAGTCTACAGTAAGCCCGTTCCCTAATAAGTACGGAACCTCAAATCCGACATCCAGTACATGTCCTATGGACATTATCATCAGGATTACAATGGTTGGTCTAATTCCCGGCAATGTTACATTGAACATTTTTTTGTACCGGTTAGCCCCATCAATCTCAGCAGCCTCATATAAAGCTGGATCTATAGAAGCAATAGCAGCCAAGTAGATGATAGTACTCCATCCAACCTCTTTCCAGACGGTTGAAGCGCCCACAATACCCCAGAAATACTTCCCTTCACTCAACCAAAGAATCGGTGAATCAATAAGATGTAATTTCATGAGTACGATGTTGATAATCCCGTCGTTAACCGAGAGGGAGACACCTACAATCCCTGTTACAATAATCCAAGAGAGGAAGTGAGGTAAGTAGGATATGGTCTGCACGGTTCTTTTCCAAAATACGTTTTTGATTTCATTAAGAAGTAAGGCCAATGTTATCGCGGTTATAAATCCTAGAAAGAAATTAATTAATCCCATAGCCAGTGTGTTTCGCAGTACCCTTAAAAAGGTATCGTCCGTAAATAGAAACTTGAAGTGTTTCAAGCCAACCCACGTTTGTTCGCCAAAAGCCTTAGCTGGTTTATAATCCTGAAAAGCCATGGTCCATCCCCAGACGGGAACATAAGCAAATAATATAATATAAAGCAGCAATGGAACCGACATCCAAATTAGCTGTTTCTGATTCTTAATCAAGGTCATAGTAATCGGTTGCTTCTTTTTTCTTTTAGGATGCCGGTTAACTTTTTTTCCCGTTAAAATCTCATCCATATATTTTCTCCCCACATCATCCATATATTTCAGAAAGTGGTTGGCTAATAAGCCACCACTTTCTGATTTTTAAGCAAGCTCTAACTATTTAACACTCCAAGTATCAAATCTCCATTTAAGCTGTTCATTGATTCTGTCTTCGTAAGCTTTGATATCCGCTTTATTAAGTTCTTTAACAAATTCAGCCCAAACTTTATCGAAATCGGAAGGACTAGCCAAGATTGCTTTTGGCAAGAACTTGGTTTTAACTTCTCCCATCTTCGTATCGGCAATTTTTGCTGGAGAATTTTCAACAAGATCTATGGACCAAGCAGGATAAGCTACTGGGTTCGGTCCAGGCTTACTGAAGAAATCTACATAACTGTTGAATCCATATGCGTCGAGGACTTCCTTGTCAAACGCTTCCAATCCTGCCTTATATTCTTCTGGTTGGGCTGCCGCATCTGTTGAGTTACCGTCTGCAAAGTACCCTTGCATTTTCGGAGCGGTAGCATACCAAGCTTCTGCTTTGTTACTCAGCTTCCATGTAGCATCAACTGCGTTATCCCGTTGTTCTTGGGTTCTCATAAAGCGGCCGTTTTCCACAATATAATCTTCGCCTTCAATACCCCAAGTGAGAGTTCTTTGCCAATCTTCTTGAATCAATGTGTCCATCAGTTTAAGGATTCTCACTGGATCCTTAGCATTGACAGTGATCCCGAATCCATTATTCAAGTTAAGCGCAGGGCGATCCAGATAATAATCTTTGGTGTTGGTATCATACACAAGAGGCAGACCTACATAAGTTCTCATATCTTTCTCTTGTGTCTTGAGTGAATCTTCTGCTTTACCAAAGTTCCAGTGCTGATCAAACATTCCCAGAACGGCTCCGCTGGACAATTTAGCTAAATATTGGTCATAATCCATTGTAAATGCTTCTTTATCAATAATACCCAATGCATTCATATCATTAAGCTTCTTGTAGTACTGCTTAGCATAGTCTTTATCCGCAAAGACTTCTGCCACGTTATCATTAACCACTACTCCGCCATCATTAGGATGCCCGATCAGATGCTGAGGAGCGTTAAACAATCCCCAGTTTCTCCAGTCTTTGTTATGAATCTCAAACCCAACTGTTGGTTGTCCATCAATGGTTGGATTCTTCTCTTTATACTTAACGATAAGATCGAAATACTCATCCAAAGTTTTAACCACTGGATAGCCAGCATCTTTAAGTACAGCTTTCTGAATCCAGAAAGCTGGGCCAGAGTAATAGGTAGAATTCACATCACCGTTATACGCACCATAGTTTGGAAGTGTATAAATATGTCCATCATTTGGATCCTTCATCATGTTCCAGTAAGCTGCGTAATGCGCTTTCAAATTTGGAGCGTGTTCTTCAATCAAGTCCTCGAGAGGAATAAATGCACCTGCTGCCGTCAGTTGGGTATTAGAACTCATTAGATCTGGATAATCCGAACCGGCAATCATAACGCCAAGCTTCTGTTTAAGATCTCCTGCCAAGAATTCGAAATTGAATGAGGCGCCTGTTTTTTCTTTAATCATTTTGTAAATTTTATTATCTGGTGTTGGTTGCTGACCTGCTTCTCCAAGAAAGATACTAATTTCAAAAGGTTCAATCTTATCAGAATCTGTTCCTGCTGCAGTTGAAGTGGCTGTTTCTGCTGGTTTGTCTTCTCCCTTAGCCGTCGTATTGTTGCTGTTATTTCCTCCGCACCCTGCTAAGGTAAAGCTTAGGGATAACACAGCAATCAGACTAAGTTTCCATTTGGATATTAACTTGCCCCCCATAAAGCACCTCCATATATTTGTTGGTGTAACAATGTTGTAAGCCCTTACAAGTTAAATTATAGAGGTGATAATCTTCTGAAAATACGCCAGAATTAAAGATGTACCCCCAAAAAGTTTAGGTATTAGTGTTTTTAAATTCGTTAGGACTCATATGCAGCTTTTTTTCAAATTGCTTGAGGAACTGACTATAATTGCCATAACCCACTTTCTCAGCGATTTCACTATTTTTTAACTTATTTTGTTGAAGTAAATGTACTGCCTCTTTTATTCGGAGGTTATGCAGCTGTTCATTGAAGTTAATTCCGTTCTTCTTGATCAATAATTGTCCCAGATATACCGGGTGCAGGAAAAACACCTCTGATAGCCTCTTAATAGTAAGACATTCGCGAAAATGCTCTTCAATATAATTGTTAATCTCCTGAACAATCCCCTGTGATCTTAGGTTTTGTTCCTTAAGAAGGATATCAATACTGGCCTCACCGCAGAATAGCAAATTACGCATTAAGTCCGTCAAGGTGATCATTGAGTCTAACATCGCGGGAATTCTAATTTGATTAGATAAGGAGGACTCGTGGACTTCACTGGCTTCCGAGGTAAACTCAATAATCTTATACATCATATGAATAACAATTTTCTTCACAACCTCTGGAGCGATGCGCTGCTCACGGAAACTGCGGGCTGCCGAGTTCACAGCTTGGCTAAAATCTGCGGAGTCCAGCGTATTAATAGGTCTTATCAAGTCATCCATCAGTTGAATTTGATCATAATGATAACTGAAGGGCCTATCCTTAATCTCTTGATAACTCAGGACCTCTGCATTTTCAGGATAATAAAAATAATACATTAATGCTTCTTTCGCCGTTCGGTAACTGTTCCCAATCTGAAGCAAGGAGCCTACGCCAGCGCCAGCTGCAATATACAAAGCTTGTTTAGGGTGTTCATTCAGCAAGGGAGTTGCGATCTGATCGATCACAGCTCCCTCAGTGGACAATGAATTGTATCCGTATACGATTCCAAAACAATGACTCTCCAGATCCATCAGAAACATCGAATCTTTATCGGTTAGGAGGGCTGAGGCTTGCTCTCTGATCTCTGTATATAAAACCGGCTCTGTCTGTATCAGACAAATATTCCAATGGCTTTTCCCTTCCGATAATCGGTTAAGTACCTCCTGATTCGACTGCTCAGCTTTCTCATGCAGTATTCCTTTCAGGAGAGAAACAGCCTCCTCCGCGGAGGCTATTTGATTTAAACTGCGCTTCTGAGCTTCCTGCTCCAGCTCCTGATAAATCTCCAGTAATTCTTCTGCCGCTTCTTCTGGAAACACTGGCTTCATCAGATAATGATTAATTCCATAGTGTATAGCTGTCTTGGCATATTCAAACTCACTATAACCACTTAGTATGGCAAACTTAATCTCCTTAATCTCAGCTCGTTGCCAAGCTGCGACCATCTCCAGCCCATTCATTAGCGGCATATTAACATCCGTAATTACAAGATCTGGCTCTAGCTGTTTCATTAACTCCAGCCCCTCTTTGCCATTGCTGGAGGTTCCGCATACCTCAAAGCCAAGCTCCTGCCAATTAATCCACAGCTGCATCGCTTCAAGCGCACTAGGCTCATCATCGATCAATAATACTTTGTATTTCATAGGGGGTCCCTCACTTTCTAGCTATTCTTCCGTTCCAGGAGTTTTAGTGGAATGTCAAAAGTGACAATGGTCCCTTCATCCGGAACGCTGCTAATATCAAAACGGACCTGATCTTCATAGTACAATTCTAATCGGCGGTACACATTGCGGATTCCGATATTCGTTCCCGAAGACGCTTCATTTTGAACATTACCTAATAATTCTTGCAGCTTCTCTGGCTCTATCCCTTTACCGTTATCAGAGACGGTAACTTTTAATCGTCCCTCCTCCACTAACGTCTTCACTTTTATCACACCTAGTCCCTCTATGGCCTGTAGACCATGTTTGCAGGAATTCTCAACGAGCGGCTGCATGCTTAGCTTGGGAATCTTATATTGAAGCGACTGCTCATCGATCTCAAATTGATAGTCGAATTTATCCCTGAACCGGAATTTTTCAATTTTCAAATACATCTCGATGAAAGTCATTTCTTCTTCCAAGGTAACGAGATCCTCTTTCCAGCTCAGCAGCCGTCTAAGTAATTTCGATAAACTCTTAATGATATCCGTAACATCCGAGTAATTATTTTTAGTACAGACCACCAAAATGGCATTTAACGTATTAAACAGAAAATGCGGATTCATCTGGCTTTGCAGGAAATTCAGCTCAGCTCTTACTCTTTCCATCTCCAGATTATTTTTTTGAATCTCCAGTTTATATACATCATTGATCAAGGAATTAATGGTAGTGGTCATCCTGTTAAAATTACGGATCAAGCCCCCGATCTCATCCTGGCCTTCATCAATCCGAATCAGCTCAAATTTCTCATTGGATACTTTCTGCATATGTCTGGACAACCGTTTCACCCGATAATTATAGGATCTTAACATCACATATAAAAAAGCGGTTGTGATTAGCGTGACAATAGACGCCAGAATCCCTGCATAAATCCGAATCTCCATTATCGCTTGGGCAATACGCTCACCTTGAGTAATTCCTATTATCCGCCAGCCTTTTATATAACTAGCTCCGCCGACGGGTACAATATGAACATCCTCCTTGCGCTCATCATCCTGCAGCTTGAACACGGGATAAGGTTCCGTGGTGCCTCTTTGATACCCGCTTTGCGCAGACATAATAATCTCGTCCTGCTCGTTAACCAGATAAAGACTCAAGTAATCTTTTTCTCTGATAATCACGTCATATATTTTACTGAGATCCAAATCAATTCTAAGCAGCTTTTCAAATTTATTGTATGAGCTGTAAGCGTCCATTCGCTCAATAACACTCAAATAAGGCGCTGTAGAAATCACACTAGAGGTATCACTCATATGATAAGCGGCAAGAAACAGATGTTTATTCGCTGCCTTCGACTGCTTATACCATTCACTATTCATTACCTTTTCATTGATGACCTGATAGTTGCTGCCAGAAACAATGGAATCATTGTTTGTAAATACAGTAATCCGTTCAATCTGATTATTCACCGGCATATAGCTGTTCATGCGGTCTCTCAGCTGTTCATCAAAAGTGTCATAAAATTCAATAGAGTTCCCATATGTCCGCTCAAGCAATTCATAGAGGTTCTTATCGGCAGAAAGCGTATAGCTGACAGCTACCCCACCTTCAATGAAGTCATGAATATCCTTTCGGGCTCTTTCTAAGGATATCTCTAGATTCTGCTGCTCTCTCGATTTGATCAGATCGGAAATCCGATCCAAAAAAACAAGGTTAATAATAATGATAGGGAGAAGAACACCTATGATATAAATAAGGGAAAATTTATAATTCAAGGGAATATCATTCACTACTTTTCTAAATCTGAATTTTTTTCTCTCCATATGAAACACCTTGCTTCCCCTAGAGCTGTTGGTTCTTATTCTCATTTTTATAAACGGATGGTACTACCCCTACAAGCAGCTTAAATTTATCTATAAAATAATCAGTGTTAGAGAATCCCACCTGCACCGCTATATCCGATATCTTTAGCTGTGTTCGTTTCAGCAGACTTTTTGCCTCTTCAATCCGTTTGGCATTTAGGTATTCACTAAAACCCTGACCCGTTTGCTTTCTGAACAGTTGTCCCAAATAGGTAGAATTAATATGAAATTGTTGTGCCAAATCCTGAAGCTTTAATTTATTCCGAAATTCCCGATCCACATACTGAATAACCTTGTAGATCGTATTTTGTTCATTCTGCTGCTCTAGTTCAGACAGATAGACGGCAGCCCGTTCACACAGACTTTGTATATAACGGCTTAATATAAAATAATCACTAAGCTCACCTAGATTTCCGTATTCTTGCTGAAGCTTAATCATAATCGTATCCGGATCTCCATTCATTTGAGCGATAATTCTACAGATCGTAAGCTCTAAATGGGCCACTTTTGCTTTTACAACTTCAAGGGTCAACAGATTCTCGACGAAAGCAGTGAACGCTTCTTTTACACAAGGCTGGATCTGTTCCGTATCATTCGTTTGGACCTTATGCAGCAGCTGTCTGAAATGATCCTCATGAGGTTCTTCCTTTTTCAGGCTCCTAAGCTCACTATAATAAAAGACCCCTCTTTTCTGCTGATGCGTTTTTCGCTTCCATACCTCAAGTGCCTGCCTATAAATCTCTCGAATCGAGCTCACCCCGACTATTCTGCTGCTAAGTGCTAGAAAGACCAGCTCCTGTGATTGTTCAGTGAGATCTGAATGCATCTGGTTGACGATAGTCTCCAGGCTCTCATTGCCGATAGAAGCAGACTGAAGAATGATCCCCGCTCTTCCCGATCCGTCTTGAAAGAAGCAGAAGTGTTCCTCGGAAAAATAATCACTTATCTGCGGTTGGAATGGATTCATAGAGGAGGCCGGTTCGATAAGAATACACATTAACTCTGCATCCGCTTGAAGCTTCAAGGTGTTTCGGGTTAGAAGCTCTAAATTTTCGTTATACTCCCCTTGGATCAGGCGGTTGATGATATTATTTACGATAAAAAATTGTTTTTTATCAAAATCCTCATTGGAAGCGATTTCATTTTGGATTATTGGAGTGATCCTGCTTAATAAAGCCTCTATTTCTTCATCATCAATGGGTTTTAATAAATATTCATTTACCCGCTGGCGCAATGCCGTACGTGCATACTTGAAGTCATCATATCCAGACAAAATCACAAATTTAGGAGGTTTCTCCATGACCTCATTCAACTTTGTAATAAGCTCAAGTCCGTTAATTACAGGCATATTAATATCCGTGAGAACCAGTTCCGGTTTATTCTCCTGGATAAGCCTCATCGCATCCGTGCCGTTTTGAGCTTCACCACAAACTTCATAACCGAATTTTTCCCAGTCGATCATCGTCCTTAGCCCCTCAAGAACCCAGGGTTCATCGTCCACGATCAGAACCTTAAGCATGATGTTCGCTCCAATCTTATTAAGATAAGCCCGCGCTTTACACCAAAATATATAGATCATGCTATCATACTTGGATAATGATGTGAATTCATAAATTTTCCTTCTTTTGTTTAAAACAGTACTTTTTTTACTTGAAAAAACGTACAAAAAACGACGTATCCTAAATTTCAGATACACCTTTACAAGGGCCCATCATTCCATTATCATGGTTTACATCGAGTAAAAGATTACATAGTGTAAACCATATGGGAGGGCTAAGATATGAGCAGCTTATCTAAGTCTGCTAGATTTCCGCTTTTCATTCTGATGTTGAATCTATTTATCGCTTTATTAGGGCAAGGTATGGTCATTCCCATTCTACCTGAATATCTGAAACTGTTTAATGCGTCAGGGGCTGCTGCCGGATATCTTATTGCAGCTTTTGGAGCAGCACAGTTTATTTTTTCACCTATAGGGGGACAGCTTTCGGATAAATGGGGAAGAAAATCAATGATCATTTCCGGGATGTTTTTAACCGTTCTTTCAGATCTTATATTTGCTGTCTCTACGACATTACCCCTACTCTATATCGCTAGATTTATTGGGGGTATAGGTATCGGAATCATGGTCCCTTCCAATATGGCCTACGTCGCTGATATCACCACCCATGAAACCCGTGCTAAAGGTATGGGATACTTGGGGGCTTCCATGAATTTGGGTATGGTACTTGGTCCAGGGTTAGGCGGCATTATTGCTGGGTTTGGCATACGCATGCCTTACTTTTTTGCGGGTGGACTTGGGCTTATCGCTACGATACTTTGTTTTTATATGCCAGAGACACTACCAAAGGAAAAACGGAAATCCGTTAACAAACAGGCCCCTCGGGAATCCATTCGTAATCAAATCGTAAATTCATTCCGGACGTCCTATTTCCGCTATCTTCTGCTCATTCTGATCATGACATTTGGTCTGATGAATTATGAAACGGTGTACGCCCTTTTCGTGGAACAAAAATACGGTTTTGATGCAACGAAAATCTCAATCATTATTACGGTTGGTGCTATTATAGGCATTATTGTGCAGATCTGGCTGCTTGATCATCTGATTAAGAGACTTGGCGAGATAAAGCTTATACGTATATCATTGGTGATGACCGCTATAACCTTATTGTTGATGATATTCAAGTTCAATTTAGGTTATTTATTAGTTGTATCCGGTTTATTTTTTGCTTTTAATGCTTTTTTACGACCCACAGTAAGTACATTGATTGCCAACTCAGCTGGCGATCGGCAAGGATATGCTGCTGGATTAAACACAACGTATACCAGCATTGGAAACATACTTGGACCCATTTTAGCGGGATTGATGTTTGACAAACACATTAATATTCCCTATATTTTTGGGGCAATTATCCTGGCATCTGCCTTTTTCATCACCTTACAAAAACCAAAAAAAGAATAAGAAAGGAGTGTAACCCATGACTGAGAACTGGCACCAGAATTTAAAAAAAAGAAACCGGGAAGAATTGATTGCTGCGGCGAAGGATCTTTTTATGAAGCAAAGCTTTCTCAAAGTTAATATTAAGGATGTCTGCGACGTGGCTGGTGTAAGCCGGGTTACCTTTTATAAGCATTTCCAGTCCATAAACGAACTGATTTTTGAGGTCCAGATGGAAATTCTGGAGAGCATGACGCAATTTGTTAGAAGCGCACCTTCTTCAATTGAAATGAATGGTAAGCAAATACTTGCTTCGATGCTTAATGCTTGGATTGATTATGCCCGGCAACACCCAGGTTACATCAAATTCATTCTTCTATTCGATTTGCATTTTGAAGCCTATGATTACAGTAAAGAACTCAAAGAAAATTACAGAAATTTTGTGATGCGGGGAAAAGAACGACATTTCTTAATGGATGCTCTGGAGGCCGGAGTTAAGGATGGATCATTAAAATTTGATACAGAACCCTTATCCACTGCTCATTTCATCTTCACGTCTATGATGGGTTTATTACAGAAAATGAGCCTGATTTCCAAAGATGATTTCAAAAACGAACTTCAGGATATTCAGATTGCTAACCGATTTGTGGACATGTTAGTTCAGTATTTAAGTACAGAAAGTGATGAATCTCCTGCCTTGAAGTAAGGGGATCCATCACATTCTACGTAATAGTGAGAAGTAGTTTAAATGAAATTATTCTGCTTTAAGGAGCCGTTAGATTCATGTTTGATTAACCATTCTTTTCTGGCAAGCCCGCCTCCATAGCCCCCCAATTCACCATTGCTATTTATCACTCGATGACATGGAACCAAGATTGAGAGTTGATTGGTGCCATTCGCCCTTGCTACAGCGCGGCAAGCAGAAGGATTGTTGATTTTCTCTGCAAGCTCCTTATAAGAAGCTGTCTGTCCCAGAGGTATTTTCCGGAGTTCATTCCACACCTTTTGCTGAAAGTCTGAGCCCAGATAACGAACCGGCGTTGTGAATTCCGTAAGTTCACCGGTGAAATACAGCTTCAATTCCTCCTCAATTTGGTGAAGGACGGCTATCTTTTCAGGTAATATAGTTGCATTTAAGCGAGTGCGTAATCTCTTGATTTCATTTTCAAGACCCTTGCGATCCACAAATTCCAGCAGTAAAAGACTCTCTTCATCGGAGATGGCCAGCATGGAACCCAATATCGTTTCTATCCAAGTACAGTACAGCACTTTAATCTGCTTGGAATGATTCGGGACAGTTCCCATCGTTCGTGAAAAAGCATCCCTAAACCCATTGCTCGAATCGTACCCGCTTTCCAGTTGTGCGTTAATGATTGAATCCCCATTCCTAATATGTTTGAATGCCAGTCCTAAACGTCTAGAACGTGCATATTCGATAAAGGTCATTCCAAATTGTTTCTTAAATTGGCGGCGTGCCGTGTTTGCACTAATAGACAGCTCATCAAAATCTTTATCTGTCCATTTTCGTTCCGGATTGCTCTCAATAGCTTCTACAAGCAGCTTTACTTCAGGAGACATTTTTGTTGGATTGGATAGCGGCTGACACCTTTTACAAGGTCTATATGAAGCTAATAAGGCTTCCTTGGCTGTAGCAAAAAACTCACAATTTTCTTTTAATGGCTTTTTAGCGGGACAAGTTGGCCTACACATGATGCCCGTTGTTTTCACTCCTACAAAAAATACGCCCTCATAATTCGAGTTTTTCTCGACCAGCATCTTATAATATTTATCGATATCCTGCTCATTAGTTATCATAGTGTGGTTAGCTCATTTCTAAATAAAGTCCTGAGGCATCAAGCGTTTGCCGGGCATTTTCTTGGAGGCTATGTTGTGCCTGAAAGAAACTACGCGGTCCATAGCTAATCCGTTTCACGCCAATATTTTGCAATTCATGATTTAAAAGCATACCGTCCATAACCATGATATTCACAGGCAATGGCGATTTTTTAACAAATTGTTCAATCAAGCTTGGATCAGTGAGCCCCGGTATAAAAATCCCATCCGCTCCAGCATCTGCATAAGCATAGGTACGTTCTATAGCTTGATTCACTAGATCCATCGAATGTTCCTTGGCCTTGAAAAAGATATCCGTTCTAGCGTTAATAAACACGCGCTTTTGCAGTTTGGAGGCTACTTGTTGTATAGTTTTGATCCTCCGGCTTTGTTCGCTGGTCTCCCATAGTTCATTGTTAGGATGATTTACGATCTGATCTTCAAAATTGATACCACAGATATCTAATTGAAATAACTGCTCCATGTTATGCGCTAAAATATCCTCATCTATAGCATATCCACCTTCGATGTCTACGGTCAATGGAACCGTTACTCGTTCGGCAATCCTTGAAATCATCCAAAGCATAAGCTCAAATGTAAGCTGTTCACCGTCCGAATATCCCCACGCTTCCGCCATGGAATAGCTGCTGGTTGCTACCGCCTTAGATCCAGCTTGCTCTATTGCTTTAGCCGAGGCTACATCCCAGCAGTTGTACAGGATCAGTGGATTTTTTTGATCATGCAGCGTTTTAAAATAGTCATAGTTTTTAGTGTTCATAAGTGGTCATCTCCATTTAGTTAAGAATAGAACCACTATATATTAGACATCCATTATCGATACCAGAAAAATTAACACCAATCTTTTTTTCACAAAAAAAACACCGATAGATAATCTAATCCTCTCAGGATCAGATCATACCATCGATGCCAGTTTGCCGATTAAAGTTCTACCTTACGAAGTGATTGCTTCGGTGATGATTTGGGTGACTTTTTCCCTGTCCCCATCGGTAGGATTTGTGGAGCTGCGATCCCGATCAGAACTACGATAATCCCGATCCAGCGAAGTAATGATACCTCTTCTTGCAGAACTAACACGGAGGCTACTACAGCTGCCGGTAACTCCGCTGCCCCTAAAATCGCGCCTAGACCTGAACCCAGCTTCGGAACCCCGATCGAAAAGAACAGAACTGGAATTACGATGCCCAACAAACCTAGAGGTAGGCCGTATTTCCAAAGCCCATCGGTAATCGCACCGTCATATAAAAACGAAGGTGAAAAAACAGTCATAATAATAACCATTGCACTAGTGGTCATATACAAGCTTTTATTAACAGCAGGTACCTGCGTAGCTACTCTTCCACTCACAAAAATATAGAAGGCAAACGACACGGCTGACATTAAGCCAAAAACCACACCAGTGGTCGTGATTCCACCTACACTCGGCTCAAGGATGCCCCCCGCTAATACCGTACCAATTAGAAGGATAACCATCGAAATTACTTTTTCCCGACTAGGAAGTTTTCGATCTACAACCGCCTCCAGAATTACACCGATCCAAGTAAATTGGAATAACAGTACAATCGCAATCGAAGCAGGTAATTGTTCAACGGCGAAGCCATAAAATATGCCAGTTAAACTGATGGTGATCCCAGCGGCTAATAATTTCCCGCCTGTTTTTAGCCCTAATTTCTTTCGAGAAAATAATAAGACCAGCAAGAGCAGCATACACCATCCAAAAAAGTATTGTGATCCTACCAACTGTTTCATTCTAAAGCCATCGTTCATTCCAAGCTTGACGATCGTAGAGAGTGAGCCATAACTACAAGCGCCTAAAAAAACTAGTAAAGCATATTTAAATAACTTCATATTCATCGTAAACCTCTTCCCTTTCTCTTGAGCAAGCTCATTAACATAATAAAGCCCCTTGTCATCGAAATGACAAGGGGCGATTGAAACCAAAGAATACATCTTTGACAAAATTCCGCCACTCCATCCACTGGATAGAGTTTGGTTTATTTACTTGTAACAACTCCAATCATAATATGATAAATCACACAGGGTGTCAACTTGAAATTTAAGGATTTAGCTGGAACAATCGATAGACAATAACAGCTGCCTGAGCACGAGTTGTATTGGCTTTAGGAGCAAAGTTATCTTTGCCCACACCTTGAATAATCTTTGCTCCGCTCATGTATTGTACAGCCTCACGAGCGTAGGCTGAAACATCAGCGGCATCATTGAAACTCACTGGCTGGTCCACTCCCACGACCGTAAGCTTGGCGAGCTGTGCTGCACGATAAGCCATCAATGCCATTTCCTCACGGCTAATTGTTTCATTAGCACCGAAGGTTCCATCAGATCTGCCCTGAATAATTCCTAGCTGCTGAGCAGCAGCAACGGAGCTGTAGTACCAAGCATCCAGCGAAACATCCTTAAATGTACTTGCCGCATTACCTTCCTCTAGCTCTAATGCAAGCATCAGCATCTTTAGGAACTGTGCCCGAGTTACGTTCAGCTGTGGTCCGAAGTTATGATCTCCGGTGCCATTCAGAATGTCTCTGGCGGCAAGAGCTTGAATGCTATTTTGTGCCCAGCCTAGTCCAGCGATATCCTTAAAGGAATTTTCCGCATATCCTACTGCGAATCTGCTGGAATTGTCTGGTCTGAAGATGATCTTGCCAGTTGTCGGATTAAACTGGGAGTTTCTAACCACCTCTACAGTCCCGTCTTCAAGGATTTCGTAGGCTACTATTTGTTCTACACCTGAAGTTGTCTTTGGTTTGTAAACCCGTTCAACCTTCAGTCCACGCCCAAAGCTGTCAAACTGTTTGCCATCAACAAAGAACTTAAACTCATAAATATCCCCGACATCCGTCTGAAGCGACAGTGTCTTCGCGTCAACTTTGCCAACTACAAGCTTCACGCTTACGGCGTCAGATCCTGCCATTGCAAGAAGCAGATCGGCATTTATTCGGAACGTAGACAATCCCATGTCTATTTCTAAAAGTTGAATTGCTTTTGCTCCCGCTCCAGTCAACTCACGAGCTGGCAAGGTCAGTTCAACCACCGAGCTGGCAGAGGCTGGCTTCACTGTGATTCTCAATACTCCATTCTGCATTGAGCCAATTGCTTGTTGCAGAATCGCTGAGGATACCTCTGCAATAGCTTTACCATTCACATCCGCTTTCACGGAAAGAGTAACTCCATCTGCGTTCACAGTTGGTTCCGGTTGTTTCACTGGTTTGACTGTTGTTGAAGATGAACTACCGCCCGATTCTGAAACCTGCGATTCTGCCTTAATCTCAATGGACATCGTACCTACAACACCGGAGCCATCTTTAGCTGTCGCTCTCACGGTTACCTTGCCTGCTGCAATTGCAGTGAGCAAGCCGGTATCCGTAATAGTTGCTCGCTCAGTAGCTGATCCATCCTCATTAACTACTGACCAGGTCACCGCTAAATCGGATGCATGGTCCGGCAGGATTACAGCTGCCATTTGCAGGGTTTGCCCTGACTTGATTTCGCTCACATTATCTTTGGAGGAAACTTTTATCTCCATGACGGATATAGGGATGACATGAACAACCGACTGTGCCTCATGCAGGATGTCAAAATCAGCATCTGTGTTGGATCCTCGGAAAGAAATAAATCCAAGCTGCACAGCGATTTCACGGGTTGCCTTCTTCGCTTTGAAGATCATTTCTAAGAATTCTGCGTCATCGGTCAGAATATTTCCTGCCTCTGTTCCAGCTACACTAACTGTTATTAGACCTGGACTGTCCTCATTAATATGAGTGATGCTGAATCCGTCTGGCAAGATCTGAGCGGATACGAATTCCATACCAGATAGGTCATATGCCATAGTAAAGTCTACAGCATACACTTCCTTGTAGACGGAGGTAGTAACATTTGTCAGCCCTACACGGTAAGTGAAATCCTGTCCTGCCGCTACTGTGACCGGTCCGTTCAGCGTTGCAGCGGGCAGATTACGGGCAATCTCATCTTGTCCGCTGATGTTAATCCCTAGGCTTCCCGATACTCCACTACCATCTAGAGCTCGCGCCGTTACTTGAACGCTACCGTTCTTTCTAGCTGTAAGCAAGCCCTTCTCATTAATAACCGCTTTATCCGTTGAGGTTACCCCATCTGCTTCAGTTACCGTCCAGATAACTTTAGGATTCGTCGCATTTTCTGGAAGCACAGAGGCTTGCAGCTGCAAGGCACCGCCCTTCGACTCAATGCTGCTAATTCCATCTTTACCCGTTACAGTAATTGAAGAGACATGTACCGCAGGTATCTGCTCTTGACCCACTAAGATCTTGGATTGCTGTGGATTCCAGCCATCACTTCCACCAAGCACAGCTTCAATCGTATAGGCAGCTGCCTCTTCTGCTGTTAATTGTTTGGACCAGCTGTAACGTGAAGCTGCATTAGCACCCTCTCCGTAACTTAAAAACTCAGAGAACCGCGCAGTTTTGGAACGACCTTCATACCATTCATGCCAGCCAGTAGCACGAATATGAGCTCCCATCTCCGTGTTAATGAAGGTAGAGCTGCCATATTCTCTCCATGGCCGGCCCAAATCAACGGTTCCAGCAGCAACGCCCTCTCTGGCAGTTAGTCGATTATTGATGAACACATAACCAGGCTTACCCGTTGCCGTGGAAGGCGCAGTAACATAGCCAGCACCCGCACTTTGAATCACATTATTCTCGAATACGGCAGCGGAATTACCAAAGATAAAGTCCACTGTCCCTTCAATATGGCTGTCGACAAAATAAGCTCTCCCCTTATCTGCGAATAGGGTATCCTGATATCCAAGAAGTTTAACATTTCTGTACACTCCCCGGTCTCCTTCAGCATATAAAGCGACTGCCTGACCGGCATCCCGCCCAGCACTGTTCTCAACCGTCATGTTCTCCAGTGTGAAATCAGTTGCCGCAACCTTTAATGTATAGCTGCCGCTGGTGCCCATTTCTTTACCATCTGAGCCAATGGTTTTCGCGGAGTCACCGTTAAGAAGTACGGTACCTTCCCGGCTCTCACCGATGATACTAATATTCATCTTACTAGAAGGTACAAGCACCTTCTCCTTATACGTGCCGTTCTTCACTTTGATAATCGTAGTTAGGGCACTATTATCAGGTACTGCTTGAATAGCGTCATTAATTGTCTTATAATCTCCTGTCCCATTCTCAGCAACAATTATGACAGGAGCTGGAATTCCCTTGACTACCTCGGATGGAAGACTAGCCCCCTTATCACTGATGGCGATTACCGCATATTGATAGGCAGTCCCGTTGCTTAAGCCTTTGTCGGTATAATCGGTTGCTTCGATGCCTCCGGCCACGACCGCATAGCTGCCACCGCTCTCCGAGCGCAGAATTTGATAGCTGCTAGCTCCATCAGCTACATTCCAAGTCAGATGGATATCAGTGTTGCCAGACTCAGCACTAACTCCTTGTGGAGCCTGCGGCTGGCCGGAATTCTGGTATGGAACCGCTGAGGCAACAGCTGAATCTAGACTACTACGGATACCATTTATTGCTTGGACTTTGTAATAATACGGTGTTCCGTTTACGAGCCCACTATCAGTAAAGCTTGTGTCTGATAAATCAGACCCGAGCACTGCATAAGGACCATTCACCGATGAGGCGCGTTTGACAATATACTGGCTCGCCTCCTCAATCGCTGGCCAGCTTAGCTTCATTACACTGTCACCAGCTTCAATGGAAACGTTAGGCGTTCCCAAAGGGGATTGCGGAGTAGCTTCAACAGGCGCTGATTCTTTTCCCTCTCCCGCCACATTTGTTGCAGATACGACGTAACGGTAGGTTTGTCCGTTGGCCAGACCTCCGACGCGGTAAGTTGTGCCGGCGATTTCTTTGGCCACGAGTTCATAGCTGCCTGAAGTCTCATTCCACTTCTTGATGCTGTAGCTGGCTGCATTCTCCACACCATTCCAGCTGAGATCCAGCTGAGCATTCCGGCTTACAGCCGCGAACGATTCTGGCGCAGGCAATTTCACCGCCAAAGCGGATGGGGTAATACTAATTTCATTGGAATTTCCCGATTCACCAGTGGGCGCCGTCGCCGAGATAACATAATAATAGGTAGTTTCGTTGGTAACTTCATTATCAATATATGATGTCTCTGAAATAGCGTGGGCAATAGTCTCATAAGGCCCCCCGCTCTTAAGACTTCTCTTAATATTGTAGGAAGTTGCACCTTCAAGAGCAGGCCAGGATAGCTGGGCTGCTTGATTTCCTGGAAGTCCAGTCAGTCCAAGCGGTGTTTCAATCGGCTCAACATAGATCTTTAAATTATCTATGTAATAATTTCCTGAGCCGCCGCCTGGAGTCTTGGACAAAATACGCCCAATGCCATAGCTGGCGAAATTCGTAGTTGTGAACGGAAAAGAGCCCGCAGGCTGATCATCGATATATACATCCACTTTATCGTTGTTCACATCCACCTTTAACTTCAGGTTATACCATTGTTTTAGGGAATAAGAGTTCATCAGTTGATGATACTGACTGCTTCCCCTACTCATGGTTAGCGTATATTTACCTGTAGCTTCAGGAAGCGTTGGCTTTCTGCTCTCAATGGAGAATGCCGTTTTGCTTCCATCTGTACTCTGGGCCTGCAGGAACACCGAGGTTCCCGATTCTGTCGCAAACATAAAGTCAGTGTCAATAACGAGTGCACCCGTAATTGGCGCGAATTTGCGGATAAACTGCACGCTGCCGTTCGCACCATCGAACACATTCAACACTTGATCTGAGGTATTCCCCTTACTGTCAGACGGTGTGGGAGATACAATAACCTTTTGAATTTCAGTCTGTGGATTTGGAGTCACATCATAATACTCTGGTGTCACACCCACAGCAACCTGTTCAAAGTCTTCATCCACATAATACACATTACCTGCTTCACCTTCAGCCGTAGCGCTGGCCTCATCGGAATCAAAGCTTTCACCAAGTTCATTCACTGCACTGACCACGTAGTAATAAGTTTTTCCGGAGCTGAGTCCAGAATCAGTATACAAGCTGTCCTTAATTTCAGTATTGATCGTCTTGTATGGACCGCCTGAAACCTCACTACGTTTAACACTATACGACTTGGCAGAACCAACATCCTCCCAATTCAGCTTCACTTTTTCCTCACCTGCTGTCGCTGTAAGACCACGGGGCGCAGTAGGAAACTGATCACTAAGCGGTTTCAGCTCCACCTCACTGAAGACAGATGCATTATAACGATTAACCTCGTTATCTACCTTAGCGGCATCGGCTGCAAGACCAAAATAAACCGTATCATTCAGGTCAAGCTTCACCGTGCCTACCTTGCTCCATGTTACTTTATCCGGCGATACCAGACCTGTCACTTCGTTACCAAGACGAACCAGTTTCACCCAATAAGGTGTATTGATGAAGCTGTCCGGTTCTGTCTTAACCACCTTGGCTCCTGTGGTGGAGCGGGTAATCATAACTCCCTTCTTGCCATATTTGACATAAGGGATTGCCAGCATTGTCATTTTAGAGTTCTCATTAAGATTATCACGAATCATGACACCTGCTTTGGCATAATCGTCAGTTCCCGTTACGGAGTCGATTCTAGCAATAATTTCACCATTGCCTGTCAGGGTTTGATAAGCAAACTGAAAGTTATCAACAGCAGTTTCGCTCTCTGATGTTGCTCCGATAAGTCCAGCCGATTTGAGCGTAATCTTCCCGCTATCCGGATAAAGTGTAGTCACTCCCGCTATCCCTGGATGGCCAATATCCACCGAAGTCCAAGGAAGAACGGATCCAGACGTGTTGACATGAATAGCCACGTTATCAGATTGTGTCTTGAGCCCCTTATTGTCTACGGCCTGAACAACGAGATAATAGGTACCATCCTGCACATTGTTCCAATCGAAACTATAAGGTGCTGTGGTAGCTTCGGCTTGCTTCACACCATTAACGATAAATTCCACCTTAGCAATACCATCGCTATCACTGGCAGAGGCTGTAACATTCACATTGTTGCCTGACTCTATGATTTGGTTATTCACAGGATAATTGATAGCGGTTACAGGATTGTCTGTATGCTCATTCCCTGATTTTCCCAAAACAATCAGATCATTCAGATACACTTCTAGATTCGTATAGCCCTCCGCAGATAACGTCGTCTTCTTACCATCCTCAGAATCGGTAGGGTCTAGTCCATTAGCAATCTCCCAGCTGTCATCCATACCGTCATGATCCATGTCGATTACATTGGAAGCTGTCTCTGTATAGTCTGGGTAACCGCCTATTTCAATAGGTGAATTAATATGCTGTCCAGTGCGATTCTTCACATCATTAATGACCCGTGCATCGTAAGCATCACGCCTTGGCAAAGTGGCACCAGCATCCGCCATTACATTTGCGTAGGCTTCCTCCGCCGACAGTGCCGTATAGGGGTTAGGCATCTTTGCCGGCTCTGTAAGCTTAGAGATATTCGAATACTTTTGCACACCCTTCCAGTTGTCTTCAGTCACCTTCGGATTACCATCCATGATGTTCCCATCTATAAACAACCGGGTTTCTGGAGATACTTCCCCAAACAATTGATTTTTTACACTGGTGTAGGTGTTTGGACCATTTTTATAATAATTGTTAGTGATATTATATCGATAATCTTCTGCTCCACCCCCATAGGTAGAAGCGAATCCCCAGTTATAGATAACGTTATTAGACATTTCCGTCAGGTCCACCAATTTGGTCACCGTCGGCAAACGGGGGTTGCGGCTGGTGCTATGAGCAATCAGATTGTGAAGGAAACTGGCATTTTTGCCACCCCAGATTCCTCCGTAGCCGTGACGTCCCTTCTGGTGCGTCGTCATCAGCATACTTTCAGCGGATATCGACCATTGCACAGTAGTATTCTCGTTATCATACAGACTGACCACTTCATCCACCGACCAGCTGAATGAGCTATGATCGATAATGAGATCCTTATGGTACCTTGATCCAAAAGCATCATCTTCACTAGCTACCCGGTCACCTAACCGGAAACGCATATAGCGCATAATAATATTGTCAGCTTCAACAGAGGTTGTGTAATCGGCTATTGTAATTCCGTCACCTGGAGCCGTTTGTCCAGCAATCGTCAGATTTGAGCCGGTAATCTTGAGGGATTCCTTTAGATGGATGGTTCCCCCCACTCGAAAAACAATGGTCCGATTACTTTGGCTTACCGCATCGCGGAAGGAGCCGGGGATCGGAGTTTCCTTGATACCATAATCAGCCAAAGTCGTCACTTCATACACAGGTTGAGCTCTTCCGCCGGTTACATATTTGCCGCCGCCTTCCGCGCCCGGAAAGGCAGGAAGCGCTTCCAAAGAAGCGGCCTCGACACCACCAAATGGCATACATGTTGCAAGAAGACTCGCAACCAGCGCCCCGGATAACCATTTTCTCTTCATACAAGACCTCCTAATATCTATTGGAATAAGAAGGGGGCCCTGTCCTCAGAGCAACCCCTTCCCTAGTAAAGCCGTGTGTATTATTCCTTGCCCTGATAACGGAAATATGCAAAATCAGCACTGCTGCCACCGAACTGCTGCATATCATGCGCAGCAATGCCAACAAAGTTCCCAGTGAAGCCTCCCGACAAAAAGCTGATATTCTGCGGATCGCCAAGTGGCTTCCACTCCGTATCGTCACCCTTAAGATAAACAAATTGCCCAGTCACTTCCTGCACCTCAACCGCGATCCGTAGTGTTTCCCCTGCATTTAGTTCAATCATTACAGGCTCCGCAGTGAATTCATCCCGCTGACAGCGCATTAACCGCAGCACCTTGCCACGTCCTTCTTCATGGCTGATATACGCATAAAGATAGTTATCTTCATTCAGGTATAACAGCAGTCCTGCCATCTGCAGATAAGTATTCGGTTCATATTCAAGCGCTGTTTCGGCGCGGAAGCTTATATCCGTCTGGCGAATAGCCAGAATATGATGCTCAAACAGACTCTGCACGGACTCTCCGGCCCTGATTCTTAACCAGCCCGGTCTTTCAGCAAGGGAACACCAGCTTTCATTCCTAGGAATCCGCAGTGTATTCCAGTTCTTTTTCAATTCCGGACCATTAAAATCATCCTCGAATTCAAGCGTCCGCACTTGGTTCAGGAACTGTGTTCCTTTAGGTGCTGGTACCTTGAGCTGTGGCGTATTTCCGCCTGAGGTTAGTCTTAACCAGCCCGCCTCATTCCAGTGCACCTGCTGAACGGCAGTCTCTCTCCCCAATATGGCGTATTCGCCTTCCAGGGGCCGCGTACACAAATGGGCCATATACCATTCACCTTCTGGCGTCTCTACCAGACTTCCATGGCCGGCACATTGAAGCGGCAGCTCGGGATTATCCCGTGAGGTCAACATCGGATTGAGCGGATCCACCTCATACGGACCAAGCAGCGCCTTGGAGCGCGCTACGGTTACGGCATGCCCCGATCCAGTGCCGCCTTCTGCTGTAATTAAGTAGTAATAACCTTCCCGCTTGTAAATATGCGGTGCTTCCGTCTTCTTTAGTGGCGTGCAATCAAAGATTTTCACAGGTTCACCTATTAATTGGCATTGCTCTGAATCGTACTCCTGAATTACAATCCCGCAGGACTTGTTGCCTTCCGTAATCCGGTAATCCCACAGCTCATTCAGCAGCCATTTGCGCCCATCCTCATCATGGTACAGAGATGGATCAAACCCGCTGCTATTCAGGTATACCGGGTCAGACCAAGGCCCCTCAATATCCTCCGCAGTGATCAGATAGTTATGACAATCTTTAAAAGGCCTTTTAGTGCTCTTAACATCGGTATAAATCAGATAAAACAAACCGTCATAATAACTAAGCTGTGGAGCCCAGATACTGCAATTTTTCGGATTTCCCCGCAGATCCACCTGATGAGTCAAAATATCTGTGCAGTGCTCCCAGTCTGCTAAGTCCGCTGATTGATACACCCTCACACCGGGCAGCCATTCAAAAGAAGAAACAGCAATATAGTACATCTCCCCCGTTCTTACAATACAAGGGTCAGGATTGAAGCCTTTTAATATGGGATTGTGAATAATTCCAGTCTGAATATTATCTGTAATCATCTTCATACTCCTTCCTATTTCCATACATCCGCACCCTTCAACCTAAGCAAACAGCAGTCTGTCCTGTTCAATTATCAGTCTGCCTGCTCACTTAGATCTTCCTGTGACGGAACAACGGTCACCTGCTGCACTAACTCTTCAACTTTACGGGTGTTTCTCGACTGGCAGCCGGTGATATCTACCGTTTCTCCATTTTCAATATAAAAAGCCGGTCCCTCATGATTCTCGATCGTCACTTGGCGGAAGCGGATATCTCTTACGTTGCCAAGATAGAACCCACGGTTGTTCATATCCTGGATTCCTGACATCATGGCTGGACGACCAGGGATTGCATTCTCTGCCATGGAAATATCAATATTGGAAAAAGTAATTTCTGAAATGTATTGCTCCGCAAGGCCGTAAAGAAAACCTGCAGCAGCATGAACTTTCCGAGCAGTAATATTAGCAAAATGAATCCGTCGGAAGCAGGGGGTCTCCTCCGTCACCGGATAAGGATTCTTATCCCATACGTATTTGTCCTTACCACGTGGTCCGCAGAAATAATAAAGATTAAGAATAAACGGACAGATCACGTCCTCCATCACGATATTACTGACACGAATATCTTCGACAACACCTCCGCGCCCGCGTCTGGACTTCAATCGAATGCCGCGGTCCGTCTGCTTGAACACGCAATTGCTAATCACGATATTACGGATATCTCCGCTCATTTCGCTTCCCAGCACCACACCGCCATGACCATGAATCATCGTGCAGTTAGTTATCGTGATATTCTCGCAGGCAACCCGCTCCTTCGTATCCTCCGTCCCCGCTTTAATGGCGATGCAGTCATCACCCACATCGATATTGCAGTTGCTGATGCGGACATTCACACAGGACTCTGGGTCAATGCCGTCTGTATTAGGCGAATCCGCCGGATTATAGATCGACAGATTATCAATCGTAACATCCTGGCAACAAATAGGATTCACAGTCCAGCTTGGGGAGTTCACGAGTGTCAGATCTCTGAGCGTAACTCTACGGCAGTTGTCGAAGCTGATAAGCTTCGGGCGGGGATACAGCAGTGAATCAGGAGAATTCCGATGTTTATCCCACCAAGGTGCGCCCCTTCCATCCAGCTTGCCTGCACCTGTAACCGATACATTCTCTAGATTTATTCCAAAAATACATGAAGCATGGACGTTCTGTTTCACGCCCTCCCAGCGGGAACTCACCACCGGATAATCGTTAGGATCAGAGCTGAAGCTAAGCTCAGCTCCAGGACTAAGCTGTAGCTCAATATTGCTTTTCATGAAGATAGCGCCTGTCTGATAGTGCCCGGAAGGAACATAAACTGTTCCTCCCCCTGCCTCGCTTGCCGCATGAATGGCACGGGCTATCGCTTCCGTTGAAGGCTCTGCACTATTAGGATGTGCTCCGTAGTCATTTATATTGTAGATAGACATGCGCTTCACTCGCTCCCTTTCGTCACGGCCGGACGCTGCAAATATTCATATTCTCCGCAAGCCAGGAGGAATGCGCCAAGCCCCTTCTGATCATTGGTAACAATCGGTTCACTGATATAATAGGCGTAAGTACCATCTCTCCGGTCTTCACCACCGAGTCCAGCGACCTGGCAGTTTTTATTCAGGTTAACCCAGCCATTTTTGGTTTCCAGCACAAATTCAGTAATAAGGCCTTGATAAGCACGGTCAAGTGTCTCGAACCAACTATCATCCAGTACACCAATCCGAATGCCCTTAGCCATTGCATAGGTGATCATACTTGAGGCAGAAGCCTCCAAATAATTGCCTTTCCGGCCGCCCATGTTTACAACCTGATACCAGACTCCGGCATCAGCATCCTGAACCTGACGAAGTGCTGTCAGCGTATCTGTCAGAATGCGTGCCAAGATCTCGTAATCCGCATGTTCCTTAGGGAGAATTCCGAGTACATCCACTAGCGCCATCACATACCAGCCCAGCGAACGCCCCCAAAAGTTCGGAGACAACCCCGTTTCAGGATCGCACCACGGCTGTACCCGCTTTTCATCCCATGCGTGAAACAGGAGACCCGTCTCAGCATCCTTGGTATGACGCTCGCACAGAATAAATTGCCGGGTCACATCGTCCAGACCCTTGCCGCCTTCATACTCAAGTAAATACTCCAGATAGAAAGGAGAGCCCATATACAAGCCATCCAGCCAAATCTGATAAGGATATACATTCTTATGCCAAAACGCACCTTCTGAGGTTCGAGGATGCGTTGTTATCTGCTTTCTTAATAAATCTGCAGCCATTTTATATTTCGCTAACCCAGTTTCTTTATGGAGCACAAATAGGATCTTTCCATTATTTAAGTGATCAATATTATGTTCGCTCAGGCGATATCCCTTCACAGAGCCGTCTTCCTCAATAAAATAATCCATATTATCTTTGATGAATTGATAATATTTAACCTGCCCGGTCTGTCTCCACAGCAGCTCAAAACCCTTCAAGATGACTCCATAATCATAAGACCATTTTCCATGATATCCGTTATCCTCATATAATCTTGGCGTTCGCTCCATAATCGAATCTGCCATTCGAACACCCCAGCCCATACTCCTAAGTGCATTGTTGTCTTTCATTTTTTCCTCCTGTTTGAATAGATATGGTCCTAAACGCAGCCTCCCCATTTAGGACCCATCTACTATTTTCTTAGAATATAGTCTGTAGTACGTCTTAAGGATTTACAGCTTTATAAGCAGCTTCATATTCAGTAATGATTTTGCTGCCGCCGGATTTCTTCCACTTTTCAACCTCAGCTTTAAATCCGTCCAAATCAATTTTGCCTAGGATATATTTATAAGTGGCATCTGTCATAATCTTCTGCAACTCAGATCCTTGAGTAGAATAGGTCTCAGATTCCAGAGAGTAAGCAGGATTCAGTACAGCATATTTAGCATTCTCAACGATCAGCTTATCAGCTTCAACTTTGAGTGGATCAGCATCATGGATAATGAATCCATTCTCTAATGGACGAGATGCCGAAAATGGCTGAACTTCTTGCTTCCAGAGATCTGTATCCTTAATCGTAACCGCTTGTTCTCCATCGATTGTATAGTGAACATCCTTAATACCATAAGTCATCAAGCCATAGACATCTTCATTCATAAGATCATTAACAAATTTCAAGATCCGTCTTAATTCATTTTCATCCTTGACTTCGGATTTCGGGAAAGACAACAGTCCCCCAATTCCGTTATTACCAGCCCAGATGGCGCGATCCGCTTCATTACCAGTAGAAGTGATATCGTTAACCATAACCAAATCCATACCATCCTGTATGCCTTTAGACAGATTCAGCAGGTTCTTGCTGTCAAACAAGGCACCCACATAAATTCCAGCCTTTCCTTGCGCAAAATTCTGCTGCTGATCTGTTTTAGCCGTCACAGCGAAATCCTGATTAATATACCCGCCATCATAAAGAGTCTTCATATAATCCATGGTTTTAACATAAGCCTCTGTATCGAACTCAGGTGTCATTTTACCCGCATCGTCAACGCTCCAATAGTTCGGTGTTCCAAAGTATGAGCCCAATGTCTTAAATGCTCCATATACAAGATCGCTGCGGTCCATGAAGCCTGTGGTATCCTTTTTGCCATTACCATCAGGGTCTTTTTCGGTAAACGCTTTCGCAACTTCCATCAACTCATCTGTTGTTTTTGGAACCTGCAGTCCAAGCTTATCCAGCCAATCTTTACGGAGAACAACGCCGTTTCTAGCCAAGGACTTCTGGAAAGGAACCCCGTACAGCTTACCTGCAATCGATGCCGATGTACGTGTATCCTGTGAAATTTTAGCCAAATTCGGGAACTCATCAAGATAAGGACTTACTTCCCAGAACATACCAGCCTTCAGGGCATTACGTACAGAAGAGTTATCAAGAATAGTCAGGGTAACGATGTCTGCTAGGGAATTCGATGCTAACGAAGTATTAATACGTTCTTCTTTGGAAGGATCCGGAATCCATGAGAATTCAATCTCTGTATTCGTCAATTCTTCAATTTTGTCCAAAATAGGACCCGTTGGTGTTGTAGACGTTTGTAAAATGTTCAGCCAGCTAATCTTTGCTTTAGCATCTAGCACATCTGCAGGCGCAGCAGTTGTTTTAGCCGTTGAATCCGTTCCCCCATTTGAAGAATTTGACTCCTTCGCGTTATTGCCTCCCCCGCATGCAGTAAGTACTAACCCGCTACACAACATTAAGGCTGCAATTTTTTTGTAATTGCGATTCATCAACATTACCCCTTTTACTAATGTATTTGTGTTGTATCTTCCACCTCTGCCCTTAAGGCAGAGGTAAGAATTCAGCATACTGTGAAGCCTAGTAAACACCATCTTCACCGATTTTTTTGGCTAACTTGTTCGACAGCATAACGAGAATCAAGCCAACCACACCCTTGAACAGACCTACTGTGGTACTGAAACTCAATTGTCCGTTCTTTAAACCAGCTGTATAGATATAGGTATCGAAAATTTCTCCAACTTCGCGGTTTAAGGAATTGATCAGCAAGTACATATGCTCAAAGCCCAGATCCAGCGTGTGGCCAATCTTCAGAATAAGCAAGGTAATAATGATAGGACGAATCGCCGGCAGGGTGATATGCCACGTTTTGCGCAATCTTGCCGCTCCATCCATCTCAGCTGCTTCATATAACTGCGTATCCACTACGGTAATGGCTGCCAAATAAATAATGGTTGACCAACCAATTTCTTTCCAAATGATCTGTCCGATATACACGGTACGCAACCACTCAGGAGAAGTCAAAAAGCTGATCTTCTGCATCCCAAGGGCCGCCAACATCTCATTCAGCACCCCTCCATCCACATTCATAAATACATAGGAAATGGAGACGATGATAACCCATGACATGAAATGGGGGATATAAATAATCGTTTGAATGGTGCTCTTAAATAACTTGTGCTGAACTTCATTAAGCATCAGCGCCACTATAATAGGTAGCGGGAAGAAAATAACAATGTTTAACGCAAACAAGATAAGTGTATTACTCAATAGCATAAAGAAGGTAGGTTCTGTAAACAATCGGACGAAATGCTTAAACCCTACCCACGGGCTATCCGCTATACCCAGAAACGGCTGATAGTCCTGAAATGCAATGATAAGACCGCCCATAGGCAGGTACTTAAAAATAACAAAATACAAAAATCCCGGGAGTATCATTAGATACAATAACTTGTTTCTTTTTAAACTCAGCCAGCTAGGCCCCGTTCGCTTTTTTCTTACTGGATTAACTTTCGTGTTCAGCATGGTGACGTTTGCCTCTTTCACCTGATCGGCCTCCTTGATCGCGTTTCTTTACGATTCCCAGATTACGATCATTCGTCCATTACGTATATAATCATCAGATACTGATACTCCAAGAACCCTATAGCTATAAGGTTTTCCAGGCCCGTGCATCTTATAGTGATTACTACAATACATAAAGATCATCTATGCCTTATCACGCTTTTTCCTCTCAAAATAAAGCCCAAGCTAATGATTATATACGGAATAACAGACCCCTGTTAAAGTTTCAATGAAACGATTACAAGGAGGATATCTGCATGTCGCAATCATCTTTTAAAAAAGAAACTATGGGTAGCCGGCTGTTTACTATTGTAAATACCACACTGCTTACACTCATTGCCCTAGCCTGTCTTTTACCCTTTGTCAATGTGTTTGCCAGTTCCTTTGCTTCAACACAAGAGGTAGTAGAAAAAAGCTTCATCCTGTTCCCGACGACATTCTCTTTGGATGCTTACCGTTATATACTGTCAACGCCTACTATCTTTAAAGGGCTTGGCGTATCTATCGGTGTAACTTTAGTGGGTACAGTTGTCAGTATGGTTCTTACCTCTTTAATGGCTTATGGATTATCTAGAAAATATCTATACGGAAGAGATTTCATCAATTTCGTAATCGTGTTCTCCATGCTCTTCAGCGGGGGAATGATCCCTACTTTCCTGGTAGTTAAATATTTCGGATTAATCGATTCCTACTGGTCCATGATCATGCCTGTTGCGATCAATGCTTTTAACCTGATCATTATGCGTAACTTCTTCCAGGCGCTGCCGGAAGGGCTAGAGGAATCAGCGAAGATTGACGGCTCTAATGATTTTGGTGTATTTTTCAAAATCATGCTTCCGCTGGCGATGCCATCTATCGCGACCCTCTCCTTGTTCTACGGGGTAGCTTACTGGAACACTTATATGAGTGCAGTTTTATATATGACAGACTCCACTAAGTGGCCTATTCAAGTCCTGCTGCGCCAAATTGTTATCGTCGCCAGCGGGATGCAGGGAGATAATGCTTCTGTTGATATTATCCCACCTGCTCAAACCATCAAAATGGCGGTTATCGTAGTCGCAACCGTTCCAATGCTGCTCGCCTATCCTTTCGTACAAAAACACTTCACCAAAGGAGCCCTGTTGGGTTCTGTAAAAGGCTAAAACATTGCAGCTACACAAACAGCCAGTCCCGGTCTCCCGGGGCTGGCTGTTTGTGTTCAGCGCCTTACTTCTCCTGTTTTTGGGTTCGGTATGCACCTGGTGTTACATGTTCTTTTTTACGGAAGGATCGAATAAAGTTCTGCGGATTATGGTACTGCAGCCTTTCAGCAATCTCTTTAATGGTCATATCCGTTTCCACCAGCCACTTCTTAGCCATTTCCAGACGATAGTTCATTAGATACTCGCTAAACGTCATCCCGTACTCTTTTTTGAAAATACTGCTTAAATAGTTCGGACTATAATGGAGGCGATCACCGATTAATTCTAACGTTAAGTCCTGATCAAATTCCGAGCGGACAATCACCGCAATTTTATCAGATAAGAGGCGGAACTGACGGTCTGTCTTCTCCTTAACACTGGTCACCATCGGATGGATAACTTCTTTTACCAAAATGCGTTCGATCTCTTCCGGATTACGGATGTCTAACAATCGGTGATACAACGTAGAATTGTCCTCTGTCAGCAGAACCTCTACACCCAGCAGCTGCTCCAGCTGAATCAGATTGTTGACGAAACGTATTAATGTGACTTCGAAATTCAAAGGGTTCTTACTGTGCTTCATCATTTCCCCGAGTAATGGATACAGAGAACAGGAGACTTGTTCTTCATCTCCAATCCGAATCGCGTCAAATAACTGGGACTCAAACTCAGACGGATAATGCAATAGAACTGGACCCGAGATCACCTTCGATATATCCTCATAGAAAATGATAGACTCTTTTCCCAGATTTAAACGATGATGCAGCGCCTGCTTACTCATCTCGCAAGCTTCCCTACTAAACAATAAATTATCATAAAAATTGCTGATTCCAACGCTAATAGATAGTTTCAGGATTTCTCTAGCTGTTCGAATAATTGTCTTGGCATAGTCCAGTGCTATTCTCCGGTTCTCCTGTTCATTTGCTCCCTCAAAGATCAGGATGGTCGCTTGTGTACGGTCATTTAGTAGGATAGGAATCATCCGCTTCTCCTGCGGAATCAGCTCTTCCACCAGTTTGTTAACCGCCACAAGCAGAAGATCCTTATCGCTAGCCTGCCGTTCCCCATAGTTATCCAGCTGTATTAGCAGTGTTGCGTACACCGAATTCTGTGACAGCTCATAACCGAAACGAGGTAAACCCAGATTAAGCTCTTCTTGGGATATCCGGCTACGAAATAGATTTAGAATAAACTGAGTTTCCAACTTAGGCATCTCAGACTCAATCAGACCCTCTAGGCTTTCTTTCTCCGATAAGATGGTATCAATCGAATTAATAATCCAGTCTACCTCATTCTTAGGCTCTAGCTCCGCATTGGCAGGCAATAATCGGCGCTGGATCTGCCGGAATGGCTTGGTGAAATACAAAGAGATCACATAAGCGACTACCGCAATCAACAACGTAATTAGCAGTACCATCATCACAATCCCGAATCGGGTTGTCTTTAGTGCATCAGAAATTTCTGATTTATCCAAAATAGTTACGTAAATCCAATTATTATAAGCTGATTTAGCATAAATTGCTTTTATCGATTGGTGATCAGCCCGCTCCATGGCAATCGTCCCCAATTGCCCTCCGCCTCCGGCAACATTAGTGATATGGCTAAGTTGATTATTAGTCAGCAGGGACTTTCCAGTTTCCGACTCATATAAAAGCTCACCCTCCCGGTTAAGAATAAACACCGGTGTGTTTCCTTCGGTCTGAAGGGTGCTCTGCAAGGTCTGAAGGGATATATCAGATAGGGCAATCGCCTGTTTGGTCTGTGAGAATACCGGCAGGGTATTTACAAAGCGGATGCCTTTATCCGTCTTCACCCAAAATAACCCCCGGCTACGGTTATTGATATAGCTCTCATAAAGAGTCCTGCTCTCTTCTTCCGTTAAATGTGAAAGCTTACCATTGGAAATCTGCCATTTCTGCTCCAAACTGATTAGAGAATAATTAACAAAATCCATCCCCATGCTGGCAATGTAGTTAAGCTGAGAGTTAATCTCGCGATACTTCTCAAAATCCTGCTCAGTGATCGGATTTTGCACGACCTCCCTGAAGGAACTGGTGGTACTGTAAGTATTAAAAGCGTATTCGATGGTCTGAATTTTCTGTTCCAGGGTGTTTTTAATTTGGGTAATTAAACTCTGTTTATCATCCGCTACTCTTTCATTTACCGAATTAATCGTCGTCAGATAAATATAGCCTCCGAAGCTAATAACCAGGCCAATTCCCAGCACCAGAATAGGAACAAAAATCTTGTAGAATATCCTGCCTCTTTTCATGATAGACTCCTTAAGCATGTAATTATTTTCAATTATAGCGCTTCCAATAGGTTAAACCAAATGTTTTAAATGTGTATAATCGCAACCCTATTTTTATTAAAATAGAAAACAAAAAAACAAGGCAAAAAAACGCTTCATCAAGCCCAGTGCTCAATGAAGGTTTTTTGCCTTATATTATAATGCCTTTATTCCTTATCCTTATATTTCAATCTCTTCCGTTGAATCCGAAAGACCACCACTCTGCACGCCATTATTATTGGCTACCGCAAGAACATATACTTTATATTTAACACCCTTAACAATTAATGCACCATTAACATCTCTTCTCGAGGCTACAATTGTAGGATTCGTTCCGTTAGGCGTTATCGACGTATAATACGAGGATTTCACCTCAATTGCTTCCGCTGAACCAAAACCTTGTTTGGATGGAACCACCAGAATTCGATATTCCGAAATGTTAGACTCGTTAGAGGAACGGTTGAAACTTACTAGTATTTTACCCTCATCCACACTGTACGTTACATTGGTGACAGAGGTTACCGGCAGCTTAGTGGATAAAGTTATGGCATTCGACTCTGAGGACAACACATTAGTGCCTGAGTACTTGCCGCTGCCAATCGTTAACACATACACTCTGTAACTGATTCCACTCTTTATTAAATTTCCGTTTACGTCTCTGGCTGAAGAATCCAAGACTTGACTGGTATTATTTCCTGAAGTGCCTACCGCAGTATAATTGGAGCTAGAAACCGCATTTGCCTGGGTTAAGCTAAAGCTGCTGTAATAGGAAATAGGTACAATCAGGATTCGATACTGGCTAATGTACGTTTCATCCGTGGCATGGTTAAAGGATATTTTCAAATCCCGGCCGTCTTCGTAATCATTAACGTCCCTTACATCCAAGCTCGAAATAGGAGCCAATTTGTAATCTACATTCAACGTAATTAAAGGTGAACCAGAAGAAAGAACATTGCTGCCCGAGTAATTCCCGCTTCCGACGGTTAATACATATACTCTGTAATTGATTCCACTCTTTATCAGATTACCGCGCACGTCCCTTGATGACGAGGTTAACACTTGATTGGTGCTGGATCCTGTTGTGCTCACTGCTGTGTAGTTGGAACTGTACACATTATTGGCGTCAGATAAACTGAAGCTGTTGTAATAGGAAGTAGGTACAACCAGGATTCGATACTGGCTAATATACGTTTCATTCGTAGCGTGGTCAAAGGATACTCTTAAATCACGGCCATCATCATAGTCATTTACGTCGCTTACATCCAAATTGTAGACAGCACTCACATTGTAGTCAACAGCCAACGTAATTAATGTTGACTCCGTTGAGAGAATGTTGGTGCCCAAATTCTTCCCGCTTCCAATCGTTAACACATACACTCTGTAAGGTGTTCCATTCTTAATCAAATTACCACGCACGTCTCTTGCTGACGAGGCTAACACTTGACTGGTGCTAGATCCTGTTGTGCTCACCGTTGTGTAGTAAGAGCTGGAGACATTATTCGCCTCAGATAAACTAAAGTTGTTGGAATAAGCTGTAGGCACAACTAGAATCCGGTACTGGCTAATATACGTTTCATCTGTAGCGTGGGTAAAGGATACTTTTAAATCCCGGCCATCTCCAAAGTCACTAACGTCGCTTACACTTAAATTAGAGACATTGACCGAGGACAGCGTAATCGCAGTTGAAGCAGCAGACAATAGATTATTGGCTGTATTACTGCCACTATCTACACCCATAACAAACACACGGTAACCAACTCCCGTCTTAATGAGGGCACCATCCACATCCCTTGCTCCAGACGATAAGATCTGGGTGATATTGGAACCTGTTTTGTTGACCTGTGTGTAATTTGAACTGCTAACAGCATTTGCTGCCGCCAAATTAAAAGAAGAATAATTAGTAGCTTTGACTACAAATATCCGGTAAGAACTCACCTTGGATTCATCCGATACCTTATTAAAACTTACGGCTAAATCGCGGCCATCACTATAATCGCTCACATCATTTACTTGTACATTACTTGGAGCAACGACTACGGTATTAGTATTAAGCGATATAGTCGCAGAACTATACGAAAGAGCGCTGGTATTATTACCTTTGCCCACTGCGAAAACATAAGCTACATAAGTTTGATTACCTTTAATGAGATCACCATCAACATCCCTTGAATTTGCAGTCATTCTAATCGTAGGATTAGTGCCTGTAGCTAAAACAGTAGAATAATTGGCGGATGTAACCTTTTGTGCAGATGAGATATTAAAAGCGCTCCAAGCCTTTACAATCATTACCCGGTAATGATCCACAAGAGCTTCATTAGAAGATTGGGTGAAGCTGACCTGGAGATCACGGCCGTCACCGTTATCACTTACATCCTTTAACTGTACATTCGATGCCGGATTTACAGTTCCAGTTTTACCGCCGGAAGTCGTTATGGTCACCACTTTGGTACTTGAATTCCAACCCACATCATGACCCAATGACTCACTTACAAACCGTGTAGGAACCATCGTTCTTCCTTTTAAATTCTGACCCGGCACATCTAGAGTTACAGCTTTATTGTTAATCGTGGCTGTCTTTGAGCCAATCTTTAACATAATCGTTGTATCATCTTTAGTTGCAGTTACAGTTTGTGTTTTCTGATTCCACTTGATGGTGGCATTAAAGGCTTCAAAGATTGCCCGTAGGGGTACCATCGTCCGTCCATTTACCATCACCGGTGCTTGATCTGTGGACAATCGAACCCCATCAATAAAAATACTGATGGGCGCAGTAGCAGCTTTCACTGAAGATTGAAACATCATCGGCAAAACTAATAAGCCCACTAAAATAGAAATCCATAACTTCTTCACAGATTCACCCTCCTGGAATGACGAATACATTTTTTTCCTAACCTTTTGACGCTCCTACTAGGATAAAAGTTTCACGATTTATGGTTACAATATTTTAATCTGGAACCCGTTCCTTCGATCCGCCACAAACCGCTCTGTAAAAAGAAAAAGAAAGCGCAGTGTGCGCTCTCTCCTTTGTGTTATTCACTGATACTTTTATCCACATTTTTCTTCGGAATTCCATCCAATCCGTACTCCCAATCATAAGCATCAAAAATTTTTCTCGCTACAGGTGCTGCACTGCTAGATCCAAATCCGCCTTCAGGAATAACTACAGCTACAGCAAGTTTTGGATTTTCACGTGGTGCAAAAGCTATAAACACCCCGTTATCACGGTTTATGTTTTTACTATCCGTCTGTTGTGAAGTCCCTGTTTTACGTGCAAAATCATAGGGAAAATCACCGAAGGCACTTTTAACGTCACTGTTCATCCCTTTCTTTATCTCCCGCCAATAGGATTTATCGAAAGTAGTCACTTCATCAAGCACTTCCCGTTTGAATTCTTTGATAACTTTACCTTTGGAGTCCGTGATCTTGCTTACTAGCTGTGGTTTGATTCGTTGCCCTTCATTGGCTAGTGTAGCCGCATATTGCGCCAACTGAAGAACGGTATAACGTCCCTGCTGCCCAAAAGAAGCATAAACAAGTGCCGACTGAACTGAACCCGCTTTAGCTTCAGCTTTATAATTCAAATCACCCAAGTATTCCCTTGGTAAACCTATCCCAGTTGGAACACCTAGACCGAATTCTTTCATATATGTGTCCCATACCCCGATGCCCTTAGACTTGTATTTTTCGTACAATTTTTTCCCGATCATATCAACCATATATACGTTTGAAGATTTTTCAATGGCTGTATAAGGATACAAAGAGCCGTATACATGATTGGATGAGTTCCTTACATTAGTCTCATGTCCTTCTCTACCAAATGAGGTGATCCCCTTATCTTGATAAGTAGAAGAAGTACTTATAAAGCCCTCTTTTAAGCCAATTAACACACTCAATGGTTTTATAGTCGAACCGAGCAGCACGGTAGATTCAAAATTATGCCCTGATCTTCCTGATGAGTATGGAGTTATTGTTCCATTTTGGTAATGCTTTTCAATTTTTTTATACACCTCTGGAGAGATCGAACCCGTAGCCCAGCTGTTGGTATCATAGTCAGGCATACTTGCCATAGCAATAACATTACCTGTATCCACTTCCATGGCCACAGCGTAACCTGTTAAAGCATCAGGATGTGTTTCTCCCTGAACGGTGTGTGAATGCAACCACTGAATCTGATCTTTAATGGCTTCTTCGGTCTTTAGCTGAATTTTTTTATTAAGGGTAGTCCAGATAGTGCTTCCTTTGACCGGGGGTTCAATACTTACAATTTTTTCTGCCATGTTCTGCGGATCTACGGAAACTTCCTTATAACCATTCTGTCCCCGAAGCTCCTCCTGGTATTGCAGCTCCAAGCCATCAAAGCCTACTAGCTCATCCTCTTTATAGTTAAGTCCAGGGTTCTGATTATTTTTCATCGCCTGAAGTACATCCTTATAAAGATCTAAACTGGTAGAGGATTTGAAAAATTTCACGTAGCCAACAGCTTGTACAGCCACCGTATCGGTATCATAATGCCTGCTGCTTTCCTCTATCACTTCAAGGTTTGGATATTCGTTTTTGTGTTCTAAAAAATAAGCGATTTCTTTCTTAGTTAAACCTGATTTAATTCTTCGCGCTATATAACCAGAGAGTTTTTTTGAATATAAATCCATAGACTCCAGGATCTCTTCTGTGGTTAGTTTTTTCTCATTAGGATCACCATAAGTTCCGAAGGCTTCTGCTAACTTGCTGGCGAGTGTCTTTGATTTATTATTTGCCTCAGCAGTTAAGGTAACTTTTTTCGTAGTTTTATCTGTTTTTGTTGCGGTATATTCCTTATCCAAAGTAAGGTACAAAGATTGAACGGGCGTTGAGTATGCTAATTTCTCTCCATCAGCAGCGAGGATATTCCCTCTCAATGCCGATAATGCCACTATTTTCGTATCCCGATTAGCCTCAGCTTCAGATAACGTAGGTCCTTCGACAAATTGCAAGACCGCAAGGCGTAGGATAATCACACAAAAAATAATAAAAGTGCTAAAGAAAAAAATATTGATTCTTAATTCGCCAGAGTTGTTAATAGTTTTGCTGCCGTCTTGTACACCTTTTCTGTCGAAGAGCCTCACATAATCCCACTCCTTATTTCCAAAATTCTACAGCATAAGATTAAAGTATAAACTAGCAAACGGAAATATACAAAATTAAGAATAATAGTTAAATAATTGTTCACAAATCGATAATATCCAATTAAAAAAGCAGCTTTCCCCGGTATGGGAGAATCGCTGCCTTTTGTTTATGGGCATTGGTGGCCTGCACCAATAAATTGTCATCATTCGTTGAGGCTTAAGGACTCAGATGACTTTATATGCGGATTTTTAGCCTTTGGAGCTTGGTTTCGGACTCCAGTCACGTTATTTCATAGGAAGAAGGGCAAATCGGGTGCTTTTCATGCCAATAGCGACTATGCGGTCCGTTGTCACTTCAAATGCGAAATAAAGCTGCGTTTAAGGTCATCTGTGTCCGATAGCTGTAGCGTAAGGGGGGGAAATCTTAAACGAATGAAACGATGTTTGAGGCGTTCTAGATGGAGTAAGCTCTAATTAATCAGGGGTGCCCCAGCAGCCATTTTACGGCTGCTGGGGCACCCCCTGATTTTTTCTTATAACAAAATCTACACTTTTCTAACCTGTGACCGGTACATTAGAAACAAGAAATACGGAGCCCCAATCAGCATAATAATAAGGCCTGAAGGGATTTCTTTCGGCGCCATTATGGTTCTTCCGAGCGTATCGGCAATGACGAGCATCAAGCCGCCAAGTAATCCTGACAAAACAATCGAGCGTCTCGTATGATGACCAATCATCATCCGCACCGCATGCGGCGCCATGAGTCCGAGAAAGCCAATTGTTCCCACACTTGCAACGGCTCCCGCTGCAAGCAAAACGCCGATAATCATAGCCCAAAGCCGCGTTCCTCGAACCGGCAAGCCCAATCCTGTTGAACTCTCGTCACCAAATGCCAACAAATCGCATTTTCGACCCAAATAGTATGCAATCGGAACAAGTACAAGCAGGAATACAAATAAGATGTAAAATTGATTCCAGCTTCGTCCATAAGTCGAACCCGTTAACCAAATTAAGGAGCTACTGCTCCATAAACTTCCTTTGACGATCATGACCTGGATTCCCGCAGAGGCAATTGCAGAGACTGCGATTCCAAGCAAGATCAGAACCGATGGATTCAAGGACCTGCGCCAAGCCATAGAAAAGACAAAAGCTGCAGCCAGTGCCCCACCCACGATTGCGGCAAGCGGAACTGCGAATACCGTTAAGGCTGGCCAAACGATCATTACGGCCAAAGCACCAAAGCCAGCCCCTGAGGTTACACCAATAATAGAGGCATCTGCCAATGGATTCCGAACAGCACTTTGAATCAGTACACCACTGATTGCAAGTGCGATCCCTCCTGCAGCCGCTACGAGTGTACGGGGAAGTCTTAAATTCAGCAGGACGGAATAGGATTGATCCCCCCTATGGAACAGACTGCTCAGCAATTCGCTGATCGGTATTTTTGTTCCCCCAAACGATAAGCTTACGAGGATAATAACAATCAGCAGCACGGTCATAAATATAGCTGTCGGCACAAAGCGCAGACGCAGTCCCGCCCCACCGATACTCATCGATGATTGGCCAGTGCCTGAGCCCGATATATTTTTCATCTTGGTGAGTACCAGCCAAATGAGCCACGGAGCTCCAATAATCGCCATAACTGCACCAACAGGCATTTCACCCACACTGCTTCGCACTACACGCGCAAGCGTATCCGCTGCCGTGATGAGCAATGCTCCCCACAACGCGCTTGCAGGAATGAGCAGGCGATGCTTGCGAATCCCACTAAGTCTGACGAGATGGGGAGCCACTAAGCCGACGAAGCCAATCGGTCCAACCACGCTGACTACAACCGCAGCCATTAATACCGATAGGCCAAGTCCTGTCGCCCGAATTAACCCTACTCGCTGTCCAAGTGAACGGGCGGTTGACTCATCGAGCTCCAGCGCATCAAATTGTCTGCCGGCAAATATCGCTGCCAATAGCAGCACTACGACAAAAGGCCAGGCATATATAACACCGTCCCAATCCAACTGGATTAGGGAACCTGAACCCCATAAAAACAGATTTTGTGTTTCTGTTCTTTTAAAAATATGTATGGCCGATGTAAACGCTCCGAGCACCATGGAGACGATCATACCTGACAAAGCCAGCCGAACAGGTGTGGCCGCCTTGCCTCCACTCAATAAATAAGCGGCTAAAGCAGCAAGCAGTCCCCCTGCAACTGCGAGCAAAAATGGAAACTCATGCTGCAAAGCAGGAAAAGCTACCATACCAAGCACGACCATAAAGTATGCCCCGGCATTAATCCCAAGTGTATCTGAGGAAGCAAGCGGGTTCTTCGTTATAGTTTGCAATAATGCCCCAGCCACAGCCAGAGCAGCCCCGGCCAGCAGACCAATAACTGTACGTGGCATGCGGATATCCCAGAGCAGATTATGTTCCATTATATCTTGGCGATTCAGTAAGCCATCTATAACAGTAGCTGCAGGGATCTTGGCTTCCCCAAAGCCTAAACTTAAAACGAACAGAATGAAGAGGACGGCAAAGCCGCCCCCAAATATTCCAATGATCCGCCAGTTCATGCCGATAGAGGCTTCTTTGCTACTCTTTTCGTTCATAACCGCACTCATTTCGTTAATGTATTTACAACTTCATCCACGATAACTTTGGAGGAGATCGGGCCGCCGAACACCCAAGTAGTACTGCTCAATCCGAAGGTGCGATTCTCTTTCACAAAATTAAGGCCATTCCAAACGGAATTATCCTTCAGTTCTTTCGTGAAAATATTATCATCCTCTTGGACGATATAGATCAGATTTGTATCCTGAACCGCAGGCAATGCTTCAACTGTAGAGGTGCTGAATCCGTAAACTTCGAAATTTTCGGGTTTCCAGTCGTTTTTCAGACCGATCCGATCCAAAGTTTGTACCGCAAGTGAATTATCTGTAAAAAGACGCATCGTTGCCGCATTCTGGTAGCTGTATGCTTGTGTCAGTACATAGTTCAAGCCTTCTTTGCCTGCATCAGCCAGCTTTACTTTTGCATCTGCATAATGTGCATCCAAATCAGCAAGAACCTTATCAGCTTCTGCTGTTTTGCCTACTGCCGCTGCAATCGTTTTGAAAGTATCTTCCATCAGCGTGTACTGATTGCCTTCTCCTTCATTTGGATATAGGCCGAAAATCAGTGTTGGAGCGATACTTTTAAGTTGATCATAAATTCCTTCATGCCCACCCGTATTGGCAATAATCAGATCAGGCTTTAATGAAGCAATCGTCTCCAGATCTGGCTCGTCACGGGAACCAACATCAGTCACGTTTGCATCAAGTGGTGCTTCAGAAGTCACATACAGCTTATAGTTTTCGTTATCTGCGTTACCTACTGGCTGCACTCCCAGTGCAATAACATCCTCCGTAAAGGTCCATTCCAATACCACAACTTTTTGCGCAGGTTTGTCCAGCGTAATCTCGCCTTTAGAATCTTTTAATACAATAGGACCGCTTGTAGATTCACTGCCCGCGTTTTCAGCAGCTGGTTTGTCAGTTGCTCCCGCGTTCGATGTTGAATTATTCTTTTGGTTAGTACCACAGCCTGATACGACCAATATGATAGCAACAACCATAAATAAACTAATTAACCTTTTGTGCATTTACTTTATCCCCCTGGATTCAACGTTCGAAGTTGATTCTATGATAACAGTTATCAATCTATTGATAATGATTATCATAGAAAACATATTAGTAATCTTATACGTGATTCTCCCGAAAGTCAAAGTTAAAATTTAATGTTTAACCGTACCTACTCCATGATCTGGTTTGTAATTCTTTCAATGTGTATGGTCAGATACAGCATTTCATCATTTGTTAACTCCCGATTGTATGTTTTATCAATATAGATTTTAATTTTCTCAACGCTTGCGAAAGCTTCCCTATACTGCTGCTTTACCAAAATAAATAAACCATTCTCATTATCAGGAGGTGGAGTACCGTTGATGAGACGTTGTGCAAAAAATTTCAAATGAGTGATAAAACGGTAATAAGCAAGGGACTCCTCGTCGTACTCTAGCCTAAAATGGCGCTTCACGATATTTAGGATGTCGTTCATGATCTTGGTGATATTCACCATGTTAGGCATCTCTTCATTTAGTTCAGCATTCACCAGATGGAGAGCAATATGTCCAGCCTCATCTTCGGGAAGTCTGACTCCGAGCTTGGAATGTATTATTTGAAGCGCAGCTTTCCCAACCTCATATTCTTCTTTATAGAATTTTTTGATTTCCCAAAGCATGGCGTTTTTAATCTTCATCCCTTTTGAGAATCTCTCCAGCGCAAAACTGATATGATCTGTCAGACTAACATAAATACTGTCATCCAGCATTTTACCGAGCTGCAGTTTGGCGAAGTTGATAATCTCTTCTGAGAGCTCCATGTGCTCGATTGGAATCTCGGAAAGCAGCGTTTTTAGCTTATCTGAAAGTTTTTGATTGCTTAAAGTGAATATCTTTTCAATTTTATCTTCTTCTAAAAAGTCTCCACGTTTTTTCTTAAAGGCCAGTCCTCTTCCCATGACTACTAGTTCAAAATTTTGTTCATCTATGACAGTAACAACATTGTTGTTTAACACTTTTTCGATCCGCATATTACAGCTCCTTACCTTTTCATTTTTACGAAGCTAGCACTTTTTTATAGTATTCTATAATAAAAAATCGATCTCTAAGTAGCAGTGCTAAGAGATCGATTCCATTCATACCTTATAACTCTTCAATAGATCACACTACAACAGTCAGCAGATCTTCACCCGGTGTAATAGCTGTTTTATTGGTACCAATCACATCACTATAATTAGCCGTATTGGTAATAATTATCGGCGTTGTGCATTGATAACCTTCATTTTTTATTTGTTCAAAATCAAACTCAATCAATAGCTCACCCTGTTTAACTGTTGCGCCTTCTTGCACTTTCACATCAAAGTATTTACCTTTTAGCTTCACGGTTTCTATACCGATATGAATCAAGACCTCAACACCCTCATCTGATACTACCGCAATACAATGACCTGTTCTGAAAATAGTGGATACAACTCCACTTACCGGTGAATAAAGCTTACCTTCTGTGGGTTCAATTGCAATCCCCTTACCCATTGCTTCAGAAGCAAAGGCAGCATCATCTACTGAGGTTAACGGGATTACGTTACCAGCCAGAGGGCTTACAACGGTTGAACTTTTAACGGCGTGAGGGAGGATAACTTCGCTTTTTTCAGTATTCGTTTTTTCTTCTACAATATTCACTTTCTTTTTATCTTCATAACCAAATACCATGGTAATTACCATAGCCAATACAATGGTCACTCCTGCTATAATCGCTTGAACCGCCAGCGGAGAGAATGCAGGAAGACTTAATACGCTGACAAATGCGAAGACTTCCATCTTCACTTTGAAAAGACCACTAAGTGCTCCACCTACTCCGCCGGCAATGGTTACATAAATGAAAGTCCGTTTGTAACGAGTCAGCAATCCGTAAATAATAGGTTCTGTTACACCTGAAAGCGCGCCTGGTATAAATGTACTGCCGGCCAATGTTTTCAACTGTTTGTCCTTTGTTTTCAGGAAGATCCCCAACGCTACACCCAGCTGAGCGAAGATGGCCATGCCGGCCATTGCATATATCGGATCTCCACCCTTAGCAATGTTCTCAAGAATAATTGGCACAAGTCCCCAGTGCAATCCGAGCACAGTCAAATACGTCCAAGCTATTCCCACAATTGCTCCCGTAACAATACCGCTTTTCGTACTGAGGAACAAAATAGCGTCTCCAATTAAATTCCCTACATTCACGCCAAACGGTCCGAACGCTAAAATAGTTAACGGTACAATCACAATCAAACATATCATAGGGACTAAGAACATCTGCAAATCCTTGTGTATAAACTTTCTTAGCTGCTTATCCAATAAAGCGTATATACAGATGGCGATAAAAATCGGAAATACGCTTGATGAATAGTCCGAAATTACTAAAGGAATACCTAAAAAATGTGGAGATTCAACACTTGCTAATCCCGTAATATTAGGCTCAAGTAAGGCCGCACCGATACTACCACCCACATAAGCATTCACACCCAACCTAATCGATAACGTAATTCCTAAGAAAATAGGTAGAAAATAAAACACGGCATTACTAGCGCCGGCTAATACTTTGTAAGTTTCACTATCCGCACTTAGAACATGTAACGAAGCAAGTACGGTTAATAGCGCTTTCAACATACCCGCACCTGCTAAAGCACCAATCAGAGGCGAAAAGCTTCTAGAAATAACATCAAAAATCAAAGTCCCTATAGGTTTCTTTACCTTGTTCTCGCCAGAGTCACTGTTAGGGGATATGGATTTGGCAATTTCTTTATACACATCAGCAACATGGGTACCCACTATAACTTGAAATTGCCCCCCTTTGCTAACTACCCCAATAATCCCTTTCATTTTCTCCAAATTTTCTTTATCAGCTTTTTGCTCATCGTTAAGTGTGAATCTTAGTCGCGTGGCACAATGAATCACATTGTTAATATTTTTCTCCCCACCGACAGATTGGATAATGTCTTTACTTAGCTGTTCATAACTCATTTTTATACACCCCTTTGTAACAGATCAATTAATCACGGATATCAGGGAACACAAAAAAACCTAAATCACATCTATGTACGAGAGAGATTATCCCGTAATCATAAATGAAACTTAGGTTTTGCCTGCTATGCAGTAGCAATCCTGATATCCGATTAATTTATTATTTACAAATTAACATGTTCAATTAATGATGTCAACAATAAACCAAGGTCTGTATAATATTGGATAACAAAAAAAAGGCCCTGATAGATCAAGAATAACTTGATTATCAGGACTTTTTTATTAGAACAGGCTTTGTCCGTTAGACTCAATTACTTCTTTGTACCAGTGGAAGGACTTCTTACGGTATCTGTCCAGTGTACCTGAACCATCATCATGACGATCTACATAAATGAAACCATAACGTTTCTTCAGCTCGGCGCTTGTTGCGCTAACCAAGTCGATGCAACCCCAGCTTGTGTATCCCATAACTTCCACGCCATCGGCAATAGCTTCCGCTACTTGAACCAAATGATCTCGCAAATAATTGATCCGGTAATCGTCGTTTACTATCTTCTCACCGTTCCCGTCTACAACCAGCTGATCGACGGCGCCAAGGCCATTTTCCACAATAAACAGCGGTTTTTGGTATCGGTCATAGAACATATTCATCACATAACGCAAGCCCTGCGGATCGATCTGCCAACCCCATTCGCTCGCTTCCAGATACGGATTCGGCACCCCGCCCAGCAGGTTTCCTTCTCCTCTGATCTGTTTCTCCGGATCAGCCGTTTCACATGTGCTCATATAGTAACTGAACGATATGAAATCCACGGTATGCTTCAGAATTTCTTCGTCCCCTGGCTCGAAATGAATGTGAATTCCATGTTCCTTAAAGAACCGTTTCATATATCCTGGATAATAACCTCTGCTATGAACATCCGCAAAAAACATATTTTTGTGATCGCTTTGCATCACCTTGATCAAATCGTCCGGATGCGGAGTGAGCGGATAAATTGGCATGCTCAGTACCATACAGCCTATTTTAAAATCAGGATTGATCTCATGACCGATTTTTACCGCCAAAGCACTTGCAATGAACTCATGGTGAATGGCCTGATACAGATCCTGCTTACTCAATTTCTCCAATGGAGTATTGATTCCGCCACTCATAAATGGGAACTCTAGGATAGAATTGATCTCGTTGAAGGTCAGCCAGTATTTAACCTTGTTCTTGTAACGATTAAAGATCGTTCTCACATAACGCTCATAAAAATCCACCATTTTACGGTTGACCCATCCATCATACTCTCGTGCCAAATGCAGCGGAGTCTCATAATGGGAGATCGTAACTAGCGGCTCAATGCCGTATTTATGACACTCATCGAACAGGTCGTCGTAGAACTGCAAGCCTTGTTCATTCGGCTCCAGCTCGTCCCCTTTCGGAAAAATCCGGGACCAGGCAATAGACGTCCGGAATACTTTAAAGCCCATTTCCGCAAACAGCTTAATATCTTCTTTATATCGGTGATAGAAATCGATACCAATCAACTTCATGTTATCGTCGGTAGGAACTTCTGTAGGCGCAGACTTAATGCCATGCGGCATGACATCTTGAGTAGACCAGCCTTTGCCATCATCCTGATATGCCCCTTCAAGCTGGTTAGCGGCTACAGCCCCACCCCATAGGAATCCTTCTGGAAATTGTAAGTTCATATTTCTTCCCGCCTTTGCTATTGTGATAGTATAGGTTTACTGCTCTAATCCGAATCCTAAACCTTGGAACGCGTTACATGTCAAGGATTAATCTTGCAAAGGAGATAAGCCGATGTCCACACTTGACGAAATTGCTAAGCTGTCGGGCTTTTCCAAAGCTACGGTATCCCGAGTCCTGAACGATTCTCCCCATGTCAGCAAGGAAACTAGGGAGAAAATTCTCGCCATTATGAAAGAGACGGACTATGTTCCCAATCGGAATGCCATATCTTTATCCAAAGGCCAAACCCAGCAAATCGGCATGATTACCTTAGACCTCAACGAGCTTATTTTGTGCTTCATGAACAGCTTCGTCGAAATTTCCGGCCGTTACGGGTATCAGACGATTATTTATACCACCGGCGGTGATAAGCAAAAGGAACTTCAGGCCTTTGAGGATCTCAAACAAAAAAGAGTCGACGCTCTGCTTATTCTGACCGCTGTTAACGATAAAAATGTCATAACTTCCTACTGCAAATACGGCCCGATTGTGTCTTGGCAACGTATGGACCATCCTGAAATCCCGTCAGTTGCCATGAACCAATATGACGGATATGCACTCGCTCTAGAGCATTTAATAGAGCGGGGTTATACGCGTATCGCTAATGCTTTTGGCCGCCCAAGCAGCATAAATACCCAGAGTAGACGACTAGCTTATGAGCAAATCATGGCCAAATATAATCTTCCCATCGTTGAGAAATGGTATTACTCCACGATTTATGGAATCCGTGACGGAGAGCAATTGGTGCGAACCCTAATTGGACAACCCGATCTGCCGGATGCTATTCTGTGCTCCAATGATTTGGTGGCGGTGGGCGTTCTGAGCGAAGCGCGTAGACAGCAGCTGGATGTGCCCCATGATCTAGCCATCATTGGTTTTGATAATTCGGAGCTGTCGCAGACGCTCGGAATTACCACTGTTCGGAATCCGATTGCGGGACAGGCGGAGAACGCCTTTCTTCTGCTGGCTCCAACCCTGCTAGGACTGGATATGGAGCTGCAGCCCCTATCGTTCCAACTGATCGAACGGGAGACAACATAGGTTGCCCATTCTCAGAAGATTACGACTGTACATTCCATAAAAAAACAGCAAAATTGTATTGAAAATTATGATGAAGACGGGTGTTTTTTATGACAAATAAAGTATTGAATCCTAGGGTTGATAAATTCTTAAGTAAAGCGAAACAATGGCGGGAAGAATATGAGCAGTTGAGAACGATCGTGCTTGATTGCGGGCTGACCGAAGATTATAAGTGGATGCATCCATGTTACACATTTGATGATAAAAACATAGTATTAATTCATGGATTTAAAGAATATTGTGCGCTTCTCTTTCACAAAGGTGCCTTGTTACAGGATCCCAATGGGATTCTAATTCAACAAACAGAAAATGTGCAGGCAGCGCGCCAAATTCGGTTTACGAATGTGCAACAAATCGTTGAAATGGAAGCTGTTCTGAAAGCCTACATTCAAAATGCCATAGAAGTTGAAAAAGCGGGTTTGGAAGTCGAATTAAAAAAGAAAGAGGATTACCTCATTCCTGAAGAGCTTAAGAACAAATTCACTGAACTTCCTGGCTTAAAAACTGCTTTTGAAGCCTTAACGCCTGGACGGCAAAACGCATATATTTATCATTTTTCTCAAGCCAAACAATCCAAAACCCGCGTATCCCGAATTGAAAAATTCATCCCGCAAATCCTTGAGGGCAAGGGATTAAATGATTAGCGTTGCTGACAATGAGTCAATTAAGCCTTAGGGTTAGTTGACTCATTTTTTAATTTGTCTTCTTCTAACTGCTTGTAATAATCCTCAACAAAGGCCTTGAACTTTTTAGCGACATTAGTCATGTACCGGTTGGTATACCATGAGATTTCAATGGTGCGGGTGCTTATGGGTTCTTCAATGGGAAGAAGTACCACTGAGGATCCTTGAGAACCACCCCAAGTTACAGCGGGGATAAAAGAAACCCCTAGTCCCGAACGGACTAGACTGCGTACCATCGAAGGCTCATCGCATTCATAAATGATACGCGGAGCAAATCCGGCGGCGTGACAGAGAGAATCCGTCGTTTCACGCAGCTGCTTGCCTATTTTCAAACTAATAAAGCCGTCTTCCGCGAGTTCATTCAGACGTACACTTTTACGGGTTGCGAGCCTGTGCTCATTAGGAACCGCCAGCATGATTTCTTCCGTTACTACCGGTGTGGACGCTGTTCCTGGAATCTTGAGCGGAGTAGAAGAAATACACAAATCAAAAGCCGGATAACGTGAGATCTCCTGATCTTGCTGCAATAGCTTGAATTGAGCTTCCGGGTACTTCTGACGAAATAATGTGATCATATCCGGAAGCAAATAGGAACCCGCTTGGATAAAAATCACCACAGTTCCTGTCGGTCTCTCAGACAAGTCCAATAGCTCTGTTTTCCCCTCCTCTAACGTTTGTAGGGCTGAATCAACTTTTACAAGAAACCGCTTCCCGTATTCATTTAATCGAATGTATTTTCCTGTGCGATCAAACAATTTGACGTTTAATTCGTCCTCAAGATTTTTGATCATTTTACTTATAGCAGGCTGTGAGATTTGGAGTATTTCGGCTGCCCGGGTCATATTCTCAAGCTTTGCAACCGTTTGAAAGTACCGAAGCGAAAGTAAATCCAACGAAACCACCCTCTTCTATAACCTTAGAGTTATGTATTTTATATATAATAATATATTTTTCATCATCATAGCAGAACACTATAATAAAGAGAATTAAAAATACATAAGAATCTGCAGGAGAAAGGGGAACTATAAATGAGCACACAAGAACCAATGGAAGAAATTATTACAGTCTCCAGCGGTCAGCTTAAGGGCATACGTCTGCCAGAACTTGGGGCGATCGCATGGTTAGGGATTCCTTATGCGGAACCCCCCATACATAAGCTCAGATGGAAGGCACCACGTGAGATAGAAGCTTGGACAGGTGTATTTCCTGCAAGCGATTTCAAGAATAACAGTGTCCAATTCATTCAAGGGGAACCTGACGGCAGTGAAGATTGCCTCTTTTTGAATATTTGGCGACCGGATCATACCGAGGCAGGCTTACCCGTATTCGTCTTCCTCCACGGCGGCGGAAATATTGGGGGTTCAGGACGGGATTTTCAAGGTGGAGAATTGGCGTGTAAGACAAATAGTATAGTGGTTACAGTGAACTACCGTTTAGGAGCAATGGGATTTTTCCGGCATCCCTCACTCCGAACCGGGGACCCCTTGGATGACTCAGGAAATTACGGTCTCCTCGATGTTCTTCATGCGCTAAAGTGGCTGCACAAAAACATTGTTTGCTTTGGGGGGAATCCAGGGAATATAACACTAGGGGGCCAGTCTGCAGGTGCAAGAAATGCATTAGCTGCTTACCTTTCACCGCTGGGCAGAGGGCTCTTTCATAAGCTCTTTATTATGAGCGGAGGTTTAACAACGGCTGTTACGGAGCAAAGCGAAGAAAAAGCAGATGACATTTTAACAGAGTTATTAATAAAAACAGGAACGGTCAGCACTCAAGATGAAACAAGAGAATGGATTTCCACACAATCTGCGGATAAGATTTCCGACTTCCTATATCGTCAGAATGCCTTTCACTTTGTCGAAATCATTCGTGAGACGGGGCTTCAGATGGCTGCTTTTCCCCATTTGATCGAAGATGGCACGGTCATTCCTATTGGTGGCTTCGACAATCTAAATAACCTCGATCACCCTTCCCTGCCGATCATCCTTGGGAGCACTGCCAGCGAATTCTCCGAGTTCACTTTAGGGGATACTCATTTCTTCTCCCTAGTGCAAAAGGAAGAGTTAGCCGGAAATATGGAAGAAAAGAAGCTCTATGAAGCAGCAGTCCAATATGGGAGCGATCTGTATGCAGAATTTAATGTAGAGCAGACTACAGAGATATTATTAAGTGCGATCCCAGCGATGCCCATTTATGCTTACCGGTTCGCCTGGGGGTTAAGAGACGGAGTGATCGATCCTTACATCCGTTTTCTTATAGGTGCCCCGCATGGTGCAGACATCCCCTTCTATACAGGTGACTTTTCCGGTGTCCAGGAAAGATTTCCTGCAGATGTAATTTCCGAGCATAACGAGCCTGGGCGTAACATGCTCTCTTCCCTAATGAGGGACTATTTACGGCATTTCCTATATACCGGTAATCCTAATACTGAGGGACAACCTGCTTGGCAACGATACACCCCTAATCCCCGGTCTGCGGAAATTCTCTGGTTAGATGCTAACCAGGATCAAACTATTGTTCAATCCGTCTGCAAACTTGTAAAAAAAGATATCCTGTCCCAAATGGACAATGATCCCCGTTTAGCAGCAGAACAGCGCAATTGGCTAAAAAACAATTTATTTGCGGGACGTTTTTTCTGGTAAGATAAATGATTGTAGAATTCACGTAGAGGAAGGAACATGCTGTTGTGCTAACTTACTTACTGCTCTTAGTCATCGGGCTAGCAGCTGGCATTTCCGGTTCATTGGTCGGACTTGGCGGCGGGTTCATCGTTGTGCCTGCGTTGGCTTTCCTTTTTCCTGATATGGAGCCTTCACATCTGGCTGGCACATCAATGGCGATGCTGCTTTTCAACTCCATCTCAAGCACTTATGTGTACGCAAAGCAGAAGAGAATCGATTATCAAGCAGCGCTCACCTTTGCCGCCGTTTCGATTCCGGGTTCAGTAATAGGTGCACTCTTTACCAAGCAAATGGGCGGGAGAATGTTTTTCGTAAGCTTCGGGATTTTTTTAATCCTTGTCGCTTTATTGCTCTTGTTCAAGCCGAACAAACCCATCCATTGGCCTTTCAAACCAACCGTGAAGCGAAGCTTTTCGGATAATAGCGGTGCTCATTTCGAATATGCTTATCATATGCCTACCGGCATAATCATCAGTTTTCTTGTTGGCTTTGTAGCAAGCCTATTTGGGATTGGCGGCGGGAGTCTTATGGTTCCGACAATGACCTTACTTCTCGGCTTTGCCCCCCATATCGCTGTTGCAACTTCTATGCTTCAAATTTTCCTGTCAGCTATCGTAAGCACCACAACACATGCCTTTTTATTGAATGTTGAATGGTTTATGGTGTTAGCCCTAGCACCTGGCGCAATTATCGGCGGTCAAATTGGCGCACGCCTGGCAAAACGCCTTCCTGCCCAGCTGCTTCTAAAGCTATTAGCCGTTTTTCTCATCATCGTTTCGCTTCGTTTGATGATGAAAGGGTAAGCCATTATGTAAAAAGTCCTGATGGATCATGAGTTTCTTGATCCTCAGGACTTTTTTATTGTGACTGTGGGACTGATACTTGGCTAATTCTGTCGAATTTTAAGTCTCTTCAGGATTTCTTTAGAATTCCCCCACCTAATTCCTCAGTTTTTTTAGTTAAGATTTCTGTATTGAAGTAAGCGAAGGAGGCGGCATATTGGCCAGTAATACCATCTTAGAGCTAATCAATCAGTATGGATATCTGATTTTTTATCTTGCTTTCACGTTAGGCCCTTTTGGAATTCCAATCCCTAATGAAATTACAATTCTCACTGGAGCTACCCTAAGCCACATGGGGATTATCAATTCCTGGATGACTTATTTCTGCATTTTATCAGGGCTATTAACGGCCTTTACGGTTGCCTACTTTGCAGGTAAATACTTTGGGCAAAAGCTGAAGTGCAAATTTGAAGCTAATAGACATTTTAAAAAAGCAGAGCAGATTCTAAAAAAACGTGGGCGTACAGCTATGTATATCGGCATGTTTATTCCAGTTGTACGTTACATCATTCCCATGTTGATCGGGCTCAGCGGTACAAGCTATAAACGATTCGCCCTTATTTCATATCCCAGTGCTTTAAGTTGGACCTTACTGTTCTTTTTTGTAGGAACATACTTTGGAGATCACATCCTATCAAAATTAATAAACATCTAAATTAATTCTAAAATTATGGAGGAATTCCAAATGAGCTTCAATGAAAAACTCTTATTTCTAAGAAGTTTTATTCATGATCCAAAACAGGTAGGCAGTGTTACCCCGAGTTCCCGGTTTCTGGCACACAGCATGGTTAACCAAGCCCCTTGGCATAAAGTTAAAGCAGTCGCTGAACTTGGATCAGGTACGGGTGCAATCACCCGTGTAATCAATACTAAGGTAACTAGTACAACGAAAGTGTTACTATTTGAGATGGATAAAACCATGAGGAATAACCTAAAGACAAGCTATCCGGACTTTTCCTGTTATCATAATGCTGCTAGTTTAGTAGAAACAATTAAGAGTTCACATATTCATCAGTTAGATTGTATTTTTAGTGGGCTGCCCTTTTTCAATTTTGAGCCCGAATTAAGAAGTACATTGGTTGAACAGATCTACCAATCCCTTAAACCTGAGGGATTATTTATCGCCTTTCAGTATTCACTTCAAATGAAGAAGCAGCTCTCCGAATATTTTAATATTGATACAATAAAATATGTGCCATTTAATTTCCCTCCCGCTTTCGTCTACGTCTGTCGTAAAAGGGAAACATAATAAAATAAATATAGAAGAGGGGCAGCGTCCATTGAATACAATTCTTGTTGCAGATGATGATTCTGAAATTCGAGATGTGATTCATGTTTACTTAAGGAATGAAGGTTACCAAGTGCTTGAAGCCGCAGATGGTCAAGAGGCGTTGAGTACAATACAAACAACACCCATTCAACTGGTTATCCTGGATGTGATGATGCCTCAAATGGATGGCATCACAGCCTGTCTCAAAATTAGGGCAATATCAAATATCCCAATTATTATGCTCTCAGCCAAGCAAGAGGACATTGATAAAATCACAGGTCTAACTACCGGGGCAGATGATTACATGATCAAACCGTTTAATCCACTGGAACTACTGGCCCGTGTAAAAGCTCAGTTACGGCGCCAGTCCTTAATTGGAAAGGAAGAATTCAACTCTCTGCTTATAATTAAAAACCTAATCATAGATAAAAATAAACATTCCGTAAAGTTAAATGGAATTGAAGTTTCATTAACTCCGCTAGAGTTTGCGATTTTAACCCTGCTTGCAAGCCGGCCTGGGCAAGTTTATAGTTCGGAGCAAATTTACGAGAGTGTATGGAAAGAGCCTTACGGATATTCTGACAATACCGTAATGGTTCATATTCGTAACTTAAGAGAAAAATTAGAGGAAAATCCAAGAGAACCTCTGTATATTAAGACAGTCTGGGGAGTTGGTTACAAAGTTGATTAAAACCATACGAAATCTACAAATAAATAAACGCATTCAGTCCAATATTTTAATCAGGATGGTGTTGAGTTTCATAATTACCATTGCGATAAATACCTCACTTAGCATCTTGTTCTTTCATTTTGGAAATGCAACAAAATTGGATTGGGTGTTCAATTTTCTTGCCTACCTTCTTACTCCGATGTTTTTCATTATTTTCGTTATTACATTTTTTACATTGACCCGGCGAATCGTCAAAGATTTAATTGCGCTGGAACAAGGACTTCAAATTATATCCGAAGGTGATTTGAGTTATCGGGTAAATGTTGTTCGCCAAGATGAACTAGGACTGGTGGCTTTGAACATCAACCGGATGGCAGAGCGCTTAGAGCAACAGATCATCAAGGAACGCGAAATAGAAAAATCCAAGATGGAGATGATCACGGGGATTTCACACGACTTACGCACCCCTCTTACAAGTATTATCGGGTATATTGAGCTTTTACGTACAGAATCGTACCAAGATAAAAAAGAATATACACGTTTTATTCAAAACACCTATAACAAGGCGCTTCATTTGAAGAAACTCCTCGATGATTTGTTTGAATATACCCGACTTAATTCGGCTGACTCCCGTTTAAATCTGGAGAGAATCGATTTGTCGCAGCTTTTGAATCAATTGCTATTCGAATTCGAACCGATCGCTCAAGAAAACAATGTCCACCTTATAAAAGATATAGATAAGAGTCCAATCATCACCTTAATCGACAGTGAGAAAATAGCCAGAGCCATAGATAATCTACTTATGAACGCCTTAAAATATTCCATCAGCCCGGGAAGCATTAGCATACGAATTACAACCGATTCTGAACACTGTACCATTGAGATTGAAAATAAAGGGACTCCCCTCTCACAGGATCAAGAAAACCGTCTATTTGAACGATTTTATAAGGTTGACCACTCAAGAAAAAGTCAGGGAATTCAAACCGGGGCAGGACTTGGTCTTTCGATAGCTAGGAATATTGCTGAGTTGCACAAGGGTACTTTAACGCTTAAACACACTCATGACGTCTTCACATTCCAACTGAGATTGCCTTTCGGAGAGGATTGCTAATTGATTATGTCTGAATACTTACTTTTCTTACAAGGCTTCCTCAAAGATCCAAAGCGGGTAGGAAATATTCTACCCAGTTCGCCATTATTAGCCGATAAAATAGTTCAGTCTGTACAATGGCATAATGTAAATGCCGTTGCAGAGCTTGGAGCTGGTACAGGTGCTATTACACGTCTCATGACATCACAATTAAAGAATTCTACAAAAGTGCTTTTGTTTGAGCGGAATAAAAAAATGAGAGAACACTTAAAAGCAATTTATCCGGAATGCATTTTCCATTCCAACGCCAGCTACTTACTCAAGAAATTGAATCAGGAAGGCATCCGTGAGTTAGATTGCATAATTTGCGGATTACCATTTTTTAATTTTTCAAGTGAAATGCGTGACAAAATCCTACATCAGATTGTTAAGTCACTTAAACCAGGCGGAATTTTAGTTGCATATCAGCACTCGCTGCACATGAAAAAAAGATGGGCTAAACAACTACTTATTGAGAAAATTGAATTTGTGCCTTACACTTTTCCTCCAACATTCGTATATATTTGTCGTAAAAAAGAATGACATATGAATATTCGAAAAATAGTAATTTCTAAAGAATATATAAGTATTGAGAATGGAAATGACCAGGCCAATATGCAGCCAATACTGTTGCAGGATTATAAAAAAGTCCTGATGATCAAGATTATCTTGATCATCAGGACGGGATTTACTGTGAAAAACTACGTTCCAAACGGTGATAAATTATCCCCGCTGTCTCATTCCCTCAAACAGCAAAATCGTCGCCGCCATTGCGGCGTTCAGCGATTCCGCGCGGCCTGCCATCGGGATGATGATACTCTTGTCCACGAGTCGCGCCGTTTCCTGCGAAATGCCTTTGCCTTCGCTGCCAATCAGCAACCACTGGCTGCCCTGAAAATCGTGCTCATAGCACGATTCTTCGCCCTGCAGCGAAGTGCTCACCAGCAGCGCCCCATTTTTCCGGGCCTGTGGCAAAATCTCACTTAACTCTCCCTCCACCACCGGAAGATGGAACATCGAGCCCATCGTGGACCGGATGGTCTTCGGATTATAGAGGTCGGCACAGCCTTGTCCGAGGATCACTCCGTCTGCTCCCGCTGCATCCGCACTGCGGATGATGGTGCCGACATTACCGGGATCCTGCACGCCGTCCAGCACAACCACAAGGCTATCCTTCTTCGCTAGGATAGCTTCTACAGCCTGCTGTTCCTTCCGCACGATGGCGAACACAGGCTGCGGCGTATTGGTGCTGCTGCATTTCGAAATGATCGCCGCCGAAACGCCAATCACTTCCATTCCCTGAACGGCCTGAAGCAGCCCCTTAAGTTCAGCAGGCATTCCTTTGTCGAGGTCATAAGCAAGGCATTCCACATCTGCTTCAGCCAGCAGTGCTTCCTGAACCAGATGAACGCCCTCTACGATATATTTACGAGCCTTGTCACGGTGCTTTTTCTCCTGTAACCCGGCCCACTCTTTAACCCGCGTATTTTGCGGAGACATGATTTCCATAAGGTCTTCCTTTCTTCTGCCTTGCCTTAGTCTATAACCATTAGTTTGTGTTTCTTCTTTATCTTGACGCCATACTCTTTATCTTTATCTCTGCCTTTGCTCTTCTTCTCTTCTACACCCTATAAACCTGATGAAAACGTTATGGAGAGGAAATTTGGAACTGTAGGAGCGAAGCGCTCAGCCGAAAGCTTTACGTAGTAAAGCTCGCTTCGAAAGCATAAGCTGTCTCCATATTTTATCCGCAACAGGCGGCTCAAATCAAAAAAATCTGGAGACAACAGTGACCGGAAGTCCAAACTTTCCTCGCAGTAACGCTTATCATCAGAACATTCCATCCTACTGATACGCCATCTCCAGCTTCGTCAAATTATCCTTATGCCCAACAATAACAAGGATATCGCCATCAATCAGACGATCCTCTGCACGGGGAGAGATGTTCATTTCTTCACCTTGGCGGATGGCCATTACATTGCAGCCAAATCTTGCGCGGATGTCGAGCTCCTGTAGATTTTTTCCGAGCATCGGTCCGGATACCTTCATATCCAGAATACTGTAGTCCGGCGACAGCTCAATATAATCCAATATATTAGGCGAAGCAAGATGATGCGCAACCCGCATTCCCATATCCCGTTCAGGATAAATCACCTTGTCTGCACCAATTTTGCTTAATACTTTGCCGTGCAGTTCACCTTTGGCTTTTGCCAGAATTGCAGGCACACCCAGGTCTTTTAGGATAAGTGTTGTCAGGATGCTAGCTTGAATGTCCTCGCCAATGGCTACAACCACCACATCAAAATTGCGAATACCAAGGGCACGCAGCGCCTCCTCATCCGTGGAATCTGCAGATACGGCATGAGTTACAATACTTGAAATCTCCTGTGTTCGCTGCTCGTCAGCATCAATCGCAAGTACATCAAACCCCATGCCGCTGAGCGCCTTAGCAACACTAGATCCGAAACGCCCCATACCGATGACGGCATATTGTTTTTTGGCCATGTCTATGTACCTCCCGTAGCATTCTATATCTCAAACAGTATAGCATAAGCCAAGAAGAAACGTCATTGCCGTCCTTATGGATGACAACCGTTTCTCGTAGGAATATAAGGATGATATATATGTGTCAAACTTATACTATCTTATATTTGGACAAAAACTTGAATTTCCAGCACCTTTGCAGGGCACATTATAACGAGGTCAATATCACTATATTTTCAAAAAAGGAGGTACATTATGCCCGTTACCATTGACTTGCGCCAGGCGATTCTTCATAAAGTGCACGGTCAATCTGAAGAGGATTTACGTCATATGATTGAAGGCTCTGTGGACGGTCCGGAGGCAGCACTCCCGGGACTTGGCGCCGTGTTCGAAATGATCTGGAAGGATTTAGATCCCGCTAAGCAAGATCGGTTGGTTACCATGCTGCATGATCACCTGGAGACTATTACCCCTGGGGATATCACATCGTAAACTGACCACAACTAGTCAAAAACCTCCGCTCACCATGGTGTAACTTCACCTATGGAGGCGGAGGTTTTATTATTACATTCAGAAAGTTATAGCGTCCTAATTATAGTAATGCTTTTGGAGCCATTTCCAGGAATTTAGCTGTCGGGTTCTTATCCATCGCTGTCCGCATAGCATATTCGTTCTCGAACAACACGACAAAATTGCCCTTCTTATCCGTCACCAACGTTGAGTTGATTCTGAATTTGCTCGCATCCGGCTTAGTATCATCTACGATCCAACGTGCAAATTGGTATGGCATTCTCTGCAACTGAACATCCACACCATATTCACCCTTCATGCGGTACTCAAACACTTCAAACTGCAGTTGTCCAACTACACCGAGCAAAATATCGTCAAAGTTGACCGTGCGGAACACCTGGATCATGCCCTCTTCAGTCAGCTGATCGACACCCTTCTGGAACTGCTTCGATTTCAATGCATTTTTAATACTCACTTTAGCAAAAATCTCTGGTGAGAACGTTGGCAGCTCATCGAATTCCATATCTCCTGCTTGGCTCAAGGTATCACCAATTCTAAAAATACCTGGATCAAACAGACCGATGATATCTCCCGGATAAGCTTCCTCTACGATATCGCGGTCTTGCGCCAAAAATTGCTGTGGTTGCGCCAGCTTGATATCTTTACCGGCACGTACATGCTTCACGCTCATACCCCGTTCGAATTTCCCGGACACAATACGCAGGAAAGCAATCCGGTCACGGTGAGCCGGGTTCATGTTCGCTTGAATTTTGAACACATAACCAGTGAATTTCTCATTCGTTGGTTCTACTACCCCTGTAGTACTGCGGCGTGGCTCAGGCTTCGGTGCCAAATCCAAGAAATTATCGAGGAAAGTCTGTACGCCAAAATTGTTGATCGCACTGCCAAAGAACACAGGTGTGAGTTCACCACTTAATACTTTTTCATAGTCAAAAGCATCGCCTGCTACATCCAGCAGCTCCAGATCCTGACACAGTTGATCATGCAGATACTCTCCAGCCATTTCACGAATGATTGGATCACGGTATCCGTCAACCTTTTGAACCTTGATTACGGAGTGATCGTCACCTTGGAACAGCTCTACCTGATTTTTCATCCGGTCATACACGCCGCATAGCTCACGTCCACTACCGATCGGCCAGTTCATTGGCACAGAACGAATACCAAGAACCTGCTCCAGCTCTTCCATCAGATCAAACGGGCTACGTCCTTCACGGTCCAGCTTGTTAATAAAGGTAAAGATCGGAATGCCCCGTTTAGCACATACCTGAAACAGTTTGGTGGTTTGGGCTTCCACACCTTTTGCCACGTCAATAAGCATGACCGCACTATCCGCTGCAGTTAGGGTACGATAGGTGTCCTCACTGAAGTCTTGGTGACCCGGTGTATCCAAAATGTTCACGCGATGATTCAAATAATCAAACTGCATTACGGAAGACGTTACAGAAATCCCCCGCTGCTTCTCAATTTCCATCCAGTCACTCGTCGCATGTTTATTCGCTTTACGGGCCTTAACCGTTCCCGCCAGACGGATCGCACCACCGAATAACAGCAGCTTCTCCGTTAAAGTTGTTTTACCCGCATCCGGGTGAGAAATGATCGCAAAGGTTCTGCGTCTATCCACTTCCTTTTGCAGCTTCTGATCTATTGCTTTGTTCATTACACATATCCCTTCATATATAAAATTCCTGCTTCTGCTTCAATTACACTGGGGTTCATCAAATCGGTGCTCTGCTCATTGTTCATACCCCTTCATTTCTGAATGAATAGCTCTTAGGTCTAGCTCCAGTCCGCTTCAAGTGAAAGCATCCTCTAAAGTATATCAAAATCCGGCAGACATTATCTACTAAAAAGCGCGTGCCGCAAAATATCTCCCGAATGGTCTGGATTATGATCCCCACATATCATCGTTCAAGAAAATAGATGTATTTCCTACACTTACTTGAAGTATTAGCATTTTCATTAGCCTTTAGTTGCATTTGATGCAATTAAAAATAAGTTGTGCACGCTTTTCCGCCTTATCCGGTGATTATAGTTGCAGAAAATACATCTAAAAGACTAATCACAACGAGATAAGCGATTTTAATTGTACAAAGTGCAGTTATTAGAAACGTGCCCAGATCCCCCAAACACCGTCTGAAGTCCAATCTTTTAGATCTTAGCATTACAAAAAATCCCCCTGCATCCTCTGCAGGGAGATAGCATTAACTCAAGGTTTAGTTATTCTTCAGCCAAACCACATTATCTTCATCTTGGCCGTTTACAGGCCACCAATGGAAACCTTCTTTAGCAAGCAGTTCATCTGCTTCCACTGGACCCCAAGAGCCGGCAGGATAAGAAGATAAGTCGCTAGACTCTTCGCTCCACGCTTTCGCAATACGATCCACGAATGACCATGCCGAGGATACCTCATCCCAACGAGTGAAATAAGTTGAATCGCCGCGTGCGGCATCATGTAGCAAGCGCTCATATGCTTCCGGAGAATTGATTCCAACCAGGCAGCTCTGACAGAAGTCCATAGCCAGCGGTTGAATCTCAGACTCTGAACCCGGCTTCTTGGCATTAATCTTTACGTAAATGCCTTCCATTGGGTTCACACGGATTACAAGGAGGTTAGGCTCAAGTTTATGCTTTTGTCCCAAATAAACGTTGGTTGGCATCCCTTTGAACTCAACTACCACTTCCGTCGTCTTCACCGGGAGACGTTTACCTGTACGGATGTAGAAAGGAACTCCAGCCCAGCGGAAGTTATCTACAAATACACGGGCAGCAAAATACGTCTCTGTATTCGACTCAGGGTCAACCTTATCTTCCTGACGGTAAGCAGGAAGGGTTTTGCCTTGGTGTAGGCCTTGAATATATTGAGCTCTTACGACATTCTCACGCACCTCATCAGATGTCGCATAAGGACGAAGGGAACGAAGTACCTTCACTTTCTCATCACGAATATCTTCTGCGAGCAGACGGCTTGGTGGTTCCATAGCAATCATAGTCAGCAGTTGCAGTATATGATTCTGGCCCATGTCCCGTAAGGCTCCCGCATGGTCATAGTAACCACCGCGTTCTTCTACACCTACGGTTTCGCCAAGTGTAATTTGAATATTGGCAATATGTTTATTATTCCAGAGCGGTTCGAAAAAAGCATTAGCAAAACGAATCACTTCGATATTCTGTACCATTTCTTTACCAAGATAGTGGTCAATCCGGTAAATTTCCTCTTCTTTGAAGACCTGACGAATCTGTTCGTTCAGCTGTTCAGCCGACTCCAGATTATAGCCAAAAGGCTTCTCAATTACGAGGCGATTCCAACCCGTACTATCCAGCATCCCGCCAGCTTTAAGATTGAAGGAGACACTGCCGAACAATTCAGGCGCCAGCGCAAGATAGAACATCCGATTGCCCGGAATACTGAATTTCTCTTCAAGAACTTCAGTTTGTGCTCTTAACTCGCGGAAACCATCAATATTGTTAATGTCCAGAGATTTGTATTCGAAATGCTGTACAAACTCATTCCATTCACTTTCTTCTCCCGCTTTGTAACGGCAGAATTCAAGGATGGATTCCTTCACATCACTTCTAAATTCTTCCTGAGTACGCGGGCGCCGCGCCACGCCAATTACCGCAAAATCTTGTGCCAGCTTACCTTCACGGTACAAGCTGTAAATCGCCGGGAAAAGCTTACGCCGGGCTAAGTCTCCGGTTGCCCCAAAGATAAAAAAGACAGCACCGGGTGTGTGCAGTGCATCAAGGGTTTGATTTTCAGCCATGGCTCCTCATCTTTCTGTATGTAATATAGTTTATTGACATGCTCAGCGTCGATACTAACATAAGGTGAATAACGACGTTATGTCATTTTAGCATATTCCTAAAAAGGATGCTATCACATTCCTGACAAATACTCTCGGGATTTCGCAAATTTCAATTAATATTTCTTATTATTAACTATATCTGCGCTTATATAAGAGAAAAATGTCAATATTCGATGGTTATTAAAGGAAAGCCTATCGTTACGCGGTTTGTCCCCTTTTGATCTTCATGATGTACTGCGATTTGGGCAGAAACTGACTGATTTCCACTCATCACAGAGCGCTTCAAATTAGGAATCGAATACGTACGGCTAACCGTTGAGATATCCTTGTAGCTTTCTCCTCCGGTCACAGCTTCAAACCGGTCATGCATCAATGACTCCGTCTGTGCTAGAACTTTTTCAGGTGCTCCCTGTTCTTGCGCGCTTCCTTGAAGGGATACATTCCATTCGGCCTTAATTTTATGCTGTTCAAGAATCATACTTACTTCACGAGCAGCCGCTTGAAAGCCAGCTTCATTTTGCAGATCAGCCGTATCTAACGTTACAATCACATAACTGTTTCCTGCACTAAGCTCATTCCAAAATAAGGAAAGCCGCGATTCATATGGTTTGGCAGCTTCTGTACGATAAGTCATATGTCCATCTTCCTCAGTACCTGACGGTACATTCAATCCGAGACTTGTACTTAACTTAGCAACTTCGGCAGACAGATCCGCGTAATTGCTGCTTTCTCCCTGCCACTTTAACACTAAACGCAGCGGTGAATCAGAAACGGTTGTTTCTTTTCCGAGATCTATTAAACTCACAAGAGCATGGTTCAGTTCGGCTCCTATTGAAGCTTGGTTAACGCCCTCATCAAGAACGGTTGAATTCGCTTTAACACTTTGCAGATTAACTAGCAGAGCCACAGCGCAGCACACGATTATCATTATTAAAAAAGTCCCTTTTTTTGTTCCGTTGTTCAGCTTCATCTTCCGCATATGTCATTCTCCCTTCGAACCTCTCTAGCAATCTACTAGACAGTATGTTCGAATTAGGAGATTCTATACCTGAAATATTCCCACAAAGAGAGGGATTTGCTTCAATGCGTACTCAGATACTTTGCGGAGGCCCCAAAACTACTTTCTTATATTATAAAAAAAGACTGAAGCAGAGGCTTCAGTCCTTTGTTGTTATTCAGCTAGTCCATTTTTATATGCATAAATTGCTGCTTGGGTCCGGTCTTCCACGCCCAGCTTCGCGAGAATATTCGTCACATGAAATTTCACAGTTTTGATTCCAATAATTAGTTGATCGGCAATATCCTGATTGGATTTACCTTGCGCCAACAGACGTAATACTTCCATCTCGCGCTCCGTAAGCTCTTTATAAGCAGGTGATTCTCCTTTTGCATTGTTTCGAAAACGGTTCATCATTTTAGAGGCCACCTGTGACTCAAGCACGGACTGTCCTCTTGCCGCAGCGCGGATCGCATCCGCCACTTCACTAGCCCGCGAAGTCTTCAGCAGATAACTAAAGGCGCCCGCTTCAATAACGGGATACATCTTTTCATCGTCCAAATAGCTTGTAAGAACAATAACTTTGATCTCTGGGTATTGCTTCATCAGCTGTTTAGTCGTTTCTATGCCATCCATCCCATCCATTACGAGATCCATTAAGACCACATCGGGATTGTACTCTTGAGCCAGCCGAATGCCTTCTTCTCCACTTCCAGCTTCACCTACGACCTCAATTCCATCCTCGGTACCTAAAACTGCTGCTAGCCCGATCCGTACCATTTCATGATCATCTACGAGTAGTACTTTAATTGCTTCCTCCATCTCCATGGTTACTCTTTCCTCCTATTATTCATTGACTAACGGAACGGTAATTTCAATACGCATCCCTTTACCCGGAGCGGTAATGAACTGAATGGAGCCTCCGATTTCATTAATCCGCTCCTGCATGTTCGACAAACCATAGGAAGCTTGTTTGGTGTCGTCCATCTCAAAGCCGATCCCATCATCACGCAACGTCAAGCGAACTGTATCTCCCCGTCTATGCAGCCGAATTTCCATTTTTTCTGCTTTCGCATGACGAAGTGTATTAGAAATCGCCTCTTGGACGATACGAAACAAGTGATTCTCTACCCCTTTTAACAGCTGCACATCAGGGTCCATCTCAAATACAATTTCGATCGGTACCTTGACCTTAAGCTCCTTGATCAATTCCTGCAGACCTTGTTCGAGGCCCTTTCCTTCCAAATAAACAGGTCTCAAATGCAGCAGCAATGCCCTCATCTCCGATTGGGCTACGGCAGACATTTCTTCTATAAGCGCAATTTGCCGCTGGGCTTTATCGAAATCCTTCTCCAACGTCCGGCCTACCGCCGTGGCAGTCATGGAGATTGCAAATAGCTGCTGGGAAACAGCGTCGTGCAGTTCACGCGCAAGCCGCTGCCGTTCCTCCATAATAGCAGATACCCGCGCCTGCTCCGCAAGCTTCGCGTTATTCGTGGACAACCGCTGCAGCGTCGTCACTTGATTCTCCCATTTGCCGCTAATCCGGCCAAGCTGTTCTCCGAGCCTTCCCAGCTCATCATCACCTAGATCCGGCATGGACAGCGTCAAATTTCCCTTTTCCCATAATACGAGGGTCTGCCTAAGACGTTCCAACTGCCGCTTCACACGAAAGCTCTGATAAAAGCCATAACCAATCCCAAAGCCCATAGGCAGAAGAATTAGGGTGACGGCTGTCCGCACGCCAAATTTCCAGCTTTCAAAAGGCTTCAAATAGCCATATGTATACATGACATACATTATCACAAGCAGCATGACAAAAGAGAACAGAGCCCCCTCACCCATGCTGCGTGATATCATGTTTTTGTTCTTTTTTTCCATACGGGGGACTCTCCCTTCTCTATCAAGCTTATCAGGATAATCGTACATCTAGATCTCCCATTAAATAAGAAACACTAAATTTCACTTTGTACTCACTGCTGTCATAATTGGCTGATTTCCAATTCAGACGGTTTAACATTCCTGTATCCCGCTGGTTGCCGAATTCAATGGACCCAAAGAGCACAAAAGCTTCAATTTCCACGCCGTAATCATCGGACAGGTTAATGTCCATATCGCCAAAAATCCCTTGAAACAGCATGACCGTTTCCTTATGATCCGCCATAGCTAATGAAAGATCCACATCGGCCTCACCCAGTACATGCCAAGAGCTAAGGCTGTGCATCACCCAAGGTGAGCGGTCCCAGTCAAATCTGGATGAAAAGTTCTGCTTCTGCATAAACCCTTCCTTGCGCTGAACTCTTTTGGATTTGGTAAAAAACATCCCAAGTGAGATTAAGCAAATCCCCAGCACGAGCACCAAATGGTCCAGCAAAAGCAATACAGCACCTATCCCGAGCAGTTTATAGCCCTGCTTTACTTTGCCTGATGTCGTACGGTAGACTCCCAGCAGCAGGAACAGAAGCGCGACAATGGAGAAAAAGCCGAGCCATCTACCAAAAATCATCATGCAGCCAACAGCAATCAGTCCGATGGCAATCAAACGGTTTCGTTTATCCATTTCGCACCTCCTAAACGTTTTGCGAAGCAAAACTCATTTTATACTATTGGTTAGATATCCGTCACTATGATGAGGAATATTATCACCGTTAAATATTATAGCTAGCCGCTATAAAAGCCATATCGGTATGGAGATCCATACCGTATGGCTTCTTCTTGTCCAGCATATCATATCCGTCCAAGTTTTAGGAACAGGATTTATTGTTCTTTTTTGTTTAGAGAAGGAGCCGCAGGTGTATCATTCAGCTTGTTTTTCAGTAGCGCCAATTGCTCATCCACTTTCAGTTGCTTCTCAACATCAACGGGTTTGCTATAAGCAGCGGATGGGCTGTAAGGTGCACGCATTACATCTGCTTCAGCCTCAAGCTGCATAATTTTCTCTTCCATCCGGTGGAATCCGAGTGATGCACTGCCACTTTCAATGGAATGTACGCTGCTGATTTGCGACATTTGTTTTTTAGCCTTAGCCATTTGAGCACGGGATACAAGCTCGTTACGTTTGTTGCGCAGCTTGTAGAACTCATCCTTCATGTCATGCAGTTGTTGCACCAATTCCTTAGCGTGTACTTCAGCTTGTGCGTGAAGATCACTGTATTCCACTTGCTTTTGGTCAAAGTAGATTTTTTCTTCCAACAGCTTGCGAGTTACTTCTTCTTGGCCATTTTTCAGTGCCAGTTCAGCTTGTGATCCACGTTGTGCAGACATTTTTGCTGCTTCTTCCACACGTTGCTTCATACGGCGTTCGTTAGCCATTTGTTTAGCAACTGTTACTTCCGCTTCGTGAATCTCAGCCTCCATATCGCGCAGATATTGGTTAAGCATTACGATTGGATCCTCTACCTTATCCAACAAGTCATTTACCGACGCTTTAGTCATATCTTTAATTCTTTGAAATACTCCCATGATTTACAATTCCCCTTTCTCATATTTAGACAGTTTTTGTTTGAGTTCTTCTACTTCTTTTTGCAAAGCCTTCTTCTCAATATCCTTCATCATCGCATCCAAACCGGAGTCCGGTGCGGAATAAGCGTTGTTCTTCTCAAAATTAGGATTGTAATTTGGCTGGCGTCCATAAGGTCCATATCCGCCAGTAGCTTGTGGTCCGTGTCCATGTTCCGGTCTACCTGAGTAGGGTCCGCCGTATGGGCCACCCGGTGCCCCAGGCCCTGGTCCAAAAGGATTATAATGCGTCGGTTCCTTAGGAATGACCATTGCTGCAATGAAGTATACCGGAATCACCGCACCACCTGTGAACGGAATGCTGACCAGTAATAGAATCCGGAATAACGTGGAATCAATACCGAGCGTCTCAGATAATCCACCTGCAAGACCCGTCATCACTTTATCTCTAGTTGAACGATACAATCGACTCATAGCGTTACTCCTTTCCACCATTGTTCAGTTTCTCCTTTAGGCGAGCCATTTCTCTTTCGAGTACGGTCGCTACGGTCTCACCCGCTTGCACCGCATATTCCTGTCCCATGCGCCGCAAATCACGCAAACTCTTTGCTTCTAATTCCCAATCCGACATCTGATCTTCCAGACGACCGAACATTTTGGGAACATCACCACCATTGCCATAAGCACTGGCTCTTTGATTCATCCGTTGCTGCAATCGCAGCGACTCCATTCGTGCCGAATAATACTGACGTTTGCTGTACACCGTTTGATACTCTATTTTCAGCTCATTCAGCTGTGCTTCAAGTTCAAACAAGGATTGCTTGCTCTGTTCTAACAGCCCGCTATATTGCTCCAGTTTTTCCTCGTGAATGATCTTTTCTTGTAAAGCCAGCTTCGCGAGATGATCCTCGCCTGCTTTCAGTGCCAACAACGCCTGCTCTTCACGTTTGTTTCTCATAGCAGTTGCTTGGTTCACTTGCTGCTGCAATTGCTTCGTGTGGGAAGCATATTGCTGGTACAGCCTTTCAGCTTCACTGATTTCCTCACGGGTTGAATGTAGAAATTGATCAATTAGTTTCACGGGATCTTGGCTTTGCTCCAGACGTTCGTTTAGATTAGCTACAGTAATATCCCTCATGCGACGAAAAACACTCATGATCTCCTGCTCCCTCCCTGCTTCTTGTTTAAGTACATTGCTTCTTAATAAGTACCATTGTTACTTCTGCCCTTTAATGCTGATACGCCCCAGACGATCAACGCCACTCCTAGAAGTGGTCCAATGATCCAGGAAAGCTTCGCGATCAGGGACATCACACCAATGAACATCAGCACCCAACCGATAATCTTGCGTCCGCTCTTAATCCCGTAGTACCCGAGAACAACCAGCAATACCGGGAAAAGTAATCTGAACATTCCGTGGATCAGAGGAAGCGCAATGCCGAGCAGCATAACCGCACCAATCACAATCAGTACAACCGCTAATCCGTTTCCTTGTCTTCTTTGCATTTTTTCTCACCGCCTTTCGTTGTCCTTAACCTTATAGCCTTATTCTAGGGTAAATCGCAGACTTTCAAAACAGACCAACGACGGTTTTTCGTACTGGACCTTAGTCGAGGTAGCTGTACGACTACAGACCACTGTTGGGCTAGTTGTAGGTCATAACCAACCTTTGCACATATAAATGGGAATGCTACCCATCAAAAATTGAAAGGACACCACCCTATTTAGGTGATGCCCTTTTGAACTTTCCTTTAGGGTTAACTATGTGGCTCTTTATCAAAAAACCTCGCTCCGTAATCTTTCAATAATAGTCTTCTTAGATATGCTGTGGTAACACAAAACGGGTACTACAATAGAGACCAGCATAAAGGGGATTATACTAAGTAAAATAGGGGTTAATGTAAAAGTCCAAGTAAAATAATCAAGTTCTGCTCCCATTGCGGGTACTAGGGTAGTATTTGCCAAGCTTCCTAGCACAATCGAAAACATCAGCCCTAGCAAGGCATACCCAACCCCCTCAAAGATAAGCATTTCTTTTACCTGCTTGTCCGTCATGGCTATTGATTGCAGCATGGCAATTTCTCGTTTTCTGGTTAAAATAGAAGTTTGCATGGAATTTATGAAATTCAGAATCCCAATAACACCTAGCAGAATACAAAATGCACCTCCTACCACCTCATACATAAAGATTAAACTACGAAAGGTTTCTCTAGAAGTATTCTTCGAATAGAAATCCAATCCGGTATCCGTATGTAAACAATAGTCCTCCAGCCATTTTTCTGTCTGAGTTAAATGTTCATCATCTACATTAAAGATTGTATACATTGGCAGCATGGAATCTGCATGGGCAAGCAGTTCATCCGACGGCAACAAATACTCTAATCCTATATCATAATATGCCACTGAGTGAATAGCTCCCGGAAAATCAACAATGGCAAGCACTTCATATTCCTTTTCCTTTCCGTTTCCAAAACTAACTTTAACTTTATCTCCCGGATGATAAATGCTGCTTGTACCATCTAGAAATTTCTTACAGTTAGTAACGTAGATTCCCTCTCCGTTCTCCCAGCGTTTTTGATCCAAAGCTCCTTCCTTTACTTGAATCATCTGTGCCGGCCACTCACTAAAACCAAATGTATTCACTAATGATCTCCGTTTCACCATCTCCTGAGAACTCAGAAATTCCTCTTGGTCCTTTTCATTCATTAAGCCGACTTCTCTTTTCAGCGCAGACATTGCCTGATCACTTAAATTTTGTGTTAAAGGGAGTACATAAACATTGCCGCTATCTTCAAGCCCGGCCAATGACTCTACTTGTTTTATGAACTCATTGCTTACACCGGAAGTATCAAATGGAGGCGAATTATTTATGATCGAAGTATCAGCAACCGTAAAGTCCGAAACAGACTGAAACTCAATGAACTTATTAAAATCAAAAGAATGCACAAGACCATAAGTACTATTAAGAATAACTAAACTAAGTGTAAAAGAAAGCGTGACGATGATCACTTTTCGGGGGTTCCTCTTTAAATTAGCCATTGCTAGACGAACGGATGTTATTGGATGAGCTTTTTTCTTTTTTCTTCTTAGTTCTCCCGTCTGTTTTCCTTCAACATAACTTAGAGCTTCTATTGGAGAAACCCCGGATGCAACCTTTGCTGGCCCTAAGCAACTAAATAACACTGTGCAGAGACTGAATATAGCGGCAATAGCAAAAATAAGCGGATGTACACTTGTTACGACGCGCATATCTTCACCAAAAATATCGATAATAGCCGGAACAAGAAAACGACCGATTGTCCAACCTATCACTAGTCCAAAAGGAATACCGATACAAGCAAGATATATTGCCTTATAACGAACCATTCTTTTGATTTGTTTTGAAGTTGTCCCAATGACTTTTAATAAACCATACGATTTAATTTCTTGTGCAATTGAAATATAGAATATATTGTAGATTAACAAATATCCAGCTAAGGAAATCACGGAGATTACAAGGAAACCTAGAAGTATATTTTGAGGTTCAGATCCTAGAATATCATAAGAAGCGTTAACAGTTATTTGACCATTAAAATCACTTCTGCTGGCAAGTTGTTCAGATTTCGTTTCAATATCCCACGTATTCGAAAACCAAAATTGACTATTGATATAGCCTGAGTACACCTTGGAACGGTTGTTCCAAGGTTCACTTGCCACAGGAGCTACTAAATCTGCATATTCACGAGAAAGCCAAATATTTTGACGCCAAGAGAGCGGATTTCCATCCCAAATTCCACAAACGGTAAAGGTATCTGTGATTGTTTTTTTATCTGTTTTGAAGGTTACCGAAATGGATTGACCTAATGTATGGGGAAGACCCAGCGCATCCAATACCAAGGTGCTTACACTTATGTCTTTCTTTTGCTGTGGCATGTTTCTAAGCTGTGGTAAGCTATACGCCCATTTTGCATACTTTTCCTCACCATACCTCACTTCTGTAGGTAACTTAGAAAAGGCAGCCCCCTGTGCATCACCGATAAGAACCGAATAGGAGATATCCTTAATCTTTGAATCTGAAGAGACCCTTTTATACTCAGGCATAGACATTTGATGAAATCCACCATGAGCATTGCTCCCCACGATTCTCATCTTGTTGTCTTTCATTGACTCTAACAAACTCCCTGCAATAGTAAATACACTGGTGAACATAATCGCAGCCAAGGCTATTGCCAGAATAGCAAAATAATTTTTGCTAGATTTAAGAGAGCGCTTTGCCAACTTTTTCACAGTTTTTCCACTATTGTATTTCAAAGTTCCCACCTCCCTTGCATTATTATTCTGCTTGTCTTAGCTGTTCAATAACATTTGAACGGGAAATAAATTTGTACAACAAACCAGGAATTATTGAACAGATCAACAAGACAACCCCCGAATATATGATTAAAGAGGTAACCGGATATCTAAACACTCCATAGCCTATATATTCATGCAATACATTAAAGATCAAATAACTAATGCCACTACCCACTGTTAATGTAAGAACAAAAGCAATTAGAGCAAACCAGATTCCTTCAAAGGTGATCAGCCATTTAATTTGCTTCTTCGTCGCGCCAATAGACGCTAGAACAGCAAACTCCTGTTTTCTGGATACAATGCTTACTAATATAGTGTTAATAAAATTCAAAACACCGATGCTGCTTAAAATGATAATGATAACAATTGAAAGATTGGAAAAAGACTGCTTTAAGTCAGCAAACGCTTTTGCTTGTTCAATTTTTGAGGTGCGTGAAATGCTGCTGTCTCCGCTTGTAAGGAGTTTGACCTCGTTCAACACATCCTGTTCTTTTCCTTTTTGCGCATTAATCTTAATAGAGTAAATCACAGCATCAGAATGATATTTGTGGATAACATTATTTGACACAATTAGCCATGGAGCAACACCACTATTCATAGCATCACGTTCAAACGTCATTTGACCGCCAATTTTCACCTTATAGCTCTTGTTGTTGTCAATTACCGTAAAGGGTATCTGTGCACCTATTGGAATGCCATTCCCATTAATATCAGTTACCAATGCTATCTTCCCTTTGGAAAATTCGCTTACATTAATCGGGTTCTTAGCAGTACGGTTATACTCCTCCAGTTTTTTATCATCAATGCCGATCAATAAACCCCAAAAGTTGGTTTTAGGATCTTCCTCATAATGTTTTTTATCTCTGAGTTCCTCATTCACACCTGCACGAAATTTATTGTAATTTCACAGCCACTCACCATGAGTACTATCTGAATAATGCTGGAAAATAGATACTACCGTCGTTCGTTCGAGTTCACGGATCCCGTTTATTGCGGAAATTTGCGACAATAACTCAGTAGTAAAGTGCTGCTCCTCTGTTGGATTAAAACTGGCTCTGGTCATTTGGTTATACATAGCAATGTCGTATTTAACCTCTGCATTGATGTATTCCTCGGCACTGAAGGATTTTAGAAATGTGGAAAGCACGACAAGCGCAATGCTGCCTAAGAAGAGCGTTAACACAACGAAAAGCAATCTTTTTTTACTACGGAGTATATTTTTTAACGACATATACGGTATTTTCGCGCCATGTCTACCTCTTGATTTTTGTTTTCCGGATTGTGTATCAGTATGTTTCGACGCTTCAATCGGAGAAATTCTCCCTGCCTTCTTTGCAGGTGCTCTATAGCTTAAAAATAGAGTTAACGCTGAGAAAAATAGGGCCAAGAGCAACACCCATAAGTTGACTTGCCTATCTATGGATGAGAAACCCTCATACGAAGATAAGGCAAGCGGCACTACGTAAAATGAAAGCCCCCATCCCAACAACACCCCCGCAGGCAGGGCAAAAAAGGCTACTTTAGCAACACTGTAATAGACAATTTGCTTGATTTGCGCACTAGTCATTCCCAGCATTTTCAGCAGCCCATAAAATCGTACGTCTCGAGTAATAGAGATATACGCAACGTTGAAAATAATAAGGTATCCATCAAACATAAAAAACAAAACCATTATTACTGCAACCAGTGAATCCTTGACATTCATATTCAATTTACCGTCATATGAAGGAATTAACTGCTGATTTCCATCCAAATCAATGGAGGCTCGAATCTGCTCGATTTTATCGTGATAATGTCTGGTATCTTTAAATAATAACCCTACAAGATTCGGCACTTCCTGCGGATGTTCTCTTAAAAATGTTTCTGAAAAAAAAACAATTCGATTGTTTTCAGAATTGATATTTGCCGTGTCCTCATAGAATCCAGACAGAGTAAAGGGAAGGATCTGAACCTCTGCGTCGCCGTTTTTTGAAATATCACTGATAGCAACAGACAATGAAACCTCCATTCCAGTCCGCGGCTTTGAGTATCCCAGCCTGTCCCTTATTATTGACAAGTGATCCCATTTTGGTTTGAATATTCATTTCAGGCTTTAAAATATCGATTTTACTTAATAAATCTAATTGATTCTGTGTAGGACGACTCAAAATAACATTAGCACTTGTCCCGGTTTCTTTCATTTCTTGATGTTTAGATAATTTCAGGTAACTGTAAAATGTGCTGCAAGCTGCTGTAATCAGAATGGTCGTAAGAATGATGGCGCATGCCAATATAATATTTCTGGTTTTGTTTGCCTTATAGTATCTCTGAAATAATTTTCGGATGACGGATGAAGAATGATCTCTATACATTTTTTCCCTCTCTAATCCACGATTTCCCCATCCTCCATACGGAGAATCCGATCAGCACGCAAGGAAATTTCGTTGTTATGTGTAATCATAATGATTGTTTGATTTGGTTGGTGACTAGTCATTTCCAGCAGCTTGATTACCTCTTCACTTGTTTGACTATCCAAATTTCCAGTGGGCTCATCGGCAAGGATAATAGCGGGCTTCATCGCTAAAGCCCTTGCAATTGCTACACGCTGTTGTTGGCCCCCAGACAAATTGTTGGGTAAATTATTCAGCTTCTCCTTCAGTCCTAACATCCTTACAATGTTGTCCACATACTCCTTATCCACCTTGTTTCCATCAAGTTCAATCGGCAAAACGATATTCTCGTAGACATTAAGTATCGGCATTAGATTATAATTTTGAAAAATGAACCCGATATTTTTACGTCTAAAAATCGTAAGCTGATCACTGTTCATCTTTGACAGTTCTTTCCCATTCACTTCTACGGTGCCAGAGGTAGGATTATCAAGGCCCCCGAGCATATGCAGTAGCGTAGACTTACCGCTGCCGGAAGTCCCAACGATAGCCACAAATTCACCTTGCTCCACACTCATTGTTATGCCATCCAACGCTTTGACAGGGTTAGGTTCACTACCGTAATACTTTCTCAAGTCGTTAGCTTTTAATATACTCATGCACAACCCCTCTATTTCTTTAGAATATCTGATTCTTCATGTGTCATACCGTCGTGAAATTTCTTGCAATACCCATAACTAGAATAAATAGTGTATACTTCGACATTTTTTCTAAGCTCCACTTTATTCCAATAATTTACTATTTTATATAAAAAAATTCGTTTACAATGTTTTTTTGAGGACTATACTAACTATTTGTTCTAGGAAATTACATTTAATATAAAATAAAACATTTTTAAAGATTATAAAGAAAAATTCACTTTCAAGTGCCTACTAAATATAAATCTCGCTTTCGAATAAATCCCGAGAATGTATAATGATCAAATAAGAAACAAAGGAGAATTACTATGAACATACTGATCGTTGAGGACGACCGTAGTTTAAATAAAGGGATCGCTCTCACTCTTTCTCAAAACAATGTTGTAATCCATCAAGCCTACGATATTGCCGCGGCGGAGCATATCTTCGCAGTTAACCCTATTGATCTCATCATTCTGGACATCAATCTGCCAGACGGCAGTGGGCTGGATTATTGCGAGCAACTACGCAAGACCTCACGCGTACCCATTATTTTCCTCACCGCCAATGATATGGAGTCCGACATTATCACCGGTTTTGCATTGGGGGGCGATGACTATATCACCAAACCATTCAGCCTAATGGTGCTTCGCGCCAGAGTAATGGCAGTGCTCAGAAGAACGGAATCGCTAGGGACTGGAAAAATAACATTGGGTCCGTTAGAACTCGATTTTGAGAAACTGGAGTACAGCAAAAATAAACAATCGCTCCAGCTGAGCAAAACTGAGCAAAAACTGCTGCGGCTGCTGGTGACGAATACGGGCAATATTTTGACCCGAGAACAGCTGATAGATAAGATCTGGAGCAAGGATGCCGAATTTGTGGATGAAAACGCATTGACAGTAGCCATCAAACGGCTGCGTGCTAAACTTGAGGATGACCCGGCAGCGCCTAAATATATCAAGACCATTTACGGACTTGGATACATGTGGACTGAAGGGCAAAAACCATGAAAACCAATAGCCCACCTGCTAATTTCAAGCACATTCATAGGCTCTTTTTACTGATCATCCTTATACTAGTGGCCTGTTTTATCGGCCGTATAATGTTTCTGTACGGGTTCGACCCCACTCTGCTCCAACTGACTTCTCTATTCATCATCTGTCTATTAGCAACAGGAGCCGTATGGGTCTGGTTATGGAACCGCCAGATCGCAAACTATATACAGACCTTGGATACAGCGATTGAGCGGGCAATACATGACCAGCCGCCACTCACTAACTATGAAGAAACCGCTCTATCTTCGATGGAACATAAACTAAAGCGGTATATAGGGATGGCTAAGGCGAATGAGCGAAATATTCAAACAGAGAAAAACAAAATAAAAGAGCTGATCTCGGATATCTCCCATCAAACCAAGACCCCCCTCTCTAATATCATGGTATTCAGTCAGTTGCTGGAAGAGATGCCCGGACTAAATGAGAATGTCCGGCACTACATACAGCATATTAAAGCGCAGTCAGATAAGTTGGATTGGCTGATCCAGTCTCTAATCAAATTATCACGTTTGGAAACAGGAATGATCTCCCTACAGCAGATTGAGGCGAAACCGCTCATACAAACTCTGACGCAGGCTTTATCCCAGATTTATGCACAAGCGGAAAACAAACAAATTACGATCAATATTGACTGCGGGACACACATCTTAGCCTGCCACGATGTCAAATGGACAAGTGAAGCGCTATTCAACCTGCTCGAGAATGCTGTGAAGTACACGCCGCATAGCGGACAAATCTCCGTTCTTGCTGAAAGCAATGAGATGTTCACCTGTATTCACCTTACCGATACTGGGCTTGGAATCCCCAGCGAAGAAATCCCTCACATCTTTAAGCGGTTTTACCGAGGGAAGCAAGCGCGTGAATTCGAGGGGGTCGGCATCGGGTTGTTTTTGTCCAGAGAGATTATCACGGCGCAAGGCGGCCATATCAACGTCATTTCTGAAACTGGAAAAGGTACAACTTTCTCTGTTTACCTGCCCCAGCGCTGAAATAGAATGTGTCATTATGGTCAGAATTCAGACACTCTCCTGTCAGATTGATTTGCTACCCTTAAATTATGGACAAACAGATCTCATTGGAGGGGAAGAGTTATGCCGATTCTACAGACTGAAAATTTAAAAAAACACTATGGAAAGGTGGGCTCAAGCGTTAAGGCTTTGGACGGCATATCACTGTCAGTGGAAAAAGGGGAGTTTGTCGCCATTGTCGGCACTAGCGGCAGCGGCAAAAGTACCCTTCTCCATATGCTTGGCGGATTAGATCGGGCAACAGAGGGCAAGGTTTACGTGGACGGGAACGATATTTTTGCGATGAGTGATGAGAAGCTGACCATTTTTCGGCGCAGATCGGTGGGGTTTGTTTTTCAGAACTACAATTTGGTACCCATACTAAATGTGCGGGAGAATATTGTGCTGCCCATTGAGCTGGACGGTGGCAAAGTTGACGAAACTTATCTTGATCTGATCATCCGCACTTTAGGCTTGCAGGAAAAGATGAATACTCTACCTTCTAATCTGTCTGGCGGACAGCAGCAACGGGTGGCAATAGCCAGAGCATTGGCGACCAAACCTTCAATCATCTTAGCAGATGAACCTACAGGTAATCTGGACAGCAAAACAAGCCAAGAAGTGCTGATTTTACTTAAACAGATGAGCGAAAAATTCAACCAAACCATTGTGATGATCACACACAATGAACAAATCGCTCAAACTGCTGACCGTATTATCCGTATTGAAGATGGCATCATTTTCACTGGACAACCCCGTAGCTCCGGAGTGAGCCAGCCATGATCAGCACGAATAACCATAAGACTATTGCTACTTTAGCCAAAAAAAGCCTCAAAGCCAACCGTGCTCGCAATTTCACTATCATCTGTGCCATCGTACTGACTACGCTTTTGATCACCACCGTGTTTACCTTGGCGCTCAGTATTAACAAATCGATGCAACGCGCACAAATGCAGACTACTGGCAGCGATTATCATGGAAGCTTCAAATATCTGAATCCTGCCGAGTTGGAGAAGCTGAAGAATCACCCATCCATCAAAGAGTATGGCGTTTTTCTTAAGGTTGGCGATATAAGCACCAGTCTGTTCAAGAATAACCGGGTAGAGGTCCTTCGAATTGACGAGAATTATGCCAAACACGGATTTATCAACTTTATAGCTGGCGGACTGCCCTCCCAAGAGAATGAAATCGTCCTAAATACTTGGGCGCTTGACTTGCTTGGAGCAAAACATGAGTTAGGCCAGACTGTGAAGCTGGATATAGACATTGGTGAAAAAGTCATAAGCCAAGACTTTAAGCTCTCCGGGTATTACGAAACCGATCAAAATTTGGCGATGTCAGGATTAGCTTTTGTATCCGAAGCATTTACACAGAAGAACATTTCCCATATTGACCCGGATATCTCTGAGGCAACGGGTTCTTATGTAAACACCGCAGGTCTAGGGATGATGTTTAACAATTCTTATAATATTGAAAAGAAGGTACAAAAGATTTTGACGGACACCGGCCTGGATGTACCTTATGGTGTCAATCCGGCTTATACAAGTGTGTCTCTCTCCGATAATCTAATGAATATCATTCCTTATGCAGTTGTCATTCTTATCACCATGCTGAGCGGCTATTTACTAATCTACAATATCTTTTTTATTTCCGTCGTGCGGGATGTCAAATTTTATGGCCTGCTAAAGACCATCGGTACCACACCCCGACAACTAAAAAAGATCATCTCCATTCAGGCTCGCTCACTTTATCTCGTCGCATTGCCTTTTGGATTGGGGTTGGGATATCTGCTAGGTCTGCTGATTCTCCCTATGACCTCCTCATTTTTAAACGGTTCTACTGATAATGTCTATTCTGCTAGCCCGTGGATATTTATTGGTGCAGCAGCATTCTCGTTTATGACCGTATGGATCGCCGCAAGTAAACCGGGCCGGATGGCTTCGCGAACCTCGCCGGTAGAGGCTGTAAAATTTGCCGGAGTCAGCAGCGGCGGAAAACGGAACGCCAAAAAATCAAAACATGGCGCAAAACTTCACAACATGGCGTTCTCCAACCTGTTCAGAAGCAAAAAGAAGATGATCCTGATGCTCTCTTCACTCTCCTTGAGTATCATCTTGTTCAGTACCATTTTCACAGTAATTTCCTCACTGGATGTGAACAAATATCTGACTTCCTTTATCTCCGGTGATTTTTTGGTTCAGAATGAAGTGTTAGTCAGTATTACAGGGCCTCGAGACGGTGATCCATACAAGCTTTCAGAGGATTTCGCCAACAATCTAAGTAAAATTGACGGTGTAGAAAGTGTTGATAAGGTTTACCACAGATATGTTCCATCTCCTGTCGATGATGCTGTCCGGGCTATTTTGGAGCCAATGGCAGCTGCTGATCCACATCCCTATCTTCTCTCCACTTTAGATAAGAGGGGGGTGATCTACAATAATTTATATGGATTAGATCCGGGCTGGTTTGATCTTGTGGACAAGGATATTATTGAAGGGGAGTTTAACAGGCAGAAGTTTGCTTCAGGAAAATATGCGGTCATAGCTGAGGCCATGTTTATAGAAGAAGATAGCTACCGCGCCTATTATCATCCTGGAGATACAGTCACTTTCGAGAAGTCGGGTAAATCTTATGAAGTGATGGCAGTAGTAAAAAATGATGCAGTATATGCTGCCACAACAAAATCTTTCTCTTTGTTAGGGTACAACGTCTTCCTCCCTGCTTCGGAGCTGCAGAAGGAAATGCCGCAAGGTACAGATCCAGCCAATATTGTTTCAGCCACACTACATGTCGATCCAGCTAAAATGGATTTAGTAGAACAAGCAGCCAAGGCTCTAACAGATTCGACAAATGAATTATCCTTGAAATCCAGGGAGGATTATAAAGATGAGCTCGGTGGATTCATTCGCATTTTTCAAACCGTGGGGTATGGGCTTAGCCTGGTCATTGCTCTAATCGGGGTGCTGAATTATATCAACACTGTACTCACCGGGGTAGTCTCACGCCGCAATGAATTTGCCATGCTGGAGAGTATTGGCATGACCAAAAAGCAGCTAAAACGTATGCTGATCCTTGAAGGATTATACACCGTTTTGCTAACCGTCCTCATAACCTCAACATTAGGTGTATTGCTGACCTATAACCTTTCCAAAAGCATCACGGAAAATATGGCCTTTATGGTATTTCAGATGAGTTGGCTGCCGTTTATCCTCACCGTTCCTATTTTGTTAATTCTCGCTTACACAGTGACACTGAGAGCCTATAAAACGTTATCCCAAGCATCCATAGTGGAACGGCTGAGAGAAGCCGAGTAATGTAAGACACACCTAAATAGTCCTATTACAAAAAGGGCAGCCCGGTAAATATCGCCGGGCTGCCCTTTTTTATAGATCCATATTCAGCTTATTTAAACGCAGGCAACGCAATATCCGCGTAATTATCCTCAAGGAACTTCTTCACTTCAGGACCGCTGATCCGTTTAGCCAGCTTTTGAATGGCGTCAGAATCCTTGTTGTCTTCACGTGCCACCAAAGTAATTGTGAATTCGGAATCTTCGCCTTCCGTAATCAGCGCATCTTTCTTCGGTGTCAATCCTAGTGGGCTCGCATAAGCCGGAGTCATGGCTACTAAATCGCCATCATCAAGCATACGGGCCAGCATTAGGAGATCGACTTCTTCAAACTTGAATTTTTTTGGATTCTCAGTAATGTCTGCTTGTGTGGCTTGAATGCCTACGCCTTCTTTTAGCTTAATAAGATCAGCTGCAGCGAACATTTGCAATGAACGACCGATGTTAGATGGATCATTAGCCATTACAAGCGTAGCCCCTTCAGGAAGATCAGCTATAGTCTTGTAACGTTTGGAGTATCCGCCATAAATAGCGTCATAGACAGGCTGTACCTCTACCAGATTAGAGCCTTTGCTTTCATTATATTGCTTCATATAAGGAACGTGTTGGAAAAAGTTAGCGTCTACCTCTTTATTAGCTAAAGCCTCATTAGGCTGCACATTGTCAGAGAGAACAACGATCTCCAGATCAATGCCATCTTCCTTAAGGAGCGGCTTCACAATATCCAGAATTTCTGTCATAGGTGGGATCAGTGTAGCGATCTTTAATTTGGTTAACTCATCATTACTACCTTTTGCAGCATTATTCTCGGCTGCTTTATTAGAGCCACAACCCGCTACGACCAATACCATTAATGTAAGCACAAGTATCATTGATTTTTTCATTAGTACTACTAACCCCCAGTTTATATATTGAACTATTTTGTATTAACGCTTATCCAACAGCCTTGCGATAGTCCCCCCGGTGAACTGAACCAATTGGACCAATACAATCATCACAAGAATGGCATAAATCATCACTTCCGTCTCAAAACGCTGATAACCATAACGGATAGCGAAATCACCAACCCCTCCCCCACCAACAACTCCCATCACGGTCGAGAAGGAGATAAAACTAATTGTAGAAGTAGTAAGTCCAAGGACTAGACCCGAACGAGCTTCCACGTACAGAAATTTAAAGATCAAGCCCAGCTTCGAGGCTCCCATCGATAATGCTGCTTCAATGACCCCTTTAGGAACCTCCAGCAACGACTGCTCCACTAACCGAGCATAATAGGCAATAGCGATTATAGATAATGGAACCGCTGCTGCAATCGTCCCAATGGCGGTCCCGACCAGGAAACGAGTGACTGGAATTAGCGCAACGACCAGCAGCAGAAACGGAAACGAGCGGATAATATTAACGATACTGTTGAGCACCAGAGACAACGTTGTATTCTCATAAAGCTGCCCTTTTCGGAAAAAAAACAACAAGGTGCCCAGCGGAAGCCCCAGCAGCACTGCCGCTCCAACAGAAATACCAACCATCACAAAGGTTTCACCGATCGAATCCCACATCTGTGCCTGATATTGAAGTACACTGTCAAACATGACCTTCCCCCGCTCTACCAAGAATCTGATCGCGGTATGTCCCGGTGCTGGCTGCTGCTGGACGGAATTCACCGTCTTCACGAGAGAATGAATCTACAATGCGCCCTTTTTCCATCACCGATACATGAGTACATATGCTTTTGACAACATCCATCTCATGCGTAACAATCACAACCGTTACTCCAAGACTTGAATTCACATGCTTCAGCACGTTCAAGATATCAGTAGTGGTTCCTGGGTCCAGAGAGGACGTTGGCTCGTCACATAGCAATATTCCCGGACTGTTCGCTAGCGCGCGGGCAATCGCAACACGCTGACGTTGTCCCCCGCTGAGCTGTGCCGGATATTGTTTTGCCTTATCTGCCAGTCCAACAAAATCCAGACACTCCTTCACACGTTTCATTCGTTCATGCTTTGGGACATCTGCCAGCTCCAGCGGGATCGAAACATTCCGCTCTACTGTGACGTTATAAACAAGATTGAATTGTTGAAAGATCATTCCAATCTTTTGCCTTGCTTTACGCAGTGCTTTACTTGGCATTTCGGTCAGGTTGTGGCCATCTACAGTAACCGTTCCCTGATCCGGCTGTTCCAGAAGATTCATCAGTCGCAGCAGCGTAGATTTCCCCGCACCACTCTCACCAATGATCCCGTGAATGGATCCCTGCTGTACCTCCAGCGATACCTCATCCACAGCCTGATAGATGCCTTCCTTAAGCTTGAACCCTTTACTTACCCGACTCAACGACAGTATTAGAAGCTCCCCCTTCCTTTCCCTTATATAATGAACCTCCATGAAGTGAGACATTGTATTACAATTTTCTAAAATCTGTTTTATTAAAAATCTCCTTAAATAATAAGACATTTCTTCTGCTGTGTCATCATTTTTATTTAAATGATATACCAGGAAGTTTGATAAAAACCTAAAAACCCTTTATACCGGGCTCTTTTTACACATTTATTAACAAAATAAAAAGGGTTAGCAAAGGTAATCCTTCCCTCTTGAAATCATGATTCTCCTATTGCCCCACCACTAAACGCTCCACTGTTAATATAGCCATATTTGGTTTTTTTAAGTGTATGAAATGCAGTTAAAGCTACATTTGGTTCGTTGGAGTGTGATTTTAAGACCTGCTGTACGCAAAAAAGGATGTCTAAGCCAATAGCTTAAGACACCCCATAATTCATATAGTAATCCCTGAATCAATGATCTATCGAGTCCCATACTCGCTAAATCTTTTATGCCTTCTCGCCAAGCTCTCTGCGAATCTTCAAGAACACTTGGTAGCTGCGTTCCGCACATTTCGAAATCGCAATCGGATGAAATCCGGGCAGATCCGCATATAACGTATCGTGAAGCGGTTCAATCCATGAAGCCGGCAACTTACTTGCTCCAAGCTTCGCTCCCATAATTGAGCCCACAGTTGCCCCGTTACAGTCTGTATCCATTCCACCGTATACGGAAGTGACGACTGTTTTTTCAAAATCATTCCCGCCATAAACAAGCGACGCAGCTACAAGAGCAGCATTATTATTTGTATGGACCGCATCATAGTGGCTAAAAGTATCCCAAATGTTACGAACCAACTCCCGCTCACTTTTAGCCTTCTGCGCAATATCTATCCCCCGCAAAACATCACTGGCCAGACGACTGGTACGCGGAATCTCGCTAAGGCCAATCTCTAGGATCCGTTCATTATCCTTCTCTGCAAAAGCTGCCGATATCATCGCCGCATTAAACATCTCACCGTAGATGCCATTTTTCACATGTGAAAATGAAGCATCACGCCAGCCTAATTCTGCCGCAAGCTCAGGATAACCTGCAGCACCATAAGCCAGTCCATCTGCGCGTATAGCGGCACCAATCCACTCGCGGTAAGGATTTAAGTGCATCCGCACTCTTTCCTGCCGCACCAGCCAATCCGCAGGCTTCTCGCCATGCAGATGAGAGGTCTCCTGCGCAAAATTCATATATGACTGTGTCTCCGCCGTGCACACCTGACTATATGTTAAATGTGTATGCCACAGCTTTCCGATATCCCAAGAATCCCAGTTCAGACCTTTCTGTTCCAGCAGCATAAGGCCCAGAACCGTGTAGCGAATATCGTCATCGCTTTCCATATACTTGATCGTCTCGCGGGTACTCGCATGTGTCCATTCACTTAAGCCAAGTCCATATTCAACCTCAGCCCGTGAATGCCCAGGTGTGTAGCCAGTAATAGGCCAGGCGTCCGCACCCTGAAACCATAGTTCAATATTCTCCCAGCCCGGACGGCCATCTTTCCCATAGAGATAGTCCCAATACTCCAGCGGTTTCCCGAGTGCGCAGCCGACACTTCTACCGAGCCAAGCTCCATAGAACTTATCTCTCCATTCCGCCTCGCTCCAGTCCGCCTCAAGCTTACGTGGGCCTTCTGGACGTAGTTGACGAATCTCCTCCAGAGAGGATGGCTCTTGATACGGAAAATCCTCACTGATCGTAAGCTCCATTAGCTCATTGTATACCTGCATCAGCTTGAGCTCATCGGCACCAGCAGCCGCTAGCTTATCCGCGAACACATCAATCTCGCAACCTTCTTCTCCACGCTGAGCAATTTCAAACTGCACGGTCTCTTGAAGTCTCTCCCATCCTGCCATAGGCTACTTCCCTTCAGCCGCTAGCAGCAGCTCTTGATCAAGCTTTTCCAGTGAATCAAAGATCAGCTTCATAAATGCTTCCCGGTCAACTCCCACCAATACTTGCACATTCGCTGGACGATCCGTCTTCTTCCGTCTGTCTGCAACTGTCATTCCCCGCGTCAGCTTGCCTTCTGTCTCCACCGTTACATATAGATGCTCAAATTCAAATAGTTCCGGATGCAGCAGCCAGGCAACAGCACATGGATCATGCAGCGCACTACCGACATAGCCCATTTTTTTACCGTAAATCGAATAGAAATCCAGCAATTCTCCGACCATTGTAGACACTGGTCCCCGCTCTTTCAATGCTAGAATCTCATCTTCAAAAATAGCAGCCTTATCGGTCACATCCAGACCACTCATTGTGATCGGAATCCCCGACTCAAACACAATACGGGCTGCTTCAGGATCTACATAGATATTAAACTCCGCAGTAGAGGTGACATTCCCATAAGAGATACCTCCGCCCATCAGTGAGATTTTTTCAATTCTGTCTTTAATCTCTGGATAAGCCGTGATTAGCAGTGCAATATTTGTTAAAGGAGCCATCGGCACAAGCGTAATCTTCTCCTCTGAAGAACGAATGATATCCAGCATAAACTCCACAGCACCCTGCTCTACAGGGCGGAATTTACTTGGGGGCAAAAGCGGCCCATCCATGCCCGATTCACCATGCGCTTCCTCACCTGTAACAAGCTTGCCGAACAGTGGGCCAGCAGCCCCCTTAGCTACAGGAATGTCAGCATTCACGAAGCTGATCACCTTCAGGGCGTTATCCGTGATTTTATCTAAAATTTGGTTTCCACCAACCGTTGTAATCCCGCGCAGATCTAACTTCTCCGAATTTGCTATGGCAAGCAGTATCGCTATTGCGTCATCATGCCCTGGATCGCAGTCAATAATAATAGGTGTTGGCATAGTTACTCACTCCTTGTCTGTGTATCAATCATTTCAATCGCTATTTAACTAGCGGGCTTTTAAGTTTTTTATTCTTTTTTCGTGTCTCAGATACTGCGTAGATCACAAGTCCAATTACTGTGGCTACATAAGGAAGAGTAGCGATTAGCTCCGCAGGAATCTTCAACACCTGTAGCGCATTCGACAATGCATCTGCAGTACCAAATAATAAAGAGGTCAACGCCGTGCCTACGGTCGTACTTCTTCCCATCGACTCAGCGGCAATGGCAATCCAGCCCCGGCCAGCGATCATATCGCGGGTAAACAGTGACAAATACCCCATCGACATATAAGCACCGCCTAAACCGGCAAAAAATCCACTAAGCAGCAAAGCCATATACTGTATTTTCACAACACTTACACCCACGGATTGAGCCGCATGTGGATTTTCACCCACTGAGCGAATGCGCAGTCCAAGCGGTGTACGGTTTAAAAGATAGTAGACAACAAACACAGCCACTATAGAAACATACGTCAGAATGTGATGTCCCGATAAAATAGGTCCAAGCACCGGGATATCCTTCAACAAAGGAATCTGGACACTAGGCAGAACTTTACTCGCCAGAGAAGTAGAAGAACCCTTGTCGCCACTAAGCAGATAGAGGATAAACACAGTTCCTCCAGAAGCGAACATATTAATGGCCACACCCCCGAGAATGATATGTGTTTTGAATTTCAGTGTGAAAAAAGCTAATATTCCAGCGATCAATGTTCCAGACAGCACCGCCCCCAGCAGACCTACCCACGCGCTATGTGTATAGCTGCTTATGATGACACCCGCTAAAGCGGCAACAAGCATGATGCCCTCCATCCCAATGTTAATGATCCCTGCGCGGTTGGAGATGAGTGCGCCGAGCGCGGCGAACAGAATCGGAGTCGTCACGCGAAGGACAGAGAACGCAAAGTCAGTTGTAAAAATTACATCAAACAAACTATTCACGCTTCCTTCGCCTCCTTCAAGAGCATCCGATTTTTCCAAAACTTCAGAAATTGCTCAGCCGAAATCAGAAGAATGATAATTGCCTGTATAATTGAGATCATCTCTGAAGGTACATCAGACAGACGCGCCATCATGTCAGCCCCAATTCGAATATACGCTAGGAACAATGCAGAGCCGATTACGGACAGTGGATTATTTTTGGCTAACATCGCTACAAGGGCACCATCCAAGCCATAACCAGGCAGTGACGTCCATTGGAAACGGTTATACATCCCCAGCACTTCTACGGAACCCCCCATACCTGCGATAAAACCTGCAATCAAGTGAACGAGAATAATAACCTTAGCTGTCTTCATTCCGGAATAACGGGCAAAGTCCCGGTTGATGCCTGTCATGCGCAGCTCATATCCCCATTTCGTTTTGTATAGGAATAAATGAGCTGCAATAATAAGCACGATAACGATAATAAGACCTGTATGAATACGGGTGCCCGAGACCATTTTACTCAGCAGTGCCGTTTTCTCGAATTTGTAGGATACATTGGCAAAAGCTTTAGCATCACGTAGATGATAGTTCAGTAGGTATAGCCCTACTCCGAACAAAATATTATTGAACATTAAGGATGTAACCAACTCATTAGCATTCCATTTTGCCTTCAGAATACCAGGTATTGCCGAGAGCAAGGCTCCAACAATTGAACCTGCAGCAATAGCTACCATCGGATGCAGCCAGCCGTCCAACGTTAAATGAATAGCCAATACGGAAGTTACAACACCGGAGAAATAGAAAATCCCTTCAGCTCCCAGGTTGAACATATTGGCTCGAAACAACAAGGATACTGCCAACCCAGTGAACATGAGCGGAATCGCCATCTCAATCACATTACCAATATGACCTTTACTGGATAACGGCTCTAATAGGAATATACCAATCGTCTTCACAGGCTGATTACTGACCAAAGAGATGATCAGAAAGGCAATAGCGAGTGCAATAACGATTACCGCCGATGTCCGAATGTACTCAAAATATTTAACTTTAAACATGATTTACGGCCCTCCCGATGTGCTCCTCGTCCTGTCGATGAATCCCCAGCATATAAAGACCTAATTCTTCCTCACTAACCTTAGAGGGTTCCTCGAAAAAGGCAACAATCTTACCCTCGTACATTACTAGCAGACTATCGCTGATCTCCAAGATCTCATTCAAATCTGCCGACACTAGCAAAATCGCGCAATCGTCTGAACGTAATTCCAACAACTTTTGATGTATGAACTGGGCTGCGCCTATATCCACACCCCGTGTCGGCTGTTCTGCAATAAGCAGCTGCGGTTCAGTCGAACACTCTCTAGCTACGACCACCTTCTGCATGTTACCACCTGACAACATTCCAATGGGCTGAGAAGGTCCTGAACAGCGGACTTTAAATTCCTCTACAAGGGATACTGCTAGCTTGGCAATTCGTGAGCCATTCAAAAAAAGACCTTTGTTCATTGCTTTTGTACGATACTGAGTAGACAGTAGATTATCAGCTATGCTTGCCTCACTAGCGATCCCTTGCCGCATCCGATCCTCCGGTATATAGGAAACGCCTAGCTTACGAATATCCAAAATATCCGATTCACGGATATCCTTTCCCTTCACTAGTACAGAGCCCTGACTTGAGACACCTCTCAAGCTACCTGTAAGAGCTTCAATGAGCTGTGTCTGCCCGTTACCTTCTACACCAGCAATCCCAACGATCTGCCCACCACGTACCGCAAAATTGATATCCGACAATAATGCTTTGCCATCTGCATCATTCACACCGAGTCCCTGCACCGTTAGTACTGGCTCACTAACAGCCAGAATCTCTTTTTCATATTTCAGCACGACGTCTCTGCCGACCATTAGTCGCGAGATTTCCTGTTCTGTCACATCCTGTGTTTGAAAAACACCTTCACTACGGCCGCTGCGCATAATCGTAATTCTGTCGCAAATCGCTTTGACTTCCTTTAATTTGTGCGAAATAAAAACTATCGTATGACCCTGTTCCCTTAATTGCTTAAGCTCGCGGAACAATTCCTCTGTTTCCTGTGGAGTCAACACCGCAGTTGGCTCATCAAGCACCAGAATTTTCGCACCACGCAGCAGCGCCTTAAGAATCTCAACCTTTTGCTTCATCCCAACTGTAAGATCCTCTACTTTTGCCTTTGGATCCACGGCCAGATTGTATTTCCTTGCGGTCTCTTCCGTCATGCGCACAGCCTCGGCATAATTAATGCCAACTCCTCTGCGCGGCTCCATACCCAGCACCATATTCTCTGCCACCGTAAAAGAAGGTACCAACATGAAATGCTGGTGGACCATGCCGATGCCTCTATCAATGGCGTCCTGAGCGGATTGCAGCTTTACTTTTTCACCCTTGATATAGATCTCGCCTTCACTTGGCTCTTCCATGCCAAACATAATCTTCATTAAAGTCGATTTACCAGCACCGTTCTCACCTGCAATCGCATGTATTTCTCCCTCACGTAAAGAAAAATGCACGTCTTTATTTGCAACGACGCCATTGGGATATACCTTGGTAATTCCCCGCATTTCCAGCAGAGCTTTGTACATAGGTCTCAACGCCTTTCAACTTGGAGGTCTGCAAAAATATACAGCTGGAATTCCCCTGACTAGAAGAATCTCCAACTGTAGGTTTATCTCTATAGAGCTGATCTTACGGTTTAAAGCTTAAGGCTTAACTGCGTTACGAATAGCTTCTACCTCTGCGGTTTCCATCCCCATCGCATTATCCACTTTAATTTCTTTATTGATCAGCTTTTGCTTCACTTCTTCAACCTTGGCCTGAAGATCAGCCGGGAATACATTTTTATAAATATCATTCTCAGCAATACCTACACCATCATCTACAAAGCTCAACACATCACGTTTGCCCATTTCTAGCGTACCCTCTTGCAATCTTTTCACTGCACCTAGAATAGCCGTATCAATCTTTTTAATAGAAGAAGTAACAATTAGATTTGCTTTTTCACTATCCGTATCGTTAATCAACATTGCCTGATCGGAGTCTACACCGATTGCATATTTTTTCTTCTCTTTAGCTGCGTCAAAGATCCCAAGACCTGTACCCCCAGCCACGTTAAAAATAACATCCACGCCGGAGTTATATTGAATTAGAGACAGCTCCTTACCTTTTGCCGGGTTAACAAAATCACCAGCGTACGACACAGCCACTTTTACATCAGGATCAACGTACTGAGCACCTTGAATGTAACCGACCAAGAAAGCATTAATCCCCGGAATATCCATACCGCCCACAAACCCAATCACATTCTCAGGGGTAGCATTCGGCATATCCGATTGTGTAGCTAATGCTGCTACGGCACCTGCCAAGAAAGATACTTCATTTGTCGCATAAGACATGTTATACATGTTATCTGGTGCTTCATCGATGTCGGTATCATAATTAATGAATTTTTTGTCTGGATACAAGTCTGCCGTTGCATTAAACATCTCTGTAATTTCAGAACCGCCAGAAATAATTACATCCCAATCCTCGGAAGCGATATCGTTAAATGTTGGCTCCCATTTCGTTTTATCAACGCCCATTTCAACAACCTTTGTTACTGCACCTAGTTCATCCTTAACCTTTTGCAAGCCGTTATTAGCGGAATCAAAAAATGATTTATCCCCAAGTGTCCCCGGAATCAGCAATACAACCTTCAGTTTATCCCCTGAACCTGTTTCTCCACCCTCAGCAGCGTTTGATCCAGTATTCGCAGAAGAACCATTATTGGACGTGTTATTCCCACATGCTGTGACCAGAACCATCACCATTAATAACAACAAAGAAAGAACTTTTTTATTCATTACTCTATTCCACCCCTAATTTTAGTTGGTTAGTAATCCGCAGAATCCCCATCTTCACGCATTGTATAATTCACGGTTCAAATGGAAATTTTCTTTTTTCCAAATAAAGTATCATTAAAAGTAATAAATTTAACGTTTAGGCTCAAAAATAGCAATAAAAATACCATTATTATTAATAATCCGCTTTATTTCCGAACGAGATGGCCAGTCAGGTTGCGAACTTTCGGATTTATTGATACGATCATAACAAATATTATTAAAAATAATTATATGATTTCGGTCATAGTTTTGTACGATTCGGCTAAAACATAAGTATTGGAGGATCATCATGGATCGTGTTCTATATATTGTAAGTGCCACACATGAGCTAAATACTTATATCCCTCCACACCAGCATGAATGCTACGAACTAGTCTATTATTTACAGGGGGTAGGGACAACCAATGTTGGCCCCCGAAGTTACCATTTTCGCTCCTCTTCTTTCGCGCTTGTGCCACCCAATCATAAACATGACGAGCACCACCGTGAGGATGCAAATGTATTATTTGTAGGCTTCCACTCGGAACACCCTAATATGAGTAATCTGCTCGGCGTATATGAAGATGATAAAGATCAGACCGTTCTTCAAATCCTGCTGCGAATGAAAGCAGAGTTTACACGCAAGCAAGACGGATTCTCTGAGCTTCTAAACCTACAAATGAGCGAGATTACCGTCCATCTTATGAGGCTTCTTAGTGCCTCTGGATATCAATCCCCAACAGAAGACCGAGTACAATATGTCCTTAATTATATGAATGAGCATTATCGCCATAAATTGTCCGTCGAAACACTATCAGAAATGTCCGGATATAGTTACGATCGTTTTCGCCATCTGTTTAAAGAACGTTTCGGATCTTCACCTCTGCGGTATTTGCTGTTAAAACGCCTGGATTATGCAAAATCCCTATTACGTCATACTCAGATGCAAATCTCTGAAGTATCCGCTGCTGCAGGTTTTGTGAACGATGCCCAATTCTGCAATATGTTTAAACGAGAGATAGGTCTTACCCCGCGAGCATTCCGCATTAATAATCAATCAGGTTAATCACTAATCAGATTAAAAAAGCCGTTGATATAGAGAAACTCCTCTATTCAACGGCTTAATGCTGTAAACCCAAGAACATAAAGAAAAAAGGTTTGTAAGATTGCTTATAAAAGCATTCTTACAAACCTTTTTAAGATACCGGCGAGAGGACTCGAACCTCCACGGTTTCCCACTCGATTTTGAGTCGAGCGCGTCTGCCATTCCGCCACGCCGGCACATATGAACTAAATGGAGGCGCCACCCAGATTTGAACTGGGGATAAAGCTTTTGCAGAGCTTTGCCTTACCACTTGGCTATGGCGCCATGTAAATTTTGGAGCGGACGACGGGAATCGAACCCGCGACCCTCGCCTTGGCAAGGCGATGCTCTACCGCTGAGCCACGTCCGCATAAAATGGCTGGGGATATAGGATTCGAACCTATGAGTGACGGAGTCAAAGTCCGTTGCCTTACCGCTTGGCTAATCCCCAATAACATTTTAAAGTAAAATGGGGCGACTGATGGGTCTCGAACCCACGAATGCCGGAACCACAATCCGGTGCGTTAACCCCTTCGCCACAGTCGCCATATTAAGTTGAGATTGTTGCCATTATTCATTTTAAAGTAAATGGGGCGGCCGATGGGTCTCGAACCCACGAATGCCGGAACCACAATCCGGTGCGTTAACCCCTTCGCCACGGCCGCCATATTAAACTTTAGAAAGAACTTGGCAGGGGCAGCAGGAATTGAACCCACACCAACGGTTTTGGAGACCGTTGTTCTACCTTTAAACTATGCCCCTAAAAACTGGTGGAGGATGATGGATTCGAACCACCGAACACTCACGTGAGCAGATTTACAGTCTGATGCGTTTGGCCACTTCGCTAATCCTCCAAGGATGGTGCCGGCGAGAGGACTTGAACCCCCAACCTACTGATTACAAGTCAGTTGCTCTACCAATTGAGCTACACCGGCATGGCACTCATTCTTTTGTGATGATAAATGGTGGCTCGGGACGGAATCGAACCGCCGACACGAGGATTTTCAGTCCTCTGCTCTACCGACTGAGCTACCGAGCCATGATGAAAATGGCGGAACCGACGGGATTCGAACCCGCGATCTCCTGCGTGACAGGCAGGCATGTTAGGCCAACTACACCACGGTTCCAAAAGATATAATTGCTTAAGTTAATTGGTTGCGGGGGCAGGATTTGAACCTGCGGCCTTCGGGTTATGAGCCCGACGAGCTACCGGGCTGCTCCACCCCGCGTCAGTAAGAAAATGTTATGGTGGAGGCTGAGGGGATCGAACCCCCGACCCTCTGCTTGTAAGGCAGATGCTCTCCCAGCTGAGCTAAGCCTCCATAAACAACAATTGTTATTGTACCAAAGTCCACTAGGATAAATCAAGTGAAAATTTGGTGACCCGTATGGGATTCGAACCCATGTTACCTCCGTGAAAGGGAGGTGTCTTAACCCCTTGACCAACGGGCCATACTAATTAAAAATTTGTGGCGGAGAGAGAGGGATTCGAACCCTCGAGACGCTTGTGGCGCCTACACGATTTCCAATCGTGCTCCTTCGGCCAAACTCGGACACCTCTCCATATGGCTCCCCGAACAGGACTCGAACCTGTGACAACTCGATTAACAGTCGAGTGCTCTACCAACTGAGCTATCAGGGAATATTCATACCAGGCTTGATGCCTGAAAACTGAATCCGAAACAAATCTGCATTCTAAGTATAGGATAAGCCCTCGACCGATTAGTATTGGTCAGCTCCATGCATTGCTGCACTTCCACCTCCAACCTATCTACCTCGTCGTCTTCAAGGGGTCTTACTAATTGGGAAATCTCATCTTGAGGGGGGCTTCACGCTTAGATGCTTTCAGCGCTTATCCCGTCCGTACGTAGCTACCCAGCCATGCTCCTGGCGGAACAACTGGTGCACCAGCGGTACGTCCATCCCGGTCCTCTCGTACTAAGGACAGCTCCTCTCAAATTTCCTGCGCCCACGACAGATAGGGACCGAACTGTCTCACGACGTTCTGAACCCAGCTCGCGTACCGCTTTAATGGGCGAACAGCCCAACCCTTGGGACCTACTTCAGCCCCAGGATGCGATGAGCCGACATCGAGGTGCCAAACCTCCCCGTCGATGTGGACTCTTGGGGGAGATAAGCCTGTTATCCCCAGGGTAGCTTTTATCCGTTGAGCGATGGCCCTTCCATGCGGTACCACCGGATCACTAAGTCCGACTTTCGTCCCTGCTCGACTTGTAGGTCTCGCAGTCAAGCTCCCTTATGCCTTTGCACTCTGCGAATGATTTCCAACCATTCTGAGGGAACCTTGGAACGCCTCCGTTACTCTTTAGGAGGCGACCGCCCCAGTCAAACTGCCCGCCTGACACGGTCCCCGTACCCGGTAAGGGTACTAGGTTAGAACCTAGATACGATCAGGGTGGTATCCCAACGGCGCCTCCACCGAAGCTTGCGCTCCGATTTCTACGGCTCCCACCTATCCTGTACAGATCGTACCCAAATTCAATATCAAGCTGCAGTAAAGCTCCATGGGGTCTTTCCGTCTTGTCGCGGGTAACCTGCATCTTCACAGGTATTAAAATTTCACCGGATCTCTCGTTGAGACAGCGCCCAAGTCGTTACGCCATTCGTGCGGGTCAGAATTTACCTGACAAGGAATTTCGCTACCTTAGGACCGTTATAGTTACGGCCGCCGTTTACTGGGGCTTCGGTTCATAGCTTCGGGTTACCCCTAACCACTCCCCTTAACCTTCCAGCACCGGGCAGGCGTCAGCCCGTATACTTCGCCTTGCGGCTTCGCACAGACCTGTGTTTTTGCTAAACAGTCGCTTGGGCCTTTTCACTGCGGCCCCCTCGTGCTATTCACACTACCGGGGCACCCCTTCTCCCGAAGTTACGGGGTCATTTTGCCGAGTTCCTTAACGAGAGTTCTTCCGCGCGCCTTAGAATTCTCTTCTCGCCTACCTGTGTCGGTTTGCGGTACGGGCACCTTCTCCTGGCTAGAGGCTTTTCTTGGCAGTGTGAGATCATGACCTTCGCTACTATAATTTTCGCTCCCCATCACAGCCCAGCCTTAACGATGTGCGGATTTGCCTACACACCAGCCTCACTGCTTAGACGGACATCCATCAGTCCGCGTCACTACCCTCCTGCGTCACCCCATCGCTCATAGCGGATTACGGTGGTACAGTAATTTCAAACTGTTGTCCTTCGACTACGCCTTTCGGCCTCGCCTTAGGTCCCGACTTACCCTGAGCGGACGAGCCTTCCTCAGGAAACCTTGGGCTTTCGGCGGATCAGATTCTCACTGATCTTTTCGTTACTCATACCGGCATTCTCACTTGTGTAGTGTCCAGCGCTCTTTTCAGTACACCTTCAACCCCTACACAACGCTCCCCTACCCCAGATGCAAAGCATCTAGCCATAGCTTCGGTGGTGTGTTTAGCCCCGTTACATTTTCGGCGCAGAGTCACTCGACCAGTGAGCTATTACGCACTCTTTCAATGGTGGCTGCTTCTAAGCCAACATCCTGGTTGTCTGTGCAACTCCACATCCTTTCCCACTTAACACACACTTGGGGACCTTAGCTGATGGTCTGGGCTGTTTCCCTTTTGACAATGGATCTTAGCACTCACTGTCTGACTCCCGGCAATAAGTATATGGCATTCGGAGTTTGACTGAGCTTGGTAATCCTTGCGGACCCCGCACCCAATCAGTGCTCTACCTCCACTACTCTTATACCGAGGCTAGCCCTAAAGCTATTTCGGGGAGAACCAGCTATCTCCGAGTTCGATTGGAATTTCTCCGCTACCCCCACCTCATCCCCGCACTTTTCAACGTACGTGGGTTCGGGCCTCCAGTGCGTGTTACCGCACCTTCACCCTGGACAGGGGTAGATCACACGGTTTCGGGTCTACGTCCACATACTAAGTCGCCCTATTCAGACTCGCTTTCGCTGCGGCTCCACCTTCTCGGCTTAACCTTGCATGTTAAACGTAACTCGCCGGTTCATTCTACAAAAGGCACGCCATCACCCATTAATAGGGCTCTGACTTTTTGTAAGCACACGGTTTCAGGTTCTATTTCACTCCCCTTCCGGGGTGCTTTTCACCTTTCCCTCACGGTACTGTTTCACTATCGGTCGCCAGGTAGTATTTAGCCTTAGCAGATGGTCCTGCTGGATTCATACGGGGTTTCACGTGCCCCGCACTACTCGGGATCCGTCTCGGAGAGAACACAGTTTAGGTTACAGGGCTTTTACCTCTATCGCGGGCCTTTCCAGACCTCTTCACCTACCATATTCCTTTGTAACTCCATGTGAGACGTCCCACAACCCCTAAGAGCAAGCTCTTAGGTTTAGGCTGTTCCGCGTTCGCTCGCCGCTACTGACGGAATCACTATTGTTTTCTCTTCCTCAGGGTACTTAGATGTTTCAGTTCCCCTGGTCTGCCTCTACATTTCCTATGTATTCAGAAATGAGTAACTGCGAATTACCACAGCTGGGTTTCCCCATTCGGACACCCCCGGATCAAAGCTTGCTTACAGCTCCCCGAGGCAGTTTCGTTGTTCGCCACGTCCTTCGTCGGCTCCTGGCGCCTAGGCATCCTCCGTGTGCTCTTATTAGCTTAACCTTGATTCTTCCGAAGAAAAATCTCACTAATAACATTTACTTGTTTACACAAGTTGCTAAAAGATGTTCTAAAACGCAAATTCGTTTCGGTATCCAGTTTTCAAGGATCAAGTCTTACTTGAGAGCTTAAACTCTCAAAACTGAGCAACGAGTGAGTAACAGGCCTAAACCTGAGTTTTGGAAGCTGAGCTTCCGATTTGAATGTCTTCATTGCAGAAGACGATTCTCCATAGAAAGGAGGTGATCCAGCCGCACCTTCCGATACGGCTACCTTGTTACGACTTCACCCCAATCATCTACCCCACCTTCGGCGGCTGGCTCCCTTGCGGGTTACCCCACCGACTTCGGGTGTTGTAAACTCTCGTGGTGTGACGGGCGGTGTGTACAAGACCCGGGAACGTATTCACCGCGGCATGCTGATCCGCGATTACTAGCAATTCCGACTTCATGCAGGCGAGTTGCAGCCTGCAATCCGAACTGAGACCGGCTTTGATGGGATTGGCTCCACCTCGCGGCTTCGCTTCCCGTTGTACCGGCCATTGTAGTACGTGTGTAGCCCAGGTCATAAGGGGCATGATGATTTGACGTCATCCCCACCTTCCTCCGGTTTGTCACCGGCAGTCACTCTAGAGTGCCCAGCCTTACCTGCTGGCAACTAAAGTTAAGGGTTGCGCTCGTTGCGGGACTTAACCCAACATCTCACGACACGAGCTGACGACAACCATGCACCACCTGTCTCCTCTGTCCCGAAGGCCGCTGCTATCTCTAGCAGATTCAGAGGGATGTCAAGACCTGGTAAGGTTCTTCGCGTTGCTTCGAATTAAACCACATACTCCACTGCTTGTGCGGGTCCCCGTCAATTCCTTTGAGTTTCAGTCTTGCGACCGTACTCCCCAGGCGGAGTGCTTACTGTGTTAACTTCGGCACCAAGGGTATCGAAACCCCTAACACCTAGCACTCATCGTTTACGGCGTGGACTACCAGGGTATCTAATCCTGTTTGCTCCCCACGCTTTCGCGCCTCAGCGTCAGTTACAGCCCAGAAAGTCGCCTTCGCCACTGGTGTTCCTCCACATATCTACGCATTTCACCGCTACACGTGGAATTCCACTTTCCTCTTCTGTACTCAAGCCACCCAGTTTCCAGTGCGACCTCAGGTTGAGCCCAAGGTTTAAACACCAGACTTAAATAGCCGCCTGCGCGCGCTTTACGCCCAATAATTCCGGACAACGCTTGCCCCCTACGTATTACCGCGGCTGCTGGCACGTAGTTAGCCGGGGCTTTCTTCTCAGGTACCGTCACTCCGGTAGCAGTTACTCTACCGGACGTTCTTCCCTGGCAACAGAGCTTTACGATCCGAAAACCTTCATCACTCACGCGGCGTTGCTCCGTCAGGCTTTCGCCCATTGCGGAAGATTCCCTACTGCTGCCTCCCGTAGGAGTCTGGGCCGTGTCTCAGTCCCAGTGTGGCCGTTCACCCTCTCAGGTCGGCTACGCATCGTCGCCTTGGTGGGCCGTTACCCCACCAACTAGCTAATGCGCCGCAGGCCCATCCCTCAGTGACAGATTGCTCCGTCTTTCATTCTTCTCTCAGGAGAAAAAAGAAATTATCCGGTATTAGCTACCGTTTCCGGTAGTTATCCCAGTCTGAAGGGCAGGTTGCCTACGTGTTACTCACCCGTCCGCCGCTAAGTTATTTTGAAAGCAAGCTTTCAAAATAACTCCGCTCGACTTGCATGTATTAGGCACGCCGCCAGCGTTCGTCCTGAGCCAGGATCAAACTCTCCAATTAGTATTGAAAAGAGCGATATGCTCATTTTGAAACATCTGACGAGAAAATTAATTCTCTAATTTTGGATTTCACTTACGTGATTTCCTACTCACTCGTTGTTCAGTTTTCAAAGATCAAGCTGTTTATTTCGTCGATGCGTTGTTCAGCAGCGACCTTTATAATATATCACAGCGCCCTCGTTTTAGTCAACCTTTTTTTTAATTTCTTTTTTCGGTTGTCTTTCGAATGTTTTCGAAAGCAAATCTCTGTGTCAGAGGGACGAGTTATAATTTAACACATGAACAAGGAAAGAGTCAACCATTAATTTTCCTGAATAAATATGAGCGTTTCATATTAGTAAACAAACAAAAAAGAGAGTGCTCAGCCTCTCCCTATCCTTGCTCATCTCTCTCTAATTAATCATCTTCTACTATATCTAATTCATCTCTATAATGTATAGCGGATCGCATGCCCTTCTCCCTCGTGAACATCAGCCCAGGATGTAATCTCTCGGATTAGCGAACGAGAAACCAGCTTTCGTAAAACAAGGGGCAGTTCAGACTCTAATTGACTCAGACCTGAATGCTGCAGTAATTCTTTAATGCTCCATGCTTCCTTACGGCTATTCAAAATATTAAAGAGCAATAGACAACAGTCCGTCATTTTGGACATAATCCCAAACTCACATGCAAGAAGCACAAGCTCCACACGTTGCTCTAAGGTCTCAGTACTGACCGTTAGCTCCTCATAAAGTTTATGAACGGAGGTATTCATGCTTTTAACCTGCTCCCAAATAGCCGGCTCGGGGAAAGCCCCCACTTCACTCACTTCTATTCTTGCCCAATGATATAAGGCTATCAATACACAGTTGTAAGCATCCATAATAAAGCCAGCCTCTATATAGCGCTTGGATTTCACATACATATGCAAAAAGCGGGCAAACTCCATAAATGCGACCCGTTCCTTGATCGGTCCTTCGAATTGCAATATCTCGCGGCGCATTTCCTCGAGTATTCCCTTGGGGTCCCAGATCACTTCCCCCCTCATCAAACTGATAAGAAGTTCGTTATTATCCCCTGCCATAACAGCCTGCTCCAAAGCAAAAAGGCCGATATGGACTGACTGGGTCCGTTGGTCACCGGCAATGGTATGGCGAACAATATGCTCTCTATCCTGTTCTTCATGCAATACTAACACTACCATATCAAAATCTTGAAGAAGAGCGCTTTGAAACGGAATATCCCCATTCTGCCGCAAAACGACCGCTCCTAAAACATTCTCATCAAACGTTTCTCCACTCAACAAAGTTACATTGGACAGTTCCATGCTTCCCTCCATTAAATTTGGCGATTTTGCGTCCAGTCAGTTATAATTCAGTTATAATAATTATTCTACATATGAAAGACAGTTCCTTCTGGACAACCCAACTATATTTAGTTAGGAGCAAACACTCATGAAGTTTAAAACGGCTAAGATTAACGCTTTTCGCACATGGGGATTACTGCTCACAATGCTCGGAATGGGACTAATGGTTTTGGGTACAGCGGGCATCGTGTTTTGGGGCTCAACTGGAAAAGTATTCGCCGGAATCGGTCTTGTAATCGGTTTAATTTCAATGATGGCAAGTCTTGCAATCTATTTCTGGGCTGGGATGCTGTCTACTAGTGCAGTCCAGCTGGAATGCCCTGAATGTCACAAGCTGACCAAAATGCTGGGCAAAACAGACCGCTGTATGTTCTGTCATACTATCCTTACTATGGATCCAGCTGAGGCCAATATTACTGCGGAACAGCTTAAGAGTCAGCAGCTTAATCAATAAAACACATCTTACAGAAGCTTATTACTAGCGATTTATAATGCAATCAAACATTTGCTTAATTAAACAAAGGGGCCCCAGTAATTGGGAGCCCCTTTGTTTATTATGAATGAAATAATAATTACTTATGAATTCCTTGTAATGCCTCCCACGCAGACAGATTACTAAAGCTGCGATTCCATGAACCGATGCCACCAAGCCCTAAAGACTTAGCAAGCTCAACTCTAGCTTTTAAAGAAACCTTGTCTTCGATCCATATTTTTTTAAGAGCGCCATCTTCCTTATACTCAACGTAATTCTGCCCTGCTGCCTTATCAAAGGTTGGGGTCAGCTTCTTCTCTTTAATAATTTTTTCAACGGCATTCATACTAACCGATTTAGAGCTTACTTTGGTCTTGCCATCCACCTGGGTCTCAGTCCAGATTCTAGTATACAGTGGAATCCCCAGAATCAGCTTCTCAGGCGGTACATCGTCTTCCTCTATGATCCGGCTTAACGAGCTTTCTACCCACGGCAGAGACGCAACAGAGCCCGCGATAGGACTTGCAGCCCAATGCTCGTCATAAGCCATAACAATAAGATAATCCACTACTGAATTAAGAGCCTTACGATCAAGGAAAGCTGACCACATCTCACTGTTGGATTTAGGCGTTACGTCTATGGAGACGATTAAGTTTTTGGCTTGAGCCATAGGTTTTAGCTCTCGCATAAATTGTGTAACATTCTCCCCGTCTTTCGTATATACATTCTCAAAGTCAATATTAATTCCATCCAGCTTGTATAAATCTGAATACTCGAGGATCTGTACGATCGCGTTCATCCGCTTCTCATAGCTCGATAATGCCTCAGTGGTTATGTCTGGATCAAAACTATTGCTGAGCAGCCCCCATACTTCCAACCCGCGCTCATGTGCCCACTGCACATACGCACTGTCAGCCTGACTTCGCACATTCCCATCACCATCTATGATACTGAACCAAGTCGGGCTAGCCACGTTAACGCCTGGAAGCTCACCAAATGTACTTGGATCAGGTTTGCGTTGATAAACAGCTTCCCAATATAGATTTACTGACTTCCCTTTCCAGCTTCGTTCTGCCCGTGAGGGAGTGGTGCTTTTGGGTTCCACTGTCTTTTGACCGTCCGAGATAATATCACTAGCCTTGGCATAACCCGCGTAACCGCTGCTTAACTGCACATACAGCCAGTCCTCATTTTCCTCATTCCAGATACTCACACTGGCTCCCGGGGACATATCCGCCACGATGGGTGCGTGAATCGACGCTTCGTTGCGAAGAGCGACTGTCTTATCTTCCGCTTCACCTTTCACTTTCCCCAGTGGTACAGTCTCCCCTGCTGTCATTAACAGCACAGCCCCGGTAGTCGTATCCTCTTGAATCTCAAACCCATACAGGTCTTCTAAAACATCCGCAGGAAGATAAGTTATCTTTTCCTTAACTTCAGGTGCCAGCCGCAGCTGCAGCGGACGATTGTTCAAACTGGCATCGGTTTTATCCTCTTGCATATATAGAAGTTCACTTTCCGTTGATAGGATGACCGATTTAGTCTTTTCTTCATAACGAATAGATGAGTCCACATGTTCCTGCAGTAATGGTAGAGGTAAAAGCATGCTATCACCGGTTCCTGAGGCGGAATATCCTGTTAGCTCTCCTTTTACGAAGATAGGATGTTCTAGGCCTTTCCAGTCTGGATCGATGTGCTGGCGATTTGGCAATACAAAAAACACAACCCAATAAGCTGCTGCCGCAATGAGCAAAAGTCCAAAAAAACGTCGGAAAAGACCTCCGCGCTTTTTGACGCGTTTCTGTCTATATCTTCTGTCCAAAATATATCCTCCAAATACTAGATAATTTTAAGTTAAGTCTAACAATACGATTATAACATCCACTTGGTTCCGGATAGCCAGTATAAGTTAGTCATTTTCACTATATTTTGTTATTTCGAAAAAAATAAAAACGTGAGTCCTCCGCTTTCGGATTTCACACGTTTATTGTGTAGCTTGGCTATACGCCCTTGAGTACAGTAGTATTCTGTCTTATTGTTGCTTCTCTCTGCAACATTTGCAAACTCCATGCAATTCCATACGCAAACCCGTAATTTTGAAGCCCGTTTCCTGCTCTGCATGTATCTCTACATCATGAAGCGAAGGATAACTAAAATCTTCAATCTTACCGCATAGCTGACAGATGACATGATAATGATCAGATACATTGGCATCAAAACGACTGGAACTATCCCCGTAGGTCAACTCGCGAACCATGCCGGCTTCCATAAACATCTTGAGATTATTATATACAGTTGCTACGCTCATGCTCGGAAATTTCGGCTCTAGCGCCCGGTATATATCGTCAGCTGTAGGATGATTCATTGCTTCCATCAAATACGTAAGAATCGCATGACGCTGGGGCGTTATACGGACACCTGTTGTCTTTAATTGTTCCAGTGCATGTTGTACTCCACTCCCCATTACTGTCACCGCCTTTTGAATTTAAAAATAAAAGAAATACTTCTTAAGATTGTAAGACCGATTTTTCAATATTGTCAACGAAGTCTATACATTATATTTATTATTATATAAGAAAAATTACTTTTTTCAATATTTCCTAACATTTAGATTGCTATTTCCTTCAACATGAAGCTTGAACTCGCCGGTCCCCACTTCACCTGATACTTTTTTCTTATCAATTGTAAGTTCAGGCAAATCTGAAGTAATATCACCATATCCACTGGAACCATTCACTGTATAGTTGCTTAACATCGGTAAATACAATTGGATGTCACCAACTGCGCTATAAATATCCCAGTCTCCAGCAACATCAGAAGAGCGAACATCAATGGTACCATTTAGAGATTCGGCATGTAGCTTGGATCTGGCTCCATCAACCTCTAAATTACCGTTTTTGGTAGTAATATCGATATCATTGCTATTTCCGATCGCACTAATATTGCCGACAGCCGTCGATAATTTCAAAGCACCGGTAACATCCCAAGCATTCATATTGCCTCCGCTCGTTGTTAAATCAACGCTGCCTTGAACAGATCTGGCACGGACAGCTCCATTCAGTGTTTTTCCCTTAACATTACCAAAGATACGATGAAGGATCAGCTCTCCATTCCCCGTTTCCAGAGAAATGTCTTCAATGGCTTCTACATTCTGCAACGTGATCCCGCCATTCATAGTGCGAACATCGAGGTTAAAACGGCGATCCTCCGGCAAGTAAATGTCTAAATCCATGCGTGGCTGGCGTTTACCGGATTCACCATAGGCCTTGCTATTCGAGGTGATTTTTATGTTGGGCCCTTCAACAACGTCCACAAAGGACTGTTCTGATATAGCTTCAGCCATCGGTCCATCCAACTGATCTACCCAAACTGTCGTCGTAATTTGAATATCGTCCACTGGAGCACGGTGTAATAAAATATCACCATTAATACTATCAATAGATATTTTGGCTGTATTTAACTCCACCGGAACAATTAGTGGGGCTTTCTGATATTTGCTGCCTTTAGCCTCACCATAGTCCACTGCTGCTGCCGTCAGATTAAGACTGACATTTTTCCATAGGTATAAATAATGTTCTTGCTCTGCAACAATAAATACACTCGCAGCTAGTAATATAGCAGATAAAAGCCCACGTAAATCCAATCTGATTTTGGTTCCCTTGGCTGAACGGTTAGAGAAGATAAACATCAGCAGGAACTCAATCCCCCACAACACCGGGATGACAGGCCACCACTTCAAGAGCAGGAGCATAAAGTCAGTTCCCTCTTTCCAATCCAAAAACAAAGGAACAGAAATAGCTATCAGTAATACAGAAGCCGTATATCTTCCCACGCGCCGCTTGCGAGGTTCATTGTCTTTACGCTGCACAACTGCTCTGGCAATTTCTCTAGCTCCTATAAATAAGCCACCGCATACTAAAATGACAGACACGGCCATTTCGGCATAATGTTCAATAAAGAACTGGAGCCATATTGGTTTTTGCCGGAACAGAATAAGCAGGGCGCCCCCTAAGAGCAATAAGAGTCCAAAGGATATCCCAGGCTCGCTGACGATACTACGACGCTTAGGAGCCTCGTTTGCTTTGATCACAGGAATAGCAAGATCATGATCCTCTGGGAAGCGAAGAAGCCTGTCTGCTGATTGCAATACGTCATACACGTTATAAAAATAGATCGCTGGAATAATGAGCGCAAGTAAAATAAGCAGTGGAACATTGATCTGCATCCCGATGGATGAGAAATACAATAAGGCTGAGATATCCAAAAGAATTAGAAAGATGAAGGTGATCCCTTTTCGGAGAAGCCCAAAATACAAATGCCCCGTCCCAGGGATGAGAGCTGCCAGCAGTCCAGCGATAAATTTACGTTTGCGGTGGCGCCTTTTCGGACGCGGAGGAATAATCCTCTTCTGTATCTCATTCTCCATAGTCTCTATATCAACAGAACCTTGCAGTTCTTCCTGCTCTGGGAGCATTGCAGAGTCATGTTTCATTTTGGACTCCTCCTTTCGTAAATAGTTGTCTATGAATATCTTTTTTCAAAGAGAACCACTCCGATGAAATTCAATCAATTCAACTCCTGGAGCGACTTCCTCCACACCGGTAGGCAGAAAACCATGTTTACTGTACAACGAAACGGCGGGTGTATTCTTTTTGCCTGTCGACACAATGAATTGCTCCATCCCTGCAAAATGCTCAAATACATATTCCAAAAGATGGCTAGCGATACCTCTACGAAAATAGTCCGGCCCCACCATCATTCGTGTAATCGTCAATTTGCCAGGAGATTCTTCCTCTACAGCAACAGCACCCATTAGTTCCTCATCTTTATCGAAGCAGCCATAAAAATCCTCTTTAGAGCTGCTGAGCATTTCTCTCGTCTCTATCAGAGGTGGTATTTCACGAAAGCCTATAAGTTCAGCTTCCAGTCTATAGGCCTTATGCTGAAGACTCCATAATTCATTAACGGTGCTTTCATCCTGCAGATTTAGCTTGTTAATTGTATTCATCCTAACCAGTCCCCTTATATGCCGCTAAGGGCCTGCCGTTGCCGACAAGCCCTTAGCTTATTACATAAGTATATTACCCCAATTATAAACGCCTTCGGCGTCCTTTTATGGACGACAAGCGTTTAGCTGCTCAATACCTCGATGAGAAGTTTATTAGCAAGACCCGGATTCGCCTTACCTTTACTTTCTTTCATGACTTGTCCGACCAGGAAGCCGATTGCTTTCTGTTTACCTGCTTTATAATCTTCCACTGATTGCGGATTGGCGGCTACCACTGCTTCCACAATCCCTTTAATGGCACCTTCATCGCTGATCTGCACCAGACCTTTTTCCTCAACGATAACAGCTGGCAGTTTACCGCTCTCTAGCATTTCTTTAAATACTGTTTTAGCGATTTTGCTGCTGATGGTTCCGGCTGCAATCAGCCCGATCATCTCGCCTAGCCCTTGTGGTGTAATTTGCACCTGCGACAACTCCAGATTATTACCATTCAAATAGGCAAGCAAGTCACCCATAATCCAGTTAGCTACAGCCTTGGCATCCTGCGTATAGGCAAGACAGCCTTCGAAAAAGTCCGCTAACAGTTTAGAGGATGTAATGACGCCTGCATCATAAGCTGTCAGGCCCAGTTCCTCGCTATAACGTGCTTTCCGAGCATCCGGAAGTTCTGGAATCGTTGAACGAATGGATTCTTTCCAAGCATCATCAATATGCAGAACGATCAAGTCCGGGTCCGGGAAGTAACGATAATCATGCGCTTCTTCTTTCCCGCGCATCGATAATGTTTTCCCTTGTGCTTCATCCCAGCGTCGAGTCTCTTGCACAACAACTCCACCATCATCCAGGATCTCAGCCTGACGATATTGTTCATACTCCAGTCCACGCAATACACCGCGGAAGGAGTTCATGTTCTTAAGCTCTGCTCTAATGCCGAATTCCTCTTGTCCTTCTGGGCGTAGACTGATGTTCGCGTCACAGCGCATCGATCCTTCTTCCATCTTGACATCGGATACGTCACAATACTGCATAATCGCACGGATTTTCTCCAGATAAGCACGAGCTTCCTCAGGGGAGCGCAGATCAGGTTCGGATACGATTTCGATAAGCGGTGTTCCCACCCGGTTAAAATCGACAAGCGAGGCAAAACCGCCATCTACGTGCGTAAGCTTACCTGCATCCTCTTCCAAATGAAGACGAGTAATGCCGATCCGTTTGGTCTCTCCGTTAACTTCAATGTCGATCCAACCGTTCAGGCCGATAGGCTGATCAAATTGTGAAATCTGATAAGCTTTTGGTGAATCCGGGTAAAAATAGTTCTTGCGGTCGAATTTGCTAACATCACCAATGGTGCAATTCAGCGCCATCGCTGCTTTCATAGCGTATTCTACCGCTTGTTTGTTGAGCACTGGCAATACGCCGGGGTGACCCAAGCAGACAGGACAGGTATGAGTGTTAGGTGGGGCTCCAAATTCAGTGGAGCATCCGCAAAAGATTTTGGAGTTGGTATGAAGCTCTACGTGAACTTCCAAGCCGATGACCGTTTCGTATTTAGACATAAGTAATCCCATTCCCTCCTTTACTACAGCTGTGGACGCTGCTTGTGATGATCTGTATTTTGTTCAAAAGCATGAGCGACACGCAGAATTGTGCTCTCGTCAAATTCCTTACCGATAATTTGCAGACCTACAGGCATGCCTTCCGCAAAACCACAAGGAACACTCACGGCCGGAATACCCGCCAAGCTTACAGGAATCGTGAGAATATCGTTCAGATACATGGTCAGCGGATCTTCAGTCTGTGAACCCAATTTGAATGCTGTCGTTGGCGCTGTTGGGCCGATGACCACATCATATTTTTTAAAGATGTCATCAAAGTCCTGTTTAATCAAAGTACGCACCTTCTGTGCTTTTAAATAGTAAGCATCGTAATACCCGGAGCTGAGTGCATAAGTACCCAACATAATACGACGTTTGACCTCAGGTCCAAAGCCGCGGCTGCGGGAATTAAGATATAGATCAAGCAATCCTCCGCCTTCATCTACACGTGCGCCATAACGCACACCGTCAAAACGCGCGAGGTTAGATGAAGCTTCCGAAGAGGACAGCAAATAATAAGCTGCTACTGCGTATTCCGTATGTGGTAATGAAACTTCCTCCCAGACAGCACCCATTCCTTCTAACACTTTAAGTGCAGACAAAACTGTCTCACGCACAGAAGCATCAACACCTGCTCCCAGGTATTCCTTAGGAACAGCAATGCGAAGTCCGGAAACATCACCAGTAAGTGAACTCAAATAATCAGGAATTTCTACTTTAGCCGAAGTAGAGTCTTGGGCATCATAACCGGCAATTGCTTGAAGCACATAGGCAGAATCCTCTACATTACGTGTTAATGGTCCAATCTGATCTAGTGAGGAAGCAAAGGCTACCAGCCCGTAACGTGATACAAGACCATAAGTAGGTTTGAGACCTACAACACCACAATAGGAAGCTGGCTGGCGGATGGAACCCCCAGTATCCGAACCTAGTGAGAAGAACACTTCGCCCGCAGCTACTGCTGCAGCAGATCCGCCACTGGAACCGCCGGGCACACGCTCTAAATCCCAAGGATTGCGTACAGGACCAAAGCTTGAGTTCTCATTAGATCCGCCCATTGCGAATTCATCCATATTTAATTTACCGATCGTTACGGCATCTGCCTGCTGCAGTTTAGAAGCTACAGTAGCGTTATAAATCGGCTGGAAATCGCTCAAAAATTGGCTGGCACAGGTCGTGCGCAGGCCTTTAGTTACAATATTATCCTTAATTCCGGCAGGAAGACCAAACAGCAACCCACGTGCTGCTCCGGATGCCAGTTTGTCGTCCAAAGCGCGTGCTGTCGCGCGTGCGCCCTCCTCGTTCAAGGTCAAAAATGCATTTACGTTCTTATCCCGCTCAGCGATAATCGCCAGCGATTCTTCAGTCAGTTCACTGACCGATACTTCTTTAGCAGTTAACATGCGGTGTACTTCAGGCAATCGATTTTGAAACAGGCTCAAGATTCTTCCCCCTCTCTAATTATGTAGTTATTCCAAAACAGCTGGAACCTTGAAATGTCCGTCTTCATCATCTGGAGCGTTAAGAAGTGCTTCCTCTTGCGTAAGGCTATCCTTCACAACATCCTCCCGCATTACATTGCTGACTTGCAGCACATGCGTGGTCGGCTTTACATTCTCCGTATCTAGCTCATTTAATTTCTCGGCATATTGTAAAATAGCATTCATTTGTTCTGTAAAGGTTGCCTCTTCTTCCGGGCTCAGCTGCAGACGAGCCAGCTTGGCCACATGCTGCACATCTTTAACGGTAATGCTCATAAGAAAAATCCCTCCTGTTTAAAGGGCTAAAGCGCCCGGATAACGTTTTTAATTATATTGTAGAAGCTTGGACAATTCAATGATGGGCTGTAAAACAAACGCTCCTTTATCAAAGTGAAGGAGATTCCTACACATTTTAAAGGAGCGTTTCGTTAGTATATTCATAGAGAAAGGTTTTGACAGTCAGTGATTTCACAGCATTTAGCAGCGGTATGACAAAACAAAAAAACCGGCTTGCGCCGGCCTTCCTTAAATCCAAGCTCGAAGATTCACTTGTTTGATGAAATCCGCTTGGGACATGCTTTCGCTTGACGTTGATTCCGTCTCTTCTATATCCATATCTTCACCGTTCATCAAATGATGGAACAGCTTCTCATTGTACGTGGACAAAGCATAATCAATCAACGCTTCATGCGTTGCTCTCTCAGCCTCAGCTACTAATAAATGTTCTTCCGCCTCAATGTCCTCAGCCGGAACATAAAAGTTCCTATTAGCCTCTGGTACACGAATAACATAGTCAAACGCATTATCGGGATTGCGGTCGTAAGCAATTAGGTAGCCGTATTCCCCGATAGGAAGACTCTGCTCGAAAGCGTCCGCAACAATGACAATCTTCTCTCCTAAACGCAGCATCGCCCTACCTCCTAACCCCAAAATCTTTCAAGATTTTGCTTGTTTCAACAGTCTACTAAAAAAAGATAGAACTGTCTAGTTGAAGGCTGGCCGATCCTACAAATTCTATGAAAATATACTATATTTAATAAAAACACAACTTATGGTTCAAGCGGGTAAGTTATTCTTCCTTGTCAAAAGTGCAGCACCCACTAAACAAATCAAGATCAAAATAGCTGCTGAAAGATAGGGTCCAACCCTGAAGCCTTCTCCAGCCATAAGGATTCCAGCCGATAACCCTGAAAGCCCGGCAGGTGCCCATTCAAACCATGAAGGCAATAGGCTTTGGCCTAATGATAACCCTGCCATTAGCGCCAATGCTAAAAAAGCGGCAACTGGAGATTTTAAAAACCCACTAAACAACAACGTAGCCGAGACAGCACATAACAGCCATAATCCATATACTCCAGAAGCTGCGATGACATCTCCCCAAGATAGTGAACCAATTAACTGCTCCGTGTAGTAAGCCGCGCCCGCTGCACCTAATCCTAGAGCAACGATCAACAGGGTCAGCTGTGCTGCCCATTTAGCGAACACTATTGCGGCTGGAGAAACCGGCCTTACCAGAATTAATTCCATAGTTCCGCTATAGCGTTCACCGGCTAAAACATTCATCGCACCAAGCGCCAATACTAACATTCCGATCGTTCCGTACTGTCCCAGAGATTGCGCCATTACAGCTGCGGCACTCGGTATTTCATACCCCTCTAACAGACCTGGGGGAACATCACCTGAAGCTTTTAAGATTTCCGGCAAATAATAAGTAGTTAACGGCTGCATAATGCCTAATAGGATAAAAACGACAGGTATCCAGATTAACTTATAACTGCGAGCCATTTCGAGCATTTCTTTGCGATAAAGGACCCAGGCGCTTCTCATGCTCCCACCACCTTCATAAATAAATCCTCTAACGTGGAAGAACCCGCTTCAAATTGCAGTAATGGAATTTCGAGCCGCACCGCTTCTTGCAGAATCGTCCAACGGGCCATGTCTACATCGTTCACATTAAAAATAGCCTGATCTCCGAACAACTGAGCCTCTAGTACAAACGGTTTGGCAGCAAGAGACTCCAGCCACTGAATAGCTTTTTCTTGCTTCTCTGTACGTAAACGAATAACAGGAAGGCTGTATTGTGTACGCAGCTGTGATAAAGACCCCTTCTCAGCAATCAAGCCCTGATTCATTAAAATAATATCATCGCAAATTTCTTCTGCATCATGCAGCACATGTGTAGAAAAAACTACAGTTGTCTCTTCACGTATCTCCCGCAGCAGACCCATTACTTCTCTGCGGCCAATCGGATCAAGTGCAGATACAGGTTCATCAAGCAATAGTAGACGAGGCCGATGCACAAGCGCCTGAGCCAGACCCAGCCGCTGCTTCATCCCGCCGGAGTATCCACCAATCCGGCGACGAGCATCACCTTTAAGCCCTACGCGCTCAAGCGATTCCAATGCCCTGCTGGATGCGTCTTTAGTTCCCATTCCACTAAGCTTTGCAGCGAAAACAACATATTCATGTCCAGTCATCCACCCATAAAAAGCTGGAGACTGTGGCACATATCCTAATCCTCTGCGATATTCGGCTCCAGGACGGCTTCCCTCAAATGAAATCATTCCAGAGGTGGGTTCTAGCAGCCCTGCCAGCATACGAAGTGTGGTCGTTTTCCCAGCACCGTTAGGCCCCAGTAAAGCGACGCACCGTCCTTTCTCAATTTCAAAGCTTATATCATTTACGGAAATATGCGCCCCATAGCTTTTACGCAAATTCGTAACTTGAAGGAGTGACATCAGACATCTTTCCTTCCTATTGTGAAATAAGCTACGCTGCCTAATATATTTCCGCAAATAATGATAATAATCCACATCCATTTTGGACCACGGACGTTATCCGCTTTGGCCAGAGATATCAGTCCAATAATAGCAAGCAAAGCCTGCAGAATAATTAACGGCATGATTAAACCCCATTTTACCTCTTCCATGAAGTACCACTCCTTATAATAGGATGAAAGGAACGAGCTTCTTACTAAAGCTTCACTACTGCTTCTTCCGTCTACGTCGGTCTGGAAGAATAACAACAAGTAAGTAGACTAATGTGGGTGACGGAACTGTAGTCATCGCCCACAATCCCCAGAACCAAGCTTTTTTCCCGCGCCGTCTTGCATCCCGGAACAGTAAGGTCCCCTGCAGCATTAACGCTACTGCTATGCCAAACCACAACCAAAGAGGCACATCCTGCAGCTCATTCATTCTTGTACACCTTCTCTATTTCTTCTGATCCTGGCGATCCCTAAGCCACCCAGTCCTACAATAGGAATGATCGCCTGGATAATCCAATAGATCATGGGTGCAGAAGTGAGAATGGATAGAAATGCACAGATCAGGATCAATGAGACCCCCCAGAATAACAGTAGTTCTTTGCGTTCCCTTCTCTTTCTCTGCACAGCTGCATCAGCCATTAACCACTCCAGTTCCTGTAACGAAGGTGGGGTGATGTCATCATATTGCGCATCCAAACGTTCAATCTCTTCAGTAAGCTTGTGCAAATACAGTTCTGGCTCCTTATCCTTCTCCATCCTCATTCAGCTCCTTTCGCAATTGGTTAAGACCAAGGGATACACGCGATTTGACTGTGCCTGAAGGAATTTGCATGATCACACCGATTTCTTCATAGCTATAGCCATAATAATGCTTCAACAGCACAGCTACCCTCTGAGCAGAGGGTAGCTTGGAGATGGAATCAAGTACTTCACTCCATTCTTCCCCCCTGCTCTCAAACCGCCAACGAATCGAACGGGTGCCCTGTGCCTGCTGTTCCCGTTTCTTCCATTCTGCCTCACGTTTCCAGCGCCGCTTTCGATCGATAAATATTCTGGTGGCTATGGTAATTAACCAAGAGGAGAACGAAGAAGAACCGTTATAGGTATTGATTTTTTCCATACATCTGACCATCGTGTCCTGTACAAGATCCTCTGCCAGCAACGGATCCATAGTCACTTTGAGTAGATATTTGAATAAAAAAGTATAATGTTCTCGCAGCAGTGAAGACAGCGCTGAAGCATCTCCCTGCTGTGCCCGTCTGATTTTCTCCAGCGCCTGATCGCTCATCTGCCCCTCCATTCAGGATTTCGTTCTTATTTGTAATACGATTATGTATAGTGATTCGTTCAATGCGCTTTAATTTTATTTTTTGAGCTCCCAGAGCTTACGCCGCCATGGCTGAAGCAATCCTGCTTCTGCTGGAAAATGCCAAAAAAGAGGCGTTCTTCTGGGTTCGCCTCCTGAAATCACTGGTATTCTCCCATCCTTATTCTCAGATTGTATGTCCCTGCGTTCTATAGAAGTACAAAAACCGCCCTTCCCAGAACATTCTGAAAAACATCGGCATTTACTGCTGCAAAAACTAGTCCATTTCTCCTTGGAGTCATACCATCCGTAATCCAACGGGTAATATATATTCTTCTCCAATCTATTTCCCCCCATGCTTTTAAACCTATATGTAGACAAAAAAAAGAACGCAAACCGGGATTAATTCCGCAGTCTGCGTGCTTCGCGAGGTTAATGTTACATTTAATTAACAATATTGTAGTCCTTTTGTATCCCTTTGTCTATCAAAAATTCCTCGATTCTTGTCAGTTCTACTAGAATGATTGTTTATTGAGGGATATAAGGGTTACGAACTTTTTCAAAACCAATGGTTGTTCGGGAGCCATGACCTGGATAAACCTTCACTTCATCATCCATTTTGTACAGCTTGCCACGAATAGAATCGAACAAATCACGTTCTCTGCCACCAGGCAAATCGGTGCGCCCAACTCCCATTTTAAACAGCACATCTCCAGAGAATAAATCATTCCCACATAGGAAGCTGACACTGCCCGGAGAGTGCCCAGGTGTATGGTACACGCGGAAGGTATGTCCGATGAATTGCAGAACTTGTCCTTCTGCCAGATCATACTCTGCAGGATCTGTAGTCAAAGGAGGTGAAACATCAGGCCACATCAATGAACCATTCAGCTTAGGGCTGCTGAGCCATTCACTCTCTAGTGGATGTAAATAAACAGGGCATTTCTTAGCTTTACGAATTTCGTCTACGCCGCCCATATGGTCAAAGTGCGCATGCGTCAGCAAAATAGCCTCGATCTCCATCCCTTCAATACTCCGCACTAATGCCGCAGGATTCATACCGGGATCAATAATGATACCCTTCGTTGGATCTGCACCTGTCAGCAAGTAGGCATTGGTCTGCAGCGGACCTAAATTAAACGAACGTATATTTAGCATTGGTCTAGAATCCGGAAATCAGACTACGCAGCTCTTTTGCGATAACTGCCTGTGATTCCGTTCCTTCCCCATAAGCTTGCCCCATAGCCTTACGTACTTCTGCGATTTTGCTGTCATAATCAGCGGCCTCGCGATCAGGATTCTCACGTTTGAACTCTCTCATTAGGCTCTGCACATGCTCTGGACGAGGACCCCAATGTCCAAGCACATATCCGCCGGTATCTGCAAAGATCACAATCGGAACAGATCTTCCGCCCATGGTCAAGAATTCATCCATAAGCTCCTGGTTCTCCTCCAAAATGAATACCTCTGTCTTCATTCCGGCAGTCTCCAAAATACGGAAAACCGCAGGGACATTACGAACTACATCTCCACACCAATCAGCGGCAAGGATAAGTACCCGCAAATCATCACGATGGTTCAGGCTTTCAAAAAATTCCTTGTCACTCTCATCTTCCCAAGAAAACTTCTCATACCAGGATTCAAAAGCCTGCTGGTTCTTCGTCATGCTTTCTACAAATTGGCGCGGTGTAAGACCTTTTCCAATTTTATGAGCTACATTCGGTTTCATTTTGCAGTCCCCCTCTTCTTGGATTTAAACCACTTATACACAAAATAAATGATGATTAGTGCTAACGCTACGAGAATAATTTCGTTGGTATACTTAGCTGCTACTTCGTCAATATCTTCCCACTTATTCCCCAATGTCATACCGAGATATACGAACAAAGCACTCCATGGAATAACAGCAAGTGTAGTCAATAAAGTGAACTTACCTAAAGGCATACGAGAAATCCCCGCTGGAACGGAAATGGCATGGCGAACAACGGGAATAAAGCGTGCCGTAAAGATTACGCCTGTCCCATATTTATTGAACCACTCTTCCGAATGATCAATATGCTTTTTTTGGATAAGAATATATTTCCCGTATTTTTCCAGTACAGGCCTGCCCCCATAACGGCCAATCCAATATACAAAGATCTGGGCAATCACTCCGCCTATCGTACCAAACAATACTGCGCCAAAAAAATTAATATCTCCACTCCATACCAAGAAACCACCGAAAGCCAATACAATTTCACTAGGAATAACTTCAATCATCAGTCCGATCATAATCCCAAAATAACCAAGACTCTGAATCCATTCAAATAATGTCGAGATCAGATCAGAAATAAAATGCAAACGTGCTCCTCCTCCCTTTTCCGCAGAATATGGCTACATGTATCAAGCTAATCGCCTTTGGCATCTTTATTAGACACTAAGCGTTTAAGCGAGTGAAATATAAGAACATAAAAGCATAGATACTAATCTTATACTTTCTTATATTTTTAAAAGCTTTGCCGCTCTGCTATATTTTCCAGTTTCTCTTAGCCTATTCTAGCACAAGCAACCTTATCACTTCTACTTACGGGGCAAGCAGCTTCTATCTTCCAATCCACACTTAAAAAGAGTTTGAGTAACAGGCATAAACAAAAAAGGTGAACAAATTCCACCAATAAAGGGAAAATGAACACCTTTTTATCTGCGCTCAATTAATAAGCCATCCAACCGGCATCAGCCGTTATCACCGATCCATTCAAAAAGCTTGCAGCATCTGAAGCCAAAAATAAGGCTACCGAAGCAATCTCACTGCTTTCCCCTGTCCGTGGCATCGACGCCATACCTTCGCCCGCTTTTTGACTCCCAAAAGGACTTGGATCAGACAGATCAATATTTGTCTTTACCCCGCCCGGCGCTATGGCATTACAGCGAATTCCAAGCTTAGCGTATTGAAATCCTATATTTTTGGTCATCCCGATTACAGCATGTTTAGAGGAAGTATAAGCCACTCCCGCACGCGAGCCCGCTAAGCCGCCAATAGAGGCTACATTGATGATACATCCGCTTTCCTGCGCCATAAAAATCGGCAAAACCTTACGAATGGCTCTCATCGGGCCGGTTACATTGACCGCAAGCACCTGCTCCCACAAGTCATCAGTGATCTCGTGCGCTGGCGTCATTTTATCCATAATACCGGCATTGTTAACAAGGATATGAAGGCCTCCGAACTGTGTGGTTGCGGCATCAATCATTCGCCGTGTGTCCTCTTCCTTCGAGACATCGGCCTTTACGGGATAGACCACTCCGTGTCCCTCGCCCTTTTCCGCCTTTTTGGCTACCGCTTCTACATTCGCCAGATGGATGTCCGCAGCAATCACTTTAGCACCCTGTCGGGCAAAATGCAGAGTAATCGCTTCTCCAATCCCCGATCCAGCACCCGTAACAACTGCGACTTTATTGGTTAGTATCATATATCCGCTCCTCTGCGTCGTATGTTCGGTGCATCAAAGAATGCATGCCCATCGTTAGTATTAACAGGAGTAGGCTTTGGACGGTCCTTAATTTTAAAGATTCGGTGACACTTTTACACACGCTATTGCTGAGTGAATACTGCATTGACAGCTATCAAAGCAAAGGGCTATTATATATTTAGATAATTATTTAAATATCGAAAGGCAGGGTGGAATATGAATGAATCCTTTAAAGCACTAGCTGACCCTACCCGTCGCCAAATCATTCGGTTACTAAGGGAGAAAGATCGAACCGCAGGTGAAATCGCAGATTTTTTCAACATGTCTAAGCCAAGCATTTCTCACCATCTGAATGCGCTAAAGCATGCCGATCTGGTACAGGATGAGCGAAAAGGACAATTTATTATGTACTCGCTAAACACAACAGTCCTCGAAGAGGTTCTCGGTTGGTTATTAGAGCTCACTGGGACAGGTAAGCAAACGGAGACGGAGAGTAAATCGCTGGACGGAAAGCAGCAACGTCAGGATATCGATTTCAAAAAGGAGGCGGATTAATGATGAAAGATTTCAAATGGAGATGGCAGGATACCCTCATCGTAATATTAGGTTTAGCTACATTAGCCTACGCTCTGATCAATTACAGCAAGCTGCCGCAGGAGTTACCGGCACAGTTTGGAATTACGGGTAAGGTCAACAGATACTGGGACAAAAATATAGCTATTTTTGTGTTCGGAATCTTAGGCATTGTGCTCCCGCTAATCATGCAGTTCACACGCAGCATCGACCCTAAGCGGGACAATTACAAAAAATTCGAAAATGCCTATGCCATGAGCAGACTTGCTATTGGGATGCTTTTTAATCTAATGCTGGTGCTGTCGATTGCTTACGGTCTAGGTAAAGATATAAACGTTGGGAAGATCGCCATAGGCGCTGTTGGAATAATGTTCATTGCTCTTGGCAACTACATGCCACAGGTAAAAGATAATTACTTGTTTGGGGTTCGTACAGCCTGGACGCTCGCCAACCCCGAGGTATGGCGAAAAACACATCGCCTATCCGGGATAATGTGGATGATCGGTGGCCTACTTATTTTTGCTGGAGCCTTTTTGAGCGGAGCCTTGTCTCAGCTTCTTATTATTACGGCACTCGTACTTGCAATTATCGTGCCCATTCTCTACTCCTGGATGATTTCACGTCCGCTAAAATCGTAAAGCAAACATACTAAGCCGTCGACTCAAGTCGTCGGCTTGTTCTGTCATTCGGAACTCGCGGTCATTATGTTGCCCTCCTTTATTAGCCTCCTCTTCTGCCAACCTTCTATATTCCAAAAGAAGTTCATTCCCAGAGGCGACACAGATTAGGCCTTCCTTTCGATTTCCTTCTGCAAGCTTCTTTTGCCCCATAAGAAGCATCCCTTCAATCGCCTTCACCCACTTGCCATTGTTGTACGTATCCAGCTTAAAGCTCTGGCCTATCCAATATAACGCTGCCCCCGGATGGTCACTGCTCATCCATACTTCAGCCAGCTCCCAGCTTAAGCTAGCATTCTCGGGAGAATACAACAAACTTTGCCGAAGCAGACTCACGCTCTGTTCACCCGACAGCAGCCTAGATAATGCTATAGCCGTTCGAGGTGACCGGGGATTCCACGCCAGCGATTGCTGTAGCAACTCTACCTTCACCGAAGGATCCACCGACATAATCGCTTGTCGATAGAGCTTCTCTCCTTGAGCGGCGTGAAAAGATAGCATCCCCAGCAGAAGCGAAAAACAACATGCCGCAGTTCCGATTAGTCGGCGAAGGCGGATTTGGGGCCGGTTCTTGGGTGTGGGATGAGCAATTAGCGGATTCGCTGGTGTAGTGACATTGGTGAGCGGGTTCGTGGATGTGGAGTGAGCGATTAGTGGATTCGCTGGTGTAGTGACATTGGTGAGCGGGTTCGTGGATGTGGAGTGAGTTGACAGCTTGGTCTCAGACTGAGGGTGGGTAGACGCAGATTGATGTTTCTGCTTATGCTCAGCCAGAGCAATCGCTGGCAGCCAGAATAGCAGCAGCCAAAATAATCCATAGCTCCAATCAAAATCGACGACGCTGTGCAAGACGATGACCAGAAACGGCGGCAGCAACCGCGGCGATTTAGTAGCCAGCAGCCAGCCTGCTGCCAACAGCATAAGGAGTATGGCTGCAAGACCAACGAATCCTACGTTCAACAGGATGTCGAGGTATCCATTATGCACCTGGCTGCCTACATAAGGGCGAGATTGGGCGGCAAGGTATGCATGCCGCCAAGTCTCACCCCCACGTCCCAGCCAAGGTGCCTCTGCCGCTAGCCGCCAGGCGTCGCGGTAGAACAGCCCGCGCGCGGATACCGTCGATGACGGTCCGGTGATCCGCTCGCGCACGTGCAGGAGGACGGCGATCCCCGCCGCCGTCCAACCTGCCGCCGCCAATGCCAGCATGGCGGCTCGGGCAGTGCCCGCCGCGCTGCGCTGGCGGCGGCACAGCCATAGGCCGGCTAGCAGCGCGCCGACCCAAAGCCCGGCCAGCAACAGCAGGCCGGGTACAGGCTCTACCGCCAACCCGGCACGGGCCAGTTGGCGGTAGAGTAGCGCCGCGGCGGCCACGGGCGCGGCGCCAGCAGCAAGAAGCGGCGCGATTAGCTGCCGCTTCCAGAGCAAGGCGGCGGCGCAGGCGCAAGCCGCCGTCAGCCATGCGCCGCGCGACTCGCTGAGGAGCAGCGCGGCGGTGTACGGGAACAGCGGCAGCAAGCGCAGCAGCGCGGCGGTCGTGCTTCCCGCTTTTCCGTGCTCCGCCTCCATGCCTCCTGCCCCTTTGCTCCTCCGTTCTGCTTCTGTGCACTCCATCCCCAGCCCAACACTTCTTGCTCCCAACATATTCACGCTCTTTTTTGGATCCCCATAATAAACAGCAACAGCAAATAGCCGTTCCAGCAGAAAAACAGCCATCACAGCACCAAAAGCATTCGGATATTCCATCAATCCTGCTAACCTAACCCCTGTGGCGCTCACTTCCGCTGAATTGCTGTAGGCCACAGCGAAAGGCAACTTTACCACTCCGCAAACAGCCAACAAAGCGCTCATGCTCAAAAACATACCCACCATAGACCAAGTTACATTTACAATCCGCCGCCCCACCCGGTTCACCGCACAAAAACAAACCAATATTGCAAAGCTAGCATACAAGCCCCACCGCAGCATTTCATTCATAGTTCCCTGGGAGGAAAGCGGCCCGCGCAACCAATGAATCACATAAAGCGATAGAATAATTAAAGGGACGCTTAATAATATTCTTAACGCTCTATTTTCCCCACTAACTTCACTAACTCCATTGACTCCCGTAATACCTCTTACTGCACCTGCACCTGCACCTGCACCTACTCCTCCCCCACTTTTTCTCCATGCACCAACCCCAACAAGATAATAAAGCGAGCACGCACAACACAGCACAAACCATAAGGTTAGAAAGGGATACATCTCCTCAGTAAAAAACAATCCCCGCAACAAACAAGCACCCACACCAGCCGCTATCACTAAGGCTCCACAAATATATGCAATTGATGATTCCAGACTCCGGTCTTTTTTAAAACGCCACATTTAGATACCCCTGTACTCGTTAATTTATCTCTATCCTTTCCACATTTCCCTTATACAAGACTAGAACGCAAAAAGACGATACCTCTCCACAAAGGAGCCGTACCGTCCTAACCATTAGATCGCACTAGCTGTACTATCCAAATTCCCATCCAAAAAAAGCTATATAGTTGTAAAAAGTGCAGCTAATCCCGTGCTTTTGCTGCTTACTTCTACTTTAATTGTACTTTGTGCAACTGTTTTTCGAGAATCCCGCCGTATGGGGAGTATTGTTCGTTTTTAAGTGTACAAAGTGCAACTAAATCACTATAAAGCAGCTTCAGAGCATATTTAGTTGCACAAAGTACAACTAAACCAACTCACCATTAGATCGCACTAGTCGTACCGTCCTAATCATTAGATCACACTAGTCGTACCGTCCTCATCATTGGATCACACTAGCTGTACTATCCAAATTCCCATCCAAAAAAGCTATATAGTTGTAAAAAGTGCAGCTAATCCCGTGCTTTTGCTGCTTACTTCTACTTTAATTGTACTTTGTGCAACTGTTTTTCGAGAATCCCGCCGTATGGGGAGTATTGTTCGTTTTTAAGTGTACAAAGTGCAACTAAATCACTATAAAGCAGCTTCAGAGCATATTTAGTTGCACAAAGTACAACTAAACCAACTCACCATTAGATCGCACTAGCTGTACTATCCAAATTCCCATCCAAAAAAAGCTATATAGTTGTAAAAAGTGCAGCTAATCCCGTGCTTTTGCTGCTTACTTCCACTTTAATTGCACTTTGTGCAACTAGTTTTCAAGAATCCCACCATATGTGGAATATCGTTCATTTTTAAGTGTACAAAGTGCAACTAAATCACTAAAACGCAGCTTCAGAGCATATTTAGTTGCACAAAGTACAACTAAACCAACTCACCATTAGATCGCACTAGCTGCACCGTCCTAACCACTAGATCACAATAGCCGTAGCGTCCTAACCATTAGATCGCACTAGCTGCGCCATCCAATTCCCCATCAAAAAAGCTATATAGTTGTAAAAAGTGCAACTGATCGAATTAGCCTGCACCTATAAGTGCCCATTCTACAGTCCTACCGTTCTACCATGCTGCAGTCCTACAGTCCTACCGTTCTACGCTTTCTACCTTAATGCCCTCTACCCTTCTACCGAACTCTCAGCAGGAAGCAGATCGGCGCATACGCGTTCGAGGTAGGGTTTTGCTCCCAGAAAATCGCGGAATGCGGTGTATTCGCGCCATTTGACGGAGTTGTCCCCGGCTGAGCTCTTAACGGCACGAATCAAAATGTTCTTTGGTGTATTCTCCAGATCGATGAATTCCAGCAGTTGGCTGCTATAGCCCATCATGTCGAGCAATTTGGCCCGAATGGCATCTGTAGCCAAGGCAGAAAAACGCTCTTTCAGTATGCCATGCGAAAGCATAGGGCTCATTACTTCATTTTCGATTTGTGCGAATAATTCATGCTGGCAGCAAGGCACAGATAAAATTACAGACGCTCCCCAACGTACTGCTTTTTCAAGGGCAGCATCGGTAGCTGTGTCGCAAGCATGAAGTGTGATCACCATGTCCACTTGCTCCAGCTCATTATACTCGGCAATGTCACCCACGAAGAACTTCAAGTGATCATAACCGATTTTGGCAGCAAGTTCGTTACAATGCTCAATCACATCTGCTTTTAAATCTAATCCAATGATATTAAGCTCCCGCTTCTTGCGAACGGTCAGATAGTGATACAGTGCAAAGGTCAAATATGATTTCCCACAGCCAAAATCCACAATCGTCAACGGACGGCCTGTTGGCAGATCGGCAAGCACGTCCTCTACCATCTCCAGAAAACGATTGATCTGCCGAAACTTATCATATCTTTTGGCTAGCACTTTGCCTTCTTTATTCATGATTCCAAGCTCCACCAGAAATGGCACAGGCTCTCCATCCTCCAGCACATAACGTTTGCGACGGTTGTGAGCTAGATCCGGCTCTTCTTTTTTACTTGGAGACTTGGTTAGGATTGATACTTTGAATTTTTTGCTAATAAGCACCTGATAATCGGCTTCTACTGTACACAACAAACCTTGCCGATACGTTTCTCTAAATAAAAGAGAGATCTCTTCCGCCGCTAATTCTGCGGGTACGTTACGATGTTCTACCTTTGTACCAATATAGGACGCAAACTGATAATGCAGCTTCCCCTTTAGTTCAACAGGTTTAACCTGCACCTTGGTACAATTTTCGCCTTTATAACGCACTTGACTTAGGGTAGCCGTAATCAAAGTACGGTCGTTAATTAGTTGTTCAATTAGAGCTGTTAAAGATTCCACAACGCACATCTCACTTTCGGGATTAAAAATGGAGAATCTATGTCTCCTAACCATCATCGTTCATTATATCACGTGTTAACAAAGGGCGTTCCTTGTTCTAGCAGGGCTTAACATGCAGCTCTCCACTAACTATAGTTAATGCTCGCCCAGACATCTTAATCTCGTCTTTACTTATCTCTAACTGAAGCAAACCTCCACGTTTCGAAGCTTGATAAGCGGTCAACTGCGTACGATTGAGTCTTTCCGCCCAAAAAGGTGCCAGTGCAGTATGCGCTGAGCCTGTAACCGGATCCTCATTCACTCCTACCTTCGGCGCAAAAAAGCGTGATACACAATCAATACCCTCGCTAGAGCTTTCTGCGGTAACCACGAAGCCTCTCCCTTCAAGCCCGGATAAAGCTCCGAAGTCAGGGCTGAGTTCGCGAACCCGGGCTTCCTGATCCAGTCGTACAAGCACATTGTCAGCATATCGCATAGTTTCCACTACGTTCGCTTCTACAATACCAAGCGCTGCTGCGAGACCTGAAATTACAGGAGAGGGTTGAAGCTGATAAGGCGGGAAGTACAGTGAGATCAAATCTCCTGAACGAGAAGCTCTGAGCAACCCACTGCGTGTATAGAACCTTGCTTCCATATCAGGAGCTAGCAATCCGCTCTCCCATAGTACATGCGCACTTGCTAGAGTCCCGTGACCACATAGCTTGACCTCAACTTTAGGTGTAAACCAGCGCAGGCGATATCCATCTTCCTCTGGCCAAAGAAAAGCTGTCTCTGACAAGTTCATTTCCGCTGCTGTCTTCTGCATATAACCTTCATCCACGGGATACTCCAGTAAACATACCGCCGCAGGATTGCCTGAATAAGCCTGTTCTGCAAAAGCATCGATAATATATAAAGGGATATTCATCGTATTCATCAGGTTCCTGATTCCTTTCGTATCGCTGTTATCCTGCTCCACTCTTTTAACCCCTGCTCTACTTCCTCCAGAGGAAGGGCACCTTGTTCCAATTCTGCAGATGATTTGAGCAGCAGCCGATTGTATAGCTTATCCCCTTCTATTACAACATCTTCTCCTTGCTCCCACAGCCGGTAGAGGCTGTCCTCCGCTTTGCTATATCGTCCTACCGACTCCATATACTCCAACAGTAGCCGCTCCGTTTTAGCCGGGAGCCGATAGGCCTGCACATCCTGCAAGAGTTCATCCATTTCCTGAGTCATATGCAGCAGCTCCCGGTCTGCTCCGTGAAGATCCGCGTACAAATATAAATGTAAGGCTCTCATACTTCTAAATAATGCTGCATCCTTATCGCCATTTGCCGCATAAATGCTGCCTTCTTCCTTCAGCAGTTTGGCCAGACCTTGAAGCTTATCGGACTCAACCACACCGCCAAAACGAAACATATCTATGATATCTTCTACGGATAGTGAATTTAAAAGACGTGAATTCAGCGGAAAATGCCGGTTCAATAGCTCATCGATTTCCCATAAAGCTTCTGTCGTCTTCCGTTCCTGCTTCAGAGAAAATACCTTGGCAACCATCGCCGTCATATCTTCGATCATCCGGACAATATAGTCTCTTCGAAACATGCAATTCCTCCTTTTCCGTACTGTGGTAGCAAAAATTCAGGACTCAGACCACTTAAGTTATTCTATTGATTTATCTTAAACCATTGCCGAATTCTATGCCAGTTAAGGAGAATACCAGATCATTAGATAGACCTAAAAAAAAGAGGCAGCACACGCCAGAATGGCGCCGTGCTGCCTCTTTGTAGATGATTTTTTATACGCGGCTATTGTCTAAAACGGAAGCCTGAACAAAATCCTTTATGATCTCGGCTAACCGTTCAGGAGCTTCAAACAGACTCATGTGGCCTGCACCCAATATCGTTGCTTGCGTTATATTCGGTTTATCCGCAGTAAAGGTTCGTTCAGCAGGGATCAATCCATCCTGCTCGCCAGCAACAAGCAATACCGGCAACGTAGTGGCCGTAATTACATCCCGTCGATCTGGACGCTCACGCATCGCCAGTGCAGCTCCTGCCGCTCCTTGTGGAGGCGTTTTGTAACCGATTTCTTTAGCGCGCTCCAGCAGCTGTGGGGATGCAGAAGCGGTTGCTTCAGCAAACAATCCTGGTACGAAGCTGTCTACGAAAGGAGTAATCCCTTCATTTTGAATCGCGCTGACACTCTTCAGTCGTTTTTCCTTAGCTTCTTCACTATCTGGATAAGCAGTAGAATGAATTAATCCAAAGCCCTTCAATCGCGAAGCATAACGCTGAGCAAACGATAGCGTAATATATCCGCCAAGCGAATGACCAAGCATGATGCATTCAGCAATCTCCAGCGAATCTAACAGACCCAGAACATCATCTGCCATTTGTTCAATACTATAAGGTCCTAATGGAGCTTCCGAAGCCCCGTGACCACGTAAATCGGGAGCAATCACTCGGTAGCCGCTGCTTAAGACAGGAATGACTTGTTCCCAATATTCAGCGCTTCCACAAAAGCCATGCAGCAATACAATAACTTCGCCTTTCCCCTGATCACTGTAGCATATATTGCTTCCGTCACAACGAACTCTTTCCATGGCTGCTTCCCTCTTTCTAGAATACTAAGATAATGTGTCTAATATCTATTATTAAGCAAAACAGCCCGCCTTGAAACGGACAACTTATTTTTAAGTGCCCAATGGGTACTACTGGAGTCCGAATCCTTTTGCTGCCGCTATAGCGATATGTTCTGCCATAACCATCACTCTATGCAGTGGAGTGGTCTGCAACGTTCTATAGGGTTTCGGGCCATTCATATCTACAACGGCCGCCAAACTATAGTGACCTACGGCTGGAAGATTTGCCCCCACCGATTGTGCAGGCTGCAGTGGCTCACTCGAAACGAAGTAATATCCAAGCGCGATCGGAGGACCCAGACAAGCATCTACCGCAACTACAATATGCCCGGAGGGAATCTCAGCCACTCTGGCCACCAAATTATCTGCATCGCAAGGAGACGGCAACGTACCGATTACATGTCGGAAGCCATATTCCACAAGTTTGCTGCCCGTCAACGGACCGAGTGCATCTCCTGTAGATCGATCTGTTCCGATACAAAGAAACGTGACTTCCTCGGCGGAATGCAGAGCAGCTATTTCCATAAAAAAGGACACCAGTCCAGCATCGTCCATTTTAATGCGTTTTCCGCTTCCCTGTTCTCTGATTGCCAATACATTTCCTCCCTTCGATGATATTTTTGATCTCATGCCTTTAATTTAACATGATTTCAGTGAACCCGACAAAAAAATGGTGGTCAAGCTGCCAAACATGGTAAAATACATGAATCAGTATACAGAGAGGATGTTTTAACCTAATGGATTTAACAAAGCCTAGTCAGGAAAATGTTGAGTATATGATCGAGGCTATCAAAAACAAATTAAAAATGGCCAGTGCCGCGGCGATGCAAGCCTCCGCTTTTTCAGTAGATCATTATGAAGATATCTATGATGTATATGAGGTAGCCATGGGCAGCGACAGACTGAGTATTTCTCAGGTGGAAGCACTCGTCTCCGAACTCGGCCGTCTACGTCATAAATAATAGTTCTCCCTATACAAGAAGAAACGATGTTGCCGTCCTTTAAAGATGACCACCGCTTCTCGTAGAAAAAAGCCCTTCGCTGCGTATCCAGAAGATGGATTCGTAGTCGAAGGGCTCTTTTTATATGATCCTACTTTATGAAATTAAGCTTGAACTCGGTATCCGCATGGCCTACTCGTGTACCCCCGTCATTGTAAATCACGCCTGAAAATGCATTACGCAGCTTTTCCATGGTATTTTTCTGACTATAACCAATTTGGTTTAAAATTCCCTGTACAATAAGTCCCCACTCTTCTTCCGACCCATCCAGAATCTTGAAGGCAATCCCCAGTCGCTCACGGCGTAAGCCGAAGCAATATACACCCTTAAATCCACCCTTAGCAATAATATTATCATCTTCCAAAAGAATAGAATCAAGGCGACCAGATCCAGAAACCATCTCCGGATAAGCATTCATTGCCGTTGTAATAGTAGTAACCGCTTTGCGAGTAGCTTCATCTGCAATCAAATCCGGATTCGCTAATCTCAAATAGGCTGTCGCCAAGGCGGTCAGAGGCAGAGCAAACACCGGCAGCCCGCATCCGTCCGTACCTAAACCGATACTGTCTGGGGCCACACCAGCCATATAAGCAATGGTGTCGATAATCTCACGCTGCACCGTTTGCTCCGGCTGTGAGTATTCTTCAAGCGGCAAACCTTTGAGCTTACTGTAAGATAAGATACCCATGTGCTTGCCCGCACAGTTATGATAGAACTTTCTTTTGCCCGCACCACGAATGGCGTTCTCCCTGCTGGAATAATCCAGCGGGTAACTCGTTGCACAGATCATTTGTTGCTCATCGATGCCAATCTTGGAGGATATGCTCTCTAACGCAGCTACATGGTAGCTCTCTCCCCGATGAGAGGCGGTCATCAGGGCAACCTCTGCGGGTGTAAAGCCGTAATGCTCCACAATCCCTCCACGTACGCCTGGAATAGCCTGAAGGGGTTTAGCAGCTGAACGGGTGAACGATACAAATTCCGGATCACCTGCATACCCCTTTAAATTTCCGTTCTCTCCTACGATGGCAATATGACCACTATGGACACATTCCAGCAAATCCGCCCGATACTCTCGTACTAATACGGTTTCCATGATATCTCTCCTCTTTTCTCTAGATGCTCTATAACTCACAAGGACTTATTAGTATTCTCATTTAATAAATGCTAGAAAATAACCCCGTGCTCCGGGGATTTTTGAGTACTCCACAAACTCCCTTAAGTGTTGGTTCCATGAGGAATTCTACTCCTATTTTCATTATTCTTCAATCCTGTCCACACCAAGAAGATTTTAGAAACCGGATAAAATATAAAAAACCGCTTCCTTCTCAGAACCTTGATCTCCGAGTAGAAAGCGGTTTTTTATGGAATTCAGCGTAGCTTCACAAAGGTAGCGCAGTTCACCTTATCCTTTGCTTGCACCTGCGGTGAGACCATCCACCAAGAAACGCTGTAGGAAAATGAACAGCAGCGTGACTGGGAGAGCGACCAATACCGCTCCGGCAGCGAACAACGTAAACTCGGTTGAGTTGCTTTGGTTCACCATCCGGTAAAGCCCAACGGCGAGCGTTCTTGTATCCTCCGTGCGCAATACAAGGTCGGCGAATATAAAATCCACAAAGCAGCCGTTGAAAATCATAAGGCTGGCATAGGTGAGCATCGGTTTAGATAACGGGATCATGATAGAAAGAAATACTTTCATATGGCTCGCCCCATCCATTCGCGCAGCATCTTCCAAGCTTTTAGGGATCGTATCAAAAAAACCTTTAGCCACAAAAACATTCGTGATAATAGCGCCGCTGCTATACACGAGCACAAGTGCCCAATGAGAATTCAATAACCCAAGTGTGTTCAGTAGTACGTAAACTGCAATCATAGCCATAAATCCCGGAAACATCTGCAGAACTAGCAGCGCGGTTAGTGTAGTTTTTCTGCCCGTAAAACGATAACGAGAAATGGCGTACGAAGTCAGCAGCAGCAAAAAGGTGCCGAGCAGCGTAGACAACGCCGCAATCTTTAGCGTATTCATGAACCATAACAAATATTTAGTTTGCTCAAACAGTTCCTTGTAATGAACAAAGGTAAAATTCTTAGGAATCAATGAGTCACTGAACAAACTGTTTCCTGTTTTGAACGAAGACATAATAATCCAGAAGGCTGGGAAAAGACTAATAAAACTGAGCACAATCAGCAATAAATGGCTTCCAAACGTTTTGAAAGCTTCCGTCAGTCTTAGCTTCATGCAATCATATCCTCCTCTTTAAAGGATCGCGTCCGCCGGTAGCTCCAGATGGAGAATGTCGCGACCATCAGGAAGATGACAATCCCGATGACAGAAGCAAAGCTGTACTGCGACTGGTTCAGCGCCAGTTTATAAAGCCAAGTCACCAGCAGGTCAGTGTGGCCCGCGTACTGGTAGTTGGGATTAACCGGTTCTCCGTTAGTCATTAGATAAATGACATTAAAGCTGTTAATGTTGCCGGCAAACTGCATAATCAGGATAGGTGCGGTTGCGAACAATACCATGGGCAGCGTAATCATGCGGAATTTATAAAATGACCCAGCACCGTCTACTTCTGCCGCTTCATACATATCCTTCGGAATTGTTGTCAGCACCCCGAAGGCCAGAATCATGGTCACCGGTATGCCGATCCACATATTAGCCAGAATTACAGTGACCTTAGCCCAGAAAGGATTGGTTAGCCAGGCCACACCCTCCAGTCCCAAGGCTCTTAAATAACTATTGATCGGTCCGAATTGATTATTGAACATATTGCGCATGACGAGCAGAGAAATCATATTGGGAATAGCGAACGGAACGATCAGAAGTGTGCGCCAAAGCTTTTTGCAGCGGACACGGGGCTGGTGAATAAGTACTGCAATGAGCACACCTCCAATGTAAGTCGTCGCAGTAGCAATAACCGCCCAGATCAAGGTCCAAGTCAGCACTCCACCGAAGGTGGAACTCCAGACATCCAGACTAAGCATTTTATTAAAATTACCGAAACCTACCCAGTCCACCAGATGTGCTGGCGGTAAAATCGGGTCGGCATAGTTCGTAAACGCCAGTAGCACCGAAAAAACAAGTGGCAATATCGTCAAAAAAACCACGGCCACAAAGGGAATCGCGAGGACAAGATAGGCAAAATTCCTCCGCCCCATAGCTCTGAGCGATTCAGCGAATGAATGAATGGGCTCTTTCCGGTCCCGTGCAGCTCCAACTAGGAATGCATCTCTGATGTTTAATAAATGAAATGCTGTATAAAAGAGCAGCGCCAGCAATGCCATTAGACCATTGATCATCATAAAAATGGAATGGTCGCCTTCCACCATCCGGGTTAATTTGCCTACCTTGACCATACGGCTTGGAAATTCCCCAAGCGTAATTAAGCCATGCAAATGTCCCATCAGATCATGAGCAATATAGTAGATTCCAGCAGACCCCACCAGCAGGAATACCAAGCCTTTCAGCCACTGCCCGTTATAGAACTGGCCCAGTCCCGGAATAATAGCCGAGAGTAGCGCTGCGCCTGTTTTTTTCCTCATGGATAAATCACCTGCCCTTTACTTCGACTCCAGATCGGCCTGAATCGTGGTTACAGTCTGATCCAGCGTCTGTTTAACATCAAGATTCGAGTCGTTCCACAGGGACACAAACGCTGCTTTTAGGGGTTCCCAGACCGATTTAATTTCTGAAACGGAAGGCATTGGAACGGAATTTTGGAATTGCTCGAAGAATCCGCCAATAATAGGGTCATCTTTGATTTCCGGGGCTTCTCCAGCTTCTATACTCGCAGGAATCGCTCCCGTCATCTCAAAGTTCTTAAGCTGATTCTCCTTGTTGCTTGCAAAATGTGCGAACAAACGGCCTGCGACCGGATAATCCGTATATGAGTTGACATAATACGATTTCACACCGGAGAAAGAAAGACTGTCTTGACCGTCAGGTCCCTTTGGAAGAGGCGCCACACCCAGGTTAACATTTTCCTTAAACGCCGCTATGGACCACGGTCCGTCGATATTCATTGCCAGCTTACCTTCTTGGAACAACTGTGTTTTCACGTCATAAGTGATATCTCCTGCATTCAAAGGCAGAATTTTTTTGAGGCTCTGCAGAAACGTAAATCCTTTGATAGTGCCCTCATTGTTCAATCCAATATCCTTGAAATTCGTATTGTTGTCTCCGTAAATATATCCCCCGAAGCTGCCAATAAACGGATAGCTGTAATATCCGACGAATTCCCACATGATTGCGAATTTGTTTTCCTTCGGATTGTTGTACGTATCTGCAAAAGCAATCACATCATCCCACGTTTTAGGAGCGTCAGGAATCAGGTCCTTGTTGTAGAACAGCGCATAGGTTTCTACCGATTTAGGATAACCGTAAAGAATGCCATCATAAGACGATGCCTGAACAGCTGTTGCCACCATCGTTGATTTGGTTTCTTCCTCAAAAACATCGTTTGGCAAAAGCAGCCCTGCTTTTACGGCTTGCCCGATTTGGTCATGGGGCAGAGTCAACACATCAGCAGCAAGTTTAGACGGACCATCCGTCGCCAGTCTTGCGCCTTGATCACCACCTGCCATTTCCTCAACCGTGACGGGAACCCCATATTCTTTTTCGAAATCAGCAGCAACCTGCTTCATGTACTCAAGCTGCTCCTTGGCTTCCCAGACCATCAGTTTGGCCCCTGCTTCTGGTTTCATTTCCTCATCGGTGGTATTCTCTCCGGAAGTATTTGTCTCATTTGTGGTTCCCCCCGGCTCGTTCACTGCGGAATTCGGACTCGAATCCGGCTTTGATGCGGAGTTCCCATTGCCTGAACCGCATGCGGTGACCGTCAAAGTTAACAGCAGGCATAGGACTAAACTAAATGTTACCGCTTGCATTTTGGAACGTTTACTCTTCTTCATTTGCTCATCTCCCCTTCGTTCATGAGTGATTAAACCTAACCCGCATTGAAAAAAAGCATATAAAAAAGGTACAACCTCATTTGCACAAAGTGCCGAGGTTGTACCTTTCCAGGTAACAGTGCCTTTAATTTGAATGCGTGTTATAAAAAATCAAGTTCGTTCGCCCTCATTCTATAATATCCATAATTTTGATTGCAATCAGAGTATAAGTCCAAACAAGACGGTTTAACAAAGTTTATCTTATCTTTTCTTTTATTTTCTCTTTATCCCTACCACATACTAAATATTCCATATTGTAAATTCTTGTGAAATAACCTCTTGCTTTGCTCTTGAGGGTTATGGTAAGATGCAGACAAATTTAAAGGCAATGAAACCGCCAAGGGTTCAACCTCTGAAAATCATGAGGTTGGCCCTTTTTTGCGTTTACATGCCCGAAGGGATGGAAAATGAGTATGATTCAACCGGAAGCCGTTTATCACCGTATGGGACAAAATTGGTCATATGCCTACGATGAGTCTACACTTCATATTCGCATAAGAACTAAGCGGGACAACGTATCACAGATCGATCTTTTCTGTGGAGATAAATTTGGCTGGGACAAAACGCATGAGGTCATTCCAATGCAGCGCCTCACTTCTGACGGCTTGTTCGATTACTGGCAAGCCTCCGTCCGTCCCGTTTACCGCAGACTCGCGTATTACTTTGCACTTTATGACAAAGACGAAGTTCTTTATTTTTTGGAAAAAGGATTTTATCCAGAGCCACCTGCTGTTGTATATGAGGGCTTATTCGACTTTCCATTTTTGAATCGTGAAGATGTGCACTCTCCTCCATCATGGGTGAAAGATGCAGTATTTTATCAAATATTCCCGGAGCGTTTCGCAAATGGTGATCCCACCAACGATCCGACAGATGTACTGGAATGGGGCGGTACGCCGAGTCCTCGGAATTTCTTCGGAGGAGACTTGCAGGGTGTACTAGATCATTTGGATTATCTCTGTGAATTGGGCATCAATGCTATATATTTTAATCCTTTATTTGCGGCAACCACCAATCATAAATACGATACAAAAGATTATTACTTGGTCGATCCTCATTTTGGCACCAATACATTGCTGAAAGAGCTTGTGGACTCCTGTCATTCCAAAGGCATCCGTGTCATCCTGGACGGTGTCTTTAATCATTGCGGCCATACCTTCCCGCCATTTGTTGATCTGCTCGCGAACGGGCAATCTTCGCGTTATGCGGATTGGTTCCATGTACGCGAGTGGCCGCCACAGGTCATCGACGGAATTCCCACCTATGACACCTTTGCATTTGAGCCTATCATGCCTAAATTCAACACTGAGAATCCTGAAGTCATAGAATATCTACTGAATGCAGGCCGCTATTGGATCGAGGAAATCGGTATAGACGGCTGGCGGCTTGATGTCGCAAATGAAGTCTCCCATTCGTTCTGGCGGCAATTCTGCAGTACGATCAAAGGCATTAATCCAGAAGCCTATCTCGTAGGAGAAATCATGCATGATTCCTTGCCGTGGCTGCTTGGCGATCAATTTGACGCCGTTATGAATTACCCGTTAACGAATATTCAAATTAATTTTTTCGCTCACGGACAGATCAATGCTGCACAATTCTCTCAGTCGGTTGCTACTATGCTAGCGAATTATCCGCAACAAATTACGGAAGCCGCCTTTAATCTGCTAGACAGCCATGATACAGTTCGTTTCCTGACACTTTGTGGCGGTGACATCAGGAAGTTAAAGCTGGCCGTTTTGTTCCAGATGACCTTTCAGGGAGCACCCTGTATTTATTATGGCGATGAAATCGGCATGGATGGCGGATACGACCCGGACAACCGAAAATGTATGGAGTGGGACCCCCAGAAACAGAATCAAGATTTGCTCGAATACTATCGCTGGACGATCAGCCTTCGTAAATCTCATTCCGCATTCCGGAGCAGTGGATTTAAAGCGCTGGAGATTCCGGGTTATCCAAGGCTGCTTGTATATGAGCGGTGGGACAAACAAAGCCGGTTCATAATCGTATTGAACAATGAAGATGTTATGGCCGAAGTCGTCATTCCTGTAACCGGGGCAGACACGATATGGGTTAACCTAAAGACGCAGAAGCGGACTGAAACCTCCACATCCCAGCTGCATCTGAATCTGCCTGAATTCGGCTATGCGGTACTTCAAGCCGTTAATGATTAATCCGTAACACTCTAAATTCAATCGTGGAAGGATGGAGACATATGCTGCATATCACAGCCTGTCTTCGCCCTTCTTTTTGCGCATAAACAAATACTGATAAAGCCTCAAAAACGCCGTTTATATGACCTAAAGCCATCTAGGTTACCGTATCCTCCCTTAACCTCCCGTAATCTCCCCCTTGCTCTTCAACTGTTTCAGCCCATACGCCAAAGTTTATATACGAAGTAAGATAAATTATAAGGAGTGATTGGTGATGAGTAACGTAGAACATGAAGTAGAGAACGGAAGCAGCTTATTAAAAGGTATCTTTATTGGTAGCTTAATTGGTGCCGCAGCAGCCCTGCTATTTGCACCAAAGCCTGGCCGTGAAATGCGCAGTGATCTGTCAGATAAACTTTCTCTAGCTACAGACAAGACCAAAGAAGTTGCTGGTGCCGTAACTGACAAAACCAAAGCTATTGCGACAACCGTTGGCGAAAAAGCAACCGATTTGGCTAGTACGGTATCAGATAAAGCCTCTGATATCTATACCACTGTCAGTGACAGCAAACAACAGATTGCCGCCACTCTTCAAGAGGCTGGAAGTAAAATTGGTGACACTGTAAGTGAAGCCTCAAGCAATGTAAGCTCGGATGTTAAAGACGCCTCTAAAGACGTAGCTGATGAAGCCAAAGCATCCTCTAAAGAGGTTGCCAATCAGGCTAAGGATGCGAAAGAGGATGTAAAATCCTCCTATAAATCCAATTACTAATCTGCGGCATCATGCAGCTATCACTTTAACAAACAACAGCCAGCTGACCGCAGCTGGCTGTTGTTTAGTTATACCTTTATTCACATCAGCAGATACAACTAGACATTTAATTAATGCCCGTTCGGGCTATAGAAAGCAGGGATGGCGCATGGCAGATTCAAATAACCAAACAAAACCTTATGAAATTGATGAGCATCCTTTCGAGTTGCGACATGAAGTGAAACGCTTAAACAGTCGTCTTGATAAGATCGCTCACTCCCTGGAAAAATCAGAATTCAAAGACATTCTCGACAACTATTCAGATCCGAAAAAAAGAATCATCACAAACCTGATGGCCGGTATATCTCGGGGACTTGGATTATCTCTCGGAACATTTGTAGTCCTTGGTTTATTAGGCTACATTCTTAGTCTTTTTCTTAATGTTCCAGTAATCGGAGAGTATCTTGGGGAAATTAAAAAATACATTGATGCGAATAGCTAACCGCAAGACTATCGATCTATTCCCCAACTATCGACCGCTTCCCCCGCTTGTCCGTCTAATCCTCTAGGTTGGACGGACAAGCGGGGGAATAAGTCTACAACAGTACACAAATAAAGGACATGCGGGTCTCCAGTCAGCGGAGAGAGGCATGTCCTTATCGTCGAAAATGTATATTACCCATACAGGAACTCAATAGGAAGAGTTGGCCATAATCTGCTTTAACTTCTCAGTGGCCCGCTTCTGTATGCGTGAAACGCTCATCTGTGATACCCCCAGCTTCTGGGCGATCGCCCGCTGGGATTGTCCATCTTGGAACGCTAACAGCAGCACCTGCTGCTCCTGTTCCTTCAATTGACCTAGTGCTTGTTGCAAATCCATGCGTTTCTCTACGGTCTCGTAATCATTTGCGTCAGAGCTGATAAGCTCGCCTAGTGTGGCTCCTGTCTCCTCTTGAGAAAGGGGCGAGTCTAGGGAGACGTAATGATAACATTCTCTGCCCGCCAGTACTTCTACAGTTTCTTCAACAGACAAATCAAGATAATGAGCAATCTCATCCACCGCAGGCGAACGTTCCAGCTTCACTGTTAGTTCGTCAATCGCGTGTTGAACAAGTGCTCCCTTTTCTTTAATCCGTCTAGGTACCTGTATGTACCAAGATTTATCACGCAGGAAATTCTTCATATGTCCAATCATGCTTTTCATCGCATAGGGCTCAAAAGGGATTCCAAGGCTAATATCATATTGCTGTAATAACCGGATGAGCGCCATTTGCCCGACCTGATATAAATCCTCATACAAGTCGGGGCGGTTGCGAGAAATTTTTCCAGCAGCCATTTTTACCATAGGCTCATATTTCTGAATCAGCACTGTTGCGCGTTCATTATCCTTAGTCTGCTGATATTCCCAAATTTGGGTGACTGCTTCATTCATGGACTCGGGGGGAGTCACCTTATCACTCATACCTTTTCCTCGCTAAAGTTAAGGTGCTTCTTCAAAGTTACTACCGTCCCTCTTCCGGCCTCACTTACGACGCTCACGTCATCCATCAACGCTTGCATTAAGTAGAACCCTAAACCGCCGACCTGAACGTCACTTAACTCTTTATCATGCAGTGTCATACGCTCACTGGACGAGTCTTCCAAACCGTCAAAGCTCTCCCCCTCGTCTTTGACTGTAATGGATAGGGCACTTTCGCCCACCTCAAAGATTACATCAACCATTCCGTCTTGTTGTCCATAGGCGTACAATACTGAGTTGTTACACGCCTCTGATACAGCTACCTTCATATCTTCAATATCTTCGTAGGTGAAGCCCATTTTTGAAGCAATACCATATAAATTCAACCTAACAATATCCACATACTCTGCGCTAGCCGGCAGCTGAAGAATTACTTTTTGCACATCATCACTCATTCTTTGTTCTATCCTTTCCTAGTGGGAATTCTCTTGGGAGGCAAAAAACTTGGTTATACCAGTCATGTCAAACAGCTTCTGAATTTGGGGAGGAACATCCTCAACCATAAACTTAACGTCCATACCTTGTCTTGATTTCAGAATCGAAAGTAGAATACCAATACCCGTGCTATCGATGTATTTTAATTCTTTAAGATTTATTACTAAATCATGCTTCGTATCACCTACAAGCGGCTCCATTACCAAACGGAAATCGGAAGCAACGGATAGATCGAGTTCACCATTCAGGAAAACCGTACATACATTTTCTTTTGTCTCTGTCTTAGCGTGAAACTTATTACTTTTATGCGTGTTCATAGACGATCTCTCCTGATAAATATTTTCTATATTAATAACCTCATAGTCCTACCTTTGAAACAAATAACATTAAAATATAAACTAGTAAATCTTGGGTTACGCCTGAAAAATAGATGTATCTGGTTCAACCATCCGATTATCGCTGCTAGAATACCGAGAGATAATCTGCTTAATACTGCTCATCTTAAGTGGCTTGCTGATATAGTCATCCATTCCTGAGGCTTTACAGCGATTCTGGATGCCATCCATGACATTCGCAGTCATTGCAATAATAATAGTCTTCTCAGCCGCCGAACCGCCTTCTCGACGGATTTGGGCGGTTGCCTCCAGACCATCCATTACTGGCATTTGGAGATCCATAAAGATAAAATCATAGGGCTGCTGAAGCGCCATTTGCACAGCCTGTTTCCCGTCCTCAGCCATATCCGCTTCATAGCCGAGCTTATCTAGCATGCTAACCATCAGACGCTGATTGATAGGATGGTCATCTACAACAAGGATTCGGCTTCTGCTCTCCTGATTAAGAAGAAGATGAGGCGATTCCTCTTCTTGATAACCTCCTGTTAAATCTTCTCCAGGTACGGATGCTTGAATCGTAAAAATAAAGGTAGCTCCTTTTTGCTCCATGGATTCTACCCGTATTTCTCCGCCCATCATGCCTACAAGGGATTTACATATGGCTAAACCAAGCCCTGTCCCCCCGTATTTCCGCGTCATTGAAGAATCCAGCTGTGAGAACGGTTGGAACAATCGGTCGCATTTCTCTGGAGAAATACCAATCCCTGTATCCATGATCGTGAACTCGACTTCTACCTTGTGCCCAGATGTTTCTTTGATGGAAGCGACTAAATAGACACCGCCCTGATTCGTAAATTTAACTGCGTTAGCAATCAGATTAATTAATACTTGGCGTAGACGAGCCATATCTCCATATAAAAGTCTAGGCAACTTCTGATCGATAAAATAAGCGAGCTCCAGGTTCTTTTTTCCCGCTTCCACCGAAAAGAGGCTGAACACCTCTTGAATACATGTACGAAGTTCGAACAGCTGCTCTTCGATTTCCATTTTACCGGATTCCATTTTGGTGAAATCAAGAATATCGTTTATAACCGTAATCAACGTGTCTGCACTTTTCCGAATGATCTCGGAATACTCCTTCTGCTCAGGAGCAAGGTCAGTCTCCATTAATAAATCAATCATACCCACTACGCCATTCATAGGTGTACGAATCTCATGACTCATCATAGCCAGAAATTCCGACTTCGCTTTGGAGGCGATCTCTGCCTCTTCCTTAGCCTTCACGAGCTCACTATTTATGATTTCCAGCTCTTTCGTCTTTTGCTGCAGCAGCATGGTCTGAGTCTGATGTTTCTTGCTCGTAATATACATCTCGACAAAACCTTGTATCTTAGACTTCAGAATTTGTGGAATGAAGGGCTTGACCATATAATCAATAGCCCCTGCAGAATAGCCCGCGAATAAATGCTCCGCTTCCTTACTATTCGCAGAGATAAAGATAATCGGAATTTCCTTTGTTTTTTCTCTGGCTTTAATCAACTTTGCGGTCTCGATCCCATCCATACCTGGCATCTGCACGTCCAGTACGATGACAGCAAAATCATACCTTAACAAACACCGCAGCGCTTCTTCGCCGGAGGTGGCTTTGACTAGCTCATAATGCTGGCTTTCAAGTACCGCCTCCAGCGCCAGCAGATTTTCAGGACGGTCATCTACTAGTAGTATATGAATTGGTTCTTGAAACCCCATAGGACCACCCTCCTTCATGCGTTATTTTATGTTACGGTATATTTTTTCTACTCTGTCCAAAGACTCATAACAATCGCTGTACTTCGTAAAGTGAATGGATTCTTTAGAGCCTAGAACAAGTATTCCAAAACGACTTAAACTTTCATGAAACAAGCCGTGAACATGATCCCTCAGCTCATCATTGAAATAGATCATCACATTGCGGCAGAAAATAACATTAAACTCATTAAAAGAAGTATCTGTAGCCAAGTTATGCTCAGCGAATATAATGTTTTTGCGTAAATATGGCTGTAAAATAACCGAGTTATACTTCGCTGTATAGTATTCAGAGAATGCCCGGGTACCTCCCGCCTCCAAATAATTCTTAGTGTATTGCTTCATTCTGCTAATATCATAGACGCCTTCCTTAGCCTGCTGTAAAGAACGCTCATTCATATCTGTGGCATAAATCCGAGCCTTATCGTAAAGCCCTTCTTCATGAAGCAGGATGGCCATAGAGTATACTTCTTCACCAGTGGAGCATCCAGCATGCCAGATACGAATATAGGGATAAGTCCTCAACAACGGAACTACCTTCTGGCGAAACGTTAAAAATAACCCCGGGTCCCTAAACATTTCGGTAACCGGAATGGAGAGACTATAGACAAATCGTTCAAAACAGGCACGATCATGCAGTACCTTTTCTTGCAGCGCGGATATGCTGTGTACATTCTCCGCATGCACATGATGCCAGATACGTCGCTTCAAAGAAGGCAACGCATAATTCCGGAAATCATATCCATATAAACGGTGTACTCCATCAAGGAGCAGCTCGATCTCAATTTGCTCCAACTCGTCACTTCCTGCCATAACGGGCTGCTCCTCATATCCGTGTTCTATCGCTTTCATTGTTATCCCGACTCCCTTATTAACACACCGTAATTCTAGTCATGTTAGTTCTTAAAAAGGTATTACCCCAAATTTGAGTTTACGAATACAACCAGACACGCATTAACGAAAGAAGTTGACCTGTTGCGATCGGTTTCTTCATATAATCAGAAGCTCCCGCTTCAATACATTTGGCGCGATCCTCTTTCATTGCTTTGGCGGTAAGCGCAATAATAGGCAGTTTCTGATATTGCGGCATTTCACGGATTCGGCGCATAGCTTCATATCCGTCCATTTCCGGCATCATCATATCCATAAGCACGAGATCAAAATCTTCTTGCTCTACCAGCATTTCCAGCGCTTCACGTCCGTTCTCCGCAAACTTCACTTCCATGTGGTATTCTTCCAGTACACTAGAGAGTGCAAAAACATTACGAATATCATCATCGACGAGCAGTATTTTCTTCCCTTCGAATAACTCTTCTTTGTTATGCAGCTTCTGCAATATTTTACGTTTATCTTCCGGAAGATTAGCTTCTACCCGGTGCAAGAACAGCGTTGTCTCATCCAGTAGTCGTTCCGGAGAACGAACATCCTTGATAATTATGGATTCAGCGTACTTGCGGAGCTGTGTCTCTTCTTTGCTATCTAAATCCTTACCTGTATAAATAATAATAGGAAGATCGTTTAATTCCTCATCATCACGAATCTGATCCAGCAGTTCAAAGCCGTTCATATCCCCAAGCATAAGATCCAGAACCATACAATCATATCTCTGCTTACGCAGCTCCATCAGTGCCTCGTTGCCGGTTGATACTGCTGTGATAGCTACATCATCATGACCGATCAATTCCATAATGGAACGACGTTGAATCTCATCATCTTCTACAATCAGAAGGTACTTCACAGTGCTGGACGTATAATTCTCAATTTGTGAGAAAGCCCGTTCCAATGCTTCTCTTGAAGATGGTTTTCTTAGATATGCCATAGCTCCCATCATCAATCCTTGCTTCACTTCATCGTTCACAGAGATAACATGAACAGGAATGTGACGGGTCTGAGATGCACTTTTAAGCTCTCTAAGGATGGTCCAACCGTCCATTACAGGCAGCTGTATATCGAGAATGATCGCATCTGGCAAATAAGTTTTTGCCATCTGTAGTCCAATATCGCCTTGAAGCGCTACTAAGCCTTTAAATCTGCGACCACGAGCCATGTCTAACAAGATTTTCGCAAAGCTTTCATCATCTTCAATAATAAGCAGGACTTTGTCATTCGCCGTCAAATTGTCACGGTCATCCTCAATTGTCAGTTGTGGAAGGGGTACGTTAACGGCTGCTGGCACTAAGGTTGGAAGCATGTCTCCAATATATTCATCATATGTTGAATCCTCTTTGGACACAGCAGCTTCTATTTCTGCAGGTTGTTTACTGTAATTTGCCTTTACCGGTAAATACAAAGTGAAGGTACTGCCTTGTCCCTCACGGGATTCGAGCACAATAGCTCCACCCATTATACGAACCAATTCACGGCTGATCGACAATCCCAACCCCGTGCCTCCATATTTACGGCTGGTTGTTCCGTCTACTTGCTGGAAGGCTTCGAATACAATATCTGTTTTGTCAGCCGGAATACCAATGCCACTGTCCTTCACAGCAATAGCAATATATTCATTATCACTCGGCAGATTTAGTGGCAGGAGATTACTATCTGCCGGGCTAACTGAAAACTCGATAAAACCTTCGGTTGTAAATTTAAAGGCATTGGAAAGCAGATTTCTTAAGACCTGCTTCAACCGATGACTATCGGCAATTACGCTATCTGGCAGCGGCTCGTTAAAGGCTATCCGTAAGGAGAGTCCTTTTTTGATCGCCTGTGGAGCAAAATTCTGCTTCACAAAGCTTTTCAGCTCAGTCAGTTTAATTTCTTCATGATTCAGTTCCATTTTTCCTGCATCAACCTTGGACAGGTCTAAAATTTCATCAATCATCTTAAGCAGGTCAGCACCTGACATATAAATCGTATGGGCAAATTCAACCTGCTTCTCCGTTAAATTACCATCCTTGTTCTCGGTAAGCAGCTGGGACAAAATCAGCAGACTGTTGAGCGGCGTCCGCAATTCATGGGACATGTTCGCCATAAATTCCGATTTATACTTACTAGTCACGGATAATTGCATAGCCTGTTTCTCTAGCTGAACCTTAGCATGCTCAATTTCATCTTTTTTCTCCTCGACCTCCTGCACTTGCTCCTCTAGTGCACGAGTCTTGGCGACGAGTTCCGTATTGTAATGCTCCAGTTCCTCCTGCTGACGTTGCAGCAGTTCTTCTGAACGCTTAAGCGCATCCGTCTGCTCTTCCAAATTCTCATTGGAACGACGCAGTTCTTCTTGCTGAGTCTGCAGCTCCTCTGACTGACATTGCAGTTCTTCCGTAAGTGCCTGTGACTCACGCAATAATTTTTCTACAGTCAGACGACGACTAATATTATTGAAAATAATGCTTAAATTATTCGCAAGTTGTTGCAGCAAATCATTTTTCAGACTGCTAAATGGCTGGAATGAAGCGAATTCTACTACACCGAGCAGCTCGTCTTCAAAAATAAGCGGATGAATGGAAATATATCCTGGCTGTGAATCCACAAAGCCGGATTTCACGGAAATGTAATCTTCAGGAGCCCGCTCTAATCTGATTGGGTGCATATCAAGCGCACTTTGTCCTACGAGTCCTTCTCCAATCACAAAACCTTCCTTTGGTTTCTTATCGCTATCTACTGCATAATAACCACTGCTTCGCAGAAAATCGGGACGGTTAGCATCCTTCAAATATACTGCCCCAAACTGGGCTCCCAGCACAGGGGTGAACTCGTTGATAAAGGTCTGTGAGACCTGATCCAATGAGCTAACCCCCCGGAGAAGTTCTGTCACCTGAGCAACATTTGCATTCAGCCAGGATTGATCATTCTGTGCCTGTGCATAAGCCTGTTCCATTTGCTGTTTCTCTTCAAGATCTAACGCCATTTTCTTAAAGACAAGGGCAACCTCACCAATCTCATCTTTCGAAGTAACCTTTATGCGCCTTATGGCCCGAATTCTGCCGTTGCCAAAGCTGGTAATCATCATCGAAACGACGTTAAGCCCCCGCGTAATGCTTGGAATGATCCATAGAACAACTCCAAGGCCAAGTAACAGACCCACAATCATCATCAAGATGACCATTTGAGTAGAGCTTTGATAGGCATCTTTAGCTTTTGTGCTCTCTTCATTCATAATAAAGGCATTATAATCAGAGAGACTGTTCAGAGCATTTAACACGGCATTCTGAATCGCTTGTCCCTCTGTGTTAGAATACGTGCTGGCATTCTGGAAATAACCAGCTGATAGCAGCTTCAATATTTTTTCCTGATAATTTAGATAGATCGTATAAGAATCATCAATTTGATTAACGATCTGCATCTCTTCAGCGCTAGTCATTGATTCTTTTATTTTGTCGTAGTGCTCATTAGCCTTAGCTATTTTTTTATCAATCTCTTTTTTTTGTGATTCTACTGTTGATGTATCAGCGCTTAACATGGTCGTCGTTAATATTCGCGCCATATCATTCACTTCTCCACGCATACCTGAAGAAGAACGTCCCTTCATATATCTATCCTGGTAACCCTCAAGCTGACCATTCATATAATCCAAACGATCGTATCCAATCATAGTAAGTGCCAGCATAATCGCCAGCATCGCACTAAAACCAATTAAGAGTTTAGCCTTTATTTTCATCCTCATTCTGTTCCCTTCTTCAGTGAGATCCACACTATACATTTGTCATCGTCACGCTCTTTAGGAACATCAGCATTGAAAAAAGCAGCCCGTATAGTTTCTTCCTTCCATTCATGCTCAACATTTAAATGCTTAATCATGAATTTCAGCTGCTCTTCCTGTTCACCCTCAACCAGCTCCAGCAGACCATCTGTATAGAGAACCAAATGCCCTTCATCTTGATAGGTCAAGCTCTGTGGCTGAATATCGATCCGTTCAAACAGGCCTACAGGGTGACAATTGCTTTCCAGCAAGACCGGAGTCTTGGCTGCGCCCTCAAAAAATAGCGCAGGTGGATGCCCGGCGTTAACGTAGTCAATACGCTTTATACGAGTGTCGATCACAAGATAAATCGTCGTAAAATAGTATTGAATCAGCTTTTTCTCAATATAAAGTTGGTTAAACCTTCGATTGAGTTCCTGAATTACCTTTTCCGGCTCTACATAAGTAGTTACCGTGTCCTTTAATACTGACGCAAGGAACATGCAAAATAGAGAGGACGATATACCGTGTCCCATAATGTCCAGGAGGATTACGCCATATCGGCCATCCCCAAGGGGATACCAGGCATATAAATCACCCGCCAATTCAGAGGAAGGCTGATAGATAGCATGCACCTCGAAATTCTCTTCCTGCAGGGGTAGGCTGAGTACAGCATTCTGCACGAGTGCAGCCAGTCTCAATTCCTCCTGAATCCGCTGATCCCGTTCCTTATGCCAATCTTTCTCACTTTTCAACCGCAGAGCAAGCCGAATCCGGGCCATTAGCTCCACTTTATTAATAGGTTTCGTAACATAATCTACTGCACCTGCATCCAGCGCTTCGGCCAATTTTTTAGAATCGCCTACAGCTGTAACCATTATTATTGGAATATCCTTAAGATGATCGTATTGCTGCACAACACGACATGCTTCGATCCCATCCATTTCTGGCATCATCATATCCAGTAAAATCAGATCAATATCTGACATCCGGGGACGTCCATCTTCACTTCCCGAACCGATTCCAAGCCGTTCCAGCATCTCTTTGGCAGAGGATGCGGTTACGAAATTTCGGTAATCTTCTTTTTTCAGGATTTCACGGATAATGATAACATTAGTCGGATTGTCATCCACGATTAAGATTCTCATCATCTTCACCTCACACGAGTAGTATTACGACCGTAAAATTCTGCAAACCTATTAACTATATCATACGCTATTTTACAGTGTTATTTCTATTTTCTTAATATGTAAATATAGTCATAGGATCAATTTACGTATTCAGCAAAGTAACCTCCAGCCCCACTAGGTATAGTGGGGCTGGAGGTTACTCTATTCTAAAGACAGCCTATGTTTATTAACCAATTTGCTCAAATATGAAACACATTAGGAAGAAATACTATCAAATAAATCAATTCCTTCAAATTCACCCGCCAAATTTCGATATATTTTGAGTGCATTATTCCCTCTCAGATATACATCCCCATCTTCGGCTATAAAATACGGTTTGCCCAAAGTATCTTGCAGATTATCTGTTAAAGGATCGATTTCTACACCATCTACATATAAACCGAACTGCTGTGCTTGCGGAGGTGCAACATGTACATAAAGTACAACACCCTCGCCCACACCCACTGTCACATCTGCGTAATGGTACTCCACTGTCTCTAGCAATGGATCATTTGTCACCGCAAGCGGATTGCCTTTGGTCAGAAGCAGTTCTTCCTTTGTGGTGTATAAAGCGACACCTTGGAGAGAATCAAAGCGATTTATATACGGGCTGGATCCTGAAGCATGTTCAAATGCGAGAACCGACTTAGGTTGTTCAATAAAAGTAGAGATAGGCGCCAACTGTGGAGACGCATCAAAGTATGGGAAAAGAAGACCAAATAAAAGGATCATCATGTTCATGTTGTGTCCCACCTTTCTTATCTGCAGCCACCGATTACAGAAGCCTTACTATCTTATGCTTAATGACGAAATTTCTTCCAAAGAGTTGCAGCTACGTCTACACCTTTTAGCACTGTAGCTATTTTTCCCGGGGACTTCTCAGCATAAATGGCATCATAGGAGTTAACAGTACGTTCTTCAGCAGGAGTTAGCGGAGCTTCTTTTATAGAGACTTCCTTACTCTTCTCCTTCAGCTCACGCGATTTACGATATTTCTCAATCACCGTGACTGACACTTGTTTGACCGTTAAGGTCAGTTCATTCATGACATCACCCAGATTCTTGACAGAATCGATAACTGGGTCAATCTTTTGAATCTTATGCTGTACATCGGCAGTGATTTCATTTGCGTGTCTGACCGTCGTTTTCACTTCATAAGTAAGCTCATCCATCGTCTTCTGTACTTCCACCAAGGTTTGGCTGACTTTGTCGAGTGAATCCTTTGCCGACTTTAAGGTTTTAATTAAAAAGAAAACAAGTACTGCGAATGCAATTGCCACGAGAGCTACACTAAGTTCAATGATCATATTCATAACCCCTTCCATATCTCATAAATATCGGCTAATCAGCCTTGTATACTGCATAGTTACCCCTGGTCCCATAAGCCGAAACATCTTGTCGAGCGTTGTCAAGAGTCCCTCTTCCCTTTTGTTTCAAAATCAAAGTCCCCGTTTATACAATGACTACATTAATCAAAAAAGGATAGGTGATATGTAATGTTAAAATGGTCCGCAATACTACTTGTAGTCGCAGTAATCGCCGGAATCTTTGGTTTCTTCAACCTTGTAGCTGCCGCTGCTGGTCTGGCTAAGATTTTGTTCTTCGTCTTCCTGGTTCTGTTTGTAATTTCTCTCTTCACGGGACGCAGAGGTAGATCTATGTAGTAGCCTCTCATTTTAATGGTGTGACTTTCGTATCCCTCCCATATCTATCCATGTATCTTATTCATCATGCAGAAAGTATAGGTCATTCCTGCACGGATGTCACTTGAGAAAATAAGAAATGTTGAATGGGTGGTTCATCACGCATCATTTACGTTTACTAGCATATTAGCAAACAGCGCTTTTGGAAAAAAATACATCCAACCCCCACTAGGAGGAACTAAACATGAAAAAAATCGCCAGCCTTACAGTAGCCTTAGGACTTATGGCTTCCATTGCTGCTACAGCTTCAGCAGCTGAAGTAACTAACACTACTACGGATCCTGCAACCGTAACTGGAAGCACTTACAGCAATTCTTTTGAAACCATTATCACTCCAGCGGATATGATTCCAGCAACACCACAAATAGTGCTGACCGAGAAAACACCTTTCTACTTTTCCGTCGGAGGTATAATTCCAGCAGGCTGGCTTGGCGTTCAGACTCTTGATACAACAGGTGAAGTCATTTCGGACACTTGGGGTAATGAATGGAGAGAAATTTACACTTGGTTAGGAAAAGCATGGGTTAAGGTTCCTGTCACAGCCAATGTGATCTTACCTTAATTTTCAATATGCGAAAAAAGGGTGTCCCAAGAGCCAAGAAAATGGCCGATGGTACTGCCCTTTTTTTATGTGGAGAGTACATATTCTGAACAGATAAAACAGGAAGAGCTACCCCCTCAGTAGAGAATTCTACTAAAAGGATAGCCCTCTTGCGCGTACGCCCGCCATCGTTCACCCGTCACAAACATGCGATGCTGTCGCTTCCTGCATTTTTCATATATTTAGCGAATGACCGAACCTCCGTAGAGAAAACGATTCATCCAAGAAGCGCTTAGTTTATCTACTCTTACCCCGCCTGAAGCTACGGAATAAGTTTGTAGAACTTGTCCATCTCCTAGATACATTGCAACATGCGATATTCTAGCTGTAGATTTGTCGATTCCCTCATAAGAAGAAGCTGAATTCCCCTTATAATCCATAAAGAACATTAAGTCGCCGCGCTTCAAATTGGAAATAGACGTAACCACCGTACTATTCGACTTCACCCAATCTCCCTGTTGACGGGAATCCGCCGGCAGTTTGAGATTGGCAGCATCCATAAAAATTTGCCGGATGAAGTCCGAGCAATCAAAGGTGCTTGTATCATTTCTGCTGGAGCCATACTCATAAGGCGTTCCTAGATATCCCATGCCCGCAGCAATTACCCGTTCGATTTGAGCTGAAGCCCCCGGTGTTGTTATAGGTGGATTGGGTGTAGGTGTAGGTGTAGGCGTTGGTGTTACCGTTCCAGATCCCCCACCGTTTCCTGAAAGTGTACTATATTGTTCGCTTGAACTTATATATCCGATGCTACCATCCGCCGCTTTAACTTGATACCAGTAACTGTTAGGCTGTGCCAGAACTTCTACTTTTTCTCCCTTATTCAAAAGCTTCATTACTTTTCCGCTTGTTGAAGGTGAAACCCGAAGATTCACACCATACTTAATGGTGCCAGTTTGTGCCGATGGTGTCGTTACTGAAGCAGAGGATACGCTGATATACTTATCTCCTGCACTTGTATAACCCACTGAACCATCAGCCGTTTTTACTTGATACCAATAGCTGTTAGGCTGCGAAAGGATCTGCACTTGATCTCCCTTTTGCAAGTACTTCACTATTTCTCCGTCAGTAGAAGGGGTGCTGCGAAGGCGAACACTAGCCTCGATCACACCTGTTTGAACGGCTGAAGCTGCTGTAACTGAATTAGATGAACTTGAGGCTGCCGCTGCTTGTCCAGGAGCAGATACTCCTAAACCTGCAACAATTGCAGCAGATACTAACAAAGATGCTGTAATTTGCTTATGTGATTTGATCATACGTTCCCCCAAATTCCATGATGAGATTTCAATAAAGGATTGTGCTACATTATTCCTTTATGCCCTCATTATAGGCTTGCCCGGGATTTGGAACATGCTCCAAATTTCACATATAATCATGCCACTTTATGGTAACATACAGGTCTAAAGTCTTGATTTCTCCTTGAATATGTGTGTTTTTTCCTTAATATAGCATTTTGTAATTTATTTTTTAGGCTCCACGTGCACCTGCACATTCATAATATTATGCATTTTGCTCATTCTTTCTTCGATGGAATCACTTATTTCATGACCTTCTGTCACAGAAATATTCGCATCCACCTCCACTACAACATCCACATGCACATGATTACCATGAACCCGTGCCTTCACATCTTTAATCTCTTCTACTCCCGGCGTTCGAGCAATCGTACTGCGTAGATCCATCAATTTATCTTGATCAAAGCCATCCGTAAGCCGATAAGTCGAATCACGAAAAATATCCCAAGCGGTCTTGGAGATAATGAGTCCGACAAGAACAGCTGCTGCGGAATCAATCCATGGCAAACCAAACTGTGCGCCTACAATCCCAACTGCGGCTCCAACACTGACCATTGCATCAGAAAAATTGTCCTTAGCCGCTGCCATAAGTGCTCCACTGTTAATTTGTTTGGCCAGTCTTTTGTTATATATGTATACCCCCATCATAGCTACTGCACATACAATAGCCACCCCTGCCGACCAGAGCTGTGGCGTTTCTTTTGTACGATCGAAAAAGGACCGCACCGCCTCCACAATCACTTGAATGCCCACTACCGCCATGATAAAAGAAGCCAACAACGCCGCTACGGTCTCTGCGCGGAAATGCCCGTAAGCGTGGTCCGAGTCAGGTGGCTTCCGCGAAATCCGTAACCCCACCAGCACAGCTATGGATGCCACGATATCTGTTAAATTGTTGACCCCGTCCGCTACGAGTGCGCTAGATGCAAATAAATAACCACAAACCAGCTTAAATGATGATAGGATGAGGTAAGCCGCTATGCTCACCCAAGCTCCTCGTTCGCCTTTACGTATATCTTCGTAAATATCAGTCATTCTTGGCTCCCCCTCTTTTCCCCCGATTATTTAAAATACGGAAAAGAATTCTTTCAATTATTCTTGCCCTTGTGGCAGCATTTAAAAACAATTAGAATAAAGTGTAAGGACTTGCTTCGAAGGAGGTTATCATAATGAGCGAAAGCAACGATAAAGGAAAAATCAACTTAGCGGAAGCTATCCGTAAAAAACTGGAACAGAAGAAGCAACAATCTTCCTCCAAACCTGGATCCACATTTCAGGCCGGTTCCGCCAAACCGCTAAAAAGCCAAAATAACAAAAAGCCTAACAACCAACGCCGTCGTACTGGCGGATCTTAGTATTTACTTATACTTAAACATAAACGGCTGCGAATCCCTCGGGGAAACGCAGCCGTTTATACGTTCGTCCTGCCTGATAGGATGGATTAGAACTCTTCAAATTCATAACTGCTTCTCTTTATTGTACGATTAGCCAGCTGAAAACATGCGCTTTGGGAAACCTCAAGGGCTAAAGACTCCTGTCTTGGAAGCCCCGCATATACTCCCCGTAGAATTCTACTTATTAATAACTTTTCAAAATCGAAATTATAAAGACAGCTACCCTGATCCTAAAAAGGATTAGAGTAGCTGCTTCATGGGGTTCCTTCCGCATAGCGGAATTTAAATATTATACTTCTACAGGATACATGCGCTGGCGCATTTCCTTAATTTCTGGATTCTCCAAATATTCATCGTAGCTCATGGAGCGATCAATTACACCTGTAGGTGTAATCTCGATGATGCGGTTAGCAATGGTTTGGATGAACTGATGGTCATGGGAAGTGAATAGAATCGTGCCATCAAAATCGATCAGCCCGTTATTCAGTGCCGTGATGGATTCCAGATCCAAGTGATTGGTTGGTTCATCGAACACAAGCACGTTCGCGCCGTTGAGCATCATTTTGGCCAGCATACAGCGAACCTTCTCGCCCCCGGACAGCACACTTGCTTTCTTCAGTGCTTCTTCTCCGGCGAACAACATACGGCCCAAGAATCCACGCAGGAAAGTTTCGTCCTGATCTTTAGAATACTGGCGTAGCCATTCTACAAGATTCATTTCCACACCATCGAAATAGCTGGAGTTGTCTTTCGGGAAATACGCTTGAGTTGTAGTTACTCCCCATGTATATTCTCCCGCATCCGCTTCTTGCTCTCCCATAATCACATCAAACAGAAGGGATTTAGGCTGGGAGTAAGGGCCTACAAAAGCAATCTTATCCCCTTTGTTTACTACAAAACTGATTTCATCAAGAAGCTTTTCACCTTCAACCGCTTTGGACAAACCGCTGACTGTCAGCAATTGTTTACCCGCTTCACGTTCAGGTTTGAAGTTTAGGAACGGATATTTACGGTTGGACGGACGAATATCGTCCAGTGTAATTTTCTCAAGTTGCTTCTTACGTGATGTCGCTTGTTTAGACTTGGAAGCATTGGCCGAGAAACGCTGGATAAATGCCTGCAATTCCTTGATCTTATCTTCCTTCTTCTTGTTCGAATCACGCTGCAAAGCTTGCGCAAGCTGACTGGACTCATACCAGAAGTCGTAGTTGCCGACGTACATCTGGATTTTGCCAAAATCAATATCCGCAATATGCGTACATACTTTATTCAGGAAGTGACGGTCATGGGATACGACGATAACAGTACCTTCATAGTCCATGAGGAAGTTCTCTAACCAGCCAATAGATTCGAGATCCAAGTGGTTGGTAGGCTCATCTAGCAGCAGGTTATTTGGACGGCCAAACAAGGCTTGCGCCAAGAGTACCCGAACCTTTTCATTGCCGCTCAGTTCGGCCATTTTTTTGTCATGCAGTTCACGCATAATTCCGAGACCAATCAGCATGGCAGCTGCATCTGGCTCAGCATCCCAGCCGTTAAGCTCAGCGAACTCACCTTCAAGCTCTCCTGCACGCAGGCCATCCGCTTCTGTGAAATCGGACTTCGCATAAAGCGCGTCCTTTTCTTTCATAATTTCATAAAGACGTGTATGACCCATAATTACGGTCTCAAGTACTGGGAATTCATCATACTCAAAATGGTTCTGTTTGAGTACTGCGAGACGTTCGCCTGGTGTAACATGTACCTCACCGGTATTTGCTTCGATCTCACCAGACAGAATTTTCAGAAAGGTTGATTTACCGGCACCATTGGCGCCAATCAAACCGTAGCAGTTACCAGGGGTGAATTTTATGTTTACATCTTCAAAGAGAGCGCGTTTTCCGTAGCGGAGTGTTACGCCGCTTGTGCTAATCATTACGCATTACCATCCTTTTCACTTAGGGTTTCGGCTCATTATAGCATAAATAGAGAGCAAAAAGCCCGTAAAATAGCCTTTTCAGCTGTTCTCTCCAATACTAAAGTTATTCCAGCTGCTGTACAGAGGTCGCCAGTTAGGAGGAATTTTTTCAATTATTGTCCAGTTATGCGATTCTCGGGTTGTATAACAAGCGTTTCGCCATAGCTGAGCGTACGGATTCTTTCTTCAGAAATACCCTGTTTAGACCGGGCACTTTCCATCCGATCCAGCGCTTCCCGGGCCGTATCATCAGCAAGTCTATAGGTGCCGTAATGCATCGGAATCATGGTCTCCGCTCCAACATCTACAAATGCTTGTATAGCCTCTTCAGGGGTTACATGCTGCGAGGTCATGAACCACTCCGGTTCATAAGCTCCAATCGGCATGAGTACAACATGAAGCTTATAGCGGCTCCCAATCTCCTTAAAACCCGGAAAATAACCGCTATCTCCTGCGAAATAGAGGTTTGGGGGCAGCTTGTCGCTATCCGATTCGATCGGCTGCAGAATATATCCTCCCCAATGAGAAGTGTTCGTGTCCCAAGGTGTTCTCCGCGTCCAGTGCTGAGTCGGCACGAAGGTAAGCTTAATTTTACCCAGCGTATTTTCCTGCCACCATTCCATTTCTATGCAGTTGCGAAATCCTTTGCGGAGCATCTTTCGTTTCAAGCCTATAGGAACAACAAGGGTTGTCCCTGCTCTATATAATTTACGGATAGAAGCCATATGCAAGTGGTCATAATGAGAGTGCGAGATCAGAATCAGGTCAATGGGAGGCACTTCGCTGAGCGGAATCCCGGGTTGCCCCAATCTTTTCTCAAAGCCCAGTCTTCTCGCCCAGATTGGATCAGTAATGATATTCATCCCTTCATATTGAAGGAAAAACGTTGAATGCCCAATCCACGTAATGGTAGTCTCCAGGCGATTCTCCGCCAGATAAGCTAACCTCGGTGGCGTACTTGGCACTACATATGAATAATCTTTTTTCTTCCGTCGACGTTCCTCCCGCCACTTACGAAACTCTTTAAGTGTTTTATCGGTACTCACATTGTCGAGGTTATTGTAGCGAAATTTAGCCATAGAGCACCTCATCTTTAGAAGTTTGCCGAGCACGCTTTACTTTAGCGAATATAATACAACTATATTGAACGGCAGAGTATTTTGCAAAATATACAAGTTACTTGGTAATGGTGCGCCCTTTTTCCGCAAAATATCTAAGTACCCTTTTGTGTTTCACGCCAGAAATGAGATAATATGTGTATAAAGTATGGCGGTGCATATACCGTTCAAGGGGGAGCTACGTATGAAGATTACTTTTATTGAACCGACTCCAAGTCCAAATACGATGAAGCTTCATTTGGACGAAAGTCTGGAACCTGGAATTCGCAGAACCTATACACCAGAAAGTGAACGTTCCGCACCTGCCTGGGCACGCGAAATGTTAACGATACCGGGCGTTATTAGCATCTATCATGCTGCTGACTTTGCAGCGCTCGAACGCAAGGGCAATGCGGATTGGGCAGCGATTCTAAGAGAAGTTCAGAACCGCTTCGGCAACAGCGAAGGCTTAAATGACGATTGGAATCTAGCCGATGAGAACGCTGGCGCTCATTTCGGCGAAGCTCAAGTCTTCGTCCAGATGTTCCGCGGAATTCCGCTGCAAATCCGCGTTAAGACCGGCGCGAATGAAGAGCGCATCTCCTTAGCAAACCGCTTCACGAAGGCGGTTATGGATGTGGCTAGCGCCGTGATGATTAAAGAGCGTAAGCTCACTGATTACGGCGTGCGTTATGGCGAGCCCGCGGAGATTGCACGCGAGGTGGAGCAAGAAGTCGAAGCGGCGTATCCGCAGGAACGCCTCGACTCTCTCGTGCAGCAAGCCATTGCGCACGGCGCCGAAGGCGAGTTCGTCGAGCAGCGACGAACCCGCAGTCAGGATGAGCTGCTGCGAGACCTGAAGCATGAGGATTGGCGCGTGCGCTACGCCGCGCTGGAGGATCTAGCGCCGACGGCGGAGCTCCTGCCGGAGCTTAAGGCGGCGCTGCACGATCCCAAGCTGCATATTCGCAGGCTTGCGGTCGTATATCTAGGCGACCTTCGCACGCCCGAAGCGATGGAGCTGCTCTATGAGGCGATGGCAGACAGCGCACCAGCCGTGAGACGTACGGCAGGCGATACGCTGTCCGACATCGGCGATCCTGCCGCCACGCCAGTGATGACGGCAGCACTGACGGATAAGAGCAAGCTTGTCCGCTGGCGCGCAGCTCGTTTCCTCTATGAGGTGGGCACATCCGATGCCCAAGCAGCGCTGTCAGTTGCGGCAGAAGATCCGGAATTCGAGGTTGGACTTCAGGCCAAAATGGCTTTGGAACGTATCGCTTCCGGTGAAGCTGCTGCCGGTACCGTTTGGCAGCAAATGTCAGAGCGTCGTCGCAGCTAACATTCCCTACCGGATTTTGTCATTGCTTGCCTTGCGAACTTGCTTTATACTAATCCCTGTTGTTTATAAATGAATGAAGTAAAGATAGCCTCGTCATACTAAGATGAGGTAGAGGTCGCGGATATAAAGAGTACGCGCGTGGAGACGTTAGAGCCGTCTATGAATCGCGTCGAAAGGAATATCTGCCGAAGTTTGCACTGTCGCTCATACAGCGGTGCAGGCTGGGGCCGTTGCCGAAAGGCACGGAACTGTCACATTATATGACCTGCATAAGTATAAGTAGCAGGTCATAATGTGTTGCGCTATCTTCACAGGGAGTATGATGCGGAGCTGTATAGATGGAAACCGCAGATATAGTCTGCGGTTTCTTTGCGTTTACAGATTTTGTATATTTAGTGTTTATCCATAACCTTATGGAGACCACCAAATACACTCTCCCGCTCTGCGGGAGGAAGCAGCTCAGCACTCCCCGTTCATGAATTGAAAGATTAGATCATAAGGAGTGTCAAATCATGCAGGGCAAGCAGCAAAATCTAGCACAAGGCAACGTAAATAACCCGCCTGAGCTAAAAAAATCATTTAAAGCAAGGCATTTGACCATGATTGCGCTTGGAGGATCTATTGGTACCGGACTCTTCCTGGCCAGTGGTGGCGCTATCGCTTCAGCCGGACCCGGTGGAGCACTTCTAGCCTATACGGCTGTTGGTGTTATGGTTTATTTCCTAATGACCAGTCTGGGAGAGCTCGCTACCTATTTACCGGATTCGGGCTCATTCAGCACTTACGGCACACGTTTCGTCAGCCCCGCTTTTGGGTTCGCCATCGGCTGGAACTTCTGGTATAACTGGGCGGTTACGATTGCAGCAGAATTGTCTGCCGCCACCGTCATTATTAAATATTGGTTCCCGGACAGTCCCTCCTTTCTCTGGAGTCTCGTGTTCCTGCTGCTGATGTTCGGTCTTAATTTCCTGTCTGCTCGTGGATACGGAGAATCAGAATATTGGTTTGCCATTATCAAAATTATTACTGTTATCGCCTTCCTTATTGTCGGAGTTTTGATGATTTTCGGAATCATGGGCGGAAAAGCCGTAGGCTTCAGCAATTTCCAGATCGGGGGCAGCTCGTTCCACGGTGGCTTCTTCGCTTTCGTCGGTGTCTTTATGGCTGCGGGATTTTCCTTCCAAGGCACAGAGCTAATCGGTGTTGCAGCAGGTGAGAGTGAGAACCCTCGCCGCAACGTACCTATTGCTATTCGCCAAGTATTCTGGCGCATATTAATCTTTTATATCCTCGCTATACTAGTAATCGGAATGCTGATTCCTTACACGAATCCAGATCTGCTGCGCGGTGGTATTGATGATATCGGAGTCAGTCCGTTTACAATCGTATTTAATAAAGCAGGACTTGCTATTGCCGCCTCCGTCATGAATGCTGTCATTCTCAGCTCCGTATTGTCAGCCGGGAACTCGGGAATGTACGCCTCCACCCGCGTCCTGTACGCTATGGCTAAGGACGGAATGGCTCCACGTGCTCTAGGCAAGCTTAATCGCCGCGGTGTTCCTGTTGGTGCTTTGCTCGTGACCACAGCCGTGGGTATGTTAGCCTTTTTAGCATCATTCTTTGGTGACGGTGCTGTATACAACTGGCTGCTTAATGCTTCCGGTATGTGTGGATTTATTAACTGGCTCGGCATCGCTGTCTGCCATTATCGTTTCAGACGCGCCTTCATAGCTCAAGGTCATTCCCTTGATGAGCTGCCTTACCGGGCTAGATGGTTCCCGTTTGGGCCTATATTTGCCTTAGTACTTTGTACGGTAGCCATCCTTGGCCAGAATATGGGTGCCTTCTCAGGTGGAAGCATCGACTGGTACGGTATCGCCGTTTCCTATATCAGCCTGCCATTATTCGTCTTGATTTGGGCCGGCTATCGCTTCTTCCGCAAGAGTAATATTATTCCTTTAGAAAAATGCGATCTTAGTACTCACCCAGAATAAATAGACTCCTCAAAAAAGGGATAACCAGAAGCCTGAAAGGCTGCGGGATATCCCTTTTTATATATAAATCAATCTAGTATATTCAACTCCTGATTTCACTTAGCCCTTTGCCTATTCCCAAGTCACATAAACTTTTAGATCACCCGTATTATCAAAAGAAGTGCTAGAATAAGACACTTCCTCTAATCCAAGTTTATATAACTCCTGTAAATCATTCTTCAGCTGGGTTCCACTACCGTGATAACGGAATAATAAAGATCCCTCTCCTGAAGCGACAGCCTTATTCGCCAGCTGAATTAAATCTGCTGCTGAACGTACAATCCGCTCCTCGGCATACAGCTCATAATTAAGGTCCTTCTGAAGCTGCTTATACACCCCGGCGCTCTGTCCTCCACGCTCTGCAAGTGCTGACAAGGTCTTATAATAGGCAACCGAGGCTGCCGGATAAGACTTCGTCCAGCTATGGTCCTGACGCATTTGTGCATCAGTCTTCAAGTAATACGCAGTGCTTACCACGCCGGCTTTATCAGGTGTCGGGTCATCCCAAGTTGTGTCGAGATGATACCATCTCCCTTCGAGCAGCACTAGATTCCAAGCATGAGACTGGCTGCGTCCTCCCGGCTGTTTTGCAGTGCCCTCAACGATTTTATTACTGAATCCCGCTTCCTTGAGCAGCTTATAAGTCAACAGCGAATACCCCTGGCAAACGGCACTGCCACTCTTCAGGCCTTCATAAGCCGTATATTTACGATAAGAGGTATCATACTTCAGACGCAGCACCACCCAGTCGTGGATAGCCTTAACCTTCTGATGATTATTCATGCCCGGTGTAATGATCTTCTTGAGCGTTGCCTTTACTTCTTTGTTCACAAAAGCGGTCTGTTCCAGCGTTTCCAAGTATTTCACTTCTACCGTAACCTTTACTGAGCTTTTGCTCCCTCGATAAGTATATCCGTAGCTGTCTATGATGTAATACAAATAAGGATCGCTATTCATCGCTTGATCTATACCCGTTTGTATCTGTGTTTTTAAATTCGAGGTTTTCCCCTCATAAGTAAAAGTGATAGTTTCTCTACGATTATTCATCGCACCGGTTAGCTTCTGGGCAATTTCACTTACAGAACGAACAGTCGGTGAAGTCGTGGCCGCATAAGCATGCCCCCAGGTCCAATACAATGTCGGGGGAATGGCTGCGCAAATAATCACTCCTCCAAGAATGACTTTTGCCAACGTGAAGCGTTTTTTCCACATCATTTTTCTGATCCTCCGGCTCCTACAGACTTATTCAAAACCCTCCATTTAATAGATAATGAAGACTTGGGCAAAAAAAGACTGTTCTCTGTAGAATAATTCTACTCTGAGAACAGTCTGTAAGCCAGATCAATATGAATTATTTCTTTAGGGGGGTAATGAAATAGGTCTCTCCGATTACTGTTTCAAATTCCAGCCCCGCTCCTTCAATCTGTGAACCATCCGGTTTTTGAATGAGCAAAGACTGGTGTTGAACAATTCTACAGGATCGGCCATGAGTCGAGGTAACCTCTGCCCTTGTTAAACAGCCCCCGCTCCACTCTATAGTCGTGACAAAGCCACCACGTGCCACCAACCCTTTCACGCTGCCTTCAGACCATTCCTCAGGAAGAGCAGGTAATAGTTCCAGACCCTCCTGATGACTCTGCAAAAGCATTTCTGCTATTCCGGCTGTAGTGCCGAAGTTTCCATCAATCTGAAACGGAGGATGATTGCCGAACAGGTTCGGCAAACTGGAATCTTGCAAAATGCGACGTAGACAGCTAACCGCACTCTCGCCATCCTTCAGACGCGCATAAAGATTAAGCAACCATGCTGCGCTCCAGCCTGTATGGCCACCTCCGTGTTCTATGCGTTTCTTCAGTGTTAAGGCTGCCGCCTCTGCTAGCTCTGGTGTGGAGAAAGGGCTAATTACGTTCCCAGGGTACAAGTCATACAAATGAGAAACATGACGATGCCCAGGCTCTTGTTCAGCAAAATCCTCATTCCATTCGCGGACAGTTCCGTCCGGTGCGATCCCCTGGCGGGCAAGCTGCTTCTGTTTCTGCATAAGCTCCTGACGCAGCTCTACATCGGTATTTAAAATGTCAGCAGCCTGAATGCAGTGCTTGAACAACTCACCGATAAGCGATAAATCCATAGCTGAGCCAGCCGAGACACTGCATGGTGTGCCGTCAGCAGTCAGAAATACATTCTCTGGTGAGGTAGACAGACCTGTCGTCCATCTTCCATCAGGCAGTTCTACTAGCCAATCCAGACAAAACAATGCGGCTCCCTTTAATATGGGATAAGCTGTGCGTAAATAGTCCTCATCTGGACGGAAAGCGTAACGCTCCCATAGATGGCGAGAGAGCCATACCCCGCCCATCGGCCAAAAAGCCCACATCGCCTTACCGTCTGATGGAGAAGTCATCCGCCACAAATCGGTATTATGGTGTACTGTCCAGCCCCGTGCGCCATAATGAATATTCGCTGTACGGCTGCCAGCCACGCTAAGCTCCGTGATAAAATCTATTAAAGGTTCATGGCATTCGCCCAATCCGCATAATTCGGCCGGCCAATAATTCATTTCGGTGTTGATATTTGTCGTATAATTGCTGTTCCATGGTGGCTGAATATAGGGATTCCAAATGCCCTGCAGATTCAGGGCTTGTGTCCCCGGCCGTGAGCCAGCAATCATCAGGTAGCGGCCATACTGGAACAGCAGTGCTTCCAGTTCAGGATCTGTCTGACCTTCGCGGTATTGTGCCAGGCGCTCATCAGTCGGAAGCTCTCCGCGGGAAGCAGCAGATGCAAGCGTCAACTCCACACGGTGGAACAAGGATTGATGATCCTCTAAGTGGCGCTGCTTAAGCTCTGCGTATTCTTTAGAGGCTGAAGCTAACTGCACTAGGCATAACTCCGCTGGCAGCTTGCCACCGCTTCCCGGCATCCGGTCATACCCGGCATAATCGGTTGCCGCAGCCAGACGAAGGGTAATGGAGTGCGCGCCAGAAATCGACAGCGAGCCGTTCTCCACTGCACAAGTGCCACCTTCCGTTTGGATCTCCATAACCGCAGCAAAACTTATGCCAAGCCCCTCTTCATATAATACGGCACGCGGGTGATCCCCTACGTAGTTATCAGCCACATGCGACGGAGCACGGCCAGTCATAATCAGCATGCCATCCGGAGTAATCTCCGAGTTGAAAGGATGTGGTGCTGCCAGATCTGCCCAGAAATCTGGCAGAGTAGCTTGGCCCTCTCCCCCCTCCGCACGGATATGAAGAGCTATAATTCCATCCGGTCTGCTGGCCAATACCTCACGAACGATCCTTACACCGCCGGCAGTATAGGATACCTTAGCCAACGCCTGATCCAGATCAAGCTCTCTCCGGTAATCCTCTACAGGACCAGCAAGATTAAACTTCAATCGCAAATCTCCAAGCGGTTGATAGGATTCCGTCCGGCTGCCTAACATTTTGGCGTCCACCAGTGCTTCTGCTTCCTTGTATTTCCCCTCTGCAACTAGCTGTTTAGCTGGAGCCAAATGCCGCAGTGCCTCATAGTTGGCTTTATCCCGCGGAAAACCTGACCATAGAGTATCTTCATTTAATTGAATCCGTTCTTCTTCGATTCCACCAAAGACCATACCGCCCAGCCTGCCGTTACCTACGGGCAGCGCCTCTTCCCATACAGCCGCCGGCTGCTTGTACCATAACTCATGCCGTCCGGAGTTCTTGCTCTCTCTCATGTATATTCCTCCTGTCCTGTTATTACCGGTGAAAAGCAATCAGCGGGAGGCCCGGACTTTCGTTCGGACTTCCCGCCATCTTCATGCTTTTATTGGATTAGACGAAATTTAATAATTAATCATTCCAAAGTTTCACGCGTTGTTTAACCAGCTCTTCACGCAAATCTTCAGCTTTCGTTACCCCAGCTTTATCAAGCTCAGCCATGTAAGCATCCCAAACTTTATCGAAATCAGCTGGTTTAGACAAGATTGCTTCTGGGATCCGTTTCCAACTGATATCCTTCAGCTTGTTGTCAAGAACGACAATTTCGCTATCCCCAGGAATCGTGATGTTCCATGCCGCGCCCCAAGGTTTAACTTTGAACTCATCTTCACTTGGGAAGAGGTCTTTCCAAGTTGTTGCTTTGTAAGCAGCAAGTGTTTCTTTTTCAACCGCATTGTAACCTACAGTTACTTGCTCAGGGAAACGAGTTGTGTAGTAGTTACCAGATGGATCCAATACACCGTCGCCATAGTGAGCGCTCAGCAATGCGTAGTTTGATCCGACATTACCCAAACCAGTTTCTTTTTGGAAGTTGGTAGTGTCATTATATTTACGGTCGTTCACATCTTCAGGAATGACGCGTTTGCCATCCACAACATTGTAGTGTTTGCCTTCAATACCCCAGTTAACCAATACTTGACCTTCATCGGAAGCTAGATAGTCCAGGAATTTAATCGCACGAACTGGATCTTTAGCATCTACGCTGATCCCGATTCCGTTACCACCCATGAAGCCTGTAGGCCAGAAGGAGGTTTCTTTGTACTCCTCAGACAAGGTTACAGGATAGTGTCCATAGCCTTGATCCAGCTTGCCTTCAGCTTTCAATGCTCTTTCTCCATCGCCATAACCCCAGTCTTGGTCAATCAAACCAATAACGCGGCCGGTAGCGATTTTAGCTTTGTACTGATCATACTTTTGAACGAAACTTTCTGGATCAAGCAATCCAATATCGTTCATGTGGTTGAGCCAGCGGAAATATTCTTTTTCAGCCGGACGACGGAAGTGATAAGTTACTTCTTGGGTGTCGATATCAATCGCATATTCACCATCGTCAGGAGAACCAGTAGTAATAAATGCTGGGTTAGTTACTGTAATGTACATGTACCAATCGTCTGCATTCAGAGTCAGGCCGATGTTTTTGTTACCATTTTCATCCGTAGGATGTTTCTCCAGGTAAGCCTTGATTACGTTCTCATAATCTTGAACAGTTTTGATTGCAGGATATCCAGCTTCTTTAACAGCACGGTGCTGTAGTTCAAATCCGCCACCAGCATCAAAATATTTGTTGTCCACACCTGCATAGGTAGGGATGGCATAAATCGCATGATCATCGTCACTGTAACGTGAACGTTTCATGCCTTCTTCGCCCAATACTTTTTTGATATTCGGAGCATATTTTTCAATCAGATCTGTTAGATCAAGCATTGCGCCTGCATCCACCAGCTTGCTGACATCAGTCTTAGCACTGATCAAATCCGGATATTCACCACTCGCTGCGATCAAGGCTACTTTTTGTTGAGGATCACCAACTGCATATTCAGCATTTAGGGTTACTCCCGTTTTTTCCGTAAGCACTTTACCAACTTCATCTTGCATACCTGTCCAGTTCGGGTTAGGGTCTGCACTGAAGAAGGTCATCGTGAGCGGGGAAATATCCTCAGCCGCATTGGTCGCATTTCCAGCATTAGTTGCGTTGCCGCCTGTATTTCCAGCTGCAGCATTACCATTGTTGCCATTGTTACCACCGCAGCCTGCAAGCACACCGAGCAGCATAATAGAAGTGAGCGTTAATGCCGTAGCTTTGGCTTTTATCTTTCTATTACTTCCCATTAAATAAACCCTCCTTAAAATTGTTTATCTATCGTATCACAGGTGAAGACCTGTTAATACTTTACCCAGCTTGCCAAAAGAAAACGGATACACAACAGGTTTTAAGCATAGGGGAGACTAAGCTCCCCCGTTGAACTGTGATTAGCTCTTCACAGCACCAAGTGTCATACCTTTAACAAAATACTTCTGAATGAACGGATAAACCAACAGGATCGGTACGGTTACGACAATCGTAATCGCCATTTTGAGCGACTCCGGTGAGACCTGATTGGAAGCCAGCGAAGCAATGTTGGAGCGGTAGTCGCCTCCGTTACCACTGGTTGTGGTCTGTAGAACCTTCATCAGTTCGAATTGTAATGTGGTCAAGTTAGGGCTCGAACCATTGTACAGATACGTATCCAACCAAGCATTCCATTGACCTACTGCTAGGAACAGCGCAATTGTTGCTAACGCTGGTTTCATCAGTGGCAAAATGACCCGGAAGTAGATGGTAAAGTCATTGGCTCCATCCAGCTTCGCCGATTCCTGCAGTGCATATGGCAAGCCGTCGATAAAGGAACGAATAACAAAAACGTTAAAAGCACTGACCAATCCAGGTAGGACATAAACTGCAAAGCTGTTCATCATATGCAGATCCTTGATCAGCATGTATATAGGAATCATTCCTCCAGAGATATACATGGTCATTGCCAAGAATGTGGAAACGAATTTACGGCCTGCAAAGTCAGGGCGGCTGATCGTAAACGCCAGCATCGAGGCACTGATCAGTCCGAATAAAGTACCGACAACTGTCCGCAAAGCGGATATTTTAAACCCGGTGATTAATCCCGAGAAGGTGAAAATTTTCAAGTAATTGTCCCAAGTAAACTGGCGGGGATAGATGGTCACTCCACCGCGTACACTATCCACTGAATCATTCAGTGAGATGGCAAGCACGTTCAAAAACGGATAAATCGTGACTACAACCACGAACAGTATTACAAAATATACAAAGAAATCAAAGATCCGGTCTGACCATGACTTTCTGGTGATAGCTGATTCTCCCACGGTAATGCTCTCCTTTCATGAAAAGGGCAATTTGCTGCCACGATTGGGTTGAAGGGCCCTCTGTATTACAGAAGGCTCTCTTTTGTTGTGCGTTTAAAGATTCCATTAATCGTAAACAGTAGAATTACACTGATCACTGAGTTGAATATATTGATCGCTGTACCGTAGGAATATCTCGCCATGCCCAGTCCGTATTTCAGTGAATACAGGTCTAGCACTTGAGAATAGTCGGTAACGAGGTTGTTTCCGAGCAAGAATTGCTTCTCAAAGCCGATATTGAGCAAATTACCAATCGACATAATAAGTAGTACAGTAATTGTTGGGCGAATACCCGGAAGTGTAATATGCCATACTTGACGAAGCCTGCTGGCACCGTCTACCCGGGCCGCTTCGTACAATTCAGGCCCAATACCTGCGATAGCTGCAAGGTAGATGATGGCATTCCATCCGGTCTCTTTCCAAATATCCGATAAGGTAACGATTCCCCAGAAGAGATGGCCCTGGGCCATAAACTGGATAGGTGCGTCTATGAATCCTATTCCTAACAAGATATCGTTTACAATACCATTTTCACCAGATAACATTTTAGTTACAATCCCTGCCGCAACCACCCATGATACAAAGTGGGGCAAATACGAGACTGTTTGAGCAAATCGTTTAAAGAAGCCGAGACGCACTTCATTGAGCAATATTGCAAACGTTATCGGAAAGATAAGGCCTGCGACCAAGCCCATTCCACTCATCGCTAGCGTATTACGCAGTGCCAGAAGGAATTGCGAGTCACTGAACAGTGTCTTAAAGTGTTCAAAACCTACCCATTCTTGTTCAAAAAAGCCACGTGCGGGCTTGTACTTTTGAAAAGCCATCGTCCAGCCCCATAATGGGAGATAACTGAAGACGAATGCCCAGATCACAAAAGGTATCGACATCATCCATAAGTACTTTTGATTCTTAAAGCTTCTCCAAAACCGTCCTCCTGAAGCAGGCTTTTTGTTGCGTGTTCGGGTATCCGGCGGGATTTGAGAAGTTACTGTGTCCGCTTTCATAAAGCCCCTCCTCTCTATGTCTATATTCTAAATCTCTGTAAGCGATTGCAGTACCCTATAAATTCGACCTAAAATCAGGTGAAAATTAGAGATTTATAACCCTAATAAAGCGGATACATTGTTGAAAACACTGAAAACAAACATGAATTTACTGAAAATAAAATCAAGTGAAATTATTTGATTTCATAAATCGATACGATACTTAATCCCCTGTCTATTTCACACAATTAATACTTCACTCTATAATTTAAAAAAATGCCCCGAGCTAACGTTCTATAAGTGAACGTGGCCGGAAGCGAAGGCGCGGACTGAGATTCGAAATTGTAAGTTGTACTTATTTTTTCAATAATTTGGTTCAATAAGATAAGATTGAGTTAATATTATCTTAGATTAGAAAATTTTCCCTAAAAGGAGATGTATTAGTAATATGAGATTAAAACAGAATTTATGTAGTTTATCATTGTCTATTTTATTGGTTACCAGTGTTCCTGTAGTCGCTTTTGCTGATGAAAATGTTTCTATACCCGATACTCAAATGAAACAGGCAGTTCATGAGAAGTATCATATTTCCAAAAATTTTGTAGATGATCTTTCCTCCAAAGACTTATTGGATTATTTTTCTAATATCCCAAATTTAGAGTCAGCTTCTTACGATGAAAAATACTATAAAATTGAGTATGTTCCCAAATCAGATTTGTTATCGATACAATCTAATCTTGAACCACAAAACTATACTAAGACTGTCACAGAAACTTCTAAGGAAGAAGCCGAAAGAGCAGTAGCACTTCAAAATAATTACTCATCAGATATTACTCCCTTCGGAACTGTAACAACTACAACAAGTTGGCTAAAGCTTGAAACTTCGATTTCCAAATATACGACAAATACTGGAGGAGCATCCGCAAGGTTCGAATGGCTCACTTCACCGTTTTTTAGAGGTACGGATGCCTTGGCTCTTGGACTAAATGCAAATTCCAGCGTTGTTCCCGGAAGCTCATCTGCCTTATACAAGTATACTTTTTATACAGATTCAGGTAATATTGTAACAGATCAGATTGATTACACTCATCCGAATACTGATGCTTCAATCGGTATCTCATATAATATGAGTCTAACTAAAACCAGTAATAGTCTATACCATGCTGGATATATGAAATTCACCTTCCAACCAAACGTCAGTACTTTAACTGTCGCAGATGCATATTCTTTATATGCACATGCCGAGTCGGCATTATCTGTTGCACCTTCTGTTTCTTTTCCTGGAGGAGGCAGTGTAAGGGTTAGCCCAGAAAGTAAATTTGATACTGTGCCAGGACATGCAAGTATCCAATGGTAGGAGAGCAATGAAAAACAAAAACATCAAGATATTATTATTGATTATCGCCGCAGTATTATTGACACTAAATTTATTTCAATTCAATAACAACGTAAGCCATAACAGATTTATGGATAGGCTAGACCTGAATCTTACATCAGAACTCGACGGTCTCAGAGTGGAATTAGAACGAACCTCAACACCAAGCATTCTTGCTGTAGAGCAAGCGAGTAAAATTGCTGCCCTTTCGACGTATTCAACATTAGGGTTCGATTATGGATATACCTTGGAAACCAGAATACATGACAAATATGTACAAAATGAACCTTTTAAAGAGATGGACCAAATTCAAGCGTTACTTCTGGCCCTTCTAAAGGACCCTGCAAATCTAGAATTGCAGCAACGATTAGATTTATTATTAGTGAAGTAGCTTTAATGTAAGAAAAAAAAGCCACAGCTAAAGCTCAGGTTATACCTGAACTGCAACTGTGGCTTTTTGGGCTTCTATTTTAGATGTTTTTGCGAAAAGAACTCGGGGAGAGCCCTACATATTTACGGAACTTGGCGTTGAAGTAATCGGGGTTCATGTACCCTACTTTCTCGGCCACCTCATATACTTTCATGCCTTGTGCTAGGAATTGCTTCGCCTTCTCAATCCGCACTTTGTCCACATACGTATTGAAGTATTCCCCGGTAGTGTTCTTGAACATTTTACCTAGATATGCGCTGTTGTAATTAAATAACTCGGATAAGGTCTCAAGCTTAAGATTCTCATTGTAACGGCGGTTGATTAGCTCCGTAATTTTTTTGATCTCATTCCCTTTGCTGCCACTGGACATTTGATCGGCGATCTCCGCCATGAAATTGACGGCCTGCTCTTGCAGGTCTGCCAGATAATGACTATGGTAGAGCTCACCTATCGGCGGGGAATGCTTAGCAGCATTGCTGCGAATCTCTGGATAGACCGGTTCGAGACGGGCCAACACCGTACTGAGAATCCGCACAAATGTATCTTTAATCTGCTGCTCCTCACTGCCCGCAGCCAGTAGCTCCGCACAGATCGTATCCACCAGCGGTTCAATGGCAGCACGGCTTCCGGTTTCAACAGCCAGCATTAGGCGGCTCTCCGCATCCTGCCCTTCTTCGGTGTACGTCTCCTCCACTCCAGGAAACAACATACCGGAGAGATCGGCACTGATCAGAATCCCTTTGCGGTAAAAGAATGCCCGGCGCAGCAGTTCACGCGCCACTTGAAAAGACTGTGCCGCCTCTTCTGGTCCAGCTACTGGGCCTCCAGTTGCTGCACTGAAGTCGTACCCCTCACGGCAAATTAAGGAAGAAAGCTCTTCCATCAGCCGCTCCTGTTCCTGCTTTCCTGGCAGCGGCTCTTGCAGCAGGAATCCAATATATGGCGGCATCGTGAAAAACATCCGCTCTTCACTGCTGCCAAAATACTGTTCTACCGCGGCCTTAACGGCCCGCTCTCCTTCCTCACTGCCGCCCGCAGGCGCGAGTAATTCGAGTAAGATCACTTCGACACGGCCTGATTTAAGACCCAGTGCTGCCGCCTGCTTAGCAGGATCATTCTCCCCCTCCTCCGCAGTTGAAGGCTGCAGCAATGCACGCAGCAGGCTTTCACGATTACGGGCAGGCTCCTCTTCATTCCAGCGGCTAAAGCGATCTTCCTGAGCGATCGTGACTCTGAGTTCCTCCAAATAGTTGATCAGCTCTTCCTCATCCACCGGCTTCAGTAAATAGCCGTCAATGCGGTAAGAAATGGCTCGTTTGGCATACTCAAAGTCCGCATGACCACTTAAAATCAGCACATGGCTGGTCGAGCCTTCTTCGCGCAGCTCACCGATTAACTCCAGCCCGTCCATACCAGGCATGCGGATATCCACCACAATCAGTTCCGGATAAAAAATATGATATTTCTCCTGAGCTTGCAAGCCGTTGGCGGCCGTAGCCACCACCGTATACCCTAGTTCTTCCCAAGGGATTAGAGCCCGAAGGCCTTCCCGCAGCTTTGGCTCATCATCAACAATCAATACTTTGATCATAGATTTATGTCCTCCATTGGAATACGAAACGTAATAGATGTTCCTTCATTCATCCGGCTTTCGATATTCAGTCCATATTCAACACCGTAGGATAACTTCAAACGGTCGTGTACATTGCGCAGCCCGATCCGTGCCTCCTCCTGCTCATCACGAATCTCAAGGGTATAACGGATCTGCTCCAGCTTGTCCGGAGTGATCCCGGCTCCATTATCGGTAATGGTAAAGACCGCATGATTCTGCTCCCGCTTGATATTCACCGTAACCATTGCTCCATCCATCGTGTTGTCTAACCCATGAATCACCGCATTTTCCACAAGCGGCTGCACAATCAGCGGCGGAATGTAGAGTGATTCGACGGCAGGGTCTACAATAAATTGATATTTCAAACGATCCTCATAACGGAATTGCTGAATATCCAAATAACACCGAACCACTTCAAGCTCCTGGCTAAGCAAAATTTTACTTCGGCCTACCTCCAGATTACTGCGCATCATTTTGCCAAGAAGACGCACTACCCGTGCAATCTCCACTTGCCCTTTCATATGGGCCTCCATACGAATAGATTCCAGCGCATTGAACAAGAAATGAGGATTAATCTGGCTTGCCAGCATTTTAAAACGGATATCATTCTGTTTCTGTTCCAGCAGACTGTTCTGGTCATTAGATTCCTGTACCTCGTACATCAAATCGTTAATACTCCGCACCATAGAATTGAACTGACGAGCTAACAGAGCAATTTCATCTTTGCCATCAATTTTTAATGAAGTGTCAAAATCACCCGTACTCACGCGGTTAATATGTCTGCTTAACTGCAGTAATCGACGTGAAAATAACGAAGAGAAACTATATATGATTAAAAAGGCCAATAAAACGCTTACGGCAATCACGGTAATCGAAAGCTTAATCACCCGATTAGGTTCTTTGACTATACTATCAATAGAAAAAACAGAAATAATTCGCAGGGCGTTACGGCTGGCTTGTGGTTTAAGTTCTTCTATCACTATTTTGGAGGCTTCACCATCTACTTCTGCCTCATAGCTCCCGCTTCCTTGCCCCAAAAGCTTTGTATCAAAAGAAACATCTGCCAGTTTCTTTCCTGTTCGATCGCTCCGGTTCGCAGCAATGATATTGTCCTGATCATCCACGATCATGGTGTCAAATGATTCCTGGCTCAGAATCGAGGTTAGCTGGTGACTGTTTACATTAATAACGAGCACGCCAATTTTACTGGAGCCCTCCAGCTCGATTTTGCGGACAAGACTTAAATAATTCCGCTGATCACGCTCATCCTCTATATATTCCCAACCGACGAGGCTATCGTACCGCTGTGCTCTCTGATACCACTGGCTCTCCTTAATGGCAGACGAAGGATTGATCAGCTCCCAGTTGTTAAGCAGCGTAGCATTATCAGTGTATAAACGTATGTTGGATATGTCTTTATATAATCTTAGGTATTCACGCATATCAGTGTAATCCCGATAAGCCTCAACCACATCATAAGTGCTTACATACTGGCGTATGGCAAGTTTTTTCAGCCGGGCATCATTGGACAATCGATACGCTATATCTTGCGATACACCGATGACTTCTTCTGTTCTTTTTTTTACCCGATCTACGTTAATTGAAGCTTGCTCCAGTGCATTCTCAAACGCCATGGTCCTCATCTCAATCGTAAGATAACCACCTACCAGTAATACCGGTAAAAGTGTAGTCAGTAAAAAAGCAAGCAGCAGCTTATTGCGGATTTTGATGTCATTCAGCACCTTAACAAACCATTGAAACATGGCCTTTCGCCCCCCGAAACCTTCACTATCTCATGTACAGGCTGCCACTACCTTGGAGATATTCCATACTTTACAGAAGAAAAATGAAAACGGCAACATTTTTGAATATTGCCGTTCATCACCTCTATAAAGAAGATGGTCTTTAAAAAGGCCTTCCGCCAGATGCGAAAGACCTTTTTTTATATCAGACAGATAGATAAATGGCGCTTTATTGGCGATATGCAGCCAGCTTGTTATTCAATTCGCGGGTCTGGCCGTAAACTTCCTGATAGAGGTTGAATAGACCATCATAGATTGCCGTTTGTTTCGGATCTGGTTTATATACATCAGCAGGACGGATAAACGCTTCTGCACATTCCGCAAGGGATGTGAACCATCCGCTTCCATAAGCCGCCAGCATAGCTGCTCCCATTGCCGGACCCTGCTCACTTTCGAGCTTCACGATAGATGCATTGAAAATATCAGCCTGCATTTGCAGCCAAGCCTCATTTTTAGCTCCACCACCAATTGCAATGATCTCTGTAATCTCTTTGCCTGACTCACGTACAATCTCAATGGATTCACGCAGTGAGAAGGTAATGCCTTCTAATACTGCTCGTGTAAAATGCGTCAACGTATGCCCTGAATCCATACCAATAAAGCTTCCGCGAATATTCGCATCTGGATGTGGTGTACGTTCTCCAACAATATAAGGAGTGAATAACAGGCCGCCGCTGCCAGCTGGAATAGAGGAAACTCCGCTTAACAGCTCATCAAAGCTTTTGTCCGCCGCAAAGGTTTCTTTGAACCACGTAAGGCTATGACCAGCAGCTAGTGTAACCCCCATAATATAGTAGGCATCTTTTTCACCATGGTTAAAGAAATGGACTTTGCCTTCGAGATTCAAATCTTTATTGCTCTCATAAGAAAGTACTACACCAGATGTACCAATACTGCACATGGTCCGGCCTTCTCCCAATACACCCGCTCCGAGCGCGCCACAAGCATTATCTGCACCACCAGCAAATACCTTCGTTGAAGATAAAAGACCTGACGCTTCAGCAATGTCCGGCAATAAGGTTCCAGTCTGTTCAAAGGATTCTACCAATCTAGGACAAAGAGAAAGCGGAAGTTCAAAAGCCTCTGCGATTTCTGCACTCCATTCTTTAGAACCTACATCCAATAGCAACGTTCCGGCAGCATCGGAGTAATCCATTGCATAATCACCCGTCAACCGATAACGCACATAATCTTTTGGCAGCAGGAACTGATGCGCCTGTGATAATACTTCTGGTTCATTCTCTTGAACCCACAGAATCTTAGGCAGTGTAAAACCTTCCAATGCTTTGTTTCTGGCGATATCGATCAACTTCGCTCCAAGCGTCTTCTCAATCTTACGGCATTGTGCAGTAGTACGGGTATCATTCCAAAGAATAGCTGGACGCAGCACTTGCCCTTCTTTATCTACCAGTACCAATCCGTGCATTTGTCCGGAGAAACTTAGACCGTCTACTTGTGACGGGTCTATGCCTGATACTTCAATCAGACGGCGCAGGCTGACCAGCGTGCCCTTTACCCAATCCTCAGGATTTTGCTCACTCCAGTTCGGTTGGGGTCTGCTTAGCGGGTAGGACTCGGAATGCTCAAAAGCCACCTTCCCCTGCGGGTCCACTAGAACAGTCTTCACTGCACTAGTCCCCAAATCAACACCTATAACGTATTTCATTTTTGACCTCCTAAAAGTTTTATGAGCGTTTACTACGTTGAGTTACTTCGAATAAAACTTACTTCGAAAGCATCCGCTTAGTTTTATGGAGCTTAGCTTCTTGATTCTCTTCGTAATAAAACTTGCTTCGTAAGCATCTGCTTAGTTTTATGAGCGTTTACTACGTTGAGTTACTTCGAATAAAACTTACTTCGAAAGCATCCGCTTAGTTTTATGGAGCTTAGCTTCTTGATTCTCTTCGTAATAAAACTCGCTTCGTAAGCATCTGCTTAGTTTTGGCTACAAAAAGGGGGCTGCCGAAGAATGCTCTCTTCAGCAACCCCCGTTGCATTTGTTCAAACTGGACTCAAAGTCTAAGCTTCAAGCTCCCTGTAAAAACTACTCAGCCAAGATGTATTGGTTAAGGGTAGCTCTCAGGTATTCTTGACGTCCGGATTGGTTAGGACGTGGGTTCTCATTGTTCAAAGCATATTCAGCCAAAGAAGCCAATGTTGCTTTACCTGAAACGATGTCTGCACCAACGCCTTCAGTGAAGCTGCTGTAGCGTTTGTCAACGAAGTCTTCGAATACGCGATCTTCGATCAATTTAGCAGCAACTTTCAAGCCTTTTGCGTAAGTATCCATACCAGCGATGTGTGCCAAGAACAGATCTTCTGGCTCGAAGGAAGGACGACGTACTTTAGCATCGAAGTTAATTCCGCCTTTGCCAAGACCGTCATTCTTCAATACTTCATAAAGAGTAAGTGTTGCATCGTAGATGTTTACTGGGAATTCATCAGTATCCCAACCAAGCAGTGTATCCCCTTGGTTAGCGTCAAGTGATCCAAGCATGCCATTAATACGAGCTACACGAAGTTCATGTTCAAAAGTATGACCTGCAAGCGTAGCGTGGTTAGCTTCAAGGTTCAGCTTGAAGTGCTTGTCGAGGTTGTATTTTTGCAAGAACGAAATTGTTGTTGCTGCATCGAAATCATATTGATGTTTAGTAGGCTCTTTTGGTTTAGGTTCGATCAGGAATTGACCATCAAAACCAATTTCCTTAGCGTAATCTACAGCCATGCTGAACAGACGTGCAATGTTATCTTGTTCAAGACCCATATCTGTATTCAGCAATTCTTCATAACCTTCACGGCCGCCCCAGAATACATAGTTGCTTGCGCCCAGACGTTTACCAACTTCCAGACCTTTCTTCACTTGTGCTGCTGCATGTGCGAAAACATCAGCGTTCGGTGTAGAACCTGCACCGTGCATATAACGTGGGTTAGTGAACATATTAGCTGTATTCCACAGCAATTTCTTGCCGGAAGTCTTCATGCCTTGTTCAAGGATATCAACGATAGTGTCGATGTTGCTGTAGAACTCACGCAAAGATGCGCCTTCTGGTGCGATATCTACATCATGGAAGCAGAAGTAAGGCAGATCCATCTTGTCCATAAATTCGAATGCTGCTTCAGCGCGAGCTTTAGCTTTATCCAGACCACTCAATTTGTCCCAGCTGCGAATTGCAGTTTCAGCGCCAAACGGATCAGAACCGCCAGCAGTTAATGTATGCCAATAAGCCATTGCAAATTTCAGATGTTCCTCCATAGTTTTGCCGGCTACGACTTCTTTAGGATTGTAGAATTTAAATGCATAAGGGTTGGTGGAACGGCTTCCCTCGTAAGAGATTTTGTTCACTGTCTCAAAATAAGCCATTGTGTAATCCTCCTCATATTGTGCTACGCTAGCAAGCGTTTACAGCATCATCTTAACACATCTTTTTGACTTTGTATATTGGTTAAACAAAGTTTTTTTATAAAATTTCCGCCTCTTTAAGTCTCCCTTGCCTATCCGTTTAATATTCAAAAAATCCAACAAACTTAGTTTTTCTCTTTTCTGCCGATGTATTGCAATTTCCAGCACATCACTCTAGACTAAGTGGCATACAACAAAAGGGAACTATGCTAAAAAGGATGTGTGATTCGTGAAGGTTACCGGAGATCAGGCGCTGGTCAAAAAAATCAATAAATCGATCGTACTACATACTATTCGAAGGAACTCTCCGCTCTCGCGCGCCAAGGTTTCAGAGATGACCGGACTGAATAAAGCTACCGTATCCAATCTGGTGGCAGAGCTATGCGCTCAAGAATTAGTGACTGAAGTTGGACCAGGTCAATCCAGTGGCGGCCGTAAACCGCTAATGCTGCATTTTAATAGCATGGCTGGCAGCGTAATCGGCATAGAGCTGCGAGTGAAGCAGCTGACGGCCGTCTTATGTGATTTAAGTGGTGGCATTCTTTTCGAAAGCGATTTCTCCCTGGACAATCATGCTCTGCCTTATGTTCTGGAACGGATGAAAAAAACAATTTCAGACTTGATTGATAAAGCACCTGAATCCCCATACGGTATCGTCGGCATCGGAGTAGGTGTCCCCGGGATGGTGGATGAGAACGGGGTTGTTCTTTTTGCTCCCAACCTTGGCTGGGAAATGGTCGACCTGCGGGGTATTTTGGAGACGGAATTCGCGGTTCCAGTCACTATTGATAACGAAGCTAACGCAGGTGCACAAGGTGAACTGAACTTTGGGGCGGCAAAAGATGTTAGACATCTGCTCTATATCAGTGCGGGTTCAGGGATCGGATCTGGTATTATTATTGGCGGAGAGCTGTACAAAGGTGCACGAGGATATGCCGGCGAAACCGGACATATGACGATCGAAGCCCAAGGCAAGCCGTGCAGCTGTGGGAGCCGTGGTTGTTGGGAGCTATATGCCTCGGAAAAAACCTATGACCATTCAGAGTTCTCCCTCCCTGCTCATACCACACAAGAACTGGTCCGTTATGCAGCCGCTGGACAAGAAGACGCCTTGCGCCACTTCTCATCTATGGGTGAATATCTCGGCATCGGAGTAACGAATCTAATCAATAGCTTTAATCCAGAGCTGATTGTCATCGGTGGCGCCTTATCCGAAGCAGAAGCCTGGTTAGGTAAGCCCCTTCGCCGGGTTGTAGCGGAGCGTACGCTTCCTTATCATAAGCAGCAGCTCGAGATTACCTTCTCCAAGCTGGGCAGCCGGGGAACCATGATAGGCGCGGGGTTCTCTGCGGTTATGCATTTTCTAGGTGATATTCGGGTGACCGTTTAAGGTAGTCTAATGAACAACGTTTTGCGGGACAGTTTCACAAGTGAAATTCAAGAGCGGATAGAATTGACGTAAAATTGCCGCATTTAGGTGGATCAAAAGTGCAGTAAAAGCAACTTAAATCCTATATAATAAAGGATAAGTTAGTGTGACATTTATCACTACAACCCCTTTTTTGAAATGGAGAGCGAGTCCATGACCTATGTTGATACGTCTGATATCTCGGCACAGATGTTCATCACTGTGTTGCTTTTTCTGCTCATTATTGCCCCTTTGATCAGTCTCGGTGTGCTCCGTTTTTTTCAAGCCAAAAAGAAATCAGGATTCATTCTGATCGGCAGCGGTGTTGCTGTATACGTCCTATTTCAGATCATTACCTCTTTCACTCAAGCTTAAATTGAACTTTGCGATTTACATCATAAAAAATAGCCTGCGCATATTAGCGTCAGGCTATTTTTGTATACTTAGACTACAAAAAGATCACCTCCAAAATGGAAGCGACCTTTTGCAATTTCCTCACAGAACTATATTTGATTAAACAGTCGCCAATGCTTTGTCGAACTGAGTGATATTCATCCCCACAATTTTGTGCTCACCAATGACAGTTACAGGAACAGCTCTCATTCCCATATCCCAAACCTGCTGCGCGTAATCATCATTCTGCTCGATGTTACGTTCTTCATAGGCTACGCCTTTTTCACTCAAAAAGCTCTTCACCTGACGGCAATGTGGACAATTTGTTGATGTATATACAATTACATTTTCCATCATTAGACCTCCTATGGAAGATTACAGTTATGTTATCTATTGTAGCACTGGGAGTTTGCTAAACCAAATTATAGAATAACCGCGCTATGTTCCAGACTTTCAATGTATTTCTCAGCATCCATAGCTGCCATACATCCACTGCCTGCTGCCGTAATTGCTTGTCTATAACGGGTATCCTGCACATCACCACAAGCGAATACGCCTGGGATATTAGTTTCAGAAGTACCTGGGTTAGTCATGATATAACCTTCAGTATTAGTTGTGATTTGTCCACCCAAAAATGCAGTGTTAGGATGGTGGCCAATCGCCACAAACACTCCGCTTGCTTCAATGATTTCTTCTTGTCCGGTCTCATTGTTCAGCACTTTTAGTCCACTCACGCCTTTGTCTCCAGAAGTTACTTCCAAAGGAGTACGATTCAGGCTCCAAGCTACTTTAACATTATCGCGAACGCGATCCTGCATGATCTTGGAAGCACGTAGCTCTTCACGACGGTGTACCAGCGTTACTTTGGAGGCAAAACGAGTCAAGAAACCCGCTTCCTCAAGCGCAGAATCTCCACCGCCAACAACCACGATCTCTTTATTACGGAAGAAGAATCCATCACAGGTAGCACAGGTGCTCACACCGCGTCCCACATTATCCTGTTCGCCTGGGATACCGAGGTATTTTGCCGTAGCGCCAGTGGAAATGATCAAGGTATCCGTCGTAAGAACACCCAAACCTTCAACATTAAGCTTAAAAGGACGCTCTCCAAGTTCTACACTGTTCACCCAACCCGTACGGAATTCCGCACCAAAACGTTCAGCCTGTTTACGCATATTATCCATTAAGTCTGGACCCATAATTCCATCAGGAAATCCCGGGAAATTCTCCACTTCTGTAGTGGTGGTCAATTGTCCGCCAGGCTGAGGTCCTTCGATTACTAGTGGGTTCAAATTGGCACGAGCCAAGTAGATAGCAGCAGTCAACCCCGCCGGTCCGGTTCCAACAATTATTGATTTATACATATCTATATCCTCCTTGAGTTAGACGGCAGTGACGTCGCTTCTTATTTAAAATAATTATAATGTAGTCTTAATTATGCTAACTGAAAGCAAAAATGTCAATAAGCCAGACTCCCTCAGGAAAAAATCATTTGTGAACAATTTAATTTTTGGCAATAAATAATGTGCAATAACATCTCTGACCTCTTACCGCAACAATCGCAGCCCATTAAGAATGACCAATATCGTACTGCCTTCATGACCGATCACGCCAAAAGGAAGGGCGATGCCCTGCACAAAGTTACTGATCATCAGAACCGCGATTACTGTTACAGCAAAAATCATATTTTGCTTCACAATACGCTGTGAGCGCCGTGCCAATGAAATGGTCGAGGCGATCTCTTCAATATTATCATTCATAAGCACTACATCGGCGATCTCAAGCGCTGCACCACTGCCTTTCATGCCCATACCCATGCCAACAGTCGCTGTAGCCAGAGCAGGCGCATCATTCACACCGTCACCCACCATCACAACATTACCGTGCTCTTCACGCAGCGCCTTAATATGCTTTACTTTATCCTCTGGTAAAAGGTCGGCAAATACCAGATCTACTCCGGTTGAAGCCGCAATAACTTTTGCTGTAGCTTCCCGGTCACCCGTAAGCATAGCCACTTTAATCCCCAGCTCCTGCAGCTTCCGCACTGCGGCTTCTGCTTGTGGGCGAACTGTATCCTGCAATGCAATCATACCTGCGATATGCTCACCGTCCAAAATAATGGAGACTGTCTTCCCCTCTTCCGCCAACTGCTGCCGTTTAGTTCTCCAGAATGCTAGCTCAGAGTCCATCGCAGACGAAGTCAGCTCATCCAGTAAATTGGACTTTCCAATTTTCCAGTGATGCCCGTCAACTTGACCTTCAATTCCCCAGCCAGTGATGGTTTTACTTTCCTGCACCCCCCGCAGCTCCACATATTCTTCCTCAGCTTTACGCACAATGGCTTCCGCCAATGGATGGCGGGACATATGCTCAATGGATGCGCTAATCGCCAGTAATTCTTCCCGGTTGTAGCCTTCACCTGCAATAAAGTCAGTCACCTGCGGAGTTCCCTCTGTAAGGGTCCCTGTCTTATCAAAAGCTACAACCGAGGTCCGAGCCATATTTTCGAGGTGGACCCCGCCTTTAAATAAAATCCCTTTTCGCGCACTTTTGGAAATGGCCGACAGCATCGCAGGCATAATCGATGAGACCAACGCACAAGGCGAGGCTACTACAAGAAAAACCATCGCTTTATAAAAGGTTGCGCTCCAGCTCCAGTCCAGCAAAAAGGGTGGAAGGAAAATAAGAGCCACAGTCGAGGCAACGACTACCCGTGCATAGATGGCTTCCAGTCTTTTAATGAATCGCTGTGAGTTTGGAACATCCGTCTCTGCTTCTTCTACCATCTTAATGATCTTTGAAAAAAGTGTGTTCTCTGCTGATTTCGTTACTTCAATATAAAGTGGACCTTCTCCATTGACCGTACCTGCGAATACTTCGCTGCCAGCGCATTTTTCAACAGGCACTGACTCTCCTGTAATGGAAGCCTGATCTACTGCCGATTCTCCTCTGTACACCTTACCATCTGCAGGAATAAGATCCCCTGGACGTACAAGCAACAGATCTCCGATTACTAACTGATCAATAGCTACCTCGTTCATGCTTCCTTTTTCAATCCGCATGGCTGTGGCAGGTTTCAAGGCCATAAGTGAGGAAATATCCTTCTTACTCCGTTCCATCGTATAACTCTCTAAAGCTCCACTAAGCGCAAAAATAAAGATGAGCATAGCACCTTCATTCCAGTACCCAATGGTAGCTGCGCCTAGTGCGGCCGCAATCATCAGCAGGTTCACATCGAGATCACGTTCTTTGACGAGCGTCTCAACGCCTTCTTTGGCTTTGTTCCAGCCACCAATGGTATACGAAATAACATAAAGTACTACAGAAAAAACTTCTGACCAGCTGCCCATAGCCCAAGCAAAAAGCATAAGCACTCCGCTGCCAAGCGCAGCCTGCATCTCGGAGTTGCTGAGCATGGCTCTCAGATCGAACCGGCGTTTTGGAGCGCCTGGTTTCTTCATACTGCCGGAGATTGAGGTTTGCTGGGGTAAATGTTTTGATGTTGCTTGCATAATAATCACCATCCTGAAAGTTTGTGTAGGACTACTTCATTGATTTCTCTTCGCAACAAAACTTGCTTCGGAAGCATACGTTTTGTTTTGTCTAAATGATAATGAGAGCCATTCTTAAGACCCCTAAAATGACACATGCTGCCCCGGCTTAGCCGGGACAGCATGAATGATAACTATGAGTAGTGAGAATGATAATCATTGTTGCAATAGTACAACTATATTTCCTTAGTGCAACTTATATTTTAATAATACCACCTTGAACGAAAAAGTAAACCCTACCTTCTGGGCTATTCATCATAAATTTAAAATAGCGTTTTCCTCTCTTAGCTGCGTATTTTATTTAAAAGCTCGGATAGGACTTGCTCTTCGACTGGCGTCGAATAAGCTCCACCTTCAAAAGACTTCATCGCTCCAATTCCGGCTTGGAACACAAACCGTATACGCCCTTTGCGAACCTTTTTATCCGTATACATCTTATCAATCAGCATTCTATTTGTAATGGTTGCTGGTATTTCAGTCGGAAGTCCCGCCTTCTTCAACAAAGCAATTACACGCTGAGTTTGGTCAGCCGATACATACCCCAACTGCTCTGCCAGCTGCACCTGAACCGCGAGTCCAATCGCAATAGCTTCACCATGTAATAATTCATAACCACTTAAAGCCTCTAACGCCCGGCCAGCAGTATGCCCCAGATTTAGAATTTGGCGCAAGTTGCTCTCCAATTCATCCTTTTCCACCACACTGTACTTGATCTCACAATTATGAAAAGCAATCTGTTCGCAAACCTCTCTATCTAATACAAGATTGCCTTCTGAGGAAACAACTCGCTCCATATTCTGTTCAAGAAACTCAAAAAATTCAGCATCCGCGATGCAGGCATGTTTGATTGTTTCAGCCAAACCACTGCGAAGCTCACGTACCGGAAGCGTTCTCCATGTGGCTAAGTCGATGTAGACCTTTTTCGGCTGATGAAAAACACCAATTAGATTGGTTGCAACTGGTGTATTCACGCCCGTTTTGCCACCAATAGAAGCATCCGCTGCTGCTAAAAGGGTAGTTGCATAGTTCAAACTTGGCACTCCCCGACCAAATGTTCCAGCCAAAAAACCTGCCATATCCGTTACCGCTCCACCTCCAATGGCAAGGATGCAGCAATCCCGTCCATAAGAACGGCTTAATAGCCGGTCCTCCAGCTGTGCCTTCGTTTCTCGGGTTTTAGACTTCTCTCCAGCAGGGAAAGAAAATAACTCCGCTTGAAAATCATTCTGAAGCAGTTGTTCCAGCAAGGCTTGCCCATACAGGGCTTCAACTTTGGAATCTGTAATAATCGCGAATTTGCTTACATTCTCGACAATTCCACGTTTCAAATCCTCGATCAGAGTGCCAAAAAGACCTTCCCCAATCTCAATATCGTAAGAATGATCTACGACCTTTTGCAGGCCAACTCTAAAATTTGTAGACATCTACAGCACCCCTATTCAGCAAGATGCTAATAAATTCGAGCCTCCACTGTCAATATCCTGTTTATGTAAAATGTAAGAAGAAGCTGGAAACAAATGTGGATGTTCCAAAACTAATGTTTTCTTGTTGGTCCTGATGATAGTACAGAGGTTCGATGCTGATTAGTTTGAGTTCGGGGGATGAGTGCGGAGGTTGAGTGCGGAGGTTGCATCCAAAGCATGAGTGCAGATTAGTTTAAGTACGGAGGTTAGGCACAGGGTGGGAGTACGGAGGTTGAGTGTGGAGGTTGCGCGTAAAGTATGAGTACGACAAGATTGATGAACGTATGATGCAAGTTGCTCGCGTATGTAGCTACTATCGGACTCAGTTGACCCTAATCGCTGGTTTTAAACACATTTGGTAATCTAACGGACCTCATTGCAGCTATTGACATGAAAAGCACCAAATATGTACCTCTTCCTAACGAATAGCGTCTCTCGTGTCCGAAACCATGCTAAAAAAGCTAAAATCAGGCAAATAGCGTCATCTGGATCCTTAAGCATCGGGAGTTGAGGAGTGCGAGGTTAGTGCCGAGTTTGAGTGTTGATTAGTTTAAGTGCAGAGGTGCACGATTAGTTTAAGTGCGGAGTTGAGTGCAGTGTTTGGGCACATGGTATGAGTACGGCGTTTAAATGCAAAGCATGAGTGAAGATTAGTTTAAGCGCTGAGGTTGAGCACAGGTAGGAGCACGGCGTTTAAATACAAAGCATGAATACAGATTAGTTTAAGTACGTAGGTTGAGTATAGTGATTGAGTAATGGGTTATATATACGCTGTTGAAGCAGGCAGCTAACGACCAAAAAAACAAAGCAACGATTCTCCGATAACCGGATAATCGCTGCTCTGAAGTCTTTTTACGATTCTTATATGAACAGCACCGTATCGTTCAGCAGAAAAAGCTTACTGCCTTCCCCCGGCGGCAGTATCCAGCGTTTCACGCTGCCTGGCGATCCAGATCAGGCAGGCCGCTCTCAGCAGCGCTTCGGTCCGCTGACCGGCGCTGCAAAAGATCCCGCTGAGCCCGATCTGATACAGATCGGCCAAAGCCGACGCCGCCGGTGTCCCCGCGGCAAGTACCACCGCCGCCGGCTTCACGCTCGTCACGGCGGCAAAGATCTCCCCCGCCGCCAGGGCGAAGCCCTCTGCGGCGGTCTCTTCCGGCGCGTGTTCGCCCGCCGCGCCGTCCAGCACTAGGAAATCGGCGATACGCGCGATTTCCGCAGCGGCGGCAGGCTCCACATCGGGCGCGATCAGCGCTCCGATGCGGCATGCCGCCGCATAAGCGTGGCCGAGTGTCTGATCGGCCACGTCTTCGATGAATTCGCGCTTTGCGGCGAATTCGGCTGCGCTTGCGGTGTAGGCGACCAGCAGGTCAAGGCGGCAATCGCCGCCTTGCCGCTGGCTCTCCGCCACCGCAGCGAACAGCGCTTCGAGCTGAGCGTCCTGAAGCGCGGCAAGCTTGGCGGGCTGCGCCACCGCAAGTGACTCTGGATGCAGCAGGGTGACCGCTGCCCATTCGCCATCCGGCGATTCAAGCAGCTCAGCAACAGCTGCGCGCAGACGATAAGAGATTCGCTGCAGAATACGCGCTGTTTGCAGTTCATCCTCGCTAGATAACCAATTCTCATAAAGACAGAACAGCTCTGGTTCCAGCAGCCATTCCTCACTCCGTATCAAACACGGGCCCGCTTGAACAGTCCTTGTTCCTTCCCGTCCAGCAAGACGTTCTTCTCTTCCTTCACGCAGCACTAGGAATGTCGATGGTTCCCCCGGCCGCTTAAAATAAGACCGCTTCAAAGGCTCAATGACATCCCTCTGCTCTACTCCAGCGATAAATTCTGCGGCAGCGGAGGCTACGGATCCAGCTTGGCTCATTTCCATTCCCACAGTCCGATCACCAGCCTTATACATGAACTTGAACGGGCGCTCTTCACTACTCCGTAAACCATCCTGCTGACGTTCACCCTTCATCCTCGCACCCACCCTTTATCTTTGGATTGCTGCCGGTATGCCAAGCTATATAACATAAGCGACCGACATTTCATTTACCTACCTCACTTATAAATACGGGAGCCACACCTGAAATATGCAAGCGTTGCCAAATCTGATGAATATTCCAACTTTTTTAGGCAACAAAAAAAGCATTACCGCAGAGCGGTAATGCTTTTCGAAATATAAACTTTTATTGTTGACTGGCAGCAATAGCTTGCTCCAGATCATAGATAATATCATCAATGGACTCCGTCCCGATCGACAAACGCAGCAATTCCGGCGTTACTCCGGCTGTGATTTGCTCTTCATCCGACAGCTGTGCATGGGTTGTGCTCGCTGGGTGGATGATCAATGACTTGGAATCCCCAACATTCGCTAAATGAGAGAACAGCTTCACATTCTCAATCAGCTTACGTCCCGCAGCACTTCCACCCTTAATACCAAAAGTAAGGATCGCACCCTGACCTTTAGGCAAATACTTTTGCGCTAATTCATGAGATGGATGCGTAGGAAGTCCCGAATAACTTACCCATTCCACATCTGAATGTGCCTCCAAATATTGCGCTACCTTCAGCGCATTTTGGCTATGACGTTCCATCCGCAAATGAAGAGTCTCCAGACCTTGCAGCAGCATCCAAGAGTTGAACGGAGAAATCGCCGCCCCTAAATCGCGAAGCAATTGAACGCGGGCTTTAATAATATAAGCAATCGGGCCCACTGCTTCCGTATACACCACTCCATGATAGCTTGGATCTGGCTCCGTAAGACCTGGGAATTTACCGCTTGCCTTCCAATCAAATTTACCGCCGTCAACAATAATCCCGCCAATGGATGTACCATGTCCACCGATGAATTTGGTTGCCGAATGGACAACAATGTCCGCGCCATGCTCAATCGGACGCAATAAATATGGACTTGGGAACGTGTTGTCTACGATGAGAGGAATCCCATGTTCATGGGCGATCGCTGCAACTGCAGCAATATCCAGAACATTTCCCTGCGGGTTGCCGATTGTTTCTGCATACAAGGCTTTGGTCTTATCTGTAATCGCAGCACGGAAGTTCTCAGGATTATCCGAATCTACGAAATGCACCTTAATACCAAGCTTAGGCAGTGTTGTCGAGAATAGATTATAAGTTCCGCCATATAGGCTTGCTGCAGATACAATCTCATCCCCAGCGCCCGCAATATTTAAAATGGAAAAGGAAATAGCCGCTGCACCGGAAGCTGTAGCAAGCGCACCCGCACCGCCCTCAAGTGCTGCCACACGCTGTTCAAATACATCCGTAGTTGGGTTCATCAGCCGAGTATAAATATTACCGAATTCTTTAAGCGCGAACAGATCCGCTGCATGATCAGCATCACGGAACCCGTAGGAAGTGGTCTGATAAAGCGGTACAGCACGTGAGAAAGTAGTTGGATCAATTTCCTGGCCTGCATGGACAGCCAAAGTTTCAAACGACAGCTTGCGATCTTCTGACATAGGTATTTCCTCCCCTATAATTAAGTATAGAAATGATTAACAATTTTGAATTGTACCCATTCTCTCACAAACCACGTCATTTGAAAAGAAAAAATTCTCATTATTCCGGTGTGAATTATTGTACTTTGGTCAAATGCTTCTACTAGTGTCCTCTACCTACTGGATAACGCTTTCAATATAAATTAATAAAAACCTCAAACTTATGTATAAAATACAATCGCTAATCAAGCTGATCGGTTAATAACTTGAATCAGGACAACGGCGAATGAGCTTGTCCTCCTCACTCGCCGCTTCCGATTCAGCCCTTCGGCTTAGTAATTGCTTTGGCTTGTTTCGCCTTTAGCAATCGCTACACCACCACTAGTTCCAATACGGCTTGCACCTGCTTGTACCATTACATGTGCATCTTCTGCACTACGTACACCACCGGAAGCTTTTACACCGATATTAGGTCCAACTGTAGCACGCATAAGCGCGATATCTTCTTTCGTTGCCCCGCCTGTAGAGAATCCAGTGGATGTTTTTACGTAATCTGCTCCGGCCTCAACAGATAGCTTGCAGGCACGAACTTTTTCTTCTTCCGTTAACAGACAAGCCTCAATGATGACTTTAGTCAGGGCTTTGCCGCGCGCTGCATCTACAACAGCTGCAATATCACGTTTAACCAGCTCATCGTTGCCATCTTTTAATGCTCCGATATTGATGACCATATCCACCTCGCCTGCACCTTTAGCAATAGCATCGGTAGTCTCGAATGCTTTGCTCTCAGTTGTCGATGATCCCAGCGGGAAGCCGATTACTGTACATACTTTAACCTCAGGCGTATCTTTCAGCACTTCATGGGCAGTAGCTACCCAAGCAGGGTTTACGCAAACAGAAGCAAACTTATAAGTTTTAGCTTCCTCCGCCAATTTAATAATGTCTTCTTTCCGTGCATCTGCTTTAAGCAGTGTATGATCAATGATCCCCGATAGTGTAATTTCGCTCATTTTTATTATTCCTCCATGATTTGGATAGTAGTTTTTTTCATCTCTGTAATCATACCAATAGAACTGTGCTTTGCAAAGCAAACAGGGTGGGCATGCCTACCTCAAACCTTAATTTGTGCAGATTTTATGGATTTTAAGTAGTTTATCATTCCCTAAATTATCTTTTTAAAAAAATAAAGGTTTAATCCCCTAAACTTTCCCAATTAAAAATACGATAATAATCTTAGATAAATAGGTTTTTTTATCCTATTCATCAAAATTTTTCTTAGATAAAACTTAGGAGGAGATTAATCAAAAATGGGAAACTTCAATTTCGCCACAAATGCTGCAGATCAAAAACTGAATGTACAAGTCGAAGGAACTATGTCGCCAGAAGATGCAGGACGTTTCATTAATGAGTACAACCAAATCATAAGTGCATTCGACCCCAAACAATATGAGATTATCCTAGATTGCAAGACATTGAATGTATCCTCAAAGGACACACTTCCCATGCTTGAGCAATGCTACATACTGTATAAACAATCCGGATTTAAAAAAGTAACCTTTATTATTGCCAAAAGCCCTGTCCTAAAAATGCAGTTAAGCCGAGTGGCACGGGCAACGAAATTAGAAAATTACGAAATTATTGAAGCATAGGAGGCGCCATTTGGGACATATAGCGATTCGCCAAGCTGCTTATTACCACCCAGAGCATATCGTAGATAACGAATATTATCTGAAGCATTTTCAGAGTATGGGCAAGGACATCAAACGATTCCTAGAAGTCATGGGTCGCGACCGGAGATACATCGTAAAAGAACAGGGTGAAAATGCTCTGACGATGGGATTAAAGGCTGCCCAAAAAGTGCTTAGCGAAGCGAATTTGCAAGGTGAGGATATGGACATGATCATGTTCGCTTCACAGACACCAGAGTACACCTATCCTACCAATGCACTTCTCCTACACCGTATGCTTCAAGGTAAACACCGGACCATTACGCAGGATTCCAATGCTAACTGCGCAGGAATGGTCTCCGCCGTGGAGCAGACAAGTCGTTATATGCAAGCCAATCCCAGCATCAGGTACGCACTCGTCGTAGGAAGCGACTACAGCTCAGTGAACTGCAATACAGATGATGAAATTACTTACCCTAACTTTGGGGACGCCGCAGCAGCAGTGATTCTGGAGCGCAGCAACGAGCATGCAGGCTTCATAGATTCCCTTTATTACACCGATTCTGAGGGCTCCGAGAATATTATGTTCCCGGCCTGCGGCCTGTCGAATATTTATCAAGAGGGTATGACCCCAGAGCAGATTCGGATACGTTGGACCCCTTTTGACGGTACAGTGTGTGTGGACGCGGCTATAGCGGATATGAAGGAGCTTCTCTCACGCAACGGTCTGACTACGGATGATATCTCAGCATTCTGCCTTTCACAATTCTCACTGAAAAATATCGAGCTCATCCAAATCGGACTTGGGCTCACCGCAGAAAAGTTCATCTATGTAGGCGACGAGTTCGGCTACACAGCCACAAGCAGTCCTTTTATCGCTTTTCAACGCGGAGTCGAGGACGGACGAATCAAACGTGGCGATTATGTCTTCTTTTGGTCAGTTGGCGCTGGCTGGCAAATTCCTACGATGCTTTATCAATATTAATAGCATAAAAGCCCTACTTCTATAGAAGTAGGGCTTTCCTATCAGAGGATCAGATGCTAATAAACTATGGGCTGTCCTTATTGCCAAACCCGGAATTATATAAGGTAAAATAGACAGCTACGATCTCAATCACAGAACAGCAAATTGTGAAATTAATCAGACAGCCAGTAATGAATTATTTAGTCAGGGATTGAACATCCACAAAAGGTGTGGCTCCCCCTGTTACAGATGGCAGCACGCCATTCCATTTTTCAAGCGCTTTCTCCTGAACCTCAATTTGCTTCAGCTGCACCAGCTCAGGTGTAACCTCTTGCTTCTTAAGTCTTAAAGATTCGGCCTCTGCTTGCGCCTGGGCGATTTTTTGCTTCGCTTCAATTTCAATCCGCCGGAGATCATTTTCCGCCTTCAGCGCCTGCTGCTGGGCAACCTGCTTTGCTTCAATCGACTGGTTAAACGCCTCCGAGAATTTAAAGTTAACGATGTTAATATCGTTGACGATCAGGTCATATTTTGCCAGCCTAGCGGTTAAGTGCTCACTAATCTCACTCGACACCACATCACGACGCGTAATCAAATCCTCTGCTGGATATTTGGCTGTCACTTCTTTAACGATTTCTTGAATAGCCGGATTGATAATTACACTATCAAAATTACCTCCGATATTGTTCATCAGATTAAAGGCCGAAGCCTTATTTACGGAATAGTTCACCGCCACATGTGTGGACACAGGCTGAAGATCCTTTGAAGAGGCTGAAGTATCGGTCTCCGCCTTCGTTACCTGTGTATTGACCTGAATCACTGTCTGAATAAAAGGGATTTTAAAATGAATGCCGGGTGACAATGTATTGTCATTTAATTTACCAAAGGTTTTGTATAAACCTACATGCCCATATTCCACAGATACAAAAGAGTTCGCGCCGATCAACAATACAATAAGCACCGCTGCAATACCGGTGACTATTTTTCCCGGACGCAGCTGTTTCAATTTCGGATTCATTTGCATATTCATCCAATACACCTCCTAGATTATGGATAATCATTCAAGCTTAACCGTCTATACGGAGGTTTAGGGTAAATGGTCGCAGGAAATATTTCAACAGCAGTGGTCATGGCGTTACCGCTCTGGGATCAGTCCTTCTACGGTCAACCGGAATTTTTTGCTCTGCTTGTCCCCGATATTAGAAGCTTCATATATTCCTTCATCCGTTAGCACCACGGAGTCCGCCTTTAAAGCATCATTAACGAAAGTTATCTCAGCGTGATCAACATTCCAGCGGTAAATGTAGGCACTCATCGGATTTCCATGTGCGGCTACACCCTCAAAAGATCCATCCTGATCAACATCCAGCTCTCTGGAATGTCCGGTATCAATTTGCAGCAAACCCGAGGGGTTACCGCTCTCGTCGATTAAATAATAGTTACTGAGCGAGTTATTTGCTCCTAGTCCTCCAGTGATTTTCAACACCTTTTCGCTAAACAGCCGCACTACTTCTACCTTGATATCCTCCGGTTGACGATAATTATAAGTTCCTATCGCCCCTAGACTGTATTGCCCTTTGGGAGTAGAAGTTCTGGCATACACATAGTCTTCGTCACTAGCCATCGTATACACACTCACTTTGACTCCTCCGAAATCTTCCAGCTTCTTCTCTGTAATCAAAGTAGCGCCTGTAGGTGGAGCAATTAGTTGAGAGACTACGGGGATTGTATCCACCAGCTTCCACTCTAGCTTAATGAGATTTGCAGCGGTGTCCGTTGGCTTCGGTCTTGAGGTGTGGTAGTCGTTAGCCGATTGAAGGGAGGATGGGTCCACCTGATGTTGGCAACCTGCCAGCAGATTCATTAGAAACAAGGCTGTCAGCGTAACGGATTTATGTAGAGGAAACATCCTTGATCACTTCCTATCCTCTTTTTAAAATTAAATCTTTCATTAATCATAGATGAAGTTAGGCATTCAAATGTTACTTTTAGGAGGCGGTAGGGTTAATTTATTGTCTTTTGAGGGGATGCGCCGATCCAAAAGCTAAATTAGCATACAAAAAACCCGCATCAAATGCGGGTTAAGGTTAGCTATCCAGAATCAAGAGCCTAGCAGTTCACGCGCCAGTAGTCGGTAAACCTCTAGCCGTTTCTCCTGCGAATGTGGGATGCTGCATATCATTGCTTCTTGGAATCCATATTGTGCTTGTTCTTCTTGCAAACGTACGGCGATGTCTTTAACCGCACCAACCAAATGAATCTTGCGCCCTTCCTTGATTGACATCCGGTCAATTTCCGATAACGAAATGTTCTGAGCTTCTTCTGGTGTCAGCACCTGAGTAATCCGGCCCTTACTCATCATCAACCGAAAAATATCCTGCGGTAATGCTTCATACTCAGCTTCTTCCTTTGTTTCTGCTGTGGTCACCATATAAGATACACTGATCTCTGGTTTGTCCATAAAGATAGAAGGCTGGTAGTTATTCCGGTAATGGTCCAAAATCTCATTACTCATCGCACCATTAAAAAATTGTGCGAAGGAGTATCCGACTCCCATTTGTGCAGCTTTTCGCGCACTATTGCCGCTCGAGCCTAACAACCATACTTCAGGGAGCGCCACTTTCGTTGGAGCAGCGAGATTTTTGGCATATAGCTCATCTTCCGGAATCTGATCACTAAGCAGCTGCATGGTAATGCCAAGCTTGTCATACATATTATGCAGCATTAACTCGCGGCCTTCAGATAAAGCGTACATGGCGCTTGTATCGCCACCAGGAGCTCGTCCCACACCAAAATCAATTCTCCCCGGGGAAAAAGCACTTAACGTTTTAAATACTTCAGCCAGCTTAAGCGGAGAATAATGCATCATCATTACACCGCCGGTGCCGATTCGAATACGGTTGGTCTTGGCGGCTAAACGGGCAGCCGTTACTTCCGGAGCTGAGCTAGCAAATGTATTTCCACCATGATGCTCTGCCATCCACATTCTGCTATATCCCAGTTCATCTGCTAAAATAGCCAGTTCTTCTGCTTTGTTCAAGGCACCTTCCGCAGTGTTGCCGCTTGTCACGGGTGCCTGATCCAATATGCTTAATCTCATGCGAATACATCCCTTCTTTGGTCAGATGACCATTTTATTACTGACCCATTCCTCTAAGGCTGCAATCTTATCTTTAAAGCGTTCACCACGCATTTCCTCCGACAACGAAGCAATAGTCTCCCGCTTTAACACGGCTTTCCAAGAGGATTCAGCTTCTTCCATCAGATTCGATAGCAGGCAGCAGCTGTCTTCTTTTTCTAAATCCAACATGTCTACCAGAATACCATTCGATGAATACAGCGACTGCTGGCCTTCCACCGCGAGGTAAACGTCATATACACGAATATCTTCAGGGCTTTTCTTTAATTTAAAACCGCCTTTAATGCCGGGAACAGACGTGATGATGTCTGCAGTTACCAGCTTTCTTAACAGTTTTTGAAAATAGGTCGCCGATGCTCCGAGCTGCTGGCTAATCGCTTCCCCAGACAACACCGCCTTATCCGGCAGCATGTTGAGTAGAACCAGTGCATATACCGACTGCTCTACCCCTGTTTTCATATGCATGTATAGCACCTCGATTTACGTAAATAGTTTGATACAAACTGTAGATAATACCGTCCGCGTATAAAGCGGATAAACATTATCCACTTTATACTTTATATTATTTTAAACCCAAAGTAAAACCTTGCTGGCCTTTTCTTTCAGTTAATATCTGCTATAAAAAAAAGATCACGCATACAGCGCAATCTTTTTTGAGGGTATCTGTTATTTTTTGTATATCCTACTGTAATGATAATCCCACCCGCTGAACCAGCTGTGAGCTCTGGTCGTTAAGTCCAGTAATGGTGACTTTTTTGCCATGCTCGGCGTATTTACTCATCGTCTTCGCTATGGCATGGACTGCGGATTGGTCCCACACATGGGAGTGTGAAAAATCGATAATAATATGATCCGGATCGCTATCGTAGGCGAATTCATGAATGAAGTGGCTTGTCGTGCCGAAGAACAGCTGGCCGGAAACCGCATATGTTTTGGAAGAGGTCGCTTCCTGAACAGTTAGGCGGATCGAAGCTATTTTCCAAGCAAACGTTAAAGCACTTAGCAGAACCCCAAACAAAACCCCAATAGAAAGGTTGTCCGTAACCACCACAGTGACCACCGTCACAATCATAACCAGCGCATCGCTTAGCGGAACACGGGTTAAAGTTTTGAGTGAGCCCCATTCAAAGGTGCTGATACAGACCATTATCATTACCCCGACGAGCGCGCCCATCGGGATCTGCTTCACCACATCGCCAAGTACGATAATTAGGAATAATAAAAAAACCCCTGATACAAACGTGGACAAACGCGTGCGTCCTCCTGACTTCATGTTAACCATCGATTGGCCAATCATCGCACAGCCTGCCATCCCTCCGAAAAAACCAGTGACTACATTCGCAAGCCCCTGTCCCTTCGCCTCTCTGTTCTTATCACTACCTGTGCCCGTAATATCGTCTATTAAGGTGGCAGTCATCAGGGATTCCAATAGCCCAACTACGGCCAGCGAAAGTGAATATGGCAAAATAATAAGCAGCATATCCAGCGTGAACGGGATTTGCGGGAGATGGAATAGTGGCAAGGTTGCTGTAATATTCCCCATATCACCTACGGTTCTTACGTCCAGATGAAGAGCGATGCTAAGAATAGAAACAATAACAATCGCTACAAGTGCTGAAGGTACGGCTTTGGTAAACCGAGGAACCGTGTAGATAATAAGCAAGGTCAGAGCTACCAGTCCGTACATCACCCAGCCTTGTCCTTTAAAATGGGTAAGCTGTGCCATAAAAATCAGTATCGCCAGCGCGTTGACAAACCCTGTCATGACCGGCTGTGGCAAAAAGGTGATAAACCGCCCCAGCTTTAGCATCCCCATCAATATCTGAAACACACCAGCCAGTACAGTTGCCGCGAACAGATACTCTATTCCGTGTTCTAGTACGAGGCTTCCGACTAACAGAGCCATAGCTCCCGTAGCCGCCGAGATCATTCCGGGTCTGCCTCCGGCAAGTGCCGTTACAATCGCAATGCAAAAAGAGGCATATAAACCAACCATCGGACTTACTCCCGCCAGGATCGAAAAAGCGATCGCTTCAGGAATCAGCGCAACGGCTACGGTCATCCCCGATAAAATATCGGTTCGAGTGTTAGAAAACCACCCATTATTTAAGGTAAGCTGCTTCAAAATCTAATTTCCTCCTGTGACTATTAAAATGTGTAGATCTTTTGTCAGAAAAGACCCGGGGCCGGTGCAACGCTAATGTTGCTTATTGTACTCGACCCGCCTTCACCTTCACAAAAAGATTAGTTAGACTTGTAAGCGCTTATACACCTTATTTTCTAGCAAATCCTTAAAATATCATGCAAATTCTATATTTCTAGATTACCGGTACAATCCGGAAGCCTTCACTTCATTAAAGAAGGTGTTGAATTCATCAATATTCAGCTGCTGAGCGGCATCAGACAATGCGGTTGCAGGATCAGGATGCACCTCCACCATAATGCCGTCAGCTCCAGCTGCGAGTGCGGCTTTCGCACATGGAATAAGGATGTCTTTGCGGCCTGTCGAGTGAGTTACATCAACCAGTACTGGCAAATGACATTCCTGTTTGAGAATGGGCACTGCTGAGATATCAAGCGTGTTGCGGGTCGCTTTTTCATAGGTACGAATTCCACGTTCAATCAGCATGATCTGTGTGTTTCCACGAGACATGATGTATTCCGCTGCATGGATGAATTCATCGAGTGTGGCAGCCAATCCACGTTTCAGCAGCACCGGCTTGTCGACTTCTCCGACCGCTTTTAGCAGCTCGAAATTATGCATATTACGTGCACCGATCTGGATGATATCCACATAATCAAGGGACTCTTCAATATGTCTTGGATCTACAATTTCGCTGATGGTCAGCAGTCCATATTCATTTGCTGCTTCTCGTAATATTCTTAAACCGTCCATTCCCAGCCCTTGGAAATCATAAGGTGAAGTCCGAGGCTTGAAGGCACCGCCACGCATTACACGTACTCCGGCTTTTTGCAGGGCGGCAGCTACGGTGCGAGTCTGCAGTTCACTTTCCACGGAGCAAGGACCGGCTACCATCAGTGAAGAAGCACCGCCAACCGTTACATCTCCCGGCAGAACAATCACTGTATCCTCTTTGTGGCTCTTGCGGGCTACCAGTAAAGTTTTTTTATGATCATCTGTTTGTAAGTCCAGAGAAGCTGAGAAAATTTGTTTGAAGAGGCTACGGATCGTCCCGTTAGTGAAAGGGCCTTTGTTGCTCGCTACGAGCTTATCCAGCATCTGTTTTTCCCGTTCTGGATCAAATTTAGGGACACCTTGTTTTTCTTTAACTACTCCAATCTCCTGAACAATCTTAGCCCGCTCGGAGATCAGCTCCAGCAATTGCCCATTAATTTCATCCAGACGACCTCTAAGAACATCCAATTCCACGTTACTCATTACCCTTCCACTCCCTCTTTTTGTTATAATTTGGAACGCAAAAAGGCCCCCCGTCGCAAGGGACGAGGAGCCGTGGTACCACCCTTATTTAGAATTAACCCGAATACTAGCACAAAGGAATAGAATCTCATGTTCCCCTGACTAAGAATTAATTCTGTCTTTCACCCGGTAACGCGGGGCGCGGGCCTCCCTACTCATACCTGCCACAACCTGTGACAAACTACTTCAGGGGCCGACTCGGAAGTGAACTTCGGCATTAATCGTCTCATGAGGGTGCTCTCAGTCTCCGGCACGCCTTCCCTGTTAAGATCCGCTATAATGCTTACTCTCTTCGTCATAGTCCTTATCTATGTCAGCGCGGCTTTTGCGCTGGTTTCTGCTATCTTAATCAAAAAACGTTCCCGATGCAAGATAATAATGGAACGCAGAGTAGCTTTAACGCAATAAATTTGTTTGACTGATCCATACCCATTATCTATCCTATTCCAACCTGGCAATTACGGTTCCAATTCCTTCAAGCTGTATTGTTTGACAGCGATAATTGAATTGTTTACAATTTAATTATTATAAATATTTCCTGTTCTTTTTCAAAAAGCATAGATAACTGAAGGGATGTAGCAGCCATGAGCATTTATCAATATTCAGCACGCAGTATTCGGGGAAAAGATATCGAGCTAGAGCAATACAAAGGTAAAGTGCTACTGATAGTGAATACAGCAAGTAAGTGCGGATTTACCCACCAATATTCAGATCTGCAAAAGCTCTATGAACGGTACGAGGAACGCGGCCTCCAAATTCTCGGCTTTCCTTCCAATCAATTTGGAGAGCAAGAACCCGGCAGCAATGAAGAGGTTAATGTATTTTGCCAAATCAATTACGGGGTAACCTTCCCACTCTTTGAAAAGGTTGACGTAAAAGGCGAAGCTAAACACCCTCTTTTCACCTACCTTACAGAACAGGCTGGATTTGAAGGGTTCGATATCAACCATTCTTCAGGAAAGCTGCTGCAAAGCATGCTTGAAGACAAAGATCCAGAGGCTCTGAACAATGACGAAATCAAATGGAACTTCACTAAATTCCTGATTGATCGCGAAGGCAACGTTGTCACTAGATTCGAATCTACGGTGGACCCGCTGGATATTGAACCAGCTATCGAGGCCCTGCTGTAAGTTTCTAATATATGAAAAATCCGCCCAGCTTTCGGGCGGATTTTTTGGGTTTAAGCCTCTGCTTAATCATGTACGGTACTGCTCGGTAAACACTTCAAAATAAGGAGTCGTGTCCCTCTCCGCCATCGAACCATTCGCACCTGGTCCCCAGCCGATTTCAGCACGCCAGCTCCCCAACACACCTGACTGAATCAGCGCCTCCTCATTTACACCGATCAGCAGATCCGCCTGTGGTGCCACGTATAAAGCATCTACAGGACAATAAGCTTCACACATGAAACAGGTCTGGCAATCTTCCTGACGGGCAATGACCGGAATCTTCCCCTGCATTTCGAATACGTTCGTCGGACATACTTTCGTACACAGCTTACAACCCACACAACGCTCCAAGCTGATTAATTCGATCATATCGCTTGCCCCTCCTTCAGCGCATTCAGTTCATGAGCATGGGGCACAGCCTCTATACTGACGCTTATATGTTGAATACCGGATAAGATCAGCCGGTGAGTCTGGCGCGGATCAAGCTCCGGATATTCCGCTAGCTTTTGCAGTCCGCGGGTCTCTTTCCGGGCGAGTGCCGCGGTGTACATCCACCTGCCGACCGCGAGCATAGCCGCGGCTTCACGCGATTGCACGATGCCCTGAACGCTGGCAGGAGCCTGCCCGTTCAAATAGGGCATCAAGGCATTCAGCCGCTTCAAGGCTGATGAAATGCCCGTCTCGCTGCGGAAATAATTGATCTGCAGCGGCAAGATTTCACGCTGGATTGCCGCGATTAGCGGCTTCACCTCCAGCGTTTCCGAGGCATCGGCGCCAGCCGCCAGCCCGTAGCGTCCCGCTGCGGTCAGCTTGCGGCTGTTCGCCTGTCCTCGGCAGGACAGCGCATGCTGCGCGGCTCCCTGTCCAGCCCAGCTTCCGCTGCACATGGCCCAGGAAGCGTTATAAGCCCCGCCGCCGGAGATGGCGCCGGTCACTTTCTCGCGAGATGCGGCATCTCCGGCCGCATAGAGTCCGGGCACGGTCGTCTGGCAATCCGTGCCGCTCAAGCGCAGACCCCCAGTGCCGCGCATAGTGCCCTCATAGCGCAGGGTGAGCGGGAATTTCTGCTTAAACGCATCAATTCCCGCCCGCTCCAGCGGCATAAAGAAAATCGGATGCGCTTTGCGCAGAAAATCCTGTTTCTCCGCGGTGTCTGCCAGATCCAGCGAAGCGTAAACCGGACCCTTCAGCATCAGCTCAGGAATGCTGCCAAAGGTCCGGTCCCCTCTATGCAACGGATGACCGTCCGCATCATAAAGGGTGGCCCAAGCCAGCATGCGTCCACGTGTTACGGTTCCGTCCGCAAAGCTTGGGGCGTATTGGCGGCTGAATTCCATGCCCGAAAGATCAGCTCCCACCTCTGCGGACATCAACAATCCTTCCCCTGTCAGGACGTTGCAACCAAGGCCTTTGCTGAGAAAAGCACAGCCTCCGGTAGCCATCACAACGGCATTTGCCTTCACCTCCCAAGACTCTCCTGTCAGGCGGTTGATCCCACGCGCTCCACCAACACCGTGTTCATCGTGAAGAAGTTCCAGCGCTGGTGACTGATCAAGAATTGTGACCCCTGCTTTGCGCACAACTTTTCGCATAATCCGCATATATTCTGGTCCATGGAGATGGGTACGCAGTGAGTTTCCTTCTTCATCTTTCGGAAACGGATACCCCCACTGCTCCACTTGAGCCAGGTTCTGCTCTACCTGATCCAGCACCCGGTGAATCCAAGCATTCTCCGATAAGTATCCGCCGGACTTAAGTCTGGCCTGCACTGCCTGCTCCCGCAGCTCGGCAATGGGAGGGATAACGAGCAACGTTGTTCCACCCGGTGCAGTTGCGCCACTTGTGCCCAAGTAGCCCTTATCCGCCAGGACTACCTTTGCACCTTGCGAGGCTGCACTCCATGCCGACCACGCCCCAGCAGGACCTCCGCCAAGCACGAGGACATCCACTGTCATTTCCTTCTTAAGCTGCGACATATTTTTTTCCTCCTACACCATTAGCTGAGCTAGTTGAACTTAAAAATCACTAAAGGGAGGAGTGGCGGAGAGGTGGCCGAAAGTCCAAACATTCACCGCAGTCACTCAATTACCTTTATAAAAGAATCTTAAGTTCAATTAAAGCAGCCTTTAAGCAACTTTATTTCAGCTGCCAATCGCTAATATTGAAGTCTTTTTTCGCTAACTTCTCTTCGACGAGAAAGTTTTTGGTACCTTCCAACAGCTTTGTTCCTTCATCAGTGAACGCAGTATCCTTGATATCACTAATCGGATTCACTTGCTTCGCCAGCTCAGGCGTTGTATCTCCGATTTCAGCCAGAAATTGATAATATTCATCTTCATGCTGCTTCAAGTCTGCCAAGGCTTTCTCTCTAGCTTCGTTCCATACCTTCGGAAAATCAGGGAACTTCGCCAGATAATCCTCAGACACAACTGTTGCACTAGAACCAAGCAGGTTCGGGTGCTTCGAGGCATCATCCAAGTGAGTATAGCCCTGGTCAATCAGCTTCAGTGCAGGAACACCTAGATTTGTTGTAGCATCTACATCTCCACGGGCTAAAGCTGCGGTAGCATCAGGAATGAGCATATGCACGAGTTTGTAGTCGGTCACGCCTTCTTCCTGTAGTAATCCAACTACATAACGGTGCATGAAGGAGCCTTTTTGAATCGCGATAGTTTTACCTTGCAGATCTTTCACTGTCTTGGGACCATCCTTCTTGCCGATCAAATAACCAATCGTGTTCGCGGAAGATTGTGAAATCAGACGGGTCTTGGCCCCAGAAGCGTAGGCAATAATAGCAGGTGTATCTCCAAGACTGCCGATATCCAGCCGACCACTAATCAAGGATTCTGTCTGATCCGGACCGTTTGGAAAGCCAGTAAGCTTCACTTCAGTAATGCCGTATTTCTTCAACTCTTCTTGAATAATCCCTTTATAAAAGCCCCAACCCTCTGCACCGCCGGGCACATTCAATTTGTTGGAACCGATAAACCCAAAGTTCAATACCGCTGGAACATTGCTCGTGGCCTCTTCTCCCGCCTTCTCCGTATTTGATCCCCCGGAGGCAGACGCTCCATTGCCGCCCGTATTATTTCCGCAAGCCTGAAGCACCAGCATGGCCATCATAATTGTAGTTAAAAGTGCAAACCGAATCTTCCTAGAACGTTTCCCTTGAATCTCTCTGTACGCTTGTTTCATTGTTTCTCCCCCTAGGTTTATGCTATTTATTTAAATCTTGATCAAGCTCAGAACCCTGCCCTCGACGCCAATTTATACATAAAGTCATGGCCTGCCACCGGCTGCCTGCCCTTACCCCAGCCTACTTTTTCACGATAACCGCCAAGTAGTCCCTGCTCCTGAAGTTCCGCTTCTGTCACACCAATAATATTCTCAGAGTCTGGTGCAACGTAGAGAGCATCGACAGGACAATACAGCTCACACATAAAGCAAGTCTGGCAATCGCTCTGCCGGGCAATAACAGGAATGCCATCCTCTACCCGTTCGAAAACATTAGTCGGGCAGACAGATACACATTGGTTGCACTCTACACATCTGGCAGCGCTGATCACCTCAATCACGATAGAACACCCTCCTTAGCCACGGCTTCCGTCTTCACCCATACCTGATCTAATCCGCCACTGATCAAGCGGTGATGCTGGCCATGATCTGTAGCCTTGAAATCCTCACGCTTATGCATGCCTCTCGTCTCTGTACGAGCAAGTGCAGAATTGTACATCCAGCGGGCTGTTGCGGTCACGGCTTCGGCTTCCCGTGCCTTGACCCCTTCTGGCGTACGCTGAATTTCTCGGCTTCGTTGCTCTTTCCACAATCCATCCAGACGATCTAGTGCAGAAGTCAGCCCTTGTTCTGTCCGGAACAAATTGATATCATACGGCTTCACCTCAGCTTGCACAGCAGACACATACTCTGCCGTTTGGGCTGCCACACCCGGCTTCACTTCCTGATGCACCAGTGGTGATGATGATAAGCCGACTGGACTACGCTGCGCAGCGTGCGACCCCAGACTCTGTGCATAGACAGCAGCTCCTTCACCAGCAAAAGAACCTGAAGACATCGCCCACGCCGCATTATGGCTGCCTCCGCCAGTAAAACCTCCGCAAATCAGCTCGCGGGTAGCCGCATCTCCTGCCGCGTAAAGTCCGGGAACACCTGTGCCGCAGCTTTCATCTGTAATATGAATGCCACCCGTCCCCCGAACCGTGCCTTCGAGCCGCAAAGTAACCGGAAACGCATCCTTGAACGGATCAATTCCCTGGCGGTCAAATGGAAGGAAAAAGTTCGTCTGCGCTACCCGCAGCAGCGGTCTTAAATCCTCTGGTGCCCCATCCAGCTTGGCGTACACCTGATTACCTGCCAACAGATTCCGGGCAATTACAGAACGGCCTTTCTTGGAACCGGCTCCCTCCACAATGCTTCCATCCTCATAATAAAAGCTGGCATAGCTGTAATACGCCGTCTTGGTCACCGAAGAGAACGTAGGGCAGATCGCATAGGCATTGGAGAATTCCATGCCGGACAGATTCGCCCCAGCCTCAGCAGCGAAGAGATAGCCATCTCCGGTCAACACGTTGCAGCCAAGTGCCTTGCTTAGAAAGGCGCAGCCTCCGGTAGCAATGACGACTGCTCCTGCCTGAACAGTCCAGGTTTCTCCACTCTGGGTATGAACTCCAGCCGCTCCAGCTACGCCATGCTCATCTGCCAGGAGTTCCAGGGCTGGGCTGTGATCTAGAATTTTGACGCCTGCCTTTTTCACCAGCCTACGCATTAATTTCATATATTCCGGTCCTTGCAGACTTCTTCGGAATTGATTGCCCTGCTCATCTACAGGGAATGGATAACCGGAAACACCAAGCTTGTTCATATTGGCATAGGTTTGATCCAGCACCCGGTCCATCCAGCGAGATTCAGCCAGCTCACCGCCAAGCGCATAACGACTTGCTTTTGCCTCTTTCCGGAGCTTCTCATCCGGCTTCACATACCAGACCCCCGTTCCCGACGGTGCCGTTGCCCCACTTGAACCGCAGTACCCTTTATCTGCAAGGATTACTTTGGCCCCCTTCGCTGATGCAGTAAGGGCTGCCCACGTTCCTGCCGGACCTCCTCCGATAACGAGCACGTCTGCCACCAAATTCACCGATCCTTTTTTCACCGATCCACTCATATGTTCAAGACCTCCTCAGTTTGTTTAGCCTTCGTAACTATCGCGCCAGAACAGGAACTTTCGTTCAATAATCCGGAACAAGGAATCGATCAGCTTACCGACAATTGCGAAAATAATAATGCCTACGAATACAACCTCCGTATTAGAGTTCTGCTTCGCCTCATTGATAAGAAACCCAATACCTGACTGTGATCCAATAAGCTCTGCTACAACCAAACCAATCCAAGCTACAGCCAGCGACAACCTTAGCCCTAACAAAATTCCAGGCAGCGCCGCCGGAAGTATAAGCCTGCGCAGCTTCTGATATGGACTGAATCCCAAAACCCGAGCTACTTCGAACAATTTATTGTCCACATTGCGGATGCCCATAAACGTATTAATATAGAGCGGAAAAAATGAGCCTGTCATAATGATCACAACTTTAGACATCTCTCCAAACCCGAACCAGAGAATAATGAGCGGCGCTATAGCTAAATGGGGAACAAGTCTAAGCACTTGTACGCTAGGATCGAGCACATATTCTACACTGCGAAACAAGCCAGTCAGTACGCCGAATAGAAGACCCAATACACCTCCAATAAGAAATCCGATGCCCGCCCTACCCATGCTGACACCCAGATGATGAGTTAACTCTCCAGTAACCAACAAGTCAGTAAAAGCTCTTGCAATCGAAAGCGGAGTCGGCAAAAAGGTTGCTGAGACCAGCCCTGTACTCCCTGCCAGCTGCCAAAGGACTAACGTTACCGCCGGGATAATTGCACCCATTCCCCAATCAGAGAGCAGGGGTTTCCATGCAACTTGTATTGCGGGTTTCTTCGGTGTCTTCTTGGATAAAGGAGCTGTGCCGCTGCTATCCAGCGTTTCTCTGGCTCTTTTAGTATTTTTGATAATAGCTTCTACTCCATCGCTCATGGTGCATCCCCCTTTTGTTTAATGAGCGTTCAAGGTTATCCGCGATAATTGTCTTGCCATCTCAACAACCGTCGTTCAATGTAACGAACAATGGAATCACTCAACAATCCAGCTACGGCAAAAATAATAATTCCCACGAACACCACTGGTGTGTCCGCGAATTGACGCGCATCGGACATCATGTATCCAATGCCTGAGGTAGATGCAATAAGCTCTGCTACTACTAACCCCAGCCAAGAAAGCCCTAGAGAGAGACGCACTCCGAGAATAATGTTCGGCAGCGCTGCTGGAAGTACTAACCTGCCAATCTGCTTCAACCGGCTGAAGCCAAGTACCCGGGAAACTTCGAACAGCTTGTTATCCACGCCGCGAATTCCCATGAACGTATTGATATAAAGTGGAAAAAAAGCTCCCTTAGCAATCAATAGCACCTTCGACTCCTCACCAATCCCGAACCATAAAATGAACAGCGGTACTACCGCCAGACTGGGAATCATGCGGATCATTTGCAGGGAAGGATCTAACAGCTTCTCCGATCTGCGGAACAGGCCTACGAGAAGTCCTAACAGCAGACCCAGTCCACCACCTAGCAGGAATCCAGAAAAGGCTCTGACCAAGCTGATCCTAAAGTTCGGCCACAAATCGCCTGAAGCCGCTAAAGTTACAAAAGATTCCGCAATCGTATACGGCGTAGGGAACAGCATCTCCGAGATCATTCCATAATGCCCAAGCGTCTGCCACAGAATCAGCACACTGCCCGGCAGCAAAAGACCAAGTCCTAGTGTTGCCACCTTTCCGGGGCGTTCGGAAGTTCTTATGGCTACAGCCCGATTTGTCATACTTTGAACCCACCTTTTTTCAGCTTTACGATCACTTTAAATAAACAGAAAGAGACCCTCGAATAGTAATACCTTCGAAAGTCTCCATGGGTATGGTCGACCTATTTTATATTCCGGCTCCGTCTGTAAGCTCTAGCTCATCTACCTTTTCAAAATAATTCAACACCTTCAAACGCAGCTCTTGAAAGGAGGTCGTTGTTTTTTTCCGTGGATACGGTAAATCTATCGGTACAATTTTACGTATTTTCCCGGGACGCGGCTCTAGAATCACTACCCGATTCCCCAAGAACACAGCCTCATCAATATCATGCGTCACAAAAATCATGGTTGTTTGGTTAGCCCGCCAAATGTCCAGCAATACCGTCTGCATATGGGCCCGAGTGAATGCATCCAGTGCTCCAAACGGTTCGTCCAGCAGCAGTATTTTCGGATTGCGCAGAAGTGCACGAGCTATTGCTACCCGCTGGGCCATCCCTCCCGACAACTCGCGGGGATAAGATTTCTCAAATCCATTTAGCTTCACCAGATCAATCAATTCATCGACCTTCCGCCTAACCTCCTTGTTCCCTAGCGGTAAATCAGAGGCAATATTCTTCTCAACGGTAAGCCAGGGAAAGAGGCGATGCTCCTGAAAAATAAAACCCTTATCGATCCCAGGACCCCCAATCTCTGCCCCTTCCAGGGTGACACTGCCAGTGTACCCGCTATCCAGACCGGCTACGATGCGTAATAATGTACTTTTTCCACAGCCGCTGGGGCCGATGACTGTAATAAATTCGCCCTCCTGTACATGGAGATCTACATTATGGAGTGCTTGAACATGACCCCCAGCAGACTCAAAACGTTTATTTAGGTTCGAAATTGACAGCAACGCTTCTCCCACCTTGACCCCTCCTTTAATCTGTATGGACAAAAAAACAGAGGCATTGCGTTTTTACATTCGCAATACCTCTGTAGGAACAGTCGGCAATCATTATTCAAAGTAAATCAATTGGAATTATAATATTTAAAATATCATCGATTTTATAAGCTGTCAACAAAAAACAAGCCCTTTTATGGAACAGAAGTGGAGTTATTTCTAGTCCATTAGTTAGAAATGCAATGAATTTAATCACTTTAACTAGGATGAAAGTATTAAAAAACCTTGCTTTTGCGTCGATATAATGAAGTAAGCTTATGACAAATTGGTTCTAAGGAAGGGGCTTTTGCTTGAAAAGCATATCATTAAAATGGGGAGCAACACTTGTTGCCCTTAACACCTTGTTCGGTGGTACTCTCTATGCATCTGCAGCTGAAATCACTCCACCGTTCTCCGACTTAACCGAAATACAACAGACGAAAAGTGCCGCAATCCTCGAGGCTGCTCGTCTAGGCTTGCTTAAAGGCGATCCCAATGGACAATTCAGACCCACTGCGACAATGACTCGCCAAGAGCTCGCAGCCATTTTAGCGAAGACCTTAAAGCTAGATTCCTCAGTGAACTCCACCTCTACCTTTAGAGACGTATCTGACTCCAGTTGGAGTGTCTCCGCTATTGAGGCTGTTAAAAAGGCAGGATTTATGGAGGGTGATCTTACAGGTAATTTTAATCCATCCAGACCTGTAACTAGAGAAGAGCTTGCAGTTATATTTGTTCGTGCCATCCGCGGAACTGGAGCGCAAGGTGGACAAGCCAAGAAGGTTAATGACGAATCCACAATCAGCAATTGGGCAAAAGAGTATACCGATGTCGCATTACGTCTTAATCTTATAGACTCTCCCGAAGATATGTTCAGCCCCAAAGGTACTGTTCAGCGGCAGGATATGGCTTCTTTTCTGCTGAATATTTTTAAAGAAGAACAACAAACTGCAACGATCGACAATATAGATAGAGATTTCGTAACGATCAATGGCACGCCTTACCTCATTGAAGGTAAACTCAAAGAATTAATGGGTGATAGCAACCATGATGCTTTAAGAGGAGCTGTCCTTAAGTTCAATTCCTTGAATCGTCATATAGATGGTTTGCAAGAGCTTGAAATTGTACAAAAAGGGGTTCAACTAAATACCTCCGGCTTACCCTCCGGTTCTTTGCTCAATATTTCTGGAAATGATGTTGTTATTAAAGGCAATGTTACCGGTGATTTGAAGATTAAAAATGGCGTTTCGAGTATAACTTTTCAGGGCCAAATTGGGCAGATCATTGTGGATTCTATAACTCCATTTACTATTCATGGCAGCAGTTTCCTGCAAACCTTAAAAATAGTTGAAGGCGGCGCTAAGATCACCATCGCTCCCTCCTTATCTATTCAAAATCTGCAGTTGCCTGGCAACAGTCTGCCTTCACATTTCATAACAAATTACACAGCCATTCAAGATAATATCCAAACGATTCAAAATGCATCTGGAGCCGTTGCTCCTGCGTATACTTCGTCCACGTCTGCTAACGCCGCCGTGAGCGATCCGACTCCTGAGCCTACTCCCGTAGCGACTCCGAGCCCGACTCCGGTAGCCACTCCGAGCCCGACTCCGGTGCTGACTCCTAGCCCGACTCCGGTGGCCACTCCTGAGCCTACTCCGGTGACGACTTCTAGTCCTACTCCAGTCGCGACTCCTGAGCCTACTCCCGTAGTGACTCCTGAGCCGACTCCGGCACCGACTCCGAGCCCTACCCCGGTAGCGACTCCTAGTCCTACTCCGATGCTGACTCCTGAGCCTACTCCCGTAGCGACTCCTAGTCCTACTCCGGTAGCGACTCCTGAGCCTACTCCCGTAGCGACTCCTAGTCCTACTCCGGTAGCCACTCCGAGCCCGACTCCGGTGCTGACTCCTAGCCCGACTCCGGTGGCCACTCCTGAGCCGACTCCGGTGACGACTTCTAGTCCTACTCCGGTGGCCACTCCTGAGCCTACTCCAGTCGCGACTCCGAGCCCTACTCCGGTAGCGACTCCTGAGCCTACTCCGATAGCGACTCCTAGTCCTACTCCGGTGGCGACTCCTGAGCCTACTCCCGTAGCGACTCCTAGTCCTACTCCGGTGCTGACTCCTGAGCCTACTCCGGCGCCGACTCCGGTGAACCATGCACCAGTCGTGCAAAATAATATTGATCCAATATCTGCTCTGATCACAAGTGGTGTCCAAAACGTCGACATCAGTAATGTGTTCATTGATCCGGATGGCGACCCGCTTACATTCGCAGCTGCATCCTCTGACACTAGCGTTGCCACTGTATCTGTAAATGGGAATCATCTCAACCTTGTGCCGGTCAATTCAGGTACGGCCATGATTACAATAACAGCAATGGACGGCCAAGGTGGCGTTAACACTTCTACTTTTGTATTCACTGTAACGTCTAATCAGCCACCAATTGCGATATCTGGAATCACTACTCAACTCTTAACACCAGGTATCACGGCACCACGTATATTTGATCTGGCCCAGCTTTTTCAAGATCCAGACAATGACATGCTTACTTATTCAGCTTCTATAGATAACGTAAATGCTGGTACACTTAGCCTTAATGGCAACACTCTAACGGTAACTCCGGCAGCTAATAGTTCAGCGAGTGGTTTAGTGACCCTCACAGCAACGGATAATAAAGGAGGTTCAACTACCTCAACTTTCACCTTGATTACAGCCCAGCTTGTAAACAACGGCTTTGTGCCAATAACCACCAAGCAAGGTGTATCCAATATTTCCTTCGATATTTCCAAGCTGATTCCTAATCAGAGTCAATTTAAAGTGTATACAGAAAGCAGCACAGGTTCATTGAGCGGACCTGCAATTCTGAATGGAGCTATATGGAATGGTCCTACAAGTCCAGGAACGGTATGGATAGTAGGTTCTGATGGTAAAGCGGTTGTTTTATCTATAAGTGTGGCTTCACAGGGCACCTCCGAGCTATTCTTCTCAGAGTATCTGGACGGCGGTGACGGCAGAATCGCAGTTGAGCTGTACTATAAAGGAAATGGTAATCCCGCAGGAAAAGCAGAAGGTTACACCCTTGAAGTCCACCAATTTATGAAAGCCACCCAAACCAAACAGGTTTATTCCCGGCCACTATTTCCTGTACCTGTAGCAATGCCGTATATGTTTATAGATTCTACTTTTGGGGACGCATTTGATTTAATGAATATCTCCTATTACAATGATGAGCTGAGTCTTTATAATCCAAAAACATATAATATTACAGCATTAGTACTGAAGAAAAACGGCCAAATCGTAGATGTTCTCGGTGACCCTACCTCTACTCAGCAATTCCTCTCCACAGGTGGAACTATTGTCCGTAAATCTGGTATATACACTGGATCACAGCAGTATTCACTTGAGGGCGAGTGGAATCAATATCCCAAAGGAAGTTACCAGTATTTTGGAAGTCATACTCCTTAAGCAGCCCTTTCTAATGTAAAAAACAAGCAGGCAGTGAGCCTCCAGATATTGGAGAATCACTGCCTGCTTGTTTATCTGCATTGCGTAGCGTTAAGTCGACTTTGGGTAAACCTCGGAATAACTCCTCCGGATCCCCCCGTATATTTTAATTACCAAATCTAAACCCAATCTTTGATTTAGTTGCATTCTGTACACTTATTTCGTATAAAAAAGGGGGCGTCCTGAATATAACTGTATTCTATACAATTAAAATCCAGAAAAATCACCTTTAGCTGAGGAAATCATGAAAATAAGTGTACTGAATACAGCTATTTTTGGGGGGACAATTTATTCGATGAGTTATAACTGTACAAAGTACACTTATATGCTCCCACCGCCACTTCAACATATGTTCACCGCTTCAAAATCTGCATTTTGCCTCCACTTGTTACTTATACTCCTGCATCTTCATCCACTTCTTCCACTTCTTCCACTACTTCCTCTACTTCCTCTACTTCCTCTACTCCTTCTACTTCCTCGACTACTTCTACCTGCCGTATCAAAATATCACTTCAAGCATATCGCTCCCCCGGCTCTTAGTAACGCTGCTTACATCAGATATCTTAAATATAAATACACGCTGGAGATCACAATGGACAACAGCATCAAAGGAAAACCGACCTTCAAATACTTCATGAATGTAATCGGGTACCCCTCTTTTCCTGCCAAACCCGCTACAATCAAATTAGCACTCGCACCAATCAATGTGCCATTCCCACCCAGACAAGCCCCTAAAGCCAAACTCCACCATAACGGCTCCAAATTGCTGATCCCCATATTGCCCATCTCCTGAATCAGAGGGATCATAGTTGCTACAAAAGGAATGTTATCCAGAAATGCTGAGGTAATGGCGCTGACCCATAAAATCATCATTGAGCTCATCAGCACATCACCATTCGTTATTTCAATCGCTTTTGCTGCCAGCTCTGCAATCACACCTGTCTCTACAAGCCCTGACACCAACACGAACAGTCCGATAAAAAAGAAGATCGTAATCCATTCCACGCTGTGAAAAGCTTTTTCCAGCATATGTTCCCCTCCGGTCAGCAGCAGCAGTAAAAATGCACCAGCCAGCGCAACCGTAGCGGACTCCAAATGTAACGCTTGATGTAAAAAGAACCCGGCAATCGTAATTGCCAGTACGATCAGACATTTTCGCAGCAGCTTATGATCCGTAATCATAACCTTCTCATCCATGTCCATGATGCTCTGCTGCAATTCAGGTGTGGTTTTAATTTGTTTACCGAACATCAATAACAGCAGCGGGATATACGCCAAAACAATGATGATAATCACGGGTGTCAGATTGCTAATAAAAGCCATGAAGGTCAGCTCCTTAACAGCACTGCCAATCATGATATTAGGCGGGTCTCCGATCAAGGTTGCCGTTCCGCCTACATTAGATGCGATAATTTGTGACATTAAAAAAGGCAGCGGATGTATGCGCAGTTGTCTTGTAATACTGAAGGTGACTGGCACCATAAGCAGTACTGTCGTCACATTATCCAAAAAGGCTGAAGCCACTGCGGTAATCACAAACAAAGCAATCAGTATTCTCTTCGGCTTCCCCTTCGCCAACTTAGCTGATTTCACAGCTGCGTATTTAAAGAGCCCCGTCTCAGCGGTAATCCCTACAATCATCATCATTCCTACAAGCAATCCTATAGTATTAAAATCGATGTGCTGCAGTGCCGTCTCCTGATCCACAATGCCCATCGCTATCATGACGATAGCGCCTAACATCGCCAGAATGGTACGGTGAATCTTTTCGGAAATAATAAGTCCATAAATAAGCAGAAAAATACCTATCGCCCAAACCGCTTGCTGTTCCATAATATCCCTCGGTCCTTCTATGTAATTTGGTTAACTTACAGTCTACTCATCATATAACCTTATTATCATAAAATAGATTTGTATTTTTCGCACTGGGATTGTGGAATCATTCCACTAAAAACGACTCTGCCGGATGGTTATCGGAGAGCCGTTGTGGATTCGATTATTTCATTTTCAGAGCCTGAGGCTCCTTGAAAGCAGTTAACGTCCCTTTACTCTGCACAATAATCATCCCGTTCTCCAGCAAGGTTGGGCCGAATACTCTACCTGATGTTTTGAGCTGCACGATCGGTTTGGCGGTAATTAGATCAATAGCAACCAATTTCCCATCGGTCTGGGCAACATACATGCCATGTCCGAGCAGATCGAAGCGGGCAATCGGATTGCTGATTCCTCCGTACTGGAACACAGATTTATTAGACATTTTAACACCATAAATGCTCTGTTCGTTACTAAAAAGAATTCTTCCATCATAAGGACCCGCCGCGTAGGCTAACTTAGCTCCGATGGATTCATACGAATAATTATCTCGTGTTACGGCAGCTGGATCAACATTTACTGGGTAGCCATAGACTCCTTTTTGTCCCCCAATATATATCCTGTCTCCAATGATCCAGGCTCTGCCTCCGCTAGTCATATATTCTTCTTCTGGTTTCGGATGATTAGGATCTATATGAGTGGGATTATACTCTACAGCCTTTACAAGCTTACCTGTCTTCACATCCAAATGATCGAGTGTCGTCAAAGGAAGAGGGTCTACCAATGTAGCTTCCCGTTGTGAGATAAGCGTAGTCCCATCTGCTGCAATCGGAAGACTATGATTACCACTATTCCAAAGCTCTTTACCTGTTGTTCGATCAAATGCATGTAAAATGTCATACGTATATGCTCCGGATTCTGAGTTTTGAGCTAGCACCAGATTCCCCTCAACCATAAATGGTTCAAACAGCATTTCGCTGAAATTATCGCGCCACTGCAACTTGCCATCTTTCAGATTGTAGGCTTGAATATCGCCATTAGCAGCAAATAGCTGCTCTTTATCAATTAACAATTTACTAACACCTTTACTGGTTGCCGATGAGCTCCATTTATTTTTGCCCGTAGCCGCGTTAACTGCATAGATTGTACCTGCCTCCGAAGTGACGTAAGCCACGCCATCCTGATAGAGCAGCGGCGTTGTTAATTTGGAGCCGTACTTCCACATTACTTTTCCAGTCTGGACGTTAATCGCTAAAAGCTGACCCTTTTGAAGGATAAAAGCTTTGCCCGCTCCGACTGCAACAACACCCTTACCTATGATATAATCCGACGGCACATCTTTCAAAGCTGGCAAATCCATTGTTGTTGACCATTCCACCTTCGCGGCAGGCAGGTTTGCATAGTAATCATCAACATTCGAGCCTATAAAAGAGGTGTGTGGATCAACCGCAGCTGCTTGTACCGGATTTACCATAAGCAATACCCCTAAACCAATAACTGCAGTACGAAGATAAGATTTCAATATTGTTCCTCTCACCACCAAACTCCTCCTCATATAAGTAACTGCCTCATTTGGATAGCTTCTTAAAATCAAATATAATAATATTGGACGAGCAGGACATAACCCTTATGGATTATTATTCCATTTTGTCAAAAACAACAGAAGAAATCAAAACATTTACTCACAAACTTACATTTTGTAAGTCATTGTGTTATAATAATCACATTCCTCCATAAACGGACAGGCTTTAGCAAATATATGAATAACAAGGGGTTTGTGAGCATGAGTAACGAAGCAACCGCAGCACCAGCAACCGATTTTGAATTTGGTATCTATACCTTAGGAGACATCGTAGCGGATTGTCATACAGGGAAGAAGATCAGTCCAAAACAACGTCTCGACGAAGTTGTAGCTGCAGCTAAGCTGGCAGATGAGGCGGGACTTGATGTATTTGGTGTAGGTGAGCATCATCGTCTTGATTTTGTAATTTCTTCGGTGCCAGTGGTGCTGGCTGCCATTTCTCAGGTTACTAACAGAATTAAACTAACGAGCGCAACAACCGTATTAAGCACCATTGATCCTGTACGGGTGTTCGAGGATTTCGCCACACTTGATTTGCTGTCGAATGGACGTGCAGAGATTATTGCGGGGCGTGGTGCTTTTGTGGAGTCTTTTCCGCTCTTCGGGTATGAGCTTGATGATTATCACCGTCTATTCTCCGAGAATATCAATTTACTCTTGGAGCTTAACAAACATGAAGTTATGAACTGGGAGGGCTTCTTCCGTTCATCTCTGAAGGATTCGGAGATTGCTCCACGTCCATTACAGGAGAATCTTCCGCTCTGGATTGGTGTAGGCGGTTCTCCAGAAAGCGCGGAGAAGGCCGGGATGCTCGGGACCGGAATGGCTATCGCCATCCTAAGCGGCAGTCCAGAGCCTTTTCAAGAGCTTGCCGCCACCTATCGGCGTGCCGGAATTCAAGCAGGACATGCACCTGAGGATCTAAAGATTGCGATCACTAGCCACGGCTACATTGCTGAAACCTCACAGCAGGCGTTGGATGAATATTACCCTTACTACTATAGTTACCGTAACTCTATCCATCCAAAACCGGGTCAAGAGTACAAGGTGTCTCGTGATGACTTTGGGCAATATGTAACTGCTGATAACACGATGGCTGTGGGCAGCCCGCAGCAAATTATCGAAAAAATTCTCTATCAGCATGAGCTGTTCGGTCATAGCCGCTTTATGACTCAGCTCGATATCGGCGGCCTTCCTTACGCTAAGGTAGCCAAAGCCATTGAGCTTTTGGCAACAGAGGTTGCACCTGTCGTACGGCGTGAGATCGCCAAGAAGAACAGCCGTTAGAATGGAATACCAAAAAGGGGCCCTCAAGCCAATGGCTGAGGCCCCCTTTTTATAAAAAAATCACGCAAAGGATGGTTTATTATTATCTACTTTTCCGCTGATAAGCTTCTTATATTCGTCGTCTCCGCCGTCCAAAGAAGGTGCAGTATAAATCTGAGCTGAAGCTGGCTGCTGAGCAGAATGACTCGAGCCTGCTTTTCTTTTGGTGCTTTTGTCATCGCCGCCTGCACTCCTGCTCCCACCACTCGCAGATCGGAGAACAGCATCGGATAAGCTGTTAATACCTTTTATTCTCTTCATGCTGAATCCTCTCCTACTAAATGATTGATGGTACGGAATAAATCCTGATTATTCCCAACTACCGCCTTAAGATCATCTGCAGATAATCCATCACTTCCTGAGAAATGAACGGAAAGAACATACTTCTTACCTAGAGGATAGCATAGGATATATACCTCTGCAACTTCCGTGCGTTGAAAAAAAGTCCATTTACTCGATAAAAATGCATCTACCACACTAGGCTGCTTCTCATACCCTTTCGTTACAGACAAGGGATAGGAGTGACCGCGTCCGACATTCCCCCCCACCTGAACAAGTTGTTCCTTCTCTTGTGCCTGCCAGATGGCTGCACCGATTACACGACAATGCTTCGGAGGTAAAAAGGAATTGCGTATCGCCTCACTAAGTGCGTGATACTTATCTCCATTCTCGGAGATGGTCACATTACTATTATATTGCCAAAAAAAATGAAGGATACTTTCCTTGCGCCTTAAATCCATCTTTAGCTGCTCTAAATCTTTAAGCGGGTCACGGAATCTTCCACGCTCTTGAATACTATCAATAATCTTACCACAGCTCACATCCACAGCAGCCGTAGGATTATCGTGATGCACTTCATACTCTAAAGATGTAATTCCCGCTAAATCAGATAGCAGATGATATTCTTCTACATTTTCTCCAGGGATGAGATCATCACGCGCAGTTACCTGATCAGGCACTAGACAAAAAACACGGCTGCGCCGTAATCTAGCCCAAAACAAACCCATTTCAAACCCCGTATTATCGCGGGTCACATAATAATATTTACCACGGATTTTGGCAACATCATCTGGTGAGAACACAAATACGGCAAAATCGCTCTCATCCAAATTTCGCTCCAACGCCTCCATAGTGTATTCATTCGCCCGAAAAGCGTTGGCATACCAAGGATGCACTTCAGCATCCCTCTTCAGCTGCTCATGAATCGCTCTTGCATAACGTATAGACTCCCTGGAAGATCCAATGAATAGCTTGGGTTTAGTCACGGCAATGCTCCTTCATCCTCTTTCCCGATATGTAATAATTATACAAGTCTTTAGACCACCAGAAAAGAGGCCAAATTCTCAAAAAATATTATTCTAAACCTCGTAAATTGGGTAAGGAATTACGACTACTCTCAAAAAGCGAGGATACTATGAACAAAATGATAGGTGTCACCCTGCTCACAGCTTGCCTTTTGGGTATAGCAGCGCCACAGTCTGCTGAAGCAAAGACAGCAGCGGGAAGTTATACCGCACAGGTATATACGAGTTCTTTAAATGTACGCGATGAACCGGCTAAGAATGCAACTGTTGTAGGATCAATTAAGAATGGGGCTCGGGTTACTGTGACTGATGAGCAGCACGGATGGTTAAAGGTTAAGGCGGGGAGCACCTCTGGCTGGGTAGCGGGTTATTACCTAAAAAAGGTGAACAGCAACTCCCTGCAATCCAGCGCTTCTGGAACGTCTATTGCCACTAAAACCAATACTGCCTCGTCAACCTCAGCCAATGCTTCTAGTAGAACTTCAAAGGCTACTGTCACGGCTGATTCTCTGCGCATCCGAAGTGGCCCAGGAACACAATATAAGGTGCTCGGTTCTTTAAAAGCCAAAGATACAGTCACTCTCCTTCTTCGTCAGAACGGCTGGGCTCGAATTCGTACAGCCAGCGGTGAAACCGGTTGGGTGGCAGAGCAGTATATCCGAAGTGGAAGCACATCAAGCAGTACGAGCAGCATAAGTACCGTCCAGCATAAAGGCGGACTACGAGGAAAGCTGATCGTCATCGATCCTGGTCATGGCGGGAGTGATCCGGGCATGCTTGGCACTACATATAACACCATGGAAAAAGATTTGAATCTGCATACTGCACTTTATGTCCGCGATGCTCTTGTTGCTAAAGGAGCACGGGTAGAGATGACGCGCACCCGAGATGATCAGAAGCCGACGTTAGCGCGTCGTGTTCAGATGAGCCAAGCCCTGCGTGCTGATGCTTTTGTAAGCGTTCATTATAATTCTTCACCTAAAAATGTGTCCGGAACGTTGACCTTCTTTTATTCAGAAGCAGATGATTTGAAGCTGGCACGGGCGATTGAAACCCGGTTGGGGCAAGGCATCGGTCTGAAAAGCAACGGGTTGTCCTTTGGCGATTATCACATCCTAAGGGAGAATCGGATTCCAGCTACCTTGGTTGAGCTTGGATTCCTCACCAATCCTACAGACGAGTCCATTGTCCGCAAGACCTCCTATCAGAAAAAAGCGGCTAAAGCCATCGCCGAAGGCGTTGCAGATTATTTTAAATAACTGGCTGGAACAACACTCCAAAAAAAGCCCGCCCCATCTCTCTCTCAGGTATAACCTGAGGGGATTTGTGGGTCGGGCTCTTTTGACTGCTTCCTTATACGAGCATTTGATAGACCAAGAACAAGTTCAATGATACAACCAGACCGGAGATAATCCAGCCCAGAGTGGCTGTCATTTTGCGATTCACTAACCCGCCCATAATCTGGCGATTGCTTGTAAACACAACCAGCGGAATCAACGCGAATGCAATCCCAAAAGACAGGATCACCTGACTGATCACGAGCGCTTTGGTTGGATTCACACCAAAACCAATGATCGCTAGTGGCGGAATGATGGTAATCGCACGGCGCAAGTACAGGTTAATTCTTTTGTTGATGAAGCCTTGCATAACCACATCGCCAGCCATAGTCCCAACAGAGGAACTCGACAGTCCCGCAATGAGTAGTCCCAGCCCAAACGAGATCGCCGTTACTGGCCCAGCTAAGTGACCAAATTGCTGAAACGCGACATCCAAATCCTCAACCACGAGACCATTTTTGAAAAACAATGCCGCGGAGACAATTACCATAGCCAGATTTACTGCACCTGCGATAATCATTGCAATAATAATATCTATAAATTCCAATTTGAAAATCTGTTTTTTCTCCGATTCATTCACCCCGACGATACGGTTCTGTGTAAGTGATGAATGCAGGTAAATCGCATGTGGCATCACGGTTGCGCCTAGAATTCCTGCGGCCAAAAGGATGCTGTCCACCCCTTCAAACTTAGGTGTAAACATGCCTACGGCAACTGCTCCCATATCCGGTTTAGCTACAATAACTTGAAAAGCGAAGGCTAATACGACTATAAGGATCATCGCGGCAATCCCTGCCTCTAAGGAGCGGTATCCCCGGCGTTGCAGCTCTAAGATAGCAAATGAGCCCACCGCAGTAATCAGTGCTGCTGGCAGCATGGGAATATCGAATAAGAGATATAGCCCTAATGCCGCCCCGATAAACTCTGCCAGATCCGTAGCTATAATCACTAGCTCACTTTGAATCCATAAGAAGATAGATACACTCTTCGGAAAACGATCATGAGCGATCTCAGGCAAGTTCTTGCCTGTCGCAATCCCCAGCTTGGCGGATAACGCTTGGATTAGCACAGCCATTAGATTAGAGGCCACGATCACCCACAATAAGAGATATCCATATTTGGAGCCCGCCGTAATATTGGTGGCAAAATTACCTGGATCCAGATAAGCAACAGCAGCGATAAAAGCTGGGCCTAGAAAAGGAAGTAATCGTTTAATCCCTTTGATCTCCCCGTTAAGTACGGCTTGTGCTGAAACCGAGTTCTTATGTTGTTTTATATGTGGTTGTTCTACTAAAGTTTGTTCGAGCATTTCAATTCCTCCTCTTACCCTGAAAAAGTTGTCTATATACACGAAAGTTTCCCCTGTGCAACTTATATTTAAAGTATATGCTTATTTCTGAAAAATGTAAACATGTTTCATATGGAATTTTCATTTGCTTGTTCACCAACGACAAGGCACAAAAAAAGCTGGACGATGATCAGAAATTACCCGATCTTCGCCCAGCTTAAGCTGCTTATGAATTTTTCTTCCATGTGTCCTTCAGCGGTACTATTCGATTCAGCACCAGCTTATCTGCCGTGGTATACTTCTTATCCACGCAGAAAAATCCGTGCCGGATCAATTGAAATTTATCCTCTGGCCTTGCGCTGCCCATTGATGGCTCCAGTAAACAATCCTTCAGGATCGTTAAGGAATCTGGATTAAGATACGCGTCCCAGCGCTCACCGTCTTCTTTAGGACCGTCGTTATCTTTCAGCAGCCGCTCATATAGATGAACATCAGCCTTGATAGCATGGTCTGCCGATACCCAGTGAATGGTCGCCTTAACCTTCCGTTCATTAAACCCGCTTCCGCTCTTCGTTCTCGGATCATAGGTGCAGCGAAGCTCTAAGATTTCTCCGGTAACTTCATCCTTGATTACTTCATTGCATTTAATGAAATAAGCACCCTTTAGCCTTACTTCATTCCCCATAGTCAGCCTGTGATAACCTTTTGGCGGCTCCTCCATGAAATCTTCTTGTTCAATATAAAGGGTTCGTGAAAAAGGAACCTCTCTTTCTCCAAGTGACTTATCTTCACTGTTATTCTCAATCGTCAGCCCTTCATTATGATCCTCAGGATAATTAGTAATGACCACTTTTAAAGGCTTAAGAACAGCCATCACACTTGGAACCTTTGCCTTCAAATCTTGTCTAAGCGCATGCTCTAACATGGCAATATCCACAATGGTGCTATTTCTGACAAAGCCAATTTCCTTCACAAAATTCCGGATACTCTCCGGTGTAAAACCTCTTCTGCGTAAACCACGAAGCGTAGGAAGTCTCGGGTCATCCCAGCCATCCACATAATGGCCTGTAACCAGTTGTCTGATATACCGTTTACTCGTCACAACTCCGGTGATGTTCACCCGTCCAAACTCTCTTTGCTTAGGAGCCTCAGGGGTATCCAGCTCATTCAGTACCCACTCATAGAGCGGCCGATGATCCTTAAATTCAATCGAGCATAAGGAATACGTTATCCCTTCGATAGCATCTTGAATAGGATGGGCAAAATCATACATCGGATAGATACACCATTCGTTACCCGTTCTATAATGCTCCGCATGAATGATTCTGTAAATCACCGGATCACGTAAGTTGATATTAGGTGAGCTCATATCTATTTTAGCCCGCAACACTCTGGCTCCCGTCGGATAATTTCCAGCTTTCATCTCCGTAAATAACCGCAAATTCTCTTCCACAGAACGCTCCCGGAACGGGCTGTTTTTTCCCGGCTCCGTAAGCGTCCCTCTATAGGCTGTCACCTCTTCAGGTGATAAATCACAGACATACGCCTTTCCTTTTCGGATTAACGTAACTGCGCTATTGTATATTTTCTCAGAATAGTCTGATCCATAAAAAATATGGTCCGGTGGATAGCCCATCCATTGAATATCTTCGATGATGGCATTTACATACTCCAGATCCTCTTTTAAAGGATTGGTGTCATCAAAGCGCAAATGGAACTTCCCGCCATACTTTTTCGCAGTCGTATAGTTCGTGTGAATAGCATACGCACTGCCAATATGCAGATACCCGTTAGGCTCCGGTGGAAATCTCGTGCATATATCTCTACTGTAAGTCCCTGCTTCCAGCTCTTCTTGAATCAATCTGTCGATGTAACTCTCAGCTAATACTTCCGGTTCCTCGTTCATTGGTGTTACCTCCTGTTTATAAGTGATATCCGCCTGCTTAATCTGCAAAATAAAAAGAACCTCACCTCCAAGACTTATGGTCTTGGGGACGAAATTCTCGCGGTACCACCCCAGGTTCATTAATATGTCGCCATATTAATCTCATCAAGTACGGCAAAACATCTTGCGCAGTGCTTATACTCTAGCTCTATAACAGGAGCTCCCGTCATACCATCCCCTTAGTCCGGTTCCGATATGCCGCTCAGAGGCTTGTTTCGATAAAATCCCCCTTACCCTGTTCTCATCATCCAAGGCTCTCTGTGAAGGAATGATTTCATGTACTCTTCTCGTCATCGCGTTTGATTATTTTGTATAGGATACCAAAAAGATAAGCCTATGTAAATGTGCTTATTCCCCGCTCAGCGCCGTTAGAAGTTCCAATACTACTTCATTGTCAGGCTCTGCAACCAAAGCTCTACGCGCGTATTCCAATGCAGCAGCTTCAGCTCCTAGCTCGTAGTTACAAATTGCCATGCTATAAAGCACTGATGCCAATGGTTCTTCCGTACTCGCATGCATGGAGCGTTCTAAGTAACCCAATGCTTCCGCGAATTTATCCATTTCATACAGCAGCAACCCCGCATCTAGCGACAGATCATAACTCTGTTCCATCGGATAATAGCCAGTCCACATCAACTGTATACCTCGCTGTAGATCCAGCATTTCTTCATCACTGGCACCCAGCAGTAGCTCCGAAATCTGTTCAGCGCTATGGATAAACCATTCAGCATCATACCCACCCAGACGCCAAAAGGCCAAAATTTGCTGCAGCCCCATCGTATCTAATTGCTGATCCATCCATTCCTTCATACTAAAGAAATCATCCGGGCCAAAACGTTCTATAAACCGCTTGTAACCCAGCCGAGTGTTTGTATAGCTCAGCGGTGTTGGAAGCATAAGAATACAGCCGATGTTCAGGTTTTTATAGTGATGACTGGTGAATATTGAATGCGCCCCTTTTTGTTTCAGCACATGCTCTATCGCATGATAATTCGCGGTCAAAGAGAAGCTTCCGTGATGAATCAGCAATGGAGGTTCTGCAAATTCCCAGTTCTCTAAGCGATGGTCTCCCTTATCCGCTGTAAGCAGCACGAATCCCTCTGTAGAGAGCCGCGCAAGCCGCTCCAGACAAGTAAGCCCCACCACCGGAAAGAGTATATGTGAATCCTCCAGCTTCTGCTGATAAAGCGCTATAACGTCATGATAGGGATAAGTCTCCTCTTCATAACTAGCTGCACGGCGATAATGGTACTGCGGGATGATTTTGCCGAGCGCATCGGAGGGGTTATCCGGATCAACTTCCGCCGAATACTGGATCGAAACCTCACATTCATATATTTTTCCTTCATCCACATAAATTAATTCTTGCGGAATGCTGTCAAAAAAATAATTTGCCACAATCACCAATGGCTGCTGTAAATCACCCGGCCGAATGCTGAGCTTAGCGTGTACTAAATGTAGTTCTACATCCTGCACAGCATCAAAACGAGCGAAGTCCAAAATACCCTGCTCTACGTAAGGAAGTAGGCTCGGGTGCTGCTGCCAGCTGGATATATTTTTGGAAGGTAAATCACTCATCACATAACGAAAAGGAGGAAGAGGAATATCTGCGTAGTCTACGATTTCACATAACTTTTTAAGCACATGGAAGGCTAAACGGCCAGCTCCCGCTCCAAGTTCTAGAATCGTAACGGTCTCTGAGAGATGCCCTTGTCCAGCCCGGTCTTGCAGGAATCCAAAGATCATCTCTGCGTATGCTGTCGCAATCATAGGGTTACTCGTGATGTACTGCGGGACCTGATCATTATTCCAAGCCTTTAACCCCTGCTCTTCATAATATGTTCGTTGCAATTCCCAAATCGGTGCTTCGCTGAAGCGATATTGCTGTTCTTTGTTACCTGTCATCTGTTTCTTTACCCGCTCTCTGTCTAGCTTGTTTGAATAATCTATAGCAATTGCCTTACTGCGCTCTCAATGTGCGTGACCTGAAAATGACGTATTCAGCCTCTGTTGGAATGGTAGCGGAAAATGATAATAATGCCGCTTTGGAGGTTGAGGAATCAGGTCCTTTCAACGTTTGATAAAAAGAATTCCCTTTACTGTCCACACTCACCAGCTCTAATTCCGCGTTTCCTTGAGGGATGATGAATCCGGAGGTATTTTGCACGCCTAAGGTTAATCTATATTCTTTCCCGGATTGAGCCTGCGTTAGCATAGTAGGATATAACGGATACGGATGTGCTGTCGTTTCGAGTGGATAAGGAGCAAGCGCACGATCTGCCTCAGGCTTCACCCATTCCTCCCCTTTTCTGGCTCCAATGCCAAGGGTTAATTTATTCACATTATTAAATTGCACTTCCCAGCGAAAAGACTTAAGCCCTTCTAAAATGGGGGACGCCGGAACAAACAGAGTGCCATCCTTTATCTCTGGAGCAACGCCTAATGAATCTACGGTCTCCCCATTAAAATCTGCCTCTAGCTGCCCTGCTTTAATATTTCCTACCGATCGGTCCAGCAGTGAAACAGTAATACTCTTGCTCAGAGCGTCATAGAGCAAATCTGCGCCAATCGCATTGGAGAAGGCTCGAATCGGCACCATTAATTTACCTGCTTTGAAATAAGGGGCTAGTTTACCTGGAAAAAGCACGTAATATCCCCCGTATGACAGTGGCATTACCTGTGTCCCTAACTGGACAGCTGCCGACACCGATGTAGGTGTAACCGCAGATCCCGCGGCGAACATAATCACTAATAGACCTATTACATAAGCTTTTATTTTCCCTAATCGTTGTAAGGACTCCTTGATGTGAATCATCACAAACCCCTCTCCAGTTCATCTAGAACCTTAGCCTCTATTAGTAATAATCAATGATGACCCTACACATGTCAACTTGTACCACTTCTGCTATCCATCATAAAAGACAGCATTCCGCATATATTTTCATTGAACGCTTAAGGAACAAGAAAGGAGAACATCTTATGACTTCTGCTGGACAGGATTCGGCAAACAAAACAAACATCCCCCAGCCCATCCGAAGCGATGGCACAGGGGGACTAGATAAAGGACCCCGCGATGTTATGCGGGATCTTGAGAACCCGGATATGTTCGTACCTCCGGTAACGGATGCGGGCCTGGTTCCCAATTTGAAATTTTCTTTCTCCGATGCGCATATGCAGCTTAATCATGGTGGCTGGTCCAGAGAAGTAACCGTCAGAGAACTCCCTATCGCAACTACACTGGCAGGTGTGAATATGAGCCTGACCCCCGGTGGAGTACGAGAGCTTCACTGGCATCAGCAAGCGGAATGGTCTTATATGCTGTTAGGCCGCGCCCGGATTACTGCTGTGGATCAGAATGGACGGAACTTTATAGCAGATGTAGGACCTGGTGATCTATGGTATTTTCCGCCGGGTATTCCTCACTCTATACAAGGTCTTGAAGAAGGCTGCGAATTCCTCCTAGTCTTTGACGACGGGAGCTTCTCCGATCTGAATACCTTGTCTATTTCCGATTGGTTCGCCCATACGCCTAAAGAGGTACTTTCAGCTAACTTTGGAATACCTGCTGAGGCCTTTGACTCCATCCCCACTGAACAAGTCTATATTTATCAGGATCAAGTTCCCGGCTCATTACAAAGCCAAAAGGTGCAATCGCCATATGGAGAAATTCCACAGAGCTTCAAACATTCGCTGTTGGCACAGCCTCCATTAAAGACTCCTGGCGGGAGCGTCAGAATCGTTGACTCCAGCAACTTTCCGGTCTCTAAGACCGTGGCTGCTGCACTGGTAGAGATTGAACCTGGAGGAATGAGAGAGCTCCACTGGCACCCCAACAACGATGAGTGGCAATATTATCTTACGGGAAAAGGACGGATGACTGTGTTTGCCGGAAACGGTGCAGCACGTACCTTTAATTACAGGGCAGGCGATGTTGGGTATGTTCCTTTTGCATTTGGACATTATATTCAGAATACAGGAGAAGAATCGTTGTGGTTCCTCGAAATGTTCAAAAGTGACCGTTTTGCCGACGTTTCTTTGAACCAATGGATGGCTCTCACTCCCCATGAATTAGTTGAAAGTAATTTGAACGTTGGGCCCGAAGTGATCAATGCCTTACGGAAAGTGAAATGGCCCGTGGTGAAATACCCTAAGTTAAAAGAATAGGTTACTTCCTCCCTTTGCTTATTCACCCGTCTCCGCAAATTGTTTGATTCTCTCACCAATCTGGTCACGCACATGCTGGAACACTGCCCACTTCTCTTTATCACTCCCTTGCGCTTTTGCCGGATCATCGAAGCCCCAGTGTTCCCGTTTGACCTGCGGAGGGGTCATTGGACATTTATCCGCAGCATCTCCACATAAGGTAATGACCAGATCAGCATTATTCAACAGATTAGCATCAATAATATCCGAAGTCTGGCCGGAAATATCTATGCCTACTTCGCTCATCGCTTGTACAGCTTTTGGATTTAGACCGTGAGCTTCAATACCTGCACTGTACACGCTCCATTCTTTTCCTAGATATTGCTTAGCCCAGCCTTCAGCCATCTGACTTCTGCAGGAATTCCCTGTACATAAAAAATAAATCGTTCTCTTGTTCATCTTGATCTTCCCCTGTCCAAATTAGTTAATCAACAACCACATATAAAGACCTAAAAGCGTAATAAATAACGTTGGAATGGTTAAAATAATACCTGTCTTAAAATACGTTCCCCAAGAAATCTTCACGCCTTTAGCCGAAAGTACATGTAGCCACAGCAGTGTGGCGAGTGAGCCAATTGGAGTGATCTTCGGTCCTAAGTCCGAACCTATAACATTCGCATATATTAAAGCCTCTCTAATGATTCCAGTGGTATGCGTCGCATCAATGGCAAGCGCGTCAATCAGAACGGTAGGCAGATTATTCATCAGCGATGAGATCAATGCAGCTATGAAGCCCATACCCATCGTTGCGGCAAATAAGCCCTGATCAGCAATAGACCCAATCATCTTAGCAAGTAAATCCGTCAGCCCAACATTTCGAAGTCCATATACTACGACATACATTCCAATGGAAAAGAACACAATCGCCCAAGGCGCTCCTGTAATCACTTCTTTCACCTTGACGTAAGGGCTTCTTCTCGCGAGAAGCAGGAACAAAATAGCTATGATCCCCGCAACCACAGATACCGGAATACCCAAAAATTCACTGACAAAATACCCTACCAAAAGAACAGCCAATACAATCCATGAGAGCTGGAACATTTTTTTGTCTTTAATCGCCTCATGCGGATCTTTTAGCTGTGAATCGTTAAAGTGCTTGGGAATACTTTTGCGAAAAAAGAAATAGAGCACCACGATGCTCGCCACAAGTGAAAACAGCGTAGGTATAATCATCTTGCCTGCATACTCCATAAACGTAATTCCGAAAAAATCCGCCGATACGATATTGACCAGATTGCTGACCACGAGCGGCAGTGAGGTGGTATCGGCAATAAAACCGCTGGCGATAATAAACGGAAAAACTTTTTTCTCATCAAAATGCAACGCCCTTACCATCGCAAGCACAATAGGCGTAAGAATCAGAGCCGCTCCATCATTCGCAAAAAATGCAGACACTAACGCACCAAGTACGATGACATACACAAACATTCGTCTGCCATTCCCGCGGGCAGCCCGTGCCATATGTAATGCAGCCCATTCAAAAAATCCGATTCGATCCAGAATTAAAGAAATCAGAATAATAGCCACAAATGCTAAAGTAGCATTCCACACGATCTGCGTTACATCCAGAACATCATTAAAGCTGACTACCCCAGCTAGCAAAGCTATGATCGCGCCACCGCAGGCTGACCATCCAATCGATAAATTACGGGGCTGCCAGATTACAAGGATTAAAGTTACTAAAAATATAAGGATAGCTACAATAGCCAAAGTGCCATCCCCCTTTTACTGCCAATCCACATCTTTTTCAACACTCCTATATAAGCATGTGACTTCAATCCAACATCATTATATAACTATATGGTTATATATAAATCATAAAAATCCCTACCTGAAATTTAGTCGCAGCATGGCTCTTTAGCCTCTTTATTCAGTTCAGCCAATATCGATTTGGTACTAGGCATCTGTTGAAGAACAGCCTTAAGATGTGGTTTATCCTCGACATTTAACGAATAATGTACCCACTGTCCCCGCTTGCTTTCCCTAACGATTCCTCTACTTTTCAATTTCCGTAAATGCTGGCTAATCGCCGGCTGGGAAATGTCAAAGATATCAACGAATTCACACACGCACCATTCCCGCTCTTTCAGAAGAGAAAGCATTGCCAATCGTGTCTTATCTCCGAACAACTTCAAGTCTTCAGCAATTTCCATTAGTGTCTGCATTTCCTTCTCTCCTCCTCTCAAAAGTATATAAGCTATTACTTATATTCTAGTGAACTTACCATTGGGAATCAAGAGTTAATTTTTTAGCGGGCTACCGTCCACTCATGCTCCAACATACTGAACATCAAAGAATCCCGCCATCCATCTTTAATAAGCAAAGCATCCCTTAATCTTCCCTCATAGGTCATACCTATCTTGGTGAGTACCTTGGATGATCCGCTATTTCTAGGGTCACAGGTCGCATATATTCGATGTAGTTGCAGTTCTTCAAAACCAAATTTCAACATTCGTCTGGCCGCTGCTGTAGCGACTCCCTGTCCCCAGGCATCAGGATGGACAATATAGCCGATTTCGCCGCTTCTGTCCGTATGGCTTCTAATATTTAATTCAATCATGCCGATCAAATCTTCAGTTCCTACTGCAACTATGGCTTGCGCGAACCGAGTTCTGGGAACTTTTTGAGAGTCTTCTAGTGCTTGGTTAACAAATGAAAGGGTCTGATCAGCAGTATTTGGACCCCAAGCTTGAAAACGGCATACACGTTCTTGTGAACAATAGGCATGAACATCTTGCCAGTCCGTAAACTTCAGTTCGCGTAAATAGATAGGATTTCGCTCTAGCATCATCATCTTCCCCCTCAGCGTTTGCCTTAAGCTTCAGCCTGTTAACTATTCATAGGGTTGAGAGATAGGGATCGAGACGATAAACTGGGTTCCTTCCCCAACCTTGCTCTCCACTTCTATTTTACAATCATGCATTTTTAGAATTTTTAATACAATAGATAATCCAAGTCCATTCCCTTTATGAACGCTGCTCCGCGCTTTATCCACCATATAAAAACGATCAAAAATACGGGGCAATGCTGCCTCTGGTATGCCTTGACCAGAATCTTTAATAGAAACCTTCACAAACGCTATAGACCTCTCGATTTCGACATGAATGATACCCTCTTGGCTTGTATATTTTATAGCATTATTGATTAGGTTTTGCCAGACTTGATCAAACAAATCTTTATCCACCGTAATTTCGCAGGGCAATAAATCTAATTCTATCTGAATGTTTTTCTGTGTCCATTGTGGCTCCGCCAGAACGATCGCTCTTCTTAACTGTTCATCCAGCTGAAAAGTGGTGAGATTAACCGGATGATGTTCTGAATCCAGCGAGGCTAATCTAAGCAGATTGTCACTTAGGCGGGATAAGCGCAGCGTTTCCTGATAAATAATATCCAGATGTTCTTTTTGCTCTTCTATTGGAACGACCCCATCTTGCAGCGCTCGAGTAAACCCTCTAATCGACGTAAGTGGAGACTGCATTTCATGGGACACATTGCTGACAAAATCATCACGAACTGAATCTATCTTTTGCAGCTCACTAGCCATATGATTAAAGCTTTCCATCAGTTCCCCGAACTCATCTTGATTTTTATAAGTCAATCTAACAGATAAATCCCCTGATGCCATTTTCTTAGCTGCTTCCGTCAGACGTTTGATAGGCTTAACAATGAATCCGGACATCAAGAGAATCAGTAAACTTCCGATGACTAAGACCGTTAGAAGTGTAAAAAATACGTTGCGTCTGAATGTGATCAAGCTCGACGAAAAATCAATTTTAATGATGAGCGCAGCTTTCTCCTTATCTACGATGGGAATGCCAACAATAGCAACACCAGACTTATCATTAAGCATCACTGCGTCTGTGGAATCTGGCTTAAATAGAGCGGCAAGCTTCTCCTTATCCACTGAAAAAACAGCATCACTCCACTCATTCACTCTCACTTTCGCAATATCGACACCATATTTATTGAGTAATTTAGTAAATGCCTGTGCTTTTTCCGGATCATCGATTAGGGTAAGCACTTTGGCTACGTCTCCAGCTACTCTAATGAAGATATGGTTTGGGGTCACATTATTTTCGGAAAACCGTACATTTAGCAAAAAAGAGATCATTAAGCTGACGATCACAATCCCAATAAACGTAATGACAATACGCAGACGAAGGCTTTTTTTCAACATTTATGCCAACTCCAGACGGTATCCAAGTCCTCTTACCGTAGAAATAATTAGCTCGGGAATCGATTCCAATCTTTCTCTCAGACGTTTGATATGCACATCTACCGTACGCTCGTCGCCTTCATAATCGACACCCCAAATATTTTCTATGAGCTGAGAACGCGTGAATATTTGCCCTGGCGAACCCGCCAGAGCAAATAACAACTCACATTCCTTTTTCTTCAACTCCACCGTTCTCTGAGCCGCAACAACGGTCAAATTTCCCAGATCAATCATCACTGCGCCTAATTGAATCACACTCGAGGAGGTTAAATGATATCTTTTTAATAGTGATTTTACACGCAGGACCAATTCTATGGGATCAAACGGTTTGACTAAATAATCATCTGATCCGGCATTAAATCCTCTGACTTTGTCCTTAGATTCTCCTCTAGCTGTAACCATCAGAATTGGAATATCGATATAAGACCGGATATCTTCGGTCAGTTCAATACCATCTACATTTGGCATCATCACATCTACAATAACCAAATCGATCTTTGTATGCGCTAGAATGTCTAATGCCTCTTGACCGTCTGCTGCTTCCACTACGGAAAATTGGTTTTTTTCAAGATATAATCGTATTAATCTACGGATATGAGAATCATCATCCGCCACTAGAATCGTGTTCATCTCTCAATTTTCCTCTCCGCTAACCTATTTATTCATATCGTAGAGATTCCATTGGATCCAGTTTGGCAGCCTTAGAGGATGGCATCAAACCTGCGATAATACTAATCAGGGTACTCACAACGATCCCAAATAACACATAATAACCGGATAGATTAATAAGTTTCACTCCAAAAGCATTGTCCAAGAGAATATTTAACACATAACTAATGACAATAGCAAAGAGTACTGCAAAGATACCACTGAATACACCTAATAAAGCTGATTCAGAAAAGAATATACGTTTGATATCTTTTTTCCTTGCGCCAATTGCCCGAAGGATCCCAATTTCCTTAGTCCGTTCCACTACACTGATATATAGCACAACCAATATCATGATTCCTGATACGAGAAGTGAAATCCCGGCAATACCAGAGAGAACTATAGTAGCCATATTCACATAAGTTGTGATTCGCTCCATGATTTTTGCCGATTGAGAACCTGAGAACCCAGCATCAACAGCGGCTGCATTAATATCATTCACATATTTCATATCGGTTGCAAAAGCATTAACTTGTATTGGAGCTATTGTAATCGCCTTGTCAGCATACATTTGCTCCAGAGTCTGCGCTGGAAGATAACCCGTGGGTTGCATTTGCGCTCTTGGATCAGTGCTTTCATATATACCAGAGATAGTGACTTCTTGTTCCAATGTGACCGGTTTATGCTTAGCATCCATTTCATTAATATATAGATAAATCGACTTCCCTACCAAAGACTCCGGACTGTCGTTTCCGCTTAATTTACTTGCCGTTTTCACGGGTAATAATATCTCTTTGCCCTCTGGAAAAGCCCCTGCGGTAATCGTCTCTTTAGCAAAAGCATCCGTTAAGGTTGTTAATTGTGTAAGACTAACCGTCTGATCTGCATAAACCATAGTAGATTTGCCCGAAATGGAAGTGATGGTTTCTACATAATCAACATTTGGAATATTTCTGATGGTTTCAATATCGGCAGCCGTAAACGTTTCGCCGGGCAACATCATTGCCTCTGGACCTTGCATACCTTTAGCTTCTTCATTGGGTTTAGTTATATCCACGAGTAAAGGATCCATACTTGAATTAATTTCGTCATTCATATAGTTCGTAATTCCATTCCCTAAGGAAAGCATCAACAGTACGCTTAAAATACCAATAGACCCACCCAAAGCTACCAATACATTACGTTTGGCGTTGAGCTTCATGTTCTGCAGAGCCATTTTAAAAGATGCAAATAAACTGAGATTCCGGGATGACCCCTCTCCTCCATCGTAACTAATCAAAGAGCGGTCCTTTAACTGAATATCATCTTTAATCCTTCCTTCTTCAACCTTTACGATACGGGTACCAGAGTCGGCTACTTTCTGTGAGTGGGTCACGGTAATGACCAATATGCCTCTTTTGGCTATGCTGTCCAATAAGGCTAAAATTTGATCGCCGGTATCCTTGTCCAAGGCCCCTGTAGGTTCATCTGCCAAAATAATATCAGGATTATTCGCTAGCGCGCGGGCGATGGACACTCTTTGCTTCTGTCCACCGGACAGCTGATTCGGACGTTTTTTCAGGTGCTCTTTCAAGCCTACCTCAGTCAAAATATCTATAGCACGTTTATTACGGTCCTTCTCACTGGTATCCGTCATCTGCATCGCCACTGTAACATTCTCCAAAACTGACAGATGCGGGATCAGATTGAAATTTTGAAAAACGAATCCAATATTGTTCTTGCGATAATCATCCATTTCCTTTTCGGTCATCGTGCTTAAATTCTTTCCGCGGACAAGGACCTCGCCTTCATAATCGGAGTCCATTCCCCCAATGATGTTCATCAGTGTGGACTTTCCGCAGCCAGACTCACCTAGAATAGAGACGAATTCACCTGTCTCAAAGCTTAGATTCACATCATGGAGTACTGGCACCTTTTCTTTACCGTACAAAGTATATGATTTCTTTACATGTTTAACTTCTAATATTTTCATTTATTTCTCTTCCTCTCCTGGTCATGCTCTATATCTCTTTTGATGTTTCATATCCTAACAAATTTGTGTGAACTGATAATGAACTGGATAGCCACATGGAAGAGTCAGACCTACAGCAGATATTTAGGTTAAGCAATATAAAAAGGCGAATTCACACTCAAAATGAGTGGAACTCGCCTTCTCTATTCGACTTATTTTCAAAAGAAATTAGTGCATGAGGTAATAAGCTAATCCTCCAACTTGTTTGCCGGCGTAATAAACGATGTCTATAATCACCACTGTTAATACAAATTTCGAGAGCAGCGGATATTTCTTAAATAAAGGCTTTATATTTTTCTCTATGTACTCCATTCGCGCGCCTCCTTTCTTAAGCTAGTGCTCTTTTTCGGATCAGCCTAATCTGGCCTCTATGATTGATTTCATCCTCAAAAACGTGAAACCACATAAAATAGTAGTTCGCAGGTTTGTTATGCCAGAATTCCTCTTCAGTATATAACCAATTATCATCGACGGTTGCGAATAATTCATAAGTCTTTTGTCTAACTTCATTTAGGCGATCTAAATAATAGCTCAGATCATTCCCCTTAATATTGGCTCGTCCTTCATCGCCTAAATTTAATGCTGGCCCCCATCTTGTTAGCTCTTCTTCAGACAAATCTCTTTGCTCAAACGTTGCCACTTGATATGCAAATTCTACCGCAGCGTAGTGCAATAATAACGCTCCAATAGAGTTACTCTGTGGGTCTAATAAATAATCCAGTTGTTCCATAGATAGACCCTTAACGGCTTCTAATGTTGTATATCTTGCATAGTTCATCATGGATAAAAGTCGGCTGATTTGCGGCGAGTAACCTGGGATATCTGTAATCAGAAATATTTGGTTCATGTCAATCATATGGATGTTCCTCCTTGATTTCTTCAGAATAATACAACTAAATACCGGAATGGTTCAGAATTATGAATTACAGGTAATGACGATCAAGATGCAAAAGTGAGGTGCTTAACACCATGAATAAAACTAACAAAACTATGTATTGGGTTGTATGGGCCATTACTCTAATAGGGATTAATTGTTATGCCCTTCCACTCGCGATGTGGTCCACATTTGCTGGAACAGAGGAAGCTAAATGGCTGTGGATAGCGATTGCCGTTGTTATTTATGTTCTATTAAATGTAGGGGTCATTCAGATGTATGTTGCGATCAAGCAAGGCAAATACCGATTTTTCCAGATCGGATTGATCGTCGCCGTTATTCAATTTATTGCAATGATGATCTTAGGCGGCCAATTTGAAGGAGACATATTTCTTCTACTGGGAACCCTCGCTGTCTCCAGCACTCTTATGATTATTCAACTTAGAAAGTCTCCATCCTAACAAGACCCAGTCGCTTTCCTTCCACTATAGCTTCGGATCTGGAATGTACACTAAGCTTCTCAAAGATTCTCGTCAGGTTATACTCCACAGTTCGTTGTGACATTAAAAGCTTGCTGGCTATGTCTTTATTGCTTTTTCCACTAGCTACTTCTTGGAGTATTTCCTGTTCTCTTTGATTAATGGACACTTCTTCAAGCAGACGATTATCCCGGTGATTAGAAATCTTGATATCATTTCTTCGTAGCTGTTTAAGTAAAGACACCGGAATGACCGCCTCATTCCTCAGCGCACAACGAATAGTATTTAACAACTGTTCTCGGGAAGCTGTCTTAGAGATAAATCCTGTGACCCCTGACTCCATCAAAAGATTATAATGAGCACTGATTTCATATCCGGTATAAATCACCACTTTAGATTCAGGATCACGTTGAACGGCTCTTTTGGCGAATTCAAGTCCGCTGATCGTAGGCATGTTGAGGTCGCATAAGATTACATCAAATTCTTGTTGCTCCAGCCTATCCAAAGCTTCCATCGCTGACAAAACAAAAGTAACCTCCATATCCGCGTCCTGCTCAATCATAGTTTTAGTTCCTTCTCCGACAGAAGGATGATCATCAACCAACAAGATACGTATCATCGTCATCGTCTCCTCTGTGCTTTTTTTCTACAAAAGCTATTGTCGGTAAATAAATAATAACCTCCAGTCCCTTCCCTTTCTCCGAGTTAAAAGTGCATTTCCCCTCTAAGCTCGCAACACGTTCTTTGATGCCGGACAGGCCCATATGCTGAAAAGATTCCCTGATATCAACTATATTCATGCCAATCCCATCATCCTTATATCGGAAATAGAGATGCTCTTGCTGGTCCAGCTCAATTTCAATCTGATTCGCCTTGGCATGTTTCCCGGCATTCCGCAGGAGCTCCTGTACTATTCGATACAACGCAATCACCAAATCATCACTTAGCTCACCAATCGGACTGGATGTAAAGGTGATTATGTAGTTAGATTGCAGTTGGGCATACTCAAATAATAGTTCCAGTGCCTTCACAATTCCGGTCTCTCTTAGCAGCGGCGGACGCAGTTCATTGCAGGTCTCCCTAATCTGATATATCACATCCAGAAGTCCCTCTTTAATCTGAAGCAGCTCTGGTAAAATATCCGCGTCAATATCGTGATCGGAGATCAGTGTTTCCAGCCTGCGAAGCCAAATGAGCTGATCCTGAAGAGCAGAATCATGTAAATCCGCCGCCAGCTTTCTGCGTTCTTTCTCTGATAAATTAAAGATCAGGCGTAGAACCCATGGTGCTGCATGTAGCTCTTTATTCATCTCTGCTTCAAGGTCTTCAATCAAGCCTTCAATAAGATATAAATTCTCATAGACAATACTCGCATAATTTGCGAGGGTATTTAACCAGTTAAGCTCATCCGAATTAAGCTTTGTATGGTTCTTCTTATGATCAATCCAGAGGAGATGAAATTTTTTTTGGTGACGTCCGATTACGAGCAAGATCCCCTGTTTGAGTTGAACTACTTCTCCTACCTTAAAAACTGGAGATTTCGATACAAATTCTATGTTGATCTCTTGGCCCGAATTGTCGACTATTTGTTCGAGGTTACTCATATCCTCATCTCTCTCAAAAAAAGCAGACCGACTAACCGGTAAAATCTCATTGATTTCCTTGTAAATTGCAGCCTCCAAATCAGACCGCTTCATCACCTTGGAGATTTGCTTCGAGAATCGCTCCAGACTACCTTGATAATGATAAAGCTCACGGAACAGTTTAGGCCGGAAATAATAATCTATTTTCTCCTTAAAGAATAAAAAGATTGTAATAGATAAATATACAACCAAAAACATCTGAATCCATTTGATCCAATCATACTCTTGCCTGCTCTGAATGATCGCAAGCACGGCTACAATCATTAGCGCGGGGAAAAAAGCAATTAGTAAATAATATTTAAACCGATTAAAAGCGAAATCAATATCAAATAGTTGCCTAGCCGTCAGCAGATAAAAATAAGTAACTGGCATCAAAAACAAAAAGATCGTAGTAATTTCGTAAGGGATCAAGTTGACCCCAACAGCAATGGGTGCAGCTGAGAAGAGAACAAACGGTGTAAACGCAAGGATTTGTCCGGTAAGCATAATTTTAAACATCGATTTAAGCGCTGTGCTTCGATAAGTAATGTATAAATATAGCAGCTTAAATATGCTGTAAAAAATTCCGAAAACAAAGAACCCAATAATAATTAACCTTATAAAGGAATACAAGGATCTATCCCAGGAGTAAACCATTAGACTGGAGGTGGAAAATAGGCTTAGTAAAATGACCAGGCCATAGTATATTTTGATTACAGTAGTAGATAGAACTAATACATCAAATCGTTTCAGATATACTTGGAGAAAGTGAATAAAAACCAGTGGAATTAAAGGCAACACGCAACCCATCGCGATTCTACCTATAAGATCAGATCTACTTGAGGCATATCCCGCAAAGTAAGTTATTCCGACTAATAAAAAGAATAAAATCAGCAGCTCTGCTGAGCGATCCCCACTTCTCCTGCGGTATAATAGAAGGCTTAACACGGCAAAAAAAACAAATGTCGCTCCAGGGACTACAAGCTGAGTAAACGTATGATAGATGGAGGACTTATTCTCAATATCATAATGCAAAGCAAGTGGAGCCCCCCCTTTGGAGTTACGAAGAAGGTCAACGGATTGAACCTGAGTTAAGCTTCCATATCTCACAGGTTCATCCACTTTATCAATCGGGTTTCCATTAACCCGTAATAAGATATCCCCTTCCCTTAGATTCTGTTTATACCCTTCGCTTGAAACGTCTGCCTCAGCAATATAATATTGGCCTTCTTCATTCTGCTCCAGACCAACGCCAAGCAAGATGTTAGAGTGAATGACCCATACAAAATGAATAATAAGAAAAACAAAAATGCAAAGTAACCCTGATATGAATAACTGGCGGAGTTTTACTGTCATTTCAAATCCCCCGAACGAACAAAATTATACATATCTCTATTCTTAGTTGGTATTCCCCTACCATTTTATATGAATCACAAAGGAAATTATATACTTTTATGCATGATATTCCTTCTCCTCTAAATATCCGCATTGAATTATAGCTCTAACCTGGCTTTTTGCTGGTTCACTCTGTGGTTTTGATTCAGAATCCATATAGCTACGCAGCCATATAAAATCACTGGAACCCAACCACTCTCCCCGGCTACATACTCCAACATAGGTGAAGAACTGACAGTAATATTGTGCAAAACACTGTCTACAGCATTATTAGTTCCGTGTAAAAGCACTGCCGGCCAAATACTACCGGAGGACAGACGCAGTTCATTTATAATGATGCCCGCAAACATAACAGATAAGGTAAAGAGCACCACCACGAGCCAGCGGCTTCCAGAGGAATGATAAGCACGCGGCCCAAGAATCGCCGGATAATGCCATATAGCCCAGATTAAGCCCATTGTTACACTAGAACTTACTCTTCCCATCCATTGAAAACGCGGGAGCAGCCAGCCCCTCCAACCGATCTCTTCCCCCAAAGCAGATAATGAACCAAGAACAATGTAAACGAGCAAATATATAGCAGTCTTGATCCATGAATCTGGAGAAATTAAGCTTGAGTTCCATCCCATCCAATAGACAGCATATCCCGCTCCCAGTGAACCTAAGGGAATAACTAAAGCCAATATATATTCTTTGCCTCCCCTAAATTTGAAGCCCATCCTTCTCCATCCCTCAGTACTGTATCCATCTCTCACAATCAGAAACATCATGATACATACTGCGAAAAAAGGAGTAAATCCATACAGACCTTGTGCCGATTCCGGAAGCAGCAACATCCCTAACGCCATTGCCCATACGATAATAATAAATAGAAGAGATTGTTTCTTGTCTGAGAGCAATATTATCACCTACCCTTTTTAGATATAAGGAACTATATCTTCCTATTTAATCCAATTGTATATAACCAGGCAGGACGTTTCACCGAAAACAACGTTCGTTAAAACCACAATTCTTTTGCGGTACTGCTTATCTGTATGCCGCAAAGTCTTCAGAATGGTTGTCCCAAAAATAGTGAAATGGTGAGCGATGTGCGATGGGCGATGTGCGATGGGCGATGTGCGATGGGCGATGTGCGATGGGCGATGTGCGATGGGCGATGTGCGATGTGCGATGTGCGATGTGCGATGTGCGATGTGCGATGTGCGATGTGCGATGTGCGATGTGCGATGTGCGATGTGCGATGTGCAGCGTAAGTGTAAACTAATTAGGGAAATACTCCCTGAAAATAGCCGATTTTGGCTCTAAAAGGACGAAATCAGGGAATTCCTCCCTAATAATCAGGGGGATTTCTTTATTAGTTACTGAATCGGCCAAAATTTAGGGAAGTTTTCCCTAATTATATGTCTGATGAACAGAAATCTCTGAATTTCAGGGAGAAATTCCCTAATTGCTGTATCAGTGCTTCACTTATTGCATCATTTGGAGCATCATTTGGAGCATCATTAGGTACGCCCCTTGATTCAATTGGTTATCAAATAAAGGATGCTCCGCCGTACGCCGAATGATGAAACCGCAAAGTGTATTTGGATAACCGAAGAACAAACGAAGATTTCGGGGATTTCGGGGATTTCGGGGATTTCGGGGATCTCGGCGATTTCGAGGATTTCGAGGATCTCGGGGATTCCAGTGATTTCTGCTTTGCGGCACAAAAAAGTGACGATAGAGATCAGGTGGCTTTCACTTGCCCATAATCTACTGAAGCAAACAGTAGTTGACCAAAAATGCAGAACAGCGATTCCCCAATATTAGGGAAATCGCTGTTCTGTTTGACTTTTATGGTTTTGGGCATGAACGTTTTGGGGACAGCCTTTTTCTAACTATACGTTCTCTTAATAGGTCCACCAGTTACCAGACATAACGATCATCGAAAACAGCTTGATGCTGTCTTCATAGTAATCTTCTGCAGCACTGCTTGCTGTGTGGCTCCAGAGAGAATTCAACCAGCTTTGGTAAGTTGATGAGGTCATCGCACTGACTCCAAATGGAGCATAGAAAGCACCGCTATTGTAACTTCCAAATACGGTTCCGTTTAGCTTGTACCCATCTTTTATACTACCGGGTGTACTGCTTACTTTAGTCTTAATCCAGCTATTCATCTTATTGAGCTGAGTAAGTGCCCTGCTGTCTCCAGTAATCAAATAATCTGTTGCGATCCGCCATGGGGTACGACAAGAATTGTAATTGTAATTCCCGTCATTGGCATCCTCAAGGAAATTCGCCGCAGCAGGTTTATACACACCACCAGAGTAAACAACGAAATCAGGCAAGAGTCCAGTGCTAGAGCTATAACCCGTATAAAGGCTATTTATAATCGTGTACGTTTTATCGATAACATTCGTCCAGCGGGTATCTCCTGTAGCCTGTTGGAATGCTTTTAGATGATTTAGCATGAAATCCGAAGGTCTAGTTGCCGTATTATACGAGCCGCTATTCGCCCAGTCACCTAGACGGATCGTCCACTGTGTCTGGTTAATCTCATTGTCCATAATCGCATTAATGATATCTTTTGCAGCTTGTAAATAATTGATCGTACCACTACTTCCCCACTGCTTGTCCGCAAGCAGCAATGAGAAAGCTATATCCATATCTCCATCTGTAGCAGAATCCTCGCCTTCAATGTTTTGAAAGCTGCTGTTTTGCTTCCAGGACATCAAATAAGGATTAATTGCACTTGGATGAGCCTTGTAATAATTATATAAGCCGTCAAAATAAGTCTGAGCATTGCTGTCATAACCAGCCATCAAAACTGTGAACAACATCCCGTAACCATGTGCTTCAGATACCGTTTCTCCAGCTGAATTATACTTAACGTAATATTTTCCAGTGCCAGCTGGTTTGAGATAGGCCGTTTTCCACGCATCCCATTTGGTCTTCACTGAATTATCCATACTGGTCTGGGTTACATTGTTCGGCTTGATAGAACCACTCGTGTAGGTGGTGTGTTGCGGAAATGGTTTGTTCACTGCTGCAAACGCGGAACCGGCAGGAAGAATACTAATTACCAAGCATACGACAATAAGGCTTTTCCAACTCAACCTAAGCTTTGCATCCTTCTTCATCATTCATTGCCTCCTCTTCAATTGTGGTAATAAATTTGAAAGAAAATAGCAAGCTAATTCGTATTCGCTATCATTGTAATACAGAATATGGAATTAATATATAAGCGATTCCATTAATAGATCATTAGTACTATATATCTGAGACTTAGATTTGTTCTCACTCCTCAACTAAAAAAAGGATGGTTCCACAACCAACTTCATTCATGGCTGTGCAAACATCCTTTAGATAAAAATCCATTCGCTATTCTCGTAATTTATTTAATTTAAATCGATACGCAATGTATGGAAGACCCGGAAAGACCAACATACAAAGTGTGACCACTACTAACACTAGGCTGATATTCCTCACGATCTCAGGTAACCATCCATTAACGCCCAAGATCGCCAGGAAGATAAAAACAATCAAAGCTATAAGCAATGGCAAGGCTGCTTTGCTCATCGTTTTCTTTTCACGTTCATATTTGTCAATGAGGGTCCCAGTGTCCGAGTAGATAGGCGCCGTGCCTGCAGCTGCCCGAAAGATATGAAACCCATTTCCGGCAGAACAGACATAGGTCCATCCGGCATCTTCAAAAATCAAATAATACTCCTCATCGACATTCGTGTGATAATCTACACTGTACTCAAAAGTCTGGGGATCTCCCTTTCTTAACTTATAACCAAATGGTGCAAAGCTTTCCAGGAGCCAGCCCCTTTTGGCATACTTACTCAATTTCTGCATATCTCCTTTTTCAGTAAAAGCTAAGCCCCCGCTGGTCACATATTTTGTATTCTTCATGCCTATTCCCCACCTTTTATTTGAGAATTTGTTCTGCATGTCTAATCATTTCTTTTCGGCGCTCTACTTCTTTTCTTAGCAATCCAATCCCTTTTTCTGTTGCAATATACGTTTTTCGTTTGTCATCCTCTTCTTCTTTATACAGCTCAATAAATTCAGCCGCTAACAGCTTCTTAATGGTTGTATACATGGAAGCAGGCCCAATTGAAAATTGATTGTTCGTCATCGTTTCGATCGATTTCATAATCAAATATCCATGTTTGGCTTCGACTAAAGACAAGAGAATATAAAAAGCAGTGTCTGTGAGCTCTCCCATTTCCAATGAGTCTGTTCTTGACACTTAATCACCTCCCCATATATATCATTAAAAGATATATCATTAAATGAACTATATCTTTTAATGATACACTTGTCAACTGCTGGCATAAAATTCAAACTACCTTCTCATACTAGGTGAAGAATATGGAGGTGAATGTCATGCCCAAAAATAACGCCAATCCCAAAGAAGCTCCAGGTAAACATCAACCAAGTAAGAAAAACAATGCGGAGAATAACAACAATTTCAATGAAGCCGCTCAGATGGTGAACATCGATAAGGCTGCTGATTATGTGCCCAGCTTAAACGGTGTCTCCAAAACTGATGTCTAAGCTATACCGCTAATCACTTTTTATATTTCAAACAAAAAAACACTCCTCAGAATTTTCTGAAGGAGTGTTTCAATCCGTGGCAGCTTCATTTCAAGCTCTCTAACTCAGCGGTCACTTTTTCAATTAAGTTCACGAAGGAAGCCAGCTCTTGAGAGCTTTTGACCTGATCCTTGGAATATATCGAGTTATGTTCCGATTCTTTTTTCACCTTGGAGAGTGTGGCATTGATATTGTCTAGCTTCTGGTCAATGGTTACCAATGAATCCTTTGAGCGGCGGGCTAGCTTACGAACTTCATTAGCCACAACTTCAAAACCTCTTCCAAACTCCCCAGCTCTGGCGGCTTCGATAGCCGCATTTAAGCCTAAAAGATGCGTATGATCTGCCACTTCTCTAATCATCGTACCCACTTGATGAATAGACTCCACCTCTTTGTCCAAATATAATACCGTTTGATGCGTTTTCTCTTGATAATCAGCATTTTTACTAGCTAAACTTTCGATCGATTCACTGCTATCCTTTAATTGAACCATCAAAGATACTAGCTCCTGAACGGCTGAACTCACTCCTGTAAGCAGGTGATTTTGCTTCTCCAGCAAGTTTTCAATTTTTGCTTTTTCATCCACTTCATAGGCTTCAAGAACGAGCTGTGAATCGAGATTAAACATCTTGGTTAAGGCATGAATAACAGGCTTCCACTCGTTTGGTAATATCCGTTCAAAATAAGCAGTAGCCAAATCCAGATATAATATGTACGTCCCCAAATACCAATTTGTTGTTAATCCAATACGAGAATGGATTTTCCCGATAAGCAAACGTCTTTCAATAAATGCTTCATCGATCACACCAGCGGCCATAGATAAAAAATACCACTGCTGTGTTTCTTTCAATCGATCCAGTGTACTGTGCTGCTCAATGATGTGGAGCAGCTCTGGCTCCATTGTCATCTGTTTATACAGCTCCTCAACCAATGAGCTAACGATTAAGTTGAATTCTTTCTCCTTGCTTTTTAATAATTCTAAATCAGCCTCAGTAATCCCTATGTAGCTAACTTGCTGGAGTCGTTCTGGACTAAGATTGATCATACCGTCGTTAACATCCCTCTCATAACTGTTTGTTTTTCTCAGCCATCCCCTATGGCATCTATATCTCTTGATTATAAAGGTATTATTTCAATAAATTTTAACACTATATTTACCTATATTGCTTAATAATTTTACAAAACCTCACTAGTTGCCCTTAGATTTGGTATCCTATTCATGAATAAAGGGCTGCCGCTGCAGCCCTTTCAGTTTCAATCTTTAATTTACGCCGCCATTTCACGGCAAACTTTTGCACAAGCAAAACAAGCTTCTGCACATTGCTGGCAATGTTCATGATCATGCTTTTGGCATTCGTTGCCACAGGCTTCACATGCTTCTGCACAAGCTAAACAAATCTCTTTTGCATATTTACTGTTCATCGACATCGCATGAGCTGCGAACTCGCATATATCTGCACATTCACGATCCAGGCGAATGCACTCCTTCATCATCCCCACATGATCCTCATCCAAACAAGCTGAGTAACAGTGATTGCAAGCTACCATACATTTTAAACACTCTTCGATACACTCTTTGTAGTTTTGATGTGCCATAACACATTCTCCTCTCGAAATTACAAATTAGGATAGTCCCCTACTCTATATATACCCAATTTGAGCAAATAAAAAAGGATTCCAAGGAATCCTTCCGATTGATCAATTATCTAATTAATTTATTGATGGTAACTAATAGTTCATCCAGTACCTCGTTCTCACCATCCTGGATACGTTCCACCACACAACTTTTCATATGATGCTCCAGCAAAAGCTTGCCCACGCCGTTCAATGCAGATTGGACCGAGGAGATTTGATGCAGCACATCATCACAATAGGTGTCTTTTTCAATTAACCCTTTTAGCCCTCTAACTTGGCCTTCAATTCTATTGAGCCGGCTAATCAAATTCTTTTTAGTTTTATCTGAGTGATGACTTTTCCGCTCATCCGTACTGCATGATTCATGCTCGTGAGTCAGATTATCCATGCACCGATCACCCCTTTCCTCGTATTTTTATTATACTATAGCCCCCCTATTCTATTCAAAAAATAAATCATTGATTAGATTTTCAATTCTTCATGAACTATAGCTGAAGTTTCAACCTGAATGGTTGTATGTTGAATTTTGAAATGATCGGCAATTAACCGAATCGCTTGCTGCAAAATGCGTTGGTCATCTGCTTCCTCTTCAATTAAGATATGACAGCTGAGTGAATCTAAGCCCGAAGTAATGGTCCAGATATGCAGGTCATGAACATTTTTAACCCCCTCAATGCTTTCGAGGATTTCCTTTACTTCAGCTGGATTAATTGTAATCGGGGTGCCTTCCATAAGGACGTGAACGGTATGTTTGATAATTCCCCATGCCCCTCTAAGAATCAATAGAGCAACCAGTACGCTTATGATTGGATCAGCAACATACCAGCCAAAAATCATCATGATTAAACCGGCAATAATCGCCCCTACTGAACCTAAAGCATCACCAAGCACATGGAGATAAGCACTACGGAGATTAATGTTATTTTTCACATCCCCTTTTCTCATAAGCGACCATGCACTAGCCACATTGGCTAAAAGACCAATACTTGCGATCAGCATCATAGAACCACTGGCAACCGTCGGCGGCTCAAAAAATCGCCCATAAGCTTCTACAATGATAAATCCAGCAACTACAAATAGAGTAACTCCGTTTAAGAGTGCTGCCAAAATTTCAAATCGATGAAATCCGTACGTTTTGTTCGGAGAAGCAGGTTTAGTTGCAAACCAGACCGCTACTAGGCTTAATGCTAGAGAGCTTGCATCGTTTAGCATATGCCCACTGTCCGATAACAGGGCTAAGCTGTTAGTAATCAACCCACCAAAAAACTCCAAAAACATAATTCCAACCGTAATGATCAATGCAATCAAAAGCCCTTTTTTATTTCCACTAGGATCAAAATGTTGATGCCCGTGAGAGCCATGGGAGTGACTGTGTCCTTCGTGAGCGTGGTCATGGTTACTGTGATCGTGATTGGCCTGTTGCCCGTGTACATTCTCGACCTGATGATTGCGTTTGTTCTTCTTGTTCATCATGCTTAACCTCCTATTACCTTCAGCTAGATAGTATTCTTAGCCCTGCGCAGTTACATTCAAAAGCTCCAGTTAATAATAACATATGAACATGTGTTCATATGTTATTATTAACTGGATTTTTCTTCTTGTCAATAAAAAAGCAACAAATGATTGTCTCTGACCTAATAAAATAAAGAGGACCCTCCGCAGCTCTTCCTGCATGAAGGATCCTCTCAAACCAGAACCGTGTATTAAATCAAATCTGATTGTTGCAGCAATCTTTGGATGATAGCCGCAACTTCTGCTCTCGTAATGAAGGCTTGTGGGGCAAGTACATTTCCACTTCTGCCCGTGATGATTCCTGCTTGCAGGCTGTCTGCGATGCCACTCTTCGCCCAGCCCGATGCTTCATTCGCATCCGTGTAAATACTCAGCAGCTCGCTTGCTTCTTTGGAAGAAAGTTTAGTCTTCAAATCGGTAATCACCATTGCTTTAGCAATAATACTCATCGCCTGTTCCCTAGTAATCTTGTCTGTTGGATGGAACGCTCCATCTTCAAAACCGTTGATTAGCTTATAGGAGTAAGCTGTCTGCACCGCATCATTATACCAATCTGAGACCTTTACATCCGTAAAGGATGTTGTCCCGCTTTCCAACTTCAATCCCAATCCACGTACGATAATCGCCGCAAATTCTGCACGTGTAATCTCCTGATTAGGGTTAAACAAATCGTCGCCGACTCCATTAATAACCTTACGGGAAGCCATCTCATTGACAATGTCCTTAGCCCAGTGGTTGACGACATCCTTGAAGTTCTGTGAGTCTTGAACTACAAAATACGTACTGTTCGTTAAACTGTGTATTTTCGCAAAGTGTTTGCCATCAATGGCAACAATCTGTGTGGGTACATGACGGATCGTCCCCCCCGTTTCAAGCACTAGCCCAGTTGTGATCTTCTTAAGGTCTACACCATCTACAAGGGGAATAGTTCTTTCCACATAAGTCTTAAACTTACTCAGCTCAACAGTATTTCCAGCGTAAGTAACTTTCACCGTGAAATCTAATGGCTGAGCTACCAGCGTTAGTTTTTCATTGGCTGCCAACATTTCTATTCTTTTCAGTACATCCGCAGTCGGAACAGAAATTGAAATCTGCACCTTCACATCTTGTAGAGCAATGTCTGTGCCAAACTGTTTTGAAATTGCACTGATATCAATCTGTGCTGCTGATATTGTATAAGTACCCTTTGGAGTACGAATAATTAGCAGCGCCTGCTTCTGCTCCATATCTTTTATGATTTGGCCATTAAGCTCACCAATAATCACATCTGAAGTCGCAGTCACAGGAATAGTTATAATTGCATTCTGGTCTTCCTTTTCGATACGTTGCTCTATTTTTGCCTGATCTACAACAATCGTGGTAACCGTCTGCCCGTTTTGCTCAGATATCGTTGCTGTTCCGGCATTTTCAACCTTACCGTTCACCAATACCTCAACCATGCTACTAGATGGTGTAGCTGTAGCTGTAGCAGTGGATCCTGCTGTTGCAGTTGGTGCAGTTGTTGAAGGTGGTGCAGTCGGTGTTGATGTCGGTGATTCTGTTGGCGTTGGTGTTGGCGGTGTAGGTGTAACCTCAACCTCCGTTGATGACTTCGGTGTCACGGAGTTCGAAACTTCAGAAGCTACACTACTACCAGCGCTATTAATCGCTTTAACTGTAAACGAATAAGTGGTTCCATTCGCTAGACCTGTTACCTTTATTGGACTTGTTGCCCCAACTGTTACGATATTACCCGGAGAAGCAGTAACCTCATAATTCGTAATTGGAGTTCCCCCGTTCGAATCAGGAACTGCAAATGTCACAGTCGCCTCGCCATCTCCCGCTACTGCTATTAAGTCCGTAGGTGCAGATGGTGATGTTCTTGGTTTCGTGCTGACTTCGTTAGAAGCTGCACTCTCCCCGCCCGGATTAGATGCCTTAACTACGAAATAATAAGATTGGCCATTAGTTAACCCTGTCACATCATAGTTGTAGACGGATTCGCTTACTGTAGCCACTTGGGTCTCATAGATTCCGGAAGTAATACCTTGATATATAGTGTATCCAATCGCACCCTTCACCGGATCCCATGTTAAGCCGATGAGGCCATTACTTGCCACAGGTGAATGAAGTATTGGCGCACCCGGTGCTGGAACTTGAGGCGTTCTAGTTACTTCATTGGAAGCCGCACTGATACCATCAGGATTAACAGCCTTAACAATAAAATAATAAGCAGTTCCATTAATTAATCCTACAGCATCATAACTGTTCTCAGAGCCACTTATAGTAGCTATCTCAGCTCCATAAACACCTGAAGCTGTAGACTGATATACAGCGTAACTATCGGTACCATATACGGGACTCCAAGTAATTCGAATATGTCCGTTCCCTGCTGTTACAGACTCAATGCTTGGCGCAGCAAGTTCAGGCCAGGTAAGGTCAATAACTGCACTAGTGATCTCTGTAAGACCTGTCGCATCAAATGCCAGTTGGGCTCCGGTGATTCCAGCTGCATTCGTAGCTCCCAGATCCGTAAAGGAAATGAGGCCCGCTACTGCTGTCAACGTCGTATTCCCCGTCAACGTCCAGCTTCCAGTGTCCTTCTTCGACACAGTAACAACCGTACTGTTGTCGCCAATGTTTACATTCCCAAACTGATCCAACAGCGTTATCACTGGTTGCTGCGCGAAGCTGCCGCCGTTGGCCTGCGGCGCACTTACGCCTGTAGTCAACTTCATTGTCGCTGTGCTACCTGCGACAGGTGCAATGTTCAGCGCTGTTGTCGCTGGCGAGGTTACGCCTGCTTGGCTGAACACAACAGCTTGTGCTCCCGCTTTGTTCAGCTTCAGGTTCACCTGTGCTACACCCTCAACGAAATCAACGTTGATCTTGCTCGGTGAAGCTGCCAAAGCAATGCCGTCCACGCTTCCGTACGTTCCGTCCGGCGCAACGCCATAACCTGATACCGTCACTTCTTTTGTTCCGGTGAACGTTGTATCTGTATTGCCCAGTGAGTTCTTCACGGTCAACGTAATCCCATCATCCACACCTACAACAGGTGTCAACGTCGCCGCTGAAGCGGTAATGCTTTGCGCTCCCTGTGGCTGTGGAAGATTCACGGTAGCACTAGTGATCTCTGCAAGACCTGTCGCATCAAATGCCAGTTGGGCTCCGGTGATTCCAGCTGCATTCGTAGCTCCCAGATCTGTAAAGGAAATGAAGCCCGCTACTGCCGTCAACGTCGTATTCCCCGTCAACGTCCAGCTTCCAGTGTCCTTCTTCGACACAGTAACAACCGTACTGCTGTCGCCAATGTTTACATTCCCAAACTGATCCAGCAAAGTAAGTACTGGCTGCTGCGCGAAGCTACCGCCATTGGCCTGCGGGGCACTTACGCCCGTAGTCAGCTTCATTGTCGCTGTGCTACCTGCGACAGGTGCAATATTCAGCGCTGTTGCCGCTGGCGTGGCTACGCCTGCTTGGCTAAACACAACCGCTTGCGCGCCAGCTTTGTTCAGCTTCAGATCCACCTGCGCTACACCCGCAACGAAATCAACGTTGATCTTGCTCGGTGAAGCGGCCAAAGCGGTACTTCCTAAGCTTCCGTACGTTCCGTCCGGCGCAACATCATAACCCGCTACCGTCACTTCTTTTGTTCCGGTGAACGTTGTATCCGTATCGCCCAGCGAATTCTTCACGGTCAGCGTAATGCCATTATCCACGCCTACGACAGGTGTCAAAGTCGCCGCTGAGGCGGTAATGCTTTGCGCTCCCTGTGGTTGTGGAAGATTCACGGTAGCGCTAGTGATCTCTGCAAGACCTGTCGCATCAAATGCCAGTTGGGCTCCTGTGATTCCAGCTGCATTCGTAGCTCCCAGATCCGTAAAGGAAATGACGCCCGCTACTGCCGTCAACGTCGTATTTCCCGTCAATGTCCAGCTCCCTGCGTCCTTCTTCGACACAGTAACAACTGTACTGTTGTCGCCAATGTTTACATTTCCAAACTGATCCAGCAAAGTAATTACTGGCTGCTGCGCGAAGCTGCCGCCATTGGCCTGCGGCGCACTTACGCCTGTGGTCAGTTTCATTGTCGCTGTACTACCTGCGACAGGTGCAATGTTCAGCGCTGTTGCTGCTGGCGTGGCTACGCCTGCTTGGCTGAACATAACCGCTTGCGCGCCAGCTTTGTTCAGCTTCAGATCCACCTGCGCTACACCCTCAACGAAATCAACGTTGATCTTGCTCGGTGAAGCGGCCAAAGCGGTACTTCCTAAGCTTCCGTACGTTCCGTCCGGCGCAACATCATAACCCGCTACCGTCACTTCTTTTGTTCCGGTAAACAGAGTATCCGTGTCGCCCAGCGAATTCTTCACGGTCAGCGTAATGCCATTATCTACACCTACAACTGGTGTCAACGTCGCCGCTGAGGCGGTAATGCTTTGCGCTCCCTGTGGCTGTGGAAGATTCACGGTAGCGCTAGTGATCTCTGCAAGACCTGTCGCATCAAATGCCAGTTGGGCTCCTGTGATTCCAGCTGCATTCGTAGCTCCCAGATCCGTAAAGGAAATGACGCCCGCTACTGCCGTCAACGTCGTATTTCCCGTTAACGTCCAGCTTCCTGCATCCTTCTTCGACACAGTAACAACCGTACTGTTGTCGCCAATATTCACATTCCCAAACTGGTCCAGCAGCGTTATCACTGGCTGCTGCGCGAAGCTGCCGCCGTTAGCCTGCGGAGCACTTACGCCCGTAGTCAGCTTCATTGTCGCTGTGCTACCTGCGACAGGTGCAATGTTCAGCGCTGTTGCCGCTGGCGAGGTTACGCCTGCTTGGCTGAACACAACAGCCTGTGCTCCCGCTTTATTCAGCTTCAGGTTCACCTGAGCTACACCATCAACGAAATTAACGTTGATCTTGCTCGGTGAAGCCGCTAAAGCGGTGCTTCCTAAGCTTCCGTACGTTCCGTCCGGCGCAACACCATAACCCGTTACCGTCACTTCTTTTGATCCGGTGAACGTTGTATCCGTATCGCCCAGCGAATTTTTCACGGTCAGCGTAATCCCATTATCTACACCTACAACAGGTGTCAACGTCGCCGCTGAGGCGGTGATGCTATATGCAAGAGTAGGTCCTAGGTTCAGGGTCATTTTAGTAAAATAATCCCCCACGACCTTAAAGTTAGTACCATCGTAAATAATGCCATTAAGATTAGAAGTAAGCTCTGATATTTCCTGAGTCCACGTGGATCCGTCTGCCGAAGAGAATAACTCCCCCTTCAATCCAACAGCCAGAAAACTTCCATTACCAAAGCTGATATTATTTAGTGCGCTAGCTGATATTGTAACCTTCGTAAAAGTTACCACATCTTCTGTGATTAGAATTACTGCCTGCTGGCTAAGTGTATCTTCTCCAACCAGAATATAAGCTCTGCCATCATAGGCAATTCCCTTTAAAGAAGTATTGGGGAACCCAATCTCTAAGGGCACATTCCACTGTATTCCATCTGATGATTTTGCGATAACAACGCTCTCTTGCTCATAAGTAGTACTATTGTATTTCATCCCAAGAGCTACAAATTGATTATTCAAGTAAGCTACTGTATTAAATGCAAAATCCCCATTTTTAAATCTCTCTGTCCATGAGGTTCCGTTAACTGAAGAATAAATTCCGCCATAATCGGAAACAGCAACATACTGATTTGTGCCAAAAGCAATACCTGTCAGATTGTCCTGCACTCCGGTATCTGTCATAGTCCAAGTATCACCGTTGGTCGAGGTCACCACTTTGGCGTTAAGATTGTAGTTTTCTTTATCTGTAACCGCAATAAACTTCCCTGCTCCATAAGTGACCGCATTCATTCCCGGCAGCTTGGAGGGTGTGACATCGTTCCATACTGCGGAGCTATTAGATTTGTAAATAGAGCCATATTCCCCGGATGAGACGGCAACATAATTGCCATTACCATCCTTAGCAATACTTTTCAGATTACCGCTGACATTACTCCACGCCGATAGGTCAGAAGAAACCAGTAAGCCATTGCCCCCTGAAGCAACATATTTGCCATTTCCGTAAACCATATTGTTCACCATCATTGTTGTATGGGTATCCGAAGATGTCCACTGGGTGCTGTCCAGCGGAGCCGCAGAAGATTTATAAATTACACCCTGCCCAAACAACAAATAGCTCCCATTTAAAGAACCTCCCCCATAAAATTGCTTGTTATCCCATGAGGCATCAACGGTCCAATTAGCACCGTCTGTAGAGGTGAATACTTTTTTAGCATAAGGAGTCACGATATAACTAAAGAAACGATTATTTAAATAGATTACATTCGTAACATAAGGCCAACTAGAATTATAGTGGTTGATCACAAGATCGGTTAAGGTGACCGTTGTCCAATTGATCAGATTTGTTGAGGTATAATAGACAGCATTGTTAGCAGAGACCACATATTTGTTGTTGCCATAAGCAATATCCGTTAAGCTTTGCATTCCGAATATTGCATTGGTAGAAGTGATTCCTGTGTCTGTCCAGTTAACGCCATCCGAGGATTGTAGTAGAGTTACATCATAAGAAGGTGGATTGGTGCCAGGTTTATATACTGACTGCCATACAAAAAACTTTCCATTGACCGCTTTCAACCTTTCCGGTGTGATAGCTAACGTTTTTTTTGTCCAATTTTCACCATCGAGTGAATTGTATACTGCCTTTTCGCTACCATCAATAGCTAAGAACAGCCCATTAGCGAACACAATAGAAGTTAGTTTGGGGTTCCCCGCCTTTTTTGAGATAGACCAATCTACGCCATTTGATGATGTAGATATCCCTCCTTGGCCCACCGCTACAAAAACATTGTTACCAAATGCAACACTGCTCAAATTTCCAGCTGATGTGGAGCTTTGATCTATGATATTGCTATTGCTGGGTGCTGCATAAATTACTGCAGGCATAAACAGAGAACTGACGATAGAGAATACTAAACTTATTGCTAATAAAAGATTGCCACTCCGCTTAATCACAATTTTCCCCCTTTGGCATTACACCAAAATATAAATACTTCCACCATATGGAGATTAGATGTCTTTTCTAAGATTTGTAGCCATTTGGTTTGATTTTTATATCGGTATAATCCGAGAGAATTATTACGAATTTAACATTAAATTTTGATTAAAAACAACAATAATTTACACGCTTCACCGATCCATTTCCACAACCTTACAAATGAGAAAAAAACCTATTAAATATCAGGACTTAATCCTGAATTTAATAGGCTTTCAAGCTTTTGCTCGTAGAACTTTTTAAGCTGCTTAATCTTTTTTATTAAATAGAAATCGCTGCTTCTAAAGCTACTTCCATCATGCCGTTGAAAGAATTTTGTCTTTCTTCTGCCGTGGTTACAGCATGAGTAACTAACGAATCGGAAATGGTAAGAATACATGCAGCTTGTTTACCTAACACTTTCGCATTATGGAACAACGCATAACTCTCCATTTCTACACAAACACAGCCATGTTCATTGTAAAATTCATTAATTCCAGGCACATTGTCTTCATGATAGAATACATCACTGGAATGAATTCTCGCCGTCAGAACTGGCTTGTTAATACGTGTAGCTGCTGCTTCAATGACTTCGTTCAATTCTTTACTTGGCAGCTGGATATCTCCTTCTACACCGCTTTGCACATAGGCATATGTAGATTCACTCCACGCGCTATCCGCCAACACCACGTCAAATAAATTCAATTTATCAGTGTATGCTCCAGCACTACCGATACGAATGATGTTTTCCACACCATAGTTTTTGTATAGTTCATAAGAATAAATACCGATACTTGGCATTCCCATTCCCGAACCCATTACCGAAACCTCTTTGCCTTTATAAGTTCCTGTATATCCAAACATATTACGTACCGTATTAAATTGGGTTGGGTTCTCCAAATAGGTTTCTGCAATATACTTCGCTCTCAAAGGATCTCCTGGCATTAATACTGTTTTGGCGATTTCACCATTTTGTGCTGCATTGTGCGGCGTTGACATAATTTATTCCTCCTATGTTGATTACTCATTACTATCTTACTATACCATTCATGATTTTAAATATACGTTTAAAATTTTCTTTTATTGCGACAAAAATACTGCTACTGAATCTCTATTTATAATTTATTAGCAAACTCGTTAAGTTTTTGAGACATTATTTTTATTTCTTCAATAAATGTAGAAGTATGCTGAACAGATGCCGCTTGTTCTTGGCCGATAGCTGCTATCTTCTCTATCGAATTAGCCATTTGATTCGTAATTCCCTTGATCTGTAACATGGTTTTATTTATATTTTGCGTCGAGGCGACGGTTTCCCTTGAAAATTTCCGGATTTCCTTGGCTACAACTTCAAAGCTTCTACCTTTCTCACCTGCATGCGCTGCTTCTATTGCAGCATTCAGCCCGAGTAAATTCGTTTGATCAGCAACCCTGTTTATAATGGATAGGACTTCTGTTGTATTCTCTACATCTTTTCCAGCCTGCTGAGATTGAATGAGTAGTTCCTGAGAGTGATCCGAAAGTGAACTTACGCCATAGGAAATATTATTAATTTGCTCATTGGCTTGGGATAATGATTCCGAGATTTGTTCTACAATGGCTTTTAATTCACTTTGTCTTCGAATCTGAACTGCAATCCCGCCAATGACTTGTCCCGTTTGATCGTGAAGAGGTGTTGCTGTCCCTGTAAACTCAAATCCATAAAAGTGGGCTGGAACATCGGACTTCAAGGTACGATTCTCTTGTATCGCTAAGTAAAGCGGTTCTTCTTTGTGTAAAGGTTGTCCTTCGTTAATATTTAAATTTATGGTGTCGCCAGGAAAATAAGCAACGAACCGTTCCAAATCACATATCGCTATTGATAAATCAGCGGGGATAGATAATTTTATAATAGGTATAAGTGAGATAAATTTGTCTAAAGATTCAATGTTGTTAATCACAGAAATATAGTCTCCATTCCAGCAAAACGTTATTTATAGCGCACCAAGTCTAACCAGATCATGCCTTACATACATGCATTTAATCTAAATATTTAATTTTGTTTAATTCATATTTTAGATATGTATTCGCGAAAATCTTCATAAAATCCTCCAAAAAAGTTTACAAATCCCCATTTTTCTCTCACAAAAGATAAAAAAAGCCCCCACTTTGTGAAAAGTGAGGGCTTTCGTTCTCTTGCTGTTACTAACAATATCGATTAGTTACGGATCAGATAATCAAATGCTCCTAGCGCTGCAGTTGCACCGGATCCCATCGAGATAATGATTTGTTTATAAGCACTATTAGTGCAGTCACCAGCAGCAAATACTCCTGGTAAGCTAGTAGCACCATGGCTATCTACAACAATCTCACCTACACGAGTACGTTCAACTGTGTCACCTAGCCATTCTGTATTTGGAACCAGACCGATCTGTACAAATACACCCTGCAATTCAACATGGTGAGTCTCTTCTGTCGCACGATCAACATAAGAAATACCATTTACCTTATCAGTTCCGGTAATTTCTTTAGTTTGCACATTTTTAAGAACAGTAACGTTAGGAAGGCTATAAAGACGATCTTGCAGTACAGCATCAGCTTTGAGCTCTGGAGCAAATTCCAGAACCGTTACATGCTTCACTATACCTGCAAGGTCAATAGCTGCCTCAATACCTGAGTTACCGCCGCCAACAACTGCAACATCTTTGCCTGCAAACAAAGGACCATCACAGTGTGGGCAGTAGGCTACACCTTTGTTCTTGAATTCAGCTTCACCAGGTACGCCCATATTCCGCCAGCGAGCACCTGTAGACAGAATGACCGTCTTACTCTTTAGAACAGCGCCGTTCTCGAGTTCAACTTCAATCAAGTCATTTTTGTCTAGACGTCTGACACGCTGCAATTTCATTACATCAATGCCATACTCTTTTACTTGCTCTTCAAGTTTAGCTACGAGTTGAGGACCTTCAGTGTACTTCACACTAATAAAGTTCTCGATACCAAGCGTGTCGTTGACCTGTCCGCCAAAGCGTTCAGCAACAATACCTGTACGAATCCCTTTACGTGCCGCATAAATGGCTGCACTTGCACCAGCTGGGCCGCTGCCGACAACAAGCACATCATATGGAGCTTTATTGTCAAACTCTGATGCGTCCACACTGCTGCCCATTTTAGCTAAAATTTCTTCAACCGTCATACGACCACTTTCGAAAAATTCACCATTAAGGTAGACGCTTGGAACAGACATAATTTCTTTGCTTTCTACCTCTTCTTTGAATACTCCACCGTCAATCATCGTATGGGTAATACCCGGATTAAAGATACTCATAAGATTAAGTGCTTGTACAACATCAGGGCAATTATGACAGCTCAGGCTAACATAAGTTTCAAACTTATATTCACCATTAATGCCTTTGATCTGATCAATTACACTTTGCTCAACCTTAGGAGCTCTTCCGCTAACCTGCAACAGTGCCAATACTAATGAAGTAAATTCGTGTCCAAGCGGAGTTCCGGCAAAGGTTACACCCGTATCTTCACCCACACGATTTACACTAAAGCTCGGGGTTCTAGATAGTTCGGTTCTTTCCACCGTAATCCTAGCTGACATTTTGGCAATTTCATCTACTAGTTCAGTCATCTCTTGTGATGCCTCGTCAGCGCCTGCACTGAGTTTCAGTACTACATCGCCTTCCAAGAGTTCTAGGTATTGCGCTAGTTGAGCTTTTATTTCTTGATCTAGTTTCATTTAGCTTTCGCTCCTTAAATCTTACCTACAAGATCGAGACTTGGTTTAAGAGTTTCTGCACCTTCCGACCATTTCGCTGGGCAAACTTCACCTGGATGATTGCGTACATATTGCGCTGCTTTAATTTTGTTAACAAGAGAGCTAGCATCACGGCCGATACCACCAGCATTAATCTCAACAGTTTGAATAACACCGTCTGGGTCAATGATGAATGTACCACGATCAGCAAGACCGTCAGCTTCGATCAATACATCAAAGTTGCGGGAAACCACATGGGAAGGATCGCCGATCATAATGTATTTCACCTTGCCAATTGCTGCGGAGCTTTCATGCCATGCTTTATGTGTAAAGTGTGTGTCAGTAGAAACGGAATATACTTCAACACCTAGTTGTTTGAGGGTTTCATATTGGTTCTGCAAATCTTCTAGTTCAGTTGGGCATACGAATGTGAAGTCAGCTGGGTAAAAGCAAACTACACTCCATTTACCTTTGAAGTTTTCTTCTGTAACATCGATAAATTTCCCATCTTGAAATGCGCTTGCTTTGAATGGTAGTACTTCTGTTCCGATTAATGACATATTGTTTAATCTCCTTTGGGTTTAATTTATGAATAGAGTGGATACTATTTATAATTATTATAATTAACCAAATTAAGGCCTGTCAAGTTATTTATAATAATTCTAATATGATAATCGTTGTCAGTCGCTAAATGTTCATACAAATTCCTTTCTTTCGGATTTAAATACAACACTTTATCATCTGACGGATGCTCATTCGTGCTTATTGACTATTATGGTTTAGTTTACATGTTTTATGTAGTTCAATTTCTACAATTCGATGTCTTCTACTATTCGCTGAACTATTCTGTACTATAAAGTAACCTCAGTACGGGTTCATCCCGAACTGAGGCTATTTTTGATAACTAATATACAAGGTTCTACTTCAGATAGGTTCCTGACTCTCCGATTCCACCACTACCGTTCAATACATACACCCGTGCATTTCCTTTACCGGAGCAGTTGATTGTGATCACACCGTTGGTAACGGTTTTGGTATCACCAGTCACTGCATCCACATAAGTTCCGTTAGGAATTCCAGTGAATGTTGCATTTCCTGAGATCGTAACCAAAGCAAAGCTATCGATTCCTTTGGTACTATCAGTGTATCTTCTTTTAAATGCCAAATCACCTGATACATTTTCTGTAGAATATTGGCCTTTTTGCAAAGCAGGAACAGCTCTTCTGATTAAATTAAGTTGTCTGATATGTTTCGCCAGAGGATAATTTAACGAGTCTGCAAGTGTGCCAGTAGCATTGGTATATTTACCGTAATCTTGAACAGTAACACTACCCTCAATATGATCGCCAAAGTAAGCACGGCCTGTTGTACTTAACGGCGCATTTGGACCTACATCTATGACTGATCCTTTTTTGAACTCAATTTCAGAACCATAATAGATCGCAGGTATTCCTCGGAAGGTGAACATCAGAGCGAGATTCTCAGCCCAAGTGTCCTGTGTGCCGGCAAATCTTTGATTTTCTGGTGCCTGGTCAGGTGCATAGTCATGAGAGTCAATATAAGTTACATTCCAAGTAGCATCATTATAGAATTGATCACCGCTTCTCATACTAAATGCTTCCTGAGCAGTCTTGAAGGCCCAGTGCATTGGAAAATCAATGACATCCATACCCGATTTCATCGAATAGTCAGGCGTATGATAAGTATTTCCTGTTAAAAATGCATTGTTCGAGGTAGGCTGTCCTGCTGTAGTAGAGTTATCTGCCCACTCTTGCTCCACCGATAGCTTGTTGGAAGCGTAATCATTTTGACCATCACCTGGATAGGATTTTGAGCTTTTCCAAGTATAAAATGGTGTTGATATCGCCGGAATTCCACTGTTCCAGACATCTCTGTACCGAGTAGCCACTTCCCCAAAGACAAAGAAGTCTGAGCCTCCTCTTGTTTTCCATGCCGGCACAAAATATTTGTTGAAAATATACCGGCTTACATGCTTTACAGTATCGACCCGAAAAGCATCCACACCCATATCAATATATTGATTATAGCTGTCGATCAGATACTGATTCACTAGAGGATTTTCTGTGTTTAAGTCTACACAGTCTCCCGCAATCTGTCCTGTCTGGACGGTGTAAGACTCCCAAGAAAGACTTTTTTCCGTATGGTAAATGTTATTATTAGTCTCCGCAGTCTTCATTAAGGCGAGTCTTGCCTGATATTGCTGATCAGGGGTCATGGAATCATAGTTAGCTGGCAGTTTATCCGTAATTTTGAGCATGTTACTCACGGTGTCCGCCGCCGTCGGATCTTTTTTAAACATCGGGAACAGATTTTCTTCTCCAAAATTACCGGTATGATTGACGACAATATCTTGAATAACCTTTATCCCTCTCGCGTGCGCTGCATTGATCAAATCCTGATAAGATGCCCCAGCGGATTCATATCTTGGATCTACTTTCGCAAAATTTATTGCATGGTACCCATGATAATCATAACCGCTGGCATTCTGCACCACAGGTGTAATCCAGATGGCACTAAAGCCTAGGGCTTTAATGTAATCGAGCTTTTGAATCAGTCCTTTAAAATCCCCTCTCCAAGCTGGATCTGAGTCCGGATTTCCTGCCTTGGCATCCTCCCATGCATGCTCGTTGTTACTCTGATCGCCATCATAGAACCGGGAAGTAATTACAAAATAAATCGTATCTTCACGAAAATCGCCCTTATTACCAATGTTATAAACAAAGCTCTGTTTAGTTTCATTTCCGGCACCATCGATCACAAGGAATTTTAAGGTTGTCGTCTTGTTAATCAAGATAGACGGTCCCGCAAGAGTAGTCAGTGCATTGCCTGAAATATAGACTTTTGAACTCGTTGTTGGTTCCGTACCATTATCTGTGTAATATGCTGTGGTCGTTGCCGCCTTGTTGTCTTTTATATTAAAAGATACGGAAACTGCTGAACTTGAATTCCCAACAGGCAGATTCGCTGTGATAATCGGAGCTTGCAGATCGGCATTCAGATCAATCACATAAGCAAAAGAGCCTACATTACCTGCTTGCCCTATAGAGTTAACGCCGAATGCTTTGATAGTCAAAGATGAAGGGACTTGGATTGGAGTCGTATACAACGTTGAGGTTGTCGTAGGTGTCGAGCCATTGGTCGTATAATAAATTTTATCGCCGCTATTTGTACTGGATAGTGTCACCGTTTGGGCAGAATCATAGGTTTGGGGCGCAGGAGAGACGGATATCACCGGAACCTTGGGAACGTCTGGATTGGCGTCATACCATACGTTATCTGAGTTATACCAGCCCTCTTTTACGCTGCGAGATAAGTCAGCCGTCTGTTTGCCATTGCCGTCATTAAAGATCAGGCTTGCACCTGTAGCATTTGGAACAGTATAGCTATACCAATCGTTTCCGTCCGATTTCATCAGTATTCCCGGCCACGCTCCACTAGTCGGAACGGTTGCCGGATTCAGATTCCAGTAATGGATGCGAATCGCTGCATTCCAGCTTGCTGGTTTCTTAAAGTGAACGGTTAGCCCCGCTGAAGTAGGTGTTGGCGTCACTGTTGGCGTTGGTGTGGGTGTTACGGTAGGTGTTGGCGTTACTGTTGGTGTAGGAGTTACCGTAGGTGTTGGTGTAGGAGTTACCGTAGGTGTTGGCGTCACTGTTGGCGTTGGTGTGGGTGTTATGGTAGGTGTTGGGGTAACTGTTGGCGTTGGTGTAGGAGTTACCGTAGGTGTTGGTGTAGCTCCGGCCGAAAGGGTCACATAATCGATATTAATATTCCCGCTATCATCCGAGTCATATTTATAAGCAAGCGTGTTATTTCCTGCCTGTAAGGAGAGCGTTTCTGTTTGGTCTGCCCATGTATCCCAGTTGGCCAGGTTCGCTAATGTTGTCTGTGTAACCTTTATTCCATTGACATAAATGGACACCTTTTTGGCACTGCCGGATGCATTAGCATAGTGAAGCGTGGCATTATAGGACCCTGCTGCGGAAGACTGGACGTTAAAAGTGGTGGCTGCTCCTGTAGTTGTATATCCATCAACAAAACCAGTGCCCGAATATCCGGTGTGATTCGTATTTACTTTTGCACCACCAGACAGGGATGCACTCTCTGCTTCGTATTTCCCGGCAACCGGAATAACAACCGTCCAGTTCTTCCCGCCGTTATTGTCCCAACTATCCGTTGGAGCCGTGATGTGATAACAGTAAATTAGGGTGGCGCCTTCCTGAACATTGAGGTTGGCGGTGAACGTGATTCCATTTTTGGTCATCACCGTGTCCATAGTATTAGCCCAGTTATTCGTAGTCCAATGTAAGGTCACAGCTGTCGCTGTAGGATTGCTATAGGTGACTGTATGATCCGTATTACTGGCCGATGCGCCACCCGATAAACCAAATAAACTAAAAATGAGCGAAAAAATAATTAACCACGAAATATAACGCCTGGATTGTTTGGATACCAAGTAAATAACCTCCTCATAATTTTTAGTGCAGCTACGATTTTTATGCTTATCGTGTTGTGCAAACGTTTGCAAAAATGAGAAAAAAAGAAATACTTGATAGGTTTGATCTCCTCCTTCAATAAAAAATAAGGAAAAAACTCATTGTATGCGTTTACAAACAGTTCAATATCTGATGGATTTTCCTTGTTAAGATTATAGGCGCCAAACCTTTTGCTGGTCAATGCATCTTTTAGGCTATAATTCAATCGTTTTCACTATAAGTTCCCTATGATAGCAGGTAAGTTGTTCAGATTCTTAGCAAGCCAATTCATTTCTTTTGCAAAACGTTTTGGAGGTACACTATGTTTGTCCATCTCGGCATTAATCCACCATGGGCTTTCCATATACCACAATAACTGCAATGATTTTGTTAAATCCCCCTGCTCCACCGTTCGTTCCTCACGATATCCGTCAATAAATGCTGAGGCTAGTGCTCCATCTAAATCTTCATCTAGAGCACATGACATCACTGCTCGTGCAACATCAAGCTGCGGATAATCATATTTGAACCGATCAAAATCTAGAATTGCAGACAATTGGCTATCTTGAAATAAAAGATTATCAACCCATAAATCACGATGTGCCCATCCAGCTTCAAGTCCTTCGAATATTTCCGGATCTATTTCTTCAGTCGCTCTTAGTTGTATCTCTAGGTCAGTGATAAGTGAGGTTTTGCCCATTTCCTTTGATTGTTGTAGGAGTACATTCCAATGTTCTAAACGTTCCTCAGGGCTTTGGGGAATAAATTGTGGGTTTCTTTTCAAACTAAGGGTCCCATCATTTAATAAACGATGCATTTTACCTGTGGCACGACCCAAATCAAACATTTGATGGATATTAATTTTACCCGGCTCTATGACACGCCCTTCACAATATTCCATAGCCATAAACGTTTCTCCCTGATCTGATTCCAGTAAAACTTTATGGTTATAAGCCAACAATCCGGGACAGGGGAGCCCCTGTAGATACAATCTTTTCTGTTGAGAAAAAGCAAAGTTCAGCTCTTCTGGGTTATACAATTTATATCTTTTTTTGTTGTATTGTTTAAGTAGAAATTGCCCTGAATCCGTTGTGATTTTCCATTTAAGATTTAACCAGCCACGTTTTATTGGGGTAGCATGAAGGACTTTCAATCCAAAAAAATGATAGAAACTATTACTTAAATCCTCTAAAATGGCTTCCTCTGAACGAATCGCTTCCATTTCATCAACTCCTATCTATTCAAAGTATAAAAGAAGAAGCCGCCAATGACGACTTCTTTTAGATATTTCTTTTTAGCAGAAAAAGTTATCTATAAATGAGGCTCCCGCCTTGGAGAAACTCTTCTGTCTTCTCTTGCATTCCTGATTCAATTCTCGTCGAATTACGGATATTATGAGAGATCTTCATACTGCAAAATTTCGGCCCGCACATGGAACAGAAATGAGCTGTTTTAGCGCCTTCCGCAGGCAATGTCTCATCATGATATTCTAGCGCTCGCTCAGGATCTATCGATAAATGAAATTGATCACGCCAACGAAATTCAAAACGGGCTTTTGAAAGAGCATTATCCCGGTCTTGTGCTCCTTTATGCCCTTTCGCCAAATCTGCGGCATGAGCCGCTATTTTATAAGTAATGACCCCTACACGTACATCTTCCTTATTAGGCAGGCCAAGATGCTCCTTCGGAGTTACGTAACATAACATTGCTGTACCGAACCAACCAATCATCGCTGCACCTATAGCAGAAGTAATATGATCATAACCAGGCGCGATATCTGTAGTCAGTGGACCTAATGTATAAAAAGGGGCTTCGTTGCAAGTTTCAAGTTGCTTATCCATATTCTCCTTAATCAAGTGCATCGGTACATGTCCTGGACCCTCTACCATCACCTGTACATCATGACTCCAAGCTATAGCTGTTAATTCACCTAACGTCTCTAACTCGGCAAATTGTGCTTCATCATTCGCATCAGCAATCGAACCCGGACGTAATCCATCGCCTAGGGAAAAAGAAACATCGTATAGCTTCATGATTTCACATATCTCTTCAAAATGTGTATATAAAAAGTTCTCTTGATGATGCGCAAGACACCATGCCGCCATGATGGAGCCACCTCTTGAAACAATACCTGTCATACGTTGTGCAGTCAACGGGATATAACGAAGCAGAACCCCCGCATGAATGGTAAAATAATCAACCCCTTGCTCCGCTTGCTCAATGAGCGTATCACGGTACACTTCCCACGTTAAATCTTCCGCTTTTCCATTCACTTTTTCCAACGCTTGATAGATAGGCACCGTTCCAATAGGAACAGGAGAATTGCGGATGATCCACTCGCGTGTAGTGTGGATGTTTTTACCTGTGGAAAGATCCATTATATTATCTGCACCCCAGCGGGTGGCCCATCTCATCTTCTCTACCTCTTCCTCTATGGAGGAGGATACTGCGGAATTTCCTATATTGGCATTGATCTTCACTAAAAAATTTCGTCCAATAATCATCGGTTCACTCTCTGGATGATTGATATTCGCTGGAATGATGGCGCGGCCGCGGGCCACTTCATCTCTTACAAATTCCGGTGCCACATTCTCACGAATCGCAACGTATTCCATTTCGGAAGTAATAATTCCTTTGCGTGCATAATGCATTTGAGAGACATTACGCCCCTTTTTCGCTCGCAAAGTTTTTCTATGGAGCGCTGGAAACACTTCCGCCACAGCTTTTCCCGTTGCATTCCCGTTATCTTCAGGCTTCACGTTTCTTCCTTCGTACGCTTCCGCATCCCCTCGTTCCTCAATCCAGCTTAGACGATTGGGCTCTAACCCCTGACGAATATCAGTTTGAATATTAGCATCCGTGTAAGCCCCGCTTGTGTCATAGACATGAATTGGGGCATTCTCCTCTTCGCCGTCTATGCCCGCAGTTGGACTAAGTGAGATCTTCCGCATAGGCACCTGAATATCAGGCCGTGAACCCTTTACATAAACTTTTTGACTTGCTGGAAAAGCTGATAAATTGATTGGATCGTTGTTCAATTCGCTTGTCATCTCAATTCCTCCTATAAGGTGATTTGATCAAGCGGAGACGGTCTACTCCCCACACATAGAAAAGGCCACATCTGTATAAGATGAGGCCTTAGAGTAGACAAATAGAAATAGAGCTCCATTTCCTCCGCTGGCATTATCCAGATCAGGTTTGACGGTCGATAGTTATAACTATCCTCTCAGCCTGGTCCCACCAAGCTCCCGTGACTATATAATTGCTACTTCAAAGTATAACCGAAAAGAGAGAATTATCCAAATCTACTCAAATGTGAGATCAACGTGTACGTTAGTATAGCACCAGTACCCCAAATCCTTCCAGAAGCACCTCGCCCGAGAATGTTGTGCCGCTCAGTAAATCTGTTTTGGTCTCATGAAGATGGATCGTGACAGGAGTCTCACTATAATTAAGCAAAAAAGCATAACTGGAAGAAGCTCCGGTACGGACTTGCAGCTCTACCTCTTCTGGGAGCTCCAGCCAATCTGCTGGCGATTGTAGATCCATTAAATTTATGATCTCAGCCGCTGCCTGTTCATTAAATACGGCTCCGTAATACCAAACCTCACCCTTGCCGCGACGATTTCTAGTTACCGCCGGTTTTCCTGCATAATAATCAGAGGCGTAAACCGCCATCACTTCAACCGAAGCTTCCTCTATTTTGAGAATATCATTAAAGTCATCTGCTCCTGTAACGACTTCGGTCGCGCCCGACCAGCTAATTGTTGTTGGCTGACGACTGCCCTTAACCATTGTGAATTCTTCAACTGTGATCCCGCATAGATCCTTAGCAGCACCTGGGAAAGGACGCATATAACATTGACCGCGCTCATCCTTATAGCCAGTTCTACAGCCGAAGATCAGTTTGCCGCCTTGTTGAACATATTCATCCAGCAGAGACGCTGTCTCATCTGTCATAATCGCTGGGTGAGGATAGATAAGCACGTCGTACCTTGCAAGCTCCTCCAGCGTTGTTTTTTTGCGCAGATAGAGCACGTCATTCGGGATATGCTTCCGCTGAAGAGCCTTGTACCACTCCTTATTGCTCTTCCACATAAACGGGCCATGCCAAACATCGTATTCTCCATCCCACTCATTGTCATAATCACGAACAATAGCAACGTTAGCCTGATTATGAGTACCGATAAACGCTTGACCTGCTGCTGCCAGCTCCTGACCGATCTGCCCCGCTTCCCGCACTCTCCGGTTAGGCTGATTATGATAGTCATTGATTCCATGCCAATAAATTTCATTGCCCATCGTAGCTGTCCGCCAGCGGAAATATAGCACCATATCTGCTCCATGAGCGATCGACTGATAAGTCCATAACCGCATCTGCCCGGGCTTTGGAGAAGGCATATCCATCCGGTTCACCCAGCCACCCGGGCCCGACTGCTGCTCCATAATGCAGAAATTCGGGGATATCGAACGAACAACAGATAACGACAGTCCCCAGCCTCTATCATTCAGCGGATTCCGCTCATTGGGGTCATAAAAAATAGTAGAGAACTGAGGATAGGAATCATAGCTGAAGAAATCCAGCAGTTCATCCGTCATTTCATGGCTATCAAGATGCCCGAACAGACCGTTCGTGGTTACCCATTGCTTAGGGGCAAGTTTACGAATGATATCCGCTTGGTTTTTGGCAAAAGAAATTGTATTGTCCGAAATAAACCGTTTTTCATCCAATGCCTGATGAGGATTGGGCTGCTTCGGTACTGGAGTCGGACGTGGGAGATAGACCTGAGACCAGTCACTATAGCTTTGATTCCAAAAAACAGCTCCCCAAGCCTCGTTCAAATGCTCAAGCGTAACATATTTATGCTGTAGCCATTCCCGGAAAGCCTTATGGTCACTCTCCGAATAAAATTCACTGATCTCACAGTTGAGCTCATTATCAATTTGCCAGCCAACTACACCCGGATGATTGCCGTAATGTTCAGCCATTTGTTCTGCAATACGTGCACACAGTTCCCGGTATTTAGGACTGCTGTAATTATAATGACGGCGCATGCCATGCTGAAGTGTAACACCTTCGTAGGTTACATTTAAAACTTCGGGATATTTATCAGTCAACCAAGCTGGAGGCGTCGCCGTCGGAGTACCAAGTACAACCTGAAGACCATATTTATGTGCTAGATCAATCGCCCGATCAAAGAGCCCGAACTGAAACTCCCCTTCTGCCGGTTCAAAAATAGACCAAGCAAACTCCCCCATCCGAATGATCGTAAAGCCGAGTTCACGCATCCGGCGATAATCGTCCTCCCACATGTTTTCTGGCCAGTGCTCCGGATAATAACAGACGCCAAGCTCGAATTTTTCAGTTGCGACAGGTTTCTTCATCATTACCTCCAAAGTATTAAAAATATGCTTTCAATATTTTATAATTCTATTGTAGTATCAATGATAAGAGGTCTTATATAACAAAATATTGCTATCATATAACAATCTTGCGTTTATTGCCTTAATCCAACTTGCGCTCTGTTGCGCTACAGAAATGGGTGCTGCCAAACATGAAGAAACAATGGTATTTGCCGACACCGGCTTTTTCAAAATATGTCTGTTATCCTGAATTTTTGGGACATTACACTCACTTTCCACAACATACAGAGAGAAGAAGCGAAGGGTTTCTTGGGAGTTATAACCTGCATTTGATTTTTGGTGGGGAGGGTTATGTATTCCATGAGGGCGAACGTATTCCGATGAGTAGAGGACGAGGTTTTCTGTACCCAAAAGGGGCTTATCAGCAATACGGCTCTGACCCAGGCGAGCCTTGGGATGTCCGCTGGGTTCATTTTAACACTGAAATTGTCCTTCCCTTATTAGAAGAAGTGGACCAGTCTCGTGCATACCTGTTCACTTTTGATTTGGATGCTAAGCTGGACGAGCTATTCGAGGAAATGTACCTACTGAGCGCTTCCTACGTGACCCGTAGCGAACCAAGGCTATCTGCTCTGCTGTATGAGCTTCTAGTGAACTTGCTGCAGAACTCCGAGCCGCTTCACGGCTCAGTACCGCACGAGGTTAGACAGTCCATCCGCAGTGCAGCAGATATCATTCATGTCGAATGTGCCAGCCCTTGGTCTCTTGAATCGATGGCAAGATTGACCGGTTACAGCAGCTATCATTTTCTAAGGCTGTTCCGGGTGGTTATGGGTAAAACTCCAAACCGTTATTTAACCGATTGTCGGCTGGCTAAAGCCAAGCTTTTACTGGTTTCCACAGGACTCTCCATTGCTCAGGTTGCTACTCAGTCCGGTTTTGCCCAATCCAGCTATTTTATTAAAGTGTTCAGAAGGTTTGAAGGCATGTCTCCTGTGAAATACCGGCAGGCTTTTGGGGCGTAGACGATCTTCCCCTATTCACTAAAGAGCTCGGGCTCCGTAAAATTTGGCTAGATGAAATTATTATTTTTATTTGTACTTTAAATTCCACTCCTTTGACCATTTTGGGAATGCTTCTCCGGTCAATTCTTCGAGTGTTTTTCCATCAATGGTGTAAACCCAGCCCATATGTAATTCAGCGAAATCAGGAAAACTATAGCCTCCTATCACTTGATCGTCTGCTTCTAGCAGAAAAATCAGGGTTTGTTTTTTTGTATTATCCTTCTCATTATCTAAGGGGTGATTTTTAACGATGAACTTACTTGTAGTTATTTCCTTGCCTATATAATCGACTGGATCAACACTTTGAACACTCCAGTATTGCATGTATGGCATGTCCGTCAGCAGCTTTTTATCTAATAAATATTCAGAAACAATTCCTTCATTACTAATGATCAAATAGCCCATATCGGTAATAAATTGTTCAGCTTGGCTATATTCTTTTTTTGAATTATCGCTAATTTGCTCATCACTACATCCCAATAAAAAGATTAAGAATAACGGAATTATAATCACCCTTAATTTGTTCATAGGTTCCTCTCCTTGGAGTGTTTATTATCTCCGCGATCAATTTATAGATTAATCTTATTGTATGAATTTAGTATCATCAAACTCTTTAGCGTCTTATAGGCTCTCCATTCCAACCTCGCTGTTTCACCGGGAGGCTCCCATTTTATCTGCCATCCTCCATCATCCTCCTGTTGGTATTCTAATACTTTTAAATGATCAAGAATGGTTTCATCAGAAAATATGCTGCTACAGTAAGAAGTTGGTGATGGCGAAAATTCTAGAGGAGAGAGTCCATAACTGTGGGATGCGGCATCCAAGCAAAAAAAGTTGGCAGTAATAAGCTCCTTAGATAATTTTTGAAATAATCCTTTGATAAAATCCGATTGAGGTAAGCTTTCCAATAAATAAAATGCAGTCAAAATTGTATGCGCATCATCATAGGCTTGTGCGCGAATATCTTCCAAACAAATTTCTGTCGCTTTATCAAGCCAGGAATGTTCTATCCCTTGCCATTTAAGAAGCCCGACAAGACCAGTAAGTCTGCTAAATGATGGCTCTGTAGAAAGAGGGTTATTCCAATGTTCTGCTCTTGGATAGTTTGCTGATGAAGGAAATATTGTTGGAATCCCTTTTTTTAAGTCAGCATGCTTTGAAATATAATCACATGCTTTTTGAGAAAGTTCTTCATCTTTTATGTTACAGTCATATAAAAAACGTAGTGCAAATTCCATGAAAAGTGGCTGACTACCGGGTGCCCGCAAATCCGGCTCTATTGCATTTCCAAACCCACCATCTTCGTTCTGGTAGGCTGTTAGTGAAGTCACAACATTGCTCATTGATCCACCGTGGAAAATATATTCAAAAACCCTCCTTTCTAATAATCTGCCATGTGTCCAAATGAAATGGGCTGCTTTCTCAAAATCCATCTGTTCCCCTCCTTAAAATTCAGGCTAAGTATTTAAGTATTCAATGACACTTTTAATATAGGATTCAATCGGTTCCTTTGTATTAACAATATGTATTCTGACATTAGATGGCTTTTTAGCATTTTCAATAGTTTTAAGCAATGTCTCTTCAGAAGGCACTCTTTCAATCTGGCTAATCATTCTTTTTCTATTTCGCAGTCTATTATTGAGCTCGTCATAGTCATTTAATAAACATTCTACATATTTATATTCCGCATTATATTTCTGGGTCAGATTCAATCCTCTCTCTATCATCTCAGAGTATAAACAAGGGCTATCGAGTATAACATTATGACCTTGAGATAAGTGAAAATCTATCAAGGCCCATTCAATATCATACGAAATTTTCCCAACTTCCTTGAACCCAAAGTTTGCTCCAAGTGATTCCATAAGAGAAGACTTTACAATGTCGTGATCAAGAATAACAGCAGAAGTATGCTGCGCTATTACTCTGGCTAATGAAGACTTCCCTGATCCGGGGTATCCAGACATCTGAAGAAAAAACAACGAGGGCCACTTCCTTTCAGACGAGATTCTTATAAGCATTTATCGACTTCCATATAAGCTCCTCATCCTTAATTCCTTCATGAACAAATAACTTTATTGGAAAAAAGATTCCTTCCATAATCGATAATCTAACGTCCTCCACAAATTGTGTGTACGTGTATGCGCTCCTGATTTTATTGTTAATTGAATGAAAATACAGATCAAAAATACGTGTAGTCTCGGCACTGCCATGAAACAAATCGTGGATAAATAACATAACGAGATCCTCCGTACAAAGCCCAACCTTCACTGCTTCAAGATCAATGATGCACGGCCTTGAACTGCTGAACATCGGATATAATAAATTGCCAACATTTAGATCACCATGGATGCATGTTGTATTTTGATATCTGGAGATACGACTAATATGTTTCTGGGCATTTTCACGCAAGCTAAGTAAACTCTTCTCGTAAATACTAAACTGTTCTTCCCCAAGGTTATATGTCTGGTGCTTTCTAAAAGCCAGATAATCTCTCTCCAAATACGAAATATGCTTTAAATAATGCTCTATACTTTTCAAATGCTCGGGATGAGCTAACTCGCTTGTCTCCCAAGAAGCAGAATGAAACTGTGTGATCACATCAATAATGTTTGCTAATTTATTAGAATCAATAGGCACTTCCCAGTCAGCTAAATTGGTATGTGTCGGGGTCAGATCTTCCATCAACAATATACCCACTTGTCCAGCTGTATCATATTTATTAAAAAAGACTCTCGGAATAGATACATCCTTGGTAGAGTAATGATTATAAATCATATTTTCATATGGAATATGATCTGACTTTGTGATTTTCTCTAATAACGACAAAACCTTATTGTTTTTCGTATACACTTCTATTTTATTGAGTGCTGCTCGATTGCGTATTTCTTGTTTTGTTCTTTTAATCTCAAGAATCTCAGGAACACCCTGACCTCTTAATAGCTCTAATAGTTGATCATCGTTTAGTAGCATTTTCATCCTCCAATCTGAATTGGCTCTCGCCTACAGTAGCCATTTGTCTCACTTCCATTTTTCAGCATTCATCAGGTTGAACTAATGTGTATAAATTCGCTTTCAACATTCCATCCACCTTCCAAAATATTGAATATTTCACGCTGAGAATTCAAATAAAAAAGACAAATCACGTATTAAAGTGACTTGTCCTCCGGTGCTTCCACATATAAATTTGCTTAAAATGAATTGAACGCTAAATAATACGTTTTATTTCCGCCAAAAAGTTGAACAGTCTGCCTTATCCAAAATATTAAACTCGATCATTTTTTCAAGTAATGAGAAATCAACGGGACTTTCCCATCGGATGCGTAACAACTGCTTGGTGTGATCATAACCTGCCTGCACAATTTCATCAGAAAAACGATTAATTCCTGCAATTTCAGGGGCAACCGCCAAATGATGTTTGGATACACTGAAGCCAATAATAAAAGTCTCGTGATCGGTAAACATAGGCTGATTCCACGCAACTTTTGGCTTTAAATCAGTAAATTTTCCAGCTACCCAAGCCAAAACTTCTTCCATTCTTTCCCGATGTTGCGGGTTATCAATCTGCGCTAAATATTCTGCAAATACTTCCATGTCATTCTCTCCTAACAAAATATTTTCGAATGGTCTAATTGATGTCACGTCATTCCAATTACATTCTCTTAGCATAATAATTAAACAGGAAGATTCCTAAGGAAATTTGAAAAATGAAAACACCACATAACACAGTGACTACAGTTTGATCTACTCCCATTAAACTAAATACAACAGTTAGAGCCATTAGGATGTAAAAGTTAACAATATTAGTTTTCCAACCCGCTTTTTCTCTTATTCTTATTTTACGTTCATCATTAGCCTCAATTTTACTCATTCTAACTTTCTCATCATTTTTCACTTTGTTCTGGGGCTTATTTAGCCATAACGAATAAACCATATTTCCTACTCCAAGCACTGCAAGGACTGAACCCACACCAATGAGCAAACCGGAAATTCCTTTTAGCTTCTCGTCAGTAAAAATGATTCCACCCATATAAACCATAATAGCACCTGCAATTGTTAAGAGCACCCATTTACTTGCCGTTTTCATTACCCAGCTCCTCCTCGTAAATGAAAATATCTTCAATACTCATTTCAAAAAATCGCGCAATCTTAAATGCAAGAATGATCGATGGGTTATACCGGCCATTTTCAAGTGAACCAATCGTTTGCCTGGATACTTCCAATTTATCCGCTAATTCTTCTTGTTTAATACCTTTTTCTTTTCTAATCTCTTCAAGCCTGTTTTTCAATATCTTACCTCCTGAAGCAATTATGGAAAGTTAACTTTCCGTAAGAATAACACATTGGAATGTGTATGTAAAGCTAACTTTCCATCAGTTGAAATTGATTGCAATTTAACCCGTGATCTTTATAGGTGTAATGATTTAGGACACGCCTTGTTGATACTACATCTGTAAAATTGGGCATGAAAAAACGACACTCGTTAACTCCCTTATAGGAGTACGGGGTGACGTTGAGTGTTTCACGGGCGACAACTTATGAAGAAAAACTTCAGTTAGCTTAGCCTGTTTCAAGAATATACCTTCTAAAAAATTGCCTTTTTGGATAAAAAAGTCCCGATGATTATTCACATCATCAGGACTAACGTGTTATTGTCAGCAGAAAATAAAATATTAGACTGTCTCTGTTTCATTGAACAAAAGTCTCCTGTTAGCTTAAACAACATTACGCACCGAGTTTAGCCTTGCAGGGTTGTCTGCTGGCGTAGATATGATTTAATAAGATGTCGGCAGCTTCTTCGACTATACTTTCAAATTCTTCTCTTACTGACTATGATTTATTAAATGAGCAATTTCTTTCACTCTCTCCATTGTAATTCCTTCTCTTTGTTCAACTGCAAGTGGATGATTCGTTTGTTCTAATTCTATTAACGGAACAGCACCAACCTCTTGTGTATGCACCATTGTCTTTAACGATAATGTAGTTATTGGATATATTGAAAGTTCCGTCGATAACCAGCCAAAATAAGGTTCTTCCGTCTCCCTTCCTTCTACGTGCAATAATTCATTAGACTTCAGAAAGTTTTCTTCACTAAGAGAAACCCAAACACTCCATATAAATTTCTCTTTGCTATCAATTATTGGTATTTCAATATGGCCTCTAATAAAGAAATGCTGTTCATCAATTACACAAAAGTCTCTAATTAATTCTGTTCTCTTCTCTTCTGGTACAGTGTAAAAATAATATGGCGCTTCACTTCCGTAACATAAAGGAAGTTCACTTAATTCGTTGTTACAGTGAGGGCATTTCATGTTTTCTGCTCCTTATAGTTTCTCGCCGATTTCTTATAACGTCTTATTCGGAAACGTTGTAATAATTCCATCTTTTGAGTATTCGCGAAATTACTGAGTTATCCTGCCCTTTACTTCTATAAAAAAGGGCAGCTCTGATCGGCTGAAAAACTGTTCAAGAATCCCTGTCACATTTTTTGGTGTCTGAAGCGTTATATATATATTAATGCAATCAGGATGTAGGGAGACTTGAACATTGAAACTAAACAAACTGAAACTAAAAAAATATTATATCCTCGTTATTTTATCGCTAATGGTCTGCTTGTCTTCACTTCTTACGTATAAAACTATGTCTAAGCTGGAAATCACCAGTGTTGACGGACACAAGATCACAACAGATGCCTATGTTCTGTATCCGGATCATGAATTTATGCTTGCTAAAGACGTAGCTGAGCAGGTTCTTAATGCCCGTATCGGCTGGGAGAAGCAGACTCCACTTCCCGAGGGCATTTACTACAAAGATCAGGTGGCGGTACTCATGTACCATCATCTCACAGAAGAATCGTTATCGCTTTATCCCGGTGTATTATCCGCAGAACAGTTTGATGAACAAATGCGGCTGCTGAAGCAGGAGGGCTTTCAGGTCATTACGATGGAGCAATACCGGCGGTTTATGCTGGAGAATGCTCCGGTTCCCGATAATGCAGTTCTGCTGACTTTTGATGATGGTTATGAGAGCTTTTATAAACTGGCGTTTCCTATTCTGCAAAAGCACGGCTACACCGCAATTAACTTCATCATTGTTTCTGATGTTGATAACCCGGATGGGCGGAAGGTACCAAAACTGACCTGGGAGCAGATGAGGGAGATGAAACGTGCCGGAATGGGCTTCTATAATCATACGTACAATCTGCATTATTATGGCATTGTCGATGCAGAAGGAGGTACCCGTCCGTCGGCGAGTGCCTTGCTGTACATTGATGATGAGAACCGCAATGAGCTAAATGAAGAATACTACAGAAGGGTAACCGGGGACCTGGCTCTGGCGGAACGCAGGCTAAAGGAAGAGCTAGGCAATACGGATTCAGCTATTGCTTTTCCCTACGGTTCCTATAATGAAAAGCTGCTGGATGCAAGCGATTCACTCGGAATCAAATTGAAATTCAATACCCGGGAGGGCTTAAGCTCCAGAACGAATCTGAACGCACCGCGGATTAACGAAGGGGACGAAACCCTCACCGCGGCTTTATCCATAGAACAGCTGAAGCATACTGAGCCTCTGATGGAGTTGACTGTGAATTCCAGAAAGGTGCCTCTTATCGGGACTCAGCCGCAGTTGAGGAATGGGAAATTGATGGTTCCGTTAGGCCCGCTAAGCAGATCACTGGGGATAGAGATGCATTACGACCGCCGCAGCCGGACATTGAAACTGACACACAGCAGCTTGAACAAGGCTTGAGTGATAACTCAAATTTCGCACCATAGATATCAGAGGGAATACGAACGGTATCAAGCGAGTGATAATCGGACGCATGGAGGAATCTTTTACCTACGTGGCTGAAATCGTCAAATTCATAAAAAATAAGTATTTGACTACCGCTGTTGTTGTTCAATTATCGTGACCCGTTAGTTTAATCATATCATCTCTGAGATAAACATTGGTGTAGCTCCATCCTCTGTATTAAAGCCAAATTTATTATAGAAATCCACTGCATGCGGATAAGAAATTAATACTTTTGTTTTACACCCTTTATATCTATCAAGCATTATATTCATCATTTCCTTACCTATACCTATACTCTGATAACTCGGATTAATAAGCATATAATGAAAATATACCGTTAAAACACCATCTGACAAAGCATTTAGTAACCGACAAGCTTTCCTCCTTCCCAAGCGGTAACAACTGAATGAGACTCTCCGATTGCTTGTAAAAGCTCGTTTGGATACTTGCCAGACTCCCATTCTACCGAAAGAAATAACTCTTGGAGTGCATCCTTAGTGATATCCTCTTTGTTTGAAGTGTAATAAATATTCACCCCTATACCTTCCTTTCATAAAACTAACTACGGCACAACATCTGTTTTAAACTCCCATATTTCGATGGTTTTGCAATATTATATTCATCATTTCCTTACCTATACCTATACTCTGATAACTCGGATTAATAAGCATATAATGAAAATATACCGTTAAAACACCATCTGACAAAGCATTTATTAAACCGACAAGCTTTCCTCCTTCCCAAGCGGTAACAATTGAATGAGACCCTCCGATTGCTTGTAAAAGCTCGTTTGGATACTTGCCAGACTCCCATTCTACCGAAAGAAATAACTCTTGGAGTGCATCCTTAGTGATATCCTCTTTGCTTGAAGTGTAATAAATATTCACCCCTATACCTTCCTTTCATAAAACTAACTACGGCACAGCATCTGTTTTAAACTCCCATATTTCGATGGTTTTGCAATCCTTACGAAGTCATAAAATAATACCGACAAAGCAATTTCGGATTTATCAAAGTGAATAATCACTTTATTTACCTCAATATACTATTAAAAATATGTATAGAAAATAGATTAACTGAAGTGGAATTTGTATTTATTCACATTAGATAATTCTTGAGAATACTTTTTTACTTAAGCATACTAATCCTAAGAGGCTTATAGCGTTAATCTGCTAGTTAGCTAAATAGATAACATTGAACTATAGTTAAATATTTAGCTAATCGGCGAAGTATAACGTTCTTGTCCTCAACCTGGAGCAAGAAACGTGATTGCTTAATCAAAAAAAGCCGCTAAATTAGCGACTTTTAATCTAACATGTGCTTTTCTTAATGAACAGTTGTATCTGATAATCCCACTGCAATATTCCAGTCACAATAATGTTATGAAGAACAAAATCTGGACACACATCGTATTCCGTCTTTGCCCTTTCAAGTAAATTTTGTAATACAGCATTCTTATTCTCTTCGGTACAGTTTGCACACAGATAGTCCCCTTCTGGTAGCACAGTTAACCCCTCTAAAGACGGATATTTCAAGCAAACAGCAAATAACCGTGTTATTCCTTCAGTCGTGAACATTCCCGCCATATCTTCAAACAGAAATTGTGAATGCAGAGAAGTCTCAATTTGTTGATAGAAATGTCTGTGATAGTCCCATAAATTCTTAAGTGTGGGGCTTTCCATTTTATTCGAAAGCATAATTACCCTTTCCTCTATGTTTCTGACAAAGTAATTTTCACTTTGACTATAACCGTTGTGGAACTTATTTTCATAATGTAGATAGGCACGTTTAATTTTCGATTTTGCATACTGCAGACGAGCAATTTTATCGTCTGCTCTTTTTTCTGCCTGTTTTAGAAATTCAATTACTTTAGAGAGATCATTCTGCTGCAATATATCTTTAATATCCATTAAAGTAAGATCCATTGCTTTGAGCAGTTCAATGGTTTGCAGCTTTACGAGCTCCTGCTCGGAATAGTATCGATATCCCGACAATTCATCTTTATGACATGGCTTGACTAATCCAATCCGATCATAGTGCCGCAAGGTCTCACTGGTCATCTCTACGATTTCAGCTGCTTGCTTAATTGTAAAATAGTTGTTCATATCTACCCTCTTGACCTTTTTGTAACACAAAAGTTTATGATGATTAAAACATATGCGACTGATAAACGCAACGAAATACAAAAATGGATTTATTACTTTTTCAAGATCATTATGTTCAACTCTAATACTTTGTTGCATATCGCAATTTTTTTGCAGAGCAGCTTAGGATTGGTATTCGTAGGACTGGCTATATTAAAAAAAAAAATGATTTAACAAAGGAGAATTTTATAATGAAAAGTACTGCAAAAAAATTACTAACTACTATAGGCATATTGGTGACACTATTGATAGCATTGGCAGGATGCTCCTCCCACTCCACTTCCATGGAAGAAAAAAATTACATCATCCCTGCCCAAAAGATTGATACCTTAACAATTGATGTAAAGGACAAAAAAATAACTATCCAACAATCTAAAGATGAACAAATTCATATTGTTTACTATGAAAGTGAGAAAGATTTTTACAACATTGATCTATCTGATGATAAAGAACTGTTAATGGTAAGTGACAGTAATAAGGAATGGAACGACTATATCGGAGGAAAAGGCTCACAAGTAACCAGAACTATTCAGGTATGGATACCTGATGCAACTTTAAAAAATTTGACTTTAAAAACATCAAATGAAAGTATTGTATTACCAACAATCTCGTTTTTAGGGACAGTGGAAGTAAACATAAATAACGGAAATATCCAACTGGACAAATTGAATGCAGGGACGGCTATAACCCTTGAAACAAAAAACGGAAATATTAGCGGTTCAATTCTGGGGTCATATGATGATTTCGCGATTTTAAGCAAGGTAAAGAAAGGTGATAGCAATTTGCCTGCCAATAAAGAGAAGGGTTCGAAAAAATTATCTACTTATACAAATAACGGTGATATTACCTTACAATTTTCTGAGTAGCCAGCAGTTAAATACTAGCTTGTATGAAGTCAGATACAATATTGAAAGGGGATAACCTCTGTTTCACTTTTGAAACTTCTGGCCTACCTCTTCGACTATTCCACCGGCCTATGACCGATAAAATATCCCTCCCTCTTGTAATGGAAAAGCACCTTGATAAAGTTGTTAATCTGACCCGTAAATCGATTATCTTATGATGTACCCGAAGGGCAAAATGAAGCTTGATCGTGAATTCCATCAAAATAAGGTATAAGCCGCATTACAGCGGCTTATACCTTATTGATTTTGTTTCACTGTTTCGAACCATCCCTTGGAACTGAATGTATCCGATGCATATAAAAAGTACAACTATCGATATAATTATTATAATACCGTATATTGGATATTCAAACCATCCTGCCAGTTCGCTTAATGAAGCATCTCAGTCTAATACTTTATTTTCTTCTAACATCTATACTTTTACATCACCAATCCTACTCCACAGTAACACTCTTCGCCAAGTTACGTGGTTTATCCACATCATGACCCAGTGCAAGAGAAGCATAATAAGACAATAATTGCAGAGGCACTACGGACAAAGCTGCTGTCAGCATTGGCAGTGTCTTAGGAATCACGAACACTTGATCAACTGATCTAAGCAGGTCAGTTAAATGCTCTTGGTGCGTGATTGCCAGCACATCTGCGCCCCGAGCTTTCACTTCTTTGATGTTGCTGACGGTCTTCTCAAGTACAGCTTCCTGAGTTGCCAGGGCAATAACTGGAACGCCTTCTTCGATCAGAGCTAATGTACCGTGTTTCAATTCACCTGCAGCATAAGCTTCGGAGTGAATATAAGAAATTTCCTTCAGCTTCAAGGATCCTTCTTGAGCAACAGCGTAGTCTACGCCGCGGCCGATGAAGAACAAGTTTTTGTGTTCAGAAATTTGTTCAGCATAACCTTTGATCGCTTCTTTTTGAGCTAGGATCTCTTCCACTTGCTCTGGTAGAGATTGCATAGCTGCAAGAATCTTAGTAACTTGTGCTTCGGTTTGTGTACCACGAACTTCAGCCAAGTAAAGGGCAAACAATCCAAATGCGATCAATTGTGAAGTGTAAGCTTTGGTCGAAGCTACTGCAATTTCCGGACCCGCCAAGGTTACCAACACATCATTTGCTTCGCGAGCGATAGAACTGCCCACAACGTTAGTGATCGCCAATACATGTGCCCCGTTAGCTTGTGCTTCACGCAGAGCTGCCAAAGTATCTGCAGTCTCACCGGATTGGCTGACTACGATAACCAAAGTTTCTGGAGTCACGATTGGTGAACGGTAACGATATTCCGAAGCGATATCATTCTCAACCGGAATACGAACCAAAGATTCGATCATAGTACGTCCTACCACCCCAGCGTTGTATGCTGTTCCGCAAGCAACGACTTGAATGTTACGAATGTTCTTGATTTGTTCTTCAGTCATGCTCAGTTCAGGCAATACAACCTTGTTGCCTTCGGCATTGATACGACCACGCATGGTGTCGCGGTAAGCCTTAGGTTGCTCGTGTATTTCTTTCAGCATGAAATGCTCGTAGCCGCCTTTTTCTGCGGTAACTGCATCCCAATCGACAGTAATCATTTCCCGAGAAATAAAATTGCCTTCAATCGTCATCAATTCGACAGCATCTCTTGTCAGCACAGCCATTTCGCCGTCGTTCAAAATATATACGTTACGGGTATATTCAAGCAGTGCCGGAATATCTGACCCGATAAAGTTTTCTCCTTCGCCAAGACCGATAATGAGCGGGCTAGCTTGACGCACAGCCACCAGTTTATCTGGTTCATATTCAGTCAGGACGCCTAATGCAAACGCACCGCGCATGAACGTAATCGCTTTTTGTACAGCCTTCACGATATCTCCGTCATATTCGCGAGCAATCAGATGTGAAATAACTTCTGTATCGGTTTCAGAGACAAAGTGGCATCCGCCAGCGATCAGCTCTTCTTTCAGATCCAGATAGTTTTCGACAATACCGTTGTGAACTACCGAGAACTTCATGCTGTTATCCGTATGTGGATGTGAATTCTCATCGGATGGTTTACCGTGAGTCGCCCAGCGTGTGTGTCCGATACCTGCGCTACCTGCCAGCGGGCTGTCTTCGAGCTTCGACTGCAGATTCGCCAAACGGCCTTGAGCTTTCACTACTTGCAGTCCTTCTTGGGTGAATACAGCAATACCAGCGGAATCATATCCACGATATTCCAATTTCTTCAAACCCTCAACCAAGATCCCCTGCGAATTCTGATTACCAATATATCCTACAATACCACACATTATAATTTCCCCCGTCCGAGTTATCGTAATGTGGCGGCATAAGGAAAGAAACGTGCCGTGCGGCATGTTTTTGAGAAAAAGCAAATATTCTGTTGTATTTTAGGATCAACAAAATAAACTGTCACTTACATTCTAATGTTCATGAAATGCACAGCCTTCTCCTCTGCCGTGGCAGAAATAACGTGTTTCCTTCTGATGCGCGCACACATGAATAATATAATTTGTTGCACCCATGAAAACGTTGTGTGAAAGGTCGCCCTTTCATTTTCCGTATCCATTTACGGCTCTGGTGCATCACCGGGAGGTCCCCGCCGAACATTTCGAACACCTCCACCTCGTCAGCTTACGTCTGCCGTGATCCGTTCAAGCCATAGCCTACATAACAAGTAAGCAGCTTTCCCTTCTCCCCCGCGCTAGACCAAGCTCTGGCGCTTGCTATTGCTAACCTCACAATCCCCGCTTTCCTTCTAGAATGACACTTAATCTATTATATGCACCTTGTAGTACTTTGGCAATGGCGCACCAACCTAAATTTTACAAAACCAGTTCAAACGATCCAATCCTAAAATAAAATAACACTGGTGCAACGAGTCCGAATCGCTCCCGCTCACTGCACCAGCCTTATAGTTAAGGTAATGGATTATACCAATTCGCGTTGAACTACTTCCACAATTTGATTCACATAAAGATCTAGATCTGCCTTATCCGGTCCCTCTGCCATAACGCGGATTAGAGATTCCGTACCTGACGGACGTACAAGCACACGGCCATTGTCACCTAGCTTGCCCTCTACTTCAGCGATAGCCGCTTCTATAGCCGGGTTATTAGGGTAGTTAGTCTTATCCTGTACACGAACATTAACCAGCACCTGCGGGTATTTAGTCATCATACTCTTAACTTCGCTAAGCTGTTTGCCTGTAGCCTTAAGCGTGTCTACCAGCTGAATAGCTGTAAGAATACCATCACCAGTTGTATTGTAATCCAGGAAAATAACATGTCCAGACTGTTCTCCGCCTAGATTAAAGCCCCCACGACGCATTTCTTCCATAACATAACGATCCCCTACAGCTGTCTTAGCAGTATTCAGGGATAATTTCTCGGTAGCTTTATAGAATCCGATGTTACTCATAACGGTTGATACAATCGTGCTATCCTTCAGCTTACCTGCACGGTTCATGGCATCACCACAAATACAAAGGATAAAGTCACCATCGACTTCATCACCGTTATTATCAATAGCGATCAGGCGGTCAGCATCTCCGTCAAAAGCAAGTCCCAAATCGGCTCCATGACGCAAGACTTCTTCACGCAATGTCTCTGGATGTGTCGAACCAAATCCATCATTAATATTCAATCCATCCGGCTCAGCCCCGATAGAAATAACCTCAGCGCCAAGCTCTCTGAACAGTCTTGGAGCAAGCTCATACGCTGCGCCATGCGCACAGTCCAGTACAACCTTGATTCCCTTAAAGTCCTGAGAAATGGTAGTTTTCAAATACTCCAGATAAAGATACTTAGCATCATTATCTACGGTAACCATACCTAAACCCGAACCGATAGGACGTGGCAATTCATCTACCTCAGCATCCATAAGCTCTTCAATGCGCAATTCAGTTTCATCTGTAAGCTTGAAGCCATCCCCACCAAAGAACTTAATGCCGTTATCCTCTACAGGATTATGAGAAGCTGAAATCATGACACCTGCGTCTGCCTTCAACAATCTCGTAATATAAGCAACAGCAGGGGTACTCACTACGCCTATACGGATTACATCGGCGCCAATAGACAATAAGCCCGCTATCAGCGCGGATTCCAATAAAGGACCGGAAATACGTGTATCCATTCCGATAACAACCTTCGGTTTATCCAAGTTACCCGCTAGTACATATCCTCCACAACGGCCAATACTATAAGCCATTTCTGCAGTCAATTCACGGTTTGCTACTCCCCGCACACCGTCAGTTCCAAAATACTTCCCCATTATTTTTCTCCTTTGAATACGCTACGTTAGCTTAATGTACTATCATATGAATTGCATACTATTTTGGTGTACCTCTGGGCTCAAAAGATTACGTCCCGCCTGTACCTACAGGATTCTCAGAATTCGTACTTGTGTTAGCTGTGCCGTTATTCTCCGGATTGCTATCCGTAGGGACAGGCGTTGGTGTTGCTCCACCAGCCTCTCCGCTATGCGTGGGCTTCTCCGTAGGTTCCACATCGCCTATAACAGGTTCAGAACTCGGTTCAGGAGTAGTCACCCCCCCCGTATCTGGATGAGGCGTAGGGACTGGTGCTGCAGGCGATAGCAGCTGCACGGTCACAGTAAGTGGCACCCCTGCATTGGCTAGTGCGATGAACTTGGGTAATGATACCCGCAAAGAAACCTCGTGAGTTCCAGCTGAAAGTCCGCTAACATCAGCCACAACCCCTATATTTTTCTTATCAAGTTGATCAAGTAAAGCAGGCGCACCCTTTAAGGTAAGCGCAATTTCCTTGCTTGAAGGATTAACGATACTTCCTTCCAAATCATCCCCCACGCCTTGGAGCTTGATGGGTACCGCCTCAATCGTCCGCTCAGCAATTTCTGAGATGGTTAATGAAACATTCACAGCTTCGGGCATAACTTTCTCCGTTCCAGCCGGAGGCTTCAGATCCACCTTTACTTGTTTCGTCCCCGCAGAATCTATTGCACTAAGGTCGACTGTAGCTTCATAAGCAGATAAAGCTTTTAAAGCCTCTGCTTGTCCATACACTACGACCGTTTCCTGCTCAGGGGTCACTTTGGATAATACGAGAGAATCTGGGAGTTGTCCAGTAAAGCCAATCTCCAGCGGCACACTCTTAAAAGGTAAAGTAATCGGCAATTCCACAGATACAGTAGAAGGCTCAATTACAGCAGTTTTAATTTCATTTCCATTATTATCATAAGCGTGTAGCTTCAGCTTTTTTTCTACAAAGGTTTCGTTCTCACCGTTAAGCTCAATAGTCCCTTGTATCTTGGCTACCTTGCTTAGTTCATTATCCGCAAGTGTCACTTTTACAGTATCTGTAGGCTGCAAGACAGGCGTGCCTATTTGATAGCCCGCTGCAGGTTTTCCCTTTGTAACCAATGTTATGGGAAAAGACTTCGTGTTTCGCGGTTCTACATGTACAGTAACCTCTTTAGGGTTCATTCTTACCAGAGATACACCTTTGGGTAGTTTATAGTAAAGTGGCAACGTGGTGTCTCCAGGTTCAACCTTACTCAGATCAAGCATCACTTTATAGTCATCCGAGAACTGAAAGGAGATATCGGAATTTTTACCCGCTACCTCCAGACTGACACTATCGACAGCCAAGGGTTCAAGGACATATTTGTCCTCGTCAAGGCCGGTCACTTCAATCTTCACATTCTCAATAGTTTTTGTTTTAATATCCACTGTTGTCTGTCCAGAAGGCGCAGTATCGACATGAACCATCGTAAACAAAATGATCCCAAACACAAGGGCCAGAATCTTATTGAAATTGTTATTGTTCATCCACTTATCCATGATTCTTGTCCCCCTTCCGTTTCCAGAAAGTTGAACCCTTCTCCTTCAGCGATGAGCTTACACTAAGCTCTTGATGGAGCTTCGATATCATGGATTCTTCCTTAATGTCTCTCACGATCTGGCCATTAATTGCAAGGGAAATCTGCCCTGTCTCCTCTGAGACAATGACAGACACTGAGTCCGCAACCTCACTTATTCCTATAGCAGCGCGATGCCGGGTTCCCAGTTCTTTGCTGATAAAAGGATTCTCGGACAAAGGCAAGTAACAAGCAGCCGCAGCAATCTGATTTCCCTGCATAATAAGGGCCCCGTCATGCAGAGGTGTATTAGGAATGAAAATGTTAATGAGCAATTCGGAGCTGACCAGGGAACGCATGGGTATACCTGACTCTGTATATTCGTTTAGCCCCGTCTCCCGCTCAAAAACGATTAACGCCCCTATTTTTCTGCGAGATAAATAATTCACGGCTTTAATCACTTCGCCGATTAACTTACTGATCTCTTCGTCACTTTCTCCAGCCCGTCCGAAAAATCTGCCCCGTCCAAGCTGCTCCAGTCCCCTTCGTAGTTCCGGCTGAAAAATGATAAAGACAGCTAGGACCCCGAAAGTAAACATTTGATTCATTAGCCATTTAAGTGTATACAAGTCCAGGATTGTGCTTACCGCCCAAATCAAGACCAGAACCAGTATCCCTTTTAAAAGCTGAATCGCCCGCGTCCCGCGTACCATATTAAGCACTTTATAAATAATGTAACTGACGATTAGGATATCAATTATATCTTTAATGGAATCTTTCCATGTTAGCTCAGTAAAATAACTCATTGCCTAAAACCCCCGTCATTTCAAATTAGCTGGGTTTATGTAAAATGTCTGTTAGCTCTGTATCATATCTAGGTTATAACGTTCGGGCTTCAGTTGCAAGTTTAGTCCCTCAATCCTTTCCGAAACCACCCAATTTAAGGAAACAAAAAAGCGCCATCTTTCCGGAAAAAGAGGCGCTAATTAATATTCCTGCTCAAGGTAACCACTACCCGCATTAACGGTAGGCAACTTCAGAGAACATGTTCGTCACTTTATACCAGAACCAGCTTACTGCCTGGTCTATGCTTTTGACTTGCCCAGAAATATGAGCTGTTGAAGCCTGATATAGAGATCCGTCAATGACTGTCACGTTGCCGTTCACTTCTCCATATACCTGTGCTTTACCGTTCTCTATGGTAAGGTCTCCGGTAATAATTTTGCCGGAAGGTACAATTACAGTATCCCCTTTGATGACCACTTGATCCAAATCAACACCTCTAACTACAAGTTGTCGGTCTGGACTCCAAAAAGTTACGGTGCTCATCAGCATAACGACAAGGAATAGAGATGCCGCTGTAAGTGCAGGGTGTCTCTTGATCCAGGTAATAAAGGCTTTTTCTTTCTTAGTCTTTGGCAATGAACTCATTATCCGGCTCACAAGATCATCTGAAGCTACAGGATTCTGATGCATTAGGGAGAACATCAACATATCTGTCTGTTCCAATTCTTTAAACTTTGCACGGCAATCTGGACAGGATAGAAGATGCTCCTTCAATTCCCTCTGCTGCTGTTCGGGCAAGTCGTCATCCAAGTAGTCATGCATCATAGAGACGGCCAGTTTGCATTCCATAGGAGCCAATCCTTTCATGAGTGCTATTTAATTATCCTAAGACAAAGGGTCAGGACACATAAGACTTGCTTAACTTACATACGTCGCTCTCGAAAAGATGTTTCATAAATAAAATCTATTTTTACATTTTTGGGCCTAATTTTTTACGCAAAAATTCACGGCCTCGGTGTACACGCGTCTTAATCGTGGTCACGGGCATATCCAGGACATCACTAATCTCCTGAAGGGACAGATCCTGCAGGTATCTCAGAATCATCACCGACCTGTATTTCACAGGCAGACTGTCAATCGCTTCATAGATTAGCCCCTGCGTCTCCGAGAGCAATAGTTCGGTCTCAGGTGTCACATTGTCGCTCGGAATCAACGAATAGCCATCAAGGCCCTCCTGATCGTTCATTTCAGCATCCAGCGAATAGGTTGGTTTTCGTTTACGCAATCTATCAATACAGAGGTTCGTTCCAATCCGGTAAATCCATGTGGAGAACTTCTGTTTATCATCATAACGATCCAAATTCCTATACACACGCAAAAAGGTCTCCTGAACAATATCCTCCGCCTCATGGCGATTGTTCAACATCCTATAAGCTAAATGATATATTTTGTCTTTATATAGTTCCACAAGCTCGGCAAATGCCCTTTGGTCGCCCTTCAAGGCGAGCTTTGTCAATCTGCCTTCCAAATTCTCCACCTGTTAACTCCCCCAGACTTGCCGCCCTTGGTATTTCTTCGCAAATATCCACGGTACAAGCAATTAAATCGTAATTCAAGTTTGTGTAAAAATCAAGGATTGTATTGTAACCTTCTATGTAAACTGAGTTAAAAACTGGACAACTTGGTATAGGCGATTAAGTGCAGCTCCGAGAAACATTTAGACTTTCGGTCGCTGTTATCCTCACATTTCCTGATTATAAACCGCATATAGCGGTCGAAATCTGAGGATAAAGGCGAATGCTGGCGCTCCTACAGTTCCAAAAATCTTTTCCATGCACTCTTTCCCCTAATTTTATATCCCTCCTAATTCACCTCCGATTACATCTCGGTTACTTGGGTAGGGTAAAAAAAGCAATATCGGGTTTGACTCTCCAATATTTAGGAACAAGTAAAGTTCACAGCAGCAATATACAGTTTATGATCACAACAACTTGTATTAGGCAAAAAAAGTCCGCCCAAATAGGGCGGACTTTTTGTTGTTGGGACTATATCAGCCGGTATTCCGAAGACCGGCGGCAATGCCGTTGATGGTAAGCAATACTTCGCGAAGCAGTTCGCTATCATCTCCATCAATTTCACGGAGCGCTCTAAGCTCGGATAGCAATTGTACCTGCAGGTAGCTAAGCGGATCAACGTATGGATTGCGGAGTCTGATCGACTCTTGAATCACAGGAACGTTATCCAGAATATCCTGCTGGCCTGTAATCTTCAGGATCAGCTCAGAGGTCAGATTAAATTCATCTTCAATCTGGCCAAAGATCCGTTGACGTGCTTCCTCGTTCTTGCCCATGCTGGCGTATTCCTTAGCAATGATCAAGTCCGCTTTTGAAATAGCCATTTGCAGCGTATCTATCAGTGTAGTAAAGAATGAGAAGTTCTCATACATATGTTGCATTATCTTCAGATTCTCTTCCTTACCCTCATAGAAACTCTGCAGTCCGGTTCCAGCAGCGTACCAGGCTGGGAGCAAATAACGGCTTTGTGTCCATGCAAATACCCAAGGAATTGCGCGCAGATCTTCAAAACGGTCGCTGTTCTTCCGCTTGGAAGGACGGGAACCGATATTAAGCTCTCCAACCTCAGGCAGAGGTGTTGATTCTTTGAAATAAGTCAGGAAATCCGGATCACGGAAGATCAAATCCTGATACTTGTTCAGCGAGACTTCAGAAATCCGGGCAACAATTTCTTCCCATTTCTCTTCATAAAGATCCGCTTGTGGCACTCTCGCACTAATTGCTGCAGTTACAAGTGCAGATGTCGCTTGCTCCAGACTGCGGTAAGCAATCCCTTGCATCGAGTAACGGGAGGAGATCACTTCTCCCTGCTCGGTAATCTTAATCCCGCCGCCAATTGTCGAAGCTGGCTGAGCAAGAATACTGCGGTTAAGTGGCATACCCCCGCGGCCGAGCGCTCCACCACGACCATGGAAGAACTTCAGCTTGATTCCGAACTTATCCGCTGTCGCTGTAATTTCTTTTAGGGCAACACGCAGTTCCCAGTTAGCAGTAACCACGCCGCCATCTTTATTACTATCTGAATATCCAAGCATGATTTCCTGCAAATCATTCATTGCTCTTACCGCATCACGGTAGATCGGCATATTGAGCAGTGTATTCATAATTTGCGGTGCTTCATGCAAGTCATCAATCGTTTCAAAAAGTGGCACAGCTTGCAGGGTACATACAACTGTACCGTCGTTATCCTTGCGGAATAGTCCTACCTCTTTGGCGAAGACCATAACCTCCAGAATATCACTTGCAGCTTCAGCCATACTGATCAGATAACTGGTGATACATTGTTTGCCGTACTCTTCCTGCGATGCGAAGATCGTCCGGTAAACAGCCAGACACTCCTCTGTACTTTCAGTATACGTCTGATAAGAAGAGGTCAACGGACGTGGATCATTCAGCAATTTCTCCAGCAGATCAATCTTCTCAATCTCCGTTAATTTAGAGTAATCCGGCGAAATGTTCATCTTCGCCAAAATTTCTGTCATGGCATTCTCATGTTCTTGACTGTGTTGACGCACGTCAAGAGTTGCCGTATGGAATCCGAACAGCTCCACTTGGCGGATTAGCTTTTTAATATAAGTATCGGCCACATAGTCGGCGTAGTGATGCCGTAGACTGCGGTCAATGACATTCAAATCATCTATGAACTCCTCAGGTGTAGCATAACGCTCAGGAGTATCTTTTTTCTCATCATCCAAAACATTTTGTGTCTTAGAGATCATGTAGCTAAGTTTAATACGGTAAGGTTCATTGTCATTGCGCCATTCTTCCATCTTGCCTAGGTTAATGATCTGACGATCAGCTTCGATGGATTCTACTAGCTCAGGCGTCACTTTAACAATACTTGTGCTAAAGCTTAGATATTTCATGAGTTCACGCATAATACGCTGATATTCACGAATGGCCAGCTTACGCTGCATGCGTAAAGTCTGCGCAGTGACTGTTGAGGTTACCGAAGGGTTACCATCACGGTCTCCGCCAATCCATGATCCAAAACGCAAGTAGGTTGGCACATGCCAATTCTGTCCTGGATAATATTTGCTCAGACAGCGTTCAAGCTCTTGATACACGTCGGGCAATACATGGAAAATCGTCTCATGGAAATAATACATTCCATTACGCACTTCATCGAGTACTGTTGGCTTGCGGTCACGCAGCTCATCCGTTTGCCAAAGCGTAATCACTTCATTTAATAACTTCTCACGAAGCTGTTCACGTTCACGGAAAGTTAAAGTAGGGTTATCAAGACCCATAACATCATCGGATATCCGTTTATGAATATCGAGAATCGCACGGCGCATAGCTTCCGTTGGATGTGCCGTCATTACAAGTTCCAGAGACAATCCTTCAATAATCTCGTTAACTTCCTCATGAGAGAAATCACGTTCACGAAGCTCTTGAATAGCGCTTTCTATAGAACCGGGTTGTACTGTCTCCCCAGCTGAACGTTCATAGTCACGTTTACGGCGAATCCGGTGGTTCTGTTCGGCAATATTCACCAATTGAAAATAAATGGCGAACGCTCTTATTACCTGATGACGGTTCTCCGGATCCAAAGAATTGATTAACTCCTTAAATTCACTATGCAGTTCAGGTAAAAATAGTGAGCGTAGCGATTTACTGGTCTCGCGGATCTTCTCCACGATCTCTAGCAGTTCGTTACCGCCTTGGTGAACCAAGACCTCTCCTAAAATGTTCCCCAAGAACCGTACGTCCCGTCGCAGCAGATTGTTAGAGTTGCTTTTGCTGACGGTAGTCGTAAGTTCGGTCATGCTGCTCCCCCCATTCTCTTCCGGATCAATGTGTTAAGTTTGTCTGTCTAAATATCGTCTATTAAAGCTTCCTCATATCATACAATAAAACCGTTTGAAAATCTGCAACTTTTTTGTGCTGTAAAGCGACACAGTACCTAAGATTATACACCAATTTCTGAATTTATACAGTCCTTATATTTTATGTATTCTTTCATATATATAATGGCTCTATCGTATATTCTCTATGTATGCTTATATTCGGATTGTGCGGAGCTGATCAATGAACAGTCCAATTAAAGGAGAATAATGGCGATCACGGTTATACGAATAATAAATATGTCTTTCAAAATTATAATCCGGAATGGCTCGCATTAGCAATCTTCCTCTGGCTACCTCGTCCTCCACAGCAAGTCGTGAAATAAATGAAACATGTTGTCCACTCATGAGCGATTGCTTAATTGCCTCCAGTGAATCGAGTAAAATATGCGGTTTTGATTCTTTTCCCTCTCGTTCAAACCATTTATCCGTCAACTGGCGTGTGCTTGATTCCTTATCATGTAAAATAAAGCTCGCTGAAGCAATCATCGCTGAGTTTAAATTAGTAAATCCGGCAAAATCATGTGTAGGTGCAAAGACAAGGACAAGCTCATCCTCGCATAAGGCTTGAGTATGCAGATCAGGCAGATAAAAAGATTCCGTAGACAAAATACCAAGATCAATCTCATGACTGGCAAGCATTTCTTTGATCACCGGTGAAGGCTTAACCGATAAAGAAATGGTAATCCCCGGATGTTGTTCGCCAAACTGCCCCAATATTTGTGGAAGAATATAAGTAGCTGGAACATAACTGGCGCCAATTTTCAGTGTCCCCCGACCTGCCTGACTGAACTCTTTTACCACCCGCTCCGCTTCCGCAGCAAGCGCATTGATTTTAATCGCATAATGAAGAAAAGCTTTGCCACTCTCCGTAAGAATCATTTTATCCATTCTGGATTCAAATAACTTTTCCCCCAATTGCTGCTCTAAATTCTTCAAATGATATGTAACGGTGGGCTGCTTTAGTCCGAGTTTATCTGCTACCGTGGTAACTTTTTTATGTTTATTCAGCAGTTCTACAATTTCCAGCTTTATTAGATTAAGGTTCATTCTCTTCCACTCCCTCGCCTTTTCCTAAACGGTAACATAGAAGAATTCTATGAATGTTAAAATAAATCGGCAAAAAAGTTAATATCACAGTTACATTCAGCAAATATAGCGGGAATTCTTTACCTTTACACTAAGAACAAGCTTAAGAACAGGCAGGTAGATAGAATGAAGGAAATTACAATCCACAGATTGGAAAAGAAATTCGGAGATGTGCATGCCTTGAAAGCTGCAGATCTGAAGATTCCCGCTGGAAGCTTTACGACATTACTCGGTCCTTCAGGTTGTGGAAAGACGACACTACTCCGTCTGATTGCTGGGCTGGAAACACCGGATGCAGGAGAAATTCTGATCGATGATGAGTTTATTTTTTCAGGCAGCAAAAGAATTAGCCGCCCCATTCATCGCCGTAACTTTGGCATGGTTTTTCAAGATTTCGCCCTCTGGCCGCATCTGACTGTGTTCGAGAATGTAGCTTTCGGACTTCGAGCTTCCAAACAAAAAAAGAATTTACGGGTTCGGGTGCAGGAGGCGCTTCGATCTGTCAAGCTGGAGGGGCTGGAACTGCGTTTTCCACATCAGTTGTCTGGTGGACAGCAGCAGCGGGTTGCTTTTGCCAGAGCCGTAGTCATGCGCCCTCAGCTTGTATTATTCGATGAGCCATTAAGTGCGCTGGATGCGGTCTTGCGAGATGAAATGAGGCTGGAGTTAATCTCCTTGGTGAAAAACATGGGCATTACAGCCCTGTATGTGACGCATGATCAAACCGAAGCGATGTCTATGTCAGATGAAGTAGTTGTAATGCAAGGTGGCACTATTTTACAGAGTGGATCTCCTGAGGACATTTATCGTAAACCGAGTCATCCCTTTGTAGCACACTTTATTGGAAAATCCAACTGGATCGTTCCGGATAAACAGATGCTGCGTCCAGAACATTTACGCTGGTCTCAGGAGAATGCTTCCTCTCTTCCTTTTACAGGGACTATTCAGCATGTGAGTTATATGGGGGATCGCTATGAGATCATTCTGAATATGGAGCACAATGGGACTTGGACCGCTTATCATGATCGGCGCCTACCTGTAGGAGAAAAGATCCAGCTGTACGCTTCAGAATACCAGATCCATCATCTGAATTAAGCGTCCACTGCATGGAATGGCTCTATATGTAGCTGTTCCATGCAGCAAGATGCACACAACAATATTAGGGAGGCAATTACATTGAATCAAATGAAAAAGACAAAAGGGTTAAGTTCACTTCTTCTAACAACTGCACTTGGTATTACTTTAGTAGGCTGCGGCTCCTCGAACACCCCTGCGGCTAACGCAAGCAACAACCAAACCGATACTGCGGCGGCGACGCAAACTGAATCCCCACAACCAACAGAAAAGGCACTAAGCGGCAATCTTGTCGTTTACAGTGCAGGCCCTGAAGGTTTAGCCAATAAAATCAAAGACGGCTTTGAAGCCAAAACTGGCGTTAAAGTTGAAATGTTCCAAGGCACTACAGGAAAAATACTTGCCCGCATGGAAGCAGAAAAATCCAATCCGGTCGTTGATGTTGTTGTCCTCGCCTCTCTTCCGTCCATGCAAGGAATGAAAAACGACGGATTATTACTTCCATATAAAGAAGCGATTAATGCAGACAAGCTGGTTAGCGATTGGTCAGATATAGATGAAGGTAACTATTTCAGTTACAGTGCATCCGCACTCGGTATTGTCTACAATACCAAAAAAGTAAGCTCACCGCCGACCTCCTGGGATGACCTCAGCAAAGCGGAATGGAAGGGTGCAGTCAATATCCCCGATCCTTCACTTTCCGGCTCGGCTCTTGATTTCATGACTGGGTATTTAAGTGCTAAAGGGGACAGTGGCTGGGAACTTTTTAAACAATATAAAAGCAATGAAGTAGCTATGGCAGGCGCCAATCAAGAGGCACTTGATCCGGTGATTACCGGTGCTAAATCCGTCGTTGCTGCTGGCGTAGATTACATGGCTTATAAAGCAAAAGCTGACGGAGAACCAGTGGATATCGTCTACCCTGCTGAAGGAACTGTAATCAGCCCTCGTCCGGCTGCGATCATTAAGACAAGCCCGAATGTAGATAACGCTAAGGCTTTTATCGACTACCTGCTCTCCGATGAAGCGCAAGCCCTTGTTGCCAAAGCCTATTTGCTGCCAGGCAGAACTGACGTGAAGGCAGAAAATCGTGCCAATCTTGAAGAAATCAAAACATTTGATGTGAATTGGGAATGGATGAACGAGCACGGCGATGAAGTTTCCTCGACCTTCACACAAATTTTTAAATAAGCGTAATGAATACTAACTCTTTGCGCTCATTTAAATGGGTGAGCGGTGGACTGGCCTTATTTATACTAACCGTGCTCGTGCTGCTGCCACTCCTGCTCATTTTCTGGACCAGTATTTATCCAGAGGGGCATCTCGACATAGCCGCACCACTACGAACCATTATGGGGAGCAATGACCTAGTAGAGGTGCTGCTGAATTCTATCGGGCTTGGGTTAAGCGTTATTCTGCTAACTACGTTGTTTGCGCTGCCTCTAGCCTGGATTATGGCAAAAACCGACTTAGGGCGCCACAACTGGCTGGATGTCGTGCTGTTAATTCCATTTATGACGCCGCCTTACATTGGTTCTATGGGCTGGATGTTGTTTATGCAGACGGGCGGATATATGGAGCAGTTTCTGCCCTCCTCCTCCGTGCTTACACCGTATTTCTTTAGCTATGGGGGTATGGTGCTGATCATGAGCCTTCATCTATTCCCTTTCTTGTATTTGCTGCTGCGCAATGCGCTTTTGCAGATCGGGGGCAATCTGGAGGAAGCAGCCTCGGTTCACGGCGCCCCCTTCTTTTACAGATTTAAAAGAGTGATTATTCCTTTACTACTCTCTAGCTATGGGCTTGGAGCACTGCTCATCTTCGTCAAAACAATTGCTGAATTCGGTACCCCTGCGACCTTTGGCCGCAGGATCGGCTTTTACGTTCTGACCTCTGAGATCCATAAATATATCTCCAGTTGGCCGATTGATTTTGGTAAGGCTACTTCACTAGCCTCCTTGCTGCTCGGAGTTTGTCTTGTCATGTGGTACATCCAAACTCTAATCAGCAGCCGCTACTCTTACCGTCTGATTGGCGGAAAAGGAACTCGTACTAAACGTTATAAGAGTACAGGAATCGTAGGGTTTCTTAGCTGGGGTTATGTTCTTATGTTGCTTCTGGCATCCATCGGCATTCCTTATTTCTCTATCATAACAGCCTCATTATTGAAGCTTCGGGGAGAAGGCGTATCCTGGAGCAATCTAACCTTAAAACATTATGCAGAGCTGTTATCCCCGGGTTCGCAAGGACTTGAGGCCTTATTAAATAGCTTTACATTAGCTATCGTTGCTTCCAGTATCGCTGTTATTCTCGGGACTTGGTTTGCCTTAACGGTAGGAAAAGGGGCTACATTCAAGCAGAAAATTACAGATTTATTCAGCTTGCTTCCAAATACAGTCCCGGGAATTGTAATTGTAGTAGGGCTAATTCTGCTGTGGAATGCCCGCTGGATGCCTATCCCGCTCTATAATACCTACTGGATGGTTGTACTGACTTATGTCGTACTTTTCCTTCCTTATACTGTTCAGTATGTAAAAGCAAGCTATGGGCAGATCGATTCCTCTCTGATGCAAGCGGGACAAGTATTCGGAGGAAGTAAGCTGTATGTGTTCCGCCGTATCCTGCTTCCCCTCATCCTTCCGGGGATGGTAGCTGGCTGGATGATGACCTTCACCATTTCCAATCGGGAACTGGTAGCCTCATTACTCATTCTGCCACCTTCAATGCAGACCTCGGCAACCTATATTTTTGCCCAGTTTGAACAAGGTGCGGTAGCCATGGGGATGGCCATGGCTGTTATCTCTGTAGGCATTACTACCCTACTACTATTAGTCTTAGAATATTTAAGCCCAGATAGAAAGCGGAGACAACAATGAGCAGACTAACGATTTGGGGAGGGGCCGGAGAGCATGGCCGTTCCTCCTATCTTTTGCAGGGCAAGGATTCACGAAATGGCATCCTGCTAGATTGTGGCGTAAAAAAAGAAGGCCCAGGGGAATACCCCCTACTTGATAAGGATATTATTCCACATTTGCAGGCAGTATTTCTGTCTCATGCGCATGAGGATCATTCCATAGCACTGCCCTTACTTTATAAACACGGATACAGAGGTAAGGTATGGACTACTAGATCAACCTCATTACAGCTTCCTGATTATTTCGAGGCCTGGGATAAATATGTGGCGGCTCAATCCGCCGCGCTCCCCTATGAGGAAATGGATAAAGAAGCTATTCAATTCATGTATTTAGAGGAGCATGTCTCCCCTCAAACTTGGCTGACGCTTGCGCCAAACCTTCGAGTTCAATGGGGACGTAGCGGGCATTTAGCAGGTTCGGTTTGGCTGGCCCTAGAATGGGAGGGCAAGACTGTATTTTTCTCGGGGGATTATTCGGAGGAATCGCAGCTGCTCACGGCAGACACACCAGCAATTATGGAAGCCGAAGCTAAAAATGTGGCTGATCTGTCCATTATCGATGCCGCATATGGGGCAGATCCTGATGAGCAGCTTGTAAAATTACAGCAATTAGAGATAGCCATCCATAACACCTTGCAAAAAGGGGGCTCCGTCCTCCTTCCCGTGCCTATCCATGGCAGGAGCCAGGAATTGATCGTATGGGCAAATGAATGTTTTCCAGATCATCAATTGATCGTTGAAGAAGCACTCGTCGCTCCTTTACGAGCTTTAAGCGACAAGGTGGAATGGCTGAAAGAGGACGCTATTCAGCGCGTAAATGCGCTTTTTAACAGAAAAAACTTGTGTGTTGTATCTAATTCGGACGAACGCGCGAAGGCAATGTTGAATCTTAAGGGAGCTATCGTATTCACTAATGACGGGATGATGCAGTCAGCAAAAGCACAAGAATACTTTCACCAGCTCTCTGTTTCTCCTGACAACCATGTGATTTTTACGGGACATTTAGCGGCGGGAAGCTTTGGACATCGCCTTGTTAAGCAAGCTATGATCGGAGAATCTAACAGCGTGCGCTGTACAGTCTCACTTATCCGCTATAAAGTCCATCAAGGCTTGCCGGACATTCGCAAAATGCTCCAAACGATTCCCAGCCACCGGACAGTGCTCGTCCATGCTCCCAAACCACATATCGACCATGTAGCTTCTATATTAAAAGAAGAAGGTTTCACAGGACTATATTCTTTACAACCCGGCAGCACGCTTTCGTTCTGAATCTTATTTATGTAATATCATGAGAAAAACAGTGGGGCTCTCCCTTAGGTCTTATTCAGACTTTTTGGAACAGCCCTTTTTTATGATTCGTACCTATTATCCACTTACCCTTTCGTCGTGCCCGGGCGATCCTTAAAAGCTAGTTCAAACAACCCGGTTGCAGATAAGCCTGCAAGACCCCCAGCCCAAAGGCGAAGCACTAAATCAAGTTCGGTAAAAGGATACGCTACTACGCCGATGAACAAACCTATCAATAGTCCGATAATCGGTACTGCATTACGCGGGATGTTGATACTATTTTTGACCAACTGAACCAGTGCCAGTACGAATACTGCTAATATAGAGGCGAACGCCATAACATCATCTAAAATTGTTCCAGTTTCCATCCTTTTCCCTCCTTAGCGGGTACTTGTAATCTCAACCGTTCGAGTCGATGAATCATAACCTACCTGAGCACCCAGCGCTTCTGCAATAACACGTACAGGGACGTAGGTGATGCCTTTTTCAAGCACTCCATCTGTAACCTTAACCCCGTTAACCTTTACGACAGCAATAACATCACTCTTCAATTCTTCCTCCTCCTTCCGATTGATGACCTTATACGCTGACTCCACCGCAGCTGTTGAGGGCTTTGTCCCTGCTCGTAACTGTGTGAGTGTTAACCCAAACGCCATTTGAAAATGGGGGTAATCCTTGAAGCTTGTCCAGTCGCCTCCCCACTCGAAGCCCAGCCCTTTTGCCTCCTTCACAACCTCCTGCCAATCTGCGATCTGGTTGTTATTTCCATCCCGGCACATATCCCAAGACACACTAGATCCATTCGGCAGCAAAAGAGCAAAATCTACGGCCAATCCAAAATTGTGATAGCTAAATCCGCCACGTGCATTGGTGACAATAGCTCCGGGCTTAGTTCGTCCTTGTGCGTATAGAGCATCCTGCTCGGCGATTGTGCGAAGTCCCTGCGTAATGAGAATGGGGATATTGAGTTTGTAGCAACGTTCGATTAGAGCAGTAGCAGCGGAACGTACTACGGGGTGTAGGTTGGTTAGGCGTTTACTTGATTTTTCTTTGATTTGGGACAAAGTGAGCATCTATACCCCTCCTTTAAATAAAAAGGCAATAATAGCAAAGATAGTTCCCGCCAGAACGTATTTAAGTAAATCGATAAACACTTTTCGTTCGCTCTTGCTGTCCGTCTGGGATTGTTGCAATAGCTGGAACACACGTGAGTCCAATGTATCCCAACGTCTCATGATCTCATTAAATTGTATTTTCATTTCTATCGTTGATTGTTTAATTTGCTTCACATCTTCCTCATGGCGTGATTGTTTTTCTTTTAATAATACAAGCTCATTGTTAAAACTTAGATATTCTGTTTCAAATCTAAAAATCTCGTCTTGGATGACTACTAGTCTATTTTCAACATCTTCTAAACGGTGCTCAATGGGCGCTGCTTCAGCATCGCCTCCTCCTGAGTTCACTCTCACAATGGTCATATAACAGCCCCCTTCTAAAGTGATAAATAAAACAGCCCCCGTAGCAGCTACGAGGGCAAAATAAAAACGCCTATACGGCGTCATCTGTATTCTTTATAGCCTGCTCAGACGAATTTTTTTACGGAAACAAAAATTAGTACTTGCAATGCCGTATAAAGCCCGGCATCATACGTAGTAACATTGGACCAGTACGAACCAATCCATCTACAATACACCTCCTTCCAAGAGACTCAGGATTAGATTCGCTTGTTCTTGGTCTGCTTGATCCAATTGAGATTGAGTCGTTGCTAGTTCGAGTGACATGCCTGCACTCTCTGATTTAATATTTTTAATCTTTTTTGTTTAAAGGTGCTTGGTACATAGGCTCTTGTGGCTGCTCAGGATCGACATTAAGATCCAGATAGCTAAACTCTAACTCGCCTGTTTCGATATTTACACGATAGCCGCTACATTCCATGAAATCCTGCTTGTACTCACCATACTCTAATTCTATTAAGCCTACCGTGTCCTCTACGCGCGCAGCAAGGGCTTTATACACTTTAAAATCTTGTTCCCTAGTGGTTTCCACCACATTACCGGAACGCTCGCCCGTATCAACAAGGACATTGCCCGTTGCTTTTTCATAATATATTTTTCTGCCGATTTCCAAAATAAGTTCCTCCTTTTCTTAACCCCAGGCTTCCCAACGATCTGCCCCATTGGGAGCGTAAAGCTTAAAGCCATTATTATTTACATAGTAAGTTGAACCGTCCAAGGTAAGTATATTATCATCTGGGTTATGAGCGTTACTATAAAATTGGGTACTAGAAAAAGATTCAACGTAATATGTAGGCTGTTTAAGCCCATACCCATTAGATAGACACATGATTAATTTTGGTTTAAAAGACAGCCCCGACACTTGCGGATTGTATTGTGAAGTGCCCCACGATCCAGAAGCGTATTGTCTAGGTTGTAAAGCTCCTGCCACCCCGAAAATTGTCGTTCCAGCCCTAATATTACCCGGTTGCAAAGGAGTCACTGATTGCAACTGTGCTGGACTAACCTTAATCTCCCCGGCTCCCGATCCACCTTTGCGATATCCCTCACTCGGATAAACTGCTAATGCTCCATCTGGCCATAGGCCAACCCCCTGCGCTGGGTCCCCACCCGAGGTGATAACTGGCAGAGTGCCTTGCACACCAAACATACTTACATCTGATCTGAAATATGCGGCGTTAAAATTAGGCTCACGATATCTAACCCAATCAACACCATTTAGAAAGTGACCATTCGGAGCTTGAAGATACAAATACGGAATACCATCACCTGAGTAGGCTCCGTAAGAAACCTGATTGGCAGCCCAATGGGAACTGACTACAGGATTAGCTATTGGGATAGTCCCCTTAGTTCCAGCTATTGTCGTATCACTAAGAACCTTTGCAGCCGGAACATTTACCCCAGCAACCGTAATAGCTGTATCATAAATCCCAGCAGCCTTAACAATAGCCGTTGCCCCTGGAGTAACCGTACCACCAGTTTGAACCTGGAGTGTACCTGTAATATCCCCTGCATCTGATGCCGCCGTTTTTCCTGCGCGAATGTCTCCTGCTACTGCATTACCAGAGCCACCCGCGCTATCTGCCAAAAAATCCGTACCCACACGACGGAACGCATAAGGCTTGCCAGCGATGAGCTTGCCAGCTACATAAGCTACACCTTTTTGATCTTTAAGAGGCGCTGCTGCAAGGCCGTTAACACTTAATGTAGGGTTTGCCCCATTGGTTACATGCGGGACGATAGTAATACCAAATCCATCCGGTGTGGTCGTAGGTGCTGGAGTAAGAACTGCGATATAGGCTGCAGCCGTACCGCTAGTGGCTGCATATCCCGGTTGGCGAATGTAGTCTGCTTTTGCTGCTGCGACAGCTGCATCCGCTTTTGCCTGAGCGCCAGCTGGAGTCTCTTTCGCATTCCACGCGGTCTTTTCAGCATCTGTAACAAAACGATTACTCGAATCTTGAGCAATAATAGTTGGTGGGTGAGTAGCTGGGTGAGTATAGTTGGTTGCTCCCGTAGCAATACCCGCCAGCTTCGTTTTCTCTGCTGCGGTGTAGTCGTTCGTAGATAGCTGTTTGCCTGTTACTTTATCGACCTTGCCATTAACGGCATTGTCCAAAATGTCCATATTCCCGTTCAGATCGGTAATATCAACGATATCTGTTCCCTCTGGCTTCTTTAAGCCCAAATTTCCTGTGGTTTGCATATGTCACTCTCCTATCTATAAGTTCTTAATTCGTTCCATGTTTTACTGTGAGCACTCTCCCAAGTCAAGGCTTTAACAGAGTCCCACCAGGTATAGCTGAACACAAATTCATAAGCTAAATGCGCAGGTTTAATCTCTTCGATGATTTGAATCAACCCTGCCATATTCGGAGGAATCCCCAGTGTACTCACAAAATGAATCTCAAAACGGTACTCCTCAGGCACTTCCTTCACTTCAACCACTCCACCTGAAAAAGCTGACGCCGTCCGCTGAATCATCTCCGGTGTGGTGGTCCCATTTCCACGCAGCTTTGCCTTAATCATCTCTCGACGAGTGGCATAAGACTTGGATGGATCGCTGCTGAGTCCAAGTTCGGATTCCCAGCGCCCAAGGCTCACTGTAGCCGTTTCAATAAACGCCTGATCCAGTACATCTATAGTACCTACCTTCAGTCCACCAATTTCTAGCCCGATGGTCTCCTGAAGCTTCTCCATTTCGCGGACATCCTTGTAATAATCCGGTAAATACTGCATTAGATCAGGCGCCTCGACTTCACCCGGATGGCTCGAATCTTTATCTGCGGAATATTGCAATTCGCTGTATAAAGAGCTGCCGTAACTCATCCTCTACACCCCCTTCAGTTGATTCCAGGTTAGGGGGCCTTTGGGCAAATAGTCATGTGTATGCGCCGCTGGAGGGAATACCGTTGGTTTACCCGCTACCCCCGCCCAAGCTACACTATCCGCTTGTTGTGCAAAATCCACCTTGCCATTGTTATTCGTATCGTAAATGCTTTTCAGCATATCCCCGGTACTTTGCGCGGCTACCAGTAAGACATTACCAGCGGCAGAACCAATGTACAGCTTGCCACTGTCTGTACAATACCCAAGCTCACCAATAGCCAGTGCTCCAATGGCGCTTTCCAAGCCGCGGCGTATTTGAATCAATGTTTTTAGAGCCATTGTCCCGCCCCCTAGAATGTTCCGCCATCAATACTGGCCACGGTAAGTTTATTGCCATTCGCAGCATCATAAACGATACTGCTTCCATCCACACTTACAGCTATACCAGCTGCATCCACGGTGATTCCTTTTCCAGCGGTAACCGCAATCGCGTCTGCAGTGACTGTGATCCCATTGCCCGCACCAATGTTCAGCGTCACAGCATCGGCCTGACCCCCACCAATCAGCCCGTTCCCGGCTGTAATGGTCTGTAGTGCACCACCGGTACGTACCCATGCGCTGCCGTTCCAGCTGTAAATCTTCTGCTCATCATCGACGTAAGCGGTCCAACCGACGGCAGGAACATAAAATACCCAAGCGGCAGATTGGTATTCAACAATTTGATTCGTTTTGCCCGCCCATACCCCGGTTGCCCCTGCTGGAATAATATAACGATCACCCTCAACCGGACTGGCAGGTGGAGCCAGCAGGTTCTGGTCTTTTACCGATGCTTGCGGTTCGATGTTATGCTTAGCCAGCTCAATTTCATTTTTAATCTTTTGCGCAGACCACAAGTCTGTAATCGTGGTCCCCGCATCATTGATTGTCCGGTGCTTGGCCACATCATCAATGTGAGTCTTGATCTCAGCGGCAGTCTTTACGTTTGTGCCATCCGATACTTTATTGATATGTCCCGCACTAATATCCGCTTTAAGCACCTTCGCATAGGTTGCTCCATCAGCGATATCATCAATTGTACCTGTCAGATCGGTAAGCTTCTGCGCATTCACCCGCCGCCAAGCTGCCCCATCATCAAAATATAAATATCCGCTATTCGAACCCGTAGTCACGTAATACAAACGACCAACGGATCCTGCAACCGGACGCGAAGCTTCTGGCCCTGACAGCGCCCTGCCGACCATGGAATTGGACGTGCCGTCACCAATATAAACTTCCTTAGTATCACTGCAAAAACCAAGCTCACCTGCCTTCAAAACGCCATAACTCGTTAGCTCAGCCTTTGTACCCCGCTTTATTTGTATGGTCTGTGCCATTTTACACCTCTCTTCTAAATAATCCTCCGTCAATCTGGCCCTTGTTCTTATAACGCTCTATTTCAGTTTGGACAGCGGTAAGACTCACCTGCAAACCGTTAATATCCTCTGCTTCAACCGTATCACCGGGGGTTTCGTAAGTAACATATACCTCAGGCACATCGGCAAAAATCTTAATCAACCGCCGCCAGGGCGCCTCATCCGGAAAAGACACAGTGAAATTGCGTAGCTCGATCCCGGAATACTGTGACCCTGTGTACACCGCAATGGTCTGATTATTAATATTGTCATGCGCTAGAAGACCACTATAAACGCCATTTACAAGCGGTAATCTCTCTTCGATAACATAGCTGCTACCGTTTTCTTTTTTATTAAGTTTTTCTTGAAAAATATCAATTTGCTCTGGATAACCCATGCTACACCTCCAGTAGAACGTTACCGAACAACGGTACTTCTTCTTCGTTCAACATCACATTGCCCGCTCCACTGTTCAACTTCAGCTCTGTGTAATCCGCGACTCCTTCAGTAGCAAGCAATAATGCCCCGATGACAGACTGACTGATAAAGGTTGCTGAAAAAGCCTTCTCCTTGCGATATTTCTCAAGCATCACCTGAAAGCCTTGGTTTACAGCTTGCAGTGCATAGCCAGAAGCAAGGGTTACCTTGGCACTTATACTGATGTTTTTGCCCGCAGCCGGCGCCACGGTCACAACAGCCCCTACCGGTGCTTGTCCCTCACCAGCTCCTGAGACCGGATCAATATATTGCTGCACCTGAGCCGCCAACAGCTCGGATGCGGGTTTTTTTTCGGCGTTCACAATAATCACCTTCACAGTTTTAGGACCTTTCCATAATGGAAAAACACGTGCGCCTCCCACACCCGAAACTTGCAGTGCCCACTCCATATAGTGATATTTATTTCCGCTAGTAGCTGGGCGTCTGGCTGAATCCAAATAACGCTGGCGTAGCGCATCATCCGTTTCAATGTCCTCCCCAGGGATCAGAAGAGAAGCTATTTCTCCGCGCGCTAGGTCTGAAATATAATCCACTGGCAGTAAAGAGCCAAAATATCGATTTCCTTCTTCTCCAGCGGTTTCACTTTCCAAGCGATACACTCCAGGAGATAACTTCTCCACAGCCGTATAATTCAGCATTTCGAGTGAGAAGCGGCTGCCTAGTGGAACATCCAGCAATCCTCCATCCGCCTTATAAAAAATCCCTTTCAGCTGTGCCTTGCTGGCTTCATGCCTTACAATGCCTGACCAGGAGATACTTCGCTCTAAGTACTCTCCGGTAGCCGTATCTGCAAAATACAGATTATTATTCACATCCAGCTCAATATACATCTGTGCCAACTCAGCGGCTGCTGGAGCCAATGCGTCATAAATGATGCTGCCCTCGCGTTTATCCAATCCTGATGGAATCCGGTCCAACATCCGCTCTAAAATAGCCTCATACGTCTGATCCTCATACATCCTCATTCCACTCCTTTCTCAGCTGAAAATTTCCGTAACGTGTGACGACCTTGCAGTCAAAAGTTAGATTATCTCCGGTAAACGAAACAACAATATTCTCTAAGCTAAGGATTCGTTCATCCTGAAGTAGTGCCTCACTAACGATACGTCTGATTTCAGCTCTAACCAGCAGCCGATCCTTGCCAAGCACCAACCGCCACTCTGTTCCGTAATCTGAACTGTAAATCAGATGTTCAAACCGATCGGTTCGCAAAATTTTTGCCGCTGCCTGTTGAACTGCTTCTAGTCCATCCGTTTGGCCTGTAATCCTTCTTCTCTCCCAATCCATTCGGTACGTAAGACTAGGACTTTCCCCACGCTCAAGGTTGACCTCCCCCTCAAGCAGGGCCGTTATCGGTCCAGCTTTTCCAATCGCCGGGATCATATCGGGCTCACCAGCCGATCTAGAACAATGTAACTTTGTCCGCCCTGCATTCGAACCATTAATACGCGGTCCCCACTCGCTAATCCCCGCCGAAGTATTACTTCTTTGCCCTCGATGGCGATCTTGCTTTCCATTACCGATTCAGGCAGCACTAACGCATTCCCCGATAAAATAAACCGCTGATCCACCTGGATCTGCAAAGGCGCTGCCTCCGTTACCGTTCCATAAGAAAAAGCCACGGGATTTGTACTTCCCACGGCTCCTAGACTTGCTTTTTTAATAATATCTAACATCATTTCTACACCACCTTAATATCGAGGGACATTGTATGCTCCCCTCCAGAAATCTTATGGCTGCATTGGTCTACCAGAAACAATTGAGTCTCGAATTCATCCAATAGGACATAAATGAAATTGCCTGCTCTTACACGCATATCACCAATCGCCTGTACGGAGAGACTGAGCTTTTCACGGTTGTGCATTTTCAGTAAATTGTTTGCCTTCTCCTGAATTTGGGCAGCATTCGCTTTGTCATCAGCCTTCTGATACAAGTGCAGGATACCCCAGCGTTTCACATTGTCCTTGTCACTAACCGGATAGAAATCACGTTTGCCCGATGCCTCGTTATCCTTGTACAGAAAAATCGTGTTGTACGTATCGTCATCAATACTTTTTTTGAGCGAATAATCGTACAGATAATGACCCGCTCCGAGCACCAGGTTAAGCAGCATAGAATCCGGTTTACGCAGCGTCAGCTTCCCAAAATCATCGTAAAAAGCCATCAACCGCCCCTTATACTGAAGCTCACTGCCGATGGCTCCCATAATGATGTCCAACAGCTTTTTGTCATCTTCAATTAAAGAAGGAATCCGGTACTCTGTCTCCTCCAGCACACCTGTCTTTAATCCGTAGTCCGTTGTTATTTTCTTGATCACATCACTAGCCGTAACATCCTGCAAAACATAACTACCATTGCCCAGCAAATAACGAATCTGATCATAGGCAGTCAGCTTAATCTCCTGATTCGAGCCGGTATCAATGCTGAACACAAATCCGTAAAATACATCCACATTATCTTTACTGAACTGAATAATATCACCATTGCTGATCCCGAACTTGGGGAGCTGATAGATTCCGCTGTCCACAAGCGTTAACTCTAGCGTTGACGGTTTACCTGACCGTGCGGTTTTCCAAGAAATATCTGAGACGATGCCAGAAATATCCCATAGATTCCCTTCTTTATTCTTCACTAGCAGTTCCATAACATCCTCCTACGGCAGCTTGATGACTTTACCGATGGGCAGCTTTTTCAGCTCACTATCCGGAATGCCATTAAGCTTCTGAATGGCTTTGTACTTTGAGCCATCTCCTAGGTTTTTTTGAGCGATGCTCCATAGACTGTCTCCAGCTTTTAAGGTATAGGTGGTAGGCTTTGCTTTTTCATTAGCCCGCTTCTGTTCCGCCTTCACTTCACCTTTGACAACCTTCACAGCTACCGCCTGATAGAATACGTATTTTTTGAGAGATAACGAATATTCAATATCCCCTGACGTACCCGCACTAAGCTTCCAAGTGAAACCTTCAATGCTCATAGCCATATTCACAGCAAAATCAATTTCTAAAGATCTATCCTCACTAATTGAAGATTCCTCTAGCCATTTCTGCGGTTTGTTTAACTTCTTTTCATCTTTTTTTGTATCATCGGGATACCTCACACCGGAGAACACAAACCGAATAGGCCGACGACTCTTCATCCATTTCTTAATAAGCTCCACATATTCAAAAGGCCTTTTCAGTCCATCCTCTTGCACCAATACGAACGGATACCTTTGTGCCGGAAAAATACTTTCAATTGTGATCTCCGTAAGCTTCGGATAAGCAATCGTATTAATCTCACCCAGATCGATAATGGTATAGCTTTTTCCATCTCCACTCTCCTTGATTTCCAAGGTCTCTGGATTGACTGGCAGCCGAATTGCATCCTCCTGATTATTAAAACCCAAAAAAATCCCGTACTCTTCCACGTTACGTATACACCCCCTGCGCCGTAGAGACAAACTCCTCGTTCAGCTTTTGCCCGATCTTGTTGATAATCGTATCAATGTCTCCGGCATTGTTAATATTCCCGGTCGTCACCTGCACCGTCGGCGTAAGCTCCACAAAATTCTGGATCGCCTGAATCTCGGCCAGCTCGCGCAGCATTTTCAGATCATCACTGGAGATGTCTACGGTGTCGTTGATGGAGCCGAGCTCGTTCACACGGTTGACGGTGTTCAGATTACCCGGTACTCCTGCATTTTGAAAAGAACCTACAGCGGAAGGCGTATTTAACGCAGGAGTCGTCGTCACAGGAACTACTGGAACCTCAGGAATGGTAGGCGATTTCGGAGGTTTCGTTGAATCATCTTGATGAGTAGTATTCCATTGATTGATTGTAGTCTCGTTATTCGTGTTTCCACCAACGTTTAGGCTTTCTTTAAATTTATTAACATCAAAATCTTGCGTGAAATTCGCAGCTGTATCAAAAGTATTTTCAATGCTCATCTCCACGTTCTGTTTAAATTGACTGCTGTCAACCTGTTCAAGATGAAGATTAATCTCTGATTCTATACCGATAAATTTACCAACAGCCCCAATTACTTTATTAATACCACCTAATAAAAAATTGGCAGCATCAATGATGCCATTAATAAATCCGGTCCATAGATCAATCACATAACCTACAAAATCTGCAACGATCTGTCCCAGAGCCCTGAACATATTGGCAAGAAAATCTCTTACTGGCTGAAGAGCTGCGACAATTCCTAGAAAAGCCACAATAAGTGCAATAACAAGTCCAATTACAAGCGCAATAGGATTAGCATTTAACACAGCGTTGTAAATCCCTTGCGCAGCGGTAGCGATCCCAGTCGCAATTGCTGACATATTAGTTGCGATTGCAGCTGCACCCATGGCAATTTTATAAGCTATAATCCCAGCAACAATTCCCAAAAGAATTGGTACTACATAAGGCAACGTGCTGCTAAGAACACTCCAAAGGAACAAAGCTCCCTGTACTACTTGTGAAAAACCTTGTGCTATAATAGCCAATCCAATGGCCATCCCATCGATAATAGGCTGAAAGGTACCCTCTGAGAACGCATCGTTAAGAATGCTTAACAACGGGGAAAATGCTGCAAGAGCCCCTTGCCCCATGCCAGCTAAAGAATTGTTATAGTTTCCAAGAAGCGTCTGCCACTGATTTACGGGTGAATCCATCATGGTTTGCAGCGAAGTACTCGTCATACCTGCCGTTGTCATGATATCTCCCAAAGTACTTAAAAAAGCGCTCATGTTCCCCGTACTGGCTACTAGGTCGAGTCCACCAAGCTCCTCTTCATCTACCTGAAGCATCGATGCTAAGTCACTAGAATCTCCATCAAATGCAGAATTAATCGCTGATGAAGTATCGCCAATATCCTTACCTTCTGGAGACATCATACTAAGCCTTGTGGAATAATCCATTAGCTTATCTAGCTGGTCCGTATTTTGTGTTTTAGGATAAAACGACAAGACACTTTCCATAGACTTGCTGACGTCCTGTCCGGTTTCTAGCGCTCTCTTCTTGAATTTATCAAACATAGCTACACCAACATCAGCATTCCCGGTTTTTGCTTTAAAAAGATCTTCCCACTTCTGCTGCTCAGCAGCTGGCACAAGCACCTTCTCCATGACACCTTTAACTTTTTCAACCATACCCTTGGCCTTTTCAAAGGCCCCAGTAAGCTTTTCCCAGGTTCCTGCTTGCTTTTCAGCTCCTCCAGCCCCTCTATCAGCCGCATCATTCAGTCTCTCCTGAGCCTGAACCGCACCTCCAATAGAAGCTTGAATTCTGGTATAAGCTGCACTGTAATTATTAGTGATGTTGTACACGGGTTTATTGACTATTTTCATACTGATACGGTTTAAGGTTGCTGAGAAGGAATTTGAAATATTCGCAGAGACCTGTGTTGTAATCTGATTGGTTATATCATTGATCCACTGATTAGAGACTTGCTGTATTCCAGCTATATTATTTTGTACACCTGCCATTCTCTCACCCCCTAACTATCTCTTCCTCGCCTTACTCCGTGCCTGATCCCGCTTCTCCTTCTCCACACGAACAGCAATCATCGCATATATTGCGGCGCGTTCGCGGGAAGACAGCTTCATCAGCTCATGGGGTAAAATGCGCAGCTCATGGAGGGCGTAATAAGCAAAATTAGCTTCACTATCGCCCTCGTTGATTAGTTTTTTACTTCATCCACCAGCTCGTTCATGTCCGTGCCAAAACCATTTAAGGCCTGCACCCGCTCACCTAACGCCGCGAATTCACCCGGAAGCAGCATTTTACGCAGCAGTGTCTCAGCGCCAAGTACGCCATAAGAACGCTGCAATTCAGCATTTTTTAGATCCGGATGCACTACACTTGAGGTCATCAGCTTCGCCATATAATCGTTAGGCTCAATTTCAGAGGTATAGACTCCGTTTTTACCTTTGACTTTGCGGGTTGCGGCCTTGCGGCATTCCTGATTCTCATCCTCAGTCATACTGCGCAGCTTCCAAGCTACCGCATTTCCTTCCTTATCCTTAAAACGCTGGGATACTACAAACTCCTCGGTCGTGTCACATGCTACATTTTGGGCAAAAAACAAACTTAATTCGCTCATTGTCTTCCTCCTAGAATTATTTATTTAGATGCTTCTCCTGCTACTAGCTGCCAATAGACAGAGAAGAGACCCGCCGCTCATTCTACGTTCGGGTCTTGCTTGCTCCAATCTATCTAGTTGTCTTAATTAAAGCCCGGAACCTGCCGGAGCACCAAAAGCTTGCACAATCTGCACATCTTCAAAGGTAAAGCTAACTTCTTCTTCCAGAGCGTCTGACTCTGTATCGAGTGAGGCCATGATGACGCTATCGAGGTTCACCCCTTTTAGAATAATCCGTTGTGCCCCCACGCTGGACGATGGATCTTCGTTCGTAACCTCAATATCGAAGTACTGATCAACACCCGTATTCATATAATCAAGCATCATCTGGCGGAAACGACTAGTCATATAAAAAATCGTCATCGAACCGCTGCCCGACCATCCAGTCGCTTTATGCTGAACACCCCGGCGGCCCAGTGTTTTCACCTCTGCCTTTGTTTTTTCTACTGTAGCCTCAAGAGTTTTCACATAGAACATCTCTTCGGTTTGCGTACCAATCACAGCATAAGCACGGCCCTCCTGGCCGGAAATCGTATCACTAGCTTTTAAAAATGCCATCTTAAACCACCTTCACTTTCATATATACTTTTTCTACGGAATCTACCGGTTTCACAGCCACATCCAGCACGATACTATCACTATCTGCACCAGCCACAACTACAACATCTGTCTGCGCGTTAAAGCCCTCAATCGCACCCATATCCTGCAAATCATTCATATAAGTCGCACACTGCGACCAGAAAAGAGCACGGCCATCTTCATTATTCGCGACCTTACCGATATAGTAGTTCTCAAAAATACGCTTCATATCATTCGCAATTCCATCCAGCACGCGCAGTACACGATTTTTGGAGAATGCTTTGCCTTTGTCCGGTGAAAACGCGGTAAATGTATTGATATCCTGTTCCACCACAGCCCGTCCGCCACTGTAAGTAAAGATAAGCTCTCCTTTTAGCAACGCAGCAGTAGTCTCAGAATGTCTAAGTCTTACATCAGCATCCACCGAATCATCATACCCCTGATAAGTCAGCGATTCATTAACAGCTGCTGCTGCTGTAGCACCAGCTACCCAAGCAACGGCATTGACGTTATCAATCGTAGTTCCGTCGCTCAGTACTACCCCATTATTCACGCTAATCACACCTTCATGACCTGCAGCCGCATAATCGGATAGTACAGCCTGTACCTTTTTCCCTTCTGTATCCCGAAGCCGTCTCACAAAAGAACTGTAAAGTGCCTTCAGAGCACTATCCTGCGATACTAGACCCACGGTTTGGAATTCCTGCACCTCAAGAGCAGACAGGAAGTCACTATGTGCTCCATTCGTCACGGTTCCGTTAGCCCCCCCTGTAAGCGGCATACCTGCAATTAGCTTCAAGCCTTCTGCACCATTTTTCTGGAATTGAACATAATCGTTCGCGACCAACTCCTCAGCCGTTCCAACCGTTTGCTTGTTCAGTTCAGTTCCATTAAGCAACGTCTTTACATCAAAAAGAGCAGCATTCTCTATATTTTTCTCAATCACAATCGAAAGATCATTTCCGCGTACACCGCCGTATTTAGCTGTTACCTGGAGGCCGTTATTCGTGACTGCCGCTTTAACGCCTTCATTCAATCGATAGAGCAGCAAGGTTCCCGCCCGTTTCAGCGCTTCACGCACTGGCAGTAGAGTCGGATGTTCCAAATCAACACCCAGCAGCTTATTCACATCATCCTGCGGGGTAATCTTCATGATTACTCCCGGTTCTCCCCAAGATAGGGCAAGCGCCAATGCCGTAATCCCGCGTTCTCCCATTTTGCCGATGGCACCTTGATTTGATGCTACATTTACGTACACCCCAGGGCGCACCTTATTTTGCGTTGTCCATGTTCCGCCTGCCATTAGTTCATTACCTCCTTATTTTTGAACAATCCCATAGATTGCTTTGCTTCTTCGAGCGTATAGTTCTTACCATCCTGCAAAATAACGTTCAATATATCCTTTTCCCTCGGCGTAAAAAGTGAGGAATTCACAATCTGTTCCTTACTAAACCCATTCCCGTTACTCCCTCTAGTACTCATTTTAATCGTTCTCCTCCAATCATTTGTCCCATCTTAATGCTGTCAGGCTTGTCGTTTTGCAAATACAACATATAGTCAACTGTAAACAGCGGCCCATGCCCTTCAGTTCCAGCTTCCCAAGCTTGCCTAACTACACGAAAAGCTCCACCCTCCTGCTCCATTCCTGCCATCGCCTCACTTAGCTTATCTGCCATTCCCTCAGCTTCCAGCAAATTGCCTTGCTCATAACGGATGCCAAAACGGTAGACCGCTAAATACCTGCCCTCCCGCTGCCGATCCAGTGTTGCTGAGATCAATCCGGGATGAAAATAAGCGGTTTGAGGTTTTTCTCCTTCTACATATACAGGCACATCAGGAAAATACCGTTCAAGTGTACTTGTAATGTGTTCTCGCAATTGTTGTACCGACATCACTCCATTCCTTTCTGATCTGCGACCGTTCGTCGATCCTTGATGGTGTTAACCTTCAACTGCATGAACATTAAGCAGACACCCCCTCAACTAGATTTAAGAAAAAAGGATACTATCCGAGGTTGGATAATATCCCTTCTTCATTAGGCAAATGCGAGAAGAATCTTTCACCGCTCGATTTGTTCTCATCACCCTTAGGGCGGAACTATTAGCAGAGCATTCATGCTCTTGCGGTGTTCTTTTGCTTCATTTGCCATGTTATAATCATACCCCCATATTTTCCTTGCGGAGAGGGTAAACGGACGAGGTTTTGACTAGCTTTGGGATGGTATAGAGCGGTTTTTTGGAGGTACACGATTGAAGACAAGCTAAAGAGCCTTGGTCCCTCCTTTTATGGACGGCAAGTTTTTGTGCGAGGATTATAAGGATAAAGTACATCCTTCAACTTATACTTTCTTATAATTCAAAAAAAGACCGCATCATCCGCTCGGACGATACAGTCTTCTTTACTAATCACACAATTCTATTTCTATTAAGTAATACTCATTTTCTCTTTCTTTACCCTAGGCGCAGTTATTACTAAAGTTTGCAGAGACAGTAAACCGAGATCCGTTAACGCTAATGCCATCTTGTAAAAAGCCTTCGAGCGTATCTTCACGTAAGTATCCTTACTTACCGGTGGATCAAACACATGATTGTAAATCGTATAATCGTACATCTCGTCTCTTCTCATATACCTTTCTCGTACCAGCTGCTGTTCTCTCGTATCGAGTCTCTCTACCACAGAGTCTATTGCGGAACAATAAGCTCTCCTTGCGGCGGGGATGTCCACATTATAAGAAGCTATCGCAGCAGTCTGATCAGTTACAGTGTTAGTAGGACCATGAAATCTTTCTGTGTATGAATAAGTTGTGCTAGCTTCTTTAGCTTCAAATGTAACGGTCTTAAAAATACGGTATTTCTCCAACATGCTCTCTATAGCGACCTGGGTTCGGCGACGGTCCAACTCTGGTAAAATTGATATGTTCATCATTTATGCACTCCTTTTGGGTTTAACTGAATGAGATTTAATTTGCGGAATTTTCCAGCCCAATGTGATAAAATAAATCTTGTTCGTATTATGTTCGTATTTTTCTATAATATACCACTTCTTTACCAATCTCGTAAAACCCCGTTTTAAGCTGTTTTTATCGAAAAAGAGCGTATATCCCTCCATTATCTTGCCTTTTGGCAATAATATACGCCTTGTTGTTTACCTATTGGCAAAAATGGCTTATATTATTATCATAAGGTTACAGCCAATAAGGAGTGAGTTGAGATGAAACAGGAATTCGGGGATTATATGAAGCATCTTCGGGAAACAAAGGGACTCACCATTAATCAATTAGCAGTAGCTGCCGGAATCAGCGGTTCGCAAATTTCCCGGATTGAGAATGGATTAAGAGGGGTACCTAAACCAACCACGTTACGCAAAATTGCTGAGGCCACTGGCGTCCCCTACGAGGAGCTAATGGATCAGGCAGGGTATTTGCAGGACCAGACTCTTTCAAGCGATGAGGCTGTCCCAGATTGGGCCACAAGCAAAGATAAAAGAGACTTTCGAAAAATGCTAGAGGATGATGGAGAACTGATGTTTGACGGGATTCCATTAGACAAAGAAGATAAACAGAGGATAAAAGATGTACTAACCGGATTGTTCTGGGAAGCCAAACAAATGAATAAGAGAAAAAAATCCAAAGACACTAAATAACTATACTAACATGCTGCAGGTGAAGAACATGGATGAACTGATCAATAGTCTGATTAAAAAATATAAAACCAACTGCCCGTTCGAGCTTGCCGCAGCACTAGGCATTCAAGTTCGCTTCATGAACCTGGGGACTGGCACAAAGGGATTATATTATCGAAAACTAAGAAGAAGGTTTATCGTCATTCATAATGAGTTGCCTGTAGAATGGCAGCGGTTCGTTTGCGCGCATGAATTAGGACATGATCGGCTTCACAAGGGGATCAATCGCTTTTTTCTGGAGGAAAGCTCCTATTTCTCTCCTGGTAAGCTTGAACGTCAAGCTAATGTCTTTGCTGTAAAATTACTTTCATCGGGCAGAAGCCCCGAACAAGAGGAATCATGGAGAAACTATTACCTACGGATTGGAATTCCACCGGAAGTCCGATTTTTTTTGGAGGAATAATAGAACATACGTTCTTTGATTGTATTTATATGTATATTAAGTACATAACAAAAAAGCCCTTACCGAAGTAAGAGCTTTTGAGCAGCGATTAAGCTGAGTATCGGGATGACACGATTTGAACATGCGACCCCCTGGTCCCAAACCAGGTGCTCTACCAAGCTGAGCTACATCCCGTTACTATAAAATTATGGAGCGGGTGATGGGAATCGAACCCACGCTATCAGCTTGGAAGGCTGAAGTTCTACCATTGAACTACACCCGCAAAGGTGAAAATCGGGATGACACGATTTGAACATGCGACCCCCTGGTCCCAAACCAGGTGCTCTACCAAGCTGAGCTACATCCCGTTATAAATACTATAATTGCTTAATAATAAAAATGGCGCGCCCTGAGAGATTCGAACTCCCGGCCTTTTGATTCGTAGTCAAACGCTCTATCCAGCTGAGCTAAGGGCGCAAAATTATGGAGCGGACGACGGGAATCGAACCCGCGACCCTCGCCTTGGCAAGGCGATGCTCTACCGCTGAGCCACGTCCGCAATAAGTGGTGCGCGTGAAGGGACTTGAACCCCCACGTCGTGAAACGCCAGATCCTAAGTCTGGTGCGTCTGCCATTCCGCCACACGCGCATAATAATAATAAAAGTGAGCCATGAAGGACTCGAACCTTCGACACCCTGATTAAAAGTCAGGTGCTCTACCAACTGAGCTAATGGCTCGCACTTGGCTGGGGATATAGGATTCGAACCTATGAGTGACGGAGTCAAAGTCCGTTGCCTTACCGCTTGGCTAATCCCCATTGATGGTACCTCTATGTTGCCCATAATCTCTTAGGAAGATTATGGTGGAGGCTGAGGGGATCGAACCCCCGACCCTCTGCTTGTAAGGCAGATGCTCTCCCAGCTGAGCTAAGCCTCCATATCTATGGGACCCTCTAAGGGTAAGTACAAGTAAAAGTTGGTGACCCGTATGGGATTCGAACCCATGTTACCTCCGTGAAAGGGAGGTGTCTTAACCCCTTGACCAACGGGCCTTGCAAATCTGTGGAGCTCTCAACCGGATTCGAACCGGTGACCTCTTCCTTACCATGGAAGCACTCTACCTGCTGAGCTATGAGAGCATGGCTCCCCGAACAGGACTCGAACCTGTGACAACTCGATTAACAGTCGAGTGCTCTACCAACTGAGCTATCAGGGAATATCCGCTTGGCAACGTCCTACTCTCCCAGGACCCTTCGGTCCAAGTACCATCGGCGCTGGAGGGCTTAACGGTCGTGTTCGGGATGGGTACGTGTGGAACCCCTCCGCTATCGCCACCAAACGGGCATTTACAGCGTAAATGCTCAGGCTTAATCGCCTGAAAACTGAATCCGAATTGAATTTGCGTCGCCCGTCATCTCTTCGGGGCCCCCGGAAAGTATTCGGAATTAGCTTCGCAGCCTTTTCTTCACTTTTTGGGGTATTTTTAGGATAAGCCCTCGACCGATTAGTATTGGTCAGCTCCATGCATTGCTGCACTTCCACCTCCAACCTATCTACCTCGTCGTCTTCAAGGGGTCTTACTAATTGGGAAATCTCATCTTGAGGGGGGCTTCACGCTTAGATGCTTTCAGCGCTTATCCCGTCCGTACGTAGCTACCCAGCCATGCTCCTGGCGGAACAACTGGTGCACCAGCGGTACGTCCATCCCGGTCCTCTCGTACTAAGGACAGCTCCTCTCAAATTTCCTGCGCCCACGACAGATAGGGACCGAACTGTCTCACGACGTTCTGAACCCAGCTCGCGTACCGCTTTAATGGGCGAACAGCCCAACCCTTGGGACCTACTTCAGCCCCAGGATGCGATGAGCCGACATCGAGGTGCCAAACCTCCCCGTCGATGTGGACTCTTGGGGGAGATAAGCCTGTTATCCCCAGGGTAGCTTTTATCCGTTGAGCGATGGCCCTTCCATGCGGTACCACCGGATCACTAAGTCCGACTTTCGTCCCTGCTCGACTTGTAGGTCTCGCAGTCAAGCTCCCTTATGCCTTTGCACTCTGCGAATGATTTCCAACCATTCTGAGGGAACCTTGGAACGCCTCCGTTACTCTTTAGGAGGCGACCGCCCCAGTCAAACTGCCCGCCTGACACGGTCCCCGTACCCGATTAGGGCACTAGGTTAGAACCTAGATACGATCAGGGTGGTATCCCAACGGCGCCTCCACCGAAGCTTGCGCTCCGATTTCTACGGCTCCCACCTATCCTGTACAGATCGTACCCAAATTCAATATCAAGCTGCAGTAAAGCTCCATGGGGTCTTTCCGTCTTGTCGCGGGTAACCTGCATCTTCACAGGTATTAAAATTTCACCGGATCTCTCGTTGAGACAGCGCCCAAGTCGTTACGCCATTCGTGCGGGTCAGAATTTACCTGACAAGGAATTTCGCTACCTTAGGACCGTTATAGTTACGGCCGCCGTTTACTGGGGCTTCGGTTCATAGCTTCGGGTTACCCCTAACCACTCCCCTTAACCTTCCAGCACCGGGCAGGCGTCAGCCCGTATACTTCGCCTTGCGGCTTCGCACAGACCTGTGTTTTTGCTAAACAGTCGCTTGGGCCTTTTCACTGCGGCCCCCTCGTGCTATTCACACTACCGGGGCACCCCTTCTCCCGAAGTTACGGGGTCATTTTGCCGAGTTCCTTAACGAGAGTTCTTCCGCGCGCCTTAGAATTCTCTTCTCGCCTACCTGTGTCGGTTTGCGGTACGGGCACCTTCTCCTGGCTAGAGGCTTTTCTTGGCAGTGTGAGATCATGACCTTCGCTACTATAATTTTCGCTCCCCATCACAGCCCAGCCTTAACGATGTGCGGATTTGCCTACACACCAGCCTCACTGCTTAGACGGACATCCATCAGTCCGCGTCACTACCCTCCTGCGTCACCCCATCGCTCATAGCGGATTACGGTGGTACAGTAATTTCAAACTGTTGTCCTTCGACTACGCCTTTCGGCCTCGCCTTAGGTCCCGACTTACCCTGAGCGGACGAGCCTTCCTCAGGAAACCTTGGGCTTTCGGCGGATCAGATTCTCACTGATCTTTTCGTTACTCATACCGGCATTCTCACTTGTGTAGTGTCCAGCGCTCTTTTCAGTACACCTTCAACCCCTACACAACGCTCCCCTACCCCAGATGCAAAGCATCTAGCCATAGCTTCGGTGGTGTGTTTAGCCCCGTTACATTTTCGGCGCAGAGTCACTCGACCAGTGAGCTATTACGCACTCTTTCAATGGTGGCTGCTTCTAAGCCAACATCCTGGTTGTCTGTGCAACTCCACATCCTTTCCCACTTAACACACACTTGGGGACCTTAGCTGATGGTCTGGGCTGTTTCCCTTTTGACAATGGATCTTAGCACTCACTGTCTGACTCCCGGCAATAAGTATATGGCATTCGGAGTTTGACTGAGCTTGGTAATCCTTGCGGACCCCGCACCCAATCAGTGCTCTACCTCCACTACTCTTATACCGAGGCTAGCCCTAAAGCTATTTCGGGGAGAACCAGCTATCTCCGAGTTCGATTGGAATTTCTCCGCTACCCCCACCTCATCCCCGCACTTTTCAACGTACGTGGGTTCGGGCCTCCAGTGCGTGTTACCGCACCTTCACCCTGGACAGGGGTAGATCACACGGTTTCGGGTCTACGTCCACATACTAAGTCGCCCTATTCAGACTCGCTTTCGCTGCGGCTCCACCTTCTCGGCTTAACCTTGCATGTTAAACGTAACTCGCCGGTTCATTCTACAAAAGGCACGCCATCACCCATTAATAGGGCTCTGACTTTTTGTAAGCACACGGTTTCAGGTTCTATTTCACTCCCCTTCCGGGGTGCTTTTCACCTTTCCCTCACGGTACTGTTTCACTATCGGTCGCCAGGTAGTATTTAGCCTTAGCAGATGGTCCTGCTGGATTCATACGGGGTTTCACGTGCCCCGCACTACTCGGGATCCGTCTCGGAGAGAACACAGTTTAGGTTACAGGGCTTTTACCTCTATCGCGGGCCTTTCCAGACCTCTTCACCTACCATATTCCTTTGTAACTCCATGTGAGACGTCCCACAACCCCTAAGAGCAAGCTCTTAGGTTTAGGCTGTTCCGCGTTCGCTCGCCGCTACTGACGGAATCACTATTGTTTTCTCTTCCTCAGGGTACTTAGATGTTTCAGTTCCCCTGGTCTGCCTCTACATTTCCTATGTATTCAGAAATGAGTAACTGCGAATTACCACAGCTGGGTTTCCCCATTCGGACACCCCCGGATCAAAGCTTGCTTACAGCTCCCCGAGGCAGTTTCGTTGTTCGCCACGTCCTTCGTCGGCTCCTGGCGCCTAGGCATCCTCCGTGTGCTCTTATTAGCTTAACCTTGATTCTTCCGAAGAAAAATCTCACTAATAACATTTACTTGTTTGCACAAGTTGCTAAAAGATGTTCTAAAACGCAAATTCGTTTCGGTATCCAGTTTTCAAGGATCAAGTTGAAAAAGTTATTCATTTAAAATTTATGGTGGAGCCAAGCGGGATCGAACCGCTGACCTCCTGCTTGCAAGGCAGGCGCTCTCCCAGCTGAGCTATGGCCCCATAAAATTACTCTATAATGTTATATGGTGGGCCTTGGTGGACTCGAACCACCGACCTCACCCTTATCAGAGGTGCGCTCTAACCAACTGAGCTAAAAGCCCATATAACATATATAACATTGTGAATCAACCAATGAATTGGTTGTCCGCTTGGCAACGTCCTACTCTCCCAGGACCCTTCGGTCCAAGTACCATCGGCGCTGGAGGGCTTAACGGTCGTGTTCGGGATGGGTACGTGTGGAACCCCTCCGCTATCGCCACCAAACGCATACGAAAGAGACTTGCTCTTTCAAAACTGAACACGAGTGAGTGTTCGAACCCGAAGGTTCTATTGTGGAAGTTAAACTTCCGATTTGAATGTCCTCATTTCAGAAGACGATTCTCCATAGAAAGGAGGTGATCCAGCCGCACCTTCCGATACGGCTACCTTGTTACGACTTCACCCCAATCATCTACCCCACCTTCGGCGGCTGGCTCCCTTGCGGGTTACCCCACCGACTTCGGGTGTTGTAAACTCTCGTGGTGTGACGGGCGGTGTGTACAAGACCCGGGAACGTATTCACCGCGGCATGCTGATCCGCGATTACTAGCAATTCCGACTTCATGCAGGCGAGTTGCAGCCTGCAATCCGAACTGAGACCGGCTTTGATGGGATTGGCTCCACCTCGCGGCTTCGCTTCCCGTTGTACCGGCCATTGTAGTACGTGTGTAGCCCAGGTCATAAGGGGCATGATGATTTGACGTCATCCCCACCTTCCTCCGGTTTGTCACCGGCAGTCACTCTAGAGTGCCCAGCCTTACCTGCTGGCAACTAAAGTTAAGGGTTGCGCTCGTTGCGGGACTTAACCCAACATCTCACGACACGAGCTGACGACAACCATGCACCACCTGTCTCCTCTGTCCCGAAGGCCGCCGCTATCTCTAGCGGATTCAGAGGGATGTCAAGACCTGGTAAGGTTCTTCGCGTTGCTTCGAATTAAACCACATACTCCACTGCTTGTGCGGGTCCCCGTCAATTCCTTTGAGTTTCAGTCTTGCGACCGTACTCCCCAGGCGGAGTGCTTACTGTGTTAACTTCGGCACCAAGGGTATCGAAACCCCTAACACCTAGCACTCATCGTTTACGGCGTGGACTACCAGGGTATCTAATCCTGTTTGCTCCCCACGCTTTCGCGCCTCAGCGTCAGTTACAGCCCAGAAAGTCGCCTTCGCCACTGGTGTTCCTCCACATATCTACGCATTTCACCGCTACACGTGGAATTCCACTTTCCTCTTCTGTACTCAAGCCACCCAGTTTCCAGTGCGACCTCAGGTTGAGCCCAAGGTTTAAACACCAGACTTAAATAGCCGCCTGCGCGCGCTTTACGCCCAATAATTCCGGACAACGCTTGCCCCCTACGTATTACCGCGGCTGCTGGCACGTAGTTAGCCGGGGCTTTCTTCTCAGGTACCGTCACTCCGGTAGCAGTTACTCTACCGGACGTTCTTCCCTGGCAACAGAGCTTTACGATCCGAAAACCTTCATCACTCACGCGGCGTTGCTCCGTCAGGCTTTCGCCCATTGCGGAAGATTCCCTACTGCTGCCTCCCGTAGGAGTCTGGGCCGTGTCTCAGTCCCAGTGTGGCCGTTCACCCTCTCAGGTCGGCTACGCATCGTCGCCTTGGTGGGCCGTTACCCCACCAACTAGCTAATGCGCCGCAGGCCCATCCCTCAGTGACAGATTGCTCCGTCTTTCATTCTTCTCTCAGGAGAAAAAAGAAATTATCCGGTATTAGCTACCGTTTCCGGTAGTTATCCCAGTCTGAAGGGCAGGTTGCCTACGTGTTACTCACCCGTCCGCCGCTAAGTTACTTTGAAAGCAAGCTTTCAAAGTAACTCCGCTCGACTTGCATGTATTAGGCACGCCGCCAGCGTTCGTCCTGAGCCAGGATCAAACTCTCCAATTAGTATTGAAAAGAGCGATATGCTCATTTTGAAACATCTGACGAGAAAATTAATTCTCTAATTTTGGATTTCACTTGCGTGATTTCCCACTCACTCGTTGTTCAGTTTTCAAAGATCAATGTCTCTCATTTCGTCGTCGTTGTTTATCAGCGGCGACCTTTATAATATATCACAGTGTTAAGCTGTTTGGCAAGTCTTTTTTTTGAAAAATCTTTTTTTCAATTTTTCTTGCCTTCCGCTTCCCTTTTACACAAGCAAAAGGAGCGCGAGATATAATTTATCATGAGCACTCCTTTTTAGTCAAGCTATTTTATTAAATAATCTGAAAACTTTATAAAACTGTAGCAATTCTCGTATATCTTCAGTGTTTATACTGAGAAGAACGCCCACCCCATGCATACTTCGAAAGCTCTTTCTGAGGAGCGAAGCGAGCATACATCCGGAATACAGTCTTATATCTATTAGCGATGGCGTGCCTGATATTTTGGTCCAAGCGCTGATCACTCAAATCTAACAGCATCTCATCTAGTTCTTTTCTCAAAACATAATCCAGTTCCTTGCATTCCTTTTCGTTAAACAACATTCCCAACATATGCTTGGCCTCCTTCATGAAGTTGCAATTAACACCTTCTCTAAACCCCCAAAACTTTTGTGCATAAACAGTAAGTAACATCTCATGTAGAAAGCTGCCTTAAGATCCTCTTACACTAGATTAACCGGAGTCCTCTTTTTATAACCATAATTATTAAAAATTCCCTTTATGGTTTCGTCTCGATTATATACTCCTTACCTTTAGGCAATCCTTGGATGAACGCCCTTAATGTTATGCTCTATTCCCGGAAGTTTTATGATAAAAGTGAAAAAGTAATTGTACTTTCAATAATGGCTGCAACAAATAACAGGATTACAGTCCATATGGAAGCCGTAAGTGTTTGACGCATGAATGCAGACCAGTCTGCGCTTCTCTCCTCTTTTCTATCTGTAGATCGAAATAAACTTGAAATCACTTTCCCGCCAAAATGCAGCCCAAAGGCACAAGCGATAATGATTGCCGGAATCTCTATAATCCCGTGTGGCAGCAATCCTTTTACGATTAAATCGAACAAATCCTGTCCTTGCAGTGCGGATAAATGTATCAAGTAGCCAATTACCGCTCCGTTTATAAATAAGAATATAGCTGGCAATATGCCGAACAACGCTCCCAGGAAAATAATAACCACTCCCTTGATGGCGTTATTCAGAAATATAAATACAAAGAAGTTCCATTGCGGATTAGCGGTGTCTCTTAAGTTCCCACTGATCTCACTTAGCCCTTCCAATTGCTGAACCAATAGTTTTTCCAGACTACTTGTCGCTACCCAGCCAACAACCGCTCCTATTACGAAGAGCAGACAGGATAGCAGCAAAGCCTTGCGGATCGATTTAATATCTTTAACAAACGTGAAGAACGACAACATAAATACCTCCTGAAATTGTGATCTCTGTTTCTTAGGTCATAACCGTGCGGTACGAGCATACATTTAGAACAAACAAGCATTTCGCATGGGAGAGGAGCGCTGTCATTAATGAATTCTTTTTATGTATTCAGCGGCAAAAAGATCAAAAGGTTCATCTATATCTTCGCCGCTGTGCTTCTTGCTGCTGGAGTTGTCTATGTCGAGAGGGGTAATATCACCGTTTTTTCTGAGGCTGGACCTTCTGCCATTTACAGTGTGCCAACAGAGAAGAAGCTGATTGCTCTAACCTTCGATATTAGCTGGGGGGAAAAGAGACCCGAACCAATTTTGAAGGTACTTGAAGACAAGAAAGTGGACAAAGCCACCTTCTTCCTATCGTCACCATGGAGTAAGACTCACCCGGATATTGTAACAAGCATCAAAAACGCAGGATTCGAAATTGGCAGTCATGGCCATAAACACGTCAATTACAGCACTCTAAGTAACGAAGAGATTCGCACTCAGATCACAACGGCTCACACTGTGCTTACAGAATTAACCGGTAAAGAACCAAATTTAATTCGTATGCCTAATGGTGATTTTGACAAAAGAGTTCTGCAAGTGGCCAATGATCTTGGTTACAAAGTCATCCAGTGGGACACAGACTCTCTAGACTGGAAGAACATAGGTGTAGACAATATCGTGAAGCGTGTAACGACTAAAGCACATCCTGGTGATATCGTTCTACTACATGCCAGTGATTCCTGCAAACAAACTCACGAAGCTCTTCCGCAAATTATCGATGAGCTCCGCAGACAAGGTTATGAATTCGTTACCGTCTCTGAGCTGATCAGCCAAAGCAACGCAGAGGGTAAAGAGGTCCGTGACTCAGCCTCACTAAATAGTGCCTTAGAGGATGCTGCTGGGCTGTAACGCTCCTCCCAATCTTAGGTACCGCAATAGATGTTGGTCTTATCCAAATATTAATGACGCGGAGAAATGAGCTCCGATATGTCGGGTGTGGGGGTATTCAGCTTCGGATAGCTCAGATCCAGACTCTCCAGTGTCTTTACAACGATGGATAAGGCCAAATAGTTGCGGTACCATTGATGATTGGCTGGTATCCAGTACCAGGGTGCTTTATCAATACTAGACTCCTTAAAAACATCTACATATGCCTCTTGGTAATCATCCCAAAACTCCCGCTCCTGTAGATCACTTGCGTCGAATTTCCAGTGTTTTTTGGGATCTTCAAGCCGTTCTTTGATTTTCTTAAGCTGCTTTTCTTTTGAAATATGCAGAAAAAGCTTGATAATTGTCGTTCCCTCTTCCACCAGCATCTCCTCAAACTGCCGTATGTAACGAAAGCGGCGCTTCAAGTCATCCTTTTTCAGTCCCCCATGTACCCGCGGTACCAATACATCTTCATAGTGTGAGCGGTTAAATGCAGAGATGTAGCCTTTAGGGGGTGTCTTTTGATGCACTCTCCATAAGAAATCGTGAGCCTCTTCCTCCAGAGAAGGTTTCTTGAAGCTGGTCACTATAAAGCCTTGTGGATTAATCCCTGAAAAAATATGTTTAACTGTTCCATCCTTACCGCTGGAATCCATCCCTTGCAGAATTACGAGCAGTGAATGCTTTTTCTGTGCAAAAAGAATATCTTGAAGCTCTGCCAACCGTTCCTTTAACTGCTCTGTTTTGGCTTCTGCTTCTTTTTTTGATTTAAAGTTACCTGTATCGTCCGGGTCCAGCTTGTTAAGCTGGATTTCATTTGTGTCTTTTATCATATAGCGCTTGATGTCCATATATTCCCCTCCTAAAAGTTTTGTGAGCGTTGCTACACTTGTATTACTTCGTACAAAACTCGCTTCGGAAGCATACGCTTAGTTTTGTGAGCGTTGCTACACACAAAGAATCCGCTCTATTGTTCTTTAAGATTAACCTCCTCCAGCGGATTTTAATCGTTAGGATACATTCTAGAGCAAAAAACCCCGTCTTCTGAAGGCCAGAGCACGGGGTTCATGATTTGCTGAATTCGCCCCAGCCTTTATCCGGCTGCCGGCTTGAGAATACGGTGAAGCATCAAAATTTGGAATGCATTACAGGCGATGAGCGGAACAACAATAAACACTGTCGCACTATCAACACCTATACGGAGCACGCCGATAATTTCCACAATTGAAATAGCTGTCATAAAAAAGAGGGTTGGAATCCAAGCTGAGATGTTTGTACTTTTCACTTTGAAATAAGACACAATAATGGCAGCTAACAAAATAAAGATTCCTAGTATTAGATCAGACAAAACACTTCTTTCCCCGCCAACGACGGTACGCAAAAAAATCAGTTCAAGCAATGCGAGCACAGAAAGCACCAGTTGTATGTATTTCCAAATTTTCGGCGGGAAAACACCATTGCCCATGTAATTCAAAATTAGATAAGCAAAAAAACCAAGTTGCGCATAAACACTGACAAGCATACCGTAGCCGAATAGTATCAGCGGGTATAAAAAGAAATCAGCGACACTTTTGAAATCAATTCGACCGTTCACGAATTGCAGTGCCAGACCTGTAATTACTGCTCCGCCCGCTCCTATTAGAAGGGTTGTCCAAAATAAATAAAACCATTTTTTTATACTCAGCCACTTCACCTCCCCTATGTCAGATTTATTTTACCAAGGATACCGACAAAACACCATTACATCAGCAACATAAATGTGTGTTAATGCGGCATAATACAACTGGAGAATCCTAATAAAGGAGGGCAGCGCCAATGAAATGGAGATTTATCGGATCTGTGGGTTTGGCTTTAAGCTTTGTTATGGCCTTAACGGCTTGCGGAAGTGAGCAGAGCAGTTCTTCTTCTGGTCAGGGCAGTTATAAAGAAATGAAGACCATGGTTATTGATATATTAAAAAGTGAAGATGGAAAAAAAGCGGTTGAGGAATCATTATCAAATTCCAGTTCTGGAGGCACCAGCGGAATGAGTATGAAAATGATGCCACTTCAAACAACAGAGGAGATAAAAACCGCTGTTAAAGATACCCTCACTGCACCAGAATATCAAAAGGAAATCGAGAAAATTATGACTGATCCCAAATTCGCAGGTGATTTTGCTAAAGCCATTCAATCACAAAGCAAAGAATTACACCTGCAACTAATTAAAGATCCCACATATCAAAAATCCGTCGAGGAAATCATGAAGTCTCCAGAAATGATGACCATGTTTCTTAATCTCACCAAAACACCTGACTACCGAAAGCAATCCATGAAGACCATCCAGGAATCTATGCAGACTCCATTATTCCGGATGGAGGTATTGAATTTACTTAAAAAGGTCGTTCAGGACGAGCTCGAACCGAAGGAACAGAAAAAGGGCGGCGACAGCGGCGGTAAGCAGGAAGGCAGCGGCAGCGGTGGTGAAAGTGGCAGCGGTAGCGGCGATGATTCAAGCACGTAACAAAAAAGAGGCCTTATCCCACCTAACAAAGTGGGACGGCCTCTTTTTATGCACAATAATTAGTGCTCATATTTCGCAATCAGCTTATCGGCGATATCAGCAAACAACAACGCAGTTGCTGTGTCTTCCTTGTATACGGAAGGTGAGAAATCCGGTTCAGAAATATGGTTGTCCGGTGCGCCCAATGGAACTTGTGCAAGCAGCTCCGTATGGAGTGTCTCCGCAAGCCGAGCGCCTCCGCCTCTGCCAAAAATATAATCTTTTTTACCGCAGTCTTTACACTCATAATAAGCCATGTTCTCAATGACCCCAATAATCTCATGTTCTGTCTGCAGAGCCATAGAGCCCGCTCTAGCCGCCACAAACGCTGCGGTAGCATGAGGGGTAGTAACAATAATCTCTTTGCTGTGAGGGAGCATCTGATGTACGTCAAGCGCCACATCACCTGTACCTGGAGGAAGATCAAGCAACATATAATCAAGTTCTCCCCAGCCCACATCACCGAAGAATTGGCGCAGCATTTTGCCAAGCATAGGTCCCCGCCAAATTACCGGACTATTCTCACGGATAAAGAAGCCCATAGACATGACCTTCACTCCGAAACGTTCCACAGGAATAATGATTCCCTCTTCTACAACGGGTCCCTCTTCGATTCCCATCATATCAGGGATGCTAAACCCATAAATGTCCGCATCAATCAATCCAACCTTTTTACCTTTTCTAGCCAAAGCTACTGCCAAATTCACAGTAACCGTAGACTTTCCAACACCGCCTTTACCACTGGCAATGGCGATAAAGTTAACACCAGAGTTCTCATTGATTAATTCATGATCGTCAAGGCCTGCTGCATGCCCCTTAAGTTTTCCCGGTTCATCAGCCAATGGCTCTTCCCCAGCACTCTCTCCGCGTAGCAGAGCACGTTCATAATCGGTTGCATCACGCAGCCGGATATGTACATTAGTGACTCCACCCGCCTCAAGTAACTCACGAACCCGTTGTTCTAGGTCCATGCGACTTTGCTCTTCAGGATCCAGACATACGATTGACAAAGAAATACGATCTTCTTTAATCATAATGTCACGGATCAGCTGTAGTTCCACAAGGCTTTTTCCGGTTTCCGGGTCTGTTATTGACTGCAGTATTTCCTGGATATGTTCCCTAGTCAGCATGGAAAGCACCTCTGTTTCCTTTCCGGAGGAGAATTCTTCCGGAGTTTTTGTCTATTATAGCATTACCCATCTCCTGATGAGTAGTCCCGGCTACTCGGAAGCATAACGAAGAATGCCACGATATATACTAGTCGCTACCTTGCGTTGATAAACATCATCTCCGAGCAGAACTGATTCCTGAGGGTGCGACAAAAAACCGACCTCTACAAGGATCGCAGGTATTTTTAATGCTTTTAGTAGATAAACAGTATTTACAGTCTTAGCTACACGATCAGTATTCTCCAGAGTAGTCTTCAGCTCACTCTGTACAAACTCTGCGATAGCTTTATTATCCTTGTGATTGGGATAGTAAAAGGTCTGCGCCCCGCTCCATCGGTTCGAAGGCACGCTGTTCATGTGAACGCTTATAAAAAGATCTGCGCCCTTCTCTTCAATGCTTCTTACTCTTTGCTTAAGATCTTCAGTCTTGCGCTTAGAATAGCCCTTAGTGCCCTCCTGAGCCAAATCATAATCCCCTTCACGGGTCATCACAACAATAGCCCCTGCCTGTTGCAGGTAATCACGTAAATAAAGAGAGACCGCGAGATTAATGTCTTTCTCAATTAGCCCTTCCCGGCTAACTGCCCCTCCATCTGCTCCCCCATGTCCAGCGTCGATAGCGATCACTTTACCAGACAAAGGAAGACTCCAATAGTTTAACGTTTTGGCAGTAGGCATGTCATACGCTATAATGCCGATCATTATAGCCAGCAGTGTCGCGCCCAGCATACATTTTTTGATACTGCTCCATGAGATCCAGACCGAGACTTTACTGTGTTTTCGGCCAGACATAACAAAGACCCCCTCGTCCCGATAGATAATACTCATCTATATGGGACAAGAAGGCCAAATAGTACTAGCTAACGATGATTAAGCTGTTACTTCTTGAGTCATGCCTTCAATTAGAATCTGCGCAACCTCAGGTCGCGTAAATTCAGGAGGCGGACATTGACCCTCCCGAAGCAAAGCCCGTACCTTTGTACCCGACAAAGTCATATGATCGTCGCCAGGATGCGGGCAGGTTTTACTGGAAGCCATATTTCCGCATTTTTTACAGAAGAAGCTGTGTTCAAAAAATAATGGAGTAATATCAAGTTCCTCAGCGGTAAAATTCGCGAAAATTTCTTGCGCTTCATAAGTTCCGTAGTAATCACCTACGCCCGCATGGTCACGTCCGACAATAAAATGGGTGCAGCCGTAATTTTTGCGAACCATAGCATGAAAAATCGCTTCTCTCGGACCTGCATAACGCATGGCCGCCGGGAAAACACCTAGAAAGGTACGATCCTCAGGATAATAATTCTCCAAAAGCGCCAGGTAGCTCTTCATTCGTACATTTGCCGGTACATCATCAGACTTCGTCTCACCCACTAGCGGGTTTAAGAACAGAGCGTCTACAACCTCCATAGCGCACTTCTGAATATATTCATGTGCACGATGAACTGGGTTACGCGTCTGGAAGCCTACAACTGTTCTCCAGCCCTTGTCTGCAAATATCTTACGTGTAGCTGAAGGGTCAAAATAAAATTCTCCGAACTTTTCTGGCTGTGGTCTATTCAGCACTGTAATTGATCCTCCTACATAGGTAGCCGGGCGGGCCAACAGCTTACTTACTCCTGGATGTTCAGGGTCTGTTGTTTTGAATACATTTTGCGCTTCAAGGTTTTGATCAACCGTATAAATACTCTCAATATCCAATAAACCGTAGATCTCGCCATCCTCTTCACCGATTAGAGATACTTTGTCTCCAATAGCTAAACCAGAGGCCACATCCTCTTCTACAGCAAGTGTTATTGGAATGCTCCACACTGTGCCATCTGCTAAACGCATGTTTTTGACTACGGAATGATAATCTTGTTCATTCAAAAATCCAGTCAGTGGAGAAAATGCACCTACCGCTATTAGATCCAAATCAGATAAAGTCCAGGTGTTCACGGCAATCGCCTTATATTCACGTGCAAGCTGCAGCAATTCTTCTCTTTCTGTACCCACTACTACACGGTTAACTAATGTTCCGCCATGCGGACGTATTGAAGTCATTATCGTCTCTCCTTCTGGGTTCTCACGGGGATAGGTCTTACTTGTGTAATCCGCACTCAGTCTTCTCTGATCCAGCCCAACGTCCAGCACGCGGATCTTCACCAGGCATAACCTGACGCGTACATTGCTCACAGCCGATACTTGGATAGTTACGGTCATGTAGAGGGTTATAAATTACATCATTTTCACGAATATAGTTCCATACATCCTCGGTTGTCCAATCCGCGATTGGATTAAACTTAACCAAACCAAATTTATAATCATACTCAACCTTTTTGGCATTAGCACGGGTAGGCGCTTGGTCACGACGAATGCCTGTAATCCAAGCTTCATATTGAGATAGGATACGAGTCAGCGGCTCTACTTTACGAATCCCACAACATTGGTTAGGATCTACTGTCCATAACGCATCACCGTGTTGAAGTGCTTGCTCCTGCGGAGTGATTTGTGGAGACACTCGTACGAACTCCAGCCCGTATTTATCCGCCATCAAATCTCTGGTCTCATAGGTTTCCTTAAAATGATAATCTGTATCGAGATAAAAGACGTCTGTAGACGGACTAACTTTGTGAAGCATATCAACTAGCACTACATCTTCGGCACCAAAGCTGCAGGCAAAAGTAATGTTAGGAAATGTTTCTACAGCCCAGCGGATAATTTCCTCGGGTGAAGCAGTTTCTAATTCTTCGGCCTTAACTTTGATTAAATCCTCTTTCTCGAGCAGGTTCATTAAGGTATTCCTCCATCCAAAATATTAATCGTATGAATAAATGAGGTAAAAGAAGTAATAAAACCAACTAATTCTATATGAAATAGTATATAACTTTTACTGAGGAAGTCAATGCGTTTCAACCGTTAGAATTAGTAAATAGATGCAAAAAAAGCCCATTTCTTGTGGAAAGGGGCAATAAAAAATAAAACCCTCGGCCATAAGGCCAAGGGTTGAATTCTGTAGATATTAACGTTTCGAGAACTGAGGCGCACGACGTGCAGCCTTCAAGCCGTATTTCTTACGTTCTTAAATAATCACTTCCTATTAGTTCAGATTTCCGCATATAATAGGAAGTTTCTCGTTTTCAGTTCCTATTAATTCCGATTAGTTCAGATACAAATATGGTCAAAATATGGTCGCGGACTCAGGCATAAAAAGCTGGGTCCTCCACTTTCAAAATATCTCGGAATGGTATCTTCACAATATCATTATACCCCCGACTGATATGAATTTGTTATTTGTCACCATCCAACTTTCTGGTTATGCTAAGCCAGTGTTGGTGATACGGAAGAAGCCATATAGACAAGAAGAAGTTATTCGATTATTAAATACGTGTTATTTATACGTTGACACGTGTTTTTTATACGTGTATAATAGAAGTATAAGGAGGGTTGAGATGAAGGTTTACAGTTCAAGGGAAATTATAAAAATTATCGAAGGAGACGGATGGTACTTAGTCGGAGTACATGGAAGTCATCATTACTACAAACATCCAAGTAAGCCCGGTAAAATAACGGTGCCGCATCCTAGAAGCAGCTTTCCTCCCAAGACACAAAAGAGTATTCTTAAATCAGCAGGGTTGTAGGGGCGCAAGCCCCTCTCCCCCAAGGAGGTTAATATAAATGAGTAAGAAAGATGTTTATCGCTACTGGGCGTTGCTAGACACAGCAGACGAAGGAATATCTGTTCGTTTTCCTGATTTGCCTGGATGCCTGACGGCTGGGGACACTGCCGAAGAAGCATACGCTGCAGCGCGGGAAGCCTTAGAGGGTTTTTTGTATGTGATGGAGCAAGACGGGGATTCTATTCCCGATCCGTCCACACTGGACATAATCTTAAAGCAGGCAGAAGCTGGAGAGGCTGCTTTGGACGTAATGGTATGGATGCCTACTGTTAGAGCGGCTATGGAGTCCAAAGCTATCAAGAAGACGCTGACCGTGCCTAAGTGGCTGAATGATGAAGCTGAGCGGCAACACCTTAATTTCAGCCAGGTTTTGCAAGAAGGATTGAAGCATAGTCTCGGAATTGAGAAGCGCTCATAAAACCGCCTGATGATGGGCGGAGGGGAACCGACTGAAATCATTTTGCATTACGGAGCAGGTGGTCGCGGGAATCCCTAGGGGCTATCTTTACAAGGATAGTCTCCGTATTGATTTAAAATAAAAATCCCCTGCCGTATAATAGCAGGGGATTTTTATTAATACTTTATTTCATTAGCATTGCCATTTGCCGATCCAATAACATAATACTATCTGCATATCCGTCATCATTGAACATAGCTGAAATTACATAGACTTTTGTGTTATCATCAGACTTCTTTGACGATTCTTTTAAAAACTGCTTACTGATTGAATCGTAAACATAATCTAAGTTTTTTTCATAATCGCCTTGATGTTGATCTCCATAAACTTCTTTGATTTCATCTTTCAGCATTCCAATTTTTAAACCACTAACCGTTTCATAAGCATCGGCTGATTCATCGGTTAAAGAAATGCCTGCTACTTTATCATTTCGATACATAATTCTCACACCAGAATTGTACGTGAATGAATCGCCAATAGTCATCTTCTCGCCTTTACCCAGAACCTTTTCAGAATCAGCGCGACTCATCCCATACTTAATAACTGCTTTCTGGTCATCTACCTTTACTATCGCTAGGTCATCAACGGTAAGCCCACTTTTTGAAGATCCGCAAGCAGTTAATAGAATTAAAAACAATAGAACAAATACACCTCGGCGCATCTTTATCCCCCTCATCACTTTCCTAAAGTTTACCATGTCCCAATTAACAAAAAAAGAACTACCAAACAATATATAGTTTAATAGGCTTTGTCATAATCCCAAACGCTTGGGAATTTTCTATGTATTAGCACCTACAACATCCTCTATTTTAATCCAGTCGTAACCTTCCTAGTACTTAGTCCAGTATTCGATGTTGCTACCATTAATGCCCCACTGGATATCCCGTGGCACTGACTCACATCTTTTAAACCGTGGGTCAGGGCGTTCCCATCCCTCTATTATGATCGCTGTCTCAGGCGGTGTGTTTGGATTCCACTCGATGTAATTTTCCTCAACCAGTTCCCGTAAAGCTGCTTTTATAGGGACTGGCATACGTCCACTGAGCCGTTCTAACTCCGGTAAACTTGGCATATGAGCGTGATGATTTGCTGAGTGGGTCATTATCATTAATAATTTACGTGCAGTATCACTAAGCATATTCACCCTCCAAAAATAAGAACATTTGTTTGTATTATATGCGCTTAATGGATTTTTAATCAATGGTTTATTCTTACAAAAATAAAAAAGCACCCCGTCGAGGACTTAATCTGGGCGGGGCTTTTACACTATAACATTATTGATAGCCTTGAATTCTATCTTCTATTATTTTGTAGTATTCTGGATCAATCTCAAAACCCTTAATCTGTCTGCCCATCGACAATGCAGCAACTGGTACTGGACCACTACCACAGAAGAAATCGACGACAACCTCTCCTTCATTGCTACTGTTGCCAATAAGATGTTCCATGAGCTCGGTCGGCTTCTCTGTTGGATGGATAGTCTTATTTCCTGAAATTCGCGGCACCCTGATAATATCGGTTGCTTTCCTTGTGCCTATCCGTCTTACCTTATTCTTGCCTTTGACAGCAAACAAGATAAACTCATGGCGATACCGATACTGCCACCCCATGCCCATATATGCCTTATCCCAAACTATCGTATTCTTAATTGTGAATCCAACTTTCTCCGCCCACAGAGCCATAAGGGGATACATTCGCCAGTCAATGAAAATATAAATATGTCTTCCTGGTTTAAGAACCCGATACGCCTCTTTGAGCCACTGAAACGTGAAGCGTTGATATTCTCTGGCAGATAATTTGTCATTCGCAATGATTGAGAATCTCGGTTTCTTTGACTTGGTGAATGATGTCCCCCCGAAGCCAAGATTATATGGTGGATCTGTAATAATAAGATCAACGCTATTATCTTCTAAATATTGTTTTGCACCACTGATGCAGTCTAAGTTGTAAATCATAAAGTCACCTCATTATTTTATTGGAAACATATGTTCTAAATTTGGGTAAAAAAAACATCCACTAGCCAAAGCCAGTGGACATATTCGTAAGCGTTTGGAAATTTATAAGCTTTTGTTCTTTACTTTTTGGAAACAATAAACGAAAGCCATGCAAGCTCAGATGTCGTCAGCGTCTTTTTATCAATCTTATTTAACCAAGATGTGTCATTGATCTTCCCTTCGTCTAGCAATGCCTTAACCTGAACACGCAACGTGCTCCACTGATAAGTAGTCAGTTCCAATTTGTCGTCCTCCTTGACCGCCTCTACGGTCTTATTGAATAGGTCCAACTCAGCCTTGCGACGACGCACCAACCCCGCCAGTACGTTACCTCCACCCTTGTTATACTTAGCGATGTTTTGAGTGATCTCTGTTATCGTCCGACCAACACAAAGCTTTTTTAAACTGCCGTTTCCGCAGTTGTAGCAGAAGCTCACCAGAGCATCAAATTGGTTTTGATTAAGCTGCGCTGTAACCGGCACATAGTCCGGATCATTAACATACGATTCGTACTTTGTTAGATCGGAAATAAGCATACTGTCAGCCTGTGCCTGCGTGATGGTCATACCTGCTTTAACATCTGGACCATAGTGACCCCATCCGATTGTCCAGTATGTTTCAGTAGGCACAGGTTTGTACGCCGTGAGACGGCAGCCCTCAAAAGACTTGATAAGGGAAATTCCCACTTGCGAAATTTTACGACTCATTACTCATCACCCGCTTTACGAGACTGCTTGACCAGTTGGTTACCATATACAGCTACAGCACCACATAGGATGCCTTGTATAAAGCTTGTAATGACAAACCCTAACATCAGTACAGCAAATACGATGGCCATCAGCGTAACGATGTATACAATACTCCAATCTGGCACTTTCGGCGTTTTTTTCAAAACATAGCCTATGATCCAACAAGTTACAACGACAGCCATTAATTCGGGATTAATAAACTCCATAACTGCATTCCATTCCATTACAAATCACCTCTTCTATTTTCTTCAAATCGGTCAAGCCGCTTGTGATACGATTTAGAAGCCTCTTCAATACGCGTTACACGCTCTGAAAGTAAATCAAATCTCTGCCCCTGGGCTCGCTGCTCTAAACGCATATCATCCACGCCCCGTTTGATATACTCAACGTCAGTACGAAGTGACGCACCATTACCAGCCTCTTGTGCAACATCCTTTTTAAATGCTTGGGTTTTCCCCGTCCAGCCCAAGACAACCCCACTTACTGCCGCAATCATTGCTACGATTGTTGTAGGCTCCACTCCCGTTTCCCCCTCAATATAAATAGCCCCCGGGAATCCCGAGGGCAAAATAAAAACGCCTACTATGTGGCGCTAGCAATTTAATCTATTCTTTTAGCTCTGCTGCAACATCCTCACGGATAATCTCCGGTACTTGCTCTAACTTCTTAAGTCCTTTACGGATCAAGCTTGCATATATTTTAGCCATTATCTATTTCACCTCCCACTACAGGTTCTGTAGGTGCTACGGGTTGTCCGGCAAGTACTAGCTCATAAAGCTCTGTGAGCGCCAATTGTGCGTCTGCCGCCTCTTGTTTGGCAGTCTGTAACTCTTCATAATTTTCTGTAAGAGCAAGCTGCGCTTCTTGCAATTGGGTTTCAGTTTGATCAAGTCTTTCCAAGGTCTCTACAAGCTTCTTATTGGTTTGTTCTAGCTCCTGAACCGTTTTAGCATTTTCCCCCTCTACCATTTCGATTCGTTTAATTAACACCTCTGCCGGCACTTCCCCAGGATAGGTAAACTCTAAATCCTCCGTATCAGGATTAACGCGGTAGCCATTGCACTCAGCAAACTCTCGGCGAAACTGACCATATTTGAGCTTTACTACCCCAATAGTATCGCGGACCCGTTCAGCCAGTGCCTTATATGTTGCAAAGTCCTGATCCTCGGTTGTCTCCACTACCAACCTACCTACCTGTTCACCCGTATTTACTACCACGTTTCCTGTTGCTTTTTCAAAGTATATTTTCATTCCGATTTCCATCATAATCCCTCCTATAAAGTATCTGGCGGTTTTCTACTGTATTGCAATCCATGTATAGGGATAGTATCCGTTTATGACTGGTAGTTTAAAACCCGTACTGTTCACGTATACAGGTGATGCCTCTCTAAATATGTGTAATTCTGGATTACTCGTTGTTCTTGCTCCTAGTGTTGTTATTCTGTAGTTAACATCCATCCTAGCATCGTATACGATATGATCCTTGTTTGTGTTATTTAAATTCCCGTTCTTTACAATAATCACGGTGGGCTTGAAAGTTAGTCCCGAAACGATTAGTGATGCGGCTATAACTGTGCTACCATCAGCCCTTGTGTACGTCTCAAGACCACCAGATTCAATCGTGCCGGAGGCAACTTGTGGTAGTCCAGCAGAATTCAGTTGAGCTACAGTCACTTTTATTTCTCCAGCACCCATCCCACCTTTTCTATAACCTTCCAGTGGGTAGACAGCTAGATCACCGTTTCCCCATCTCCCCACACCCGAAGCTACATCAACCCCAGCTATAACAGGCATAGTCCCTTGTTTTCCGAACATCGTTCTGTCACTTCTCCAATTGCTAGGGTCTGCTAAGTTACCGTCATATGAATGGATAGAAGACGTTGTATTATAATACCCTTCCGGTGTATTTAAATATAAATCCCCACCGACCAAAGTAGTCCCTGCGGCATCCTTAGCAATACTACGATTATCAGGCATTGTCCCGTTCACCAGTCCGTTATCTGTGCCTATCGTTTTTCCCGCCAGGACTTCCGCTGCTGTAGCTGTTCCATATTCACCCCCTTCACCCTGTAAGATAAAAGCCGTTCCATCGTATACAACCGTATAGACACCACCAAGAGCCAAAGGCGGGTTATTGCCATTTGGCTTTTTGATAGATTTAGCGCCCAGACCATTTACATTGAGTGTAACCGGACCTGTTGTAGCTGCATGTGCTTTAATGGTTACGCGTAAACCCGCTGTCAAGGCTGCAACTGCCGGATTAAAAGTAGCCACCAGTGTTGGAGCAGTACCAGAGGTAACAGCATAGGAAAGTGTACCTTGCGTTATCTGTGCAGCAGAATATCCACCTACTGAGTCAGCATTCCCCCATTTTATTGGCGTTGAAAGAGCGTTTGTGATTCCTGACTCGTCTGTAGTAATATCGACGTACCAGCTACCGCCTAAAGTATTTGCGCCACTTGCAGAAGCTAATACTTCTGTCACCTCTATAGATGGATATTGCCAAGCAGTAGTTGTATTACCCAAGAGGATACAGCACTTACCACCTTCGTATGCGAAACGCACTGAGGAAAAAGGTAAACTTGTCCCATTCATAGTTGTCACAGAAGCAGAAAGCATAGTCCACCCAGTAGTAAAGTTGTACCCACCGAGGGTAATCTCCCACGCCCCACGTGAGGAGTAATCATATCCAGTTATCTTGATATGCATCATAGCCGATGTCCAACCGACTGGAAGTTTTATCTTTAACGTACCCACGTAGTTAGCCGCACCCATAAAGTATGAAGCTACGTTTCCATACTTAGTAACGTTTGATCCATAAGATCTAATAGACATAGTCTCATTTGTGACAACATCTTTAAACACGGTAGGCTTTAGGAATGAACGTACAGGTACTGCTGGAACTGTAGTGTCTCCAGTAGAAATTGTACTTAGTGTAGCTTTCTCAAAGTTATCAGCATGGGTATTACCCGAGGCTAGTCCCTCTATATACACCTGAATATTGTTACCACTACCCGCGTTTAACTTAGAAATTCGTATGCGGTAGGACTGTGAACTAGAATCATAGAAAAGGTCAGATATAGCGTAATCAGCACTGATATACCCGATGGTCTCTACATACCTAGATTCCATACCATAAATTGTGCCAGCATTAGCTTGTCCCGTTACTGGTGACGCAGTATACACACTAATCCGTTTACGTAGTTGTCCAAAGGCTTGCTGGTAGCTAAATCCACCCGTCAAGACAATATCTATGTAGCCAGAAATCATATCAGGTATAACTATGTCTACCTTTTCGTTGGCTACGTTTTGTGTTGTGGCAAAAGCTCCTAGTTGCTTTCTGTAGAATCCGCCCGTTCTTAATTTGTTAGCAATTACTTTGTCCACGTTAATTGCGGCATTTGCGTCTAGACCCACATACCCATTAGCCACATTCTTTTTGTCTATGGTTTCTGGTGTCTTCCAAGGAGTCCAAGAAGTTGGCGTATACTTTGATCTACTGTATATAGTGCCTGTGGTAACTTCTATGACTTCCTGTTTTATATAGCTGCTGGAAAGGTCAGATGGATTAGTCGCGGACACAGTTAAGATCCCATATGCCACAGGAGAAGAATTTGTTGTTCCTGTAGGGTTGTAAATCATGTATACCCCGTTTTTTACTAGGGTATTATAATCTGTGTTATTAGATATATTGCCTCTGGTAGTAAATAAAGGTGCGTCATTGTTGCCCGTCCACAATGGAACCCATGCACTCCATACCGCCGCCGCATCTTTGTATCTTACGTGAGAACCACCGCTAGATTGAAGAATCATCTGCCATGTCCATGTATTTGCATTATTGTGTGTCTCTGCACCACTTACAAATACTAAGACTTGTCCCCACATACTAGCTGATGGCTTGTTAAGAGTAACTGGACTAATGGGGTATACTCCCGCCGTGAGCACTAGGTCTAAGTCTACAGCAGGGATAGTGTTAGCTCCACCCATAGAGTTGTACACATTGTTTCGTGGTACTCTGACAGATGCGTCTAGTCCTGCATACCCATTAGCTATCCCCTTAGAGCCTGATGTCTCTAGTTCATACCAAGAAGTCCAAGAACCATTATAGTAGTTTCTCGTATACGTTCTAGGTGACGCAGGAACACCAGATATTGAGTAGCAAATTAACTGTTGATTAAAACCTACTGACCCCGCTGTCTTAGTTACTCGCAACCCAAAGGCTAGACCTACTATTCCCGGAGGCATATTGAGAATCGTGGCGGCTATAGTGTTGGAGTCACAATGGTAGACACCCTCTCCAATGACATCATTTAGGTTAGTGTCTGTTACTAGTCTTGTTGCTAGTCTTGAGATATTATCTGGTATGTGCGCATCAAGTAATTTAGTATTTGCGTCTAGTCCAGCATATCCGTTAGCTATGTTCCGTTTATCACTAGTGACGGTAGATACCCAAGCACTCCATCCAGTACCTCCGTTTCTACTTCTTGTGTATACAGTACTTGTTATGATGTCTGTTAACTCTTGCTTGATGTAGTTTGTAGCGGCACTTGCCCTAAATACAAAAAGGATGCCGTAGGTTACTCCCGCAGGAGGAAGGTTAGTTAATCCCGAAGGCTGGTAAATGTCCCATACACCATTAGTAATAAGCGTGTTCAAATCCGTACTGTTTGGTACTATGGCTCTAGTCATAAATAGGGGTGCGTCATTATACCCTGTCCACGATGGAACCCATGCGCTCCACTCTTTTTCGTTTACTTTTCTCCGTACATATGTCGGACCTATTGTGCTAAAGAACATTTGCCATATCCAGTTAGTCGCGTTGTCGTGGCTATCTCCTGAACTGACATGAACTATAACTTGTCCATAGTTAGCTTCTGGAGCACCCGTAGCCGTATTAGTAACTGAGTACGTACCCGCCGTGTACAAAGTGTTAAGGTTGGTCGCTCCACCAGCCCCGCCTAAAGAACTGTAGGTGTTAACACGTGGAACCTTAGAGGTAGCGTCCATGGCAGCAACACCACTGGCAGCACCCTTTTCTGTCTTGGGAATAGATGCATTCTTGGCGTTACTCTCTGCTGCGTTCCAAGCAGTACGCTCTGAGGCTGTGATGTGCCTTGTAGTGTCGTCAACATGCGTCTTAGTTGCAGCTAGTGTTATGTCAGGTGTGTCGAATGGATTAGCTTTGCCTGTAATGGCTTTGAGATACTTAGTGATCCATGAGAACCACTGGGTGATGGAACCCTTTAAACCATAAGCAGTAGCTATAGCTGGGTCAGCTGTGCGATCACCTATAACGGTGTCAGTAGCTGCGCCTGCGGCTAGGCTGGCTGCTGTGAGCTTAGGACCATCACCTGCAGCTCCTGTGTGTTTATGTCCTCCGGATGCGTCAAACTTAGCGTTAAATTCAGATTCCCTTGTAAATACCAAAGAATCATCGATTGTAGCTGATACATTTGACGCTGTACCAATTACCACAATGCAGTCAATGGTCTTTTCGATTACATTACTACCTCCAACAGCAGGTATATATTCAGCATCGGTTCCCGCGTTAGTATAGCAATATAGGATTTCTCCCTCATCAGGATCTTGAGCAAACACACCAATTTCCCGGAAATAAAATCCTGTTGTTACGTCTTGATTTGATAGAACCGTACCAATGACAGCTTTGTTTGGTGGTTGCATTCTCAGTCGTGTTACAGGTAATGATTTTTTCTGATCAATAAGTCCATTAAGCAATAAAACAGACTGCCCACCTAGTTGACCACTCCCGACGGCAACCCTTGTGTAATTTAGCTTTGATCCGGCTTGGGCTTTTGACTGAAGCGTCCTGCCCTTGTTTGTTAGAGTAAAACTCCCAAATGCGCCCATTTATTCCCCTACTCTCATGATTTCGCCCATGTGCAAGGCTCCACCGAAATATAATTCTAAATCTTCTGTTTGCGAGATTGTAACCCGATCCAAAACCACTGAAAGACGTTTCACAGAATCCACCGCTTGAATGAACTCTTGAGCTCGGGCGTTTGTTACGTCAGCGTTATTGGTTATGACTTGAAAATGATAAGGTCGCCCTCCGTATTCAAACCATTCTTCTACACGCCCCTCACCAAAGAGCAGCTTAACTAGATCCTCAACAGCTCTAGGAGTCCCTTTCTTACGGTGAAATTGTATGGCTGTTCTAACCAGCTCACGCCGCTGTTCCAAAGGCAACTCCGGATCATAGTAAGGAGGCTTGTACTGCCACGCCAGTTCGTCAACTTCCTCGCTGCTCCATTCCTCAGATCGTCCGAGAATGTCTAACTTACGGATCTCCGATGTGGTCACCTGTAACTCTGTATCCAGTGCTGCGGCTGCAGCAGCAATAGCCGGATCGTTGGCGATACTCGGTGGCAGGATATCTCGCAAGCTTAGCTTATGGATATCAATCATCAACGAGCCCTCCATAGGTCAATGTCGTTATACCTTGCTGAGCAACTTGAGTAGCTGTCAGCGGTGTATAAACTGGTGCTGTGACATTTAACCTCAGCGCTCCGGCAGCCATGACGCGGGCAATCAACTCAGACGGGTTAATATGTCGCCCAAGCTTGGATCTTTGCCAGAGTTGATAAGCCTCCACCGCTGATGTAACTGCTGTCTGGATAGCTGTAACTTCTGACGCGCGGTTACGACTGATGTAGTAAGTCAATGTAGTGGTATAAGGTACAGATATCGGTGCTATGACTGTCACATGATCAGTCAAAGGTCTGATACCACGATCCTCTAGCGTCTCCGCCACAGTTTCGAGCATATCCTCTCCAGGAATTACACCATCAGCGAGTAAAGGAACAATTGTAACCTTGCCCTCAGACGGAGAATAAGCATGTACATCCAAGATGGCAGCTGATGCAGATTTTGCCCAAAACTCATAAGATCCTTGTGGACCAGCGGTACTATAGGATTCTGGTGCCGTTCGAATGCGTTCACGAAAGGCTTCGTCTGTTTCTGTTGCTGCTCCCCCACTGCTCTCGGTTGTGTTTGTAACGGATTGAACAAACGGTAAGGGATCCATCAAAACATTGACCTGCCCAGGCATGAATCCGTTGCCTGTCGTGCCTACCGTCGAACACTCGCCCGTCACCATACCAGTTGTAGCGCCTGCCGGAATCTCCAAATACTCGGTTGTTGCAAAATATATGGATCCATCACCGCCCTGCGCCCCTACTCTCGTCCCCGCAGGGATGGTTGTCACTGATGCCAACGGAATAGAGAGGGTAAAGCGCAAGTTAGTAATTGATGGAGCAGCATCCAACCGGATTAAACCAAAATCGGCACCTTTGTAGTCCAATACAATTCCGGTTGCATAACGCAACAAATTACCTTTGGATGTCCGGTTGATAAGTACTCGTTGCTGCACAATAACTGCTGCAAGCGAAGACAAAAAAAGCCTTACCGGATCGGCAGGCTGAAGAGTACTTTCAATTAAACCTTCGTACATAGTGATAATGTTTTGTTGTATGTCCGCCGCATCTTCAGCAACAAACTGTATCTCTGGTAGATCTACGTATTGCACCAAATTACGTTACCTCCTCTGTCAGTGTGTAACTCACTACAACCGCTACACGCCCTGTCAAAGCGTCCGTGATTTTTCCGTTAAAAGATACATCAATGAGCTGCGCTCTCGGTTCCTGCTCAGCAATAGCAGCGTAAATCTCGCCAGTTAATCTTGACTGTGCGATTTGATAAGGCTCATCAACTAAACTGTAGTCGATCCCAATATCTCGTGCCAGTGGTGCGCTACCGAGAGGAGTGGATAATATTATTCGGATGTTCTGAGCCACTTCCTCCGCTTTGCTCACTGGCGCAAAATTGATTGTTGATGGCTGAGTCATATCAACGGTATAGATCATTTCACATACTCCTCCAGCGTAATGTTCACGTTTGATGCGAGAACATTACCAATGTTGTCCAGGGTTTCCCAAGCTTGAGACATGTCTGTAATTATCCAAAGCCCAGTTCCTACACCCTTACGTCCAATTATCAACGGTAGCGCCTTGCCTGCCCTACCCAACTCAGTAAGTCGGTCCAGCTCTTTTCGGGGATTCAGTCCGAGCCGCGCATCTAACTGCACCGAAAACGACACCGAGTCAATTCCCGGTCCTAGCCACTCCTTTTTAGGCTTTTTGCCGATGATATCATGCTGTGCCCAACGTCCAGCAGTATTACGAGTGAACTCGTCAATCGTTCGCGTAGCTCCTTCTGAAACAACGAAAGTCACTGGACCAAGACTGCCAATCTTGGACATTACATAATTTTGGCTTCCCATGTCTTACCCTCCACTCGTTATCTTGCCAGTTACGGTTAGATTACCATCAATCTTTACGCCACTAACTGCTTTGAGGTTAAGAGTCTTAGTTGCACGGTCATAGTAGGCGTAGCTACCGTCTTCAAACCATATACCCCGCTGATCTATTGTCCCAGGTGTCTTGTCCTCTGATCCGTAATAAGTGCCTAGACAATAACCCGAATTACGGATGTTATCCAAAAAGACACATAGCACAGTTTCTCCAGGCAGTGGTACGGCGTTTCCTCGCCCCCAGCCTCCGCGCGTAATAACAGGAAGCTCGCCAGATACCAAATCATCACGATCTGGGAAGGCAACTCTCACACTGCCAGTTGCTGCGTTTGATGTCGATACTTGACCTATCACAATCATACTACCACCCCAATACTTTTCTGATTTCTAGGTCAGTTGTGAACCCACTACCGCCTATAGCGTGATTGACAGATACGATAATATATTTACCATCAAATCGCCCCCAACCCTTTATGTTGATCGTCAAACCTGCTGCCATGCGGATATCACCCATAAGGCTTAAAGTCCCTCTTCCCGCTTCCTTGTTTTTCTCTCGCAGTCTTTTTCGACCTAACTTGAGTGCTGCTGCCTGAGAATCTGTTTGCTCGTTAATCTTTAGTATAGGTCCGCTTTTGGGAGCTCCCGGCGGTGTATAGATCACCTTTACAGTCTTTTTAGACTTACTGTTTGTATAAGACACTTCACACGCACGATAAGCTGTATAAGCCGTTCCCCATGAGAATCCATAACCTTTTACGTTATCCTCTCCGCGTATAATCGTTGCAATTGCTTGTTTTTTCTCATAAACAGACTCATCGAAGAGCACAAGAGATCCGTTAGATACTTTAATCGCAATTCCTTCCTTCGTCGCTGTTTCTAACAGAAAAGCAAGATCAGATAGTTGAGACTGCTCAAGCCGATCATAGGAAGGATTATCTATAGCTTCATAAAGAAGCTTCAGCCCTGCACTTTTTGCAACCTGCGTAGCGACTGTCTTCAACGCTACCTTTTCCCAACTTCGTGAACGTTTTTCTTGCCTAATATCCGAACTGACAGGCAATGATATAGCTTTAATAGCTACTGTATCTGGTGGTCCCTTAAAATCAAAAGAATCAACTTCAAATGAGCCAAGGGGAAGTTTTTTAATCTCGCCCGGACCATCCCAGTTGATTGTGCGAATCTCTCCTGTAATACGATCTCCTTCAGTCGGTGACCAAGGACCCTGCCAGTTCCGTTCTCTGTCTTCCAAAGTAATAGAAAGATTATCAAGCGTACCTGGAGCCGCATCGTTAAACTGAAAATCAGTTAATGCTTTGGCGATGTCCTTAGTAACATCCTTGCCGTTGTATGATAACACTAGCACTGCTCTGCGAGCGTCTTGCATTAGTTCCATATTAGTTCTCCCTACGCCACGGCGGAAGCGTCTCAGAGGCATCTGCTGGCATATCTGGCACAACTAAGATTACATTTCCCGAAAATACAACAGTTCCTACACGCTCGGGGTTTGCGTTAATAAGCAATGTCATTAACTTTTCATTCTTGTACAACTTAAAGGCGATACCATCCCAGGTATCGCCTTGAAGGGTTCTATATGTGGTGGTCATTGAAAACTCACCCGCCTTTGCTGTTGAACGATTTCATTTAAGCGCCGCTCCAAAGCGTTATTCGCTTGCTTTATCGCATCGTTTACCGATTGCATGATGGATGGATCGACCCCTGGGATGGTAATCGCCGGAGCGTTGTTCACCTGAATTACCGTTTCACCTGAGTTACTGTTATAACCCATTAAATCATTAGCCATATCGAGTAACGATCGCGAACGCGGCTTGTTATTTAGTGGGATAGCAATTTCCGGACCAGCTTCCGCAAAGATAGAAGGTTTTGTTGCGATACCACCTTCTGCATATCCTTCGAATCCTGGATCGCGCAAAGATAGATAGTTCATCTTTTTACCCTTGGTCGTATTGAGATCCGGCGCTCTTCCCGTTTGTTGCCATACAACCTGAAGATCAATCTTTTTCTCCGATGGAAGCAAATTAACCTCGTCATTCAGTTCGGATATTAGTCGAGCAGCTTCATCAAATCGTTTTTTCTCAGTATCTGATGCTGTCTTATACTTTTTAGCCATATCATCGATTGAGCCGCCAAGCTCCTTTTCTATCATTTGAACTTGTAAATTGTAATAGCTGGACATGCTATCTTTTGCTTTAGAAAGTTCAGCTTCCAGATCATCCACCTTTGTTTTTCCCTTATTAAAGGCGTCTTCAATTCTTTGGAATTCGAAATCGATAGTACCTAGTTTATCGTGATAACTCGACCCTGTTTCTGCTAGTATCTTATCCGCCAATTCATCAAACTTTTTATCTTGTTGTTCATAATCAAGTCCGCTGTCAATGATCTTTTGTCGCTCTTTAATATAACCTAAGTAATCACGATATTTCTTCGTGAGCTCATCGTAAGCTTGCCCCTCCGATTCAATCTTCTCGGTGTTGTCGATATAGTTATCTTCAAGTTCCGGCAGTTTGGCTTGAGCAGTTAGTATCTCATGTTCCAAATCTCGCTTGCTAATTTCTTCACGTGTTTGGTAAATATCCTCTATCACGTCTAGCTGCTGCCGGAATTTACCTGTTCTCGCATCTTCCGCCGATAATATATCAGGATTCATGTCGATTAACTCTTTTTCGACATTTTTCATTTTACGACGCGCTTCAGTTAATTCATCCGCTGGGGTTTTGGAATCTTCTATTTTGGTCTTTAAACGATCATACTCAGTGATCAAGTTTTTTGTTTTTTTGTTGGCTTTGTCCACTTCAGAATAACTGGAATAGGCGGTCTCAAGTGCTTCACCCATATTTAAAAGCTCTTCACGAGCTTTCTCCTGATGCTTCTTATAAGCCATAACTCCCGCAGTAATTAAACCGACGCTTGTAACTGCAATACCAACAGGATTAGTCAGCAGCGCAAGCGCCCTACCAAATCCACCAGCAGCCCCTCCAGCTCCACCAGCAGCTGTTGTAATCGTCCCAAAACCCTTAACGATTTTGGTTACAGACTTACCAATCAACGCCGCTGGTGCTGCAAGTGCAATGGCTTTTAATATTTCGGTATTATCGCCCATCCAGTCAGCGAATCCTTGAAGCGCTGGCATTAGATCCTCACCGATCGGAATTACAAGCTCAGTCATAAGCTGCCGACCCACCGCCTGAAAGTCTTTGCTCAAAGTATCGTATTTAACCTTGGCTACCTCTTCCATTGTGGCTTTAGTCATATCAAACTGTTCTCGGGCAGTGCCTAAGGCAGCGATAACATCAGACTCCATGTCCTCAAACTGCGTACCAAACAATGCCACACCGATTGTGCTCTTTTGAATTGGGTCTTCAATCTCGCCAAGCTTATCAATAACTTGTTGCATGGCGTCTTTACCTTTGACTGATCCATCAGCAATTCCATCTAAAATATTAATGCCTTGACCCATGATTCCTTGTAAAGCTTCATAAGCTTTTGCTGATTTAGTGCCGCCTGCTTTTAAGTTCTTGACTAATTCAGCAGCAGTATCTTTGGATACATGTTTGAGTAATTCCATATACTCAGCAGACTTCTTAGATCCTTTTGTCAGCCTTTGCGTAAACTCTTCTATATCATCCGGTGCGAACAACATGGCCATTGCTGTTTGTGTGCTTTCGCTGCCATCCTTAATCCGTATACCGAATTCTTTAACTGCATCTCCAACTTTATCCAGGTTAAAAGCACCTGCATCTAGTCCAGCTGCGAATTGGTCAAACATCTCCTCAGCATCGTAACCCAAAGTTTTAAAGTACACACTATATTCGTTAGCAGTATCAATAAGTTCATCTGACTTATTAAGTCCATTCTGCGCTCCTTGAGCCAAGAGGTTGTACGCTTGCTCTGAGGTGACACCGAAGTTTCTCATCATCGTGTCTGATGCCTTGATACTTTGGGTAATATCCTCGCCAAACACATCTCTAAACACAATGGCGTTTTTAGTCGTACTTTCTAACTCAGCGCCCGTAGCCTGCGTTACCTGCCGAACCGTTGCAAGTGCAGCGCCCAAATCGTTGAAATCCTCGCCAAGTCGATCATTATAAAGGGATTCAGCGCTATCCTTCATCGCAAGCATTTCTTCGGCAGTTACGCCAGTTGCAGCCTGTAGCTGAGCCATAGCATCAGACTGATCAGCAATGGTTCCTACGATATTTTGCATACCGCCAGCAGCACCTTGAATCAAGGCAAATGCTCCTGTATACTCACCCACTTGTCGCAGTGTATCACCAAAGCCACCAGCACTGTCCCTCAAATCTCGTAAAGAATCATCTGCTCGATCTGCATCACGCCGTACATCGTCCAAATCTCCTCGCCGAGACATTTCCCTTAATGCGCGTTCTAGTTCCTCAATATGGCGCTCAGCATTGCCCATGGATTGACGGAACGAGGGATCCATGAGCCCGTTTAACCGAAAGGCGATATCATATTCTCTACTTCTCCCTGCCACGGTCTAATTACTCCCCTTCCGTTTCCGTAATCTATTCACCCGCTCCACCGAGTCCCTGAGTTCATCAAGCGGCAAGCTCAAATAGTAGGAGACCGGTGTATAGGTAATCATGGCTAAAGAGACAGCGAGGTCTTTAATTCCCTCACTGTCTCCACAGCCTACAGCAGCAAAAAATTCCTAGCCCTCAATGTCAACGCAGTAAAATCCTTTGCTTTGGATGCAAGAACTAAGCTAACGTGCACACCTGCAGCCTTAGCAACTACATATGCTTGATATACCTTGTCTAACTCAGGAGAAAAGGACATAGCACCTTTCTGTTCTGCGCGATATTGCCGATCACACGCGATAATATCGTTTCCTGACATATCATCGAAATTAAGGGTAATTTCTTTAACCTCTTGCCCTTCAAATGTAAACGGCTTGGCAAAGGTATATACCTCTGCTGCACCTTGTGTTTCTTCTGACATTCCATTTTCCTCCTCAAATTCCCAAGCGTTTGGGATTTATATTTTACAACGCAAGATTGGCTCGTGTTTGGGCCTGATAATCTCGTCCCAGCACCTTGAAGATGTAATTTAATTTATCGACTTCAAGCACTTCCTCGCCATCAATCAAAACTTTAAGATAACTAATGGAGAACGCGGTTGTTGAACTCATAGCCGTTGCAGCTTCAAGCCCCCCTAATCCACCACTCAACGGACGTCCGCGAACAGTAATTTTAAGTGCCGATTCCTTATACTCATTCGTGGCAGTATCGAATTGTTGAATGGAGGCTCGAAGGTCAAGAGCATGAACGACCGGAGCTAAGAGTTTTAGAGAAGCTTTCTCCACGACATTCCAGTTCAGCGTAAGCGTCATTGCGCTGGTCTGTCCTGGGGATGGAGCGTCGATTTCCCCCGAAATTCCGGCTCCCTTAATCGTTTCAGACAGGAACGAAATTTCAGGAAGGTCGGCCGTAGCTGTCCCCAAGTATTCCGTTCCGCTCAAAAACACGGAATAGTCTATAACCCGTTCAGATCTTTTTGGCATGTGTGCTTCTCCTTTCTACGCTGCGTACATTGCAGCTAGGTAAGTTGTGTCATATTCAAGCAAGAAATCAATTTCCTGTGCTGGTCCTGGCGGCGTAATATATACATGGAAAGCGATTTTCCCAGACATCAAGCTCGTTACAGGATTCTCGGATTCAAGGAATTCAACGCGTGCACCTAGTAACGCACCAGATGCTGAAAGCCCATTTAGCCAAATGTTAGCCGAATCCGTTACAGCAGCGATCAGGCGCTTATTCATCGGGTCATCAACCTTTTGCATGTAGGTCAGAATCAGGCTATTTCCAACCCAGTTAAACATACGGCGAATCGGGATAAAACTATCTTTTGGATCTGTTACACCTGGAAACGCTCCGGTATAGTTACCCCAAGACTTCCAACCGCTTACTCCAAGATTCAATGCAGTCATTATGCCTAAACTGTTAAGATAACTAGCTTGATCAATCCCCAGAAAAATGTCTTTTCCGCTAGCTAGTGCAGTTCCATCCGCTTGAAGTGATTTATTCGATGGAGAGGCAAACGGAATACCTCCATTTGCCGCGTCTGTCGCTGCAATTAGTCCGGCAAGTTGAGTAGAGTAATGAAAAACCTTATCTCCCAGCGTAAGTAGAGGGTAGGCTGGAATTTGTAATGGTCCAGTATAATTGTTGTCCGACTTCCAAACTCCTGCGTCAGTGTATGGCTGTGCTGGGTCAATGTCGGTCAAAGCCATTGTCTTAAAATTGCCGTTAATGTTACCTGATTTAGCTTTCATTACGGCTGCCACTGTTGGTTTATGTGACCAACCCGGAGCAACCAGCAAATCAGGTAGAATACCAAAGCGTGGGAATACCTGATTCACTAATTCAAATCCAGTATAGGAACCGTCAAGCGTTACCCCACCAATAATGTCGTCTGCGTCAACGGCTGCAGGGTTGAGTTTGTCATACCCCACTTGTAACGATGCAATTGCTGCCCCGATATCACCACTTGCCTTGGTGGTGATAACCACATGCCCAGCGTCATCAAAAGCCGCTGTATAATCTTTATCTTTGAGAAAGTCTTTGGTCCCATCCGAGGACTTAACAGTCAGTGTTGGAAGCATTACGCCGCTGACAGCTAATGTAGCCACTCGGTTTGCAACGGTTATAGCAGCCGGCTCTACTGTTGTCTTGTGTGTGGCTGGGTCCAGCACGTTGACCAGGATCATTGGAGCCATCGCGTACAAAGCAAAATGTGAGTAAATAAGTTCGCATAGCGTGTAATCCTTCCAATTGTCCGAGTAACCAAGCGCTGCTACTGCCTCTGCATACGTATGGACAAGTACGGGAGTGTTCGCTGGCACCGCTGCTGACGCCAGATTGATAGGCGCTGTACCTACTGCGAATGGAATACCACTGCTCGCCTGTGTTGGAGCGAGTACAGATGTAGCTTGCTCTATAATGCTTACACCGTGTTTAAATGCCATCGCTTTAGTTCTCTCCTTTCAGAATCGTTTGATAGGCCAAGTATTCGGCTGTACCAGTTTTGCCAATACTCTCTTGTACCTCGGACATAATATCTACTGGCACGATCAAATCTGCTACATCCGGCAGCTCCTCAAGTAGTGGTTTTAAATACTCCGGAATACCACCACGAAATACGGTGGATTGTAGCAGACGTCCACCTGGGAGATTCGGACCTAAGTAAATACAAGTAGGACTCTGCTTCTCTACCTTTACAGACGCTTTAGATGCGCTCTCAGGTTTATTCTTTGCTGCTTCTTTAACATCACTCATAAGTGCTTAACCTCCTGTCTAATTTGCGGAAGTGTCCAAGTAGTTATCGCTTGGCAAATCCATTGTGGTTCTGGCTGATCCTCTAAAAACTGCCACTTCCAATTGGGTTCAATGTAGAACTTTTTATCAATGATCCGCTGCCGCATCAGCAAAATGCGGACCCGCTCCATGAGGTTCAGCACATCAACAAAGCCGGAATCATCATCGGATTGTGTCCCAAACAATAATTTAACTTGAGCTCGGCTTTCCTTATCGTCGCTGTCACCCTCCATGGGGCGAACAATAATAAGGGGGAATACTGGATCATCCCGGTTTTCTGCAGTCTTGCTCGGTAACGCTCCAAGATGAACTGCTGGAATCGTCGCCGCTTCGTCGGCCAGTTCTTTTTTTAAAAACTCCTTGATTGCCATCATCAACATGACTGGTGTCATGACGATCCACCTCCTAAACGGCGGTTAAGCTCATGCTCCAGCCGTTTGTCCATTTCTTCAATGGCCACATTCTCCAGGTGCTCAGTAACTTCTAGATTATTGAGCATGACTGGCACTGCCGGACCATATAATTCCTCCACGGGTAGGCGCCGACGTGCGCTACGTCGGAAAACTCCGATATGCCCGTTTTTCATACGAGCGAGAAACGCACCATCCACTTTCTTGTTACCTCCTGCACGCTTAACCGCAGCTTTTAAGGCGCGCGGACGTTTGGAGGAAATTGCCTTAGGATTTGTTTTGAACTGCATCAAAGGAATGTTACCGCCCTTCCAGCGGAGTTCGCTGGATAGATTACTGACGCTGCCCCGCTTGAGCACCACCTGATCTGTAACCGCCTTGGACTTCACGATGTACGTTTCCTTTGCTTTGCGGCCAGATTCAGTTTTTAGACGTTGAGAGGTCCGATTGAGCGCCGAATAAAAGGATTTGCGTACATCCGTATCCAATGACCCCACCCTTCTTAGTGCCTCTCGGATGCCTCTTGCCTCTGCCTGAACATCTATCATGTGATGTTCGCCTCCAATGAGATCGTAAGCAGGCCCATATCGTCACCTACGCGGTCCACGCGGTACCGCTGACCGTTAATAACCATCATCTCGTTAGGCTTGGGAGCGTACCCTAATTCTGCCTCACTCACATGTAGCACATGAGTAACCAAAGATACCCCCTCGGCATAGGCCAGGGGGTGATCGCTGTCGATGGCTTGATCAAGCACAGCAGTAACTTCTTTTTTGTCGATTACATATTTGTCTGCAAATTCTTCATCGTTAAGGAACACGCCGATATCTTGGGAAACGAAATCTTTGAAGCTAACCACGTTTAGACCCGCGCTGTGATTTTGAGTCTTCAGACAAAACATCTACTTCGTCCTCCGATTTTTCTTCCTCCCGCTCTTCCAGATGCCCCATTTCTTGTAGCTGCTGAGTGAGCTCCAAAGGTAAACGTCCCCTAACATTTTCACCTACCTCAAACAATTTGCCCCCATAGTTTAGCGGTTCCTTTAAAATCAACATTATTCTCCACCTCCTGGAGCTACGCCATCATTTTTAAACAAACCTCGGGAATCCAGTAGCGTTACACCGTAATCAAAATAGATACGGAAATCCATACCCAACCGATCAAAAGGAATGTCTGTTTCTAGGGTCGGTTCCTCTTGACCCCGTAGATAAGTTACCTCCACTGTATCCGCAATGTTCGCATCAGCAGCTAGATACCAGGCGGTAGAAGAGTATTGATCCAGTTCCGCATCCACAATCACCTCATACGAATTCCGGAATACGTTAACCACACCGCTATGAGCTCCCGCCGGATCAGCTTCAGAACGCAAGTATTGTACGGCTGCAGTCTCCAACTCTGCTGGAGAAAGTAAATACTTTGGAGCGATATTGAGTGTAGAAATGCCCCGCTGATCCTTCTGTGTACGCATTTTTCTACGGGCCTCACTCATAGAGACAGTATTAATCGCACTTGCCGTCCCTAAGTTATTATGATCTGCATGGAATAGGTTCTTGTTATCAAAAATCAGTGGATTGGATGCCAATAGCTGATAAACAAGTTTGTTTACACCACGCTTAGCCGCAATTACGTAAGCAGCAGGCACCCGGGACAACATGCTCAAATCATCATTAATAAACGCTTCCCGGGTAAAGCCCCACCGTTTGGAATATGTCAGCACTGCTTTTGTGACCTTTTCGTCTTTCATCGCTGTATCATAAGGGATAACTCCATTTTGCGATGTTAGCTCCAAGTTCCCAGCTTCGGAAATGCGGTAATGTTCTGCTGCCTTGAAATCGGAGTTGCTGCCCTTCCCGGTCCAATGCTGGAATGTGGTTGGGGCTTCTTGGTACGACTGAGACAGCGTTTTATTGGCGGCATTGGAGATAATGCCTTGGAAAGTAGTATCTGGGCTCAGCGCACGCTTCAGCAGTTCTTCATCACGCAGTAGATGTGCTCCAGATTCACCAGCACGAATCAAGCATTCGACGGCCAGGTCACGCAAGCGCAAACCACGTAGCTCCATTGCCCCCGCTGCTGGTTTTGAAACTGTACGCGCCGCCCGCAACAGCAACGCATCCGTTGCGGCTGCTCGGAACTTGTCCTGATCTTCCGCTCCTACCTGAATGGCTGACCGTTGTGGCGCCTTGTCCGCGATCTGCTTCTGAAGAATCGCATCCTTCACTTTGTCCACGGTGCTGCCGTCTTCAATATATGGTGTTGCGTCCATACCAAAGTTACGACATAGAGAATTAATTTCTGTGACCCGGGATCGTTCTGCTGTCGCCCCTTGTTGTGCAGATATTGCTGGATCAATTCCAGACGGTGCAGCTGCTCGTTGCCCCTCTCCCTCTAGTGGTGTAGACGTTCCAGCGCCGCCGCCAATTCCCGCTCCATTATCTGGCGCATGCATTAAACCCTGTGCGGCCAAAGCCAGCATTTTAAGTCCCTTCATTCCTTCATCCTCGCTCTCATTTTGGTTATAACTACGCCCAACACCAACGGATGGATCTGCCGGAGTTGGTTCAATACTGATTTCAAATGGCTGCCACTTAAGTGCCACATAAGCAGGTCCAGCATGGCGGCCATTGGCAGATACCTTTCCGGCTTTAACTTCCTCCCACGAAGACACTTCGTAACCTACAGATACTCCCTTGATGATCCCTTTCTTTACTTTCTGGAATACCTTGTCACTGTCCTCATCATCATCAAACTGGACTAATGCCCTTGCCTTACGTTCGTTGTCGTCCACCCATACCTTTTGTATAACTCCAATCGGCATATTGCCGTATCTGGAATTTCGACCATGTGCAAATAACAAAACCCCGACGTCGGTTAACCTCTGTAGGTCAATCGCTCCGGGGTCATGGCTTAAAATCTCACTACCGAAATAGCGTTCATATGGTGCTTCGGACGAGAACGAAAGCTCAGCAGTACGTTCCACTTCATTAATGCTATCTTTACTGAAGGTCAGCGTACGAGATAACTGATTCTCCGGCGGTCCCGCAGCTCTATGCAGCTTCGTCGGAAGACTCTTCTTCATCGTCCGGGCTTTCTTTCTCATTGGGTTGTTCCTCCTTTTCTGACCGTTCTCCGATCAATTCGTTTATTAGGTTAATCTCGGCGGCGCGCTGTACGACTACATCACGCCAATCCTCGCCACGCTCCGCACAAATACGAGCAAGCGTGTCCTGATTAGAGTCAAGCGCCGTCTTATTGGCGTCCGCTTCCTTTTTCGGATCAATCCAGGTACTGCCGGGCGGTACCCACACATGTGCTGTGTAACTGCTGCGGTCTTGCGAATATCCAGGCAGTTCAAGCTTCCCCTTTAAATACATGGATTCTAAAAACTCCAAGTACACTGGACGTAGAACGCGTTCGATGATCATCTTCTGTAGCTTTTTATACAATTTACGATCCTCAATCAATCCTTGACGGGCTGATGAGTAATTCACTTGAGATAGATCACGGGATACAGCCTCATAGCTAAGGCCCAGACCAGCAGCAATCATGCGAACTAAAGTGGTAATGAATTCCTTGGTGTTGGATGCTTGCCCTGCTGGAATAACCGTTTGAACCTCGTCACCAGGATTCAGTTCCCCGATCATACCAGGGGCCAGAGACACACCACTGTAATCAATTTGGGGGTTCTCTCCGCCACCACGAACACCACGCCCCACACCACCTTGAGGAGTATCCTTTTTGATAAACACTGCCATACAAGCCAAGACCCGCTCCTTGATGCTCACAGCCTCAATAAATTGATTAGCATCTTTGATACGTGGTAACGCTGTAACCAGCTGCGAGACTTCCCGGACCTGCTGTGGGCTTGTCTTTTTAAACAGGTATATAACGTCTTTAGCAGGAATTCGGACAGTTTCGGCTGGATTTAACAAATATCCATCTGTTGTCTTTTTGAAATGATACGCTACTGGTCGATTATATTCGTCCAACTCAACTCCCTCTACGATCCGCGTTCCCTCACCAGGCTGAACCAAAGTATTCAGTTCATCCACGGAACGCACCTGTAGTTTGAACGGAAATTCACTATTAGGTACATATACTTTAACAATGAGTATTCCACCATCCACAATGTAACGCCGAATAATCATTTCTGTGATCTCTTCTAGCGATTGGGTCGTTGTAATATCAATGTTTTCAGCTTTACAATACTCTTTCCAAAGAGTTTCGATTCGCTGATTCATCTCACCCGCCTGATTGCCAGGAGTATCATGAGAAATTTTAGCTTGTAACATTATCCCTGTACCCGCCACATTACGATCGAACGCCTGCAAAATCCCGGCCGCTATATCACTATTGTGTTCCAAGTCCTGCGCCCGAGCACGAATCAAGGTTCTCTCTGCCTGCTTGCGCTGCTCATTTGGAGCAGAGGAGGGATTCCACCCTTGATTGAGCCTCCCCCTACTACCAGCATCAAAGACGCCCATACCATTACGCCAGGCTAAACGCTTGTATGCCCATCGCGGACTGACTGCTGCAATAGATTTATCTAACCAGTTCAGTTTCTTCACCTCCCTTCGAAATAGGCAAGCCGAAACATACCGCCGCCGTCTTCAATGGACCTGATTTCCTGTTCCAATCGGTTACGCTCCTCGTACAACTTCCCCAGGTCTGGCCGCTTAATACTTCGACTGCCAATACGATATTCTTGAGCCCCGCCCAAGATCGCACTAATTGCCTTTTCCACTTCAACTAATTGTTCTCGATACCGTGCTAAACGTTCTTCCGGTGTCATAACCACGAGTCACCTCCTTGCAACCAAGATTTTTTATTCTCTACTGGTTTATCTTCTGGTGGCTTCGGTGGCTCTGCTGGTTGTTCATATCGCATGTAACGAATGCCTAAGCAATCAGCTGCAAAAGCAGCATATACCTCGCAGTCGAGATAATGGTTATCTGCGTGGGCTGTTTTGGGGCGCCACACTTCAACTTCACGGCCACGCTGCCGTTCTTTAACCTTCTGTTCTGCCGTTACCTGCTCCGCATATTCCTCGTCACATCCTTCATAGACAAACCATCCGCCAGATTCTTCAGGTTTGCGGGCTAGACGACCCGCAATGAAATCTTTAAAGTACGCACCGTCCACCATGTACAAAGAAATACCAAAAAGACCGCGTTCTTCGCGATCTATCTTGGTCAGACGGTATTTAGCAGGCAAAGGCGTATTAGAACCCTTTATTGCTACAGCCCATTCTGCATTTTTTGCACAAAAATTGTACGTATCATCCGCATTGTAACCGGAATCCACTGCACACAGATTAACAAAGAACTCTGTTCCATCCCGAGAACAATACGATATGTTCATTACGTCCTCAATTTGTGGCCAGGTTTCCACAACGCCATGTCGAATATTATGGCTAGTCATTCCTTCGCCCCAAGCGCGTATCGTGTAGTACATCCGATCTTTTTGAACGTCAACACCTGCCGTTAACAGAATTGTTTTGTCCGGCACTACACCCTCTTCATAACTACTTGATTTTTCAAGCACTTTATCACTGTTCATCTTGACCTGTGTATTTTCCCATGGTTCAGCTAACCAGGAATTAATAAAATTCATCAACTCTTCCGGTCCTGCCCGCTTGGATGTCAGAAATTCAACAGCTGCATCACCGAAGCGAACCCAAGGGCTATACAAGGCATTGAGCCAGAAGCCAGTTTTCCGCTTTCTTCCCGTCGATCCGTCCGGCGCTCTCCACTCTCCAGCACGAAGCATGGCTGGCTTGTGTGCATCTCTAATTGATGCATGACAATGTTCGCACTCATAATAAGCCGTGGAACGTATTGTCTCTAGGTCTAGGTCAGAATCAAACTTGACGGAGCCAGAGCTACCAGCGAATTTCAGCGTTTGATACTGTCCGCAATGCGGGCAAGGCACAAAGTACTGAAGCTTGATATCAGCTCCTTCCCACGCTCTCCAAATCGGCCCGCTTCGCACCGTAGGCGTGGACGTTTGCATGATCTTCTTATTGTGCGGAAAGGTCTTCGTCCGCTCCCTAGCCAGCGCCCGAGGATCGGCCTCTTTACCAGCCGTTCGAGGGTATTTATCCACTTCATCCATGAACAAATAACGCGCTGGACGACTGGAAAGGGATGCTGGGCTGTTTGCTCCAGCAATAACGGCATACATCCCATCGAATTGCAGCTCTAAATCCTTGCTTCGGTTAGCATGGTATCGGCTGCGCAGCGCCGGGCTTAGCTCAATCATGGGTTGTAGCCGATTTTCTGATGTGAATTGAGCCAGCGTATCTATAGGATAAACAACTAAAGCCGGGTTTGGGTCCTGAGCAATGACGAAACCCAGCATGTTATTCAAACATTCCGTACCACCCACCTGTGTCGGCTTGAGGAATATGATTTCTTCCACACGAGGATCGGTGAAGGAATCCATTATCCCACGTAAATACGGCGTCCGGTCGGTGGACCATTGCCCTGGCTCTGCTGATGTTTTGCTGTCCAACATACGGTATTTATCTGCCCATTCGGAAACCGTAAGCTTTTCAGGCGGACGCAAGACGTTTAAGGCCTCAATGAGCCAGTCTGCCCACTTACTTCCTGCCTTTTTTGGCATGGTACACACCCCTGACGGACATTTGCAGCAAGACTGCATTTGTCTTGTCACTGATGCTTTGTTCGATTTCTCGGACCAGCTCAGGGGAAACGTACGGCGCTACCTCCATCGCAACGGATCGACTATACCCGGTCATAGACCGTTTAAGTGATGTAAAAAATCGTTGCAGTTCACTGACTACCTCGTCCCGCCGAATGTATTCCCCTTTGGATACAGCATTTCTCAAAGCTGCTGCATCTGCTTGCTGCTCTTTCAATCGTGCTTCATGGCGCAACTTCTTGGCGGCATCTGTGATCGGACCATTTTCCTCGTCCTCCTCTTCTGCTCCTAGCCGATAGTCCATAACCCAATCAAAACAGTCTTTTAGTGGATACCAGCCGTTCATAGCTTTGGGCATTCCGAGCTTCACCCACTGTGCAAGTGTGTTCCGGTGGACACCGAATAACTCGGCAGTGTATGAAGCGTTGATACATAAGGTTTCTTCGATCATTTTCGTGTAGGATTCCAAGCCTAAAACACCCCCTCAAAATGCACAGTGCACAGTGATTTTTTTGCATCAGAAATAGCCAGTAATCGGGCTCACACGCACCCGCACCCCACCCCCGCCCCGGGAAGGACCCAAATCTTAATTTCCAACCTAAAATCCGATAAATCGGGCTCGTTTATCCCTCCAGCACCCACAAGCACAGCTAAGATCATGAACGGGATGCCGTTTCCCTTGTTTGGGTGGCAGCATAGCCGTGGGTTTTGAGTAAGGTCTGTTTGCAAACTGCAATCTGCCCTCCTGATATTCGATCTCATCAAGAATCTGCCTGATCTGAGCTCGTAGCTTAATCCTTTTGAAGAAGCCTGCAGTGTTCATATCATCTGCAATAACCAGCGCCTCGATCTTTAACTGCACCACATTGACCATCGGCTTCACCTCTCCTAAACTGGTGTACAACAAAAAGAGCCGCATTTCAGCGACCCGCTCCTGCATATTAAATTCCCAAACGCTTGGGATTATTCCTGAGCATTATGCGCTCAGTAAAGGGCTGCTAACCGCGACTCACACACGGCTTGGGTGGATTGTTGCTCTCTTTGCAGCGCCTTACTCAATTCATAATGTAATGCCCGTATTTGCATGGTGACGTCCGGTAGTTGCCGTAACATATCCCCTATGCTCATAACGCGCCCGGGCGGAGCGCGTTGAGAGTGATATTAAACTCTCTTCCCCCGCATCAGGCCGCCGCTATAACTGCTACTGGCTACTTGTGCTTACAGTTCCGCCCCATGGTATCTGCTGCTATTGCAACGGGCATCATCACTGATTCAGCTCTGACGAGTCCTGCCAGCGATAAGGGGCAGCAGGGACACCCGGACGTTGTTCCGTCCTATGTCCCTTACTGTAAGTCTGTTTTTGTATCATATTAGTCTCAACTTAGTATCAATTTAGTATCATAATTTCGCCGTGCATTCGTAATGTTCAATACGCTTGCCCTGCATCCAATTCTCCATACTCTGCCAGTAGGTCGTACTCATAGTGTTCGCAAATTGCTCGTATACCTAGCGCGACATAATACTGCTTTTGCTCTGCTGTCCGGCACTCGTTCGCTTTTTCAATACAGGTACATAATTGGTCAATAAACGAACGTTCCTTTGATTCAGCGTCTTCATTTGCGTTTGCTAGCTTTTCATATCTATCTGCTTTAGTCTTGATAGCTTGGAAACTTTCATAACCGATCGTTACTGTGGCATCTTTCATTTCGTTTATCCTCCTTCGTTATATGCGTCAATCCATTCCCCAAACCTTGTCTTTACCGCATCGTAGACAATAGCTGTGCCAAATACCTCTCTTGTTGAGGATCTTATGTCCTAGCAATTTGCAGATGATTTTACGCATAAGGTAAATGCCCTTTCTTTACAGTTTCTTCGTACTGTGCAATAGAATATTTTTTCTTCTTAAAGAGATACTAATCAAAAATTGTTTATTTCACAGGAGGCAACAATGCTGAAAAAACTAATAATTCTCTTTGTTTTTTGCTTTATAGCCGTTGGAATTTCTCCATATGCTGCCGTAGCATCAAATGATCTCTACAAAACACCTACATCAAAACAATCTGATCAGTGGAAAGTTGAAATCAAAAAAGTTGAGAAATATACCTCCAAGATGTCAAAACCTCGTGAAAATGAAAGTGAAATGTACAACATTATCATCACCAATATCGGAGCTGGATTAGAAAATGTCGTATTTAACTCCTATAGAGATGAACCAAATACCCAAACAAAGTATGGATTAAGCATTTCAGACGATCATCATAAGAATTTTAAACATGGTGAGTTAGTCGACTTTTCTAACTTCCCTATTTCAGTTGATTCAAAGGAACTTCAAATCGAAATTAGCTGGTACGGAAAACCTTCAAACAACGAAACCCATCATAGAAAGTACAAAGAAACCTTTACTTTCACACCAGAAAAATAATAGAAACTTGTTGGGCACTTCGGTGCCCTATTAGTTCACAGTTTGCGTCTAACGCTCATCAAATGATCCCGGCCAGCTTCAGATGATCGGCTATGGTCGCAACACCAACCCTGATCCGCCGGTTTATGGTTGCAGTGCTAGTATTCGCGGTATATTTCAGCAGTGTAAGCTTATGCTTACGGGCGTTTACATAACGATGCTTGATTATGGCCATCACCTCATCGTCTTCAATAAGCTCAAACGCTCTATCGATCTCTCTCACCTTACGAGAAAAGTCCTTAAATTCTCTTGCTTCCAGCTCCGTCAGAGACTCCTTTTTCCCGTAAACACCGATTTTCCTGAGCATTTTCGGATATTTCTTTAGCAATTCTCTTGTGGCCACTTTGTCCGCTGCCGTCACGCCGGGAAAGAACTCCATCTGTACCACCGCCCCCACAAGAACACTCCCCTTCTTGCTTATATACTCCATCTAAGCCCATAGCGAACGTCCGTATGTTGGTTGATATCCAGTGAGCCATGATAGGCGACTTATATCTAACCCATGCGTTCCCCCAAGCAATCACTTCAACCGGATCTTTCAATTTCCAATCTTTAAAAAATCGCTCACCTGCCTTTAATGCAGCTTGAACTTCCTTAACCTTCATCGCGCAGCGCTCTCCTCTTGTTGTATTCAAATATTGGAATTGGCTTCTTAGCATTTAAGAGAGTAGGATTAGCCTGTCTAAATGCTGCCAGCTCCTCCGGTGTAAGCTGAGAACACTTTATCTCTCCCTGTCCTCCAGCTGCCTGCTCTACTGCCTTGTCCTTATTTGCAAAATGCCAGTTATTCATGACTTTGGCCTACAATCTTATCTACCAGCTTTTCCCCTTCAACCCGCTGCCTTAGATAATCTTTGTTGGCCGGGTCATTGTTCCAACCAAGGTACTCTTTAGGCGACTTTTCAAGAGCAGTTTTAAACATATCGAACATGCTTTTTAATTTCATGTCTCGTAGAAATTGCGGCTGTGGTTGGTCTCGCATCAATTCTTCCCGCAACTGACGATGCTCAATATTGAACATGGAGCAGTACACCAACAAAGCGTAAAGGAGTTCATTATTCTCTGGACTTTTACCATCCTTAGCGTCTTCCACAATTTCAAACAGTGTCCGCATTGTTTGTGTCTCCTTCCTTATTTCCTCGGGCTGCACGTGCCTTAGCTCCGCCATCTTTCATCACTTCTGACGGCATTACTTCATCCAGACCGCCAATCCACCAGTTGTTGTTATCCTCTAAAGCGTAGAATTCCAATGCTCCCTGTTGCTGGGCTATGGTCTGCTGTGCCTCTACCAGCTTCCTCTCTGCCGATTCCTTGAATACTCGTTGACGTCCAGCTTCGTAATTTGCCTTTTCCAAAAGCATGCGTTTTATTTCAAGTGCATTACCTGTATCGCCATGCTTACGCTCTACCTCTTCTAGAGCAGTCCGAGCGGTTTTCACATCAGATATTAGCTTTACAATATAGCCACGTGCTATCATCCCTTCGTACTCTGGTTCAATGGCATATCCTTCGCCATCTGTAGGCATCGTCCGATACTCACGACTCAATTCATCTAATTGCTCATTCGTGAAATAGGGCTTGATCTCTTCTATCCGTTCTGATGTCATGCATTCGCCGCCTCTCCCCCGAGCAATTCCGGGTTGTCGTGAATGTTTCCTATGACCGTAGTTTCAGCCGTTTCACTAAACAGGTAGTCTCCGTCCTTACCGTCCATATTTTCAAGCAGAAACGAACCATCATGATACTTCACGATCCCTGTCCGAGTACCAGAAAGGGGAAATAGCATTTCTTCGGCGTTGCATATATCTTTCTCATAGATCTCACGGTCGTTCCGGTCATTTAAGCCGCTGTATTGACCCTCAGTCCCCTTGATAATTTCATGCAGCTTAAGGTGCCCTTTATTGTCTAAAGTGGCTATTGCCAAAGATCCAGCGATACTCACCTGCACCAGACCTCCATACACCCATTGGCCTGTTTCTTTCGACTTACCGCGAAACTTAATAGCTCTGCTCATACTGGTTATACCTCCCTAGGATCATTTTGTCGCCAAAGGTAGAGGACGGAGAACTGATGAAGCTCCCGCGTCCATTTTCCCGCTGGCTTGTCCTTCAAACGGTTATATATGACTCTGTAATCTATGATTTCACATGGTGGCCGCTCCTCTTGGAAGAAAAAGAACATCGGCCTCCTCCTCTACTTCGCAAGCCGCAGGACCAGTGCCGCCTGCTTTGAGCTCAAAGGCTTAAGCCAGTCTGTCCGGTAGGGTTGAGTACTTGTCGGCCTTCTGCCTATTTGAATCTCATACCCCCATACCCAGCCAGCTGGATCGGTAGCCGATTCCGTAATCATGACTTCCCGGCCTATCTTGTCCGGATAAAGCTTCGGCATGATTTCATGTCGCTTATCATTACGGATGATCTGGCAAACCACGCCTGGACGGTACTTGTCTTTGGAAACCGATGGAGCTGGTGGATCAAAAAAGAAGAACATCGCTCCTCCTAATCCGCTTGGCGGTATGTGAGAACGTCCCACCCTCGCCCAGCTAACTCCTTATACATCACTGTCACAGCCTCGCAGCGCTTATCTGCTTGCCCTCCGCTGTTCGGGTTGATCATATACCCCTCTCCAATCCAACGCCGTTTAGAACGGCAATAGAGCCCGGCTTTTCGGATGGCTTCCAACACCTTTCTTTCAGACTGGCGCGGAACACAGAGGAACACTGAATCTAAATTTGCACTTCCGCCGTCTGGAATAGCTTCGGCTGCCGCTTTGGCCAAATCGTTCGACTCTCGGAGATCCTTGATAAACTTATCCCAATTCATGTTATTCACCCTTTCTTAAATCTCTCTGCGAAATATGCGATTCAGGGGCGAGTTTTCAGCCCCGCGGAAATAATCATTGTCCCGCTCCATGATGGAACGATCATAACGAGCAAATATACGGCTATAATTCGAATCCTCAGCAATGGATAAGTCATACAGTGAATCAGCGGTCAGAGCGTAATAATGAGTTATTTGCCCTACATGTGTTTGATAGCAATGGTATTGCCTCATTATCTGAATGCTCTCGCCTAAGAGGTTTTCAATGGCGGTTGCCTCAGGATCATTGATACTAAAGAAAAAGAACATTATTCAGACGCTTTCTGCGTAACGACAACCAACATCTTTTGCATCCGCTCGATTGCTCCAACTAGGATAGTCCCGCACTTATCTGAAACCTCAGTGTCCTTTCCCTTCAACGTTGTAATGACCCCGATAACTGCGTTAAAGCTATCCTGTAGGCTCTTGACATGTACCTTGAACATTGCCGTATCTTCACCTGTAGCTGAAGCGGCTTTCTTCCGGAGTGCTTCCAACTCTGCAAGTACTTCCGGCGAGGTTTCGAATACCGTCTCCGTTGCTGTAGCCACCTCTACGGGCTTCGCCTTCAGAGCCTCTTCTAGCTCCTTGACACGCTTCTGAGATTCAATCAATTGTTCATCTGACTTGGACAGGCTTGCCCGGAGCTGTTCAGCGGCTTCCTCTGCTTCAGCAGCTGCACCTTCATCACCAGCGGCAGAAGCGGCTTGTGCGGCGTCCAGTTGTTCCTGCAGGCGCTGGACAATGGCAGCATGGTCCTTCTGCTGGGTCTCCAGCTTCTCCCGGGCCTTCCGCTCCTGCTCCGCTGCCTTCTCGGCCTTGGCAGCAGCTTTTTCGGCTGCTTCCTTCTCCTTAATGGCCTGCTTCCGATCTTTTACTGCCTCCTGCAGCTCACGGGTGGACATCTCTTCAACCTTTTGATCAACCACAAATGCCTCCCGCTCCTCTTCGGGTACGCCCAGCAAGGCCAGTGCTTGAGTCGGTGTCAAATTCTCAAACGTTTGGGATTTCAAATTCTCTCCGAACATGTCAAGCTGCTGCGAACCATAGCCGTCAAAGATGGCCATCATGTTATTGGCCTGCGATTGAGAGAATCCCACATGATCAGCCAACCAATCCCCAAATGCTCCATGTGGCAGCATCTTCTTGGCCTCTGTCAGCTTACGGCCGATTTCGATAGCCCCATGTATGGCCGTCCGCTGAACGTGGTCCCGAATACTAATAATCTCAATGGCAATGACTTCTGGTGTTCTCAAAGATAATTGCGTCATACTGCTACCCCCTGCGGTTTATTTGAATTTTTGGTCTTTCTCTTACCCTTAACGAGCTTTTCAGCTTTAAAAGCATCTATGAGTTCTATCAAATCTCCACTCATGCGAAGGTTTTTATAACCGTACACTTGCTTTACTTGTCCATCCTTCAGTTCCAATGTGAAGAATGGTGTATCCTGATCAGCGTATTTGCGAATCATCAGGATACTTGTTTCCCCTTTCGCATGACGCTGCGCATAACCGCCAACACAGTGGCTCAAAACCTTTCCCTCGTCAATAATCTCTTGACCCGATTGAGCAGGACGAATGATGTAATCTCTCCAAGCAAACCGATAAACTTCCAGTTCCTGCGCCCGTTGGGCAATTCGCCGCTTTTCAATTTCCGACATTTGGATTTTGACCTGAGACATGGTGCTGTCATGTGCGGTAGCTAGATTGTGGGGAAACACGATTTCCAACCGCTTTAAATCAAACCCCAATGTCTTACACTCTTCCATGTAATCCTTCCACATCGTCACGACACTAGTTTGGTCATAGAAGACTCGACGATTTTTTTTGAATTGTTTCTCGATGTATCTAGCGCACGCCCTTACATTTTGAAATTTAAACATTGGTTTCATTTGGGAAAAATACGGATTCACGTTCGTTGCAATACGCTTCAGTTCTTCAAAATCGGGACGATTGCTGTCATTCAGAGTCAACTGGTAGAGCCGTAACGTGAGCGCCCCTATTCCGTCCCGCTCCAGAATGGTCGATTTATTGCTGATGAACTGCTTTAGATCCTTTTTGCGGAGCCGTAATACATCTTCTATGGTTTTGCCGCTCCATTTGATGGCATCATAAGTGCGCATATCATAAAGCTTCGCCCAGACAAAATATTCAAATTTCAGCTTTGTGAGGTATTCAATACACGGATACTTAGAATACAAGCCAAAAAACTTGGTCATATCTGAGTCACTGCCGTCCCAATAATTTTCCCAGGTGCTATACTGCATTGACGTACCCTTCACTGCCGCTTTAATACTGTCCAGAGAGCAGTAACACGGAACACCATTTTTGTATAACGGATATTCAGAGGTGATGTTATCCCTCTTATACCACTGAGTGTCACTGTAATAGCCTGTATAGTACATGGTGCTTTCACCATTCGCCTTGAACACATAGCTGCAAGATGCCTTATAGTAGGTTGTAACGTTCTTGTAATCGCCGCTATAGTCCCGCCTAACGTAAAACCCGACTGCAGTCATTACTTGAGGATCAATAATTGATTTCTCATAGAAAACAACATAGGCCTTATCCTGCAAGTATTTGCGGCCGACATGACTCTTCTTTACAGTGCATTGAGAATTACAGTGAGGACAAACCGCTTTCTGACAATGCTTTAACGGTTCTTCTGGACGATGGCGCTGATTGCAATGAGTACAATAAGCATATTGAACACGCAAAACAGTTTGAGTGAATAAATAGCGACTATGAAGCAGGACTTTGTTTTCGACATAATCAATCATTTCTTTGCTGATCGGTCCGAAATGGGCCGTGTGCGCTTCTGATGCTACATTCATTCTCCCGCTCCCCCTTTACAGATCGCCAAACAGATCATCAACAGAAATGCCAAGCGTTGGCGGTGAGGTAACCGGAGCGGGTGGCGGCACAGGAGCTGCCTGATCCGGTGCTACTGCAGGAGCGGGAATCGTTCCGGTAAATCCGAAATACTTCAACGCAATGGCGTAACCCTCTTCATCCGTAAGCATTGCCATGCCATCAAATTTGTTCTTGGAAGCTTCAGTTTTCATTGCAGTTAACGCTCCCGCAATGGTCTTACCCTCAGCCAACACCTTCTCAGCTGCAGCAGGATTGATCTCCAACACCTTGAGCAGATGTTCTCCAACCACTTTCACATAGGGATTCTTCGACGCTTCCATTTCCGTTCTAAGCTTATTTACCGCTTGTTCCATCCCTTTGACCTCCCATATCCACGGCTTTACCGTGTGTAAATTGAGTTTTGCGCCACATATGTGGCATTCGCGAACCATCGTATGATCTATAATTTGCAGCTTCCCGTTTGTGGAAGCACAACAGAAGCAGAATCCGGGTATCTCCCGTAAAGGTATGAGTACAGTTTTCTCGGAACATTGCGGACATTTATCAACGGGGTTTTTAGCCTTCTTATCTCGCTGGGGCTTACCTTCCCAGCCACAGATGCAGCGGTGCATTCCAGGAGCGCGTGAAAGGTAGCTCATCGGTTATTGAATGCCTCCTTTTCCCGAAGTTTTGAAGCCTTCAGGTCCGCTGCCTTCTTCATCATGGCATCAAATTCCGATGTTGAAGGCGTTCCGGCCGTTCCATCATCTTGTGAGATCGGAATCACTTGCTTTTGGTTGCCGTAACCTCGGCCCCCGCCGCCGGAACCCTTATTGGACGTGGATGTTTTACCAGAGCGCATTTCAACAAGCAACGTCGTCCATTTATCCCGAAACGTACTTGCACTTAACACATTTTTGCGCCAAAAATCATGTTTTGGCAGCCAGTCCATCACATCCATGATCAGACGCTTGTCAGATTGCTTGTCCAGCTCAACCAACTTCCGGAAATCGTCCGCCCATGTCTGCATGTTCGCTTTCGGTGCCAGATCATCTACTTCTAACACTTTTGCCAGCTCGTCAAGCTTACTTTTGAAGTACACAGCCATTTTCATGTACGGGCTGTCCGGTTCGTAGACGGGTTTTTGCCGCCCTTTTGAACCATTTTTCCCGCTTCTAGGCGCCTCGTCCGCCGCTTTCGATTCGTCGGCGGTTTGTTTGGACTTCGTTTTTGTATTTTGATTTGGCTCTTGATCTGACTTTTGATTTGGATCTGCATCACCGTTTATCTTTAAATCTTTATTTATATCTAGTTCTAAATCTAAATCTATTTCTTTCTCTATAGAGTGGACATCCGTCTGTTGTCCGGTCTTGTCCGATTCTTGTCCGGTGGATGTCCGCTGGACGTCCGAAGGATTCGCCTTTTTGTCCTCCCGCTTCTTCCTGGCTTCTGCCTTGCGAAGAGCGTCCTTTTTCCGGGCCTCTATAATCTGTCCACCGATCTCATGCCAGTTGACAATCTCGTGTCCTACCATGGTTTTAGCCACATATTCGGCGTCAATCATGGCTTGCAAAAGCACCTCTGGATCACCATTAAAATGAACTGCTTCGGCTATGTCTATTGCTTCATATTTGCTTATATCTCCCGAAGGTGCCCAATCCAGCGCCCACCACCAAAACATGTGCAGGGACCCTACCGCTGTCGGAGTGTCCAAGCCGGTTGCACGGCAAAACTTACGTGTTTTGGGGTCTCTGTCGGTCGCCTGGTAGCTCTTAATCCATAACATTTATGCTGTTCACCTGCTCCCCGCTTGGACATGCACGGACAGCGCTTCGACATCCTGCGGACTTCCGAGCGTTGTCCCGTTGTTATCCGATGGATGTCCGTAGGACGTCCGCCGGACAAAATGCATGCCCTTATTTCCAATATTGCCGACCATCTCCAGCCGTGTAGTAAAGATAAAGTTCTGCCTGCTTACGCGCCTTCCAGTCTCGCCCTTCAATGGTTTCATCTGCCCAATTATGGCAGCTACCGTTATCATTACGGGGACCACACAAAATAACCACATTCCATGGAGCCCGTCCTGTTCCGTATTGAGATGCATTAAGCATATGGCACCGTTCAAATCGAAATCTTGGAACGCTGCAGCCGCAATGCTCACAGACGGTATACCCTTCCTCGCTTGCACGACGGTATATCTCTTTGTCTACCTTAGTTGTAATGGCTGTCTCCTGGCCCTGCTTACGCTTAGCACGCTTATGTTCCGGTTTGGGAACCGGGCGAAAATCAAAGCTACCCATTAGCCATACCTCCTGTTTGCATATCAATTCGGACACGCATTCTAAGTTCGTATATTTTTTCTTTTACAGATTCCCTTTCATTACGCCAGAACATTTTCTGTTCGTAGGCCTCAGCCTCAAGATTGCGAAGCTCCATTGTGGCCAGTTCAGCTGTCAAGATTTTATCGCCCTTTTTTGCCTGCGATTTGGCCAGTGTAAATGTGTTCTGCCGTAGGGTATAAATTTTTTCGTAGTCCCCGTCCATCTGTGCAGAAATCCGCCCCATAAGGTCATAAGAAGCCGTTAAGAGACGGACAATCTCAACCATTGCACCTGGTGCATCTTCATCGTATGCCTTCGCCTGATCCCGCAGTTTGTTGCTTTGTTCGATGTGCCAGTCTAATTCTTCATCCTTCATAGCTTCCTCGCTTTCCCAAACTTTGGACGCTGTGGAGTATCTTTATGAATAGATCTACGGTCCACCTTGGCCAGTGCGGCTTTTGCTTTGTCGATCTTAAAATTTATCGCCGTAGATGGTTTACTGTGATTCAAAAGATAAGCTGATTGATCGAGATAAAGATCGCGAAGCTTCTTACGAAGTTCCGTCCGCTCCACAGATTGCACTCTCTTTGCCATTGCCAACACCTCCCGGCAGTGGTAATCTAGACTTAATTGTTATTTTCCAACTAAGTGACGGCTGTCCGGCTCCTACCCCGGACGGCCGTTTTTCGTATACCTGGTTAAGTAACTCACGATAGTTCCGATATCCTTTATTGGCATTTTCAACTGCTTGGGTTAACCCCTCAGCTTCTGCCTGATCGCGAAGTGTCAGGTACATAGCGCATACATTGCGAAGCATGTTTACTGTAAGTTTCAAGGTATTACCTCCTTGTGAATAGCTTCATATTATCGTGCCAGCTTTGAAGAGGCGCGGTTTAAAACTTCAAAATTTTTATCGAGGAATTGTCTCATCCCTTGCGCTTTAAACATCCATCGTCCACCCTCTCCCCCGTTAGAAACCAATTTCATTTCCTGCTTAAAAGAAGGATTTAGAAGAATGTTAGCTAGTAACCAATCACGTTTACGACATGTCTCTGATTCAAGGCGCTTCATGTCCCACCAAGCGCCGGGTCCGAAATCTTGCATAAGACGCTTAATTTCAGACTCAGCCAGTTGACGTACATATTCCGGATCAATTACAAGCTGAATGACTGGTGATTCCATAAGCCTCAACCTCCTTCGAAAAAAGATACTCGATAGGATATTCTGGAAACAGAGATCTTTTGATTTGAAAAGCCTCGCTCAATGTAAATTGAGTCTTCCCGGTTGTTTTGTCTACGATAGTTGCATAACGCACGCCAAGCACTTTCTGTAGATCCCCTTTCTTGATTTTTTTTCTTGCCATCTCAGCCTCCAAGTTCGGGAACATGTTTTCCCTCCTCCCGGTGTTCAATTTCGTATTTCATTGTCAGAATATACTCAATTTCGCACTTAGTCAACCCTTAAAGAGATAAAAAAAACGAAAATGAGCATTTACTTTTACTGTAAATGTGGTTATACTGTGATTAAATACGAAATAACGTATATTCTATACGTTTAGGGAGGATTAGCCGTGCGCAGGGCCGAGGTCGTTAAGAAACTGATTGACAAAACGGGATTAAGTACAAAAGCTTTCGCTGAAAAAGCTGGACTGCCATATACAACCTTGAGATCAATGCTAAATAGAGGACTCGGTGGCGCAGCTGTTGATAATGTTTTAAAAGTAACAAAGGCATTAGGAATAACTGTCGAGGAACTTGAAGGAATGTCAATCGATAACGATTTTAGTTCACCGGATGATGTAAATTTGAGTGCTGCTGAAATAGCGGAGTTTGAGGCTTTCATCAATAATCCCGAGCACGGCCTTTTTTTCAAAGACTATCTGGAAGCACCAGAAGAACGCAAAAAAGACCTTCAAAAGGTCTGGGAAATCATCAAACGCGCTTCTGAATCTGACGAGAAGTAATTTCTGTAGCATCAGCTGTCAGGCTGATTCTGCATACCCATACATACGAACGTACGATCTCACAGGAGGATTAACATGTTTAAATATTACAAAAAAACACATTTAGAGGATTTTGTTGAACAGTTATATACCCAGAATGACATTCTCTTACCTGAAGATATAACTATAGATAAATTAAGCAGAAAACTAAAAATAAAGGTTGAATATGTCCGTGTAGAGAGTTTTTCTCTACACACCAAATCCAAACTCCTTATACTCCTAGATGAACGCAAAAGCCCAAAAGGAAAAAGAGAAGACTTTCTACATGAGCTTTGCCATTTGATGCGTCATGAAGGAAATCAACTTGTGTTATCTGAACCTTTTGTTAAGTACCAAGAGGATGACACAGTGCAATTCCAACTATATTCTCTAATGCCCTTTAACATGATAGAACAAATAAATTTATCTCCTGATCATGGACAAGCAATAAAGCAGATATCTTCTACATTCTCAGTAAGCATAGAGCAAGCAAGCAAGCGATATGAACAAATCCTACGTCGAGAATTTGAAGGAGCTATGAGTGCTGAAATTGCCGCTGCATTACAGCCACGAAAGGAGGTGAAAACTGTCACGAATGACGAGGTAGAATTTGCGGTGTATTACGATCCTTCTGGAACAACAGACGGACCATCCCAGCTTGTTGTCACCTTAGACGAGTGGACAATAATGAACTGCCGAGAAATTGATTTACCTATCGGAGAGCGGTTGCCTGAGATAGACTTAGAAGAAATGCAGCAGATTGAATGTGTGCCAGTCCTTAGTAGCGACGTTATTTGTTTTGACGGTATTATCACACTGCAGATTCATCAGCTCTTGTACAGACATGGACTAAAGAAACAATGCTATGTCATACAGATGCATGATATAGAGATGAAAATTGCTCGTGATCAAGAAATGAATCGAAAACTATCATGGTAAGGAGGAATTACTTTGGCCAGCTTCCAGAAGTACAATACAAAAGACGGTGTGCGTTGGTTGTACAAGTATTATGGTGAGATCAACCCTGAAACAGGTAAGAAAAAGCCCTCAACCAAACGAGGATTTAAAACAAAGAAGGAAGCTCAATTAGACGCTGCCCAAACAGAAAGAGAAGTTGCTGACGGATCATTTGTTTCCCAAGACAAAATTACGACATTCCAACAAGTCTATGAACAATGGTACGAAACCAATTCCCCCAACTTTAAGCCCAGCACAAAAAAAGCCGTCTTGTCTAAATTTAAGCGGCAGTTGCTCCCTCACTTTGGGGCAATCAAGATGCGAGATATCACCCGCTCTTATTGTCAAGAAGTCATTAATAAAATGGCGAAGGAAATCAAAACAATAGATAACATGAAGATGTATGCCAATCAGATTTTCGAGTATGCGATCCGCATGGACATTCGGACAACCAACCCCATGAAAGGTGTGGTAATCCCCATGAAGGAAATTGACCATCTGGCAGATGAGGACGGTATGGAGCGAAATTTTTGGGAGAAGCATGAGATAAAAAAATTTCTTGGTGTAGCGAAAACGGAATGCTCACAGAGAGATCATTTAATGTTTCACTTACTGATCTACACTGGTGCACGCAAGGGGGAGATTTTGGCACTTCGCTGGAATGATATTGACTTTAAGAATAAACATCTTTCATTGAACAAGACTTTGTTTCAGGATAAGACAGGCTTTATGTCCCTGACCTCCAAAACAGCTGCCTCACGCCGTGTTCTTAGTTTAGACGATACAACTTTGGGGTTACTGAGAAAACGCCGCTCAGAGCAAAACAGAGGCATTGTAACACCCATTGGCACAAAAGATGATCGTTTAATTTTCGCACGAGAAGATGACACGCCTATTCGTTTAGCCTACCCTAACGACAAGCTTGCTGAGATCATCCGTTCACACAAGCTCCACCCTGTCACAGTCCACGGCTTGCGCCATACCCATGCTTCACTACTCTTTGAGGCTGGAGCAAGCATTAAGGAAGTGCAGGAGCGCTTGGGTCACTCAGATATTAAAATGACCATGAACATATATACGCACGTAACCAAATCGGCGAAAGAGAAAACAGCTGACCGCTTTGAAAAATTCATGGAGCTTGACGAACAAATTACGGGTTCTGATGTGGTCACAAATGGTCAGGAAGTATAAATATGGTCAAAATATGGTCACGACTCTTTTTGTGGGCAAAATTAAAGCCCTTGACCATAAAGGCCAAGGGCTGAAATTCCTTGATATACAAGGCATATTAACGTTTCGAGAACTGAGGCGCACGACGTGCAGCCTTCAAGCCGTATTTCTTACGTTCCTTCATACGTGGGTCACGAGTCAGGAAGCCGGCTTTCTTCAATGCACCGCGATATTCAGGGTCAACTTTAAGCAATGCACGGGAGATACCGTGACGAATTGCTCCAGCTTGACCGGAAATGCCGCCACCATGTGCAAGAACGATTACATCGTAGTTGCCCAGTGTTTCAGTCAGGTTCAAAGGTTGTTTTACGATCATTTTCAGTGTTTCCACACCGAAATATTCGTCCATCTCACGTTTGTTAATGACAATGCGTCCTTCACCCGGTACAAGGCGAACACGTGCTACCGAATGTTTACGACGACCTGTCCCATAGTATTGTACTTGTGCCATGAAACTGTCCTCCTCTATTCTTATCCGCGAAGTTCGTAAACTTCAGGTTTTTGTGCTGCATGTGGATGCTCGGCGCCTGCATATACTTTCAATCTCAGCTTCATGTGGTCCCCTTGACGAGTCTTAGGAATCATACCATGAACCGCGAATTCAATTACGCGTTCTGGTTTAGTATTCAGCAGAGTTTCAGCATTAGTAACTTTCAAACCACCTGGGTGCATCGAGTGACGGTAGTATTTTTTGTTTTGCAATTTCTTACCGGTCAAGTGAATTTTCTCAGCGTTGATTACGATAACGAAATCTCCTGTATCAACGTGTGGAGTGAATTGCGGTTTGTGTTTGCCACGGATCAAAGCAGCGGCTTCGCTGGCCAAACGACCGAGTGTTTTGCCTTCGGCATCAATAATGTGCCAATTGCGTTCAACTTCGTTCGGCTTCGCCATATAGGTGGTACGCATGAATGTTTCCTCCTTGTTCTCGTACGAAAATCTTCTGTTTCGTATATCTTGTTTCTCATTGAATTACGATTATGTGAGTTAAGCAAAGCATTTTTTTGGCATTTTCCTGATCGGGGCTGTGGGATAGCCATCAAGAAAACACAACTTTTATATTACAGTATAAACATAACAAGTGCAAGTGATTTTTAAACATTTAGCCTATTAATTAGGAAGAAATTTATAGAAAAAACTATTCACTTTCAATCTCGTCATATTCAACACTCCACAAAGCTAACCCCATGGCCACAGCTGTTGGACCAGCATGTGATCGATCACATGCTGCCAATATTTCAGCAACCTTATCAGCAGGTATTTTACCTTCCCCCACATGGATCAAAGTCCCCATAATAATGCGAACCATGTGCTGAAGAAATCCACTACCCGTTATATAAGTATGGATAACTCCTTGATCTGATGAAGAGGGTCGGCACATCCTGCGATCTACTTCCATATGAGCTTCAAAGATCGTTCGTACATGAGAAGTCTTCGTAGACCGTCGTGATGCAAACGAAGTGAAGTCATGTGTCCCTATAATTTGCGTTAAGCCTTGCTGCATCGCAGGAATATCCAACTTCACTGGATGGTGAAGCTGCCAGCGCCGTTGAAACGGATCTGGAAACCTGTTGCCATTAATCGTGTATCGGTAAGTTTTACGCTTAGCCCCTCTACGAGAGTGAAACGTTAGCGGAACTTCCCTAGCCTCTGTAACCACGATGTCTTGTGGCAGTCGGGCATTAAGCGCTAGACACCAACGTTCAGTTGGGATTCGGGAGGAGGTTGTAAAGTTAAAAGGCTGGCCATAGGCATGTACTCCGGCATCTGTACGGCCTGAAGCAGTAATCTTAAGCTTCTCACCTGTCAGATGGAGTATGGCTTGCTCCAGCCGATCCTGAATCGTATTGCCCTGAGGCTGGGTCTGAAAGCCATCATAATTCGTTCCGTCATAATTGACCTTCATCAATAGATTACGCATTCCGTTCTCCTTTTTAAACCGGTCAGCAGAACGTCGATCGAAGCACTGTCTGATCTTCTATTTGAAGAAATGGCTTCGCCGTCCCTGAAAGGACGGCATCCATTTTTCATATATAGAACTACAAGTCCTATAGGATCCTTAATTTCAAAAAAAAGAGCCCCTGCGGGAGCTCCTTCAATTGAACCAAGGTGATTCCCACGGTTATTAGTACAGCAGAGTCTTGCGCCTCTGCAGCACAATAACGCTGATATTTCCCCCATCTTTACTCCAAAGAGGGCTGGATGAAAGGGAAGCATCGGAAATCAATACTTGTGATACTACGCGCGGTCTACCAATTCAAGATAAACCATAGGCGCAGCGTCGCCACGACGAGGTCCTAGTTTAAGGATACGAGTGTATCCACCTGGACGCTCAGTGTAACGAGGAGCAATGTCAGAGAACAATTTTTGAATTGCATCTTGTTCACCATCAACAGTCTCGCGGCGAACAAATGCAGCTACTTGACGACGAGCATGAAGATCACCTTTTTTAGCTTTAGTGATCAGCTTTTCAGCGATAGAACGAACTTCTTTCGCTTTAGCTTCCGTTGTTTGGATGCGCTCGTATAAAAACAGATCCGTTACCATGTCGCGAAATAACGCTTTACGCGCACTGGAATCACGGCCCAATTTTTGGTATGCCATTGTGTTTTCCCTCCTTTACTAAAGCAATCTGCAGCTATTCTTCTGTGCGGAGACCCAAACCAAGTTCCTCAAGCTTTTCCTGAACTTCTTCCAAAGATTTGCGACCAAGGTTACGCACCTTCATCATATCTTCTTCAGTCTTCGTGGTAAGCTCTTGTACGGTATTAATACCAGCACGTTTGAGGCAGTTGTAGGAACGAACAGAAAGATCAAGCTCTTCGATTGTCATCTCAAGTACTTTTTCTTTTTTGTCTTCTTCTTTTTCAACCATAATTTCGGCGTCTTTCGCTTCGTCCGTAAGACCTACGAACAGAACGAGGTGCTCGTTCAAAATTTTGGCTCCGAGGCTTACAGCCTCTTCCGGTCTGATACTTCCATCTGTCCAAATTTCAAGCGTCAATTTGTCGTAGTTAGTCACTTGACCAACACGTGTATTGTCTATGCCGTAGTTAACGCGTGAAATTGGAGTGTAGATGGAGTCAACTGGAATAACACCAATTGGCTGATCGTCACGTTTGTTCCGGTCCGCTTGGACATAGCCGCGACCACGGCCTGCAAAAATACGCATATGAAGTCTCGCACCAGGTCCCAGCGTTGCAATGTGAAGATCCGGATTGAGGATCTCAACATCGCTGTCCGCACGGATATCACCTGCGGTAACGATGCCTTCCCCTTCAGCATCAATCTCGAACACTTTTTCCTCGTCTGAATGAATCTTCAGAGACAAGGCTTTAAGGTTCAGAATGATTTCCGTCACATCTTCCATTACGCCTGGAACGGTCGAGAACTCATGCAGAACGCCGTCAATTTGGACCGAAGTCACTGCGGCTCCTGGAAGCGAAGAAAGCAATATCCGGCGAAGCGAGTTCCCCAGAGTCGTGCCATACCCACGTTCCAGCGGTTCAACTACGAATTTCCCATAGGTACCTTCATCATTAGCTTCTACGGTCTCAATCTTCGGCTTTTCGATTTCTATCACGAGTTTACCCCTCCTTCAACGTCGCTCCTATATGAAACTGTCACCCCATCAGGTGCATCATGTAGTATGCCTAAACACCTATTATTAGCAGATGCGTCAGAATTATACCACATTCACAATACTGATTTCACTATACGCGACGACGCTTAGGCGGACGGCATCCATTGTGAGGAACCGGAGTTACGTCTTTAATAAGGTTAACTTCAAGCCCTGCAGCTTGAAGGGAACGGATGGCTGCTTCGCGGCCCGCGCCCGGTCCTTTAACCATAACCTCAACCGACTTCATGCCGTGCTCCATAGCTGCTTTAGCTGCTGATTCAGCTGCCATTTGCGCTGCGAATGGAGTGGACTTACGGGAACCTTTAAATCCTTGGCCGCCGGAGCTTGCCCAGGAAATTGCATTTCCGTGAGGATCCGTGATGGTAACGATGGTGTTGTTGAACGTGGAACGAATATGTGCCACGCCGGATTCGATATTTTTACGGTCGCGACGTTTGGTACGTACGACTTTTTTCGGTTTAGCCATTGTCTCTTATCCCCCCTTATTATTTCTTTTTGTTTGCTACCGTACGACGCGGGCCTTTCCGGGTACGGGCATTCGTTTTAGTACGTTGACCGCGAACAGGCAATCCACGACGGTGGCGAACACCGCGGTAACAGCCGATCTCAGTAAGACGTTTAATATTTAAGGAAATTTCACGACGCAGGTCACCTTCAACCTTAACCGTTTTGTCGATCGTTTCACGCAGTTTGCTGACTTCATCTTCCGTCAAATCACGGACACGTGTATTAGCGCTAATGCCTGTTTCATTAAGAATTTTCTGAGAAGTCGTTTTACCGATTCCGAAAATATAAGTCAAGGCGATCTCAACGCGTTTGTCACGTGGCAAATCCACTCCAGCTATACGAGCCATTTTACGCTACACCCCCTTCTTAACCTTGTTTTTGTTTGTGTTTCGGATTTTCGCAAATCACCATAACAGTCCCTTTGCGGCGGATTACTTTACATTTCTCGCAAATGGGCTTTACAGAAGGTCTTACCTTCATGTTAATTACCTCCTCAAAGTTTTGCGAAGCAAAACTTTTTTCGTAGTTCCCATCTATTTACGGTAAGTTATACGACCTTTTGATAAATCATAAGGCGATAACTGCACGACCACTTTGTCTCCGGTCAAAATACGGATAAAGTGCATCCGCAATTTACCGGATACATGGGCAAGTATTTGATGACCGTTCTCAAGCTCAACCTTAAACGTTGCGTTTGGCAACGGTTCAAGGACAGTACCTTCTACTTCAATGACATCTTCCTTAGCCACAGTTAGTCTCCTTTCTCATCAGCACTTATTCCGGTGGGTCCAGCATACTTCATGACTGCGAATCGCAGCTTTCCGTTTGTTACCCGCCCAGTTTCCTTCAAACTGTCCACAACCTCACTGCTGATGAAGGGTATGAGCTCAAGATGAAGAATATTCTTCTTCTTTGGCCCATCAAACTTACGTTTGTCTCCATCTGCAATGTATACAAATCTGCTATCAACAACTGCGATAACAACGGCTGCCTCTCCGGCATCTTTGCCTTTGAGAATTCTCACTAATTGACCAACCTGCGGGCTGCTCACAGTATTCAAGAGGAGATCACCTACGCATTCAGTTTTGTGAAAATTTCCATGCCGTCCGGAGTAACTGCTACTGTATGCTCGAAGTGAGCACATAGTGAGCCATCAACCGTAACGACAGTCCAGTTATCTTCCAGTGTTCTGACATGTCTCTTTCCTGCGTTTACCATCGGCTCAATCGCGAGCACCATACCCGGTTTCAGACGTGGTCCGCGGTCCGCTATGCCATAATTCGGAATTTGCGGTTCTTCATGCAGTTTTGCCCCAATACCATGACCAACATACTCACGTACGACTGAGAAACCAGCCTCTTCGATGTATTGCTGAATAGCATGGGAGATTGTAAACAAGCGCACATCCGGCTTAACTAACGCCAGTCCCGCGTACAAGGAGCCTTCCGTAACGTCCAGCAAACGCTGAGCCTCTTCGGAAATGCTGCCCACACCGTAGGTCCAGGCGGAATCACCGTGATAACCGCGGTACTCTGCACCGATATCCAGCGTAACAATATCGCCTTCGATCAGTTTACGTTTACCTGGAAATCCATGCACCAATTGTTCGTTGACTGAAGCGCAAATGCTGGCAGGAAAACCGTTGTAGCCTTTGAAAGACGGCACAGCATCTTGACTGCGAATGTATTGATCGGCGATTCTGTCGAGCTCGCCCGTTGTAATGCCAGGTTGAATGGCCTGAGCAATAAGACGGTGACTCTCGGCAACAATTCGACCAGCTTCCCTCATAAAGGCAAGTTCCTGTTCGGATTTACAAATGATCATTACATTAACCCCGCATTAAAGACACGATTTCAGAAGTAACGACATTAATTTCGTTTTCCCCGTTTACCTGACGCAAAAGACCTTTATTATCATAAAACGCAAGCAGCGGCGCTGTTTTATTATCATACTCATCCAGGCGCTTGCCTACACTTTCTTCGTTGTCATCCGGACGTTGATATAATTCACCGCCATCAATGTCGCAAATGCCATCTTGCTTCGGCGGGTTGAAGATTAAATGGTAGGATGCTCCGCAAACGCTGCAGATACGACGTCCAGTAAGACGCGCCATTAGCAATCCACGGTCAACATTCAAGTTGATGACATGATCCAAAGAAGTGTTCAAACGGCTAAGAATATCATCCAGCGCTTCCGCTTGCGAAAGAGTTCTTGGAAAACCATCCAATAGAAATCCTTTTTCGCAATCGGACTGCTGCAGCCGTTCTTCGACTATCCCAATGGTCACATCATCTGGTACAAGCAAACCTTGATCTATAAATGATTTGGCCTTCAATCCTACCGGAGTTTCCTGTTTGATTGCCAAACGGAAAGCATCTCCTGTCGAAATATGAGGAATACCAAATTCTTTAACGATTTCTGCCGCTTGTGTTCCCTTGCCTGCCCCAGGAGGGCCCATGAATAAAATGTTCACGATTTCTCTCTCCCCCCAAAAGTTCGCCACCAAGCAAGAAACAGCATAATAGGTGCCGGGAAGAATAAAAACTTAAGCTTCACCGGAACCTATCACCTATTTATTGATGAAGCCTTTGTAATGGCGTTTGATCAAATGGCTCTCGATCTGCTTCATAGTATCCAATGCCACACCGATTACGATAAGCAGCGCAGTGCCACCAATTCGAACTTCTTTGGGCAATCCAGATATAGCACCGAAGAACATCGGTAGTACAGAGATCAAAGCCAGAAACAACGCGCCTGACATAGTCAAACGAGACATTACTCTAGTCAGATATTTCTCTGTAGCTTTACCAGGACGGATACCTGGGATGTAACCACCATTCTTCTTCATGTTATCGGCCATCTGTTGAGGATTCATCTGCACGAACGTATAGAAGAACGTGAACCCGATGATCATCACTACATACAGAAGCATACCAAGCGGAGCATCGGTTGCCAAATATTTGGTAATCCATTGTGCCCAGGCATGTGTTGACCAGAAACTGGAGAGAACAACTGGGAACTGAAGCAATGATACGGCGAAGATTACCGGAATTACACCTGCCGCATTAATTTTCAATGGGATATGTGTATTCTGTCCACCGTACATTTTATTGCCGACTACGCGTTTAGCGTATTGAACAGGAATCTTCCGAATACCTTGCTGTACGAAGATAACTGCTGTAATAATCGCTACAATCACAATCAGCACGATAACGACTTTAAGAATATTCAGGAACACCTGATCCGGCTGAATAAAACTTGAGTTAGCCGTACTTGTGATATACCCCGGAATGGCGGCGACGATTCCCGCAAAAATCAGGATCGAAATCCCGTTCCCGATTCCCTTTTCGGTAATCTGTTCACCAAGCCACATCAAGAAAGAAGTACCCGCCGTCAAGATAATGGCAACCAGCAAGTAATCAGCAAATGTCGCATTCGGCATCATTTGAGTTCCATAAATCCGGTTAAACCCTATCGACGTAGCAAAACCTTGGATCAGGGCTAATATCACTGTACCGTAACGAGTGATTTGCGCCAATTGTTTTTTCCCGTGCTCCCCTTGTTTAGCCCATTCAGCAAACTTAGGAACAACATCCATCGACAGCAATTGCACGATGATGGATGCTGTAATGTACGGGTAAATACTGATCGCAAATATCGAGAAGTTTTTGAGCGCTCCGCCCGAAAAGGTGTTCAAGAGTCCCATCAAAGCGTCACCGCTCTGATTTGCTGTTTGCAGTACATCTTTGTTCACACCAGGAACCGGAACAAACGAACCGATACGGTAGATAATCAGAATGAACAAGGTAAACAGGATCTTTTTGCGCAAATCTTCAACATGCCAGATATTCTTAAGCGTCTTGAACATTAGATCACCTCGGTTTTACCGCCGGCAGCCTCGATTTTCTCTACCGCAGATTGAGAGAACTTATTTGCTTGTACAGTCAATTTTACGGTCAACTCACCGTTGCCGAGAATCTTGATGCCGCTTTTGGAATTCTTGACAACACCAGTTTCAAGCAACAACTGCGGAGTCACTTCAGTTCCTTCTGCAAAGCTATTCAGATCTTCCAGGTTCACAATCGCATACTCTTTACGGGTAGGATTGACGAAACCACGTTTAGGCAGACGACGATAGAGCGGATTTTGTCCACCCTCGAAGCCCGGACGAACACCACCGCCAGAACGTGAGTTTTGACCTTTGTGACCGCGACCGGAAGTTTTACCATTTCCGCTACTAGGACCACGACCAACGCGATTGCGTTCTTTGCGGGAACCAGGAGCTGGAGCAAGTTCATGTAACTTCATCGTTTGCACCTCCTTATGTTTGTTAATTTATGCGAGGCGATTAGCCTTCAATTTCAGTTACAGATAGCAAGTGACTCACTTTATTGATCATTCCGCGAATTGCAGGACTGTCATTGTGAACCACTGTCGTGTTGAGTTTACGCAGGCCGAGCGTCTTAACAGTAACACGTTGTGTTTCTGGACGTCCGATTACACTACGTACGAGGGTAATTTGCAATTTTGCCATTGACGTTCCCCTCCTTAACCGCGCAATTCTTCGACAGATTTGCCGCGAAGTTTCGCGACCTCTTCAATGCGTTTCAGACGGGAAAGTCCCTCCAAAGTTGCATTGACCATGTTCATGGAATTCGAAGAACCCAGTGATTTTGTCAAAATGTCGCCAACGCCTGCCAATTCCAATACCGCACGAACTGGACCGCCAGCGATAACGCCAGTACCCTCTGATGCTGGTTTCAGCAACACGCGTCCTGCACCGAAGTGTCCAGTAACGAGATGGGGAATCGAAGTTCCTACGATTGGGATGTGAATCAGGTTTTTCTTGGCGTCTTCAATGCCTTTACGGATGGCATCCGGAACTTCGCCGGCTTTACCGATACCAGCACCGACGTAGCCGTTGCCGTCGCCCACAACAACAAGTGCACTAAAGCTGAAACGGCGTCCGCCTTTTACAACTTTTGCAACACGGTTAATGTGTACAACTCTTTCTGTCAGTTCTAAACTGTTCGGATCTACACGCAAGTCGTTAACCTCCTTTTAAGAATTATTCTAGAATTCAAGACCAGCTTCACGAGCTGCATCAGCCAATGCTTGAATCCGTCCATGGTACAAGTAACCTCCGCGGTCGAATACGACCACTGCATATCCTTTTTCTTTGGCACGCTCAGCGACCAATTGGCCAACTTTCGCTGCAGCTTCAACGCTGCCGCCATTACCGATGTTAGCGCTCAGATCTTTATCAAGTGTAGAAGCGGATACGATAGTAACCCCTTTAACATCATCGATCAGTTGAGCGTAGATGTGTTTCGAAGAACGGAATACGTTCAAACGTGGACGCTCAGTAGTTCCCTGGATCTTCTTACGAACACGCAGGTGTCTTTTGAGACGAGCCTTGTTTTTATCTTCTTTTGTAATCATGACTTCCCTTTCACTCCCTTCAGTTTGCCGTAAACAGCTTCACTTTAAGATGCACGGGGTATCTTACAATTAAGTTTAAACTGGTTATTTCTTCTTACCAGCTTTACCTTCTTTGCGGATGATACGCTCGCCTTCATATTTGATACCTTTACCTTTATACGGTTCTGGTTCACGAACGGAACGGATTTTAGCAGCGTATGCGCCAACGCGTTCTTTATCGATACCTTTAACGATGATCTTCGTGTTCGCAGGAACTTCGAACTCGATACCAGCTTCCGGTGTAATTTCAACCGGGTGGGAATAACCAACGTTCAGAACGATTTTATCTCCGGATTTGCTTGCACGATATCCGACCCCAACCAGTTCCAGAGATTTCGAGAAACCTTCAGTCACACCTGCTACCATGTTGTTGACAACGGAGCGGGTTGTGCCGTGAAGTGAACGATGCAATTTGTTATCCGACGGGCGAACAACGGTAATTTCGTTATTTTCAACTGTAACCTTCATGTCTTTATGAAGCTCACGAGTCAAAGAACCTTTTGGACCTTTTACTGTAATAACGGCGTTGTCCAAAGTGACATCTACACCGCTAGGTACTGCGATTGGTTTGCGACCAATACGAGACATGTGTTGCACCTCCTTATCTTGTGACGTTTATTACCAAATGTAGCAGACAACTTCTCCGCCAGATTTTGATTGACGAGCTTCTTTGTCGGTCATAACTCCCTTAGATGTGGAGATAATCGCGATTCCTAGACCACCGAGTACACGAGGCACTTCATTGCTCTTCGTGTATACGCGAAGGCCTGGTTTACTGATTCTTTTCAAACCAGAAATAACACGCTCTTGGTTAGGGCCGTATTTCAAGAAGATACGGATAATCCCTTGTTTGCTATCTTCAACGAATTCCGCATCGCGGATGAAACCTTCACGCTTCAAAATGTCAGCGATTTGTTTCTTCATAGTAGAAGCAGGCATTTCTACCGTCTCGTGACGCACAATGTTAGCGTTACGAATACGAGTAAGCATATCTGCAATAGGATCAGACATAGTCATGTGTGTAAACCTCCTTCCCGTTTATAAACTTCTTACCAACTTGCTTTTTTCACGCCAGGGATCTGGCCTTTATAAGCTAATTCACGGAAACAAATTCTGCAAATTTTGAACTTTTGCAGTACCGAATGTGGACGACCACAACGTTCGCAACGTGTATATGCACGTACTTTAAACTTAGGCGTACGTTGTTGTTTAACTTTCATCGAAGTTTTTGCCACTTAGCCTGACACCTCCTAAACATTTTCGGAGAAAATGGATTAACCGACTTTATTTTGCGAAAGGCATTCCCAGCTGACCCAGCAGCTCGCGGGATTCCTCGTCCGTCTTAGCAGTCGTTACAATAACGATGTCCATACCGCGGACTTTATCCACTTTGTCATATTCGATCTCGGGGAAGATCAATTGTTCTTTAAGACCAAGTGTGTAGTTACCACGGCCGTCAAAGGCTTTAGTGGAAACACCACGGAAGTCACGTACACGTGGAAGTGTTACGTTGAACAATTTGTCCAAGAAGTAATACATACGCTCTCCGCGCAGTGTTACTTTAACCCCAATCGGCATATTTTCGCGTAGTTTGAAACCAGCGATGGATTTTTTAGCTTTAGTGATTACTGGTTTTTGACCAGCGATCAACTGCATGTCATTAACTGCAGCATCAAGTACTTTGGAGTTTTGAACAGCGTCACCCACACCCATGTTGATGACAACCTTCTCGATCTTAGGCACTTGCATAACAGTTGTATAGTTAAACTTCTGCATCAAAGCAGGTGTAATTTCGTTAAGAAAACGTTCTTTCATTCTTGCTGCCATGAAGATTTAACCTCCTTTCTTAAGGGCTAGATTAGTCGATAATCTCTCCGGATCTTTTAGCAATCCGAACTTTTTTACCATTGTCCAAAACTTTGTAACCGATACGGGTTACTTTGCCGGTCTTCGGATCGATGTGCATTACGTTGGACACATGAATCGAAGCTTCCTGCTCAATAATTCCACCCTGTGGATTCAGCTGGTTTGGCTTTTGGTGTTTTTTCACCATATTGACGCCTTCTACCAGAACGCGGTTTTCACGAGGATAAGCAGCGATGACACGGCCTTTTTTGCCTTTGTCTTTACCACTAATCACAAGCACCACGTCATCTTTCTTCACGTGCAGTTTATTGTTATGGGATTCCAGAACTTTTTTCACTCTAGGCATTTATTACACCTCCTATAACTAACCTTCAACTTATTGGTGCCGTGTTTATTAGATAACTTCCGGTGCCAAGGAAACGATCTTCATGTAGTCTTTATCGCGAAGTTCGCGAGCAACTGGTCCAAAGATACGTGTTCCACGAGGGCTTCTGTCGTCTTTAACAACAACAGCTGCGTTTTCGTCGAATGCGATGTAAGATCCATCTTTACGACGAACGGAACGTTTCGTACGAACAACTACCGCTCTAACAACATCACCTTTTTTGACAACGCCGCCTGGTGTTGCTTGTTTAACGGAACAAACGATCAAATCACCGATTGCTGCTGTACGGCGTCCAGTACCACCCAGTACGCGGATACACATCAGTTCCTTCGCACCAGAGTTGTCAGCCACATGCAAACGTGTAAATGGTTGAATCATTATAATTTCCTCCTTCCGGAAAAACTCTCTTGATTATCTTAGATGATAACCGCTGCTTCTACCACTTCAACTAGTCTCCAACGTTTGTCCTTAGACAACGGACGAGTTTCCATGAGTTTTACGGTATCGCCAATCTTTGCAACATTTCCCTCATCATGTGCTTTGAATTTCTTCGTAGACTTGATGCGTTTGTGGTACAAATTGTGTTTCTTATAGGTTTCAACAGCAACTACGATGGTTTTATCCATTTTATCACTGACCACTTTACCGATTAGCACTTTACGTGCATTACGTTCTTCACTCATTAGTTAGCCTCCTTCCTGAATACGGATCTGCGATCCGTCTCACTTAACTAATCCCAAGCACTCTTTGATGGATCACGGTTTTAGCACGAGCTATTTCCTTACGCACGTCACGAATCCGAGTTGGGTTGTCCAATTGGCCAGTTGCCAATTGAAAACGGAGATTAAAAAGTTCCTCTTTGAATCCAGCGATCTTTTGTTCAATCTCAGCAGTGGTTAAGTTGCGAAGTTCATTAGCTTTCATTTGCTTCACCACCCAATTCTTCACGTTTCACAAACTTAGTCTTTACAGGCAGCTTGTGAGCGGCAAGACGCATCGCTTCACGAGCGATTTCTTCCGACACGCCTCCGAGTTCGAACATAATCTTGCCCGGTTTAACTACGGCTACCCATTTCTCAACATTACCTTTACCACTACCCATACGAACCTCGAGAGGCTTTTGAGTAATAGGTTTATCTGGGAAAATCTTGATCCAAACTTGACCGCCACGTTTGATATAACGTGTCATCGCGATACGAGCAGCTTCGATCTGACGGTTAGTGATCCAAGACGGTTCAAGTGCAACCAGGCCAAATTCGCCGAAGTTCAATTCAGTACCGCCTTTTGCCATACCCTTCATGTGTCCGCGTTGTTGCTTGCGGTGTTTTACGCGTTTTGGTACCAACATGATTAGTTGCCTCCTTCCTGAGCAGCTTGTTTCTTAGCTGGGGGAAGAACTTCTCCACGGTAGATCCATACTTTTACGCCGATAAGGCCGTAAGTTGTATGTGCTTCAGCCGTTCCGTAATCGATATCGGCACGAAGCGTATGAAGTGGAACTGTTCCTTCGCTATAACCTTCTGAACGAGCAATCTCAGCTCCGCCAAGACGTCCGCCCACTTGAGTTTTAATCCCTTTTGCGCCAGAACGCATAGTTCTTTGAATCGCTTGTTTGAGGGCACGACGGAACGATACACGACGTTCCAATTGTTGAGCAATGCTCTCAGCTACAAGAATTGCATCCAATTCAGGGTGCTTGATTTCATTGATGTTGATGTGTACTTTTTTGCCACCAGCGATTGCTGTAACTGCGCTGCGAAGTACTTCTACTTCTGCTCCGCCTTTACCAATAACCATACCTGGTTTAGCTGTATGAATTGTAACGTTCACGCGGCTAGCCGCTCTTTCGATCTCGATATGGGAAACAGCGGAATCCTTCAATTTGCCTTTAAGGTATTCCCGGATTTTGACGTCTTCCATCAGAAGAGTACCGAAATCTTTTCCTGCATACCATTTAGATTCCCAATCGCGAATAATACCGATTCGGAGTCCGATTGGATTTACCTTTTGACCCACGTGTTATCCCTCCTTATTTCTCAGATACCACCAGTGTAATGTGGCTCGTGCGTTTATTGATCCGACTTGCGCGGCCCATGGCGCGCGGACGGAAACGTTTCATAGTAGGTCCTTGGTTAACGAAAACCTCGCTAACGAACAAACTGTTCACGTCCAAAGAATAGTTATGCTCAGCATTCGCAATTGCCGAATTAAGCAACTTTTCAACGACCGGAGAAGCGGATTTCGGAGTGTGGCGAAGAATAGCAATTGCTTCCCCCACTTGCTTACCGCGAATCAAGTCAACAACCAGTTTCGCTTTACGAGCGGAAATTCGCACCGATCTTGCATGTGCTTTTGCTTCCATTGTTTAACCTCCTTTCAAACAGAGACCTTATTATTATCTTCTTGTTTTCTTATCGTCACCCGCGTGGCCTTTGTAAGTACGTGTTGGCGCGAACTCGCCCAACTTGTGACCTACCATATCTTCTGTTACGTATACAGGCACGTGTTTACGGCCGTCATATACACCAAACGTATGTCCGATAAACTGAGGGAAAATGGTTGAGCGACGGGACCAAGTTTTAACTACAACCTTTTTCTCAGCCTCGTTCAGTTCCTCAACTTTTTTAAGCAGGTAGCCATCAATAAACGGCCCCTTCTTTAAACTGCGACCCATGTGTGAATCCTCCCTTCATCCGGTTCTTCAAACCGCGAATCGACGCTTCGCGCTTTATTAACTTGCCAGAAGCGTCTTATTTAGTGCGGCGGCGAACGATATATTTATCAGATGCCTTGTTTTTCTTACGCGTTTTGTAACCAAGGGTTGGTTTGCCCCATGGAGACATTGGCGATTTACGTCCGATTGGAGCGCGACCTTCACCACCACCGTGTGGGTGATCGTTAGGGTTCATTACTACCCCGCGAACTTCAGGACGACGGCCGAGCCAGCGACTACGTCCAGCTTTACCGATTTTGATCAATTCGTGATCTTCGTTACCTACGGAACCGATAGTTGCACGGCATACGCTAAGGATCTTGCGAACCTCACCGGATGACAAACGAACGGAACAGTATTTTTCTTCTTTACCAAGCAATTGAGCTTCTGTACCAGCTGCGCGAACCAATTGTCCGCCTTTACCTGGTTTCAACTCAATGTTGTGGATAACTGTACCTACTGGAATGTTTTCCAGTGGAAGACTGTTACCAATTTTGATGTCGGCCGCAGGACCGGACTCTACTTTATCCCCAACTCTTAGACCTTTAGGAGCGATGATATAACGTTTCTCTCCATCAGCATAGTGGATCAAAGCAATATTAGATGTGCGGTTCGGGTCATACTCGATTGTAGCAACGCTACCTGGTATGCCGTCTTTAGTCCGCTTGAAGTCGATAATACGGTATTTACGTTTATGTCCGCCGCCATGGTGACGAACCGTAATTTTACCTTGGTTGTTGCGTCCCGCATGTTTGAACAGCGGAGAAAGCAACGATTTCTCTGGCTGGTTTGTTGTAATTTCTTCAAACGTAGACACGGACATAGCGCGTCTTGCCGGAGAGGTCGGTTTGTACTTTTTGATTGGCACTGTAGTTCCCTCCTTACTTCAACAGAGTATTATTCTACCGCTTCAAAAAATTCAAGCGGTTTGCTGTCCGGGCTAAGCTTAACGATGGCTTTTTTCCACTCTGGAGTGTAACCAGAATATTTACCATAACGTTTCAGTTTGCCAGGTACACGCATTGTGTTCACATTAGTTACTTTTACTTTGAAAATAGCCTCGACAGCTTTTTTGATTTCGGTTTTGTTAGCACGGATATCCACTTCAAAAGCGTATTTCATTTCGCTCATGTAGTCGGAAGTACGTTCCGTAATCACCGGACGTTTGATAATATCACGAGGATCTTTCATTACGCGAACACCTCCTCTACCTTCAGAACTGCTTCTTTAGTGATGATCAGTTTGTCGTACGTCAGTACGTCAAGAACATTAATGCCGTCAGCCGCTACGAATTTCACCCCAGGGATGTTACGAGCGGAAAGTGCTACGTTATCATCATAGCTAGTAGCTACGATCAACGCTTTACGATCTACTTTCAGGTTGTTCAAGATTGCTGCGAATTCTTTCGTCTTCGGAGCATTCATTGTCAAGCTATCCAATACGATAATGTCATTCTCGAGTACTTTCGAGGACAAAGCGGATTTGATCGCCAAACGACGAACCTTCTTAGGCAGTTTCCAGGAATAGCTACGTGGTGTTGGTCCGAAGACAACGCCGCCGCCTTTCCATTGTGGAGAACGAATGGAGCCTTGACGAGCGCGACCTGTACCTTTTTGTTTCCAAGGTTTACGTCCACCGCCACGAACTTCAGAACGTCCTTTTACTTTGTGTGTACCACGACGTAGGGAAGCTCTTTGCATAAGCGCAGCTTCATGTAGAACGTGCTCATTCGGTTCAATACCGAATACTGTATCGCTCAGTTCCACTTCACCAACTTCGTTGCCACTAATATTAAAAAGTGTTACTTTTGGCATTTCATGTTCCTCCTTTCTTCAATAATTATTTCTTAACGGTTTGTTTAACTTTCACGAAGCTGTTTTTAGGACCTGGGATAGCGCCTTTAACCAGCAATACGTTACGTTCAACATCAACCTTGATAATTTCAAGCTTTTGAACCGTAATAGTCGTATGACCCATATGTCCTGGAAGGCGTTTGCCCTTAGGAACACGGTTAGCTTGGATAGAACCCATGGAACCCGGTCTTCTGTGGTAACGCGATCCGTGTGCCATTGGTCCGCGGCTTTGTCCCCAACGTTTGATGTTACCTTGGAAACCTTTACCTTTAGATGTACCAGTTACGTCAACAAATTCGCCCTCAGCAAAGATATCAGCCTTCAGCTCTTGTCCAACCTCGAGAGACCCGAGATCAACACCGCGAATTTCACGAACGTAGCGCTTAGGTGTTGCATTTGCCTTTTTGGCGTGACCCTGTTCAGGCTTATTGGAGCGTTTTTCTTTTTTATCAGAAAAGCCCAATTGCACTGCTTCATATCCGTCGATATTCAGGTCTTTCTTTTGCAGTACTACACAAGGTCCTGCTTCGATAACAGTAACAGGAATTACGTTACCTTCTGGAGTAAACACTTGAGTCATACCGAGTTTTTTTCCTAAGATACCTTTCAATGTTGACACCTCTTTTCTTTTCCTAAATTACTTAAAATAGAATTACAATTTGATTTCGATATCTACACCGGACGGTAGATCCAAGCGCATCAAGGCATCCACAGTTTGTGGTGTTGGGTTCACAATATCGATCAAACGTTTGTGAGTCCGTTGTTCAAACTGTTCACGGGAATCCTTGTACTTGTGTACCGCACGGAGAATAGTAATGATTTGCTTCTCAGTTGGTAACGGAATCGGCCCGGACACACCTGCACCCGAACGTTTTGCTGTTTCAACAATCTTCTCAGCGGATTGATCAAGAATTCTGTGGTCGTATGCTTTCAAGCGAATACGAATTTTTTGCTTTGCCATTTTAGTCCCTCCTTCTATCGCCCAATTTGGTATCGGACATACTCCGTGAAAATTTTCTGACCTCGTCCCCATGGCAAAGGGGCCGGGTGTGTCAGTAACCTCTCACATCATCGCAACGTCTCAGAACAACATTTATTATTATATATAATAGGCAGCAGTATTGCAAGCGAAAATAGAAAAACAACGCATATTTTTTTCATGCGCTGTTCTTCTACTATATATATGTTAAAGATTCTCTGTGGCAGACTTAAAAAACTCTGCGGAGGAAGCAGTCTGAGCCGTCGCCGTTCCGATCCCCTCAATGGTTTGGATTAAGGTTCTTATTTCTTCTTCCACTATTACAATCTCCTGTGTACTGCTACGCATAGCATCTACAATATCAGAGAACAAAAGACTAGTCTCGACTGATTGGTGCTTCCCATTCTTAGTTAACTCCTGCACCTTACGAATCTCTTCTACAACCTGCTGAGTGAGTAGACCTGATTTATTTGTTAGCTCTACGATCTGAATTACAGTACTCTTAGTATCCTCTGCAAGCCGGCTAACTTCTTGAGCAACCACACTAAAACCTCTACCATGCTCACCGGCTCTAGCGGCTTCAATCGTTGCATTAAGTGAGAGGATTTTAGTCTGATCGGCAATTTCCCTTACTGAGTTCACAATTTTTTGAATTTGCTTAGAGGAATCGCTTAACTCAATGATCGAGTCTTCCATCTCACTGGTGGTCTGATATATAAGATTAATTTGCTCAGTCAAATCACCCAAGTGTTCATGACCATCTGTAGCTAATCCCTGTGACTCCAGAGCGGATGCAGCCGTACGTTGGAATGTTCTACTTACTTCATTGCTGCTTGCCACTAGCTGTTTCACAGCAGCATTAGTATCGATGCTATAATCTATCAATTCAACGCTAAACTCTGAAATTTTTTGTTTTAATTCATTTTTCACCAATAAATATTGCTCTTCCTTCTCTTTTATGTTCTCCTTCTCATATTCTTCTAGAACCAGCTGCTGCTCAAGGTTAAGGAGCTTGGTCACGGTCTGAACCACTCGAAGGCGTGTATTATCATCGTTTGTTTCATTATATATAACGCGTATAAATACGTTCTGAAGATTCTGAAAAGCAGATAAGTACCATTTAGGCTCAAGCCCTACTTTTTTATGAATATTAGCGATCATTAGACGCTTTGCTATGTACTCATCATCAACCTTTCCATTAAAAATCTCTAGAATATGACCACGAAGAGTAGTTTTCAACCTCTCTATACTGCTATGCTCTAAAATAATAGCTTCAAGTTTATTTACGCCTAATACCGAATTGTAAAATTGATCAATGATATAGTCTATATTCTGCTCAACAACAGGTTTCACCCTGCGTAGTAAGTTCAAATCTGCTTCAGTTAGATCAATCATTCTCATCTGCTCGTTAAGCTCACCATGTCCCTCCAGCTTATGAAAAGACTCTGCCACAGAATGATTCTGATCCTTGAAGTCTAAGGAATGAGAGGCAGGAGAATCTACATTATTATTACGTGCATTTAACGCATGCATGAAGGAAAAAGGACATTTCCCCATATTACCACTCTCCCACAATTCCTATTATTTTACATTATTATTCCTCCTTCATTTTACTCTATCATTAGTATAATTGTAAACAATTGATTGTTGTATTTTGGCGAATTATGTAGAAAAAGATCATATTGTTATGCTTTATTATCAATTGGTGTCGAATATTAAATCTTTCTCAGAAAAAAACAAAAAAGCCCCTGATTCTCCGCAAGAAGAATCAGGGGTGTTTGTAATTCGGAATCTACCCGCAGATAGAAGTCGAATTATTATTTTTGGATAGAAGCTACGCTACCAGCACCAACTGTACGGCCACCTTCGCGAATGGAGAATTTAGTACCTTCTTCAATAGCGATTGGGGAGATCAGTTGTACGGTTACGGAGATGTTATCACCAGGCATAACCATTTCAGTACCTTCTGGCAAGTTGATGATACCAGTTACGTCAGTTGTACGGAAGTAGAACTGTGGACGGTATCCAGTGAAGAAAGGCTTGTGACGGCCACCTTCTTCTTTTGTCAGAACGTAAATTTGAGCAGTGAACTCAGTGTGTGGTTTAACGGAGTTCGGCTTAGCCAATACTTGGCCACGCTCGATCATGTTACGGTCAACACCACGAAGCAATGCTCCGATGTTGTCCCCAGCTTGAGCGGAATCCAGCAATTTACGGAACATTTCTACGCCCGTAACTACGGATTTCTTAGTATCTTCGTGAATACCAACGATTTCGATTTCTTCTCCGACTTTAACTGTTCCGCGTTCTACGCGACCAGTTGCCACAGTACCGCGGCCAGTGATGGAGAATACGTCTTCGACAGGCATCAAGAAAGGCTTGTCAGTTTGACGCTCAGGAAGTGGAATGTACTCATCGATTGTTTCAAACATTTCGATGATTTTTTTAGCGTAATCGCCATCTGGGTTTTGCAGAGCTTCACGAGCAGAACCACGGATGATTGGAGTATCGTCGCCTGGGAAGTCATACTCGCTAAGCAAGTCGCGAACTTCCATTTCAACCAATTCCAACAACTCTTCGTCTTCAACCATGTCGCATTTGTTCAAGAAGACAACGATGTAAGGAACGCCTACTTGACGGGACAACAGGATGTGCTCGCGAGTTTGTGGCATTGGGCCATCAGCTGCGGATACAACCAGGATAGCTCCGTCCATTTGCGCTGCGCCAGTGATCATGTTTTTAACATAGTCGGCGTGACCAGGGCAGTCTACGTGAGCGTAGTGACGGTTAGGAGTTTCATATTCAACGTGGGAAGTGGAGATTGTGATACCACGTTCGCGCTCTTCAGGAGCTTTGTCGATTTGATCGAATGCGATAGCTGCGCCACCGTAAGTTTTGGACAATACAGTAGTGATTGCAGCAGTCAGAGTCGTTTTACCATGGTCGACGTGACCAATAGTACCGATGTTAACGTGCGGTTTGTTACGTTCAAACTTTGCCTTTGCCATTTGAACAGTTCCTCCTTAATGTGGGGTTCCTTATATTTGAGCCGCCCGCATACGTGTAATCTTAGATGACTGAGTGTTTATACCCGGGACGGCAAGTTAAAACTGGTAATTATTCAGCGCCTTTGTTCTTTGCAGCGATCTCTTCCGCAATGGATTTAGGAACTTCTTCATAGTGAGAAAGCTCCATTGAGAATACGCCACGTCCTTGTGTACCAGAACGAAGTGTTGTAGAGTATCCGAACATTTCGGAAAGAGGCACCTTAGCACGGATAATTTGCGCTCCACCACGGGAATCCATACCTTCGATACGGCCACGGCGGGAGTTCAGCATACCCATTACATCACCCATATATTCCTCAGGAACAGTTACTTCTACTTTCATGATTGGCTCAAGCAGGACAGGCTTACACTTGTCTTTAGCTGCTTTGAGTGCCATCGAACCGGCAATTTTAAATGCCATTTCGTTGGAATCGACATCATGATAAGAACCATCTACGATGGTAGCTTTAACGTCTACTAGCGGGAAGCCAGCAAGTACGCCGTTTTTCATTTGTTCTTCAATACCCGCAAGTGCAGGAGCGATGTACTCTCTAGGAACCGAGCCACCAACAACTTTACTTTCGAATTTGCTACCAGTACCTGGTTCGAGGGGTTCAAATTCAACCCATACGTGACCGTATTGACCACGACCACCAGATTGGCGTACAAATTTACCTTCGACGCGAGCAGGTGCCTTGAACGTTTCGCGGTAAGCAACCTGTGGTTTACCCACATTGGTTTCTACTTTGAACTCACGACGCATACGGTCGATGATGATGTCCAAGTGAAGTTCACCCATACCAGCCAGGATTGTTTGGCCTGTTTCTTCATCAGTGTGAGCACGAAGAGTTGGATCCTCTTCAGTCAACTTTCCGAGAGCAACGCCCATTTTATCTTGGTCAGCTTTAGTTTTTGGTTCAACAGCGATCTCGATAACTGGATCAGGGAAGTTCATTGATTCCAGAATTACTGGATTCTTCTCATCACACAGTGTATCACCTGTACTGGTATCTTTCAAACCAACAGCAGCTGCGATGTCGCCAGAATACACGATGGAAATTTCTTGACGGCTGTTCGCATGCATTTGAAGGATACGACCAATACGTTCACGCTTGTTCTTAGTTGCATTAACTACGTATGATCCGGACTCAAGTACGCCTGAGTAAACACGGAAGAACGTAAGTTTACCAACATAAGGGTCTGTCATGATTTTAAATGCCAAAGCTGCAAACGGTTCTTCATCCGAAGAGTGACGAACAGCTTCTGTACCGTCATCAAGATGTCCAGTAATAGCTGGAACGTCAAGAGGAGATGGCAAGTAATCAACAACAGCATCCAGCATAAGCTGAATCCCTTTGTTTCGGTAGGAAGATCCAGCAATTACAGGGAACAATTTAACTTCAACTACGCCTTTTCGAATTGCAGCTTTAATTTCCGGAATTGTAATTTCTTCGCCTTCCAAATACTTCATAGTCAGATCCTCATCAAGTTCAGCAACTTTCTCGATCAACTCGAGACGCAGCTCCTCAACTTTGGCCAAATATTCTTCCGGAATATCCGTTACTTCGATGTTTTGGCCCAGATCATCTCTGAACATGTGTGCTTTTTGCTCAACTAGGTCGATAATACCAGTGAAATCACTTTCTGCACCAATTGGCAATTGAATAGCAACTGCATTGGCTTGAAGGCGATCACGCATAGTTTCGATTACGTTAAGGAAATCCGCACCGATAATGTCCATTTTGTTTACATATGCAATCCGGGGAACGTTATAACGGTCAGCCTGTCTCCATACGGTTTCAGACTGAGGCTCAACGCCCTCTTTTGCACTAAATACACCAACTGCCCCATCCAATACACGCAGGGAACGTTCAACTTCAACAGTGAAGTCAACGTGTCCTGGGGTATCAATGATATTGATGCGGTGACCTTTCCACGCAGCAGTCGTAGCAGCGGACGTAATCGTGATTCCGCGCTCTTGTTCTTGCTCCATCCAGTCCATTGTAGCAGCACCCTCGTGAACTTCACCGATTTTGTGCGTACGGCCTGTATAGAAAAGAATCCGCTCTGTGGTAGTTGTTTTACCAGCATCAATATGCGCCATGATCCCGATGTTACGTGTATTTTTTAAGGAGAACTCTCTAGCCATGAAATGGATCTCCCTTCAAAATATAAGTTATTTGAATGACCTTTATCCTACCAACGGTAGTGAGCGAACGCTTTGTTTGCTTCAGCCATTTTGTGTGTATCTTCACGTTTCTTAACAGAAGCGCCTGTGTTGTTGGAAGCGTCGATGATCTCAGCCGCCAAACGCTCTTCCATAGTCTTCTCACCGCGGTTGCGAGAGTAGTTTACGAGCCAACGTAATCCCAGAGCAGTACGTCTCTCTGGTTTAACCTCGATAGGTACTTGATAGTTAGCACCACCGACACGACGAGCTTTGACTTCCAAAACCGGCATGATATTCTTGATGGCAGCTTCGAAAACTTCCATCGGATCTTTACCCGTACGTTCTTCAATCAATTTGAATGAATTGTACAGAATGCTTTGAGCGACACCTCTTTTACCACCCAGCATAATGCGGTTAATCAAACGAGTAACCAACTTGCTATTATACAACGGATCTGGCAATACGTCTCTCTTTGTAACTGGACCTTTGCGTGGCATGGATATCCCCCTTTCTTAAATGTTTATTATTCAGATATTGTTATCTTATTTCTTAGCTTTAGGACGTTTTGCACCGTATTTAGAACGAGCTTGCATCCGGTTAGCTACACCTGCTGTATCCAAAGCACCACGAACGATATGGTAACGAACCCCTGCAAGGTCCTTTACTTTACCTCCGCGAAGTAATACAACACTGTGCTCTTGTAAGTTATGTCCGATACCCGGGATATAAGCTGTTACCTCGAGACGGTTCGTCAAACGAACACGGGCATATTTACGAAGCGCTGAGTTTGGTTTACGTGGAGTCATTGTGCCTACACGAGTGCACACACCGCGTTTTTGCGGAGCGCTCAAATTTGTAGCCTCACGCTTGAGGGCGTTATACCCTTTTTGAAGAGCGGGAGATTTAGATTTTTCGATTTTGGCTTGACGGCCTTTACGAACCAATTGGTTAATTGTTGGCATGTTGTTGCCACCCCCTTCCTGAAATGATAGTCGATTTAAGAACTCTAAGCCCACAGACCCAGGCGGTTCATAAAAAGACAAATGAAAAGTTCTTGCCGCTGGTGTTCACCCCAGTACAAAAACATTTCTGTAGCTATTGTTTTAAGACGGCTGCCATCGCAGCGCCAACTTCTATTCCGCAGGCCTTGCCCAAATTCAGCATCGTATCCACATATGTGATCTTAACACCTTGTTTGTTACAAAGCAAAACTATCCTGGAAGTAAGCCTTTGATCTCCGTCCTCTGCCACATAGACTTCTGCGGCTAGGCCCAACTCTACCGCCTTGACGGTTTGTTTGGTACCGATCTTGACCTGAGCATCCTGTAGTCCTCTATCATCAGTCATTCTCTTTACCTCCAATGAACAAGGATAACATGGCTACTCACGCACCTTAGACATTTTAGCATTATCAATAGATGGTGTCAAGAAATTCAGCAACAATTTTTATAGAAATTATACACAGCAGAACACTCATGCCACACCTATGAGTAGGTATGACATGAGCACACTACCATGATTGCTAATTTATTCAGCAGGAACCGTCTCTAATGTTTCAAGTTCGCTTTCTGCATTTGGATCACTTAGCTTAACGTTACGGTAACGGTTCATCCCAGTACCTGCAGGAATCAACTTACCGATAATAACATTTTCTTTAAGTCCAAGCAACTTATCTACTTTACCTTTGATAGCAGCGTCTGTTAGGACACGAGTAGTTTCTTGGAATGATGCAGCTGACAAGAAGGAATCAGTCTCAAGAGACGCCTTGGTAATACCGAGCAAGACTGGTTTAGCAACAGCAGGCTCTTTACCAGACAAGATTGCTTCCTTGTTAGCACCTTCGTACTCATGAATATCCGCAAATGCACCTGGCAACAGACTTGTGTCACCTGCGTCAATGATACGGATCTTCCGAAGCATTTGCTTGATCATAACTTCAATGTGCTTATCATTGATCTCAACGCCTTGGTTACGGTATACACGCTGTACTTCTTGCAGAATGTAGTTTTGTACCCCACGGATCCCTTTGATACGCAGCATTTCTTTAGGGTCAATCGAACCGTCTGTCAGCTCATCGCCGGCTTCGATTTCTTGACCTTCGCTAACACGTAGACGCGAACCATAAGTAATGGAATAAGTCTTGGATTCTGCTTCACCTTGAACCTCTATTTCGCGACGGTCTTTGGTTTCACGGATTTCCTTGATTACGCCATCGATCTCACTGATTGTAGCTTGACCTTTAGGGTTACGAGCTTCAAACAACTCCTGAATACGCGGCAAACCTTGAGTGATGTCATCACCGGCAACACCGCCGGTATGGAACGTACGCATTGTAAGCTGGGTTCCTGGTTCACCGATAGATTGTGCGGCAATAATACCAACTGCTTCACCAATCTCAACGTGTTTACCAGTTGCCAAGTTACGTCCGTAACATTTCTTACAAACCCCATGACGGGCACGGCAGCTCAGTACAGAACGAATTTGCAGCTTAGTTACACCTGCGTTTACAATTGCCTCCGCTTTATCGGAGTCAATCAAATCATTACGGTGAACAATGATTTCGCCTGTTTCTGGGTGACGAACAGTTTCGAAGCAGTAACGACCTTCAATACGGTCATACAGATCTTCGATAACCTCTTTACCATCCTGAATACGACTAACTGTGAAGCCTTTATCGGTTCCACAATCTTCTTCACGGACAATAACGTCCTGGGCAACGTCAACAAGACGACGAGTCAGATACCCTGAGTCAGCGGTACGAAGTGCGGTATCGGCAAGACCTTTACGCGCTCCGTGAGTGGAGATAAAGTACTCCAAGACGGTAAGACCTTCACGGAAGTTTGCCTTGATTGGCAATTCGAAAATCCGACCTGAAGGTGTTGCCATCAGACCACGCATACCACCCAACTGAGTGATCTGCGATTTGTTACCACGCGCTTTAGAGTCGACCATGAGCATGATAGAGTTGAAACGGTCCATCGACTTAAGCAGGATGTTCGTAAGATCATCCTTAGTCTTCGACCAGATCTCAATAACACGGTCATACCGTTCGTCATTGGTGATCAAACCACGGCGATATTGGTTAGCAACCACATCAACCTTAGCTTCAGACTCTTTCAGGATCGTAACTTTCTCCTCAGGGACAATAACGTCCGACACGGCAACTGTAACACCAGAACGTGTGGAGTAAGTGAATCCGAGTTGTTTAATTTTATCCAAAATCATAGAAGTTTTGGTTGTGTGATAAGTTTCAAAACAACGAGCAATAATCAGACCCAGATATTCTTTACCTACAGCACTGGCTTCTGGAGCGGATTCAATCAGCTCGCGAATGTTCGCGCCTTTTTCGTAGATAAAGTATTTCTCAGGTGTGCCGTGCAGCAAGTTAGTTTTGGTTGCTTCGTTGATATAAGGGAAACTACTTGGGTAGATTTCATTAAAAATGATCTTACCGACCGTAGTAATCAACATTGCATTTTGTTGTTCTTCCGTAAAGCATGTTTTGCCAAGTGCTTTAGCCGGAATAGCAACACGAGCATGAAGTCCTGCAGTTCCGCGTTGGTAAGCTGATACAGCTTCGTTAACGGTACGCAGAATCATACCACTACCCTTTTCTTCCTTGTTATCCATGGTCAAGTAGAAAGTACCAAGGACCATATCCTGGGAAGGTGTTACAACTGGCTTACCGTCTTTAGGATTCAAGATATTACCAGATGCAAGCATGAGAATGCGTGCTTCCGCTTGAGCTTCTGCAGACAGAGGAACGTGCACCGCCATTTGGTCACCGTCAAAGTCGGCATTGTACGCCGTACATACGAGTGGGTGAAGACGAATAGCGTGACCTTCCACCAAGATCGGTTCAAATGCTTGAATACCGAGACGGTGAAGTGTTGGTGCGCGGTTTAGAAGTACTGGGTGTTCTCTAATTACTTCTTCGAGTACATCCCAAACTTCAGGACTTACGCGTTCAACTTTACGTTTCGCGCTCTTTATGTTGTGGGCAAGGCCCTTATTAACCAATTCTTTCATAACAAAAGGTTTGAACAATTCTAACGCCATTTTCTTAGGAAGTCCGCATTGATACATCTTGAGGTACGGTCCTACTACGATAACGGAACGTCCAGAGTAGTCAACCCGTTTACCGAGCAAGTTCTGGCGGAAACGTCCTTGTTTACCTTTCAGCATATGGCTGAGCGATTTAAGTGGACGGTTACCAGGACCGGTTACCGGACGTCCCCGACGGCCGTTATCGATGAGAGCATCGACAGCTTCCTGGAGCATCCGTTTTTCGTTCTGCACGATAATGTCAGGAGCACCGAGATCAAGCAGTCTTTTCAGACGGTTGTTCCGGTTAATAACACGGCGATAGAGATCATTCAAGTCGGACGTAGCAAAACGGCCACCATCCAATTGAACCATCGGACGAAGCTCCGGAGGAATAACCGGAAGAACATCCATGATCATCCAATCAGGCTTGTTGCCGGAGTTACGGAATGCTTCAATGACTTCCAGACGTTTGATCGCCCGGTTACGGCGTTGGCCTTGGGCCGTACGCAGTTCTTCTTTGAGGAATTCCAGCTCTTTATCGATGTCGATATCTTGAAGAAGCTTTTTAACAGCTTCAGCACCCATGCCGGCTTGGAAACCGTAACCGTATTTTTCACGGTAGCTACGATATTCTTTCTCGGACAGAAGTTGTTTCTTTTCCAGTGGAGTTTCACCTGGATCCGTTACAACATAAGATGCGAAATAGATAATTTCTTCAAGTGATCTTGGAGACATATCTAGTGCAAGCCCCATGCGGCTTGGGATACCTTTGAAATACCAGATATGAGATACCGGAGCAGCCAATTCAATGTGACCCATACGTTCACGACGAACTTTAGCACGGGTAACCTCAACGCCACAACGGTCGCAGACTACGCCCTTATAACGGACACGTTTGTATTTACCGCAATGACATTCCCAGTCTTTTTGTGGTCCAAAGATACGCTCACAGAAAAGACCCTCTTTTTCCGGTTTCAATGTACGATAGTTAATGGTTTCCGGTTTCTTAACTTCTCCGCGGGACCATGAACGAATCTTCTCCGGAGAAGCGAGTCCGATTTTCATAAATTCAAAATTGTTAACGTCCAACAAGGAGCAACCCTCCTTAACCTAATCCTGATTTAGTACCGCTTTGCCCTCTTCTGACTGTTACATCAAAAGAGGGCGTGCGGTCCTTTATAAAATGGAACTTTTAAGCTCCAGCTTGATTATTCTACTCCGACTTCTGAACCTTCTAAATTGAGGCTTAGTTTGTCGCCTGACGTCTCGTCCTCATCGTCCAATTCTCTCATTTCAATTTCCTGCTCGTCACCGCTAAGAATCTTAACATCCATACCCAGGGACTGCAGTTCTTTGATCAATACCTTGAACGACTCAGGAACACCTGGTTCCGGTACATTTTCACCTTTGACAATGGATTCGTACGTCTTCACGCGACCAACCACGTCATCGGATTTCACGGTCAAAATTTCTTGCAATGTATATGCAGCACCGTAAGCTTCAAGCGCCCACACTTCCATCTCCCCGAAACGCTGTCCACCAAATTGAGCTTTACCACCCAATGGTTGTTGCGTAACTAGTGAGTAAGGTCCTGTTGAACGGGCGTGAATCTTATCATCAACCATGTGCGCCAGTTTGATCATGTGCATGACACCAACAGTAACTTCACGTTCAAAGCGTTCACCTGTACGGCCATCATACAGTACGGTTTTACCATTACGCTGCATACCTGCTTCTTCCATCGTATCAAACACGTCGTACTCACGCGCTCCGTCAAATACCGGCGTTGCAATGTGAATTCCCAGACGCAATGCGGCCATACCAATATGGACCTCAAGCACCTGTCCGATGTTCATACGAGAAGGAACGCCTAGAGGGTTAAGAACAACCTGTACTGGCGTACCGTCCGGAAGGAACGGCATATCTTCTTCTGGCAGGATACGGGCAACGACACCCTTGTTACCGTGACGTCCGGCCATCTTGTCACCCTCAGAGATCTTACGTTTCTGAGCGATGTAGACACGAACCAATTGATTTACACCCGGAGGCAGCTCATCGCCGTTCTCACGTGTAAAGACTTTAACGTCCACGATAATACCATCACTACCATGAGGAACGCGTAAAGAGGTATCCCGTACTTCACGAGCTTTCTCACCAAAGATAGCGTGCAGGAGACGTTCTTCTGCTGTCAGTTCAGTTACACCCTTAGGAGTAACCTTACCCACCAGAATGTCACCAGCGCTGATTTCCGCACCGATGCGGATGATTCCGCGCTCATCAAGATTGCGCAGAGCTTCTTCGCCGACGTTCGGAATATCGCGCGTAATTTCTTCAGGTCCCAGTTTAGTGTCACGAGCTTCAGATTCGTATTCTTCGATATGAATCGAAGTATATACATCTTCCTTAACCAGCTTTTCACTTAACAGGATCGCATCCTCGTAGTTGTAACCTTCCCAAGTCATGAACGCAACGACTACGTTACGGCCAAGAGCAAGTTCGCCCATTTCTGTGGAAGGACCGTCTGCCAGGATATCACCTTTCTTAACAATGTCCCCTCTTTTAGCTAGAGGACGTTGGTTAATACAGGTACCTTGGTTAGAACGCATAAATTTGTGTAATTTATATTTAACGATATCGCCTTTAACTTCCTTGCCTTCGACAGTCTCAACGCGACGCAGCCAAATTTCATTAGCTGAAGAACGTTCGATAATACCGTCATACTTGGAAACGATACATACGCCAGAATCCTTAGCGGATTTATGTTCCATCCCTGTTCCGACCAGCGGAGCTTTTGGAATTAGAAGCGGAACGGCTTGACGTTGCATGTTAGATCCCATCAGTGCGCGGTTGGAGTCATCGTTCTCAAGGAACGGAATGAGCGCCGTAGCGACAGATACAACCTGTTTAGGCGAAACGTCCATGTAATCGACACGATTACTTGGCATCGTTGTAATGTTGTCTGAGTCTTTGTTGTAACGAACGATTACCATATCTTCTTTAAAGGTGCCATCTTCTTCGATCAACACGTTAGCCTGAGCAACTACATAATTATCTTCCTCATCAGCAGTCAGATAGTCAATTTGCTCAGTCACCTTACCAGTCTTCGGATCCACCCAACGATACGGAGCTTCAATAAAGCCGTATTCATTGATGCGGGCAAAGGTGGACAAGGAGTTGATCAACCCGATGTTTGGACCTTCCGGCGTTTCAATTGGACACATCCGACCGTAGTGACTGTGATGGACGTCACGAACTTCAAAGCCCGCGCGTTCACGTGTCAAACCACCAGGTCCGAGGGCGGACAGACGACGTTTATGCGTAAGTTCCGCAAGTGGGTTCGTCTGATCCATAAATTGAGACAGCTGGGAGCTACCGAAGAACTCTTTAATAGACGCGATGACCGGACGAATATTGATCAGAGCCTGAGGCGTAATCGCATTAGCATCCTGAATCGACATTCTTTCACGTACAACACGTTCCATCCGAGACAAACCGATACGGAACTGATTCTGCAAGAGTTCACCTACAGAACGCAGACGACGGTTACCCAAGTGGTCGATATCATCGGTATTGCCAATTCCGTGAAGCAAATTAATAAAGTAGCTGATTGAGGATATAATATCAGCTTGAGTAATATGCTTAACAGATTTGTCGATGTTGCCGTTAGCAATCAGCTTAATAACCCGGCCTTCTTCAATTGGCGAGAACACGTCAATTGTTTGAAGAGGAATATCTTCGCTGTCCATAACTCCGCCAGTAACACGGTAGTTTTTAAAGGCAACATTCTTTTCGAAATATGGAATCAATTCATCAAGCAGTCTACGATCGACCATTTGGCCGGATTCTGCCAGGATTTCTCCAGTAGAGTCGTCAACCAAAGGCTGAGCAAGACGTTGATTGAAAAGACGGTTCTTAATGTGTAGCTTTTTATTGATTTTGTAACGGCCTACATTAGCTAGGTCGTAGCGTTTTGGATCAAAGAAACGCGCAACCAGCAAACTTTTGGCATTGTCTAGTGTCGGCGGTTCGCCCGGACGCAAACGCTCATAAATTTCAATAAGCGCCTTCTCCGTGGAGTCCGTGTTGTCTTTATCCAGCGTATTGCGAATATATTCATCATTGCCAAGCAATTCCAGAATTTCGGCATCACTACCGAAACCGAGAGCACGCAAAAGTACGGTAACAGGAATTTTACGAGTCCGATCGATACGAACATACATAATGTCCTTAGCGTCGGTTTCAAGTTCCAACCAGGCTCCGCGGTTCGGGATTACTGTGGCGGTGTAGGTTTTTTTGCCGTTCTTATCCACTTTTGTGCTGAAATAGACGCTTGGAGAGCGAACCAACTGGCTGACAATAACCCGTTCCGCACCATTAATAATAAAAGTGCCGGTCTCCGTCATCAGCGGGAAATCTCCCATGAACACTTCCTGTTCTTTAACCTCACCGGTCTCTTTATTAATGAGCCGCACCTTTACACGCAGAGGAGCCGCATACGTTACGTCCCGCTCTTTAGCGTCGTCAACCGTATATTTCGGTTCACCCAGGCTGTAATCAATGAACTCTAGTACCAAATTACCTGTGAAATCCTGGATCGGCGAGATGTCCTGAAACATTTCCCGCAATCCTTCCTCCAAAAACCAATCATAAGATTTTTGTTGGATCTCGATCAGGTTCGGGACCTCGAGTACCTCGTTAATTCTCGCATAGCTCCGCCGAGTGCGTCGACCATACTGAACAAGATGTCCTGCCAACTTTACTCACCCCTCATGTCTACTCACTTAAAAATTGATTGCGAACCCTTGTTTGGAACCGTATAATGGAACCATACTACAAGGATTCAGTCATAAATAAAAGAAAAGCCCTTATCGAAATCTTCGAAAAAAGAGCGCATTTATCCATGACCAAAATACTCCTTATCAAGTAGATTTGCCCAAAACGTACATATTATACGTCACCAAGCAATAGTTTATGCGCTATTATCTATTACCACGCAGCATTTGCTACGTTAGAGCATAGATAACCAACTCGCAAAAACTTGCCGTGCGGCATGCGCTAGCCGGGCGACAATATATTGCTTGACATTTCAGCAAACTAAAGACATGGAGCCTATCTTAATACTGACATTTTATAATAATACCATTATCACTATCACATGTCAATAACCTATTGTATTTTATTTTTGCGCTTTAATAATACGATAGCCTTTGTCTTTCCCCACTTCTTCCACCATTGAGAACAAGCTTTCTAGTTTTGCCACTGCGGATGGAGCACCCTGCTTCTTCTGAATCACAATCCACAGATAGCCACCCTCATTTAAATGTTCATACGCATCTTCAAAAATCTTATGCACTACAGCTTTTCCTGCACGAATCGGAGGATTAGTTAGAATCACATCGAACTTCTGCTGCTCATTCAATGCGCCGAGCACATCGCTTTCCATTATCGTAACATTCCGGATTCCATTGTGCTGAGCATTCTCACGCGCCAGTTCTACCGCACGACTGTTAATATCAATCATGGTTACATGTCCTTTGGGAGCTAGGTATGCTGCACTTATGCCAATCGGCCCATAACCACAACCTACATCAAGCACCGCTGAACCGTCCGGAATTATCATAGCTTCAATAAGAACTCGGCTACCGTAATCGATGTCTCCTTTAGAGAATACACCGGCATCGCTCGTAAAACGAAAGCTTTTGCCTCTTAGTACGGTATCAATGCTACGTCTGTCATGACGTACTTCCGGCTGCTGCGAATAATAATGTTGCGACATCTCTTTCCTCCCTTTCCTGTTATGTTAGCAGTTGGTATATACGCCCTACTAACTCTATTTATAAAACAAACCCCTTGAACAAGTTCAAGGGGTTTTCAGTAATAGAAGGAATTACTTCACTTCTACAGCTGCGCCTGCTTCTTCCAATTTTGCTTTAGTAGCTTCGGCTTCGTCTTTGCTTACTTTTTCTTTGATTGCTTTTGGTGCGTTGTCTACAAGATCTTTAGCTTCTTTCAAGCCAAGACCAGTGATTTCGCGAACGATTTTGATAACGTTGATTTTGGAAGCGCCAGCGCCTGTCAAAATTACGTCAAATTCGGATTGCTCTTCAGCTACTGCTGCTACCGCACCGCCAGCTGCTACTGGAGCTGCTGCAGTTACGCCGAATTCTTCTTCAATTGCTTTAACCAGGTCGTTCAGTTCCAATACGCTCATGCCTTTAATTGCTTCCAAGATTGCTTCTTTACTCATGATTGAACCTCCATTTTATATTTAAATTTATTTGTGGTATTGATTATGCTGCAAGAGTCAAAGGCTTACGCGCTTTGTTCTTCTTTTTCAGCAACAGCTTTAACTGCAAGCGCGAAGTTGCGCATTGGAGCTTGAAGTACGCTAAGCAGCATGGACAGCAAACCATCGCGGGATGGAAGCTCAGCCAGTGCTTTCAGTTGTTCCGCGTCAATGACACGACCTTCAACTACGCCGCCTTTCAATTTCAAAGCGTCGTTTTTCTTGGCGAAATCGTTCAAAATTTTAGCTGGTGCTACTGCATCAGTTGTGCTGAATGCGATAGCTGTTGGACCAGTCAAAACTTCATCCAATTCACTCAACTCAGCCGCAGCAGTTGCGCGACGTAGCAATGTGTTCTTCAGGACTTGAAACTCAACGCCAGCTTCACGAAGTTGCTTACGCAGTTCAGTCACTTGGGAAACGTTCAATCCACGGTAGTCAGCTACAACAGTCGAAAGACTGTTTTGCAGTTTTGCAGTAACGACGTCAACCGCGTCTTGTTTTGCTTGAATTACTTTTGCATTTGCCAATGTATACACCTCCTGAAAATTTATGTGTCGGCGTTCTTTCCAAGGAAAGCTTCACCGCTCCTACGCAGGCAGTAGAAAAGCCTCCGCAGAATCACGAAGGCTTGATAAAACGAAAGTTATACGAGCAAGCTCGTTACTTCTTGTTTCTATCACAACACCTCGGTAGGAAATTAAGCACTAAGGCACCTACTGTCTACGGTAAGCATATTCAAGGTTAAGATTGATACCTTAAGTTTCACAACTGTTATAGATTATCAAAATTGACTCAAAGAGTCAACCCTTAATTATCTGAAGACGGTTGTGTTCACACGAGCGCTAGGTCCCATTGTGGAAGAAATCGAGATGCCTTTAAGGTATACACCTTTAGCAGCAGCTGGTTTCGCACGGTTCAAAGCGTCGATAAGAGCTTTAAGGTTATCGTTCAATTGTGCAGCATCAAAGGACACTTTGCCGATTGGCGCGTGAATTTGACCTGCTTTGTCGAGACGGTATTCGATTTTACCGGCTTTGATTTCTTGCACAGCCTTGGAAACATCGAATGTAACTGTGCCAGCTTTAGGGTTAGGCATAAGACCTTTACCACCAAGCAGACGACCCAGTTTACCGACTTCACTCATCATATCAGGTGTAGCTACGCAGACATCAAATTCAAACCAGCCTTGTTGAATTTTGTTGATCATGTCTTGATCACCAACAAAATCAGCGCCAGCAGCTTCTGCCTCTTTCGCTTTTTCACCTTTTGCAAATACAAGCACGCGTTGTGTTTTACCAGTGCCGTGAGGCAGGACAACAACACCACGAACTGCTTGGTCTTGTTTACGCGGGTCTACACCCAGACGAACTGCTGCTTCAACGGTTTCGTCGAACTTAGCAGTCGCTGCCTTTTTCACAAGCTCTACAGCTTCTGAAGGCTCGTAAGTTGCTTCGCTGTTGATCAGCTTAGCAGCTTCTTGGTATTTCTTACCATGTTTAGCCATGAAAATGTTCCTCCTTTGTGGTGTTAGCGGAAATTCCTCCCACATACTTGCGGGTCACGAATGACCGATTCTTCGAAAACTACTAGTCTTCGATTGTGATACCCATACTGCGAGCAGTACCTTCAACCATACGCATTGCAGCTTCAACAGTTGCAGCGTTAAGGTCAGGCATTTTTGTTTCAGCAATTTCACGTACCGCAGCGCGGCCGATTTTTGCTACTTTTTTCTTGTTTGGTTCGCCGGATCCTTTTTCTACTTTAGCAGCGATGCGAAGCAGAACAGCAGCCGGAGGAGTTTTAGTGATGAAAGTAAAGGAACGGTCTTCAAATACTGTAATTTCAACCGGAATGATCAAGCCAGCCTGGTCGGCAGTACGAGCATTAAATTCCTTACAGAATGCCATGATGTTGACACCTGCTTGACCTAACGCCGGACCTACTGGAGGCGCTGGATTCGCTTTCCCTGCAGGAATCTGCAGTTTCACCATTTTAATAACTTTTTTAGCCATGAGTGACACCTCCTTGCAAAAATAGTGGTCTTCGAACGCCAATAGCGCTCTCCCACAAGAAACCCTAGCTTATGTTATATTTTCTCCACTTGAGTGAAATCCAACTCTAGCGGGGTTTCCCGTCCAAACATGTTAACATGCACTTTGATCTTGCTCTTGTCAGCCAAAATTTCTTCCACGGAGCCCACAAAATTCGCAAACGGACCAACCATAATACGTACGGATTCCTTGATTTCGAAATCAATCTTCGCTTTAGGTTCAACCATGCCCATATGCTTCAGAATTTGTTCTACCTCTTCCGGAAGCAAAGCTGTTGGTTTAGACCCTGAGCCTGTCGAACCAACAAATCCAGTAACGCCCGGAGTATTGCGGACAACATACCAGGAATCATCAGTCTGAACCATTTCCACCAAAACATATCCGGGGTAAACTTTACGCATAACGGTTTTTTTCTTACCGTCTTTGTTTACGATTTCTTCTTCCATAGGAACAAGAACGCGGAATATTTTGTCTTCCATGCCCATGGACTCAACGCGCTTCTCCAAATTGGCTTTGACCTTATTCTCATACCCAGAATAGGTATGAACGACATACCATCTTTTTTCCATATCAAGCCACCTGGGACCTCTCTAAATAATCGCTTCAATCACAGCGGAAATACCGATGTCCAGAACCCAGAAGTAAATAGCGACAACTACAATCGTACCGAGAACGATCAATGTATAGTTGGTCAATTCTTTACGACTTGGCCAGCGAACCTTTTTGAGTTCACTCCAGCTCTCAGTGAAAAAGGAAAACATAGACTTGAAACTACGTTTCATGCCGACTACACCTCCACAGACTATCTGGTTTCGCGATGAGGAGTTTGCGAGTTACAATACTTGCAAAATTTCTTCATCTCCATGCGGTCGGGGTGATTTCGCTTGTTTTTGGTAGTCGCATAGTTTCTTTGTTTGCAACTTGTACAAGCCAAAGTGATAATTACCCGCATGATGTGCACCTCCCGAGACGTCCTTCTAATTCACATTAGAAGACGCAAATATTGATCCTAAAAAAAAGCCGCGAATTTAGGCCTACCTAAAACACTTTAGCATAATGTCAAGGTCTGTGTCAACGAAAGAATTCCGTTCTGCACTGGGTAATTCCGGGTTTAGTAGTCATATGGCCGTACCCTGTCTTTGGGTCTATCTCTTCCTCACACTTCGCTGTCTTCCTTACCATTATGGGGTATTCCGTCTGTGTATAAACCTACCTTCAACGGCAACGACTAAAATCGGCTCAAATAGTAATTTATGGTGCAAGCACCTAATTCTATCCGAGTGATTTCAAAAAGACTAAAAAAAAGAACTCGATGTCCGAGCCCTCTCTTGTTCATTATATCATCAATTGTCACGTACTTCTAGATATCTTTCTAATTTCCTTTTTACTCGTTGTAGAGCGTTATCAATAGACTTTACATGCCGCTTAAGATCTTCAGCAATCTCTTGATAGGATCTTCCGTCTAAATACAACATCAGAACCTTGCGCTCCAAGTCACTTAGAATCTCCGCCATCTTATCTTCAAGACCAATGAATTCTTCTTGATTAATAATTAGCTCTTCTGGATCTAGAACCTGTGTTCCACAAATGACATCCATAAGTGTTCTATCAGAATCTTCGTCATAAATGGGCTTGTCCAAGGAAACATAAGAGTTCAGCGGAATATGTTTCTGACGAGTGGCCGTCTTAATAGCCGTTATAATCTGTCGTGTAATGCAGAGCTCAGCAAAAGCCTTGAATGAAGAGAGCTTGTCACCTTTAAAGTCACGAATAGCCTTGTATAGACCAATCATTCCTTCTTGTACAATATCTTCACGGTCTGCCCCGATCAAGAAATAAGAGCGGGCTTTAGCACGTACAAAGTTACGGTATTTATTAATCAAATGTTCTAATGCGCCACTGTCGCCACCACGGAAAGCCTCGACAATATCTTCATCACTTATGAAATCATACTCAGACAGCATTATTTCCTTGAGGTCGACACTCACCAAGAATCCCCCCGGCTGCAACGCAAGACACATCGTTACTTCGCGAAATATAGGATCAGTATATATTATGTTACCTTCCACCGTCAACCGGAGTTTGTCCAAAATCAATCTAGAATAGCATAAATTGGAATAAAATATTTCCTGATTCTTCCTCAATCTCACTGTCTGCGCCATTTTTCCAACTTACTGCGCACATCGGGAGGCAGTTTGTCTTCCAACGAATGACGAGTAGAACTGACACCACCAGGTTCAATAGCTTTTTTTACTTGTTTCTGGTTCTCTTCAATTTCCAGATGCAATTCCCTTGCCGAAATTCGCAATGCACCTTGTGCAAAAATAATATGCTGCTCTATAAAATCACTCGTAGCCACATAGATCTGCCGGCGCCGATTGCTATATTCCCCAACCAGTCGCTCAATGCATTCATCTGCGGTTTCTTTTTCCTTGGTGAAGTACACCTGGACCTTCCCCTGGACAAAAGACCTTCCCAACCCCGGAACACGGTATGCATCAAAAACAGCAATAACTCTTCGTCCAGAGAAAGCCTGGTAATCTGCCAGCAAATCCATCAAGCGGTCGCGTGCTTCCTGCATACCAATCTGGGACAGTGCCACAAGTTCCGGCCAGCCACCGATCATGTTATATCCATCCACAAGCAGCACATCGCGCCAGTCGGCCATAGCTATCCCTGCAGTTGCCGGCGGCGTATCACTTCATACATAATGACTCCTGCGGCGACAGAGGCATTTAATGAATTGATCTTTCCGGCCATCGGCAGCTTAAGAAGTACATCACATTTTTCACGAATCAGGCGTCCCATTCCTTTATTCTCATTGCCGATTACAACAGCTACCGGACCCGTGAAAATGTCGGATTGGTATAGATTCTGATCGGTATCCACGTCTGTTCCTACTACCCAGACTCCCTGCTCTTTTAGACGGTCAATAGTCTGACCCAGGTTTGTAACCCGGGCAACCGGAACATACTCCACAGCACCCGCGGATGTTTTGGACACGGTCGCAGTTATCTGAGCCGAACGGCGTTTAGGTACGATTACCCCATGTACTCCAGTACAATCCGCCGTCCGCAGAATCGAGCCCAGGTTATGAGGATCTTCAATTTCATCAAGCAAAATAAGGAATGCCGGTTCTCCTTTGGCTTCTGCTATAGCTAACAAATCATCCACTTCAACATAGGCAAATGGTGCTGCTTGTGCAACCACCCCTTGATGCTGCACTCCTGGTGCCAGTTGATCCAGCTTACGCTTGTCCACATGCTGAATGACAATTCCCGCTTTCCGGGCTTCGGCAACGATGGGTGCTGTCAGATGCTTTTGGGCTGTCTCTGCAATCCAAATTTTATTTAATGTACGACCAGCACGAAGCGCTTCAAGCACAGAATGCTTCCCTGCCAATATTTCCTCTTCAGTCTTCAATTCTTCTTCCATGTTCACTTCTCCTATTTTCTATTTCGCCCAAGCCTATCACGGCTGTTTCAACATAAACTGTATACCCTTGTGCACAATTTCTTCTATTCTCTCCTGTTGTCCTGTGTAGTACAAGTGACCAATCAAGCACTCAAAAGCTGTAGCATGACGGTATTCAAGCACATCCGCATTCTTAGGAACACTTCCCGATTTCGCATTTCTCCCCTGACGGGCGACATCCTTCTCCTCTTCCGTGAGACTAGGCTCCAAAAAGTTCAGAATTGCACACTGTGCTTTAGCGGATACCAGCCCTGTAGCAGAACGATGCAAATGGTTCGGACGCAAATTCGGAAGAGATACTAAATACTGGCGAACAGCCACCTCATAGATAGCATCTCCTACATAAGCTAGAACAATAGGCGAAAGTAGTCGCGCAGGTTTGGAAGGCTCATAAGGAAACCATCCGTTATCAAACTTGCGTTCCTCACTCATTTACGACGCCACCGCATTCCCTGTGGAGTATCCTCAAGCAATATGCCCAAGCGGCCTAATTCATCACGGATCTCGTCAGACCGGCTCCAATTCTTATTCTTACGAGCTTCAACCCGCTCGGCGATTAACCGTTCAACTTCTTCACTTGCAATTTCCTCTTCTAGTTCAGGCGTCAAACGCAGCACAGCATTCATTTCGCCAAATGCTTGCAGTAATGCAGCAAAATCAGCAGGAGCAGCCTCGTTATTCGCAAGCGTATGGTTTGCCAGGCTCACCCAATCGAACATAGCCGTGATCGCATCAGGCGTATTAAAGTCATCCTGCATTCTAGCATGGAAATTGGCCACTATAGCCGATAGCTTATCGTTAATCTCTGAGTTGACTTCACCTTGAGCACCATCAGCAGCGAGTTCAAGCCGATGTTTAACGTTACTCTCTGCAAGCGTGATCCGTTCAACGCTCTTTTCGGCGGAAGTCATAGATTCCTCTGAGAAATTCAGCGGGTTACGGTAATGGGTCGATAGCATGAAATAGCGGATAGCTCCTGCTTTAAAACGCTCACGGATATCTTTTACAAGCCAGCCATTCCCGAGCGATTTCGACATTTTCTCGTCCCCGATGTTGATGAATCCATTATGCATCCAGTAATTAGAGAGTGGTTTACCAGTCAGAGCTTCGGTCTGAGCGCATTCGCATTCATGATGCGGGAACTGCAAATCTTGTCCACCACCATGGATATCAATCGTATCTCCCAAGAACTCGCGCGCCATAGCCGAGCATTCAATATGCCAGCCGGGACGTCCGTCTCCCCAAGGGCTACTCCAGTGCACTTCACCAGGTTTGGCTGCTTTCCAAAGCACAAAATCCTCCGGTTTTTCCTTACGTGAGTCCACCTCAACACGGATACCAAACTGCAGCTCATCCAAATTCTGACGAGATAATTTACCGTAGTCTTCAAATTTTGAAGTGCGGTAATATACATCGCCGCCGCTTTCGTATGCGTATCCTTTTTCCTCAAGCTCTTTAATAAATCCAATGATCAGCTCCATGCTTTCCGTTACACGGGGATTCAAGGTTGCCGGTTTAACACCAAGCCCTTCCAGATCCTCACGGTAAGCAGCAATGAAAGTTTCCGCTACCTCTGCTACAGTAGTGTTCATTTCTTCGGCTTTGCGAATCAGTTTATCATCGACATCCGTGAAATTCGTAACATAACGCACCTCATTACCTAACTGCTCCAAGTAATTCCGGACCATATCAAAAACAATTATAGGTCTAGCATTTCCGATATGCATATATCCATAAACGGTTGGACCACACACATACATCTTAACTTTGCCCGGATCCTGGGGCACAAACTGCTCCTTGCTGCGTGTCATTGTGTTATATATTTGTAAAGCCATCCTTATTCCAGCCCTTTCTGTTCTTCCGGATTCCTTAATACCGGGATGCTTAAATTTCATAGTCACCAATATACTGCTGAGCTTCTGCTATCCGCTGTGCGGTTTTTTGTTTATCTTCTGCGCCAAGCTTTTCCCTAATTTCTTCGATTTCTTTCTGCAAAAACCGCAATGAATCGACAAGCGGGTCAGGCATCTTCGTATGATCGAGCCGATCGGATACCCGTTCTCCATTACGTTTTACCACACGACCTGGATTCCCTACTACTGTACTGTTGTTAGGCACTTCACGCAACACAACAGCATTCGAACCTATATTTGAATTGTCACCAATACGAAAAGATCCTAAAACCTTCGCACCGGAACCAATAACTACATTGTTGCCGACCGTGGGATGACGCTTACCTTTTTCTTTTCCTGTTCCTCCAAGCGTAACCCCTTGATAGATTATAACATCATCACCGATTTCGCAGGTTTCTCCAATAACTATCCCCATACCATGGTCGATAAACAGCCTATTTCCGATGACAGCTCCAGGATGGATCTCAACACCAGTCATAAATCTGCTAAACTGCGAAACCATACGGGCCATTGTATACCAGCGGCGTTTGAAAAAAGAGTGGGCGATCCGGTGACCCCAAATGGCGTGCAAGCCGGCATATGTGAAGACAACCTCGAACCAGCTGCGGGCAGCAGGGTCGTTATCAAATACCGCCCGAATGTCCGACTTAATATGCTTAAACATCACGGTTCCTCTCTTCTTAACTTCCTTATCTCCTGTTTACAGGTACACAAGAAAGGTATTGTCTCCAGGCCCATCATCCTTATCATACATATGCTGTGAGCGTTCGCTTGGTTTGTTATCTGAAGAAATATAAGACAAAGAGTATTGACTGAACATTATTTGCTTATATTTAGACAAAAAACGCCCCTGCAGCATAATGCTGCAGAGACGTTTAACCGCGGTTCCACTCTGCTTGAACGAATCAAATGAGCCGCTATTGTTACAAACGGCAGAATTTCTTCGTTCCACTTGGCATCATTAACGGCGACGTTCCCGGCGCGATCTAATGAGCCTTAAAAAGGTCATTCAACCGTGCAGCTCACAGGCGCATGTTCTGCCCCGGACAAATGAATAACTCCCAGCCCGAAAGGGTGTCCCTTTCTCGGTTATTCTCTCTGGCAATTGTCTTCAATGGACGTACTTCTCCTGATCACAGCTATTATCATATAATTCTATCTTAGCGCAAAAGACAAGATACTGACAAGGGGGTTTTGTCGTATGAAATACGACCTTAAGCGCCCTTAATTTGTGATTTCAAACGTTCTATGACCCGGTTTTTGCCGAGCAAAGCAATGGTTATATTAAGATCACGTCCGTGCGTTTGTCCGGTCAGAGCCACACGAATTGGCATAAAGAGTGCTTTGCCCTTATGACCTGTTTCTTTCTGTACTTCCTTAATCAGAACAGCCATGTTGCTTGCACTGAAATCCTGACAGGCTTCAACCTTAGCCAGAAAAGCAGACAATACCTCAGGAACTTGGCTTTCAGCCAGAACCTGCGCTGCTTCCGTCTCTAACTCTAGGTGACTACGGAAGAACAGTTCCGATAGCGCCACGATGTCAGAAGCTGCAGTCATCTGCTCTTGATACAACGCGACAAGGCTTTCCGCCCATGCTTGTTGCTCTTCATTCAGCTCAGCAGGTATTTTACCCGCTTTTTGCAAATGCGGAATAGCTAGTGCAGAGATCCGTTTAGGATCAGCATGCTTAATATAATGATTATTCAGATGCGCCAGCTTGTTTTTATCAAATACAGCCGGGCTTTTGGACAAACGGTCCGCATCAAAAATAGAAATAAGTTCTTCTTTACTGAAGATCTCTTCTTCTCCCTCTGGAGACCAGCCAAGCAGAGAAATGAAGTTAACCAGGGCCTCAGGCAAGTAACCCAATTCATCATATTGCTCGATAAACTGAATAACGGATTCATCCCGTTTGCTGAGCTTCTTGTGGTTGTCGCCAACAATAAGCGTCATGTGACCAAATAAAGGTGGCTCCCAGCCAAGCGCTTCATAGATCATAAGCTGGCGGGGTGTGTTGGAAATATGGTCTTCTCCACGCAATACGTGGGTAATAGCCATCAGATGATCATCAACAGCTACCGCGAAGTTATAGGTCGGAATTCCGTCCTTCTTCACAATAACAAAGTCACCCATTTCTTTTGTGTCAAAAGAAATACTGCCTTTTACGAGATCATCAAACGCATACGTACGATCTTCTGGCACACGGAAGCGAATGCTAGCCACTCGTCCCTCAGCTTCAAAAGCTAGACGTTGCTCTTCAGTCAGATCACGGTGTTTGCCAGAATAACGAGGGGTTTCTCCGCGGGCAGTCTGTTCTTCACGTTCCGCTTCCAGCTCTTCCTCTGTGCAATAGCAGCGGTAAGCCAGACCTCTGTCCAGCAAATCCTGCCAATGTACACGATATAAGTCAAGACGTTCTGTCTGACGGTAAGGTCCGTACTCTCCGCCAACATCAACGCTCTCATCCCAATCCATACCCAGCCATTTCAAATACTTAAGCTGGCTCTCTTCACCACCAGCGACATTGCGCTTTACGTCTGTATCTTCAATTCTGATAATGAATTTACCGCCTTTATTACGGGCGAACAGATAGTTAAACAGCGCCGTTCTGGCGTTACCTATATGTAAATGTCCCGTAGGGCTCGGTGCGTAACGCACCCGGACTTCATCCGTCATTGTATTCCCTCCGCTTCATATGGTTGAACTTAATTTACTACTTAGACCATCTCAAGATGATATCACATCTTGGAGTAGACAGACAATAGATTGTGCGGCAATTCCTTCGCCGCGTCCGGCAAAACCAAGCTGCTCAGTTGTAGTAGCTTTAACATTCACCTTGGACGGGTCGGCATTAAGCGCACGTGCGATAATCTCGGTCATTTGTGGAATGTACGGAGCCATCTTAGGCTTTTGGGCGATAATTGTTGAATCAATATTTCCCAGCTTATATCCTCGCTCACGAGCAAGTGCCCATACCTCTTCTAATAATTTCAAGCTATCTGCGTCCTTAAAGGCTGGATCTGTATCCGGAAAATGTCTGCCAATATCACCAAGTCCAAGTGCGCCTAGAATCGCGTCACTAACTGCATGCAGCAGCACATCTGCATCGGAATGCCCAAGCAATCCTTTTTCGTAAGGAATCGTAACTCCCCCAATAATACAAGGCCTGCCCTCTACCAGCTGATGCACATCAAATCCTTGTCCTACAGCGATCATGATTGTCCCTCTCCCCTGTTTCTTTCTGTGAATTCTGCATAATCCAAATCGTCAGGTGTCGTAATCTTAATATTTCTGTAGCTTCCCTCTACCACAGAAACCGGAATCCCCGCACGCTCCGCCAAGCTGGAGTCATCGGTGCCCAGAAAGCCATCCCGCTCCGCCGCTGCATAAGCCTCCAGCAAATCAGAAAGACGAAAAGTCTGCGGGGTTTGAATCGCCCACAGACTTCGCCGATCCGGCGTAGATAGTACTTGTCCTTCATTATCCACCTGTTTGATCGTATCCTTGACGGGTACAGCAAGAACCGAAGCACCCATCTGCTTCGCTCGTTCGTAGCAAGCCTCAATTTCATTCGGCTGTACAAACGGACGAACACCATCATGTACCATTACCCACTGTGTCGTAAGTTTCAACAACCCTTTATGTACGGAATGCTGACGCTCAGATCCACCAGTTACTATAGCCTTAACCTTGTCCAGCTTATAGAGCTGTATCCATTCCCGGCAGCGTTCAATATCCTCTTCACCGGTTACGAGCACGATTTCAGAGATCAATTCGTGCTGCTGGAATACCTCCAGCGTATGAACGATAATCGGCTTCCCCTGCAGTAACAAATATTGCTTGCTCTCCGCAGTTCCCATTCGCGTTCCTCTGCCTGCCGCCACAATGACGACGCCCACACTGTTTGACATTAATCTGGCTCCTGTCTTTCACGTATAATCCCATCATAACGTGTTTGGCGGGCATTTCCAACCCATAGGACAGTCCCCATACACTTTATCTTTACTTATTGCGCTTTTTCTAAAAGTTTTGGCTTAGCAAATATCATTCGGCCAGCCGAAGTTTGCAGCACGCTAGTGACCAGAACCTCCATCGTAGTCCCGATATATTCCCGTCCGCCCTCTACAACAATCATCGTTCCATCGTCTAAGTAGGCTACACCTTGCCCATGCTCTTTGCCATCCTTAATGACCTGAACTACGATTTCCTCACCAGGCAGCACTACTGGCTTCACAGCATTCGCCAGATCGTTAATATTCAGAACCGAAACACCCTGCAATTCGCAAACCTTATTTAAGTTGAAATCATTAGTGACTACTTTACCTTGCAGTACCTTCGCTAACTTCACTAACTTACTGTCAACCTCAGAGATTTCTTCAAAATCTCCCTCATAGATCAATACCTTCACATCAAGCTCTTTTTGAATTTTATTGAGAATATCAAGCCCACGCCGTCCCCGGTTCCGCTTCAACAGATCCGAAGAATCAGCAATATGCTGGAGCTCTTCAAGCACGAATTCAGGTATGACAATGGTTCCCTCAATAAATCCCGTCTTACAAATGTCAGCGATTCTTCCATCGATAATAACACTTGTGTCGAGGATTTTATGTTCCTCAAGCCCGCGGCCTTCCGGCTCAGCCGCTTGGCCCCAGCGTCCAGATGTCCAAAGTGCAGCTAGCTCCTCTTTTTTCTCCAAACCGATCCGCAGTCCCAGGTATCCAAAAGCTAACGTTGCCGGCACTTGCAGCAGCTGCCCAGCTTTCCCCAGCCAGATCATTGCAGGATATAACAAGAGAGATAACAGAAGCCCCCCTGTAAGCCCAGCTGCACTTGCAGCTAATTCATTCATTGGAATACGCGAACAGTAGTGAACCGCCTCCCGCAGTTTTGAACCTCCCCATTCCGCGCATAAAGACCCCGCAAACAAAAAAATAATGGCACCCAGCACCGTAAATAAAATGCTTCCTTCTACAGGTAAGCTTTCACCCAGCTTTTCCATCCCCTTGGGGAATCCTCTTTCGAGCGCATGGTATAGCGAAAAACCTGACCAAGCACCACATATTAAGGCAAAAGACAAAATCACTTTTTTCCACATAACCTAACGCACCTCCTTTTTATTCATCCTAAATGGATCTATTCCTCACCAGTATGTTCCAATTTTCAAGACGATAAACTTGGGTTAGCGCTGGAAATGCAAAAAGGCTTTGCCATCCCCCAGGGAAGACAAAACCTTTGGTCATAATTTATTCAGTTACCTTACCTTTATGGGCCGATTAACCATTCTTGGAGTGATACACTTTATCCTCTGAACGGCTACGACGACGATGACGGCGTCTGGCTGTCAACCGATCAATATTTTGCTTAAAGCCGTATAATGCGTAAATTCCAAGTAAGACAAAGATCAGCTTAGCGATTTGCTCTGGGAACACAACAGCTACAGCCACTGCAACAACAATAACCACTGGCGCTCCAACCACCGCTTTTTTCGGCAATCCAATCTTTTTGAAATTAGGATATTTAACAGTGCTGACCATCAAATAGGATAAGAGCAGTGTAGCAACAATCATAAACGGAGCCGAAACATCTTTATTAAAAAGAGCTAATGTGGCCAGTACACCACCTGCAGCAGGAATTGGCAAACCGATAAAATAACCCGGAACCCCCGGACGAACATTAAAACGGGCTAAGCGCAAAGCACCAAACACCGGAAAAATTGCAGTTACTGTCCAGCCTAATGCAGAGTTCAGATCCTGCAGGCTTGAGACGTACAAAATAACGGCCGGTGCGACTCCGAAAGAAACGACATCAGATAAGGAATCCAACTCCTTGCCAAATTCGCTTTCGCATTTTAGAGCGCGAGCTACTCGACCATCTAAGCCGTCTAACAGCATAGCAATAATAACCATGATAGCGGCCATGCTAATCTTACCGTCAAACGCCATCATGATACCAAACATTCCGAGCATCAAATTACCTATCGTAAAAAGACTCGGAATTGATTTTTGTATCATTTCTTCACCTCAATTTTCTAACTTTGGCCTTTAACGTCCCCAATATTACGTGATTGTATGTTATTTACATTTGCCTGTCAATAAGAACTTGCTTCTGTAAACGTTTGAGCCCATCCTGAATATTACGGGCCCGCACCTCCCCAATTCCGTCCACTTCATCCAATTCAGCTATGCTTGCGGACATCAAATTAGGCAGCATTTCAAACCGCTCCACCAGATTGTGAATGATCACATTCGGAAGCCGCGGAATTTTGTTAAGCAGGCGATAACCACGTGGAGTCACCACTTCTTCAGAGGTAATTGCCGTAGAAGAATAACCCAATATACGGGCAATATGGTTGTCATCCATCAGATCATCATCGCTTATCCGTTTGAGACCGGCGATAATTTCACGGATTTTATCTTCCTGCTCTTCCTTAGCATAGTCTCTGTATAGAAGCCATGCTTCTTCCTCTGTATTTCCAACCAGTTCTTCCATCTGCATGCTGATCAGGCGTCCTTCGTTGCCCAATTCGTTGATATAGCGTTTGATCTCCATTTTTATGCGCAAAACCATCTCTACACGCTGGATAACACCCACTACTTCAGCAACGGTAACAATGCCCTCATATTCTGAAGCTGACAAATTCGTCAGTCCTTGCGTGAGCACTGCTTTATACTTCTCGAGTGTCTGAATCGCTTGGTTAGCCTTTGCCAAAATAGCTCCGATCTCTTTGAGCGCATAACGTATCGAGCCTTGATATAGCGTGATGATATTGCGGCGTTGTGAAATGGAAACTACCAGCTTACCCGTTTGCTTCGCTACCCGCTCCGCGGTCCGGTGACGGATCCCCGTCTCGATGGATGAGATAGAGGAATCCGGTATAAGTTGTGTATTAGCATACAATATACGCTTTAAATCCTCACTTAGAATAATAGCTCCGTCCATTTTAGCTAGCTCATATAAATAATTGGGCGAAAAATCGCAGTTAATGGAGAATCCGCCATCCACTACGTCCATCACCTCAGGACTGTACCCTACGACAATAAGCGCCCCTGTCTTAGCGCGCAGCACATTCTCCAAACCTTCCCGAAAAGGTGTACCCGGTGCCGCCAGTCTGAGCAGATCATTCATATTCTCTAATTGGTTATATTCTTTCATATCCCTGTGCCCCCTAATCTAACGCGACCGATAGTGCATCTGCTACGGTACTGACGCCAATAATCTGGATATCTTGCGGGTGCTTCCATCCCTTCATGCTCTTCTCAGGCATAATCACCCGCCGGAAGCCAAGTTTCGCGGCCTCCTTAACGCGCATTTCCGCGCGCGAAACGCCTCTTACCTCACCGGTAAGTCCTACTTCTCCGAAGAAAACGTCGTAAGGTTTTGTTGAAATATCACGAAAACTGGAGGCGATACTAATAGCTACAGCTAGATCAATCGCCGGTTCATCCAGCTTTACTCCCCCGGCAACATTCAGGTATGCATCCTGATTCTGCAGGAACATGCCCATCCGTTTCTCGAGTACAGCGATAATAAGTGCCATCCGCTGGTGATCCATGCCTGTGCACATTCGCCGTGGAGAAGGGAAGTGGGTGGCAGCAACAAGTGCCTGAAGTTCTACAAGCACAGGTCTAGTTCCCTCCATACTGGCCACCACAGTAGAACCAGCCACGCCAAGCGGACGTTCCGATAAAAAGAGCTCCGATGGATTCTCTACTTCGGTAAGCCCCGCTTCACCCATTTCGAAAATGCCGATTTCATTCGTAGAGCCAAAGCGGTTTTTTACAGCCCGCAAAAGTCTATACGTATGATGCCGCTCACCCTCAAAATACAGCACGCAGTCCACCATATGTTCAAGCATCCGTGGTCCAGCAATAGCCCCTTCCTTGGTAACATGACCAACGAGAACTGTTGCAATTCCACGAATCTTAGCGATACGCATAAATCTTGTCGTACACTCCCGAACCTGGGTCACGCTGCCTGGCGCACTCGTTACTTCTGGCATAAATACGGTCTGAATAGAATCGATGACAAGAAATTGTGGCTGGATTTGTTCGATCGCTTCTTCTATGCTTTCCATATTTGTCTCACATAGTACATAAAGCTCCGTTGACAACGCATCGAGGCGATCCGCGCGCAGCTTAGTTTGCCTTACCGATTCTTCGCCCGAGATATACAGTACTCGCAATCCCTGTGTTGTAAGGGCGTGCGAGGTCTGTAATAAGAGCGTAGATTTACCGATTCCTGGGTCTCCCCCTACTAGTACCAGCGATCCTGGTACGATCCCCCCACCGAGAACACGGTTAAGCTCACCTATACCTGTCAGTATGCGCGGTTCCTTGTCACTTTCTATACTTATGATCGACTGTGCCTTTTCTTTACTATGAAAAATAGGGGCATTCATTCCCTGTGTTTTGACTACGCTTTCCGTTTCCTCCACCATGGAGTTCCAAGCCTGGCACCCTGGGCATTTCCCGAACCATTTTGGCGATTCGTATCCACAGTCGGTGCAAAAAAATTTTGTTTTTGCTTTAGCCATTTGTTCTCCTTACGGTCCGAACTGTTTACAATTCGGATCATTTTCTTCTAATGAAAGTTTACCATTTCTACCCCTTTAACGAAAGGTCATTCGGTATTTGCATTAAATGTATATTTTAAATTGATCTATTTCCAATAAAAAAAGCTTTCGCTCCTCTATAAATAAGGAGCGAAAGCCTTGTTTATTTTATTCGGATTCTACTTCTTTTTCAAGCGCTGGCGCTACTGGAGCGTCCACTTTAGTCACCACAAGCTCTCCGCCCACCTCATCAATATTGAGGGAATCACCCTTTTGGATATTTCCTCTCAACAATTCCTCAGAAAGGCGGTCCTCAATATGCTTCTGAATTGCCCGACGCAATGGACGCGCACCGAAGGCTGGGTCATAACCTTCTTTAGCCAAGAAGGCCTTCGCTGCATCCGTGAGTACGAAATCAACATCATATTCACGCAGGCGCTTGCGGAGCTCATCAGACATCAACGTAACGATCTCAGCGATATGTTTCTCATCGAGTGAGTGGAAGACGATAATTTCGTCGATCCGGTTCAAGAACTCTGGACGGAAGCTCTTCTTGAGCTCTTCCATAACCTTGCCCTTCATATTGCCATATTCTGCTCCTGCATCTTGCACAGCCGTGAATCCAAGCGTCGAATTCTTCTTGATTGCCTGTGCGCCTACGTTAGAGGTCAGAATGATAAGTGTATTACGGAAGTCAACTACCCGGCCTTTAGAGTCGGTAAGACGACCATCTTCAAGCACTTGCAGCAAAATGTTGAATACTTCCGGATGCGCTTTTTCAATTTCATCAAGCAGTACTACAGAGTATGGTTTACGACGTACCTTCTCTGTTAATTGGCCGCCTTCTTCATAGCCGACATATCCAGGAGGGGCACCAACTAAACGGGACGTGGAGTGCTTCTCCATGTATTCCGACATATCAATACGGATGACCGCATTCTCATCGCCGAACATGGCTTCAGCAAGCGCACGTGCCAACTCAGTTTTACCTACGCCCGTAGGACCGAGGAAGATAAAGGAGCCCATTGGACGTTTCGGATCTTTAAGACCCGCACGCGCCCGGCGCAATGCCCGGCTGACAGCCTTAACAGCTTCGTCCTGACCAATCACTCGTTCATGCAGCAGAGCTTCCATATTAAGCAGACGGTCGGTCTCTTCTTCCTTCAGCTTGCTTACAGGGATCCCCGTCCAGCTTGCTACAACCTGTGCGATATCTTCAGGAGTAACTTCAGAATCGGTGCGTCCTTGCTTTTCTTTCCACTGGTTCTTAGTCGTATCAAGCTCTTCACGGATTTTTTGCTCCGTATCACGCAGGGCAGCCGCTTTCTCAAACTCTTGGCTCTGAACAGCGGAATCCTTCTCCTTGCGGATATCATCCAAGCGCATTTCTAGTTCCTTCAGATTTGGCGGGATAGTGTAAGAGTGAAGCCTTACTTTAGACCCTGCTTCATCGATAAGGTCAATGGCTTTATCCGGCAGGAAACGATCCGGAATGTAACGATCAGACAGCTTTACAGCTTCCACGATAGCTTCATCCGTAATTTTCACACGGTGATGTGCTTCATAACGATCACGAAGTCCAAATAGAATTTGTACCGCTTCTTCTGGAGATGGCTGATCCACCGTAATAGGTTGGAAACGGCGCTCCAAAGCTGCATCTTTTTCAATATATTTACGATATTCATCCAGCGTCGTCGCACCGATGCACTGAAGTTCTCCGCGGGCTAAAGCCGGCTTAAGAATGTTAGATGCATCAATAGCACCTTCTGCGCCACCAGCACCGATCAGCGTATGAAGCTCATCGATAAAGAGTACGATATTCCCCGCTTGGCGAATCTCATCCATGATTTTCTTGAGGCGGTCTTCAAACTCACCGCGATATTTAGTACCAGCCACTACAGAGCCCATATCGAGCGTCATTACGCGTTTGTCGCGCAGTGTTTCTGGAATTTCATTATTAATGATCTTTTGGGCCAAGCCTTCAGCAATAGCTGTTTTACCCACCCCAGGTTCACCTATCAACACCGGGTTGTTCTTCGTCCGGCGGCTCAGTACCTGAATAACACGTTCAATTTCCTTGCTACGACCGATAACTGGATCCAGGTTGCCATCCTTGGCATAAGCCGTCAAATCGCGTGCTAGACCGTCTAGAGTCGGTGTGCTGACATTAGCAGGTGTTCCGCTATGGCTGGATGCAGCCTCGCTGCTTCCCAGAAGCTGAAGCACTTGCTGACGAGCTTTGTTCAAGCTGATGCCGAGGTTATTAAGCACACGAGCCGCGACACCTTCTCCTTCACGAATAAGTCCTAGCAGAATATGCTCAGTGCCGACATACGTATGTCCCAGCTTGCGGGCTTCGTCCATCGACAACTCGATTACTTTTTTGGCGCGAGGAGTATAAGCAATGTTCGTAGGTTGTTCTTGGCCTCTGCCAATCAGTGTCTCCACTTCGTCCTGGATTTTCTCAAGACCCAGACCCAAAGCGATTAATGCTTTAGCAGCAATGCCGTCTCCTTCACGAATAAGTCCTAGCAAAATATGTTCTGTGCCAATATTGTTGTGTCCTAAACGAACAGCTTCTTCCTGCGCTAGCGCTAGCACTTTTTGTGCGCGTTCCGTAAATCTTCCAAACATCATATCTCCTGCACCTCCATGAATAATAAATATCTATATTAATGTTGTGTTCCCAGTGTTTCTCGGAGCAGTTTCGCCCGATACATATCCCGTTCAGTGGCGTTCATCTCATCACCGAACATTTTTTGCAGAAATCCTGGCTGTGTCTTAACGTTAAGCTCATTAAGCACGGAAATCGAAGGGCCTTCCAGTATGCCAAGGTCGACCCCAAGTCTCACATCAGATAGCCGTTGTGCGGATTCTTTAAGCTCCATTAGAGCGGCATAACACAAAATCCCATAAGATCTTTTGACTCGGTCTGTAATTCTTAAAGCGGAATCTACAAGCAGCCTTTCACGGGCATTTCGTTCATGCTCTATAATCTGGGTGACTACACTGTGAAGGTTCTCGATGATTTCACTTTCCGTTTGACCGAGAGTAATCTGATTGGAAATTTGAAAGATGTTCCCTACTGCTTCGCTGCCCTCACCATAAATTCCTCTTACAGTCAATCCCACTTGATTCACTGCTGACAATATGCGATTGATCTGTTGGGTCATTACTAGTGCTGGCAAATGCAGCATTACTGAGGCACGCAGCCCTGTACCCACATTGGTGGGACAACTGGTCAAATATCCTCTTTTATCATCAAAAGCGTAATTAACAGCCGATTCGAAGATATCATCGATGGCGGTCGCACGTTCCCATGCTTCTCTTACCTGAAGACCCGGGAACAGACATTGAATCCGCAGATGGTCTTCTTCGTTAATCATGATGCTGACCGACTCATCTTCATTTAATATTACAGCTGCGCCACGTGAATCATTGGCCAGATTAGGACTGATAAGATGTTTCTCGACCAATACCTTTTTGTCCAGTTCATTCACTTCAGCAAGCTTTATCAGTTGAAAAGATCCGAATTCGGCAGCAGTTTCCCCATGAAACACAGGGGCCAGCAGCTCTAATACTTCTTCCGATTGCTCTAAGGAAGCAAGCATAGGGAATGGAAGATGCTCTAAATTACGTGCAATACGCATACGGCTGCTAATTACAATCTCGGAGTGACTGCCTCCCGAGCGCATCCAATCACTAAGCGCTTGTTCAGTAAATCGGAGACTTGACATGTCATATCCCCCCTATATATCAAAGACTTTACTCTTGTGCCATTTCTTTTTCAAGTTGGCGAATTTGATCCCGCAGCTCTGCCGCAGTTTCGAATTCCTCCTGTGCGATACTTTGCTGTAATTCCAGCTTCAATTCATCAATTTGCCGTTTGAACACAATCTGTGCTCCAGCACGTTTGGGAATCTTGCCTACATGAGAAGTGCTGCCATGCACCCGTTTAAAGAGCGGGTCCAGTGCACTGTTAAAATATTTATAACAGGAGCTGCAGCCAAAACGACCCAATTTGCTAAACTGCGAGTACGTCATCCCACAATTCTCACATTGCAGACTCTGCGTAGTCTTCGTAGCAGCCGTCTTTTCCTTACCGGCCCCTTCAAGATCAAGCAGACCAGACAGCAAGCTGTGAATGGAGAATCCTCCAGCAGTTCCCGGGATCAGTTCACCCTTCTCCCGAGCACAGCTCTCGCAGATATGAAATTCTGTCTTCTCTCCATTCACGATCTTGGTGAAATGGAGTGTTGCTGGCTTGACGCCACATTCCTGACATTGCATAAGCGAAAGCCCCTCCCTTATGATTGACAATTATTTGCCTAACAAAGAGATTAACATCGCCTTCATAATCTTGGCCCGAATCTCATCCCGATATGGAATCTTAACCGTTAGGCAATCCCGAGAAACAGCAGCGCGCATAAGACACGCCTCACGCTTGCTTAGAAAACCAGCTTCCTCCAGCTGATAAATCAACCCTTCGGCAGCGTTCTGATCTATCCCGCCACCTATAGTATGGTTTAAATGGGCATGCAGTGCCACGTTGGGCGGCAATTCAAAACGTTGAATACGAATATATCCCCCGCCACCACGCTTACTTTCCACCACATAGCCTTTTTCCAGTGTAAAGCGTGTACTAATAACATAATTGATCTGTGACGGTACGCATGAGAACTGGTCCGCCAGGTCATTTCGCTGGATTTCCACCGTACCTTCGGGACTTTCATGCAAAATATTCTTCAGATATTGTTCAATAATATCAGAGATATTGCGCATCACTCATCCTCCAGTGCTCTTTAAAGCTTCATAATATCGCTTGCGGCCGCATCCTTAATGACATTCATTAGTGAACTTCATTCATATAAGTCTGAAGAAAACTTCACGAATTCAGAGGATCGCACTGTATGTCATCAGGTGCGTTGACTTTGACTTTCTTTGACTTTTTAATATTATAACATATTCTGTGCTAATTCCAAGAGGATTCTCTTATTTTTCACTTTTTTCAGCGAATGTATTCGGAAATAAAGAACTCTCCCAGCATCTTTCGAAGGGGAGAGCCTAATTATTTTCTAAAAATGATCAAAAAGTGCGGTTTCAGCTTGCGGTATGATTTCTTCGAGCCATTCCAGAGACGTCGGATTACCAGTCACAAGTCCATAACGAGCCAGCTCTGCCGAGCGTTTATATCCAAACATTAGAATCGTCAGCGTACCAATATCACAGCTTAAGTCAGCTGCATCCCGTTCACCCTCTATACGCAAGAAAGCTGCTGCTCCCTCTTCGGAGACCGTCCATTCCCACAACCCGTCATTCCATGGGGCATATTTATCTTCAATATAAATAACCTGCTTCTTCTGACTGCTGTGACGCTTAAAAGAATAACTCTCCACAAATACTTTAGCATTCACAATACGCGCCATAAAATAAGGATAATTCTCCTGCTCTATACGCGGATCAGACAGCAAAAAGGGTAACATATCATCGGATGGCACCAGTTTTAGCGATGCACCGGTCACCATCGAATCGTGATTCGCAAGAAATGTCCACAGCCCCTGCCGGGCCTGTTCGTTCAAAAACACAAATTCATCAATGACCAGTTCTCTATTTTCTATCTTATATAGTACGTATCCTTCAGGTTCCCCAAGCTGTGAGTAAAATACCGCAATCTGACCTTCATCATCCAGAACAGAGTTCTCCCACCAGTCCAAATCGCGCTTAAGTGTCCCGTTATATCTAACTGCAAAACGATTGTATAAGTTGTCCAATACTTCGATATCTTTAACACCACGTCTTACCTTGCCCTCAACTTCAACCTTCTTGGGAAACTTGGCAACAGGAATGGAGTATTTCTTATATTCACAATAAACTTCCCAACCAAATTTGCGATAAAAGGGGATCAAGAACGGATGCAGAAAAGATAATGTCTGCCCCGCCTCATTCATCGTTTGCAGCGTATGCGCCAGGAGCTTTGCCACATGTCCCTGTCTGCGATTCTCCGGCCATGTCGCTACCCCTGCGAGCCCTCCCATAGGTACTAATCTACCTTGTATGTACACTTCGAATGGAAGAAGAGTAAGTTTGGCTTCCAAAGTACCTTCTTCAAAAGCACCCCATACGCGTTCTGCTTTAAATCTTTCCTTAGCATTCGCCCTTTTCTCACTGGGCAGCTTGTATTGAAAAGCATATTCAGATAAATCCATGCTTAGATCAAACTCTTCTGAGTGCAACTGTCTGATATCCACAAAACTCACCTCATCATTTATGAATTTACTTTTATGGTTAGTATAACAAGAGAGTGTATGGTGTGCGAATTATAAGGATATTTTTCGAACTTTATTTAGTTATCCACAGCCTTAAGCTGTTTTAAAAATAGTCTTGTAATCTTGTCCTATTCAAGTTAAAATAATTATCCACTTATCAATCCCTCTATCCACATAAATATGACTATATCCACAGCAACCCGTGTATTACTAAGGTTTTCTGTTGACAGATCTACATAAATATGTACTTAATCCACACCATCCGGTGATTTTTCGCCTTTTAATCATCTATCCACATGTGCGTAAGTTTTCTGCAAATCCCAATGAATTATCCACAAGTTTTCCACAATCTATAATAGACGCAAAAAAGCCACTGTCGAGTTATCAACAGTGGTCTATTTGTGCTTGGCAACGTCCTACTCTCCCAGGACCCTTCGGTCCAAGTACCATCGGCGCTGGAGGGCTTAACGGTCGTGTTCGGGATGGGTACGTGTGGAACCCCTCCGCTATCGCCACCAAACATGCGTCTGTGAAACAGACGCTGCCGCGTGAAATTCAGTTCATCACCAGAAGTGACAATGAATTTCTAAGCGTGTTACAGGCTTAATCGCCTGAAAACTGAATCCGAAACAAATCTGCATTCTACGTATAGGATAAGCCCTCGACCGATTAGTATTGGTCAGCTCCATGCATTGCTGCACTTCCACCTCCAACCTATCTACCTCGTCGTCTTCAAGGGGTCTTACTAATTGGGAAATCTCATCTTGAGGGGGGCTTCACGCTTAGATGCTTTCAGCGCTTATCCCGTCCGTACGTAGCTACCCAGCCATGCTCCTGGCGGAACAACTGGTGCACCAGCGGTACGTCCATCCCGGTCCTCTCGTACTAAGGACAGCTCCTCTCAAATTTCCTGCGCCCACGACAGATAGGGACCGAACTGTCTCACGACGTTCTGAACCCAGCTCGCGTACCGCTTTAATGGGCGAACAGCCCAACCCTTGGGACCTACTTCAGCCCCAGGATGCGATGAGCCGACATCGAGGTGCCAAACCTCCCCGTCGATGTGGACTCTTGGGGGAGATAAGCCTGTTATCCCCAGGGTAGCTTTTATCCGTTGAGCGATGGCCCTTCCATGCGGTACCACCGGATCACTAAGTCCGACTTTCGTCCCTGCTCGACTTGTAGGTCTCGCAGTCAAGCTCCCTTATGCCTTTGCACTCTGCGAATGATTTCCAACCATTCTGAGGGAACCTTGGAACGCCTCCGTTACTCTTTAGGAGGCGACCGCCCCAGTCAAACTGCCCGCCTGACACGGTCCCCGTACCCGATTAGGGCACTAGGTTAGAACCTAGATACGATCAGGGTGGTATCCCAACGGCGCCTCCACCGAAGCTTGCGCTCCGATTTCTACGGCTCCCACCTATCCTGTACAGATCGTACCCAAATTCAATATCAAGCTGCAGTAAAGCTCCATGGGGTCTTTCCGTCTTGTCGCGGGTAACCTGCATCTTCACAGGTATTAAAATTTCACCGGATCTCTCGTTGAGACAGCGCCCAAGTCGTTACGCCATTCGTGCGGGTCAGAATTTACCTGACAAGGAATTTCGCTACCTTAGGACCGTTATAGTTACGGCCGCCGTTTACTGGGGCTTCGGTTCATAGCTTCGGGTTACCCCTAACCACTCCCCTTAACCTTCCAGCACCGGGCAGGCGTCAGCCCGTATACTTCGCCTTGCGGCTTCGCACAGACCTGTGTTTTTGCTAAACAGTCGCTTGGGCCTTTTCACTGCGGCCCCCTCGTGCTATTCACACTACCGGGGCACCCCTTCTCCCGAAGTTACGGGGTCATTTTGCCGAGTTCCTTAACGAGAGTTCTTCCGCGCGCCTTAGAATTCTCTTCTCGCCTACCTGTGTCGGTTTGCGGTACGGGCACCTTCTCCTGGCTAGAGGCTTTTCTTGGCAGTGTGAGATCATGACCTTCGCTACTATAATTTTCGCTCCCCATCACAGCCCAGCCTTAACGATGTGCGGATTTGCCTACACACCAGCCTCACTGCTTAGACGGACATCCATCAGTCCGCGTCACTACCCTCCTGCGTCACCCCATCGCTCATAGCGGATTACGGTGGTACAGTAATTTCAAACTGTTGTCCTTCGACTACGCCTTTCGGCCTCGCCTTAGGTCCCGACTTACCCTGAGCGGACGAGCCTTCCTCAGGAAACCTTGGGCTTTCGGCGGATCAGATTCTCACTGATCTTTTCGTTACTCATACCGGCATTCTCACTTGTGTAGTGTCCAGCGCTCTTTTCAGTACACCTTCAACCCCTACACAACGCTCCCCTACCCCAGATGCAAAGCATCTAGCCATAGCTTCGGTGGTGTGTTTAGCCCCGTTACATTTTCGGCGCAGAGTCACTCGACCAGTGAGCTATTACGCACTCTTTCAATGGTGGCTGCTTCTAAGCCAACATCCTGGTTGTCTGTGCAACTCCACATCCTTTCCCACTTAACACACACTTGGGGACCTTAGCTGATGGTCTGGGCTGTTTCCCTTTTGACAATGGATCTTAGCACTCACTGTCTGACTCCCGGCAATAAGTATATGGCATTCGGAGTTTGACTGAGCTTGGTAATCCTTGCGGACCCCGCACCCAATCAGTGCTCTACCTCCACTACTCTTATACCGAGGCTAGCCCTAAAGCTATTTCGGGGAGAACCAGCTATCTCCGAGTTCGATTGGAATTTCTCCGCTACCCCCACCTCATCCCCGCACTTTTCAACGTACGTGGGTTCGGGCCTCCAGTGCGTGTTACCGCACCTTCACCCTGGACAGGGGTAGATCACACGGTTTCGGGTCTACGTCCACATACTAAGTCGCCCTATTCAGACTCGCTTTCGCTGCGGCTCCACCTTCTCGGCTTAACCTTGCATGTTAAACGTAACTCGCCGGTTCATTCTACAAAAGGCACGCCATCACCCATTAATAGGGCTCTGACTTTTTGTAAGCACACGGTTTCAGGTTCTATTTCACTCCCCTTCCGGGGTGCTTTTCACCTTTCCCTCACGGTACTGTTTCACTATCGGTCGCCAGGTAGTATTTAGCCTTAGCAGATGGTCCTGCTGGATTCATACGGGGTTTCACGTGCCCCGCACTACTCGGGATCCGTCTCGGAGAGAACACAGTTTAGGTTACAGGGCTTTTACCTCTATCGCGGGCCTTTCCAGACCTCTTCACCTACCATATTCCTTTGTAACTCCATGTGAGACGTCCCACAACCCCTAAGAGCAAGCTCTTAGGTTTAGGCTGATCCGCGTTCGCTCGCCGCTACTGACGGAATCACTATTGTTTTCTCTTCCTCAGGGTACTTAGATGTTTCAGTTCCCCTGGTCTGCCTCTACATTTCCTATGTATTCAGAAATGAGTAACTGCGAATTACCACAGCTGGGTTTCCCCATTCGGACACCCCCGGATCAAAGCTTGCTTACAGCTCCCCGAGGCAGTTTCGTTGTTCGCCACGTCCTTCGTCGGCTCCTGGCGCCTAGGCATCCTCCGTGTGCTCTTATTAGCTTAACCTTGATTTTTCCGAAGAAAAACCTCACTAATAACATTTACTTGTTTGCACAAGTTGCTAAAAGATGTTCTAAAACGCAAATTCGTTTCGGTATCCAGTTTTCAAGGATCAAGTGTATAGACATAACAAATAGATGAAGTTTGTTGGTGGAGCCAAGCGGGATCGAACCGCTGACCTCCTGCTTGCAAGGCAGGCGCTCTCCCAGCTGAGCTATGGCCCCGCAAATTCCATCAAAACCGAACAAATGAATACACGTTAATTAGTTGTGGAAGTTAAACTTCCGATTTGAATGTCCTCATTGCAGAGAACGATTCTCCATAGAAAGGAGGTGATCCAGCCGCACCTTCCGATACGGCTACCTTGTTACGACTTCACCCCAATCATCTACCCCACCTTCGGCGGCTGGCTCCCTTGCGGGTTACCCCACCGACTTCGGGTGTTGTAAACTCTCGTGGTGTGACGGGCGGTGTGTACAAGACCCGGGAACGTATTCACCGCGGCATGCTGATCCGCGATTACTAGCAATTCCGACTTCATGCAGGCGAGTTGCAGCCTGCAATCCGAACTGAGACCGGCTTTGATGGGATTGGCTCCACCTCGCGGCTTCGCTTCCCGTTGTACCGGCCATTGTAGTACGTGTGTAGCCCAGGTCATAAGGGGCATGATGATTTGACGTCATCCCCACCTTCCTCCGGTTTGTCACCGGCAGTCACTCTAGAGTGCCCAGCCTTACCTGCTGGCAACTAAAGTTAAGGGTTGCGCTCGTTGCGGGACTTAACCCAACATCTCACGACACGAGCTGACGACAACCATGCACCACCTGTCTCCTCTGTCCCGAAGGCCGCCGCTATCTCTAGCGGATTCAGAGGGATGTCAAGACCTGGTAAGGTTCTTCGCGTTGCTTCGAATTAAACCACATACTCCACTGCTTGTGCGGGTCCCCGTCAATTCCTTTGAGTTTCAGTCTTGCGACCGTACTCCCCAGGCGGAGTGCTTACTGTGTTAACTTCGGCACCAAGGGTATCGAAACCCCTAACACCTAGCACTCATCGTTTACGGCGTGGACTACCAGGGTATCTAATCCTGTTTGCTCCCCACGCTTTCGCGCCTCAGCGTCAGTTACAGCCCAGAAAGTCGCCTTCGCCACTGGTGTTCCTCCACATATCTACGCATTTCACCGCTACACGTGGAATTCCACTTTCCTCTTCTGTACTCAAGCCACCCAGTTTCCAGTGCGACCTCAGGTTGAGCCCAAGGTTTAAACACCAGACTTAAATAGCCGCCTGCGCGCGCTTTACGCCCAATAATTCCGGACAACGCTTGCCCCCTACGTATTACCGCGGCTGCTGGCACGTAGTTAGCCGGGGCTTTCTTCTCAGGTACCGTCACTCCGGTAGCAGTTACTCTACCGGACGTTCTTCCCTGGCAACAGAGCTTTACGATCCGAAAACCTTCATCACTCACGCGGCGTTGCTCCGTCAGGCTTTCGCCCATTGCGGAAGATTCCCTACTGCTGCCTCCCGTAGGAGTCTGGGCCGTGTCTCAGTCCCAGTGTGGCCGTTCACCCTCTCAGGTCGGCTACGCATCGTCGCCTTGGTGGGCCGTTACCCCACCAACTAGCTAATGCGCCGCAGGCCCATCCCTCAGTGACAGATTGCTCCGTCTTTCATTCTTCTCTCAGGAGAAAAAAGAAATTATCCGGTATTAGCTACCGTTTCCGGTAGTTATCCCAGTCTGAAGGGCAGGTTGCCTACGTGTTACTCACCCGTCCGCCGCTAAGTTATTTTGAAAGCAAGCTTTCAAAATAACTCCGCTCGACTTGCATGTATTAGGCACGCCGCCAGCGTTCGTCCTGAGCCAGGATCAAACTCTCCAATTAGTATTGAAAAGAGCGATTTGCTCATTTTGAAACTGACGATTCATTAAATGAATCTTTTTAAAAATTAACGTGTTCCATTTGTTCAGTTTTCAAAGAACTTGCTCCTAGCATTTTGACATTCAATGTCTCTTGCACAGGAATTATAGTATATCATGTTTGTTTCTATCTTGTCAACTTATTTTTTCATCGCTTGTGTTCCGTATGTGCGATGCGTCGTAAGCACAAGAGATAATATACCATGCTGTCATTGAGTTTGCAAGCTTTTTTTGAAATAAAAAAATCATTCGTATAAATAACTTCGATACAACACAAATTGATACCATTCATCCATTATTTGTGGCTAAATAGAATTTATCGTATTCGCCAATCTTACCTTCTAACTATCCGTACAGAGAGGAGTCAAAATGAAGACCAAACCTACAGACGCTGCGTCCACAGTAGACAGCAAGGACAAGGAGCAGCGTAATCTGCAGCAGGCAACAATTTATAAAATTTTGTTAGCTGTCAGTTTTGTTCATTTATTCAATGATTCTATACAGGCAGTCATTCCAGCAATCTTCCCTATTCTCAAAGATAATCTACTGCTCTCTTTCGCCCAGATTGGATGGATCTCATTCGCTTTAAATATGACGTCATCAGTAATCCAACCCGTCATTGGATATGCTGCAGACCGTAAACCCCGTCCTATATTATTACCGCTGGGTATGTGCAGCACATTTTTAGGTGTACTTCTATTGGCTTATGCCAATAGCTATTTTCTGGTCTTATTCTCGGTTATCCTGATCGGATTCGGATCAGCGACCTTCCATCCAGAAGGAATGCGCGTTGCTCATATGGCCGCAGGTCAGCGAAAGGGATTGTCACAATCTATTTTTCAAGTGGGCGGCAATGCTGGACAGTCCCTTGGTCCAATGCTTACGAAATGGGTATTCATCCCCTTTGGCCAGATTGGTGCCCTAGGCTTCACGATCGTCGCGACTGCCGGGATTGCTGTTCAGACCTATGTCGCTCGCTGGTATAGAGAAATGCTAGATGCCGGTTATACCTTTCATAAAAAATCAACAGCACGAGCAATCGACCCCGGCCGCCGAAAAAGCATACGAACAGCAACGATTATTCTTGTATTCCTAGTCTTTGTTAGGTCTTGGTATGGCGCTTCTATCGGCAGCTACTACGCCTTCTATCTAATGGACAAATATCAAATGACACTGGATAAAGCCCAAATCTATATTTTTATGTATTTGGCTGCTGGTGCAGTGGGTACATTTTTTGGGGGTCCGCTGGCTGACCGTTTTGGACGACGTAATCTCATCTTACTGTCAATGGTCGGAACCGTTCCCTTTGCGCTTGCTCTACCCTTCGTAGGTCCATTATGGGCGGCTGTATTGCTGCTGATTGGCGGTTTCATCCTTCTATCCAGCTTCTCTGTTACCGTCATTTATGCTCAAATGCTATATCCGGGCAACATTGGCACAGTTTCAGGTCTGATCACGGGACTTGCTTTTGGACTCGGCGGGATCGGCTCATTAGTCCTCGGCAACCTCATTGATAGTATCGGGATTGCTAAAGTGTTCATCGCTTGCGGCTTCCTCCCGCTGCTTGGGTTTCTTGCCTTGCTGCTTCCTAGAGATGAGAAATTAGAAGAATGGGCGGCGCAATAACTTCTCAATGATCACTTAAGGCTTTACTCATTACTGTAGAAAATAGAGCGGCAGCCTTCCCGCTGCCTTCAGTCATATAATTATCCTGATTCGTACGATCAAAACCCATCCATACCGCAGCTGTCCACTCCGGAGTAAAGCCTACAAACCAAAGATCCCGATTGGCTTTCTTGCTCACGCCAGTCAAGTCCAATTGGGTCGTACCGGTCTTTCCCGCTACTGGTCTGTTCATCTGCGCTTTTTTCCCTGTTCCTTCATTAACAACATTGCGTAACATAGCCGTCATCGCTTCTGCGGTACGCGGCGAGATTACCTGACGTGATTCAGAGGGATGAGTATACAAGACCTTCCCTTTTGAATCCGTTATGGAGCGCACCATATGAGCCGCATTAAATTTGCCTCCACTAGCAAAGACACTGTAGGCCTGGGCCATTTTTAGTGGAGAAACCCCGTTATGAAGCCCCCCCAAAGCTATAGATAAATGATTGTCCTCCTCCGTCAGTACAATTCCTAATTTGGCGGCAAATTGCCGCGCAGAAGAGATTCCAACCTGCTTCAATAGCCATACGGCTGGTGCATTGATGGATTTTTGCAAAGCTGTGTTCATTGTGACCTGACCTTGGTATATACCGTTCAAGTTCTCAGGCTTATAGCTGCCATAAGCAACTTTACGGTCGGACAGCATACTATTCGGGTTAAATTTCCCGCTCTCGAGTGCAGGTCCATAATCAATGATCGGCTTAAAGCTGGAACCCGGCTGACGTGCATCAATAATAGCTCTGTTCAAATTGCCCTCGTTTTGATCTCGCCCACCAATCAATGCCACTACTTCTCCTGTACGATGATCCATTATGGTCATAGCTGCTTCTACCTGCTGATCTTTTCCGTCAGGTGGAAATGAAGCCTCTTTGAGAACGGCCTGCTCAAGTGCCTGCTGTGCTTTGATGTTCAAACCTGTAACTATAGTGTAGCCGCCTGTACGAAGCTCCTCTACAGATTCCCCTGTGATCTGAGCCGCTTCCTTAAGGGCGGCATCCACATAATACACTCCGGCAACCCCATTTTCGACCGCAGCTGGAGGCTGATATTGTTTATTCATAGCTTCCTGCATTTGCTCATACGTGATTAGTCGCTGATTGAACATCATCTTTAGCACTAGATTTCTTCTCGTTTTGGATAATGCACTATTGTCTACTGGGTTATAAATAGAGGGGCCTTTAGGGATTCCCGCTAGAGTAGCTATTTGCCAGATCTCCAATTTTTTCAGATCAGACACGCCGAAGTAACGCTTCGCTGCTGCTTTTACTCCATATTGTCCCCGCCCCATATAAATCTGATTGAGGTACAGCTGCAAAATCTCACGTTTCGTCAGTCGCTGCTCCAAGGCAAAAGCAATAGAGGTTTCATTTAACTTGCGCAGCATATTCTTATCTCTGTTCAAAAAAAGATTGCGAGCAAGCTGTTGAGTAATACTGCTGCCACCTTCTGATAAACTCATGTCCAAGATATTTTTTAAGAAAGCGCGTGATATCCCTTTATAATCGACCCCTTGATGGCTATAAAAACGGCGGTCTTCTACTGTTAAAAAAGTATCTATTAATAAAGCCGGCATCTCCTCAAGCTCTGCTGTAAGCCTATAACCCGAGCTCGGTAGCGGAGTCATTCGTATAACTGTTCCATCTGAAGCTGTGATGAGACTTGATTCTGGCAATTGCAGCCTATCCTCATGCCGGTTAAGTACGATCCCCCCATACTGGTATACATAGAACATAATCAAAAGCGCCAATACCGTACTAATAACACTCACATCAAATAATAGGTACCCTACTCGCAATATCCGGGTGCGTGAATTCCATCTGCTCATGATTCGATAATCAGGTTCTCCAGGAACCGCTCCATACTGCGCACTTCATCATTCGCTGCTGCAAGAAGTGTATGTGCTTCCGCCTCATTCTCTTCAACCTCACGGAGGGTGCGAAGGATCGCCCTAGTCCTTATTAATAAAGCTACTGCTGGTGTGTCCTCTATCCGCTTTGAGCTTGCATCTCTATTTGGAACTTCTATTCTTTGCATTCGATTGAGGTTAGCAGCAATTTCACCTATTTCTCCTCCAGAAAGAACCTTGATGTTCTGAGCGACTCCTTTGTCTGCCAGCTCCGAGGTTCCCACCACTAGCGAGCGCAAATCATCAGCTATTTTCTGTGAACGAAGAACATACAGCCCACCGAAGACTAGAATAAATAGAAGGATGGCACTAGGGGTTTGACCCATATGATTAATAACCCAATGAATAAGCCGGACAAAAAAGGCTCCTGATTGGCCCGAATAATGAGAATACAGCAAAGCGACAGCCCGCTGGACAACAAAAAGAAAGGCAGCACTCAAAAGAGCGCAACCCATAAAAATATATAAATAGCTAATACGAACCGTCCGAAGTTTTGGCATGGTAGTTCCCTCCTTGTGCCACAAGGATAACTTCCAAATCTTAAGAACCCGCCAGAGTTTTCTTAAGATTCTATGAAGAATGGGAAACGGGTAATAAAATCCGTGCGAAGAGATGTACTTTCTACATAAATAACGCCATTGTGGCGTTCGATGATACTTTTGGCAATCGCAAGTCCAAGCCCTGAGCCGCCTGTATGCTGTGAACGCGACTTTTCTGCCCGATAGAATCGTTCAAAAATAAAAGGGATATCACTTTCCTCAATCCTGTCTCCAAAGTTGCTAATCCGGACCACAGCATCATTTTCCTTTTTACTGAAACCTATCTCCAATTTCCCGCCGCTTCTGCCGTAACGGATCGCGTTAGTAATCAAATTTTCATAAGCACGTACTAATTCTTTAGGCGAAGCCTCTATCCATAAATCATCAGCAACGTCCTCGATTTCATAGATCATATCCGCCTTTGTTAGTTCAGGAACTGACTCCTCCGCCAGCTGCCGTATGAAGGCCTTCAAATCCAATCTCTGCATAACCAAAGGGTACTCTCCACTATTTACACGTGTGTATTCAAAAAGATCATCGATCAGTTTACGCAGCACCAGGGATTTGTTGTAGGCTATATCCACGTAATACCGGATTTCCGCTTCTTCCTGACATCGATCTTGTTCGATGTACTCCAGAAAACCCAAGACAGAGGTAAGCGGGGTGCGCAAATCATGGGAAACACCTGTGATCAAGTCATTTTTTGCATTTACAGCTTTACGTTCCTCCTCTATGGAGTGCTGCAAACGCTCAGCCATTTCATTAATATTCTCAGCCAGCACACCCAGCTCATCCGTGGTTCTGACTTCAATTCTATGGGACATCCCGGAGCTTGTAATTTCTCGAATCCCTTTTGTGATCTCTTCCAGATACAGCACAACTTTACGAGTGTAGATAAAAAAGAATAATAAAAAGCTGATAATACCCGCTGCTGTCATTAGTGGCATAGAGCCAATATGATTAATAATCCAGCGCAGTATGCGTGAATAGGGAGCCGCCTCTGAAGCCGGATTTAGATAGATCATAAAGTTGACGAGTTGGTACCCTGCCATAAGCAGCAAAGCGCCTGAAAGCACACTCAGCAAAAAAGCGAACATAAACTTCCAGCGGATCGTCGTTATATATTTAGAATTCAAGAAGCCTCACCTAATCCTTTCAGGAAGGTCCGTCTAATTTATAGCCAACTCCCCAGACGGTTTGTATATAACGTGGGCGTTTCGAATCGATTTCGATTTTGTCTCGGAGATTACGAATATGTACCATCACTGTGTTACCGCCATCTAGAAAAGGTTCATTCCATACCTTATTGTAAATTTGCTCCAAGCTAAGCACTTGACCTTGGTGTCTCGCCAAAAGCTCTAGAATAGAGAATTCCCGCGGAGTCAGTTTAATCTTCTGCTGATCTACATACACCTCATGCTTAGACGTATCTATAGTCAGATCCTCAAAGCTTAGTTTGCTGTCGTTTCCCAACGTATTACTATCCTTATTAAATCCGTGATAACGGCGCAGCTGTGATTTTACTCGTGCCACAATCTCCAAGGGATTAAACGGCTTGCCCACGTAGTCATCTGCCCCGAGGCTCAGGCCGGAGATTTTGTCCATATCTGTATTTTTGGCTGATAGTATGATAATTGGCATTTTCCGCTCTTCACGGATCTTCATACATGCAGCTAGCCCGTCCATTTTAGGCATCATGACATCAAGAATAATTAGATCAACTTCCTCTTTCTGCAGACATTCCAGCGCTTCCATTCCATCATAAGCCTTTAGCAGTCTATAGCCTTCATTACAGAGATAAATCGTTAACAGTTCTACAATTTCCTTCTCATCATCTACTAACAATATCGTTTCTCTCTTCACAGGAAGGGTTTCCTTTCAAATATAGTAATAAATATCTATAGCCTATATATTAGCAGATCATCCGAATTTTTTTCTAAAAAAGAAACGTTTAGTTGTATCCACGCAAAAAAGGCCCCTGCTCCTCTCGCACTTAAACGAAATGGAACCCGGAACCTTTTGGAATCGAATATAGTTTGTTACTTACATATCCAACAAGCGAATTAGCTCATCTTCATCCTCAATGACCTGAATACCTAACTGCTGCGCTTTAGCCAGCTTACTGCCAGCTTTTTCACCAGCGATAACTAAATCCGTCTTCTTCGACACACTTCCGGACACCTTTGCTCCGAGTGCTTCCAGACGTTCAGCTGCTTCATCTCGGGTAAGCTTTTGCAAGGAACCGGTCAATACGACCGTTTTGCCACTAAAGAAGGAATCGGTACTAACAGGACGTGGCGCCTCAGGAGCCTTCGCTTCCACACCCAACGCCCGCAAGCGGGAAACATTAGCTACTACAACTGGATCTGCGAAGAAGCTGACAATGCTCTCGGCGACAATCCCACCAATGTCTGGTAACTCAGCGAGCTCCTCGGCTTTGGCCTGCATCACAGCATCCAGATCGCGGAAATGATCAGCCAACATCTTCGTCGTTGCTTTACCTGTGTTCGGGATCCCTAACGCAAAAAGAAATGAAGCAAGATCTCTACCTTTGCTATCTTCTAAAGCTTGCAGCAAATTCTGTGCTTTTTTCTCACCAAAACGGTTCAGCTGTACAAGCTGCTCAAAGTTCAGTTCATACAGATCCGCAGAGTCATGTACATTAAGCTCATCATAGAGCTGACCCGCGGTCTTCTCACTGAATGTCTCGATATCCATCGCATCACGCGAAGCAAAGTGGGTGATCCGACTGATAATCTGCGGCCTACAATTCAGTTTATTGTTACAGAAAAGATGTGCTCCGCGCATTTCTAACGGATATCCACAAGCTGGACAATCCTCAGGGAAAATAATCTCTCCACCGTCATTCTCCTCTGTTACCTTGCCGAGAATTTCTGGGATAACATCATTGGAACGGCGAATAAAGACCCGCGAACCTAAGGCGAATTTCAAGTTTTTACGCTCAATATCACCCACATTATTCAGGGTACAGTTCTGAACGGTAACTCCAGCAAGTTCTACAGCCTCAACCCGAGCCAGCGGAGTCACTTTACCTGTACGACCTACATTCCAGCTAACAGACTCCAGCACGGTCGTCGTTTCTTCGGCTTCAAATTTATAAGCAACTGCCCAACGCGGGAACTTGTCAGTATATCCAAGCACCTCACGGATTCTGAAATCCGTGACCTTAATTACAGCCCCATCAATGAGGTAATCGAGACTCGAACGACTCTCCTCGATTCCAGCGAGCTGCTCAGTTACATCATCAAAATCATTGCAGTAGGTCAGGTATGGGTTCACTTTAAATTTGTTATTCCGCAGAAAATCCATCATTTCCTGATGGTCAGCGAACTCCGCACCTTCTGCAAAGCCTACATTATAGAAAAAAGCGTTCAAACGGCGGTCCGCAGTAGTCTTCGGATTAAGATTACGCAGTGCACCTGCTGCTGCATTACGCGCATTCTTCAGCGGCTCTGCAGCCCTTGTATTATAATCCGCCAGCACAGACAGATTCATAATCCCTTCACCCTGAACCTCAATGACCCCATCCTTGAAGGGAATCGTCAATGGAACGGATTTGATGGTCTTCACCTGTGCAAGTATTCCTTCGCCAACTACACCATTGCCACGCGTTGATGCCTGTTCGAGAACACCATTACGATAGGTTAAATTCAGCGTTAAGCCATCGAACTTCAGTTCTACTGCATAACAAGGATCAGGAAGAGGGTTGTCTGGATTCTTAAGATTGTATTCATTCACTAACCGGAGCACCCGGGTATTCCAGCTGCGCAGCTGTTCAATATTCTGTGCTTTATCCAGACTCCAAAGCGGTGCCAGATGCCGATGCGGCGTGAAGCCCTTAAGCAGCTCTCCACCTACACGTTGTGTAGGCGAATCCGGTAGTACGAAGCCACTCTCAGCCTCCAGTGCTACAAGCTTGTCGTATAAAACATCGTATTCCTTATCGCTGACTAGCGGTGCATCCAGCGTGTAGTAGTGGTAATTATAATTATTTAATTCCGCAACAAGCTCTTCCATCACATGCATAGCATCCATGCAGGTACATCCCTCCGTCAATAAGTTTCCTAAAGTTAGCGTGGTCTAAATATCCGTTCGTTAATCGTTGTCTGTTATTATTCCACTTTGGTAATCGGTGCAAACCCCGCAAGCAGACGTTTCACACCCACGGGTGCCGGAAAAGCAATCTGCAGCTCCGTGTCATTCCCGCTGCCTTTAACAGATACAACGGTGCCCGTGCCCCATTTGCCGTGGGAGACCTTGTCACCCGCTTTGTACTCGCCAGCTGCAGCAGCCCCTGCTCCGGTAGCACGTGCGCCTCCGGAGGTCACGGTCACGCTGCTCTTGCTTGCCGCCGCTGACGCCGTGCTTCCGCCGCCTGCCGGCGTAGCTCCGGCGGCTCCGCCACGGCCGCCAAAGTTCCCACGGCCGCCGCTGCCGAAGCCGCGTCCGCCGTAAGCACCGCCTGCCTCCGCGCCTCCGCGCTGGAAGCGGTCTTGAGTCTTAACGGTATCTTCCTTCAGTTCCTCCGGAATCTCCTCTAAGAAGCGGGACGGTTGGTTCGCCGTCGTCCGCCCAAAGAGCGTACGCATCCGCGCACAAGAGAGAAACAGTTGTTTCTCCGCGCGGGTGATCCCCACATACGCAAGCCGGCGTTCCTCTTCCAGCTCGTCGTTGTCCTGGAAGGCACGGCTGTGTGGGAACACGCCTTCTTCCATTCCGACGATAAATACCGTCGGGAACTCCAGACCTTTGGCGCTGTGCATCGTCATTAACACAACCGCATCACTACGATCCTCTTCATCATCGTTCACACTATCGATATCTGCGATAAGTGCAAGATCCGTGAGGAAGGAGACCAGCGACTTGTCTTCATTGTTCTTTTCAAACTCCATCGTCACCGATAAGAACTCATCGATATTCTCTAGCCGCGAGCGTGATTCGAGTGTGTTTTCATTTTGCAGCTCCAAACGGTACTGCGACATTTCCAGTATTTTTTCCGTCAATTCGGTTACAGACAAGAACTCCACCATACGGTGTAGAGCTTCAATCATATCGTAGAACTCTACTAGCATATTCCGCGTCCGTCCAGCAAAGCCCAAATCATCGACCGTTTGCAGTACTCGGAAAATAGAAACACCACGTTCACCAGCCGCAGCTGCCAGCTTGCCAACCGTTGTATCCCCTAATCCACGCTTAGGAACATTAATAATACGCGTCAGGCTGATATCATCATCAGGGTTAGACAATAAACGTAGATATGCCAGCAGATCCTTGATTTCTTTACGATCATAGAACTTGATCCCGCCAACGATTTGATATGGAATATCTGATTTGATCAGAATTTCCTCTATTACCCGTGACTGAGCATTCGTCCGGTACAGAATCGCGTGATTCTGGTAAGCTTGACCTTGTTTCACATTTTTGCTGATTTCTCCGGTTACAAAATACCCTTCGTCATGCTCGGAATCCGCCCGGTACACCTTAATCTTGGCGCCTTCCTCAGAATCGGTCCACAGCTTTTTCGGTTTACGGCCACTATTAAGTGCAATTACCCCATTGGCTGCATTCAGGATATTAGCGGTTGAACGGTAATTCTGTTCTAGCAGAATCGTCTTCGCTTCCGGATAATCCTCTTCAAAATTAAGAATGTTCGTAATATCCGCACCACGCCAGCGATAAATCGACTGGTCACTATCCCCTACCACACAAATGCGGTGGTGGCTGTCTGCCAGCATGCGGCACAACATGTATTGTGCTCTGTTCGTATCCTGATACTCATCCACATGGATGTATTTGAACTTCTTTTGGTAAAAATCCAGAACCTCGGGAACTTCCTTAAATAATTCGATAGTCTTCATAATCAAATCATCAAAATCAAGCGAGTTATTGCTTCTCAAGCGTCTTTGGTACATTTTATAAACCTTGGCAACTAAACCTTCGAAATAATCACCGACTTTTTGCTCATACTGCGCCGGAGTAATCAGTTCATTCTTAGATGCGCTAATTATGGCTTGTACAGCTTTCGGTTCGAATTTTTTCGTATCAATATTCAGTTCCTTCATGCAATTACGAATGACTGATAACTGGTCTGTAGAGTCCAGGATCGAGAAGTTGGAAGTAAACCCAATCCGTTCAATATCCTTCCGCAAGATCCGAACACACATGGAGTGAAAGGTGGATACCCAAATATCTCTTCCCTCAGGTCCAACGAGCTTAGATACACGTTCCTGCATTTCCCTCGCAGCTTTATTCGTAAATGTAATCGCCAAAATCGCCCAAGGCGGCGCCTTTCGATTAGCAATCAGCCAGGCAATTCTGTGAGTCAGCACTCTCGTCTTCCCACTGCCCGCACCAGCCATAATCAAAAGGGGTCCTTCAGTAGTTTCGACAGCCTGCCTTTGTGGAGGATTCAATCGGCTGACCGCGTCTTGTATGTTAATAAGTTGCATGTGTAACATGCTCCTTTCCAAAAATGAAATTACAAATCATAAGTAGTCCATAAGCTAGCCGCTACTCGAACTGCTCTTGCACCGTCTTTTTAACTGCTAATACCGTACGAATTGCCTGCTCTACATCCCGATAAATAATATTGCCGACAACTACTGTATCACATAGAGCTGCTGCCTGCTCGGCCTCTGTCTCACAAGTAATGCCGCCTCCATAAAATAGTTGGGCTTGCTCCACCATCTCACGCACTATACGTACTGTCTCCATCTCCCCAAATCTACCGCTATATTCAAGATAGACTATTGGCAGGGACATCAGCTTGTCCGCAACCTGGGCATACGCAGCCGCCTCTTCAGCATTAATGGTTGTCTCGGCCCCTGTAATCCGCGCAACTGAAGAATCACTGTTCAAAACGACGTAACCTTCCGTTAGCAGCTGATCCCATGGGATCATAAATCCATAACGCTCTATAGCTCGACGATGATGACCTACAATCCAAGCTGGATCGGGTGTATTTAGCACCATAGGAATCATATAAAGATCAAATCCGGGTACAGCAGCTTCAAGTTCGGATACCTCGAGTGCACAGGGCAGCTCAAAACGTCTTACTCTTGATAAGAGATCTACTGTATTCTCATAAGTAACTCCTGTAGAGCCTCCTATCAATATGGCATCCGTGCCGGACAAGCAAACGGCCTCCAAATCCTCATCTGAAATCATACGATCCGGGTCTAACTTAAACACATGCCGCCAAGGTTTGATCATTTGCTGTACTGATTTCATGGGAATCATCCTTAATTGTCATTTGGGCAAGACAAAACACTCCTGCCGCCGCAAAAGATATAGATCTAGTCTATGCCAGCACAGGAGGTGTGTCAATTTAAAGCGAACAAAAATACGAACATTTTTTCGCATAAAAATTTGAGGTCCCCGCAAAATATCAGAATACGCATCTGAGAAAAGCACCACTTTGCGGGGATATATTAGTGGTAATGAGTGGAGAAAGATTTCAGCGTATACCTTTGAGGTCATTCAAATCATTTTCAGGCACAAAATCACTATAAAATCCGTCTACACCCATACGAGATAGCTCTCTAATCTCATCCTCTTCATCCACTGTATGAACGTATACACGAGCTCCGATCTTTTTTAACTGTTTGACAAAACTCTTGGTGGCCCGGCTAACTGGCATCGTAATATCCACACCTGTTTTTTTAACAAACTCAATAACTTGTTCATCCGTATCCTTAGATTGGTACAAGGTGTAAAGCACTTCTGGAAAAGAATACACCTTATTGATCTCATCAAGCATCTGCTGATTGTAGATCTGTGGAACAATCCGCTCCAACAACGCTGGATCCCGACGCCGCGCCGCTTCAGTCAGCAATGTAAATTGCTTCTCTATAAGTTCCGGTTGGATTTCTTTGGTATCCGTAACGATATAAGCATCTGGATAATTCTGCATTAGATCAAGCACCTTCTCAATATCAAGCGGAGAGTATATATTCAGGATAGGGCTGTCCATAAATTCCTCGTAATCTAGTGCCACACCCTGTTTATTAGCAGGGAGAACCTCCAACTGACCTAAAAGCTTGCTCATATTACCTGTCCATTCATGCCGAGCAACCAACTGATCATCCTTCGATAACAAAAAATCAACTTCAAATACGCGAGTTCCCCGTTCATAGTTAGCGACAAAGGCCTCCCAAGCATTGGTATACGTATAGCCGTTAATTCCCCCCATGGCATGTGCAACGATTCTGTGCGCTTCAAAACCGCTCACGGGTTGCTCTTCCTCTTTGTTCAACGTTATTACAAGAATCATTATTAGTGCGACAATCATTACTACGGTTGCAATAATCTTTTTCTTATTCATAGTTGTGAGTTTCCTTTACAAAGTTTAGATTAGAAAATTAATACCCCGCTCTGCCAGTGGCAAAACGGGGTATTATTAAAATTTCACAAATCTAAATAAGTGCAGGTCTCAATATGCGTTTTTGTTAACGAAGCCGTTGCGAATCGTTTTGAAAATAATTCGAATGTCGAACAGTAAGGACCAGTTCTCGATATAGAAAATATCGTGCTTAATCCGTTCCTCAATTGAAGTGTCCCCGCGCAGCCCATTGCTCTGTGCCCAGCCCGTAATTCCTGGACGCACATGGTGCTTCACCATATACTTCGGAATTTCATCACGGAATTGTTCTACATAAAATGGTCGTTCTGGCCGTGGGCCAACTACACTCATATGACCCAGTAACACATTAAAAAATTGCGGAAGCTCATCCAGACTTGTCTTACGGATAAAGGTTCCAAATCGAGTTCTACGCGGATCTTCCCGCGTACTCCAACCTGTATCCTCTTCCCCATCCTGCTGCATCTTCATTGAACGGAACTTATACATCATAAAATTACGCCGATTAAGTCCCACCCGTTCCTGCCGGAATATAATCGGTCCCGGAGAAGTAAGACGTACGCCGAGAGCTACGATCAGCATCACGGGAGATATCATAATAATCGCGAATAGAGAGAACACGATATCAAACAAACGTTTTGCCATCTTATTCCCCGTCATATCCAGTGGAATATCACGAACATTAATCATTGGCATACCTGCAAAGTTATCAAAATAAGGGCGCGCCGGTAAATAATCAAAGAAATCCGGAATAATCAATGTGCGTACCCCTGCTTTTTCACAGGCCGCAATAATCGAAGGATATTTAGAATGCGCATCGAGCGGCAAGGCTAGAATAACCTCGTCCACAGGCAGCATCTCCAGCATTCCGGATAACTGATCAACCGTTCCCAAGATCGGTTTATACCGTTGCTCCTCAATCCCGTCCCAAGTATGGTAATCGTCTAAAAAGCCAATGGCTTCATATCCAAGCTCAGGATATTGTTCCAAATTGTTGTAGAATCTTTTACCAAGAGTACCTGCGCCGATGATAAGTACGAACTGGCGGTTCAATCCTTTTTCGCGCAAAGATTTAAGCATCTTCTTCAACACATAACGATAAAGCATAATGGAAAGAACATTAAACCCCATATAAATAGCCAGATATGTACGGGAGATATCAATTTCTTTCACGAAAAACATTAGACCGAGCAGGATGAAGATGCTCATGATATGCACTTGGAAAATCTTAATAAATTCATCGACAAAACGTTTCTTACGTTTAGGCAAATAAAGCGATAAAAGGATACCAATTAAGACAGCTACTACGCCATAAATCATACTCCAATAAGCGTAAGACTCTACAGGCAGCGTGTTATAGGATTCCATCCATCCGCTCTTGAACTTGATCCACCAAGCCGCTAAAAAGGACAGTTGGATGACAAGAAAGTCAGCAACCATATAGAGCTGTGTCAAAAATTTCTGATTCCGCCGAATCATAATCTCACCTCAGTATTCTTATCGTTACGAGCGCCTGTTTCCGTAGCAGAGCTAAGACTCTGTGCAGGTGATGGAACTGCTTTAGGAAAGATTAGGGCATTCCGCAAAAGGGACAGAGCAAATTTCACACCAACACCAGCATATACTGTTCCATTTATAATACTGTTGTACTTCCTACTATAATGCTTACGATGAAATAAAATCATTGCCCTGTGAAATTCATAGACGATCTTGAATGGTCTACGTCTGGCACTGCCGCCTTTAAGATGTACGATGGAAGTTTTCGGATAATAATAAACCTCCCACCCAGCCTCTTTAATACGATAGCACCAGTCTAAATCCTCACCGTACATAAAAAATTCTTCATCTAATCCGCCGACCTGATCAATCGTCTCCCGCCGCAGCAGCATAAACGCACCCACCAGACAATCTATCGGGTAATCAAGATCAGGGTCCAGATAACCTAACTGGTAACCGTTAAACTTCGGTCGATCTGGAAACAACTTACTGAAACCAAAAGCATAATAGAAGGAAGCTGACGGTGTAGGAAATCCACGCTTACATGCTTTATCCAGCGACCCATCTGGCAAAATAATCTTACATCCTGACGCCCCAACATCGGACCGAACATCCATAAAGGAGATCATCGTCTCCAGCGTATCCCTGCGTACCACCGTATCTGAATTGAGTAATAGTACATACCGTCCTGATGAAGCTTCCATCCCCTGGTTATTTGCACGGGCAAAACCGACATTGTCGTTATTTGCAATCAACATGACACTTGGAAACTCTCTACCAATCATCTCTACCGAATCATCATGGGAATTGTTGTCTATCAAAATAATCTCATAGGAATAGTTCGTTTCTGAGTCATATACCGACCTGATACAGTCCATCGTCAGGCGACACGTGTTGTAATTGACAATAAGTATGCTTACATCTACATTCACTGCGTAACGCTCCTGACAAATATAGTAATCTACCGACAATTATTATAACATAAAACCTCCCTGAGAGGAGATGACCTTTCAGGGAGGTTTTACCAGATACTGTTTAATTTACGGGTTTCTTTCGCTCTTTTACAATGGTCTGTATATATTTTCGTTTCTTTTTCAACGCTGGGAGCTGAGTGAAAAAGGATTTCCACGCTACGATTAACTTTGGCTCTCTCAGAAGCATATAACCATGAGCGGCAATTTCATAGGGAAGAGATATCAAGATTGTTTTCAGCATAGTTCGAGCCGATTCATTCTTGTAGATCATTTTGTAGCGATTAATGTAAGATATTCGCCGGATGAACATCGGTTTGGTACTGCGGCCAGACGTTTTCCACCCACGTTCATGATACCCAATTGCTTCAGCATCATAATACCCCTGCCAGCCGAATAACTCCGCCCTCCAAGCCACATCCACATCTTCCTTATAGGCAAAAAAATCTGCATCAAAAAACTCCCCATCAACACTAACGTCTTCAATCATCCGCCGAGTATACATCGCCGCTGCCCCAGATACACCAAATACTGTCCCCGATTGTGTCCATAGTTCTGCTGGCTCCCCCGCACCGCGATCAAATGCACGACGTGTCTTGTTCATCCGAAGACCAGTGCTATCCACTAATTCGTGATCAGCCTTTAACAAAAGCTTTCCTGTGGCGCTGCCGATTTGCGGGTTAGCCTCCATCCGTGCGATCAATCTGGAAATATAATCTGAGGCCAGCGTCAAATCTGGATTGAGGACAAGCACATAATCTGCTTCTGTAGCAGCTATAGCTTGGTTATGAGCTGGGGCGAAGCCTTTATTTTTTTCATTTTGGATAAATAGCAGGCTCGTGGGCGCTTCCATGTTAGCTTGTGAATTGAACAGATCTAAATCCTCTAGTGAATTACTTGAAAAAGCCCCTTTATCGATCGCGTTTAAAAATGTGTTCACTTTTTCTGCACAATCGTCCGAAGACGCATTGTCTACAACAACAATTTTCTCAATAGGATAATCCTGTGCCATTACTGCCTCTAAGCAATCTTTAATGTCATCCGTACTGTTGTAGGTGACGATATGTACACTAACTGTTTTGTTATTCATGAGTATCCTCGACTTTGTAATTTCTAATTAACTACCTGCTTCCTTCTTATTATAACGAAAGAACACAAAAAACTCCCGCATCGTTATAAACGATTTGGGAGTTTCAATTGGTGTTATTCTATTCTTTTAGCTCTAAGAGGAAATCTCTCAAGCCTTCACGCCAAGGCCGAATGTCCTCAAAACCATTCGTACGTATAGACAGATGCTCCATCACCGAATTCCGAGGACGTGGTGCAGGTCTCGGAAACTGTTCCGTGGCACACGGTTCAAGCGTAGCAGTGAATTTGAAACCCAAAATATCCTCTGCCTCTACAAAGATCGCCTGTGTAAATTCAAACCAGGTACAAGAGTCGCTATTTGACGCATGGTATACACCATACTTCTCAGTTTGAACAAGCTCAAGCAAGAATCGAGCTAAATCGACTGTATAAGTAGGCGAACCTTTTTGGTCATCGACAACTTGAAGCATTGGCTTTTCTTGACCAAGCTTTAGCATTGTTTTGACAAAGTTATTCCCGTATTTGCCGTACACCCATGATGTTCGTACGATGAAATACTTAGAGGAGAGGGATTGAACGAGTACCTCACCCGCACGTTTCGATTTGCCATATATACTCTTCGGGTCTGTATTATCATATTCATGGTAAGGCTGTGCTCCCATACCATCAAACACATAATCCGTGCTAATATACACCAGCTTGGCTCCAGCTTTTTCAGAAGCTAGCGCTACATTTCGGCTGCCAGTAGCATTAATTAAATAAGCTGCATCAATATCACTTTCTGCCGCATCTACTGCCGTATGAGCAGCACAGTGAATAACCGCATCCGGTCCAAAACCGCCAATAACTTGGATACACTGATCCAGATCAGTAATATCCATCTCCTGACGATCGCAGGCCAACACTTCGTGAGCTTGATGCTGGAGCAGTAAAACTACGTCCTGACCTAGTTGTCCGGCCGCACCTGTAACAAGTACCTTCATAGCTATTTTACCCCCGTATCAAAATTACAATGAGTCACCTAAACGATCACCATATTGCTGTTCAGCATATTTTTGGTATTCCCCAGATTGAATACGGGTCCACCACTCGCGGTTATTGAGATACCATTGGATAGTTTCTTTAATACCTGTTTCAAACGTATGTTTCGGTTTCCATCCCAGTTCATTCATAATCTTAGTTGGATCAATCCCATAACGGCGATCATGACCAGGACGGTCTTGAACATAAGCAATCAAAGAATCAGGCTTGCCTAGTTCCTGCAATACCGTGTTTACAATATGCACATTCGTACGTTCATTATTACCACCAATGTTGTAGACTTCGCCGTTCACACCCTTGTGAATAACCAGATCAATCGCGCTGCAATGATCCTCAACATACAACCAGTCGCGGATATTCATTCCATCGCCATAAACGGGCAACGCTTGATCAGCAAGTGCGCGGGAGATCATCAGCGGAATAAGCTTTTCCGGGAATTGGTACGGGCCATAATTGTTTGAGCAGCGGGTAATATTCACTGGCAGTCCAAACGTTTCGTGATATGCACGTACTAGCAAGTCTCCGCCTGCTTTGCTTGCTGAATATGGACTGTTAGGAGCCAAAGGAGTTTCTTCGGTGAATAATCCAGTCGCACCCAGTGATCCATATACCTCATCCGTAGATACTTGAACAAACTTAGTGATACTGTATTTTTTCGCCGCATCCAAAAGTACTTGTGTTCCAAGTACGTTCGTCTTCACAAACACTTCCGGCTCTAAAATACTCCGATCCACATGCGACTCCGCCGCGAAATTAACAACGACATCCACACCCTGGCTAATCAGTTCATCCATCGCAGTAACATCTGTAATGTCGGCCTTCACGAAAGTGTAATTAGGATTATTCTCAATTGCTTTCAGATTCTCTAGATTACCTGCATACGTCAATGCATCCACGTTGACGATCTGGTAATCAGGATGTTGTTGCAGCATGTATAATACAAAGTTGCTGCCGATAAATCCGGCTCCGCCGGTGATGAGGAGTTTCATGTGGTTACCACCTTTTTAGATTTGTTTAATAATTTGTATGATTATTCTAACACGCAGAAAGGATTAATTATTAATTCATTGTAAAAGTATTTAAAAAAATAAACTCTACACCCCACCAACACACGTGTCACCCATTCATGATATGTCGATTACTATTTCAAGAGAATATTTATTATATATAGACCGAAATTTTGAATTACATGCATAAACCAAAGACGATCAATGACCTCCATAGGATTGATGTTGACACGTTTTTACGCGGGTGTGAAGAGCTTTTTAGTAAAACACATTGTGGACAATATCACTTTTTAGCCATTTCCATAGCCCTTCAACTAAGTTGAGCTCCATAGAATACTTCGGCAGGAGCACAAACTGTAGCCAAGTATCTTTTGCAAATAGGCCTGCTCTTTTGTGGCGTGTTGAATTCGGCTATTATCTAGGAGCATCACAATTCCCCCTCAGGATAGGCCCGTTGGACTGCATCAAGAAATAGGAGGAGTGCCGGGGCGTCATATCGTTCGCCATTACGGTAAAGGACTTGCCCAGTCTCATAGTTTAGGATCCAAACAGTTTGGCTCCGTTATGGCAGCCATAGTCGGTACTTTCGCTGCCGGCCTACCGAAACTAGATGTACTTCAGGGATTGGTACGCCTGAATCAATATTTGAGCTTTTAGCATTAATGATATATATAAGATAATTTCAGAAATGATTGTAGTTCTGTATTTATTTCTTCATATTATTTGTTTATGATGTTCGATATCGATTTGCAACATATAGTTATATATATTGAACTCAAAATTAAAATATAAAAATCATCTTCATGAGGTGAAAAATAGTATAGAAGCAAATACGGGGATTGAAATAAATTACGAAAACGAGATTGAACAACTGACAATGGTAACGAAAGACACAGAAAACGCCAACATGTACGAAAGAGATTTAGCAGTCCGTTTACATTTAAAAGGCCAGAAGTTAATCTAAATTGCAGATATTTTCGAAAGTTTTCTCGTACATTTAGTGGGTACTCAAATGATTATTGCAAGCACGTACTTTCAGTCCTAAAATTTGGCCAATATCCCAAAGACATCCAAAACGTTCCGACGACCAAAAAGAACGACTCAAGGTAACGATTGCAAAGAAAGGACCTGTGGGAATCTTGGATTCGAACTCAGACACACTTAGACCTTGAAAATCTTATTTACATCATCTACTCTCATGTCACTGCCTTCACATAACTGATCAATCATTATCCTCTTGAAACGATTAACTACTGCTGTTTCGAGTATGAAGTTCTCAAGTTCAATCTATGTTCCATTCGATACCGATGGACAAACGCAGCAGTAAACGATCGACATAATTACACTAACCGCTTCCATAGCCAGCATCAATCCACCCGTTCATAAAAAGGCATTCCCATTGAATGTAACAGCCATTGAATGTCGGGTAGATAATCACCTACTGAATCGCCTCTTAGCCACAATCCTGATTTTCAGAGTAAGTTTCATGCAAAAGCCCAGTAACGATTTAAAGTGAAATTAGAGATAGGTACAACAATAATAACGATAACCTGAGCCCAAATATACCAAACTTCCAACAAGTTAACTAACAGGAACATAATTAAAAGGTTAATGCCAAGACCAGATAATGATACGATTACGTATTTGTAAAAAAATGATTTCTTTTTCTCCAACTGAAAAGTCCATTTTAAATTAATATAATACGAAACAATTAGTGATGCAATAAAACCTGCTGATGAACCTATTAGAGGTTGAAACCCTTCTTTTTCAACCAAAAATACCAATATTGAAGTATGAAGAATTGTTCCAATAGCACCAACTAATGCATATTTAATAAATTGTCTCATGATTTCTATTCTTGCAATCCTCACAGAATCACTCCATTTTTCTTTCATTTTCAAATTGTTTTAATTCATTTTTCAAGAGCCCCACTTCTTGGGAAAGTTGGCGTATTTTTATAGAACTCTTAGATATTTCAGATGTCAAATTATAAAGTATCATTAAGCAAGTCATTATTCCGAATAGAAACAGTGTATTCACAGGAGTTTCGATTGAAAGCAATTTCGAAACGAAAAGAACAATATTAGGAAATATGGCGATGAGTATATTAATAACCGTCATACCAATCCAGAGAATGGTGTATTTTAACTCTATTTTATAAGCTTTGATTCTTACTATAAAAGAAACAAATATTAAAATGCTGAGTACAATTAGGATGAGTTGCAAATTAAATGGAATCATATGTCATCTCCTAGTAATTCTAAGCTCTCTATTAATTCCTTTTTTCTGAATCGATCAATAAGAATTGCTAATGAAACTTTTATAACGTAATAGATTGACCTCATTAAGTTTATAGAAGATGAGCCAAATTGTCTTTCTGACATAATCACCGGCACTTCAAGTATTCTATAATTTTGTCTCAATAGAGCAACTATAGATTCTGGTTCAGGATAATCTGTTGGATAATAATTAGCAAAGTAATTCATAACCTTCAAGTTACACGCCCTAAACCCTGAGGTTGGATCGGTTATTTTCATTCCTGTAAGTAATCTAATCAGCGAACTAAAGTATTTAATTCCGATTCTCCTCACGACACTTGATTGAAACCCTTCTTTCTCAATATATCTTGATCCAATTATCATATCGGCTTCTCCATTTAAAACAGGAGTTATTATCTGTAGTAGATAATTTGGATCGTGTTGACCATCCCCATCTACCTGTACAGCAACATCATATCCATTTCTAACACCGTACGTGTATCCAGTTTGCACAGCACCACCAATACCTAGATTACATGGTAGATCGATATAATTAACTTTTAGTTCACTTAGAATTTTCAGAGTATTATCAGTAGACTTATCATTGATAACAATGACATCAACATTAAGTTTATTTAATTCAAACACTAACTTCCTTATATTACCTTCTTCATTGAAAGCGGGAATTATCACTAACACTTTCATTTCTATCTTTCACCTCACTATATTTTCTTAAGTACCGACTAACATTTCAGATATTAGTAATATGAAGTGCGCCAACTAAAAGATATAAGGTCCATGCAAATATTCTCAGGGCATGTCTTGCCAGAACATCGGTTAGGGAACTGGTCGTCATCCTTCTACAACGCACGATAATTGAGTTGTGGCCGGCCGCCCTCATTAAAGAGTACATGACGGCCTACACACTCGAAGAAACGCATCAGGAGCACTGAGTACGAAGCGTCTCCGCTGAAAGTCACCTCACGAATCCTTTATGGATGATCTATCGTACTTAGTTTGACATCACTTCATTTAATAATATCTCAGTAATTGATACGATAAATTGACCACGGATCTACACTGTCTTTATATAATAAGGTTACTTCACCTTTATCAATAATACTTTGTGGGATAGGAATCATTGTGAATATATATTTAATTTTTAAGTCCCTAGCAGTTTCAATTGGAGTATAAATGATACGATTAGTACCATTTACCTCTAGGCTCCTTTCATGATCTATAAGTGAAAATTCTAAATCGCCATCAGTTAAGCGCATATCAATATGAGCAAATTGATTCCAAAGATTGATATGTTCATGTTTTTTATCAATGATGCTCATCATTTCCCAATCCGGATAGTAATATGTTCCAGTTGTCCTTGCTACTCCTTGTGCCGTTACAAGATTCGATATAGTGGGACTACCACTAACCATCCATCGGCCAGCATCCACTGAATTGATTTTTCGTATTTGCTCCATGGTAGTCTTCTCGAACATAGAATCGGTTCCTTTGGTAATAGGATTTACCATAATTGTAGAACAAACTGAAAGAAGTAAATACAAAACAATAAAAGATTGTACAGAGTTATAATTACCCTTCATTAGCAAAAATCCCATATATGAGAGTAAGACAACTACTAAAATCATCAATATAGTACCGATAGAAAATGACTTGAAATAACTAAAAATATTTATGCTATTTGTCATTATGCAAAGTGTTAGAAAGCATATAACGCTAGATAAAATAAGTGGCATTCTCCCTGTGAATAAATTTTCCCGTTTGTCCTCCAAATGAGCAAGAAGACATACAATTAATAAAGTGAAACTGTAGCCATAAGCATATGTGATCCTAACAGGATACGTAAAACTTAATAAAGTTATCTTGTTGAAGAATGGCACTTCAGGAATCCACGAGACGAGCATTAAAAATAAAGAAACACTCAATAACAGGGACATTAATAGAGACTTCTTTTTATTTTTGAATATTAGGGTTGTAGCAACTATAATAACGAATGGAGTAAAAGTGAAAAATTGGCTAATCTCACTCGCATTTAAAAAATCCGGTTGTTTAATACTTGCAGTAAAAATATTTACAAACTGATATAATTCAAAGTCCCAAGGAAGCTTAATCCATGGTCTATCAGAACCAGGGTATACCGTATTCATAATAACATGCAAAGCAGGTTTTGAATTTGAATAAAAATGATATAAAACCAGTGCGATTGGTATAAGCATCACTGCATATTGTAGTAATCGAGAAAAGGCGAACGGTTTATTCTTTTTATTTTCAATTAATACATATATGAAAAGCATCAAAAACACATAACCCAAAGGAACCTGAGTTGCAGGATACATAGTCAATATATAAACTAAAGCGAATAAAGCTAGTCCGGATAAACTGATAAATTTACCAAATAACTTTTTAGAATTTAAGTACTTATTAAATAAAACTATTGCAAATTGCCCACTCATAAGCATAAGCATTAGTGCTTGTGATAGCCACCATTGGACCGGCGGAGCAAATGTAATAACAATTGCAGTAATGATTCCAAACCGTTGTTTTTTTGTGAGAAGAACTCCCATTTCATATGATGCCATGAATAATAGAATTAACCGCAATGTCCAATAGAAAGAAAATGCATAATCATTAGGCATTACCATAAATCCCCAAAGATCAGGTCGAGCGATTACAGTTATGTCTTTAACTGGTGCAAATGCAGAAATAACCATGTCAGTACCAGCAAAACTCAAGTTTTTATTGAAGTACTGTAGTGTGGGATTTGCATTTGTCTGGGCAAAGTAATAGGGTTTCTCTGTGGCCCATTCATCACCTCTGATTCCTTGGGGATTGCCTAGTAATGTGCTTTGTTGATAGCTTGGAGTATTGCCTTGTAGCATTCCATCATAAAACCCTAATGATGATCCGGTGAATTTTCCTAACACCATAAGAATTAGCAAGATAAATGCCAAAACATATCGATACTTATGTGCTTTAGATTTTCCTAAACTAACTATTAATCCTATAATGAAAATAAATGATGAAAAGAAGTATATTCGATCAAATGAGAAAACGTAAGAATTTAGAAAATAACGATGAGCAGTGTCGAAGTTAAAGAACCCTGATACTTTTGCGATACTTCGTAATATAACAACATCCAATATAACCGCTGATATGATCGAAATACATATAATTATAATTAAATTAAATGCATTTTTTAAAAAAGTATTTTTGATTACAAACTTCTCTTTAATTGTTTTATAGTAAATCGGCAATTTTGGTAAACTACGAAATATCAAGAGCAATTTATTAATAAACAATATGAATAAGGCTATACAAGCTATAAAAAGCTCTTTGATTAAGAATGAATTTTTGAACTTTATTGGTAAATTTGAATATGTGTCTGTAGAGTAAATATGACCATCAGGACCAGAACTAGCGATATTAACGGTTCCGTCTTCAAAAGAATATTGAGAAATATCGTTTTTAAATTTAAATTTATCCAAAAACACTTTTCCACTAATAACATATTCATATAGAGGAGATTTTTGAATAGACAAAGAATATATCTTAAAATTTCCTGATGTATCACCAAAATCAATTCGCAGCTTATTAGAATTAACTATATCTAATGGAAATTTCACATTTTGCACCTTGCTACTTTTCACAAAATACTCTTGAGACATATGGGAATCATCAAAGGGATAATCGGGGTGACCATTATCATAAAAAAAACTAATTTTAGAATCATTTTCACTGTAAATGGATAAATTCACTGATTGTCTAAAGGATGTGAATATAGCAACATTCATTAGCACTATTAATATAATAAACAAAATAACTTTTTTGTGCGTTTTAGTTATATATTTCATAAATTCTCCTGTGTTATATATTGTTTGCGTTCTTGATAACGCGCTTTAGTATAGCAAGAGTAATTTCAAAAAACTATCGAGCTCCCTGGTTCACATCTCAGAATGACAATGTTGTTTGTTGCCCTGTCTCCGGCTGATCATAAGCACAACCCATTGTCGCCATCCTCGGATGAGCACATGTAAAAAAACCTTTAGTATCTTTGAGCTACAATGTGTAGATTGTTCTACCCATACTCTCGTTCGTCTGAACCCTTCCATTTACGTAAAAAAGCAGACTAAACCAACCCAACCCACGTGAATATATCCGGCATAATACATGGAATAAGGAGTTACCTCGGGTTTTATAATTGTTACGTTACGCCGAAGAAACTCCTTATAATATGCATTCAGCTACTTTGAAGATCTAATATCATTTAGCAATTTTCCGAATCAACTTTTTCAAGAAAGCACCAAAGCCTTCTGAACGTATAATACTTATTGCTTTCGATGATAATGATTTGTATTTTTTAAAATTAACATTTAAATTCAATTTACTATTAAAAAAATCATTACTCATTTCAAAAGGATTTTCAATACTAAACATCAAATCATAGTCTTTACGATAATCCATTCTTACCAAATCATTTATTTTCTCGCCTGACTTATAATATGCATAAGTCCATTTTGTTTTAGAGATATTATCAGAATTATTTAAATTGTGATAATATGCATATTTATCATACAAATCTTTGAAGGGGTGAGGCCCTTTAGGAAGCCAATCATTCATGCATTTTTCAGCAGAACTACCAAATCCTGAGTAGTGTATAAATCTTAGGGGGTCCCCTTTTACATAATATTGTCCACTTTGTTCAGTCATATCACAATTCAATAGTGACCACGGCGCAAAATCATATCCATGATGTTTAAATATTTCCACATCAAAAAAACACGGTGCCAAATCAATCCACTTTTGATCAGTAAAAATTCCTCTCGCAATGTCATCATAGCAAAATAAGTATAATCTCTCTGCCCACCAGTTTATGAAGCTTTGGGCCTCTTCACTTCTGTTTACAGCAAGAAATCCTAAGTTATAAACACCATGAGATGTGCTAGAGAGTTCCATATCAATATTACCTGGCTGAAGCAAATGCGGACAAAGTACTATTGGTCGAGTTATCAATAGCTGCTTAAGTTCAATAAAATCTGAATACACATATATATCTGGATCTAAATAAATAAATTGAGTCTCATCCTCGTAGTTAGCATAAAGATATTTGAAAAATTGGCCTTTGACAGCTGTAGAAGCTTCAACAATAGTATGTTTAAATATAAATCGATTGAAATTTCCTTCCCAAGCATCCTTCGATAGTACGATATCATCAAAATACTCGTAATTGAATTCAGGAAGCATCTCTTGTTCAGTTAGACATATGATAAACTTACAATTTGGTATATTATCCTTTACTGACTTTGCCAATGTACGGGCTTTATGCAAATAATTTGCACAAATAGAAGTGAATATGATCATCGTTTACCTCTTCATGATATATTTTTTTATTATTAACTTTAATAATGGTATGCTTTTTAATTTATCTAATATAGCTATGCCCTCTTGAAGAGCTCGATTAAGAAATATTTGCTCTATCAAAGCATCCCTTAGTATAACTGCGTACTCATTAGTATACTGTTCATAAAGTTTAGGATGTTGGTTATAAATTGAACGATAGGTCTGTTTAACAATTTCCGCGTTAGACATAAACTCTGTGGTCCGCGATTTAGGTTTAATTCGGTAGTTAAACAGTACCTCTGGAATTTGATAGATTTCTTTGTCTAGTTCTATAATGGAAAGCCAAAAATCATAATCTTCCATACCATGATACATGGTGGTTTTAAAACCCCCAACTTTTTCCCAATCTTCTTTGTAAAAGAGCGATGTTACAAACACAACATTATCAAGCAGCATTGCATCTAGTGAGTAGTTCGGAAGACTCCATCTCCCAGTTCTATCACCAAATAAATCAGCATAGCAGTAAACCACACCAATTTTCTTATTTGATTCTATAATTTTGACAGCTTTCTCGATGTAGGTTGGTTCGATGATATCATCAGCATCAACTGGCATTATATATTTACCAGTAGCATGAGCTATACCTGTATTTCTTGCAGCTGCAGGTCTGGTATTATCAGTTCTCAACAAAATAATATCAGTATTATTGAACTTATTCAGTGTAATAATTGTATTAGGGTCCGTCGAACCATCATCAATTATTATAAGTTCAATATTGTTATAAGTTTGTGAACGTATTGAATTTATTGCCTGTTCAATATATTCACCGTCGTTATAACAAGGCATAATTACACTGACTTTACTCAAATTATTCCCCCCTAGTAATCTCACCAAAAAACAATATTTTAACTATGGATTTTATTCTATGATGTTTCAAGTGTGAGTGTATTTTATTTAACTTATTACTTTTTATATTCAACTCCTCTTGAGTATTAGCTAACTTATTTTGGTTAATTTCTAACGTTTTTTGTACACTTTCTAAACTCTTTTGCGTCTCAATCAAATCATTTTGAGAATTGGTTAATGAATCAACTGTCACATTAAGTTGTGTTGAAACTTCCTCCAACTTTTCTTCTAGTATTTTTTTATTTATCTTTGAGATTTCCTTGTGATTCACTAGTTCATTTATTTTTTGATTATTTACATACATTTTTTTCTCTTGAAGTTGATAGCCAATAGTCCAATCAAGTATTTCGCATGTGAAATTGATCTTAATATATGTTGCATTAGTAAAATCACCTTGCAAAAGAAACTGAGGATCATATGTTGTGAATTCATACTCAGAATTATTAAGAACTCGCTCAGCATTGATAGCAGTAATCTCTTTTATAGATCCATCTGTTTCTATACTCTGTATATATATTAATGCGGGATTTCCTTCTAGTGGATCCCAGCGTAGTGCTTCCGCATTATTTATAGATTTATCTTTGAACGTAACTGAAAATCCAGTATCAATAGATGTAGTTACACAGCGTTCGAAATCATGATCAGTAAACCCGGCACCATGATCATAAAATAGCGTACTTTCAATAGAATGATCTTTTAAGTAACGAGTTGAAACAGCATTAAGATCGACAGGTATCTCATCATTCGCAAAAATATAAAGATCTTGAATTTTCACGAAGTTTTGAATAAAATTTTCTTCCCATGAAAAAAAACATTGCTCGGTGGCACGAGTAATATTTAGAGTATCGTATATGAAGTTATCAACAATTGATCTATCAATGATATCTTTATGGTTATCTTTAAACTGCTTTAAAGTCCTCCAAAGAGTAAACTCAAGAGGAATCTGAAATGGCATATGCCATTCATAATCAATAACCTTATATAAATCTCCCTCTAAAAAGATATTTCCTGATATTAAGTCGAGATTTGAGTTTGAAGACCAGTGTAACTTTTGTTCAGGTTTTTCCCCACCAAATATCCCTACAAAATCATTATTGCATGTAAAATCACTAGGATGAACGCCTTCATACAGCGCATTTCGCAACTTTACTATCTCATGAATAAAATCTCCAGTGTTAGTATCGGTACATTTAGAAACCAACCTATCCTCTAAAGTTTCAATAGTATAAAATAACATACTAATTCCATCCACTTCTTTATAGCATGTTGCATTCTTAATTTGATTAGAATCGTACGAATAGTCACTATAATGCAACATTCGGTTCAGGTGATCCTGACTTTTTGCATTAAGGCCTTTTTTATAGACTTTATTGTTGTTTAAATCAAAGTAGGTGAATATTCTGAACTCTTCAGATCTATTAGCACTAATCTTCACATAGTCTATTTGAGTAGGTATTTGTTGTGTAGCGGCTATTTCCACTAAAAAAGAATTCGCGAAGATATCCATAGAATTAGAATCCATTAAAGTTTTGTGTAGATTATTTTCATCAAAAAGTTTCACCCTTGGCATATCAAGCGGAAAATGAGAACTAGAAGGCACAATTCCATTTATAGTCGTATCCGTAAATATTTCCGTTGGGAACTTATAATCAGGGTACGGATAAAAGAATTTAATTGCACTAAGATTCGTCTCATTTAGTAAATTTGTCAATTCGCCTTTTGTAAAAGTTCGAACACGTTCATTATTATTGTAGTTATTTATTCCAGAAAAAAACTCACCAGTATGGTCTTCTCTAAAGCCTGAAATATATTTTAGACCAATGCGATTTTCTATAGAAAGCAGCATCTTTCCGGATGAACTTAAGTGTTGCTTAGCCTTTTCAAGAAATTGATTATATGGTTGATTGCCTGTAAACATATATGCTGCATATTCAAGAACACCGTTTATTATAATGTAATCAAACTTCCAGTCAGGAGGTAGACTCTGAAAATCGCAAACCACTATTTCTAGATTTTCAATATTTTGATGACGGTAGTAATTTATTTCTGCTCTTGTTTTCGTTAACTCAACAGCTACAACCCTACTTGCTTTTTCACAAAGGAGTCCAGTTATAGCACCACATCCAGCACCGATTTCTAAGATAGTACATCCTTTTTCAAAAGAGTACCAATTTAAAATATTTTGTCGGAGGTGAGATAGATGGTAAATTATAGGCCATTCTTTCGAATTATACCAATCAAAATCCTTGTTTTTCACCTTCCTAAGTAATTCTAATTCAATCGACCCATCTGAATATACCTCATCCATACTAGGATTATAATAATCAAAGTTAAGTTTAGTCATGTTACTCCTTTCTGTAGCACAGCTACATCACTATCATGAATATCCTCTTCTATGGATCGACGCATCATCAGCGGCACCTATATTATAGTGAACCTGAATGTCATATATTTCATCCTCAACTAATTTGAAAGATCTTATTGAAGAGTATGAATCTATTTCAGTGACATAGACTCTATCTTCAATTTGGGAAAAATTATAAGGGACCCCTTTCATTTGTAATTTATCATAAAGGTCCTCATAATTAACGCCTAGTAGATTTAAATCTTTTGTTCTAACTAATTTTGGGGCGATGTTCCCAGATCCGTCTTGATACACACTTATATAGTAATATGAATCAATTTTAATCAAGTCATTCATTCCCTGAAGTTCGAAAGGGACTGGGTATTTATTTATTAGATTAAATGACATATCTTCTGTATTAGCAACAAGAATCTCCCCTGGACCGGAAACAAAATAAAGTTTACTTTCGATGAGAGATATTGATCTGACATAAGAATTTTTCAAGTAATCCAATCGTACTACATTATCTATTTCTACCTCACCATTATTGTTTTTTAATACAAACAATTGTTGTGATGATGCAGATATACCGTAAAAAAGTTTTTTATCTTTATCATAAATAATCTTATTAGGCTGGTATCCAATATTTCTTATTGTTTGTGAAAACTCATATGTTTGCAATTTTTTCTTGTACACTTGTACAGCATTATTACCTGTATCATCTAAAATCAGCAGTTCACCGTCACTAGCAATGGAGTGAGGGGTGTGTACGTTATCACAAAGCATAGTCCATCCAGCAATAGTATCTGATATATTGGGGTTATAGATAACCCTGTGATGCCAACAATCCACAATGAAATATTGATTATCTATCTTTGTTATCTGTGTAGGCGAATATAAGTTTTCGGTATAACTATTATTTGACATACTTGATGGGGGAGTATCTGTTTGCTCACTTAAGTACGCTTTACAAACTTCAATGGAATTACCAATCATTCTTATACTGCCTTTATCTAACCAAATAACACGTGAACACATTTGCCGGATTTGTTCTATACTATGAGAGACCATGATGACCGTAGTACCACCACTCATTAGTTCGAACATTCTTTTCGCGCTCTTTTTTTGAAACTTTGCATCTCCAACAGATAATATCTCATCAACGATTAGAATATCTGGATCTACAAGAGTAGCAATTGAAAAAGCAAGTCTCATTATCATACCTGATGAAAAATTTCTAATTGGCACATCTAAAAAATCATTAAGCTCTGAAAAATCGACAATTTCACTGAACTTCTCAGTCAAATATTGCTTTGAGTACCCAAGTATTGCGCCATTCAGAAAAATATTTTCTCTTGCAGTTAAGTCCATATCAAACCCAGCTCCAAGTTCTAGCATAGGAGCTATATTTCCACTAACTTTCACATTACCTTTAGTTGGCGTTAGAATGCCTGAAATAATTTTCAAAAGTGTACTTTTACCCGCCCCATTATTACCTATAATACCTATGACTTCTCCTTTTTGAATTGAAAAAGACACATCACTTAGTGCATGGAAATGCTTATATGTTAATTTGTTTGATACTCTCTTAATGACATATTCTTTCAAGCTAAGAATACGATCGTTAGCTAATCGAAAGTTCATAGAAACATTTTTTATATCGATCACTTTAGTTCTCCTTATAAATACAGAATAAATTTTTCTTGAGTTTTATTGAATACAAGTACTCCTAAAACGAATGATACCAAAGCAAATAATAAACAGAATACCCAGGCCTTAAGATCAGGAATCCCCCCAGATAGAATAATAAATCTTATAAATCTTATAAAATGATACATAGGGTTAAATTTAAGAATATATAGCATGTAATTTGGAAGTATGCTCTCAGGATAAAAAATTGGAGTTAGATATGACCAAATAGTAATTATAATACTATAAAGGAACTGCGTATCTCGAAAGAAAACCATAATTGAAGACAACATAAAAGATATTCCACAGATAAAGAGAAATAGACATGCGATAGCAAAGAGCATTGCAATATGCGAATATGTTATACTCATTCCAGTTGAAATTATTACTAGGTACAGTGCTAATAACGAAAAAAGAAAATTAACACCTGATGATAATACCCGAGAAAATGGATAAATGAATTTCGGTACGTATACTTTGTTAATCAATGATGCATTTTGGATTATACATGTCATAGATTGAGAGGTTGCCTCTGTCATGTAATTAAATATTACAATACCACTAAGCAAATACACAGAGTAGTTAGGTATATCGAACCGGAATAACGTCGAAAACACCAGGTACTGTACCACCATAATTAAAAGCGGATTTAATAAACTCCACAAAATTCCTAAAATAGATCTCCTGTATCTAGTCTTGAAATCTCTTTGAACTAACTGCGCAAGAAGAAAATTATATTTACTCAATGAGTGTATTGCCTTTATTTTCATGTTTCATTCCATCCCTAATTAATAGAATCAGCCAAAAAAGCCGTTTTTACCATCAGCAACATAATAATACTGACAGTTTAAAAGTACATTATTACTACAAAGCATACCGTGTTATGTGTCGACATTTTTTCGATTTAATATTTATGAAGTGACTATTAGCAAATACAATCAAAAAATTACTATTGAACACCTGAATTTGCATCCTTTCTGAAATTTTATATTATATTAACAACCCAATAATCTGAGATTAACTAACCTAAATATAGAGTGAATCATTTGAAAGTGTTAATACATTGTCGTTAATTATAAGAAAAGGAAATATCAACGTGTCGAAACCAGTATACGGTAAAAACGTTGCCCAGTCGAGGAAGTTTGAAAAAATCCCCAGTTCCGTATGGGTTTTAGTTTGGATTTTATTATGTTAATAATCTGGTACCCCTTCCAGGTAGGGTTATTTAATGGACGCAGGTGGACTATGAGAAACCTATCTATCTCACCACCTTGTTCAGCGGCGTCATGCTGCTGGTATGTATGGGATTGTACTACAATAAAATAAAGCAGGAGGAAAAACGCGACCTATTACCCTTCTTTTTCTTGCTGCTAACTGTTACCTACGCGGCGTCACACTAGATGGCGATAAATCTGCTGTTTGTGCAATGTGCGTATACCACAGTATTCATTATAGCGTTATACCTCATGAAGCAAAAGCAACTAAATTTTGTCACTCAGAAAGATGTACTTACGATCGTATATGTCATTATCGGCTTTGGACTACTGAATTGGATTGGTAGCTGGAAATTTGCCGGTGGTCTGGTTGGCTGGTTTTCTAATACCGTTATTAAAGAAAATATTAGGATCCTATTATGCCAAACTCAAATGACCTACGTTTGACTTCTATTTTCTAATATGCCAATACACGCCTTTGCCGCGCAAATCGTATACGCGCCCACCTTCTTCATTTTTCGTCGGATCTCCAGCATCAAACAAAATGCCATCCCCACGTTCCAAAGGGGCATGAATGTGGCAGACTACGCCATCACGTAAATTCGCTCTACTGTGCCCAGGTATTACACCCCGGCTTTTTGGGAAACTGCCGTCCACGAGTTCTTTGTGATTCGTCCCTTACAGGAAACTATGCCTAAATCTGCGCGAGAAACTCTGCTGCAGCTCACGCATCACTTCCTTCGAAGGCGTCGCCCATTGGCTACATATTCCGGACTCTTGAATCGGCCATCGATCTTAAAAGAGGTCACACCTGCTTCAATTAACTCCGACATCAGATCAATCGCCGCCAGAGCCTTCGGACAGAGCAGACAAGTAATATCGCCCGTCGGATTCACTTCACCGTCCACCATCAGGTCATACGGCAAACGGTAGGCCTGCGCACATTCCCAGCGATTCGCAGAACGACCGCCCCACGATTCCGAAATCAGACACTGTCCAGAATAAGAGTCACAAAGTGCACCGTGTACAAACACTTCCATCGCCATACGAGCCTGCTCGCCAATCGTGCGAATCTGCTTCAGATTGTCCTCACGCCCAAGCACTATGCGCTCTATGTCGAACGGTTTGGTAAACTCAAATGCTTCCGGCGAAGGAATTGTCATCTGAGTAGATCCATGAATTGTCAAGTCAATCCAAATCTTATGAATCATGCGCATCAAACCCAAATCCTACACGATAACCGCATCCACACCAGCTTCGATCAGTTCTTTGGCATCGGGAAGCTCTTTTTCAAACACCGCTATATTAAAGGTCGGAAACCTTTCACACATAGCTATGCAGGAACGCCATAATCTCCGGCAACTCGTCCCATGCGGAAATTGTTTCCTCTCGCCTGGGCATTACATTTTTCTACGCAAAAAAAAAAGATCTCATTCGCCCCATTGGCCACCGCCGTACGCTTACAATCCCATTCGCTTGCCGGTGCCAGCAGTTCTACATCCACCCTGCATATTCCTTATTTGTTTATTTATATCCTCCTAAACCGCTGGATGGCGGATCGTTGTCATTTGCTCAACTGATTAACTTTATCAAATATCACAGTATCCACCTGTCAAATAGCATATTCCACTTAATCACTTTCTTCCTTTTGAAGCTTGATATTATGTATAACTTCTTGTTTAATAGACAAATCAAGAATTTCCGGCGTACAATAAGAATGGAATGTCCAAGATACTAAAAAGATCTCATATTTTACAATTTATATATATACTAAGGAGAGTCGATACGAGTCATGAAAGGTATTATTCTCGCTGGAGGAAGCGGTACGCGCCTCTATCCGCTTACAATGGTAACCAGTAAACAACTGTTGCCAATTTATGATAAGCCAATGATCTATTATCCTCTATCCACATTAATGCTAGCAGGCATTAAAGACATCCTAATCATCTCAACCCCTGAGGATACGCCACGTTTTCAAAATCTGCTCGGCGATGGATCACAGTTTGGTATTTCTCTACAATACATTGTACAACCTAGCCCTGATGGATTGGCTCAAGCCTTTATTTTGGGCGAAGAATTCATTGGTGACGACTCCGTTGCCATGGTCTTGGGCGATAACATTTATTATGGAAATGGAATGACCAAGCTTTTAAAGCAAGCCGCTACTAAGGAACATGGTGCAACAGTATTCGGATATCATGTGCAAGATCCAGAGCGTTTTGGCGTTGTTGAGTTTGATGAAAACGGCAAAGTGCTGAGTGTGGAAGAAAAGCCGGAACATCCTAAATCGAACTATGCCATTACTGGCTTGTATTTTTACGATAACCGGGTAGTTTCGCTGGCTAAGGAAGTAATGCCTTCCAGTCGAGGAGAGCTTGAAATTACCTCAATTAATGAAGCTTACTTGAAAATAGGCGAACTTGATGTCGCATTACTGGGACGTGGCTTCACCTGGCTTGATACCGGAACTCATCAGAGTCTGGTCGACGCGACCAATTTTGTCCGTACGATTGAGGATCATCAAGGAATTAAGATTTCCGCTCCGGAAGAAATCGCATATATTAACGGATGGATTACGAAGGAGCATCTGCTAGAGTGCGGGCAAAAACTGAGTAAAACTGGTTACGGTCAATACCTGATCAAAGTAGCCATCGGTAAAATTCAATATTAAAGAACGGAGAGTGAACCATGAAATTCACACCAACAGAACTAGAAGGAGTGCTTATTATAGAACCCGCTGTCTTTGGGGACCATCGAGGTTGGTTTATGGAAACCTTCAGTGAAGCCAAATTTCAGGAACAAGGACTACAACTGCAATTTGTGCAGGACAATCATTCCTTTTCTGCCACCAATGGCACACTACGTGGACTTCATTACCAAGTTAATCCCAAAGCGCAAACTAAACTTGTCCGTTGTACTAAGGGGGCGATTTTTGATGTAGCGGTGGATATTCGACGCGGAAGCCCGTCATATGGAAAATGGTTCGGCATTGAGCTTACCGCTGATAACAAGAAACAATTGCTGATTCCCAAGGGCTTTGCTCATGGATTTATGACTCTCACAGATGACGTGGAAGTTCAGTACAAATGCGATGAGCTGTACGCACCGGAATGCGATGGCGGTATCCTATGGAATGATCCTGAGATTGGCATCAAATGGCCAATTCATATTCAACCAGTGCTTTCTGCAAAAGATGAAGGTGCCCCACTGTTCAAAAATTCTTCGCATAATTTTGTATACTAATTTTTGGAGTGCGTTCTGGCTACATAGCTGTAGTCTGGGGCGCTTTTTTTAATATAGCCCACATATAGTATCTAGATAAAGTTATTCATTCACTTATAGTAATTAACATCATAGAATCTGATTAAAGTAGCTCAATGATTATCTAATATGCTAAAATATTGTCGTACCTACAGGAAAAGGAGATTATAACGTGTCGAAACCAGTATACGGTAAAAACGCCGCTCAGTCGAGAAATGTTGAAAAGATAGCAAGTCCGATATGGGCATTAGTTGTTGCTTTCATTTTATTTTTGTGTTGGGCCCCATTTCAAGTGGGATTATTTAACGGACAGCAATTAGACTTCGAGAAGCCAATTTATGTATCTTCATTACTAAGCGGCCTTTTGCTGCTAGTATGCCTTGGCTTATACTACAAAAAATTCAAAATTGATGAACAGAGGGACTTAGTAGCTTCTGCTTCTATATTACTGCCCCTGACTTACGCTTTATCATTGTTTGTCGCAGTTTCGCATTATACGTCGATGAATATGCTGTTTATTCAGAGCATGTATGTTGCAGTCTTCATTATAGCCTTTTATCTCTTGAAGCAAAAGCAAGTAAATGTTGTCATTCAAAATGCTATAATGGCGATTGCGTATTTTATAGTAGGTTTTGGACTCTTAAATTGGCTAGGCAGCAGTAAATTAGCTGGCGCTCTGGTAGGCTGGTTCTCAAACACCGTACGAAATGATATCTATTTAGATGCAGTTATGACTGACTCTAATGGCCTTCGTCTGACTTCGATCTTTCAGTATGCGAATACATACGCTGCATTCTTAATGGCTTTTCTCTTTGTAGCAATATTCGCGCTTATTCGCTCTAAAAAATGGTATGGAACCTTGACACATGGCTTTATGTTAGTGCCCATCATTGTGTCGATTTTGTTAACCTTATCTCGCGGTGGCTTAGTCTTGCTACCTGTAGTATTCATACTTCTGCTTCTATTCCTAAAACCTGCACAGCAAATCCTTTGGATTCTGCATCTTGGAGTTGCTGGAATTGTATCTTTGATCATTACGACACCCGTAACTAATCTAGGAATAGAGTTAAACGCAAATTTCACTTCTTCTTCCGCTTTAAAAGGCTGGGCATATCTATTAGGAGCTTCACTAGTTGTAGCTGGGCTATCTTGGATCATTCAGCGTTTTGTCGCTCCATGGTTGTATGCAAAACTAGAGAATTGGTCGTCACGTAAACGGACAGGTCTTTGGATCCCACTCGGATCTGTTGCTCTAGTAGCTATTGTAGCTTTCTTACTTATCGGTACAAGTGCAAAAAGCATCTTGCCTGATAATATGGAAACTCGTCTTGAGAACATCAATTTCCAACAACATAGCGTACTCGAACGGATTACTTTTTATAAAGATGCCATGAAGGTAGTTAAGGATTATCCAATCCTTGGTGCTGGTGGTGGAGGCTGGTCCTCACTATATGAACATTATCAGAATAACCCTTATACTAGCCGCCAGGTGCACAACTTCTTTCTTCAATTTTTAATCGAGGTTGGGATTCTTGGTTTTATCGTATTTATGGGTTTCATTCTGTATATTTTCTATAAGTATATTCGCGGGTATGTAAAACGGGATAAAAATGATTTTGAGAATGGCTTCTTCTATCTAATCATTGCTTTATCGATTCTTGTGCACAGTTTACTTGATTTCAACATGAGTTATGCCTTTATGGGGATACTCGTCTTCCTTGGACTGGCTGGGATGGCAGTTGTGATGGACAGTAAAAAGTTAAGAAAAAATTGGAATAAAGCCGGTATTCGGCTTGGGTATTTCGCAGCTCTCACAATAGGTACTGTATTCTTGTTATTCCTTTCGATCAGCTATATTGGCTCCAGTAATGCTGCTCTAAAGGGTAAGAATCTAATTAGAGTGAGCACTTCCTATGAAGAAATTAAAGCGCCGTTGGTTAAAGCTTTAAAAACCCGCCCTAATCATCCTGAATCAGCTATCTCTTTATCTGCCATTGATATGACGGTATTCAAACAAACGCAAGATGAGCAATTTCTTGTTGAAGCAAATAATGTATTAACTCGAGCGCTAAAAGATGAGCCTTACAACAAATATCTTTTAGCTCAAATGGCGGGCTACTATGATTTAAAGGGTCAAAGTGACCTTGCATACAATGTTTACCTCGATAATGCTGATAAGTTCAATTGGGATATTAGTTGGTATGATACTCTCATCAGCCGTTCTTTTGCATTAGGTCAGCAAGCACTTAATCAAAAGGATGAAGTTAAGAAAGAAAAGTACTTCGCAGAAGAACTTGAAGCATATAACCACGTTCTAGCTGGGATTGAACATCTGAAGACTCTTCCACCAGAACAACTGCAAGGGCGTCCTTTCTCAGTAACGCCAACTATCGCTTTAAACGTTGGCAAAATGCAACTTTTATCCGGACAAGAGGATGCGGCGAAGACCACTCTCAAGCTTAATTCAGATGGTAATTACACGGATATTATGAACAGTGAAGCTCCGTGGGATATAAATTGGTACAGTTCGCTCATCAGCCGTTCATTTGATTTGGGGCAGGCAGCTTATGCACAACAAGATAATCCAGATAGAATAGACAACATGAAAGCTGGCTTTGTTATTGGGCTTTTGGCCTACGATCATGTACTTGCGGATAATGATCCTTCGAAGACATTTACTCCGGATGTGACACTGAAGGTAGGGAAAATGCAATATATGTCTGGAAAGATACAAATTGCAGCCTCCATCTTAAAAACAGCCTTAAGCCAAGATTTCGCTGATGCAACCAATCGTGAGATTGCTCGTTGGTACCTTGCTGCACTGGCGAAAACTGGTGGCGAGGATCAGGCACTATACGATTCGCTGATCGCAGCTGATCCTGCGGAAGCAGCACAAGTTGAGGCCATTACAAATTCACAATTTTAATAAAAGTAAAGAAACCATAAAGGCGCGCCACTGTAATAACAGCGGCGCGCCTTTTTTTAGATTATATGAGATTTACTTATAGCCCGACCTTAGCTGCTTCGCTCTCGACAAGCTCTTTCATATAACGAAGCAAGTCATCTTTAAGCTCCTCGTGTTGAAGTGCATAATGAATGGTAGTCTGGATAAAGCCCATTTTCTCACCCACATCATGACGTTTACCTTCAAAGTCATAGGCAATAATTCGTTCAACCTCGCTTAGACGTGCTATCGCATCTGTAAGTTGGATCTCTCCACCTACACCCACCTGCTGTTCTCCAAGCATATCGAAGATACGTGGGGTTAAGATGTATCGTCCTAAAATCGCTAAATTAGAAGGAGCTTCTTCTCTCTTCGGCTTCTCTACTAGACGATTCGCCTTGTAGACACGTTCCGCCAAAGGAGAACCATCTACAACACCATACCGTGATACTTCCTCCCACGGAACAGGCTGAACACCCACGATAGAAGATTTATACTCGTCATATATGTCAATCATCTGTTTGAGGCACGGTTTGTCCGCTTCAACAATATCATCGCCGAGTAGTACAGCAAACGGTTCGTTTCCTATGAATTTACGTGCACACCAAATCGCATGTCCGAGACCTCTTGGTTCTTTTTGGCGAATGTAATGAATATCGGCCATTTCGGAAGATTTACGAACGGATTCAAGCAGCTCCCACTTCTGCTTCTCAGCCAAGTTAAATTCCAGTTCAAATGAGTTATCAAAGTGGTCTTCAATCGCACGTTTGCCTTTCCCCGTTACAATAATAATATCCTCGATCCCGGAAGCGACTGCTTCTTCAACAATATATTGGATCGTTGGTTTATCTACAATCGGTAGCATTTCTTTAGGCATTGCTTTAGTTGCAGGTAAAAAACGAGTGCCGAGACCTGCGGCGGGAATAATCGCTTTACGGATCTTCATCACATTAACTCCTTCTATCGTATACTCTTTTCAATTACATATCTGTAAGTACCCTAAAATGGCATATTTCTTTCAATTATAGCAGTTACAGCACATTTATGTCAGAGTGTTTGTTATATTTGTATATCTATTCCAATGAAATAAGAGGGCAGGAATTATAATCATTTATTACTATTTTAAATACTTTGCTGACCCCATAATATACTACTATTTAGTATATGCAAATTAGGATGAGGACGAGATCAATTCTAAAAAAAGGGCTAAGCAATACCAGCATCTACCTGGTAGTTACTTAGCCCTTATCTTTAACTCTTAACTCTTAACTCTTATTACTTCGCGTTCACCAATTGCCCACGCGTTACGCCAAGTTGGTTAGTGGCCTTTAGGCTCTTCCATACCTGCGTACCAGAGATTTCACCACGCAGAGCGCGGCTGTAGAGGCTGATTACCTCTACCACTTGCTCTGGCGTCTCTTCCAAGAACTCCACACGGTATGAAGATACTCCTAGGTCACGGAAATTATTCAGATACTCCGCACCAGACTGCTCAACAGCGTTATAGACGGTATTACGGCAGCCTTCATCCACACGAACTGGATGTGACATTCCAATACGGTCTTGCAAAGAAGCACGGTGTTCTTCACAAGGACGACCACAGTTCGTAAAGTCCGTGCCTTCACTCATAAAGGTACAGTACACACAGTGTTCAGTATGGAACATCGGCAAATGCTGATGGATAACGACCTCCATCCGGGACGTATCACTGTGTTCAAGCAGATCGACCATCTGTTGAATGTTCAAGTCATAGGATGGCGTTACTATGTCACAGCCAGCCTCAAGGAACAAATCCACTGCTTTATGATTGGCGATATTCAGTGAGAAATCACCAATCAGGCGTGGATGCACAGCATCCGGCTGCTCCTGGCGGCGGCGCAGATAATAATATAACGCGCCTGTATTACGCACGAGCACAGCATCCGGCTGCAAGCGAAGAATATTCGCGTGGTAGCCGTTCTCGCCCGGCATATGAATGCGCGGCGTGGCCAGCGCTATGCTGGCCCCTGCAGCCCGTACCGCATCTACAGCTGCCGGGAACTGCTTGATAAACTCGAAGTCGGCGTAGATGTTTCTCACGCCGGCCTCGAGCGCAGCCTGCACCTGCGGCAGGCTTCGGCACAGCGCGGTGAGCTCCGCTTCACCAGCGCGCTGCGGAGCGACACCCCTGCGGGTGGCGTCGCCGTAAACCTCGATCGCCCGTTTCACGTAGACGGGCGGTTTCGGGCGCTCGCCCGCAAGCAGCTCCACCGCTTGGCGGCGGATGCTGTTCAGCTCGCGCATAGGGACGATGACGTCGCCTTGCAGATGCGACTCCAACGCGTCAAGCTGGAACACGGTCCCGCCCAGGCGGCCGAATTGTTCTTCCAGCAGCGCGGTATCCATCGGACGCTTTTGCGCGGCTTCCAGCGCGAGCTCCGAATCCACACGGACGGTAACGTTCTTTTGAACGTCCGTCCACCAAGTCGTCAGCTTCTCGCCGACGCAGCCTTGCACTCTAACATGTACCGGAAATACCCGGTACGGCTTTTCAGTTTCATAAGTCTGACGCAGCGCCTTATCTAACGCAGGGTCATTTGTCTTCCAAATGCGGTCACCGACATTTAGACGACGAAGATCCACATCATTACGACCGGCTACGATGTCGATGATCCATCCTTCTCCGGCTTCGCCTTCCAGCTTCACACCTTTACGACGAAGGTCGTAGACACGACCGCCTTCTTCTTTTTTCGTCGGATCCCCAGCGTCAAAAACAATTCCGTCCCCACGCTTAAGCGGTGCATGAATACGGCAGACCACTCCGTCACGCAGAATTTGCTCTACAGTCCCCAAATATACACCACGGCTTTTTGGAAAAGTCCCGTCTACCAGTTTCTTATTGTTCGTTCCATCCAGGAAACCATGTGTAAACCCGCGGGAGAAGCTTTGTTGCAGCTCGCGCACCTCCTCCTTCGAAGGTTTGGACAGATCACCTTCAAAATACCGATCAATCGCTTTACGATACTTACTAACTACATTCGCTACATACTCCGGGCTTTTGAGGCGACCTTCGATTTTAAAAGAAGTCACACCCGCCTCGATCAGCTCAGGCATTAGATCAATTGCTGCCAGGTCCTTAGGAGAGAGCAAATAAGTTACGTCTCCCATAGGTTTTACCTCACCATCCACCATCAGATCATAAGGCAGGCGGCAAGCCTGCGCACATTCACCGCGGTTGGCAGAACGTCCTCCCCACATTTCAGAAGTCAGACATTGACCTGAGTAGGAAACACACAAAGCACCGTGTACGAATACTTCCATCGGTAAGCGGGCTTGCTCTCCGATCGTACGAATTTGTTTCAGATTGTTCTCACGACCTAATACCACACGTTCCAAACTGAAAGGTTTAGTAAACTCGACCGCTTCCGGCGAAGTAATGGTCATTTGTGTCGATCCGTGAATCGGGAAATCCGGTGAGATTTCGCGGATCATTTTGACCAAACCTAAATCTTGTACAATTACTGCGTCCACGCCAGCATCCACGCACGCATCAATCAGTTCTTTTGCATCAGACAATTCATTTTCAAAAACCAGTATATTAAAGGTCAAAAAGCCCTTCACACCATAGCTATGCAAAAACGCCATAATTTCCGACAGCTCGTCCATGCGAAAGTTGTTCGCTCTGGCCCGTGCATTAAACTTCTCTACGCCAAAAAAGATAGCATCCGCTCCGTTTGCTACCGCTGCACGCATGCAGTCCCAATCACCTGCGGGTGCCAATAGCTCCACATCTTCTCTGCGTATTTGTTGCTCTTTCATTTATATCCTCCCAAACCGCCATTTGACGGGTCATTTCTAGTTGATTAACTTGATAATTGTATCAAATATCACACTTGAGCGCTATGCGTTTACCAACATTTATATAGAATAAAAGTCATAATGCTGTCAGGAAGCTGACTTCTTGCTTATTGCTCTTTACCCCATGAATGTTGTAGAACATGCAACTTTATTGCCTAATCCAGCGCTTCGACAACTAAATGTTGTACATAAAGCATCATTCTCACACTCTAGTATCGACAACCGGCACAAAAAGTTGCAACATTTACAACAATTCACTAGGAATTCCGTGACATACAATAAAATGTTGTATCAAATACACTAATCCACCCTTTAGTTATTCACATTATGCCCAACTTGGATAGCATTGGATCAAAACCTCCTAAAACAACCCTTCCGACAAACCTTCTATCGGTTCATAGTAACAAATATATGTATTTTTAATAATAGGTCGCAGGTATCCCTTATCCACTAAACTCTGCAACCATTTACGAGCAGTACGAAAATTAAAATCATAATGGTTCATAACATCCTTGGGTCGAATCCCTTTTCCTAAATTCCACGCTAATCGTATAATCTCTCTTTCTAAGGGAGAGGTATAATTTGCCGGACTTTTCTGGATTAAGGAAGGTCCAATAACAGTTTGAAGTAGCATTCGGCAAATCTCAGGGCGGTTCTGAACATCATCAAAAGAAAAATGGATGATTTTCCACCCCATACCTGTTAAAAAAGTTTCTCTGTTTAAAGAGTAGCTGAACCTCTCCCGATCCATATCTTTAACATGGCTCTGAAATCCGTCGCATTCCAATCCAAACCGGCCAAAAGGTGGGAGGAAAGCGACATCAAGAAATTGTGACTTGCGATTCCAATCGTACACCTCATATTCCGGATGCAAATGCTTCAAGTTGCCGAATAGTGGCCACCAGACATTTTTAAGTAATAGTTTCTCAGCGTATTGATGCCCCCTAAGTAATCTTCCTTTCCGTTCGCCCGTTCTGAGACTCAAATGTCGCTCTAGTAACAACCGATGTTCATTTTCAAAATCCGAATTAATCATTACTTTTCCCCCTTTATACAAAAAAGAACGCCCCAAGCCAAATCGGCAACTGGGACGTTCTTCGTCTGATTAAATTATACGCCTCTATTCGTGTGTCAGCTACGATTTTCGTACTCTTTTAACTACTTGCTGTCTGTAAACCGAAACGACTGTAACGTCTTGTCTAATAGAGCCTGCTGTTCTGCAGTGGCATTGGCATCATTCAGCGTAACGGTAATCGTGTAGACCACATCATTTTTATCAAACACAACCTGCTTACTGCGAAGAGGGATGCCATTTTTGATTTGATGTGCAGTTATGATCGTAGCAGGGACATCCGCAAAGGTAGACTCCACTACACTTTCTATACGAGAGCCTTTGGGATCATTATTTTTATTTTGATAAGAATCCTTGAGTGCATTCACCGTATAATCCACTGAACCCTCGGATTTTGAGTTGATCTGTAGACGTCCTCCGCTGAACCGATATTCAATCGACTGCGTCTCAAAAATATCCTGATAAGGTGTCCATAAACTTGGAATATCAATGGCATAACCGTAGGTTTTGGATACTTTGGTTAATGTCTTATTTTTGAGCGTCTTATAATCATCACTAGCGAGTCGCCCGAAGTTCTCCTTCAGCAGAGCAAAATCAATATCAATAGAGGATATGATGGCTTTGAATTTTGCCTTATCGTCATCTTGCCCAGCAGCTGTTACATATTCAAAATAATAACGATACCCATTTTTGAGTATGAGAGCTTGATACTCTGTAGTAACACCGTTGCCGTAATTTAGCTGTAGCTCATTAATTTGTGCGGATACGCCCGAGATCTCCGACTTGTTGCTGTCTTTCAAAACATAAGCATCCGCTACAAAGTTTTCTTTAGTTTTCGTTTTCAGATCTTCAGCCCAGCTCTCTAGTGTAGAACCAGTAGGTGCCGATGTCACTGCCACACTCAGATGACTTCCCTGCTTACTCTCGTAATAGAGATGTTGATCGTCCTTACTCCAATCTGCGGGAACCTGTAGTGAAATTCCATAGTCCTCATTGTACGCGTCACGCAATCCACTTTTCACCGTAGAAAGATCACGGATTTTTTTGCTTTTAGTGTCAAAAGAAGGCTGGAAAGTGTTAAGTAATCCTGTATATTTAGCAAAATCCTTATAATTAACTGCTTTGTTATCCGTCAAATAAATCTCGTAGAGTCGACCTTCAGCATATAACAGTCTGCTTTCCCAGAGCGCTCCACTGGAATCTTTACTGATCAATCTAGCATAAGGTACCGCGGCTTTGGGGAACGACTCCCGATCCAATATCAACTCCCCACCTGCCTCGACCTCCCGAACCAGCTGTTCCAGCAGCCCTTCCGCATCTACCGCAACCGCCTGGTCACTTACATGAATCTCCACATAATATAGATTGTCCGCACTTGAAAAGGTAGCCACACTTTCATCTCCACCACTATTTCCAGCAATCAGCCCTGAGGGATAATTCAGTGTCCATTGAAAATAGCTGTTTCCAATTTGAGTCTTACCAACATCGCTGTCAATCCCAGTATCCTCTGGCGTATCTTCTTCGTTGTCTACAGGAACTAGGGTAACCATTAGCTCACCCCCACTCCCTTGAGAGAGTGTCGCACCTAACACATCAGCTACAAAGCGAAGCGGTACCATCAGCACATCTGAAACCATCCGGGGCGCTGAACCCAGTTTAACTTTGATTCCATCCTTCCAAGCGATATCGCTCCCAATCGTCATCGCCCCTGAATGAGCACCATAGGTTACTTTTACCACATTGTTCTGCTCTAAGGAAACAGTGCTGCCAAACGTCTTTTTAAAAACCCCAAGCGGGACCATAACCGTTCCGTTCTCCATATAAGGCCGCTCAATAACCACCTTCTTACCATTCACCGTAGCTGAAGTACTGCCAACTTTTAGACTCAGCTGTAGCTTATCTCCTTGTGAAGCTAATGCTGTTTGTATGGGTAATATAGAAAATAGCAGTAATAAGGCCAGCATCGCACAAAATCCTTGTTTTAAAATTTTCAAGCCCATTTACCGTCCCCCTCTCCAGTTTGCTAATCACTCTTCCGCGTGCTCGTCCCCATCCGTTTCATAATCATCTCCGGTTAACAACGGATCACCTTGAGTGAGCACGAGTTTACGGACGACGATATCCCCATCGCTTTGCATAACCAGCCGCACAGTTGCTCCCGGCAGGTAGCTTTTGAACAATTCATTAATATCAACTAGTGAGACCACACGATGCCCATCGATGCTATACAAGACGTCCCCTTCAGCAACCCCTGACTTGAGCGCTTCTGAAGACACCACCTTCGTGACGGACAGCGGGTCCAGCGTTGGCAATCCCACAATCGTAGACCAGCTTGCCTCCAGCTCTAGCCCCAGACTCGGATGCTGCACCTCACCATATTTTAAAAGCTGGTTCATAATATACTGCACAGTATTCGCCGGAATCGAAAACCCCATATTTTCCACGCCCACTGCTGAGTATTTCAGGCTGTTGATTCCCAGCACCTCACCTTTCATATTTACAAGCGGCCCTCCGCTATTTCCGGGATTAATCGCAGTGTCACTCTGGATAAGACGATAAGCCGCATCTACCTCACGGTTAAGACCACTTATAACGCCTACAGTCGCTGAGTTTCGTAGAGAAAAGCTAATCGGTGTTCCGATAGCAATAACCTTCTCCCCAACCACTGTTTTGCCACTCGCTGGAATAAACTTGGCGGGCTTTAAATGGGTGGCATTGATTTTGATCAGCGCAAGATCACTAACTTCATCCAGATATGTTTCTTTAACACTGTAGGTTTTGGAGTCCGAGGTGACTACTATGGCATTTTGCAGATCCTTGATTACATGAGCATTGGTTACAATCCATCCGTTCGATTTCACAATGATGCCGGAGCCATGCGTCAGATTATACCGATCATCCGGGCCACTATTCCCGCCACTCTCGTCTTTGCCGATAATGCCCACAACAGAGGGAGTGATACTTTTAATAATTCCAGGTATCGGATCTTCTGCCGCCGCTTTACTGACCACCTTACTAGTACTATCAAAAGCAAACACCGACTGACTCCATACTCCTGACAGCATTACGCCGCATAGTAATAGACCTAGTCCTTTCCTCGCCAGCTTCTCCCCAATACTCCTCATTCCTCACCAGACCCTCTCTTTGCTCATGGATAAATTTTACATTATATTATTTGAAAAAAGACGCCTTCAATGCGCCCATGGCGTTAAAGGAGTCTTTTGGTGCAAAGCTGTTCAATTTAGTTCTTTCATTAACTTAACCAATGCATCACCATGGCATAGTCAGAGATCACAAAAACCAGCAAGCTAACGGCTCCAAAACCAATGGCAAATTTGTTCTTCTGGGGAGCTTTCAATAGTCGAACAACCCCGACCAAAATCAAGATGGTGAATAAAATCATAAACACATCAAAGGTATGAAATTTAGACGGTCCTTGCGCGGCAACTTCTGCAAGCAGCATAACCTTACCTCCTCAAAAATGTTGTCAAGCAAGATCCAGTAATCCCCATATCACCTTCTATGTTATCGCTACCATTTGGGCGATGCAATAGGTTTTGTAGAAAAATTATGTATTTGTCGTAAAAAATATATTTTATCCCTGCAAAATCCGTAATAACGATGAGATTAATCACTGACAATTAGGCGCAGCTTAGTGAAAAGTGCTGTGAGCCCAATCAACTCTATCGTCATGAAGGTTACAATAGAAACTCCGTTAACTGCTTTAGAGATGAAATAAATTGAGCAGTGAATTGGAATTAAAATTGAAATACAGAACTTAGAACTTAGAACTTAGAACTTAGAACTTAGAATTCTGGGCTCGAATTTAGGTTTTTAATGAATTAGGGAAATTCTCCCTAAAATTGTCCGATTAACAGTTCATTTTGTGGTTATCAGGGAATTCCTCCCTAAAAATCATTAGAAAACCGGCTATATGAATGAATCCACCTAATAATTAGGGACATTTTCCCGGATTTCACCTTTTATGATCTAAAAACTCGGATTTTCAGGGAGGTTTTCCTTAATCTAATAAACAGTTATTTGATAGAGTGATATGAATGATTAATTATTCGGTTTTCAAGGAACTTTTGACCCTAACGTTAATCAATTTACCCGCTAACCCTATCAACAGAATACTCCTCATTGAATCTTACTACGAACATGTCCTACATATGCCTACCTTGCCTATTATTAAATCCATTTTTTCTATAGAATTCGTATAACTTTTGCTAGAAATATCACAACATATATCTATGAGCCGTCTTTCGTAAAATTACCGGATAATCCTACAACGCCTTAAATGGCCTTGACTCCATTCTAGAGGATAAGGTTAGCTGTTCGTTGTTATTTGTTATATATTTCCCCTGTGAAAATTATTGCTTACAACCTACAATAAAAGCCCCGGCAAGATACCGAGGCCTTATTATACATAGGTTATATTACTTACTGTTTATTTAGAGGGTTTCCGCCGTCTCAAGCATAAGCGCTTCGGTCCGCTCTGTATCACGAATCAGAACCGGCTTCAGATACTTACCTGTGTAAGACTCTGTGACTGTAATGATCTTCTCCGGTGTCCCTGTTGCCAGGACGGTACCACCACCGCTACCACCTTCTGGTCCCATATCGATGATATAATCCGCTGTCTTGATTACATCCAGATTATGTTCAATAACAAGAACCGATTCTCCGGAATCCACCAAACGATGCAATACCTCAAGCAGACGACCAATATCATCTACATGCAGGCCTGTCGTAGGCTCATCCAAAATATAAAGTGTTTTACCCGTGCTGCGACGATAGAGCTCAGAGGCCAATTTTACCCGCTGTGCTTCACCACCGGATAAAGTGGTTCCTGGTTGACCAATCTTAATATAACCAAGGCCTACATCCATCAGTGTTTGCATTTTACGATGGATACGCGGGATATTTACAAAAAACTCTGTTGCGTCCTCTACCGTCATCTCTAACACATCTGAAATGTTTTTGCCTTTATATTTCACTTCTAGTGTTTCCCGGTTATACCGTTTGCCTTTACATACTTCGCAAGGGACGTATACGTCCGGCAAGAAGTGCATCTCAATCTTAATGATCCCGTCTCCACGGCAAGCTTCACAACGTCCGCCTTTTACGTTAAAGCTGAAGCGTCCCTTTTGGAAACCACGTACCTTAGCCTCATTTGTCTTGGAGAACAGATCACGGATGTCATCGAATACACCTGTATAGGTTGCTGGGTTGGAGCGCGGCGTCCGCCCGATTGGCGACTGATCGATTTCAATAACTTTATCGAGATTTTCTAGTCCTCGAATTTCTTTATGCTGACCAGGACGCACCTTCACAGCCTTATTCAGCTGCCGTGCTAAACTCTTGTAAAGAATCTCGTTGATAAGCGAGGATTTACCGGAACCCGATACACCTGTCACCGCTGTAAATACACCTAATGGAATCTTCACATTCACATTTTTCAGGTTATTCTCTTTAGCACCACGTATTTCTACCCAGCGATCATCGGTAGGACGGCGTTTAGCAGTAACCGGAATAAATTTACGTCCGCTTAAATATTCACCCGTTAATGAATTCGGATCTTTCATAATCTCTTCTGGCGTCCCTTGAGCCATAACTTGTCCACCATGAATACCTGCGCCCGGACCAATATCAATAATATAATCTGCTGCCATCATCGTATCTTCATCATGCTCTACAACAATTAGCGTGTTGCCTAGATCGCGCATATGCGCAAGCGTAGAGATCAGGCGATCATTGTCCCGTTGATGCAAGCCAATACTTGGCTCATCCAGAATGTACAATACACCCATGAGACTTGAACCAATCTGAGTAGCCAACCGAATACGCTGCGCCTCACCACCGGAAAGAGAACCCGCCGCACGGCTAAGCGTCAAATAATCCAAGCCCACATTCACAAGGAATCCAAGCCGATTGCAGATCTCTTTTAGAATGAGATTGGCGATGGCTGTTTCTTTTTCGCTCAATTTTATCTCTTCAAACCAATGCTGGCAGTCTCCTATTGAAAGGTCCGTAACATCAGAAATATTATGATCATTGATAGTCACAGCTAATATTTCTTTTTTCAGACGTTTACCTTTACATACATGACATGGCTTAGCACTCATAAATCCTTCGATAAATTCACGAATACCATCCGAAGCAGTTTCACGGTAACGCCGCTCGAGGTTAGGGATAATCCCTTCAAAAGCAACCATCGCATCTTTCTTTTGACCGAAATCATTCTCATAACGGAAGCGGACTTTCTCACTGCCTGTACCGTTCAGTAACTTATTCATATGATCAGGTGTCAGACTGCTTACCGGAACGTTCTGAGGAATTTTAAAGTGTTCACAAACCGACTTCAGAAATTGCGGATAGTAATTAGAAGTACTTCCAGTCCAAGCTAAAAAAGCACCTTCTTCAATGGATTTCTCAGCATCAGGAATAAGCAGATCTGGATCGACCACCATCTTCATGCCAAGTCCATCGCACTCTGTACAAGCTCCAAACGGACTGTTGAAAGAGAACATCCGTGGTGCCAACTCTTCAATACTAAAACCACAAATTGGACAAGCAAAGTTAGAACTGAAAAGCAGCTCTTCCTGGCCGATGATATCCACAAGGATTTTACCGCCCGAAAGCTTAAGCGCCGTCTCCAGTGAATCCGTCAGTCGGGTCTCCACATCGTCTTTAACAACGATCCGGTCTACCACAACTTCTATTGTATGTTTTTTATTCTTTTCTAGTTCAATATCCTCAGACAGATCTCTTAGCTCCCCGTCCACACGCACACGTACGAAGCCTTGCTTGGAGATATCTGTGAAGAGCCCTTTATGCTCACCTTTACGTCCTGAAATGATTGGCGCCAGGATCTGCAACCGGGTTTTCTCCGGATACTGCATAATCCGGTCTACCATCTGTTCAACGGTCTGGGAGGTAATCTCAATACCATGCTCTGGGCAATGGGGATGACCAATACGTGCAAAGAGCAACCGCAAATAGTCATAAATCTCCGTAACTGTACCTACCGTGGAGCGTGGGTTCCGGCTTGTTGTCTTCTGATCTATAGATATCGCCGGGGACAAACCATCAATTGAATCCACATCTGGTTTCTCCATTTGTCCCAAAAACTGACGTGCATAAGCCGACAAAGATTCAACATAACGCCGTTGTCCTTCAGCATAAATCGTATCAAATGCAAGCGATGATTTACCTGAGCCGCTAAGTCCCGTCAGCACGACGAAACGGTCACGTGGAATCGTCACATCGATGTTTTTGAGATTGTGCGCCCTCGCGCCTTTAATTACAATATTTTCGTTCGCCAACGGAACCTCTCCTTTAAAAAACTATTTCAACTTTATTTCAAAATATTCTCAAAGCCTTTTCAAAGCCTTTCGCTCCCTCCCAAACCCTCCCTTCCAAGGGAGGGCCCCAAGGGTTGCACCCTCTGGACACCCGCATTTTCTGGAGAAGGAGTATGGTGGGACGTAACTTAGTGACTATAATGCTCAGAGCGCTTATCCCTACGGGACCACTTGGACGTTACCGCACTAACTAAAGCTAGGTACATGCAACTGTCATAGACGTTGCATGGTGCTGTCCCTGCGGGATACGCATAAGTGCCAAGTGCATTTCGGGCGCTGTCCCTGCGGATACGCTTAAGTGCGATAAACATCGCGGGATACGCGACCCTCTATTGATTCAAAAAGAACGGTCTAGGACAGCACCGTTCAATACCTATTTTAAATATCGGTGATGCATTGATGGTTTATTACTCAGCCCGAAGCTCCAGCAATGCGTCGCGTAGCTCTGCCGCGCGTTCAAATTGCAGGTTCTTGGCAGCGTCCTTCATTTCAGCTTCCAGACGCTGGATCAGACTTTGTTTTTCTTTCTTATTCATCTTGCCACCAACACCTGTGAGATAATCAGCTTTAGACTCAGCAACCTTCGTTGCCTCGATGATGTCACGCACTTTTTTATTAATAGTGGTTGGGGTGATGCCATGTTTCTCATTATGGGCAATCTGAATGGCGCGACGGCGCGATGTTTCGCTCATTGCTTTCTCCATCGAATCAGTGATCCGATCACCATACATGATTACACGACCCTCAGAGTTACGAGCCGCACGGCCAATCGTCTGAATTAGTGAACGTTCGGAACGAAGGAACCCTTCTTTATCGGCATCGAGAATTGCAACTAAAGATACCTCCGGTAGGTCGAGACCTTCTCTCAGAAGGTTAATCCCTACCAGTACATGGAACGTACCGAGACGAAGATCCCGCAAGATCGCCATCCGTTCCAGTGTTTTGATGTCAGAGTGCATATAACGAACCTTAATACCGATTTCCTTAAAGTAGTCTGTCAGATCCTCCGACATCTTCTTCGTCAAAGTGGTAACGAGTACACGTTCATCGCGTTCAACCCGGTCACGGATTTCGCTAATCAGATCATCGATCTGGCCTTCTGTAGGCCGAACCTCTATGATTGGATCCAATAGACCAGTCGGACGGATAATCTGCTGCACCATAGTCTCGCAGTGTTCCATTTCATAAGGTCCAGGTGTCGCGGAGACATATATGATTTGATTCACTTTATCTTCGAACTCTTCGAACTGAAGCGGACGGTTATCCAGTGCAGACGGCAAGCGGAAACCATGCTCTACCAACACTGTCTTACGCGCCCGGTCACCGTTATACATCGCCCGAATTTGCGGAAGGGTAACATGGGATTCATCTACGACGATTAACATATCATCAGGAAAATAATCCATTAACGTATATGGAGTTGCTCCTGGCTCCCTGAAGGTTAGCGGCCCGGAATAGTTCTCGATCCCCGAACAGAAACCCACTTCCTTCATCATCTCAATGTCGTAACGTGTCCGTTGTTCCAGACGTTGCGCTTCCAGAAGCTTGCCTGCGTCACGAAGCACGGTCAGCCGCTCTTCCAGCTCCCGTTCAATATTGACTATTGCTACACGCATCGTTTCTTCCTTGGTAACAAAGTGAGAAGCCGGAAAAATGGCGACATGGTCGCGTTCACCGATCAATTCACCCGTTAAAACATCAATTTCAGTGATCCGCTCAATCTCATCGCCAAACAATTCAACGCGAATCGCATGTTCACCCTGAGAGGCCGGGAAAATTTCAACCACATCACCACGTACACGGAATGTTCCGCGTACAAAATTGATATCATTGCGCTGGTATTGAATATCCACCAGTCTGCTCAGAATCTCATTGCGCGGCTTCTCCATCCCAACCCGCAAGGACAATAGCAAGCTTCCGTATTCCATTGGTGAACCGAGACCGTAAATACAAGACACACTCGCTACAATAATAACGTCACGCCGTTCGAACAAGGAGCTTGTCGCGGAGTGGCGAAGTTTATCAATCTCTTCGTTAATGCTGGAATCTTTCTCAATATAAGTATCGGAGGAGGGAATGTACGCCTCTGGTTGGTAATAGTCGTAGTAGCTGACGAAATAGTCTACCGAATTATTCGGGAAAAACTCCTTAAACTCACTTGCCAGCTGGGCAGCCAGTGTCTTGTTATGCGCAATAACCAGCGTGGGGCGATTTAATTTGGAAATAACTTGCGCGACAGTAAAGGTCTTCCCTGTACCTGTCGCTCCCAGCAGCGTCTGGTGCTTCTTACCCTGCCGGATGCCTTGTAGTAATTCATCTATGGCATGAGGCTGATCGCCCTGGGGTGTATACTCGGACTCCAATTCAAAAGTCTTCGTACTGACGACAATATCACTCATTTGCCCGACTCCCCTCTATCGTCTAAACTAGATTAATATATTATAATTGTTGTCTGAATCTTCTCTCTCCATACGACAGTAAAAAATATGGAAGATAAGAATATGTGTTCCCGTTCATTATACAGTGTTGCTTAGATCGATGCAAACCATAATACACAGAAATGTTAGGAGCTTGAAGCATGGATATTACCGCAATAATCGGCCTAGTGGCCGGACTGGCTGCGCTAATCGGCGGCTACCTCTGGGAAGGCGGAAGCCTTTCCGGACTGCTGCAGCTTAATGCAGCTTTGATTGTATTTGGAGGTACGATTGCCGCCGTAATGATCAGCTTCCCGGCAGCTAAGCTACGCTCCATCCCCACCGCTCTGCGCATGGCTTTTGGCCGCAATCCTGAACGTGATGAAGAGAAAGCAGAAGAGCTTATCGCAATGGCCACAGTGGCCCGCCGCGGCGGCGTTTTAATGCTCGAAAAACAAGCGGAAGCACATCCCGATTCTTTTACGCGCGAAGGACTGTTGCTTATCGTCGATGGCACTGACCCTGAGCAGGTAAGACAGATTTTAGAATTGGAAATGGATGCGAAAGAATTGAAGCATGAAAGCTACGCCAAGATTTTTGAAGCCGCTGGCGGATATGCTCCAACGATGGGGATCATCGGTACAGTTATGGGACTCATTAGGGTACTGGGCAACCTTACAGACCCCTCAAATCTAGGTACCTCTATCGCAGTAGCGTTCACTGCAACACTATACGGAGTAGCCATCGCTAATCTAATATTTTTACCCATTGCTTCCAAAATCAAATCCCGCAGCCAAAGTGAGCTGCATAGCATGGAGATGCTGCTAGTAGGCATTCTTTCTCTACAGAACGGGGATCATCCGCTGCTGGTGCGTAAAAAACTGAACTCCTTCATTTCAGACACCACCACAGATGACCGTGCAGAAGCAAGAGGTTTTATATGAGACAAAGAGACCGGCGCAAACGGCGGGTAGAGAATCGAGAAAGCCGTGATCGTTGGATGATTACTTACGCAGATCTAATTACGCTTTTACTTATATTTTTCGTTATATTGTATGCGATGAGCAGCCTGGACACTGACAAATACAATATCGTAACCGGCTCTTTATCCCAGACTTTCAAGTCGAGCAGCACTGTTCTTGAAGGCGGAGATGGTATTTTAGATGCTGGACAGACCCCTGACAACAAACCAGAGAGTACAGATGGGAATGCGAACGCAACTGCAAAACCAAATGACGGTTCTGATGAACAAACGGAGAATGAAACACCTTCAGCACGGGAGTTGGCTTTTCGAGAACAAGAGGCGAAGCTTGCTGAGTTAATGGGTGTGATCACCCACTATGTGGAGGAGAATAATCTCGGTGAACAAATATTTGTAGCCGACAAACCGCAGGGCATAGAAATCACGCTCAGCGACCGTTTTCTTTTTGATGTGGGTAAAGCAGATGTGAAGTCACCAGCCCTTCCTGCTCTTCAGCAGTTGTCTGGCTTATTTAAAGATATCGGGGCAACGATCAGCATTGAAGGACATACGGATAATACACCAGTGTCATCAGCTTCCCGCTATAACGACAATTGGGAGCTATCGGGTGCTCGTGCGCTTTCTGTGCTGCGCTTTTTCTTAGATAATGAAGGACTGAACCCGGACACTTTTCAATATGCAGGTTATGCCGATACCCGACCAACAGCAGATAATACTACAGTAGCAGGCAAACAGAAAAATCGACGCGTAGAGATCATTGTCCTTCGACAGCTTCAAGAGGTGGAATAAAATATAGTTGTTTGCGCTCAGAGCTAAGTTCGGCGGTAGGGGCCTTTGCAATTACCACATTGAGCTAACAAGGGGCTTCATCCAATTTAATTAGGGAAAACCTCCCTGATTATTCACCTATTATCGTATCCAATCGCGGAATGAGGGGATTTCTCCCTGATTATTACTCTTTTTAGTCTGAAATAGTGGTTTTACCGAGATGATTAGGGAGGAATTCCCTAATACCCTAACTCTCACGCTATAATCGTCTAAAATGAGGGAGGTTTTCCCTAATTCCATACTCCACTAGACCCTCAAACCACTCGACTAGGTTTACGAATACTCGCACAATCTACATAAGAAACACAAACAGCAAGTCCCCAAATCACAGAAACTTGCTGCTAAAAACATCACACTTGATCAGACTATTTCCCGTCCCCAATTTCCAATTATTCAGCAACTAACGCGCTATAACCAGCTGCATCTAACAGACCTTTTACAGCATCAGCATATTCTCCATCAACTTCAATCTCAAAAATCCAACCCCCGCCATATGGCTGATCATTGATAAGCTCCGGACTAGCTTCTAATCCATCATTCACCTTGGTAACCGTCCCAGAGACGGGCGAATACAATTCCGATACCGTCTTAACGGATTCGATACTGCCTACGCTGTCACCGGCCGAAATGGTCGATCCCACCTCAGGAAACTCAACAAATACGATGTCGCCTAATAAATGCTGAGCATGGTCCGTAATCCCAACACGTACTACTCGCCCTTCTACTTGCTGTGCCCATTCATGCTCTTCGCTGTAAAGAAGGTTGTCTAATACTTCACTCATTTCAAGCCGCCTCATTTCCAATTTGGAGTTCTAAATTTAGTTATAGCCTAAGTTATCCCGGCTCACAATGTCAATATTACTAACAGGAAATTAAAATTTGTCATTTTTTCGACTTTTTCTTGTTGACAGAGCCCGACTATACCCGTTTAATGGAGACATACAAGAAGAAACGACGTTGTCGTCTTTTTATAGGCAATCGCCGTTTCTCGGAGAAATATAAGGATAATGTATAATGTGAACCATATACTTTCTTATATTTGAAATAAATATAGTTGCGGATGATGGCATAGGGAGAGACTGTCTCACTTGAAGACGGCGCCGAAGGAGTAAGCCCTAACAGGGGTGAATCTCTCAGGCAAAAGGACCTTTGTCGGACGTATCTCTGGAGAGCATCAGACGCAAGGCTAGATGCGTCAGATCACCAACGGGGAAACCTGCAAGCTAGTTACGGCAGGGTAACTCTCAGGTACAAAGGACAGAGCAGAAAGCGATTTGTGCATTTATGCATGATTGCTTCTGCCTGTCCTTTTTTCGTATGTAATCAGTTCAAAGGGAGTGACGACATGGATGCTTTGAGAAGAACACCTTTTTATGATCTCTATTCCGCTTATGCGGAGTCCAGATGCATTGACTTCGGTGGCTGGGAGCTGCCAGTACAGTTTACAGGTATCGTAAAAGAGCATGAAGCCGTTCGCCAGCAGGCTGGGCTGTTCGATGTCTCGCATATGGGTGAATTCATGGTGATTGGGAGCGGTGCAGAAGCCTTTTTGCAAAAAATGACAACCAATGATGTCAGCCGCCTCACAGATGGTGCTGCGCAATATACGCTGCTGTGTTATCCAAATGGCGGAGTTGTCGACGATCTACTCGTGTATCGCCTAAGCGAAGAGCATTATATGCTCGTCGTTAATGCCTCCAACATCGACAAAGACTTCCAGTGGCTGCAAGAGCATTTGACCTCTGAATTCGGCGAAGTCACGCTTACTAATGTCTCTGACGAGACGCTTTTGCTCGCCTTGCAGGGTCCTCTGGCAGAAACCATTCTCGTGGAAGTTACTGATGCTCCTATTTCAACACTCAAGCCTTTCCATTTCATCGAACGCGCCACCGTTTGCGGTGTAGAGGTACTTATCTCCCGTACGGGTTATACCGGTGAAGATGGCTTCGAGATTTACGCTCCGCTGGAAGGTGCAGAAACGTTATGGAACGGACTGCTTGCAGCAGGCGCGCCCCACGGATTAACACCTGCTGGACTGGGTGCACGGGATACCCTGCGTTTTGAGGCAAAATTACCACTGTACGGTCAGGAGCTATCCGCTGACATCACCCCGCTTGAAGCAGGAGTACAGTTCTTCGTGAAGCTGGACAAAATAGACTTTATCGGACGCGATGCACTAATACAGCAAAAAGAAGCTGGCATTCCCCGACGCCTTATCGGCCTAGAAATGATTGATCGAGGCATTCCACGCTCCCATTATCCTGTCTGGGCAGATGGCGTTAAGATTGGTGAGGTCACAACCGGAACACAGTCCCCTACGCTGAAACGTAACCTGGGGTTGGCTTTGCTTGATGCTAATTACAGTGAAATAGGCACAGAGGTTTACGTGGAGATACGCGGTAAGCAGCTTAAGGCTGTAGTGATTAAGGCCCCTTTTTACAAGTATAAACGCCTTTAGCGTCCATATAAGGACGGTGAGCTTTTAAGCGAGAAATAGAAGAATAAAGTATAGCGTGAAAATTGTACTTTCTTATATTTTAAAAAAGCCAAGGAGTGAAACCTTAATGAAGCACCGTTATCTGCCCATGACAGAACAGGACCGCGTAGAGATGATGGAGGCCGTCGGGATTCAGTCTTTAGATGAGCTGTTCTCCGATATTCCTGAAGCGGTACGTTACCAAGGCACTATGCCGATGTCTGAACCACTCGATGAATACGCCCTGCTGCGCCACATGAAAGGTTTGGCTGACCAAAATGCCGACTTTGATTCTCACGCCAGCTTCCTCGGCGCCGGATTATACGATCATCACATCCCTGTGGTCATCAACCATGTCATTTCCCGTTCTGAATTCTACACTGCCTACACTCCGTATCAACCGGAGATCAGCCAAGGTGAGCTGCAAGCGATCTTCGAATTCCAATCCTACATTTGCGAACTAACCGGTATGAAAGTTGCCAATGCCAGTATGTATGATGGCGCTACAGCTTTATCCGAAGCAGCGGTTCTCGCGGCTGGCGCTACCAAACGCAAAAAATTAATCGTCTCCCGTACCGTTCATCCTGAGGCTCGCCAAGTGCTACGTACTTCGGCTAATGCTTGGGGTCTGGAGGTGGTGGAGATTGACTATAAAGACGGTCTTACCGATCAAGCTAAACTTGCTGAAGCTATCGATGAAGATACTGCCGCAGTGCTTATTCAATCGCCTAACTTCTTCGGCAGCATCGAGGATCTTCGCTCGGTTGAGCCGCTGATTCACGCGGTTAAAGGTCTTCTTGTAGTCAGCGCGAACCCAATAGCTCTTGGTGTACTTGAAACTCCGGGCAAACTTGGAGCCGACATCGTAGTCGGTGACGCTCAGCCACTCGGTATTCCAGCTGCTCTCGGGGGTCCAACTTGCGGATTCTTTGCCGTAGCTGATCACCTGATGCGCCGCATGCCAGGCCGGATCGTTGGCCAAACGGTAGACCGTAACGGTAAACGTGGCTTCGTTCTTACACTTCAAGCGCGTGAACAGCATATTCGTCGTGAAAAAGCGACATCGAATATCTGCTCCAATCAGGCGCTGCTGGCTCTCTGCGCATCCGTCTACTTGTCCGTTATGGGCAAAGAAGGCATGCGTGAAGTAGGCGAGCTAAATATTCGCAAAAGCCATTACGCTGCTAATAAACTTAGCGTACTAACAGGTGCTGAACTTGCCTTCTCCTCCCCATTCTTTAACGAATTTGTCGTGAAGCTTCCTGAAGGCAGCAGTGTGACCTCTATTAATTCGAAGCTGCTGAAGAAAGGTTATCTTGGGGGTTATGATCTGGGCCGTGATTATCCTGAACTTGCTGGACATATGCTGGTTGCCGTAACGGAAAAAAGAAGCAAAACCGAAATCGACCAATTCGCTAGCGCACTGGAGGGCTGTTTATGAAACCGGAGCAAAGTCTAATTTTTGAATTAAGCCGTCCCGGCCGTTCGGCCTATTCTTTGCCACTATGCGATGTGCCACAGGAAGAAACCTTGGAGTCCCTGATTCCATCAGGTTTACTCCGTAGCGAACCCGTCGTACTTCCAGAAGTATCGGAAGTGGATGTCATTCGCCACTACACTTCTCTTTCACGTCGCAACTTTGGTGTAGACAATGGCTTCTATCCACTCGGTTCATGCACGATGAAATACAATCCGAAGATTAACGAAGATGTTGCCCGCTTCTCCGGCTTCGCCAAAATTCATCCCTACCAACCAGAAGAAAGTATTCAAGGCGCACTGGAATTAATGTATACCCTGCAAAATGATCTGTCCGCGCTGACGGGCATGGATGCAGTATCCTTACAGCCTGCCGCAGGTGCTCATGGTGAATGGACCGGCCTCATGATGATCCGCGCCTACCATGAAAGTCGCCGTGAGACCCGCACTAAGGTTATCGTGCCGGATTCCTCGCACGGAACCAATCCTGCTAGTGCCTCAGCAGCAGGACTTGAAACGATCACGATCCCTTCCACAGATAAAGGAATGGTCGATCTTGAAGCACTGAAAGCAGCCGTCGGTAGCGACACAGCCGCACTAATGCTAACTAATCCAAGCACACTCGGCTTGTTCGAAACCCAAATCGTCGAGATTGCTGAGATCGTGCATGAAGCAGGCGGCCTACTCTATTACGATGGAGCCAACTCCAATGCCATTATGGGCATTACCCGACCTGGCGACATGGGCTTTGACGTTGTACATCTGAACTTGCATAAGACAATGAGTACCCCACATGGCGGTGGCGGCCCTGGAGCCGGACCAGTCGGCGTAAAATCTATCCTCATTCCATTCTTGCCACAACCTACTGTGGTGAAGAATGAAGATAGCAGCTTCTCACTTCACTTCGGTGGTCCTGAATCCATTGGACGCGTGAAAGCTTTTTATGGAAACTTTGGTATTCTGGTACGTGCCTATGCCTATATCCGCACCTATGGTCCAGACGGACTGCGTGAGGTATCCGAAAATGCCGTGTTGAATGCGAACTATATGATGCACCGTCTGGCACCGTATTTTGAAATCCCATATCCGGGTGTATGTAAGCATGAATTCGTGATGTCCGGCAAAAACCTCAAGCAATATGGCGTGCGCACCTTAGACGTTGCTAAACGATTGCTCGACTTCGGCTACCACCCGCCAACCGTGTACTTCCCTCTGACTGTTGAGGAATGCATGATGATCGAGCCGACGGAAACCGAAAGTAAAGAAACACTGGACGGCTTCATCGATACGATGATTCAGATTGTGAAAGAAGCGCAGGAGACACCGGAAATCGTAATCAACGCACCGCATACCACAGAGATTAGCCGTTTGGATGAGACACAGGCCGCGCGCAAGCCAGTTTTGAATTGTTCTTGCGGGTAAACATTCTTCAAAAAATGTTCTAGACAGATAAAAGCCATCCTCCGTTGTTGATAATTTCGGAAGATGGCTTTTACATCTTATGTACAAATGAATATTTGATGTTTATTATCTAAATTTATAACTTAAGTATCTCTATCAATTCCCATCTCTCGCTGATATTCATCTTACTGTAAATACTCTTAACGATATTCCGCACAGTTCCCTCTTTCACATTAAGATCGTTGGAAATTTGCAGTGCCCCTCTTCTTAGCGACCAGTGATACGCTACCTCTCTCTCTCTAGGAGATAATCCATATGTGTCACACTTCTCCTGAAATCTGTACTCAATTAACTTCGGGCTTTGTTCCTTCAACTTCAACACAATCTTTTCGGATAATTGTTTAATAAAGAGAATCGAAAAACCAAGTTGCCTCTCGGCTTCGAATGAGATGTCTATATATCCACATATACAATCATTTATCATTATAGGAGCGCATACACAATTCCACTCTTTAAACATTGGCATACTATGCTCTTCTCCACGCACTACTGCAATTGACTCAACCTCCATCGCTAAAGAAACTGCATTCACTCCAGAGACTTGCATCGAAAGATTAGTTCCACTCCTAATTCCATAATGATCTACTTTCTCCTGAAACGTTTCGAATGGACTGACAATATTAATAATATTACCGGCTCGATCTGTTAAGAAAAAGACAAAGGGCAATAAGAGAAATTCCGTTACTTTCGCCAATTCTGAATGTAATACTTCAACCAAAATCTCGTAGGGAACCAGCTCTTCTATAGAAAAGGATTTTTCTGTTTTGAGGTTATTCCAGGGTTGGTAAAATTCACACAAGGAATTATTAAAATTTTTATCTACATCATCTACTGTAAACCAAGCTCATTCGCATTCAAGAATATTCAAACAATCCATTCTCCCAACTTATGGTATTAATGAAACAGGGCATATCATATCACTCCCTTCAAAGGAAAACAATGACATAAGTCGTTAGGTTTGTGGGAGATTAGTAAGAATTGAAATAACATTGTTTGGGTTATTTTTCTATGGCCGATTATTTTATAAGAACTTTTCACCTGTCCTGTATTCTTTAAATTTCGTCAAAAAAGAATAGAGCATAACAATTACCACTTGTCTATATCCTACCTAGAATATATACGAAATCCATTTTTTCTATGAAAATAGGGATATTCGTTGAATAGAAAAAAATTTTACATTGGGTCTGAGACTAGCGAGAAATCATGCTCAACATATTTATATCTGTTACTCTGAAAGGAATGAATTTCATCAAGAGTTTAGTAGGGATTTTCAGTAGAAAGTATACAAAGTCTATTCCATTTTTACTTTTGTTTTCATTATTTATATTGGCATTTTCTGCGATAAATAGAATATTCCCAATAATATCTTTTTTAATAATTATGTTAAATGCTCTGTACATTGTTGTAAAAATAGCAATATTTAAAATTAAAAAATAAATATTTATTTCAGAGGGGATATTGCAATCTAGCGAAGCGCCTTTCAGCCTTTCCTAAACAAAGTTTTGGCTATGTGTAGACAAGCTGATTCCATAATTATAAGGATTTGTAACAAAACAAAAAAAACGGCAAGCCCCATTAACCCGGAGGCTTGCCGTTTGCTTATTTAAAGCGCCGGAGCATTAGTTTTTTCTGCTCCTTTACGCTCTTTTGCCGATTTACGGAAGTAGAACAACTCGTAAATCGCCGGCACTACAATCAGCGTAAGCAGTGTTGCTGCGGTTAAGCCGCCAATGACCACAATCGCCAAGCTTTGCGAGACGATGCTGCCCATCTCGGCATGGCCGAACAGCAGCGGCGTCATGGCGCAGATGGTGGCAATCGCCGTCATGAGAATCGGACGCATCCGTGTTCCGGCAGCTTCTAGAATAGCCTCGTGGATACTCATATTGGCTTCATTTTGCTTAATCCGGTCAATGAGCACAATGGCATTCGTAACAACAATACCTATTAACATCAACGCCCCAAATAGAGCTGTGAAGTCAGGCGTTACACCGGACACGATAAGTCCAACAATTGCACCAATCGCCGCGAGTGGCAAGGAGAACATAATCGCCAGTGGAGCCCGAAGGGTTTTAAAGGTGAGTACCATGATCAGATACACCAACCCGATGGAGATCAATGCCGTCATACCCAGGTCGTTGAAATCCTCTGACTGATCAACTGACGCTCCGCCTGCAAATAAGGTCACGCCTTTCGGAAGTGTAAGACTATCGGTTTCTTTTTTAATATTCGCACCGATCTCAGACACCTTCTTCGGATCAACCTCTGCTGTAATTCGTACATACGGCTTCCCATCTTTATGGAACAACATTGCCGGTTCATTCCGAACCTCGTAAGTTGCGAGCTGAGACAGTAGCTTCGGCCCCTCAGCCGTCATTAGCGTCAGCGCTTTTAAATCCTGCTCCGTTTGCGGCTGAACCATAGGATCTAACACTACACCTGCTGCGTCACCATCGAGCTCAATTTGCCCCATTGGAATCGGATTAAGCATCGCTGACAGCTGCATTGAAATCTCTTGCGCATTACTTTGCGCCGGATCTACCTTAAAGGAAAATACAGGTTTCGTGTCCTCCATATTGCTGCTGACTTTTTGAATTCCCTCTACGGTCTTCAGCTTAGCGGTGACTTCTGTTGCTACAGTAGTAATATCCGCAAGATTATCTCCGACAATATCAATATATTCACTGGTAGAGCTGGATCCCATCATACTCATTTGGTTAGCAACAAGTGTTGCTCCAGTGTATGAATCTTTTACCTCACGAACATGATCAATAAAAGCCTGGGCATCTGCACCTTTTTTCATAACAACGGTATAGTCCACTAAGGTTTCAGAGGTAACACTCCCCCACTTAGCGGCGTCCGCACTATTTCCTGATTGCATGATTACCGTTTCTGCTTGTGGCTGCTTCATCAAATCTTGTTCTAACTGCTTTCCCTTTTCCAAAATATCTTTGACAGGAACATCCTTCGGATAATTCATCTGAACAGAAACATAGCTGGCATCCGAAGCATCGAGCGCCCCTTTGGGCATAGTCACATAAGCAGCAATGGAGCCAATCAGAAGCAGGAGACCCAACGATAAGCTAACCCATTTACGGCGAAGATTCCAGTCCAGAAAGCGGATAAACCATTTAGAAGGTTCGTGTTCTTTCATTGATGTTCTTCTCAGCAGCCATGAGCTTAAAAGAGGAACAACCGTCAAAGCTACTACGAGTGAAGTAAGCAATGAATAGGTCACTGTTAAAGCAAACGGCAGTAAGAAAGCTTGCAAACTACCACGCAAGAGACCCATCGGCAGAAATACTGCTACAGTAGCAATGGTTGATGAGGTAATCGCTATAGCCACTTCCCCAGTTGCGCTAATAATCATTTCACGGGAAAAAGGTTCTTTTTGCAGCCTACGGTAAATGTTCTCAATCACCACGATACTATCATCGACTAAGCGGCCTACCGCAACCGCGACTCCCCCGAGTGTAATGATATTCAAGCTTATGCCGGAAATGTTCAGCAGATACAAGGTGACCGCTAACGAAAGCGGAATGGATACTGCCGTAATCAGAGTAGCCCGCAGGTTACGCAGGAACAACAGAATCACAATCGTCGCAAATAATGCACCTAGCAATACCTCACGCATCATACTGTTCACCGAGGTAACTACCATATCCGATGTACTGAATACCACTGCTGCTTCTGCATTAGGAATGGTTTTATTAATATGATCTACGGCAGCCTGAATGTTATCTCCGACACTGACTGCATTCGCATTAGCCTCTTTGGTCACTATGGCGAATAGAACGTCTTTCCCGTTCGAACGGCTGACACTTTCCTGATCCTGCTTCAATTCGACAGCAGCGATATCCTGCAGCTTTACGCCCACAGATACAGGAAGCTTTTTTAAAGTATCCATACTATCTATCGTAGAAACTACGTTAACATTGCCGGTTTGCCCACCAATCGTTTGCTCCCCAAGGGATGCCGATACATTACGTCCTTGAAGTAAACCTAATACTTGTGGAGTCGTGACTCCCTTCTCAGCCATTAACTTTGGGTCCAGCTTAACACCTACCTGCGGAGTTACCTTACCATATAAAGCAACGTTTGCTACCCCTTCAGCTTTTTGCATCTCTGGAATGATAGTTTTTTCCGCAAGCTTAAGATTCTCTTTAGTCAGGCCTTCGTCAAAAGCAAGGGTAACCTGGGATACAGGAATCATGGAGGTATTCAACTGAAGTACAAAAGGAGCCATTACCCCTTCCGGGAACTTTAATGAATCGACGACCTTCTGGACCTCCTGCGCAGCATCCTTCATATTCGTTTTCGAATCATAAAAAATATTCACCTGCGCATATCCGTCTCCGGAAGTGGACAGTATTTCCTTCTTCCCTTTCACAAAAGCTGCTCCAGCTTCTATCGGCTTCGTTACATTAGTCTCCATAGCATGTGTATCCTGACCAGGACCCAGCACAGTTACAGTCACTTGAGGATTATCCGCCTCTGGCATAAATTCCATCGGTAGCGAAGTGTAGCTCATCCCTCCCACCACAAGAGCCATGACTACTAAAAGCCCCACCGCAGCCTTGTTACCGAACGACCATTTTGTTAACCATTTCATTTTCTTTTTCCCCTTCCACTCCACATGATTTCTGGCACTCCCCTTATGTCTGTTTGATTATGTATTAATTTCCATCCCGAGATTTAGTTTAGTCATTTTTGGCTGAAGTCAAAACAGCCCTACGGCTGGTTTCGTACTCAGTCTTAAGACGGGGAACTTTCCCCTTCTGCAGACAGATCCCCGTCCTTTTTCTTGATGATGGCAACTTGAACGTGAGCATAAAAAAAAGAGCCCCGTTAGCCATATAAATGGCCAACAGGACTCCCTTTTGTTATGATTTATTTCCCTTCCGCACGTACTGGATCACGGAACATAAATTTCAATAGTGGCGGCGTTACAAGTGTAGTTACAATGACAACAATTATGACCGAAGTAAAATACTGTTGCTGTAACAAGCCACTTTGCAGCCCTGTGGCGGCAATGATCAACGCAACTTCCCCCCGTGAAATCATCCCTGACCCAATAATGGCAGACGAGTGGTTATCAAAGCCTGTAAGACGCGCACCCAGACCGCCACCAAACAGCTTGGTCAGAATGGCAACCACCGTAAGCAAGAGCACGAAGCCGATTTGACTGCCTACCCCTTCAAAGGAAACACTAAGTCCGATACTTACAAAAAAGACCGGCACAAAAATCGAATAAGCAATCGGCTCGAGCTTGGATTCTACCGTATGCTTAAAGGAAGTTTGCGAGATAGCAATCCCAGCCGCAAAGGCACCAATGATTCCTGCCATCCCCATGATTTCAGCGAAATAGGCGAATGCGAAACAAATCATTAAAGCTGCTGAAATGACCGCCTCTGTCACCTTCAGCGGAGCCATCCATTTCATGACCCGAGGAACAATGAACCAGCCGGCAACAATCGCTACGGCAAAGAACAACACCTTTTTCCCAATTAGAAGACCAATAGAAACATCTGCCCCCGTACCGAAAAAGCTCATCAGAACAGCGAGCAAAATAACAACCAGAATATCATCTACTACGGCAGCCCCCAGAATTGTAGAGCCTTCACGTGTGTTCAGCTTATTCATATCTTTTAACACCTGCACCGATATGCTAACTGATGTTGCACTAAGAATAACGCCCATAAACAAGGCATTATGATAAGCAAAACCAAACATTTCTCCTAAGGCGAACCCACCCAAAAAGGGTAATATAATTCCACCGACGGCTACTGCAAAAGCTGATTTCCAGTTCTTGCGCAATTGATCCAGATCCGTCTCAAGCCCCGCTATGAACATTAACAGTAGAACACCGATCTCAGAGATATAATGAATAAACTCTCCATCCTGAACCCAGCCCAGTACCGCAGGCCCCAGTATGATTCCCACAATAAGCTTGCCTAGCACAGCTGGTTGCCCAAGCCGCACAGATAGATCACCAGCTACTTTGGTGAACAATATGATCAGCATAAGATATAAAACAAACTCCATCTTTCTATCCACTCCCTTGTTGTATATAAGAACTGCCAACCAGGAGCTTCTCCAAGCCAAAAAAAGACAAAGAGGAGCCCTTGTTGACAGGCTCCTCCAAAAAACAAATAATTATTCAATTTAACTTTATAAATTATATTATACCTATATTTAAAATAACTGTAAACCAGATGCGCCGATAATATAAATTATGCACATTTGATTTGTTCTAGAATGCGATTGCTTATTTCAGATAGAACACTTCACGTAAGGGCTGCATAGGCACCTCATCATTGAAATCAAATGACCCTTCAACCATCTTAGAGGTAATCGCATTCCAGCGGTTGCAAGCATCACTTTTGGCAATGTAATCAAAAGCCGCCTTACTATCCTCACACTCATAACAGTAAAAAAATTGATTGCCATTCTGAAAGATGGAATAGTTAGAAATACCAGCCTTACTGTGCTCCTCCAAAATTTCTGGCCAAGGATTTAAATGCATAGCTACATACTCCTCTAAACATTCTTCCTTCACCCGCCATGTCCAAGCCAATTTATTGCTGCTCATCTGCTCATCCTCCTAGAAATCCCCTCTTTTGTACATATTAAGAACCAGGGACATTTGATACCTATTATTGTACCTGAATAGAGTAGTCCAAGCTATGCATATCTATATACTCTGCAAATTTCTTAAGCGTTAATTCCAGCTTCACTCGGACGTAGAATAGCAGAACCAATCGCCAGCAGCACCGCGGCCATAAGACCCAAGATGGCAAAGGGCAGCCATAATTCATTCCAGCCTCCACCTGTAGCAGCGATATCGATCGCTTGGATCGCCCATTTTTGCGGTACAAAATTAGCTGCCTTCTGCATATAATCCGGCATAATGGATAACGGCCAGAAGCAGCCTCCAAGCATACAGGTCGGGGTCAGGATCAGCGAATTAAGCATGCCAGTATTATTAGGATTGCGAATCAGACCTGCTACCGTACTAGCTAAACCCATGGAAACTAGCATAAATGCTGCAAGAACCAAGAAATACAAGTAGAGCGGTAATCCAAAGTCAAACTGCAGTACATAACGGCCCAAGGCAAGTACTACAACGATTTGAATTAACCCAACGATGAAGCTTCCCAGAAAATTACCGAGGGCAATCTCATACGAACGAACCGGGGCACTGAACATACGTTTCATCGTTCGTTCTCTTCGATCATCCATAATAAGTGACACTGAACTTGTAACCAGCCCCATTAAGAACATCAAAGTAAATCCTGTGACGATGCTTAAGCCCTCTTTTGGATATAAATCATAATCTGTTCTTATACTGCCTACACTATGTTGCTCTGCTCTCTGCATTACGGCAGCAAACTGTGAGTCCGAGCCAGTAGCCTCAGCCCGAGCTGCTCCAATTAGTCCAGCAGTGTTTCGCATTTCATCAGCAATTACACTGATTTTCATTTTTACCATAATTGATGTTTCCGTAGCCTTAAGCTCATACACACTAATTTGCGGCTCTTCTCCAGCAAGCAGAGCGGAGGTGAAGTTTTGCGGTATCAAAACACCGGCTTCTCCGTTCTGATCGATAATACTCTCCCTCAAATTAGCCTCATCTGTCTTCTCTACAAGCTTATAATCACCGGTATTCTCCAGCTCGGTAAGCAAATGTTTGCCCGCTGCACCATCGTCCATATTCGAATATAAAATAGTAGCCGGTCTCTCACCCATACTTCCACTAATTGCAACTACCCCGGCCACGACAAGACATGGCAGAAGAATATACGAAAGCAGCCCATTCCGAGAACCGATCGTTCTTTTCACCATATTCCAAGCAATCGTTAAGATCTTATCCATGGTAACCTACCTTCCGGTACGAGATAACCGCTGCACTGAATAGAACCAGACAGATGATCGATAAAACCAACAGATTCGGCAAAATCTCTGAGACCTCTGCATGCAGCATCATTTTTAGAACAGCTTGTAGCACCCAGTGATTCAGGGTAAATGCCCCGACCGAGTTCACCCATGATTCCGGAAGTGGAGCCATCCCTCCACTAATGAAGGTCATGACCACAGTGATGACATTAACAATACTCCCTGCACTTGCTTTAGTTTTGCTAAACATTGAAATAACAATCGATAACGTCATGGAAGCTATGATCATTAAGAGACAGAAGAGCAGCAGCAAGCCCGGACGATTGCCCCAATTTACGCCGAACAACAAGTGAGTCAGGATAATAATCGCTGCGCACTGCACTACACTTACAACCCCTACGCCTAGCATTTTACCAATAAACAGCTCAGAACCTTTTACCGGCATTGAGGTTATTCGGAAGAGGGTGTGATTTTCTTTTTCATTAAAAAGAGAGCTACTGACGGTCAAACCGCTATATAGCAGAAACATCAGCATCATGGATACCGCATAGAATTGGGAGGCTGTATAGGATAGGCTACCTTCACTGAGCGCCCCAACCTTAACAGAAGGCCGCTCTCCCAAACTTGGTGCAGTAGCGGTCAAAGCTTCTGGACCCAACGTCATAGCTACGGATTGCTTATAGTTAATATTGTTTAAAAAGTTATCGAATACCGTCCCCGCAACCATATTATCTGTCCGATCTTTGCCCAGAACAAACTCTAACTGTGCAGTTTCACCGCTTTGTACTTTCTTGTCGAAGCCTAGGGGAATAATAACCGCATAACCATATTTCCCGGCGCGCAGGCCGCTTTCCGCTGTCTCTCGGCTCCCTACTTTGACCGGAATAATGATATCCTTAAGCTCCGGCGTCTTCAAAAAGCTGTCTATCATCGCCGAGCTTTCATACCCTTCTCCAGAAAGATTAACTACACCAACACGTACAGGGTCAATCTTAGACGCTGACTTATCACCGATTACACTGGAGAGGGAAGCACCCAGCAGAAAGATCAAAAGCAGCGGTAGCAGAAACATATTGATGATGATTGAGCGTGAAATAAACAGCCTGCGAAGCTCATAAATCATAATTGTCCAAATATTTCTCAAAGCGTTCTCTCCCTCCTTTAATCGCGCAATGTCCGTCCTGTCAAACTAAGGAATAGTGTCTCCAGATCCGGCTCCTCAATATTTAAAGAACCAATAACGCCTTCATGTTTAGCAAAAATAAATAAGATATCCTGCAGCTCATCCTGTGAGGAGGGAAGATACATTTCTACCGTTCCCTCTTTACTTTCCACTCTCGTGATCCGCGGGTGTAGACTAAGCTCATTGATTAGCTCCGGAGTGATGTTCGTTGCTTTGACCACTATTTTTTCTTCTTGAGAAACCCGTTCCCGCAGCTCCTTTTCCGTGCCACAAGCAATGATATGTCCCTTATCCATAATCGCTACACGATCACAAATGGCTGCAACCTCTTCCATATAATGACTAGTGTAGATGACGGTTGAGCCAAGCCGATTCAGCTCTTTGACCGACTCAAGGATATGATTACGAGACTGCGGATCAATCCCTACGGTCGGCTCATCCATAATAATCAGCTTTGGATGATGCATGATGGCACAAGCGATATTCAAACGTCTTTTCATCCCTCCGGAGAAGGTGGCTGGTTTTTCTTTGGCCCGGTCACTAAGTCCTGTGAAAGCAAGAGCTTCCGCCACCCGCTCTTTCAGCAATTTTCCCCGCAAACCATACAATCTTCCGAAAAAAGTTACATTTTCTGCTGCTGTCATTGTATTGTACAAAGCCAAATCCTGCGGAACTAAGCCGATCTTTTTCTTAACCTCCAGTGCATACGAAGAGACTGATAACCCATCAATAACAATGTCTCCACTATCAATCTTTAGCAGGCCGCAAATCATACTTATAGTTGTACTTTTACCTGCCCCGTTCGGGCCTAGCAGGCCAAAGATCTCTCCTGCTTGAATCGTAACATTCACATGATCTACCGTTAATTTGTTCTCATACCGTTTCACCACATCGGTCAACACCGCGATTGCCATCTTTTATCTCCCCTGTCGTGTGTGCTTCTATATTTTCAATTTTATTCTAGGTTGAATTTTTACGGATGTACGAAAGGTCATTTTTTGAAGGTGACTAAAGTCATCTCCTGAAGTAGTGGGATAATATGCTAAGATTATTAAAAAACATAAAGGATGACTAAGGCGTGCCCAGAGAGCTAAACTTATTGCGTTACGGCCTCATCTTAATCCCTGCGTTTATTACCATTTATGTCTATCAATATAACGATTATGGAATCTTCACGCTGCATATCCTGATGCTTCTATTCCTTGTGGTCATGGTGCCTAAGCTCCCTCGATCCATTCATGCTTTGATTAGTATCATTGAAATCTTGTTCACAGCCTGGTTATGTTATCAATATGGCAGCATGATGCTTTTCCCCGCTATATCAGCACTGCTTTATTATTCCAGACTCCAGCCTAAAGCAGTGCCTTATGTGTTCACAGGTGTACATCTGATAGCTTTGAACGTTGCACTCCAGAATTCTCCATCGCTCGTAGTGACTTACATTAACCTTTCATTTCTGCTCACTGCCTACCTAAATAAGCTATTATTGAAAGCTGGCCAGCGGCGCGAAGACACTCTTCTTCTATATGATGAGTTGCGCAAAAAGCATTTCGAGCTTGATGAAGCTCGCAACCGCCTGCTGGAGTTCAGCGCGCAAGTAGAAGAGTCTGCCCAGTCCAAAGAGCGCGTCCGAATCTCACGCCAGCTCCATGACGATATCGGCCACCGGCTAATCCGGATTAAAATGATGATGGAGGCCGCCCTCCAGACCTTGCCCACCTCTCCCGAGAGCGGAATGCAAATGATGGAACTGATTCGTGACCAGCTGTCGGCCAGCATGGACGATATGCGGTCCGCAGTTAAACGTATCAACTACACTCCGAAGCTTGAGGGAGCTTATGCATTAGACCGGCTGCTCGAAGAGATTGGGCGAGAGACGGGGATCGAGACCTCATACCAAGTACAGGGCATACCTTATCCGCTCTATCCTAGTATTCAAGTGATCCTGTACAAAAACGCCCGTGAGGCTATAACCAACGCCTTGCGGCATGGAAAGGCAACTTCCATCCGGATCAAAATTGACTACGCGCAAGCAGGAATCACTATGGAGGTTAGCAACAATGGATCACTTCCAGAAGAAGAGAAGCTCCGCAAATTATTGGGGAGTGGTGGGGACGGGATGAAAGGCATGTACGAGCGCACTCATCTGATCGGCGGAACACTCGAACTAAGGCAGGAGCCACATTTTACAGTCGTCACGCGGCTGCCCATATATAAGCAAGATGAGATTGTATAACGAAAGGAGCCAATGCTAATGATTAAAGTGTTGATTGTTGATGACGACCCCTTTATTCGCCAAAGTCTGCAAGTATTGCTAGGTATGGACCCAGATATTGAAGTTGTCGGAGCAGCTTGTGAAGGTAACGAGGCCTTGGAATTACTTCAAAAAGGATTAAAGACCGATGTAGCTCTGATGGATATCCGCATGCCCGGCTGCGGTGGCGTTGAAGGAACTGAGAAGATTAAGCAGGCTTTTCCGCAAATTGCGATATTGATGCTGACCACCTTCGACGACGATGAATATATCATTGAGGCACTGCGTAACGGAGCTAGTGGATATTTGCTTAAAAACATACCGCCAGACCGGATCATCCAGGGCATTAAAACGGTTTTTGAAGGGAACATGCTTATCCACCCTGATATCGCCCGCAAGCTGGCAACCTTTCTGCAGCCTACGGCACGGCAAGAATTGCCACAGTTACAGCCACTGGAATCATTCGGATTGACCAAAACAGAGCTGGCTGTAGTAGCTTCTATCGCTGAGGGGCATAGCAACAAAGAAATCGCCGGACAGCTTTTTTTAAGCGAGGGTACCGTCAAAAATTACATAACGGATATATTAAGCAAATTAGAGCTCCGCGATCGTACGCAAATTGCAATTTTTTATTTGAAGAACATGCGGGGTTGAACTAGTAACATAAAGCCTGTGAGTAGGCCATTGCCAAAGTTGGTTTTTCTTACGTATGACCCCTGATAATCAGCCGAGGGGGCTTACGGACTTCAATGACGCTGCTTCTTGGGCGGGGGCTCGGACTCCAGCGACACTACTCCTTGTGTGCGGGTTCGGACTCCAGTGACGTTACTCCTTGGGCTCGGGCTCGGACTCCAGCGACGCTATTTACAATTTTATCGGCGTTTGAGCAGAGTTTCGGACCCCAGCGACGTTATTCCTCAGAAAGAGGCTCATTTGGGATGTTTTTAATGCCAATAGCGGCTTTGGGGTCCGTTACCATTCTAAATAAGCGAAAATGCTGCGATTAGGGTCAGCTGGGTCCGATAGCAACTTCTCGCACGCGAAACTACCATCTAATCAAAAACAAAGATGCCCCATTCACCATTTCATGGCTTATGGGGCATCTTCTAGTTATCCTTCCGCTGATTCCTGCTTGGCTTCAGTGGTTTTTTTTCGTTTAAGTTGGCCGTCCGGAAGGTTCCGACTGCGTATGCCTGTCTTCATCCCGATGATGCTGTAGATGCTGGAAGGCTTCGCCTCAGCGGTAATCATCCCATCTGTCTCCGGCACCAAAATAATACCGAGCTGATGGTGATCCCCATCATAGATCGGGCTTTGAAGGTATTTGCTCTCCCCTTCACGGTTCAGCACTTCCAGCTTGCAGAACGCTGGATTCATGCGCAGCGCCTCATGTAGCTGCGCCGCATCGGTCAACAGGACCCCGTTGACCTTCAGTAAGATCTCACCGGGCAGGATGCCCAGCTCCTGGGCGGGACTGCCCGGCAGCACGGCCAGCACTTTGCGGCCGCGCGGTGGATGCACGAAGATGGGGCTGATGCTGCGCTCTTCCAGAGCGCTGTACCAGCTTAACCCTTCGTGCAGCACAATGGCTGCGAGCGCCGCGACCAGAGTCAGCGGGCTCCACCAAGCGGCAAGCAGGCTTAAGCCGAGCAGGACGATGCTGTAGATCAGCAGCCGTCCTGCAGTGCGGGCCGCCTTGCGCCCGGGCAGCATGCCCTGCGTCATCTCGCTGAAGCCGATGATGACGGGCAAAGAGACGATGCCAAGGCTTCCGCCGAGCAGCGAGTGCCATGGCAAATCCGTTCCTGCTCCCGATGGGAGCAGCAGGAACAGCGGCAGCGGCCAGAAGGCCTGCAGCTGATAGCCGCCGACGACCATGCCGCGCTTTCCCTTCAGGAAGAGCGGCGTTGCAAGCTTGGCCCCTTGTCTGCGGGCCAGCAGTGCCTCCGCCATGTGCAGCAGCGCAGCTAACACTAGCAAAGCAGGAATATCCATCTCCCGTATGGCGGTGGTAATATTCCCTACCGTTCCACTATCTAAAGCATCTGGAAAGAAAGAAATTACAAACTGAATGATACCTAACAAGCCTATAGAATAGGCAAAGCACAAATACCGCACACGCAGTAGCGACAACACGAGACTAACTACCCAAATGCAGGCTACAGCGGTACCTGATAACGATATTCCTAGCAGAACGGCTGCTACAGAGACGACCAAGCCCATGACTAGACCACTCCATACCGTCCGCCACGTTTCCTGACCCCAGCTATGTAATTTTACATGTATCAGCTTTCGTTCTAATGCCACCTGCCTACGGTAATATAACGCAATAAATATAATAGCAATGTAGTAATACGGCTGGATCAATAAGTGTAAGAACGCAGTGCCCAAGCTTCCTAACAGTTCCTGAATCACATTCAAACTGTTCGTCACACTCCTTTTCGTCCGATGACTGATTTGTATATATTCTAATTCCTCTACGTCGGTTGGCATTTTCTTATCTAAAAGAAAAAAAGAAGGCTGAATTCAGCCTTCTTACTTTTTCGACGCTGCCGCCTTAATTTCCTTCTGAATCTCAGCAATCCCTTTATTCCGTTGGTTGTCGTGAGCAGGGTCTTGAATGACCTTGATCAGCGCCGCTTCCAGCGCCTCCGCTGTCTTGGAGTCAATTATGCCTGTGACTTGGAGCTTTGCTGCACTTTGGAACTTCTTCACTGCGTCCTTAGTGCCAGCATCGAAATAGCCATCTTTACGTCCAGGCTTGTAACCCAAACCGTCCAGCATCGTCTGTGCACTCTTCACATCAGCGTTGTTCATATTATATTGCAGCGCCACGCTTTTGTTAATTGGAGCCACCGAGAAGTAATCCGGCTGCGCTACCGCGATATCCGGTTTAATGCCCTTACCGTGGATCCATGTGCCGTCTGGCGTAAGCCATTTGGCAATGGTAACTTTCAGCAAGCTGCCGTCTCCAAGCTGTTTGTCAAAGCTCGTCTGCACGGTGCCTTTACCGAAAGAATTGTCACCGATTAGCTTAGCTCCTGCCGACTGCTGCAAGGCACCTGCCAATATTTCCGAAGCACTTGCGCTGCCTTTATTCATCAGCACGACCACTGGATAAGCTTTACTCGATCCTTTAGAGGTGCTAACCTCGCGTTTTTTGTCTTTGTATTCTATTTGCACTATAGATTTGCCAGCTGGAACGAATTGCTCTGCCATTTCAATAACAATCGGAAGAACACCACCTGGATCATTGCGGACGTCAATAACAAGTCCCTTCATGCCTTGCTTCTCCAGCTTCTCCAGCTCTTCCTTGAATCGTTCTGCGGTATTCAGGGAGAACTGCGTGACCTCGATTACGCCCACATTGTCCTTTTCCATGGTAGCGTAGACTGTTTCGAGCTTCACATCATCCCGGGTAAGAACAAATTCAAGTGGCTCTACAGAGCCGGAACGTTGTATTTTCAAAGTGGCCTCACTGCCCTTAGGACCGCGAATCTTGGCAACAGCTGCATTCAGCTCCATACCTTCCAGCGATTCACCGTTAACGGACAAGATAACATCTTTGGCCTGAATCCCAGCTTTCTCAGCAGGTGAGCCCTTGATCGGAGAGACCACGACTACCTTGCCATTATCCGAAGAGACCTCCGCACCGATACCTGAAAAGGAACCCTCAATGCTTTCTTCGAATTTCTCAGCTGTTTCTTTACCCATATAGTTGGAATAAGGATCGCCCAGCGCTTCCATCATACCGTTGACAGCACCGTCTATCAGCTTCTCCCGATCTACTGTCTCGTAGTAATTGCTCTCAATCAGACTGAGAGCAGTTCCAAGCTTCTGGGATTCCTTCTGCTGAAGGCCAGTAACCTGCAATGCCGAGGCCAGTCCTTCTCCTGCAGCTTGTCCAATAACATGGCTATAACCCGTCACGCCCAAGGTCACCAGACTACCGCATAGCAGGGCGGCGATAATCATAAACGCCGCTGTGCTTTTTTTTAACATGATGTTCCCACCGTCCCTTCTTGTCCATCTCGCAAACAACTCCATAAGTCCGTCCTGAAAGGTACGGTATCTCTTCCAGTATATGCCGTACGCTCAAATAATATGAGTTATAAGTTCTTAAAAATTAGAGATAAGGCATCGGATTTACTGTCTTGCCGTCGATCCGAACTTCAAAATGGAGATGGGGGCCCGTCGAATTACCTGTAGAACCGGATTCAGCAATCACATCCCCACGATTGACTCTATCCCCAGGACTAACCTTGATACCACCTTTACGGATATGTCCGTAGAGGGTCCAAACTCCGCCGCCATGATCAATAATTACACAATATCCATAGCCGCTATACCATTCAGCTACGATTACCGTTCCGGAATCAGCCGCATGAATATTGGTTCCTTGTGGAACTGCAAAGTCTACTCCAGTGTGTACTTTCCCCTTCTCCCCCGTAATAGGGTGTGTCCGTGGTCCGTAGGAGGAGGAGATTCTTGCCGAGCCTACAGGGAGCAGGAAGGGTCCATCTCCACCAGCATACGCGGTTGAGGAGCTGGAGCTTGAACTGCTGCTTGCCTTGCTGGCTGCGGCTTTCTTGGCAGCAGCTGCTGCCCGGCGTGCCGCTTCTGCTTTGGCGGCTGCTGCTTTGCGCGCTGCTTCCTCAGCTTTAATCTTATCCTTTTGGGTTTCCAAAGCAGAACGTTCGCTTGCCAGCTTAACCAGCTTCTCATTCTGCTCTTCACTTAGATCATCGCTTTCTTGAATCTGCTTATCATAAAATGCGATAAGCTCCTGCTTCTCCGCTTCCTTCTCTTTCAGCAGGCTTCTCTGATTTTCCAAGGAGGTGTATAACTGCTTGGCTTGAGCATATTGTCCCTCAAGCTCCTGCTTCTTCTCTACAACTGTCTGCTTGTCCAACTTGTGTTGGACTAACAGCTCCTGATCCTGATCCACAATCATCTTAAGTGAATCGGTGCGGCCCAGAAAATCAGAGAAGCTTGTCGATGAGAGCAAAACATCTAGGTAAGATACCGCTCCATCCGTGTACATCAACCGGACACGGGATCCTAAGAGTTCTTCTCTTGAGGCCACTCGTGCCTCTGCTTCATCCAATTCCGTTGCTGTAACGTTAAGAGATTCTTCTGTATCGGAAATTTTGTTAGAGATTTCGGTCATTTTGCCTTTAACTTGATCCACTTGCTGCAATACATATTGTAAATTAATATTTGTCTTATTCTTATAGTGCTGCGCTTCCTGCGTTTGGGACTCCGCTTTCTCTTGCTGCGCCTTAGCTTCCTGCACCTCTTGTTGCAGCTGCTTTAATTGCTTATCGATCTCGGCAACACTTGTTTTTTTGGCATATCCATCAGAGGGTTGGAATATAGTGACAGCTAGTAACATTACGGCTAGTCCGGCGGCAATCTTCTTCAACTCGCACTCCCCATCCTTCACTCTTAAATTAAACTTTCAAAAACTTACGAATAGAAACCGTACTTCCCCAGACGCCGATCAGCACGCCTAGTCCTACTAACAGACCTACGAGCAGCAGCCAAATATCACTGAAAGGGATCAACTGCAATCCGAGCATAGGATCTCCCTGTACCGAAGATTCCAAACCGTTGTAACCGGCATATAAAACACCCGAAGTAATCAATGATCCAATGAGTCCAATTAATGCCCCTTCTATAAAGAAAGGCCAACGAATAAAATAATTTGTCGCGCCTACCAGCTTCATAATCCCAATCTCTTTACGCCGGGCAAGAATCGTTACCCGAATAGTATTGGAGATGAGGAACATAGACATAAGTGCCAGCCCCGCTACAAAAATAAAGCCAATGTTGCGTACGGCACGCGTAATTTTAAACAATGTTTCTATCGAGCCTTTGCCATATTTCACTTTGTAGATAGGCTGCTCGGTATGTGTCTTGTTAAGGGCTTGAATCTTCTCAGCCACAAAAGCAACGGTAGTAGGTTCAATAACCTCTACCTGAAGGGTATCTGGAAGCGGGTTATTGTCTTCATCGAACCCTTCCAGAAGCTCTGCTGCCTCCTCGCCCATATCTGCGCGGAGATCTTTAAGTCCCTGTTCCTTGGAGATGAACGTAATCTTGCTGACCTCCGGCATATTGCCAATTTCAGTCTGCAGGGTCTCGCGCATCTTCTGATCTGTATTCAAAGCTAGATGCACTTTGATCTGTACCTGACTGTCTGCCTCATCAGCTACAGAATTTACGTTAAGAACAAGAAGAATAAATACACCTAGAACAAAAAGAGAAACAACAATCGAAGTGATTGAGGCGATCGACATCCAGCCATTACGGAATACGCTTTTGAAGCCTTCCCGCACATGTCGCAAGAAGGTTTTAAAACTCATAACCATATTCCCCTCTCGCTTGGTCTCTGACAATGTTTCCATTCTCAATCGCAAGCACCCGTTTGCGCATTTTGTTCACAATATCTCTGTTATGGGTAGCCATTACAATCGTTGTTCCACGAAAATTAATCTCGTCAAGCAGCTGCATAATGCCCCATGAAGTCTCGGGGTCTAAGTTACCTGTAGGCTCGTCCGCAATAATAACAGAAGGATTGTTGACGATAGCCCGTGCAATAGCGATCCGTTGCTGCTCACCACCAGAAAGCTGTGAGGGCTCACGATTCGCTTTACTTCTCAGCCCAACCAAATCAAGAACCTCATTCACACGTTTCTTGATGACTTTTTTCGGCGCTTCAATAACTTCCATAGCAAAAGCTACATTCTCGTATGCCGTCATTCTTGGCAAAAGCCGAAAATCTTGAAATACAACGCCGATATTACGGCGGACATAAGGGATTTTGCGTGGTTTTAGCTTTCCTATATTGAAACCTCCCACCGAAATCTGTCCTTTGGTAGGCACTTCTTCTCTATAAATCAATTTCATAAAAGTAGATTTACCCGCGCCGGAAGGGCCGACAACGTACACGAATTCATTGCGGTCGATTTTCACTGAAACTCCTTGCAGTGCGTGAGTTCCGTTAGGGTACGTTTTCCATACATCTTGCATTTCAATCATTTTCTCACTTCCCAATTATGACATTTTCCACTTGTGCGAATCGACATTGTCCACCTCAAGTTTCCATAAACTTCAATATTTCCGCAATGTATCTATTGTAACAAATCTGTAACTGATTGAGTACCCCGTAACTGCACGACTATTCGAAAGTTTTGTAGTGACTGGACATATACATATAAAAAAGCACCTAGCGGTGCCTGTTATCAGATGTTGTATCTCCCTTTATTAGAGACTACTTATTTCTTACTAATTTATTATCGGTATCCCACGAAGTGTTCTTTAAGTTCTGTTACAGGGCCGCGCCTGCTTAGCGCAATCCAAATCCCCAAAAGGAGATTAATCATGAAAAAAATCCATGCTGCCCTCATAGTGGTTATCGCACTCGTCCTTATCGGCTCCTGTATTTACGGAGGGCTTCATCTATATGGCAGCAAAACCACGCTTCCAAAGGGTACAACCCTTGCCGGCTGGCAGGTCGGAGGCATGACCCTCACCGAGGTCCGCTCCCAGCTGGATAAACGGCTGCATGCCCTTGAATCCGTCCCTCTAGTACTAAAAGTGGAAGGCAATGCAGATTTACCCCTAACTCTTAGTAAGACAGGATTGAGCTATGAAGCCTCTGCTTTTCAGCAGGGCTTAAAAGAGCTTGCCGAAGGAACACTTTGGGAGCGGGTAAAGGCACGCTATAACTTCCCTCAGCAGTGGAGGCTTGAAACCCATCTGGAAATCGCACAATTTCAAAAAATTCTAAGTCCTACTTGGGAGAAGGAGTCCTTTGGTGAACCAGTGGACGCTACGCGACGAATTACAGGCGATGATCGAATCGTATATACTTCTGAGAAAACTTCCCTGGAGGTTGATTGGACAGCTCTGGAGACTTCCTTAGGAGCAGCTGCCCCCACCAGCTTTAATCATCTGAATACCCTGCTGGAAAAGGGAATCACGATGGAAGTCCCTTTGTTAATCCTGCAGCCTGACATAACTTTAAAGAAATTAAAGGAACAAGGTATCGAGCGAAAAGTAATGCAGTTCAGCACCTCTCTAGGTGCAAGTGGACCTGGACGAAGCTACAACGTGGAAGCTGCTGCCAAAGCTGTGGATGGAACCATTCTCCCGCCTGGAGCCGTCTTTGATTATGGAAAAGCTATAGAAAAAGCAAAGGTGAATTACGGCTTCCGTGAAGCGCCGGTGATTGTGAACGGCAAGCTGCAAGCAGGTGTTGGTGGAGGGATCTGCCAAGTGTCGAGCACTCTTTACAATGCCGCACTGCGTATAGGGCTAGAAATTGTGGAACGCCGTAATCATTCCTTGCCCGTCAACTACTTGCCCAAAGGTCAGGACGCAACATTCGCTGAAGGTTATATCAACTTTCGTTTTCGCAATACGACTGGCAAATATCTCATAATTAAAGCAGCTGTGCAGGGTAAATCACTGACCATAAAGCTGTTCGGCACGTTTCCGCAAAATGTCACTTACAAAGTTCATTCAAAAACAGTAGAGGTGCTCCCTCCAGTCGATAAGTACGTAAACGATTCTTCACTGCCTCGTGGCAGCTCACGCGTTATTCAAAATGGGAAAACCGGATATATTGTTGAAACCTACATTACAAAGTATGTTGACGGTAAATCCACTGAGGTGAATAAACTGTCCCGCGACGTATATTACGCACAAAAACGATTAATCGCCATTAATCGTGGAGGCGTGAGCAAATCCATAATCCCGGATGTCCCCCGAAAGCAGCTGGTGGAGGACGGCGTCCGTAGTGAATAGCTAACAACAAATAACCGGTCAGAGCCCCTAAGGTCTGATCGGTTATTTTTGCCAGCAATCTATTTTACCTGTAGCTTACGTTACCCGGCTTTGAAATTTACGATTCAGGGGTACATTAGAAGTAGACCCATAATCAGAAAGGATGAACATCCTATGACAACAGCTCTTGTAAATGATCTTACTGGTATTGTCCGCAGTGCTCCTGCTATTTTTGCCTCACGCACTTGCAGAGAAGCCCTTCGCGTCATGTTTCAGCATCCAGAATCCAAATGTATCGTCGTCTGCAATGCTATGAATGAACCCCTAGGAATGTTGATGAGCGAACGTTTCTTTTTGAAAGCTACAGGAAGATCCGGAGTAGATCTGTTCTACAGAGAACCTGCCATGAAGCTTATGAACAAAACCCCGCTCATTCTTGACATTTCCACTCCACTCGATATGGTATTGAGCCTCGCTATGAACCGCCCGGACCCTATGAAAAATGATTGTGTCATTATCACTCGCAAAGGTAAATTCGTTGGTGTTGCATATACCTCTGACCTTATCCGCGCCCAAGCGTAGAGCCTATTTGCTCTTCCTCTTCTACCCTAAACCTTCCTCAAAAAAGAATATCCGGTGACGTATCAATTCTCCAGTATCCATTCACCTTTTTCAGCTTCACATACACCGACTCACTGCCTTCCTGCCCGCTCGAATAAGGAACTGTTAAGTCAAATTCAGCGGTTGTTGCAGTTTTGGAGAGCATTCGGGCGGTGGCTTTTTCAAACATTAATGAGTTTCCAAGATCCGCATTCACCTGTGACATTCTACCTTCATGCTCCAAAAATTGAGTCTGCACATAATAAGCTGCTGCATTATGCGTGTAGGCTTTTTTTATGTAATTCATCAGCTTCGCCTTTGTCCCAATATCATTGGAAAGGTAACGGTACTCTTGCGCTTTATACATGAAGGTTTCCATCGGGAAAAAGTTGCCCCCGCGGCTAGTATAGAAATAGATCGCTCTGGCATGTACAACAAGCGGTACCACACTTTTTACCGTCAAATTGTTTATAGTAGCTGGACCTTCTTTTCCTGTGCCAATCACAGCCACATTTTTTATTGCCGAGCTTCCCACTGATGATGAAGCTGCCATAACTCCGCTACCTGCTGATAAAAGGCCTAAGGATAGGGCCAACGAACCAAGCATCCATTTTTTGTTCATCTGAAGTTCCTCCTCTTTCATCTAAAAAATACAGGCGATCGCCACTGTTTCAGCTTATGCACCCCGCAAGCTAAAATACCCAATAAACAGAGGAATGAAAACGTATTACAACTCTTTTGAAAATATAAAAAAACTCCACCCTCCTGATTCACAGGAAAAGCGGAGTAATATAGTTAAATAAAGTAGTACAAGAAATCTAATTGGATGCTGCTGCGGTGGCCTCAAAATACGCTGTAAAAGCTACGTTAGCAGTCAAAATGCTCTCCGTATTGTTCTTAGTACGATCCTCGTAGGATTGCTGAAAATTGAAAGAGTCCACATTCACAATACGAGGTAAGGCTTGTAGTTCATCCATCCATTGCCGTATCCCCGAATATGTCCCCTCCACCACTGCAGTCATTTTGATCTGTTTGACCGTCGGGAATGACACCTCAGCTGAACCTGTCATTTGCTGAATCGGGTTAGCCTCATCCAAAACAAAACTAAGATCCTTTAGCCGCGCTTGTGAGGACGTGCTAACCTCCCGCAAATCAACAATCAGACCTTCGCTGTCATCGCCCTTTGGGAGTTCCCCCAGTAATTCCTTCTGTTCTAGATCTCCCTCAGTGCCGCTGCCCTTCAGCTCATTGATTTTGGTTTGGAGCATTTCTGCTTCCTTTTCCAACTGACTGATCTCGCTGCTCTGTGCGGAAATTTCCTTATTGGCCGGCTGAACACCCAGCATATAGAACGCAAACAATATCAGGAATAGAATTAACACACCTAGTACAATGGGAGAGCGATATTTATTGATCTGTTCCATCGCTGCTCACCTCCCCTTGGCTGGCATCCGTTTCACTGTTTTGCTGCTTAGCCGCTGCTAAGTTCACTTTATAAATAGCCGTATACATATTGTATGAAATGGCATCTGCGGCTCCTTCAGTAAGCTTTTGAATAGAGGCATCAGCCGTAAAAGACATTTGGCGAAGTTGTCTTAAATAGTTGGAAGCATCCTCCATAGTGGATACATTTACAGTCAGATCTATAGATGTCCGGTAGGTATAGTTAATATCACGGATTAGTGCCTCCTTAGGCAATCCTTCCACTAATTCGTCCAAGATAGGGACTGCAATCACCTTATTGTCCTGAAGCACTGTGATGGCTGCTTTCCGATCTAGCTGTCCTGGTCCGCTGTTCTTAAGCTTCGCGAGCTCTACTTGAAGCATAAAACTGCGATCCTGCAGGCCTTGCAGCTGTTCTTTACCGTTAGAGATTTGACCCTTATTGGCAGAAAAATAAATCCCCGTTCCGATCATCCCCAGCAGCCAAATCGCTACAAGCCCCATCGTGACATAAGGAAATAGCAACGTCTCCCGATCTTCTCTCGGCAATAGATCAATCGTATCCGTGTTGATGCTATTTTTTAGAGCGGTTCCGGCAGCTACGCGGTAATCATTTAGTTCAGGGTCAGAAACAGCAGCACTAGCCATCTGTTCCAGACTTATTGGTGTTATTTCAAGTTCAGCTAGGGACTGCTGGAGTTCTAGGTCCAGTTGTTTACGAATCGAGGGAGTGCCCGTAATCACTAAATTGTTGATACGAGTGGAACCGTCATGCAAGCTGTATTGATAAAAGCTGAGCATACGGGAGATTTCCGCAGTGATTTCCACCATTTGCTCGGGTGATAAATGTTCTTCTACAGCGACAGCTGTTTCAGCCAAGGTTTCACTGTCTGTCAAAAGATCCATTCCCGCTAAATTTCTTCCTTTATGTAGATCAAGTAAGTTTATCGTACGAATAAAGACCGGATTCCCGTTTCTGAACATATAAATGTCCATTACCGATGGTTCCATATTAATCAGCATCGTCTCCGCAAAGCTCTCCCCGTGCCCAGTGGTTATAGCACGCGCCAAGGCGGTTGCCGAAATTTCGACACTGCTTATCCGAAGACCCGCCCGTTCCAGAATTTCTACGTAATCCTGAATCGATTTTCGCGGAGCAGCAAATACGAGCAGATGGCTTTGCTCCTCATCCACTTCGAGCGTTACATAATCGTAGACAGGATTTTCAAAAGGTAAATGCAGTCCCGTCTCCACTTCCAGCTTCACGAGTTGTTCTACCTGTTTGTCATTGGTACTAGGAATACTCATTTTACGGATAATGATCTGCGAGGGTGGAATGGACAAAGAAACCTTACTGCCCCTTAACCCTTCCTTCTTCACCCACTGCCTTACCCGATCATAAAGCGCCTCGCTATCCGCCACCTGATTCTCAATGATCATGCCTGGAAGGAGCGGGAGAAACCGTTTTTTACGGACTTCCCATGACTGTTTATTCTTAAAACTAATATAACGGATTCCGGCAGCTTCAATTGAAAGTCCGGCCACTTTGGAGCCTAATCCAAGCATGTGATCAATGTCCTCCTATCCGATAAGCGAGAGATACGCGCCTATGATGTGTGAACCATATCCAAAACTAATTAAAGCTCCTATAGCTAACCATGGGCCGAAGGGTACCGGCTGTTTACGTTTGATTACACCGAGCAGCATCAGCAGTCCGCCCACCACGCTCCCAAACAGACAAGCCACAAAAAAAGCCAAAATCACATGCGGAAAGCCAATCACCAAGCCCAGCAGCGCAAATAACTTCACATCTCCAGCCCCCATCCCACCTAACAGAACAAAAGGGATAAGAACCCCTCCCCCAAGCACAGCTCCTAGCAGATGATGCCATATCGGCCCATCCGCAGAAAGCAGTACAAGAATCAGCAGCAGCGGTAGAAAAAACAACAATACCTTGTTGGGAATCAGCATGTACTTCAAATCCGCAACCGTCACGATAACCGCTAAACTCACAAGAATGAACCCGATGATTCCCTTACCCGTCAAGCCAAATTGCAAATACACCCATAAAAAAAGCAAACCCGTTGCCGCTTCTCCAAGCGGGTATAATGGCGATACCCTTGTGCCGCAGTATCGGCATTTGCCTCCTGACAGCAGGTAGCTTAGCACCGGAAACAAATCCCGCGCTTTCAGCCGCGTATTGCAGTTCGGACAATGTGACGGCGGATTAAGCAAGGATTCCTTGGCCGGCACCCGCAGCGCCACTACGTTATAGAAGGAGCCTAGAATCAGGCCCAGTAATGTGATGTAACTTGCGATAAATATCGTCATGGCTGTCCTCTATTAGCTTCTGGATTTTAAAAAAGGAATCGGGAAGTCCGATTCCTTTTATTTTATATTCCTGGATATATGATCAAAAATTAATTAATAGATATTAAACATTGAGATTATGAAGATTCTAGTAAAAATTATTTCTTCTTTTCAGCTTGCAATACTTCAGTAGCGGTAAAGGTAAATGGAGTCGATGAACCTCCAGCGGTTATTGATACAGCAAATGGTACTGTTGCTGTATTATTTATTAGTTGACCAGTTGTATTAAAATTAACTGTTATTGCAGATATCACTGTTTTCGTACTAGGTAAATAAAGCGGGTTTTCTAAATAACCATCAGCCTGTAGATTAGCCAATGTTATATTAGTTACACCTGTTGTTGAATAATCACTATTATGTTCACTCATCATAAACATACGAGTAGCATCATAAATTTGACGAGCTGTTGCTGTATCAGAATCTTCTTTAGCATTATTAATAATTCCACCAATCATAGGAATTGCAATAACCGCAATAATCCCTAAAATAACGATAACCGCCAGCAACTCAATCAGCGTAAACCCCTTTTGATTTTCCTCTTTGCTCAATCTTTTCTTAATCGCTTGTGCTAACATTTGATTTCCCCCTCTAAGTGGTGTGTGAGTGATAAAACCTATATTCTTCATTTCAGTGAATCCAGCATCATCTTCCTTGTGCTTACGGAAACAGCTCGTCCATCGTCGTCTAATCGCCAGCTTAAGTTCGTGGATCTTGCCCCGCCTCCCCGGCGTCACCCCTCTCAATATATACAAGGAACCAAGAGGTTCACATATTACCGTACAGACTGAACATTGGCAGCATAATGGCGGCCACAATCACACCTACAACAGCGGCTAGAAAAGCAATCAATAATGGTTCAAGCAGCGACTTCAAACGGTCGACGGTATTCTCCACGTCCATCTCATAAAAATCAGCTACCTTAGACAACATCGTGTCGAGCGCCCCTGTCTCTTCGCCAATCGCTATCATCTGCGTAACTAGTGGCGGGAAGACCCAGGCTTTTTTTAGCGGCTCAGATAGTGGATTACCTTGTCTCAGCGAATCCCCTGCACTACGGATGAATTTCCCGATGACCTTATTTCCTGCTACCTCCTCAACAATCACCAAGGACTGTAGGATCGGTACAGAGCTGGCATAAAGAGAAGAAAAAGTACGCGTAAACTGAGCAATCGAGCCTTTTTGATTCAGCTTACCGAACACAGGTATCTTAAGCTTGGCATAATCCAGAGCGTAAGCACCCTTCTCCGTACGTTTTGTAATCTGAAAAGCTATCACTAGGAGAAGTACTCCGAGTATCCAGAAATACCATTGACCTTGAATGCTTTTGCTAAGTGCCAAGACCATCTGTGTAACTGCCGGAAGCTCGGCATCCATCGATTCAAACATCGTTACAAACTGCGGCACAATCGCCCAAAGTAGATAGATAACCGCGGCAATCGCCATAACCCCTACAGTAATCGGGTACGTAAGCGCTGATTTTATCTTCTCTGTCGTGGTATGCTGTTTCTCAAAAAACATAGCCAGCCTGTCCAACGTCCCCTCAATATCACCGGATTCCTCACCGGCACGGATCATGCTGACAAATAGCTGCGGGAAGATTTTTTTATGATCCTGAACGGCTTGTGAGAACGATATCCCGCGCATCAGGCTGGAATTAACATCTACTAACGCTTTGCGCAGTGGCTTACTCTCGGTCTGCTCTGCCAAAATACGCGTTGCATCCACAATTGATACTCCCGCCCGCATAAGCGTGGCAAACTGCCTGCAATAAATGATGAAATGAAGCGGCTTAACGGGATTACCAATATAGATGTCCATCGATAAAATTGTGGTTTTGCGTTCAATCAGTGAAAATACCGTAAGTCCCCGCTTGCGCAGCTCCTCCATCGCCGTAGGTTTATCGGTTGCTGTTAGTTTCCCTTTGATAGATTTGCCCGCGGATGTCTTCACCTGATATTCAAAAAGAGGCATCAGCTGCTCACCTCCGCCATAAACGCCTTAGCTGCTGCTGGATCAATAAGCCCCTGCGATAAATAGTCACGGATGCTCATGTCCAAGGTGTGCATGCCTTGTGAGCGCCCGGTTTGCATTACATTTTTGATCTGATGTGTTTTTTCGGTACGAATAAGATTGGCTACGGCTGGTGTATTGACCAAAATTTCCGTTGCGCATAAACGCCCCCGACCTCCAGCCCTTGGGAACAACCGCTGACTGACTACTGCCAGCAGCACTGATGCTAGTTGTGAACGAATCTGTCCCTGTTGATGGCCCGGAAAAGCGTCGATAATTCGGTCAATTGTCTGTGGTGCATCTGTTGTATGTAAGGTAGCCATCACAAGATGACCTGTCTCTGCGGCCGTAACCGCTGCTGAAATGGTCTCCAAATCCCGCATCTCACCAACGAGAATAACATCGGGGTCCTGACGTAAGGCAGCACGTAATCCATTAGCAAAACTAGCCGTATCACTTCCCACTTCACGTTGATCTACTAGACAGGTTCCATGGTTATGTAGAAATTCTATCGGATCTTCCAACGTCACTATATGTTTGCTCTCCGTCTGGTTAATATAATTCAGCATAGCTGCAAGCGTAGAAGATTTGCCGCTGCCTGTGGGACCTGTAACCAAAATTAGACCTTGTGGCTTAAGCGACAAAGTAGTTAAAATTGAAGGCATCGACAGCTGTTTCAGACTCGGAATCTCTGCAGGAATGGCCCGGGCGGCGATACTAACCTCGCCCCGCTGACGATAAACGTTCACCCGGAATCTTACCCCACCATCAAGCGGATATGAAAAATCCAACTCGCCCGCATTCCGAAATGCTTCCATTCGTTCATTACCAAGTAGCATTTTGGCCATATCTGCCGCTTCTTCAGCAACCACGGACTCACCCTCAAGCGAGTGCAGCTTTCCATCCATCCGAATAACCGGCGGTGATCCTACGGAAATATGTAAGTCAGAAGCTTTGGAGGAGTAAGCCGTTTGTAATAGTTGTCTAATATCCCGCGTATACGTTGGCATTAGCCGCTCCCCCTAAGTTAGAATGCTAAATCCCTGTTAACCTCTAATGTGAGACCGTCTCGCGCATGACTTCTTGAAGCGTTGTAATTCCTTGACTGACCTTGAGCAGTCCGTCATCCATCAGTTGAACAAGCCCAGCCGTTTTACCTGCTGCACGCAGTTCTTCTACTGAGGCAGTGTTTGTTATGAGCTTTCGTAAGTGATCATCAATACTGAGTACTTCATGAATCGCTATTCGTCCACGATAGCCAGAATTGTTACAGCTACCACAACCGCGTCCACGCTGTAATTCTTCCGCAGGTAGTCCTAAGCTACGTAGCATAATTGCTTCCTGTTCAGATGGTTTGTAGGTTTCTTTGCAGTCAGTGCAGATTTTGCGGACCAGCCGCTGTGCTACCACACCAATCAGCGAAGAAGCGATCAAATATGGTTCTACCCCCATATCCCGCAATCGGGAGACAGAGCTAATCGCATCGTTTGTATGTAAAGTAGACAACACTAGATGACCCGTTAATGAGGCGCGAACCGCAATTTCAGCAGTTTCCGCATCCCGTATTTCACCAACCATTACGATATTCGGATCTTGTCGAAGAATCGAACGTAGCCCAGCTGCAAAGGTTAGTCCAATAGCCGAGTTTACGTGCACCTGATTTACTCCTTCAAGCTGGTATTCCACTGGATCTTCGACTGTGATAATATTTGCGCTTTCTACATTAAGTTGATTCAATGCTGAATATAAAGTTGTTGTTTTTCCGCTACCGGTAGGTCCTGTGATCAGCAAAATCCCATAAGGACGAGCTATCATCTCCTTAAAAGCTTCTGCATTTCCCTCACTGAATCCCAAAGCATCTACAGATTTGACCCCTGTGCTTAAATCTAGCAACCGCAGCACAATCTTCTCTCCGTGCATCGTTGGTAATGAAGACACACGAATATCTACCATTTTGTAATCGAACTGCATTTTGATCCGCCCGTCCTGCGGCAAACGCCGTTCTGCGATATTCAGGCGGGCCATTATTTTCAGACGGGCGGTGATAAAGCCCTGCATCTGCTTAGGAATAATCCGCTCTGTCCGTAAGGTTCCGTCAATGCGGTAGCGGATGGTTAAATTATTTTCACCTGGATCCATATGTATATCAGACGCCCGCAGAGCAACTGCCTGCTGAATCATCTGGTTGACCAAACGTACGATTGGGGAGTCCTCATCTGTAATCTCGGTCTCTTCTATTTCTTCCTGTGTCGGGAGTTCTACCAGCATCTGATTCATAGAATCGCGCATGCCATAGTGGCGCGCAATCGCCCGCTGCAGCTCATCTCTCGTAGAAATAGCGGGTTCGATCCGGAAGCCAGTACTCATACGTAAATCTTCTATCGCAAAATAATCCAGCGGGTCCGCCATCGCAACCATCAGCTTGCCGCCCTCTTTTAAGAAAGGAAGCACCTGATATCGCTTAGCCATACTTTCAGGGATAATCTGCGTGATTGCGGGATCTATCTGGTATTTAAATAAACTGACATGCGGGATGCCGAGTTGAAATTCAAGCACTTCAATCAGCTGCTGCTCCGTGATATAGCCTTGAGAGATTAGCAGATCGCCGAGCTTACGTTTGCTCTTACGCTGTTCTGCGAGAGCCTCAAGCAACTGGTCCTGCGAAATAATATTATTTTCTACCAGCAAGTCTCCCAGTCTCTTTTTCGCGATAGCCAAGTCTATTCATCTCCGTATGCCGTTATTTATGCCGGCTGAAATAATGGATATTTTTTATAGAAATAGAAATCAAACTTCCAGCAAAATTCGCTCAAAAACGAAAGATATAATTACCATAAATACACCTTCCATAAATTTGTCAATTTTGAGTATTTTTCAATCTAACTAGGACTTTAGTTATAATTTAATAGGTATATTTCAATAGATTTATGTTGTCTATCAATGCTGAATGTCCTAGAATGTATATAACATAGATTGGATAATTTTACAACGATACGGAATGAAAAAGGCTGTCGGAATCTAGCATATACGAGACGGAATACGACCATATCTGCCAATAGTTAACAATCAGGGAGAGATGACAATGAAACTTGCCAGCAACAAAAAAGTTTTTATTTTTACAGTAACTACCCTGCTTCTCCTTCTGCTTGTTCTGCCGATCAAAAATCACTTTATGAATGTCGATGCCAGTTCAAATGAATACCAAATTCGTATGCTGGAGGTCAATGAAAATGGGGTTAGTGAGCTAGCATCTCTCAAAGCAGGGTTATCTAACCTTACGATTGACACGATGAGTATGAAGCGTTTTGTGGCGCTGCGGGATGATCTGGACGGGAGATATGATGCGGTATATATCGGGAGGGGGACTTACAATCCTGCACAGGTAAGTAATCAACAACCCGCCTCGGAGGAAAATAGAGCCAGAGCCCTTAATACCATAAGTATGAAGAATGACATTACTCATCTGAAGGCTGATCAAATTACGAAGGAATTTATCAACAAGGGATTATATGTTTTTTTTCATAACCAGCCCTTTAAAGACAAAGATACAAAACCCCAAACTGAGCAAGGTATACTGTACAGCTCTTTTAACAGTTATCGTCTTTCCACCTCCAACCCAAATGTTAAGTTTGTAGATGACAGTGAACTCGCGGATATTTTTGCCGATTTAAAAAAACAAGACTCCAAATACATAAGCAACTTGAAGAAACGCCCTCGTCTACAAATTACGAATAGAATTCCCAACTATGACCCTAATGCAACTAACAGCAAAATCTATGTTCCTGGGGAGAAGCTTTCTTTTAATTTCAATGTCACCATACCCTCTACACAAAATAGTGCTCCACTCTCAGTCAAACTGTACGTTGGTCTTGATAAATCCATCAAAATGGGAGAAAAACAGGTCGTTGCTGAAACTGAGATTAGTACATCCAGCGGAACTATTGAATACACTTTGCCAAAAACATACTCTGGGTTACTCTACTGGAAGCTAGAAGTTAATGATTACCACAGTACACAATTAAAAGACTTCGACAGCGGTGTAATTCGTTACCGTGGCGAGAAAACCATAGTAAATATTCTTCAGGTTATGCCGGACACTCTAACGGAAAGTAGCCTCCTGGACACTAGTAATATGAATCCAAATTTTCTCGATACATCTGACTATAAGCTCAATATAAAAATCGAAACGATGACTGAATTTAAAAAACATGTCGATGACAGCTATGCTGCAACACATAGTTACGGACTAAATGGCACCTATGACATGCTCATCTTTGGATTTGTAGACGAATACTACAAAAAATCTAATTTAAACACTAATGCGATCAACGCTATTACACAATTTACTGGTACCTTCAAGCAAAGCGCCTTGTTCACTCACGATACCATCATTAATTTAGACGCAAATAAAAAGAACTGGATCAATAATTTCATGGGGATTACTGGTCAGGTGAATCCTGAGACCAACTTAGGCCATAATGCCATCAATCTTTCCACCAAAGTTAAGCCGGTGAATGACGGGCTTTTGATGCAATATCCTTTTTATCTAAGCAAGAGGGACGACAGCAACCAGCAAATCAATATTTCCACACCACAAATTGCACCAACACATAACCAGTACTTCACACTTAATCTGGAAGATCCTGAAGTAGTATCTTGGTATAACATTCAAAGTGAAGCATCAGGTACGAGGATAAAACCAAATGGAGAATATAATCAATACCAACGTGATGCAGAGGATAGCTGGAATCAATATTACACATATTCCAAAGGAAATATTACCTACTCAGGTACAGGTCACTTTTTTGGAGTAAGTGATATTCCTGCCAATCTAAAGAAATTCCCTGTCTGGGAACAACAATTGTTCGTTAATACTATGTATCGTGCTTTTATTGGTGCCAATCATGCTCCAGAGATTACCGTGCATACGCCGGCTAATGATTCATCGATTCCGTCTTATCAAGAAACACTCCTTGTCGACTATACAGTAACTGATCTGGACTTTAACGATCGTGATCTAACAACTGAAGTCCGTTTCAAATCAGGGAACACATACTTTCCTATGATTGAAATAAGCAAGATGGACATCAAGTCCGGTCAAAATATATATAGAACAGTTGACAATCCGCTTCCTAACGGAGGTCTACTCGACATCGAAATTAAAGCTTGGGATCAAAATGGGGCGCTCTCAAGTAAAACGCTCAGAGTAAATGTCCTGCCGTCGAACACCAATTTGAGTGTAACACGATCTCTCTCTCAGAATGTTGTGAATGGCAAAATAGAAAAGGGAGAACCGGTCACTCTTAGTTATTCCATCACCCCAAAATCTGTACCGTTTGATAAAGTCGGCACGGTTAACCAGACCTCTAACACACAATTAATATCGGATATTGTATTTACCGAGAATCTCCCACCTAACCTGGAGATTTTAGGAGAATTACCAGCCGGTACGATCGTCACTGGAAATGCAACCAGTGGGTTTAGATTGACACGCAATCTAAATAACATAACCTATTCATTGAAAACGGTGAACGGAGCCCAAATCTATAAACCAGATTCTGAACAGCCTATAACGTTCCAAATCACAGTTAAACCGACCGAGACCCAAACCTATATTTTAAATGATTCCAAACTTAGTTATGTCGATATTCATGCCACATTGCCACCTCTAGGAATCTTAGGTAAATACAACGCATTTATCCTTCATACCACTTCACTTCGTGGAGGCACTATCAAGGGACCACTGGCTTCCGGGGGAACAGTCAACTTCAACAACGCGGGTATTACAGTAAATGAACAATTTAAAGACCAAGTGCCATATGGTATTGTCACGGGCGGAGATGTTTCCCTTCCCGAAGGAACAGTTTACGGAAACCTAATGGTTAAAGGCACCGTTAAAGACCAACGTCCTGGTTCTATCCAAAATGGTACCATCAATTACGGAGAACTTCTCGATTTCAGCAAGCAAGAGAGTTATCTCCTTGGACTCTCTGATGCTATTGCCAAGCTGCCTTCCAATGCCACGGCGACTCATGAATACGGAAAACTTACGGTCACAGGTAACTCAGATATCAATATTGTTAATATTTCTAGTTCAGCGTTAAATACGCTTAACAGTTCCGAGCTTAAGGTTCCGCCAGGATCAACGGTATTTGTTAATGTACAACAAGACAGTAACAGTGAACCATTCTTACATTTCCCACTGGGGAGCGATGGTAGCCGTGTGCTATACAACTTCCCTAACGCCAAGCCTTTGCTAATTTCCCAAGCCAACGTATACGGAACCATTCTGGCACCACGATCTACTATAAACTTTGATGGAGGACAGGTGTATGGAACAATCATTGGAGCTTCAATGAATATGAGTAGTGCCACTTTATACCATTTCCCTTTTGCCGGTAGCCTACCAGCGGAAATCTATCCGCTACCTGTTCCAATCCCAACAGATCCTTCATCGACTAATTTAGCGCGGACTACAATTTCGTTTGAGACTTTAACTTTTACAGCCGAATATAAGATTAACGCTCTGCAATTGGATGACAAAACTATTTATATAGGAGATGAGATTCGACTAATCCCAATAGTTACGCCTTCAGATTTAAGTAATTCTGCATTCCTCTGGACAACTAGTAATGCTTCAGTTGTGCAAATAGACTCCAACAGTGGCGATATTATCGGTTTGGCCAAAGGATCAGCACAAGTCACTGTTAAGGCTCTTGATGGTAGCGAAGTTACTGGTACTGCATTCATAACTGTAGAAAAACGTAATTCTCGTTCTCTATCAATTAAAGGATATGAAACAGGGCAAATCAATGAATCCATTTCGTTAACTGCCTCGTACGTTCAAGACAGTAAAGAACCTGAGACCAACATAACCTATATCTGGTCCGTTAAAAACATTACCTCTGGGGCAAGCACTGCTGTAATTAATACCAATCCAGAGTATCCCGGTGATGATACCGAAAAGATTTTCAGTGCGACGCAGTCAGGAACTTACCTAGTAAGTCTTACTGTAAATTCAAGTAACCCGGTTCCAATTACCCAAGAGAAAACCATAACAGTTACTAACCCACTAACCTCATTGTCGATTACAGGTCCAACAACGGTATTGATTGGAGGGCAAATCGATCTAAGCGCAAGTAGAAATCCTACGGATGCTGATCCAGCAACGCTAAGATGGAGATTCGTGAAATCAACGGATAAAAATATTACGGATGACACTATTACGAATGATCATATTGCTACTCTTACGCCTTCTAGTGATGGCTCAACCGCTAAATTGACTGCTGGTAATACCGCTAAAGAAGGACTGCTGATTGAGGTTTCATTCAAAGATATGACTTCAACACACGAGGTTAACATCGTTGATGCTTTGAAAGGGTTAAGATTTAAAGAACAGTCCATTACTATTGAAGTGGGCCATACTTTCCCGTTAACCAATATTTTATGGGCATTCCCTACCTCCATCTCGATCGAGCAAATCAAAGGTAACTTGAGTTGGGTAAGCGACAATTCTGGAATCGCCAGTGTCGATAATGGAACCAATATTGATAGCAGAGGAATTGTTACAGGTGTCAAAAAGGGATCAACCACCATTACAGTGACTTATACCGGAAGCACAGGCACAACAGCAGAAGCAGATATTACGGTTAAGGTTGTAGAACCCCAGAATGACGATCGTTACTAATCTTTACATTTAAAAATAAGAAACTTCCAACGAAAAAAAGGTATCCCTAAGAACTCGCTTAAGGATACCCTTTTTCAATTGGTCTCAATGACTCACAAGCTCCAGAGGGCCTACAGTTACATTCACCTGCTGCACACGCGGGAGGCTAGACTGCTGATGAGTAAAAACATCCTGATTATATTGAATCTGAAAACGGTGACCCAAATTATATCGATCCGCATCCTGATTTACAAAATTAAAGCCGAGAGCCGGATCTAAGGGCTCAGTTACTCCTCCTAGTACTGCGTTTACTGTAAGATTCCCTTTGGCAAAGAAGCCACCATTTAACCAAAAGATTGACCCCACTCCGTACAAATCAGCGTCACTATCCGTGTAAAAAAAAGCTTTCATATAAAATGAATCCTGCTCAACTTTTTTCTTAGGTGGATTAGTAAAAGTATCAATCCGGTTAATGAGCACATCTCCTTGAGATATGAGGACTAACTCCTTACTACTTAAACCTTGGATCACGGCGTCCTCGACTTTCGTTTCTCCTAAAACAAACATAGTAGAGTTGAATTTCACCTGACCTTTAATAGTAACATTACCTGTAACTAGAATATTAGCTTGAATCTCCAAAAATTCAGTTATATCTGGGCTATAGTTATTTACCTCCAGATCACCATTAACAATAAGCCATTTGGGCTTATTAGAAGGATTACCTGTTTTGGCTTCATCACTAAACTTTAACTGTTTGTAATCAATTCCATCGATAAGCATATTACCGTTATAAATCGTAGAATTATTTAAATCTTTATCCAACAAGGAGTTCTGATATATTCTCAATTGTTCTTCGTATTGGCTGCACTCTAGTTCATACTTATCCTTTTCTTCTTTTGTCGGATTATCTTCAAGTACTGGCTCAGTGTAGGGTGGATTCTCATCGGGTAGTCTATCCAATGCTGTTGCACTTAAGTAATCACCCAATCTTCCTTCCACAATAGCTTGCTCAAGTTCAGACCTTTTCCCGGTCAACCCTGTCGCTTCCTCCACTTTATCAAGAAACGATTCCAGCACATTAATCTGCACGAACTTTTTTTGCGGTTTGATAAACACCTGCTCTTTATTAACTCCCAGTATGTTAGGAAGAATAATTGAGGCGTTGTTTTTATTTACTGCTGCATTAATAATTCCATTTCCGGAATATTTAATACTTTCAAGTGATTGCACATGCACCTCGGGAAGAGGTTCCGTAGATGCTAGACTGGCAGGGTCTTTTAGTAATTCTACTTTAGGATATTGAGTCTTTTCTTTAAGATCTTTCACTTTCTTATACGTATAAACAGCCGTATCGCTGATGTTTAGTTCTTCACCCGCATATATATTGCCATGGAGACCAGGTGCTCCGTTTAATGTTAATACTTTTTCCGATCCAAAAGCATATTTAAGAAAATCAGGATAGGTATCAATGACTATCTTTTGTCTCAGCTGTCTGATGACGCCATTAACTGTGGCTTGTGCTTCAATATCGACATAATATTTTTGCTTATCCTGCTTCTCATAGGTGATGCTTTTGATCGTACCGCCAGCTCCAGATAACCCCGTACTTACGCCATTGTTAACGTCGACAACTTTGGTGGTCACCTCATTAACAATGCTTTTAATCTCATCTTCCATATGATCAGGATCAATATCCGTACGCCCATCCAACTTCGTCTGTATGTATGCCGCTGCTTCATCGAGCCCCTTTTGAGCCAGATGCAGGCTCTGCACGTCGTTTTCCCTTGTCTCCGTTCGTTGTGCGCCACCCATCGTTGCCCCGAGTACAGCTACTCCGAGTATAGTAAGTAGAAGAGCAACAAACATAACTAATACTAGGGCTGAGCCTCTTTCATTATTCTTCATCCCTCCTGCTCCTCCTAGAATCCGAATTTACTTTTCAACTCCAATGGGTAATCCCTTCCGTCGTAGCTCTGAACTAGCGATAAATCTATAGATATCAAGCCGCTATCACAAGGGATGCTATTCTGACACTCTAAAGTTATAGCAGAACCCTGTTCTAATTTAGATATCGTCTCAGTTCTTGCATCTACTGGTGGATCGACTACATTAGGATTTGCTATTGTAAGAGCACCATTAACAATACGAATCTGAGACTTAGTTCCATCCTGACGTTCTAACGTAATGTAGCTATCAATAATAGTCCCTGCATCATTTTTGAGAATAGTTGGAGTGACCTTCTCAGGAGCAAATGTATACAACTCCGTTATAATTGCGGACATTAACAAATCACCTTCGTCTCTTAATGAGTTTTCAATCGATATTTTATGATAGCTTCGTAAGCCCAGCATTGTTATCCCCGAAATAATTCCCGCTGCAACTGTAAACAACGATAGTGCCACAATTAGCTCCACTAATGTAAAGCCGCCTTCTCTGCGAAGAAGATTAACGAATTTTCTCATCGGTGATATATCCCTCCACAACAGGTTCACTTTGGGGTCCGCCAGAAGAATCCGCTCTGCTGACTTTGACCAACACAGGCAACAAATATACTGCCATCTTCTGTTTCTCCGGATCACTAGATTCCAAGCTTTGGTTATGTAGATCACGCTGATATTTAATATCTATCTGATAGTTCACACCATTTATTACAGGATTCAAAACCTGGTTTAAGATTTCTGTATCCTGAACAAGCCCCTTGTAATCCTCACATTTCAGAGAATCATCCGTATCCTTTTGGCATTTCACCGCCTCTATCGAATCATGATTCTGCTTTATAAAAAATTCCTTCATCGCCTCAAAATCCTGCTTCTCCACATAAAACAGCGCATTCCGCGCCAGATTGACCATAATCGTTTTGTTCTGGTTCGATTTAGAGAAACTCATGGCGTTAGTAAAGTAAGACGTAAGCACCAGAGAAACTATCGACAAAATAACTATAGCTGCCAGCACTTCGATTAATGTAAATCCTTTTTCCTGCTTTAGGCCCGGTTTCATCCTACTTTCCGCCTCTCGCCTATGAAAATACTTTTCGTATTTGCACGTTTTTCCTAAATTTTCTACTTCCATTATATTCTCTCATATCCAGCTACAGCAATCCTCAAAACCCTTATAATTCAGATATTTCTACAATATCTCTCACTTTTGGTCTATGCTATGATTTGGAAAGAGAGGAGATGAATGAAATGGCTTTAATAGAGTGCAAATTTTATTCTGAAGTACTAGGTTTGAATACCTCAATGACTGTAATTTTGCCGCAAAAAACAACTACACAAATCGGGATGAGTAATGTAACAAGAGGTGATCTTCACCCTACTTTGTATTTACTGCATGGCTTGTCTGACGATGATTCGATCTGGCTGCGCCGGACTTCCATAGAACGGTATGTAGCGGAGATGGGGATAGCTGTGGTAATGCCGAATGTGCACCGCAGTTTCTACACAGATATGGCCATGGGGGGCCGTTACTGGACCTTCATTAGTGAGGAGTTGCCGATGCTGGCGCGCTCATTTTTCCCGCTTTCCGATAAACGCGAGGAGAACTTTGTAGCCGGGTTGTCGATGGGTGGTTATGGAGCGATTAAGCTGGGACTGCGTAAACCGGAATCTTTTGCAGCAGCAGCGAGTTTGTCTGGAGCACTTGATATGGCGCATAATTTCTTGAACGGGGAAGGTGCTACCACTAAAAGCAAAGAATACGAAATGATCTTCGGAAAAGAAGATACCGCTGGAACGCCGGAAGACCTTCTTTGGCTGCTTGAGGAAGTGAACCGCTCCACGGGACCAAAACCAGCGTTGTATCAATGCTGTGGCACAGAAGATTTCCTATATACCGATAACTTGAGATTCCGCGATGCCTGCCAGGCAACCTCACTTTCTTTAACCTATGAAGAAGGACCGGGGACACATGAATGGGGATACTGGGATGCCAAAATCCGCGATGTGCTGGCATGGCTGCCTTTAAAAAGTAACTAGCTTTACTTAATAGACAACAAAAAAGATGCAGCCATAAGCTGCACCTTAATATCTGTTCTACTCAGATCGCCCTCTTCGGAGGGTTCTTTTAAAATATAAGGACGCCGAAGGCAATTATGCTTGTTTGGTGATATTTTTAAATAATCCAGTCTGTTCTGTGATTCCTTTTTCAGCAGCAAATCTTTCAATACTCGATGCACCAAAGAATCCATCTATGCCTTCTGTCCGTTCAATTACGTACGCCGCATCTTCCGGCTCTGCAATCGGTCCACCGTGACAAATCACCATAATATCTGGATTTACTGCTTTCCCTGCTTTAATAATCGCTTCGATTCTTTCTACACAATCATCCAATGTCAGTGCGGTCTTAGCTCCAATTGTACCTTTGGTAGTCAAGCCCATATGTGCCACTAAAATATCTGCGCCCGCTTCTGCCATAGCTTTTGCTTGCTCAGGATCAAATACATAAGGAGTGGTGAGCATATCCAATTCATGCGCAGCTCTAATCATATCTACTTCTAAACCATATCCCATGCCGGTCTCTTCTAGATTCTGTCTGAATACGCCATCGATCAAACCTACGGTTGGGAAGTTTTGCACGCCGCTAAAACCTTGTTCCTTAAGTTGTTTTAAATAAACTTCCATTACTCTAAAAGGGTCCGTTCCGCATACGCCTGCCAATACAGGGGTGTTTTTTACAACAGGCAATACCTCAGAGCCCATTTCGACTACGATTTGGTTGGCATCCCCATAAGATAATAACCCTGCCAGTGATCCACGGCCTGCCATTCTGTATCTTCCTGAATTATAAACAATCAGCATATCTGCTCCGCCAGCTTCACTGCTTTTCGCAGTAATTCCTGTGCCGGCTCCCACGCCTAAAAGAATCTTTCCATTTGCCACTTCTTCTCTAAACTTCGCCATGATTTCAGTTCTTGTATTTTTGTTCATGTGTAACGCCTCCATTTAAATATTTATTTATCTTATAAAAGCCTTATTTGCTCATGAGATCTATTAGCTTCTGCGCTGCTGCTTCTGCAAACTCCACATCATTAATGGCACAATCCATTTCGATAACCTCGACAACATTTCTGTTTACACCATTTCTTAAGGTATCAAATAACATTTGATCTTCCTCTACGCCATAAAAAGCTTCCCCTGCAACATCAATGCCAGATATCCCTTTAAGCGGCAGCATTAACACCGTTTTCTCTTTGGCCATATTTAATTTCTCGACAAGCTTTTTGCCGATGGCTTCATTTTCTTCTACTGTTGTTCTCATCAGAGTAACTGTTGGATTGTGTTTATAAAACTTATGTCCAGCAAATTTGGCTGGTACCGTATCATAAGGGCCAAAGTTGCACATATCAAGCGCACCTACCGAGACAACCTGTGGAATATGATGTTTACCAGCAGCTTCTAACCGATGAGGTCCAGCATTTAGCACACCACCAATAATTTCGTCCGCCCATTCTGTTGTGGTCAGATCCAATACACCTTCAATAAAACCAGCCTCGATTAGCGCTTCCATGGACTGGCCACCTACACCTGTTGCATGGAATACAAGCACTTCATATCCTCTAGCTTCAAGATAGTTACGGGCTGCCGTCACACAGGGGGTTGTTACCCCAAACATGGTTGTAGCTACTAATGGTTTTTTCTCTATCACTTGTTTATTCTCAAATTTAAGCATACCGGCGATGGCGAAAGCTGCATTGGTAAAAATCTTTGTTGAAATGGAGTTCAGACCAGCAACATCTACAACTGATGGCATCATGACAATATCACTAGTGCCTACATATGGAGCAGTATTCCCTGAAGCTACGGTCGAAACCATCACTTTTGGTACACCAATAGGCAATGCCCGCATACCAGGGGTTACAAGTGAAGTGCCTCCAGTGCCCCCAAAGGAGATAATTCCATCAAATTTGCCTTGCTTATATAATTCAGGCACTAATTTTTCCATACCTTTGGCTAATAATTCTGTTGCTAGTGCTCTATCTTTTTTGGCAACGAGCTCATCTATACTTACACCCGCGGCTGCTGCTACTTCTCTATTAGAGATATCCGGTGTAAAAGTGGGCTCAAACACACCTGTATGAATTGTAAACGTACCCAGCTCCAAGCTTTCCAGTAAATTTTTAATGTAGAGATATTCTTCACCCTTGGTGTCAAAAGTTCCGGCAATAGCAATCGTCTTCATTTCTTCAACCTCCTCTTCAAATATCTGCAACAAGAAATATAAAGATAATGTATAATGTGAAACTTATGCTTTCTTATATTTCAAAAAAGCATGATCAACTTATGAGTTAATCATACTTCTTTGATTTATGGATGAAAACGCTTTTATGTCTTATGTTTTTGTGTTTATGTTAGATTTATATTGTTTTGGAGAGAACCCTTTATACTTCTTGAACATTTTGCTAAACTGCGCATAATCCTGGTATCCAACTAATGGCGCTAGCTCAGATAACTGGATAAGGTCTCTATGTAATATTTCCGCCGCCTTATCCATCCGAAATTGCACGAGATACGTTTGAAAGCTACAGCCTACTTTTTTGGTAAACAAACTACTCAAGTAACTTCGGGATACATGTGCCACCTTAGCTAAATCTGCAAACAAGATCTCATTCCTATAATTTTGAGCTACGTATTCTTTTACAAATTCAACATAATCATAGTGCTTTGTGATGCCATCTAACATTTTGACCATAAAATCATCTTCATCCAGCGTCCCCGACACTTTAAAAGCTTTGGTTATATTCGTAATGGACTTCTCGGATGGAATTCTTTCAAAAGCAGAGCCCCCGATATATCCCATCAAGTTTTGATTATTGCTGTACATATATTGCACATCAATTGGCGTTTTCACCGGACCACCGTAAACCAGCTTAATTAAATCTGGCTTTAGCTCATTGCATGTATTAAATATCTTGTCCGCTTTAACCTTGGCAGCTTCCAGAGAGAATACTTTTTTAGCGCCTAATAACCCGCCTTCTGTTAGACCTAGATGGGCACAAATAATATCCGCTCCAGCCTCAATCATCTGTGCTGCCTGGATTTCGTCAAATACAAAAGCAATGGTAAACAAATTCTTCTCATGGGCTATTCTTATGGCTTCTACTTCGAGTAGATAACCATTCCCCTCTTCTTCGAGCGCTTCTCCAAATTGACCATCTATTAAACCAACCGTGGGGTAATTATTAATGCCGGCGAAGCCTCTATTCTTTATTTCACTTATATAGGATTCCATATCTTTTGTCGGATCAGTTGCATTGAGGCCAAAAATAATAGGGATATCTCTGACCAACGGTATGATCTCTCTAGATGCAAAGTCCATCACCATATCATTGCTATTACAAAATGGTAAAATACCAGCGAGAGAGCTCCTCCCCATCTGGCGAAATTTACCCGAGTTTAACATCAGAATGAAATCAGCTCCACCCTGCTTCGCATACTTTGCCGTTATACCAGCACCGGTGGCTACTCCAATAATATGATTGCCTACTTTTAATTCCGATCTAAGCTCGTCTAGGATTTGCTCTCTGTTCATACCTACGAACCCTCCTATCCCTAACCTAAGGATAACCGTAAAGAACACTGCTAATCCAGTCATAGTTCATTTAGATAATAAAAAAAATCCCGCCTGCCACCTATAAAGGTCTGAGGCGAGATTTGATATGGATACGGTTTACAATATAGCGTCTCCGTATGCTCGAGAGGGCTAAGCTCTCCACGGGACCAAAACTAGCACTATACCAATGCTGTAGCACAAAAGATCCCCATACACCGATAAATTGAGATTCCGTGATGTACTGACATGAACTACCTTTAAGAAGGAGATAAGCATTCATTTGTTCATGATATCTGCCGATAATAAATCTACATAGCATTCTACACCGTAAGGAGAAATAGATCATGACAGAAAAAAAACGAATCGTTCTTATTCCTGCTTATTTGGAGAAATTCTCTTGTATTGGATCAGATTGTGAAGATACATGTTGTATAGGCTGGAATGTTGATATTGATCGGCAAACCTATAAAAAGTATAAAAATGTAGGCGATAGAGAAATGAAATCATCACTAAATAAACATATAAAACGCAAACGTTCTAACCCATCAGAAGCTAGTTATGCAAAAATAGCGATGAAATCCGATGCCTCTTGTCCTCTTCTAAATGAAGAAAAATTGTGTTCTATACAAAAGTCTCTAGGAGAAGACTACTTATCTGAGATTTGTAGTTCTTACCCTCGTATAACCAATCAGGTAAATGGAAATTTAGAGAAATCCGCCACATTATCTTGTCCTGAAGCGGCTCGTCTAGCTTTGTTAAACCCAGACGGCATTCAATTTAATGAGATTGAAGAATCCATGAATATCAGATATCCCATGAGTAGACTATTAAACACTAATCGTGAAAAGACTAAGCACAGAATTGATGAATATTTTTGGGATCTCCGTATTTTCACAATACAAGTCTTACAAAATAGAAATTATACCATAGCACATAGATTAATTGTGCTTGGAATGTTCTATCAAAAAGTACAAGGATACCTTTCAGAAGGAAAATTAGATGAAATTGTTCAGCAAATCTCCTCCTATAATACCTTGTTAGAAGACGGTAGCTTCCGAGAAGGTTTATCAGCTATCCCCACCTCAACAACCATTCAAATGCAGCTTCTAAAAGCACTGGCCGATATTCGTGTATCTCAGGGGGTGCTGAGCACACGATATATGGAGTGTTTTGCAGAGGTACTTAAGGGCATTCAATATACGAAAGATGCAACAGTTGAGGAAATTACAGATAGATACCAACTTGCTTACACAGATTACTATGATCCATTTATGAGAGCTAACGAATATATATTAGAGAACTATTTAGTGAATTATGTTTACAAAAATCTATTTCCAAGCTCAGATGATACAGATATTTTCGAATCTTATATTATGCTTGTAGTACACTATTCATCAATCAAATTACATTTGATTGGCATGGCTGGACATCACAAGGAGGATTTCGGGGTTGATCACGTAATTAAATTAATTCAATCCTTTGCCAAATCGGTTGAGCATGATTCCTTGTACTTACGTGGGGTTATTGAATTGCTTAAGAGAAATGAATACACCTCAATGGCATATATGGCTATACTAATTAATAACTGAAAGATATTTCCAAAAAAATCCCGCCCGCATTATTAAGAATGCTAGGCGGGATTTATATAGTATTTTTACAATATAGCATCCCCGTGTTGTACAACCCATTCATTAGCTTCGTGCAATGCCAGCTCCGCCCGTTCAATTGCAGCCTTCACCTGAACGGTTGCTGTGCCGCCATAAACGTTACGAGCGTTAACTACAGCCTCCGGCTGAAGAACAGCATAGATATTCTCGTCGAAAAGCGGTGAAAATTGCTTGAACTCTTCCAGCGTCAGATCCAAGAGGAACTTGCCTTCATTGATACAGTAGAGTACCGTTTTCCCGATTACTTCATGCGCTTGGCGGAAAGGAAGACCCTTGCCTACCAAGAAGTCGGCGATATCCGTTGCATTCGAGAAATCCGTGTTCACAGCTTCACGCATACGACCTTTGTTCACCTTCATAGTGGAGATCATCGGCGCGAACAATTGTAGTGCACCAGTCAGCGTAGTAACCGTATCGAACATGCCTTCTTTGTCTTCCTGCATATCCTTGTTGTACGCCAGTGGCAATGATTTCAGCACCGTCAGTAAGCCAATCAGGTTGCCGTAAACGCGGCCTGTTTTGCCCCGTACCAGTTCTGGTACGTCAGGGTTCTTCTTCTGCGGCATAATGCTGCTGCCTGTGCAGAAAGCATCATCCAGTTCTACAAAGCTGAACTCTGTGCTGCTCCACAGCACCAGTTCCTCACTGAGTCTGGATAGATGTGTCATGATAAGGGAGGCATTCGCCAAAAACTCCACGATGAAATCGCGGTCGCTGACAGCATCCAGACTGTTCTCATACACACTGTCAAAACCCAGTTGTTCCGCTACAAAATGACGGTCAATCGGGAAGGTCGTTCCAGCAAGCGCTCCTGCTCCGAGTGGCAGCACGTTGATCCGTTTGTAGCTGTCCGTCAGACGTTCTGCATCGCGGCGGAACATCGATACGTAAGCTAGCAAGTGATGAGCAAACAGGATCGGCTGTGCCCGTTGCAAATGCGTATAACCAGGGATGATGGTCTCCACATTGTCTTTTGCCTGTTCGATCAAAGCTTCCTGCAGCTCATGCAGCAAACTAACTAGCTCAACTACACGGCCACGTAAGTAAAGGTGCATGTCCGTCGCCACTTGATCGTTACGGCTACGTCCTGTGTGCAGCTTACCGCCAACTGGACCGATTTCCTCGATCAGATGTTTTTCAATATTCATATGGATGTCTTCATCCGATACTGAGAAAACAACCTCTCCAGCATTGACCTTGTCCAGCACTTTGTTCAGGCCTTGTTTGATTGTTTCCACGTCTTCTTGTGGAAGGATTCCGCATTTGCCCAGCATCGTGACATGTGCCAGACTGCCTTGCACATCCTCTTTGGCCAAAGCCTTATCAAAGCCAATGGAAGCCGTATATTCCTCCACCAGCTTGTTCGTTCCTTTAGTAAACCGTCCGCCCCAAAGCTTGCTCACCTGTTGTTTCCTCCTCTTGGACGCCAGAGGGCCGCTCCTATCCTGACGGGAGGAACGGCCTTCGGGGTTGCCCGTTTAAGTTTATGTTATCGTACTATTTAGAAGCACCATTTACACCTGTAGAAACTTTAAGGCGCAATGCGTTCAAGTGGATAAAACCAGTTGCATCCCCTTGATCATAAGCTTGTGTAGGATCAGCTTCCATTGTTGCAATCTCAGGATTGTACAGGCTGACTGGGCTCTTCACTCCAGCGCCTATGATGTTGCCTTTGTACAGTTTAAGACGAACAGTACCCGTTACATTTTGTTGGCTCTGTGTTACAAGAGCCTGCAGTGCGATACGCTCTGGAGCGAACCAGAAACCATTATACACCAAAGTGCTGTAACGGGTGATCAGGCTGTCACGCAGGTTCATCACTTCACGGTCCATCGTGATGGATTCCATTTTGCGATGAGCGACGAACAGGATCGTTCCACCTGGAGTCTCATACACGCCGCGGCTCTTCATGCCGACAAAACGGTTCTCAACCATATCTACACGTCCGATGCCGTGTTTACCACCTAGATCATTCAGTTTCTCCATAACTTGAAGGGGTGATAAAGACTCCCCATTCAGGGCTACGCAGTCTCCCTTAACGAATTCGAGCTCCAAATATTCCGCTTCATCCGGAGCATCCTCAGGAGCATTGCTCAGCAGGAACATTCCTTTGTTCTCTGGTGCACTTGGATCAAACCAAGGATCTTCCAGTACGCCGCTCTCATAGCTGATATGCAGCAGGTTACGGTCCATCGAATACGGCTTCGCCGCAGAGGCTTGTACCGGAATATCATTAGCTTCCGCATAAGCGATCATTTCCGCACGACCTGGGAATTGATTGCGGAACTCTTCCAGACGCCAAGGTGCGATCACCTTGATGTTCGGAGCCAATGCAGCTACACCAAGCTCGAAACGGACTTGGTCGTTCCCTTTGCCTGTCGCGCCGTGCGCGATAGCCGTTGCGCCTTCAGCGATGGCGATATCTACCATGCGCTTAGCGATCAATGGACGAGCAATACTAGTTCCGAGCAAGTATTGGCCTTCATAAAGTGCGCCAGATTGGAACATCGGGTAGATGAAATCGCTAGCGAACTCATCGCGCAGGTCGTCGATGTATACTTTCGATGCGCCAGTAGCGAGTGCTTTTTCCTCCAGACCGTCGAGCTCTTCTTTTTGGCCGATATCGGCTGTGAAGGCGATGATCTCCGCGTCATAAGTTTCTTTAAGCCATTTTAAAATAACAGATGTATCCAATCCGCCGGAATAGGCGAGTACAATTTTTTCTTTAGCCATGGTGTGGCAACTTCCTTTCGTGTGGGGGGGTATAAGATTCGCTTAAATGCGCTTATAGAACTCCGGTGATAAAGCGCAACTACGTGAAATGTTTGGACTTCCGGTCGCTGTTATAATCAGATTTCTATGATTGTAGTCTGCCTTCGCAGATGAAATCTGATTATAAAGGCGAACGCTAACGCTCCTACAGTTCCAAACTTTCACTTCATTGCTCCGCACCGGAATTCCAGCGCTACTTATTAAGTTCATCTTATATAGTATTTTATATAACCTTAGACCAATATAAGTTCAATCCTAATTATCTATAATTCCTTAACTCATCAACGCAGCCATTAAAGCTTTTTGCGCATGCAGGCGGTTCTCAGCCTGATCAAAGATCACCGAGTTAGGGCCGTCAATCACGCCTGTGCTGACTTCTTCCTCACGGTGGGCTGGCAGACAGTGCAGGAAGAGATAATCGCTCTTAGCGCCTTTTACAAGCTCCTCATTGACCTGATAGTCCTTGAATGCCGCTTCACGTGCCTTTTGCTCCTCCTCGAAGCCCATACTCGCCCATACATCTGTATAGATGACGTCAGCGTCTTGTACAGCTTCTTGCGGGCTGCGAGTGACCACAATCTTCGCTCCGGTTTCTTTAGCGATCTCACGAACTTCTGCGACAACCGCGGCATCTGGCTCATAACCTTCCGGTCCGGCGATAGATACGTCCACGCCCAGCTTAGCTCCGCCAATCATTAAGGAATGCGCCATATTGTTGCCATCGCCGATGTAAGCCAGCTTCAGGCCTTTGAGCTTTCCTTTGTGCTCATAAATCGTTTGATAATCCGCCAGCACTTGGCAAGGATGTGCCAGGTCACTTAGACCGTTGATTACGGGAATAGAAGCATAACGAGCGAGATCTTCGACCTTGTCATGACCGAAGGTACGGATCATAATTCCATCGAGATAACGCGACATTACTTGCGCTGTATCACCAACAGTCTCTCCGCGTCCAAGCTGGATATCATTTTTGCTCAAGAAAAGGGCATGCCCTCCCAGCTGATACATTCCAACTTCAAACGACACACGCGTACGTGTAGAGGATTTTTCAAAAATAAGACCAATCGTCTTTCCCTTCAGCGGCTGAAATTCTTCGCCATTTTTCTGTTTCTTCTTCAGCTCAATCGCCGAATCAATCAGATACGTAATTTCCTCCGGGCTGTAGTCGTTCAGCTCCAGTAAATCACGGCCTTTCAGTTGCTGCGCAATGGTGTGTTTATTACTCTTTACGCCCTGACTCATGAGCTTACCTCCCCGTTTGCTTGTTTAGCATAAGTATGAATGAGTTCGCATAGGATGTCCACCGCTTGGTCGATCTCCTCTTTGCTTACATATAGATTAGGCAGCAGACGAAGAACATTAGGACCGGCTGTCACGAACAACAGGCCTTTCTTTTGTCCAGCCAGTACAATATCGCCTACTGGGGATTGACATTCAATCCCGATCAACAGCCCTTTACCACGGATATCCTTCACAAAAGAACAGTCCGCCAGCTTCTCTTTCAAAAGACCTGTCAGGTACTTACCCATATCTTCGGCGCGCTGTGGAAGCTCATCTTCCAGCATCGTCTCAATCGTCGCTGCCATAACAGCTGTTGCTAGCGGTGTTCCCCCGAAGGTGGACGCATGGCTGCCCGCTGAGAAGGCTTCACGCAAATAACCTTTGCCAAGCATTAAGCCTGCCGGGAACCCGCTAGCAATCCCCTTAGCCAAGGTGAAAATATCCGGTTCAATTCCATAATGCTGATGAGCGAACAGCTTACCTGTACGTCCCATACCTGTCTGTACCTCATCTACAATCAGAAGCAATTCGTGGTTCTTACACAAGGCCACTACAGCGTTCAAGAACTCAGGTTCTACCTCAAGCACGCCACCCTCTGCAAGTACCATCTCCAGCATGATAGCAGCTGTATGATCTCCGATAGCAGCTTCTAACGCTGGGAGATCATGCAAGGGTACTGTCTTGAAACCTGCTGGAAGCGGCAGGAAGCCTTCTTTTACCTTTTGCTGGCCTGTAGCTGTTAGTGTTGCCAGTGTACGTCCATGGAAGGATTGTTCGAATGTGATAACCTCATAACGGTCGGCACCTTTAATCTTCTGATGGTAACGGCGGGCCAGCTTAATAGCAGCCTCATTCGCTTCTGCCCCGCTATTGCAGAAAAACACTTGATCAGCGCAGCTATTCTCTGTCAGAAGGTTGGCAACTTTATCTTGTCCCGGAATATGGAACAGATTCGAGACATGCCAGAGCGTATCAATCTGATCCTTCAGCTTAGCGCCGACTTTTTCAGGAGCATGACCTAGACTGGTCACAGCCAATCCACTGGTGAAATCCAGATACTTATTGCCTTTATCATCCCATACCCAGGTACCCTTGCCTTTAACTAAGCTGATATCATATCTGGCGTAAGAAGGGAACACTGCACTCAGCTTGCTTGTTGCAACATCCGGTGTACCTGATCCTACTGTATCGGTCTGCTGTGCCCCTGCTTGCGAATCCAACTCCGCTTGTGTAAGCTTGCTCATTCTAAGTCACTCTCCCATCGGCTGCTCCTGTGAACAGGCTGCGCCTCTAATTTGTATTCATCTATGATTCTACGAACGAATAATACGTGTACCTATCGCTTCACCTTGCAGTACTCGACTAAGCACCCGTGGTTCTTTTCCATCCACAATGATAACCTCTGATACGCTGCCCTGAATGCAATCGATAGCTGCCCGCACTTTGGGGATCATGCCACCGTAGATTTCCCCACTTTCGATCAAGGCTTCGATTTCCTGTACAGTAACGGAGGGAAGCACAATCTTTTCACCTTCCACTGTACTCATGATGCCTGGCACATCTGTGACGACGATCATTTTGGGAGACTCCACATAGGAAGCAACTGCCCCTGCTGCCGTATCTGCGTTAATATTGTAGCGCTGACCTGCTGCATCTACTCCGATAGGTGCAATGACAGGAATATAACCCATCCCAACAATACCAGTTATGATCTCAGCCTTAACTTCCGTTACTTCTCCTACCAAACCTACTTCGGCGCTGTTCGCCACTGGTTTAGCAATAATCATATTGCCATCGATGCCCGAAAGCCCCAGAGCTAGACCGCCGCTCCCTTGAATTCGCCGGACAATCGCCTTGTTTATACTCCCTGCCAGCGTCATCTCTACAACATCTAGTACTTCCTCGGTGGTTACTCGCAGGCCATTCACAAAGCTGCTTTCAATGCCCAGTTTCGCTAGATTCTCGGAAATAGCTGGCCCTCCACCATGAACAATTACTGGCTGAATGCCCTCCTCCTGCAAATCTCGCAAATCCTCAAAAAAAGAATCAGGTAGAGCCGCAAGCGTACTGCCGCCGCATTTCATTACAAACAATCCACTACCATCTAAAGCATCTATAAGTTCAAGCTCGCTATTTAGCGTCATATAATCGATATCCTTCCCTTATGGGCTTAACACGCCATAAATCAAGTGCGATATGCGGCGTTAATACGCACATAATCGTAAGTTAGGTCACAGCCCCAAGCCGTTGCTTTTCCGCTTCCATCATGCAGATCTACAGTGATCAGCACAGTTTCACTTTTTTGCAAATAGGCCAAAGCCTTTTCCTCGTCAAAAGCAACTGGCTTCGAGTGCAAAAGCACCTCAATATCCCCTAACGAAATGTTCACATGCTCCGGCGATACCGGAACACCCGCGCGTCCAACCGCAGCAATAATCCGCCCCCAGTTCGCATCCGCTCCAAAAATAGCAGATTTCACTAGACTAGAACCAACCACTGTCTTGGCAATCGCTGCCGCCGCCTCATCATGAACAGCACCATTCACTTGAACCTCAATCAGGTGAGTTGCACCTTCGCCATCTCGAGCAATCGCTTTGGCAAGCGTCTGGCACACATAAGTGAATCCAGCAGCAAAAGCGTCCCAATCCGGATGCAGCCGTGTCAGCTTCCCATTACCGGCAAGCCCACTCGCCATCGACACTAACATATCATTGGTGCTAGTATCTCCATCGACTGTAATCATATTAAAAGTAACATTCGTAGCTGAACGTAAAAGACTAAGTAAATCCTCCGCTGCAATATCAGCATCCGTGGTCATAAAGCCAAGCATGGTAGCCATGTTAGGATGGATCATCCCTGAGCCCTTTGCAGCTCCGGCAATTGTAACTTCTACACCGCCAATGAGCACCTTCACGGCGATCTCTTTTTTAACTAAATCAGTGGTAAGTATAGCTTGGCAGAATTCCTCCGCGCCAATAGCTCCTCCGTCCAGCTTCTCTGGTATTGCAGTAATTCCGGTACGTACGCAGTCCATCTTCAACAGTTCACCGATAACTCCAGTCGAAGCAACTGCCACATCATTAACTGCCACACCTAAATGCTGAGCCGCAGCAGCGCGCATCTCATAAGCATCTGCTTCACCTTGTTCGCCTGTGCAGGCATTTGCATTCCCGCTGTTCACGATAACCGCCTGCAATACTCCGTTCGAAAGGCTTTCCCGAGTCACTTTCAGCGGAGCCGCCTGAAAAACATTCGTCGTATACACAGCCGCAGCCGTTGCCGGAACTTCACACAGAATCACTCCGAGATCGTTGCGATCTGTTTTTTTTAATCCACAATGCAATCCTCCGGACTTAAAACCCTTAGGTGAAGTGATGCTTCCACCCTCCAAGGTGGTAAATAACTCAATCTCGCTCATATTATTTGTACCGCTGATCCTTATGGATACACAGGTGTGTAGCCGAGGCCAAGGGTTTCCTCCCATCCCATCATCAAATTAAGGTTCTGTATTGCCTGCCCTGCCGCACCTTTTACAACATTATCAATGACGGAGACTATGGTCACCCGCCCTGTACGAGCATCTGTTGCAAATCCGATATCACAATAATTAGAGCCGCTAACTTCTTTTGTCGCCGGAATCACACCTACATCACGCACCCGCACATATGGCCGGCCCGCATAATATTCACGGTATAAATTCACAAAATCCTGCTCCGTATAATTGTCCTTCATCCCTGCATACATCGTACTCATAATTCCCCGGCTCATCGGCACGAGATGTGTGGTGAACGTTACCGTTACCTTTTCTCCAGCAACCTCTGTTAGTGTCTGCTCAATTTCTGGTATATGTTGATGCTTATTGATTTTATAAGCTTTAAAGTTCTCATTAATCTCTGCATAGTGCACCATCAGGCTTGTTCCGCGTCCTGCTCCAGTAACTCCTGATTTCGCATCAATAATAATACTGTCGTGCTTAATCCAACCTGCCTGAATTGCAGGAATTAGTCCAAGAAGTGTAGCTGTAGGATAACAGCCTGGATTAGATACAAAATCAACCCCAGCCGCACGCTCTCCAAACACCTCGCAAAGTCCGTATACAGCCTGCTCTAGATATTCATCAGCCGGAGCGGGATGTTTATACCAGTGCTCATACTCTGCACCATCCTTCAATCGGAAATCACCGGACAGATCCACGACCTTAAGTCCAGCTTCCAGCAGCTGCGGTACCAGCTTTGCGCTCACACCCGACGGCGTTGCCGTAAATACCACATCCGCCCGCTCAGCCATCTGAGCCGGGTCAACGCCATCCAGCCTTCGATCAATGATCCCCGTCAAATGCGGAAAACCTTCCTCTATAGCATCCCCTGCACTTGATGAGGAAATTACCGAAGTAATCTCTACCTTAGGATGACTTTGTAGCAGCCGAATCAGCTCTACGCCCCCATAACCCGTTGATCCAACAATCGCCGCTCTCAGCTTGCCTTCCACTGTCATCCCCACTTCCTGCTTATCATGAATTATAATAAATAATATAATGCATACCGTCTTAGAAATATGTATTATTATACGACTCAATTAATATAAATACAACACATAGTGTTAACTTTCTTTATTCCTAAATATAATTGTATTTACAAAAAAAGAGAAGCGTAGCTTCTCCTTTAGGAGAAATTACACTTCTCTTTTAAAGCCTTCACCCAGCACCTCATGCGCCTCAGTTATAATCACAAAAGCACTATTATCTACCGATTGAACAATCGCTTTTAATCTGGAAACCTCATTCTGGCCTACTACAACCATTAGCACCGTACGCTCATCACCAGTATAACCGCCATGTGCATCCAGCTTCGTCAGACCCCGATCCAGATCATTCAAAATCGCCTCAGATATTTCTTCCGTCTTGTTCGAGATTATGTAAGCCACCTTTGTATAACGGAAGCCTACCTCTATCGCATTAATCGCCTTACCTGTAACAAACAGACCGATCAGTGCATATAGTGCTTGTTCCATACCGAGTATAAAAGCAGCCAGCACAATGACCGTCCCGTCCAGCAGCACTACGGAAATCGAGAAGCTGAGACCGGATATCTTTTGAATAATCTGCGCCAAAATAGTAAGTCCACCTGTCGAGCCCCGTCCGCGGAACACAAGACCTAACCCCACCCCCACACAGATACCGCCATAAATGGAGGCTAAGAGTGGATTGGTGGTAGGTGCAGGCAAATCTTTTGTCAACAAGATAAAGAGTGGTAACACAAAGCTCCCAAGCAGCGAGCGAACTCCGTATTGTTTACCCAAGAAGATTACCCCGAGTACAAACAACGGAATATTAAGCGCCCATTGCGTAAATGCCGGTTCAGCCCCAAACCAAGCTTCAGCCAATACCGACAGACCGGATACACCACCAGAAGCAATATGATTAGGCAGAAAAAAAAGATTAAACCCCAGCGCTGTAACTAACGATCCGAGCAAAATTAACATCGTATCCACCCCATGTCGGAGTGGCCCATTCAGAGGAATCAGTGGGGGTTTATTACGTGAATTGACTTTTTGCATTTCAAAGGCTCTCCTTAAAGTGTCATCTTGCTCTACGAAAGAAGAAACGGCCATCCCATCCTAATCCTTGAATGGTATCCGTTTCTCCGAAACTCTCTTTTATTCTGCCTCAATCTTGATCTGGCTACGCAAGTAACCATCAATGAATGCATCAATATCTCCGTCCATCACAGCGCCCACATTCCCCGTTTCCACGGAAGTACGGTGATCCTTAACCATGTTATACGGATGGAATACATAGGAACGGATCTGACTGCCCCAAGCAATATCGGATTGCTCGCCGCGAATCTCATCCAAATGCTGCTGCTGCTCTTGCAGTTTGCGCTCATATAGCTTGGAACGCAGCATTTTCATCGCTTGTTCGCGGTTTTTGATCTGTGAACGTTCGTTCTGACAGGTTACCACCACACCCGTAGGTAAGTGAGTAATCCGCACCGCGGAGTCTGTGGTATTAATATGCTGTCCACCGGCGCCACTTGCACGATACGTATCGATCTTAAGATCCTCCGTACGAATCTCAACCTCTACATCATCTGTAATTTCCGGAACTACATCACAGGATACAAAAGAGGTATGCCGTCTGCCTGAAGAGTCAAACGGGGATATCCGCACCAGCCGATGTACACCCTTTTCAGCTTTCAGATATCCATATACATTGAAGCCTTTGATGAGCAGTGTAACACTCTTGATTCCCGCTTCATCACCCGGCAGATAATCCAGCACCTCAACCTTAAATCCTCGTTTCTCAGCCCAACGGGTATACATCCGCAGCAGCATCTGGCCCCAGTCTTGGGATTCCGTACCGCCCGCACCCGGATGGAGCTCAAGAATAGCATTCAGCTTGTCATACGGCTGGTTAAGTAGCAATTGCAGCTCGAATTCATCCACTTTGCTGCCTAAACTGCTGATCGTCTCCCCAATCTCTGCCGCAAGATCTTCATCGCCCTCTTCATCCGCAAGCTCCGCCATCATCGCAGCATCGTCGTATTCTTGTTGCAGCTTCTCGTATTGATCCACGGACGATTTCACGGCATTCATCTCGCCGATCACGCTCTGTGCCTGCTCTGGATTATCCCAGAAGCCTGGAGCAGCCATTTTTTCTTCAAAGTTCGAGATCATCTCTTGCTTAAGATCTAAGTCAAAGAGACCCCCTAAGGTCAGTTAGTTTCTTGCCTATTTCACGCAGATCCTGCTTTACATTTGGTTCTATCATAGGTCACTTCACCTTTCAAAATTGGTTGTTACGGTCTTCGCTATTGGAAAGTTAGTAATGAGTGAATGTTCAGCCATTCCGAGAAGGATTGGACTTCCGATCGCTGTTGTTTCCAGATTCCTTGAATTGATAACCGCATAGTGGTTGGAATCCCGAAACTAAGGTGAACACTCCGTTTCTCCAGTTCCAAACCTTCTCTTCATTCCACATTCACTCAAGTGCTAAATACCCAAAAAAAGCGGCTGGGCCGTAAACGGGGGATCCCCCCGGGCCCAGCCGCTCTTTATGGTTAGTATACCCATAGAGATCAGGGTTAAAGACTTACATCTTCAACACCTGAATATGAGCGCTACTAAACGTTTGTCTTATGCGTTTTGACCGTGGCAGTTCTTGTACTTCTTGCCGCTTCCGCAAGGGCAAAGATCATTACGACCAGCTGCCGCCTCAACATGTACCGGACGTTTCTCAGCAGGTTCGCTGTTAGTGGAAATTTTATTTTCCTCTACAACGGATTGACGCTCCTGATTTGTCTCGATGTGAGCCTTCATAATATAAGTAGCTACTTCTTCTTGAATCGTAGCCGTCATAGTATTAAACATTTCGAAACCTTCGAATTGATACTCGCGAAGTGGATCAGTACCACCGTAAGCACGTAGGTGAATCCCTTGACGCAATTGATCCATCGCATCGATATGATCCATCCACTTGCTATCTACGGAGCGCAGCACGATTACCTTCTCGAATTCACGTACCAATTCTGAACCCAGGCGTTCTTCACGAGCAGCATATTTCTCAAGTACACGTTCAAAGATGTACTCAATGATCTCTTCTGCTTCCTTGCCCCACAGAATATCGCGAGTCAAAGCACCTTCTTCAAGCAGCTTGCTGTTTACGTAATCAGCAACTTCTTGCAGCTCCCAGTTCTCAGGAATATCGTCACTGCAGTGTGCGTGAACAATACGTTCAATAACTGGCTTGATCATTTCAAGTACGATATCTTTAATATTTTCAGACTCCAGAATCTCACGGCGTTGTTTATAAATAATTTCACGCTGTTGATTCATCACGTCATCATATTGCAATACGACTTTACGAATATCAAAGTTATTACCTTCAACACGTTTCTGAGCAGATTCCACAGCACGCGTAATCATGCGGCTCTCAATCGGCTGATCTTCCTCAAACCCAAGGCGATCCATCATACTCAAAACGTTGTCAGCGCCAAAACGCTTCATCAACTCATCCCCAAGGGATAAGTAGAATTGTGTAGAACCTGGGTCCCCTTGACGACCCGCACGACCACGCAGCTGGTTATCAATCCGGCGCGATTCATGACGCTCTGTACCAATGATATGCAGACCTCCAAGATCTGTCACACCTTCGCCCAGAACGATGTCCGTACCACGACCTGCCATGTTGGTAGCAATCGTAACTGTACCTGGCTGACCTGCATGTGTAATGATTTCAGCTTCAGCAGCGTGATGCTTCGCGTTAAGCACTTGGTGTCTAACGCCTTTGCGCTTCAGCATTTCAGATACGAGCTCTGAATTCTCAATCGATACTGTACCAACAAGTACAGGTTGGTTCTTTTTGTGACGCTCTACAATTTCTGCCACAACAGCGTTGAACTTACCGTTCTCACTCTTGTAGACGACATCTGGCATATCTATGCGCTGATTTGGTTTATTCGTAGGAACTTGAAGAACTTCAAGACCATAAATCTTCTTGAACTCTTCTTCCTCAGTTTTAGCTGTACCTGTCATACCGCCCAATTTGCGATACATACGGAAATAGTTCTGGAAAGTAATCGTAGCAAGCGTCATGCTCTCATTCTGTACTTCGATTTCTTCCTTCGCTTCAATCGCTTGGTGCAAACCGTCACTATAACGACGGCCTGACATTAAACGTCCCGTAAATTCATCAACAATAACGACCTCACCCTCGTTAACAACGTAGTCTACGTCACGACGCATAATTACGTTTGCTTTCAGGGCTTGGACGATATGGTGATTCAAGGTTACATGACTGTGATCATACAAGTTCTCAATACCAAAAGCGCGTTCAGCAGTAGCTACACCTTTTTCAGTCAAGGCTACGGACTTCACTTTGATATCAACTGTGTAGTCTTCTTCAGCTTTAAGCTTTTTCACAAAACGGTCTGCTGCAAAGTACAATTCAGTAGACTTCTCAGCTTGTCCGGAAATGATAAGAGGTGTACGGGCTTCATCAATAAGAATGGAGTCCACTTCATCAATAATACAGAAATAAAGAGGGCGCTGAACCATTTGTTCTTTATAAAGCACCATGTTGTCACGCAAATAATCGAAACCAAATTCGTTGTTCGTGCCATACGTAATATCGCAGGCGTAAGCATCTTGTTTATCAGCATGGTCCATACCGCTTAGGTTAACCCCAACCGTCATGCCCAGGAAGTTATAGATTTGTGCCATTTGTGCGCTGTCGCGCTGAGCCAAATAGTCATTGACTGTTACTACATGTACGCCTTTACCAAGCAAAGCATTCAGGTAAACCGGCAATGTTCCTACTAGAGTCTTACCTTCACCAGTCTTCATCTCGGAGATTCGGCCTTCATGCAGAGCCATACCACCAATTAATTGTACATCAAAATGCCGCATGCCAAGCGTCCGTTTGGAAGCTTCACGTACGGTTGCAAACGCCTCAGGAAGAATTTCTTCCAAGGTTTCGCCTTTCTCAATACGGGCGCGGAACTCTTCCGTCTTAGCTTTTAAAGCTTCATCGGATAGTGCTACAAATTCCGGCTCCAATCCATTAATTACATCGACTGTCTTCATGAGACGTTTAACGTCACGATCGTTTGTGTCTCCGAATATTTTCTTTACAAGTCCTAGCATGGTTAACCCCTTTCATGCAACACAGATGGTGGAACCGAGCCCATCCTCACAAAATTGAAAGGGCCATTTATAAATTCGATTCCGCTGCTTCATAAATTGTAACAGTTTGTAAGAGATGCCGCAATACAAGGTGTAACAGCCACATTTTTCATATATACGCACAAGAGCCCTATTCGCTATAAGCGAATAGGGGCTCGGTTTAAATTTCCTAGGTTCTGACTAACTCTCGAGGCCCTTTATACTTAGAGCATAACTGGCATCATTGTATCTTAGCCCTGTTCAATCAGTCCATATTTACCATCATCACGTTTGTAAACTACGCTAACTTCCGAGGTGTCGATATTGGAAAACACAAAGAAATTATGTCCTACCATGTTCATTTGAAGAATCGCTTCTTCCACATCCATCGGCTTCATCGTAAAGCGTTTGTTCCTAACCACTTCTAAATCATCATAATCTTGTTCTTCTACAGCAACAGCGGCACTAGCTCCATCCACAAACAGCGTCTTGAGTCCCTCTTGACGGAACTTCCGGTTCAGCTTCGTTTTGTGTTTGCGAATTTGGCGTTCCAGCTTGTCCACAACGGCGTCTATGGAAGCATACATGTCATCGCTGCGATCTTCCGCACGAAGCGTCACGCCAGCAAGCGGAATGGTTACTTCCACCGTATGAAGGCCGCGAACTACGCCAAGCGTCACAGACCCTTCAGAGGTAGGGGGTGCTTCGAAATACTTCTCAAGTTTGCTGAGCTTCTTATCAACATACTCTCTCAAAGCGTCGGTCACGTCAATTTGTTGACCTCGAATGGTGAATTGCATGGCCACTCCTCCTTTAGTTACACCTTCATTATACCAAATTGTAAGCGCTAAGTAAAAAGCAATTCCTTACAGCCCTTACATTTAGATAACAAATGTTGTCATAGCGTTCACAAATAAAACAAGTCCGGTAAGAGCAACCAATCGCCCTACCGGACCAAAAGTAAACCTGTCGTTATTATAGTACGGATTCCACTCTTATATTCTCCGAATGAAATCACATAAGGTCAGGCTATTTGGTATGAATTTGAATGATTTCTACAGGGGACCATTGAGAACCCGATCCTGCAATAACATATACCTTATAGGCAGTATTTGCTGCTAAACCAGTTAGGGTCTGTGTACGTTTTACACCAGGAGCAAACGTAAGTGTGTCAGTCCATGGAGCAGCCAATGCAGTACCGCTACCATTTTGACCTAAAGCAATCTGCGCTGCAGTAGGTGCCTTATCATTTGCTGGTAATACTACATATCTAACTGGGGTTGTAGTGCCACCTGTCACACCATATTTAACATATACATCTGCTGTAACTGTACTAACTTGTCCCGGCTCAAAAAGCGAAATCGAGCTAGCAGTAGCTTGAGCAGTAGTCAACCGAACTGTCGTTACAGTAGACAAGTTACCAGCTGCATCCGCCAGCGTGATATATGTTGCATATTCTGTACCAGGATTCAATCCGTAAACAGAAAATGTAACCGTTGTGTTAGCTACAGTCGCAACACTACCATGGATACCACTTGCAGTCCCGTTACTAATTTGTCCTTTTTCCACCTGCAATGCAGTTGGAGCAGTTACATCAGCATTATAAGGAGCTACAACATAGTATACTGCACCAGTTACGGAAGGTGTCAGGTATACATCCGCTGTGACCGAACCAACATTACCGTAGGTTGCCCCACTTACTGTTGGCGCTGTGCTACTTCCGCCGCTACCGTTACCACCACCAGAACCTCCGCCCGTACTACCACCTGGAGCAGCAGTTGGGGTTGGTGTAGCTGTTGGTGTCGGAGTCGCCGTTGGAGTTGGTGTAGGTGTTACACCACCACCTGTGCCACTACCAGGATAATAGATAGCTGAAGTATTGATAATACCTACAGCCTCGGCACGTGTTAACGATCTCTTAGGACCAAAGGTTCCATCTGGATAACCGTTAACAATCTTCTTTTCCACTGCGGCTGCTACAGCACCTTTTGCCCATGCTGCAATTTGTGCATTGTCTTTAAATTTGTTCGAAGTTGTATTAGTGCTCAATTTAAGTAATTTTGCAGTAATTACAGCTGCCTCTTCTCTTGTAAGCGGATTATTAGGGCGGAACGTATTATCCTCGTATCCTCCGATATATCCAGCTTCCACGGCTTTAGCCACTTCACTGTAATTCCAGTTTGTGCTCTTCATGTCTTTGAAAGTTACTGTTGCTTTAGTTGTAAACCCTAACAAGCGATTTACCATAGTCACATACTCACCACGCGTAATTGCTTTGTTTGGTTTCACCGTTCCATCTGGGTAGCCTCCAAGGTAACCTCTATCTAGCCATTCCTGCAGCTGACCTTGCGCCCAGTGGCCTTGAATATCCTTAGGTACAGTTGCAGCAGATACGCTGCCGAGAGACCCCAATAACATACTAGTACCTAATATTCCGGTCATAAGACCGCGCCACATCTTCTTCATCCTGCTAATCACCCTCCTAATTGTTTTGATAGCTTAGGCTATATTGAATTTCTTCGTGAATGTAGTAACCTAGGCTAACATAGTGTGTGTCGAGGTAAGATAAACAGCTCAACGTATATCTATTACCCACCTTTTGCAGAGTTCTAACATTTTCCATAAAATGAATTTACAAAATAGGCTATTTTCTTTACTAGGATTGGCTATACTAGACACATATGAACGCACAAAAAAAGGATCTTGGAAGATTCCAAGATCCCTGCTAGCGCTGTCTAAATTGCTAACCATCTACTTATATGTAGTTCGGCTTCGCCGGATGATTATAATTTGATTACGTTAGCTGCTTGTGGTCCACGTGCACCTTCAACGATATCGAATTCTACGGATTGACCTTCATCCAATGTCTTGAAACCATCAGTTTGAATCGCGGAAAAGTGTACGAATACGTCGCCACCGTCTGCAGTCTCGATAAAACCATAACCTTTTTCTGCGTTAAACCATTTTACTTTACCTTCCATTGATTAAACATTCCCTTCGTCATCAGATGAACGTGAGTCTTGCTCACAATTCGACTATACCACCGTAACTTCTTTATTGTCAATTGGAAAAGAAAATGTTTACATTCAATAATTTACCACGTAAAATAAACTATTAAATTTTCCATAAACAAGAAATAGATTCGGTACAAAGATCAAAAAAAGGAGCAGACGGTATTTAATACCCGTCTACTCCTATAGTGAAACACTGATAAATTATTTTTTGCGATCCATAAGAAAACTGTCTGGGGTGTAGGCGGCCTCATAGGCGTTGCGTTGGGTTTTGGCCTGATTCCGCTTCTGCAGCCAGTCTTGAGCTTCGAAGCGAAGAGCGTTCATTCTCTCTAAGATCACATTATCATGTTCCAAAATTCGATTAATTTCTTGCTTTTGTGCAGGCGTTGCTCGACAAATTTTGGCTTCTTCTGCAATTGAATCGACAAGTTTCTGGCGCTCGTCCACAAAAGCCTCCAACTCCTCATAGATGGTCTCTTGAAGACGCTCTTCGATCTCCCGGGTGAGTTGATCCAAACTCCGGATTAATTCATCCATGAGCACTATCAGCCTGTCCCTGACCCACAGCGATCTTCGATGCTTGTAACCAAGTTTCCCGAAGCTCAGTTAAGTAGCCAATAGCCTCTTCTGCTTTTTCTGGGCTTTTGCGAATATTGGCTTCAATTAAAAGATGATTAGTATATTCATAAAGTGAGAATAAATTCTTAGAAACTTCATAAGAATGATCTAATGTAGACATTAGTTCACTCATAATTGTCTGGGCCTTCCCAAAATTAAGATTTGTTTTCTCAAAGTCGTTTTTTGTAAGTCCATCAATTGCTGTTCTCACAAAACGGATCGCTCCGTCGTACAGCATGATCACCAACTGCGCAGGGGTTGAGGTTTGGACTGAAGACTTGCGGTATGTCTCATATGGAGATCTAATCAAAAAAACTCACCCTCTTTATAATAATTGTATTAACTGGATAACAGACTGGAAGATTGTGTCGTTAGCTTATTCATAGCTGTCTCCATCGCTGAAAACTGTTTATAATAACGTGTCTCAGCATTTGTTAATATTGTCAGCATATTGTTTATTCGAGTATTGTAATCTTTGAGCTTTTTACCCATAACACTCTCTTCTTTAAATGTACTAGTGACGTCAGCAGTATACTTGTTAGTACCTGCACGTATAGAGATACTTTCCAATGGTTTAGCCAATGTATCTCCCAATTTATCAAAAAGCCCCTCATTTGGTTCACTAGCAGAACCTTGGAATACATCTATTACACTTTGAGGATTATTACTAATCGCTAATTTGAGTTTCGCTTCATTAATTATTAATTTTCCGCCCTCAGAATAATTCCCCGTTGTAATGCCCAACTCACTTAGTTTACCCATTTTTTCAGAGATAACCATACGCATGGACGATATGGTTGATCTTAAGATGTCATCATTTTTAAGAAGCCCGCTTTGAGCCTTCTGAGTCCAAGTTAGAATTTCACTTTCTTTCATTTCCTTCTTTTGCTCATCAGTAAGAGGAGTAAAATCACTATACTTAGCTTCATTCACTTTCTTGTTAAACAATTCAAGTAGACTGTTATAGTCTTCGATAAAACTTTTTATATTTTTGATAGCATTATCTGGATCAGATTGATTACTGATCTTGGTTGTTCCGTTCCCACCAGTTTCAGCAAGCAATGTAAGTTGTACTCCATTTATAGTGAACGTATTACTCTTTTGTTTTATGTCGCTAGAACCATTTATGCTGATAACAGCATCTACTCCAGGTTTTGTGTCCGACAAACTTCCATCTGAATTGGTATATTGCTTAATACCATTAAAAACATTACTTAGTATGGTGTTATCTGCTCCTAATACTATTTTACCATCCATACTTGTCGGATCATTACTCGGAGCACCACTTGTCTTAGATCGAATAATCAATTTCCCTGTGATCTCATCAAAACTTGCGATAACACCGGCTTTACTGTCAGCATTAATTGTTGATACTAAAGTAGAAATAGACGTAGCTCCAGTAAATAAAGATTTCGTTGCATCATTCACGCTACTGAAGCTGACGCCGTTAATATTTAGAGTATAATCTTTTTCCTTTTCTGCATCAGTAAGATCGTTAAAAGCTTTACCTGTTACAAGTTCTGCCAGTGTTGTTTTCCCAGTTTTATTTAGCCCTACTCCATTTGTCTCTAACGTAGTACTGGTTGCTAACTGCTTTACTGTGACATCCATATCTATTCCGTTAGCGGTGGATGTCGACTCGGCTTTGACTGCACTGGTATTACCAGTAACAACAGCTTTATTTGAGTTTAATGCAGATGATAAATTATATTTATCTGATAACTTATTAATTCGAAAGTCATATAGTTTACTACTGATTTCACGGTAGCTATCTCTGGTCCAATTCAAAATTTCTTTTTGTTGGTATAGTTTGTCCAGTGGGACACGCTTGACGGCCATCATACTCTTGACCATACTATCTATGTCCATCCCTGAAAACCCATTAATTCTTGTAACCAAATTAGTACCCCCTACATTATATTTTTTCGTCTACAAGAATACCTGCAATTTCCATCATTTTAGCTACTAAATCCAGAGTCTTCTCTGGTGGTACTTCACGAATAAGTTCTCCGGTTTCCTTATTAAGCACTTTTACAATAATATCATGCGTTTTCTCGTGGATGCTGATTGCTAGTGCGGTTTGGGGACCCTGTAGAGATTTCACTGCTCGCTCAATCGTACGAATAAGCTGTTCCTCAGCAACGGTTATATTCTCACCTTGCTTTTCTTTCAGACTGATATCTTTAGCATCGCGAATAGTAACCGTATTACTTTGAACCTTCTCCGGTAAAGCTCCAGATGTTACCTCATGTCTGCTTTGTCCGAAAGACATAGAACTGGCAGATAAAGAAAACTGTACATTCATATACCCCGACCTCCAACAGCGCTCATATTATACTCTATATATCGGTTGATTTCTGGGATACTTTAGGACTTATCCTTGAGAATAAAGAAATATAAGTTTCTCTCGATTATGCTTCAAATGCTTATAGCCTCCGAGACCCTAGTCTGAATATTAGTTTCATTGTTAAGGTTATTAGTTTTTTACGCGAGCTTATTTTTCAAACTAAACGAGCAAAACAAAACAAGCCTCTCCGTAGAGAAGCCTTAAAAGGTGATTAGATATATATTATTCTTAAACATAATGCTCTCAAAAAAAACAATATACCTAATCCTTGTTCATCTTCCACTCACACAACAAGAAGTCTTCTTCGGTATCAATATCATAAGATCTGCTATTAGGCATAATAAATGCTGAAGTTTCTTCTGTTATAAATGACTTTGCTCTAAACAACCATTCTATCTCTGCAACATAAACTGCACCATTCAAAATATAAACAGGTGGTAAATCTTGCCGCCTAATCCCGATTTCTTTTTTTGTAATAATAGGTTTCATTAATCCACTATCTTGCAAAGTATACATCCAATAGGGTAATATTTCTGTCTCTGACATACTGACGCATGCAGGTACCCCTGAAACTATTAGTTGTTCAATACAAGCATCAATATCCTCAGTTAAGCGCAACGGTGATGTCGGTTGTAGTAGAACTACAATATCATAGCCAGGCAACTCTCCCAATGCATGAAATACCGGATCCAATCCTAAGGATTCATCCTCTGCAAGATGCTTCGGGCGAACAAAAGGGATCTCTGCTCCATATTCCTTTGCTACTTCGATTATTTCGGAGTCTTCTGATGATACAATTAACCTATCTATATATTTAGATTTTCGCCCAGCCTCTATCGTCCATGCAATCAAAGGTTTCCCTGCTAATTCACGAATATTTTTTCTTGGAAGCCCTTTTGAGCCACCGCGTGCGGGGATAATGGCTAGTATTTTTTTATTTTTTATCATACTAAGCCTCCATAAAATTCATAGTTAGCCTTTTCATAATCATCCAATCGTCCTATATCAAGCCAATACTCTCTCAAGGGAAAAGCTGACGCGTCTATTTGTTCATTCATCAATTTCTTAAAAAGATCTGGCATATCATAAAATTCATTTTGGGGAATCTCACTTAAAACCTCAGGACTTAACACATAAATACCTGCATTAACAAAACTTTTATGAATCGGTTTTTCTTCAATCGATAACAAGCGGTGATTCTCCATCTCTAAAACACCATATGGTATCTGATACTCATACTCCCTTACACACATTGTCGCAACAGAATTGGTTTCACTATGAAAATTGAGTAGTTGCTCATAGTTAACTTTAGTCAAAAGATCTCCATTCATCACAAAAAAAGGATGGTCGGGCTTCTCCACTATAAGTGACAATGCACCTGCTGTACCGAGCCTCTTTGTTTCTTCTATATATGATATATTCACATCGAGATGAGATCCATCTTGAAAATAATCTTTAATTATTTCCTTCTTATAATTTACCGACAAAATGAAATTAGTAAATCCAAAACCTTTAAAACTTTCAATAATTGTTTCTAAAATAGGTTTGTCTCCAACTTTCAACATAGGTTTCGGCACATGATCCGTCAAAGGACGAAGTCTCGTCCCAAGACCGCCAGCCATTAATATAACGGTATTTTCTTTTTGCGACGTTTCTACAATATTATCCACAAAAATAACATCAAGAATCTGCTTTTCTTGATTTACAATCGGCAGCTGCTTTAATTTCAGCTTTTTCATTACTTCTTTATAATAAAACTGCTTCTTTCCAGCGTTTTCGTATATAGGAGTTTCATTCATGACTTTTTGAATTGAAGTATCTAAAGATAAACCCTTTAAGAGTCCTCGGCGAATGTCGCCATCTGTAACGGTCCCAAGTAAACACCTGTTTTCATCTACGACTATTGCGAATTGTAATGCAGAATCATCAATTAATTTCATAGTTTGCAAAATCGTTACTTGAGGGCTTATCAAAATTTTTCTCCACTTTGTCATTATTCTACACTTCCTTAGCGGGAGTTCCGTATGCCTTGCTTCTATCCCTTATCGTCTGCAAAACTAGCGATCCTGCTCCAATTATTACTTGACTTCCAATCTGAACGTTTTGAATAATTGTCGATCCTGCTCCAATATGTGTTAAATCACCGACTATCACGTTTCCAGAAAGTGTAACTCCGGGCGCAATGTGAGAACTACTTCCAACTGAGCAGTCGTGGTTGATACTTGAAGATGTGTTTATAATAGTATTATCGGCAACACTTGCAAAAGATTCAATAACAGCACTCGCCATAATTTGCACACCCTCTCCTAATTTTGAGTAAGGAGAAATAATTGCATTTCGATGAATGACTGAGGAAAATGTATAACCCTTTGTTTTAAATTGCTGAAATATATCCGCTCTAATATAAGGTACTCCAATAGAACCTAAACAAAGTACAAGTTCAATATCAGAAATATTGTATGAGTCAATGACTTTATCTGTGCCAAGATATGAAAGTCCAAAACGATTCTCTTGTTTTTCCGGTGCTGTGAAACCCATAATTGACCGTTTTTGCTGTAACAGAATATCAGTTATAACAGCTGCGTGGCCACCGTTTCCAATAAGGATGACAGGCTTACTCATCAATTAGCTCATCTTCACTATAGCTTTTCGATGCCTTTTTACCGATTAGTGACCAATATTGCGAAGGAGCCATCCCACTTCCCGGTCTTTTGACAGTTAAATTTTCTTTAGTAATAGTATCTCCAATCATAATTGACTTCGCAGCTACTAAGCTTTTACGAGCAGCGATTTGATTTGTCTGCTCTTTAATAGTTGGCTTTTTATTTCCATCTCCTAATGAGAGTTCAATAATGCGGATTGCCTTCACCATCTCTTGTAATTCATCTGGCTCTAAGGATGCGAGGTGGTCTGGACCGGGCAACAGCCTACTTGTTGTAAAATGTTTTTCAATAACCTGAGCACCACGGGCAACCGCAGCTACAGGCACGTATATCCCCTCTGAATGATCAGATAACCCCACGTCTAATTGGGTCTCCCTTGTTAAATGATCAATCGCCTGCAAATTAATATCTCCGTATGGAGTTGGATATTCAGTTGTACAGTGCAATACCGTTACATAATCCTTCAACCACTTCTTTGCCTCAGAGGAGGGGTAAAACTTTTGCACAGCTTCTATTTTCACTTCATATGTTGGATACGCCAGACCGTAGGCAATGAAGGACAAAGATTCATGTATATCTTCAATAGTTGCCATACCTGTTGATAAAATTATTGGTTTACGTTTTGTAGCAATATAATGAACGAACGGTGTGTTTGTTAATTCACCAGACGAAATTTTCACAGTACGAATCGCGAGTTCATCTACTAAAAAATCGATACTTTCACGATCAAAGGGTGTAGATAGAAATTCAATTTTTTTCTCATCGCAATAAGCCTTAATTCGAAAAAACTCTTCATACGAAAGTTCTAGATTCTTTAACATTGCAAATTGTGAGGTCTCTTCTCCAATGTTCTCCACTTGATACTCTGCCTGTTTTGCATTTTTGGTGACAAGATTTTCTGTCTTATAGGTTTGAAATTTTACCGCATCTACTCCAGCTTGCACTGCTGCGTCAACTAGTCTAAAAGCAAGATCAAGAGAACCATTATGATTTACACCAGCTTCGGCGATTATATATACTTGATTATTCATAAGTCATAAAACTCCTTCTGAATCAAATAGGAAGGTATATCTTTAAGAATTTCCACTATTTTGCGAGAAGCATTTCCATCACCAAAGAGCTGTTCATACGGCCCAGCATATTGCAGAGCTTGTTCAATGCCATTTTTAATAGATTCTTCATCTAACTCAACATCAAAAACCGATGACGGTCTTTGTCTCCCCGCCTGCCTATTACCACAATTTACAGTAGGCGTTTGTAGATAGGGGACTTCAATAAGCCCACTGGATGAATTACCAATAACAGATTCAGCATGTTTAACTGCACTCAAGTACCGCAATTGCCCAAGCGAATCAAACAAGAAGGCAGTCTCATTTTGTTTAGTATACTTTTCGATCTCTTCGTTAATATAACGTCCACCATTATCGGCATTCGCTTTTGTAAAGAGCAAGTTCACATTTGTATATTCACTTAAAGCCCTTAATAACGGATGAATTCCATCCCTATCTCCATGTGTTTCAGGATGATATGTAATAAGCAAAAGTGACCTGTTTTTATCAAGACTTAACTGATTGTATAGCTCATCTTTTGATAAAAGTGGCACTTTCAAAATATTTTCAATTCCTAACGCCCCCACATTCCACACTCGATCTGGTGATTCACCAAGTTGAATTACTCGTTGTTTATGTACTTCGGTACTAGTGAAATGCCACGTGGCCAACTTCGTAATAGAGTGACGAATAGAGTCATCAAATGCGCCAAAGGTTAACTCTCCACCATGTAAATGTGCAATCGGGATACCGATGATTAGTGCAGCCTGTGACACAGCCAACATTTCAAATCGATCTCCTAAGATAACAATTAAATCAGGATTTAATTGATCAAGCGCATCGGCAAATCCTATTGTTGCAATTCCAATTGATTTAACTACACCTACAGAGGTATCTGATGACAAGAGTATCTCTACTTTTTTATCAATTGTAAATCCATCTTCCTCAATTTGCTTATAAGTTAGGCCAAATTCAGGAGATAAATGCATCCCAGTAACAACTAATTGTAGTTCCAATTCAGCATCAGAATGGATTTCTTTCATCAACCAATACAACAACCCATATTCAGATCGTGTTCCAGTGACAACACAAATTTTACGTTTATTCATAGTTGATTACCCCTTTCAAAGAGGAGTCGATGGAATGTTAATAACCCTTTTATTCAGCTCATTTGTCACTGTCAAATCACCTTTTGGGCAATGCATATAAGGAGTTAACTCATTCATTGGCGTCCAAATTGGCCTTGCCATTGCTCCATCCTTATTCAATAAATCTAGCACCTCATCACGACTGTGTTGCTCCGAATCAAGGATAATGGTTTGAAGCCAGTAATTACTCGTTCCAAAAGCAGGTTCTACAAATAAATCTACTCCATCTATTTCCTCAAATAACTTTTTATAATTTCGAGTTAACTCTCTTTTTTTTGCAAGAAATACATCCATCTTTTCAATTTGAGCACATCCTAGAGCTGCATTAATATTGGGCATTCGGTAATTATACCCTATCTCATCATGACGGTATTCCCAACGATGCGGTATTTTGGCAGTTGTAGTAATATGTTTTGCATAATCTGCAAGTTGTTCGTCATTCGTTAATATCGCCCCACCACCACCAGTGGTCATGATTTTGTTACCATTAAAACTGAGCGCGCCTACAAGGCCAAATCCCCCAGTGTGCTTTCCCTTATAATAAGAACCCAGTGATTCCGCTGCATCTTCGACAAGAACAAGATTATACCGTTTACAAACATCAATTAACGGATCAATATCTACAGGATGACCAAATGTATGCATGGGAACTATAGCCCGTATTACACGGCCCGTCATTTTATTAATGAGCTGGTTATTGTGTATCTCACCTATCTCTCGAATATATTCTTCAAGTTTTTTGGGATCAATGCCTAATGTTTCTTCAGAAACATCAATAAAATGAGGAACTGCCTGTAAGTATGAAACCGCGTTTGCTGTCGCTATAAATGTAAGCGCCGGCATAAAAACCTCATCATTCGCCTGCACACCAGCAATTTTTAACGCAATATGCAAAGCAGCAGTACCATTAACAACAGCAACAGCTCGCTTCACACCTGTATATTCTACAAGCCTCTTCTCAAACTCATCGACATATTTACCAACAGATGAGACCCACCCTGTTCGAATACAGTCCGTTGCATACTCAACTTCTTTGTCACTGAAGGTAGGCTCATGTAAGGGAATAAAGTCTTTATTACCATAAATTTCTTTTATGCCCTGAATTATTTCCTGCCACTGCTTTTTCATATGTTATATGCATCTGCCTTATATTTTGATAAATTCGCGTGATCTGTAAACCAATCAACTGTCTCTTTTAATCCACGTTTAAATCCTTCTATTCCACCGTATGATGGTTCCCAGCCGAGCAATTCTTTCGCTTTTTGATTGTCAGCCCACAATCGTTCCACCTCACTTTTTTCAGGACGAAAGCGAACTTCATCTGTTTCAATTTCAAGTTTTTTGTCCATTACATCAGCAATAGTCTTAACTGTGTCTCCTATTGAAATTTCATAATTACTACCTATATTAATCACTTCACCAAGTGCTTTTTCACTATTCATAATTGAAATAAACCCACTGACAGTATCTTTAACATAATTAAAATCTCTCGTCGGACTTAAAGCACCCAGTTTGATCTTCTCCTTACCCGATGCAATCTGTGTGATAATCGTCGGAATAACAGCACGTGCAGATTGACGTGGCCCATACGTATTAAACGGTCTGATAATTGCTACTGGCGTTTCAAACGAACGATAAAAAGATAACGCCATTTGATCTGCACCAATTTTCGATGCAGAATACGGTGATTGTCCCTGTAAAGGATGTTCTTCATTAATAGGTACATATTGAGCAGTTCCATACACTTCACTAGTTGACGTATGAATTACTTTAGATACGCCAAGCTCGCGTGCTGCTTGAAGTATATTTAATGTTCCTTTTATATTTGTATCTACATACGTATCTGGAGAATGGTAGGAATAAGGAATTGCAATTAACGAGGCCAGATGCAAAACCATATCGCACCCCTTCATGGCTTCTTTTACTCCATGTGGATCACGAATATCACCTGAAAATACATCTAACTCTCTCTTAACCTCACCTGATAACGAGTCAAGCCATCCCCACGAGTTGAATGAGTTATAATAGACGAAAGCTCGTACATCATATCCCTGGCGTATAAGTTCTTCTACTAAATGTGAGCCGATGAATCCGTCCGCTCCTGTTATTAATACCTTATTCTTCATTTACATTCACCCTTTAGAATAAAACTTTTGAATCTCATCATCGTTTAATAATAGTTCTAAATATTTCTTTAGTTTTATAAATAACACGTGAATACTATCTCTCATTTCTTTTCTTTGATCATTTGTAGTCTGTGTCTCATTATAATTGTATTCAAAATGATTACTTATTCTTTGAACATCGTCTATCAGCTGATTTAATAAAGAACCTTCAACGAGCGGCTCTTTTCTTAACTTCTTCACGCTTTTCAACAACGTTCTTATATCGGAAATATTAACTATATTTTCACGTATTTTTTTCATTTTTCTTTCTTCTACTTTTACCACATCAAGAATTTGATATAGATTTTTTATTACATCAATTGCTTTTTCTTTCCCAATGACTTTCGTTATGTTTTCATTAACATTAAAAGAAACATTTTTTTCAAACCTCTGGTAATTAATTTTTTCAGAAGGGATATATGGAACGTGGTTAATCTTTGCACCTTTTGCCGAAACATTATAAATTTTGATATGATCCTTTATAAGATTCGTTAATTGATTGAATGAATCTATCTGTGCGTATAGTGTTTCAGAAGTTAAAACCTTTCGCCCATCATTACTATCTACCCATAACTCCTCTTCTATCCTAACTCCTTCATGTATTGTTATACCTTCGGCATAGTATTTCTTATCAATAAATGATAAATCCTGCCCAATTAAATACACTTCTTCAAATCCAAGTTGATGTGTTAGGTTTAAGGTAGAGATAGCGACCGAAGCAACAGATATAAATCGAGTCATTTCAGGAAATAAACTTCCCGTAATACCATCCATCTCACTTAACATTTTCAGAGCAGGACCCTGATGGTTTTCCACAATTAAATGATGTGTCATAGTATCAAATATTGCAATACCTTTATACTCTAGTCCTTTGAAGTGAGCTTCATAATTTGTTAAACTAGCGTCAATAGAAACAACAAAATCAGGATGAATATCATATTTCATCAACGCCCTTAAAGCAGATCCTACACAAAAAACATACATATGATCTTTTGCTTTTTTGATAAAATCTATATTATCCGTTAAAGAAGGGCCAGAAGCGACTAATATAGCTCCTTTTCCTCGAAACTCGCGCAACAACTTATCTATAGGATCCATTTCATAGGTGTATACTAAGTTTAGTATAGGCTCTATGATCCAATTTTTTTTAAAAAAATTCACTGTATTATTATTGATTACATACAAGCTCAGGCTTTTTTCTATTAGTTTTAGAGTATCATTTATAAGTACCGAATCAGTTTGGTCATACTTAGGATGAATAATTATTTGCGAAGAAAGTCCTCTAAATTGTTCTAAAATAGAAGTTATCATTATTGGCAGTAAATCTTTCAAATAATAAAATTCAATATTTTTACTTTTTTTTATTTCATTTAATGTGACATTGTACAATTCAACTTCTTGAAAGGGCTCAATTATAATTACCTTCGGAATATCTTGATAGACTGAATGAAGCGTTTTAACAATCTCACCATTTCCAATGCCTATTACAAATGTAATTTTATTTTTCTCTGATATTTCTTTTTTTAAAAGTTTAGCTATTTCTCTCTTAGGAGAGATTTTAGAATTTAATGGAATATTTACACAATCTGATTTATATATATATATCTGACTTCCATCATCGGCTGTTCCATTTATTATTTCATACATGCTCAATGAATGATTCCCTTTCTGGTTTCTAATTCCTCTATAAAATCCTCAATCCATTCTGAGTAGATTAGTTCGATAATCTCAACAACAGATGAGTAATCATTTTCCACTATTTTTTCTTCTGCTTGTCTCACAGTTAATTCTATACTCGTCTTATTAATCTTATTGAGATTAAAATAACTGTCCACATTCGATAACTCTAATAATGTGGAAGACAACTCAGAAAACGCTGACAATATATCTTCATTGCTTTTCAAATTCAAGTTCTCAATTGTTAATAAAAGTTCTTTTGAAAACTGGTAGACGTTTAAAAGTACTTCTTTTTCATGATCTATAATCAACTTTGTTTCAAAAATTAGATTGTTATTTTCCTTCAAAAGATCCTTTATATCCAATTCATCGAGAGGTTCTCCCGCATTATTCACAATGATTGATGAAATTTGATTTAGATATAAAACCAAATCTTGATAAGTTTCTTGGAGGTTTTCCTTCTGGTTGAACTTTTCTCCATTAATATAATAGATCATTTTTCATTCTCCTCATTAGCAAACAAGGTAGATAGCGGTTACGCCATCTACCTCATTATAATCTTAACTCAAACTATTATCTAAGAAGTTGAAGAACCCCTTGAGGTTGTTGGTTGGCTTGAGCCAACATTGCTTGTGCTGCTTGAGCTAAGATAGAGTTCTTAGTTTGGTTCATCATTTCTTTAGCCATATCAACGTCACGAATACGGGATTCAGCAGCCGATAAGTTTTCAGAAGATGTACCCAAGTTGTTAATTGTGTGTTCCAAGCGGTTTTGAATTGCACCCAAAGATGAGCGTTGTGCTGATACACGTGAAATTGCCTTAGCAATTGCAGTAATTGCTTTATTCGCTGAAGTTTGTTTAGACAAGCTCAAACCACTAATTCCGAGAGCTTTAGATCCCATAGTTGAGATTTTTACTGACAAGGTTTGTCCAGCGTTCGCACCGATATGAATTTGTTTACCTGTAAACTTACCGTCAAGCAAGTTTTGAGTATTGAATTCTGTAGTAGTAGAAATGCGATCAATTTCAGCTGTAAGAGCTGTAACTTCTTTTTGAAGCTCCGTACGATCGGCATCAGTATTCGTATCATTCGAAGATTGTACTGCTAACTCACGCATACGTTGCAGGATGGAGTGAGTTTCATTCAATGCACCCTCAGCTGTTTGAATCAACGAGATACCATCTTGAGCGTTACGAGTAGCTTGATCCAAGCCACGAATTTGTCCACGCATTTTTTCGGAGATTGCTAGACCAGCTGCATCATCACCTGCACGGTTAATACGAAGACCTGAAGACAATTTTTCAATGTTTTTGCTAGTTGCAGCAGTGTTTACACCCAACTGACGGTGTGTGTTCATTGCAGCGATATTGTGGTTGATAATCATTTGATATTTCCTCCCTGAAATTAAGTTAGTTCCACATCCATGTGGTAAACGCTAAACCTTTAAGGTCGGCCGCCCTGCAGGTTCAGCGTCTACTACATATATCGACGGCGTACGCCCAACAGTTTAGAGTATTTCGATGTTTTTTTAAAATTTTTCTCAAAAAACATAATCAAACCAAATAAAAAAACCTAAGTCTGCATTTTAGCAGCTCTAGGTTTCAGTTTCTACGATTAAAAACATGTCTGTTAATCGTTCTTTTTTTCTCCATGAAATCGATGGATCAAGGCATTCAAATCAGTCTGTAAAGGAGCAACAGACTCACGATTAGCCTCTTGAATAGAAAGGTATACTTCTTTACGCAGAATATCGACATGCTTAGGCGCCGAGATGCCTACCTTGACTGTATCACCTTCCACACTTAGGATCGTCAACTCTATCTGGTCCTGAATAACGATGGATTCGCCTTTTTTGCGAGTAAGTACAAGCATATCACACACCATCCTTTCCATCGATAACCGACTGTTCCTGCAGAAGGCTATGCTTCGTATGATAAGGAGCTGTATGCAGAACGATCTGTTTCCCGGAATGCTTCACTGGATTCAATACAATGGGTGCAAGGAGATTAATCGTAGAATGATCAACTTGTTCCTTCAGAGTAATAATACAACGAACGACAATCTGTTTGTCGATCCCTAGCTCGTCCGCTTCATCATCTGGAAGATCAAACTCATAAGATGGATAAAATACAAATGGATCACTTAGCAAAAAGGACAGTCCCTTTTCCTTCATAGACTGTAAGTACCAAAAAGGTGTCTCTTCCACAGCAATTAAAGCGAAGTCTGTTTCTTCCTCAAAACCGGGTAATCCTTTAGGGAAATGATATAACTGTTCCTCATCTACATCGATCTCGCCCCAAGATATTGTTTCTATAATCAAAGTTGTTCACTCCTCAAAATAACTAGCATTATAAAAATACTACTACCAAACTATTTATAGCACAAAAGCTATAGAGGCGCTTCCCAGCACATCTATAGCTTTAAAGACCTACAATTGAACGTTAACTTCAGGTAAAAAAAACTTTATGGTTGCATATTGCTGCATATATATATTTAACTTACCTCGGGTATATTCAATCTCAGGATTACGTTTTTCCACCTGTACGTCAACATGGGCGGCCCGAAAATTAATTTGAGGAGCTCTAGTCTCAAAGTGAATATCGACATTATCATATGATGCTGGCCCACGAGTCTCAGGAAATGAATTAGGTTCCGTATCTGTGCCATACACTTCTGCAATCGTATTACCTGGTTTAAAAAACTCTGCCATCCGATTACCCTGCTCAACCTTTTTGGCGATACCCTGAAGATAAAGCTGCTGGATGCCAGAATAGATACGTTTGTTCATATCAAACATATTGCCACCATTATAGGCTGCCCATGCACGAGATTGATCTATGGTAAGCTCAGGCCGAGTGGATTTAACCGTTAGTTGTCCCGGTGTCGTTGTTACATTGACTTCAGCATTAGGCTGAGAAATCGAATAGGTGCCCGGATCAGCATCAATCCCAATCACAGCAGGCGTCTGACGGATTTGCAATATCGGCTGAAGCAATGAAAACCACCTCCGTTATCTGATAAAGTCCACGAGAGTTGTAGATATAATCTTTGCACCAACAGATAATGAGGCGTTATATATATTTTCTTGAATCTTAGACTGCATAATCAAACCTTCGTAATCAGCATCTTCCGTCTTGGCCTGCAAATCAGTAAGATTGATATTTAAATCGCTCAAACGCTCCTGCATTAGTTCTACCCTATTGGTCTTAGCTCCTATTTCTGAACGGACCGTTAATAGGTTATCCATGCGCGTATCAATATTTGCAAGTTGATTAGAAACTGCAGTAATATCACCCGATTGTAAGGCACCAGAAATATTATTAATAATGGTAAATAAATTATCCGCTTCACCAGTTCTGCCAAACACGTCATTGCCACTAGTACTAATAGGCATACGTACACCCTCACCTACAATAAACTGAATCTGCCCAGTATCTGTAGTAATCGGCTTAGTTACATCATAGGTACCATCTGCACCTTTAGCAAAATCATAAGGTTTGGTATTGTATTGTTCACCATTAAAGATATATTTACCATTTAGTGTGCTGTTAGCAATATCCACAAGCTGTTCTTTCAATTGCAACACTTCTGAATTGATACTATCAAGCGCGGACTGCGGATTAGTTCCTGTCCCTGCTTGTACTGTCAATTCACGAATTTTTTGAACAACATCTCCAGCTTGACCTAGAACTGTATCATTATAATCTAGCCACGAAAGAGCGCTATCTACATTCTTAGTATATTGTTCGTTAGAGGAAAGCTCTGCACGGTAGCGCAGGGAATACGTGATTCCTACCGGATCATCGGAAGGCTTATTGATCTTGCGTCCGCTGGAAAGCTGTAACTGTGTATCGTTCATCGTACGTGCATTGCGATTTAGGTTAAGCAGAAGCTGTGAATTCATCATGTTAGAGGTTACTCTCAACATACGCTATATCTCCTTTTATCTGCCGACTGTGCCGGTGGAATTAATCAATTTGTCGAGCAGTTCATCAAAAGTAGTCATAAAACGCGCTGCGGCACTATAAGCATGCTGGAACACTAGCATATTCGACATTTCTTCATCCAGGGATACACCGCTGACTGATTGACGACGGGAGTTAACTTGCTCTACGAGATAATCTGAGTTATCCGTCTGACGTGCAGCCTCTTGGGATTGAATACCCAACTGACCAACCATAGAGCTAAAAAGCCCACCAACAGTGTTGCTCACACTACCGTCTGGCTTAGTAAATTTACTATCCTTCAGGTTCGTCAATAGAAGTGCCAAGGTGTTATTTCCTTTAACGACTTGCGTATTTCCATTCGCATCAACAGTTGTACGTAATGAAGTTGCAAATAGGTTTACGTCAGCTGCAATTTCGGGATTAAGTTTGATCGTTCCAGCCTCACCTGATGTTACAAAGAAATCGCGTCCGACGCTTCCATCCATCGCGTAACCTAACTTGTGAAGTCCGTTTAACCCTTTGACAATGGTCTTGGCGTCCTCATACATTGTTGCGCCCTTAGGCATGGCCTGACCAGCGGTCAAAGTAACTACGGTACCGTCAGCTTGTGTAATCTTGGCATCGCTAGTCAACACTGTGCCCTCAGGAAGATTGGAGCCAGCTGGCACTGTAATTTCAACGTCACCTGTAGCAATAGTGCTCGCCAAATCATTGAGCTGTTTCTTGTAATCGGCAACATAGGTATTATTGGAAAAAATCATCCCGTAAGCCTCGCCGCCCTTTAAAGTTCCGGAGGCATAAGCATTATTGAGAAACGCGCCATCTACGGTTGCAGTAACTTCTCCACCCTCTACGAGAGGTTGTCCACCCAGAGAAATGTTATAACCTGCCTCCGTCTCTACAACAGTAATATTAGCAATTTTGGAGAGCTTGTCCGCCATCAGGTCGCGTTGATCACGTAGATCGTTCGCATGATCTCCCATACCCTCAATCTTATAAATGGATTTATTTAGATCTGCAATTGCGGTCAGGTAACCCTGAGCTTCTTTTGCCTTAACATCTATATTAGTGGTTAGATCCCGCTCCAGATTATTCAGTTGTGTGCTCATATAGTTCATAGCATCTGTCAAAGATTGTGCAGTTTGCACTACAATCTTACGTGCCGTTGGATCTTCAGGGTTCTTACTCAGATCCGACCATGATTTCCAAAAGTTATCCAGAACTGTACGAATGCCTGTATCCGATGGTTCATTAACGATAGCTTCCAGCTTAGAAAGCGTATCTGCTTGAAGACTCCAGTTGCCGAAAGCAGAGTTCTCGCCACGGTACTGATCATCCAGAAACATTTCTCGAATCCGATCGATAGATGAGAATTCCACCCCTGTACCCATTTGACCTGGAACGGTAGATTTTAACAATCCGTACGCTTCAATAGGTAAAGAGGCTTGCATATTAACACGTTGACGAGTATAACCTTCGGTATTCGCATTAGCGATATTGTGTCCAGTTGTATTAAGAGCTGCGGTCTGAGTAAAAAGGCTGCGTCTCGCCGTCTCTATCGAGTGAAATGTGGATGTCATGCTTCTTACTCCTCCTTATGTTCTGCTCTGGCAGAACACTTCATCAGTACAATTCTAACCTCGTGCATCAAAAATCCCCGACCGATTTACGTTGTTGCCTTTGTCGGACGGACGATGATAAGTGATATCCTGATTTGGTCTTCCGACCAACAGATCCAAAGAATAATCTATAAATGTAAGCGACTGCTCTATCAGCTTCTGATTTAGGTCATTGGCTTCTTTCAGGCGATGCAAAGTACCCGAAAGCTTCTGCTGAATATGCAGCAGTCGTGCCTTGTCTTCAGGGTCAAAGATAAGCCTGGACAGCTCCGTTAGATTCAGGTTTAGGTTGGAACGAATACCCACGCCTTGTAAAACGGTATATGCGGCTAATATTCGCTCTTCCTCGAGCTGCCCAATTACCTTCATTAGCTTGGACTCACGGTTAAGGATGTCGATTAACGCATCCACCTTGTTATCCATAATCGTCTGTTTCTTCTCAGCGGCCAGATCCAGCATTTGAACATGCACTCCATCTAGCCGCTCCAATAGTTCTATTAATGTCGTCAATGCCATGGATGTTTTCACCTAATTCTCGGAGGATTGCTTAAAGTAAGGGGCGAGTTTCTCTGCTAGCTTAGATGCATCAACTTGATAGGTACCTGCGGAGACCTGCTGCTTTAGATTGTCGATCTTAAGTGCGCGTTCTGGATCATTCTTGCCAGTGTTTTGTGCTTGCAAGAGTTGAATCGCTTCATCAGAGATCGAAACCTCATCCTTGCGTGTGCTTTTCTTCATTTGTTCCTGCCTTTGCGCTTCCGCGCTGCGTTGATACGGATTAATCGCGTTAATTCGTCCGGTCTCGTTAATTTTCATAACTTCCACCTTCCTTCTAATATAAAAAAGCCGATAATCTTTACTAAGTTTATCGGCGTAGACTGAAACATTCTTTATAGCTGCAAACGTTTTTTTGCAGATTTTATAGGTCACGCAGCTTATCTATGGCACGATATGCACCATCAGATGTCTTTTTAGTAGTATCCTCAGCAGAATTTTCCTTGACAGCATTCGTGAGATCTTTCCTGAGCCGGCTACGACAGCTGTCACACATATGGCCATCCCGAATCAGTGTACCACACACTTCGCAAGGGTACATCATATTGGGTGCATTAGCTATAGAAATCCGGCCTTCTCGAATAAAGCGGGTAATCTCTTTAATAGAAATCCCCGTAGCATCGGAGAGCTCCTGAATGTTGGTTCCTTTGTTTTCCCGTAAATAATTCACGCAGATCTCATATTCATGCTCCAGCTCTTTGATACAGGCCTGGCACAACCCCATAAGATTCTTGACAAACAACCGGCCGCACCTTGGACAATTGTCTAGATTCATAACAAGCAGCCGCTCCTCTCCGTACATTCTGTGCAATGCATAATATTCTTATGCTCCTAGATTACATGATTGCAAGGAATTCGTCTATGGGACAGAAGAAACGCTACCATCCGCAACTAATCCTTAATGGAATGGATATAGCTGTTCACAATCATGCATTTTCGCTTTAGGAACGCGCCCAGGTTAGGCTATAGATTTCTGCAGCATAATCATAGTTTGAAACCATTTGTTTTAGAATTTCGGCGCAAGCACGAATCGTGCTTCCCGTTGTATAGATATCATCAACAATAATAATTCGAATAGGACGGCTTATAGGTGAGTTATCTTTCAGCCAATCCTTAAATGGTGTGGAGACTGCCGGATTCGCTCCAAAAGCATTCTTCATATCTGCCAGTCTCTCCGCACGTCCTTTAAAGCTCTGCTTACCCGTATGATGCGTACGAATTAGTAGCGGTAGCTGAGGAATCTTCCTATGACGAGATAGAACATCGGCCAATCTTTCCGCTTGATTGAAGCCCCGTTCTAGAAGCCTGGAATCACTGACAGGTACCGGAACTAATAAATCAGCTGACCAAAGGCTGTTTTTTATGTACCTTTTATGTTGAATAAGATGAAAAAACGATGCCTTCTGGGATGAAAGAGCCTCCTGCTGCTTTTCCTCCTTTAAGGTTAAATAAGCTCTATCCAGCATGAGTCCAAGCAAAGGGGCATATTGTTCATTCCCGCGATATTTATATTGACCGAGCCATTCTCTCATCTCGTTTGTGTAGGCTACCGCACTCCGGTTACATACAATGGGTGAGGGCTCAGCGCTGCGAGTGCAGTCTGGACAGCCTACATGGCGCCCACATATCAAGCAACGTGGAGCGCGTATCCAAGGAATGGATTCCGCACAATTCTTACAGATACCAGGCAGCTGTGAGGACTGTGGGCTGTACTTCCCGCAGGTTAGACATTGAGGCACGGAGGGGGTAAGGAGGAAAGACAAAGATTTTCGTAACCCTGTAAGCTTGGTATTCATATAGCCCCACCTTTACGGATATATCCTTGGCGATGAGCGATGGTATTCATAGTACGAATCTGAGCAATCGCTCCACGCTGGGATCGGCTCCACTGTGGGGAGGCAAATACAACATGCCCGTCAGGATCATCTTTAGAACGACCAGCACGGCCTGCCATCTGTACCAAAGAGGCTTCGTCAAAAAGACCACTGTCTGCATCCAAAATAAATACGTCACTGCGTGGCACGGTAACTCCCCGTTCCAGGATCGTAGTAGTTACTAACAAAGAGATGATATGGTTGCGAAAAGCAGTTACCTTCTCTGCCCGAAATGAATCCTTGGACGAGGTGCCTTCAATAACCACACCGGGAAAGCTCCGACGAAGCAGTACCAGCAAACCTTCGATATGAGCTATACGAGACACAAACAGAAAAATTTGTGCTTTTCTGTCCAGTGACTTTTGAAGATTCTGTATAAGCGATCTTGGAATACTTCCACGCTTCAGACAGGTTAGAACAGAAGGCATATTCAAATGCTGCGGGATAGGCAAGGGATGACCATGGAAGCGGACAGGCACTCTGGCATGTGGAAGCTTGCCTAACTGGACCAAACGCTGCATTTCTTGTGGTGGCGTAGCTGATAAATAAATGAAAGAGCCGTCCACTTTACAGGCTTGTTCAGCGGCATAGGCCAACATAGGATCATTGTGGTAAGGAAATCCGTAGATATCATTCTACACACGATAATGTGTTTTTCTTCTATATAATTGAGTAAATTACCGCAACCATGTAGGTGCGGCATCAACTAGTTTCCATTCTCCATTTATGTAAATGTAACAATATGAAATTCCTTCGTGGACCACGTAGAATACATCTGATTGTTTTGGTTTAGTCGGAAATGGGGTTCTCGGGGATTTTGTTGCGATGCTCATCCATTTATGTAGTTCCTCATAACTTGTTGCCCGTTCGAGAATTTTCTGAGGCGTACAGTCTGCCCAGCCTCCGAGATTGAGTATATATGAAGAAACATGTTCAGCCATCGGTATAGTTATGAGAGTTGGTTGTATAGGCATGTAATCACTCCTTACCACCATTATAAACAAAAAAAGCCCCTGCGCTAGGCAAGGGCTTTTAGTCGTTACTTAGTGTGACCGGGATTGTTCTTCACCAGTTCGAAGATTCCTGTAGATGATAGCCCGGCGAATGCACCTGCCCATAGGCGCGGTACTGTCTCAAGGTCAGTGAAGATATATCCAAGGTATCCAGCCAACAAACCGATCACAAGACCAATGATAGGAATTAGGTTCTTTGGTACGCTGACGGTAGTCTTAACCAACTGCAGGAACGCCAACACGATTGCAGCCAGCACCGAAGCAAACACCATTACTTGATTCAGCATGTCATTCATGGTTAAACAGCCTCCTTAGGGAATAGTAATACTCGTTTGGTGTTTACGACATCTGGATCGAAGAACACCCCTTTCAGAATGCCAAGGGATACGAGATCAACGGATTTTATATAACTAGTGTTGTTTATTATTTTTGTTTCTACCGAAGACTCACCGATATAAATTGATTTCTTCTGGAACATCCACGTTTTCACACCGAGTACAGTCAGAACCTCTTTGGCTGGCACCCAGCTGCTTCCGTTGATAAGCAGACCGCTGTACGGATCATTGCTGCCGATCACAATGCTAACCGGATTGACGCCGACCGGAAGTGGTGGGGCTGGCGGTGTTACTTCTATATATGTGCGACCAAAGTACTGACATAGACCGCGCGCGATCTCTTCAGCGCATTCTTCCCGGTATGCATCAGACATCAGAAGTTTGGCTTCATCGGGATTATCCATAAACCCACCCTCGATTAGTATCGCTGGCATCTTGGATTCACGCGTGATGTGTAAGTTGTCCGTCTTCAGTCCTCGATTGATCAACGGCGTTCCTTTGACAAGATACTCCTGTACGTCTTGTGCGAGCTTCTTACCTTCCTTGTATCCAGCGCGGTAGAATATTTCGATTCCCTTTACCTTGCTGTTCCACACGTTCCCAGCTGCATTGGCGTGGACAGATACAAAAGCATCAGCCGGGCGCCCGAACCCGTTAGAGATTTTGTTGTTGGCTAGGTCCGTACGGGTTTTAAGTGGAACATCTGCATCTCCAGCAGATACATGCAGCACATCGAAGTTATTACGCTTCAAGTGGACGTTAAGCTTATCTATAACTGCACGATTAAATTCGTTTTCCTTCATATAAGTACCGTCAGCAAACTGAGGTGTGCGTTTCCCTGCGGTTTCCATTCCATGTCCATCATCGGTTGCTATTAGTATCTTGTTCATGTTGAACAGCCTTTCCGGGGCTTCTGCCCCCTGTGATAAGTTCGATAATGTAGTTGAGCTCTTCCGATCCAGTCTCTTTAATTGTTTCGTACGACCATACAATTTCGTCGGCTGCCATTTTCGCCCACCTAACAATTCGATTTGGTTTGTTGCCCATCTTCGCCAGTCCTCATTTTCATCTGCAAGATATGGGAAGTGCGCGGTGAGAAATCTCTTGAACATCTTCATTCCTGACCGTTTCCCGAATAGGTAGAAAAGGTAAAACAAAAGAGCCTCCCACTTGAGAGACTCCATGTTTTTTAATAGGTAATAAGCAATTTCATACAGCGTCTCGAGTACACTCCACAATAGTTTCACCGCCGTATAAGAGTAGGTCCCGGACAGTAGGTCCACAAAAAAGCAGCACCAGATAAAGAGTTTCATCTGATACTGCTGATTGTTTTAATTCTGACTCGTCAAATTCGATCATTTGATTACACCACTTTCTTTAAGTGTGGCGTTTATATCAATGTAAATCTTATTGATTTGTTCTTGGATTGTTCTTAATTTATTTGTGCGCTGCTTATCTGATAATGATTTATCTGCGGTGACTGTCTTCTTTTCATCTCTCAAAGTCGATAATTGCTTGGATACAGAATCTTTGGCTGTGGAATTAAGCGCCTTTCTGAGATCATCACTGTACCACTTTGGCAATTCAACCCCGACTTCTTTAAAGTTAGCGTATGCTTGATTCAGTTTATCCTTAGCATTGTAGAAATCCTCAGTCAGAGTATTGCTGAATTCCGGATCAACTATGAAGTTTTTGAGTAATGTGTTACGTGCATTACCTTGTCCTAGGTCAGAGGTTAATGGTAGAACCAATCTAGCCAAGTCGCCTCCGTAACTCTTGATAATGTAATCCACCTTCTGCGGAGACATATCCATGTTTTTACCTAACCATTTCGCTACTGAGCTAGTACGTTCATCGTATTGATACTCTCTACTTCTGTCTTGCAACGCTTGAGATACAATCGGAGCCCCTGTAAATGATTGATTTGCCACAGTAGCTACAAAAGGAGCTGCGACAGTTGAGTTTACAACGCCAGCTATGCTACCCTCTGCACCTGTTCCCTTGGTTAATCCTTGCAAAGCACCAGTTACTAGAGGCGGTGTCCATGCGTTAGCTAAGGCGTCCATAGAACCTTTAAAGGATGTAGGATCGTTGTCTTTAAAGTGTCTAAGGGCTTGAATTGCCATCTCACCAAAGGAGTTATAGGCTGGTTCCATTGGAATACGTGTAAATGTGCCATCATCATTTTTGTTAACTATCAAAAATCTCATACGGTCACGCGCTGGAAGGTTTTGATAGTCTGGATCTTCACTGAACTTTGAATATTCATATAGTTTAGGTAGAACAGACAACGTCATAATAGCGGCAGCTGTACGAACTGGATGATCTTTCATCGTCTTCAGAACTTTATAAGTACCCTGCACAGCAGCATTGTTATAAGGAACGAAGGATTCAATGTCTCTGGTTAATAGCCCTCTGCGGCTGTAATTTACTGTCGCTTCTCTACCTGCATTCATGACCTTTGCGATGTTCTCAGGAGTGAATTCATTCCCAATTCTTTGACGCTCAATTTTTGATGCTGCTATACGTGGTGCATTCTCTGCGATATTTCCGATTCCTTCAAGCATTTTAAAAGGAGTTTTAGCAGCTGTTAGGGCCACTTTCCCGATACCTTTAGGAGATAATATAGGATCTCTGGTCATCTTAGAAATACTGGTGTTTAGTTGTCTGTCTCCCTTTAAAGCAGCTGTATACCCTCCGCCAGTTCTTCGGTATTCCTGCGCCCAATTACGTAGTCCTGGAATACTCAGTGAGTCACCAATACCACTTAGGATTGAGTAAATAGTATAAGCTGCTTGTTTAACAGGGTTATTAGCTTGAATAGCCGATGATGCTAAGTCCATTGTTGCACCTTTAACTGCAAACGCCGGAGCTAAGAGACCCGTTGCTCCGCGTTTGGTTGCGTTACTGAATGCGCTCAAGGTATCGATCAGCACATTTGAAGCTTGAGGTCCCATGCCTATTAGGGCTTTAACCACTTCAGGATCATGAACCTTCAGGTATACAGGTTCACCATCGACCATAGATCTAACAATGTTGTCACCGCTTTTTTGAGCTATGTTATTGTCTTTGTTAAACAGCATTTCAAAGTCCTTGTTCAATGATTCCAACAATCCCTCAATACCTTCACTCTCAATAACTTTGTTCATGTCCTTAATTGATGATTGTTTAACTGATGACGTTGTTGCAGCCACCGGATTAATCTCGATGATGCCAGCGAACTTATCCGGATCTGCTTCCACTGCTTTCACAATGGATTGCATAGTACGGTTTCTGAATGCTGCATTCACCCAAGCGCCTACTGATTCTATCGTTGTTTTCCGTGGGTCAATGATATTTCGGACAGATCCAGTAGGGCTAACAGGTTTAATTGGTGCGCTCTGTCCGCTGAACGAAGACTTTGTTGTCTTGGCAATAAAGCTCCTTCCGGGCTTCTCAGAGCTAAGGAATTGACGACGCATTGGTGAGTAATTAGGATTGGTTTCACGAAGATTTTTGTATAACTCCGGCGAAATCAATCCCTCGTTAACCCCTATCTCCCTCAGTACATTGTCGTTAAATTCATCCCATTCCTTCGCGATTGATTCAAAACCGGGGAATCTATCCTCTAACGTCTTCAGCCTTGCTTGTACAGCCTCCGGTGTAGTTGTGTTGGTGCTTTCCGCAAATACCTTTTCGCCTCTCGCTATACGCGTTTTAGCATGTCTGAGTGTTAGATAGTCAATGAAGTTCTTGTCTTGTCCACGCGCTACCTTTTTGAAGATATCCTTCAAACTTTTACCAACCACTTTACCTTGCAGATTCACGAATTTATCACTAGAAATAGTGTTTGCAATGTTGTTTGCACGTGTCGCATCCATTGCGGATTCGTACGTTGTGTCATTTACTTTTTTTAGTGGAGACAAACTATCTACTAGGTTTTGGTACGTTTCTCTTGCCTTTGCTAAGGCTGCCTGTTTAACTCCCTCTTTGTCATTCTTTATACCACTTCTCACAATCTGATCAGCTGTATTTACAGGACCCTGACCTTCAATTCTTCCACTGTTTGCACTAATCCCAAGGCTTTGTTCACCAAATAAATCAGTAAATAGGTCTTGCTTCTGTGGCTCTGCAACAGGTGCATTAGTTGCTGCAACTTCTGACGATAGCGTTGGTTCTTGATTCTTAACAATTAGATTATCTTCGTTCCAGTCTGGTCCTAACATGAAATCCATTTCTTCCTGAGTAATTGACTGATCATTCATGTACTTCTGGTAGATACTTTGTTCTCTTGTTAGTGCAGGGTTATCAACTGCTGCAGGGATGTTTACTGCTTCATTTGGTGAAACCTCTACAGGTTGACCAGAAGAACCACGTTTAAATAGTTTTCCTGATGCAGCACCACCTAGAATACCTAACCCAATACCCGCACCTGCATATTTTGCAACGTCACCAATTCGACCACCCAAAGACTGTTGTTGACCATTCGCAGCTTCTTGGAATTCGTTCGCCGCACCAAGCGCTGCGCCAACACTACCCACTCCAATACCACCACCTACAGCCCTTCCAATTACCGGGCTAGCAATACCTTTAGAAGCAACTCCACCAAGACCTATACCTAGATCTGTAAGCCCTCCTAATAATGTAGAAACACCAACGTTTTTAAGACGCTGATTGGTACTTTGCTTACTTCCACCAAAACGTTCTGCAATCTCTTGAGAAGTCTGTCTAGGAACTTCGAATGCCGCACCTGCCGCAGCGCCTTTTGCAAGTTGTTGGACTAATTTCGGTGCATTTTTAATAAGCGGCCCTACGATTTCCCCACCTAGTTTATATGCACCTTGACCACTCAATAAGGAACCAGCTACATCAGCGACAATTCCACCCTTAACATTTTTAGCGCGATCTATAGATTCTTGTTGTGCTTTTCTTGCTTCTTCTGGTCCTATTTTAGTAAACATTTGATCAACTAAACCAGTAAGATCAAATGTAGCAGCTGACTTTACGCGATCAGTAAATGCATTGAACCCTTGTGCGGCTTCTTCAAATGTCAGCCTGTCAGCGATTTGCGAAGCGTTAGCAGGACCTTTTCCTGTTTGCTGCAATAGAGAAGCTGCTGGAACTTTACCCTGCAACGTAGATCCAATGTCATTCGTGATATTAGGTGTGATTGGAGCCAGTGTTTTTCCTGCGAACAGATTAGGGGCCACTGTTGCCGCCGCCTTTTGGTTCGCTTGATCTTGTTTGAAGTCTAATGTTTTTTTTGTTTCTGTATTTGTGTTTACGGGCTTCATGACGCTGTTTAAGGTGTCATTCAGGATTTGGCTTGTCATTGCTTTTTTATCTGCTGCCGCCTGTGCCGCTTGCTGTTCTGCAAGAAGTCTATTTTGCTCAGCATACTTCTGTGGGTTCCGTAAGAAGTCGTACTTACTGCCCAAGTCCGTAGACTCAGGCGCCGTAACTACCGGAGCGGATGCCGCTCTGTATGCTTCGATATTGTCGGCGGTGCGCTGTGATGTTGGTTGTGCCGCTATTTTACGTAGTTCGTCATACTTTCCCATCGTTACACCGCCTTAATACCATTTATTTTTATCCCAAAATTCCAGTGCTTTTTGAGGCGTTCCGTATCTATCTTTAATGTATTTAAGACCTGCTTTGGCTTGTTCATAAGGATCTGACCAATTAACGCTATTTCCACCGTAGTTCTTACGTGTGCCATCAAGGAATTGGAATAATCCTGCTGCTGTTGACTTAGGATTCTTAGCGTTAGAATTAAAGCTTGACTCTCTAGCTACCAACTCCAAAACATCGTTAATCCAGTTAGCCGGATATCCGCCAGCAGTTATGGCAGAAGATACCGCGCTTTTAGCTGTAGCATAGTTCTGAGGATTCGCTTTGGCATCTTTTTCAGCTTTGTAGTAATTTGTATAAGCCCCACTAGCCTGGGGGCTATTTACTCCCCCAAGCTATACGCCTTTTGATAAGCTTTAACATCAGCATCAGTAATTTGGTATTGATTGAACAATTGATCTAACTGAGCATCTGTGTAGCTTCCTGCACCCATACTGATTGCTGCAATTACGTCATTCTTGTTTGTTATTTTTCCATCTTTGTACTTGGCTATTGGGTTAACGTATGATTTCGCATAATCCTGCGGGGTCATGGTTTTAGCTGCTGCTTGTTGCGCTTTTGCTTCTGCATCAATGATTGCTGTTTGTTGATCCCAAGCTGAATTATCACGGCTGAGTGATAGGCTAGCACTTGATGTGTCTGCATTCTGCTGACTAATCGCCAACTGCTGAGCGAATTGTTTAGCTGCAAGCGTCTCTGTACCTTTAGGTAGACCATACATAGTAGCTAATCCATCAGGGATAGATCCTGTTTGTTCTGCCACCGTCCAAAGATTGGTGAGCTGACGCTGTTGCTCGGCAGTTGTCTTGGATCCGTCTGGCATTGTTCCAGTGAGTTGCGCGTTTGTAATGCCTTGGTTGTATTCTTGTTCCTGTTTAGCTAATGATTGAGCCTGAGCAGATAAGTCCTGCGATTGTCCAGCAAGAGTACGGATACCTGGATTGTTCGAACTAGCTTGTGCTGCTGTCTTATCAGCCCCATAGAAGCTTGGATCAATACCAAGTGACTTAAGCTGTGAGCGCAACTTATCAGCCTCTGTACTGAGTACAGAACGTTCTCCAGCGGTGATACCCTTCGTCTCTGCTTGAGTTTTAAGCCCCAATAGGTTATTGATCGCTGTCTTGGCTTCAGGAGGTAGATAGTTACCTGTAAGCTGTGCTTCATTCTGCGGCGTGGTAACGTCTTGCTGATATTGCAGGCCGTATAAGTTCCCTTGATTAGCTATGTTGTCCTGATATCTTCCATAAGCTTGCTGTGCGTACTGCGGCAAAATGTTATTCGCTATATTTTCAGTGGTTTGATTCGCCAATTGGTTCGCTACCGTCTCAGAGTAAGAGGATTTACCTTGCCCCGTGGCTCTGAGCTGAGCGTTAGTATTCTTCTGATTCACTGCTAAGTTCTGCTGTGCCGCCTTAACAGCCGCCTGATAAGCTGGGTCTGAATCAGCATCATAGGTAAATGGTGTGTTCACAGCACTAGATATGTTGCCAAGGGTCTTCTCTGTGCGTGATGGCGTAGTTGTTGCTGCTACCATCTTCTGCGCGGCACTTGCAGCTGTAGTAGGTGTCATAGTCTTTGTTGGCACTAAGCTCGTAGCCTGTGACATCGCTTGAACAGGGTTAACGCGTGAGCTTGTGCTAGGCGCTGTCGTTGGATTAGCCTTATAGGACTGCTTAGCCTTGCGGATCGTATCGAGATTGAACATACTCTGTGCCATAGTAGACCTCCTTGAATGAGAGTGTATATAAAAAGGGTGCCCTGTTAGGAGCACCCTTGGATTAGTTTATAAGTCCGATCATACGGTCTAGCGATAATATGAATCCTTCGAACGTTACATCGTTCATTGCAGAAACCTTTTCACGTAGCTTTATATAGCCTTCGGTGTCCATCGGACCTAGTGAGTCCATGATACTACCCTGTGTCAAGCTATTCGGTACATTTTGCATCATTTCCCTCCTGTAGTAGAAGGGCAAGACCGTTTACTCTGTGATGTGGGGATGTTACAATGTGTATGTAAGGGCTTTGCCCTCTGTGAGTGAGTCACCTAATTCTCTTGGCGGGGAGTAGGTGATTTTTTTCTGATTTTGTCTAAGATTCCAAATACCTCATTATCTCCGTGAATATATTTTTCATATGTCTTGTTAATCCACTCAGTTACCTCGACTTTATCTTTTCTTCTTACTTCCTGTTTAATAGCTGCGGCAGTTTTACCGTATTTTCTTAATGATAATAGTTTGTAGTACTCATCCATAAATTCTCCAGCTTTTTGATTCTTTTCTTTTTTTACTAATTCATAACTCAACTTTATGAGTCCTCTAGCAGTCATGTTATAACCATCATCGCTTGGTATAAAATCCTCAATATTCGTATTCATTACTTTTTGATATCCTTCTTCAGCTTTACGTAATCTTCTCATAGTCACGCTCGGTCCATTCATTTGCGCATCGTATGATACCATTCTTACATTTCTATCGTAATCAGAGTCTCTCCCCATCTTTCCTAACTCTTCTAATGTCATTGAAATTCCTGCGGCAGCTTCTTCAATTGTCATTGGATCAGGGAATGTAGCTAATTGTTCACCACTAAATATAGCTACAGCATATAAAGATAAAGGGTTGTCCTCTTCTATAGGAAAAGAAAAGATATTTCCGCCCAATTGTTCTCTAAGTTCATGCGCTTTAGACTCGATAGATTTAACATTCATATTAATTATCCTCCTTTACGCTGATTTATCGCTTACGATAGAAATCGGTTTCCAAGAATCAATGTATGCAATGGCTTCATCATATAGGGCGGCTGGAGTATCATGGTAGGATGTTACACCAAATACTTGCCAGTAATCATGCCACAACCGGGAAATTGTTTTTCTGTATTCAGGATGTTTACTTGATCCCAATATCTTTGATACGTGAACTACTACCCTCCGACGAATGTTCAGAGCATTACGAGAATTTATTGGCATCCGGCTTTCGATCATGGATAATCTTTTTTTAGTATCTTGTATCTCATTATCGTGAATTTGCAACTTACCAAGAAGATTTTCACTTGCTTGAAGCAACGCCATAAAACGATCCGGTTCTTTATTTAACATTATTATCTCTCCCTTAAAATTTATTTGACTGCTTTTAATGAAGTTAGTTCATCCCACTCTGCTACTTGTCTTTTAATTATCTCTTCATACTTACTTAGGAATTTCATTACAATTTCATGAGCTTCACGATCACCTTGAATTATTTTGTAATTAAGAATCGCGCTGTCATGATTCATCGTCAGTGCTCTTAGTTGTTCAGAAAGATACTTTTGTAATTCTCTAGTGCTGCTATCTTTTTTATTTTGAGTAGTAAGCTTATCTTCATATTGTGCCCTCATATCATTTGCAGCTCGTTTTAACAAAACGACTTCATTGTTTAGTTTCTGGGCTAAAAACGCTTGTTTTAGCAATTCCTCATAGTCATCAGGCGTAACAACTTCTTTTTTAATTTCGGTAATAACTTGAGTAGGCTTGTCTTTCTCTTCTTTCCACATTCTTTCGAATTTCGCTTTTTCATTATTGGCATTACGAAGTTCAAACTCAGCGCTTTTAGCTCTTTGCTCTGCCAATTCCTTTTCTTTTTTAGCATCGTTTAGAGATTTCTTAACTTCTCGTAATTCTTTAACTGTCATTTCATCCACGCTTTTTGTCTCTCCAGTAGAAGGTATAACATGTACTTGTTTAATAAATTCTTCTCTGTCAACTGTTTCTGGAAGGGATAACATTTCGAAAAGTTTCCCAGTTGGCAAATCGCTCGACATCGCGCGATTTCCGAATTGTTCGTATGCCTGGATAAACTTTCTTGCCGTTTGTGGTACTAGGTCAATTGATTTAAGCCACGATTCCCATTCCCCATGTGCCAAGTCATTCTCTTTCACGTGTTGTAGTCGCTTCCCAATCTCAAACAACGACTGGCCAGCAACTTGTTTATAGCTGTTTATCTCTGCTGTTATTACATCCAAGCTTTTTGATAACTCATTCATCATTTCACTCCTTGTTTTGAATAATACAAATGTGTAAAATAGTGAAGATACAACATTATGTTTTATACTGCTTCTTCAATTTGTTCTTCAATTAGCTCATCAATAGTTTGTAGATGAAATATTCCCTTTAATGATTTAGCCATCTCAATATTTAGACGAGCTTTACCTGACTCTATCTTGTAATAGAATTGTTGAGATACGCCCAATTCCTCTGCGACTTCTTTTTGGGATAAGAAGTTTAGTTTTCGCAGTTTTTCTAATCTTGTTTTTGGTTGTGCCATGATTTACCACCACCTTATGAGGTTATGATACAACGTTTTGAAGTATAAAGCAACATATTGGAGTGATTATTTTGAGTTTATTTTCTGAACGTGTTCGCTATGCAAGAGAATTAAAGAATTTAAGTCAAAAAGAAGTTGCCGAAAAAGTCAGTATGTCGCAACAAGGATATTCGAATATTGAGACTGGAAGACGAGAACCAAGCCTATCTACACTGAGATTGCTTCGTCACATATTAGAAGAATCTCTAGACTTTTTTATTGGGTACAATATTGAGGATTCTCGTGGAGGTAATCTTTACGAACTCTATGCTGAAGCAAGAAGAATTCGAATTGAAGCAGAAGAAGATTTGGAATACAGCGAAAACATGTTAGAGAACCCAGAAGAAGATGTTGAAAAAAGAATGAAAATGATTCGTCGCTATAAAGATCATTTGAAAGAAGCTCAACAAAAGGAAGAAAAAGCATTTAATATGTTTTATGACCACATAATCAAGGTTCCTGGATACGATGATTATGAAGTTGATAAGGAATATTGGATTAAAATTTATGACACATATCAAGAAAACGATAATAAGATGAACCATGAATTTTGGGAAGAATTCCGTTCTCTCTAGAATAACAAAAAGGACTCTCCACACAGGAGGGTCCTTGTGATATTATGGAAACGGGAATAGACCGTTCCTTGTCGTTGGCGTTGTGTTTCTTTTTAGAGACACTGTCCTTGTACAGCAAAAAGACCCTGCTCTTATGAGTAAGGTCTTTTTGCAATAGAAAAGGAGACGGTAAGTTACCGCCCCCTTATATTGTTTACAGCCCCGACTCAGCCTTCAGCTTGTAACTTGGCTAGATTATCTTCGATGTCTTTCACTGATTTTTCATATTGAGATAATTGCAATTCATATCTACTTATAATATTTGCATAATCTGTTTTTTCTTTGTCAGTAGTAACATTACCAGCCTCAATTTTCTTTGCAGCAATGAAATCTTTTGTTTCTTGCACCTTATTATTTGCGTTAGTAAGGGCATTTTTAAGTCCTTCTATTTTTTCTAGCCTGTACTTCTCTTTTACCGCTGTTGTATCCAACTTTTCACCCTCCTTTAAAATCACTTTTTTTCCATCGTTTATTACTTCATACCCTGCAGCTTCACCAATTGATCTCACAGGAGCATAGTTTTTCCCCTCAACGACTACTGTGTTCAATGTTTGTCCATTAATTTCAACCGAATATTGTGCTTGAACTGTTTTTCCAATCAAGTTTTGAATATCATCCGCAAACGCCGTGGCAGAAAGAGTGAAAATAGCACCAGCAATAAACCCTGCTACTTGTTTTTTCATATTGTACTCCTTTGTGTACCAATTTTCTCCAATATACCACAGCATTTGCTAAATGTTAAAGACCGCCTGCCTCAAGTCTATCAAATATTTCGGATATATCTTGCTGAAGGGTTCTATCAGTATTATTGTTATAAAGCTTATCCCAACTAGCAAAGTTGACTTTTCCAGTAACGTTAATATCCAAATCTCCACCAGAAACGTTCAACACTAGTCCGCCAATACCTAATAGTTCCATAAAACCAGATACATCATTCAACCCACCTCGTTCGGTGCCGTTAAATATCCATTTCAGCGCAGGCGTTCCTGCATAGTTAGGATCAATAGCGACATAATGTTCTGCACTTGATTTAGCTGCAAATACATTACCTGTTGAACTCATCTCACAACGCGGAAACGAATCTTTTGATGTAGCGATATACGATCCAAATATCTGCACCGACTCTATTAGACCAGCTACGATGTGCCCTAGATTAGCACTGATAGCTGAAAGCTCGTCTACATCCATTCGGTCAGCTTTAATCGACTTGGCGCGGACGTTCCTGAAATCCACGTCTCCGTTCAAGGTAAAGTCCAGATCCTTCAGCATTGAAGCGAGTTGATTAGACAAATATTTGATATACTCTCGCAATTCCTTCACGTCATCCGTCAGTGGTGGTGCTTTGAGTTGAGACATTTTCCATATACCCATGATAACCCTCCTAAAATAGTGACAGTTGTCTGATTTGGCGTACTAATTCATGTATCTTCGCTGGTCCGGTGCCGGATATTTTAACTCTCACAGTGTTTTCAAGTACCACGCTGCGCACCGGGATGATAATTCGCTCAACCTTGGAACCTGTACCAGTAACGGTGTGCACAAGGTTGAAGTCATTTCCATCCTTTGTGGTGGATAGATAGATGTTAACGGTCGTACCTACCGGAATTTCAGCATACAGCCACAATTTAAGCCACCGCTGACGTTGTGACATTGTAGGGTTGGTAAATGGCTTGGTGGTGAATGACCAGCTTACAGGAGATCCTGCATCATTGGTGGAGGAATCCAGTTTAAGTACTCGTCCTAGGCTATCACCGATGTACATCACATCATCCAACACATAGAAGAATGTTGGGTCAATGTTTGCCCATCGGCTCCAGCAATTTACGCCAGACCGTGAATCGTACACCATAATTTCGTTTGTGTGAGTACGAAAGTACAGTCTGTCTGGGTCTGATCCGGCAGCAACATTAGTGTCCATTGCAGAAAGGTATTTACCTACGATTTGTGAGAATTCCGCACTTGGCAGGTTTCCTCCGGCGTAGTCGTATATTGTGCGTTCATCAATAATACGCATGATGCCTTCTTGTGTAGCCGAGGATTTATTGTTTATAACGCCAACACCATCTACTATGAGCTTCACCATGAAGTTCGAAGGAAGGTCACCATATAGCTCATGTATGCTGTTCTTCAAGCCAATGGTTAACCTGGATAGTGATCCGGAGAGGAAGTTAATATCCTCACCACGCGTTGATTCCATATCTTTCACAAAGCTGTCCTCATCTGTACCACCGAAATCTGTCCATGATTCCGGTTGATCTAGCGCACACGCGTGTAGTTCCTTTCCTACGGCTCCCCAGATACGGTTAGAGTAAGTAGTAATGTACTTAAGTCCTGCTGGAACTCCGCTAAGATCAACGACCGTTGAGCCATCGTAGCGCTTTGCTACTAGACCGTTTACACCGATTAGGTTGATATCATCTAGGTTGCCTTGGAACACTGTAAACGACCACTCAGCAGACGTATCCAGTCCTGTAAGTAGCGTTGTCCATGTGCTTCCATTCCACCGATGCCATCCCCCGTCATTGGCGATTACATGAAGCTCACTCTTCCATGCGCCCATACCTAATATTCTGCTGCCAAACGTACCTAAAACAGAAAACCCCGACCTCACAGAGAGGGCAGGGTAATCACTTGTGCTCATATTGGACATGTCAGTTAGTTGTGACTCGGCTATGCTGTAAGGATCGAAGGTGTTCAGTCCCTGCCACTGCCGGATGCTGATAGGTTCTTGTATTCCCGGCAATGGTTGTGCAATCTCTGGAATCGGTCGTGGTACAAATTTACCCATTGGCATTACCTCCAGCATATTGTTCCCCGGCCGTATTCCACACTTTTAGATATTGCGCTTCATATAGAGCGCCTTTATTCATATCGTCCATAGCATATGCAATATATGAAGCTAGACCAATGTAATATGAAAAGTGATACTCTTCTGGAGCCTCTGGAATCGCGCTCAGGTTGCTTGCAGTAAAGTTGGTTGTAGCAATCCTACTGTAACGTAATACGCCCTGCAAACCGCTACTATACGGTGCAGGACGCAATGTCAGAGTATGTGTACTATCATCGAATGTAAATGTGTTCTGTAACGGGTTTGCTGCGGTTGGTAATAGCTCTTTATACTTGATTAATCCCACTGTTAGGAGGTCGATATTCTTCAACCTCACTTCAGTTGATAGCGTGTATGTGGCCTGATCTACCACCGGAATGAGCGATATAACTCGTGGTATTTTGACTACGTTGAAGAAGTCTTGGTTGAGTGCGTTTAGCCACATCACCTTGTCGGCTGTAGGGACTTCGTTTGGTACTAACATGTCTGCTTCGGATATGATTTCATTGATTTGCATAGTGTCCTCCTTTCGTTAGGCGCTGAATATGGTCCTATACGTTAATAGCTCCCTCAAACTCAGATAATGTTTTCAAGTATTCATAAGCTTGTTTATCCCATCTTGGAGAGTTTTCGTCTTCAATCGGTTCAAAAATATAATTGAAGTAAGATATTGGAGGTTTACCATCTAAGCACAATTCTTTGTTCACGAATACTTCTAAACTTACCGATACCATATTTTTGTTACCATTAATACCCTGAACACGGATATATGCTTGCTCAATCACTAATCAAGATTCCAAAGTTATTGTTTTTTCCAGAGCCATATTAAACCTCCTACCAAGTTGCTATAGCAACTCGTTTCCATGTATTTGTGGCATGACATACGTACATGAAGTTTGCATCGGACGACCATTCACCAGGGTTCCCTGTTGCTGTCGCTGAAGCCGGAACAGCTACAAAGGTTGAAAGGTAATTACCCGAACTGTTGAATGGTGGAACCCCGAAATTCACTCTCAGTTTATGTGACACTTGATCTTCCCAAAGATGGATTCCACCAATGATATGATGACTTCCGTTATGAATTCCGGATGTTTTGAATGATTGCGGCGTACTGATTGCATCGGATTCAAAGGTTATCGTAGACCCTAATTTACTGTTTATTCTAGTTCCATCAGATAGCAGTTCAAATCCCATAACCGCACTTTCTGCGGAACCATTAATAGCCGTTTTTGCTATTACAACTCTATCTGTATTTCCTTTCGTAAGAAGCATAAGACTGAAATCGGTAAAGTCTGTTGAGGTACTTCGGTATAATCCGGGATTTACGCCTGAGTCTCTTTGGTCGTCATCGTCTGTGTCAATCGTTCTAACTTCAAATGTTTTTCCTGAATGTTCTGTGTTTACTGCTCTGAACGTTCTGGATAAGTTATCACACAAGAATTTTTCTGTATTATTAGCGCTTTTTGTGTACAAACTCCAATCTATCGCTCCATAAACAGAACCGCTTGCAATTACGTCACCCTTCAACCACAAGTGGGCGCTGGCATTGGATCCAGTTACTATTTTTGCAGCTACATTCGCATAACCAGGGGCCGGATTATTCTCATAAGAGATATTAGCAAAGTTCCATATCCCTCCGGAGTTGATGTAAAACAGGCACCCTCCATTTTCGATAAATACTAGAAAGTTGAATTCACAGTTATACACATAACCCTTTTCCAAAGACAGACCGTGCTGCAAGAAATCACGCCCGTATCCTTTGGATGATTCCATATTTCTAGCTGTAAATCCGCAATTGATAAACTTATTTCCGTGGAATGATGTTGTTGTCAAGCTTCCTTCAAACCTGAAATTATAATCACATGCAGCAGAATAACAATTATCAAATATATTTAATTCGGTGTATCTTCCACCTGTGTCTGTAAGCATAAACCCCGTTTTGCATCTTTCCGCATAACATCCAATAGTCTCAAAACCAATGGTGCTATCATACAAAAACGCTGTAAATGTGTAGTAATATGTTGTGTTGTATGGCTTAATGTAGATATTGATCAATTTATTTTTAAGTCCTAAATCAGCCACTACAGGGTCATATACGCGGATTAAAGGGATATTCGTTGATATTTTACCGATGAAGCACGTTTGGTTACTGTTCTCACCAAATATCTCAAAAGTATTTGCGGATGTGTATGAAATTAATAGTGTACTGCTGATTAAGTAGTTTCCTTTAGGAATATAAAGGTTTTTATTATGGGAAATAACGTAATCGAAAGCAGCTTGCATCGCTATAGTGTCATCTGTTGCTTCTACTGAAAATCCAGAATCCACATACCATTTTGCGGTCACAGAGTCATAGTAATTACAATTCCCCACTACTCCGAAACTTCTAACGTCAATTTGAATATCCGCCAACTGTTCATCAATAACCTCAAACTTCGCATTTGTAGCGATATCCCCATAATGCTCTAGCAAAGATGGGTTTATTTGACGCGCTCCAACTGCCCAGTCAGCTATCTTAGGCTGTGTTACAGCTTTGTCTGCGATGTTACCTGTCACATTCACGTGGGTATCAACTTTATGCTGCGCACCGCCCGGAGTCTCATAGCGTGGATCGTCCTGTGATGCTATAGGCGGTGTGGTGTTAGAACTCCATGGGTATTGATTTGTCATGTCATCACCATCTTCCCTTCACAACATATCGTTCATATCCGCTAGTTGCTGAATTATATTCCTTGTATAGTTGATTGTATCGTTCGTGAAACTCTCCATTGTTCGGGAGAATTTCCTTTAAAACGCCATAAACCAGCAACATATCGAAGTTAGGATCGAAGCCACTTCCACTGTTCAAATCACTCATGGTCAATGGTCCTAGTACAACTGTGTAAAATATCTTTATTCCGTAGAACGTATCATAAAGCGGTGGTGGATATATCCCAATCTGACCGGATACGAAGTAGTAGTACGGTCGATGCTCATGTTCATCAAACTGTCTGAGGGGAATTCTACGCCAGTCTCGTGCATCATCATTAAACGTTTGATTGGTGTAGATTGCATTGCGTATAGCCACCTCTGTGACGTTACCAGGAGGGCAAACGAGGTCAGTAAAGAATGTTCCTGCTGTTACATCAAACGCCTGATTAAGTACGTCTGATTGCTTCTGTGCAGGGCTTAGATTGCGAAGTAACCTATCTCTTGTCTGGGTTATCTTACGAAGTATTGAGACTACAGGCATCGTATTATCCGGTATTTTCTCAATGATTTCCTCAACGATCTCCTGAACTAACATGTTTCACCGCCTTTATTCCTTGTGGATGGGCGTTTATTTTCAGGTTCCTTCTGATTAACTAACTTCTGCAGGAGCTCATTCGCCTTACACTGCTGCTCATAGATGGCGTTCAAAGCATCAATTTCCAACCTAAACATGTCATTTCACCTCAATAAACAAAAAAAAGGGAGCAAAGCGCCCCCTACTTTTTGTCCTCCATCAGATTATTATTGCGAAGGGTTGTGACCATTAAGTTCCAAAGATTAACGCCTTCCTTTTCAGATGCGTTCATACTCTCGTTTGTCTTTTGTAACGTCACATATTTAATTTTCTTCGGCTGCGAAGATTGGGTTTCAAATCCTACCTTTTGCATCTTCTTCACTTCCTAATCGCTTGAATCGTCCATGCACCGGACGGAAGATCTATAGTTGCTCCAGTTGGGTTAAAAAAAGATATCTTAACGGTATTCGCAGCCGATACATTACCTTGCGCTATAACGCCTTGAAGGTCATATGGTGGAAATAGTTCTACCCTGTCACCCAAAGCCGCACCAGTAACTGTAATGGCCGCTGTGAGCGCTCCGGTCATTGTAGCCAAGCTTGCAGGATCTACAGCTACAGTTGTCCGTGCAATGTTTGACATGTACTGTACAGCTGGTTTCCCTGTTTGCTTAATGCCGATTGACGATACGTTCATGAATGTACTCCTTTCAAAAGGACGCTCGTATGAGCGCCCCTAGGTTAGTTTATACAGGAAAAGATCCAATGCCCCATGCCCAATCAGTTGTGCCAAATGAGCAACGTTTAACCACTTTATATTTAGCTACCTCAGTATCGAAATCAGTAATCGATCCAGTCTCAGCTAAACGGCGGTTAAACCATTTCATCGAACGTTTCATGCGGCTGTCATCAGCTAGAACCCATGCTTTAGTGTTAGTGAAGAATGGGTTAACGACTACTTTAATGCTGCCATCAGCGTAAACGTTAGCGTTGTGATCCGCATTGCCCGGTTCAAAGTTATCGTAACGTCCGTTAGGAAGTCCTGTGATTTGAAGTGCGATCCGGCGAAGCGAAGGAGCTACATACAGCGTGTTACCCTTTGCTGCCATCAAGTTTCCTTTATCATCTTTCCATTGTTGCATTGCTACATAAGCCTTATCGAACTCGTCAATGGATAACTCAGTTGTCATGAGATTAGACTGTGTATCCACGGAATTTGTAGGGCTATATGGATGAGCAGCAGAGAACAACGCTTGTCCATCTGGAAGTCTGGCATCATACGTACGACCACGGTAGTCGATGGCTGCTGTAGTAGCTATACCGTTGTTAAACCACTGTGCACCTTGCATTTGTTGTGTTTTGTACACAGCATCAGCCAGTGAAGTGATTCTGTCTCTAATCTGAGTCAATTTCAGATCATCCACAAAGTCGCGATCAATCTCACGTCCTAAGGAGAACTTAGTATGTTGGTAATATTTTTGCCAGAGTTGGTCAACATCCTCGTACTTAACTTGGTTATTAGAGTAACCCCATTCTTCCATCAGACCTTCGCCACCCATTGATTCAACAGATTCAACGGCTTTGTCAGACTTTTGAACATCATACATAGCTGGAACGAAGTCTGGTTTGTCCTTCATTTCACGCGTATATAGTTCACGAAATACTGGTTCGAGTACGTTTTTATCCCATTGAAGTGCTGTTTGCATTGTTTAGTCCCCCTATTAGCTGAATACGCGTGATTTAACTTTAACGCGTACCATTTTTGTATTTGTGTTGATTTCAGATACTGCGAAAGGACCACCTGTAATATCTGAAGCAAGGACAGACAATCCATCAGCAGCAACATCAGCACTTGTAACGCCTACAATGAATCCAACATCTGGCGTGCCTGTGTATGGAGCATCGAACCAATCTCCTTCACGTGCTAATACCACATCGAGGTACTGATCTGTACCAGCTGCGAGCTTTTGATTTGCGAATCCAGCGATGGCAGCACCATTTGTGGCTTTGGTCCATCTTCCGGCAGCCAATTTAACAGCTTCTCCTTGAGCGAAAGCCTCAGCATTAGTAGCCATAATCTTACTCATGTGGTGCGTAGGTGCACCGTAGTCATTGAACGCAAACTTGAATCCTTGTGGCATAGTTGATTACCTCACTTTTTAACGTATTTTTGTGCTGCTTGTGGTTCTATTCCAAATAGTGCAAATGCATCAGACAGTTCCTTAGGAACGGATGGAGCCAAGTCTTCGGATGTATTGCCTAAGACTGCGGCTCGTTTGTTCAAACGTTGTTGTTTAAGCACGTCTTGTTCTGCCAACTTGCGTTGATTACCAGCAATTGCATCGCGGTTAACTAGTTCATAAGCGTCGATTGGATCATATCCGCGCTGTATCTTCGCCTGTATATCAGGCGTGTACCATGACGCTGTACCCTCTTCTGGAGTTTCCTCAGCCAAGTGCGGATATTTAGCAAAGAGGTCTTCCCAGCCCTTCAGTTGCTGTGCTTCAGCCTCTTGAGCCTTCACAGATTCTTGCGCGGTTTTCTCTCGGTATAAAACTTCCTTTGCTTGTTGTAGCAATGGGTTGTTGTCAAGAAATTCTTCAAGTTGTTGCGGATCCCATCCAGCCTCGGTATATTGATCCACCATGGCTTGACGTAGAGATTGGAAACTATCTTCCTTATGTTTAATGGCTTCTTGTTCCAAGCGGTCTAGGTTCTCCATGTACTCTTTGTGAGAAGAGAAACTGTTCAGCTTGGCCGTGCGCTCCAATGCAGCTTCATAATCTTTGGCTCGACCTTCGATCTTGTCATAGTTCAGACCCTTTCGAGCGTATTCGTCCACCTGATCTTCTGGGACAAATACATCTTCTTTGTTGTACTTGTAGGTTCTTCCCTTGCGTTCTGGCTCAGGTTCAGTCTCTATGGATGGAGATTCTTCCTCAGCTTCTGCGACAGGTTCAGTAGGTGCTATCCCAAACAGTTCTAAAGCTTCATTGACTCCAGTGGCAGCCTGTGGTGAGGCTTCCGGTGTGATCTCTTCGCTATGGGAGGCGTTATCGGTCACGTTTTCCATGTTCAAACACTCCTATCGGATGGCTCCTATGGGTGGGAGCGAGGTAAAAGCAATATAAAAGGCCACTCCTACGACTAGGAATGGCCTAACTATGCTGGTTGTTTCGTATCTTTAATGAGTGATCCAGCCACCTTAGCGGCTTCTAATTGCATCTTTTGTTGTTGCATGGACTGGTCAAACTCTTTATCTTGCTGATTTACAGTTTGTTGTTCCTGTGTAACCTGTCCAACCTGCTGCTGTAACTGTTGATTCTCTGCTGAAAGTTGTTCAGCTTGCTGTTGTAGTTTCTGCAATTCCTGCTGTTTCTGTAGTTCTACGTTCATCCGTTCCTCAATGACACTGATAGGTTCCATACGACCATGTTCAATAGTGTACAGTAATGCTCTGGCGTCTATCATTGGCATTCCGGTACGCGGATCAATGGTTTTGATTAGGTTATTGGCTGTGGCGATCCAATAATCTCGGTCAACGGGTTTATCCGCTGAGATATTCACCTTGATATCGAAGATAGGAACATACTCTTCAGTAAGGTCTAGAGTCTCTTGTGTGCCATCTTCTAAATCATTCGTTAACGTTGTAGGTACTCCACTAATTAAGCTATCACGACTAACTTCCACCTTACGTCCAGTGACTCTTGCGACTCTGGCAGTAGTATAAAACTGAGCTATAAGCTCAATGTACAAAGTGAATACTTCTGTCATGGCCTGTGTGATAGCATCTGTCACTGGATTAAGTCGATTACTAGCTGCTGCAATCAATGCTTTTGCTTGCTCACCACTAGTAACATTGCTGGATGCCTGACCATTGGCGCTATCAAACTGTCCAGGTATCTTTTGGAGCATGTTTAGATAGTAATCAATCATGCTAAACACAGTTGATGGTACAGTTACACCTTGCAACTCTTTTATTTGATTATTAGTAAGTGCTCCCATCGCTGTAGGTAGCATAGCTCCAGCTGTTGACCGTTGATCTTGCCATGTGGATACGCGGTTAATAGAACCTTCCTCATACATAATGGCGCTATTACCTTGCTTACTCATGGTCTCAATAGCTAGCTCTGTGAACTTATTTAGCATCGTTTGTGGCTTGATCATATCTCTACCGAATCCCTTGCCGTGTATGTTACCCTCTAACGGGAATAATGTACGAGCGCTGAACGGGTATTTACCATGATCGTAGACATAAGCCTTATGCTCCAAGAATACGCCACCAGACGATACGTATATGCAGTGAATGCCCTCCATTTTTCCATCAGCCTTGGCTAATGATTCGGATGGATCCTTACCCTCATTTAGTTGAGTGGTTGCTAATTCTTCGAATAGTTCTTTATCTTCAGCAGTAACCATTTTTGGAAGTCCGCGGTACCAGTATTCAATGAGTCCTGATACTTTATTGTTAGCGGTGTCCTGTCCTAAGTATGAATCCGTATAATTAAAGCTGCTCTCTGAACTAATGGCGTGATTAAATATCTCGACATCGTTCACGTCCATATCAGACTGTACCTTAGCCCCTTGTTTCTCCCATCTCTCACGGAAGTATTCCAACGTTTCAGGGGTCTTGATGATCACAGCACCCATCTTTTGTAGGTAAATGTAGTCTCTCACTCGTGGATCAGGAAAGAATGTACCCAAGTCCACGGGGATAATGTCGTTCTGTCCATCAAAACGGTTCATGCCTCTGCCACCTTCGACAGTAGGGTCATAGATTACCTTGAAGATCAGTGGACCATGCAGTACAGCAGTGTGGATGGCTCTGTAATACTTTGAACCAAAACCGATCTGCCTTAGTTCCGATGGCATGAAGTCATTTAGGTCTTGAGCTTTCTGTTCATCTGATTCCTCTTGCGCTTCAAAGTCTGGATAGGGATCCCAACCAGTAATCTTGCCAACAATGCTATCAATCTGAGCACCGAAGATATTGTCAACATTACTAGGACGCAGATTATTAATATTGTCAGGACGTAACCCATGCCATTGATCTCCTTTGTAGAAGCGTCCTTCCTGCCTCCATTGTTCGTCCATCTGCTGCCTGTTTTCTTTGAACACATCAAAGTCCTGCATCACCATGTCAACGATCTTCTGCTGTTGCGGTGTATTGATTGGTTCCTTTGTCTCGCTATCATCCACACCGAAGATACCCTCAATCAGCTTCTTTACTTTCCCTGCCAAGTTATCACCCCCTATTGCCCAAGTTCTTCAAGCAGATGCGTATCATCAGCCCAGCTTTGCGGCTTACGTCTTGGCACATCTGCAAACACCACTGGCTTTTGTTCTGATGCTTTATACTCCTTGTAGTCCTTAGCCATCACCTTTTCAGTTAAACGGTCATTCAGACGTAGCAGATAGCCTATAGCGCACAATAACAAAAAAACCACTGCCAACAGCGCAATGATTACTAATTGTTCCATATGATCACCCCTTACCAGAATCCTCGTGCTTTAGGTGCATCCTCTTCTTCGTCATCATCGTGATCAAATCGCTGTTGTCTATTACTTTGCTGCACTGCTGACCATGGACGTTCTGTTCCAACGTTTTGCGGTCTGCTCATGCACCAATAACGTAAAGTATCAGGAACATGATCAAGTGGATGCTGTGCCACATCTTCAACCATCTTGTCATCGTGGACCATTGATGGAATGGACTCAATTGTCTTCAAACATGTGTTGAATATCTTAAGCTTCACATCCTTATAAATCGAACCACTCACATGATCAACTTTATCAAATGGATGTAACCACTCTCTCAATCGTTTCCAACCGTTCACGCGTTCCTTTTTGGCTTGAATTAACAGAATGTTTTTCTTGATAAACAATTCTGCTGGTGTGACATTCTCTGTTTTAGATCTATTCCAAAACGATGTATCAGCTACCGTATAGTCATACGACTCAACACCGCTGTTTAGCCAAACCATTTCTACCTGTTCGCTGGTCAAAAGCTTGCTCTTTACGAATTCACGATATACATAAGCCGTTCCTTTGGGATCTAGCGCCACCCATATACAAACAAAAGGATCATTGTACCCTTCATCCATGGATCTAAATCGTTTCCATTCTCTCGGAATATCGAACGGCTCACATACATGTAAGGACCTATTGAATTCACTAAAATATTGACCAGAGAACGTGTCCCAGTCTCCATCTAAGAGTTGCTTACGTTCCTGTTCGGATAACTTCATCAATCTGACAATATAGTTTGGATCGGCTTCTAATAGCGCTGGATTGTCCTGCACCTTCGCAGGGATGAATATACGCCTAGTGATAATTGGTTCCTTCGTGTCTGGATGATAAAGTTTATCTCCGCTATCATCAACCTCATGGATAGCATGTACTTTTTCCCATTCACCCACATCAATGAAACGCTTCTTCACCCAAGCATGCCCAACACTTCCGGGGTTAGTTGTACTCTTCACATATCTCGGATACGGCTTTGAACCGCGCAAACGGGATAACATGTATGTGTACCAACTTTCCTCAAACTGTGTTAATTCCTCCCACCTGATTACGTCATACTCAGCACCTTGATAGTTTGCTTTGTGTGAATCGCTGTCAAAGTAGGCTAACTCGATGATAGACTCATTAACGAATGTCCACTCATGCTTTGATTGATTATACTTACCAAGTTCCTTAGGATAAGCCACAATCGTTCTAGCAATGATCGAACGTTGTAAGTCTGGGAAAGTCCGTCTAAATATGATTTGGCGACTACCAGGACATTCTAAAGCATATTGTAATGCGTCCCATATCGTAGCTTCGGACTTTCCCCCACCAGCAGCGCCGCCGTATAAGAGTTCATCAATGTCATTTGTTTGGTGGTAAAGTATCTGTCTTGGTTGTGGTTCATAAGGTATAACTACGGTGTTCATTTATCCACCTTCTTCATGTTAGAACTGAATACCACTTGTAGCGCTCCCCCACCTTCACCAGTTACTTCAACCTTATCCTTGAACATTCCGTAATGCTTGGCTACGCTGTCCAGTGCTCCTTTAGCTACTGCAGGATCTACATCCTCATTGTTCTCAATGATCTTCTTATACTTGTTTAGCACCCACTGGACACTCATGCCCGATTCTTCCTGCATTTTGTCCGTTCTTTGTCCGATTTCGGACATTACGTCAACATTTGTCAACAAACGGCTTGCAGCTCTCCTTGCGGCTTCCTCTGTACATTTGTACCCAGCACGCAGATAAGCTGCTGTTCCATTCATATCCTTCATGTACTCGTTAACGAAGTTTATCTGCTTATCCGTCAATGCCATTGTTTTCACCTCACTCCAATTTAGTCCCACAGAATGGGCAGTACATCGGGTACATATATGAACCACCATCATCCACTGTCATGACCCACTCTTCATCTTCTTTGAATACCTTGCACTCACCCATACGTTTTAAGGTGTTATTCTCTTGGCAAGTGTGATCCACTATCTCACCTCCAGTAGTAAGTTAAGTAAATGACTCCTGTGTATGCTATAAACATTGATGTGTATAAGAGGTATATCCATCGGTCTGAATGCTTCAACCCTATACGGCCTCCACTTCGTTAAGCGTATTCGGTCGAACCGGAGAAAAACAAAAAGAGCAACGGCGATAACCGTTACCCTTTATGTGTGATGGGACTAGCTGAACCTCTATGAGGACAGTTAAACCACAAACCATGCGGCGTACCATCTATGTGCGGAAATGGTGCGGATCGAACGCACGACTAGCCTACTGGAACCAACTTTCCAATACATTGTTCTAGGAACGCCGTCACGGAATAAAACCGTGGATATCGTCGACTGTTCTCCCAACTGAACTACATTTCCGTTTACCCGATCCCTGTAATCCCATGAGCCGACCGGAACTCTCAGTGAGATAAGTGTTTATACACTCAATAAAGGGCTACTAACTAGGACTGTACACCTAGCTTTGGTCTGATTGGTTGGAATCATCTTTGTAGCGCCTTACTCAATGTATAAAGTATATATAAAGCGTGTGTGTTCGTTAGACATTATGAGGATTGTCAGCTTTACCTTATGATTAGGATAATCACTGTTTTCCATCCGTATTGACGTTTACGGTAGTATCCCAGCCTGTCACACGCTTTATTTCTTAAAAAAGTAGCGTCGACCCGTAGCAATCGACGCTGAGTAAGGAGTGAACATTAGTGAATGAAAGTGACGAGGAATCAGCACTTAGGGGCGGTTCGCGCGCTACCGAATGCCAATTCCTCATGCTTACATAATATCATGATGCTTTTGTAGTTTGTGTTCCCTCTTTGTTCCTTTTCATAACTTGTTTCCGCAGATAAGATTCACTATATCCAAGTTCCGGTGCCATCTGACGGTATGTTTTGTTTTCAATTATCTGTTTGTATATAACTACATTTGCCAGACCTTCGAACTGAGCTGCGTATTGTTCCATTTCGTTTTTAACTTCCTGTAGATGGTCCACCTCTGCCTGTATTAATTCCAGTTCATCAATTGCTGCGTTATACTTCTCGATCCCTTTATCAAGTGGTATATGGCAATAAATAGATGACGGCATCCCTCCTGAGAATAACACTGCATGGGCCATATCTACCCGTCTCCTAATCTCCATCTCACGAATTTGCATGATACGTAATTCAGAAACTGTATCATTGTACGAATCCTGCCATTTCATGTGTATCCCCCCTATAGATAACTTTTTATTCCTCTTCGATTACTTCCAGACTACTTATACTGTACGGTATTGCTATGTTCATTCCATCGAGTACAACGAATACCCATGGATTTGTAATACGGTCTACTGTCCCTTTACTTCCTGACTTGTGGAGTACTCTATCGCCTTTTTTCATGAGAGAAAAGCAGCCGTTAGGCTGCATCCATCACTGATCCAAATACTGCTAACTCAAGCGCTTCAAGTCTTTTTTCAACAGTCGATCCAACCATACTTGATGTGCCTTCAGCCAATCCAGTGATTGTGCCTTCGTTTGTAGGTTCTTCTTCTGTTCGAAAAGATGGGACTGTTACTGGCTCGTCCTCCACACTGCTATGTTGTGCCATATCCTCATGATTACGTTCTTGCTCTTGGAGGTAGGCGGTGCGAAACGATTCTGCATCCTCGCTGGTCACCACCCGATATTTTCCTTTCTCCAAGTACTTAAACCGAATAGTTTCATCCGTCTCTGCGAGTTCTGCAAGATAATGAGTACGTCTTATATCATCTTCCCAACGCAGGTTGTAAATGACAGCCTTGGATTCTTCCTCCTTGCGGCGTTCTTCTTCCCACTTATCACGAGCACTCCGAACATCTACCTCTACCACTTTCGCAGCATTTGCGGCTCCGATTGCAATTTCTTTACGAAGATCCTCCAAATGGCTATTCAATCTAGTGATTTCCTCGTTTGCTTCATCCAGCGCTTTAGCAGCTGCATCACGCTTACTAATTGCGTCATTGATATCTAATTTAGCGGTATCAACAATGTGCTTCAGGGCTTCGTTCGCTTCTTCGGACTGATTATGTTTATCTCGCAACGCTGCATTAGTGGTTTCAAGTTCTTTTATTCTCAGCAAGTTTACCTTTTTCATTTCAACAATGGCGTTTTGAATCACAGAGTTAACATAATTATAAGATGCCTCTGCTTTTTCCTCGTTGTAATTGATAAAAAGATCCTTAGGATCTATACCTTCAAAGTCCAGACTGTCCATAAACTTTGCGGCTTCTGCCGTAACTACCTGTAATTCCTCAGCCTTACTCTGTTCTTCGATGGTAATATCGATAGCTTTGATGTCGTTTTCTAGTTGAGTAACCTTTGCCCCATCCTTTACGGCTCCGCGCTGATTTTCCGTGTTCAACTCATACTGCAACTGTTCCTTTTTAGCTACTAATTCCGATATTTCCACGAATACCCCTCTTTTCGTCCAAATGTTTTGATATTACCTATATTATACTATATTTACTGCCATTATTGTAATATTATCTCTTGTTTTCTTCGTGTTTCTTTAACTTTATTTCACGCAGATATTCTCTTTACCAGTCTCTTTTCAATGAATTTATACTTATCTACTCTAAAGCCAATAGGAGGCTCATACAGCTACTTTAAGTTGCGGTCATGTATTTGCTTGTCCAACGTTATAAGAGTGCCTACACGGGCTCCGTATTGGCTCACAAGCTCGTAACTGGTGCCAAGGTTGATCCACGCCGCCATCATGCGCTTATCTCTCGTATCTGTAAGTCTGGATAAGCGTGCATGAATAGCTTTTTCTTAAGTGAGTAAACGGGAGTCTTCATCCCCTTAACATCCTCGATCTCTTGATGTCCATCTGCATAAGTTACTAAGAAGTCTGCTTTGTACGTGATAGCCTGTACACGCTTGCCTGTGGCTTTGTGTTTGAATCCGGGCATTAATACGTATGATGGCTGTAACTCGACCTCTGTGACCTCACCAGCGCGTATTAGAAGCATTAATTCACGGTATCTCTTGGCTTCTGCTCGTGAATCGAAAACTATCTCGTCAACTTGCGTCTTTTTCGCCCCGTACTTGCTTTTCATTCTTCTTCCCACCTTTCTTACCTGACATGTAGTGGTTCTTATTCCGCGGCGTTGGGTTGAGTGGTCCGTACTTCTCCCAATCCTCTGCTGTCATCTTTCTTGTGGTTTCTTCACTGTGAACACTCTGCCGATTCGGTGGCGGAAAGCTGGATACTACTGGCATAGGGGATATACGACGGTGGCGTTTGATTCCACTACTCATAATTGATCGTCTCCTTTGATTGGGGTCTCAGCCCCCTTATAAGTTCATCCAGCCCTGCGGCCTCCGCTACGCTAAGTATTGCGGTCGTTTCGAAGGCCTATCGTCCTAAAACATACCTTTTACCGCCATCAGCACAATTATTTGCAGCAAGTGAATTATCTGATCTAAGAGCAATCCGCCTTTTAAAGCGTCCATCCTGCCATATATCCCTACTGGCTTAGCCTTGCAATAGTCTGCAATCGCATGGATCACGAACAGGAATATAACATCGTTAAAGTTTACTCCGTACCCTAGCAGATGCACTGCTATAAGGATGGTTCCGGTCCAGATTCCTGCATGTGACACAAGCGATATGAGGTTCTTGCCCTTAGTTGTAGCGAGGAACTCTCCTTGTAACGGGTAATCTGCCAGCAGGTGGGCGAATATTAAAATCAGTAGTGTCATTGGTTATATCCTTCCTCAACCGCCTCATAGGTTGCTACGAAGATATCCGGCTTACACGGGTAGAACTCGCCCTTTACGCCTCTGATGATGAAATCTCCCGGACTAGCTATCATCGCACCTTCCAGTGTGTAAATTTTCAAACCATCACTTTTGATATATCGCTCGAAGTTATCCCATCTTTCATGGTCTTGGCGGGTTTTAAGCACTACTGGTTTATCCATAAATCCGTAGATTTCAAAAGCATTGTCACCTGTAAACTGTACGGCTTCGATCTCTACAGGCTTTTTTCTGAACTTCGGCATCTATTCGCCCTCCTTGTTTTCTTGTTCACCTTCTTCAACATCACATTCAGGACAAATTCCGTCACCGTTATCTGGTCCAAGGTATTCTTTACAAACGCAGCAATAGTGTAAATCGGGTAAGTATGCCATCACTTCTCCCCATCCTCATAAGTAATGACTACCTTGTCACCTTGGATCTCTAAACTCATCAACTTGGCATTGGTATCTATCCCGTTTTCATCCAGGAACAACGGTATGGGCACTATTACTTGCTGCTTGGTAAAGTTAAATTTCATGATAAATCTCCTTCTTCCAATGCTTTTTTGGCAATGTGATAAAACGGATTTGGCGCTGCTGCTTTAATTTTTTCTAGTGCTTCTGTCATTATTTTCAATCTTGCAGCTCGTTCATTTGCAAGTTCGGAGTAATGCAACGCTGTTTGTTCCCTTATGATTATTTTTGCTTCATACTCTTCTAATCCTGTAAGCATCTCGATAATTGAATCGCTCGCAAGTGATCCATATTTCTCAAACGCCCGTTTCATCTGCGCAATACGTTCAGGATCCATGATCTATTTGACCTCCTCAGGCTGCAAATATGGTCCTACGTTTTCCCGGAAGAACCTATATCCCTGCTTACTCATAATCACCACATGGATTGAGTCCTGTTCAAATGACCCGAAGTTCCTGCGGATGTATCTAATGATCTGCCGGCGGATGAACCGTTTAATCATGGCTGCCCCTCCTTGGGTGCTAGATCTGGCAATAGTCGCTTAAGTTGCTCTTCGTCATACAGCAGTGTCCCTTCACCATTGCAGATTTCACAAGGTTCAATGGTCGGTGCTTGGTCTTCATGCGGGATCATAAACCTCTTTTCCCCGTCACAGTGGAAGCAGACATGCCGTGTCTTTAGTGGTGTGGGTGCTGGGGTATCTGGGTATAGGGTGGACATAATTTCTGATGCACCCATGATCGCCTTCCACGCAATCCACGTTTCGTAACTCTCGTAAGCAGATGGACGATCATTGTAGAATTTACCGAAGAAATATGAGTTTGCTTCTTGGAATGACCATTCTTCATGACCTTCTGGCAAGTTGTAGTTCATGATAATGCTGCCAAGTGAATTACCTGCCACCAAACATCTACCGATTGCCCGTTTAATCTCTTGTTCCCGTTCTCCGCGCTCTTTGGCTTCTTGGAGCCAGTACCCTAAAGCTACCTCTGTTGGTTCATGTTCTATGGATGGTGGAAACGGGTTGTTGCAGAGCGTTTTGGCATGCTCGAAAATATTGACTCTCTCCATATCCTTTTGCCAGTCCCTTTGTGTCATTGAGCTTTCTCCCCGACATGCGTTTGATCGTAACACCACACGCTGATTTTACCGTTCAAGTTTTTTTGTGTGGCGCTGGTTATGACTCCACTTTCCTTCATATCTCGTAGTACCTTTTTCCATTCCGTTTCTTTAGCTTCGACTTCAAATCTATTCATCTCTTATATCCTCCTTGTGGGAGAGGAGGGCTATTAACCCTCTCTGTCCCTGAATTTTCGTACTGTGCACTAACCTTCTATACTCATTGCGATAGCTAAACTGCTATCTTCATTTACTTTGCAATCTGCGCAGATTTGTAAATCCCCATATATCTCTTGCGTTTTCTTCTTCTTACTGCAAAAATCACAAATCTTCATTTTCTTCTTCCTAATGCGTTTATTCATAAGTTCACTCCTTCACAGTTTGCGTCCACTCTGCCTTTGGGAGAGGAGGGATACTCCTACTCCCTTAATGATCTGGTTCGGCCCCCGGCTACGCCTGGGTTATTCAGTCGAATTGTTGTCCTCCGGCCGTGTACCCATAATCTCGCGCGGATGCAGCCTAGCTTTGATCGCCTCGTATGCGTCTGTACGGTCATATAAGGCGTGATATCGGTGATCTAGGTCATTGGTTCCTCTGCCGGCGTTTGGCGCGTACAGAAACGCTGACGGCTGCTCATGCCCATCACCGAGGATCGGTACACCCAACTCTTTGCACCGTGTCTTGCTTAGTAGCACCGCGAAGGTATATTGCTCTCCGTTCCACCTTTGCGAACGCGGTATGAAGTATGGCAGTTTGCTCTCAAGCACTTCTTGGCGGTTGTAACGTCCCTCTTTATTCGGCATTGTCAAAGCTCTCCGTATTAGTAGTTTTAAAAAATATTGCTGTATATTCGTCCGTATTTCCTTCAAATGATGCTGTACTAAAATTTACAGAAATAATATCTTCAGCAGATAGTGTTGATAACCATGTGTTGATAACCGATTCTTTTTCATTAACAAACATTTTTCTTTGTACTATCTTCATTTTTCATTCCACCTTTTCCAGTTCATTTAAATTATGTTTAACAGTCCAGTTCCATCCTCTTGACCCCATCTTCCATGTGACAATTGCGCTATCTGAAGTAATCATTCGCACTGTGCCTGGACGTGATTTATCGACGAATCCAATCGGCACAACCTTATCTCCCGCTTTCATCTCGTACCTCCGTTCCGCATTCACGGCAGCATCCAAAGCGGTCAATTTGTGTCGTGTGATCTTTACAACTTGGGCAATATCCTTCTGGCGGACTGTAACGCGGATCCCTTGGATCGTAATTATTCATTTCTGCGCCCCCTGTAGCGTGATATATGCCGCCTCTGCCCTCTCTCGTGGGCTGGCGTTGAGTAATACAACGATATCGTTATTAGTCCATTCCATATCCCCAGATATCCTATCTCTTACAATCCAAGCTAAACGATTTATAAAATTACTAGCATCTACCTCTATAGCCTTTGCCTGTACCTCTAGGCTGGCAGCAGGGTCAGAACAGTAGTCTGGCCTTTTGTTTGTCCACCGATAGTCAGGTGCTGTTGCCCACGTTCCTCCATGAGCATCCTCTTTAAAATCAGTCCATCCCATCAACTCAGCCAGCGCCCGGTTAAGCTGCTGATCTGTCTTATCCTTTACCTGTGTCATGACTTGACTCCCTCCATTCCGAGCATGATAACTCGCTCGCCGATCCCTTTTCCTGTTATTAGGATGCCTTCAACCTCTATTGACTTACTGGGCAGATGAGCAACCTCATACCCTTTATTGCGAATTGCTTCTGCTAATGGTCCGATCATACTTGGCAGGATACCTATAGTGTCGTATCCACCATCCTTGACCAAAACAGTTATTACGATTGGCTTTTCTTGTGTCATGACTTACCCTCCCTCGGCTTGTACTTAATTTCAGCCTGCTTGTACCCAAAGTAAAAACCTGATAACCCAGCAATCCATAAACAAAGGAAGATCATCATGCCTTGTCGCTCCCTTCCTCATCACCTAGGACTTCCGCAATTGACTTCAAAGCACCATTCCCAATGTCCAACCAGCTTTGGGTTTCTTGTATTGTCCACAATTCATTTGGTTGATCACGTAAAAGGTCGCAGATGGATTCATTTGATACTTCCAACGCCTCACGTTGTCGGGCTATGGTCTGCTGTGCCTCACGGTGTGCTCTAGCTAGTGCGCTATGTTTGTTAAGCAACGAATCGTACTCTCCACGACTTACACAGTATCCTTGAAGCCCTTCATATGCCGCATACGCAAGTTCTGCTTGTTGTTGTGACTCTTCTAGAGCAGCCAGCAACTCTAATACTTCTTGATTTAAGATAAATGCGTCTTCATACCCCTTGCCTGACTGTGCATCACGTTTGATCTCTTCTTTCCGTTCTGGTGTCATATCGTATCTCCTTCGTTGTTAGATGATGTCAAAGCAGCGTACGCTCTTCTTCTCATGGCATCTGCCGTACTACCACTGAGAAAGTCTTCAGTTTGCCATATCTCCTGTAGGGCTTTGTCCTTTTCTTCTAGGAGAGAAAGTAGGTGGTTCATTTCATCCACTGTCATAACTACACCGTATAAGTTTGGATCAGTGTTGAATGATTCTACCCTCTCTTTGATCTCTGTTAGTTTACTCATAGGAACCCCCTATACCTGTTTCGGCTGCCGCTGCGCTGGGTGATTCAGTCGAATTGATGGCCTTCGGCAGTTTATCATCAAGCGATGCATCTACCACTTTCCAGAGGAACATCGTTTGTTCAGGAGTTAGTTCACCTCTTACAAGTTCAAAATTATATGGGTAAGCGTAAGCATCAACTATGAGTTTTTCAAAGTTATTTGCGCGGCTTCTTGTTCCATACTTTTCATTCGGATGTTTATACCTGTACTCAAAATACGATCCACATCCTTCTGTGTCATACAGATGTTCCAGTGCCTCAAACATCGTTTCAAACTGTTCTCCGTCTTCAGTTTCATACATCAGTTTTTGATGGATATTGGTCCAGCCGATATCATCTACATGACGTTTGATATTCCCAACAATTTCTTCGCAAAGTCTGTATTCCTCACGCGGTGATCTACTTTGACCGCCGATTCTTACAAAACCAAAGTCCCCTGCATTTCTAGCGTTAATTTGAATCTCACATTCATTCGTTTCTATTGTTTTAATTTTCACTTTCTTCACTCTCCTCATTTTTTTCTTACAACGCCGTCTTCCCACACCGCTTACACCGTTTGTGCCATCTCCGCATGTTGTAGTCGTACTTGTGGCCGAATAGTCTACATAGGATTCTCATGGGTTACGCTCCTTTCTTTAGGCTGGCTTGTCTTCCACCTCTTCGAACACGTGGCTGATTATGTCTTCACACTCCCACATTCCCCAATTGATTTGTTGCGGTGTGAGCATCGGTAACATCCTACGTAATTCCTCGTATTTCATCGTTCTGCCGTGCTTGTTTAAGTGTGTTATGAGTGCAGTGTACACCGTTAGGTAAGTAGGATTGGTATCTAACTGTATCTGTTCTGGTGTGTACTCTAGCGACTGGCTGATACCGTTGTACTTCTCAATAGCTTTTTCATACCTTCGATCTTCTGGTGTGATAGAATCAATGAACTCCGCGCCTTTCACCAACTGTACTAGTTTCTTCTCTCTTAACATCTCAATCATATTTCCTAATCTACTGGTCACGTCCCCGCCTATAAGCAATTCCCGATATTCGTCCTCGGTGATTTCACCACTTTTTAACGCTCCCCTGGACAATCGGCTGAACACTCCATCCCAGTTCATGAGCCCTCCTTATCTGTAATCGCTGATTTTTTGGGTTGTCTTATCAAACCTCAGGTTTGCCCTGCCAATCTCTCCATTGCGGTGCTTCACTATGTCAATTTCAACGACTCCCTTATAGTTTGTGTCTGGGTTGTAGTACTCGTCTCGGTAAGCAAGCATAATCACGTCCGCTGATGTCTCTATTCCTGTAGATCCTGCAAGGTCACTCACCTTAGGACGCTTGTCCTCTCTTGACGCGATTGCTCTGGATACTTGCGACAATCCCATAACATGAACATCATCATCAAGTGCTGACTTTCGTAATTTCCGGCATATTCTCGCAATAGCACTACCACCGTTGTCGTTCGTCTCTCCGGTTTCCCCTACGTCTTGGATGTAATCCACTACCACGAAATCAAGTCCTTGCTTACGCTTTAGATATTTAATCTTGTCGCATATCTGATCCGCGGTAAGTCCGCGAGTATCGTCAATGTATAGGCTTTTCAGCTGTTCTTTAAAGCTTGGTATTTTTTGATACTGTTCTTTCAGCAAACGACCCATCTTCAAATCTCGGCTATTCACTTGCATGAGGCTGGACATCATCCTGTTATAAAGATCACGCTTAGACATTTCTAGTGAGAACATCGCACATTTGTATCCAGCGGCGTTCATTCTAAGTAACATTTCAATCACAATTGCTGTCTTCCCCATGCTCGTGTAACCGCCTAGTACGGAAAAGTGCTGCCTATGCAATCCGGTTAGTATAGAATCTATCTTAGTTAGTCCGGTTAGCATCCCAAAGGCTTTAGTTGGGTCTTCGGCAATTTCCATGATGTACTGGAACCACTTTTCGACGTCTCCGGATGTATCTGAAATGTCCTCACCTTCCGATGTTTGCAGATGCATAATCTCTTTCTGCACTTCGCGAAGGATATCGTCTGCATCATTCGTTCCTAGCTTAGATATCATTTCTGTGCCAATAACGTACAGGTCATGCTTGATCCGTGTACGCTTCATTTCCTTGATCAGCGATGGTAATCGATTCTCGTTAAAGAATGTTTCTTTCAACATCTTTACATCTTCCAACCGTTCTACTGGACACTCCTTCGACCTCACCACTCCAGCGAATGTCAGACCTTCTGAATCATCAACATTTCTCATTACACGATACAACCATTCGTAATCCAAAAATAAATCTGGTTTTAAAAGTGGTAAGCACTCTCTGAACAACTCTGGTTCATTGAGGAATATTCCTAACGCTTCCTCATGCGCTTCTAGTGTCCTTGCCCATTCTTTTTGCATACTCAGCCTCCAAGTAAGGATCTATTTGGGTTGGTTCTTCTAATTTTGGTTGGTAGGGTGTTGACTTTGTATATCCCTTTTTCTTTATTGCATCTATAACCCATCTTTTTATCGTGAGATAGTCAGACTTGGTTTTATAACCTTGTTCAATCTTGTAACTAGAAAGGTGACTTATACTTACATCAGCCAAATCCTTACCATATTCAGTGCAAAGTTTTTCATATTCGCTTTCTGTGAGAGTGATATTATCGGCACAATGTTTTTTCTTTTCTTTCTTTACATTCTTGTTAGTTGTTAGTTGCTTGTTAGTTGCTTGTTGATTGCTTGTTGAGTTGCTTGTTAGTTCGTCATCATCACCCTGATAAATGTCCCAGTTTACAATGGTTATAAGCCTGTTTTTGTTTGTTGATTCGTTTGTTAAAAAATCACTCTTTTCTAATTTCAACAAGCAAGTCCTTATATTCTGAATCGTGACATCTGAAGCGCATTTTTCTTTAATTCCATCGAGTGAAGTGATAAACTGCCCGGGCTTAACTTTGAAGGTTTCACCCTTAAACACCCATTCGTTTTCCTTGTGATTAGCCATCAATAGAACGTTGATCATTACATCTCTTTGTTTACTGTTTAGCTGTCTGTACAACGGGCTATCTTGAATCTGTCTGTAAAGCTTTATCCAGCCTCCCATGTAGACACCACCTAAACTGCCTTTTTCTGAATTTTCTCTACCCACTCAAGAACTTCGTCTTCATCGAATCGAAGGGTGCGCGGTGTGAGTTTTTTATGTGGCATCCCTTCTCTCATGAGACGGAATATGGTGCCTCTGCTAACTCCAAGACGATTTCCGATCTGTTTGACATTAACTAGCATGTTCGTGCACCTCCTATAACTACAGTGTACTATAATACGCATAATGTGTACAGTAGTACTCAGTTTGATATTGAATCATATATTTTTGCGTAATAAAGTTTATGATAGAATTAATTGATCAAAGGAACGGTGATAGATATGATAAAAGTGAAATTATCTGAGTTGATGGGTCTTAATAAAGTAAAAAGTTTTGCTGCACTCGAAAAGGAAACTAATATTACTCGTAAGACACTTGCTAAGCTTTATGATGGTGAAGGAAAGGGCATCGACTATGATACCCTTAATAAGTTGTGTAATTATTTCAACTGTGAAGTATCAGATATTTTGGAATATGTCAAAGACTAAGCGCTCAACTTCTCAGCTTCATCAATCTTCTCCGTGTAAAAGTGGATCATGTGCTTATTCCACTCGATCCCACCCACATCACCGTATTTCTCTGCCTCTGCTAAGGCTGTGGTATATACGGTGATGAACTCCTTCCACATTGCAATCTGAGCTTTCATGCGCTCACTTCCCTTTCTAAATAAGACTTGAATCCCTTTGGAATTCCATAGCTCCGATCCAGCAGCCGCTTATCAATCTGCACTCTTGGAGTTTCAAGAGATTTCATGTGTATCAGCATCTTGATAGCAAGTGAAGGTGATACATTGCCGTTCTCCGATATCTCACGTAGCGCCAACTTTTCATAATCTGCACTGGTCACGCGCTCATCCCCTTCTTTTTGCGTTTATCCTTCACGATCTGGTCTAGATCATCAGCGACTTTGCGCAGCTCCTTACCTGTAGGACACTTTTCGTTGCAATGCTTCTGTAGGCGGTTATAGGATGGGTGTGCCCATCGCTTGTTCAGTTTCAATGGGCACGTTTTGCAGACTTCTAGGTGCTTGTCCATTTCTTGGATAACACGGTTACGTTCCATGGGTGAGCTCCGGGTTCTCGTAGATGTTTCCGACAACCTCAATTTCAGTAGTTGGTTCGTAATCTATGTTGTATAAAAATGTCGTTGTATCGAATTCGTAATTTTTTAACAAGAATCCACGAAGATAACCTTTCGGAAGTTTTGCACCTTTCTCCGACCTCAAATAAGAAGTGACCCATTGACCGTTAATCTTTATCACTTCGTGCAAAGTGAAATCTCCATGAAACTCGGTGTTGATTTCAACTGGTATTTTGATGATATCTCCTTGCCAAACATTATTTTTAAGTTTGTCATGTAGTCCTGTAGGCTCCATTGTAGGAGCCTCTCTATAGTGCATGAGTGGTTCTTTTAAGTACTTTACTTCAAGACACCCTTCCTCTACGGATGCAACGATGTTACTTCCAGAAACGTTAATCTCGCAGAAATCATAAGACATAATTTTTAGTTGTGGATTCCAGGCTCTGAATTTACTCATTGTCCTATCTCCTTTAGTTTTCGTTAAATAATAAATAAGCGATAAAGAATGCAATAATAAAGATGACTATCGGTTTTATTCAGCGGTCCATTCCCAATAATATTGACTTATTGAATCACCAAATCTGTATCTTAATTCATAAAGCTCATTCACTTCTCCCCAGTTCAAATCATCTGTTTTCCACTTTTCCAGAAGAGATATGAAATGGTCAATTTCATCGTGATCCATAATTAAGACCCCTTCCCCAACATTTCATTATTGGATTAATGATAAGAATCTCTTGAACATCAAGGTCATAAACTGGAGGTTCGTGGTATGATCCTTCGTCCATACAAACCAACTCACCGCCTGTGCATATAATTCCTATTGGTCTAGCGCCGAATTCCTTTTCGTCGTATGCAACCGGATATTTGTAATCATTAGGATATGTCCACGTTGTAGGGTGGTTAACTGGCATATGGTGGTAGTAAATGTCAAGGCATGGATGGCTCATTCATGCTTCCTCCTTATAACTCCAATAGTTTTTACCGTTACCTTCGCTATAGTAGAGCCGCAGCATCGCACCGTATTGTTTCTTCCACTGCCGACCGATAAATGTTTGATCCTCCCAATCATGACATGTACCTCTGAATCCGTGAGTGCCACACAAGTTCATAATGTTTGCTGGATCATATCCGGGTCCCATGTGAGCTGCTTCGAGAATGTGAGCCTTACTTAGCTCCCGTGGTGTTCCGCAACGCTCGCATACCGGAATATCTGTGCCAAGTAGCTCCATCGACCGTCTGTTGACCTCTTCACGTACCTGTGCAGTTACTTTGGTGACATCGCCGCGTTTTCGCTTATTGCGCTTGTGGTGATCAAGGATTCCCGACCTCCATGGGGCAGGCACCTTTTTCTTCTTTTTCTGCATGGTTTATGCTCCCTTCTGGTAGTTACTCAGTAGAGTGATAAACGTGCTGGCTTCTTTCTTGGTGAGCTCCTTGATACTCTCTCTACCGCCAATCTCGGATATCATGCGGCGAAAATCATCATCATCAATTCCTTTTTCAGTTTTTTTGCGGTGACATAATTTGATCTGAGCGTCACTTATCAATCCTTGCGGACCTGTGGTTGTGCTAGAGCTATTCTGTTGTGTTGCTGTTGTATTTGATTGGGTTTGTGTATTTGGTGGTGCAGGTGGCGGCGTAGCCTGTCTGGACTGCTGATTCTGTTGCACTGGTTGTTGTTGCTTAGCGTCAGGATCATCTTCGTCTGTAGGAAGTCCTAGGCTCTTCAGTAGGTAGTAACGTTCTGAATAAGTTAGCGCTGACCCATATGCCTTAGATATTTCGTCTTGCTGTCCATAATAGGCCCATGTGACCGTTTCACGTTCTTCCGGTTTATCACCGTTGATCCAGGTATAAGACATTTCTCCTTTCACCACGAAGTCCAGAACGTCCTTACCTTTAGCAGTTTTATAAGCGTGTGTATGGTGCTCACCAACTTTAGTCGATGGAAATAGTAGCAAGTTAAGCTCATTCATTTTGTCTTTGATCTTGCCTAGTACTTGGTTACCTGAGACGTATGAATAGTTGAAGCTTGATTTGTCCTTGCTGAATCCTTCAGCGATCATACGGACCTGAACAATCTTTTGGTAAAGGTTGAGCTCACTCATTCTGACACCTCCAATTCATATGTGATCCGTACTGGCTGTGCGTGGTAATCCTCCGGTCTCTCTGGTGCGTAATACCCGTGTAGGAACGCGTCTATGTCCTCTACATTCACCCAGCGATCTACGGTCATAAAGTCTGCCTTGCGCTCACCACGGACGTTCAGGAACGTTCCATCCTTATGCTGAATCACGTACCGGATGCGTTCGTCCTGCGTCTTCATCTGAACTGATCCTCGTAATGCTCGATATAGTCATTTGCTTCAGCTAATTCGCGCTGTAACTCGGCGTTTTCCGTCTCAAGTTGTGCTATGTGTTCCATCGCTTCATCCCAATTACTCACTGTCATTCCTCCCTAATTCGTGTTATGATTTCTGTAGGTTTTTTAATAAGCAACTGACACGGGCGGCCCTGCAATGGCTGCCTGTTCCTTTTTCCATACTCTTGCGTAATTCTTAAAGCACATCATCACCCATCGCCTGTCCTTCGGTTTCAACTTCGCCATTTCCAGATAAAATGTCCGATCCTGTGGAATCATCCCCTTTCGTCTCCCCTCTGTAATGTTCTAAAATGTCAGCTACCGTTTTAAGCAGATTCTTTCAGCTCTCTTTCGATGTAGGCTTTACCCAGTTCTATTGATGCTTCAAGGGCTTTTTGTTCATCCATGGTGCGAACCTCTTTAATACGCAATCCCTTTTCTGTAACTTCCCTGAGAAGGCTATCCATGCTTACCGCAGCCCACTGAAAGTTACGCCCACATTCGGTTGTGAAGTAAAATTGAATTGATGGTGCTGGTGGCGGGTACTTAGCTTGCATCGTCAAACCCTCCGATCGGTCTCACAAATGGCTTGATGGTGCTGGTCATGGCTTCCTGAGTGCAACTTTTGCAGTGTGGCTGTAAGCTATCGTAAACTTCGTACTCTGCTTCGGCACCACAGATGCATGTTGGTGTGAATATGCGCGTTTCACGATTGGGCTTGTCCGGTCGTTTGAATGGAATTACCAGTGTCAGTTTGCGATTTGTGATATCCTCGAGTTTTTTAGCCAACTTTCTTCAACTCCTTCAAATAAGTTTCATACAACTCTTCGCGATACTTAATGTTCATATTCCGCATACGTACGATCAGTTTGTGCCATGCTTTAGGGGATAGCCCGGGGTTTAATCCTTGTTGTTTACGCATGTGTGTTCCTCCTTGTGTAAATTTATCCCTTTTGAGAAGGTTATTAGTTGTGTAAAATTGAATTGTTATTAAGCGGAATGTTTTAAAAACTTATTAATGAAGTAAATTTGTCCTTTTCCGGTTACCTTAGATGTATAAGTTAGTTTTGTAACACCGCCTGAACCACTGCGATAACCTGTTTTAATCTCGAATATTCCTAGATCCATTGAACGTTGTGTAGGTTTGTTATACTCAGAACCAGACTTGATAAGGTATCCTTCTTCTCGCATAAATCTGTAAAGTCGATGTTCTCCGATATCTACACCTTTTTGTTTTAGCAATTTGGCTAGATCGGCGATTAATATAGAATCTTTGGAGATTTCAACTGATTCAGCGAAGTGGACTTTAGGCTTGTCCTGCTCTATTTTTTCTTCAAGCAACTTATTTTTCGTCTGTTCATCTTTAATTTTGTTTGCAAGTTGGATAAGGAAGTCTGGTGATGTGATAGCTTGTTCTATTGTTTGTGGTGTCATATAAGCGCCGTGTTTACGAATACTAGGGATAACTTCGTGTGTGATCCAGCGTTTGAATTGTTTGGCCTCCGGTTTTCGGCTGCCTATAATTAATGAGTACAGTCCGTATTCATTAACTACATTCGCCTCACCTTGACGACCTATGTTCAACATAGACCGTTCGTCTACGTCCAAGCGGTTGATGGCTTGTGTGGGATTTGCGATTTCTAGAACATCACAAACGTCCTTTGCAACAAACCAAGGTTGTTCGTCAATCAATGTGCTTCTTACTTCTTGGTGTCCGTACATAAATTGCTGAAGTTGATTCATTAAGCAACAACTCCAATCTTTTTATCTTGATTGTTCATATACTTGCAAAGGCTATCAGCAGAACGTTTACTTGAACTTGGGTAGGATCGGGATACCTTATTTTCAACGCGGTCATAAACATCAAATCGTCCGTTATTTTTGTCACTACGAACTGTGTATCTTTTTTTCATACATAATCACTCCTATTAGTTATTGTGATCACGAAGCGCGATCAATTAGAGTAAAAAAAAGTTCGTCAACCGTTACATTATAAAAACGAGCCAATTTCATTGCTAATTCTTTTCTGGGAAATCTTCTTCCTGTTTCAATCATTGCGTAAGTACTATAAGGTATGCCGATTTCTTCGGAAATCTCTTTCAGGGACCTGTCACCGCGTAGGGTAATCATCTTTTGATTTTTCATGGTAATCCTCCTTTCAGTCACGTTTCGTGACCCCTTGAACACAGTATACAATCACATTATGTGATCGTCAAGTTTTTATTTCACTTATCGTGATCAAATGATTATTGTTCACGATACGTGATATATAATACATTAATGGAGGTGAGTTTCTTTGAAATCATTCGGTGAACGGCTCTCATACTTAAGAAACAAGAAAGGGCTGTCGCAAGAGGAATTATCAAAGATTCTTAAAATTGCTAAGTCAACATTAGGTATGTATGAGATAGACAAACGAGAACCTAACCATGAAATGACTGCTAAAATAGCTGAATTTTTTGATGTGAAAGTAGGGTGGCTTACTACTGGTAAAATTGAAAAGGAGAGTATTCCTAGCCCACTCCCTGAAGCAGTTATTTTAAATGTTATTAAGGAGGCTGAAGCGAAGTACAACATTAATTTGAGGGATGATCCTCTGGTGGAAGAAGCAGTGCGGGATTTAATTGAAAATATAGCAAAGATAAAGCTGTCAGGGAACAAAGATCATTAACGAGATCGGCATCATCAACAGTCAAACTTGTTCTTGTAATAATATTTTTTGCTAACTGTTTCAACTGATCTTCCATTGTAACAACCCCTTAGTGTTTTTTGTCCAAGCTGTTGCGTAAATAATACCATATAAATGCCACTAAAAGAACTTATGTTCGTATTTTTGATAAAAAAATATATTGTGAGGCCGATCATGGGTTACAAACCTGGTCGTTGCCTACTCAGTAGAAGACTCAGAGAAATAGGTAAAAACCAACAATGGTTAAGTGAAATTACTGGGATTAGTAAAACCCAAATTTCCAATTATGCTACAAATTCACGCTATATGTCTTTGTCGTCAGCAAAGACAATAGCTTCAGCCATTGGATGCCACATTGACGATTTATATGAGTTCATTCAAGAGTAGGCTTGAGCGGCAACTGCTGCTCCGACCCGGATGAAAGTATAACAACACGTATACTCCATGGTGCTGTCTCTCCTTCCATAAGAAAATATTACCATGAATATATTGTAAATTCCTAGCGGTAAAAAATTGAATATTATTGCTCAAAATTGATTATATACATAAATTATACAATGTTTTACACTGATGTATTATATGTTACAGCAAATTCCGCAGCCGATGTGGATATATAAGGGGAAATACATATGTTTGAATATGGTAGGTTGCCAATTTGGGCTAGATGGATCGGATTCATACCGATGTTAGCGATTACTGCAGTTGCTGTATATTTTGTAGCTAATATTTGGTTAGAGGTGTGGTTTGGATACTTTTCTAACGAAATTGTACAATATTTACTTGGTAGAATTGCGTTTAATTTGATAGGTATTTATTTCTGTTTGTTTGCTAGTATTTCTATGATACCTAAAGGAAAAATAATTTTAGCATCAATATATTTAGGGCTAATTGTGTTGTTAATCGGTTTCGTCGGGACATCTTATATATTTATGGGACCAGGAGAAGAATATAAACTATGGCAGATAGTATTAGAAGCAGTATTAACTTTTTCATCTGGGTTGTTAGCACTTTTGACAACAATTTCATGGGAAAAAGAACAGAAAGAATTAGCTAACACAGTGATTTATACATATGATTGAATAATTGGCCATACTCAATCGGGTATGGTCTTTTTTCTGCCTCTCCCCTACAATACAGGCAAGGAGTGATATAGATGAAAGCAGCGATATATATAAGAGTATCCACAGACGAGCAAGCTTTGGAAGGATTCTCGATTGAAGCACAGAAACGCCGCTTGCTGGCTTATGCAGATTCGCAGGATTGGGAAGTTGCAGAAGTGTACATTGACGATGGTTGGTCTGCCAAGGATCTGAAACGTCCTGAAATGAAACGGATGATCAGTGATATTCAAGAACATATATTTGACGTAGTTCTAGTATATAAACTTGACCGTATGACACGATCTGCTAGTGATTGTGATCATCTACTAAAGATAATGGAGACATATAACGTCAAGTTTCAGAGCTGTACGGAGTCGTTTGAGACGCGCACGGCTACTGGACGGCTATTTATAAGGTTAGTTGCTGACATCGCTCAGTGGGAACGTGAGAACACAGCAGAGCGTGTAAGGTTCGGCATGGAGCAAATGGTTATGGAAGGACGCCGCCCCGGTGGTCCGATCAACTTTGGATATGACAAGGATGAAAAGTTGGTTGAAGATGAGGTTATGCAAATCAGGATGTTGCGTAAGTTTTATTTGGAAGGTGACGGTATAAAGGGTGTTGCACAAAAATTGAACGCAATGGGATTTCTTCGCCGTGGATATAAGTGGACTTCATTTTCTGTGTGGTACATTCTGGACAACCCATACTACGCTGGTAAGCTACGTTATGGAGGGAAGAAAGCAAACGGTAAATATGCGAGCCGTAAAAAAGAAGGCGTAGTGGACCTTATCATACAGGAAGGATCTCAAGAAACTGTTTTCACATGGGAAGAATACGAAGAACACAAAGCTGAAATGAAGCGCAGGTCTTTTGATGGATATTCTAAAGTTCGTGAGTATTGGTTCAGTGGTGTATTGATTTGTGGTAAATGTGGAAGCAAAATGTCCGGTCGGTATCACCAGAATAAGCGTAAAGATGGCAGCTACAATAAAATAACATCATATATTTGTGTTGGAAGACAAACAGGTCGTGGATGCGATATGCCGATGTTTCGTCAGGAGTTGGTAGAAAAGTTATTCTTGGAATGGATCGAAGATAGAATTGCAATTGATGAAGGTACCATGAGAGAAATTAAAGTCTCAAAGAAAGAAAAAGCTAATCTATCATTACGTGATGATCTTAACAATGAACTCAAACGTATTAAAGAACGTCGTAAAAAGTGGCAACGAATGTTTGCTGACGATCTGATCACTCAAGATGAATTGAGAGAACATAACAAGGATGAACAAGAAAATGAGAAGGTAGTATTGAGCGAGTTGGAAAAATTGCCTGAGGAAGAAACAAAGCTGTCTGAAGATATGAATGAGGTATTGTTTGGGATTCCAGAAGTATGGCCATTGATGAGCGATGGAGATAAAAAAGAGTTGATTCTAGAAATATTCAAAGAAATTAAGTTATACACACCTGTGGGTAAGACGCATGGAAGAAAAGGACAGTTCATTCCGGCATCAATTGAACAAGTAATTTATAACTAATCGTGTGTGTTTTGGTATCCTTGGTAACGCATCCAACTCGTCAATAATTACGAGATCAAAACCTTGATGGAAGCGCAGGAGCTGATGGGTGGTTGCGAGCGTTAAGCGACCACTCACCCAGCGATCTGCGCTGCCGCCATAAAGTACGGCGATGACCTCCGCCGGAAAAGCCCGGGCGAGCCGCGGCGCGAGCTCAAGTACGACGTCGCGGCGCGGCGTCGCTACCAGCGCCCGCCCTCCGGCGGCGAGCACAGCCTCTAGGAGCGGGAAGATCATCTCCGTCTAATTACAAAATGCTCTACTTGATCAGATTTGCCCGAGTCTCCCGATTAATATGTATTGTTGGTGTTCTACTTGACCACGTCTGCCTATATTTAACTCAATTTTATGTGGGTAAAATGTGAGCAATGTGGTCAAATTGTGGTCAAGAAAATATAGTTATTTTATTCCCTTTCATTAATAAGTCACTGACGATATTTAAACACCATAGTTGCCTTAATTACTAGGACAGGTGTTTAAATATCGCTCCAATTCAAAATACATAGATTACCATCCCTTTATCTGGTAGACTTACTTTGTAAATTATTATCATATTTAGGGGATGAAAAATCATGGTCAAAGCTTTACGGTGGGTAGCATATATAACTATAGGAATTGCTTTTATAGGGGGAATTCTCGCAGGTAATATATTAGCTCCAGAACCGGAATTTTCATTTGAAGATAAGGGTTTCGCTTGGGGATATATGCTTATGTTCTGGGTTTCCGGCGGAATATCTGGGATTTTCACATTGGGCTTTGCTTCTTTACTTGAACATATAGAGAACCTATCGAGCAAAGTTGATAATATTGAAGCAAGTATCATAAAAAAAATTGCAGATCCGCCTCGTACATCAGCTGAATTAATATCTGATTTGTCCAAAAATTCTAATTATATGTAGTTATGTTATCATAATAGCCCTACCGACCATATAGGTTAGTAGGGCTTTGCCATAATCCCAATCGCTTGGGAATTTACTATGTGCTCGCATTAACAACATCCTCTACTTTGATCCAATCCCAATCATCATCATGACGAAACTTTATCTGACCATGCTGACGGTCAACCTTCATAACAATGCCGTGGATTGTTTTGTCCTTATATTCTCCAAACAATGTAAGTGTGATCGGACTACAATCCTCTAACGATTGAGCTAATACCTGTGAGATTTCAGCTAATGCTTGGGGATCTAAATCAGGCTTTTTACGAGTCTCTTCATTTAATGCATCGTCCAGCATCCTATTTTTATGCTCAGGCATAATCATCCTGCTGCTTTCCCACAATCCGTTACCTTCAAGTTTCTTTCTCTGCATAGATATCCTCCCTAATAATACAACCAATAGTCCGCACTACTCCGTATGTTTTTAACTTCCCGAGCTTCTTCAGGATCTCGGTGGGAAGGATTATCTCTTTCCCAGCCAGATATAATGCAGGCCATTTCAGGTGGCGTATTTGGGTTCCATTCGATGTAGTTTTCCTCTGTCAACTCTTTCAATCCATTTCGGATATCAACTGGCATTCGTCCACTTAATCGTTCTAACTCAGGCAATGAAGGGAGACGACCAAAATGTCGTGAGTAATGAGTAATGATCAATAAAAGCTTACGTGGTGTATCGCTTAACATAATTAACGCCTCCAAAATAAGAACACATGTTTGTATTATATGTGCTTATTGGTTTTTTAATCAATGGTTTTTTATGACAAAAAAGAGCCGTACAGGACTACTCCTGTGGCGGCTCTGTATATTCTCTTGCTATCTTTTCTTCTATCGCTTCCAAAATGAAGGCGTTGCGACTCTTATCAAGTTGCTTAGCAACAGCATCAATCCTTTCCCTGTCGCCTTTTTTAACCCAAAGCTTTACTTGATCATAATTTGCGGCGTTGTACTTATCTTTTGCGCGTGTTGATGCCTTACCTTGCTGTTCCATGGTTATCCCCCCTTTGCTATAGGATACCACAGAAAATATACTGTTACCAGTATATAAAACTCTTGACTATATACTGGTACCAGTATATAATAGAAATATAAAGGAGGTGAACAAGATGAAGAAAAAAAGAAAGAAACAGCCGAAAGACAATCGAGTTGTACAAATCACACTGATGACTGCAATCATCAGCTTGATTAACTCGATAGTCACCCTCATCATCAACCTGAGACGCTAACTCAAGGGTCCGCTTCGGCGGACCTCCCTCAAGGGGTGCTGAAATATAAGGACTGCTGTTTCTTTCTTATTTAATATAGTATATCACAAAGGAGTTGGGATTATGAAGACCTCTAAAACTCTAACGGTATCAATGATCATAAGTGTTCTTGCGCTAGCAATAAGCACAATTTCCTTGGTGCTTGCGCTGCGCTAACCTTTACGAACACAAAAAAAGCCCTGCCTAAGTCAGCAGGGCTTTTACGTTATAACATTATTGGTAGCTTTGAATTCTATCGTTAACTATTTTGTAGTACTCTGGATCAATCTCAAAACCCTTGATCCGTCTCCCCGTCGACAATGCAGCTACTGCAACTGGACCACTGCCACAGAAGAAATCGGCAACAACCTCTCCTTCATTGCTACTGTTCCCAATAAGATGTTCCATAAGCTTAATCGGCTTTTCTGTTGGGTGAACGGTCTTATTGCCAGAGATTCGCGGCACTCTAATAATATCGGTTGCTTTCCTTGTGCTGATCCGCCTTACTTTCTGCTTGCCTTTCACCGCAAATAAGATAAATTCATGTTGAAACCGATACTGCCACCCCATGCCCATATATGCCTTATCCCAAACTATCGTATTCTTAATTGTGAATCCAACTTTCTCCGCCCACAGAGCCATAAGGGGATACATTCGCCAGTCAATGAAAATATAAATATGTCTTCCTGGTTTAAGAACCCGATACGCCTCTTTAAGCCACTGAAACGTGAAGCGCTGATATTCTCTCGCTGATAACTTGTCATTCGCAATGATAGAGAATCTCGGCTTCTTTGACTTGGTGAATGATGTCCCCCCGAAGCCAAGATTATATGGTGGATCTGTAATAATAAGATCAACGCTATTATCTTCTAAATATTGTTTTGCACCATTGATGCAGTCTAAGTTGTAAATCATAAAGTCACCTCATTATTTTATTGGAAACATATGTTCTAAATTTGGGTAAAAAAAACATCCACTAGCCAAAGCCAGTGGACAAATTCGTAAGCGTTTGGAAATTCATAAGCTTTTGTTCTTTACTTTTTGGAAACAATAAACGAAAGCCATGCAAGCTCAGATGTCTTCAATGTCTTTTTGTCGATCTTATCAAGCCAAGTCTTGTCATTGATCGTACCAGCTGTCAGGAGATTTTTAACCTGTGTTTGCAGCATTGTCCATTGATAATTAGTCAGTTCCAAAGTAGCGTCCTCCTTGGCATTTGGGGATTTTTTTTTGATTGTTACGTCTTCTTTATTGAACAGATCGAGTTCCGCCTTACGCCGTCTTACTAGACCAGCCAAAACATTGCCGCCGCCTTTGTTGTACTTAGTAATGTTCTGAGCGATCTCTGTTATCGTCCGCCCTACGCAAAGTTTTTTAAGGCTACCGTTGCCGCAGTTGTAGCAAAAACTTGTGAGTGCATCAAATTGATTTTGACTGAGCCACGCTGTAACCGGCACGTACGACGCATCATTAACATATGCCTCATACTTTGCCAGATCGGATAGAAGCATACTGTCAGCCTGTGCCTGCGTGATGGTCATACCTGCTTTAACATCTGGACCATAGTGACCCCATCCGATTGTCCAGTATGTTTCAGTAGGCACAGGCTTGTACGCCGTGAGACGGCAGCCCTCAAAAGACTTGATAAGGGAAATTCCCACTTGCGAAATTTTGCGACTCATTACTCATCACCCGCTTTACGAGACTGCTTGACCAGTTGGTTACCATATACAGCTACAGCACCACATAGGATGCCTTGTATAAAGCTTGTAATGACAAACCCTAACATCAGTACAGCAAATACGATGGCCATCAGCGTAACGATGTATACAATACTCCAATCTGGCACTTTCGGCGTTTTTTTCAAAACATAGCCTATGATCCAACAAGCTACAACGACAGCCATTAATTCGGGATTAATAAACTCCATAATTGCATTCCATTCCATTACAAATCACCTCTTCTATTTTCTTCAAATCGGTCAAGCCGCTTGTGATACGATTTAGAAGCCTCTTCAATACGCGTTACACGCTCTGAAAGTAAATCAAATCTCTGCCCCTGGGCTCGCTGCTCTAAACGCATATCATCCACGCCCCGTTTGATATACTCAACATCAGTACGAAGTGACGCACCATTACCAGCCTCTTGTGCAACATCCTTTTTAAATGCTTGGGTCTTCCCCGTCCAGCCCAAGACAACCCCACTTACTGCCGCAATCATTGCTACGATCGTTGTAGGCTCCACTCCCGTTTCCCCCTCAATATAAATAGCCCCCGGGAATCCCGAGGGCAAAATAAAAACGCCTACTATGTGGCGCTAGCAATTTAATCTATTCTTTTAGCTCTGCTGCGACATCCTCACGGATAATCTCCGGTACTTGCTCCAACTTCTTAAGTCCTTTACGGATCAAGCTTGCATATACTTTAGGCATTGTATTCTTCACCTCCCTCAACGGGGTCTGCAGGTGCTACGGGTTGTCCGGCAAGTACCAGCTCATAAAGCTCTGTGAGCGCCAATTGTGCGTCTGCCGCCTCATGTTTGGCAGTCTGTAACTCTTCATAATTTTCCGTAAGAGCAAGCTGCGCTTCTTGCAATTGGGTTTCAGTTTGATCAAGTCTTTCCAAGGTCTCTACAAGTTTCTTATTGGTTTGTTCTAGCTCCTGAACCGTTTTAGCACCTTCTCCCTCTACCATTTCGATACGTTTAATTAGCACCTCTGCTGGAACCTCGCCCGGATAGGTAAACTCTAAATCTTCGGTATCTGGATTAACACGGTAGCCATTACACTCCGCAAATTCTCGACGGAACTGACCGTATTTGAGCTTTACTACACCAATGGTATCGCGGACCCGTTCAGCCAGCGCCTTATATGTTGCAAAGTCCTGATCCTCGGTTGTCTCCACTACCAACCTACCTACCTGTTCACCCGTATTTACTACCACGTTTCCTGTTGCTTTTTCAAAGTATATTTTCATTCCGATTTCCATCATAAAACCTCCTTTTTATCTTAAAGCTTAACAACTAATATTAATTGCAAAAGAGATATACCTTGGATTAATTACCCCCATGCTTCCCATTCAAAGTCCGCACCAAACAAATTGTACGGAAATACTGGCATTGTGAACCCGCTTGAATTAACCACGATGCCCGGATTTTGAGAAAGCAAAGCCCTTTTACATCTGGCGGTATCATAAGAAGACATCACAACTTCGCCTATCGAGGCGATGTAAGTCGTAACCGTTTTTTGTCCTTGTGAATTTGTATACACTGCGGTAATGATTCTGGGGGTAAACCACAACCCTGTAACATTCCCCATATCCTGAGCGTATGACGTTCCGTCTGTATACTGAATGTTTACAGCTCCGCCTGTTTTACTAGACCTTCCTGAAGCATATTGTCTGTAACCAATACTTTGTAATTGCCCTACTGTAACCTTTAACTCTCCAGCCCCGGCTCCTCCCTTTCTATACCCTTCACGCGGATAACCCGCTAAGTCTCCGTTAGGCCATCTTCCCACTCCTATCGCTACATCATCACCAGATGTGATAACAGGAATGGAACCCTGAACTCCAAAAATAGATCTCGTAGACAAAATGCTTGATGGTACAAAATTGGGATCAACGGATAACAGTGTCCCAAATCCACCGGAATTAAGTCCAGAAGCATAGTACCCCGTCTGAGGTTCCATGACAAGGCTCCCTAATCCATCCCCTTTAGCTGACAAGGCTGTGGTATAGGTTAGGCTGTCTCCGGCTCTAGTTCTATCCGGCATTGTCCCGTTCACCAGTCCGTTATCTGTGCCTATCGTTTTTCCCGCCAGGACTTCCGCTGCTGTAGCTGTTCCATATTCACCCCCTTCACCCTGTAAGATAAAAGCCGTTCCATCGTATACAACCGTATAGACACCACCAAGAGCCAAAGGCGGGTTATTGCCATTTGGCTTTTTGATAGATTTAGCGCCTAGACCATTTACATTGAGTGTAACCGGACCTGTTGTAGCTGCATGTGCTTTAATGGTTACGCGTAAACCCGCTGTCAAGGCTGGAACTGCCGGATTAAAAGTAGCCGCCAGTGTTGGAGCAGTACCAGAGGTAACAGCATAGGCAAGTGTACCTTGTGTAACCTGCGCAGCAGAATATCCACCTACTGAGTCAGCATTGCCCCATGTTATAGGAGTAGAAAGAGCGCCGGAAATGCCTGTCTCAGACGTTATGACGCTCATCGTCCAATCTCCACCCAACCCAGTAGCTCCATTGTGAGAAGCCAATACTTCGGTTATCTCTATAGATGGGTATTGCCAGATAGTAGCAGTGTTCCCAAGAAGGATACAGCATTTACTACCATCATGAGCGAAACGTATGGACGAAAATGGTAAACTTGTTCCGCTATACGATACTACGGAAGCTGAAAGCATGCTCCATCCAGTAGAGAAGTTATAGCAACCAAGCGAAAGCTCCCATGAACCACGAGTAGAGTAATCAAATCCAGTTATTTTGATGTTCATCATGGCATTATTCCAAGAAACCGGGAGCGTTATTTTTAGTGTGCCTGTATTGTTCGCGCCGCCGTAGTAGTAAGAAGCCACATTGTTATATTTAACCGAAGAACCTCCATAGGTTCTTGATACAGCGCCAGTAAAGTTGCCACCAGCACTGGTAATAGTAGTTACCCAAGGGCTCCACGCGGTGCCCCCATTTCTGCTTCTGGTGTAGATAGTACCCGGTATGATGTCAATTATCTCTTGCTTGATATAGTTGGTTGTGGAGTCTGCTCTATACACAGACATAAGACCGTATGTTACAGGAGGTGCGTTCGTGATCCCGGTAGGCTGGTAGATGTTCCAAATACCGTTAGTGATGACCTTATTCAGGTCCGTGTTATTCGCTAGCAAAGCCCTCGTCATAAATATAGGGGAGTCATTGTAACCGCTCCACGCAGGAACCCACGGGTCCCATGCTCTCTCGTTAAGCTTACGGCGGACGTATGTCCCACCACCAGTAGCGTAGAACTTTTGCCATATCCAGTTCCCTACGTTATCATGTACTTCCTTGTTATTAATGATAATTTCCACATGCCCGTAATCGCCTACAGGGCTGTTTAACGCGGTGTTTGATACAGAGTAGACTCCCGCTGTTAGGGCTGCATTGAAGTCGGTTACTGTGGAGTAACCAGCAAACTCATTGTAGGTGTTTATTCGTGGAACTCGTGCCGCACTATCCAGTCCTGCGTATCCGTTAGCTACTCCTTTGGAAGCTGTCGTCTCTATTTCCTGCCAAGAAGACCATGTACCATTGTAGTAGTTTCTCGTGTACCGCTTAGGGGAGGTTGTTCCCGCAAGTGAGTAACAGTATATGTCCTGATTGAATCCGACTGCACCAGCGGTCTTAGTGACCCGTAAGCCGAAAGCTAAATTAGCTATCGCGGGTGGTATATTAAGGATCGTGCCCGCTACAGCGTTTGAATCACAGTGATAAGTACCTTCTCCAATGACGTCATTTAGGTTAGTGTCTGTTACTAGTCTTGTTGCCAACCTAGAAATGTTAGGGGATAGTCTAGCGTCCGGGACAAGCGCAGTTGCATCCAGACCCAAATACCCATTCGCGACGTTCTTGCGGCTAGCATTTTCTTCCTCGATCCACTCTCCCCACACGCTGTTATAGCACTCCCGAATGTAAGATCTCGGTACAGTAGCGAAAGTAGTAGCGCGTTGAAAGAGGATAGTATCCGGGTTCTGTGAGTGGGAGAAAACCTCGATGAAGAACCACGCTGTTGTGTTGTTCCCCGGTGCGTTTACAAGAGGGTAACCATCGTACTGCCCGTTGCGGTTAACTGTGTTTAGGTCCGTACTAGGGGCGAGACGGATGACCTTTCCGCTGTTATCAGTGAGCTTGTACTTCTGGAACTCCTGCCCGGACTGAAGCACGGTGTCGTCGGGAATTGTCTGTACTGCTACAGGTAGTGCAGTAGGTGCTGCGCCGCTGTAAACAGCACTCAGATTCCACGTTGGTGGCGCAGTAGGGCTCGCATGCTTTACAGATACAGCAAAGGCAATCGCAGCCCCTGGCGCATGTCGTGCTTCTATACTTATTTTCCAACGAGAGTTAGTGGCGTCCCAACTAATATCAGATATAGATATGTGCTGATTGATAAGACCCGTTACTTCTGGGTATTGCGTGCTCTGATAATTTAGGGTAGTAGCAGCAGCAGCAACCACATTAAAACGCTTCGTCATTTTACCAGCTGCGTTCACTGCATTCCAACTAGCCGTCACAGACACCTCAATGTAGCCTGACAATGCACCAGTTGTATATAAGTCAATTCTTTGATTAGCTACGCTGTTTGAGAATGAAAATCCAAGAACGCGTTCAGATATTCTACTAGATAACACATTACCATCTGAAACCGCCATTCTATTCGCATCTAAAGCTGTAACACCATTAGCCACATTTCTGTCGGTTTTTGGAATATATTTAGCGTCAGCAGTACCTGGCATAGTATTCCAAGCAGTACGCTCAGCGGCTGTGATGTGCCTTGTAGTGTCATCAACGTGCGTCTTAGTTGCAGCTAGTGTGATGTCTGGAGGATCAAACGGATTTGCCTTCCCTGTGATGGCTTTGAAGTACTTAGTAATCCATGAGAACCACTGAGTGATCGAACCTACTAAACCATAAGCTGTTGCTGTTGTAGGGTCTGCTGTGCGTGTACCCATAGCGGCATCTGTGACAGATCCTCCCGCGTAACTAGCAGAGGTGAGTTTAGGACCATCACCAGCAGCTCCTGTGTGTTTATGTCCTCCGGACGCGTCAAACTTAGCGTTAAATTCAGATTCTCTTGTAAATACCAAAGAATCATCTATTGTAGCTGATACATTTGACGCTGTACCAATTACCACAATGCAGTCAATGGTCTTTTCTATTACATTACTACCTCCAACAGCAGGTATATATTCAGCATCGGTTCCCGCGTTAGTATAGCAATATAGGATTTCTCCCTCATCAGGATCTTGAGCAAATACACCAATCTCCCGGAAGTAAAATCCTGTTGTTACGTCTTGATTTGATAGAACCGTACCAATGACAGCTTTGTTTGGTGGTTGCATTCTCAGTCGTGTTACAGGTAATGATTTTTTCTGATCAATAAGTCCATTAAGCAATAAAATAGACTGCCCACCGAGTTGACCACTCCCGACGGCAATCCTTGTGTAATTTAGCTTTGATCCGGCTTGGGCTTTTGACTGAAGCGTCCTGCCCTTGTTTGTTAGAGTAAAACTCCCAAATGCGCCCATTTATTCCCCTACTCTCATGATTTCGCCCATGTGCAAGGCTCCACCGAAATAGAATTCTAAATCTTCTGTTTGTGATATCGTGACCCTATCTAGTCTTGCAGAGAGACGTTTCACCGACTCTACGGCTCTGATAAATTCCTCTGCCCTGTCGTTAGTAACATCAGGGTTGTTAGTGACCACCTGAAAGTGAAACGGAGAGCCACCGTACTCAGACCACTCTTCTACCTTTCCCTCCCCAAACAGAATTGTAATTAGATCCTCAATAGCTGAAGGTGTGGCTTTTCGTCGATGGAACGGAATAGCATTAGCTACTAACTGTCTTCGCTGCTCAATCGGTAATTCCGGATCATAGTAATCAACATGATACTGCCAAGCTAGTTCGTCCGTTTCTGCACTCGTCCACTCAGATGATCGTCCGTAAATATCCAGTCTACGAATCTCACCAGTAACCGCCTGTAACTCTGAATCAAGTGCCGTAGCTGCAGCGACCATCGCCGGATCATTCGCAATACTTGGCGGGAGAATATCCAGTAGGCTAGCCGCTTGGATGTTAATCATCTACGAGCCCCCCATAGGTCAGTGTAGTAGCCCCCTCTTGCGCCACTTGAGTCGGCTGTATAGCTGAATAAGCTGGCGCTGTCACTATCACCCGTAACGCACCCGCTGCCATTACACGTGCGGTTAGCTCACTCGGGTTAATGTGTCTTCCCAATTTTGATTTTTGCCAAAGCTGATACGTAGTCACAGCAGCCGTAACAGCTGCCTGTATATTTGTTGACTCTGCCGCTCTACTTCTGCTGATGTAATAAGTCAGCACGGTATTGTAAGGTACTGCTGTTGGCGCTGCTACCGTCACCTTATCTGTCAGCGGTCGCACTCCTCTGTCTTCGAGCGTCTCCGAGACAGCGTCAAGTACATCCTGCCCTGGTATAACTCCACCAGACAACAGCGGTACAATCCGAACGGTTCCATCAGATGGAGAGTAAGCATATACATCCAGGATTGCTGCAGATGTGGACTTTGCCCAGAACTCATAAGCCCCTCGAGGCCCGGCAGTACTGTACGATTCTGGAGCTGTCCTTATTCGTTCCCGAAATGCCTCATCAGTCTCAGCTGCCGCCCCACCACTAGTTATCGTGGTATTGGTCACAGACTGGACAAATGGTAATGGATCTATCAGAACATTGATTTGACCGGGAAGATACCCGTTACCAACTACCCCAGCAGTCGAACACTCGCCTGTAACTACTCCCGTTGTTGCTCCTGCTGGAATCTCTAAATATTCAGTAGTAGTGAAAAAAATGGAACCATCTCCACCTTGTGCTCCAACACGTGTTCCTGATGTGATAGGCTTTGCAGATGCCAAGGGAATCGAAAGTGAAAATTCCAGTGTCGTAATAGCTGCAGATGCCTCCAATCGTTCAGAACCTTGAAATGCTCCCATATGATCTAGCACAACATTAGAAGCATTTCTAAGAAGATTACCCTTAGCCGTCTGGTTAATAAGTACTCGCTGCTGCACAATAATAGCTGCTAGAGAAGACAAAAAAAGCCTTACCGGATCGGCAGGCTGAAGAGTACTGTCAATTAAACCTTCGTACATAGTGATAATGTTTTGTTGTATGTCCGCCGCATCTTCAGCAACAAACTGTATCTCTGGTAGATCTACGTATTGCACCAAATTACGTTACCTCCTCTGTCAGTGTGTAACTCACTACAACCGCTACACGCCCTGTCAAAGCGTCCGTGATTTTTCCGTTAAAAGATACATCAATGAGTTGCGCTCGCGGTTCCTGCTCAGCAATAGCAGCGTAAATCTCGCCAGTTAATCTTGCTTGTGCGATTTGATAAGGCTCATCAACTAAACTGTAGTCGATCCCAATATCTCGTGCCAGTGGTGCGCTACCGAGAGGAGTGGATAATATTGTTCGGATGTTCTGAGCCACTTCCTCCGCTTTGCTCACTGGCGCAAAATTGATTGTTGATGGCTGAGTCATATCAACGGTATAGATCATTTCACATACTCCTCCAGCGTAATGTTCACGTTTGATGCGAGAACATTACCAATGTTGTCCAGGGTTTCCCAAGCTTGAGACATGTCTGTAATTATCCAAAGCCCAGTTCCTACACCCTTACGTCCAATTATCAACGGTAGCGCCTTGCCTGCCCTACCCAACTCAGTAAGTCGGTCCAGCTCTTTTCGGGGATTCAGTCCGAGCCGCGCATCTAACTGCACCGAAAACGACACCGAGTCAATTCCCGGTCCTAGCCACTCCTTTTTAGGCTTTTTGCCGATGATATCATGCTGTGCCCAACGTCCAGCAGTATTACGAGTGAACTCGTCAATCGTTCGCGTAGCTCCTTCTGAAACAACGAAAGTCACTGGACCAAGACTGCCAATCTTGGACATTACATAATTTTGGCTTCCCATGTCTTACCCTCCACTCGTTATCTTGCCAGTTACGGTTAGATTACCATCAATCTTTACGCCGCTAACTGCTTTGAGGTTAAGAGTCTTAGTTGCACGGTCATAGTAGGCGTAGCTACCGTCTTCAAACCATATACCCCGCTGATCTATTGTCCCAGGTGTCTTGTCCTCTGATCCGTAATAAGTGCCTAGACAATAACCCGAATTACGGATGTTATCCAAAAAGACACATAGCACAGTTTCTCCAGGCAGTGGTACGGCGTTTCCTCGCCCCCAGCCTCCGCGCGTAATAACAGGAAGCTCGCCAGATACCAAATCATCACGATCTGGGAAGGCAACTCTCACACTTCCAGTTGCTGCGTTTGATGTCGATACTTGACCTATCACAATCATACTACCACCCCAATACTTTTCTGATTTCTAGGTCAGTTGTGAACCCACTACCGCCTATAGCGTGATTGACAGATACGATAATATATTTACCATCAAATCGCCCCCAACCCTTTATGTTGATCGTCAAACCTGCTGCCATGCGGATATCACCCATAAGGCTTAAAGTCCCTCTTCCCGCCTCCTTGTTTTTCTCTCGCAGTCTTTTTCGACCTAACTTGAGTGCTGCTGCCTGAGAATCTGCTTGCTCGTTAATCTTTAGTATAGGTCCGCTTTTGGGAGCTCCCGGCGGTGTATAGGTCACTTTTACAGTCTTTTTAGACTTACTGTTTGTATAAGACACTTCACACGCACGATAAGCTGTATAAGCCGTTCCCCATGAGAATCCATAACCTTTTACGTTATCCTCTCCGCGTATAATCGTTGCAATTGCTTGTTTTTTCTCATAAACAGACTCATCGAAGAGCACAAGAGATCCGTTAGATACTTTAATCGCAATTCCTTCCTTCGTCGCTGTTTCTAACAGAAAAGCAAGATCAGATAGTTGAGACTGCTCAAGCCGATCATAGGAAGGATTATCTATAGCTTCATAAAGAAGCTTCAGCCCTGCACTTTTTGCAACCTGCGTAGCGACTGTCTTCAACGCTACCTTTTCCCAACTTCGCGAACGTTTTTCTTGCCTAATATCCGAACTGACAGGCAATGATATAGCTTTAATAGCTACTGTATCTGGTGGTCCCTTAAAATCAAAAGAATCAACTTCAAATGAGCCAAGGGGAAGTTTTTTAATCTCGCCCGGACCATCCCAGTTAATTGTACGAATCTCACCTGTAATCCGATCACCTTCAGTCGGTGACCAAGGACCCTGCCAGTTCCGTTCTCTGTCTTCCAAAGTAATAGAGAGATTATCAAGCGTACCTGGAGCCGCATCGTTAAACTGAAAATCAGTTAATGCTTTGGCGATGTCCTTCGTAACATCCTTGCCGTTGTATGATAACACTAGCACTGCTCTGCGAGCGTCTTGCATTAGTTCCATATTAGTTCTCCCTACGCCACGGAGGAAGCGTCTCAGAGGCATCTGCTGGCATATCTGGCACAACTAAGATTACATTTCCTGAAAATACAACAGTTCCTACATGCTCGGGATTTGCGTTAATAAGCAATGTCATTAACTTTTCATTCTTGTACAACTTAAAAGCGATACCATCCCAGGTATCGCCTTGAAGGGTTCTATATGTGGTGGTCATTGAAAACTCACCCGCCTTTGCTGTTGAACGATTTCATTTAAGCGCCGCTCCAAAGCGTTATTCGCTTGCTTTATCGCATCGTTTACCGATTGCATGATGGATGGATCGACCCCTGGGATGGTAATCGTCGGAGCGTTGTTCACCTGAATTACCGTTTCACCTGAGTTACTGTTATAACCCATTAAATCATTAGCCATATCGAGTAAGGAGCGAGATCGTTGCTTATTGTTAATTGGGATTGCGATTTCTGGACCAGCCTCACCAAAAATACTAGGCTTTGTCGCAATACCTCCTTCCGCATATTGATCCATTCGAAATTGTTTAGGCAATAGAGAATTTGTTATATCTGTTACGTTTTTGGATGCTTCCGGCAAGTATTGACCAGTATGTTTGTACAAAAATTCGATGTTTATTTTTTTCTCCGAAGGAATCAAATTCATTTGGTCATTAAGATCTTTAGCCGCAGAAACTGATTGATCAAACTTGGCCTTTCCTTCGTCAGCTAAACTTCCAAATTTCTGTGCATATTCCCCTAACGTCCCCCCCAGATTTAACTCTATTAATTGCCTTTGCTTATCGTAGAGTTCCTGGTAACTCTGCTTTGTGTCATCTAATTCTTTGGATGCGGTTATTAAAGTATCAAGAGCATCTACTTGCTCTGAAGCTAATTGGTTAGCGTAGGAATCTAATCCATTCAAGTCTGTTGAGCTATTGATAAATATGCCAACTGCTTCGCCAGCTTCCTTCGCCTTCTGAACCAACTCATCAATTTGCTTTTTCTGTTCTTCAGTTCCGGGCATCATCATTAATCGCTCAAACTGCTCTGAGTATTCTTTAAACTTAGGTATAGCCTCAGATATGGCATCAGTTTGGGCTTCTGCTGCAGCGACTTGATTTTCCAAATCTTTAATTAAATTAGTAGTATCGGGTAACTTTTGTTCAGCTTCAGCAATTTCCTTTTCAAGCTGTAATTTTGCTAACTTTTCATCGGCATCAGCTATTTCTTTAGCGAGACCCGCCTTTTCACGAAGCTTTCCATTCTCAATATCATATTGACTAATAGTTGTCGGATGCAGCTCCTGCAATTTTTTTGTTATTTCTTCCATTCTCTCTTGCTGTGCTGCCAACTCTTCAGAACTATTTGCGCTGTTACCTATTTTTTGGGATAACTGATCATATTCCCATATTAGTTCATTTGTAAGCTTAGCCTTATCCTTTGTTTCCTGGTACTGTTCACCTGTCTCTTTGAGTGTTTCGCCCATATGAATTAGTTCTTGTCTTGCGTTCTCCTGATGTTTCTTATAAGCCAAAACACCTAAAGAAAGAGCAGCTACACCAGTAACAGCAAGTCCAACAGGATTAGTTAATAGCGCCAAAGCTTTTGTGAAGCCTCCTGCAGCCCCTCCAGCTCCGTCAGCCGCTGTCGTAATTGTCCCAAAACCCTTAACGATTTTGGTTACAGACTTACCAATCAACGCCGCTGGTGCTGCAAGTGCAATGGCTTTTAATATTTCGGTATTATCGCCCATCCAGTCAGCAATACCTTGAAGTGCTGGCATTAAGTCCTCACCGATTGGAATTACAAGCTCAGTCATGAGTTGCCTTCCCACTGCCTGAAAGTCTTTGCTTAAGGTATCGTATTTAACCTTAGCTACCTCTTCCATCGTTTCTTTAGTCATATCAAACTGTTTGCGTGCTGTTCCTAAAGCGAGGACCGTTTTGGATTCCATATCCTCAAACTGCGTCCCAAATAAAGCAACCGCGATTTGACTACGGTAGATAGGATCTTCGATTTCTTCCAGCTTTACAATGATCTCTTCCATGGCTTGGCGTCCAGTAATCGAACCATCAGTTATGCCGTCAAAGATGCGGTTACCGCCCCCGAGATACATCTGCAGATCCTTCATCGCCTTTTCTGCAGTAGTTCCACCTTTTGTGAAATCCTTTAGAAGAACTTCTGCAGTTTCCTTACCTTCTTTTTTCATCAGCTCCATGTATTGAGCCGATTTTTTCCCGCCTTTAACAAATGCTGTGACCCACTCATTGATATCTTCTGGCGCAAACAGAGCATATATAGCATCGTTTGTAGATTTTGAACCATCTTTAATCCGAATCCCGAACTCTTTTACAACGTCACCGACTTTATCCAGATTAAAAGCGCCGTTTTCAAGCCCTGCTGCAAATACATCAAACATTCCTTCGGCATCATAACCAAGAGTTTTAAAGTAGACACTGTACTCATTGGCTGTATCAATCAGTTCGTCAGACTTATTAAGTCCATTCTGCGCTCCTTGAGCCAAGAGGTTGTATGCTTGCTCTGAGGTTACACCAAAGTTTCTCATCATTGTGTCTGATGCCTTGATACTTTGATTAATATCCTCACCAAACACATCTCTAAACACAATAGCGTTCTTAGTCATACTTTCTAACTCATCACCCGTAGCCTGTGACACTTGCCGAACTGTTGCAAGGGCAGCTCCCAGGTCGTTGAAATCCTCGCCAAGACGATCATTATAAAGGAATTCAGCGCTATCCTTCATCGCAAGCATTTCTTCTGCAGTTACACCAGTTGCAGCCTGAAGCTGAGCCATAGCATCAGACTGATCAGCAATGGTCCCTACGATATTTTGCATACCGCCAGCAGCACCTTGAATCAAGGCAAATGCTCCTGTATACTCACCCACTTGTCGCAGTGTATCACCAAAGCCACCAGCACTATCCCTCAAATCTCGTAAAGAATCATCTGCTCGATCTGCATCACGCCTTACATCGTCCAAATCTCCTCGCCGAGACATTTCCCTTAATGCGCGTTCTAGTTCCTCAATATGGCGCTCAGCGTTGCCCATGGATTGACGGAATGAGGGGTCCATGAGTCCATTTAGCCGAAAGGCAATATCATATTCTCTACTTCTTCCTGCCACGGTCTATTTACTCCCCTTCCGTTTCCGTAATCTATTTACCCGCTCCACCGAGTCCCTGAGTTCATCAAGTGGCAAGCTCAAATAGTAAGAGACTGGTGTATAGGTAATCATGGCTAAAGAGACAGCGAGGTCTTTAATTCCCTCACTGTCTCCACAGCCTACAGCAGCAAAAAATTTCTAGCCCTCAATGTCAACGCAGTAAAATCCTTTGCTTTGGATGCAAGAACTAAGCTAACGTGCACACCAGCAGCCTTAGCAACTACATATGCTTGATATACCTTGTCTAACTCAGGAGAAAAGGAAATAGCGCCTTTCTGTTCTGCGCGATATTGCCGATCACACGCGATAATATCGTTTCCTGACATATCATCGAAATTAAGGGTAATTTCTTTAACCTCTTGCCCTTCAAATGTAAACGGCTTGGCAAAGGTATATACCTCTGCTGCACCTTGTGTTTCTTCTGACATTCCATTTTCCTCCTCAAATTCCCAAGCCTTTGGGATTTATATTTTATAACGCAAGATTGGCTCGTGTTTGGGCCTGATAATCTCGTCCCAGCACCTTGAAGATGTAATTTAATTTATCGACTTCAAGTACTTCCTCGCCATCAATCAAAACTTTAAGATAACTAATGGAGAACGCGGTTGTTGAACTCATAGCCGTTGCAGCCTCAAGCCCCCCTAATCCACCACTCAACGGACGTCCGCGAACAGTAATTTTAAGTGCCGATTCCTTATATTCATTCGTGGCAGTATCGAATTGTTGAATGGAGGCTCGAAGGTCAAGAGCATGAACGACCGGAGCTAAGAGTTTTAGAGAAGCTTTCTCCACGACATTCCAGTTCAGCGTAAGCGTCATTGCGCTGGTTTGTCCTGGGGATGGAGCGTCGATTTCCCCCGAAATTCCGGCTCCCTTAATCGTTTCAGACAGGAACGAAATTTCAGGAAGGTCAGCCGTAGCTGTCCCCAAGTATTCCGTTCCGCTCAAAAACACGGAATAGTCTATAACCCGTTCAGATCTTTTTGGCATGTGTGCTTCTCCTTTCTACGCTGCGTACATTGCAGCTAGGTAAGTTGTGTCATATTCAAGCAAGAAATCAATTTCCTGTGCTGGTCCTGGCGGCGTAATATATACATGGAAAGCGATTTTCCCAGACATCAAGCTCGTTACAGGATTCTCGGATTCTAAGAATTCCACGCGTCCACCTAGCAACGCACCGGATGCAGTCAATCCATTAAGCCAAATGTTGATGGAATCCGTAACAGCAGCGATCAGACGTTTATTCATCGGGTCATCAACCTTTTGCATGTAGGTCAGAATCAGGCTATTTCCAATCCAGTTAAACATACGGCGAATCGGGATAAAACTATCTTTTGGATCTGTTACACCTGGAAACGCTCCGGTGTAGTTACCCCACGACTTCCAACCGCTTACTCCAAGATTCAATGCAGTCATTATGCCTAGACCGTTAAGATAACTAGCTTGATCAATCCCCAGAAAAATGTCTTTTCCGCTAGCTAGTGCAGTTCCATCCGCTTGAAGTGATTTATTCGATGGAGAGGCAAACGGAATACCGCCATTTGCCGCGTCTGTCGCTGCAATTAGTCCGGCAAGTTGAGTAGAGTAATGAAAAACCTTATCTCCCAGTGTAAGTAGAGGATAGGCTGGAATTTGTAATGGTCCAGTATAATTGTTGTCCGACTTCCAAACTCCTGCGTCAGTGTATGGCTGTGCTGGGTCAATGTCGGTCAAAGCCATTGTCTTAAAATTGCCGTTAATGTTACCTGATTTAGCTTTCATTACGGCTGCCACTGTTGGTTTATGTGACCAACCCGGAGCAACCAGCAAATCAGGTAGAATACCAAAGCGTGGGTATACCTGATTCACTAATTCAAATCCAGTATAGGAACCGTCAAGCGTTACCCCACCAATAATGTCGTCTACGTCAACGGTTGCAGGGTTGAGTTTGTCATACCCCACTTGTAATGATGCAATTGCTGCCCCGATATCACCACTTGCCTTGGTGGTGATAACCACATGCCCAGCGTCATCAAAAGCCGCTGTATAATCTTTATCTTTGAGAAAGTTTTTGGTCCCATCCGAGGACTTAACAGTCAGTGTTGGAAGCATTACGCCGCTGACAGCTAATGTAGCCACTCGGTTTGCAACGGTTATAGCACCCGGCTCTACTGTTGTCTTGTGTGTGGCTGGGTCAAGCACGTTGACCAGGATCATTGGAGCCATCGCATACAAAGCAAAATGTGAGTAAATAAGTTCGCATAGCGTGTAATCCTTCCAATTGTCCGAGTAACCAAGCGCTGCTACTGCCTCCGCATACGTATGGACAAGTACGGGAGTGTTCGCGGGCACCGCTGCTGACGCCAGATTGATAGGCGCTGTACCTACTGCGAATGGAATACCACTGCTCGCCTGTGTTGGAGCAAGTACGGATGTGGCTTGCTCTATAATGCTTATACCGTGTTTAAATGCCATTTTTTTAGTTCACTCCTTTCAAAATCGCTTGATAGGCTACATATTCAGCTGTACCAGTTTTGCCAATACGTTCTTGTACCTCCGACATAATGTCTACTGGCACAATTAATTCTTCTACATCCGGCAGCTCCTCAAGCAGTGGTTTTAAATACTCCGGAATACCACCACGAAATACGGTGGATTGTAGCAGACGTCCACCTGGGAGATTCGGACCTAAATAAATGCAGGTAGGACTCTGCTTTTCTACCTTTACAGACGCTTTAGGTGCACTCTCAGGTTTACTCTTGGCTGCTTCTTTAACATCACTCATAAGTGTTTAACCTCCTGTCTAATTTGCGGAAGTGTCCAGGTTGTCACCGCTTGGCAAATCCATTGCGGTTCCGGCTGGTCCTCTAAAAACTGCCACTTCCAATTCGATTCAATCCGGAATTTTTTATCTATAACCCGTTGCCTCATCAGCAATATACGGACCCGCTCCATGAGGTTCAGCACATCAACAAAGCCGGAATCATCATCGGACTGTGTCCCAAACAATAATTTAACTTGAGCTCGGCTTTCTTTATCGTCGCTGTCACCCTCCATGGGGCGAACAATAATAAGAGGGAATACTGGATCATCCCGGTTTTCGGCAGTCTTGCTCGGCAACGCTCCAAGATGAACCGCTGGAATCGTCGCCGCCTCGTCGGCCAGTTCTTTTTTTAAAAACTCCTTGATTGCCATCATCAACATGACTGGCGTCATGACGTTCCACCTCCTAAACGGCGGTTAAGCTCATGCTCCAGCCGTTTGTCCATTTCTTCAATGGCCACATTCTCCAGGTACTCAGTAACTTCTAGATTATTGAGCATGACTGGCACTGCCGGACCATATAATTCCTCCACGGGTAGGCGGCGACGTGCGCTACGTCGGAAGACTCCGATATGCCCGTTTCTCATACGAGCGAGAAATGCACCATCCACTTTCTTGTTACCTCCTGCACGCTTAACCGCAGCTTTTAAGGCACGCGGACGTTTGGAGGAAAGTGCCTTAGGATTTGTTTTGAACTGCATCAGAGGAATGTTACCGCCCTTCCAGCGGAGTTCGCTGGATAGATTGCTGACGCTACCCCGCTTGAGCACCACCTGATCTGTAACCGCCTTGGACTTCACGATGTACGTTTCCTTTGCTTTTCGGCCAGATTCAGTTTTTAGACGTTGAGAGGTCCGATTGAGCGCCGAATAAAAGGATTTGCGTACATCTGTATCCAATGACCCCACCCTTCTTAGTGCCTCTCGGATGCCTCTTGCCTCTGCCTGAACATCTATCATGCAATGTTCGCCTCCAATGAGATCGTAAGCATGCCCATATCGTCACCTACGCGGTCCACGCGGTACCGCTGACCGTTAATAACCATCATTTCGTTAGGCTCTGGGATGTACCCTAATTCTGCCTCACTCACATATAGCACATGAGTAACCAAAGATACCCCCTCGGCATATGCCAGGGGGTGATCACTGTTGATGGCTTGATCAAGTACAGCAGTAACTTCTTTTTTGTCGATAACAAAAGTGTCTGCAAATTCTTCGCCGTTAAGGAACACGCCGATATCTTGGGAAACGTAATCTTTGAAGCTAACCACGTTTAGATCCACGCTGTGATTTTGAGTCTTCAGACAAAGCATCTACTTCGTCCTCCGGTTTTTCTTCTTCGCGCTCTTCCAGATGCCCCATTTCTTGTAGCTGCCGAGTGAGTTCCAAAGGTAAACGTCCCCTAACATCTTCACCTACTTCAAACAATCTGCCCCCATAGTTTAGTGGTTCTTTTAAAATCAACACTATTCTCCACCCCCTGGAGCTACGCCAGCATTTTTAAACAAACCTCGGGAATCCAGCAGCGTTACACCGTAATCAAAATAGATACGGAAATCCATACCCAACCGATCAAAAGGAATGTCTGTTTCTAGGGTCGGTTCCTCTTGACCACGTAGATAAGTTACCTCCACAGTATCTGCAATGTTCGCATCAGCAGCTAGATACCAGGCGGTAGAAGAGTATTGATCCAGCTCCGCATCCACAATCACCTCATACGAATTCCGGAATACGTTAACCACACCGCTATGAGCTCCCGCCGGATCAGCTTCAGAACGCAAGTATTGTACGGCTGCAGTCTCCAACTCTGCTGGAGAAAGTAAATACTTTGGAGCGATATTGAGTGTAGAAATGCCCCGCTGATCCTTCTGTGTACGCATTTTTGTACGGGCTTCACTCATAGAGACAGTATTAATCACGCTTGCCGTCCCCAAGTTATTATGATCTGCATGGAATAGGTTCTTGTTATCAAAAATCAGTGGATTGGATGCCAATAGCTGATAAACAAGTTTGTTTACACCACGCTTAGCCGCAATTACGTAAGCAGCAGGCACCCGGGACAACATGCTCAAATCATCATTAATAAACGCTTCTCGGGTAAAGCCCCACCGTTTGGAGTATGTCAGCACTGCTTTTGTGACCTTTTCGTCTTTCATCGCAGTATCATAAGGGATAACTCCATTTTGCGATGTCAGCTCCAAGTTCCCAGCTTCGGAAATGCGGTAATGTTCTGCTGCCTTAAAATCGGAGTTGCTACCCTTCCCGGTCCAATACTGGAATGTGGTTGGGGCTTCTTGGTATGACTGAGACAGCGTTTTATTGGCGGCATTGGAGATAATGCCTTGGAAAGTAGTATCTGGGCTCAGCGCACGCTTCAGCAGTTCTTCATCACGCAGCAGATGGGCTCCAGATTCACCAGCGCGAATCAAGCATTCGACAGCCAAGTCACGCAAGCGCAAACCGCGTAGCTCCATTGCCCCCGCTGCTGGTTTTGAAACTGTACGCGCCGCCCGTAACAACAATGCATCCGTTGCTGCTGCCCGGAACTTGTCTTGATCTTCCGCTCCTACCTGAATGGCTGACCGCTGTGGCGCTTTGTCCGCGATCTGTTTCTGGAGAATCGCATCCTTCACTTTGTCCACGGTGCTGCCGTCTTCAATATATGGTGTTGCGTCCATATCGAAGTTACGGCATAGGGAATTGATTTCTGTGACCCGGGACCGTTCTGCTGTCGCCCCTTGTTGTGCAGATAATGCTGGATCAATTCCAGGTGGTGCAGCTGCACGTTGTCCCTCTCCTTCTGGTGGTGTAGGCGTTCCAGCGCCGCCGCCAATTCCTGCTCCCGCATCTGGTGCATACATTAATCCCTGTGCGGCCAAAGCCAGCATTTTAAGTCCCTTCATTCCTTCATCCTCGCTCTCATTTTGGTTATAACTACGCCCAACACCAACGGATGGATCTGCCGGAGTTGGTTCAATACTGATTTCAAATGGTTGCCACTTAAGTGCCACGTAAGCAGGTCCAGCATGGCGACCATTGGCAGACACTTTTCCGGCTTTAACTTCCTCCCATGAAGATACTTCGTACCCTACAGATACTCCCTTGATGATTCCTTTTTTCACCTTCTGGAATACCTTGTCACTGTCCTCATCATCATCAAACTGGACTAATGCCCTTGCCTTACGTTCGTTGTCGTCCACCCATACCTTTTGAATAACTCCAATCGGCATATTGCCGTATCTAGAATTACGGCCATGTGCAAATAACAAAACCCCGACGTCGGTTAACCTCTGTAGGTCAATCGCTCCGGGGTCATGGCTTAAAATTTCACTACCGAAATAGCGTTCATATGGTGCTTCCGACGAGAACGAAAGCTCAGCAGTACGATCTTCTTCATTAATGCTATCTTTGCTGAAGGTCAGCGTACGAGATAACTGATTCTCAGGCGGTCCAGCAGCTCTATGCAGCGTCGTCGGAAGACTCTTCTTCATCGTCGTCCGGACTCTCTTTCTCATTAGGTTGTTCCTCCTTTCCTGACCGTTCCCCGATCAGCTCATTAATAAGATTAATCTCTGCGGCACGCTGTACCACCACATCCCGCCAATCCTCACCCCGCTCCGCACAAATACGGGCAAGCGTATCCTGGTTAGAGTCAAGCGCCGTCTTATTAGCGTCCGCTTCCTTTTTCGGATCAATCCAGGTACTGCCCGGCGGAACCCACACATGAGCAGTGTAAATGCTCTTTTCCTTCGAGTATCCCGGGAGATCAATCTTCCCTTTCAAGTACATGGATTCCAAAAATTCCAGATATACGGGCCGCAGCACACGATCAATGATCATTTTCTGCAACTTTTTATACAGTTTACGATCTTCAATCAGTCCCTGCCGGGCTGAGGAATAATTAACTTGTGACAAATCCCTCGAGACCGCTTCATAACTTAATCCAAGACCAGCGGCAATCATGCGGACCAGCGTCGTAATAAATTCCTTGGTATTGGATGCTTGACCTGTTGGTATGACCGTCTGTACCTCGTCACCTGGATTTAGCTCTCCAATCATTCCAGGAGAAAGCGACACTCCACTGTAATCAATCTCTTGTCCGCCTCCGCTCCGGACACCACGACCCAATCCACTCTGCGGTGTACTCTTCTTAATAAATACGGACATGCAGGCAAGCACACGCTCTTTAATAGATACCGCTTCAATAAATTGGTTGGCATCCTTGATGCGCGGCAAGGCTGTAACGAGCTTGGATATTTCCCTCACTTGTCGCGGATCGGTCTTCTCGAAAAGAAAAATTACATCTTTTGCCGGAATGCGAACCGTTTCTGCCGGGTTCATAAAATAACCATCCGATACCTTTTTGAAGTGATAAGCTACCGGACGATTGTAGTCATCTAGCTCAATTCCCTCTACAATTCGTTTACCCTCACTTGGTTGAACTAATGAATTCAGCTCGTCAACCGATCGGATTTGCAACTTAAATGGATACTCACTGTCCTTGACATAAACTTTGACGATACAAATTCCGCCATCAACATAAAAGCGCCGAATTATCATATCGGCCATCTCTTCCAGAGATTGAGTCCCTGTGATATCAATGTTTTCCGCCTTACAATATTCCTTCCAAAGATCTTCAATGTTCCGATTGATCTCGCCTTGAGTGTTCCCAAGAACAGTATGAGGGACTTTAGCCTGCAGCATGATTCCGGTCCCGGTCACATTACGCTGAAAAGCCTGCAGAATCCCCCCAGCAATATCGCTATTGTGTTCTAAATCCTGTGCTCTTGCGCGGATTAAAGCACGTTCGCCCCGCTTCTGCTGTTCATTTGGAGAAGCAGACGGGTTCCAGCCTTGATTGAGCCGCCCACGCCCCCCTGCATCGAATACGCTCATCCCATTACGCCAAGCCAAACGCTTATAGGCCCACCGTGGGCTTACCGTCGCAATAGATCGGTCTAACCAGTTCAGTTTGTTCACCTCCCTTCAAAATACGCGACGCGGAAAATACCGCCGCCGCCTTCAATGGCGCTAATTTCCTTTTCTAGCCTTGTCCGCTCTTCATAAAGCCGCCCAAGATCCGGCCTCTTAATACTGCGGCTGCCAATACGATATTCCTGTGCACCACCGAGTATAGCGCTGATTGCCTTTCGCACTTCTACCAGCTGTTCACGGAGTAAAGCTAACCGTTCTTCTTCCGTCATAACCACGAATCACCCCCTTGTAACCAAGACTTTTTACTCTCTGTCGGCTTCTCTGTCTGAGGCTTGGGTGCCTCTTCCGGCTCTTCATACCGCATATACCGGATACCCAAACAATCAGCAGCAAAAGCAGCGTACACTTCGCAGTCAAGATAGTGGTTATCGGCATGGGCTGTTTTCGGGCGCCACACCTCTACTTCAACACGCCCCCGCTTCTCCTTGACCTTCTCCTCAGCGGTGACTTGCTCCGCATATTCCAAATCACAATCTTCATATACAAACCATCCACCAGTTTCATCTGGCTTGCGGACCAAACGATTCGAAATGAAATCTTTATAATATCCGCCATCAACCAGGTACAGGGATATTCCATACATCCCCTTTTCCTCCCGGTCAATCTTTGTCAGCTTGTACTTTGCTGGCAATGGATTGTTTGCACCCTTAATAGAAACGGCCCATTCGCTATTTTTAACACAAAAATCATAGGTGTCATCAGCGTTATAACCCGAGTCAACCGCACAAAGGTTAACGAAATACTCCGTTCCGTCCCGGCTGCAATAAGAAATGTTCATCACATCCTCGACTTGTGGCCATGTTTCAACGACACCATGTCGGATATTGTGACTCGTCATGCCCTCACTCCAAGCACGGATCGAATAATAAAAACGATCCTTCTGAACATCCACACCTCCGGTTAGCAAAATAGTCCTGTCTGGAACAATCCCTTCGTCATATCCGCTAGTTTTGTCCAGCACCTTATCGCTATTTAGTTTGATTTGAGTGTTTTCCCAAGGCTCCGCCAGCCAGCTATTAATAAAGTTCATCAGCTCTTCAGGAACGCGTTTGGATGTAATGAATTCAGAAGCAACGTCTCCGAATCTAACCCATGGGCTATATATTGCATTCATCCAGAATCCAGTTTTTCGCTTTCTCATGGTAAAACCTTCTGGTGTTCGCCATTCGCCAGCGCGCAACATGGTTGGCTTGTGTGCATCACGTATAATCCCATTACAGCTTTCACATTCATAATAGGCGGTAGCCTTGATATCCTCCGGTTCAAGCGCCTTGTCAAACCTAATTTGCTTGAACTTGAACGTGTGAAACTGACCGCAGTGCGGACATGGAACGTAGTATTGCAGCTTGACGTCTGCCCCTTCCCATGCTTGCCAGATCGGACCATTACGCAATGTCGGCGTCGAGGTCTGCATGATTTTTTTATTGAAGGGAAAGGTCTTCGTCCGCTCGCGAGCAAGCGATCTCGGGTCAGCTTCTTTACCAGCTGTTCGCGGGTACTTATCCACCTCATCCATGAATAAAAACCGAATTGGCCTACTGGAAAGGGATGCAGGGCTGTTCGCCCCAGCGATAACGGCGTACATCCCATCAAACTGCAGCTCCAGATCCTTACTCTGATTGCTATGGAATCTCTCCTGTAGTGCCGGACTCAGCTCCATCATTGGTTGCAGCCTATTCTCAGATGTGAATTTGGCTAATTCAATATGCGGATAAACAACAAGGGCAGGGTTAGGGTCCTGAGCAACCACGTAACCCAACATGTTATTTAGGCATTCAGTCCCTCCGACCTGCGTAGGTTTAAGGAAAATAATCTCCTCCACGCGAGGATCTGTAAAAGAATCCATGATTCCGCGAAGATATGGTGTCCGATCAGTGGACCATTGCCCCGGTTCAGCAGCACTTTTGCTGTCTAAAACTCTGTACCGATCAGCCCATTCAGAAACTGTTAACTTTTCAGGTGGTCGAAGAACCTGGAAGGCTGATGCCAGCCAATCCGGCCATTTACTTTTTGCCTTTTCTGGCACTGTAAACACCCCTGACGGACATCTGCAGAAGGACTGCATTTGTCGTGTCATTGATGTTTTGTTCAATGACGCGCACCTGATCCGGATCAACGAATGGTGCAATCTCCATTGCAATCCGTCGGCTGTAGCCAGTCATAGAACGCTTCAACGTTGTAAAGAAACGTTGAAGTTCACTGACAACTTCTTCCCGAGGGATATATTCACCCTTGGAAATAGCATTCTTCAGCTCTGCCGCTTCCGCTTGCTGCTCCTTTAATTTCGCCTCATAGTGAAGCTTCTTCCCCGCTGTCGTCTTTGGTGTGGCTTCATCTTCATCCTCGGAATCCGAGGTTCCACGATAGTTCTGCACCCAATCAAAACACTCTTTTAGAGGGTACCAACCATTGGCAGCTTTAGGCATTCCCAACTTGACCCACTGTGCAAGTGTGTTCCGGTGGACCCCAAACAGTTCAGATGTGTACGACGCGCTGATACATAAGGTTTTATCAATCATTTTCACTATGGAATCCAAGCCAAAAACACCCCCTCAAGATGCACAGTGCACAGTGATTTTTTTCAATAAAAAATAGTCAAAGATCGGGCTCACACGCACCCGCACCCTACCCCCGCCCCGGGAAGGACCCAAAAGCTAATTTTTACTAGTTTTTAGCAAATCCGCAGGGATTCTGAAGGCTGAAGCAACCTCGCGCTTAACCGCATTCAACTGCATCTGATACAACCACGCATCGCGCGCGTGTTCACCGTCTATCTTCATAGGTTGAGAAACTTCCGTACGGCCAACCGATGCTGTTTTCACAATGGTTAATTCGAACTCCTTGTGATTCGTCACCGTTACTATGGTTTGCACCCACCCTTCACGCAGATGTTTTCTTCTTTCGAAAACATCTGTACCCATTGACTTACTTCACGTTTAGATATTGAACTGGATTTAAGCGCAGCTTCCAGATCTCGTTTCCATGCTTCGGAACCAACCGCATCAATCTTCCGTTCAAGCTCAGGCTTCGTCTTACCAAGCAGCGTCCATGCTGTGGTCTTAAGCGCTCTACAGATATCTCCGATGTTTTTGCTTTTGCTATCATCCAGAAGATAAGCTAGCAAGCGCTGCTCCTTCTTGTTGAGCCTATACGGTCTTGCGAGAGCGGTCGCTACTTCTTCACAGGTCATTTCAAGATCTTTAAGCTCTGCTGCTATCTCCACCAGAATCACCCTTTCTTATTGATGAAAATAAAAAGAGCCGCTTTTCAGCGACCCGCTTCTGCATATTAAATTCCCAAACGCTTGGGATTATCCCTGAGCATTATGCGCTCAGTAAAGGGCTGCTAACCGCGACTCTCACACGGCTTGGGTGGATTGTTACTCTCTTTGCAGCGCCTTACTCAATTCATAATGTAATGCCCGTATTTGCATGGTGACGTCCAGCATTTGCCGTAACATATCCCCTATGCTCATAACGCGCCCGGGCGGAGCGCGTTGAGAGTGATATTAAACTCTCTTCCCCCGCATCAGGCCGCCGCTATAACTGCTACTGGCTACTTGTGCTTACAGTTCCGCCCCTATGGTATCTGCTGCTATTGCAACGGGCATCATCACCGATTCAGCTCTGACGAGTCCTGCAGCGATAAGGGGCAGCAGGGACACCCGGACGATATTGCCGTCCTATGTCCCTACTGTAAATCCGTTTTTGTATCAGATTAGTCTCAACTTAGTATCAATTTAGTATCATATTTTCAGATGATTCCTGCCAGCTTCAAATGATCTGCGATAGTCGCCACTCCAACTCGAATTCGTCGGTTTATGGTTGCTGTGCTGGTTGTCGCGGTATACGTCAGGAGTGTAAGCTTATGCTTACGGGCATTTACGTAACGATGCTTGATTATGGCCATTACTTCATCGTCTTCAATAAGCTCAAATGCTCTATTGATTTCTCTTACCTTATGAGCAAAATCCTTAAACTCTGTCGCTTCCAACTCTGTTAAAGACTCCTTTTGCTCGTAAACTCCGATTTTCCTGATCATCTTTGGATACTCCTTCAGCAGATCTCTTGTTGCTACCTTGTCCGCTACAGTTATCCCCGGGAAGAACTCCATTTGTATCACCGCCCCCAGAAGAACACTCCCCTTCTTGCTTATATACTCCATCTATGCCCATAGCAAACGTCCGTATATTAGTTGATATCCAGTGGGCCATGATAGGCGACTTATATCTAACCCATGCGTTCCCCCAGGCAATTACTTCAACCGGATCTTTCAACTTCCAATCTTTGAAAAATCGCTCACCTGCCTTTAAAGCAGCTTGAACTTCCTTAACCTTCATTGTGCAGCGACCTCCTCTTGTTGTATTCAAATATTGGAATTGGCTTCTTAGCATTTAAGAGAGTAGGATTAGCCTGCCTAAATGCTGCTAGCTCCTCCGGTGTAAGCTGAGAACACTTTATCTCTCCCTGTCCTCCAGCTGCCTGCTCTACTGCCTTGTCCTTATTTGCAAAATGCCAGTTATTCATGACTTTGGCCTACAATCTTATCTACCAGCTTTTTCCCTTCAACCCGCTGCCTTAGATAATCTTGGTTGGCCGGGTCATTGTTCCAACCAAGGTACTCTTTAGGCGACTTTTCAAGAGCGGTGTTAAACATATCGAACATGCTTTTTAATTTCATGTCTCGTAGAAATTGCGGCTGTGGTTGGTCTCGCATCAATTCTTCCCGCAACTGACGATGCTCAATATTGAACATGGAGCAGTACACCAACAAAGCGTAAAGGAGTTCATTATTCTCAGGACTTTTACCATCCTTAGCGTCTTCCACAATTTCAAACAGTGTCCGCATTGTTTGGGTCTCCTTCCTTATTTCCTAGGGCTGCACATGCCTTAGCTCCGCCATCTTTCATCACTTCTGACGGCATTACTTCATCCAGACCGCCAATCCACCAGTTATTGTTATCCTCTAAAGCGTAGAATTCCAATGCTTCCTGTTGCTGGGCTATGGTCTGCTGTGCCTCTGCTAACTTAGTGTCGCGTTCTCTTAGCTTCTCATTAACACGTTTTTGCGTATCATCTCGGTTAAATTCAAGTGACTTAACATACAGTTCGAGTTTCCCAATACGTTGTTGTGACTCTTCTAGAGCAGCCAGCAGCTCCAATGCCATATGTCCCGGCAACTTTCCGAATTTTTCTACGAACTCTGCGTGCTCTTCTATCCGTTCTGGTGTCATGCTAGGTAAGGAAACTTTTCCTGCTTCGCTCATGCATTCGCCGCCTCTCCTCCGAGCAATTCCGGATTGTCGTGAATGTTTCCGATGATCGTAGTTTCAGCTGTTTCGCTAAACAAGTAATCTCCGTCCTTGCCGTCCATATTTTCAAGCAGAAAAGAACCGTCATAAAACTTCACAATTCCTGTCCGAGTACCAGAAAGGGGAAATAGCATTTCTTCGGCGTTGCATATATCTCTCTCATAGATCTCACGGTCGTTCCGGTCATTTAAGCCGCTGTATTGCCCCTCAGTCCCCTTGATAATTTCATGTAGCTTAAGGTGACCTTTATTGTCTAAAGTGGCTATTGCCAAAGATCCAGCGCTACTCACCTTCACCAGACCTCCATACACCCATTGGCCTGTTTCTTTCGACTTACCGCGAAACTTAATGGCTCTGCTCATACTGGTTATACCTCCCTAGGATCATTTTGTCGCCAAAGGTAGAGGACGAAGAACTGTTGAAGCTCCCGCGTCCATTTTCCCGCTGGCTTGTCCTTCAAACGGTTATATATGACTCTGTAATCTATGATTTCACATGGTGGCCGCTCCTCTTGGAAGAAAAAGAACATTGGCCTCCTCCTTTACTTCGCAAGCCGCAGGACCAGTGCCGCCTGCTTTGAGCTCAATGGCTTAAGACAGTCTGTACGGTAGGGTTGAGTACTTGTAGGCTTTCTGCCTATTTGAATCTCATACCCCCATACCCATCCGGCTGGATCGGTTGCCGATTCCGTAATCATTACTTCCCGGCCTATCTTGTCCGGATAAAGCTTCGGCATGATTTCATGTCGCTTATCATTACGGATGATCTGGCAAACTACGCCTGGCCGATATTTGACTTTAGATACCTGTGGAGCGGGTGGGCCAAAGAAGAATATGAACATCACATTTCCCCCCTTGCTACTTCGAATTATCAAATATCCGTTCAAGGGGCTTTCTTGCCCCCGGAAAGTAGTTGTCCCTCTCCATGATGGAACGATCATAACGAGCAAATATACGGCTATAATTCGAATCCTCAGCAATGGATAAGTCATACAGTGAATCAGCGGTCAGAGCGTAATAATGAGCTATCTGCCCTACATGTGTTTGATAGTAATGGTATTGCCTCATTATCTGAATGCTCTCGCCTAAGAGGTTTTCAATGGCGCTTATCTCGGGATCATTGACATCAAAGAAAAAGAACATTATTCAGGTTCTGGCCGTGTTACGGCAATAAGCATTTTTTGCATACGATCAAGTGTCCCTTTCAGAACATTGATGCACTTTTCCGCTGTTTCGGCATCCTTGACCTTGATACTGTTGATCACATTCAGAGCTGCGTTAAATCCATCGCCTGCAGTCTTTACATGTACTTTAAACAAGGCAACATCCTCCACGGTGTTGGAAGCGGCTTTCTTGCGCAGCTGATCCAGCTCCTCCTGTACTTCTGGCGGTGTAGCATAGATAGTCTCGGTTGCCGTTGCCACTTCTACTGGCTTCGCCTTGATCTCTGCTTCCAGCTCCTTAATGCGCTTATGCGATTCAATCAGTTGCTCGTCCGATATAGACAAGCTTGCCCTGAGCTGTTCGGCTGCTGCCTCTGCTTCCGCAGCTGCTCCATCATCACCGGAAGCGGAAGCGGCTTGTGCGGTGTCCAGCTGTTCCTGCAGGCGCTGCACAATGGCAGCATGGTCCTTCTGCTGGGTCTCCAGCTTCTCCTTGGCTTTCCGTTCCATATCGGCTGCTTTTTCCGCCTTCTCCTTGGCCTTTTCGGCAGCTTCTCGCTCCTTTTCTGCCTGCTGCTTTTCCTTGATTGCAGCCTGTAGCTCCCGGGTAGTCATTTCAGACACATTATTTTCAATAACGAAGGTTTCCCGCTCCTCGTCCGAAACACCGAGCAAGGCGACTGCCTGTGTATACGTCAAATTCGCAAACGCTTGGGAATTTGTGTTGTCCCCAAAAAAGCTAAGCTGATCGGAACCGTATTTATCAAAAATGTTCATGAGGTTGTTGGCTGTGCTCTGCTTGTAATCAACCGAATCAGCAAGCCAATTGCCCCACTCTCCATGTGGAAGCATTGACTTAGCTTCTGTCAGCCTTCTGCCGATCTCTACACTGGCGGAAAGGAGAATACGTTGAGCCTGATCCCGAATACTGTTGATCTCAATGGCAATGACTTCCGGTGTTCTCATGGTTACTTGACTCATACTGCTACCCCCTGTGGATTCTTTGATTTTTTCATTTTTTTAGACAGTTTCTCTTTAACAAAAGCATCAACAAATTTCCGAACTTCTGGAGAAGCTTCACAATTACCGAATCCACGGCATTGCCGCACCTTGCCGCCGCTGACTTCCATCGCAAAGTACGGAGTATTCGGCTCTGTAGCTAATCGAATCAAGAATAGGTCCGTCACCCCATCGGCGTAGTTTTTAGAATACCCGCCTATACAATTGCCTAGAAGAGCACCTTCCTCGAACAATTCCTCTGCAGATGTTGCTGGCCGAAGGATAAAGTCACCCTGCTCAAAACGGAACTCGTTTAATGATTTCAATCGCTTTTTAATTTTCAGTTCGATTTTAGGATCATTTTTGAATTTGATCTTTTTAGATGTGTTCATATGAGCGACACGGAGGTTGTTCGGGAATAAATACCGCTCCACAGTGATATCTATCCGCAGCTGCTCACATTCGTTCCGATAATCCCGCCAATCGCTGACCATTGAAGTTACAGTCTTGTAGTGTCCATTGCGAATTTGTTTAAGGATGTATTTCATTACCGCTTCTTCACTGGCTATTTTCACAAAGGAGCTGAATATGCCCTCATAGTAGCCTTCAGCGACACCAGCGAGTACAACGGCATCGCTGATAGAAAGCTTCCCTCCAGCTTTACGTGATGTCTGGTAAAACCGGAGTTGGTGAGGTGTAATCTCTACACCGAGCTGCTTAACCTCTTTTAGCTCTGATTTTGATAATCGCAGAACCTTTGATAAAGAATTCCCCCGCCAGTTGATAGCTCCCCATGTATGATTTTTGTAGAGCTTCGCCCATACGAAAGAACTGAATCCAGTCTTAGTCAGATACTCCACACATGGATATCGTGCTGCGAGATCGAAAAATTCCGTCATATCCGAGGTGTAATCTTGATTCTGATATCTCGTATACCGTTCCCACGTTGAATACTGGAAAGGCGTATTTGCTACCGCCTTGGTAATGTTCTCTGAGGACATAAACCGTTGCCAGCGGGACCAACCTCCGAAATGACGGTCAAAAGCGCTGTATGTGGTCTTCTGCTGTTCCCGATAGCTGAAATATGCACTTGAACCCGCAGAAAACAAGTATTCATCTGAACAATGTATGCCCCTTTGCACATTCTTGAAGTCCTCACTATATTTCCAGTAAACATGAATTACTTGTGCGGTGATTGCCTGCGGATCTAAAACAGATTTCTCATACCAAACGAAAACTCCCTTATCATGCATGTACTTTCTGCTGATCCATGATGCCCGCACACCGCAGAGAGACTGGCAATGTGGGCAAGTAGCCCCGCTAATCTGCTTGTGTTTCAATTTCACCTCGGGAACGTGGTTCTTTTGGCAATGAGTGCAATATGCCATCTGGATGCCTCTCCGCTGGTTAAAGAACAGATATCTGCTGTCAAGCATTACAGTGTTCAGAACATAATTTTCAAGCTCCTGGCTGTGTTTGACAGGAAAATGTGCTTTGAACTCCTTATATTCCATATCCCGCTCCCCCTTTACAGATCGCCAAACAGATCATCAACAGAAATGCCAAGCGTTGGCGGTGGGGTAACCGGAGCGGGTGGCGGCACAGGAGCTGCCTGAGCTGGTGCTACTGCAGGAGCGGGAATCGTTCCGGTAAATCCGAAATACTCCAACGCAATGGCATAACCTTCTTCATCTGTCAGCATTGCCATGCCATCAAATTTGTTCTTGGAAGCTTCAGTTTTCATTGCAGTTAACGCTCCCGCAATGGTCTTACCTTCAGCAAGCACCTTCTCAGCTGCAGCAGGATTGATCTCCAACACCTTGAGCAGATGTTCTCCAACCACTTTCACATAGGGGTTCTTCGACGCTTCCATTTCCGTTCTAAGCTTATTTACTGCTTGTTCCATCCCTTTGACCTCCCATATCCACGGCTTTAGCGTGTGTAAATTGAGTTTTGCGCCACATATGCGGCATTCGCGAACCATCGTATGATCTATAATTTGCAACTTCCCGTTTGTGGAAGCACAACAGAAGCAGAATCCGGGTATCTCCCGTAAAGGTATAAGTACAGTTTTCTTGGAACATTGCGGACATTTATCAACGGGGTTTTTAGCCTTCTTATCCCGCTGGGGCTTACCTTCCCAGCCACAGATGCAGCGGTGCATACCAGGAGCGCGTGAAAGGTAGCTCATCGGTTATTGAATGCCTCCCTTTCCTGAAGTTTTGAAGCCTTCAGGTCCGCTGCCTTCTTCATCATGGCATCAAATTCCGATGTTGTAGGCATTCCAGCTGTCCCATCATCCTGTGAAATTGGGATCTCTTGTTTTTGATTACCGTAACCTCGGCCCCCGCCGCCGGAACCCTTATTGGACGTTGAAGTTTTACCAGAGCGCATTTCAACAAGCAACGTCGTCCATTTATCCCGAAACGTACTTGCACTTAACACATTTTTGCGCCAAAAATCATGTTTTGGCAGCCAGTCCATTACATCCATAATCAGACGCTTGTCAGATTGCTTGTCCAGCTCTACCAACTTCCGGAAATCGTCCGCCCAAGTCTGCATGTTCGCTTTCGGTGCCAGATTATCCACTTCTAAAACTTTTGCCAGCTCGTCAAGCTTACTTTTGAAGTACACGGCCATTTTCATGTACGGGCTGTCCGGTTCGTAGACAGGTTTTTGCCGCCCTTTTGAACCATTTTTCCCGCTTGTAGGCGCCTCGTCCGTCGCTTTCGATTCGTTGGCGGTCTGTTTAGACTTCGTTTCTGTATTTTGATTTGGCTCTTGATCTGATTTTTTATTTGGATCTGCATCACCGTTTATCTTTAAATCTTTATTTATATCTAGTTCTTTATCTAAATCTAATTCTTTATCTATAGAGTGGACTTCTGATGGAACTCCTTTGGATTTCCCTGAACTGTCCGGTGGATGTCCGGTGGACGTCCCTTGGACATCCGAAAGACCTTCCTTCTTTAGTCGTTTCTTTTCCCGGGCATCAGCCTTACGGTCAGCATCCTTTTTCTTGGACTCAATAATTTGTCCACCGATTTTGTACCAGTTAGCAATCTCATGCCCCGTCTGGGTTTGAACGACATACCCAGCATCAATTAGCGCCTTAAAGAGCACATTTGGATCACCCTGGAATTTAACTGCATCTGCTATGTCGATTGCGTTAAACTTGCTAATATCGCCATCCTGTGCCCAATCCAAAACCCACCACCAAAGCATGTGCAAGGTGCCCACAGCTGATGGAGTATCAAGACCCGTCGCCCTACAAAATCGGTTCGTAATAGGGTCTCGATCAGTAGCCTGATAGCTTTTAATCCATAGTCTTGATGCCTCTACTGACTCTTTCAATTGGTGTTCACCGCCTCCTGCACGGACCATACATGGACAGACAACGGACGTCCGCGCGTTGTCCAGTTGTTATCCGATGGATGTCCGTAGGACGTCCGCCGGACACAATGCATGCCCTTATTTCCAATATTGCTGACCTTCTCCAGCCGTGTAGTAAAGGTAAAGCTCTGCCTGCTTCCGCGCCTTCCAGTCTCGCCCTTCAATGGTTTCATCTGCCCAATGATGGCAGCTGCCGTTATCATTACGGGGACCACACAAGATAACCACGTTCCAGGGAGCCCGGCCTGTGCCGTATTGGGAAGCATTGAGCATGTGGCACCTCTCAAACCGAAATCTCGGTACGCTGCAGCCGCAATGTTCACAAACCGTATATCCTTCCTCGCTGGACCGTCGGTAGATCTCTTTATCAACTTTAGCTGTAATGGCCGTCTCCTGGCCCTGCTTACGCTTAGCACGCTTATGTTCCGGTTTGGGAACCGGGCGAAAATCAAAGCTACCCATTAGCCATACCTCCTGTTTGCATATCAATTCGGACACGCATTCTAAGTTCGTATATTTTTTCTTTTACGGATTCCCTTTCATTACGCCAGAACATTTTCTGTTCATAGGCTTCAGCCTCAAGATTACGAAGCTCCATTGTGGCCAGTTCAGCAGTCAGAATCTTATCGCCCTTCTTTGCCTGAGATTTGGCTAACGTGAATGTGTTCTGACGTAGGGTATAGACTTTTTCATAGTCTCCGTCCATCTGTGCGGAGATCCGACCCATAAGATCATAAGCTGCCGTTAAGAGGCGAACGATCTCAACCATTGCACCTGGTGCGTCTTCGTCGTATTCCTTCGCCTGATCCCGCAGTTTATTGCTTTGTTCGATGTGCCAGTCTAATTCTTCATCCTTCATAGCTTCCTCGCTTTCCCAACCCTTGGACGCTGTGGAGTATCTTTATGAATAGATCTACGGTCCACCTTGGCCAGTGCCGCTTTTGCTTTGTCGATCTTAAAATTAATTGCCGTAGATGGTTTACTGTGATTCAAAAGATAAGCTGATTGATCGAGATAAAGATCGCGAAGCTTCTTACGAAGTTCCGTCCGCTCCACAGATCGCACTCTCTTTGCCATTGCCAACACCTCCCGGCAGTGGTAATCTAGACTTAATTGTTATTTTCCAACTAAGTGACGGCTGTCCGGCTCCTACCCCGGACGGCCGTTTTTCGTATGCTTGATTAAGTAATTCGCGATAGAAACGATATCCCTTAGTGGCGTTTTCAGCTGCTTTTGTTAACCCCTCAGCCTCTGCCTGATCACGAAGAGTCAGATATAATCCACATACATTTCGCATTATATTGATTGTCATTTTCAATGTGTCTATCTCCCATACTTTAGTTATTTAGCCTTGTATAAAAATTGATAATATGACTATGCTGTTACCGAGCTAGTTCAAATTTTTGTAAAGCAAATCTCCGTTGGGCTTCTTTCCAAAGAAGTAAGTCGGATTTATCAATTTTCCTGCTACCACCGATGGTGTAGCTCGGAATACCATTCACTTCCGGGGATAACTGACAAAGTTCATATATTCTATTTCTTGATACGCCCAAAAAATCGGCGCATATTTGCGGAGTACAAACATCTGGCAAATCTTCAACAAGTAATATCTTTTGACGCTTCGGCATCCTGACCACCTCCTTTTGAAACATTCATGCGCACTTCACTTTTCATAAGGTCCTTAATAATTTCCCGGAATAATGCCTCTTTCATTTTCTGTTTTTCGCTAACTGTCAAGGTTATTCCCCTTTCTTAGTCGCCTGTATGTTGACTTGATTATCAAAAAAAATGGTCCAATTTAAATCAAGCCTTTGTGCTACATCTTTCGCCAATTCAACGGATGGAGATTTCTTAAAATTCTCTACAGCATTATAATGCTGCCTTGATATATTCAAGTCTTTTGCCATAACCTCTTGCGTCTTATCTAATTTCTTACGTTTGATAGCAATAATATTATTCTTCAGCGTTATCACCTCTTTCCCTTGTCGCCTAAGCGTTGACTTAACAATAAAACAACATATAGGCGATGTCAACCCGTATATTACTATTTTTTTATTCGTTTTGTCGCTTATATGTTGACATATTTATGATTTACAAATATTATGTATGTAATTAGTACTACATGGGAGGAATTAATTTGTACGGTCAAAAGTTGCGTGATCTAAGGAAAATTGAAGGATGGACCCAAGAAGAAGTAGCTAAAAAATTGGGCATCAGCAAACAAACCTACTCTCATTATGAAAACGAGAACAGAAAGCCAGGGCTTGAAACGATTAAAAAACTAGCACAAGTCTATCAAGTTGATATAGATAAAATATTCTCTGATAGCGATATGGAGGGTCTTACAGCCAAAGAAGAAAAGGATATTGCTACAAAACTTGAGAACATGATGGCCGAACTAGAGGGTGACACTTCTCTCGCATTTATGGGTGAACCTATGGATGAGGAAGATAGGCAACTTCTTAAAATATCCCTTGAGAATGCTTTGCGCACTTCTCGACAAATGGCTAAAAATAAGTTCACTCCAAAAAAACATCGCTGAATCTTCGGAGGTATTCTTAATGGACATTGTCCAGAAGATCATTAAAATTCATGGAACTAATAATCCCTTGAAAATTGCTGCTTTACTTGGGATTAAAATTTATTATGAAGACCTAGGAAACAATATATGGGGATACTATGTGAAGCTTTCCCGCATACCTCAAATTCACATTAACGAGCGATTAGATGATTCTTTAATTTTATTTGCAGTTAGTCATGAGTTAGGACATCATTTTTTGCATCCGGGCATTAATACACCTTTTTTACGGAAGAACACACTATACTCAGTGGACAAAATAGAAAGAGAAGCTCATTCTTTTGCTGTAAGCCTACTGATCGGTAAAGAGGGTCCTGAGATATGGGAGACTAGTTATCAATTTTTAAATCGGTGTGGTATTCCAGAATTGTTTCATGAGTTCTATTAATCATTTTTTTAAAGGAGATGTCCTCATGGCTTATATACGTAAGCGGGGTAAGACATGGTCTTATACCGTGGATGTTGGCCGTAATCCTATAACCAATGAAAGAGAGCAGGAAACAAAAGGTGGCTTCCAAACAAAAAAAGAGGCTGAACTTGCGGCAGGGAGAATTGAGAATGATGTGGCCGACGGTATCTACACTAAAGAAACTAAGCTTAACTTTCAAGACTATGCAGGAAAATGGTTAGAATTTTATGCCTCTACTGGTGAGGTATCTCTTGGTAGTGTGAAAGTGAGAAGAACAAGAATTAATAAACTAAACTCTTACTTCGGATCAGTTCCACTCGCTAAAATCACACGATTAAAATATCAAAAAGTATTAATTGATTTGAAGGAGAAGGGGTTAGCCAATGAAACAATTATTAGCACTCACATTACAGCAAAATTGATCTTTCAGTGGGCTGTTGAGATGAGAGAGTTAAAGAATGACCCGACAAGATACGCAAAGGTTCCTCGAAAAAAAATAACTGTAGCGGAAATAGAAAACAGTGAAGCATTGCCAAAGTTCATGGAAAAGGATCAATTAGCACATTTTTTACAGATTGCTAAGGAAAAGGGTATGGATAAGGATTTCTATCTATTTACTGCCTTGGCTTATACGGGGTTAAGAATAGGCGAAGCTGTATCTCTGAAATGGAAGGACATTGATTTAGAAGAAAAGACAATATCAATTACAAAGACATATCATAATGAGAGTAATAATACTGTTTTGTATGAGCTGGTCCCTCCTAAAACTAAAGCCAGCATTCGCAACGTTGAATTTGATGATTACTTAAAAAAAATTTTTGAAAACCAACGTGCGCTCTTAAATATTTATAAAATGAAATATCGAAAAAAATACTATTATGACGGTGATTTTGTTTTTCCTAATCTAGGGGCAAAATTCCCAGGATATCCTGATGTTCAAAAAAACCCAGAAGCTCGTATGAAACGTCTATTATCCTTCACAGAGCTCGGAAGTGAGTTTACCCCCCACTCATTACGTCACACTCATACGACGCTCTTAGCGGAAGCAGGGGCGACTTTAGAGGAAACTATGGAAAGACTCGGTCATAAGGACGATAAGACAACAAGATTGATCTACCTCCATGTTACAAAAACAATGCGAAGAGGAGCAGCACAGAAATTCAGTAATCTCATGAGCAACGTGGTCAAAATGTGAGCATGAGCACATTCTGACTCAAAAAAACCTTTATATAGCAATGTTTTTTACATCTAAGGGAAGATCATCTCCGTCTTCCCCGCTCCCGTTACCGCCCAGAGCAGAAACCGCTCTGGGCATGAAGTTGCGGAGCGCTTGCGCGGCTCCGCCAGAAAACCCAGCGCAGCGCCAGCGGCTCCCGCCTGCGCTGGGCTCAGCCCCCACCGGCCTGCGGCCACGGAGGGGTCAAGGGCGGCCGTGCACCGCACGGCCGGAAGTGCTGCGCTGCGCAGCAGCAGCGCACAAGCCCGGCTGCGCCCAAGCGCGAGGCAGGCCTCGCAATAGGCGCAGCCCATAAGCCCGCACGCGGCGCATGCCGTGCGGCCGGTGGGCACGCTGCCGCAACGCAGGCAGCGCAAAACCCTGCGGCGAGCGATAGCGCCGCGCCACAATACGTGCGGCAGCTTAGCCGCCGCACGCACCATAACGCCAGCACCCGCAGGGAGCTGGCGGGCCCGCGCCCCGTGCGCAGCCGGGGCTGCATTGCCTACGGCGGCTGTAAGCAACAGCCGCCCCTGCAGATGCGCCAGTTGTGCCGCCTGGCGCCAGCCCCCCCCTAGCTCTGGCAATTCTTCTGCCAGCAGCGCTTCTACTTCCGGCTCCAATAAAGAGCGCCCGGCCACAGCCCGCAATAATTGTTCTGAATCCGATTCTAGTAATCCAGATTCAAATCCAGAATCAAAATTCTTTTTTTTACTCCAGCCATACCTTTCATTCTTCTTATTGTCCTGTTCTATTCCGAAACTTGATTCATTAGGCTTCCATATGAATATTCCATCATTCAGCCACTGTGACTCCCACAGTCCCCCTGCCTCTTTCTCCTCTCTCAACTCAGCCTCGAGCATTCTATTAATATATTGCCCCCACTCCTTAATCGCCCAGGTGCTCATTACGCTTCTTTGTTTGAAGCTGTCCCGGAGCTTCACAGCCCACCCTAGCGGCAACGCAGAAGAAAGCAGAACCAAACTATTCGCCGCTAAGGAACTCCCAGCTTTCTTCTCCGGTCTAGCTACAGACCACCACCATCTATCCACGCTAAGATCTAATGAAATTTCAACCCTCCAGCTTCCCTTGCATTCCACAGCATATACAGCGACTTGCATAATAATCCCTCCTACCTCTCGCTTGTACTTAGCAACTCCAGATTTGATCCCAAATTCACGACTCCGTCTCCCCAAACGCAAAAAGCACACTCCCCCAGTTCTTGGAGAGTGTGCTTCACCCGTTACTTACATATTTACTTAAGATCTGTTGCGCTTTGATTCGCATCCCCTACTTCCTGCCATCCCCATAAAAGGCAGCGATACAGACTGCCCTGACAGCCGCAAGTCTACTACAATTCCTTCATGCTGCAATTCTTCACTCATCTGAAGAGAGTACATAGATGTTGCAAGATCGATAGAGCAGCCGCTAGCGGCCATTTTGGAAACTATCCCCAGTGTTCCATCGCTCGAACCATCATCCATGAACGTTACTCGCAATCGTTTTCCGGTTAGAAGAGCTTGAAATGTCAGTGCCCGAATGTACCATTCCACAACAGATTCATGATTGCGGGTAATAAAAATATAATGAATCCATTTTCCGGACTGCGGTGTTTTACGCACCTTCTGCCGGTTATGCAACATATGAATCATCACTGCAGCGGATACATAAACAACCGCAATCCATATCAACTGGGCTACCATGGAGATGCACCTCCTCTGTATACCAACACTATATGCCGGCATTAAAAGGTCGGTGACTGCCTAGAACACCCATCAGGGAAGCAAGCTGTGTCTACTTAATTTCTTTCCTATATGTAACGTATTACTGTGAAGCTTCTACAAGGTTACCCAGCCATATTTAATCGAATTAATAACGGCTTGAGTCCGATCATCCACTTCCATTTTTTGCAAAATACTGCTAACATGGTTTTTAACTGTTTTTTCACTAATGAATAAATATTCACCGATCATTTTATTGCTCTTACCTTCAGCCATTAGACGAAGCACTTCTGCTTCACGACGGGTTAGAGGATTGTTGTCGCCAGCAATAAATTTAACACCAGCTTCCTTCACCACTGTATCTGTAGTTACGCCAGTCTCGTTAAGGTAAGTCATACGCCGCAATTGATTGATAAGCTTTCCAGTAACCTTTGGATGGATAAAGGCATGTCCTTCACAGACCGAACGAATGGCATTAATAAGGGATTCGGCCTCCATATCCTTCAATAAATAACCATTGGCGCCCTTACGAAGGGTCTCAAATACATAACTCTCATCATCATGAATGGATAAAATAATTACCTTAACCTCCGGGAACATTTCCCGAAGTTTTTGAGTGGCTTCTACACCATTCTCAACAGGCATATTGATGTCCATTAATACGATGTCCGGTTTAGTCCCGTTACAAAACTCTAATACCTGAATACCGTCGCCGCACTCCCCTATGACCTCGATATCCTCCTCCATATTCAAAATGCGTTTCAGCCCTTCACGAAAAAGCTGATGATCATCCGCCAAAAGAACCTTAATGGGCGTTTTACTAGAGTTTAAGTTCTCCATCACACTACTCCTTCCCCTTCTCCACATTCGTCGGAATATGGATCACGATTGTTGTCCCCTGATTCTCGGCTGATACAATTTCCATTCTTCCTTCAAGCAGTTCTACACGTTCCCGCATACCTACTAGCCCGAAGCTTTCCCGATTACCTTGCTGATTTTTTAACTTTTGTACATTAAAGCCTAATCCGTTATCTTTAATCACAATCTTAATTAACTGCGCTTGGTATGTAATCTCCACCAATACGAAGCTTGGGTAGGCATGTTTTGCTGCATTAGACAATGCTTCCTGAACCAGACGGTATACCGCCGCCTCCATCGCTGAAGATAGTCGGTGTTCCTGTCCCCGGGTTTCCAAAGTCGTCCGCAGTTTCGTCTTCTCTTCAAAATCATGCACATATTTCCGCAAAGTCGGAATTAAGCCCAAATCATCGAGAGCCATCGGTCGTAAATTAAAAATAACCTTACGCATTTCTTCCAGGCTGTTACGTACCTGCCCTTTTAAATCTACTACTTCGTCCTGCACCAGCCCAAATTCCTGCTTTACCAGCATTCTTTCTACAATTTCCGTCCTAAGGACTAGATTTGCCAGCATTTGAGCGGGACCATCATGAATTTCCCGGGCAATTCTCTTCCGTTCTTCTTCTTGAGCCAGGATAATTTTGAGTCCGATCATCTGTCTGTTCTTCGCAGATTCGACAATTCTCGTCACTTGGCCTAGTTCTCCCGACAAATATTCGAGCACTACGCTCATTTGCGAACCAATTGACTCTGCACGCTCTACAGAATTTTCGACACTGCGCACTCGCATTTGTAATTCATCACGTCTGCTTCGAAGATAGACCTCTCGCTCACGCGTCATCATGAGTTCGAGCTGAAGCTCCGTAGCCTTCTCATAAGCAATACGGATATCCTTCTCTGAGTAGCGGACAAAGTCCCGGCTGACCTCTGTCAGCCGGATTCTGGAGCGGTGATACTGTAGCTCCAGCTTGTCTACCTTTTTCAATGTTTCATCCGTTTCGTCCATGACCCGCTGCAGTTCCTTGTTGAGTGCAGCAAGTTCATCACGTGCAACCTGCAATATTTCAAAAATCTGATACTTGCTGCTCTCCATCACGTCGATGGTATTTTTAATAACGCGATCAATCGCATCGGCTTGAAATTCCACGGATGCTTGCCCCTTTTCTATCGGATCGTATTAAGGTTTTCCTTATATATTAACATATCACGATTCGATAGTTACGGTCTTCGTTTTCTGTTCCCATTTTACAGTTAATCCTAACTGTTCAGAAACCAGTCTCAGAGGTACTAAAGTCCTACCCTGTAAAATAATAGGTGCTACTTCAGCACTTTGTCGCTTACCATTTAACAGGTATTCCTTTTTATTTACCGTCAGATCCAGTGCCTTAGCTCCGCGCAACACCATGATCTTCTTATTCACCTGATCCCAGGTAGCATTCCCTCCAAAAGCATCCAGCACATAACGGATCGGCACATAAGTACTGCCGTCTTTCACAATTGGAGCTACATCAATAGCCTTCTTATTTCCGTTTACGGTCATTGCTTTGGAGCCGATGCTCATCGAAGCTGTACCCTTTGGTAACCCTGCATCACTGGAAAGTGAAGGCATTGTGAAGGTGATATTATCAAAAGCAACGGTACCTGTCTTCGCCCGTTCATCTTGGCCTTCCTCTACGTTGACTACATAAAGTCTCTTCAGCGTAGCCGGGAATTTAATCCCTGATCCTGACAAGTCGATGTTTATGTTCTTCCAACCGTTCCAATCGATAATCTTCGCAAGATCTACATAGGCTGTAGCTCCACTATTGTCGACAAACTCAGCACGCAGCCAGTTTAAGCTCATATCGCCCATCACATCAACTGACATCGAAGTTGCAAGCGCTGGAACGGCTTTTCCACTTGTGCCGTTAAGTTGAGCATAAGCGTACATTTTACCGCTGCCAGCCGTCATATCATAACTGAGTGACAGCACCTTGGAGCCTACTCTTTCAGCCGATCCGTCTACTATTGTTGCAGTCCCCTGTACCGCTGGCACATTGGTAGTAAAGTTGACTGGATAACTTACTTTCTCGAAATCTTCCCATGTTGTAGCTGCTGCTGTCGATAATACAACCGCTGTGCTAAATCCATCATAACGAGCAATAGCGTAACCTGTAGTAACCCCTGCATCCACAGAGTTTACAGTAAGCTTGCCATTTTGCACGACTCCCTTAAAGCCTACAAACTCCCACTTCAGCGCTGAATCTGGAACGCTTATGGTTGCTCCACTCTTCGTAGAGGCCTTTACAGGGACAGATACTGTTGTCCCAGCTGTCAGTGGCGCTGTAGCAGTGCCTACACTCATGCTGGATAGATCATCTCCACCCAAGACTGTAAGGGTTGTAGAAGCGCTTGCTACGCCGCTTTTAGCCGTTAAGGTAACGGTGCCTGGCTTCACTGCCGTTACTTCTCCTGCACTTACAGTTGCGCTTCCTCCACTTGATGTCCAAGTAGGATTGCCTGCTGCTACATCTATAGGGTTATAGTAAGTGTCATAACCTTTTAACGAATAAGTAGCCTTTTGTCCAACTAATAGTGAAGTGCTTCCGCTAATTTTAATTCCTTTCACTTCACCTTGTGGTGCGTTAGTATAAACACCAAGCGCGTTAACGATGCTGCGCTGCTCTGTGCCATACTCTGTATTAAAGGTTAGTGTGGCTGAGGTTTCACCGAGAGGCCGGTCTACCATCGTTGTAGAGCCGCCTCCGTCTAAGTTAAGCCCTTTCCAGACTCCAATATTGGTCATAAAAGATTGCAGCTCGGTCAATGACATTCCTGAGCTGTTGCCATTTTTTTCAGTAGCTATGATATATACATAACGTCCATCCTGAGAGTATCCTAAAGCCGTACGTGCACGATAACCGCCAATGCTGCTAGTCGAGCGAGAAAACGTTGCTGCTTTTCCGTTATTTACAAGAATCGTATGTCCACCAATCATTGTTTGCAGATTAGCAGGATCTAGCGATTGCTGCGTAGTCTTGGATTTCAGGGAGTACACACTTGTTACCGGTTGTCCAACAGTCAGATGGGCAGTAACATACCGTGCGGCTAAGCCATGGGCCCGCAAAATATAAGCTCCCTTTGGAACCGCTGTAGGAAGCGCAGCATTTTCAGATATTTGAGTAACTACGCCGTTCTCAACGAGCACCTCTGTCGGTGTGGTTGAGCTGTTTTTGGGACGATCGAGTGCGGTCCATACATCCGTATAGATATACATTGCATTAGCATGGCTATAAGTCGAGCTCCCACCTTCAGGACTATAAGCACCTTTATTGATACCGGATATCTCAAACTGTGCGCCGTCAGGTGCGGTTATCATTCCTTCAAAGCTGAACTCATCAATAAGAGGCTTACGATCTTTAGTCACTGCAAAGGCATACATTCCATCCAATTGCGAAGGGGTGGAAACCAATACTCCACTGGATACTTGTCCACCAATCGGAGCGCCTTCCCCGCCTGTATTAAAATAATCTCCGTTTACTGCAGCCACGGCTCCAGTTTCCTTAGCCATCCCGCCAGTACTCTGACGTGTTGTCAGGTTTCCACCTTTACCAGTCATAACATCTAAAGAAACATATGGATTGTTGAGGTCAACGCGAATAACATCCGCCAAGCCAGAAGCGCTTGCTCCTGAACGTGTAGCCGTATATTTGTATTTCATCATAATGGCGCCCGAAGTAATTACTTCTTCTCCCAGCTTGCTTACTTTAAAATTAGATGTGGCTGCGGCAGCAATTGGTGTGGAACTATGACCAAACATAGCTAAGCCTTCACTGCCAATTACCGGCATAATCCACAACACACCTGCTAATGAAGCGGCAACCCATTTTTTAGTAGATGATAATTTTATTCCCCGAACAACTTCTCTACTCTTCTTCTCCATGAAAACTTCATTCATTTCGACGTAACTCTCCCATCTCTTTTTTACTCTTCAAGTCCGTTATCAAAGTCTGGAAACTGGTTCCTATTTTTCTAGTACTCTTTTAATAGACTGAAAATAAGCGAAAAAGTTGCGAAATTGAGAGATTTCAAGCTTTATAGAGTCTCGTAGCACAAACTATTAACATAAAAAAAAGCCCAGCATAATGCCAGGCTTTACCAATTTATTTATTCTACAAATAATCTGTTTGCTTCAGCATCCGATGCAACATCACAGCAGCTTGTGCACGAGTGGCATTACCCTGAGGTTGGAACTCACTTGTGGTCATTCCCAGAATAATCCCCGATTGTACAGCTTTAGCTACGAATTCTGCACTTTGATTCTGAATTTTCGACTTATCCTTGAAGCGAGCCAGTGTTGAGGCAGAAGTGCCGCTTAACGTAATAGGATGTTTGGTGTACTCCATTGCCCGAATCATCATGATTGCCATTTGCTCACGAGTGATATTATCGTTAGGCCGGAAGGAGCCATCCGTGTTGCCTGTAATAATACCTGCCTTAGCTGCTGCACCAATATAGTCTCCCGTTTGTGTGGAAGGCTGCACATCACGGAAGCGCTGTGCGGTCTCGCGATCGCCTAGCAAACCAAGTCCCCGGCTAAGCATTACTGCAAACTCTGCACGGGTAATCTTTTTTTCTGGACCAAATGTAGTCCCGTAACTGCTATCGATGATAGTCTTTGCACTAAGTTCAGCTACGATTGAATTACTCCAATGTCTACTCATATCTGAAAAGGCCCGGGTTGATATAAAGGTTCCTAACACCTGATTACCCTCCGTACGAGCACGAATAATCGTATAGCTACCTACCGTACTTACTTTTGTTGGCAGATAGGCTGCATCGTAATAGGAAAGATCCAGTCTAGCAGCAGATGTCTGCGCATTGTTCAATGAAGAAGTTGTACGCACAGTGTATTCTCCAGGTACAGATAATGCCTTAGCATTAGAATAATTGCTGCTTACTATCGCAGTCACCCGGACATCCATAAGACTAGTAACGCTTTGCATCCCCATAGTTTTTAGCTTTTGCTCAAATGGGGAGAACGTACCTGCCGGAACCTTTTCTAAGCGGAACACCAGTGAGATATTTTTACTGTCTGCAATCAAGCTAGTCGCTAATCCGTTCATATCGATATCGTCTAGTCCTACGCTATATAAGTGATCGCCATAACGTATCATAAATTTTGTGGTTTTACTGCGATTTAGAGCATCAAGCAAAGGCTTTAAAGGAACAGTCACATAGGCCGATTGTTCTGTAGCAGGCACCTCAAAAGCTAATATATCACTACTTGCCTTATACAGATATTCATAACTGGCCGTCAGGCGATCTGTGTTTAAGGTATATCTTTTTACAGATTGATTGTATAACGAACGGTCATCCACGATTTGTGAAGAGTCACTCTTCAGCAGCGCGTATTCTTTTCCAAACTCACTTGTTGCAAGCGTCCCTAGATAGGATGGACGATTTCCCGTTCCGGTGCTCACGCCGGTTAGGTTCTTAACAGAGAGAGAAGAGAATGAGGCCAGTACATTACCGTTCAAATCCTTGATCGTACCTGAACCTGACATATAGGACAAATCGATAGTTTGCCCGGTCTTTACTACTGAGGATGTTGTTATTTTTAAAATATCCCCTGACAAAGTGTAGTTTTGTACACCCATACTGCTTCCATCTGCTCTAACTCCGAACTGATTAGCATAGAGGGAACCAGATGCCTGCATGTTTTTACTGAATGTAACCGTAAGCTCATCGCCATTGATGGTGGCAGAACTAATCTCAGGTATGCTAGTGCCGCTATTTTCCGAGATGGACACAGGCTGCAGGTTAATATAAGCTGCACGGTTTCCATTTAAATCGCTTATTCCGGTAGTCCCTGGAACATAGGATACAGTAACATTCTGATTCACCGTCAAAGCACTTTGGAGCGTTAGCGTGACCTGTGAGCCACTGACGGATACATTCGTAACATAGTTAGGAGTGCTGCCAACAAGCACAGAGAACTGGCTGTTCATCGGGAGGTTTGTCGTTGATAAGCCTTCATTGTAATTCAGAAGGATTTTATTGCCACCTCCGGTTGCACTTTGGAACACGGGTGGAATTGTATCGTTGCTGTTGCGAATGTAGAAATCTGTGAAATCCGCAATATTTTGTCCAAAAGAATTCTGCAAAGGATAAGAGCCTGCATAATAGGAGACACGAACGGTCTGGCCATTAGAAGCATCGCTGTTTAACCCTAAATATACAGTGTTCCCGCTGGAGCTTATGGAGTTGACCCCTAGGGATCCCCCATCTGAAGTCACTAGAAACTGACTATGTGCGTAAGAGGAAACTGCCTTTAAGGAGTCATTGAAATTCAACGCTATAGTTCTACCTGTGATCCGTCCATCTTTGGGTGTAGGCATGGAGGACTCGATCGTGTTAGTAACCTGCTTTGAGCTAAAAGTGCTGGCTGCATTTCCGCTTGGATCTTGAATGGTCCGCAGACCCCCTGTATAGCTAACCTTCACGTTCTGTCCAACCGCTACCCCAGTACTTAGCACCACATAGGCGCTGTCCCCTTGAATATAGACACTTTCAATTGTACGACTCTCATCATTCACTGTAGCACTAAAACTGGAGATCAACAGTGCAATGGAAGAGTTTAGACTCTCATTGTATTTTAAACGAATGGTCCGATTGTTCTCGAGTGATGCAGATGTGAGCTGTGGAGCTGTTTTATCCTGAGACAAGGTCCGGAAGCTCCATGAATTTTTGCCGCTTAGTCCATCATAGATAACACTAGCATCAATAGCGTCTACAAAAGCTCCTTTAGCAATATCAATATAATAGGTTGAGTCGCTATCTAAAGCTGTTTTAGGCGTAATTACATATTCGTTTGCAGCAGTTGTACTCCGGTTAACAGTAACCGCAACCTGTGCTCCACCACTTTTATAAAGCGCTACACCATTTTCCACAGCACTGTTATAATTCACATTACGATTGAATGTGACAGAAAATGATCTGTTGTTAGCTATGGATTCACTCCGGTCAGCTGGATTTAGCGCACTTACGTTAAGTCCTGTCAAAGAAGCCGTTGTAAATGTCCAGGTATACGCACCCGAAGCTGGAAATACATTTCCGTCTTGATCGTAAAAAGCTCCCTGCGGTATCGTCACCGTATACTGCGTACTGTTTAGCAAGGGTGATGCTGCAGATGCTGGAAGCAATGTTATAGTTCTGCTGCTTCCTCCTGTAACGGCTGGGGAGTTTACATTAAGCCATCTCGTTCTAGCATCGTTAGCTGCACCTGGAGATACTGTTATGGTTCCAGCTGCAGGCATCATAGGACGATCAAATGTAAGCTGTAGGGCTCCAGTGGTAGATACCCCACCTGATCCGTTTGCCGGTGCAGGAGTCACTGGAATCTCTGCCACACCTTTAGTAGAGAAGCTCCACACATCACCGCTTGAAATCCCGGAATACGTTCGATTATCAACATCCTTAAAAGCATAAGAATCTATAAGAACATAATAGTTACTTCCGGAGGCCAATGTTTTATCCAATGTTAGTTTAACTGTAGTAGAGTTAGCATCAGTCTGAACGTTGACTCTAGTATCATCATCCTTAATTTTGAACTCTTGTACGGTTGCATTATCTGCAGACGACAAAATTCGAATGGAACCTCCACCTTTTATCAGGTTTTTATTTAAGGTTAGACTTAGCTCCTTAAGGGCTCCTGCATCCACTCTTGTATTATTAGCAGGTGAAAAGTTACCTGCCGAAATCGCTGTATTACTCTCAGGCGCAGTGGTAAATGCCCATGAAGTAACACCTGACTCATTACCATCATTATCCTTGAACAACCCCTTAGGGATTGTCACTGTATAAGTCTTGTTTGAAGTAAACTGTTGATTTAGCTTAAGCTCGTAATCTTTTGAACTACCAATTAGACCATAACTACCAATAGGAATCGTTAAAAAAGGTGAGCTATCACCCTGACCCGTGATGGTAATTTCACCTGACTGCGGGTTTACTTGACGATCAAAGCCCAGTCTAAGAGATGATCCGATAGTTACATAACTTGCTCCAGGCGCTGGCGAGACTGTTATACCAAACTCTGATGCAGCGTACACTGCTGAATTCCCTATTCCAATAGCAGGATAACCCGAACCAAGTACTAACTCTCCCGCTAGAATAAGTGCCGTCCATATTGAAATTTTTCTTTTCATTCCGTGATAGACTCCTCTCAAGCCATACTATCGTCTTTATGTATATTCTTATATTTCGGCTAAAAGGCTGGCAAAGTTTAGTAGTCTACTTCTCTATGGTTAGATTCACTAGCCCTGCTCGTTTTCGCACGCAAAATAGCCCGCAGAGCTGACACCATGGCCAACTTGCGGGCTAACATATTAAAAGACCGTATGATTGAATTACAACCCTGCTTGATCTCTTAGCAATTCTGCTTTATCTACGCGTTCCCATGGAAGATCAACATCAGTACGTCCGAAATGACCGTAAGCTGCGGTTTGTCTGTAAATCGGTTTACGCAAATCAAGCATAGAAATGATTCCCGCAGGACGAAGATCAAAGTTGTTGCTGATCAGTTGAACCATTTTCTCTTCACTGATTTTACCTGTTCCGTATGTATCCACATTTATCGAGACAGGAGTAGCTACACCGATGGCATAGGCAAGTTGGATCTCACATTTGTCGGCCAAACCAGCAGCTACAAGATTCTTAGCTACATAACGAGCTGCGTAAGCCGCAGAACGGTCCACTTTAGTTGGATCCTTACCTGAGAATGCTCCGCCGCCATGACGAGCATATCCGCCGTATGTATCGACGATAATCTTACGACCAGTTAGACCAGCATCCCCTTGAGGACCCCCAATAACAAAACGTCCGGTTGGGTTAATAAAGTATTTGGTTTCTGTATCAAGCAGTTCCGCAGGAACAACAGGCAAAATAACATGTTCTTTAATATCGGCCTGAATTTGTTCAAGAGAAATTTCCTCTGCATGTTGTGTAGATACTACGATAGCGTCTACGCGTACAGGTTTTTCATCTTGATACTCAATCGTAACTTGTGTTTTGCCGTCTGGACGAAGATAGTCCAAGGTTCCGTTCTTACGAACTTCAGATAACCGACGTGCAATACGATGTGATAAAGCAATCGGCAGTGGCATCAGTTCAGGTGTCTCGTTCGTAGCAAACCCAAACATGAGTCCTTGATCGCCTGCACCAATATTAGCTGTTTCTTCAGCTACTTGAGCAGGATCCCGGTGTTCTAAAGCAGAGTTAACACCTTGGGCAATATCAGCGGACTGCTCGTTAAGAGAACTCAACACAGCACATGTATTATAGTCGAAACCATATTTTGCACGTGTGTATCCAATTTCTTTGATGGTATTGCGTACGATGGCAGGAATATCAACATACTCTGATTTGGTACTGATTTCCCCGATCACCAGTACAAGACCTGTTGCTACTGCTACTTCGCAGGCTACACGTGCATTAGGATCATTAACTAAAAATGCATCCAATACTGCGTCGGAAATCTGGTCACAGATTTTATCCGGATGCCCTTCCGTAACGGACTCAGAAGTAAACAAATGACGCCCTTTAATAGACAAGTATAACAACCTCCCATATGGTTAGTCTGACACTGTATAAGGGATTCCTTAATGATAACAGGCCAAATAATAAAACTAAATAATATAAATAATTCAGGTTTGCCTGATTTCTTTTTATGAAGGATTTTCGCAAAATTTGATGCCTGCATTCACTAAACTCTTCAAAAAATGAACCTTTTCCATATGGAAAAGGTCTAAGGCTTTCCTCAAAAGTCATATTATCTTATTTAGGGGGTGGTGTCAATTAAACACAGAGCCCCCCATGAGAGTATGAATATTGATTTCACGCTATAAAAAAGCAATATCAGATAAGGAATAAGGGTATCCTAACCCCTGATATTATTGAAAAAGAGACTGTTCAGCTTGCTTAATGAGTCTCTTCGTAATTTCTCCTCCAACAGACCCATTATCCCTTGAACTCAGATGCCCAAGGTACTGACTACGGCCAGAACCACTACCTCCGACTGCTCCTAACTCAGAAGCAAACTCCGTGTCTGCCCCGCCTCCATAATGAGCCCCATATAAACCAAATTCAGCTGCAATTTCATATTGCATTTGTTTCAGCATTGTCCGACTTTCAGGTACGACTGTACGATTATTACGTGCCATGTTACAGCACCTCCTGTGAATTTGTAAGATTACAGGAATATTGTGCGTCCATCACTTAATCTTCAATCGCGCCAATGATTTGTAACTCTGGAAAACAGTTTGAAGGTATGATTAAGTCCGTTTACGGGCATTATGAATATATATCATTACACATTATTTCAGGGTATATCCACCACGAACCATCACAACAAGACCAAGGGTTTGACCCTCTTGAACAGCTATACCACGACCATCACGAGGGAAGGACAATAAGTGGTTAGATGGTGCAGCTAGTCCATTTGTAAGATCTTTACCATCTGTTAAATCGGCCACACCATTCGCATCTTGTGAAACGATTACTGCTTTACCCGCGCGAACGATAAACTCAGCGCCTGCAGAAGCAATTAAAGTTTGGCCAGGCTTCACATCAACGATCACAGATTCATTACTACTATTTTGACCAGGTGTAGCTACTGGCGCTGTGGTTGCACTAGGCGCAGGTGTAGCAGTTGCTACCGGAGTCGTTACTGTACCACCCGAAAGTACTTTCTGAATTTGCTGATCTACGTAGCTTTTCGTAACTACAGGATCATCGGTTGTGCCAGGCTGAGAACCAACACCTGCACCTTCAGCAGTAATATTTAGCAAAGATCCAGCCCATACACCACCAGCCAGCAATACAGCGGCGATTGTTACTTTCCATACCGATTTCAAAGAAGTTCCTCCTCATTATTTGGGGATAAAAACCTATAAAAAAAGAATAGCCTCCGAAGAGGCTATTCTGTGCTTCGGTAATCCTAAAGCAATGATTATTTACCAGTAACTACAGTACCAGTTGTGATCTTGTTACCAGCATCATCAGTGATGTTCGCACTAGCATTAACCTTAACTTCGATGGAGTTAACATCGTTAGCGTTGAGGTTTTGTTTACCAGTAGTTCCATCCAATTTGTCGAATGTTACATAGAACTTACCAGCGTCAGATCCAGCACCAGGAGCGATGCTTGCAGGTTTAACGTTGGATTTGTCTGCGTTTTGGCTAACACCGTTAATCGAGAATTCGAAATCAGCAAGTTGAACTGTAGAAGCCTTAACATCTTCGCTGAATCCGATAACCAATACAGTGTTGTCACCACTAGAAACAGCAGCAGTTGTCAATGTAGGTTTAACGCGGTCTGTAAGTTCGGATTTCTTCTCAACAGCAATAATTCCGTTTCCAGCCTTATCCGCGATACCGAAGACTTGGAATGTATAGTCTTCTGTTTTGGTGATTGTGTTACCAGGGATGTAGACTCTTACAGTTGCTGTTTTAGGAGCAGCTGCATCATCACCTGTACCAATTGAAGTGATTACTGGGTAAGCACCAAGTGGCAATGCTTTGCTGTTCAAAGTATAGCTGTTAACATCAGTTAAAGTAGCTACATTCAAACCACTTGCATCGGAACCAGAATCTTTAACAACTACATCGTAGTATACATCAGCAATTACAGTACCAGCCGCATCTTTGTCATGCGGAGTAATGCTAACTACTTCTGGTCTTGTTACATCACTAGTATTTGCAGCTTCAATAGCTAGAGCAACTGTTGTTGATGCAAACGGATTAGTTGAGAATGAATCATCTGTAACCAAACCTTGTGGTAGGCGTACAGTGTAGTCTGCACCAGACAAGGAAACAGCGTAAGTCAATGTTTTCTTATCAGCAGACAAGGAACCAGCTCTAACATTCAGTGTTGCAGCTTGTTGACCAGTCTTGTTGTTGATAACAAGAATTTGTCTGTTGTTAGTTCCAGCAGTATCAAGAATTACTTCTTCATTGAACTTAATTACCAAACCTTTGTTGGAATAAGTTGCAGAAGTTACACCAGGAGCACTAGTATCCTTAGTGAATGTAATTGCTTGAGTCGCAGCTGCACTCAAAGTGTTACCAAGAGTGTCACGTACGGATTGACCAAATACGATGGATCCTGTGAATGTGCCAGATGTAGGCAATGCACTCAATGGGGATCTCAATTTGATTGTGTCGCTATCGGAAGAAGTGCTCACATAGAACACACCTTTGCTTTCTCCGTTAGCATCAAGTAAACGAACATTACCTACTAGGGAATCTCTGTTTACCTTTTTGTCGAATTTAACTTCAACATAACGATCGCCGACTGGAGTCACGCTCTTAATTACAGGAGCTGCTACATCGGATACTACAGTAACACTAGTTTTGATTGGGTTAGGGTTCGCAACATTACCTGCGAAGTCAGAAACGTTAGTCAGAGATACATCATAAGTAGTACCGCTATTCAAGTTTCCAGTAGTCAAAACAAATGTGTCATAAGTATCTCTTTGAACAGTTGCAGCCGCACCGTTAACATAAGCGATAATACCCGCTGGTTTAACTGGTTCGCTAAATTTAACATATACTTTGTTAGTAGTTGCTTTAGCAACAGCATTTACAGTAGCTACTGTAGGAGCCACAGTATCAGCAACAGGTACAATGTTAGTGAAAGCTGGAACTACTTCACCACTTGTTGTTTTGATTTTATCGTTAACAACAACAGTGTATTGACCTTTCAAATACTCAAGTCCTGGGAAAGTGATAGTAGCTTCAGTGTTATCAGTGCTGAAAGATACTTCTGCGCCCGCTGCAGTTACAACTGGAGCACCACTAAGTGCAGTTACTTGAACTACATCTTTGATCAATTTTCCATCTTCAGCAACTGTATCTCCATCAACAGCACGGTTGAATTTAACAACCAATTGTTTAGAGTTTGGAGCAGTTACAGAAACAACTTTAGGAGCTTGTAAAGTTACTTTTGCAGTGAAATCTTTTTCTTGGTGTTTAAAGTTGATTGTAGTTTCAACACCTGCTACAAGAGCAGTAGTCAATTCTACAGTTGTAGTAGTTTTATCAGAGAAAGTAACAACTACTTTAGTTGGGCTTACTGCTTCAGCAGAAGCTACAGTCAATTGTGGAACTGTAAGCTTTTGATCAACAGCATAAGCTGTTTCAACTACCAAAGAACGGCTAGCGTTAGCTTTGAAGTTAGTGTCTTTAGCAACCAAGCCTGCGTCGATTACTGCTTGAGCGTAACCTTTAGCCCATGCGGATGCAGAGTTATCAGTTGTAGTTGGTTGTTCCAGTTTCAAAGCACGGAACAATACAGCCGATACTTCTTCAACAGTCACTTTACCGTTGTAGTCAAAGATACCTTTAACAGTATCTTTACCTTGCATCAAGTTAGCTGCAGTAACAGCTTCGATGTAAGGAACTGCCCAGTTAGAAGCATTGTAACCTTTGTCTTTGTAAGACAATTTGTTAGTCACTTCTGAAAGATCAAACAATTTAGTAACGATCTTCGCGAATTCAGCGCGAGTAAGATCTTTTTCAAGGTGAGCTTGACCATCTGGGTATCCATTGAGAATACCTTTCGCTGCCAAAGCATCAAATTTTTGTTGCGGAGTTGTTGCTGCGTCACCAAACGCTACAGAGGCAAACATCGAGAATGCCATTGCTGTAGATAATGCTACGGATAAAATTTTCTTCATAACCTTTTTTTCTCCTCCTTGGACGTTCATAAACTGGGATTTTTCTTTAGTTGAGTAGCTCATATCACTCATTAGCCGATGCACCCCCTTTCCAGAGTTGAGCAAATTAAGTATAAATAATGTCTGTGACGGGTATCACAGAAACTGGTAAACGATTTTAGGACATGACAATACTAGATTCCTAATTATACCTAAGTATTATACAATGTGCCTCAAGTCACGTAAAGCTAATTTTTCCATTTGTTGAAATTGGCTTTACCAGCGGTTAATTTCAGCCCCTGTGTAAATGACTCTACACCTTAAACGCAGAAGATTTGAAAAAGTTGCGGTTTCTCAAAAAAAATCTTCTTTTTTATATTTTCCGGTGTGATCCCATTAGAAGATACATATGTATGATCTACTAACTATTGTTAATCATGGGTGCCTACGGAAAATAGTATATCATAGTCGCTTTCTAAACGTCATTATGCAATATTTACTAAGAATCATTAACACTTGTACTATTAATTTAAACATTCCTACAAAAAACAAAAAAAGCGCCGTCGCCGACGCTTGCTTCTATTACATTGTTTCTAACGAATCTTCATAGATAATTGGATCAATTCCTGACGTTTCTCAGGACTTGAGTTCACATTGTCATACATTGCATCAATAGCTGCGCGGTTCTCGCGGTAGCTCTTCTCATGCTTGATTGTAGTATGAGACCATTCGATCAGAGCGTTCTCAGCAACAACAAGCTCATTGTATGAATCGTGGAATCCTGTTGCTTGTACAAGCTCTTCCATGACCTCCTGAGTAATCTCCTGTAATGCGCGTTTAGCTGCAATTTCCTTTTCCAACACTTTTGCTCTATTCTCAAACATATTCTTGGCTTTCATGTAATCCAACTGTGCTTTTGATAAAATCGGTTTCATCGATGGCTTTCACCTTTCAGAAAATAATATTTTCTACATTATTGTATCGTAAATCGGTGCAGATTACAAAATTTATGTCGCTGGTAATTGTTATCTTTACATCAAAACTCCGACCTACGAATACTTTTCGCAGGCCGGAGCACTTTTTTTTATTCTTTAGTTAAAGTTCTTAGGGAAGATGCTTGTACTCTTCTGTAAGAGTGCCACAGTAATCTTACCGGCCTCTGCTCTAGTCAACTTACCCTTCGGGTTAAAGTTATAGACGGGCTTCTTTTGGCCTGTAACGGTCACAGCGCTTCCTTCCATAATCTTAGCTTTAGATATAGCTTCAATTGCAGGACGTGAGTAGAAATCCATATTGCTTGTATCAACAAATGATTTGCTTAAGCTTGCCAGCAGTTTACTGTCATTCAAAGACATCTTGAGTTTCAACGCCCTAGCTATCATTACAGCGGCTTGTTCACGTGTTAAGGCTTGATCAGGCCCAAAGAAGCCATCACTGAGGCCTGTAACAATACCTGCCCTAGCAGCTGTCTCAATGTGTTTGAAATCCCATGTGGCCGCGACGGCTTCTGGCACAATATCAAAGAAGGTTTGTTTATTAGCATCATAGTTCAAAGGAATACTTAATGATTTCACCAACAATGTAGCGAATTCACCACGAGTGGTCAAATCATCCGCCCCGAATGCATCTGCTCGAAGGTTAGTCATAAATCCTTTGGAATACAATCCATTCATTATATTTCTGCCCCATGGATGATTCGTAATATCAACAAAACCACGGCGCAGCTTCATAACAGTGTAATAACCAAATTCATCGAATGGAACGGTGATGGTATGTTTTTTCGTATCTACGACCCCGCCCAAATTCTCCCACTTACCTGAATCTGTATATCGGAATACTGTAATAGTCGATCCCACTTCATCCACAATGCTGGAGTTGAAAGTAAGCGTCAATTCACCACGTTGGGAAGGTACGATTTTTCTTGTTTGACTATACTGCGTAAAGTATCCAGTCTTTCCACTGGCATCCACGAAATGTGGGGTAACCCCGTTGGTCTCAAGATTAACGCCATCATTTCCTAGACCCCCACTAAGCCAGTAGATATCCGATACTCTCGAAAAGTTATTAGTAGAAACGGTTGATGTAAAGCGTAGAGCAAGATCCTGTGGAATCACAAGCTGCCCGCCCCCGCCTTCGGTTCTGTCGTCACTACCCGTTACGTTGATAATGTTCCCGTAATCATTCTTACGTTCAACAACGCCATCAGCGGGATCCGCGATACCAAACAACAGTTTTGTATTAGGATAATATTTTGCAGCACCAGAGCTAGTATATCCCTTCATAATCGTACCTTTAGGGAAGTTCAATTCCAAGGTTTTATTAAAGACACTATACTTCGTAGCTACCTTCTCCGCCATATATTGTGTATCAATCTGCACAGCACTGGCATAATACACATTTATGGTATCGCTTATTGTGGAGTTAGCACGAACCACTTGTATCTTAATAGGATTCGATTTGTCTGCTTTTAAACCCACATAATCATAGGTGAAGCGATCTTGATTTGGCAAATCCGTACGTTTTATTGCTTCTTCTTTGCCAATTATTACTTTAGTGGCACCTTCAGCCTCAATATCAAAACGAACAAAGTTTTTGTTAACAACAATTTGCTCACCTACTGTAGCTACAGGTGACAAAAGACGATATGGAGCAACTTCCCGCACTACTTCAAGACGTTGTGTAGTTCTTGCCCCTGTTTTGTTAATAAGCTCTAGGGTATAAACTTGACTTCCTGGGGCATCAAACTTAATGTCACGTAATCTTAAAATAAAGTTTTTAGCACTGCCAATGTAGTCATAATACAAACCATTTGCAGCCACTTCATCAGGATAACGTTTAGGACCAATAGGTCCAGCGGTTTCCGTACCGTCAATTAGCAGCTTATCCTGCCCCGTCGAAGTAAACACCAGAGTAGAGCCCTGATAAAGATTCAGCGTTGTAGCACCACTACCTTGGAGTACCAAGTCGAATTTATCTTTGCTTGTTGTATATTTTTCATCCTTATATACAATCTCAGCTGGCAATGCCAGCATGGCATTACGTTCGACTTCATTAGAAAGGGTTGTAGTTGTAAATGGTAAACGATTATCCCCTAAAGTAGGATGGAATTGTTTTACCCCAGAAATATTGGTATCAATGATGTAGATTTTAAGTTCTTTTTTGATAATACGTTGGTTACCAGCATTATCTCTTGAGACTCCAGTAAATACGATTTTATTCTCACCGTATACCAGTGGTCCCGTCTGACTGATTGTCACAGTGAAATTAAAAGTTGTTTTATTTACTGTTGAGTTTTTTTCTACTTCAAGCTTAAAAGGGTTGCTAGTTAATGAGTTACTGTCTGTGCCGTTAATTTGCACTTGTGCATTTTCTATATTTTCGAACCCGATATATTCCCCAGAAACATTAAGTTTTCTTTCTACACTGGAATCGAATTCGTAGGTCTGACCATCTTGCAGATTACTTACATATATATAGTTTTTCGATACATATGAAATATCAGCATTATAGAAGGATTCTGATCCTTTATAACGGAATTGTACCTTTTGTTGACCATTAGAGAACCCTGATATTTTATAAATATATTCATTTGTTCCTGTGCCTGCAGTTACATAAACTATAGATAGTGGTTTATTACTCAAAGGCAAATAGTTTGCAGTTATATCTTCTGGGGTTGTTGATCTATTTGTCTTCGCCATTATATAGAAACTATCCGTCTCTAACTGTTGGCCATTCAAAGGCAATTTAGAGATTTTGGTAAGATCACCTGAGCCTGTATATCCAGGAAGGTAGTACATTTCTGTTATAACAGTCTCATTTTTTAAAAATTTATATGAATAAAGATGAGAACTGCTGTGGCTGCCATAATCGACAGACAATTTAAAGTCATTTACACCCGCCAAGATTTCTAAATCAGCTGCAGTCTTAAATTTAACCAATTTATACGTTGGCGTAACGCCATCAGGACCAGGAATTGTTAATTCTTCTGTCACAGCACTAATCGTTACAACTTTTTCGGAACTATTACCTTTATTAAGAGTTAGCACAGCATTTGTTGCAAACGGAGCCACGTTATATGGAACTAAGATCTGTCCAGTAAAACCTGCAACACTTGGAGTCAAATCAGCAGTCAACGTAGGCACATTATCATTTAAGATATTATAGTCCGCATTGTCGTGGTTGATGTTCAGAGAAGCGTACGGTTGATCCTTATCAAAGAAATATACGGATCTGTCTATTGTTATTGAATCCGAAGCATTTTGAATAACAATCTTAAGCGTACTTAATCCCGGACTCAAGTTCAGCGCGGGGGTGAAAAATGTTCCGTCTTCCAATAGGGAAGTTTGTAATGCAGTTCCTCCATTCACGGAGACACTGACTTTAGTGGCATTCGTTACTTTACCTTGAAGAGTAACTGTAGATACTGGTACGACAACTTGTGTTCCTTCATTTAAATTAAGCGCAGAAGGACCACCCAAAACTTTTAATTCTGTTACATAGGGAACTTTATCGTAAAGAACATAAAATGATTCTGAACGTTGGAGATTCCCTTGCATACCAGAAAAGGTCACCTTATTAAAACCTGTATACAAAACAAGTCCAGATGCTACAAAACGGTTATCCGGGCTATTGGTATCTGTTGTTACCGCTCCTGTCGTCAGGTGAGTAGCATCTGTTACCCATTTATTAGACTGACTATCTTTTGTAAGCTGCTCTACAGTAACCTTCATCGTGGAAGATGTTACCTGAGAGTAGGTTCCTGTAATTGAAAAGGTAGGGCTACTTACTTTGTAAACACTAGAGCGGTCAATAAGTCCCTCAGGATTAGGATTAGCTGTTGTTGCTACAACATCCTGTTTCAACAGAACAGTATTACGTAATGTGAGATCATCCGGACTGAAGAAAGTCGTGGAGCTCGTGGTAGCCGCTGCCGCTATGGGCGTGTATTTACCTGGGAACATAGAAACGATCAAAGCCGCCAGCATCAGCCAAACGAACGGTCTCTTAAAGCGTTGCATGTGTTATATCTCTCCTTTGAGTATAAATTCTCGTAAACCTTCACTTTGTTCTTTATCGGTCATAAGAAGCGATATTTTTAGGGAAAACAACAAAAAACTCATCCGAAAAGGGATGAGTTTTGTTAGTTATAGAAAATATTAGAATAATACCATTAATAAATTAAGATTTGGAACCTCTTTCCGGATTAGCCTTCATACGAATTCTTAGAAAGAAATCAATCAACGGACGTTTAGTCTTACCGATCAAACCTGTAACTTCCGCACCGATCTGCAAGAAGAAGAGCATGATGCAGATGACTACAAAGGTAACCCAGTTCGCCTCGTAAAGAGCGGCAGAGGATTGAATTACAGCTAAAACTCCGAAAAATGCAGCAATGCCATAAATAATGAGCACAGTCTGACGATGACTAAAGCCTAGCTCGCGAAGGCAATGATGCAAGTGACCTTTGTCTGGTGCAAAGATTGGTTTCTTCTGCAGCTTACGGCGCACGATCGCAAAGAACGTGTCCGACAACGGTACACCAATAATAAGCAAAGGTGTAATAAACGAAACCACGGCAATCTGTTTAAACCCTAGCAAAGCAAGTAAAGCTAAGCAGAAGCCTAAGAACAGCGATCCCGTATCCCCCATAAAAATCTTGGCGGGATGGAAGTTGAAGAACAAGAATCCGATTATGCTACCCAGAAGCAACAGGCATAACATGGCAACCATCGTGTTACCCATCAAGAAAGCCATTACCGCAATCGTAGCAATCGCAATCCCTGATACACCAGCAGCAAGCCCGTCCAACCCGTCAATCAGGTTAACAGCATTGGTGACACCAACAATCCAGAAAATCGTAAGCGGGATAGCAATCCAGCTTTCCAATGAAGAATACGTATTGTTAAATGGAATATTCACAAAATCTACAGTAATACCAAAACCGAAAACTACAATACATGCTGCGACAATTTGGCCCAGCAGCTTCAACTTTGCTGATAATTCAAATCGGTCATCCAAACCTCCGATAAGTACAATCAGTCCGCCGCCACACAGCAGCGCCTTGATGAAGTTGGCCTCCCGCGGAGTGAACTCATATGGAATAATCGGCAATACGGCAAGCAGGCCTAACACAAACGCCAGAAAAATAGCTAATCCGCCGAGGCGGGGCATAATTTTCGTGTGCACTTTACGAGCATTCGGCACATCTGTCGCACCAATCTTAATGGCGAATTTCTTCACCAAAGGTGTGAGGCCAAGTGCGAGTCCCATGCATACGATAAATCCAGCGATGTATATGATTAACATTTGATCAGTCGACCCCCATTTCTCTACCGCATTGAATTATACGCTGTTACAAAAACAAATTCCAATCCCTTTTTTAGGCTATTCATCTGATTTTCCAGGTGAATATCGGCATTTGACTAGACTTTTGTTACTTTATCTTTCTCACGCACCACTTTTAATGCGAATTTCGGCAACGCAAGCATTCTTTTGTACCGCGTAGGCTCTTTTAATAAACGGTACAACCATTCAACTCTCATTTTTTGGAAAACTTTTGGCGCTCTCTTGCTCTTGCCAGAAATTACATCAAAACTGCCGCCGACCCCCATCATGATCGGAACACCTAACTTGGATTTGTATTTTGCAATCCATGGTTCCTGACTATCCGCGCCTCTGGCTACAAATAATAAGTCAGGATTGGTTTTAACAATTCCAGCAATAATTTCATCGTCCGATTCCGGACCAAAATAACCGTCATGATATCCTGCAATAATAACACGCGGATATTGCAATTGTAACCTTTCAGCGGTTTCCTGAATCACCTCAGGTGTAGAACCAAGGAGATATACCTTCCATCCATATCTTTCACCCTGTTGCATCAATTCATGTAACAGGTCAAAACCAGCTACCCGTTCGGTTACAGGCTCCTTACAATAATTAGCAGCCCATACCACACCGGTTCCATCTGGGACAACCAATTCAGCTGACTTCATTATCTCCATATAAGCTGGATCTTCCAAAGCAGCCATCACCATAATCGGATTAGCTGTAATCACTTGATGCGGGATACGGGTATGAACCGCCTCTGTCAAATAAGCAACAGTTGCTGCCATATCCACCTTGGAGACTCTAATCCCAAAAATAGGAACTGTAGGTACCGCGCTTTCTGCTTTCACTTTAGATCATCCTTTATGGTGAAAATATTCTACGATTTGCCGTGCTGGAGCCCCTGCTTCTTGAATCAACGAGGAGAGGATCGTCTCCCGCTCATTTCTCCATCCCTCTGCTGTTTCCAAAAGATGGCCTATCTCAGCAGCAACTTGTCCAGCATCTAATGATTGGGTCGTGCCCACAGGCTGACACCGAACTCTGTCTAGAAAATGATCAATTTTCGGATCATAAGAGATCCCAATCAGCGGAACTCGCCGCCCTGCGGCATAAATCAGGCTATGAAGACGCATTCCGATCAGCACTTCACATTGCCCTACTTCCCGCAGCATGTGTTGCGGATGACTGGCATCTTCACAAATACTGACCTGCCCCCCATGCTGGCTTATATTTTCTTCCAGCTTCTCCATCACATAACGTGAGGCTTCAATATCAGATGGAAGATGAAACGGAAGGAATCTTAAATGCAATGGTTTTTCAAGATTCGCCTTAATCAAGCCTTGAGCAAGAGCGTCCAGCTCCTTGCGATCTTGTTCCCAATAACGTACCGAAATACCTACTACCGGAAGTGAATCTGAAGACTCTGGCAATTCAGCATCATCAGTATCTTCAGTATCTTCAGGTAAAGATAAGCCCATCACTGGGTCAGGAACAACCTCTATGTTCTTCTGTTCTAATCCCATAGAAAGTAAAAGCTCGCGGGATTGTTCATCCCGCACAGAGATATAGGTACATTTGCGAAACACTGATTTGATTAATGGGTGGAAAAGCTTACGATTCACAGGTCCGATTCCTTGAGCATATATAAAGGTCGGTTTACCCATCCACTGCGCAAGCTTGATAATACCTAAATAGTAAGGAATACTCTTGCTTCCTGTTACATCTTGCAGCAAGCTACCTCCACCGCTGATCAGGCCAGAACTCTCATAAATAGCTTGACGGACTTCAACCAGCTTCATCCGGTGCACAGATTTCACTCCATATGTGGCGCTAGTCCACTCAGGATCGATGGACAAGACAATGGGTTCGATCTCTATACCTGCAGCTTGAGAATGTTGTTGCAGTGCAATCAATATAGATTGCAGTACCGCCTCATCCCCGCTGTTATGGAAACCATAATAACCGGAAATAACTATCTTTTTAGGAGTGGTGACCATCGTTTCCAACACCCTTCTGCAATTTGCCATACGATTACGGCAATTACACCAATGATCAGTCCTAATCCAAGACCGAGCAAGCCACGAATGAGCGAGATCAGAACTGGCGAGTGAATATGTGCAAAGGTATCCACCATGGATAGCTGACCGATTACAGCAATAATCATGATAAACGCTGCATTCCGATATCTAAAGGCCAAGAATGCCCCAAGAATTAATAACGGATGCGCTAGCAAAAACTCTTTATTACGCGGCCGAACGCCAACCGTATTTTCCAAGAAGGTACGTAAAACCATTTCCAGCGGACTCACACTGCCACCGTTACCTGTACGGGTCATGTAATAATAACCAACAACTGCCAAAACAAAAGCAATGATAATCATCGCAAATGTGATTGGTGTCCGCAGTAGCTTGCCTGTCTTGTTAAAGACAAAGTCCCCACGATACAAAAGCACGTAAAGTGCCACAAGACCGATAGGCGCCATATGAAGAAGACTGACACCACGGAACTGGTTGAGAACCAGGCTATAAGTAACATTATTAAGCAGTGCTATCATAAACGGCACAGCACTCAAAGAGATCAGTGAAGTCTTAAAATAAAGCACTAAGCTATGTGTAAACCGGCGTTGCGGGCTCATAGCCTTATAGGTAAGGGGATTACTCCGTAGAGGTGGCCCCATTTCATTAACCTTACGAATGGCAAGCACAACGGCAAGCGTTGGTGCACTTATCGCAGCGGCAAGCGCGAGCGCTTGTTCAAACATTTCAGGCTTCACTAGCATTAGGCCTGCACTTCCAATCAGACCTAACACCCAAGCAGCAAGCGTGAGCTGTGGAATGAAGTAAGAGACCAGCAGAGCCACTAAAGACACTGCTCCAACCACCGCAACTAGCTTAAAGTAACGTTGATAAGAGGAATCTACAACCTCAAATGCCGTAGCTTGTCCCAGTTTAAATCCATTGTCTTTAATCTGTTCAACAGCTCCGCCTGGTTCGCTTAGGCTGGTAATAAGGTTATCTAATGTATCTGTAACCTGTGCCTTAGCAGTATTTCTTGCAGGAATCGTGTTTAAGTAGATCATGCGGATATTCCGATCCTTTGTTGCCAGAGCGAAACGGTCCGAAATTACTTTTGGATCTAGGGCAGAATCTCCCTCACTAAGGGAATATAGACGTGTCACATTATAATCCAGCAAATAAGCGAGCCTGTTGAAGCCCTTTTGCTGTTTCTTAATATTCTCAATTGCTGCAATCCCCATTCCACGTTCCTTAAGGAGATTAGCAAAGTCAGTGATACTGCCAGTATCGGCATCATCATTAAACCCTTTAACAGACTCACCTTCAAATAGAATCCGTTTAACACCCAATTCCTCATAACGATCCAACAGCTTCTTTACCGTGGCTTCATTATAAGTCAGTGAATCCACAAGACGAGGTACAATACTGAATCCCTTGCTGTGCAGCATCTCCAGTGTAAATGGATCGGGCTGTAGCGGCTTCAATGTAGCGTCTTCTAGCGGAGTCTCAATGATAAGACCCTGCTGTCCGCGGAAACTCCATTCTCTTGAATTAATCCCAAGATTACTAAATGCTTCTTTAATTACAGGCGCTAAAGTATCGCTGTAATCAGCACTGGTAAAAAGAATATAGGTATAGTTTTCATTTTCAGGAATGATCGTGTCCGTAAGATTAGCTATATCAGCCGCACCCCATATCATCAGACGACGCGCCTTACGATAATCTTCCAATGTGCTTTCGTAAATCGCCATACTCTGAACACCAGCGTCTTTAAGGCGATCTAACTGCTCGGAAATATAATCTTGTGGATTTGCACGATAGCTGGCTACATCAACCAGATCACGATAATCAAATACAAATTCTACTGTCTTGGAAGACTTCTCCGTCTGCAGTCGATCATAGACCACAGGCAAGGCTGCTATAACGCCAACCACAACTATGATCCACAGCCACTTTCGGGAAGTAATATTCCAACGTTGCCATTTTTGCCGCACCAAAAGTACCTCCTCTTTCGCTTTAAAAACTCTTTTAACAAAAGTAGAAACGGATCGTCATCCTTTTAGAGACGGTACCCGTTTCTACATAAAATATAATTCACAATATAGAAGGCACTCTATATTTATTATTGTCCTCCGTCAACGCGAGCCATAACCTGTTTCGACAGTGCAGCAACCTTATCCTTAGCATTCTGCAGAGAGTCTCCTACTACTGCAAAATAAACTTTAATCTTAGGCTCTGTGCCGGAAGGGCGCAGGCAGAACCAAGATCCGTTAGCCAGCAAATACTTCAGTACATTTTCCTTCGGCAGTCCATTTAAGCCCAGGGAATAATCCTGAATTTCTGTTACGGCAGATCCAGCAATTTCTTGTGGTGCATTAGAACGCCAATCATTCATGATTCCTTGAATTTGCGCAACGCCATCTTTGCCTTTCAGCGTACGGGACTCCAAGCTTTCCAAGAAGTATCCGAACTGCTCGTACAATTCCTGAAGAACATCATATAATGTTTTGCCTTGAGCTTTATAATAAGCACCTGCTTCAGCGATAAGCATAGCAGCAAGAACAGCATCTTTATCACGAGCATAATTGCCTGCAAGATAACCATAGCTTTCTTCATATCCGAAAAGATATGTGTATTCTCCGGATTGTTCGAACTGCGTCATCTTTTCTCCAATATATTTGAAGCCAGTTAGCGTATTAAATACAGTTGCACCATAATGAGAAGCTACAGCAGCCCCCATTTCACTAGTAACGATAGTCTTTACAACCGCACCATTGCTAGGCAGCTTTCCTTGTTCCTGCAAACGACTCAAATAGTAATGAATCATCAGTGCTCCGGATTGATTGCCGGACAGAACAACAAATTTACCTTCATTGTCGCGAACTACCGCACCCATACGGTCTGCATCGGGATCCGTGCCAATCAAAAGGTCAGCATTCAACTCTTCGCCTAGCTTCATAGCCAGCGTAAAAGCTTCACGTTCCTCCGGGTTCGGAGATTTCACTGTAGAGAATTCAGAATCCGGCTGCTCTTGCTCAGGTACAACATGCACCTGGGTGAAGCCGATTTTCTCAAGTACACGGCGGACTGGTAAATTACCTGTACCATGCAGCGGAGTGTATACGATTTTAAAGTCTTTTCCAAGCGTAGAGGCAATCTCTTCACTTGCAAGACTGACCGCAGCAACAATAGCGGTAAACGCTTCGTCATCCTTCTCTCCTAGCCAGTGCAACAGCCCTTGAGCTTCAGCTTCTTCTTGCGAAATCCGCTTTACACCATCAAAAGTGTCAACCTCTAGTATGTAAGAAATGACCTTTTCGGCTTCGTGTGGTACAAGCTGTCCGCCTTCCGAATTATAGACCTTATAACCATTGTATTCAGGAGGGTTATGGCTCGCGGTGATTACAATACCACCCGTTGCTTTCAAATAACGCACGCTGAATGACAGCTGTGGTGTTGAACGAAGGGAAGTAAACAAATGCGCCTCGATACCATTAGCAGCCAGTACGAGAGCAGCCTCAAGTGTGAATTCAGGCGAGAAGCGGCGAGAGTCATGCGCGATAACAACCGAAGGTCTGCCTTCTCCAGTATGCTTTTCTAGAATATAATTAGCGAAGCCTTGTGTAGCTCTGCCAACAGTATAACGATTGATACGATTGCTGCCCGCACCTATAACCCCTCGCAAGCCGCCTGTACCAAATTCTAAGTCTCTGTAAAAACGCTCTTCAAGCTCCTGTGGCTCATTCTCCAGAGCGCGAAGCTCTGCCTTTGTAGCCTCGTCAACAGAAGGGTCCTGCAACCAGCGGGATAATGTGTCTGCCGCTTTTGCACTTAATTGAGTCATATGAATCTCTCCTTTAGATATATTTATAAAAAAATAAAATATTTAGCTCAGAGCAAACATAATTTCTCCAGAGGCTACAACCTTACCTTCAACGGAAGCAGTAGCTTGTCCTTTTCCGATGCTGCCCTTAAGGCGGGTGATCTCTACTTCAAGAGTAAGTGTATCGCCCGGTACCACTTGACCACGGAAACGGAATCCGTCCAGCCCAGCTAAAAAACCGATTCGGCCGCGATTAGCTTCTACTCCCAGAATAGCAACCGCACCCACTTGAGCAAGGGCTTCTGTAATCAGCACACCCGGCATTACCGGATAGCCCGGAAAGTGACCTACAAAGAACGGTTCATTGATCGTTACATTTTTAATTCCTACAGCTTTTTTGCCCATTTCAATCTCGATAATTTTGTCCACCAGCAGAAATGGAGGCCGATGGGGGATGATTTCTTGAATTTGGTTGATATCCAGCATTATGACAAAACTCCTTTCGGATGTTGCACATTTTCTTTTATTCTTTGCCGAAATGCATAAAATTAGGCAAGTTCGGTAAAAACTATATTTATCCTTCACCAACTGCAGAAGTGGAGGTTGAGATAAGGGGCTTTCTCCACCGGATGCGGCAGCATGGCGGAGAGGGCCCTTTTTGCTGCCCGAGGCCCCCCACCATTATACATTTTTCAGCATAAAAAAGAAAACTCCCTTATATAACAAGGGAGTGGTTAAATCATCTTCATTTATGGAGCAAAAACCAAATCATATACATGTCTCCACGTGCTCCACTGCAGAGCATCGCTTAACTCTTTCTTACCCAGGACAACGTAACCGACGGCCAGGCCGCCTCCAAGTGCAGCTACGAGAAGCAAGGGAATAAGAACCCATTGTATCATGGTCCATTTGGAGATCCCTCGTGGAGAGGGTTCTTTCTTCTCTTCCGATTTAACTTTTTCCTGTCGATCCATTCCTTCACCTCTACGCGCGCATGTTATTGGCTAGACCAAACATCTGATCACTGGACGAAAGTGCCCGAGCTACGAGTTGATACGTGCGTTGAATTTGCATCATTTCTGTCATTTCTGAGGTCATATCGACATTCGACTGCTCCAGCCATCCTGAGCGCACTCCAATTCCAGATGCCTCGCCTGCCGCTCTTTGTACAAAAGCCTGCTGTGCTGTAACTCCATCTGCAAGCATATAGAAATTACCATCGACAGCCTTTAAGGCATTCTGTGTCTTAGGTTCTACTATCATTATAGTACCCGCTACCTGAACAGGTCCATTCTCCGTCTTTTTCGTTAACACACGACCGGATTCATCGATAGCAGCATTTACACCTACAGGAACCGTTAGAGGTTTGCCCTCTGTATTTAAAACGGAGTTTCCTGTGTTATCAACCAATACCATCTTTTTAGCATCAGTCGTGTCAGGAATAAAGTGAAAATCACCCTGACGTGTATACGCCGTAGTACCATTGACCTGAACACCAAAAAGCCCGTTGCCCTGAATGGCTAAGTCGGTCGGACTCCCTGTTTCTTTAAGGGGTCCCTCTTCCCAATTCGTTGAGATCGAAGGCACATAAGTCCCAAAACCCATATTAAAGCCTAGGGGTGTAGAACGGCCCGGTTGGTCATAATCATCCGATTGCTGTTGTACACGAGTCAGCACGTCCTCAAAAGAGCCCTGCTTGCTCTTATAACCATTGGTATCCATGTTGGCTAGATTATCAGCTATAATATCAAGCCGCTGCTGAAGGCTCGACATGGAGACTGCTGCACTAATCGTTGAGTTGTTCATAGATCAAACCTCCTATAAGCTCTACCTGTAAAGCTCATTTCCTAAGCACTGCCTATACCCTGCCAACTTCACTTACAGCCTTCTGCAAGCTGCCATCATAATATTGAACAATCTTCTGGTTCGCTTCATAAGCCCGATAGGCGGCATTCAAATCCACAGTAACCTGAGTCGGATCTACATTGGAGCTTTCCAAGTAACCTTGGCGTACTTGCATGTTATCTGTTCCATTAGAGAAACGGATATCTGCCGCCTCTACATCATCAGCGTGAAATACACCATTACCGTCACGTACAAGCTCTTGTGGCTTTGTTACTACACTCACACCAAGCTTGGTCCCTGTCGGAAGTCCTGTTAATGGGTTAAGCAAATTACCCTGCCCGTCCACTTTAAGGGTGTCCTGATTTCCTGTCAAGACAAGAGGCTTGCCTGTGGAATCAAGAACCTTGAAGCCACCACTGCTCAGTACCTCTCCTGTAGCCGCGTTTATTGAGAAGCTTCCATTTCGCGTATACAGGTTATTCCCTTCAGCATCCTGTACAGTAAAGAAGGCCTGTGGACGATAAACAACCTCACCCTCAGGACTTACATATTTGCCTGAACCATCAAAGGAGATATTTTGACCTGTCACAGGATCAGCTACTTGCAAATCCGTGGATAAAGCAAAATCCATGGTCTTGCCGCTCTCTCTTAAATCACCCTGTAAATATTGGGATATCGACTGTTCTGCAAAAACCCCAGTGTTAAGGCGCCCCACTGGCTTTGTATTGCCATTACTCATAGCAGAGATCAATACATCCGGAAAAGCATGATTGACACTGTCAACCTGCTTGTACCCCGTTGTATTCAAGTTAGCGATGTTCTGTGTTGCCGTATCATGTCTACGCTGCTGTGTAACCATACCTGCAGCGGCTGTATATAATCCTCTTATCATGAAGGTAGTCCCCTTCCGAATCTTTTGCTACCTTTTATATCGGCTGCTTAGAACTTTTTCTTAACGACCTTGTCTAAATTATCCAGCATTATTCCTGTTCCCTTAACCACACAATGCATCGGGTCTTCCGCTATCCACACCGGAACATGTAATTCTTCCGAGAGGAGCTCGTCCAATCCATTAAGTAAAGCGCCACCACCAGTTAGAACAACCCCCCGGTCAATAATATCTGCGGATAGCTCAGGCGGTGTACGTTCCAGAACGGACTTAGCAGCTGCCACAATAGAAGAAACCGGATCCCATAGTGCTTCTTTTACCTCGCCTGAAGTAATAGTGAGCGTCTGAGGGAGTCCACTTACCATATCACGACCACGAATATCCATTTCAGCCTGCATCAAGCCTGGACGCACGGTGCCAATTGTAACCTTAATATCCTCTGCCGTACGTTCGCCGATTAACAGCTTATACTTTTGTTTAATATATCTTAAAATGGCCTCATCGAACTTGTCTCCTGCGACTTTAATCGAAGAAGCGGTAACGACGTCGCCCATAGAAAGTACGGCTACATCCGTCGTTCCGCCACCGATATCGACGACCATGTTCCCACTAGGCTGATAAATATCCATTCCCGCTCCGATTGCAGCGGCTTTTGGCTCTTCCTCCATAAAAACTTCCTTAGCCCCGCTCCGCTCTGCCGCTTCCCGTATGGACTTCTGTTCCACAGATGTAATATTTGTAGGGGCGCAAATCAGAATACGGGGCCGTGCGTACCAGGACCGGCCGCCAACGCGGTCGATAAAATACTTAAGCATCATTTCTGTGATTTCAAAATCTGCAATGACACCATCCCGGAGAGGACGGATTGTTATAATATTTCCAGGTGTACGTCCAACCATGCGACGTGCCTGTTCTCCCACCGCAAGGACTCTCTTCGTATCACTTTCAAGTGTGACCACGGAAGGTTCATCCAGAACGACTCCCCTTCCTTTAACATGTATGAGCACATTGGCCGTGCCGAGGTCGATTCCGATATCCTTGCTAAACATAATGAAAGAGCCCCCAAAGTGTTATTTTAATTGAAAAAACAGCAGTTAGTACTAAATTTAAAAATACCATACTTTAGGGGAAGTACACAATGTATTAAAGCTGAATATTTCCTTAAATTTCCGAAAATCTCATGGCTTTGATGCTACAGCAACCTCACGTTTTTTCCCCGTCGATTTTTTATATTTGATTTTTGTGGCTTCTCCCCCCCGAAGATGTCGGATGGACTTGTGATATTCGAGAATGTGCTTCACCTGATCGGCCAGATCAGGGTTGATCTCTGGCAGACGCTCAGTTAAATCTTTATGCACCGTGCTCTTTGAAACGCCAAATTCCTTGGCTATGGTCCGGACCGTATGCCTGGTTTCCACGATGCAGCGTCCGATTTTGATCGTACGTTCCTTGATGTAATCGTGCACGCTCCCGCCTCCCAACTGTGGATAGTTTGGTACATTATATGAGGGGCGGGCTTATATATTCGCGCTTTCAAGACATGACAAGCTATGGAGGGCTCATTTTATTTAATGGACAACCTAATAACCCGTGTTATTAGCATGATGAAATGCCGTCGTTCTCCCTTTAGGTCAACAACCGTTTCCCGCGTAAACAAAAGGCTCATCACAAACATAACCTTAAAAATCCCTATATACACAAAAAAATAGGGGGCTTTCGCCCCCTGCTATAGAAATTTTTATCGCTGTGGCAGTAAATCCGATGGATTGACTACTTTGCCATCTTCGTACACTTCAAAGTGTACATGATTTCCAAGGTTCTTTTCGATCTCACTGCGACCAGCTGTAGCAAGAGTATCTCCTTGCTTCACTACATCGCCTTGTTTAACTTTTGTTTCACCAAGACTTTGGTATACAGTCTTCAAATTACCTTGATGGGTAATTTCAATCACTTTACCTAATACCGCAACATCTTCCACTCTGGTCACTTCACCGCTGAGCGCTGCTTTGACATCGAACGTATTGTTGTCTTCACGGGCAATATCGATTCCGACATTAGGAATAAATTTGTCGTTATATTGCACCATAGCGGCAACGTGATTGTCCTCTGTACCATTCTCATCATAATACGGCTTAACTACTTCTACTTCACCTGGATTAGCTACTGGCCAAGTCATACTTTCCGTTGAAGCAACAACTTCAAGTGCATCTGGACCACCAGTTGTTGTACCAGCTTCGTTAGCGGAAGTTCCTACTTGCTGCGAAGTGGCGGCAGTGTCCTGGTTGAGCGGCTTCTGGCCGGCATCCTGATAGACCCACACCAAGGTTAGTATAATTGCCGCTGCCGCCGTGTAGACTGCTGGGAATACCCAACGTTTAGATACCAGTCTGTTCCATGAAGAAGGTTTTGCGCCAGGTAAATCTCCCTGAGTTTTTTTGAGAGATTCATCTTGGTTTGTTTTGTTTTTGTCTTGTTCATTCATATGGTTATCACCTCAGTAACCAGTGTTACCGGGGTTTTCTCTTTTATACGTATCTTTCAAGTTATTTTTTCAGAAGAGTTGAGATTTGCGTAAATGAGATCCCACTATAATAGTGTTTGAGAATTTGGGTAGCAGTTCCACCCTCTTTGGCCATACCGTTTGCCCCCCACTGGCTCATCCCTACTCCATGCCCATTTCCGAAGGTCGTAATTAAGATCTTATTCCCCTTACGACTCCAACTGAATTGGCTGGATCGTAGGCCTAGCTTCTCTCTCACTTCACGTCCAGTAAATATAGAGCCTCCAATTGAGATCTCTTTAATCCGATGTCCAGTGGTAAGAGACAACACTTCCATAGGTAATCTGGAAGATGATGAAATCTTCGTTGTAGTTCCTGTATTGGTAGTTTCTTTGGAGGCTGGAATGACTTTATCGTTTAGACCCAATCTAGTAAGTATCTCAGCAACAGTAAAGGTGTTAGTCACTGCATAGTTTGGGGTAATCTCTTTCTCCCAGGGACTCGTTACACTGCGCAGATAGGGAATCGCTGCATTCCAATACTCTTCTGAGTTCTCAGTATATCCTCCACTGGAGGCGAAAAAGGAGGCCGTTATCGGCTGCCCTTTATAAGTCATGATCACTCCGCGCGTTTCAAGGACCGCGCGCTGCAGCTTTGCAAGGTCGGCGCTTCTTCCGCCGAGCTTCCATTGCCGTTCCAGCGTGTCCTTAGAGATGTAAGCCTGATGGCTTACCGTATCGGTTACATCCGCCTCCGGAACGGGTACGCCGCTTCTGTCGCCAGCCACCAGGCGGCGCATGATAAAGGTGCGGGCCGCTACGGCCTGCGCTTTGAGCGCTTCAAGCTCAAAGTCGGCCGGCATCTCGGCCGCTAGCACGCCGCGGACGTAGTCCTCCAGCGGCAATGTCTCTATTTGTCCGCTGTGCGACAAATAGACAGAGACGTTCGGCTGCGGCGCTTCCTGCGCAGCCTTCTCCGGCGCCGCCGGAGGGGCCGTGACCGCCGGCACGGCCACAGGCGCCGGTTGTCCCCGGTGTAGCGGGACAACCGCCAGCGGAATCAGCAGCGCCGCCAGGAAAGGCGCTGCGAGCCAGGCGGCGGGGATGAGTCTCCTGCGCCGGGGAGCAAGGGGACGCGAGTGCCAGCGCGTTGTCTTGTTTCTTCGCAAGTAGCGGAAATCTTTCATCTCTATGGCTCCTTCCGTGAATCACTGGTGATTCTTATAGATATGAATTTGCAGCAACTGCTAGAACACAATTTGAGAGAAAGAGAGTTCCTGTCCTCAATCTATTACTAGACCACAGGCTATTAAATTGCATACAAAAAAATCCCCATCAAATGAGGATTCCATAAAAAAAGACCAAGCTGCAAACTGCAGCCTGGTCTCTCCTATTGATTGATATTATACCCAAGTTGGTTGAACCTGAAAGCGTGGTTTAACCTCTTCGTTTTTAGTCGATTCACTCTTGGATACTTCCGGTTTAAGAACTTCATCCTTCACGGTTTGCGCTGAAATATCTTCCATGGAGATGCGCCAAATTTCCGCACCCAGTCCGGACAGTTTCTCAGCCAAATGAACATACCCGCGGTCAATATGATGAGTTCCGCTTACTTCAGTAGTGCCCTCAGCAACCAGACCTGCCAAAATAAGCGCAGCTCCCGCACGCAGATCCGTAGCACAAACCTTAGCTCCGACCAATTGTGCATTACCTGTAACGATCGCTGAGCGACCTTCGATCTTAATCTCAGCATTCATGTTGTGGAATTCATCCACATGCATAAACCTGTTCTCAAATACGGTTTCTGTAACGACACTGGTACCTTCAGAACGCAGCAATAATGCCATCATTTGCGACTGCATATCCGTAGGAAAACCTGGATACGGCAAAGTCTTCAAATCAACAGCTTTGAGAGGCTTGTCACTGATTACACGTATACCGTTCTCGTCAGGAATAATGGTTACACCCATTTCTTCCATCTTAGCAATAACAGGACCTAAGTGATCAGCAATCGCGCCTTCCACATATACATCGCCACCGGTAATTGCTGCAGCCGCCATGTACGTACCTGCTTCGATACGGTCAGGGATTACATGATGTTTGACCCCATGCAGACGTTCTACCCCTTCAATACGGATAACGCCTGTTCCCGCACCACGTACGATTGCCCCCATACCATTCAAGTAATTGGCCAGGTCGACAATCTCAGGCTCCTTAGCTGCATTCTCGATAACGGTCACGCCTTCGGCTAGTGTAGCTGCCATCATTATATTTTCGGTCGCACCTACGCTTGCTACATCCAAATACACTTTGGCACCGCGCAGGCGTCCGTTGCTTTTCGCTTCAATGTAGCCCTGGCCGAGACTAATCTCCGCACCCAGTGCTTCAAACCCTTTCAAATGCTGATCAATCGGTCGTGTACCAATGGCACAGCCGCCTGGCAGGGAAATTCTTGTCTGACCAAGTCTAGATAACAGTGGGCCCATGACTAAAAAAGACGCCCGCATTTTTCGAACCCATTCATAAGGTGCTTCACAGGATGTGATATTTGTAGCATCCACCTGGATAATATCGTTCTGATATGTAACCCCTGCACCCAGAGATTCCAGCATTTTTGATATCGTCATCACATCATCAAGCGGAGGTGCGTCTACAATGACGCTTACTCCTTCTTCTGCCAATAGAGAGGCGGCTATGATCGGTAATACGGAATTTTTTGCGCCGCTAACTTTCACGCTCCCGGTCAATCTGTTGCCACCGCGGACGATAAATTTGCTCATTTTCGGTTTCCCTCCGCGTCCATTATTTCTTAAATTATTTTTTTAGATTAAAGTAATTGCAAAAAAAGTTCTCTACTCCATCAATACGCCCATTTACTCGGGCATGTTCCTTAAAGTTCAGTGTTGACATAATAAAACCTTATTATTCGACACCTTTTGACCACTGCGACCTAAGACACTTATAACCAAACTACATCCCCTTAAAACATATATCGGATCATCCCACTCCAGCTCAGGTAATCCAGGAAGAACCCCGCTACAAAACGACCAAGTACAATGGCCAACAGCAAGTGCAGCAGCCTTCCCTGAGGACTCTTGGGATATCTTATGACCAAATCGAGCTTAAGGTTCTGCAATGCCCACCAAGATAATACAACACTGAGCAAAGATACAATCATTGAGACCATACTGCTGGTTCCAACTGCGCTAGACAACCCACCCGACAATATATCCTCCATGCTAACCCTCCGTGTTCGTATTACTCGGAAATCGACTCTTATATCATACTTGTGAAGGGCAAAAGAATCCAGTACTTTTACAAATTTTTAAACAATTCAACGCCATTATCCAAAATAATGAAGAAATTTTAACCTTTTTTCAATAGATTACTATAATAAAAAGCAGTCAAACCCTAAGGCTTGACTGCTTTTATCCTACTGTTGTCCTTTTCCAGTGGACACTTTAATCCGTGTAACAGCGCGTTGCAGCGCCAATTCCGCACGGCGGTGATCGATATCATCTTGTTTGCTCCGAGTCTGGAGACGGCGTTGAGCCCGTTCTCTAGCCGCTTCGGCGCGCTCAACATCGATATCTGTCGGCAGCTCAGCACTTTCAGCCAGCACGGTTACTTTGTCCTTATGCACTTCAACGAACCCGCCATGAACAGCGATGGAGATCGTAACACCGTCCGATTTGACGGATAACGGAGCAACCTGAAGTGGAGTCACAAGCGGAATGTGTCCCGGCAAAATACCCAACTCGCCTTCGACCCCTCTTACAATCAAGCTATTCACTTGCTTGGAGTAAACGAGATGCTCCGGCGTGACAATTTCCAACAAAAAGGTATTCACTTCCATTCCTCCTTAAAGCTTTACATTGTAAAGCTCGCTTCGAAAGCATGCACTAAGCTTTACGAAGTAAAGCTTGCATCGAAAGCATTAGCTAAGCTCAGGTTACATCGATTTCGCTTTTTCTACTGCTTCTTCAATCGTACCTACAAATAGGAAAGCTGCTTCTGGAAGATCATCATGCTTACCATCCAGGATTTCCTTAAAGCTGCGTACAGTTTCTTTGATTGGTACATATTTACCCTTAAAGCCAGTGAACTGTTCAGCCACGTGGAATGGCTGCGACAGGAAGCGTTCAACTTTACGAGCACGAGCTACGATAACCTTATCATCCTCACTCAATTCATCCATACCCAAGATGGCAATGATGTCTTGAAGCTCGGTATAACGTTGCAGCAATTGTTTAACACCTTGTGCCACGTTGTAATGTTCTTCACCAACAATTTCTGGAGCTAGCAAACGCGAGCTGGAAGCCAGTGGGTCAACCGCTGGGAAAATCCCCTTCTCGGAAATTTTACGCTCAAGGTTAGTTGTTGCATCCAAGTGAGCAAACGCTGTAGCCGGAGCAGGGTCAGTGTAGTCATCCGCCGGTACGTAGATTGCTTGAATCGATGTAACGGAACCTTTTTTAGTCGATGTGATACGCTCTTGCAGCTGGCCCATTTCAGTAGCCAGAGTCGGCTGATAACCAACCGCGGATGGCATACGGCCGAGAAGAGCGGATACTTCGGAACCCGCTTGGGTAAAGCGGAATATATTATCGATAAAGAGCAGCGTATCGCGGCCTTCCACATCACGGAAATATTCCGCCATGGTCAAACCGGTCAAAGCTACACGAAGACGTGCACCTGGAGGCTCGTTCATTTGTCCGAAGACCATTGCTGTCTTCTTAATAACGCCGGAATCCGTCATTTCGTGATAAAGGTCATTACCTTCACGAGTACGTTCACCGACACCTGCGAATACGGAAATACCACCGTGCTCTTGGGCAATGTTATTAATCAATTCTTGGATTGTTACTGTTTTACCTACGCCGGCACCGCCAAAGAGGCCGACTTTACCACCCTTAGCATAAGGTGCGAGCAAGTCGATAACTTTAATACCTGTTTCCAAGATTTCCGCTTGTGTTGACAATTCGTCAAATGTTGGTGCGAGACGGTGAATCGGGTTCTTTTTCTCAGCAAGAACTTCACCAGCGTTATCAATTGGATTGCCAAGTACGTTAAATACACGGCCTAATGTCGCTTCCCCTACAGGAACCGAGATTGGACCTCCTTGATCGATCGCATCCAGTCCACGAACCAGACCATCAGTAGAAGACATCGCGATACAACGTACCAGATTGTCTCCCAAATGATTGGAAACCTCAAGTGTTAGGTTAAGCTGACGACCATTGTCCAAGACGGTTTCAATTTTGATAGCGTTGAAAATCTCGGGCAACTGGCCGCGTTCAAATTCAATATCGACAACCGGACCCATAATGCTTACAACGCGTCCTTTGTTCATCTTCTTTTCCCTCCTCGAAAGCTGTTACATCAAGAAGAAACGACGTTGTCGTCTTATAAAGATGACAACCGTTTCTCGTAGAAATATAAGCATTTTGTATAGTGTAAAACCTATACTTTCTTATATTTTAAGAAGAACTTACAGTGCCGTTCTTAAGGAGCTATGCACCTAAGCAAGCGACACTGTTTCTCGTAAAACACAAGACAAGTTAAGCACTTAGTTTAACTTTTCTTGTATTTTAAGACTGCGCGTTCGCTCCGGCCACGATCTCGGTAATTTCCTGCGTAATTGCCGCCTGACGGGCACGGTTGTACGTAAGGGTAAGTTCTCCGATCATTTTCGACGCGTTCTTCGTTGCACTGCCCATAGCTGTCATTTTCGCACCCAGCTCACTGGCCTTGCCATCCAGAATTGCGCTATAAATCAAAGTTTCAGCGTACTTTGGAAGCAATACTTCTAGCACGCCTTCCGGTGAAGGTTCATATTCGTAGTTTGCAGAAGCTTCATGATGCTCTTGATTCCCTACTCCATCCATAGGCAATAGTCGCTCAACGGTTGGGATCTGAGTGATAGCATTGACGAATTGATTGTAACAAACATACAGCTCATCATACGTACCATCTACAAACTGCTGTACTGCCGAATTCGCGATAGACTTGATGTCAGCAAACTTCGGCGCATCCGATAGCTCAGTGACTTCCTGTACAATCGGATATTCACGGCGACGTAGAAAGTCACGACCTTTACGACCAATAACAAACAATGCGTACTCATCTTTGGACTTATGCTTCTCCGCGATGAGCATCGTCACCTTACGCAAAATATTAGCGTTGTAACCACCTGCAAGCCCTCTATCAGAGGTAACGATTAGATAACCAGTCTTCTTCACAGGGCGGCTAACCAGCATAGGGTGTTGAACACCTTCTGTGCCAGCAGCAATGCTCGATACAACCTCTTTTAGCTTCTCAGCATAAGGACGGGCGGCAATTGCCTTCTCCTGAGCTTTTCTCAGCTTGGATGCGGCTACCATTTCCATCGCTTTTGTGATCTGTCTTGTGTTTTGAACACTCTTAATTTGACGTTTAATATCACGCATGCTTCTTGCCATGATTTCACCACCTTAAAGCTTTAACGGAGTTAAAGCTAACTTCGTAAGCATCATCTTAGCTTTGACGGAGTCAAAGCTAACTTCGTAAGCATTCTCTTAACTTTGACGAAGTCAAAGCTACTTCATAAGCACAGCCTGAGCTTCGGCAGAGCCAAAGCTCACTTAGTAAAATCCGTTAAAGTCTATCTATATTAGCTAGTAGCGAAACCTCTTTTAAAGGTATCAATCGCTGCTTTAAGAGCGGCTTCGTTATCAGCTGTCAAATCTTTTGTATCCCTGATGGATTGAGCTACATCAGCAGCACTGCTATCCATGTAAGCAAGGAATTCCTTTTCAAAACGTTTTACGTCTTTAACTGGAATATCATCCAAATATCCTTTTACAGCTGTGTACAAGCTAAGCACTTGATGCTCAACAGACAACGGCTGATTCACACCTTGTTTCAGAACTTCCATCATACGTGCCCCGCGATTCAGACGGGCAAGTGTAGATTTATCAAGATCTGAGCCGAACTGTGAGAAGGCTTGAAGTTCGCGATATTGGGCAAGATCCAGACGGAGCGAGCCGGCTACCTTCTTCATCGCTTTGATTTGAGCGGAGCCCCCTACACGGGAAACGGAGATACCGACGTTGATCGCCGGACGTTGACCAGAGTAGAACAGATCGGATTCAAGGAAGATTTGACCATCTGTAATCGAGATTACGTTCGTAGGAATGTAAGCTGATACGTCAGATGCCTGTGTTTCGATAAATGGAAGGGCGGTTAATGAACCACCACCAAGCTCATCACTAAGCTTAGCTGCACGCTCCAAAAGACGGGAGTGCAAGTAGAATACGTCACCTGGGAATGCTTCACGACCCGGTGGACGACGAAGCAGCAAGGACAATTCGCGATAAGCCGAAGCTTGTTTCGAAAGGTCATCGTAAATGATCAGTACGTGCTCGCCCTTGTACATGAAGTATTCGCCCATTGCGCAACCTGCGTATGGAGCAATGTACAACAATGGGGACGGCTCGGAAGCCGATGCAGTTACAACGATTGTATATTCCAAAGCGCCATGACGGCGAAGAGTTTCTACAACCTGTGCTACTGTGGATTGCTTTTGACCAATGGCAACATAAATACATTTCATGCCGTTGCCTTTTTGGTTGATAATCGCGTCAATTGCGATTGCAGTCTTACCTGTTTGACGGTCACCAATGATAAGTTCGCGTTGTCCACGACCGATTGGTACCATCGCATCAATGGCTTTAAGACCTGTTTGCATCGGTTCATGTACCGATTTACGATCGATAACACCTGGTGCATTATTTTCTACAGGACGGAATTCAGTTGTAGCAATTGGGCCTTTGCCGTCAAGCGGCATACCAAGTGCGTTAACTACACGACCGAGCAGAGCTTCACCAACAGGAACTTGCATAATTTGTCCTGTACGTTTTACTTGATCGCCTTCACGAATTTCCTTGTACTCACCCAGAATAACAACACCGACGTTGCTTTCTTCCAGATTGAGCGCCATGCCCACTACTCCGTTGGAGAACTCTAGCAATTCGCCTGCCATTGCGTTTTCCAGACCGTAGACACGGGCGATACCGTCGCCGACTTGAATGACGGTGCCGACTTCGGCAACTTCGATATCGGCTTTATATTCCTCAATTTGACTTTTGATCAAAGTGCTGATCTCTTCAGGTCTGATGCCCAATATCCTCACCCCTATCTTCTATGCTTATCATTAAAGGATTTCTCGAGACGCTCCAATTTGTTAGACAGACTGCCGTCATACAGCGTATCGCCGATATAAACTTTCAGTCCTCCCAACAGGCTTGGGTCCACCACATTCGTAATCCGGATTTTACGGTTTACGAGTTGGCCGAATTCTGCAGCTACAGCTGCTTTTTCTTCTTCACTTAAAGAATAAACAGAGTATACCTTAGCATCACCAATGCCAAGAGCGTCTCCTTCAATCTTGATATACGTATCCAGCAGATCGGCAAAAATATCGGTTCTGCCTCGCTCTACTAACAATTCTACAATGTTCATCACGATGGGAGAGAGCTTATCTTGAAGCGCTGTGCGCAGCACTTTCAGCTTGTCGGACTCCGAGATGCGCGGTGCAAGAATAAACCGCTTTATCTCTTGGTCGGAATGTAATAATCCAACCACTGCCTTGAGCTCTTCTTCTACTTCAAGGGTAATCCCTTTCTCTACCGCTGCACTGTACAATGCTCTAGCGTAGCGCTTGGCAACTACCGTATCGCGGCTCATGATTGGCCTCCTACCTCTTTGAGGTATTGGTTCACAAGTTGCTCCTGCTCGCCGTTAGCACTAACTTCTTTCTTAAGAAGTTTGGAAGCAATACGAACAGATGCCGTTCCAATTTCGCTGCGCAACTCTTCCACTGCTTTGTTCTTTTCGTTCTCGATATCGCGCACGGCCTCTTCTTTGACACGTGCTGCATCTGCTTTGGCTTGTGCCAAAGTTTGTTCTACCTGTAGATTGCTTGTGATTTGCGATTGTTGAATAATTTGTTGAGCTTCCTGGCGTGCACTGTTCAGCGCTTGCTTCTGCTCTTCCACATACGCGACCGCTTGTTCTCTAGTCTTCGCAGCTTCGTCCATTTGCTGCATTACCAGCTCACGGCGTTTCTCCATAACTGCAAAAAGTTTGCTGAACGCATATTTGCTAAGCAAGAAATATAAAATCCCAAAGGCGACAATTGAAAATACTATGTTTGTCCAAACAATATCCACTGAGGTCACTCCCTTCCGTTACCGCGTCATGCGGACGTATACAAAAGTAAGGCGCGGATGGCATCGGCCGTCCCCGCCAAACCGTAACTACGGTTTATTAAGTAAACATAATCAGGAATGCGATAACTGTTGCTGCCAACGGAATAACTTCGACGATACCTACACCAATAAACATTGTTGTTTGCAAAGCATTTTTCGCTTCTGGTTGACGAGCGATGGACTCAACTGTTCTACTAACGATCATACCGTTACCAAGACCTGCGCCAAGTGCACCCAATCCAACCGCTATTGCTGCTGCTAAAAATTCCATTTGTAAATATCCTCCTTTAATTTCGGTTCATATTTGTGTTTAATGATATAAGATATCTCCCACGAAGGAAAATCAGACGATAGCCGTTCTCTTCGCAGCAGTTCATTAATGTGCTTCTTCTTCGTGAATCGTCATCTGTGCGATATAAACCATCGTCAGAATCGTAAAGATAAACGCTTGTAGTGCCCCGACGAAAATACTGAAGCCCTGCCATACAGCCAGGAACGGAATACTGAGAATTCCCAGCTTCAAAATGACTGTAATCAGTACTTCCCCGGCGAAAATGTTAGCGAATAGACGAATAGCCAACGCTACAGGTTTTGCCAGGTTTTCGATAATGTTCAGTGGCAAAAAGATTGGAAACGGTTCGATGTAGTGTTTGAAATAATGTTTGCCGTTGAGCTTAATGCCCAGAAAGTTCATCAGTACAAATACTATGATTGCCAATCCTGCAGTGACGTTAATGTCAGCAGTTGGCGACTTGTACCATAAAATTTCTGCATGCTCACCATTCGCCAAGTTCTTAGTTGCTTCAATCACGTGGCCAAACACTGTTACAGGTCCATGCGCCTCAGTTACAACGGAGAAAGGCAATCCAAGTAGATTGGAAACAAAGATAAACAGAATCAATGTCAACCCTAAAGATATGTAAGGTTTTCCTTTCTTCAGATCCATGGCACTGCTTATGACACCCTCTACAAATTCCACAACCCATTCCATGAAGTTCTGAAGCTTGGATGGATTTTCAACGGAAAGCTTACGAACCGAAAGCATAACCAGAACAAATACCACTGTACAACTGATCAGAAGCATCAACACGGCGGATAAATCTATCGGTATTCCCCCGACAAATATTTTCGGCATGTCATGCATAGTATCATCCCCCTTTCTCTTTAATCTGGTTAAAGCTTATTCTTCACACTCAGATATATCCCCGCAGGAATGGCGAGAAGCTGAGGAATGAATACGCCCGAAACAGTTGCTACCAGGGAGAAATGCTCAATCTTGACCGAAAACATGGTGACCAAAATTGCAAAGCTAATCCGTGTAACAAAACCGAGGCTGAAGGCATTCCCTTCGTTGCTCGCAATCGACTGCGTAACCCGTCGAACCTTGACGGCCAGATAACGAAAGTTTACCAATCCCGCCACCAGACCCAGAGTCATGCCCAGTGTAATTGCCCGGGTCTCATGATGAAGCACCCAGCCCATTAAGAGTCCTGCCATAAGGACGAGCGTAACTCTAGTGACGGTATTGATCATGGGAGTCATATTATCCATTCTGCTCCCCCAAAAATTTTTTAATTAACAAGGCGACATTCACAATTCCCAGAATCATTCCAGTTATAGTGCCAATGGCGAGCCAATATTTCGGACCCTCCATCAGGTCTTTCAGCCATCTTGCCGCAAAAAAACCAATAAGAATGTAAGCGGCAAGCAAAGTGCCTGCACTTCCAATGACAAGCGCGGTCTGTAACAAGCTGTCCTTGCTATTTTGTTCTTTCATGGGCTACAATCCCAACTAATTTTACTGAATTTCCTGAGTCTTTGTCAATTCATTGAACATTGCCTAAAAACCCTTGAAAACATGAAAATAATCACAGCAAAACGTTCCAAAACCATATAAACCGTACAGTTTCACTGTATGTTGATTTTAATCAGATCAGATATTAGTTTAATTGAAATTATTTATTTTTTGTGAACATTCTGTGAAACTCTTCAGGACGTTCCTTATTAACACCAAAATGGTGCAAAATCGCATTGACAATCCGTTGGGAAGCCTTGCCATCTCCATACGGGTTGGCGGCCCGACTCATCGACTGATAGAGCTCATTATCAGTCAAAAGAGCATGTGTCCGTTGATACACCTTCTCCTCGTCCGTGCCCACAAGTTCCAGCGTTCCAGCCTCTATCCCTTCGGGACGCTCCGTTGTATCACGAAGCACAAGAACAGGCACTCCATAAGAAGGAGCTTCCTCTTGCAGACCGCCGGAATCGGTCAATATCAAGTGGGTATGCGGATAAAAATTATGCAGGTCCACGACATCCAGCGGATCAATCAGCTTAATTCTTGGATGTCCTCCCAGTATCTCATGCGCAGGTTCCTTAACGGCAGGACTTGGATGCACAGGGTAAACAATGGCGACATCTTCGAATTCATCAGCGATTCTTTTAATAGCTCGGAAGATATTACGATGCGGTTCACCTTGAGATTCTCTGCGGTGAGCGGTCATCAAAATAAGTCTTTTTCCTGAAGCAAAATCCAAAACAGGATGCCGGTAATCCGGCTGTACGGTATATTGAAACACATCAGTTACGGTGTTGCCTGTGATATAAATACTTGATTCTTTTTTGTTCTCGTGTCTCAGATTGTTAGCTGACAAATCGGTTGGAGCGAAATGCAGATCAGCTAACACACCTGTGAGTTGACGGTTCATTTCTTCAGGATACGGAGACAATTTGTTCCATGTCCTAAGTCCTGCTTCTACGTGCCCAACCTGAATTTGCTGCAGGAAGGAAGCGTAACTAGCTAAAAACGTTGTTAAGGTGTCCCCATGCACCAGTACGAGGTCAGGTTTAACTTCTTTCAGTACAGGTTCCAAACCTTCAAGCACACGAATAGTAATCTCATTCAAGGTCTGACGGTCCTTCATCACGTCCAAATCGTAATCAGGGGTGATATTAAACACTTCCAACACTTGATCGAGCAGTTCTCTATGCTGTGCTGTTACACATACTATTGATTCGATATGCTCAGGATGCTTCTTCAGTTCAAGAACCAGAGGAGCCATCTTGATCGCCTCGGGGCGCACTCCGAAAATAGTCATTACTTTGATTTTGGACATAACCCCTACCCTCTCATCAAATATTCTCGCATTACTATACTTAATACTTAATTACTTATTACTTGGTTCCATAAAGACGGTCACCAGCATCACCAAGACCCGGCACGATGTAACCATGTTCATTCAAATGATCATCAAGCGCTGCTACATAAATATCAACATCCGGATGAGCTTCCTGAACTGCAGCAACACCTTCTGGCGCTGCAATCAAGTTCATCATTTTGATCTGTGTACAACCACGGTTCTTCAGTGAGGTAATCGCAGCAATTGCGGATCCGCCTGTAGCAAGCATCGGGTCAATTACTATCAACTCACGTTCCTGTACATCCGTTGGAAGCTTGATATAATACTCCACTGGTTGAAGAGTGTCTGGATCACGGAAAAGCCCTACATGTCCTACTTTAGCCGCAGGTAGAAGCTTCAGTACACCTTCAAGCATACCTAAACCCGCACGAAGAATAGGAATAAGCCCTAGCATTCTTCCCGAAATCACTTTGCTTTCCGTCTCAGTGACCGGTGTTTGTACCGTAATGGTCTCTAGTGGAATATCACGTGTAATCTCATAAGCCATCAATGTGGCAACTTCGTCAACATGTTCTCTGAAATCCTTCGTGTTTGTTCTAACGTCGCGAATAAATGTTAGTTTGTGTTGAATTAAAGGATGATCGCAAATCACCAATTTTCCCATTTACTGTCCCTCCGGTAATTGTAAGTCTTGTCTATAGCCATAGAAAGCGCTTTGCTTCTCAGTGGCTAAATCCTGTCTATTATAGCACTCCCGCCGCTGCATTTCACCTCAGAATGGTACTTGAACTCACATTGAACATATTCCTTTGTATTTCCTTGTTTTTAAAGGTAATGATTGGCTTAATTAGGAAACCAATCACTTATAAAACCTAGATTATGTTGTGCAACTTTGGCTTTTTCATACTATTCACATTATTTTCACTAATTTTATTGAAAGTTCCATGAACTTTCATGATTAATTTCATTCAATTTCATCTAATACCTACTGTAATATTTGTGAACAATATGCAACAAAAAAGCCTCCATCAAACCCGGAAGAGGGTATGGATGGAGGCAGAATCATTTCTTATTAGAAGCAAAGATTTAGTATTTCAACTCTGGATAAAGAGGGTATTGGTCAGTCAACTCAGCCACTTGACGGGCAGATTCTGCCAAGTTTGCCTCATCCTTCGGATTCTTTAGAACATTAGCAATGATACGTCCAATAGTGACCATCGCCTGCTCGTCCATACCACGGGATGTGACTGCAGGTGTACCAATACGAATACCGCTTGTTACGAAAGGACTTGTAGGATCAAATGGAATTGCGTTTTTATTCACAGTAATCCCGATGGAATCTAGTACTTTTTCCGCATCTTTTCCGGTAATGTTCAGATTACGGGTGTCCAGCAGCATCAAGTGGTTATCTGTACCTCCGGATACAATGTTAACCCCTTCGCTGATCAACGTTTCTGCAAGAACATTAGCATTCTTCACTACATTTTGAGCATAAGTCTTAAAGGATGGCTGCAATGCTTCACCAAATGCGACTGCTTTTGAAGCAATTACATGCATCAGAGGTCCACCTTGGGAACCAGGGAATACCGCTTTATCAATAGCAGCTGCCCATGGCTGTCTGCACATAATCATACCTCCGCGGGGACCGCGCAAAGTCTTATGCGTAGTAGTTGTAACGAAATGAGCATGAGGAACCGGGCTCGGATGAAGGCCAGCAGCAACCAATCCTGCGATATGGGCCATATCTACCATAAATAACGCACCCACATCATTGGCGATAGCGCCGAGTTTTTCGAAATCAATAATACGCGGATAGGCACTAGCACCAGCTACAATCATTTTTGGACGGTGCTTGAAGGCTGCTTTACGTACTTCATCATAATCAATTAGGAAGGTATCTTCTTGTACTCCATAAGCAACGAAGTTATAAAGCAATCCAGAAGCATTAACTGGGCTACCGTGTGTCAAATGACCGCCGTGCGCCAAATTCATTCCAAGAACAGTGTCGCCCGGCTTAAGCGCAGCCAGATAAACTGCCATATTTGCTTGGGCGCCGGAATGTGGTTGTACGTTGACATGATCCGCGCCAAACAATTCTTTTGCACGATCACGAGCAAGGTTCTCAACGATATCTACATCTTCACAGCCGCCATAATAACGTTTACCTGGATAACCTTCTGCATATTTGTTCGTAAGCACGGAGCCCATAGCCTCCATTACGGCTTCGCTAACGATATTCTCTGAGGCAATAAGCTCAATGTTGGCACGCTGACGTTTCAGTTCCAGTTCCATCGCTTCCAGTACTGCCGGGTCACTCTTACGCAATTGTTCCATGTTCTTATTTCCTCCCTAGTGTGTGAAGATATGTTGTATTTAAGTAGAAACGATTTGCCCGCCATAAAGTGACTTAGGTTTACGTTTCTGCAAAAAATATAAAAACTAAAGTTCGTTAATCACAAAACTGTGAACCACTTTGTTCCGGACCACGATATACCGCACGTTCCCCGCCAATTAGTGGGGGTCTGGTCCATGCCGCACTCACTCTGGCTGCTCCAATGTAGCGTAGAGTCGGACGGAAAGGAACGGCTACCCGCCGTAAATGCATTCCTATCAGAGTCTCGCCAATATCTAAACCAGCATGAGCTTCTATCGTTTCCGCCAAAACAGGATCTTTCATAGCGTGATAAGCAGCCGTAGCCATCGAACCTCCAGCACCTCGTATAGGTACAGCTGATACTTCCTTCAGACCAAGTAACTCTAGCAGAGAGCGTTCCATTACAAGTGCACGATTTAAATGCTCGCAGCACTGATACACCGGATGAAATCCTTTTTCCGCTGCTACTAAACGAACACCTTCAAGCAATTGTTCTGCAACTTCAAGTGCACCACCAGTTCCAATCCGGACACCAGCAACTTCACTTGTGCTCACTCCGACGACAACAATTTTGCCTGACCCAAGGTTACCAGCCTCCGCCAACTCTCTTAACACAGTGACGGTGGCTTCAGTTAATGATAGCTCCACAACTTCGTCCATCACTCTACCTCCTCAAACTTCAAACAAGCTTATTTTAAACAAAAAAGAGCAGTCCGCAGGTAGCTGCGGATTTGCTCTTTTGCCCAGGCGACCGGCCGTTTATTCCGATGCTCCATCGTGGTTTGATCCACATTTGTCGCCAGTTACATCGGAACCGATTATTTGTAACTTCATCTTAAAGCAAAGTGAACTGAAAATCAACCATTTACAAATGGCGGAAGGTTTCCAGCTTATCCAGCAAACTGAATAGCGCAGTGCGAATCTCAGCAGCAGTTAGCTCATAGTCCTCACGTGTGCCACCAAATGGATCAGAAATATCGAAGCTCGGAATACGCTGGCGAATCTCAATCATCCGCTGCAGATCCGTTGCATTCGGTTCACCACCAAGGGCTAAGCTCAACTCCGCATCTGCGTAAAGGCTGTCCAACTCCTTGATATCCTCCGTCACCGCATCTTCATCATGCACGTATTCCTTCAATGTATAGGTTTTCGTTACAGCATCCGGAAAATACTGCAGTAAATGCTGCTTATGCCCACCCGTCAAGGTCAGCACAAGGTCGGCCCAAGCGACAGCTTGACCTGTCAATTGTGACGACTCCATTGAATCATGAATTCCTTCTTCCTGCAGTATAGCCGCAGCATGTCTTGATATAGAAGTACCGGAAATGGCGGATACACCTGCAGACCGCACTTCCAGGTCGATTCCACGTTCCTTCGCGAGCTTTCGTAAAAGCCCCTCAGCCATAGGACTTCGGCATGTATTCCCGGTGCAGACGAATAAAATATGCAGCATGTTTTGCACCCCCATGAAATTAAATATTCTAATGCCGTTATTGTATCAAAAGATGAATAGCAAGCCAAACCCCAGAAGTATTGCGCCGCCTAGCGCTTCTCCATAATCCCCGAGACCACGACTGACATGCCGTCCAATTAGCAACCCTAGAATCGACATTAGTCCCCCGCAAGCACCGAAGGCTAAGATGGTCAAAAGCACTCCATTCACAAACATCCCCAGTGATACACCCACGGAGAAAGAGTCAATACTGACACTGAGCGAAAGAAGTATCATCCCCCACAAGGTTCGATGATCCATAGCTCGTGAGCTTCCTGTATCCGGACGAAAGGAGTTGTACACCATATGCCCGCCCAAAAGAACTAGAAGACCTCCAGCAGCATAAGTCGTTACTTGACCTAACAGGTGTCCAACATAACTTCCTGTCAATAAACCCAGGAGAGGCATCAGCATATGAAAAACAGCAATGAGCAGACTCATTTGCAGAACATGCAGCAGACGAATACCTTTCATCCCGATCCCTACACCGAGCGAAAAGGCATCCATCCCTAATGCAACCGCCATTATAGTAATGGTAACAATCTGCCCCCATTCGGTATATACATCTCCTAAGCCCATGCTTAACCCCCCAAGTCCGAAATATCTTGTACAACAACGATATGCGGACAAGGGGGTAATCATGACTTCATATGGGAGTCATATACGAAAAAGCAACGCCGTAGTTATCCGGCGTCGATGACAGATCCGCCGGCGGCTTTCATAAGCCGGTTCATGATGGCAGCGCCGAGGCCCGTATATGGGCAAGCCTCGGCTAAGATGTAAGTCGCTCCCGCTTCATCGAACCGCCGCAAAGCGGCATATAGGGAGCGAGCCCCTTCCTCCGGCGAGGATAACGAGCCAAGGGAAAGGACACAGGCGGCAGGATCGGCGGGATAAAGGGCCTTATGCTCCTCGAAGAGGAGCAGGCCCGTGATCTCGCCGTTTAGCTGCGCCGCCTGAAGTTGACTTGCGGCTTCGTCCGCCACGCGCTGCGGGGAAGAGCCGCGTACTACACCAAGCCAGCCGCGCGGTGCGTAGTGCGTGTACTTCATGCCCGGCGCGCGCGGTGCAGAATTGTCTCTAGCAGCATCCGCACCATGCTGCTCAATAGATGCGGAAGCCCTTTCGAAAGGCTCACGATTGTTAACATTCAGGCAATCCACTGCAGATTGTGCTGTAGTTGCTTTAGCTGTGATTGGCTCAGCAGCACTGGAATCAACAACAGAGATTGTCGTCCCCGAATCAGCCATGACAGTAGCGGTAGAGGCAGCAGTTGCCTCAGCATTACCGGGCTCTGAGCTTACAGCTTCTGCTCCCACCACTGCAGCCAATTGCTCAGAAGTAATCCCTCCGGGGCGCAGCACAGCAACTTTTCCGTCAGGCTGTACCTGCACGACTGTTGACTCTAGTCCAACTCCAGCAGCACCACCATCAAGGACGCCATCAATGTATCCAGCCAAATCTTCCATCACATGCGAAGCTAATGTCGGGCTCGGGCGACCCGAACGATTAGCACTGGGCGCCGCAACCGGACAACCTGTGGCACTGATCAGCGCCAGAGCTACCGGATGATCCGGCATCCGCACACCAACCGTATCCAAACCCGCCGTCACACAAGGCGACAGTACACCTTCACGAACAGGAAGCACAACTGTCAGCGGACCAGGCCAATAAGCTGCCATCAGCGCGGCCGCCTTAGGATGCACCTCTGCAACAAGCTCGTCCAAAGCTGCCGTATCCGCAATATGTACAATTAACGGATTGTCAGAGGGCCGTCCTTTTGCTGCAAAAACAGCCTCAACCGCCGCCGTATTTCGCGCATCCGCCCCTAGCCCGTAGACGGTTTCGGTTGTAAAAGCCACGGTTCCGCCTTCACGAAGCATCGTTGCTGCCTCCGCTATCGCCAGCTTGTCAGCTTCATTCGGCTGAAATACCTCAGAATTCGTTCCCTCAGCGGAATTCAACTTCCAGTATACAGTCTCATCTCTATTTCCACTCCGCCGTTGAACGGCGAATAAAGGATTATTGTGTTCATTCATTCTCATCACAGGCTTTCTAGAAGATATAATTTATCTTAGCAAAAAAACGGCCCCAGTCGGGAGCCGTGATAGATCTGCTTATAAAATAGTAACATATCTGGGGTCTTACGACCATAATCCACTGATCCAGTTCCAAAGGTTTTGCAGCAGCTCCCAGACGAAGAACCGTACCTCTGGCTCAGCGGCGGTTTCTCCTGATGGAGCACTTCCTGCCGAGGAATCAGCCTGCACTGTTTTTGCAGCTGCTGATTTTACATTAGCACTGTTATCCGCACCAGCAGCGGACACTGTTTTTGTACCTTTGTCAGCAGCAGGTGCTGCCGCATCTCCAGAGCCTGCATCGATAAAGCAAAGCGGAGGAAACAGTACACACCACCAATTTTGTCCCTTGCCTGCACCAAGTGTGACTCTTACAGCTTCATACTCCCCAGCAGGATAGACGGTACCACCGTATAATTTGGTTGGAAAAGGGACTACGCCCAGCTCCACTTTATAAGAATATTCAATACCCCGTTTCTCCAGCTCTGATCCAACCAACGCGTTAAGCTCCGGCAGATGATTTCTAATCAGAGCACGTGCCTGCTCCAAGCTCTGCGGATCCTCAAGAGCAGATACCCACTGGTTCATTTGCTCCACAATTTTATCGCGAATTTGCCGTTTCACCAGCTGATCTTGCGCTCCGTCAGAATTAGCTAGAATACGTAACCGGATAGATTCTTGGGGAATAGATACTTCAGCTACTGCAGCATCGGTTTTTTGACCTTCCCAAGCCATCATGAGGACCATAAAAAAACAAATTAAAATGGCAGTATACTTAAAAGTTACACGTAAGGAATCTCTTTTATCCATATGATTATCGTTCATTTGTTGCAGCCCCTCTCCTCTTAACTCTCATGCTAGTAGTATGCCCGGAGATAAGAGACTGCAAACCTATGAATCTATGATTTTAAGAAACGAGCAGTTTCAGTGAGATCTTAACAGTCCTATAAAAGAGAATAAAGGGAATATTTTACTTTTTTAAATCATTATGATATAGTGGGCATATTCGGTATATTGCTTATATTTTTCTTTAATATCCAATTTATATAAATTTAAGGAGGTTCATTATGAAACTAGTAAAAACTGTATCTACTCTGACTTTGGCACTCATTGCTTCAACTTCCATTTATACTACAAGCTCATTTGCCGCAGAAACCTCTACTAATCAAGTTGAACAAAGTGCTACGACCTCAGTCACCTCATCAGATACTACTTTTGTAAAAACAGTTACTGCTGATGAGATTGAATCGATTAAAGAAGAAGCAGCTCTAACTCAAAATATAAACCAGCCAAATTTTAATGAAAATAACAATAACTCATTAGGCATATTCTCCTATACGGAAGGTTTCACTTTTACAATGGATGGATGGGCTTCAGGCACACAAAAGAGAACGAATGGTGAAATAACTTTCACCTCAAATTCTGATGTCTATGCAACGATACATCAAAGAACTTCCTTTCCTACCGAAGCAGTTCCGATCATCTCTTATGAATTGATTAGCAAAAGTAGCGGTAAATCGGCAGGGGTTAGAAACGTGTCTTGGCCTTATGCAGAAAGCAGCCCGTATACTATCGGTTGGAGTAATGTTCTTCCAGGAACTTACTATTTACTAATCACTAATCTGGGACCCAATCAAATATTCGGCGGAGGATTCCTAAACGCTTACTGATAAGCGAAATTGAATACAATAAAATCGAGGCAGATTCCATGGGTGCTTCCATATTTTAATCCGACGGAAAGTAAGGCATAGAATTCCTGTAGCATTATTCATTAAAGCGAGATATATCCTATTGTAATATACCGAATTTAATAACTAACTAACAAAAGCGCATGCTGATAATCAGCATGCGCTTTTGTTAAGTTTCAAAAAATATTATCTCATTACTGATCTTTTTAGTATCAGGCTTCTTTCGGGTTCTCACCCTTGACTATTCTAAACACCTTTAACCGATACATGATTTATGACCGGGTCTGGAAGATCTTCTTCCTCTTGCTGACCATGCAGACGTACACTCATTACCAAACCAATGCTGGCCATGTTGATAAGCAGGGATGTACCTCCAAAGCTGATGAAAGGTAACGTGATACCTGTCAAAGGCATCAGACCAATAAACGCGCCAATATTCTCAAAAATCTGATATAGCATCATGGCGACAATTCCGACAATCAAGAACGGCCCGGCTCTATCCTTACACTCCAGCGCAATCAGAATCATTCGGTGAATGAGGATAAAGTACAGCAGCAGCAGCAGCGCCGCCCCCACAAAACCGAATTCCTCGGCAATTTGCACGAAAATGGAGTCCGAGTAGGTATATGGCACACGATTCGTTTGAACGGAATCTCCCTTCATATAGCCATCACCACTCATTCCTCCAGAAGCAATAGCAATTCTAGCATTGGTGGTATGATACTTAGCCTTTTCTGTTGCCTTTTCGGGAACAAGCCAAGGATCAAAACGTTCAATCCAGTGAGATCGCCCAATATCCGTAAGAAAGGTTTTAATTTCATCGTGATAATGGATATAACTCATAATTCCCGCAATCGCAGAACTAGCCACGATGACCAGCCCGATTAATGCATGCGTGTATTTAATATTGCCAATCCACAACAGACCCGCAAGAATCACAACGTAAGACAAGGCATTCCCAAGGTCATTTTGGGTAAGAACAATAAGAAATGGAAACAAGGTCAGAAGGCCGAGTGGCACAACATCCCGCCAGAACAGAAGCTTACTCTTATTCTTGCGGACAAGCATGGCCGCCAGAAAAAGAATTAGTATCAACTTGAACAGCTCAGCAGGCTGCAGACTCAGTCCTCCAGGCAGGGTCAACCAGCCTTGTGCATTATTTTTAGTCTCGCCCAAAAAGCTGACGAGCACCAGCATCCCTATCCCAAACAAATAAATATATATCGCATATTTCACTAATATTCTGTAATCCAAAAAGGTCATTCCAATAAAAGCTACAAAACCAATAGCATAATACATCATCATACGAATATGATGTCCGTCCAGCTTCTCTCTTCCATGAGTAACACTATATATGGCGAAGATGCTGACAACCATGAGTAATAACAGAACGACTACAATAGCACCATCAATCTTTTTAATCTTCTGAAGCACGCTCTGCCTCCCTACTCTATATCCGGTCTTTCTTTATGATCCCCTGAGAAATCCTGCTAAATACTATTATAAAGGAAGTCGGATTGAAAATACAATTTCTCTACCCTGGACAAAGGAACCCTCTGCAAAGTAGGCAATATTATTTCGTTATGCCTAGCACATGACGCGGGATTCCAGCCAGATCATTAATGGTGATAATCTCCGTCCAATGGCCCGCTGCCGCAAGGAGTGCAGCGACTTGCTCAGCTTGACCGAAGCCAAGCTCAAAGCCGATCAGGCGCGGCGGTGCCGGGAGCAGCGTCAGCTGCTCCATCATGCGGCGGTACGGGTCCAGCCCGTCCGCTCCGCCATCCAGCGCAGTGCGCGGCTCATGGTCGCGCACCTCACGCTGCAGCCCGGCGATATCCTCGCCGGGGATGTACGGCGGGTTGGAGACGAGAATATCCGTCTCCATCCCCGCGAACGGCTCGAGCAGATCGCCGAGCCGAAAGTCCACAGCTGTGCCATTGCGCAAAGCGTTGCGCTCGGCCACAGCCAGAGCCGCCGGCGAAATATCGCCGGCGCAGACCCGCCACGCCGGCGCTTCCGCCGCCAACGTGACGGAGATCGCACCGCTGCCGGCGCCGATATCGACGGCGGTCAGCGGTCTTGTGGCGCGCACGTCCCCCGCGCCGCCTCCGTTGCGGGCCGCAGCGCCGCCCGCGCTATCCAGCGCTGCTTCGCCAGGCGTTACGATGCCGTCCGGCCAAAGCTCTGCGCCGTAACGTAAAATCGCCTCGACGAGCAGCTCCGTCTCCGGCCGCGGAATAAGCACGTCAGGCGTCACCTCAAAAGGCCGCCCGTAGAATTCTTGCTCACCGATGATATACTGCACCGGCTCACCAACGCCCCGGCGGGTAACTCCCGCCTCAAATGCTTCCTTAACCGCAGCTGGAAAAGGATCTGCCAGCGCCATGTAATAAGCTGCGCCAGACACTCCAAGCACATGCTCCAGCAGCAATTGCGCACTGCGCTGCGGTTCATTGCAGCCGCTCCGGCTCAAAAAAGAAGAAGCCTCCGCAAAGGCTTCCCGGATGCTTTTGACTTCCGACATGACATATACGCCATCGTTCAAAGCATTATTCTCCATTATCCATATTATCCATCAAGTCAGCTTGTTCAGCGATTGAAAGGGCTGAGATAATTTCAGTGATTTCTCCGTTCATAACCTGCTCCAAACGGTGCAGTGTCAGGCCAATACGATGGTCTGTAACCCGGCTCTGCGGGAAGTTATACGTCCGAATGCGCTCACTACGGTCACCCGTACCTACTTTGCTCTTCCGTTCACCAGCATACTTCGCTTCTTCTTCCTGCCGTTTCATATCAGAGATACGGGCACGAAGCACTTGCAGCGCTTTTTCTTTATTGGAGTTCTGTGACTTACCGTCCTGACAGGTAGCAACGATGCCTGTAGGTACATGGGTTACACGTACTGCAGACTTGGTCGTATTTACAGACTGTCCGCCTGCACCACTTGAACAGAAGGTATCCACGCGAATATCTTTATCATGGATCTCAATCTCAAAAGCCTCAGCTTCCGGCATCACGGACACCGTAGAAGTAGAGGTATGAATACGACCTCCGGATTCAGTCGCTGGGATACGCTGGACGCGATGCGCACCACTTTCGTATTTCAGCTTACTGTATGCACCACGGCCGTTAATAAGGAAGATTACCTCTTTGAATCCACCAAGATCACTCGCGTTAACATCCATTAACTCAACGCGCCATCCTTGTGCATCAGCATAACGAGTGTACATCCGGTAAAGGTCTGAAGCGAACAATGCTGCTTCATCTCCACCCGCTGCACCACGAATTTCAACGATTACGTTCTTATCATCATTCGGGTCTTTAGGCAGCAACAATACGCGGATTCTCTCTTCCAGCTCCACTTGACGTTTGGAAAGGTCATCAATTTCCATCTTGACCATTTCTTTCATCTCATCATCAAGCTTTTCGCCTTGCATCTGCTTAGCAGCTTCAAGCTCTTCCATTACACTCTTATATTCAGTATACGCCTCAAATGCGGGCTGTAGGTCTGATTGTTCTTTGGAATAGTCCCTCAGTTTCTTACTGTCGTTTGCAACATCCGGATCACAAAGCAGTTCACTGAGCTTCTCATAGCGGTCCGCCAGGGATTGCAATCGGTCCAACAAGGGAATTCACCTCTCCTGATTCAATTTCAAATTCGCAAATATAACATCAAATTTGTACTGTCATAAAAATAGATATACGACTTTATATTATACCAAAGATATTGTGAAATGGCTACAGTTCCGTACGCACAATACCTTAATAAAAAGTTTATATTTTTAAAAAGGATCATCCCAGCAATAGAAACTCCCACTGCTCGAGATGACCCCTATATCATTCGTACACTTAAACCTTCTTAAACGTTAAAACGGAAATGCATTACGTCCCCGTCTTGCACCAAATATTCTTTACCTTCAAGACGTAGTTGACCACGTTCCTTCGCACCGTTCATGGAACCAGCTGCCACAAGATCCGCGTAAGCCACTACTTCAGCACGGATAAATCCGCGTTCGAAATCTGTATGAATCACACCGGCAGCTCCAGGTGCTTTGGTGCCGCGGCGAATCGTCCACGCCCGAACCTCCTGAACGCCTGCTGTGAAATACGTATACAAACCAAGCAGTTTATAAGCTGCTTTAATCAACCGGTTAAGGCCGGATTCTTCCAGTCCCAGCTCTTCCAGGAACATAGCTTTATCTTCGCCTTCAAGCTCAGCAATTTCTGCTTCCACCTTAGCACTGATCGGAACAACTTCTGCACCTTCAGTAGCTGCAAAATCGCGAACTTGCTGTACATAAGGATTGTCCTCAGCACTTGCCACTTCATCTTCACTTACATTCGCCGCATACAGCACTGGCTTCAATGTTAACAGATGAAGATCGCGGATAATAAGCTTCTCGTCATCAGACAATTCTATACTGCGTGCAGGTTTATCTTCGTAGAGCACTTCTTTGACGCGTTCTAGCAGTTCAACTTCTTGAGCGTATTTCTTGTCGCCGCCTTTGATATTCTTACGGGAACGCTCAATCCGCTTCTCAATGCTCTCAATATCAGCAAGAATCAACTCCAGATTAATGGTCTGGATGTCGCTGATCGGATTTACTTTTCCATCAACGTGGGTAACGTTCTCATCTTCAAAACAACGAACCACATGCACGATAGCATCTACTTCACGGATATGGGCCAGGAACTTGTTGCCTAGTCCTTCTCCTTTACTCGCACCACGCACGAGACCAGCAATATCAACAAATTCAAAAGCAGTAGGTACGGTCTTGTTCGGCTGTACCAGCTCAGTCAGTTTATCAAGACGCTCGTCTGGAACTTCAACAACACCAACGTTAGGGTCAATGGTACAAAAAGGGTAGTTAGCGGATTCTGCTCCCGCTTGCGTTATCGCATTAAACAATGTGGATTTTCCTACGTTAGGAAGACCGACGATTCCAGCTTTCAAAGCCATTTATATGACAACTCCTATTTTCAGCTAAATTGATCATCCGAATAAGCTATACGATCTAAACCATTATATATTAGAACATATTCGCCAGCAACACCGGATGTCAAGCAGATGTGTCCGAACGCGCAAGCTCTAATACCTTTTTTATGGCCGGCTGGTCCAGTAAAGGCTTAGATCTATCTGGATCAACCTCCGCATCAGGCACAGTCTTTACCTCTTCATTACAACTCCCATCAGAATTCAGACCCATTTCAAAGGAAAATCGGAAGAGATAACCGCTATTAGGCAATGCAACGATGAGCGGATCTATCCCTAGTCCATCCCCACCTGTCCTGCCGCCTACAACCGTTGCAAACCCGGTGCCTTTTGCAAAGGCTGCAAGACCTTCCGCTGATGAATACACAGAGCTATCTACCAGCAAATAGATTTTCCCTTTAAATCCAACAGATTTATTAGGAGTTACTACATCAGTTATTTTTCTATATGTCTTGAACATCTTTAAGGCCTCAGATGGCAGATTAGGCAGTTGCTCATCTTTGATGCCGGAAATAGGTTGTTGCCCGGCTGTGATCTGACGTGCCTGCATAAAGGTCTCCGCATATTTGCCTCTTGTATAAAGGAAGTATGTATTATATTCGATAGGTTTATTAATCAACAGAGGAACAAGATGAATTCTCCAATAATTACTGTTTCCTCCCCCATTTCCGCGGATATCTAATATTAATGTCTTATAGTCCTTTACCTCTATTAAAAAATCATGGATCTCGGAGCTGTCCATCTCCATGAGACTCCCGTCAAAGCTTTGCATGCCGAGATAAGCGATTCGATCGGGCTCTATAATGACTTTTTTTACATTCCCAGAAGTCTTTTTTGTTACATCTCCTACTCCATCTCCACCATTATGCATATCGTTATTGATATCATTAGAGCTTTGCTGCTCTGCTAAAGGTTTCTGGTTGTAACGGGCCAATACGTTAGGCTGTTGAACCACGTCGATCCAAGGTTCATAACCAAAACCTGCCTGAATATAGGTATGTAGATACCAAAGATATTCCTCCTTGGATATAAAATTTGTATGCCCATTGTTTAATCTGCTAAGGACAAATCTCATTCGTCTCAAAAACTCATCATCCGATTTCACGGCTGCTATTTTATTGCGGTATTCCTCTTTTTTAGCAAGCCAATCCTCTCCATTCAGACGTTTATTCACCTCTAGGAAAGGATAGTTCTCCTCAATAATCTTCCACATATATTCAAAATCCTCTAGCCTTTTTTCCACTGTCAATGAAGGCAACGCTACTTTCGATTGTTCTTCAACTACAGCTGAAGAGGCTAGCGGTGCAACCGGACTTGCCTGAACTTGCTCAGACTCAGATTTCTTCTTTCCTGGTAAATCGCCACTGTTGCAGCTAACCAGTAATAGTAATACTACTGCGGAAACAACCACCCACAGTACAGTCCTTGGCCTCACCTTAATCCCCCCCTTTTCTCTCTTTATGACTTAATCCATTTTCAGGAATTTATTTTTTAATCATATTTTCCTAATCATCCTAAATCAAATATATTTATCACAATTATTTACATAATAATTCAGTAGAACAACAAAAAAAGACCTCTTTCGAGGTCCTCACACTTATGGACTATAGATCTTTAGACATCGTGATGTCAGTTACGATATACCCCATTTTTTTGTACAGCTCAAATGCGCGATTGTTCTGGCCGAAGACGTGCAACCCGATTTTGGTAACATTCATCTCCCGGGCTTCTTCATCGAGTGCGATCATAGCCTGCTTGCCATAACCCTTACTCTGGAACGGTTCAAAAACATAAAAATCATAAATGAAAGCCTCGCGGCCACCACGGCCTTCACTTACGTTAAACCAGATATAACCGACCTGTTCATCACTGCTTATTTCTACTATGGAATATAGATAAGCACCATCTGTGTGCAGCCCTTTTGGCAAAGAGCGTGTTATGGCTTCCTCAGACAGCTTCATCGCGATCTCTGGATCCCAAGCACCGGCGCTGATCTTATCTTCCGCATAATCCCGGGTAGCTTGACCTAAGAAAAATTGAAAGGCCGACTCATCCATATGGATCAGTTTAATCATAATCTTACTCACTTCCTCGCTTCAATATTTACCATCCTATTTACGTATTAAACGGGAAGTTCCACGTAAAGTTGCTAAATCTGGAGCACCAATACCAAACATTGCTATTTTTAGCTCCAGTTCTACCTGTGCTAATGCAGCATCCAGCGCCTCTTCAGAATCGACAGCCGGCCCTAACAGATTGCGGCCAAAGCCTGCCAGATCAGCTCCAAGTGCCAATGCTTTCGCTGCATCCACGCCATGTTTCAGTCCGCCGCTGCCAATCAAAGCGCCCTGCGGAGAAACTGCACGCACCTCTGTGATACAATCAGCTGTTGGAGTGCCCCAATCCGCGAAAGCCTCCGCCGCTGCCCGCCGTATAGGATCTACACTGCGGAACTTCTCCACCTGACTCCAGGATGTCCCGCCTGCACCCGCAACATCAATAAAAGCCGCTCCTGCATTATAAAGACGTGCAGCTGCATCTCCATCAATGCCCCAGCCTACTTCTTTCACACCTACAGGGACTTCAAGTGCCCGGCATACCTTCTCTATCTGCGATAGCAAAGAGGCAAAACCAGTGTTCCCTTCCGGTTGAAAAACCTCTTGCAGGCCATTCAGATGCAGTACAAGAAAATCAGCGCCTGCGATATCCACAGCCCGGCGACATTCCTCAATCCCAAAACCATAGGACAGCTGTACAGCACCAATATTGGCGATAACCGGAATATCAGGCGCTTGATCCCGCACATAAAAGGTTGCCGTAAGCTCAGAACGCTCCACTGCCGCCCGAACCGAACCTACACCCAGCGCCCAACCACGACGCTGCGCAGCTGCGGCTAACCGAGCATTAATCGCTCCTGTAGCTGCACTGCCACCTGTCATCGAGCTGATGAGCAGCGGTGTACGCAGCTTACGATCCAAAAACGTAGTCTGCAATGATATATCGTCGAAATTCAGCTCTGGCAGAGCATTATGCTGAAATCTGTAATGTTCAAACCCTGTAGTCACACCGACGCCACCTACTTCCTCATTTAGGCAAAGGCGTACATGTTCAATTTTGCGTTCGCCTGTCTTCGATGTAGGCAATAAAGATCTTTTGTCAGAAGCCTCTGCAGCCGGTAGGTCCTTGCCATGATCTGCGCCAGACTGCCTAGTCGCATCATATGGCACGGCCTCTTCTGGCGTATGATTCATGCTGCGTTCCTCCTATTTCCAAACTCGATTTATTATAACATATCCCTACAGATGAATTTACAATATGAGGTTCGCGATTACAATTCACATCTCTATTATTCTACAAATCAGCTTCTACACATGACGAGCAATATGCTCACCGACTAACCTTCCCGATAACGAGACGATCGGTGTGCCACCGCCGGGGTGTGTAGTTCCACCTACATACCAGAGCCCTTTAACATCGCTTGAACGGTTGCCCGGCCTGAAGAAGGTCTGCCCTACTGAGTTAGAGGAAATCCCATAGATCGCGCCCTTGTGAGCCAGTGTGTCATCTGCGATATTTTGAGGTGTATAATGTTGGAGCACATCGCTCTGATGTAAACCTGTAATTCCATGGCTCGCAAGCACCGATAGTACTCTTTTACCATAGGAAGCAGTCTCTGTCCGCCAATCACAGACCTCATTTATATAAGGTGCATTAGCCAAAATAAACAGATTACTGCTTCCTTCAGGGGCCATACCTGACTCAGAGTATCCAGAGTGGCACACATAAACGGTCGGATGCTCGGGAGGACATTTGCGTTCAAAAATATCTCTAAACTCTAACTCATATTGCTCTGGGAAAAACACTGTGTGATGTAATAGAGCATTATATTTACGAGGAACACCTGCGAGTGTTACAAACCCTGATAAAGAGGGCTCATAAGCAGCGATTTTGCGATCACTCATAGAAGGACGGCTATTCTCCTGCACAAGCATACGGTTAACAGTGAGCACATCTCCTCCTGCAATAACCGTCTTCGCCTTGTAGAAGCCTCGTGTTGTATCCACACCTTCGACTACTCCTTCTACCACGGAAATATTTGTAACTTCAACACCTGTCATGATACGAACCCCTAAGCCTTGTGCCAGTTCCGAAAGACCTTCGACCAGCTTGTAAGTTCCGCCCCGCACACCATAAACTCCTTCTACACTTTCCACATATCCAAGCATGGCGAAAATAGCTGGTGAACGGAACGGGGAAGATCCGACGTAGGTCGCGTAGCGCCCTAACATGGCTAAGGTGTGAGGATGGCTAAAGTATCTCATTAGGAGTGAATGCAAACTTAAAAAGGGCCTGACTCGCAGCAGATCCCGTAGTAGAGGAAGAGACAGCTTATCTCGCCAGGACAACAGCAATTTATTTAAGAACTGCTTCTCACTGAGTTGATAGAGTATAGCAGCTTCAGCCATAAAATCGTCATACCGGAGTGCATCACTTGAACTGTATTTGGCTATCTGATCCTTCATAAACGCTTGGTCGCGAGAGAAATCTACTACAGTTCCATCCGCAAAAATATTACGTGTGCGTGGCTCCAGCTCATACATCTGGACATAATCCTCCATAGAAGCACCAGCAAGCTCATAGAGTGAGCGAAATACATGAGGCATTGTTATCGTGCTCGGGCCTCTGTCAAAGGTATAGCCATCGATTTCGATCCGTTGCAGCTTGCCACCAGGATTCTGTTGGCGTTCCAGCACCGTCACCTCCCAGCCTTTCGAGGCTAAGGCTACAGCACAGGACAGTCCACCGAAACCTGCACCGATGATTACTGCCTTTGATTTCATAGGTAACGCCTTCCTTTCCACTCATAGCCTTGACCAGGACGACTGCCCCACCAAGAACTAATCGCAATGGCTGACAAACAGACAATACTCGCAGAAATCAGCAAGCATAACCATACAGATTGTCTGGCAGAGGCATCACTAACCCGCTTAATAGCAATGCCTAACAGACTAGACGACAAAGCCCATGCAGCCTCAATAGCCTGACCTGTCGCACTGAAGAAAAAAAACGCCGCTACAGGAAACACGTATAACAAAGTATACAAACTTAACATTCCCAGTAGAATAACTGGGCGGCGACCTAATCCAGCATAAATATTTTTGCGGTAACCATTCCATACCTCGATGGCATTATGATACATTCTCATTTCCGCATATTCCGTAATATCGGCAAGTGTTACTTGGTCACCAGCCTTCTTGACCGCACGGGCTAAGGACATATCATCTACAAGATCCGTTCGAATCGCCGCATGACCACCACAGCGTATATAACTATTCCTGTGAACCAGCATAAATCCTCCATGTGCTGCTACGAATCGTGGATCACGGGAAGTACGAACAAGAGGAATCGGCAAATGACAAATGATCGTAAAGGTCATTAAAGGTACCACAATCTTTTCCAGCCAAGTCCCAGTATGCTGATAAGCAAATCCTGTGATGAGACCCTCTTTTTGTGCTTCAGCCATGGCAAGAGCGTTCTCCAACGCTTCAGGCTTCAGCCGAATATCTGCATCAAGAAAAAGCAACCATTCTCCAGAGGCTCCCTCCACTAGCTGATTGCAGGCATATGACTTGCCTAACCAGCCATCTGGCAATTCTCTTCCGTTCACAACCTTAACACGCTCATCTCCTGTAGCTCTGGCAATCCTGCTTGTTTCGTCACCAGACCGGTCATCCAGAACAATAACCTCCAAATCCCACCCTGTAGTTGTACAGGCCAACACGCAAGCAAGACAATCCCCAATATTGTCAGCCTCGTCACGAGCCGGTATCAGTACAGACACACGTCGATTACATTCTTCTGTAGAAGAACTTCCACTAACCTTAGTGGCATGTTCCGAATTCGATATCCCAAGCTTCGGTAGCTGGGCTGTATTCCACAGTGCAAATAAATATTGAAGGAGAAGGCATGCACTAATGATCTGCAGAAAAAGAGTCATCTTCTCCCCCATAGTCGGGCAGCATCAAACCATTCATTAATAGATTTGCCCTGCTTCATGAGTGGAGTAAACCCTCCCGGAATATAACCCCCGTTATTAACCATCATCAGACGATGATGATCCAATTGCTCTCTAAGCACAGCCTGCAGCTCCTTTATGATATTGTTGCGATCCATATCACGCCATGGATGGGATATAGCATTGCCCGCCAACAGCGTCGCCTCCGGTTTGGAATGCCGGAACAAGCCATGATAAAGAGTGACAGGTACAACAAGTGCTTCTGGACATAATCGAAGTACTAGTCCTACCCCTGCCTGCAACTTTAATGGACGGTGCTCCAGCGGCCGAATTTCCCCTTCGGGATATATCCATATATTTCCCCGTTTATGTAGTAACCTTGCCGTATAACGGAGCGAGGCACTGATATCCCCGGTGTTATGCCGATTAATAGAATAGGCGCCGAGCCTGCGGAAGAAAGCGTACTTCCGCAGCTGCTCTTCCTCCATCATGAAAAAGTGCTCTCTACTAGTCATGGTTCTCGCTGCATGGTAAGCCAGTAATCCATCCCACCAAGAACTATGATTCATAATATATAGAATGGGTCTATCTCCCGCAGATTTTGGCTGCAATTGTCCAGCGACCCCAACATAACGGAAATGTCTTTGAATCAAATAAAGCCGATTGTAATGATAGAACAGCTTATCAAAGCCTTTGTGTTTGACGGCTTCCAACATAACGCAAGCTCCCTTCAGCAAGTAACGCCCCTAGCACAGCAATAATTCCACAGAGCAGCAAGCCTTCACGCAGACCAATGGTTCCAAATAAGATTAATATCGCTTGATATAACCGGGTCCCGCTACGAGCAGACAAACTAGTGCTCTTAACATTACGTAGCGTTAAGGATAAGATCATCCCTACGATGAACCATCCGGCGAAATTGCTCCAAGGCACACCATAGAATCCTCCACTGCTACCCCAATGCCAAAAGCCTCTAGCATGAGCAACAGGGTCCAATACGAGATCCAGCAGTACAGTCCAAAACCCAATCTGAAGTGCTTTTGCCAGCCATAATCGTGGTCCCCTTAGTCCGAAATCGTAACTAATCAAAGCAGCATTGTATATTACAGCAATCCAAGCAAAACCTAAAGTAATAGGCACCCCATACAGTAGCGGACCTAAAATATCAGAGTAATTATAAGTACCAAACAACTTACCGGAATGAACACCAATCCACTCAACGGACATGCCTAAGGTCCAGATAAAAATAGCCGACACCCAAATAACAGGCTTGCATTGTTTAATGACTGACTGGTCAGACATTAATTGCTGCTTCGATCCCTTGTAAATTAGATCTGCAGCATAGGCAGCATAAAAAAGAAGAAATAAACCATTCGAAAATTGTAAACTTTCAGGAATGCCAACCCATATTAACAACAGCGCTCCAATACAGTACCATACCCAGAATACTATTCGGATCATTTAGTACACCGCCGTTCTGCCCTTGCCTCCTAAACTTGGTGCATAACGCATAGCGGTACGATGGAACATCCGAAGCTTAGCCTCATCACTGACATAGGCACGCCTGCGGAAAACGTCGTAATTGCCTGCGGCTACATCATCGAGAATACCTGCGTAAAAGGCGGCGGCCAATTCTACTGCCATCCCACTCTCCGGGGGATAAGTATCCACATTATTCAGACCCTTCTCAAACCACAGTAATGCCTCTCTTCTAAGATCTTGTAATACAGCTACAAAACACTCATTAACTACTCCGTGTTCCAGCTCTCGCTGACTGTACCCGTTTTTTTCCATGATTTCCAAAGGGATATACCTCCTTCCGCGCTCTAGATCCTCCCCCACATCACGGATAATATTTACGATCTGCATACCCATACCAAGTGCGATCCCCGCTTCCTGTGCTTCATCGCCTCCGTCGTCTCTCAATACAGGTAGCAGCATCTCTCCTACAGTACCTGCTACTAGATAACAATAAGATAGAAGCTCTTCCAGCGTCTCGTAATGAGTGAAGGAGAGATCTCTTACCTGACCTTCCATTTGTAACAGAAAAGGCTGTTTATCCAAATGAGGAAAATGGTGCAGCAGCCAGCGTAATGCAGGCCAGATAAAATGTCCCTCTGCTTGCTCTAAGTTTCGGAAATGATTTCGGAGCTCATGAATCGTATACGGTGATTTTTCCGGCTCATCTACACTGTCGTCTATTAGGCGGCAAAAGGCATAGATTACATGCACCGCCTCCCGTCGCGGACTAGGCAAGCCATCAAATGCCCTGTAAAACGAAGAAGAACCCTTTCTGATCATTTCTTCACATTTCTGTAATACTTGTTCATTCATGTATTGTTCATCTCCTTCATCAGTTCATGAACTGCCAATTTTGCGCCCTGCATAACAATAGGAACGCCGCCGCCAGGATGCACAGATGCACCAGCAGCATATAAACCTTCAATATTGTAGGGCTTAGACTGAGGTCGAAATACACCGGATTGGGATAGCACGGGTGCGATCCCAAAGCTTCCACCGCCGAATAAACCTTCCTTGGCAGCATCAGCCGGTGTACGAACTTTTCGCCAGACTGTATGAGCACCAAGCCCAGGAAAACCGCGCTCTTCGGCATCTGCCAGGACCTGTGAAGCCAAGGGCTCAGCAGACATATTCCAATCTATCTCTTCACCGGCAGGTACTGGGACGAGAAAATAAAGAACACTTTCTCCTTCAGGAGCCGCCGTATCATCAAGCATCACCGGATTGAACACATAATAGGAAGGTTTATCAGGGATGCTGTTGCGATCAAATAAATCACGCAAGCTCTTATTCAAGGAATCAGGAAGAAAAAACTGGTGTGTCAGCGACTCCTCCCATTGCTTGGAGACTCCTACATAGATGAGCAGACAGCCTGAAGAAGGCATGAAATCTTTACTGTACTGTCTCCCTTTAACTTCAGGTAAAAGATCGGACAAGTGTGGAAAATCACCGTTATAGAGCACAGCATCGTAAGCTATCTCTTGTCCATGAACAACTACTCCGTGGCATCTGCCACCATCCACAAGCAGTGACTCTACTTCCGTACCTGTGTGCATACAGACTCCGCGTCTTTCTAGCTCTCGTGCAATGATTCGAGGCAGCTCCCCATATCCTCCCTTCAGCATCCAGACTCCAAAGGCATGCTCTGCATAAGGAAGCATTGTATAAAGACCGGGGGTGCGGAAAGGTGCTCCACCAATGTATAGACTCTGAAGCGAGAAGGCATCCTTCAACTCATCACTGCGAAAATACTGCCCAACTGCAGCCCTTAGATTCTTATAGGCGTGTAAACGAACCATTAGCCTCAAATTGTTCAGGCTGAAGAATTCCCTGCGAGTCTTGAAGCCTCGTTCCAGAAAAGAAGCTTTCCCTAAGGGATACAGGCCCGACATCTCTTCCATGAATCTAATGAATCCTTGCCCTTCACCGGGAAAACACCTCTCGATCTCAGCCGCCTGCGCCTCTATTCCGTTCACTTTGGTCAAGGTACGCCCATTCTTAAAATGAACACGGTAGAGTGGATCGCACCGTAGCAACTCCAGACTCTCCGGTGGCAGGCCACCCTCTTCCAGAATGCTCAGCAGCATCTCCGGAAGTAGTACAATTGTTGGTCCTTGATCGATCCGGTAACGGCCATTCTCTTCAAAAGCCACACGTCCACCAACCCGAGGTGCACGTTCATACACCGTAACCTCCTGCCCACGCTGGCTTAGCAGAAGTGCTGCTGTAAGACCACCTATACCGCTGCCCACAATAGCAACCCGGCTCATAATGAAGCTCCCGTTCCGGCGAATCCTGTGGATACCACCTTAGATCTAACTGCACGGTCTTGCTCCTTCAGCAGCGCCACACTAATTTTCGCCGATTCAAATATCGTTGGAAGACCACTTCCGGGATGAGTCCCTCCGCCAACCAGCCATATTCCCTTCACCTCTTCAAAGGTGTTATGAGGTCGCATATACATCATCTGCCCGAGATTATGAGCCAAATTAAAAGTTGCCCCGTTATATACATTCTGCTTGTTCCGCCAATCTAGTGGTGAGAAGAACAGACTCTCCTCTATTCGCTGAGGCAAATTTTCTAAACCTGGAATGCGCTGAAGCCGATCCATCATATCTTGCTTCACCAATTCCCCCTTCTGCTCCCAATCGATATCAGCCATCAGGTTAGGTACCGGCATAAGTACATAAAGGGATGATTTCCCGGCTGGTGCCAACGTAGGATCTAGAACGGAGGGATTATGAACGTAGATCGAAGCATCTGCAGACAACTTGCCAAGGCGAGTAATCTCTTCAACATTAAGCCGATAATCGTCAGCGAAATGAACGGAGTGATGAGCTAAATCAACGGCTCCGTCGACTCCCAAATACAGCATGGCGGTAGAACAAGAGTACCGCTTGCGGGATATTTTATCCGGTGAATAACGTTTAAGAATGCCAGGCTCGAATAACTGTGTCATAGCCGAACCAAAATCAGCACCCAGCACCACATAATCGGCCTCCACCTTCTCTCCATTCTCCAGCAATAAACCACACGCCTGCCCGTTCTGTACCAAGACTCGCTTTACTCCGCAAGAAGTATGTACGATTCCGCTGTACTCGGAAATAATCTTTGCCATCGCCGTTAGCACACGGTTAATTCCACCAATGGGATGATACAGTCCATATCGGTGCTCCATAAAGGAAAGAATGGTAAAGGTACCCGGGCATTCCCAAGGCGACATCCCCAAATACTTAGCCTGAAATGCAAAAGCAAACCTCAGACGCTCATCATCAAAATATTTCGAAAGTCTATTATATACAGTGTCGGTTGCATGCAGCTTAGGCAGCGCGTGTAGGACATCCTTTTTGACATAGTCCCCTACAGATTGAAATGGCCGCTGCAGCAGCGGAATTACCCGGTCCAATTTATCCTGTTCCTCAGCCATGAATCGTTTATATCCACTACCGTTTCCGGGGAACAGCTTCTCTATCTCTTCAGCGGTCCGCTCTTGATCCGTAGAAGGCGTAAATACGGTATCTCCAAAATGAAGCGAATATAGGGGGTCAAGCTCTTTCATGTCCACATACTCTTTCAGGGATCGACCAGCGGAGGCAAATAACTCTTCCAGCAAATGCGGCATCATTAAAAATGTAGCTCCACGATCAAATCGGTAATCACCCAGACGAAGTTCACCTGAACGACCTCCAACAACCTCCTGCTTCTCATAAACTGTGACATCATAGCCGTCAGCAGCCAGGAGCATAGCCGCAGCAAGCCCTCCCGGACCCCCTCCAACCACTGCAACTCTAGCTCTGTTTCTTTTGCTCATACGATCCCTCCTTTACTGCTTTATATGTCAATCAAACATTATACAAAAATCATACAAACACTATACAAATATCATACAGTGTTTATACAGCTATGTAAATAACTCTGTAGGATCCCTCCTTTTTCAATAAAAAAAGAGCCTGCCATATCACCCGAAAGTGATATTACAGACTCCTATTTACATTTCTATTTTCTTGATCAGAATGATTACTTGCTCCTCATACTTGTAAACACATGATCAAACCACGCTTGCCAGTGTTCAGCAGGTTCGGTCATCACATAATCCGCTTTAGATAAAGAAGGGTCTCTTTCATAGGCCTTGCCACCTACCAGGAATTTAGCCCCTGGACATACTATTCTTAGCCGCTCAATAAGCTCCTCACTAAAGGAAATCAATTCTTTATCCGTAATCGACAGACAAATCAAACCTACACGACTTTGTTGTTCCAGCATCGAGATGATCCCTTCCTCAGGCGTATTAGCTCCTAAGTAGATGACCTCCATTCCATTCTTGCGCAAAAACAAGGCGAATAACAACAGCCCGACTTGATGATGCTCTCCAGCAGGGCAGAAAGCCAGCACCTTCGGCAAATGGGAGTAAACGGGGAATACGTGGAATATTTGATAGAACCGGTTGGAGATCATATGAGTAGTGTAATGTTCTTGCGCTACCGTTGCTATGCCAGCTTCCCAGGCATCGCCTACTTGTATCAAGATAGGCACAAGTACCTGATGGAACATTACTTCATAACCATAAAGAGACAACCCAAAGTCAATTAAGGCATTAGCTCGCTCGCCCTGAAAGTCATGTAGGGCATTGTATATTTGTTCTTTCATCTTCTCAAAAGCATCCTGAGTGTTTCCGCTTGCGACTGAAAGAGTATCATCCAGTTGTTTTTCTTTACGAGCCTTCAGCATTCGAACAGCATGCGATATGCTTACCCCTTGCTGCTCGGTCTGTTCCTTCAGCCAGCGCAGATCCTCGACATTCTCATGGCTATACAGCCTGTACCCGGATTCGGTTCGTTCAGGTGTAACCGCCTGATACCGATTCTCCCAAGCTCTGAGTGTCACAGAAGGAATATCCAGCATTTCAACAACCTGTTTGATGGAATACATGATAGAACTCACTCTCTTTCCTTATTGCAACTGCCCAAATTCGAAACCCTAAACATTATACAAATCTTTCACACTCATTATACATAAGCCTATGTGTTATGTCATTAAACGTTAATGATACGGATGCTGCTTCATTTCGCTCCACTAGGTGTTAATAGGTTGGTAATACACCGGAGCATAACAATCACTAGGAAGTGCTCTGCAATAATTTCAGGAGGAACTTCCATGAATTCAAATCGTCAGCAACCCATTTACCCCCATAAACCTAAAGAAATAAACTACACTCCCGGTTTAACTACGAAGAAACGTTCCGGTACACGCCGCCGTACACGGGTGTTATGGGCTTTCGTCATTCTAATCCTCTGGTTAACCTGCGTAATGATTTATCAGACACACAAATCTCTACCCAGCGGCATTTCCTATGAAAGCCCTATATACAAAACGAATCATGTATCCTTCTGGCACGACTTAACCTATTCGGACGGTACCGCCACGGGCACTCAAGAGAGTCAGATTCTTCCGAGGATTCTACAAATTATCGAGGATTCCAAAGAGTTTTTAGTAATTGACCTCTTTCTTTTCAATGATTATACCCATAAGGATCAGTCCTTTCCTCCAGTCAGCCGAATGTTGACGGACAAGCTTATCTTACAAAAAACAACTTATCCCGAGATGGAGATCGTCTTCATTACGGATGAGGTTAATACCAATTACAACTCTGCACCCAACCATCTTCTGGAAGAATTGAAGGCTGCGGGGATTAAAGTGATTTTGACCGATGTAAATGCTCTACGCGATTCTACGCCTGCTTATTCCGCTGTCTGGCGTACCTTTATTCAATGGTTCGGACAGTCGGGCGAAGGCCGGATTCCCAATCTTATGGCCAGCGGAGGACCGGATATTACCGCACGTTCTTATTTGAAGCTACTTAATGTGAAGGCTAACCACCGTAAGGTGGTTATTAGTGAGAATACCGCTCTGGTCTCCTCAGGAAATATCCATGATGCCAGCGCCTATCATTCCAATATCGCTCTGGAAGTACAAGGCCCAATTATTGCTGATATTCTCCAGACGGAACAAGCCGCGGCCAATCTTTCGGCTGCAGGGCCACTACTCACTTATGAGCCAGACTTCACCAAGGAGAAGGATCAGCACTCTAAAGAATCTATGGAGGTCCGCTATTTAACGGAAGGAAAGGTATATAAATATGCACGGCAAGCCCTCCAATCTGCACAGAAGGGTGACACCATTTGGATGGGTATGTTTTACCTTGCCGATGATGCCATTCTCGATGAATTGGTAGAGGCTGCGGAACGAGGGGCTACGGTAAAATTGATACTGGACCCCAATCAGAACGCCTTCGGCCGTGATAAAATCGGCATTCCTAACCGTCCAGTTGCTATGAACTTGAACAAGCGCACGAACGGAAAGATCTCTATTCGCTGGTACAATACGACCAAAGAGCAATATCATCCAAAGTTGCTCTTCATTGCCAAACAGACTGGAAATTCCATCATTCTTGGTGGCTCCACCAATTTCACGACACGCAATCTGGATGATTACAACCTGGAGAATAATCTGTGGGTATCTGTAAAACAAGATCAGCCTCTTTATGCCGAGATGGAAGCCTACTTCAATCGACTGTGGAATAACGAGGACCATGAGTATACTCTACCTCTTGAGGCTTATCAGGGCGAAGTGACTTGGTTCAAATACATTCTGTTCCGGTTGCAGACCACCTTGGGTTTAACTACTTTTTAAAGCAAAAACCACCGCAGATTAGGCATCACACCCTCTGCGGTGGTTTTTGGGTTATAGTAACGGCGACATAAGTCGAGCAGCAGATTCCAGTATACGGATCACCATACGCTTATTCATAAATTCTTCATGCTCAATTAAGCTGGTAGATAATAAATCCCGTTCAAAATCAGCAACAATACGGGCAACGCTCTCCGTCTGAATCAGTAGTGCATTCACTTCAAAGTTAAGGTGGAAGCTGCGCATATCCATATTGGCCGTGCCAATGGTCGCTATTTCACCATCAACGATAAGCAGCTTCGAGTGGATAAATCCCTTTTCATATTCATAAATCTTCACGCCAGCTTCCAGCAACGCCGGAAAATAAGAGTGTGAAGCCAGAAACGGAATCCATTTATCCGGCTTAGCCGGGAATAACAATCGAACATCTAAACCAGAAACAGCAGCTACACGCAGTGCAGTTAAGATGTCCTCATCAGGAATAAAATATGGACTGGCAATCCACACCGATTTCTCGGCAGAAGTGATCATGGAGAAGAAAATGTTTTTGAGCGCACGACGTTCGTTATCCGGCCCACTAGCAATAATCTGTACGGCACCATCACCTGTCATAAAGCGAAGTTGCGGAGTAAGATAATCTTGCTCCAGTATCTTTTCGCCCGTAGTGTGCATCCAATCTTGCAGGAAAATAATTTGCATCGTCCGTACCGCTTCGCCTCTAACCAACATATGTGTGTCACGCCAAAACCCATAAGTCTTACTGCGGCTTAAATATTCATCGCCTACATTGAGACCCCCCATGAATCCGACATCGCCGTCGATCACAACAATCTTACGGTGATTCCGGTAATTCACACGGCTGGAAAAAAAGGATGTGGAATTTCCGTACGAAGCCACCTGAACCCCGGCATCACTCATTTCCTTCAAAAAAGCTTTGGAAAGCTGAAAACTGCCAACGGCATCATACATAAATCTGACTGCAACACCTGCGCGAGCTTTATCGATCAGAATTTGTTTAATGCGTGTTCCAATGTGATCCGCCCGGAAGATGTAATACTCCATATGAATGTGATGTTTAGCTTGACGGAGCTCCAACAATAACGTACCAAACGTCTCTTCACCATTAGTGAGGATACGTGTTTCTGATGCAAAGGAAATAGGAGTGCGTGCTAAAGTTTTGGATAACAGCAGCAGTTTTTGGCGCGAGGGATCAAAGATTGACCAATCTTGGTGCGTACGTAAAGCGTCATTCTCAATTCTTTCGTAGGCCATAAGGTCTCTTTGTGCCTTTTTATCATATTTACGGCGTTTGAACACATTTTGCCCAAATAGAAAATAGAAGACCAGTCCCAGCACCGGGATCAACGCAAGCAATAAGATCCATGACATTGTTGTAGAAGGGTTACGGTTCTCCATAAAAATAGCCAAGCTAATCGAAATGACTGTCAGAGTGGAGAAGATACTAATAATCGTTCCCGCAGTACTCCCAAAAATGCCGAAACCAAAATAATAAAATGCTATGAATGCCCCAATGATAATTATAGATTGAAGTCCTCTTCTCATACTCTACCTACCTTCTTATTCATACAAGCAACACGAAATTGACACATTTTATATATTACATGAAGAACACATTTCTTCCTAGCAAATTACTGTTTAAAGTCTATTTACGACAAAACTGTAACCCTTCTGTTCCGATATTTGTAATGCCTGGTTGTATAGAATATACTTATTTTGACCAACTAGTCAATTATAGAACCAGGTAGTCAGAAAGGAGGTTAATCCTTTAATGAATGATAAAACTGTTGATAAGCAGGAGCAGATTATTAAGATTGCTATGCAGTTATTCGCTGTAAAAGGCTCCTCGTCCACATCCATGCAAGAGATAGCTGAATTATGCGGGATTTCGAAGGGCAGTTTATATCTGGTATTTAAATCAAAAGAAGAACTGGAGCGCAGTATCTTCCTTTATTGTTATCGGATGATTCGAGATCCCTTGTTAAATGAAGAACAGGAGACCCGACGAACACCACGTGAGAAGCTTAGGAATCAGATAGAAATTCTGCTAAGTCATGTGTACGAATTGCGTGAGTTCTTGCAGCGTCAAATTCAGGAGGTTGCGGGCAAAGGGTTTGATACTGAAGTCCCGGACTGGCTGCGTAGAAACAACGCTTCCTTCTTAAGATGGTTCCAGGTGAAAATGGAGTTGCTCTACGGAAAAGACGTCGTTCCCTATACCGGAGATTTATGTATGATCGGACACGGTCTCATCAAATCTTATATTGCGGTTATTTTTCGTAAGGATACGCAGGTACCTATTGCCGATATGGCAGATCATCTAATGAATTTAATGGATATGATTGTGTCTGGCTTGCTTACTAGTAAACAGGCTCCACTAATCAACTCTGCTACTTTAGCGAACTGGATGGCGGAGAATGAGGAGAACAAACGAAAAAATCCATTACAGCTCATTAAAGAAATGAAGACTGCGATCAGTAAACTAGATAATATAGCATCCGAAGAAGCAGCCGATCTGCTGGAATCGCTCAACATTCTGGAAGGTGAAGTGCTTATCCCTCACCCGCGAAAAGCAATCATTCAGGGGATGCTGTCCAACCTCCAATCCTGCTCTGAGCTCACAGCAGAATTGGAAGAGCTGAGGAAGCTAATCGCCTCAATTCCGCACAATTCATGTGTATTTCGTTAATTGACTCTAAGAAGAGTTCGGTAGAGAGAAAGTCATGGATAGTGAGTATTATGATTTTTTATAATGGTGCCCTATTTCGTAAAGAAGAGGGCCGAGAGGAGCAGAAACGAAACTTATGAAAAGCTTAATTAATTTCTCGCTCAGGAACAAATTTGCCATTTGGCTTCTGACGATAATTATTGTGTTTGCCGGTTTATATAGCGGACTGACGATGAAGCAAGAAACCTTGCCTAATATTAGTATACCCTATCTTAGCGTAACAACCATTTATCCGGGGGCCGCACCAGAAGGCGTCGTTAATGATGTCAGCAAACCGTTGGAGCAAAAGCTCCGCAATGTGGATGGTGTAAAGACGATCACCTCCACTTCTCTGGAGAATGCCTCCAGTATCCAAATTGAATTCGATTATGGAACAAATCTGGATAATGCTACAGCAGCAGTGCGCGAATCACTAAATGAAGTCTCATTGCCAGACAATGTGCAGAAGCCTTCCATTTCCCGCTTTAGTCTTAGCTCAATGCCTGTTGTCTCCCTCAGTCTTTCTAACGGGGATACCCAGGATCTTGAGGAACTGACCCGTATTGCTGAGAACGATATTCGCCCGGCCCTAGAGGATGTTGAGGGTGTGGCTTCTATTCAAATCTCTGGTCAATATGTCAAAGAAGTATCACTTAAATTCAATCAAGACAAGCTCAGCCAATATGGACTGACCGAAGATACGGTTAAAGGTATCATTCAAGGCTCTTCCCTCCGTGTTCCACTTGGACTGTTCGAGATGGACAAGGCTCAAAAGGCAGTGGTCGTGGACGGCAACATCACTACCGTTGAGGATCTTAAAAATGTAACCATTCCGGTAATGCCAACTGGCGCTAACGCTGCTGGTGCTGGTGCTGCTAACGGAGCTGCTGGTGCTGGTGCTGGTGCTGCTAACGGAGCTGCTGGTGCTGGTGCTGCTAACGGAGCTGCTGGTGCTGGTGCTGGAAATGCAGCTCCTGGCGGAGCTGCAAGTATGGGACTTCCAACCGTGAAGCTCGGAGAACTGGCCACGATTGAGGTTGTGGGCAATTCCGAATCCATCTCCCGTACAAATGGTAAAGAATCGATCGGTATTCAGATTGTCAAAGCCAATGATGCCAACACTGTTGATGTTGTAAATGGCGTTAAAGACAAAACTGAAGAATTAAAAGCACAATATAAAGGCATTGACCTTACTGTTCTACTTGACCAAGGTAAGCCCATTGAGGACTCCGTAAATACGATGTTGTCCAAAGCGGTATTTGGTGCCTTATTCGCAGTAATTATCATTTTGGTGTTCCTGCGGAATATTCGTTCGACGATTATTTCCATCATCTCTATTCCATTATCCCTGCTAATCGCAGTGCTGTGTCTGCGGCAGATGGACATTACGCTTAATATGATGACACTTGGAGCGATGACGGTTGCGATTGGGCGGGTAGTCGATGACTCGATTGTAGTCATAGAGAACATATATCGACGGCTCTCCTTATCTGGTGAGAAACTGAAGGGCAGAGAATTAATCAGTGCAGCAACGCGTGAAATGTTCGTGCCTATCATGTCCTCTACAATTGTAACCATCGCGGTGTTCTTACCACTTGCTTTGGTTAGTGGTATGGTTGGCGAGCTGTTCTTGCCTTTCGCTCTGACCATGGTCTTCGCCCTGCTCGCTTCCTTAGTAGTTGCGATTACCCTGGTTCCTGCAATGGCTCACTCGTTGTTCCGTAATGGATTGAAAGGTAAAAAAACTCACAGCGAGAAACCAGACAAACTTTCTGCTGGTTATCAAAAGATTCTGAACTGGTGTCTTTCTCATAAGCTCGTTACTTTTGGAGTTGCCGTTCTTCTCCTTGCGGGCAGCTTGTTCTTAATCAAGCCTATTGGTGTAAGCTTTATGCCGTCCCAAGAGGATAAAACCGTAATGCTTACTTATTCACCAAAGGCTGGACAACGGATTGAGGAAGTTCAAGAGCAAGGTCTGAAAGCTGAAAAATACATTTTAGCGCAGAATCATATAGACAAAATGCAATATTCCATTGGCGGCGGAAGCCCGATGGGTATGGGTGGATCCAGCAATTCAGGACTATTTTTCATCGTTTATGATAGTGACACTCCTGATTTCGAAGCCGTTAAAGAGAAACTTATTGAAGGTTTGACCGCAGAAGTGCCAGATGGTGTATGGGGTGACATGTCCGCTCTGATGAGTGGAGGCATGGGTGGAAGCACTCTGACCGTGAATGTATTCGGAGATGAACTGGATCAATTGAAGCCGGTCGCGGATGAAATTGCCTCAATCGTACAGGCTGATACCACTAATTTCAAAGACGCAGAAACCAGTCTCAAGGAAGCTTACGATCAATATACGATTGTAGCGGATCAACAGAAGCTTAGCTCCCTTGGACTTACAGCCGGACAAATTGCAATGAAGCTGAGTCCAGCAGGCACACGTCCAGTGCTCACAGAAGTAGAATTGGACGGCAAGAACTACAAAGTCTATATCGAAACAGATAAAGAAACGTATAAGAGCATTAAAGAAATGGAAGAGGCTACTTTGACTTCGCCACTAGGCATCTCCGTGCCAATCGGGCAAGTCGCTAAAATTGAAAATGGCTCCTCCCCTGACTCGATTACTCGTATGGACGGTAAAATGAAGGTCGATGTTACTGCCGAAATTATTTCGAGTGACGTGAATAGCGCTTCGAACAGCGTGAAAGAAAAAGTAGACGCTATGGAATTGCCTGATGGTGTAACTGTTACCTTCGGCGGTGTAACCGAGCAGATCAATGATACATTTGGTCAATTAGGAATTGCTATGGCAGCTGCTATTGCCATCGTATACTTCGTGCTTGTGGTTACATTTGGCGGTGGATTAGCACCATTCGCTATCCTGTTCTCACTTCCTTTCACAGTGATCGGGGTACTCGTTGCCCTTCTGATCGCTGGAGAAACCTTAAACGTGTCCTCGCTCATGGGTGCGCTGATGTTGATTGGTATCGTAGTAACGAATGCGATTGTCCTTATCGACCGCGTTATTCATAAGGAAAAAGAAGGCCTCACTACGCGTCAAGCCTTGCTTGAAGCAGGTGGCACACGTTTACGTCCAATCCTGATGACTGCCCTTGCAACGATTGGTGCATTGCTGCCATTGGTTACTGGACTTGAAAACAGTGCAGGAATTATCTCTAAGGGGCTCGGCGTGACCGTAATCGGTGGTTTGGTCAGTTCCACGCTGCTGACACTTGTAGTAGTGCCAGTCGTGTATGAATTCCTGATGAAATTCCGCAGCAAAAAGGTAATTGATTAGAACACCTGATGTGACCAAGTAAATTAGATTTAAACAAGAGGCTGTCTCCAAAGTAGTGAATTCTACTTATGAGGCAGCTTCTTTTTTTAGTAAAAGGCTGTACAGCGGATTCCTCCTTTGCCCAATAGACTGTGTGCTGTGCCAATTGTTCATCACTATTAGGTTGGGTGGTGGATGATGTGCGTTTGTGCGTGGGGAGGCTAATGTACCGTGAACGTTTGCGATATGCGGTATACGCGGGTGATCTGCGTGGGTCGTTTGGACGGCGTACATTTGTATTTACTGCATTCTGTGTTTGGGCGATGCGCGGAGTGGATCTTAAACTAATTAGGGAAAAACTCCCTGAAAAAAGCTAATATTTTCTCTAAATGAACGAAATTAGGGATTTCCTCCCTGATAATAAGGGGGATTTCTTTAATTACCACCGAATCAGCTATATTTTAGGGAGGTTTTCCCTAATTATTAGTCTGATGACTGAAAATCCCAGAATTTCAGGGAGAAATTCCCCAATTATTCTATCGGCGCTTGAGTTGGGCAACAATAAGACGCTTCGGTTGGTACTTCAATTACTACTTCAGTTGGTGCTTCACACAACGTTTCTTTTCCACTTGACCAGCACGCAAAAGCCCGACCTATCAATTAGGTCGGGCTTTCTAATATTAAATGTTTGTAGCTGCACTGCTCTCCAATGAAGCTCTCCAGGAACGAAGCATTTGCAGATCAAGTGGCAGAAACTCCTCAAGCATATGTGAGAGGCCTAGATATAGCGGACTATCCGTCGCTGCATTCAGTTTCTGACAGAACTGCGGTGTCCATTGCAGTAGATGTTTTTCCAAAAAGGACTCCTGAATATCAAGCAGCTCCATAGCACTTCTTATTGAAAAGCTATTGTAAAGCATACGCTCATGCATGACTGCCATAAATTCGAGCTCAATAGCAATATGATCATCGGCTTCACCATTACACTTGTTGAATACAATTCCAGCGGAGGTGTACACATCCGCAAGCACGTTGCAGAAATCCTCCGAGCGACCTAAAATCGCTGCTTCGCGCAATTTAAAAGAACTAACGGACTGTTCTTGCATAAGCCGTTTATATTCCTTGCTCTCTTTCTCGCATATCATTGGCAGCTTGTTCGGTTCCTGACTCAAATAGCGCTTCAGCTCCCGACCGCCTTCCGTCATCTCAGCCGCTACACTCATCTGGCGATTGCGGCTCCATTGAGCCACTAGAGAGAGTGATGGTCTTCTACCCAAAAAATCCACTAAAAGCTGATATATTAATCCCCGACTTTCCAACCAACGGCTAAAAGCCTCCGGAACGGTGAGCGATGGAACAGTATGTGTACTCATTTTGCAAATCCTCCTCAATGGTTTCCCGGTCACTCTCTGTCACATTACCGACGTGCGGTTTCCGGTATCCTATTCTGTTTTCGCAAAAGTGAACGTTAAAACTAATCCGCACCTAGATTATATCGGATATTAAAAGCGCTTTCCGTGAGCATTCTATGTCTAAAAACTTTATTTGTCGTACTTTTGTCACACTTTCCGTTGTTCAATATGCGTTATCTTCTTATCTAGTTTGTCCAGTTTTATGTAATGAAACCCTGTCGTCCAGAACTTTGCTCATTGACGTGAATCCAAGCGGTCTTTAAAATTCTAAACAAGTATAAACATCTTCGCGTTTTGTCCTATTAGGGACGTTATGTTTGTATACGAGAAAGTATAAGAGCAATTTATCAGCCAGATTTAAAGGAAGGGAGCAACGCCATGGAGCCGCTGACGGACCCTTTTGGACGTTTACACGATTACATCCGCATTTCGGTTACCGACCGCTGCAACCTGCGTTGCATCTATTGTATGCCAGCGGAAGGGATGCAATTCCAACCGCAGGACGAGATTCTGAGTTACGAGGAAATTACCGCAGTCGTTAAGTCGCTAGCCCCTCTTGGATTACGTAAAGTACGACTAACTGGTGGAGAACCTCTTGTCCGCAAAGATCTGGAAAAGCTTGTTGCTATGATCTCTGCGATCCCAGGTATAGAAGATATTTCGCTGACTACAAATGGTTTAATGCTTCCAGCCAAAGCAGCACAGCTAAAAGAAGCCGGTTTGTCACGGGTAAACATCAGCCTAGACTCCTTACGGCAGGATCGATTTTCTATGATTACTCGTGGCGGCGAAGTTGCTAAGGTATTAAAGGGGATCGAGGCCGCACAAGCCGCCGGACTTCAACCGATAAAGCTTAACGTCGTATTGATGAAAGGGATTAATGACGACGAGATCAAAGACTTCATCTCCCTTACGCTGGAGAGTCCTCTAAATGTACGCTTTATAGAATACATGCCGATTGGCAGTGCTACTGATGCTTGGCGCCAGACTTATCTGCCTCTGGAAAGGGTTGTAGAAGCTTGTACTGAGGCTGGTTGGGAAACCGAAGCAGCAGAAATGCCCTCCGGGAATGGCCCTTCCCAGAATCGGCGGGTTATCGGAGCCCCTGGTACATTCGGCCTGATTCATCCGGTGAGCGATCACTTCTGCGATAATTGCAACCGCCTAAGACTTACCGCAGATGGGCACATCAAAGCTTGCCTGTATTGGGAAGATGAATACAATGTCCGTCCTTTAATAAGCGATCCTGCTGCTGTGCAGGCCTTATTCCGGAAAGCGCTGGGCAACAAACCCCATAATCATGAAATGGCCTTAGCTCTGGAAAAAAAAGCACAGAGCCACACACCGACAGCTCGGCGCATGTCTCAAATTGGTGGATAAACGTCCATCCCGGTATTATAGTTCCTCTTTAAAATGCATAAATACAAAAAACGCCGCTTTCCCACTGAACAAACTGGGAAAGCGGCGTTGTGCTTAAAGCTTAGCGTAAGCTATTCAATCACTATTAGAGAGACAGAGCTTCGAGCAGCTTATAAATAGTCGCCGCCGTCGCCGCCTCGGCTCTTGTAGCCTTTTTCTCAGGACGGAAGGTGTTATCTTCGAATCCACCCAGAATACTGGCTTCAGCTCTTTTTCACATACAGCAAGTTTATTTCATTCGTCCTGGCAAGCTCACCTTGAACGCTGTCCCTTCCCCAGGACGACTATTTACAGTTACCTTACCTTCATGCAGCTCAACGATTTTTTTAACCAGTGACAGACCCAGTCCACTACCGCCACCACTTGCGGTTCTAGCTTTATCTGCCTTATAGAAACGCTCGAAGATCCGAGGCAGATCTTCGTCCGAGATGCCAATCCCGCTATCTTGAATCTCCACCTCTACCTGCTCATCCACCATGCGAAGGCTAATATGGATGCAGCCGTTCTGCGGAGTAAACTTGATACTGTTCTGCAGCAGATTAGTCCAGACCTGACTCATTAAATCTTTTACAGCAGATACATTCACTTCTTCCAGTTCAGCCTCTACCTCTATATTTTTCTCCAACCACTGTGGTTCAGAAGCCAGAATCCTATCTCTAAGCTGCTTATCCAGGCGGTAAATCTGATTTTCAAACGGAAAATTGCCCGATTCAAGCGCGGACAGCTTCAATAAATTATCACTGAGCCCAGATACGCGGGTACTCTCAGCCACTATAATATTAAGGTAGTGCCTCCTGCTCTTCACACTCAGAGTTTCATCCTGCAGCGCAAGAGCAAACCCCCGAATAGAGGTTAGCGGAGATTGAATTTCATGCGATACATTAGAGATAAAATCCTGACGCATGGTCTCCATCTGGCTCAGTTCGCTGGCCATTACGTTGATACTCTCTACAATCTCACCAAAATCACCGTAGTCCTTAGTATTATCCAGTACCACATTGAAATCACCCTTAGCAATCCGCCCTAAACCTTCGATAATTGATTTATAAAAAACACGTTCCCAGCCCCGGAATAACTTGGAGGTTACCAATGCCATCAAAAACAAAATCACAATTCCGACCATCACGCTGATTAACTGGGTCAAATACTCCGAAGAGGGGCGTCCAACCCTGCCATATATCCAGTTCATCAAGAAATAAGCTGCACTCCAGCTAATCCCAACGCCACCGAAGTAAATAAAAGTCATCCCAATCCGCTTAAGAAGCTCCTTAAACCGGTTCATGCCTCTGCCTCCAGCCGATAGCCTAATCCGCGGATGGTACGAATAACAAACCCGTATTTATCAGGAGCGAACCGTTCGCGCAAACGGTTGATATGCACATCGAGCGTCCGCTCATTCCCTTCAAAATCATAACCCCATATCTCTTCGATCAGCCTGTCTCTAGTCAACGTCTGCCCCGGATAGCTGCCCAGCTTAAATAACAGCTCAAATTCCTTAAGCGGCAAGGTAACTTCTCCATACGCTGAGGATACCTCGTAGGTTTTACGATTCATTCGCAGCCGGCCAATCCCCACACTTTGTGCAGCAGAAATTTGGTAACGTTTGAGCAGTGCCTTTACTCGCGCAATAAGCACCACTGGCTCAAAGGGTTTGACGAGATAGTCATCACTTCCCAGCTCAAAGCCCTTCACAATTTGTGAGGTCTCCCCCTTAGCCGTCAGCATCAATATTGGAAAATCATAGGTTTGGCGCATCTTCCGGCACAGCTCCCAGCCATCCAAATTGGGCATCATCACATCAATAATGGCTAAGTCTATGTTATGGCTCTCCAGAATCTGAAGAGCCTCCAGTCCATCAGAAACTCCATAAATGTCATCCATCCCCTCAGCTCTCAGAAATACTTCTACCAATTCGCGGATGTGCGGATCGTCGTCCGCTACTAGTATTTTTGTCATGTATCACTGGAGCCTCCTCTTTATTGTCTTGAATCTCAAGGTTATTCATCTGCAGCTGCTGGGTGGCAAATTCACGATATAGCTCATGGTTTTCCAGCAGTTCTTCATGTCTTCCCATCCCGGTAATCTGGCCCTTTTCCATAAAAATAATCTGCTCAGCATTTACAACAGTAGCCAAACGGTGCGCAATTACAATCGTAGTCCGGCCCTTCATCAAATTGGACAGTGCCTTCTGCACTACGGCCTCTGATTGGCTATCCAGACTGGAGGTCGCCTCATCAAGCATAAGAATCTTTGGATTCCGCAGCAGCGCTCTAGCAATAGCAATACGTTGCCGCTGTCCACCCGAGAGCTTCACACCTCTCTCGCCAACATCCGTATTATATCCTTCAGGAAGCTCATCGATAAAGCCATCTGCATAAGCCATTGCTGCTGCTGCGCGCATCTCCTCCATGCTAACGTCGCGATCCAATCCATAGGTTAAATTCTCAGCAATCGTACCTGCCAACAATGGGCTTTCCTGTGAGACGTACCCGATCAGTTTCCGCCATGAGCGTAATGAGAAGGTTGACACTGGTTTATCACCTAGCTTAACCATACCTTTCTGAGGCTCATAGAATCGTTCGAGCAGTGAAAATAATGTAGTCTTGCCGCCCCCGCTCGGTCCAACAATAGCCGTCACCTGACCCGGAAGCATCCGGAAGCTTACATCGGTTAGCACATTCTCACCATTTTTATATCCAAAGCTTAGATCTTCTACCGAGATAGGACCTTCTGCACCGTTCGCCTCTTCCTGGCCCTCATATACCTCCTCTTCTGCTGCCAGGGTTTCAATAATGCGCTCTGATGCCCCTTTAGCCTTCTGAATCTGTGTAAAGAACGTGGTCAATTGAGTAAGCGGCATAATAATCTGAATAAGATACAGGATAAAGGCTACCAGCTCTCCAGCTGTCAAAGCCCCGGAAGATACCTGCATCCCGCCATAACCGATAATGACTACAAGTAACATCATAAAGACAAAAGAGACCAGTGGACTGATCATAGCGCTGATTTTGCCTTCACGAATACCAAAGGAGAGCAGGTTCGTAATTCCGGTTTTGCCTGCTTCGTACTCTTTTTTCTCTGCACCCGAGGATTTCACTAGACGGATTTCTGACAATACACCACTAAGTGTGGCGGTAAAAGAGGCTGTTTCGTCCTGCATGCCTTTGGATATTTTGTACATCTGCCGTCCAAGCGGCACCAGAATCAACGCAGATAGTGGAAGAACGGTGAACAGAACAAGCGTCATCTTCCAGTTTAAAAATAACAGCACAGCAATGGAGCCCACAATGGAAATCACTCCGGTAAATAAGCTGGCCAGATGTTCAGAGATCAGCGTTTTGATGATCCCTGTATCATTCGTCATTCGGCTGACGCTTTCTCCTGTTCGATTATCATTGTAATAAGCTACTGGCAACACTAAAAATTTACGCCATAACCGGTCACGAAGACCTGCAACCATCTTCTGACCCACGTAATTCAGCAGATAGATAGAGATTCCCCCGGCGATCGTCTGCGCGATAAAAGCACCTGCTATGCCCGCAATTTGCAGCTTGCTGACGGAGGCCAAAGAAAAGCCATCCACCAGATTTTTGGTGAACATTGGGATCACCAGACTAACCAATGTCGAGATCATGCTTAGTGCAATGGCTATTGCCAATAAGCCGTATGAAGGCTTCGTTTCTTTTAATAATGTGAGGAATGGCTTCAGCGCCGTTTTCCCCTTAGCTTCGGATTTTTTCATGCAAAAGCTCCCCTTTTCTTGGTAAATCTGCGAGAAGAGTGTATCATCTCTGTCTCGCTTAACCCCATCCTAGCCCTGAATTGTAAACTGAAGTTAAACCCGTTGATTCGCTTTTGTAAGAACATAGATAGGGTAACCCTCAGGCATGTTCCTCGTAAGGAAGAGCAAACTCTTAACATTTCTGCCACCTGCAAACTTGTTATATGCGTTTTTTGTCACTTAGCGGATCAAATTTAAATAAACGTTAAAAAAATGTAAAAAAGTAAAAAAGGAAGTTTGTATCCCTTTTCAACACGTGTTACAGTGATAGAAGGGCCTAATATTGGTCAGTATATCCATGCAAGACATCTAGTGGGAAAGGAGTGACGCATTTGCGGAAAGGCGTTAACTATCCATCTTCTTTCACGTCTTTAAAATGGTTCAATTTTTTTGTATACGGAACCATGGTCCTCTTCACCAGCTTCTTTCAACTATACCTGCTGGATGTAGGGATGAACAAATTAGAGATCGGTGCCGTATTCTCTATGGGTGCGCTAGTATCCATCTTTGCAAATCCATTCTGGGCAATCTGGACTGACCGATACCAGAATATCCGGCGAATCGTTTTGCTTATGTTAATCGGAACGTTAGTGTTATCCCAGCTTATGTTTCGGGCAAATACATATGAGATGATCTACATCTCCATTCTTTTGTTCTATTTCTTCCAAGGACCGTTATTTGCTCAGAGCAATACGATGATTCTCAGCTATATTGACGGAACTAACTACCGCTTCCGTTCTTTTCGGCTTTGGGGTTCATTGGGGTGGGCACTAATTGCAATTGCCGCCGGATTGGTCCTTGATTGGGCTGGTGTATCTATCTTGTCCTATCTGTTTGCAGGCTTACTATGTGCATCAATGTTATCCATTCTTGCATTACCGAAACTTAACCATACCATTGGCATGGCTCCCATGCCGTATAGAGGCTTCAGCAAACTCATTTATAACCCCTTTTTCTTGTGTTTCATATTGTTTGGTATCCTAGTTTCCATACCGAACACCATGAACACTACATTCATGTCTTTGTATATTACGGATCTAGGCGGCTCCAAGGGAATGATTGGTCTCGCAGTATTCCTCTCCTCTATTTTGGAAGTGGGTGTATTTGTTCTCTGCGACCGATTCCTTAAACGTAAAATATCTGTTCTGCTCGGCTGGCTTGCGCTGGTTAGCGCTTTATTCGTACTACGATGGTGGTTTATGGCGGACGCAACTACAGCCCTCCAAGTAGTGCTCATTCAAATTTTACACTGCATAACATTTGGTGGTTTTTTCTATGTTGGCACTCAACTGACCATGCTTCTTATTCCAAGACCTTACCGCGCTTCAGGACAAGCGCTCTACACACTGACTTGGAGCGGCGTAGCCGGTATTGTTGGAGGAGTTCTCGGAGGGTGGATGTATCAAAATCTAGGGGCACAGAGCATGTACCAAGCGGGTGTCTTCTTAACACTGTTTGGAACGCTTGGCTTTACATTCATGTGGCTCTTTGTAAACCGTGGAGGCTACCGGCCCCCTACAGAGGATGAGGAAGAACTCTCTCACATCGAAATATTATAAGCGAAAATATAAAAACAGGCTCAAACGTACCTAAACGGGACGTTTGAGCCTGTTTTATTATAAAGAACCTGAACAAATCAAGTGTTAGCCTTGTTTTGGAGGCTGAAATGAACTCTTCAGTGAAACGATAAGATTGAATACGAGATGCCCAGGCGCCGAATATTTGCTATCTACATTAAAATAGCCATGACGGAAGAACTGGAATTTATCCTGAGCCACACTGTCCTTAAGCGCGGGTTCCACAAACCCTTGTAAGATTTCAATGGATTTAGGATTAAGCTGATCCAAGAAGCTAGGTTCCGCTTTCTCTACCGTGGAATCCAGACCTTCAACTTCTGCAGCTTCATCTACTTCTTCAGCAGAAATCAGCGGCTCGTATAAACGGAATTCTGCAGGCACAGCTTGACTAGCTTCTACCCAGTGCAGAGTACCTTTTACCTTGCGGCCTGTAAATCCACTGCCACTCTTTGTTTCCGGATCATACGTACAATGCAGTTCAACAACCTCGCCATTCTCATCTTTAATGACTTCATTACATTTGATGAAATAAGCATGCTTCAGGCGTACTTCATTGCCGGGGAACAAGCGGAAATATTTATTGGGCGGATTCTCCATAAAGTCGTCGCGCTCAACATAAATCTCACGAGAGAACGGAATTTGGCGTACACCCATTTCTTCATTCTCTGTATTATTTTCCGCTTCAAGCCATTCTGTTTGGCCTTCCGGATAATTGGTGATAACAACCTTAAGCGGACGAAGTATAGCCATGGTGCGAGGCACAGTTAACTTAAGGTCTTCCCGGATAAAGTGCTCCAGCATTTGCAGGTCCACTAGCCCCTGACTCTTAGAGATCCCTGCCTCGAACACGAATTTACGAATCGCTTCCGGCGTATATCCTCTACGGCGCAGGCCGGAGATCGTTGGCATCCGCGGATCGTCCCAGCCATCCACATGTTTTTCGTCTACCAGCAGCTTCAGCTTACGTTTACTAGTCATGGTTTGAGCGAGATTCAGACGGCCGAATTCATATTGATGCGGAACAGAAGGCATCTCACATTCCGCTACGACCCAATCATAAAATGGGCGTTGATCTTCAAACTCAAGCGAACAAAGGGAGTGAGTCACTCCTTCAATAGCGTCCTCAAGTGGATGAGCGAATGTATACATCGGATAGATGCACCATTTATCCCCTGTATTATGGTGATGCGCATGAGTAATCCGATAGATGACAGGATCACGCAGATTAATATTTGGTGAAGCCATATCGATCTTGGCACGAAGAACCTTCTCACCATCTTTGAATTCCCCTGCCCGCATACGGCGGAACAGATCCAAATTCTCTTCGATGCTGCGCTCACGATGTGGACTGTTCTGTCCTGGCTCTGTCAGCGTTCCCCGCAATTGGCGAATTTCATCCGCGCTGAGGTCATCTACATAAGCTTTACCTTTAGTAATTAATAATTCGGCACGTTTGTACATTTCCTCAAAATAATCCGATGCAAAACGCAGCTCTTCCCATTCATAACCCAGCCACTTTACATCTTCCTGAATGGAGTTCACATATTCCGTATCTTCTTTGGCAGGATTCGTGTCGTCAAATCTTAGGTTAGTCTTGCCACCGAACTCGTCCGCCAGTGTAAAGTTAATCCAAATCGCCTTGGCATGTCCGATATGTAAGTAACCGTTCGGCTCCGGCGGAAAGCGTGTGACAACTTCTTTTACTTTACCCGTACGGAGGTCTTCGGTAATAACATTTTTAATAAAATTGGAGGGGGTAGTACGGTTCTCCACAGCTATCAACCTTTCGTTCTGTAGTGTTACACTACTTCTTGTATAAACATGTTTCCTACTAATATACCCGTTAACTGTAGATTGTTCAATAAAAGGGGGCACATGGCCTGGATCAATTTTTAGCATCTTTAGACCTTTTGACTTCTCTGCGGGCGATAGAGTAGCATGATAATCATAAGAAAAAATCCATAATCATACATAAGGCCTTGTGCCGAAAAGGAGGCAACCGCTTGTTTAATTATGTCATCGACGAAGAGCTTATCTTAAAGCCACTCATGCCTGAGCATGCCAGGCACATATTCGCGTTAGTGGAGCGCTCGCGGGAACGACTTAGGCAATGGCTTCCTTGGGTTGATGCCGTTACGGAACAGGATCACACCCTTAATTTCATTAAAAATGCTATAAAACAAGGCACTGACAATGGCGCCTTCACTGCTGGACTTTGGGTCCGCGGCGAGCTGGCTGGCGTCATTGGGTATCACCAGATTGACTGGCATAACCGTTCCGTAGGGATTGGTTATTGGCTTGGTGATGGCTATGAAGGCAAAGGTTATATGACCAGCGCCTGCCGAGTTCTAGTAGACTACGCCCTGCTGGAAATGGAGCTGCAGCGGGTAGAAATTCGCTGCGCAACCGCCAACGTAACTAGCCGGGCAATTCCTGAACGGCTTGGTTTTGTGCTCGAAGGTGTGATCAGACAGGCAGAAAAGCTGCCCGATGGCTACGTGAATCACGCCGTATATGGTTTATTGCGTAGTGAGTGGCAGCTGCTCGGCTAAGTTACAAGCAAAGCAAAGTTAAACAAACACGCAAGCAGAAAAAAACCTGGCTGGCATACGCCTCCAGGTTTTTTTATTGAGCAGACCCAGATTAGATCTCTGGCATACCCAGTTGTTTTCGAAACTTGTTCCGTACTACGGCTGAGAGAGCTTCCAGCTCCACAAGCTCTGCCAGAGCAGCTTCCTCTTGCAAGCCAACCTGCATTAAATGCAGTACATGCGCCACGGAAGCATTGCTGTCTCCGTTTTCTTTTTTGACAATTGCATCGCCGGTTGAAATCATTCCTTCATGAAGTACACGCAAGTAAAATCCGCTATACCTTGTATCCAGAACTTGAGCCGGGAGATCAGCAGGTCCATGCTTTTGTGAGATTTTGAAACACGGGTATCTTGGCTGGCTGACCTGAAGCAAAGTGGTGCCTATTTCATATACATCGCCAATACACACCTCTGTCTCCAGCAGACCTGTGGTGGTGATATTTTCTCCGAAAGCCGAGTACTCCAGTTTCTTTCCCAGCTGCTGTTCCCAATAAGGATAGTGCTCAATGGGATAGGCGCACACCGCCTTGTCAGGACCTCCATGATGTTTAAGATCTGCCTGACCATCTCCAACAAATCCATTGGTATGAAGCTGAACCGATCCTTCTACAGGTGTTTTATAAATTCCGGTCTCCAAAGGTTTTCCCCGATAATCCACCGTCACCGGCCGACCGACATTAAGCGAGACGATCTCCATATCCAGTTCCTCCTGTCAGCATAGAGCTCATAAATATCTCATCCACATAACGGCCGCCAAGATAAAACTCCTCCCGCAGACGTCCCTCTTCCACAAAACCGCATTTCCGGTAAAAAGAAATCGCTGATTCATTACAGGATAATACACGCAGGCGAAGCTTACGAATAGCATGCGCCGCAGCATGTTCCTTAATGGCTTCCATGAGCTGCCGGCCGATGCCTAAACGTTGATAGTTCGGATGAACAGCAATATTAACCTCGCACACATGCCGGTTGCTCTCCATTCTACTAGGGCAGCCAAACCCGACATATCCGCATAGCTTGTCATCTTGTAGCGCTACGAGCTGAGAGCCCGGAGGAGCATTCAGCAAGAAATCCTCTTGTGAGCGCCACAACATAGGTCCCGGGCTAGTGTCCTCTGTCCAAATCAGATGGTCCAGATCAATCAGTTCTCGCACGTCTTTAATCTCTGATGGTCTAATAGTTAACCTTGCCTTGTTGATTTGTTTCATAAGATGTACACCCCTTGCCTTGCACCTCTATAGAATTCACAGCAGATGTTGGAATCCACTGTGTATAGTTATCTTACGGACCGCTCTAACGAATGGCCTTTACGATTGACTAAAGAATGGATGACGAAAAATCCTACAGACAGCAGCGCCATCGCACAGGCCAGCCAGGCTGTCGGTGCCAAACCACCGCTATCATACAGTCTGCCCATGAAGTAAGGGCCAATGACTCTCCCGACTGCACCAATCCCTCCGCTTAGTCCCAAATAAAATGGTGCGCTGCGCCCCGCATGATCCGAGATAAAGGATGGCATCGCTGGAGAAATCAGCATTTCTCCCAGTGTAGCAAGCACCATTCCGAGCACTAAGCCAGGATAATTAGGCATCCACAAAAGAAACGCATAGCCACCCAAATAAAACAGGGCACTTGCAGTCATTTGCGCCGTTGAGGTAGACGCGAACCAGCGCTTAATCATTGTTACCAATGGCTGAGCTGCAAAAATCAAAATACCGTTCAGTGTCCAGAGAAAACCATAAGTTTTCTTAGGCCAGCCCTCTGAAATAATGAACGGAGATACCCCTGTATTCCAGATAGAGTTACCGAGAAGCAGGAACAAAGAACCGATCCCCATATAAAGATAAATACGAGTATGCCCCATTAGCTTCCACGTGGATTGTTTCTCTGGTTCATTCTTCTGATGCCCCATTACCTCATGCGCAGGTTCTCCACCGATTTTCTTCAGATATATAAAAAAGAAACCCGCAAATACCGCCGAGGTTACACCATTCATCACAAAGCTTAGCATATAGGAAATATCAGCCAAAAAACCACTTAATGCTGTCCCCAGTGCTACACCAATATTATTGGCGACATAAATAACATTAAACAGCTCACCACGCTGCTTCGTGAAACGAAAGCCGATAAATGCCTGAATGGCAGGTAATGATAAGGAATTAAATAATCCTACCAGTCCCATTGCTACCATAAATAACGTCCAGTTGTTACTAGCTGCCGGCAAGGTGAACAGTGCCAAAGCATTCATGGCGAGCGCTCCGACAATCAGCCGGTTAACGCCTACCTTATGATAGAGTGAGCCCCCGAGTAGTTGACCCACGATCCCACCAACCGATTGAATAAGAATCACCAGTCCAGCATCTGACATGCTGCGTCCAAGCTCATCAAATACATACATCGTAACGAGCGGCCACATCAACGCACTACCTGTTGCGTTAATTAGGCTGGCAATGAGAAATATTTTCACTTCTTTTGGATATGCCTGTAAAAACTTCATAAGTAGTGTACATCCCCTGTTATATATGTGTCATTAATTCATCCAGTATCATCCCAAAACAGGGCTATGAGCAAGCATACACATTGACGTTTTATCGTGATAAAGTACGCATGAAATCTAGAGGATAAAACGCACATATCGCATGAAATATCCCGTCTCCCTTGGGGTTCACGTCCGCAGTCCTCCCTAGTTCTAATATCTATTCTTATTTTAAAGCCGTGGCTGTCGTCCGTAAAGCAAACTAAACAAGAAGAAACTGATTCGCTATCCGAAAGACGGGGTAATAGAGCCTAGAAACACTCCCCCTTCAAAATTCGCCGTGATCCGATTTCGTTCCCCCGAGCGCGGATATATCACGGCGGATTTTTTTGTGTCTACATAACAAAAAGCACCCCTAAAACATTAACGCCACCAATAAGGCAGACCTTGAATGTTCTATGGAGTGCTCTATAAGACGAGCTTAAGCGTGTTTTTTGACACTGCTGCCGGACATGCTATCTACGGATTGAATAGCCGTAGGTGCTTTACGCAAGTATGCCATCCAATAGGCAGCTGCGACAAATATTGCTCCACCCGTTAGATTGCCGAGCCAGACGGGAACAAAGTTAGTGAAGTATTGCCCCCATGAATAATAACCTTCAAAAATAGCTGCTGGAATTAGGAACATGTTAGCTACAACGTGCTGGAATCCGATCGCAACAAAGGCCATCGTTGGAAACCAAATACCAAGGATTTTGCCGCTGAAGTTATCTGCTCCGTAGGAGAGCCATACGGCCAGTGCAACGAGCCAGTTACAGCCGATACCCGAAACAAATGCCGGAAAGAATTCTGCATCGATTTTATGACCAGCCATATCCACCAATTTTTCTAAATATACACCCTCTGAAGTTAAACCCACCACATGACCGAAGAAATAAGCTACAAATAATGCCCCTGCCAGATTACTAATCGTAATGAGCAAAAGATTCTTCACAACTTCCCAGAAAGAAATCTTCTTAGCCATAAAAGCGAGCGGCACGGCCATCATATTTCCTGTCAGCAGTTCTCCACCTGCAAGGAGTACCATGATCAGCCCAACAGGGAAGACTGCGGCTCCGATAAAGTTAGCAATGGAACCCCATTCCTGTGGTGCGCCAGCAATGACGCGAATATCTAATAAAAACCCGAGCGCAATAAACGCTCCTCCCAAAAAGCCCAGAATAAGTACGGTACTTAGCGGATTATGAGCTTTTTTTATGCCGTTCTCTACAGTTACTTCGGCAATTTGCTGCGGTTTGCTATAAGCCATGGTTCCTATCCCCTTCATCTATTTACTTCAAATTTGTTCCTTTATGACCATTGTAGCGTGTCGTAAAACACATTAACGTGATAATTATCACTTTGAGAAAACTAAGTGAAAGTTTTCACTGACATGTCAAATTTACTCCGGCCTGTGCACAATTAGAAGTTTGCGACTGACCTACTAAGCCAGCATATCTTGTTTCGTTGGATTACATTTGGGCGTACGCAGCAGCTATCGGACTCAGTTGACCCTATATGCAGCTATATCTCACTGGAGCTATACCTAACTGGAGTCATACCTCACTGAAATCATACCTCACTATAGTCATACTTCACTATAGTCATACTTCACTATAGTCATACTTCACTATAGTCATACTTCACTATCGGCATTCTATCGGACTCGGATGACTCTAATCGTAGCTTTTGAGCATATTTGGCCCACACCTGGACATCGGACCCAGATGCCCCTAATCTTAACTTTCGAGCACATTTGGATTGCTATCGGACCCCATAGTCGCTATTAGCACGAAAAACACACTCAATGCACCTCATTCTATGTAATAGCTGCATTGGAGTCTGAAATCACACTCAAACGGCGATTTATTGCTAATTAGCGGCTTCTGAGTCCGAAAGCTTTTGCGGAGGGATGATGACTCGGCACGATCGGACTCAGATGACCCTATACGTAACTTTCGAGCACATTTGGCTTGCTATCGGACCCCATAGTCGCTATTAGCACGAAAAACACACTCAATGCACCTCATTCTAAGTAATAGCTGCATTGGAGTCCGAAACCACGCTCAAACGGCGATTAATTGCTAAATAGCGCCTTCTGAGTCCGAAAGCTTCTGCGGAGGGATGATGACTCAGCACGATCGGACTCAGATGACCCTAGTCGTAACTTTCGAGCACATTTGGCTTGCTACCATCACCGAAGCCATTGGATTGCATCTACCCAAGCAGCTAATCATTCTGCACCTAACAAAAAAAGCAGCAATCCTCCCGTTACAGGAGAATCGCTGCTTTTCTAGCTTTATAAGGTTGTCTTTTCGTCGATAAATCACTCAGAAACAATCGTTTCTTTTTAAACCGTTACAGCCTCTTTGCTTGGTACTGTTGTCGGCAGCGCTTGAAGACCTACTGTATTCAGGAAGTTCCAAGGTTTATTGTAATGCGGTTGGAAGAAGAAATCGATAAAGGCTAGTTGGTCGATTGTCATTTGATTTTGAATACATACAGACACTGTGTTGATCGATTGCGTCAGATCCATCTTGGACATAATTTGAGCCCCGAGAATACGGCGTGTGGCGCGATCAAACACTACTTTTAACTGAACCTGCTCAAAGGTTGGCATAAATTCCGGACGGTAGTTATCAATAATCATGGCGGTTTCTACGTCCATTCCTTCAGCCTTAGCTCCTTCTTCAGTAAGCCCTGTTGCAGCGATATTGTCTTCATAAATCTTAATGCCCGAAGTCCCTTGTGTACCCATATAAGGAATGGTTTCTGTTACCAAGTTGCGTGCAACTAAGGTTCCCATCCGCACAGCATTGGTTGCCAGTGGGATATAGGCGTGTTTGCCTGTAGGGTTGTAATGAATCGCACAGCTGTCGCCAGCGGCATATACATCCGGGCAGCTAGTCTGCATATAGTTATTGACTACAATGGCACCATTAGGCAGCATATCGACTTGACCTTTTAAGAGTTCAGTATTAGGACGGAAACCAATGCAGAGAATGACCAGATCTGTCTCATGCTCACCTTTGCTTGTAATAACCTTTGTAACCTTACCGTCTTTGCCTGCAAAAGAGCTGACCTTCTCATTCAGTGCCAATTTAATCCCATGATCCTGAAAAGATTGTTCGATCGGTGCAGTAAATTCTTGGTCCAGATATTTACTCAGAATGCGATCTTCACCATCAATTAGCGTAACTTGCTTACCATTCATTTGAAAAGCTTCCACCAGTTCAACGCCGATATATCCAGCACCGACGACGGTTATTTTATTCGCTTGTTTAGCTTTTTCTATAATAGTGTTGGAATGATCATAGTTCTTGGAAAGTAAAATCCCCTCGAGTTCAAACCCTTCAAGCTTCGGCACAATCGGCCATGAACCTGTAGTCATAATCAGCTTATCGTAGGTGTCAGCGAACTCGTGGCCTGTCTCCAGATTGCGACCACGTAATGTTTTGGACTTCGTATCCACTGCAGTTACTTCATGACGCATATTGGTCTTTACGCCAAGCTCTGCAAGCTTTTCTGGTGAAGAATAAAATAGCCCCTCTGGGTCTTTAACCACTCCACCTACATACAAGGCAATTCCACAGGATAAGAAGGAAATATTATCATTACGCTCATATACAGTAATCTCGGCATCCGGGTAAAGCTGAGCAGTATTCACAATTGCGGCGGTTCCGGCATGGGTACATCCAATGACAGCTACTTTCATTATTTCTTCCTCCTTCAAATGGACAATCGGGTTATATATTTGACTTGCATGACCGATCAATGATGGAATCTGATCAACAATGGGTTGGTTGTGATTAATTTCACTTTATAAACTGATTATATTGTGATATTTATCACATTACAAGTCTTTTTTACCTATATCCTCATATTGTTCACAATTTTAAGTTTTTTTCCGCCACTGCTGCCGAATGCGACTCCGTTAGCTTTGCCACGTGGGAGGTACATTATGATCCGCATTTGCAGGAATTCAAAGGAAACATAAAAAAGGCTTCCCCCTCTAATTCAATAAGGAGAAGCCTTTTATAAAAACACTTTACACCAGACCGTGAATCTCGCCGTCCTCGTCCATCCATATTCCCTCAGCAGCTGGCTTAGCTGGCAGACCTGGCATCGTAACGATATTGCCTGTAATAACTACCGCAAAGCCGGCACCAAGTGAAAGGGTAATATCTCGGACACCAATCGTAAAGCCTTCAGGTGCTCCGAGTAGTCTAGGCTGGTCGGAGAAGGAATAAGGTGTCTTCGCCAAACATACTTGAAGATCATTTAGCCCAAGCCGCTCGATAACCGCCAGACTCCGCTTAGCCGCCGGAGAAAAGTTCACTTCTGCCCCGCGGTAGATCTCACGGACAATTTTGTTAATTTTGGATGAAATGTTGAGATCCTTCTCATACAAAGGAGCAAACTGGCTCGTGCCACTATTGTCCAAGAGCTTGTTCAGCTCAGAAGCCAGCTCCTGTCCACCTGCACTACCTTCCGCCCATACTTTTGAGATCGCAGCCGGCACGTTTAAATTGCGGCAGGCCTCCAGTACATCGTTAATCTCGCCCTCGGTGTCCCCTTCAAAATGATTTATGGCAACTAAAACAGGGACTCCAAATTTACCGAGATTCTCTACATGGCGTTCTAAATTCACCAATCCCGCGCGCAGCGCCGTCCGATTCTCGGTTAGAAGCTCACCTTTAGGCACACCACCGTTATATTTTAAGGACTTAACAGTTACAACAAGAACAGCAGCAGAAGGAGTCAACCCGGCCTGTTGGCATTTGATATCCATGAATTTCTCTGCACCAAGATCCGCTCCGAAGCCTGCTTCGGTGACCACAACCTCTCCCAGCTTAAGGGCATAACGAGTGCCAATAACACTGCTGCAGCCATGAGCGATATTCGCAAACGGCCCCCCGTGCACAATAACAGGCGTACCTTCCAAAGTCTGTACCAAGTTTGGCTTAACTGCTTCCTTAAGCAGCGCTGTCATCGCTTCAACGGCCCCGATTTGCTCAGCTGTTACCGGTTGTCCCTCTTGGTCGTAACCTATCAGAATACGATTTAAACGCTTCTTGAGATCAATAAGGTTATCGCATAGGCATAACACAGCCATAATCTCAGAAGCTGTTGTAATCTGAAAGCCACTTTCCCGTACCGCTCCATTTCCGTCCCCGAGCCCAGTCACAATACTGCGCAGGCTGCGGTCATTCATATCCATGACACGTTTCCAAACGATACGCTGCGGATCCAGCCCCAGCTCATTGCCTTGGAAGATATGATTGTCAATCATAGCGGACAATAAATTATGCACAGAAGTTACTGCATGAATGTCACCGGTAAAGTGCAAATTAATCTCATCAGCCGGAACAATCTGCGACTTCCCGCCGCCTGTTGCACCGCCCTTCATCCCTAAGCAAGGCCCAAGCGAGGGCTCACGTAAAGCAGCCACAGTCTTCACACCTGCTGCATTCATTGCCTGCGCCAACCCGATGGTTGTTAAGGTCTTACCCTCTCCAGCAGGGGTCGGATTCACCGCAGTGACCAGAACCAGCTTGCCATCTGGCTTGTTTTTCATATCCTCCCATAAGGAAGGTGAGAGTTTGCTTTTATATTTGCCGTATAGTTCCAGATGCTGCTCGTCGATTCCTGCTTGTGCTGCTACCTCTGTAATTAACTTCATGCTTGTATAAAACCCTCCTGCCGTTATTATCCTGCTGTACTCCGCTTTTTTATGCATGTTCGCACAGTTGCTATATTCTCTTCAAAGGATACATCGTCTTTTTAAAGCGTCAAGTATAATTTATCACAATAAAAATTCAAGGCAATCTCCATTAATCCTTTAAAAAAAAGAAAATCCCCGCGAGCATCGGTCGAAACCGAGTCGAAGGGATACTTGAAAGATCACTCTGCAACTGACCCCATAATGGATCTACAATAGTGACTCAATATGTTGTTTCATCGTTTCCGGCGATTCTTTGGGCTCCACACGAGCCACTACATTGCCGCTGCGATCAATTAGAAATTTCGTGAAATTCCAGCTAATGTCGCTGCTGTCTCCAGCACCAGGCTGCTGCTCCTTCAAATATTTAAAAAGCGGGCTGGCATCCGGTCCATTAACATCAACTTTGGCGAAGACCGGAAAGGTAACTCCATAATTAATCTGACAGAATTCCTCAGCCTCTTCACTCGTACCTGGCTCCTGGCCCGCAAACTGGTTGCAGGGGAATCCTAATACTACAAGTCCTTGATCGCTATACTGTTCGTATAGTTTCTGAAGATCTCCATACTGTGGCGTAAGTCCGCACTTACTAGCCGTATTAGCAATCAGCAGCACCTTACCTTCATACTCCGCAAACGGCACTTCTTTACCCGAAGGTGTAACGCCGGCAAAATTGTAGATCGACATCTTTATTCCCCTTCCTTCCTTGTACTTAGACTACACTACGTATCTTACCCGAACTGTAAGGGAATGCAACTTCTGAGCTTTTTTTATTGCCATAGAAAAAGCAGCCCTACAAATTTCATAGGACTGCTCTCTGCGTCTGTGTTATTTCGATACCGGAATTGCGTCATAATATTCTTCCAACGTAATATCCTTCTCATTGATATAGGCAGCAATGTCCTTACCTACATAACGGATATGCCAAGGCTCGTACTTATATCCGGTAATGTCTTGCTTACCTTCAGGATATCTGATGATAAAACCATATTCTCCTACATGCTTGGCCAACCACTCGGATTCCTTCGTTCCACCAAAACAGCTCTCGGCGGCACACTTGCCATCACTTCCCGAGACATCAATAGCCAGCCCGGTCTGATGCTCGCTATAGCCAGGGACTGCACTGTAAGTACGGGCTTTTTCTTCCCCATCTCTCTCCACATAACGGTTATACAAAGTCGTCTGGGTTGCCTGTGAGCGGTAGGCAGAAACGCCCGCTAAATAAATTCCGTCTTCCTCTGCACCTGCGAACATCTTCTCCAAGGCTTTAGCGGCTTCGCTGCGCATCATACGCTTTTCGATTTTCTCTTTGAAGGTAAAACGGACATCAGGATAGACAAGATCCGTTGGTTTATAATTATCAGGCAAACCATACTGCTTATTTACCATCACTGTAATACTATCAGGCTCTGCAGATATAGGATCTGGTACACTACCGGCATTATCACCGCCTGATTCAGGCGGACTGGAGGGTTCTGATGGACCTGGTGTATCAGATGGATCAGCTACTGCCGGGTCTGTAATCCCCCCTCCATCACTTTCCCCCGTATCCCCAGGCTCACCTTGAAGATTATCCCCCACATTTATATTTGAACCGTTACTCTCCGAAGCAGAAGGAGACGTGTACTTTCCTATTCCCCAACCGACAGCAATAACGACAATTAACAAGATTATAATTTTAAATTTTTTTGACATCTGTAAGTTCTTCCTCCTCGAAGCCGAACATTCTATTTATCTATTAGACAGGCTTTCCTTCATAAATGTTTCACTAAGAACCTAATTTAAATATAAAAATCGATATGTTCTACGCTATAAAATAAAGGTTACCATAGGTCATTAGCTTCAGCGCTAACTACCCTATGGTAACAAGTTTCATCTATAAAACTCTACTAACTTTATCTGGAAGTGCCGCGACCACCGCTTTTAAAGCCACCGGATCCATTGCTACGGCCACCGCGTGAAGATCCGCCGCCGCCGTTGCGGCCGCCTTTGCCAGCAGCGCCACCCTTGGCACCGGCGTATCCTCCTTTGCTGCCTTTACCACCTTTGCCGCCTCTAGACGGGCCTGCACCGTAGCCGCTGCCTAAGCCGCCACGTGGAGTGCCTCCAGTGTAGGCACCGCCGTCCGCACCTCTAGCTACGTTCTCACTGTAGCCAGTGCTTGGTCCGCCCTTCCGGTTCGCACCGCGCGAACCGGCGCTAGGCGTTGCCGCGTTGCCGCTGGCAGACGCTTCGCCTCGGGAGGCGAAGGCGCCATAGCCGCCGCCTACTCGCACTACGCCGGCAGCCTTGCCGCCGCCCTTAGGAGCAGCAGCGTCATAGCCGCTGCCGCCACGCTTGCCCGCCGCCGCATCGGAACGACCGCGGCGACCTTCTGCAGGCGCACCCCAGCCGCCTGCTTCTTTACCGCGGCCACGGCCACCTTGCCGCGCTCCGCCTTCGCCGCGCGGTGCTCCGCCGCGGCCAGAGCCGCCGGTCTTCGGCCCGCGGCCCGTGCGCGCTGCCTCAGCGCCGCCGCTTTGGCGACCGCCGTGGCGTCCGCCGCCTTGCACAGGGATGAATTCGCCAACGCCGAATTCGTCCTTCTCGTAACGGCGGCGATCCAGCCGCTGCGAGATGCCATGCTCGATCAAATCCAGACCCTCTTGATCACGTGGAGATACGAAAGTAATCGCAAGCCCTTTGCCACCAGCACGGCCAGTCCGGCCAATCCGGTGAATATAGCTATCCACATCAAGCGGCATATCATAGTTAAAGATGTGAGTAATACCTTCAACATCCAGACCCCGAGCTGCTACGTCTGTCGCTACAAGCAGCTGCAGCTTCGCATCACGGAATCTTTTCATCACGCCTTCACGTTTACCTTGGGACAAATCACCGTGCAGCTCGTCGCATTCATAACCGGCTGCTTGCAGCGCTTCGTTCAGGTTGGATACCCGCCGTTTCGTCCGGCAGAAAATAATAGCCAAGTAAGGACGATCCCGTTCAATGAGGGATTTGAGCGCTTCTTCTTTATTGCGGTCCGAGCATTCCACTACTTGTTGTTTGATATTATCCAGCGGAATCGGAGAACCACTCTTAATGATGATATCCAGTGGCTCTTTCATGTAATTAGCAGCGAGACGTTTAATCGGATCAGGCATTGTCGCGGAGAACAACATAGTCTGACGACGATAAGGGACAGCCGTAATGATGGTCTCAACATCCTCCAAGAAGCCCATGTGCAGCATTTGATCGGCTTCGTCCAGAACGAGCATTTTTACGCCGCTAAGATCCAGCGTCTCCCGGCGCATATGATCCAAAAGTCTGCCCGGTGTACCGATGATAAGATGTCTGCCGCCTTCCAGCTTGCGCAGTTGCTTCTCTACATCCTGACCACCGTAAACCGCCAATATTTTAATATCCGTATGACGCGCCAGCTTGCGTGCCTCTTCTGTAATTTGCAAAGCCAACTCACGTGTTGGAGCCATAATCAGCGCCTGAGGATAAGCCCGCTCCGTATGGATCTTGTCCATAATTGGCAGCAAAAAGGCCAAAGTCTTCCCTGTACCTGTCTTCGCTCTAGCTATTACATCCAAGCCCTGCACCAGTGGCGGAATGGCTTCCTGTTGCACTGGCGTAGGTTTAACAATGCCTTGACTTTGAAGCAATGTACACAGTAATTCTGAAACTCCTAAATCTTTAAATCCCGGCAAATTCTCCACCTCACTATTTTCTCGGTTTAATTTGATTACATCTCTTTCTTAACTTCCGTCTTCAAAAGCCCTGTATGAGGCAGCCTGCATAGGCTGTCCTGTTCTGGGGCATATGCTTCAGATTCAGCTATATTCAAACAAAAGCGGAAGAACACCGTCACCGGCATCCTTCCGTCCCATGTATCCCTTGACCCGTTAAAAGAGTGCGGTCAAAGTTCGGTTTCTGGGCAGCAGCGATCCACCGGACGTTAAGACGGCACTCCATTTGCGTTCCATTCCACTTTATACAATAGAAGTAAAGTTAAGCTTAGAAAGTTATCTTTTATATTGTACTTGATAGAAAGGCATTTGTGTGAAACTGCTGAAGAATAATTATTCAAATCCCTTAAGCTAGAACCTTCCCGATTTAAAAATCGCATAGATCAGCCACAAGAACATCAGAAGTGCCACTACGCTGCCAACCTCTACTGTAGGGAAATTCCATAACACTGAAGGCTGTCCACGCATCGCAGTACCAATAATGAGTCCTGTCATGATGATGCTAAACGCGAGCATCACAATACTGAATGCTAAACGGTTACCTACCCGGTCCAGCTTACGCTCCAGATTCTGCATCTCAGGTGCCACAATCTCCACCTTTATCTTGCCCTTACTGATCAGCGCGGATAACTGCTTAGCCTGCCCAGGAAGCTCCAGCAGACTCTCTGTTAAGTCGGCTACGCCTCCCAGGAACTTACGCTGCAATCGACTGCCGCTAAAGCGCTGCTTCACAAGTTCCCGCCCAAAGGGTTCCGCCATCTCCAAAATACTGATGGTTGGATCTAAGTTGCTGATGACTCCCTCCAGCGTGAGCATTGTCTTCCCTAACATCGTCAAATCCGGCGGCAGCACTAGACGGTGTTTTCGCGCTATGCCGAACAGATCATTCAGGGCTTTGCCTATACTCATTTTGCTAAATGGAACATCATAATATTCATCCCGCAGCCGATCCATATCATCATGCAGCGCACTTCGATCAGCATCCTCAGGAATGACTCCAAGACGCAAAATTGCCCGGACCATTGCATCCGTATTTTTGCGCATCAGAGCGATAATAAGTGCAGACAGCTGCTCCTTCATCTCCTCATTCAGCCGGCCCATCATGCCAAAATCAATCAAAGCCAGCTTTCCATCACCCATCCGTATAACATTGCCCGGATGAGGATCAGCATGGAAAAAACCATGAATGAAAATTTGTCTAAGCATCATTTCCACAAGTTGCTGAGCAATGGCTTTAAGCTTAACGCCTTTACTCAGCAACTCATCGCGGCGACTCAGCGTTGTCCCTACCACATATTCCATCGTCAGCACTCGTGCTGACGTATAGTCCCAATAGATATCCGGGATGTACACTCCCTCATAATCCATCTGCTGATCGATTTTCTCTGCATTACGTCCCTCTTGGCTATAATCCAGCTCGCCAAGCAGCGATTTCGAGAACTCCTCTACCATACGGCATAGCTGATATTGCCTCGCCCAGCTGAGCCGCTTTTCAGCAAGCGTACTTAAATCTTTGAGAATTTCCAAATCCCTGCTCATCGTTCGCAGAATACCCGGACGTTGAACTTTAACAGCTACGACTTGTCCACTGTGAAGCTCAGCCCTATGCACCTGACCGATGGATGCCGCAGCAAGTGGCGTATCCTCAAAAGAGTTAAAGATTTCATCCATATGCTGATCCAGTTCCTGCTCAATGATCGCACGCACGCGGTCGACAGGAAAAGGAGGCACATTATCCTGTAGTTTTACCAATTCCTGAATAATAGAATCAGGCAGCAGATCTGAACGGGTACTGGCGAGTTGTCCCAGCTTAATAAAGGTCGGGCCCAAATCCTCCAGCACCAGCCGAATCCGCTCCCCGAGCGTAAGGCTTGTGTGTGCTTCCTGCGTTACAAGACGACGTGGAAGGGATAGTAAGTGATAGAGCCCCAGCTCTTCCACCATATAGCCAAAACCATGGCGCATAAGCGCCATGGCGATTGCCCGGTAACGTCCGGCATGTCTAATGCGTACTGCCATTTAGTCCGAACGCGTTTCCGCCGATGTTCCCTCTAGATGGGAAATCCCCTCTAGCTCGGCCAACCGGCGCTCCAATACTGCAATTCGCCCTTCCAGCTCGGCAATATCGTTTTGTACAGGCACATTCATTTCCTTCAGCACGCGTTGTACTTGCTCTTGTACAGCAGACTTGAACATGCCTCGTTCTTCCTCACCACGTTCAATCAACCGATCGACGAGAGCCCTAGATTCTGAAGGAGCAAGCTCCCCACGTTTCACTAGTTCTTCAACAACCTTCTCTACTTTTTCCTTACTGACAATGGTGAGGCCCACTCCTAAAGAGATCGCTTTTTTAAACAAATCACTCATGGCACTTTCCTCCCAAAGATTCCGTTTCATTACATAACGGAGTTTATGATTAAAGTATACCCCACTGTGTACGTATTTCAAAAAAAACACAACATTGCTTAGTTAGTGACCGGAATACGGGCAGCCCAAGTAGCCGCCTGTAGAATTAGTTTACGTAGTGCCGGATGACGGAAGGAGGGTTCATGATGACCAGGCATAAGGAATACTACGCGTCCTAAACCATAGCTATGGCACCATGCAGCTGGAATCCATTGCCCCTCAGATTCATATTGAAGCAGAATAGTCCGTTCTGTGAACGGGTCAAATTCAAAATGATAGGGCTCCTCATCCAATTGGAAATCTTCCACACCTTCGGTGATGTCATGCTCCAGCACCTTGAAGTTCAGGGGTTCATAAGCTGTGTGTCCGTTAAATCGACCCCCGATTAGCTGAGCAAGCTCGTTACGTTTCGTCAGCGAAGCTCCCGTATGGAGAACAATGAGTCCTCCTCCTCCGCTTACATAGCTGAGCAAACCAGCCGTTTGTTGAGGGGAGACTGTTTCGTTCCACAATTCATTGTAAGCAATACATAGGTCATAACTTGCTAAATGCTCAATGCGCATTAATTTTTTATTTTCTGAACATTGCACGGTTAATAAATCATTTAAGATCTCGCTAATTTGTTGGTCCACTCCTTGAAGTGGATGAAACCGGGGATGGGTGTAATCACCAAGTAATAGACATTTTCTCTTGTCCATGGGATCCTCCTCCTTATTCGTTGTTATTATTCGTCACATGTTGCCTATATTCTAAGGAAAACTGCCGCGAATGTCCATGCAGATGGCAGGTATATTGCTCTTTGGGCTTATTTTTCCGGGTAAAAAAGCATCCCCGGCCATGATAACAGGCGGGAATGCTTCTGTGTGATAACGTCATTCGTGTAAAGCTAACGCAACTTGTGACTTAGCGATTCGCCGCCACATATTTGCCTAGCTCTACAATCATGCTTCCCATCCGTTCATGCTCAGGCATAATGATACGCTGTACGCCCTCTTCTTTAAGCGCCTCTGAGGTAATCCGCCCTACAGAAACAGCAAGCACTTTATCCTCAAAAGACTTCAGCATTTCTTCCAGCTTTCCCTGTTCCCGGGCAAATTGACAGAGGAAACGAAACTGTGGTGCACTCGTAAAAGCCACGGCATCAATTTTTCCTGATATGATTTCTAGAAGCAATCTTCCCAGTTCGCCCGGCTCAGGTGGGGTATGGCGATACGGCAGCACTTGGCGGGTAGTAGCGCCAGCATCCTGCAGCCATGCAAGCATATGAGGAGCTGGATCGCCGTGCAGCTGAAGAACGACTTCTTTCCCCTGCAAATTCAGGGATTGAAGTCCACGAATCAATCCGATTGTACTTCCGTCGTCGTCACGAATCTCCGGCGTAAGTCCTCTTTTTTTCAAAGCATTCACTGTCTTATAACCCCGTGCGGCAATAATAGAACCAGAAAGTACTTCTAAGAAACGTTCTTCGATCCCCATTCGCTCAGCCATATCGAAGAGAGCATCAAGTCCCATCCCTGTAGTCAGGATCGCCAAGTAGGGAGGCTGATTGATCCATGCATTCAAACCTTCCTGCAAGGCCTCATCATCAAGAAATACAGTCCCTTGAGCAGGTCGGCATACTGCCGTCCCCCCCATATTCTGAACCAGCTTGGCCATTTCTTCGGATTTGCGCGGACCCGCCAAGGCGACAGTGATCCCTTTTAATTGCTCTGCCATTTCCTATTATCTCTCCTCTCTCCATTGCCTAACCCAACATTATTGTTTATCAGTATACTTGCAAAGGAGTTCAAAAGGGAAGATAAAAAGCACGGTTCTCCTATCAGAAATCATTCTTATTACCAGAAGCGTTTATCTTAAAGCGGCTCGCCAGCTTCTGCAGTTCTTCTGCAAGACGGCTAAGGTCGGTAGACGAAGAGGCCATCTCCTCTACAGAAGCAAGCTGCTCTTGTGCGGCAGTTGCGATAGTTTCCGTATTCACAGCCGCCTCTTCCGATATGCCGCGAATTTCCCCAATAGCCTTCTCCATATGATTAGACTCCACCAACAAGGTCTGCACAACCCCGCCCATGGCTTCAATCTTCTCCGCGGCACTCTTTACTGCTCTTCGGATACGAGAGAAAGAACGTCCGGAAGTATCCACAGCCTCAATACCTTCGGATACGCGCTGTCTGGTGTCTTCCATCGTATGAGTTACCAGCAGCATTTCACTATTAATAGCGGTAATCTGTTCGGCAATCAAATGTGCGGATCTCTCTGATTCCTCTGCCAGCTTACGCACCTCGGCAGCAACCACCGCAAATCCACGCCCTTGTTCCCCGGCTCTGGCTGCCTCAATGGAAGCATTGAGGGCCAGCAGGTTGGTCTGGCGGGCAATCCCGGTGATGACACCAACAATGCCCTCAATTTGACTGGTTCTTTCATTCAGCTTGTCAATTACACTGCCCAGCTCTCCGACCGTTTCATGGATACCATTGATTTTGTCCACCACGCTGATAACCGAATCATTGCCTTCTGATGCTGAGAGTGAAGTCTTGTCCATCATTGTGGATACTTGCTCCATATATGTGGAAATCTGCTCGACCTCGCTAGCTGTAGCGGCAGTGCTCTCCATTCCTTTTCGTACACTAACCACCTGTCGCTCCGTCCCTGCCGCTACGTCCTGAATCGCTATGGTCACCTGCTCAATCGTTTGGGCAGTCTGATCCGCACTAGCCGTCAGTTCTTCCGCTGAGGAGGAGACATTGCTTGTCATCTCCTGCACGCCAATGATCATCTCGCGCAAGCTGATCACCATTAATTGAAAATTCTCTGCCAGCAGCCCTATTTCATCTTTACGGAAAACACCCATGTCTTCCGAAAGATCACCTTTGGCTATCACCGCAGTTGCTTTCCGCAGCCGGAAAAGCGGTCTCAAAATCGATTGAATATTAAAATAGATCACAACCAGCGCAAGCAGAACGGAAACTATAATAACAAGCAGAGCTGTATCGCGGATTCCACTAGTTGCTGAGTTAACCTCATCAATGCTGATCGTACCTCCGATTCTCCAACCCGTCAGTTCATTGACCATAAAGGTCATCTTTTTGGACGTATCCTTGAAGACATAATCGAAGACCCCTTGTTCTTTTTCGAACATTTTCTTAACAAAATCATCAGACGATTCCTGCCCGATAGCTTCTGTAGGATGAACTAGAAACTTCTTGCTGTTATCAACGATGAGGATATAACCTTCCTTGCCTACCTTAATTGAGGTCAGCTCCCCTAAAGTAGACAGGTTAAGATTCATTGTGATCACCCCATCACCGCCCTTAAGAACCGTTGATATCGCAATCGCGGTTTCCTTATTTGCGGTTTGAAAAGCCGGAGAAATCACTGCCCCTTTTCCTTGCTTCAGAGAATTAATATAGGCGCTTTCCTGCCTTGGATCATAACCCTCTGGCAGCTTAGCATCTAAAGCATGAATAGCCTTGCCATTGCTTGTACCCACATAGATGTCCAGTACATCCGGATGCAGTGCCACATATTCCTTCAGTCTGGCTTTTACAGCAGAGGAAGTCCCCCCAGATCCCTCACTGTTGATCCCCTCAGATGAAAACTCCGCGGCAAAATAAGAAATCGCATCTATTTTGGATTGAATATTAGAGTTAATGATTTCATTTACGGCTAACACACTTTCGGTAGCATTGTTCACCAGTTGATCTTCCACTTCCTGGCTGGCAGCTTGATAGGTTCGCCAGCCTATTATAATACTGGGCAGCAGCAGTATTATTAGGTATGTAAGAATTAACTTGGCACGGATAGTCATACCCGCATTTTTTTTCATAGACATCATCATCTCTCTCTCATCTGAGTCTTAGGCAAGGATACATTTACCAGACTTAATATATAATTTTATATCTGTTTTAGGAACCGATTTTCCTCCTATCTTTCTTCGTTTTTCTCATTTTTTTTGAGAATTGTCATATAAATGCAACAAAAAAGGCCGCCTCAATGAAAGCGGTCTCTTCCGATTTACTTATTATTGCCGCAGCACAAGCTCCGGCACTTCTATCCTAATTATTCTTTTTGTTCTTACAGTTCGGGCAGACGCCCCCGAATACTACATGGGCATGACCAATGGTATAACCGGTATCCTTGGCCACTGTATTCATCCATTCACGCGGAACTTGATTCATAACCTCATCTACTGCTCCACAAACTTCACAAATGATATGCTGGTGATCATCCATACGTGCATCATATCTGCTGGCAGCTTCACCAAGCTTAAGCTCACGAATCATTTGTTTATCTGAAAGATAACGCAGAGAGTTATATACCGTACCGTATGCTAAGCTATGTCCCTGCTCTACTAGCCGATTCATTACTTCCGCAGCAGTAGGATGGTCATGTGAATTAAGGACGATATCGTAAACGGCTTGACGTTGGGAGGTCAAATTTAGACTTTTCATTCCTATCATCCTCTAACTTATTTTTAGATCAAGTATAAATCTTGCGAAAGGGAACGTCAATCCCATTGTTATCCACGTGTTACATTACAAGCTACCTAATCATTCCGGAATATTTAATGTCTACATCAGCCTTCACTTGGAAGTCAAGTTTAGAATAGAGTTCCTTCCACACTTTCATTTCCGTATCGTTATTAAAGTGTCTTGCTCCATAATGCAGCCCCCAACCAAAGGGATCAAGACCACTTGCTTGAATTTTGGTCAGCAATGCTAAGATATCCACTTCCAGTTCTTTTCCCCCAGCAACTGCAATTTTCTCCAGCATGCTATGAGTCACCAGATCTGGGCTACTACTCTCTTCGAGAATACCTTTTATCTTAATATGATAACGAATAGTAGCTTTTCCTTGCTCTGGTGTCACGATTTTATAGTGCGAGGATGACCTCTCTGTGTAATATTGAAACATAATTCCCTCGGAATGGGCGGGTAAGTTAGTCCGCAGATTCGGGCGTGACAGCAGATTATATAGCCGGGTCTCATTTGGCGTAAGAACCATTTTGATTTTCTCATTATTCAGCAGAGCAATTTTATCAATTAAAAACTCCTTTTCCCCTTTAGCCTCGATAATCGGCAGGATCGGATCAATCCCCTCCTCAAAAACATTTCTCATCAGCTGATAGGAATACACACTAGAAATAAATGGAGACTCCGTGCCTTGTCCACTCATAGCCAGGATAAGAGAATTCGATGGGATCCGCTCTGATTCGGGTCTTACCTTCAGCACTTGAAGTGCTTCCGGACGCCCTATTGCAAAATTAATAATAAGCTGTATATCTCTACGTCGCACGGCCCAATCCATAACATGGAGAATATCTTTACGGGCAACCTCCTCCCCCAAAATAATTGATTTACAATGGGAGTAATCAAGCTCCTTTTCCACTCTGGATTTCATTCTACGAAGCGCTTCCGAAATGCTCGAAGACTCCTCCGTCAAGATCTGCATCTTCTCATCAATCTTGGTGACATCCCCCTGAGGGATAGCAAGCTTCAAGCTAATCTTAAAATTTCCTTCTTCTGTACCTTCATCAACGCCGATCGCTAGCACAAAAATCCGCAAATCAATTTCCTTGAAGTCACAACCAGGGAGAAGCAGGAGTAAGGTAATCCCAATTCCAGCAAGCACTCTTCTCATAGCTTCCCCCTCCTAACTTTGCGATAACAATAAAACAGCAGAGCGATGATAAACATCTCACCAAACCAGCGAATTTGCAGAAACCAGGCACCAAACATGTTAAGCTGATATTGATCCAGCCCCATCAAGGACAGAACCATCGCGCTAAACAAGCCTAGGATGCTCCACTCTTTCCAGCGCTCTGCTTTTGGGGACTGTTTTTTAACAGATGAAATGGCCCCTTTAAAGAGCTCTAGACCTCCATGCCAATGAACGATTACACTTACCAGAGATAAACTCAAATAGGCAAAATAAAAAATAAACAGCATCCGTTCAATAATAAAGGATTCTATCCGAATACTGTCGGCCGTCGAGAACCATGTATATACATGTTTATCAATAGCAACGGTTCCGAAATAGCCGATGGGAACTAAAAAAGTCAAGAGCAATACGAAAAGACCCTCCACCCCTATAATCCAGACATGTTTCAGCTTCAGCCCATGAAATACCCGATTAAATATGGCCAGGTTTAAGTAACCACTGAACGAAAAGGTAGCCGCCGCAAGGCTCATTAGATCCGGCTTATGCCAGAGATATGTAGTAATCTGCAGAACAGAATCCCAATTGAAGTCCGGATTGAGCAACGCTTTTACGAGGCCATAAATAATTAACGGTAAAGTTACGCTGAGAATGATTTCAAGCCCATACAAGAGTGATAGAGAATCAAAGCGACAGCAGATGCAGACCAAGACTAAAAAACTGATCACAACCGTATAAGGATTCGAATCCGGGCTGATAAACCGCAGCGTGATATCTACAAAAGAAAGCAATGTAACTCCCCCAGCCACACACCATAAGCCGGCAAAAAGGACCAGTAAGGTTCTGGCTAACTTCTTAGGAAGCAAAGAGTGAAATATTTCCGGAAACCCCTTGCCGGGGAATTTAGCAATCAGAACAGTAAATGTATAGACAAACAAAGTGCCCAAGATCGTTCCGATTAGTATGGACATCAAAGCACCACCAAAACGTCTATCTATTAGTTCCCTTGGAACAAAATTAATGATGTTGATCACGCTGTTCATCAGAAAAAGACAGTAGAAATAACGGCTTTTGGCCATCAATGGCCCCCGCCCTTCTTCTTGCCCAGGGTATCGAGAAAAAACAATCGGAAATAGGGTTGTCCAAAGCTGCGCTGCTTGCATAAATACATGGCAAAGCCCACTACACAGACCACTACACCAATCAACCCTAAAAAAGCTGCGGCAAAAAGGAAAATATATTTCAGCACGCGTATCGACAAGCTCATCATATTCAGCGGAATTAAAAAATTGGATATCGCAACCGCAGAGACCAATATAATCATGATATTCCCTACTAGCCCTGCTGCCGTCGCCGCTTGCCCCAAGATCAGACCTCCTACAGTTGTAGCCGTTGGACCAATCGCCTTGGGAAGCCGTAAACTCGCCTCAGTCAGAAACTCCATCATCATAAGCATTAAAAGTACTTCCACAAAAGATGGATAAGGTACTGTTGCACGACTACCCGAAATAAGCAGTGCAATCTGCACCCGAATAATTTCTGGATTATACGAGGTGAGGGTTACATAGAATGCAGGCAGCCAAAGTGTCATGCCTACACCGATAATCCGCAAAAGCTTCAGAAAACGCCCCACGATAGGAAATTGGATTTTATCATCCATGGATGTGAAAAAGTCATTAAAAATAGACGGCAGCACTATCGCATAACCCGTAGTATCCAGCATTATCGCTACTTTTCCTTCAGATAAATTAAACACAACCCTGTCCGGTCTTTCGGTGATAATGGACTTGGGGAGTATTCTTAATTTATCACTGCTTATAAACTTCTCAAGTTCGCCTGTAGCCTGCAAAATATCAACCTTTAACGTCCCCATTTTCTCACGTAATTCCTTTAAAACATTCTTATCCACCCGACTGTCATCGTATAGAATCGCTATTTTTGTTTTGGAGACATCGCCGATGACCATGGTCTCCATTTTGAGATTGGTGGATTGATACCGCCGACGAATCATGTTCATATTCACTGCAATATCCTCAGTTAGCGCATCTGAAGGCCCCTGAGAAATGCTTTCTGCAGATGTTTCATTAACCCCGCTGATCTCCGTATTCATAGCATCAAAGAAACAGAACGTATCCTTCAAACCCAGAAGAATATATCCGCTAAGCAAAAGCTCAATCGCCTTATCCTTTGTAGTCGCCTCTTCACTGCCCGGATACGTCAAAATGTAATTTTGATAAGCGTTGATATTCTCCATCTCATAGAACGGTGCAATTACATTTCGGCTGAGGATCTGCGAATCCGCAACGCTTTTGATATAAAGTAGGTCGACCTGCCCAAAAGAGGTAACGATCGTCTTATCGATTAAATCCGCGAACCCGTTCAGCTGATCTTTGATCCATTCCAGAGAAATATTGTCCTTATCCTGTTGATCTGACATGGAACATCATCCCTCCTCTTTATCCTTTACGTCCCGGTTCCCACCTTATTTTGGCACTGTTTCTCTGAATTCATGCACAGCACGATTGAATGGGAAGTTTCTTTTCACAGGACTGTGGTAATAAATGAGATGAAGATTGTAAAGATGGAGGGATAATAGATGGACCCAAACCGTAAGATAACGCAAAGTCTTCCACAATTTCCGGAATCATTATGGAGAGATACCACGGATTTACCGACTTTCTCAAAGCTGGCTGAAGATATCTCTACAGATGTCGCAGTGGTAGGCGGTGGAATTACAGGCATTACAACAGCCTATCTCCTCAGCATAGCAGGCTACAAAGTCACGCTCTTGGAAGCCGGGGAAATTCTAAGTGGCACAACGGGTTTTACCAGTGCAAAAATCTCAGCACAGCACGGGTTAATCTATCATCATTTGATAAAGCATTTTGGGCAGGAGCAAGCCCGGCTCTATTATCGCTCGAACAGCGAGGCTATGAATTGGATCCAGAATACGGCTGATGAGCTTGAAGTATCCTGCGACATGAAACAGGAGGCAGCTTTTCTGTACGCGGATGCTGAAGATCATAAGACGCTTAAACAGCTGGAGGAAGAGTATAAAGCCTATGAACAATTGGGGCTGCCCGGAGAGTGGCTAGATAACGTCTCTATCCCTCTGATGGCCAGTGGTGCCATTAAATTACCAGGACAAGCCCGCTTTCACCCGCTGCAATATCTGAAGGGGCTACTGAAGGTCATTCAGGATAAAGGTGGCGTAATCTATGAGCATACGATGATGGCGGATAAGGTGGAGAAGAACGATAAGCTTACGCTTTTTACTGAAAAGGACGAGTATCGGATCACCTGCCGCTACGCCGTTTCGGCTTCTCATTTCCCCTTTTACGATGGAGGAGCACTATATTTCTCGCGACTGCATGCTGAACGTTCCTACTGTCTGGCGATCCAGCCTGAAACGGATTTTGAGGGTGGAATGTATCTAAGCGCAAGCGAACCCACCCGTTCTCTGCGTGCAGTAGAGTGGGAAGGCAGGAATCTGGTCATTGTCGGGGGAGACAATCATAAGACGGGCCAGGGCATCTGCACGATAGGACACTATGAGAATTTGGAGCTATTCGCAGGAAATCTGCTCGGCATCAAAACAATCCCTTACCGTTGGGCAGCACAGGATTTAATCACCCTAGACAGGGTGCCCTACATCGGCAAGATTTCAGACGATAAAGAGATTTATATTGCCACAGGCTTTGGAAAATGGGGCATGACAAGCGGTACGCTGGCTGCACAGATCATCTCGGATCAGATTCAGCGCAAAGATAATCCATATTCCGAATTGTACGATCCGTCCCGCTTCAAAGCTGGCACCAGTCTGAAAAACTTCATCGTACAAAATGCCAATGTGGCAAAAGAGCTCGTGGCGGGCAAAGTGGAAATCGTCCATAAAAAGACAACTGATTTAGAAGCTGACGAAGGGGCCGTTGTGTTCCATGATGGCAAACGTGTGGGAGCTTATAAGGATACAGAAGGTAAACTTCATCTGGTGGATAGAACCTGCACCCATATGGGCTGTGAATGCGAATGGAACAACGGGGATCGCTCTTGGGATTGCCCTTGCCATGGTTCCCGCTTCTCCTACGATGGCGAGGTTTTAGAGGGTCCTGCTTCGGTACCGCTGACGAAACTCCATGAATAATACTTTTCATGAAAAGGCAGTTCGGCTTCATGAAAATTTGCAGCCCCTTCTCTAAGAGGCGATTGTAATTGCCCTATAGCATTCAGGTATAATAAGACTTGAATGAAGCAGCTGCTTCAAAAAAGTTTGAAGGAGAGTGACGATAGAGATGGATTTGAGAGGAAAGAGTGTTGTAATTACTGGTGCAGGCAAAGGGATCGGAAAAGCCTTGGCTATGGCACTGGCTAAGGAAGGTGCTAATTTAGGCCTGATCTCCAGAACTTCAGGTGATCTCGAAGCGTTAAAATCAGCCTTAACGGAAGTATATGACGTTAAAGTCAGCATTGCCGTGGCCGATATCGCTGTACGCGAAGAAGCTGAACGTGCTGTTGCTTCCCTGCAAAATGAGCTTGGAGCATTTGATGCATTAATCAACAATGCCGGGATCGCAAAATTCGGCACTTTAGTAGAAATGGACCCTGCAGACTGGGAGCGCCACATCCAAGTTAATCTTTACGGTACTTATTACGTAACTCGTGCTGCACTGCCTGCGATGATTGAGAAAAATGGCGGAAATATCATCAATATTTCATCCACAGCCGGAGAGCGCGGCTTCGCGACAGGCTCTGCTTATTGCGCGTCCAAGTTCGCTCTCATGGGCATGACCGAAGCCCTCGCACAAGAAGTGCGCAAACACAATATTCGCGTCGTAGCCTTGACTCCAAGCACGGTCAACACTGGCCTAGCTTCCAATGCTGGACTCAAAATCGGTGATGAAGATCGCATGATGCAACCTGAAGATGTTGCTGAATTGGCACTGACAGCTTTGAAGCTGCCGGATCGCGTCTTCCTAAAAACAGCAGGACTATGGACCACCAATCCGCAATAAAATCGCGCTGGACGCGGAGGGAGCCGGATGATCTGGGGTGATTGCACTTTGTGCATTCAATTTAGTGGCTCCCCTCCTTTTATGCGAGTTGGGCTTGATTCTATTGTACAGAATGCAACAGACTGCCTTATTCAGACAACATTCGGGTCATTCTGTTGCACATTCTGCAATGTAACTTCATTTGTGGGCTATATTAGGTAACCGGGACTGCAATTAGGTGCTAGCTGTAATGGTGGTTTTAAGTAAACACTTTGGAGTTGAGTTGCACTTTGGCTTAGAGTAACGTTTTATGGTTGAGGTGGCACTTTACTTGCAGTAGTTACTTTCTCTTGCGATAGACACTTTACTTGCTGTAGCCACTTTACTTGCAGTAGACACTTTACTTGCAGTAGACACTTTGATTTTTGGCAGGTACCTGAGTTTGCACCATACTTAACGTTTAAATAGATAATAGTTGCACTTTGTACATCTATTCAGCGCAATTAGAGGAGAAATCATACTTTAGTTGCACTCTATACAGTTAAAAGAAGGCTATTCTCGGCTATTCACCAGATTCGCACAAATTAGTTGCAGAGAATACACTTATTCGATCGTTTCGGGTGTGACGGATAATTTAAGTGTACAAAGTGCAATTAAGCGCCCGCATTCTTGTGTCTTGTGGGATGGTCTTTTATTTTTGTTAGTTGAAAACACGATGTTACCTTGAAATCTTGGCTAATTTTCGAGGTTCCTATGTTATATTATTTCGATTCACAATGTCCTGAAAAATATACTAACTTTCTGATCGGAGGTTTATCTATCATGCTGGTAGTAACTAATACTATTAAAGTAAAAGAAGGTCATGGCGAAGCCATTGCTCAACGTTTCGGAGGAAATAATGGTGTGCAGGATATGCCGGGGTTTGTACGTATGGAGGTTTGGCGTGGAAATGCCAAGGAAGGTGTCGAGGAACTAAAAATCTGCACCGTATGGGAGAATGAGGATGCATTCAAAGGCTGGACCTCCAGCGAGTCCTTCCGTCAGTCGCACCGTGGTGCTGGTGGTAATGACGCAATTCTGGGTGCTTCCATCGATAAATATGAACTAATGATCAGCCGCACGCCCGGTAACTAAGTATTTGGATCACCCAAACAGAGCAATAGCTTGATGGAACCAGCAGTGTGTACGGGATAGTTGCCCGATAAGTACAGTTAGCTAATTAACTGTTATTGCTAGGTAACCGGTGCTACGCGCTAATTGACTATTATTGATGCAGTCAGCTAATTGTCTTCTACCACTGGGCTAACCAATGCAGCGCGCTTATTGACTATTACCACTCGGTTAACCGTTACAGCCACCTAATTGTCTTTTACCTCTTCGGCTAAGACAATCAGCAGGCTAATTAGCACAGCTATCGCTTCTAAATGCTAATTGCTACGGTAAAAACTTAGAGTAATTATCGTCCAACAGACTGATTGATTAACCTATTAGATAAAGTTCAGTTAGTTGGTACAAGCAGCGCTATTATCCAGCGATGCCCTGTGCCCAAGCCTAAAACAAACAGGGATGTCCGGAGCCAATTTGGCTCTGGGACATCCCTGTTTGTTTATAAACTCATTATTTACTTACATCTGGCTGAGGCGTCTCCACCTCTTGATGTTTACCCGGCCAGAATGACCAACGGCCAAAGAGCGTCGTAATAGCTGGTACAAGGAACGGACGAACCACGAAGGTATCCAGCAGAACACCTAGAGCGGTGATGATACCGAACTGCACAAGCACCTGGATCGGCAAGCTTGCCAATACAGCAAATGTACCTGCCAGAATAAGGCCGGCAGAGGTAATTACCGAGCTGGTCTCATTCACACCTTCCGCGATAGCCTGCTTAAGCGGCATGGTTTTACGCTTTTTCCAGATATTCGAGATCATGAAGATGTTGTAGTCTTCTCCAAGTGCCACCAAGAAAACAAAGGAATACAGTGGGATCGCTCCCTGAATGGCATCTGCTCCCATCACATAGTGAATGATAATCCAGCCTAAGCCAAGCGCTGAGAAAAAGGAGAGAATAACGGTGCCGACCAGATAGATGGTGGCCACTATTGAACGCAGATATATCAACAACAGCACGGTGATCATTCCGATGACTACGGGGATAATCAGATCGGTGTCCCGATCCCCAATCTCTTTAGTGTCATGCTGTGTTGCCGTCTGTCCGCTTACCCACACGTGATCCGCAGGGTTCGCAACGTCTACATCGATTAATGCCTGCTCTGCGGTAGCAAGAAGAGTAGGAATATGACCCATCGCTTCTAGTGAATATGGATTGCTTTTAAATTCAATATCAAAACCAACAATATCTATGTTTACTGCCCCCTGCTGCGGATCGGAAACCGTGTCCACATAAGTAAGTCCGCCAAGAATGACCTTTAGATCCTCTCCACTCGCTTTTCCTTGGGTATCAATAATCAGCTTCGCTGGAGCCAATTCTCCGGGAGAGAACTGTTTGCCAATAAGGTCAAAACCTTCGCGAGACTCCATATTTTTAGGAAAAGAGGATAGGATATCATACGTAAATTTGATGCCACTGGAGAATGAAGCCAGAATCCCCAGTCCGATAACGGTCACGCCTACGATAGCCCAAGGCCGGGTTACTACCAAGCCGCCAATGCCCTTTTTACGGGAAACTTTGGGTTCAGGAACAGGTTTACCTTTAGCCTTGGCCCGTTCTACCTCCATTTGCGGTGTGCGCGGAATGAAAGGGAAGAACGAGGTCCGTCCGAAGATTGCCAGCAGTGCTGGTACGAGGGTTAGACTGGCAATTCCCATGATGAAGATAGACACGCTAAATGGAACGGCAAAACGATGATAAGCTCCATACTTAGCCAGCAATAATGCAAACAGCGCGAGCACGACGGTAAAGCCACTCATAGCAATGGCACCTGAAGATTCGGTAATGGAGCGAAGAAGCGCACGACTCTTACTCTCTTCTACCTTCAACAACTGCCGGAACCGTGAGATCAAGAACAGGCAATAATCCGTACCAGCTCCGAATAACAAAACAGTCATAATCGAGACAGCCTGTGAATCCACTGTGATCCAGCCTTCTTGCGCCATTTTTCCAAGAATCGGACTAGTTACACCATAAGCGAATCCAACTGCAATAAGAGGAATAAACGCCAAGATCGGTGAACGGTAAATCACTAATAAGAACACCAGCACAAGCATAACCGTAGCAATTAACAAGGAAACGTCTGCGTTCTGAAACAGGCCTGAAGCATCTATAGAGATGCCCACTGGACCCGTAACACGTAAACTCAGGTCTTTTCCATCTACCTTAGCCGCAGAGGGGTCTCCACCCGTCTCTGTGTTTATGATCTTCTTCATTTCTGTCACAGCTTCGCCAAGCTGATCACTATCTGCTGTTTTATCAAAAAGCACCGGGGTTACCAGCGTGCTAAGATCCTCAGATAACGAGGCTTGTAATGCCTGTGGCGGCAGTTGTCCTAATGGAGGAACAAAATTCTGATGGGGCAACGGTTGCTGCTCCAACTTCTTGTACACAGCAGTGATATGTACTAAATCATCTTGTGAAAGCCCACCTTCTCTATGCCATACGAGCAGCGCCGGCACTCCACTTCCACTAGGGAATTCTTGCTCTGCAATAGCTGCTGCCTGTACCGATTGTGAATCATCTGGGAGGTTAGGCGCATTATTAGCAACCTGAGAATTCACTGCAGGCCATAACAGGGTAAGTGCACCTACAAGCACTATCCATACGAGAAGAGTAATCCACTTCGTCTTTTTTCCTGCCACCCATTTTCCGTAGCCTGACATTCCCTTCATCCTCTCCTTTACCTTGCAGCCTTAAAAATGAGCCGCGGGTCATTTTTTATTCTATCATATATATGCTTTAATTTTTAATCAAACTTTTTTTATTTTTCAGAAAAATTAAAGCACCTCATCACATATAAAATACCCCTCTCTTCACATAAAAAATCAGCATCATGTGAAAAGAGGGGTTTATGATTAACTATACATTTTTCTTCACTTCAATTTAGCCTACGTCCAAATCTCCTTCAGAGAACTGACTGTTATAGAGATCCGCATAGAATCCGCCTTGGGCCAGCAGTTCTTCGTGGTTGCCTTTCTCGATTACACTACCTTGGTTCATGACAAGGATGAGATCCGCATCACGAATCGTCGAGAGACGGTGGGCAATAACGAAGCTTGTTCTGTTTTGCATCAGCGCATTCATCGCTTTTTGAATCAGCAATTCAGTCCGTGTATCGACACTGCTCGTTGCTTCATCAAGAATAAGAATCGATGGATCGGCCAGAATAGCGCGAGCAATAGTAATCAACTGCTTCTGTCCTTGTGAAATATTAGAAGCCTCTTCATTTAACACCGTATTGTAGCCAAGCGGAAGTGTGCGGATAAAGTGATCAGCATGCGCAGCCTTGGCCGCCCGCACCACATCAGCTTCAGATGCACCTTCACGGCCGTAAGCAATGTTGTCACGAATCGTACCGTTGAAGAGCCAGGTATCCTGAAGCACCATTCCAAACTTGCTACGTAGGTCACTCCGTTTCATGTCGGTAATGTTGACGCCATCTATGATAATTTCCCCATCGTTAAGCTCGTAGAAGCGCATCAACAGGTTAATTAAAGTGGTTTTACCAGCACCAGTAGGACCGACAATCGCTATAGTCTGACCTGGACTAACCTCAATATTCATGTCCTCAATCAGAATAGCATCCTCTTTATAGCCGAATTTCACATGACGGAACTCAACGGAACCTTCCGGAGCACCTTCATCAAGCTTCACAAGTGTAGTATTAACTTCCTTAACTTCCTCTTCTTCATCCAGAAGTTCAAATACACGTTCTGCGGAAGCAATGGTGGATTGAATAATGTTAGCAATATTAGCCGTTTGTGCAATCGGCTGGGTGAACTGACGTGAATATTGAATGAAGGCTTGGATATCCCCGACATCAATCATTTTTTTAGTAACAAAAATACCACCCACAACACAGATAAGCACATAACCCAAGTTACCGATAAACATCATAAGCGGCATAATCATACCTGACATAAATTGAGACCGCCAGCCAGAATCATAAAGCTTATCATTTATTTCATCAAAATCTTTAAGCGACTGCGGTTCGCGGCCGAAAGCTTTAATAATCCGGTGCCCCGTATACATTTCCTCTACATGACCATTCAACTGGCCAAGCGATTTCTGCTGTCTCACAAAATAAGTCTGCGAACGTTTAGAGATCGCCATAATCACAATAAAGCTGAGTGGCAACGTAGTAATCGTGATTAAAGTCAGCCATGGGCTGATGGTAAGCATCATCACAATAACACCAATAATAGTGACGATTGAGGTAATTAGCTGCGTTAAACTTTGCTGCAACGTGGTACTGATGTTATCCACGTCATTCGTAGCACGGCTAAGAATTTCCCCGTGTGTACGGGAGTCAAAATATTTTAAAGGTAACCGCTCCAGCTTGCTGTTAATCTGCTCACGCATGTCATAAACTACCTTCTGCGCTACACCAGCCATTACATACTGCTGAATGTAACTAAACAAAGCACTAAGCAGATACAATCCCGCGAGCAGGATGAGAATATCATTAATATATCCAAAATCAATGGAGGCACCCTCTACACCCATCAGTTTGCCGTAAGCACCTTCGAACAGTTTGGTTGTAGCTTTACCCATAACCTTTGGACTGAAGATACTGAACACCGTACTGGCAATCGCCATAATTAGTACAATAATCAATTGAACCATACGTGGGCGCAAGTATTTGATCAAGCGACGAAGTGTACCTTTAAAATCTTTAGCTTTTTCTGCCGGCATCCTCATTCCAGGACCGCCCGGTCCACCCGGACCTTTATGGCCGCGGGGAGCTGCAGGCTTATGTTCTCTGTTTTGTTCGCTCATGCTATTTCCTCCTCTGACAGCTGCGAGGATACGATCTCGCGGTACACATCACTGCTCTCGAGCAGTTCACGGTGAGTGCCCATTCCAGCAATTTCACCCTCATCAATTACAATAATCCGGTCCGCATCCATAACGGTGCTAACCCGTTGAGCTACGATCAATACGGTGGATTCCGTAGTTTCAGCTTTGAGAGCCGCGCGAAGTTTGGCATCTGTCTTGAAATCAAGAGCTGAGAAGCTATCGTCGAACAGATAAACCTCAGGTTTTCTCACAAGCGCCCGAGCAATGGACAACCGCTGTTTCTGACCACCTGAGACGTTATTCCCGCCCTGAGCAATTTCCGAGTCAAACCCATCCTTCATCGCGGATACGAAATCGTAGGCTTGAGCCACCTTGGATGCATGAATGATTTCTTCATCCGTAGCATCCTCTTTACCGTAGCGGATGTTCTCATTAATCGTACCCGAGAACAATACTGCTTTTTGTGGGATGTAACCGATTTTGCTCCGCAGCTCTTCCTGTGTCATCTCACGCACATCCACTCCGTCTACGCGTACAGCACCTTCATTAACATCATAGAACCTTGGAATCAGGCTAAGCAGCGTAGATTTACCCGATCCGGTACCCCCGATAATTGCAGTAACTTCACCCGGACGAGCACTAAAGCTAATTTTTGAAAGAGCAGGCTGTTCTGCCCCTGGATAGGAAAAAGATACATTCTCAAACTCAACAAAACCACGCAAAGAATCGCGTCCGTCTTTTTTAGTAGCTTGAGCTGTTGTATGCAGTTCACTCTCAGTAGGATCTGTAAATTCAGGCTGCATATCCAGTACCTCATTGATACGCACGGCTGAAGCTGAAGCACGCGGAATTAACACGAACATCATCGATACCATAATCAGAGAGAACATAATTTGCATTGCATATTGGATAAATGCCATCAGGGACCCAACTTGCAAGTCGCCATCACCAATTCGGATTCCACCAAAATAAAGAATAGCAATCATAGAAAAGTTCATTACAATCATCATCAGCGGCATCAGGCCGGCCATGATTTTGTTGACCTTGATAGCTGTATCCGTAAGATCACGGTTAGCTTCGGTGAAACGTCTATTCTCATGATCAATCCGGTTAAAAGAACGAATAACACGAATACCTGTCAGATGCTCACGCAGCACCAGGTTTAATTTATCAAGCTTAATCTGAATGGCTTTAAACAGTGGCAGACCCTTCATCCCAATAAAGAAGATCGCCCCTACAAGTACAGGAATAACGACTACAAAAATCAATGATAATTTAGCATCTTCAGATACTGCCATGATGATCCCACCAATCATCATCATCGGTGCTCCGATCATCATGCGCAACATCATAGTAAGTACCGTTTGAACTTGTGTAATATCATTTGTTGTACGTGTAATCAAGGAAGCTGTACCCAGCTTATCGAATTCATGCAGCGTAAAATTTTCTACATGGTTAAATACTCGTGCACGGGTGAGTTTACCAAACCCGGCTGCTACTTTTGCGGATAAGTAACTGGCAATTACCGAACATAAAGCACCGCCACCTGCAACCAGGAGCATGAAACTACCTATTTTCCAAATATAAGCGCGATCTCCTTGAACAATCCCTTTGTCGACGATGTCAGACATCAGTGTAGGAAGGTATAAATCGCCCATGGACTGCAAAAATACAAGGATTAATACAGCACCAATAGCTACCCTAAAAGGCTTCAGTTGTTTAAATAATTTAATCAAGCTTCTCATCTCCGTTCATTTGTAGCCTATCCCAATCAGGTGGTGGATTATCCTCAACGTATTCATGTACCTTAAGCAATAGCTCTGTGAGCTGTTTAGTGTCTTTTTCGCCTAAGTGCTGTACAAGCTTATCAAGCATCACATCACGATAATGTTCCGCTTTTCGTGTGAGTTCTTTTCCACTTTCCGTTAATTTCACGCGTACAACTCTTCGGTCCGAAGGATCCGCGCGTCTTTCCACCATCTGTTTCGCTTCAAGACTGTTAATCAGCTGCGTGATGGTAGGAGGAGTGAATCCAAGTAGTCGGCTGATTTCAGACACCTTGAGACCCTCTTCATCAGAATGATTCCATTTTTCAATGCATATCATTAAAGTCATCTCACTTGGCTTGTGGCCCTCAACGCCCTTTTGCCATTGAGCTTTGTGCAGGCGTTTCATCGCCGCAAAAAGCCCGTGTGCGACTGAATTTTCAGTATTTTCTGTATTTCCTCCGTTTATCCCAATTTCCTTCACCTCTATTTAGTTAGGTCAACTAATTATTAAACACTATATTATTTAGGCTACCTAATTATATTTTCGCCAGATTGCTTTGTCAAATTATGAATACGCTATCAATTATTACGAAAAAGAAAACTCCCCAGCACGAGTGCAAGGGAGTAGATATGCGTATATGTATCTGTATATAGAATATTGCCAAGGATAATCTTTAGAATCCTGCTCCGTGCTCATAAGTTGTGATTGGTCCATTACTTCCGGAACCAACTGGGCCGATAATGATGAAGCTAAACAATGCTAAAATGCCTGCCATCATCAATAGTGATTTTTTCATCTTTTCTCACCTCCCTTATCAGCTTTCTGTATTTCTCCTGTTGATTCAGAGTTGCATAGTCCCTATTGGTCTCAAACAAGGTCACGCACTTGATGAAGTCTATTCCATTATTAGTCTTAATAGATAACTCTAAAGACTGTATGATATAGTCCACACCCGTAATATATTGTCCATTGTTTATTAGATACATGGCTATTTGATAGTACAACCGATATAATCGGTCGATATTAATGGGATCTTCAAACTGTTCAAATCGTAACATTTCCCGTGCAAAACGTTTAAGCACATCGTCTACAGAAAATCTGTAATGATTAGCCGATTCCATAATAATTATGAGTCCTGGCAATATTTCTCCGGGGTGCTCAGCCAAAAAAGCTACATAGTCCGGTACAACCTTTACATTCCCCTCCAACATTTCCAGTGTGAAACTGTTCCCAACTGCAAATAATCGGAATTGTTCTACAGCTTGCTGGCCTACTTCATCCAACATCTCAAACCAGCCTAAGTCTGCATAACCAGCGGTATATTTCTTCGCCGCTTCATATTGACCTTGCTTCGTCAACGAAATTGCTTTAAGCAAATATCCGTGTCCATAATAAACAACGAGCGGACGTTCCGTACAGAGTTCTTCTCTTCGTTTGTCTCCGCTCCTCCGCAGTTCTTGGCGGTAAACTGCATTGGCTAAAGCTCTCAACTCATCAGCATAGATCTCCATTTCTTCCCATCTGCGAAGGGCGAAACATAGCTGTGTCAGCATCAATAAACCATCTAATTGCAAATTTTCCGGAAGGCGCCCTCTAAAAGGACTAAAGCTAATGACTGCGCGTAGCTTCTCCTCCATATCAAGTGTTTGCAAAAATTTAAAATTACGATAGTGACTGATCGCGAGACGTTCACTATAACTATCCGACTCGTTCTCTACTACAATCTTGTAAAAAAACATGGATTCCTGAACTTTGCCTTTATTGAATAATTTATCAGCAACAGAATAAATGATATCCAGCGGCTTGGTAGACTCTAATAATCTGCTTATAGTTTCATCAATGCAATTCTGTTTGCCCAATTCAGCACAACGAATCAAAAAAGGCTCCACTCTACGGCGTGAGACCTTCTCATCATTGAAGCATTCATCAACATATAGAGGATATAACCAACCTTCTGGAAAACCAAAGGCTTTTATAATTGCATCTACTTGTCCCAAGGACATAGGCTTCGGCGGATTTCCATGCAGAATTGCACTGAGGCTGCCTCGATTCAGGCCACAAATTTTTGAAAATGAGGCGAGATTATGGCCGGAGCGGGACAAATTTTTCTCAATTTCTGAGCGTATAGTTGTTAACTTTCCCTCCACTCGGCACCCCCAAAGTTTGACTTGAAAAGATTCTATTAATTGACATTATAGGTGAAAGTTATGGATTGTACAACAAATAGATTGTACGACAAATAGAGGAGCCTAATACGCTCCTCTAGATCAGTAACATCTTCATAGTATTATAAATCTATGTTGTTGGTAGTTTAGCTAACAGTGATGGCGGTTTTGGAACTTCTACTATAGGATGTAATGCCGGCTTTCCGGTTGCGCAAATTTTCCATCATCTTATTTTGTGCCAGCAAAATATAGCTGTCTAATCGCTCACTAAGCTCTAGAACAGCACGGTCACTAAGACTCCGTTGCTCTGCAACCTCCAGCAATTCACATCTAAGACTCTCTATAGTTACAAGTAGCTCATCTTCTTTATAATCTTTTCTATGATTATTCTTGGAGGAATTTGGATTTTGTGTCACATCTCTCTCCTTCTCTCTATCAACATCTTCTCCTATCATAAGTCATGATACCAAAAAACATATTTTCAAAAAAAAGAAAAATTGTAGAGCTTCTAACAAAAACGGAATTACTCTTTATTCAGAGTCCTTCACATGCTCGTCAGGGAGCTCGTTGGGATACTGTTCTCGCAAAAGTCCCTTTGCAAAAGCAATCCATTCGCGTGCCGCAAAAGATAAATAACGATCTCTTCGCCACGCCATAGCAAGCTGCCACGGAATTACCGGATCCGTCAAAGGCACAACGACCAATCGTGAACGATCCATATCCCGGCAAATGGTTTCTGGCAGCAATGCGATTCCCATTCCGGCAGCCACCATGCGGCTAATTAAGTCCCATTGGGAGCTCTCATAGATAACCTTAGGCTGAAATCCCGCCTTCACACATTCCGTAATAATCCGATCATGCAGCGTAAAATCCTCCCGGAACAGCACAAACTCCTCTTCGGCTAGTTCACTTAACGGAACAAGGTCTGCCTCGGCCAATCTATGTCCAACAGGTAAAATAAGATTCAGCTTCTCTTCAACAAAGGTGAAGCAATGAAGTTTGGCTGTATTTACAGGCAGCACAACCATTCCGATATCCAGCAAGCCCGTTTCTACATCTTCCTCCACTTTCTTCGCGCCATCCTCATGCAGACGAATAGTAACCTGCGGATAACGTTTATGAAATTGACCAATCACCGAAGGAAAAAAGCTCGCCCCTACCATTGGAGGCAGACCGATGCGGATGTGGCCCTGCTCCAAATTTCGTAAGCTATCCAGCTCAGAAGACAAGCTGGCGAACGACTCCACAATATTTTGCGCTTTGGTGAACAGAATTTCCCCTGCATCTGTAAGCCGGACACTTTTCCCTTCACGATAAAACAAATCAGCCTCCAGCTCGATCTCCATATTCCGGATCATTTTACTGATCGTAGGCTGTGAAATATATAAGGATTCGGCAGCCCGAGTAAAGCTTTTCATTCGTGCTGCTTGGACGAAATATTCTAATTGTCGGATATCCATCTTCCAACCTCCGATACATAGACAAAAGGAATGTCATTTATTCAATCTATTCATTTTACCTATGAAAACAATTGATGTAAACTTTCATTATCATGAAAGGAGCGAAGCCTTATGAAAAAGATTGTTATAGGCTTGCTGCAGGTAGCGGGACTTACCCTATTCTCATTACTAATCAATGCTGTAACCCCATTATTGCATATCCCTATTCCCGGAAGCATACTCGGAATGATTATATTGTTTCTTCTGCTTGAGTTTGGTGTCATTCATCTGAATTGGGTTGAAGTTGGTGCTTCTTGGCTACTGGCTGAGCTCTTACTGTTCTTTATTCCATCTGCTATCGGCGTAATGAAATACGCCAACATTCTGGAAACTGATGGATTACGAATCCTCGCAGTGGTCATTTTGGGTACGATTGTTGTAATGGCCAGTTCCGGATTACTTACCAGTAGAATTTACAAAGCAAAGGAGCGGAAAGGATCATGTTAAACGCTCTGTTATTCTTCGGTCTTACGGTTGCTGTATATCTACTGGCGAAACGCATTTATGCTTCTAGTGGCAAAGTGTACACCTCTCCATTGATCATTACACCAGTGCTTATGATTATCTTCTTACTCATCACAGGCATTACTTATGATTCTTACAATGCGGGAGGCAAATGGCTGACGGATTTGCTGCAACCGGCAACTATGGCCTTTGCAATCCCTTTGCATAAAAACTTCAAGGTGCTCAAAAAGCACGCCGCCGAGATTGCGGCAGGCGTGCTGTCAGGGACGATAACAGCGGTGATCTCTTCCATTCTGCTCGCCAAATGGCTGCATGTCAGCGGCGATCTGGCAGCCAGTCTGGTTCCACGTTCGGTGACTACACCGATCGCTATGAGCATCTCGCAAAGTATCGGCGGTGTACCGAGTATTACTGCAGTCTTCGTCATCATTACCGGAATACTCGGTACAATGATGGGCCCTACAGTACTCCGCATCTTCCGCATTGACAATGAAATCGCGCGTGGTGTATCGCTGGGAACCGCTGCGCATGGTACAGGAACATCCAAGGCCTTCGAGCTTAGTTCACTGACCGGAACCATCTCCAGTATTGCGATGATTCTGTCCGCGCTGTTATCCATAGGTGTGGCGCCAGCTTTACTCGCGATATTCCTCCACTAGGCTAACCCAGCTTGAGCCAAGGACATGTCTCTTTAGCACATCTAAGGCGGCATGTCCTTTTTTTAAGAATCCAAACTTAGAATTTAACCGGAAGTCCACTTTGTGCTGACTCGTAAGCCGCACAAGTTACTTTAAGCGTCTTGAATCCATCCTCATAGTCACTCAGAATACGCGAACGGTCTCCTGTCCGTACTGCATACAGAAAAGCTTCACTTTCCACTAAATATGGATTTCCTGTGTTTTCAAATTCGGTGCTATTGCCACTTCGCACTTCCAAGAGACGATCCGGGTTCCAGTCCAGCAATCCCCGATCATTATAGAAACTAAGACCTACACTTCCTACCGGATCAGGCAGCACACATGTATTTGAAATATTAGCTATGATTCCATTCTCAAGCTTCAGAGATACGGTACCTACATCGGCTACACTCACACCTTCATGCTGCTCATGCATAATTCGATTTCCAAACATGCCGTATACTTCTTTTACCTCTCCCGCCAGATAACGTACCAAATCGACGATATGAGTGGTCTGCTCGGTGAACTGTCCTCCGGATTGCTCCTGATCACGCCACCAAGCTACGCCCGGCATGCCGCCCATCCACTGGCCCATGACCATACCGATCTTGTCACCTCGAAGTGTTTCCTTGAGCCGTCTGACATTCTCTTGATAGCGAAAATGGTAGCCAACCGAGGTCAATAAATTATGTTCTTTAATATCTTGCAGCAAGCTAGCAGGAATTTCAGTAGTCATACTAAGCGGCTTCTCTATAAAAAAAGGAATATCCCTCTTGATTAATGAACGTTCAATCGCACCATGAGATTGTGGAGGCACACAGATATAAACAGCATCAAGCGTCTCTGCATCCAACATCTCTGTAATATCACCATATCCAGCAGCTCCGTATGGGCGTGCCATATCTTCGCCTTTGGCTTTACTACTTCCACAGACTGCCTGCAACTGGACATCAGCCATCCCTGCAAGCAAATCAGCATGTACCTTAGAGAACCAACCCGTACCCACAATACCCACTTTTAATGTCATATTATTTCCTCCTGCCGATTGATTATGAATACCCTTTCGTAGATTATAACCTCTTATGAGCGTATAAGATAATCTCTCCATTCTTCGGGAAGCAACTGCATATATGGACTCTGCAAAAAACGGTCATCAGCCAACACGATAATGCCCGTATCCGTCTCGCTGCGAATCAACCGGCCTCCGGCTTGCAGTACCTTACACATTCCCGGATAGACATAGGCATAATCAAAGCCATTTTTTCCTCTGGCATTAAAATATTGACGCAGCAGATTGCGTTCAAGACCAAGCTGTGGCAGGCCAACGCCAACAACCATAACCCCATTGAGGCGATCCCCTGGCAGATCCACACCTTCTGAAAAAATTCCTCCAAGTACAGCAAATCCCAATAACGTCTCGTCATTGTCTGGACTAAATGCAGCTAAAAAACTTTCTCTAGCTTGCTCACTCATGCCCGTATCCTGCATCAATGTCCGAATTTCAGGGTAATTCTCCGTAAAGGCCTGATATACGTTTTGCAAATAGAGGTACGAAGGAAAAAACACCAGATAATTGCCCTTTTTAGAGACCATTTGGCTCAGTGCTTTAGTCAACGGAACTAGGGAAGCTTCCCGGTCATGATAACGTGTGGAGACAGGTAAGACGGTTACTTCCCACTGCTCTTTCTGAAAAGGGGAAGAAACAGTTAAACTGTAATCTTCCTCCGCCGCACCAATCATATCCCGGTAGTAAGATAATGGAGAAAGTGTAGCTGAGAACAGAATCTGGCTGCGAAAGCTCTTAGACATCTGCCGAAGCAGATGCGAGGGATCCAAATTAAATAGCTTGAGATAGACATCCCCTCTACGAACCTCCGCATAGGTAATGTAGCGTTCATCATAGATCTTAAAGGTACGGAGCATTCCCTGAACTGCAAAATAGGTATCCAAGAGGACATTTTCCCCTTCTCCTTCCCCATTCAGTGAGACAATACTGGAGCTAGGGTGAATAAGTTCCTGTTCCGCCTCCAAAGAAAATATCTCAAGCAAAGCCGGCAGCTCCTCCGGGAACGAGTCCCACTGCCCTTGCCCCTCTTCATTGCAAATTTTGCGAAGGGAGATGAAAAAAGCGTTCACCGATTTAGCGGCTGTACTCAAATTCCGGTTCATTTCTTTATATTGGCGCTGGATTTCCAGGAAAGGGGCTTTCAGCAAAGAGGCGGAGAACATCTCCCGTCCCCGGTCTACCAGATTATGTGCTTCATCTACTAGAAGTACCGTTTCTCTCTTTCTTTCCTCTGTTAGCCGTTTCAGACTGATGCGAGGATCATATATATAATTGTAATCGCAGATCACAGCGTCGCAGGCATAGGCTGCATCCAACGAGAACTCAAATGGGCACACTTTGTGTTTGTGAGCATACAGTGCAAGGGTGTCTCTGCTCATCAGCGTCTCATGCTCTAACAGATCCATTAATGCCTCGTTGATCCGGTCATAATAACCATCCGTATAAGGACAGGAATCCTTACCACATATCCCCTCTTCGCGAAAACAGGCCTTCTCTTTAGCGGTAAGTGTGATAACATGCAACTGAAGGCCCTGCGTTAGCAACAGCGAGATGGCTTCCTGCGCGGCAAAACGGGTAACCGTCTTTGCCGTTAAATAGAACAATCCTTTAGCTTGTCCTTCGCCCATCGCCTTAAGGACAGGGAACAACGTTGACATTGTTTTCCCGATACCTGTGGGGGCTTGAGCGAACAGACTGACCTTTTCCACGACGGACTTGTATACAGCTCCTGCAAAATGACGTTGTCCCTTTCGATAAGAGGAGAACGGAAAGCTCAACTCCCGAAGACTCTGCTCCTTCTTAGCCTCATGATGAACCATCATCTCGGCGTACGGAGCATATCTAGCTACTGTGTCATTCACAAATGAAATCAGTTCTTCAAAAGACAACGTTCGGTACAAGCTTTTTTGCTCATCAGTGACCCGGTGGACATAGGTAAGCTTAACCTGAATAGAAGAAAGCTCTTGCTCCAGAGCTACCATATATGCGTACATCAGCGCCTGTGCCCAATGAACCTCATGTCCCTCATCCAGTAAATCCAGCAGTCCGGAGGTTGATTTGATCTCTTCGACCGTAAAGCTCCCATCCTCCGAGACCAGCAATCCATCACAACGCCCATCTACAACATAAAGCAGGTTTCCATAAGGAATCTCCGTTTTCAAATAAACCTCCTTGCGGTCACCTTCCTTATATTGCTTTTGGATCTTCTGATGAATTCTAGTGCCTTCGACCATAGCGCCCGTTCCATGAAAGCCAGGTTCAATGCTTCCGCTGCGAAAAACATATTCAACGAGAGTTCTAACTGATAAAGCTACTGTAGAGCTCATCCAGCATCACCTCCTTTTATTATCCATATATCCTTTTTGTTCCCAATTGCCATTTTAGTCCTGAAATCGTTGTATAACCCTGCATGAGAGCAGGAGCGTCAGCTTCAACCCTTTGTGTTCAACTTTACGCGCTCCACTAAGCTTATACTTAGGTTATCGATTTTTGACATTCTATAGCCAGCCCTGCATAATAAATTTTATTACTATGGAATTATTTTGTCTGGGCGCTGTTTCTTCCTAGCCGGGAAATGGCGTTTTATCATGTAGAAAGAAGGCGAAGCTGTGTCATCCTTTAACTTTAAACAGTGGATCGTTAAACCTTTTGTGTTTTTCACAATAATTTTTATTCTAAAAGCTTTCTTGGCATGGGGCGTAATCTTTGACGATATATTGCCCTGGAAATCATTATTAACTGAAATCCCCTTTGCTTGGGCGCTCTTCTGTATCATTGAACGTTTTGGTTCCAAGCGCAAGCTCGGATATTACATGACCGTAAATTTACTAGTGACAGCCATTTTCTTCGCAGCCATTATGTATTTTAAATATTACGGTGTTATTGTGACTTACCATGCAGCGGAGCAAGTGAATCAAGTCACCGCCGTCAGCAACAGCGTATTCTCACTAATGGATCCATACTACCTGCTGATTTTTACAGACATCATTATTCTTGGCGTCTATTTCTTCTTTAATAAAAAAGGCCGGGTCTATAAGAAAGAGAATATCAACCACCGCCGTGGCGGAAAACTTAAGTATAGTGTTCTGTTTGCAGTTTCACTTGCTTTATGCCTGTTCAACATCTTGCCTAATAAAGCTAGTATGAACGAAATTAAGAAAGCTCAAGAAATGGGAATTCTTAATTATGAAGCTTATACGATCTTCGCTAAAGAAGAGCCTGAGCTGGTCGATTCAAGTGACATTACACAAGATGCCATCAACAAATTGAAGGGGATTAATACTGCGGCTAGTTCTCCACTTCAAGGCATCGCTAAAGGCAAGAACCTTATTATTCTTCAAATGGAATCTTTCCAGAATTTCTTGCTGGGCCTTAAATTAGACGGTCAAGAAATTACACCGAACCTGAACAAGGTGATGAAGGACAGTCTTTACTTCCCTAATTTCTATCAAATGGTTGGCCAAGGGAATACTTCGGATGCAGAGTTCGTAGTTAACACTTCCTTCTACATCCCTCCACGTGGAGCGGCAACGATGTCTTATGTGGATAAAGTACTTCCGAGTCTGCCACGCGTGCTTAAAGAAAATGGATATCAGACTGCAACCTTCCACACCAATGTCGTAGAATTCTGGAACCGCGGCGAACTGTATGACTCCCTCGGCTTCGATCATTATTATGACCGCAAATTTTTTGGTGAAGATGATGTCTTCTTCTTTGGAGCTTCTGATGATACGCTCTACAGTAAGACAGCCGACAAACTAAAAGAAATGGACCAACAGGAGCAGCCTTTTTACGCTCAAGTCATTTCAATGTCAGCGCATCACCCTTTTACTATTCCAGAAGAAAAATACCGCATGAAGCTGCCGGAGCGTTATGAAGGTACTTTTGTTGGTGACTATATCCGTTCCCAGAACTATGCGGATGATGCTTTTGGACATTTTGTAGAAGAGCTTAAAGCAAATGGTGTCTGGGACAATAGTGTAATCATGATTTATGGGGATCATATGGGATTGCCGATTTATTCCCTCGATCATGATGATAAAGAATTGATGACTGAAATCTATGGTCATGAATACAGTTATGCGGATATGATGAACATCCCTCTGCTTATTCATGCAGGTGCTGGCGTAGCCTCGCAGACCATTGACGAAGTAGGCGGGGAAGTGGATATCATGCCCACCGCAGCCAGTCTGCTTGGGATTTCATTAGAGAATAACGTATATTTTGGTCAAGATCTACTCAGTCAGACTTATAATTTGCTGCCAGAACGATATTATTTACCTTCTGGTTCATTCATTGCCAGCTCAGGATTGCTTATTCCTGGTAACAGCTTTGAAGACAACACTCAGTACTCTATTTATAACAATGGAACAACGCCGAGTGCCACTGAAGACGAATATAACCGTGCCTTGAGGCTTTTACAGCTTTCCCACAGCTATATCACTCAGTTGCCTGACAAACAACCTAAACAATAAATTACAGGGCGTAGGCAGCCAACGAACAAAAACAGCAGAGCAGCGATTCTCCAATAATGGAGAACCGCTGCTCTGCTGTTTTTATAAAGATATCCATTCCGAAGCTTAGCTGACTAACGCTCCTGGTCCTCGATCATACGGTAATACTCTGCAAAGTTGCGTAGTTCTTCGGGCTTCAGTATGGATAAATGCTCCGCCAGCAGTTCTTTGGACCGGAAATGTCCTTCTTCGAGCACCTGTTGACCTTTTTCGGTGATCGTCACTACAACCGCTCTCCGATCCTTCCCATCCGGCTCACGTTTGATATAACCCAGCACCTCCAAACGGTCCAGCATCACCGTCACCGCACTGGATTTGACCTCCATACATTCTGCCAGCTGTACCACCCGCGACTTCTTTTCTTTCGCTATCATATTTAACAGACCCATCTGTGGCACCGTAAGTCCGAGTTCTTTGTGCAAAGACATTTGAGACATAATCTTACGCTGTACTCTCCACATGGATAGTCCAAGACGATCTATTAACGGATCTATTTGATGTGGCATATTTGTTCAACCCCAATCCGTTTTTAATAACTCAAGCGTACCATTAGAACTGGTTATGATTCAATGGTTTTGTCTACTAAACCATTGAAAGCATGAGGGAAAGCGCAAACTCCCATGATTCTCCAATTTCCGACACAGAAATACTATATTCCATGTAAGGTTATAAGCATATCAATACGATATAATCGTAGAGGTGAGAGCTATTATCACTGAGAACATAATTTGTCAAGGTTGGTGCGAAGAATGAAATTAGCAACTAAATTAACTTGGATGATGTTCGTCGTCTTACTTCTTGTAGGATCATCCATCGGGTTTTTCGGATACCGTACAGCTTATAAGCAAGTAGACGAAGCTGCAGGTATCGAATTGGTAGGATGCGCTAATATTACAACCGGCCTGATTGACCCCGCAGACATTTCCGCATTGTTGGCAGGCGATCAAAGTAAACTGGAGGCTGTAGAGGATCGAATCGGTTGGATTGTAGCACATAAGGCTATTTTTAAAGAGGCATTCATCTTATCCTTAGACGGAAAAGTACTTGCCGCAGATTCAAGCTTCCAAGCTAGAGGTTATAAAGCAGGCGATACTTTTTATTTTTCAGATGAAGATAAGCAAATGATTACTGAGCATAAGCATTCCTCCTACTCCAAGGTTTATACATACGAAGGCACCTCACTTAAGACAGGGTACGGCCCCATCTATCAGGATCATGATCCGTCTAAACCTATAGTTGCGCTGATGGCTATTAATTTCGATGGCTCCATAATTCAAGAACGAACTCAAGATATCATTGTTCAGCCTTTTATTATCGGAACTTCCATTCTGGTTATAGCTATTGTGGCAGCTTATCTGTTAATCCGCCGAATGATTAGTCCGTTAACCAAGCTGTCCAAAGGGGTCAATCTTGTTGCACAGGGCGACCTTACTCATAATCCTATTTTATTCAACAGCAAGGATGAGATTGGTACATTAGCCCGTAATTTCAATGACATGACCCAAAGCCTGCGCTTACTTATTACCGAGGTCAATGAGACCTCCATGCAGGTAGCCTCCTCTTCCGAAGAGCTCTCCGCCAGTGCGCAGGAAACCAACCGGGCAGGTGAATATAGCGTCAATGTTACGATTGAGCTTGCCGATAGCGCGAATTCGCAGCTGCAGAATATGGAGGGTGAATATAAGTCTGTACAAGACCTATCTCGTTTCATCACAGAGATTGCAGGCAATGCAGATAACGCGATGAATAATGCGGTCAGCAACGCTAATAAAGCACGTACAGGCCGTGAGGCAATGGATTCCACCACACAGCAGATGAGAGTCGTAAGTGACAGTATTACCGACCTAGCACTCATTATTGAAACCTTGGGTGGTTATTCCAAAGAAATTGAAAATATCGTGGGTACTATTGCCAGCATCGCAGAAGAAACCAATCTCCTGTCCCTGAATGCAGCGATTGAAGCCGCAAGAGCTGGAGAAGAGGGAAGAGGGTTTGCGGTCGTTGCCCATTCCGTACGTAAGCTTGCTGAGCGCTCAGCCCATTCCGCTGCGCAAATTGGCCAACTGGTCAACATCATCGTGAACCAGATGGATCAGGCAGGAGAAACTATGAAACGCTCTACAGAAGAGATGGAGCACGGCAGAGAAATGATTGCCACGGCAGGCCAGTCCTTCTCGGAGATTGAAATGTCTGTCTCGGGAATGGCCTCACAAAGCCAGCAGATCTCAGGAACGGTTCGACAGCTTTCGCTGATCTCCGACCGTCTCGTTACAACCCTTCAGAATATCGTAAATGTCGCTAATCAGACGGCCAGCAGTGCAGAGACATTATCCGCTTCCTCAGAAGAACAGCTTGCCGCAATGGAGGAAGTTGAGTCTGCAGCAGCTTTCCTGTCCTCACTAGCTGAGAAGCTGCAAATTCTGATTGAACGCTTTAAGGTTTCTTAATAGCAAAGGGGCTAGCATCCAAGCAGAGAGATTCTGCTTAGACGCCAGCCCCTTATTCTATGTATTGAGATCATCTGCTACGATACTGCTGTATTCGCTATAAACCACTGGCCCAGCTCATGCACCGGCATTGGCCGACCATAATAATAACCCTGCATCACTCTGCAGCCTAAGGATTGCAGCAGCTCAATCTGCTCTGGTGTCTCCACACCTTCCGCCACGACCTCCATATTAAGATTGGTGGCAATCGCAATGATATTACTGATAATGGCTTTCTTGGAATGCATCTTGCTCTTACGAATAAACACTTGATCAATCTTGAGTGTGTTCACTGGAATCTCATCTAAATTACCAAGGGATGAAAAGCCTGTCCCAAAGTCATCCAGTGATACCCTTACCCCAAGCGCCCGAAGTCTGGAGAGCTGCGCAACCGTCTCTTCCATGTTATTCATCGCAATGGACTCTGTAATCTCCAGTTCAAGGAAATGCGGCTCTAGACCTGAACGTGTGAGTGCTTCTTCTACAACATCGTATAAGCCCCCGCCCTCAAACATCCGTGCTGACATATTAATAGAGACTGCGACATTTGCTATCTCTTCCTTATGCCAAAGCATGTTCTGGCTGCATACATCATGCAGCATCCAATAGGTAATCGGGACAATCAGTCCCGTTTCCTCTGCAATGGGAATGAATTCCGCGGGGGAAATTATCCCATGTTCAGGGTGCCGCCAACGCAGCAGTGCTTCAAGACCCACGGTAACGTTCATATACGAATCCCACTTCGGCTGGTACACAACCATAAACTCGGAGCGTGCCAGCGCTTTACGAAGATCCTTCTCCAGCGACATCCGTCGCAGCTGATGGCGGTTCATCTCCTGATCAAACACACTGAATTTATTCTTACCCGAATCCTTAGAGGTATAAAGAGCTGTATCGGCTGCCTTCATTAAGGCTGAGCGGTCAGTTCCATGCATAGGGGTCATACTGATCCCCACACTTGCAGTAACATATAGCTCATTACCTTGAATGCTGTAGTATTTCTTAAGCTCATATAAAATGTGCTCTGCTTCCTCTTGCGCATCCTCCACAGTACAATCTGGAAGAGCGATCAGGAATTCATCTCCGCCCAAACGAAAGACCTTGCCTTTACTTCCTACAGAGCGTCTTAATCTTATAGCGACCTCTCGCAGTAACAAGTCCCCTATATCATGTCCAAGCGTATCATTAATCGACTTAAACCGATCCAGATCCACAAAAAATACGGCGCCAGATCTACTCCCGAAAAATTCATCTTTAAAATAACGCACCAGACCATGCCTGTTCGGAAGATCAGTTAGTGGATCATAATAAGCCATCCGTTCCAGCACATGCCGGTCCAGAAATACAGCACCACCAGAAATCGCAAGCATAAATAGCGTTACCAAGGATACTCCCATTAAAAGAATAACATCAGTCTCCATAAAAAAAGTTGTATTGCCTAGCAGACCGTTATATTCAAAATGAGTCGCCCTTACACTCGTATAATGCAATCCAGTTACCGAAAATCCGATAAAGAGAGCAGAGTATAACTTCCAGCGGTTAAAACCCACATAGTCTTTAAACTTGTGAAATAGAAATAATCCGATAAAAGACGAGAGCATAACGAGGATTACAGCACATGTCTGAGTCCATATCTCATAATGAATCTCCGCTGCGATCTTCATGGAGGACATCCCGATATAATGCATAGCAGAGATCCCGCTGCCCAGAAGAACACCACTAACTATTAAACAACTTTTTCTTAAACGTGGCACAAACGTAATCCGGAATGCCGAATAGCAGCACAATACACCAACCAATAACGATAATACAGCCCTGCCTGGATAATAATTCACGCTAAAAGGAAAACGGCTCGCCATAATCCCTACATAATGTATCGACCATATGCCACTGCCGAGTACACATGCCCCCGATATTAACCATAAGCGACGAACTTTCCCAAACGAGCGAGGGACTTGCGAGATCAGATTCAGCGCGGAATAAGCTGCAGTCGCCGCTAGCGCAAATGATAGTAAAACAATCCAAACGTTATAGTGGATTCCCATTTTATCCATTAGTTAACCTCTTCACCGGTTTTGAATACCGTAATCGCTGCAGCGTATTTCTCAAGTAAAAAATCAGTACACGAATATCAGATAAATGGAAGAGTGCGTAAAGATTATAGGTTATCCCTGAAAAGCAACTTTAGATGTATTCTACCTTGTATTCAGCCGATTGTCTAAGAAAATACTGGAATTTATACCCTTTTTTTATGTCGGCAAAAAATGTCCATATTTGACGCATTCACTCACCCCGGAAAGTTGGATATGTGACCTGTGGTTGATGGGGTTTTGGGGAAGGTCTTTCGCCATAACCATTGATTCAAAACTACCAGAACTAACAGATAGATGTAAATTCCTCCGGTAAATAAAGTGAAGACATAATGAATACCCGCCATCCCCATCAGCAAAAACATAAGCATGAAGGCGACTCCAGTGTAATCCTTTTGTTTGGCTGCCTCATAACGCTCTGAAAAAGGTAAGCTCCGCGGATAAACACGAAAGCAGATGACTGAGAAAATCAGCATGGCGAATAATACCACTACTAAATCAGGTACAATGTGCACACCGAACAACAGAATGAACAATACCGCATCTACAGCAAATAAAGGCAAGACTAGCCGCAGCAGCGCCGCCTTAAGCATCCCACGGTAAATAGGTGTGCTATCGGGTAAAGGAATCAGCCTATAAATCCAAGCTCCTTTATAACTTGTAGAGTAGCGTAGCATCTGTATTACAGTCTGCATTAACATCGTGCAGAAATAGATTAACAAGTACACTTTTGAATCTTTAAGGGAACCATCATAACTATTCTGCAATATACCAAATATAAAAATAAACGGGAATGCGATAGAAAAGCCAAGTGCAGGATAGACCTTCAGCTTAAAATCGCGCTCATTCTTCATCATGGACCAAGTAAACCGAAAGAAGATCTCCTCTGCCGGTTCCTTGCATACTCTGCGCGAGAGCCACTCTGCGATCTGGCCCTTGTCTTTTCCACCGGAGCCTTGCTCCGCCAGCTTTTGCAAATTCCGCTCAAACTGTGGCATCAGCTTAATATAGGCTGCCATCAGTAAAAGTGGGGTTATCAAAGCCAGCATTGAAAGAATGAAGTAATAGGGTTCTCTCGCTCCACCAAGCAACAGTTCAAACGGAGCCGCGAACCAAACCGGAAAAATAAAGTACTGCCACCAAGCAGGATGATAAGCAGCGCCAAGCTCAGTGAGGTTGAACAACCGGGAGATGAATTGATAGCCCACCATTATTCCGATCGTCAGAAGGATTTGCGTATAATTTATAATATCCTTGAGCTTCTCCCCATCAAAAAACCGCATGATCATCAGGTAGAGCAGTGCAGTTATTACGAGGATAAAACAGTCTAACAAGACAATTGTCACCGCATACATCAGAAAAAAAGCGATCCCCTGCTTAAATAGGCTAAATACCAAAGATGGACCAGTGATCGACAATGTAACTGTCCCTAAGTAGAGGAGAACGTGGATGGTTTTGGCCATATTTAAGGTGGTACGGTTGACGGGTTTGGAAAAAAGAATATTTTTATCACGTAAATCAAGCATTACTGAAGAAAAGTCAGAGATCAGGGTTGTGGAGACAAAAAACATAATGATCCCAAAGGTTAAGCTCATTTGCAGCATATAGTGATCGTTGGATAGCGTTAGCGGAATTAATATTAAACCAAACAGTAAATAAATCCACTGTAATCGCAAAGGTGAACCTTCTTTAACGTTCTCCTTTTTCTGCATGCCTGCAAGCGCTGTAGGCGTTCTTCTTCCGTCCATGGTCAGTTTGATCTGCAGAATACTCCGCATGGTGTCATAATCGACTCCAAATCTTATAAATGCACCCCGCAGCTTATCCAACAGCCTCAGCACGAAGAAATCAGTCATAAGAGGATACCTCTTGCTCCTGCATGACCGCAACAAATTCACCAGCGATATCACGGTATTTATCAAATCCGGTTAATTGATTGAAAATATCTTCAAGCGTCCCTTCGCGGCCTTTCTCCTTCAGCTCCGCAAAACTTCCGTCCGCCACAATATCTCCGCCATCTATTAAAATGATCCGGCTGCTGATTTTCTCAACCACATCCATGATATGTGAGGAGTAAAAAATGGTCTTCCCCCGTGCCGCCAGCGATGCAAAAATCTCCTTCACTATCATCACGCTATTAGCATCCAAACCACTCAGCGGTTCATCCAGGAATAAAATATCAGGGTCATGCAGCATGCTGGAGATAAGCAGCACCTTTTGCTTCATCCCTTTTGAGAACGAAGAAATCCGCATATCATATGACTTCTCCAAACCTAGCAGTGTAGTTAATTTTTTGGCCTTGTAGTCTGCCTCCGCACGACCTAGCCCATACAGCTCGCCAACAAAGGTTAGATACTCTCTTGCAGTGAGACTATCATATAATTCGGCTACCTCCGGCACATAACCTATACGTTTCTTGTAAGAAACATCCCCATCGGCAATATCCTTACCGAAAATCTCCACTTTACCGTTATATCCTTCTACCAGACCGAGCATAATCTTCACCGTTGTACTCTTGCCTGCCCCGTTAGGGCCGATATAACCAATAATTTGTCCTCTATATACCTTAAGATCAATTCCCTTTAGCACCATTCGGTCTGTATAGTTCATCCATAAACCTGAAATCGCTATGACCGGATCGTCAGCTAAACCCATATCTCAGTCCCCTTTCTAGTAACTAATCAATAATGTGAAATATTACTACTTTATGTAATTACAATAATTGTATCATTTAGTAGAATCCTCTTCCATGATTTAGTCTGCTAATCTTATGTCTAGTTAAAAAAAGAGTGGCCATTAGGCCACCCACTAGAGCTTTATAGCGAAAGGCAGCGCCACCGATGCCACGAAATGGCTGTTGGCGCCCCCTTTATTTGAGCAAACCGGACTAAGATCAGCATACGTTTGGTCGGGTAGCATTTTTGCGTAAGAGAGCGAGCACGCTATCGGACACAACTGACCTTATACGCGGCTTTTTACCACATTTGGAGTGCTAAAGGACCCCATAGTCGCTATCAGCATGAAAAACACCATAAATGCACCTTTTTCTAAGCGATAGCGTCGCTGGAGTCCGAAACTATGCCCCAAAGGCTGGAAAGTGGAAAATAACGTCATCTGGGTCCGAAAGCCGCGCCGATAATGAATGAGCTGCTGAAACAAGCGGGTAAGAGGGCAAGCGTGCAAGCGGACAGGGCAAGGGCAACCAGCCAGCTAACAAACAAAAAAACAGAGCAGCGATACTCCAATAAAAGAGGAATCGCGCTCTGCTGTCTTAGCCAAACCGAATCGCCGCATTCATAGTTGAACGCTACTTACGTGACGTCCGCTATGTCTTAGTGGCTGATTATTTGGATAGCAAATTGTAAATAACCTGTGCTGCTTCTGCTCTTGTAGTGACTTCCTTCGGATTGAGTTTACTGTTCGCTCCGGTCACTACGCCTCTCTCTACCAGCGCTTGAAGGGCTTCTTGTGCATAACCAGCGATCTGTCCAGCATCACTAAATCCGGCAAGCGTGGCCGCTGTCTTCTCAGATGGCAGTTCACCTAGCGCTACAAGCGAGCGGTACAAGAGTGTAAATAGCTCCTGCCTAGTGATCTGAATATCTGGCTGGAATTGATTATCTCCCGAACCCGTTGCTACCCCAAGACGCTTAGCTGTAGCAAGATAATTCGTATAATACGTATTGCCCGCATCTGCAAAATTATCAGCAGCAATGGCATCCGGTGTGATGTCATAAGCCTTGAGCAACAAGACGATGAACTGCCCTCTAGTGATTGCAGCATTAGGACTGTAATGTTCAGCATCCGTACCAGATGTGATACTGCGTGCTGCTAAGAAACCTACTGCATGGCTATACCATGATGCCTCTGGAACATCTGCAAAGCTCACCTGATTATATCCAATAATATATTGGGAGAAATGTGTGGTTACAAAATCTACAGTTCCCTTGGCGGAATTGTAATTTCCACGTACATTGTCCAAACTTCCAGTGCTGTTAATGTGATACACAATAACCGCATCTGACCGTTCTCCCGCTTGCAGCACGTACGGTACGCTGACACGAACACTGCCCCCACCGAAGGTGGAAATCGTACTTTCACCCGCTATAACCGACAAGTCATAAACCGGTCTGTCTCCGAGGACAGCCTTGCCTTCTGCCGTTAATGACACCTTCGCGATTCTAATAATGATGTCTCCGGCATCTGAAGCTGCACTAATGCTCGCCAATGATTTGACATCAAACGTAATCGTACCCACATTCTCATAATCAATGGTAATCTCCGCCTTCGTTCCGGCGGCTAACTCATTAATTATGCTTCTTGGAAGAGTAAGATCAGCTGTTTGAGTATCCGAAGTAGCTGCAACTTTAATTTCAAGAACAGCCTTCTTCCCATCAACTTCTGCCTTCTTAACGAGACTCACAAATTCAGCAGCCGTTTCTTTTGTGATCGTACCAGTAGTAACTCCTGTGGTTTTATCCGTTTTAGTTGCTGCTGTTGCTGACAGGTTTACGGTATTCCCTGCTGTTTCCGTAGCAACCAGTTGCGGGCTTGCTGATGGTGTTGGTGTAGTCGTGCTCGGTGTAGAATTGCCACCTGTTCCACCTGTTCCAGGATCTGAAATAGGCACATAGGCCGGAACAACAATGTCAGTCACTGGACTTGCCTTATAACCTTCTTTGGCTGCGTATCTCACTTGATACGTGCCCGGTATTAATCCTGTGATTTCTTTATCTGGTGCATACACATAATTAGTTACACTCGATAGCTTATATTCTAAGGCTGTCGTGGTTCCCGTAATTCTTCCATCGTTGTTCGCTGCTGAGGTAGGAGCAACTCCCTGCAACCCAGTTGGAGCTGCTTGTTCCGCAGTGAATGCTGGAACGATTACATCTGCTGCTCTACCCGCGTTAAATCCCTCTTTAGCTGCGTATCTTACCTGATAGATACCCGGCACAAGTCCAACGATCTCTACATCTGATGCGTAGACATAATCGGTAACGGTAGACAGCTTATATTCCAGCGCTTTCGTAGTTCCTATAATTTTACCGTCGTCATTAGCTGCACTGGTTGGTGCTACACCTACTAATCCTGTAGGTGCCGCTTGCTCACCATATGCCGGGACTTCAACTGTAGCATCTTTACCAACGCTGTACCCCTCTTTTGCCGCGTATCGCACATTATAGAAGCCCGGAGTAAGACCAGTGATAGCCGCACCTGTTACAGGCTTATAATCAGTTTCTCCAACGCCTTTATACTCCTGTCCTTCCGCTGAACCCGTAATTTGCCCATCATCATTAGCTTCAGAAGTAGGTGCTACGCCTACCAGTCCTGCCGGGGCTGCTTGTTGATGGGTGTAAGCAGGAACTTCCACACTTACGTCTTCGCCAGCATTATAAGGAATGATTGTGGGTCCAGCTGCGGAGGTTGGCCCTTGATAGCCCGATGTTGCGGCATATCTTACCTTATAAACACCAGGTGCAAGCCCTGTGATGGCTGATCCTGAAACTGGGGTGTAAGCCTCGTCTCCAGCAAGCTTAAATTCCAATGCTGTACTGGTTCCTACAATTTGCCCATCCTTATTGTCGGCCGCAGTTGGTGCTACACCCGTAAGTCCTGCCGGCACAGCTTCGAGTCTGGAGAATATTTTATCCAGCGCTGTTGTAGTGTTATTGTATCTGGCTCCGATTGGGTAATTAGCCTGCACGTAATCCGGTTGGATATTCGTCCAGCTGTACATAAGTTCAACATGCCCTAGAATCGGTGTATTTTTGCCTTCTGCATCCTTGTTGTCCTTGTTATAAGTGAACAGATATGGAACCTGAAGTCTGTCTCCGCTCACGGTGTTTCCAAGTCCATCTACATAACTAATTACAGTTGGTTTAGCAGCTGTATTGTTTTCGGTCTTGATATTGGTCAGATAAGTACGAACCAGATCAACATAAAGCTGCGCATACGGATGATTGGTGGTTCTAATCTGAAGCTCATTATTATTATGCGGATTCGCACTGCCCTTAGTGCCGCTGTTGTTATTAGGCTCAGCAACGGTCACACCAGCATCCAGCTTAGTGTCGAAGAAGTAGATCTTATTGATATTATGTTTTTTGGCATATTCGTTGATATATTTAATCACCGCTTGCGTGTTAGGGCACCACGAGCCGCCTAACAAAATCGCATAGTTTCCCTCACTCGCTAAAATTTGCTTCAGCTGATGATAGGTCACATGTTCATAAACAAGCGTGCCATCCGCTTCATTGAAGATCGTAGGTTTGCCCTCATTTTCCCCTTCATAGTTCTTATTAAATGCTGCCTTGATATAAGCCGACTCGTCTATAGTGTCATATCGGGAAGCGGCACCCAGCACCTCACTTACTGATGTTTTATACGCATTAACCTTCGCCGCATCAAGTGTTCCGTTCGTCAGGAACTCATCCCACGAATAGCTCTTATCCAGGTAGGATACGACAGGAGCACTATTTCCCTGTGCATCCTTGTGATCCTTGTTGTATACCAATAAGAATGGAGACTCAAGCTTGTTAGCAGTCACAACTTCCCCGTTTTTATTGGTATAGCTGACATTGTGTTCTGGATCATCTTTGGAAGACAGATTTAAATTCTTCAAATACTTGTTGACCAGATCAACATATTTATAAGCAAATTTATTATTGCTGTCTGCAATCTGAAGGGTGTCCCCATCCAGCTTAGTATCAAAGTTATAAATCGTAGAGATGCCGTATTCCTTGGCTGCCTCGTTGATAAAGCCGATATCGGCCTGTGTATTCTCGCTCCAAGCGCCGCCAACCAGAACAGCGTATGTGCCTTCACTCTCAAAAAGATGAACGATATCTTCATACGTCGCTGTTTTAAATACATGGTTATCATCATTTAGACGGTCATAGACATGACTGAAATAGTCAAACTGGTTAACGCCGCCTCGGGAAGAGGTTATCGCCTCTGCGGTATCCGGATTAGCATAAGCTCTTCCTGCCTGAGTAGGCAGGATTAGCAGGGAGGCTGCCAGCAGCAGCGTTACAATTTTTTTGAAGGTTAATGGTCGTATCATTATGTGCACCTCGCCTTAAATAGGTTTATGGGATGAATGGGCTGAAAGGAATCCTGAATGAGCCTGCTGCTCATCAAGGACAAACCTCTTCCTCAGCGGCTGGTGCCGGTGCGGGTGCCTGAACCGTTTCCGCTGGAGCAGCTGCTGGTGCACTGACCGTGGATGCAGGTGCAGAAGACGATGTTTTCGGTTGAGAAGACTCAACTACCGGAGCCGGGGTCGCTTTAACTACCTCTGTTGTAGAGAAGGTTATAGCTTTTTTGGAAGGTGTCTCCGTTGCTTTTGCTACGGGAGCCACGGTTTCCTTAGGCTGTTCAGATACAACAGGAGCGGCGGTTGGCTGAACGGCTTTAGCGGTTACGTTTGCTTTTGGAGCAGTCGTAGGCGCAGCAGTTGGCACAGGCGTTGCCGCGCTGGTTTGCGGTTTAACAGATGCAGATACCGTTGTTGCAGCTGTTGCCGTCTTAGCGGTGTCCGCGGCAGGGGATGCAGCTGCTTTAGGCTGAGCTGCACCCGCTTCTGGAGCTGCTGAAGCCACAACCTTCGCCGCAGAATCAACAGCGGCGGCTGGAGCCGCAGTAGCTTCTGCCGTGACTGTCTCTGCTGCTGGAGCCGAAGCTTCCGGCTGGACAGCTTCTGTTACAGGAGCTGCAGTAGCTTCTGCCTGAACAACAACTGCGGCTGCAGAAGTAGCTACTGGTAAAGCTGCTGCGGTTACTGCTGTATTACTACTCTCTTGAATGGGTGCTGCCTCTGCTGTTTTTTTGTTAGCGGATACCGCGGCATACGTCAATGCGGAGAAGACGATAGCGGCGGCAACCAAAGAGATCGAAAGCTTTTTCATATGTGTACCATCCTTTTCAAATAAAATAAGAAACCCCTTCACTACATTCTTGTACTTTAAATCCGTAACTCTCCCTTCTCTAAAGTAAAAAAAAAGAGACTCAACGGGACGCAATTTACGCGTCTTTCGTTGAATCTCCGGCTGTCCAGTCGATTCCAATTGGCTTGTGATTAAGTTCCATATTATTCATGCCATAGTGCCTTGTCAATCAATTTTTATTTTTCACATGGTTTTTATCGGAATTAATTATTTTTAACATATAATTACATTGACTTTACTATAAATTCTATATAGATTGATCTCAATAGGATTAATCACATTAAAAAACTAGGTTTAAGGGGGTATTGATAGTGAACATAGATAACAACTTATTATCCGCCATCGAAACGAACTGGTATGGATTTGTTGCTTCCATATTTGTGTTTGCAATTTTGTTTCTACTGGCACGTAAACGAATTGGATTTGGAACCCGGGTACTCATCGGACTTGGCATCGGACTTATTGCCGGTATATTCTTTCAGTACTTCGATTTAGAGACCAAAGCTATTAGCACATTCGGCAGCATTTATGTCAGCTTGATCCGCATGCTCGTCATTCCTTTAGTATTCGTACTCGTATTAAACAGTATTTCTTCCTTAACCAATCTGGAGTATCTACGCAAAATCGGGATCAAAACCTTCGCCTGGTTCCTCGGAACAACTGGCATCGCTTCTATTATCGGCCTATCCGTTGCACTGCTGTTCAATCCCGGCCAAGGTATACAACAAGATGTACCCGCAGATTTTGCAGCCCGGGAAATCCCGACCTTCTCCCAGGTTATCCTCGATCTTGTTCCCTCTAACCCTGTTAATGAAGCAGCTACGGGTAAGGTTGTGCCTCTACTCATTTTCGCGATCTTCCTAGCAGTGGCTATAATCAAGATTGGCTCCAAGAAACCGGAAGCCGTCAAGCCTGTACGTGATCTTATTGAATCCCTGACACTGATACTGCATCAGGTTGTGAAATTCATTATTCGCCTGACGCCTTATGGCGTATTCGCACTGATTGCCGGAATCACCGCACGTTATGGCTGGGAGACATTGCAGGAGCTAGGCAGTGTAATTATAACCTCGTACGTAGCAATGATTATACATTTTGTACTTATCTTTGGCGGATTGGTTCTATTAGTAGCGAAGGTGAATCCAATTCGTTTCTTCCGCAAAGTGTATCCAACCATTACCGTTGCCTTCACAACCAGAAGCAGCTACGCAACCCTTCCGGTCAATCTCGAAGTGATTACGAAGCGGCTTCATGTCTCCCCGCGGATCGCGAGCTTTATCGCACCGTTAGGGGCATCTGTGAACTTTAATGCGTGCGGTGGGATTTGGCCAGCTATTGTGGCTGTATTTACCGCCCAAGTATTCGGTATTGATCTGAACTGGACCGACTATATTACACTGGTATTAGTAAGTATTATTTCTTCCATTGGTGTAGCTGGCGTACCTGGACCTGCCGTAATATCGACCACGGTAGTCTTAACTGCTCTCGGCCTTCCGCTTGAAGGAATCGCTATCGTTGCAGGTGTTGAAGCGCTCATCGATATGGGCCGTACCGCAGTAAACGCAACTGGAACAGCTGTAACAGCTCTGTTAGTAGCTAATTCCGAAGGTGAATTTGACCGCGAAGCGTTTAATAGCAATGATGACGATGATATTCTCTTGAGCACCGTTTAAAAGCTGAAACTGTAAAAACCTCCGGAAGCTGCGTAAAGCAGAGCGCCCGGAGGTTTTTTTTGCACAGATTCCTATTGGATTCATCTTCTTATAGCATACTAATTCTTTCCCGCTTTTTAGCAGAAGCTAGACAAGTCTCGATCAATTGCATGCCCAGCACTGCATCCTCAGGTGCAAATAATTTTTTCCCTGTAAATACTGCGGCGGCAAAATCATCCACCTCCCGTGTATAGGGATTCGCCCCGGTGGCATCAACCCGTCTTACCCCTTCTCCCGTATGCACAAAAAATTCGGCATCCTCATCTCTAGCATTAAAAGGCATAGGCACTTCAATCATCCCATCGGTCCCCAGAATCTCTAACAGCTGGCGGTTATATGCCCACATCCCGCAATCAAAAATCAGGCTTAGCCCCTTCGGAAACTCTACCAGCCCTGAAGCCATCATATCTACATTGTCATGCTCCGGAGAGAACATTGCCTGCACTGTCACGGCTTCCGGCTCAGCTCCGAACAGCAGTCGTGCTGCACTTAGCGGATAACAGCCGATATCATAAAGCGAGCCGCCGCCCCAAGCGGATTTAAAACGAATATTAGAGGTGTCTGTAGCGTCATTATAAGTAAAAGTGCCTCGGATGGAGCGTAATTCGCCAATTTCACCGCTAGCTATAATCTCCTGCAATTCCGCAATCCGAGGATGATGCCGATACATATAAGCTTCTGCCAAATGAACTCCAGCATCATTACAAGCTTTTACCATCTCAGCTGCTTCTTCACTGTTCAGCGCGATCGGTTTCTCACATAAGATATGTTTTCCAGCTTCCGCCGCACGGATTACCCATTCCCGATGGAGGTGATTTGGCAGTGGAATATACACCGCATCAATATCCTTATCCGCCAGTAATTCCTCATAGCTGCCGTAAGCTTTATCTATTCCGAACTCTGCGGCTACAGCGCTGCTTTTTTCTAAACCGCGACTGGCTACCGCTGTAATCATTCCCGTCTCCGAATCCATTATAGCCGGCATCACTGAACCTGTCGCAATCTGCGCGCAGCCCATGATTCCCCAGCGAAGTTTTTGCACCATCGTTGCTAACCTTCTTCCTTATAGATTACTTACTATACTTAAAGCCACCTTATCATAGAATGAAACGTTTCTCTAACAGAAAGAAGCCTGCAAATTGCAAAAAAACAGTGCCAAAAGGAGCTCCAACCCCGATAGACACTGCTTTTTTATAAAATATGAATGTTTATATTAGTGCATTTAACAGCACAGCCGCACCCAGCACAACTATACGCGCAAGGTTCATCAATACGAAGTTTTTGACGGCAAGAATAAAGGTACTCGCCTTCTCCTGTTTCTCTGTGAACAAGGCAATATTTCGGCGCAGCGGGATCAGCGTAAGTAGAATCAACAAAACCAGAATAGGGTTAATTCCTAAGATCAGCAGCACTACAAGATCCAAGTAAGAGACATAGTAGAGATATTTAAAAAGCACAAGGGCATTGCGGCGGCCAATGTACACCGGAAGCGTGTACCTGCGATTCTCCACATCCTCATCAATATCACAAATATTATTAGCGAGCATAATCCCTGCGATCCCCAGAATAGCGGGCACGGAAAACCAGAAAAGGTACAGCACTTCCACGATGTTGATATTCAAGCTGACCCAGCCGTTCTGAAGCAGCAGTGAAACCACATGCTCATCCGTATGGATATAGGCAGAGATAAAAATAATAACAAAGCCCATAAACAAACCCGAGAACAGCTCACCTAACGGCATCCGCGAGATGGGAATCGGCCCGAACGAATAAAGTATACCGATCAAAAACGACAGTCCACCCAGCAAAAAGACCAGCAAACCCGTCTGAGTGACAAGCGCAATCCCGCCCCCTGCTGCCAGCGCCAGCAAAATAACAATCGTCGCCACGACGGTGCGCTCTTTTAGCTTAAAATGAACAATCGCATTATGCGTTTCGTAGCCGTAGCCGTGGGTTTTGGAGGCTTTTTTGAAATCGTAATAGTTGTTAATCGCCGTCGTCGCCATATCGAAGCTAAGCAAAGACACGAACATCAATCCAAAACGCAGCACGTAAAAATCCTCAAACCGGTACAGGGCATACAACGTTCCCATTAGAAACGGAATAATACTGGCTACCTTCGTCGGCAGCTCCACAAATCTTAGAAAGCTTTTAATATTCACACCATACACCCTTATCTGTCAAATGAGCCTGCAAGGCATTACTGTTCAGTTGTTGTGATCGTCACTGGCGACCATTCCGCAATAACTGTTTGTCCATGTACAGACACACTGCCTTCAGGACTCAGATCCTTCTCTGTCATAATTCCGAGCGCTACAGTGAAGTTATTGAATTTAAGCGGTATATTTCTCTCGCGGCGTACTTCCTTGCCGTTCAAATAGAATACAGCCTCATCATTGCCACGGTGATAGGTAATACGGTACGTATTGAATTCCCGTGGTTTGAAATCCGTATCTTCTTTAAAGATACAGAAATATTTCGTTCCAGTGCTTTCTGGCACTTGTACACCCGGGAATGGCAAAATACCATATACACTAGCGTATTTGTCATTTCCCGCGAAGAAATCGAGCGCAGCGCCTGTCGTGAAATCCAGCAGGTTCAGCGATACATATCCATCATACAGATCTCCAGGTGCAGTTCCTTGTGTACGGCAACGAATTTGCAGCTCAATGCTAATCTCTCCAGCTTCCGGAATCTCCACTGGCTTAGCTGAATAATACATGTGCTTGGCATTGTCCAGAATTTGCACTTGATGGTTCTCACGAGATAACTTCGCACGTACATACAAGGTATCATTACGAACGATAACTACAGCCTCCGGCTCACGGTAGGCCCAAAATGATCCGTCAGGCAGTGTAAATCCACCCGTCTTCCAGACCTTTCCTTCTTCTAAAATGGAGTGGAAATCCCCAAGAACCATGCGATTGCCTTTGACTTGTTGTTCTTCTGCTATCAATTCCTTGTCCTTCTTTTCCATGAAAGCTCACTCCTTCTGTAGTCCATCTATTAGTATCAGATCAAGCCTTGAATTAATAAAGTTATTGCCATTACTACTCCGCAGCGTACGGAGGCTTTTTGTGAAGCACCCATCAGCGGGATATAAGCTGGCGAAGCATTATGTTGCTTAAGACTACTGTAAATGCGCAGCGGCCAGAAAGCTGTAACCAGCGCCAGCAGTGCGTAAACAGGAAGTACACCCAACAGCACACAGACTATCACCGAAGCGTAGCCAGTGAAAAGGAGTACACGTGAGAATACAAGTGCCTTTTGTTCTCCCCATACTACAACAAGCGTAAGCTTACCCGCCTGCTCATCCGCTTTCCAATGTAGGAAATGGTGATTAAACAACAATAATGTAGTTAAAAATCCGACAGGCAGCGAGAGAATTACAGGCTTCATGCTAAACTGACCGGTTTGTACGAAATAGGAGCCTAATACAGGCATAATCCCAAAAGCAATAAAAATGGCCATCTCACTATAGCCTTTGCCGCGATAGCCATAACGCAGTGGCGGAGCCACATAGAAATAAGCGATTAAAGCACCAACAAGTACAAACCAGAGGATATTCCAACCGCTATATATACTAAGAATCCCACCACAGATAAGGGCAATCGCCAGCATACTCCAGGTCATCCTTGCATAAAAAGACTCCGAGAGGATCCCACCTGTCAGTAGCCCGGAGTTTGTGCTGATTTCACCAGCGGAATTCTTTGCTTCTGTATCGGTTCCGTTGCGGAAGTCCCACAGATCATTCACCATATTGGAGAACAAATGCGCCGAAATCGCCCCTATTAAGGTAAGAATAAATAAAACCGGATGGAATGTCCCTTCCCATACATATGCCCCAACGGTCCCCAAAACAATCGGGATGAGCATAACAGAAAAACTCCAAAACCGGGTCGCCTTGGTAAATAATGTCCATTTGTTCACTTCAAGCTTACCGCCTTTTTCATATGATTTGATAATAATTATCACTGACTATTATACATCAATTTTCGATAGATTGTGAAGATTATCACTGCATATAATGTCTATTCTTGACATAATACTTCCGTTTGTTTGGTTAAGTATCTTGATAATGGAAGATAAAAATGTAAACAATTCCTTATTTCACGCAGGACCCCTATTTTACGACAAAAAATGAGTGTTGTTTTATAGGCAAGCACATACCGATATGATATGATAGGCAAGCCTATGAACAGCGTCCCTTACGGGCTGTTTTTAAGAGCGTAAAACTATATATAATAATGGAGGCTTTTACTGTCATGTCAGCGCAATCCCCTAACACCCAATCTGTCAAAATCGTCACTGCCGACCCTAGCGCCATCGGGCTATTCGGACTGGCTATTGTCACATTGGTCGCTTCTTCACAGAAGCTTGAATTTACAACAGGACTTAGCTACGTTATTCCTTGGGCTATCTTCCTGGGAGCATTCGCGCAGCTATTCGCCGCCATTCAGGATGCTAAGCACAACAATACCTTTGGTATGACCGCCTTTGGCGCCTACGCTTTCTTTTGGTTCGGCATGGCTAGCAGCTGGCTGATCAAGCTCGGCGTATTTGGTCCAACGCTTGCTGAGGCTGTAGATCCTAAGCAGCTCGGATTTGTATTTCTGGGTTACTTGATCTTCACACTCTTTATGACGATTGGTGCCGTTGAGGCAAATAGAGTTCTGCTTATCATTTTTGTATTGATAGATTTTCTCTTTATAGGACTAACCTTTGATTCCTTTGGGATCGCTCCAGAATTCTTCCATAAGCTAGCTGCTTGTGCTGAGCTTGGTATTGGTATCGTGTCCCTTTACGGATGTGGAGCATCCGTGCTAAACGCTCATTTCGGCCGCAGCTTCTTGCCGATTGGAGCTCCTCTGGGCATCTTCAAAAAATAGAAATTGTTCTGATCTTAAACTAATACTTTTGCAAGCCGAAAGGATGCTGAGACTATGCATGTCCTGTCCTCTTCTGAATTAGCGGTAACTGCTATTTTCGCCCTTATTCTCGCAGTTATTGCCTACCTGATCATTCGGAATATCCCGAAGATGGTTGGCGATATTGCGGCTTTTCGCAAAAGAACACTGGTTTGGACCCAAGTTTCACTAGTACTAACGGTGCTTCAGTTGAATTTTAAAGCAGGCGATTGGCGCTTTTCTATCGTCCTTGGACTCATCGTGTTATTTACCGGAGCTATTTGGCTGTCCGCCCGTTATTACGACATCAGTCGAAATGCAGGCCCAGAATCTAAAGATCCTGAAGTACATTAGTAAATCTCAAGCTCCCGAAAGGGGGCTTTTTTTTATAATTTCAGAAAGCTTCTTCGCATAGTTCTCCCCATCACAACCATACTAATGACATTCTAATAAAAGTAACGGGAGGATTATCAGGGTGAGCAAAAAAATCAATCTGCTAATGTTCAGTGGGGAATACGACAAAGCGATGGCTGGACTGATCCTAGCGAATGCCGCAAGAGATATCGATGTCGAGGTTACTATGTTTTTTTCATTCTGGGGTCTATTTTTGGTGCGTGATCCAGAGAAAATGACCCTTGAGGACAAGAGTATCTACGAGAAGCTGATGGATGTTATTACACCGAAGGGCCCTGGGCAACTGCCGCTCTCTCATCTGAACTTTAGCGGGCTGGGACGAATGATGCTGGAGGAAATGATGGAGGAACAAGGCGCACCGAAGCTGATTCATTTTCTAAAAGGGGCTCGTAAAAAAAATATCAAATTCTATGCCTGCAAGCTTTCTGTGGAGATCATGGGCTTTAAGCCCGAGGAACTGCTGCCAGAGGTCGAAATCATCGATGCTGCGGCATATTTAAAAGATGCTTTAGAAAGTGATGTACAGTTATTTATTTAAAGTCTAACTAGGCTTTAACCCAATCCCCCATGCAGGCATATACTGTTGCCATAGAAACTACTGGCACGCCGAAAATACACCCCATTAACTTAGCACTGACGGCGTACGGGCTGGAGGGAATATCCGTGCTAAACATCATCCACGCCTCTTCTGCAGAGACGCCTGCTTCATTACAAGACCATTTTGATACTTTTCGTGGTCACACCATCGGCATTCGGCATCAAATCAACACCCCCTATGGCAGACAGCCGCTTCTGTATGCCGATTGGACCGCAAGCGGGCGCTTATATGAACCGATCGAACGCAAGTTGCAGGAAGCCTTCGGTCCCTATGTCAGCAATCCACATACAGATTCCAACACCACCGGACTAATCATGACGCAGGCGTATAATGAAGCTCGTCAAATCATTAAGAACCATGTTAATGCTGGCCCTCAGGATGTACTACTCTTCTGCGGCAATGGCACGACAGGAGCCGTGAACAAGCTGCAGCGTATCATGGGATTAAGGCTCCCGGAATGGCTACAGGAACAAAATAACCGTGCACTGGAAGACCGCCCCGTTATCTTCACCAGCCATATGGAGCATCATTCCAATATTCTCCCTTGGCAGGAGGGACTTGGTGACGTCGTTACCATTCCCGCCGGAAAGGACGGAAATATTGACCCTCAACAGCTTGAAGACCAGCTGCGACTGTACCCCAATCGCCGTTTTAAGATCGGTTCATTTACAGCTTGTTCTAATGTGACTGGAATTCAGACGCCTTACGCAAAGCTAGCGGCTACTATGCATCGTCATGGGGGCGTATGCTTTGTGGATTTTGCCGCCAGTGCTCCCTACGAGCCTATCAATATGCACCCACCTTCCCCACTGGAGAAGCTTGATGCGATCTTTTTTTCTCCGCATAAATTTCTGGGTGGGCCGGGCACAAATGGCGTTCTAATCTTTGATGAAACGCTGAGCAATGGACGTATTCCTGACGAACCGGGTGGAGGTACAGTAGCCTGGGTCAACCCTTGGGGAGGACGCCGCTACACTAATGCGATTGAGATGCGGGAAGACGGGGGAACGCCGGGGTTTTTACAGGCTTTTCGCACGGCACTTTGCGTGAAGCTGAAGGAGCAGATGAATGGAAACGGTCAATATATGGTAATTAGAGAACACGAGCTGTGTCAGGAATTAATGGCAGGACTCCGCTGCATTCCGGAATGCTCGCTGCTGGCCGGAGATCACACAGAACGTCATGGAATCGTCTCTTTTACACTGCGCGATATTCATTACAACCTCGCCGTCCAGCTGTTGAATGACCGTTTCGGCATACAAGCTCGAGGCGGTTGCTCTTGTGCAGGTCCATATGGACATTACCTGCTTGGATTAGGGTGGACGCAATCCGCTCAGATTGCCGGAGCGATCATGAACGGCGACCAATCCTTCAGACCAGGGTGGATTCGCATCTCCCTACATCCCATTATGACTAATCAGGAAGTAGAGAGAATTGTATCCGCTGTAAGGAGTATTGCGACCCATGTCCAGCAATGGAAGCAGGACTACCTTTACGATACTTCCACGAACAGCTGGAATCATATCTACGCGCAGCACTCACCCGAGATGAAGCTCCAAGAACTCTTCACCATGTAACAATCTAACTTATCACAAGTTGCCCTTCACCATGTCCAAATCGGCAGCACTGGCATTGGAGATTACTTGTTCTACATTTTTGCAGCCCGGAATTACACTGGTTACTGCGGAATGCTGGAGGCACCAAGCCAAAGCCCACTGCGCCATATCCAGACCTGACGGCACTTCATTAGCAGCAATTTCTGCTACTGCGCGCAGCTGCTTTTGTCTTACATCCTCTTTATGGTTAGCTCGCACATCACCCTGAGCAAAAACCGCATCCGGCTTATACTTGCCGCTCAGATAACCACTGGCTAACGGAACGCGAGCCAACACACCTAATCGATGCTCGATGCACAGCGGAAGAATCTCTTCTTCAGGTTGACGATCCAGCCGATTATATACTACTTGTATGGCCTCTGCTTGCACATCCGCTGCCGCAGAGGTCTGGTGCACCCCCGAGCCTGATGCACTGATCGACACGCCCAAATGACGGATTTTTCCGGCTTGCTTCTGTCTGTCGAGCATACTCCACAGCTTATCATTATCGAATTGCTCATCGGTTCCGGAATGAAATTGATAGAGGTCAATATACTCTGTTTGGAGTGCGCGCAAGGAGTCGTCCAGCTGCTTAAGCACATCCTCAGCACGCCATAGCTGTTCCCGCTGCAAATGCCCCTGAAAATGATGGCCAAATTTCGTAGCTACAACCCAGTCCTCGCGTTTGCGGCGCGCCAGATAATCCCCGATGAATTTCTCCGACAAGTGATCTCCGTAACATTCTGCCGTATCAATCAGATTAATACCCAGCTCTCCAGCCTTATCCAGCATCGCATCGACTTCAGCCTGAGCGAAATCCTTGCCCCACTCTCCGCCAAACTGCCAAGTCCCTAGGCCAATCACCGAGACATTCATTCCTGTACTGCCAAGCTTACGATATTTCATCATCATTTCCTCCTTTATTCTATTTAAATTTAGGGATTCAAGTTAATTCTGACACTATGCTAAGCTATCTTGTTCCCATCCTGTGCCGTTCTAGCAAAACGCGCTTCGATGGCTTTGACTCCCCATAACGACAGCCCGATAAACAACAAAACATAGATAATCTCCCAAGGCTGGCGAATGAAACGTTCCAGATCGTTGCCAATGTATGAAACTGCGAATACCATAATCGCTTTACCCACCGTGAGCGCAAGAAGATACGAACGGAACCTCATCCCGGCAAGCCCTGCTGCCATATTAATCACAACAAAAGGCCCTACCGGAAATATACTAAGCAGAAAAACATAGCTGAATCCGCTTTGCCGCACCCATGTCATGCTTTTGGCTACTTTGGGCCGTGCTGCCCATTTTCGCAAATAACGATGGGAGGCTACTTTGCGGATAATCCAAAAGGTAGTCACACAGCCTGCAACCAGACCGATCCAAGAATACAAAAAACCTAACCATAAACCATATACGGCCCCATTTAATCCTACGATCGCAATAGTTGGTAGTGGTGGTATAAATGATTTCATAAACGTTAACGCAATGCCCGGAAAGGGCCCAAACGAACGATATTGTTCAAGCAGATGCCGCAGATTATCCTCTGTCAGCCAAGACATAATATCAAGAAAATACATAACCAGCTGATCTCCTCATCCGATTGGAATTCTTAACACTTGGTCTCAATTATACACGAAGTTACGTTCATTCCTACAGTGCCGCCAATATAGAGTGAGCAACCGGGACTAATTAAATGACAGGGAGAAAATTCTTCGTTACTATGGATAAAAATACATATTAGACGGGGGCATAAGGTTATGATCATTCCTTCCGAAACGTTGGATCTACAAACTACCACCGAGCAGGATTTAGCGTTCGTTCTAGCCATTGAGCAAAGTGAGCTTAATCGTGCCTATATCGGACAATGGAGTAAAGAGGAGCACATTACGGCTATCCATGATCCAGATATCCTGCACCTTACAATTTGGGAGAGCTCCGGGAAAAGAGTCGGCTATATCATCGTAACAGGACTTCAAGATATTCATCTTACCGTTTGTATTAAAAGAATCGTCATCCATTCCAAGGGCTTTGGATATGGCAAACTGTCGCTTCGTCTCGTGAGCGACTGGATCTTCCAGCACACCGAGACGCATCGGCTATGGTTGGATGTTAGAGATCACAACCACAGGGCCCGCCATGTCTATGAAAGCTGTGGCTTTACACTGGAAGGGACTCTACGTGATTGTATAAAGGTTGAGGGACATTTTGAATCTCTGCATATCATGTCCATATTACGGAATGAGTATATAGAGCGTGAGCAGCAGCGACAGAAATAGATTAGGGAAATCTTCCCTGATTTTTGATCTTCCAGGTGCCTATAAATGCAAATCAGGGAAAACTTCCCTAATATTCAGCCAGTTTGAGCAAAATCGGCGTATTTCAGTGATTTTTAGGGAGGTTTTCCCTAAAACGTCTATTTCGGGACCCTAATCAGCCACTTTTTAGGGAGGATTTCCCAAAAAAAGTGTATACCGCGATGATAATCGGCTATTTTCATGGAGGTTATTCCCCCCCTTTCAGGAGCACAATAAAAAGCCGAGCAGTAGGCCCTCTATCCTGCACAGGCTCACTACTCAGCTTTCAATTCCATTCCCCTCAAACCTCTCCACTGTAACAACCCGCCTGCTCACCTTCCGCCCTCAGCCCCGCAACCACAAGGGTTGTCACGTACTTACGGGCATCCGCTGTCAGCAGTAACAGCTCTACCGAGCTTTTAGCCGGCTCCCCTCTGACAAACTTTATTCGGGCACCGTCCAAATCCTCTTGGATGCCAGCAATCGTATATCCTTTAAAAAGCAGCCCATCAATCTCCTGCTGTTCTTTGGCATATTCCGCAAAAGCAGACATTAGACTACACCTCCGCTGATTTCCGCCTTAGAAGGAAGAGGAGCCTCGGCTGCAAAACGTTTGCGTTTCAAATATTTTCCCGAACCTGCTTTGCCGACAAATTGTTTGTCACGAATAACAAATTCGCCTCGGCTGAGAACAGAAACAGGCTCTCCCTTCACTTCAAAGCCCTCAAACGCATTATAATCTACGTTCATATGATGCGTATCCGCAGAAAGGGTTCTTTCTACAGAAGGATCAAAAATGACCAGATCAGCGTCACTACCTACCGAGACCGTGCCTTTTTGCGGATACAAGCCAAACAGCTTGGCGCTAGAGGTAGCAATAATATCTACGAATTTGTTCAATGAGATCCGGCCTTTCTGTACACCTTCCGAATATAGAATCGTAAACCGGTCCTCAATAGTCGGCCCACCGTTCGGGATTTTGGAGAAATCGCCTAGCCCCAGATCCTTTTGTCCTTTGAAATCAAACGAGCACTGGTCAGAGCCAATCGTCTGTAAGCTGCCGCTCCATAGCGCATCCCACAATACATCCTGATTCCACTGCTCACGCAGGGGCGGAGACCACACGTATTTAGCACCTTCGAAATCAGGCTTTTCCAGCGCCGTCTGATCCAGCACTAAATACTGTGGACAAGTCTCACCGTATACGCGCAGTCCCTTTTTACGCGCTTCAGCAATCTTCCAAGCGGCTTCCGCACAGGTCACGTGTACAACATACAGCTGAGAATCTGTCAGTTCGGTTAGATAAGCTGCGCGTCCCGTAGCTTCACCCTCCAGCTCCGGCGGGCGGGTCAGCGCATGAAAGATTGGGTCGGTATTGCCTGCGGCCAAGGCCTGCTCAACAAGATATTCAATGACATCTCCATTCTCCGCATGCACCATAACGAGTGCACCTTCTTTTTTCGCGGCTTGAAGGGTCTTAAAAAGTGTGCCGTCATCCGCCTGAAAAGTATTCTTATAAGCCATAAATACTTTGAGCGAGGTAATGCCTTCATTCTCAATGATCTCCGGAAGCTCACCCAGTACTTTATCGTTTAATTCTGAGACCATCAGGTGGAAGCTGTAATCAATCACCGCTTTATCCTGCGACTTATGATGCCATGTATCTACGGCTTGCTGTAGCGGTTGTCCTTTGGTGGTTAAGCAAAAATCAATGACTGTGGTCGTTCCGCCATATGCAGCCGCAATGGTTCCCGTCTCAAAATCATCAGCTGTAACCGTGCCGCCAAAAGGCATATCCAGATGCGTATGAGGATCAATGCCTCCAGGAAAAACATAACACCCCGAGGCATCTATAATTTCCGCACCAGGGACATCCAAATGAAGGCCAATCTCCGTAATAACCCCGTTTTCAATCGCCACATCGCCTGTATAAGTATCTGCTGCGGTAACGATGATGCCATTTTTAATAATCTTTTTCATCCTTACACCACCTCCACTTCCGAATAGGTACCATTCAAACTCCCGATCACTTTCTGCCGCTGGTTCCAGGTCAGTGGGGCTGCCCCGGTATCCACTGGAACCATATCGATCGCACCGTCTGCTGGACAGACAATTGAACAAAGATTACAACCTACACAATCTTCCTCGCGGACCTGTAGAATAGCTTTCCCATCTGCATTAGTTAACATATCAATACACTGATGTGAAGCATCTTCGCAGGCAATATGGCATTTATTACAGTTGATGCAGTTGTTCTCATTAATACGGGCAACGACCTTATAGTTGAGATCCAGATCACCCCAGTTGGAGTAACGGGATACCGATTTACCGATTAACTCTGTTACGGAAGCCAAACCTTTGTCATCCAAATAGTTGTTCAGGCCATCGATCATTTCCTCCACAATCCGGAAGCCATGATGCATGACCGCTGTACATACTTGAATGCCCGTAGCACCCATCAACATGAATTCAACAACATCCTGCCAGGTCGAAATCCCTCCAATACCGGAGATAGGAATGCCTACTCCCCGGTCACGGGCACACTCGGCCACCATACTAAGCGCAATTGGTTTCACAGCCGGCCCGCAGTAACCGCCATGCGCACCCTGACCTCCAACATTCGGAATTGTGTTCCAGCTATGAATATCTACACCAGCAAGACTGTTGATCGTGTTGATCATACTAATCGCGTCCGCTCCACCCTTAACCGCATGGCGGGCAACGACGGTGATATCCGTAATATTAGGCGTCAGCTTCACAATCACCGGGGTTGTCGCAACTTCTTTTACCCAGGTGGTCTGTGCCTGCACCAGATCAGGTTGCTGCCCCGAAGCAGCGCCCATTCCACGCTCAGCCATCCCGTGCGGACAGCCAAAGTTAAGCTCCAGACCGTCTACACCCACATCCTCTACCCGCTTAACAATCTCATGCCATTTATGCTGCGTTGGTTCTACCATCAGGGAGGCTATAATCGCATGATTCGGGAATCTTTTTTTCGTTTCATAGATTTCCTTCAGATTAACTTCAAGTGGACGGTCGGTGATCAGTTCAATATTGTTAAAGCCCGCAACCCGTTGCCCATTGAAATTTACTGCCGCAAAACGCGATGAGGTATTAATGATCGGATCGCCGAGCGTCTTCCACACCGCCCCGCCCCAACCTGCTTCAAAGGCCCGCTGCACTTGATAACCTGTATTCGTAGGCGGCGCGGAGGCCAGCCAGAACGGATTCGGTGATTTGATTCCTGCGAGATTAATACTTAAATCTGCCATTGATGTTCCCTCCCTGTCATGTAAAATCCAATTTGATTTCTACGCTCAGCCCGCAGATCTAATAACGACCTCCTGCTGGCCTGAGAATTGTTTAACAATCGCATGGGCTGCATCTTTTCCCTGCTGTGCCGCTGATACAACCATGGCCTCGCCCTTACCTGAACCAAAAATGATGTCCCCAGCGGCATAAATCTGCGGATCGGAGGTTTGGCAGGTGACCTCATCCACCTTAACAACCCCACGGTCATGCTTAAGACCTAAGGAATCTATCAGATCTAGACGACGCTTTTGGCCAATAGCTATTACAACCGCATCTACAGGAATCAAGAACTCAGAACCCTCGATCGGCATAGGTATTGGACGACCATCTTTGCCCAGCTCCTCCGTCAGCTTCATCTGCACACATTCCAGTGCGGTTACATTCCCAAGCTCATCACCCACGATACGTTTCGGTAAGGTAAGCCAGTTGAACTCCACACCTTCCTGCTTCGCAAATTCATATTCAAAGTCATATGCCGTCATCTCTTCACGGGTCCGGCGGTAGACCATTTTTACATTGGTGGCTCCCAGCCGCACTGAACAAGTCGCTGCATCAATAGCCGTATTCCCTGCACCAATGACAGCAACCCGCTGACCCATCAGCTCTAGCAGAGGAATGCCCGTCTTAGTGGATTCTACGAGCGCAATGGCGTCATAAACTCCAGCCATTTTTTCACCTTCAATCCCTATTGGAGGCACATATCCCATACCCGCTGCCAAAACGATGGCATCATAATCCGACTTCAGCTCATCTACAGAAACATCCACTCCGACTTTTACACCTGTACGTATTTCCACACCCAGCTTCTCTACCTGCTCTACTTCCCAAAGAGATACAGACTGTGGGAGCCGAAACGATACAATCCCATGTGTATCCAGCCCACCCGCTAACGCCTTTGCTTCGTAGATCACAACAGCAAAACCTTCACGGGCGAGCTCCCTAGCTGCAGACAATCCCGCAGGACCACCGCCGATTACGGCTACCTTTTTCCCATTAGGGGTGCCAGCCTTAAATAATTGAACTCCGCTGTTCATCGCCCAATCTGTCGCATAACGCTGCAGCAGTCCGATTTGGATCGGCGCTGAGGCATCATTTAACACGCAGGCTCCTTCACACAGCTCATCTGTAGGACAAACACGAGCACAGCTGGCACCCACAGGATTGGAATCCATAATCGTCTGTGCCGAGCCTTTCAAATTGTCAGTAGCGATCCGTTTGATAAAGGAGGGAATATTAATGCTGGTCGGACACGCTTTTATACAGGGGGCATCGTAGCAATATAGACAGCGATTGGACTCATCCAGGGCACCCTTATGGGTCAGAGGCGGCTCAGCCTCGGCGAAATTGCGCATGAACATATCAGGTGTAAATGCTGTTAACGGAGATGAATGCTCCATCACTAGTCCCTCCTTATGGGTAATTTTTCATATTTGTGTTATATAATATAACATTATTTCAAGTTTTGTCTGAATATTTTGCTTACATCTTTAATTTATTGTAGTAATATAAGCATTAACAGAATTTATCTCTCAACGTTCTTCCTGATTAGGTTATATATACTGACATCCGTTAATCAAACTATAGTCATTTCGAATTTTCGTTGCATTAGACACTTTGTCTAATTTCAAAACTGTATTTTTTACGTGTGAGAATAGGCTGAGAATAACAAGGCATTAGCCGAAGGCCAGAGCGCAGAAGATCGAGGGGGAGTAACTATGGACTGGGAGCTTGTATTAACCATTCGTGACGCTTTAAAAAGACCACTATTCGCAGAAGCCGAGGTGATCGGCGGGAAAAGCGGCCTAAGCCGTGCCATTCGCTGGGTGCATGTGCTGGAAAGTGCCAACTTCGAGACTCTAATTCATGGCGAAGAAATGATTTTGACTACGGGGATTGGTGCAAGTGTTGATCTCCCTTCCTCCTTGGAGTTTATGCAGAACCTGATCGACAAAAATGCAGCTTGCCTATGTATTGAGTTAGGTACGTATTTCAGCACCATCCCGCAAGAGATGATCGACTTAGCCGACAGGCATGACTTTCCGCTAATCATCTTCACCCGCACGGTTCGGTTCGTAGATATCACGTTGGATCTTCACTCGATTATCATTAACCGGCATCACCGGATGCTCCAAGAACTTGAAAAAATCTCACGTGAATTCCACCGCCTGACCTTAACTTCACAAGGAACGCTGAAAGTGCTGCAATTATTGTGCAAAAGCACCCGCACACAAATTGTCTATATGCAGCTGCAAGGCAAACCCTTATTTTTCCCGGCACTTCCGCCGGAAGAGCAGGCTCTATTGCTGAATTTTTTCACCGCCTTCGGCGACGAGCTGGAAGGAATTCAACCTGACGCCGCCCCCTATATCCGGGAATATGGACAGAAGACCATCGCGCTCAAGCCTGTAGGTGCGCTGGATCAGACCTGGGCTTACATTCTGATGGTATGCAATCACAAACCACAGGAGTTCGACTGTCTGCTGCTGGATTCCGCCTCTTTGTCCATTGCACAAGAGCTGCTGCGGACCCGGTATATGGAGGAGCGTAAGCTTTTTTCAGAAAATCTATGGGTCGACGAGCTGATCAATGGCCGCATCGAAGATGATAACCGCTTAAAGGGCCTGATCGACTCCAATTTCAACGTAGTCAACGAGCTCCCTTACCGTGTATGCCTTATAGAGATCAAGAACCCCAGAGATGTAAAATGGAACAGCTCGGAGAACGAATGGGAGTCCATCACCTTCCATCTTTCGCTCATCCTGCGTTCCATCTTTGAGAAATATTCTTTACGTCCGCTGATCACCCTTAAGAACAATCGCCTCACCGTCATCGCCCTCGATATCCAATCGAAAATGCCTGGCAAAATGCGACTTCAACAAGCACTTGAAGCCCTGCAGAACATCCGCTCCGATGAGAAGCTCAAGGATTTGCAGCTCGTCATTGGAGTCAGCAAATCGCATAAGCGCCTAAAACGAGCCTATTCCGGTTATCAGGAAGCCCTACAGGCATTGTCGTTATACTCCTGTTACCAGAAGTCACTACTCTTCTATGAAGAACTGGGTGTATTCCAGTTGCTGTTGAGCTTAAACGACGGAAAAACGTTACAGAACTTCATTCGCAGTTATCTCGGCCCGCTAATCGACCACGACCAAACCAAAGGCAGCGAGCTGCTGCTTACCCTTCGTGTTTATCTGGATCATGATGGTTCCAAACAAATTGCCGCTCGAAACTTATTCATTGTCAGACAGTCCCTTTATTATCGCCTGGACAAAATAACAGAGCTACTGGGTGAAGACTTCATGCAGCCAGAGAATCGGATCTCCATTCAAGTCGCCCTGCGCGCTTACCAATTTCTATATCCAGACAAAATCACTTTACCTAGCCCCCGTTCAGCACAGATTTAAAAGTATCGATAATAAATTCTATATCTTCATCCGAGGAGGATAACGGTGGGGCGAAGGTAAGCACATTATTGAACCCAGCTACGGTATCGCCATTTTTACCGATGATAAGCCCCTTGGACTTACATTCGGCAATAATTCCTTTCACAATACTCAGATCTAACGGTTTCTTACTGACCTTGTCTTCAACCAGCTCAATCCCTGTCACCAAACCAAAGCTGCGGACATCACCTACAAGCTTGTGATCAAGCAGCTCAGTAAATTCCGTATTTATTCTTTTACCTAAAAGATCCGCACGTTCCACCAGCTTCTCCTGCTCGATAATTTCCAGATTACGCAGCGCCAGCGCACAGGAAGCAGGATTGCCACCAAATGTATTCACATGACGAAAATACCCATAGTCATCGCTATTATCCTTAAACACCTCATAGATATCCTTACGAACAGCAGTCGCGGATAAAGGAAGATAAGCACTAGTCAGTCCCTTAGCCATCGTTACGATGTCAGGCTTCACATTAAAGTTGTGATGACCAAACTTACGTCCAGAACGTCCGAATCCACAAATCACCTCATCCATAATGAGCAACACACCGTGCTTACGGCAGATTTCCTGCACCCGATCCAAATAAACCTGATGCGGTACAATGACGCCACCACCCGTAATTACAGGCTCCATAATCACCGCAGCTACCGTCTCCACGCCTTCCCAGATAATCATATCCTCTATGGACTGTGCACACTGGAGGTTGAATTCTTCCACAGTCATCCCGGCCGGGCGGCGATAGCTGTCCGGGGGAGCTACATGCAGAAAACCACCCGCCAACGGTTCATATTTATATTTGCGCTGGGCCTGGCCCGTTGCAGATAATGCTCCAAGTGAACTGCCATGATACCCACGATAACGGGCAATAAATTTATGGCGATAATGCTGGCCGATTTGCTGCTGGTACTGGCGGGCCATTTTGAAAGCAGCCTCATTGGCTTCCGATCCACTATTGGAAAAAAAGATCACATAATCATCTCCGAGCCATTCATTCAGCTTCTCCGCCAGCCCAATCGCCGGGAGATGACTTTGTGTCAGAGGAAAATATGGCAGGGTCAGCAATTGATTGTAAGCAGCTTCCGCCAGCTCCTTGCGCCCGTATCCCACATTTACACACCACAAGCCAGACATCCCATCCAAAAATCGATTGCCCTGTATATCCGTAATCCACGACCCACTTGCCGAGGCGGCAATCATAGGCGGATTCTTTTCACTATAAGGCGTAATGTTGTGCCATAAATATTCCTGATCCTTCCTCACCGCAAGCTCACTATCGTTCCCCAGACTCTGCATAACATATTCTCCTCTCAGCAGCTCATTTTCTCTAATAACGGGCAGTGATCATCTTTTTACGCGTATAGAACTCCACCCCATCACGCCCATTGGCATGCAGGTCTCCATAGAACGATTTCTTATAACCCGAGAAAGGAAAAAAGGCCATGGGCGCAGGCACACCCAGATTCACACCCAACATCCCTGCATCAATTTCTTCCCGAAATTCACGGATCGCCTTTGCGCTATCTGTATAAATGCACGCCCCATTCGCGAATGGGGACTGATTCGTTACCCCAATCGCTTCACTCAGACTTTTCACACGAATCACTGACAATACCGGTGCAAAAATCTCATCCTTCCAGATGGTCATTCCCGGCTGTACATGATCAAATATCGTCGGCCCGATAAAATAACCCGCACCACCCGTAGCAGCATCCTTCCGCCCGTCTCTCACAAGCTTGGCTGCCTCAGCTTCACCAGTCTCAATGTAATAAAGAGTCCTCTCCTTATTCGACTGGCGAATTACCGGACCCAAAAACACCCCGTCATCGGCGCCATTACCAATCTTAAGCTCATCTGCAGCCGCAGCCAGACGGTTCACTAGCTCGTCAGCGATATCCTCATGAACCACTACGACCGAGCAAGCCATACACCGCTCACCTGCCGAGCCAAAGGAAGCCGCAATGATATTTTTGACCGCAATGTCCAGCTCCGCATCAGGCAGCACAATCGAGTGATTCTTGGCTCCAGCTAGCGCCTGCACCCGTTTTCCCTGCGCTGTCCCTGTCTTATATACATATTCCGCAACCGGCTGCGAACCGACGAACGAAATCGCCTTCACTTCATCATGCTCCAGCATCCCATTCACAACCTCGTGCGCCCCATGTATCACATTTAGTACACCTGGAGGAAAGCCCGCTTCGGCAAATAACTCTGCCAATCGATTAACAAGCAGCGGCGTCCGTTCAGAAGGCTTCAGCACAAAGGTATTTCCACAAGCGATGGCAAGCGGAAACATCCAACAAGGAACCATCATCGGAAAATTAAACGGGGCAATCCCCCCGATAACCCCCAATGGATAACGGTACATCCCGGATTCAATTCCGGTAGCAATGTCCGGAAGCTGGCTGCCCATCATCAACGTGGGGATGCCTGCGGCAAACTCCACACACTCAATTCCACGCTGCACCTCACCTTGCGCCTCTTCCAGACTTTTTCCATTCTCCAGCGTAATCAGCTCGGCCAGCTCATGCCAATGCTTTACCAGCAGCTGTTGATAATGAAAAAAGTAGCGGGCACGACGCGGCACAGCGACCCTTTTCCACGCTTGAAATGCCGCCGCAGCCGCTTCTACCGCTGCACCCAGCTCTTCCCTACTGGAAATAGGCACATAAGCAATCACTTCACCCGTCGCCGGATTATAAACCTCTTCATCTCGCCCGGACGACGATTCTACCCAAGCTCCATTCACATAATTCTTAACCCTTTCAGCCTGCGTTACTAGGAGAGACATAGCTCGCACCTCTTTCTCTGTTTCAGATGCACTGATGGACTGCTGATTATAATAGATGACCGCCAGATCAGGCGGCCATTCACTATAACATTAAGCTCAGTTAGTTATTTTGCTGCCATTTCTACGATTTCGTTCGTATAAGCCTCATCTACCTTGACCGGTTCTTTAATGACACCAAATTTTAGCGAAATATCAGCAGTTTGCTGGAACGCCGCCGCATCGGTATATCCCATTTTGGCACTGTCAAAGCCTTCAGGCAGAATCAGCTTGGCAACCTCAGTCATCATTGTCAGCTGATGTTCCTTCGTCGTACTGCCGTCTTCCGCTTGCTTCATCACACTGTCCACGGCGGCTGCAGGATCAGCAATTGCATCTTTCCAGCCCTTCAGGGAGGCACGCACAAACTTTGCCGCAGTCTCTTTGTTTTCCGCAAGCCATTCCTTATTAGCAAACAAGTTATCCTCAAGCATTGCAACACCTTCTGTATTCATGTCGATGACATTCAGATCCTCAGCCTTAATGCCTGACTCCAACACCACTTGGTACTCGTTGTAAGTCATTGCTGAGGCCGCATCGATCTGATCACCTAAGAACTGATCCATCGTGAACCCTTGCTTCGTAAAGCTTAGATCCTTATTCGGATCGAACTTATATTTATCGAATAACGCTAATAGTTCAAATTCGTTGCCACCCATCCAGTTGCCGACTTTTTTACCCTTAAGATCAGCGGCTGAGTTAATGCCCGCCGATTTTTTGGAGACCAGGACCAATCCGCTCTTTTGATAGATTTGCGCGATCTGTACCAGTGGCATTCCCTCTTCAAGACTCGGCAGCAAGCTGGCTACCCAACCCACACCGATATCTGCGGAGCCGCCTGCCACCTGCTGTTCCGGAACGATATCAGGCCCACCCGGCAGAATTTCTACATCCAAGCCTTCTTCCTTGTAATATCCTTTATCCTGCGCCACAAAATACCCAGCGAATTGTGCCTGCGGCACCCATTTCAGCTGTAGCTTCACTGTAACTGGATCAGCAGCCGGTTCAGTAGCAGCACTTGCGTCAGGAGCTGCTGATGCTTCAGGGGCAGTCGTAGCTTCAGCTGCCGAGTTATTATTGTTGTCACCGCAACCCGCCATTAAAGAAACACTCAACATCATCACGATTACCAACAAACCACCACGAAATTTGCGTTTTTTCCCGTTCATCAATCGAACTCCCCCTATCGTAATTTAAGTTTGTAACAAGCACAGTATGGACAATCATCGTGGTGCGTTTATGCATACAGCCGTGGGCGGTTTCTCTTTTCCATTCCCACTATGGCCGGATGTAATGAGGGTAAGATTAAGTACGCTGCGAAGGATGCCACTTAATGAATACTTTCTCCAGCCGCTCAACCACTAAATAGAAGAACACGCCTGCAATTGCAGCCAGCACAATACAGGACCAGCCCAGTGGCATTTTGGCAACTTTAATGGAATTGGAGAGCAGATACCCAAGCCCTTTTGAGGAGAAAAAGAATTCCCCAACAATGGCGCCAATCATACTGGCAGTAGCATTAATCTTCAGTGCCGTAAATACATAGGGCAGACTGCTCTGAATCCGCAGATAACGGAACACCGCCGGTTTACCCGCCGCATAAGAATGCATCAGATCCAGTGCCAATGGATCAATCGCCGCCATGCCTTTATAGGCGTTGATCGCCATCGCTGCCATTGTAGTTGCGGTTACTATGGCAATTCGTGAGCCTATCCCATCTCCAAACCACAGATTCATGATGGGCGCGAGGGCAACGATAGGCACAGCATTTAGGGCGGCAACCAGCGTCAAGCTTCCACTCCCCCAGCGCGGCCAAGCTGTCGCTATTAAAGCGATCAGAAAGCCGATAGCAGAACCAACCAACATTCCCAGCACAGCTTCAGCAAGAGTGTATCCGGTATAGGACAACAACAAGCTGAAATTATCTCGCATAGTTTCGGCGATGGCTGTAGGCAGCGGGAGTTGATATTTTTTCAGATCAAAGATCTTATGAAAGAATTGAAATTCCCATAGGGCAAGAAATAACAGACCTGCCAGTACAGGCAGCAGCACCCCTGCGCTAAATATCCTCTTCAGCATTCGTGAGCCGCCTCGACTCGCCGTAGCTTCCGCAGGTTTAGGAACGGCTGCAGCATTCTTTTGTGTAGCCGTTAGCGCCGGCTGAGCCATTTCTTTACCACTAGAGCCTATAAACGAGGTCTCCCGAACGGAATTAGTTTCCATTAGCGGCTGCCTCCTTTCGGACGATATTCAGGCTGCCAAGGCGTTACCAGGCGTTCTATCAGACTGATTAACCAGTAGCTTACGATCCCCAGCAAGGCACCCACAATCACCGTAGACCAGAACATATAGGTGTGAGAGCTTCCATAATAGAGATTGCGCAGCATAATTACACCAATGCCATGCTGGGCACCCATAAGCTCCACCAGAATAGCTCCAGTCACAGCAAGTGGGGCAGCTATCTTAAGTCCACCGAACAAACCCGGCAAAGCCGCTGGGAATCTGAGTTTCCAATAGACCGCCCAAGGTTTGGCCGCGTAAGAATGCATCAATTCGAGCGCTGATGGATCTACACTCCGCAAGCCGCGCAGCATGTTCAGAGCCACCGGGAAAAAGGTGATATATCCCGAAATAATAATCCGCGAGGTCTGCTCATCGCGCACAATCCCGTAGATGATGGGTGCCAACCCCAGAATCGGAATCATCTGCGAGGCAATAGCATAAGGAAAAGTTAATTGCTCTATTGTCTTCGACAAACTCATCAGCACCGCCAATGAGGCACCAGCTACCGCTCCAATCAGGAAGCCAACACCAGCATTACCGAAGGTCGCAGCCCCCTCCTTCAAGAGCGTGCCTCCATACTGCCACAAGGTAGCTAACACCTCATGAACATATGGCAGCTTGGACTGTGCTAACGGCGTCTCCACCACATGGAGCAGCATCCAGGAAGTGCCTTCCCAGACTAGCAGCAGGCCAAAAATCCAGACGAACAACGGCAGCAGACGACCTCGCACAAAGATACTGCCCCCTTTCATCACTACACCCCTTCGAAGCTGTCGCGAATACGTGCGATCAGTTCGAAAAACTCTGGGCTATTTCTCATTTCCGCCGTTCGCGGACGTGGCAGAGGAATTTCGACCACAGCAGACAAGCGACCCGGATGCGGGGAAAGAACAAACACCCGGTCAGAGAGGAATATAGATTCAGGAATACTATGAGTTACAAAAACAATTGTGTTCTGCACTTTACTCCAGACAGACAATAGCTCTTCATTCAATCGCTCACGCGTAAATTCATCCAGCGCAGAGAATGGCTCATCCATGAGCAGAATTTCCGGCTCCATCGATAGCGCTCTGGCAATCGCTACACGCTGTTGCATCCCGCCGCTGAGCTGCCACGGATATTTATCCGCAAAGCTCTGCAGCCCCACCAGATCAAGAAGCTCCATCGCCTTTTCCTCACGGATTGACTTCTTTACCCCCATCAGCTCCAGTGGCAATGTGATGTTATGCTTCACTTTCCGCCAGTCGTATAACACTGGACTTTGAAAAACAATGCCATATTTTTGCGCCAGCCTGGCTTCTCTGGCACTTTTCCCAGCTACCACAATGTTCCCGCCTGTTGGTGCTATGAGATCGGCCATCAGTCTAAGCAGCGTCGTTTTGCCACATCCGGAAGGTCCGAGCAGGGAGACGAACTCCCCTTTAGCAATATCAAGACTCACCTGATGCAGGGCAAGCACTTCCGCAGCTTCTGTCCGATAACGCATTTCAACATTCTCCAGCTGAATCTCAGGAATATTTGTCGCTAGTGATGACATCCTCAGCCCCCCTTTTCAAAATAAGCCATGTTAATAATGTTATATAAACTGACGCTATATAGATAAAATAAAGAAAAATTCTATTTCATGTAGTATTAAGTAACATGTTACACGCTACTGACTGCACTCTCACTAGACAATTAGTAAAATAGCTCCTGTTAAATTGCGTCATTTTGTCTAGGAGACATTTTTTTGACCACAAACCCGAAGTATTTTTTTTATATCCGCAGATATGTGGTAATATTTATCCATATCTTTCCTCGGTAGGTGACAATAGACCCATGGGATCTATAATCTCGAATTATATTGTAATTGTTGCTATATCAGGTGTGCTGAGCGTCTTACTAGCCCTTTTCGCCTACTATAAAAAAACTGATTTCTTAGGAATCAGGGCTTTTGTTATAAGCTCCTTTACCTCTGCTATTTACACCTTCGGTTTCGCCTTAGAGTTATCGGGGAAAACTCTGGAGGAAATCAGCTTCTGGATTAAGTTAGAATATCTGGGGATGCCCTTCATTGCGCCGGCTAGTCTAATCATGGTGATCCATTTCGTTGGGCTGGAGACGCTGTTTAAAAAAGGCCTACGGACGGCGTTATTTATCATTCCATTCATTACAACGCTGCTGGTCTGGACCAATGATTACCATCATCTCTTCTATAAATCCATTTATTTACGGGAAAATACGCCCACCCCACTCGTTGATGTTGTGATGGGACCTTGGTATATCGTTCACGGCAGCTTAACTTTCGGCTGTCTGCTGGCAGCCATTTGCCTCATGATATGGCAGTGGAACCGGATGAAAAGGGTATACCGCAGGCAGATCGTCACAATAATAATCGGGTTAAGCCTTCCAACACTCGGCTCTTTTTTGTATCTGATGGGCTTGACTCCTTACGGAATGGACCCCGTCCCGATCATTATGAGCCTGACCTCCTCCCTATATATTTGGGCTATTTTATCCCGGGGCATGTTAACGGCTGCACCTATTGCTCGTGAGAATCTGTTCGAGAGCATGCGGGAGGGAGTGCTTGTCACCGACCGCTCGGACATGCTCGTCGATTACAATCGGGCAGCCGCGGATATGATAGAGGGGCTCAACTCCTCATCGATTGGCAAGCCGCTAGCACAATTATTTCTTAACGCAGGCAAAGACGCCTTGTCCTATGTGATGGATGCCGAGCCACTATTGCGCGAAGAACGGGAAGTGGCTTGGAACAAAGCAGAGGAGATCTGCTATTATCAAATCCGCTCCTCTCCGGTACAGAAACAAGAGGGGCACATAGCAGGACAGATGATCATGCTGATTGACGTGACTGAACGAATACTGCTTCAGGAGAAGCTGCGTCAATTGGCTACGATGGACAGCCTTACGGGTATCTATAACCGCTCCTATTTTTTGGAGCTTAGTCAAGCATTGCTTGCCCGGGCTGGCAGCCTGCGGAGCTCATTATCTATGATTTTGCTGGATGTGGACTTCTTCAAGAGCATTAATGACCGCTATGGCCATCAATATGGAGATCAAGCTCTACAGCATATTGTCCAAGTGTGCAGCAGGCATCTGCGGGAGGGAGATCTCTTTGGCCGTTATGGTGGCGAGGAATTTGTGATCTGTCTGCCAGAGACGTCGCTGAAGCAAGCTGCATTGCTCTGCGAAAATATCCGCGCGGATATTGAACAAAGCACCTTATATACCGTCATCGGGCCCATTAATGTGACCGCCAGCTTTGGAGTTGTAGAGGCCCTAAATCCAGAGGCCACTCTAGAAGAGCTACTCTCTGAAGCCGACCATGCTCTGTATAGCTCCAAACGGAATGGACGCAACGCTGTGCATCTCTCTCAAAGGTCAGAAATCATTCTTTTCAAGCCTGTTTAATGACAATCATGTCCCTTCCTGCGCATTCAACAACTGGCCTTATTTTTCATAGTCTGTTTTTAAGTTTAATAAGAGTTATCTGAAAAACTAATCAGAGTGTTGAGAGTAAAATTTGCTTGATGGGATATGGAGGCGTAAGAACTAATGAGGAACCATACAATGATGCAGTTTTTTGAATGGCATGTTGCTGCGGACGGGAAACACTGGGATCGCTTAAAAGAAACTGCAGCCGCGCTAAAAGCCGTAGGCATTGATTCAGTTTGGGTACCTCCTGTGACAAAGGCCGTCTCCGCAGAAGATACAGGCTATGGCGTGTATGATCTATACGATCTGGGCGAATATGACCAAAAAGGTACGGTACGCACCAAATATGGCACCAAACAAGCACTGATCAACGCAATTTCGGAATGTCAAAAGAATGGCATCGCCGTCTACGTTGATTTGGTCATGAATCATAAGGCAGGCGCGGATGAAAAGGAAGTATTCCAAGTCATCGAGGTCGACCCCAATGATCGGATGAAAGAAATTTCGAAACCTTTCGAGATTGAGGGTTGGACAAAATTCACCTTCCCTGGCCGCGGGAATGAACACTCTGCCTTTAAGTGGAATCACAATCATTTTAACGGCACTGACTTTGACGCCAAAGAAGAGCGAACCGGCGTATTCCGTATAGTAGGCGAGAATAAAGCGTGGAATCAGAATGTTGACGACGAGTTCGGAAACTATGATTATCTAATGTTCGCTAATATTGATTACAGCCATCCGGAAGTCAAAAAAGAAATGATCCAATGGGGAAAATGGCTGGTGGACACCCTCCACTGCAGCGGCTTCCGCTTGGACGCCATCAAACATATCAACCATGAGTTTGTTAAAGAATTCGCGGTAGAGATGTTTAATAAATGTGAGAAGGACTTCTATATCGTCGGTGAATTCTGGAATTCCGACTTAGAGTCCTGCCGACAATTTCTGAATACCGTCGATTATAAAATTGACCTCTTCGATGTATCCCTTCACTACAAGCTGCATTCAGCTTCCTTGGAGGGCAGAAACTATGATCTGACCAAAATTCTTGATGACACGCTGGTGCAGACCCATCCCACCAATGCTGTAACCTTCGTTGACAATCATGATTCTCAGCCTCACGAAGCCCTGGAATCCTGGGTAGATGATTGGTTCAAGCAAAGTGCTTACGCGCTTATCCTGCTGCGACGGGATGGATATCCTGTGGTCTTTTACGGGGATTATTATGGGATCGAAGGACCAACACCTGTAGCAGGTAAAAAAGATGCGATTGACCCTTTGCTGTATACCCGCTATCACAAAGCTTATGGTGAACAGAAGGATTATTTCGATCATCCTAACACGATTGGCTGGACACGGCTCGGCGTGGAGGATATTGAACACTCCGGTTGTGCGGTTGTGATCAGTAATGGTGAGAATGGCCAGAAGAGAATGTTCGTAGGAGAACATCGCGCCGGTGAAGCATGGGTGGATTTCACCCATAACCATAAAGCCACCATAACCATTGAAAAAGATGGTTGGGCGACCTTCCCGGTCAATGGCGGCAGCGTCTCCGTCTGGGCTCTGCCGGATGCAGAAGCTGACAAGAAGTAAATCACTTGTACCTGATTAAAAAGGTGCCCAACGCCGTTTGGCGTTGGGCACCTTTTTTTAGTTATTCGCTTTATGCTCCGGATGTCGGGATACAAGCCTCACCAGATCCAGTGTTAAGACGGGTAATGTTAGGGACGCTGGATAAGCCAAGTAACGCGGCTCCCACTCTGGATTGAACTTTTCCTTGTAACGACGCAATCTGGCAAAACCGTAACCATGCCCATGCCCACCTCTATTAAACACTTGATGAGCCAGCTTCTCCTCCTTCAGAGTTCCGGGGTCCTGCCCTCCACTGGATGATAGAGGAGTGTTGCCTAGATTAAATCGCCGATATCCCTTGGACTTCGCCCATTCCAGCATACAAACCAATAAATAATCCACTGTCCCGTTTGGCACATTCTTCCCCTGGCGCAACAAATCTACGGACAGAGTCAATCCTTGATCATACCCTGGGATAATAGAAGCAAATGCCAGTATTGTACCTTTGGTGTTCCGCACCACCACAATGGGAGCCAGTTGCAGATAGTCGACCTTAAACCAGCCTAACGAATAACCCTTTTCCGCTCGGCCATTCAACCACTCGTCCGATATCGTTCGCAGTTCTCTCAGCAAACTATCAGCATGCGGCGCTTCTGTAATTTCAACAATCATGCCTTCCCGTTCAAAACGATCGCTTACCCGTTGCAGATCACCATTCTTCAGATCACTGAGTGCAAAGTTATCAAGGCTTATCACTGCCTCTTCACCCAGCTTAAAAAAGCGATAGCCCTGCTCTTGATAGACCGATAAAAAAGCAGGTGAAGCTTGATAGAAGACTACAACCAGACCATACTGATCTGCAGCTTGTCTAAATTCACTGATGGCTTCATTCATTAAGCTTCTCTCTCCCAGCGGATCACCCAGCACAACGAGCTTATCCCTAACTCTGGCGAAAGCAAGCAGCACTTTATCGTTCTGAGCCCAGAAGAAGCCCTTATCACCCAAAAATAACGTATGCGTTAAGGTATTGCCTTGAACTCCATCTAGAAAATGTTTCAGCTTAGCTACATCCAAGGTCCCGAACAGCTCGTTCTCCTTATGATGGGGCCTGAGGTTTACCCACATTATGAGCAGTACCCAAGACAAGACCAATCCTCCCACTGCCGTAAATGCAACATGACTATACCGCTGCAACCATTCAGGCTGTACACCCGGAGGCAGATGCTTCAGAAATCCACGATGTACATAACAGCCCATCAGATAGTAGCTTAGTGCAATTACTGAAGTGAGGGCAAACCACCGGATCGCACTCTGTCTGCTGATTGGCGCACTAATCCGATAAAACCGCGATCTGGATATCCAAAGAATAAGCGCTACTATAAGTAGCAACAGCGCCTCTTCATAATCAAACCCCTTAGTGACTGCGAACAACGATCCAATAAACAGAAGTACGCTAGTCCATACATATGCACTATGAACCCGCAATGTAATGCCCCGCGACAATAAAATCAGCATAAAACCAATAAGGACAGACAGATGATGAGAAAGCTGCATTACCGGAAACGGCAATATTTCCTCCGTAATCTTCAACCTATACAGCAATCCAGGTACTGCTGTAGATAGTAAGAGAATAAGCCCGCTAGCTAGTACCAGCTTGCCAAGAGCCCACATCCCAAGATCGCTCAGAAAGGTATACTGACCCGGCCAGCCCCAGATCTTCTGCCATTTGTTAAGAGAGGGTTCGAACCCTGGAACTGAACGATCTTGATCCTTTTTTCCTTGCAGGCCAATTTCCAGTGCAGCCAGCACCAATCCGATCAACCAAGGAATGACATAATAAAACAATCGAAAGATGACAAGCACCGCCATCGCCTTATCAGTCTGGTAGCCCAGCTGAGTCAGCCCGAGCAAGGCGATAAGGTCAAATGCACCGATACCGCCGGGTGCCATACTCAAGATGCCGGCAATGGCAGCAATCGTAAATATACCAAAGATAGCTATAAAATGGACCTCATCCAAGAGATGGCTGCTGATGGTCCAAAACGTCACGCCAGCAAAGCTCCATTCCAGAAAGGAAGCCCCGACGGAGTTAACGACTGTAAGCCATGGTGTTCTGCCTTTTCCCCGGTTAATCCATTTCGCATAAAGCGATGAGCGCTGCACAAACACAAAAACCGGTAAATAAAGCGCCATACCCCATACTGCAAATACCAGCCAGCGATGTTCTTCCAGCAAAGCCGTGGCCGGGAGTAAACCAAAGATATTCGCCCATGAAAGTAGTGATAACCCGGTAATCATAAGCGGCGACAGAAATACAATGGCGGGCGTTAGCACGGAGGTCGGCACTCCGCTTTTTTTATACAGCAGCGTCCTTAAACCAACTCCAGCCAGACCTGCAAACCCAATCAAGTTATTAAATGTATTAGCAATCCATGCATACCGAAAGGTACTCCACAGCCCTACTTTTAAACGAAAATGTGCCCGAATCAAATAATCATAAGCACTCATCACAGCTACGGAAAGAAGTGCAAAACCAATCATTTGCAAAATAGCAGACGTAGGTACTCGCCTTAGTTCACGCATTATAAGTCCTAAATGAACCTGCTTCAGCTCATGTTGCCCCTCCCAGTATACGAACGCTATGATAGCCACTGGAAAAAGAGCTCTGACCGCCCGGATCCGATAGATAGATAAGATCAGTCTTACAATTTTGAATCTTTCTAATGTCTGTTGCTTTGAATGCATGAGCCCACCTGCCTTTACCGCTGACACACGTTGTGCTAGACAATTTTTACAACTAGTCCATTATAGCAATTCTTGGAATAGAAGACCCGTGATAATCAACACCTACTCTATTAGACTGCCAGCAAATCCCTAACCCCTGCAACAGCTAAAGATTTTTTGGGAAATGAGGATAAGCATAGTTAATATAGTACGAAGCTGGACAGATCAATATGACGGAACTTTATTTTAAGGGTATCTTTCTAGTATTGGCCAACAATGTGATAAAAGAACATTTAAATTGTAGTCTAATCTTAAAAATACATAACAAAAAGGACATCCCTCACGGCAAAGGATGCCCTTTTTGTTATGTAACACGATTTAGTATGGTTTATACACGGATATCAAATCTGCCTTGGCTATCCGTTGTTGCGTTAGCGATCTCTTGCGGGCTTGCCGCAGCAAGTGCATTGTTTGCAGGTTTGGCAGGTGCTTCTGCACTACTGCTTGCTGCGGAAGCACTGCTCTGCGACTTCTGGGAAATCTGTGCCTCGATCTGCTTGATTTGCTGCTCAATTTGTTTCGTTTTCGTTTCTTTGGTCTTCGCGTCATCCGAGCTGGCGTCAATCTTGTCCAATTCGGCTTCCAGCTTCGCTTTTTGTTTCTCGAGCGCGCTGGTATCTGTGGTACTAGACGTCGAGGTAGTATACGATGTAGAACCTGAGACTGCGGATATACTCATAATCATCCCTCCCTTCCTTACCTCCAATATAATCCTTTTGCAGATAAGGAACGTTAAAACCCGCTGAAAGTTTGCTGAAAGTATTGCTCTCTTTCAAGGTTTTAAGGATAAACTGTTAGGAATTAGAATTCCCGCGTCTGACCAACAGAAAATAAGACAGAATAGAGAGAACACCCGTACAGGCAATCACAATTGCCATCGGAAGTGCTGAGTCTACGCCCCCAAGACCCACAAGCGGTGCTACACAGCTACCAAGCAGCAACGGTAAGAGTCCGATTAAGGCCGAAGCACTGCCTGCGGCTTCTCCTTGGTCCTGCATCGCCAGTGAGAAGCTGGTTGCTCCGACAATCCCCACACTGGAGACAACGGCGAACAGACAGATTAGAATAGGGATCAGCCCTCCCCCTACCAGGATCGTAAGCAGCAGCAAGACGCCCCCCGTTGTACAGAGCAGCAACCCGCTAAGCAGCAGCTTCGTTTCACTCACCTTACCAGCTAGTCTGCCGGCAATTTGACCTGTAATAATAATCCCAATCCCGTTCACAGCAAAGATCAAACTGTATATCTGCGGAGTAACCGCAAAAATATTTTGCAAAACAAAAGATGACCCCGAGATATAAGCGAACATAGACGCTGTAACAAAGCCTTGGGACAAGGCATAACCCATAAACTTGCGGTTGCCAAGTAACACCTTAAAGGTAAGCAGAGTACCCTTCAATCCACTCTTGGAGCGCCGCTCCTTCGGCAATGTCTCAGGCAAGCGCAGGAGAATCGTCAAGCAGAAGATAATTCCGGCAGCAAATAATACGAGGAATATCCCCTGCCATGTAGTCACTCTTAAGAGCTGTCCTCCAATGACTGGTGCCAAAATCGGACCCAGACCATTAACAATCATCAATAAAGAGAAAAATTTCGTTAGTTCAGAGCCACTGTACAGATCACGCACAGCCGCCCTAGAGACAACTACACCCACTGAACCAGCAAGACCTTGAATAAACCGCAAAACAATTAAAAGTCCAATCGAAGGGCTAAAAGCACATAGCACTGAGGAAACAGCATAGATGAACATCCCTATAAGCAGTGGACGGCGACGTCCATATACATCACTCAGTGGTCCAGCTACTAACTGACCCGAGGCCAGTCCCAATAAAAAGAAGGTAAGACTTAGCTGCACCAAAGCAGCTGTCGTACCGAAATCGTCGACAAGTGTAGGCAGCGCTGGCAAATACATGTCAATCGACAACGGTCCAATGGTTGTAATGGAGCCCAGAATAACAGCAAGTTGTAATCTCTGCTTCCTTGAGGGTCCATCTACAGCAAGTTTATTAGCATTTTGTATTCCAATCATGATCCTTACGTCAACCTTTCTAAAGCAACCCGGGGGCCTTTTTTTGTATTCTTCATACTAACGTAAAGGAACTCAAATGATCAATCCTTTTATAAGGCCTCATTCGGGGCTAATAACTTAAAAATAACCGCCAAAAGGCGGTTATCCTAATTGTTTTATGCATTTGGAGATGTGCTAAACCCCTGTAGCCAAACTTTGGCAGCATCGGCTTCCGCCATACTCAAGCGGTGACCTTGGTTGCCCCAATGGGTTGTAACCTCAGCGCCTGCTTTCTGCAGAATCCCCTCTAGCTCCTGAGTTTCCGTAGATGCTATTAGCGGATCATTCGTACCTGCCCCAATAAAGATGGACACCCCTTCAAGAGAAGGAAGCTCCACATTGCGTAATGGCACCATCGGATGCAACAGCACTGCCGCGCGGAAAATGTCCTTATAATGAAACAGAAGGCTACCAGCAATGTTTGCACCGTTAGAGTAACCAACCGCTACCAGATTGTTGGCATCAAACCCGTATTTCTCTGCCGCCTCATCCAGAAACTGCTTAATCTCGTGGGTACGGAAAACTAAGTCCGCTTCATCGAACACTCCTTCCGCCAGCCGACGGAAGAATCGTGGCATGCCATTCTCCAGCACATTGCCCCGTATACCTAGCACCGATGAATCTGGAGATAACATCTCAGCCAGCGGCAGCAAATCCTGCTCATTACCACCTGTACCATGAAACAACACTAACGTAGGTTTAGTTATATCTTTACCTTTACGGAATACATGAATCATCCCTGCTTCACCTCAATTTCTCTTACTTGAATAGGCGTTAAGTTTTCTTCGATAGCCGCGCGATGCGGCTCAAACCAGGACGGCAGCATCAACTTTTCACCCAACGCATCTGGGGCTTCATCACGGGCAAAACCTGGAGGATCTGTAGCGATCTCGAACAGGATTCCTCCTCTTTCACGGAAATAGATCGCATTAAAATACTGACGGTCTTGAACGGGTGTAGGTCTATGCCCATGACTCTGTACAAGTCGCGACCATTCCAGTTGCTCTGCATCATCCTTTGCGCGCCACGCGATGTGATGAACGGTCCCTGCACCTCCCGCTCCGAGCGGAACGGGTGATGTCTTCAAATCAATAATATTACCTAGCTCCCCATTGGTTCTATAGCGAGTATATCCATCTCCGTCAGCAATATGTTCCATACCCAGCGTATGAACAAGTGTCTCGGCTGTTTGCAACGGATTGCTGCTATACAGCACAGCCCCGCCAAAACCTTTGATTGCGTATTTAGTAGGAATCCCACCAAAGGACCACTTACTGAGCGGGCCTTCCTCACGTTCCACCAGTTCAATCCGCAGACCGTCGTAATCGGCAAAAGCTAAATAGGGTTCCGAGATCCGACTTCCTTTTGTAACCGAAACTCCGTATTCAGCAAGGCGTTGTTCCCAGAATTTCAGAGCACCGACCGGCACTGCGTAGATCGTTACGCCAACTTGACCACTGCCGATTCTGCCTCTACGCCCTACAGGTGAAGGAAAAAATGTAATAATCGTTCCCGGCGAACCCTGCTCATTTCCAAAGTATAGATGATAGACCTCTGGAGCATCAAAATTAATCGTTTTTTTCACGAGCCGTAGACCCAGAATCCCGGCGTAGAAATCAACATTGCGCTGAGCGTCTCCGACAAAAGCTGTAATATGGTGTATTCCTGCAGTTTGAAGTGTCATTATTATAAACTCCCTTCTTAGTTAAAAAACAATGCATCTAGAGAAATCGAACCTGGTCCCGTAAGCGCCACACCTACCGCAAATACCAGAACCGTGAGCGGAAACTCAATCCCGTCCGAAGTGGACCAGAAACCATTTGGAGCATGAACCTTAACGATTGCCCCCAGCATCGTGGCAGCGATCAACACCGCTGCAACAGGCGTTAACAGTCCTGCCGCGAACATAAATCCGCCCACCAGCTCCATAATCCCTGCTAAAATCGCCATAGTCACACCCGGTTTGATTCCGATGGACTCCATCCAGCCTCCCGTACCCTTCGGACCGTAACCTCCGAACCATCCAAATAGCTTTTGTGCACCATGTCCTATAAACGCAAGTCCAATCACCAATCTCATTAATAACAGTCCTACACTTATCATTTTACATTCCCCTATTCCTTTGATTTAATTATCTTAATGTTAAGATATTGGGTAAAAAAGAGCGCCCGGCGAACCGGAATAACCTATGGGCTGCTCTCCTCTTCCCTCTTCTATCTACAACTCGGAGGCGTTAAACGTATCGCCGCCCTTAATCGTACCCGAGTTAAAACCTTTGTAGAACCAGCGCTTTCTCTGCTCTGAGGTACCGTGAGTGAAACTATCCGGCACTGCATAGCCCTGGGCCTGCTTCTGAATCGTATCATCGCCGACGGCGCTTGCAGCTGCCAGAGCTTCCTCTAAGTCGCCTTCCTCCAGCAGATTCATACCCTGAGCATGATTGGCCCAGACACCGGCGAAATAATCCGCCTGCAGCTCAAAACGAACCTGATATTTGTTGTACTCCTTCTCGCTCAACGTCTGACGAAGGGAATCGAGCTGTTTCGAGGTGCCTAGTAATGTCTGTACATGATGTCCAACCTCATGGGCAATAACATAAGCCATGGCGAAGTCGCCCGGCGCATGAAAGCGTTGCTGCAACTCATCATAAAAGCTCAGATCAATATACAGTTTGGCGTCGCCCGGACAGTAGAAGGGACCAACTGCCGAGGTGGCTGTTCCGCAAGCAGAGTCTACACTCCCACTGTATAGCACTAAGGTGGGGTCCGTATATGTCATTCCCTGCTGCTGAAAAATTTCACCCCAAACCTCCTCTGTGTCGGCAAGAACTACCGATACAAACTCCGCAAGCTCTTGCTCCTCTGCGGTCTGTTCATAAGGGGCCGTTGAACTGGAGCCTGTGGAAGTCAAACTTCCCAGGATATCCCCGGCATTGCCTCCACTGAGTAATGTGATGACCAGGACAAGGATAATTCCTCCGATCCCGCCACCAATCATCTTGCCACCGCCGCTCATGCCTCTGCGGTCCTCCACGTTCGAACTCCCTCTTCTTCCCTGCCATTTCATGGCCAAGCCCCCAGTCGAAATATCAGGTAATCTTAAGTAAATGGCTACCTGGCTTCGTTAAGTTAAATATCTTATTAGTGATATACCCAAAAAAGCAGGGTTTCACTTATACTTACTGGAGTTGGGAGAATGAGGATGGAGCCGAACTACTTCCAACCTTATAGAGGCGCCTAGTTATTCGTCATGTTCGCAGCGCCTACACACCTTTGCCAAGCTTTTTCATTAATTCGATAGCCTGGACTTTCTCTTCCTTATCTAATCCACCCATCAAATCATGAATTGAGGCTACATGACGAGGGAAAATCTCATCAAACAGTTCACGGCCTGCATCCGTAATCTCCGCATAAGTAACGCGGCGATCCTCGCTACAGGGTACACGTTTCAGCAGTCCCTTTTTCTCCAACTTGTCGATATTATAGGTAATACTTCCGCTCGTAACGAGAATCTTCTCCCCGATCTGTTGCAGCGGAATCCGCGTTCTATGGTAAAGTACTTCAAGCACCATGAATTCAGCCGAAGCCAAGCCATAACTCTTCATATCCTTCACCGCATGATCCATTAGGCTCTTATAAGCCTTAGATAAGACTACAAACAATTTCAGTGAGGCGGCTTGTTCTTCGTCAGGTGCACTCTCTGTATTACGCAGATTTACTTGTTTATCACTCATCAATTCCACCTCCACTTCAATCAAACTAGTATTCAATCCATTTATTTGTCTTTACATTAAATATCTTTAAGTTAAGATAACTATACGACTTCCCATCCTCCTTGTCAACCTCATCGCTAAAAAAGTCACTTCCGTCTAGAGACCGGTAAGTTTTCCTATGACACTTTCCAGGGAGTGATAAAAATTACCCCAAGTTTGACCTGACCTATAAAAGGGCGTATTCTTGTCTTTACGAATGACTCTTTAGTAAGCGATTTCAATACCCTAAAGGAGGCAACCTGATGAGTTCGTTCAACCCAACCCCTACCGAAGAAGCTATGGAGGGGCAGGCTGGAGCACGACGCGTGCTGATCGTGACAGCCGTAGACGCGGAGCGTGACGCGGTCCTGCGCGGCCTGCAAGGCAGCGACAGGTTCCATGTTATCGCTGCCGGCGCTGGGCCGGCAGCGGCGGCGGCGGGAACCGCCGCGGCACTCGCAGCCGGTTCTTACGGCTGCGTATTGAGCGTCGGGATCGGCGGCGGATTCCCGGGGCTGGCACCTTTAGGCTCGCTGGTTGTAGCCAGCGAGATGATTGCCGCCGACCTCGGGGCCGAGACGCCGGAGGGCTTCCGCAGCGCTGCCGAGCTCGGCTTCGGCAGCGTGTCCGTGCTGGCTGACCGCGGCGCGGTGCAAGCGGTTTCGGCCGCGCTGGCAGCGGCCGGGTTACCCGTAAGCACGGGCACCGTGCTTACGGTCTCGACGGCGACCGGCACCGCGGAGACGGCCGCCGCCCATCTCGCGCGGCATCCCCATGCCGTCGCGGAAGCAATGGAAGGCCACGGAGTCGCCGTGGCCGCCCAGGCGCTGGGGCTCCCGGTACTGGAGCTCCGCGCCATCTCGAACCCGGTCGGTCCCCGCGACCGGGCCGCTTGGAAGATCGGTGATGCAATGGAAGCATTAACGGCGGCAGCCGCTATATTACTGGAGGTGCTGTAATGACAACTGAGCTTAATATCGCTTTTTCCCCTTGCCCTAACGATACCTTTGTATTTCATGCCTGGGCGCACGGGCTTGTCCCGAATGCACCTAAGCTGAATGTAACCTATGCCGACATTGATATTACCAATACGCTGGCCGCTGACGGAGAAGGACCAGAAGTCCTCAAAATCTCCTACGCTGCGCTGCCTTGGGTTCTGGAGCGGTACAAACTGCTGCCATGCGGCGGCGCTTTAGGTCGCGGCTGCGGCCCGCTGCTGCTTACAGCAAGTGGACCCCATGCGATCAAACGCCCAGAAAAGCTAGCCGGACGCCGGATTGCTGTGCCTAGCGAACGCTCTACGGCTTATTTGCTTTTCCGATTATGGGCAGCACAAAATGTAACTGGAAGCATCGGCGAAATAGTCGTAATGCCTTTCGATGAGATTATGCCTGCCGTACGGGATGGCCATATCGATGCGGGGCTGGTAATTCACGAAGCCCGCTTCACTTACGCCTCGTATGGTCTTAATATGCTGACTGATTTAGGCAGCTGGTGGGAAAGCGATACCGGACTGCCCATTCCACTCGGCGCTATCATTGCCCGCCGTGATTTAGATGCCGATGCTATCACCGGCTGGATTCGCAGCTCTCTTCAGTATGCGTGGGATCATCCTACGGATTCCAGGGACTATGTGCTTAGCCATGCTCAAGAGTTGGCTCCTGAAGTGGCTAAATCCCACATCGATCTCTACGTGAATGACTTCTCGATGAATCTGGGTGATGACGGCTATGCCGCAATCTCTGCCCTGCTTGATCGTGCTGCGGCAGAAGGACTTGTGCCTGCAATCGATCCAGCACTGCTTCGTTAGCATTTACCAGATAGTTTAACAATCCCCGGCCACACCTATAAGGTGTTCTCCGGGGATTTTATTTATTCCGCGTAACCTTCCAGCCAACCATTATTTGGCTTATCGAACCAGTGATTATACAATAGACCTATAAACATGATCTATGAGGGAGGATCACATGATACCTGAAAAAAACAGCAAACAAAACATCGACCGCTTTCTGGGCTTTCAAAATGAATATGACCGCTACCGCCCCGAAGCCCCTGAGATGATTATCAAATTGCTAACAGATTACCTAGGTACCACCCCTTCACTCGTCGCAGATATAGGCTGCGGTACGGGTTTGTCTACTTTTCTCTGGAAGGATGTCGCAGAACGCGTAATCGGTGTCGAGCCTAATCCAGATATGTTGGGAAAAGCAATCGATAAACTTAGCAGATTAGAAGCACCCCAATCAATTACTTTTGTGCAAGGCTACTCCAACCAGCTTCCGCTTGCATCAGATAGTGTAGACATAGTTACCTGCTCGCAATCATTCCACTGGATGGATCCTGAAACTACACTGCAAGAAATCTCCCGGGTCTTAAAAAAAGGCGGAGTATTTGCCGCCTACGATTGCGATTGGCCTTTATCTCTTCAGCAAAATGTAGAAGAACAATACAACCAGCTGATCTCCAAAACAGAAGAATGGCTAGCTTCGCTTTTGCCTAATGAGGAGAGAGCACATAAATGGGACAAAGAAGGCCATTTGTCACGGATCAAAGCTAGTGGGGCCTTCTCTTTTGCCAGAGAAATCGTATTCCACAACCTTGAGTCCTGCGACGCCCAGCGATATATCGGTTTAACCCTAAGTCAAGGGGGAGTGCAAACCGTAATGAAACTAGACGCTACCTTGCTGGAGCAAGATATCGCCGCTTACACCGCCGCGGTTGAACAGCATTTTCAAGGCAGAACATTAGAGGTTCTGATCAGCTACCGAATGAGAATCGGCATCAAATAATCTTCGATCACAACCAAAAAAACGCCCCGCCCCCTCATATGAGGAGTTCGGAGCGTTTTCTTCTTTTTATTTAACTTCTTCCATGAATACCCTTAGGTTCTCTACGATTTCTTTCGATTTTGAATGATGTAAGTAATGTCCGCCTTCAAATGTCATTACTTTTCCATGCACAGAATCCTTGACTTGCCCTTCATGCAGAGGAATCCAGTCTTTCACGGTAGTATTATTCGCTTGTATAAAGAAGATAATGGGAAGATTCTTGTCGAATGTTAAGCCTCTGGAGGCAACAAAGTTAGGATAAATATGTTCCATTTCATTTAAGGTAGTGGAATTGTTCATATTTTTAAGCGAAATCAATTTCATTTGTTTTTTGGTTTCATCATCAAATGGCAGTCCATCATAAGGGTCACCGCTTAATTGCAAGCCCAATCTTATAATCCCTGAATCTTTAAGCAGCTTTAATTTTTTAATTGGGAATTTAACATCCATACCGCCTTGCTCCGGAACACTACTATCAATACCCACAAAAGCACTCACTTCGTTTGGATATTTCTTCGCATATTCCAATCCGTAAATACCTCCAATCGAGTGGCCCATTAGAATGTATTGGTCAATGTTAAGATTCTGAACGGCTTCATGAATTTCACTAACGATATTCTCTGTAGTTCGTTCTTTTTTCGTTTCATCACTGAGTCCATACCCAAACGGTTCAACCGCCACCACTTTGTAGAATGGTGATAACTCATCAATCAACGGCTTGAAATCAAGTGCTGGTGCTCCTGTTCCAAAGCCTGGTATGAGCACGATCGTCTGTTTACCTTCTCCTTGAATCAAAACATTCATATTTTTCCCGTCAACAGGGACTAACTGGCCATAGTGCTGTATTTTTTTCTGGTCTGTTTTGTTGCTGATCACATTAACTGTATAGACAACGGCTAGAAAAAGTACGACCACGATCACTATTGCTCCTAATATTTTGAGCAACAGGTTACGCAGTTTATGTTTTTTCTGTCCATTCCCCGTTTTTTTGTCCGCTTGTTGTGTCACCCTCATCTTCTCCTGTCTTTAATCTGTTTATTAAGCTCTCTTAATGTTTCGCTAATGAGATCATAACTAACAAAGATGTACCCCTCATGACGGCAATATGAACTGAAAATGAACAGGTAAAAAAAATGCTACGGCAGCACAAGACAAGAAAACTTGCCAGTACTGCTGTAGCAATGAAAAATACGGGATGCATCCAAGCCCTCGCAAGGCACCGCCTGGAAGCTAATTACTCTGTCGGCGCTATAATTGGCAGGGTGACAACGATGGTCGTACCTTGACCGGGTTCGCTTTCCACGCGGATATCCCCTTTATGAAGCGTTACGATCTGTTTAACAATGGCAAGTCCCATCCCGCTGCCACCATATTTACGACTGTGGGATCGATCAGCCTTAAAGAACCGTTCAAAAATACGTTGCTGATCCTCAAGTGAAATCCCGATGCCAGTGTCTGTTATCCGAACGGTCACGTTATTGATATCTTGTTTGAGGCTGACGTTAATTACACTGTTATCCTTAGAAAACTTGATGCTGTTGCCAAGGAGATTGGTCCATACCTGACTTAACAGGTCATAATCAGCCAGTAGGATAATAGGCTTCAGATCAAGGTCGAAGCTGATGTTACGAGCTGACCATTGCGGCTGAATTGCTACGATTACTCTTCTTATCTGTTCGTCCAGATTGAATGTAGTTAGCCGTAGCTGCTGGGACTGCGATTCTAATAAACTCAGCTTCAGCAGGCTGTCACTCATTTTAGACATCCGTTCTGCTTCAGCGATAATAATATCCAGATAACGATTTCGCTCTTGTTCTGCAAGATCTACTCGCTTGAGCGCAATCGCATACCCAGATATTGAGGTGAGCGGAGACTGGACCTCATGCGACACATTGGATACAAACTCCTTACGCATCTGCTCAAGCTGCTGCAGATCGTGCATCATTTCTTCAAAGCTGCGAGCCAAGGTACCTAGCTCTCCGGTTTGCTTAATATTCAGCTCGACGTTAAAATCACCAGCTGCTATTCTTCTGGTCGCTTTGGTTAGCTTCTTGATCGGTCTGACTAAGAACATTGCAGCTACCAGAATCAAAAGGCTTCCAGCTATCAATGAATAGAGCAAGAAATTTAATACCAAGTTCCTTCTGGCAGTGACGGAAGGGGGATTAAGCGTCTCCACAAACATCGCTTTGGTGCCGTCTTCCGTTCTCAGCTGTAAGCCTAGGAGAAGCGCAGAAATATTCCTGTTATGAGGTTGATATACTTCTCCTGCGAGAACTTTTTTTATTTCTTCCATAGTTACAGGGACCGGCTTGTGCCCATTAAGCGTTCCGTAAGATTGGAATTTACCCGCTTCATCGAAAATTCGGATGTGGTAGGAATCAAGCTGCTTCATTCCACTTACGAAAGAGTTGGCTCCACGAAATGGGAAGGTCTCGTAAACCCTGACAATATCCTGTCCAAAATGCAATAAGGGAATTCGCGTGTTCTCGTTCAGTTTATCTTCGAATACCCAAGTTGCCACAAACAAAGCAATGATTGTGCCCCCGATTACGGAGGCTAGGAAGGTCAGTACAACGCGTGTATATATGGATCTAATCATTCGTACACCTCAAGCCTGTAGCCAAGTCCACGCACCGTCTCAATACGAAAATCAGGGGTAGTCGCAAACCGTTCACGCAGGCGTTTAATATGCACGTCAATCGTCCGATCATCTCCAGCATAATCAATTCCCCAAATTTGATCGATCAACTGCTCGCGCGTATAGACTTGTCCGGGTGTCCCAGCAAGCTTGTACAGCAATTCGAACTCCTTGAGGGGTAAGGCAAATGACTCCGTGCCTCTCATCACCTTATAGGTCTGCCGATCAAGGATGACGTTACCAATTTGGATCATCTGCGTGGAGCCGATCCGATATCGTTTCAGCAATGACCTAACACGGACCGTCAGCTCCAACGGATCGAAGGGTTTAGTTAAATAATCATCCGTACCTAATTCGAAGCCCTTCACTTTCTCCCAGGTTTCGCCTCTGGCAGTCAATATAAGTAATGGAAGATCGGGATTAGCTCGGCGGAGCTCCTTACAAAGCATCCAACCATCCATATTTGGCATCATTATATCCAACACGACAAGATCGACATTTGTTCCAGCATATACGGCGAGCGCTTCCTTGCCATCCACAGCTTCAACTGTTTCGAATCCGTCATTGCGGAGAAATAAACAGACAAGCTCGCGAATGTTCGCATCGTCGTCAGCAACCAGTATAGTAGGCATTCGTTTCCTCTTTTCCTGTTGTCCATTCTTACTATTATACTATATTATACTTTCGGCTAAACTGTCGTTTGTCTTGAGGCTACACAATGATCAAACCGAAAAAGAGCGTCTAACACGGTTACCCGTATGTAGACGCTCTTAATGTCGAAATTGCTTTAGCTTTAGTCAGCTTACTTCTTATTCATCTTAAACATTAGGAACAGCTCATTATAATGAGCAAGCATCCGTTTGCCAAGGTTATCGTATACTTCAAGCCGGTCCGTAATTTCAGCAGGTGGATAGAAACGGGTATCCTCAGAAGTTTCCTCAGGAAGCAGCTCCAGCGCAGGAATGTTAGGCGTGGAATAACCTACGTATTCTGCATTCTTAGCAGCGACGTCTGGGCGGAGCATGAAGTTGATGAACTGATGCGCTCCATCCACATTTTTCGCTGTCCGAGGAATAACCATGTTATCAAACCACTTGTTCGAGCCTTCTTCCGGCACTACATAATCCAGCTTATCATTCTCGTCCATGATCTCGGAAGCATCGCCGGACCAGACAATCCCAACCGCAGCTTCTTCATTTGCCAGCAGCATCTTGATCTCATCACCGACAATCGCCTTCACGTTAGGAGACAACTTGTTGAGCTTGGTCAGTGCTTCCTGCAGATGTGCCTCATCCTTGTCATTAACGGAATAATGCAGGCTGTTCAAGGCCATGCCCATCACTTCACGGGCTCCGTCCACCAGGAAGATGTTATTATGCAGTCTGCTGTCCCAAAGAGAATCCCAGCTGGTGAAGTCCATGCCTTTAGTCATTTCCGGATTGAAAATAATCCCAACGGTCCCCCAGAAATAAGGCACAGAATATTTGTTACCCGGATCAAACGAAAGGTCCATAAAGCGTGAATCAATATTCTTTAGATTCGAAATCTTGCTATGATCCAGCGGGATGAGCAGATCTTCTTCTTTCATCTTGGCAATGGCATAATCCGAAGGGATTACAACATCAAAGGTAGTTCCCCCCTGCTCAACCTTGGTCAACATAGCTTCATTAGAATCGAAGGTTTGATAAATGACTGTTAAGCCGGTCTCTTTTTCAAATTCCTTCAATAGATCGGGATCAACATAGTCGCCCCAGTTATAGATAGTCAATGTGTTTCCACCTGAATATCCCTCTCTCGAATTCATCCAAGAGCCCAAGTACATGAGCGCAAATGCCGTGATAAGGATCGCCAGAAAAGCATTAATCAGCTGTTTCATCTAGGCACCCCCGCTTCTGCAACAGGCTCCGCCACAGCTTCTGCCGTGTTATGACGATTTTTCTTAAGGGTCAGGAAGTAATAACCAACCACGAGCAGAATGGTGAACAGGAAGATCATTGTCGACAACGCATTGATCGATAGCGACACCCCTTGCCGGGCTCTAGAGTATATCTCAACCGATAACGTCGAATAACCGTTGCCTGTTACGAAGAACGTAACCGCAAAGTCATCCAGTGAATACGTAAGCGCCATAAAAAATCCGCTGAAGATCCCTGGTTTAATAATCGGCAAAATTACTTTTGTCAGCACATCCTTACGGCTTGCCCCAAGATCACGGGCTGCATCCGTCAATGTAGGGCTCATTTCCTGTAGATGCGGCAAAATCATCAATAGGGCAATCGGTACGCTGAATGCAACGTGTGAGAGCAGAACAGACGCGAAGCCCAGCTTGATGCCAGCAATGGTGAACAGGATAAGGAACGAAGCACCAATAATGACATCCGGACTGACGATCAGCACGTTATTCAGAGACAGCAAGGTGTTCTTAGCGCGGCGATTCTGCACACTTTTAATGGCCAGCGCACCAATAATAGCGATAAGGGTCGCAATAGCCGAGGATAGCAGCGCGATCACAAGCGTATTGATTACGATGATGATCAGGCGCTTATCTTGGACTACCTCACGGTAGTAATCCAGCGTAAAGCCCTCGAACTTATGCATCGTCCCCCCACTGTTGAACGAATAGTACATTAAATAGAAGATAGGTGCATACAGAACAATGAACACCAGAACTAGGTAGAGGTTAGAGAATCCATTTTTATTTCTCATTCCGCGCCCCTTTCCGCGATCCGCCTGTGATAATCATAAACAGCGCCATAATGGCAATCAGAAACACTGCAACTGTAGAACCCATGCCCCAGTCCTGAGTGACCAGGAAATGCTGCTCAATTGCGGTGCCCAGCGTAATGACCCTGTTGCCTGCAATCAGGCGGGTGATCATAAATAGGGACAGCGCAGGTATGAATACTGCCATACAGCCTGAGCGTACTCCCGAAATGGTCAGCGGAAAAATAACACGTCTAAACGTGGTCCAGCCCGAAGCCCCTAAATCACGTGCCGCATCCAGCAAGGATAAATTCAAATCCTCCAAAGCGCTGTATATCGGCAGGATCATAAACGGAATAAAAATATAGACAGATACAAATACAAAGCTGAAGCCCGTAAACAGAATTTGCTGTTCTCCGATTCCAAGCAGATCAAAGAAATTATTGATCGGACCAAATGTACCGAATATCCCTATAAAAGCGTAGGTTTTTAGCAGCAAATTAATCCATGTCGGCAAAATAATCAGCAATAACCACAGCTGCTTATGTTTGGTTCTCGTCAGCAGATAAGCCGCCGGATAGGCAACCAGCAAAGAGAATGCTGTAATCAGAAACGCGTACCAGAACGAGGTCAGCGTCATTTTTAAATATACCGGGGTGAAGAAACTGACGTAATTATCCAGAGTAATATGGCCATCCAAATCAAATAACGAATAGTAGATGACAAGCACTACTGGTGCAATTACAAACAATGCGATCCAGAGGTAATAAGGGATGAGATAGTACGATTTGCCCTTATTCTTCATGACTCTCCACCTCGCCATAAGCTTCCAGACGTCTGTCGAATTCTTCCTCCGTTTCACCGAAACGCATAACATGAATCGCTTCCGGATCAAAATAAAGGCCAATTTCACTGCCTACAGTCGCCTTACGCGTAGAATGCACAAGCCATTCATGCCCGGATTCATCATAACAGCTGATTTCATAATGTACGCCCCGGAACAGCTGGGAATCAACCCGCACACGTAGTTTACCCTGTTCCAGCGTAGAAATTTCCAAATCCTCAGGACGAATAACAATCTCTACGGATTCATTCGGTTTCAGCCCGGCATCGAAACATTCGAAGCGGCGGCCGTTAAACTCCACCAGATAATCCTCGATCATAACTCCCGGCACAATGTTCGATTCGCCAATAAAATCCGCCACAAAACGGTTAATCGGCTCATCATAAATATCGTTAGGGGTGCCGCTTTGCTCGATTTTTCCTTTATTCATGACAAAAATCCAGTCGGACATCGCGAGTGCCTCTTCCTGGTCATGCGTTACAAAAATAAAGGTAATGCCTAACCGCTGCTGCATTTCCCGCAGTATGTACTGCATCTCCGTGCGCAGCTTGAGATCTAGCGCCGATAGAGGCTCGTCCAGCAATAGAACCTGTGGCTCATTCACAATCGCCCGGGCAATAGCAACCCGCTGGCGCTGACCGCCGGACATTTCGTTAATCGCACGCTGCTCATAACCCACAAGGTTAACGAAGCTTAGCGCTTCCTGTACCTTCTTTGTGATAACGTCCTTCTTAAGCTTCTTAATACGCAGTCCGAAAGCCACATTCTCGAATACGTTCAGGTGTGGGAACAATGCGTAATCCTGAAATACCGTATTGACCTGCCGCTCATTGGCGGGAATGTGGTTAATTACTTTTCCATTTAAATAGATAGAACCGCTCGTTGGCTCAGCGAACCCGGCGATCAATCGAAGAATAGTCGTTTTACCACAGCCAGATGGACCAAGTAGTGTATAGAATTTGCCGCGCTCTATCTCAAAGCTGACTCCTTTTAACACCGGATCTTCGTCGTCATATTGCTTAGTAACTTCTTCAAATGAAATGATGGTACCTTCCTGAATAGCTATAGCTAACAACCTCCCTTACCTTAGTAATACAATACTATTTTACCCGCATCTTGCGGAGAACAATCGAAATGGGCATGCTCAGCGCTAATAAGCGACAATTTCCCCTCTCCTTCGACGCTCCAATAGATATAGCATATTAGATTGTACCATTATATGCGATAGCTTACATTGTTAAATGCTAAGCATAAACTTAACAAGTTTGTAAAAAGTCCAGTCTTCCCTGCCCTTTTTGAGGTGCTATAATGAAAACGAACTGAAAAGCCAGTGTGGTTTTCTTATTTTTGCGAAAGAAGATGAATGATAATGAACGAGGGGTTATTAGACCGCCTTGAAAAATATGGATTCTCGCTTTACATGATACGAATTACGCTTGCCGCATCACTATCCTGGGTAGCCGTACACAGTTTATATGGTGACCAATATTTATACTTTGCACCGCTTGCAGCCATTCTTATTACTCAAGCCAGTGTGAAGGCTTCACTTGAAAAAGGAATCTACCGCCTGATCGGCATTATTATCGGCGGAATCGTCAGCCTGATTGTAGGCCAATTCTTCGATGTAGGTGCATTTTCCATTCTGCTAATTCTGCTCATCGGGATCGGAATTGCCACGGCCTGTCGGATGAATATCCAAGCGGTTTCGCAGGTTGGGGTGACCTCGGTTCTGGCCCTTACCTTTTATCATAATGATTACGTGCTGTGGAGAGTCGCCGAAACTTTTATTGGTGTGCTCATTGCCTTGATCATCAATATGATTATCGTTCCACCAAACAGGTTCGTCAAGGTAAAAGCATTGGCACTCGATGGAAGCCTTCTACTTTCGGATGCTTTAAAAAGTCTCGTAGGCTTAAGAAGAGATTCATCTAAGGATGATAATATGCTGGAGCAAGCAGGTAAATTGCTGTCTGCCAGCAATCAACAACAGAAGGAAATGTTCTATACCATTGCTCACTATCAGTGTCGTGGTGATCTAAAGGGACTAATACAAGCCACGGCACATCTAAAGACCATTCATTCCTATGTTAAAGAAATTGCCGACGATATTTGCTTGCTGCCAGCACATCATGCCAATTCTGACTGGATGCTGGAAGTGCTGGAGGCAACAGCCGATTGTATAGCTGTTTATGGTACCAAGACCTTATCCAAGGCTGAATGCCAACGTTCACTCACAGATTGTCTGCATCGTGCCCGCGACTTGCAGGCGGCCAGCTTCTCTGAACTGCAAGGACGGTGCTCACTGTCATCCGTTCGTGATCTAGGAGCGCTCTTCAGTCACTTAAACCGGGTACTCGAAGAAGTGGAACGTGCTAGTTCTGCTACTTACGTAGTTGCAGCTCGGCCTTCAACAGCTGAAATCACACGCGCTATACGCTTAATCAAAAAAGGACTCTCCCAGAAGCTCTAAGCTTGGGAGTGTCCTTTTTTTATGTTCAATCCTAATAGACAGAATGCCCTTTTGCACGATTGGTTACTATAACCAACAAATTTAACTAGACTGATTGTTTGGCGGCTCGCCCTATCTTCACATTTACCAGAACGATACTGCTAACAATCAGTAATAATCCGATCACAAGATTTATGGTAATCTGCTCTTTCAAAAAAACTACGCTGGTTGCTATCGAGATCAGGGGGATCAAGAAGGTGAATGAACCTACTTTTCCTGCTTCTCCTTCGTTAATCAGCTTGAAATAAATTAGCCAGCCCAGAGCAATAACAAAGATTGCGATAAACAAGGTATCCACAATAAAGGTTCCACTCCAGGTGATATCCGACCATTTCTCCGTAGCTGATCCCGAAAGTAGCAGAATGATGCCACCGATCGTGATTTGCATAGCCGTCATCCACAGCATATCCACACGTACAGCATTCCGTTTCATATATATTGTTCCTAATGCCCAGCTTAAGGCACTGGCTAAAGCCAACACAATTCCCCATATGGAGATACTCCCGTTAATTCCGCCGATACTAAGAGAGGCTACCCCGAGAAAACCAAGCAGCAAACCAGCCATTTTAAGCCCGTACATGCTCTCACCTAACCACAGCCAAGAAAAAACACCTAGCAATACAGGCTGCAAAAATACAATCGATGAGAACAATCCCGCCGGAACATACTGCAAGCCAATCGTCTGAAACCCATAATAGAACACAATACTAAGTACCGCCGAGATCAGATAGATCGGCCAGAGCTGCTTGAAGCGAAGCTCCTTCACCTTAGGCAGTGCAATTAGAATCAGAATAATACCGCCTACGACGGTTCGAATACCTGCAAATAATAAAGGTGGAGCATAGTCTAAGGCGATTTTGGATATAGGCCAATTAATGCCCCATACAATCACCAAAAAAATAAGAAGGATCATACTTTTCTTCTGCTGATTCATTTGTTCACTTCCTTGGTGTAGATTCATCACAAATGATACAATAAACAAGAGCATAAATGAAATGAATAATAATCATAAGGGGCATATCATATTTGTTATGAACAATACTCAAATTCGTTTATTCGTCAAAATTGCCGAAAGCGGCAGCTTTACTAAAGCTGGTGTAGAACTGAATATGACCCAGCCTGCGGTCAGCCGGGCGATCTCGTCCCTCGAAGCCGAATTAGACGTGAAGCTCTTGCTTCGAGACCGGCGTAATGGCCTGATGCTTACGGATATCGGCAAACGTATTCTTGTTATTTTCCGTGAAATTCTAATGGGCTTTGATAAGGTCAATCAGGAGATTTACGCGGAGAGAGGTCTTGAAAAAGGAAGTATCCGCATTGGAGCTTTCCCTGTGGCATCGGCTCATTTTCTACCGAAGATTATTAGCTCTATCACTAAAAGATATCCAAACATTACAATTAGCTTACAGGAGGGTTCTATCGCTGAAGTCAGAGAATGGTTGGATTCAAAAGAAATTGATGTTGGCTTATTGCTCGCTCCCAGTGCAGAATTCGAAACCATTCCATTATATAGAGAGAAATTGTTTGCCGTTTTTAAAGATGACCACCCCCTGCAAAAGCGATCCATTGTATGTGTGCAGGAATTAGCGAACGAGCCCATGTTGATTTGCAAAGCAGGATATGAACCGCCTGTAGTAGAGCTATTTCACAGAAGTAATAGCCATCTGAATGTAAAATATGTGGTTAATAACTTTGCAACAGCTCTTAATATGGTTCAGGAGGGACTGGCGATCGGCGTGATGTCTGAGCTGTCCTTGTTATCTCTGCCTCCAAATGTGGTTACCCGTGAGCTGCAGCCGGATGCTTATAGAGATATCCAAATTGCGGTCAGCTCGCTTGCCGACACTTCAATTGCTGTAAAGCTCTTCATTGAGACAGCGCTGGATCTTTTCGCTCAAAATAAATGGATAAATGAATAGATGATAAGGAGTGCTGAGGATGAACTTTAAAAGACTAGGAAATAGCGGGTTACAGGTATCCGCATTAGGACTGGGAACGAACGCTTTCGGCAAACGTGCGGATCAAGAGACCTCCATTCAGATTGTACATGCTGCGCTTGATCATGGAATTAATTTCATAGACACTGCTAATATTTACGCTGGCTCAGAATCCGAGCGAATCCTCGGTCTGGCCTTGGAAGGTAGGAGACATGAGGCTGTTCTCGCAACTAAAGCAGGTTTAGTTAAAAATGAGGGTCCCAACGGCAGCGGCTCCTCCCGTCGCCATTTGCTGCAGGAGCTTGAAGATAGCCTTCGCCGCCTTAAGACAGACTATATCGATCTATACCAGATTCATACCTTTGATCCCTATACGCCGCTTGAAGAAACCTTACGAACCTTGGACGATATGGTATCCTCGGGCAAAATCCGTTATATCGGGGCCTCCAACTATACAGCATGGCAATTAATGAAGGCGATTGGGATTAGTGAAGCACGCAACTTCACCAAGTACATTTCAATTCAGTGCAGCTACTCCTTAGCAGACCGGACACCGGAGAATGAGCTTCTTTCGCTCTGCCTGGATCAAGGTGTAGGGATCATTCCTTACTTTCCACTAGCTGGCGGAATTCTCACCGGCAAATATAATACAAGCGATTCAGCGCCATCAGGGTCCAGAGCAGATACTGATCCTAATTTCAAAAGATTCCTTGATGATGACCGGATCAAGCTCGGAAGCCAAGTGAGCCAAATTGCTGAGGAAATGGAAACCTCAACTACTGCGCTCTCCTTAGCTTGGCTTATGAATCGGCCTGCCGTCTCGACGGTTATTGTCGGGGCTACACGTGTGGAACAGCTGGAACAAAATTTGCTTAGTACCTCGCTTGTACTTAATGAAGAAACTGCGGCCAAGCTGGATGAAGCCAGTGATTCCTTCCGTTATGGCGAGCCGTTCGCTTTTTACCGACTCCCATAGAGTCGTATGCTCTAACTTCTTACAAGGATGGAGGAAAGATTAATGACAACCTATACAGCTGACAGCATTCAAGGAATGCTTGAAGAGCATAAGGATTTCTTTAATAGCGGCGTAACTAAGGAGGTTTCTTTTCGTCTCCAGCAGCTGCTCAAGCTTAAGAATATTATTAAACAATACGAAGGACGTATCATCACTGCACTACAACAGGATTTAGGAAAAGGTGAGTTCGAAGCCTATGCCACAGAAATCGGCTTTACGCTGGACAGTATCGGCTATATGATGAAACATCTTAAGCGTTGGGCGAAGCCTAAAAAGGTTCGATCCCCGCTGCACTTATTTCCTGCAAAAAGTTATATTTTAAGTGAGCCTTACGGCACAACACTCATTATTGGCCCGTTTAATTATCCATTTCAGTTGCTAATTGAGCCCCTGATCGGCGCCATTGCCGCTGGTAACTGCGCTGTCCTCAAGCCATCTGAGAGCACACCTGCCATCTCGTCCGTGGTTGAGCAGCTTATTCAGGAGACCTTCGAACCACAGTATATCCGCGTAATTCAGGGGGAAAAAGAGACCACTAATTTGCTGATCCACGCCAAGTTTGATTATATTTTCTTTACGGGCAGTGTGCCTGTCGGCAAAATCGTAATGGAAGCAGCGGCGAAAAATCTAGTGCCTGTAACCTTGGAGCTTGGCGGGAAAAGTCCGGTTATTGTTGATAAGACCGCTAATCTTGATGCTGCAGCGAAACGGATTGTCTGGGGCAAGCTGCTGAACGCGGGCCAAACCTGTATCGCACCGGATTATCTATGGGTCCACAAGGATATTGCCAAAGAATTGATCACCAAAATCAAACATCACATCACTGAGTTCTACGGTCAGGATGCACAGCCTAATACAGATTACGGCCGGATCGTGAATGATCGCCAGCTGCAAAGACTTGCCGACCTCATTGCGCGTGATCATAGCAAGGTGATTATGGGCGGCACCATCGTGCCAGAAGAACGTTATATTGAGCCTACTTTAATCTATCCTGCCTCTTGGACGGATGCTGCTATGGAAGATGAGATCTTCGGTCCGATTCTCCCAATATTGGAATATCAGCAATTGGATGAGGCCATTCAGAGCATTAATGAACATCCAAAGCCACTGGCACTATACCTATTTACGGAGGATAAGAGTGTAGAACAAGAGGTGCTGTCCCGGGTCTCATTCGGGGGAGGCTGTATCAATGATACGATCTCACATGTGGCGAGCACTTATCTTCCGTTTGGTGGAGTAGGAAACTCCGGAATGGGGGGTTATCACGGGAAGTATAGCTTTGAGGTCTTCTCCCATCGTAAAAGCATCGTCAAGCGAGGCACACGGATCGACCTCGGAATCGTGTATCCTCCTTATGGCAATAAAGTGAAGCTGGTTCGAAAAGTAATGAAATAAACAAAGCAGCAACCCTCCCATGATCGGGAGGGTTGCTGCTTATCAGGTTAACTACGCAAATAGCTCTAACAATTTCTCTACACTTAGCTCTGCGGTGGAAGCCAGACATAGATCCGCTTTCTCGGTCACGAGCGCCACTCCAGCTCCCACTGACTTCATACCAGCAGCATTAATTGCGGCTATTCCCTCCTCGGTATCCTCAATCGCCACACAGCAGTCCGGGGATATGCCCAGCATCTCCGCAACCTGCAAGTGAATCTCTGGATCTGGCTTGCTTCTACGCAAGTTTCCAGGGTCAGCCACCGCCTGAAACCAATGCCCGATCTGCAAGCGTTCGAGAATCAGAAGCGCATTCTCATTCACTGAAGCCAGTCCGATAGCGATTCCTCTTTGCTGCAAATCGGACAACACACTGTGGATACCCGGGTACAGCTCAGCAGGCGTCATTTGCTGAACCAGCTGTCTATACTTCTCGTTCTTTTTGTTGCAGAGCATTCCCTTTACCGGTTGCGGCAAATTCAGTCCACTACTCTCCAGAATGACTTCTAAAGATTCCATTCGACTTAGGCCCTTGAGACTCTTATGTTTCTCTCGATCAAAAGAAAGCGCAAGCTCATCCGCCAGATCCTTCCAAGCCTCATAATGATACTCTCCAGTGTCAGTAATTATCCCGTCCAGCTCGAAAATAACAGCTTCAAGCTGCTTCACATTCGAAAGCCTCAGCGGCTTCTGCGCAGACAACTGTATAAGGTTTCCCTTATGCATAATCTCAAGCTCTTCGCCCTCCAGCAGCGTATAGATCACTTCTGTATCACTCACAAAAATATCCAATAGCTGTCCAGCGCATGTTATTTTAAACCGATAGCTCTCCCACTGCGCTGGCACACTAGGATTAAATGATAACATCCCGCCGCATAAGCGCATGCCACCAAAACCATTCACAATCGACAGCCAGGAGCCTGCCATAGCAGCAGTATGCAGTCCATCCTTCACGTTGCGGTTGATGTCATCCAAGTCCATCCGTACCGTGCGGTCAAAATAGGAATAGGCTCCCTTCAAATCACCAATCTCAGCAGATATTATACTGTGGATGCACGGTGACAATGAAGAATCATGCGTCGTCAGCGGCTCATAATAATTATAATTCCGGATCTTATCCGCCAAGCTGAATTGGTCACCCAGCAGAAACATTGCCATTACCAAGTCCGCCTGTTTCAACACCTGATGACGGTAAATTACCAGCGGATGGTAGTTGAGCAGCAGCGGATATTTATCGGCTGGTGTATGCTCGAAATCCCATTTTTTCTTGGAGAGAAACGTGTCGTCTTGAGCATAAATGCCAAGCCCCTCATCAAAGGGGATAAACATTTTGTCCGCCGCTTCCAGCCACACTAATGTCTCATGCTCAGTCAGACCGATTTTTTGCTTCAGACGTTCAAAATGCTCAGGATACTGCTTAGACAATATCCCTGCCATCTCGTGTGCATAATAAAGCTGATCCTGGACCATAAAGTTGGTGTATGCATTATTGTTGACGATAGCTGTATATTCATCAGGACCGGTTACTGCATCAATACAAAAGGCACCGCCCCTAGCCGGATTAAAGTACCCCAAGTCCAACCAAAAGCGGGAAGTTTCGAATAAAATTTCCGCTCCCTTCGTAACCAAAAAATAATAATCTCCGGTAGCCAGTACATACTGCTTGATGGCATACGCAATATCCGCATTAATATGCATTTGCGCCGTGCCTGCCGGGAAATATGCAGAGTTCTCTGCCCCGTCTATAGTCCGCCAAGGGAACAAGGCTCCCTTCTGCGACATTACCGCTGCACGCTCCCGTGCTTTGTCTAACGTCGCATAACGAAATTCGAGCAGCTTTCGGCTAATCTCCGGCTGTGTGAACGTAAAGAAGGGCAGCATATACATCTCGGTATCCCAGAAATAGTGCCCTTCGTATCCTTCACCCGTTAATCCCTTGGCTCCAATATTCGTAACCCCATCACGGCCTACGGATTGAAGCAGTTGAAAAGCATTAAAGCGGATGCCCTGCTGAAGCGCAAGATCACCATGAATCTCCACATCCGTATGTGCCCAGTATCGATCCAGATAAGCCTGCTGTTCCTGGGCAAGCACTTCAAACCCGCTATGGTCTGCTAAGTGTAATATTTCAGTACTTCTACTGAGTAGTTCGTCTTCCGGATAATCTTTAGAGGTATGGTAAGAGATATATTTGGTTAGTGAGACGCTTTCCCCACGCTCCACCGGGACGACAAACTGCATGGATAATTTCTGCCCCTCATGCTGCACGGTCCTTTTATCCTCTGATCTTGAATCGAGCTTATGACTTACCCCTGTTAATAAGGCAAACTGGGTATGCCGCGTCCGCTGCTTCATCCATAAGAAGGACTGTCCCGGTTCATGACCGGTATCCTCCAGGAGCAGACTGGGCTCCTTGCCTCCCGAGCCCAATCTGGGATCATCCGTTACCTTAGGTTTTTGGATCTTGCCGTCGATGGATGAAGTGAAGGTAAGCACTCCGCTGAAATTCAGCGCTTTAACCTCATAATCTATCGCCGCAAGATGTTTGTGCTGCAAAGTCACCATCCGCCGGATATGAAGCTGTACCCGGTGACCAGCTGGAGATTCCCATTCTACCTGCCGATGCAGAACCCCGCTCCGCATATCCAGCTTTCGTTCATAATGGTGCACTTGCCCACTGTTTAACTGAAAGGTCTGCCCTTCAATACTCAGTTCAATAATCTTGGCATCTGTTACGTTCAGCATCGCTTGATTGCGGGATGGATATCCGTAGGCTCCTTCTGGATATACAATGGGCTCCGAATCAAAAAAACCATTCAAATAATTACCGGTTACAGACGAGCCTGAGCTGCCGTGGTAACCTTCTTCGAAATTACCGCGCATGCCAATATATCCATTGCCAAGAGCAAAAATACTCTCGCTTCTTTGATTGTTCTCTTCGCTATAAGCTCCCTCATCAAGACTCCACTCCCGGTAAGGATATACCGCCGCCGGATGTACGTATGGTTTCATCTTCATCTCTCTAAGCTCCCCCTGATCACAGTTTCATTCGGGTTCTAAATCATTACCCTTTCACCGACCCACCCATAAGCCCTCTGACGAAATACTTTTGCAGCAGGAAAAAAATAGCGAGCGGCATCAGCATGGAGATAAATGCAGCCGAAGTAAGTAAATGCCAATCGTTGCCTCGTGAGCCTACTAAATCGGCAATTTTCATCGACATGACTTGCACAGACGGTTGATTGCCGATAAAAATCAATGAGACTAAATAGTCATTCCACACCCATAGGAATTGGAAGATCCCGATAGAAGCCAGTGCTGGCACTGATAGAGGCAGAATTAGCCTACTGAATATAGTGAAATGACTTGCCCCATCCATGAAAGCCGATTCGAACAAATCCTTCGGCAATTGACTGATGAAGTTGTACATAAAGTACGTAACCAGCGGTAATCCAAAAGCCGTATGCGCCAGCCAAATTCCCAGATAACTTCCGTTTAGCCCAAGTGCGGTATAATCCTTAAGCACTGGAATAAGCGCAACCTGTATTGGAATGACGAGCATTGCAATGATGATGACAAAAAGGATTTTGCGCCCAGGAAACCGCAGCCAGGCAAAAGCATATGCAGCAAAAGAAGCGATCAACACCGGAATAACTGTTGCTGGAACTGCAATCGTTAGCGTATTCCAGAAGGCCTGTGACAATCCGGAGCCTTTTTGCACTGTTTCACTGCCATCAGCCTGTTTCAGCTTGTATTCCTTACCGGAAAGCACATTATTATAGTTATCCAGCGTGAGATCCGGTGTCATCTTCCAACCTTGAATCTGTTCATTCACGGTACGCGCTCTACGATTCTCCCACATAAGCCGGCTGCCATCTGCCTTCACGCCAGCCTTCAGCTCATCATCTGTATAAGTTTTACCGTTCACCTCAATTGGCTCCCGAAGATCCACGTCCTTGGATAGCTGAATCGTCTCTCCAGCCTTCCACTCCTGATGGGGAAAAGCTTTCCACCATCCAGTCTGCAGAATATCAGCAGCCGGACGGAAGGAGGAAATAAATAGCCCAAGAGTCGGAAGCAGCCAAATAAAACAGATCACACCCAGCACGATATTTACAACCGTTTTGCTGCCTTTTCTCTTCTTTTTGCCAGCCATTAGAATCCCCCCTGCTTACGGAACTGACGTAGATTGATTATGATTACAGGCAGCACCGCGATCAGTAGAACAATAGCCAAAGTGGAGCCGTAGCCGAAATTACGGTACATAAAGAATTGCCGGTAGAACTGTGTAGCAACAACCTCTGTATCGTATTGACCTCCTGTCATCACCATGACGACGTCAAATATTTTCAACGTAAAGACGATAATGGTCGTTGTCACTGTCAGAATGGTTGATGAAATATATGGAATCATGATTCCAAAGAAAATCTTCACCTCATTTGCTCCATCCACTCGTGCAGCTTCCAAAATGTCGTCAGGAACCCCTTTGATTGCTGCCGAGAAAATCACCATTGCAAATCCAGTCTGCATCCAGATCAAAATGATAATGAGGAAAAAGTTATTCCACGGCTGAAGCATACTCGTCCAGGCTTGGGGTTCTCCCCCAAAATAAGTAACGATTGCGTTCAACAGCCCGATTTGTTCGTCGCCCGGTTGATAGTAATATACGAATTTCCAAATGACTCCTGCCGCTACAAAGGAAATCGCCATCGGCATAAAGATGATCGATTTGGCAATTTTCTCATAGCTGCTGCGATCGGCAAGAATAGCAATTAAGAGCCCGAATGCTACACAGGCCAGCGTACCGACGAATACCCAAAGTAAATTGTTACGCAATGCCGTTGCCATCAGATGATCGCTAAAGATCGCTGCATAATTGCTCAGGCCCACAAATTTTTCTGAAGAAGCATTAAAAAAGCTCAAATATAATGTTCGTAGTGCAGGCAGAACCAGTAACCAGCCCAGAATAATCACTGCCGGACCAATAAAGATATAAGGCAGCACTTTTCGCCGGATATGATCAGGGTACTGCTCAACCGCCCAAGTCAGCGTATAGTAAATCAGATAAACACCTAGAACTCCCCAGAGGACAGCCAGAACCGCTGTTAGCAGCGGATTTAATGTGGAATCCCGGAAGAATAAAAAGATTGCGCCGTTAACAACAATATTCGCTAACAACACTACTAGGGACAACATTACCGCCTTCAGGCTGACGGTTGGCCTAGCTTGTGGTTGTGTTGGCATTTGTGGCTGTGGCTGTGATTGTGCACCCATATTAGCTCCAGCTCCTCCTATAAGTTTTGCGGAGCAAAACTCTTATCATAAGCATCGAACTCACTAGTTAGAAAACAAAAAGAGGGGCAGACAATCCTCTTTTCCTACTGCCCCTCTTTTTACTGTGCGCTTTAAATATTAGGTTAGTTGTTCCAGCCGGACTGGATTTGTTCCAAGGCTTGATCCAGTGTCGCTGTACCGCTCACATAGTCGGTCATCCCTTTCCAGAAGGTGCCTGCACCCACTTTACCTGGCATCAAGTCAGAGCCATCAAAACGCAGTGTGGAAGCATCTTGAACCAACTTCGCCATCCGACGATCGGATTCAGAGGTATACCAATCAAGGGAAGCGTCATTCATAGGAGCAATTACGCCGCCAGATTGTACCCAGCTCTTAATCGACTCTCCAGTGGTGAAGAATTCCATGACTGCACGAACCTCTGGACGATCGTTGAACATAGCGTAAATATCACCTGCAACCAGCACTGGTTTACCATATTGCGCATCAATTGGCGGCAAGTAGAACCAATCATAATCCTGATCAACCTTTGCCGTTTCAGGGAAGAAGCTTGTAATAAAGTTACCGAGCATATTAAACCAGGCTTTAGGCGGATCAGTGAACATTGGCGCTGGGGCATCCCCGAAGGATGTTGTCACAATGGACTTAGCACCACCGTAAACATAATCCTTGTTAAGCCATATTTTAGACATGATTTCAACAGCATTTTTTACTTCTGGTGAAGTAAATGGCAGTTCACCTTTTACCCACTTATCGTAGTTCTCAGGCGTAGTCGTCCGAAGCATTATATTTTCGACCCAGTCTGTTGCTGGCCAACCCGTTGCAGCACCACTCTCAATGCCAATAGCCCAGGCAGGATCGCCATCCTTGGCAATTTGTTCAGTCAGTGCCATCAGCTCATCCCAAGTCTCAGGAACCTTGTAACCTGCATCATCAAATTGTTTCTTTGGATACCATACCAAGCTCTTTACATTACTGCGGTTCCAAATCCCCGCCATGATCTTCCCATCTTTTCCGTCCATCGTAGACATATCGAGCCAGCTCTTGTTGTAATTAGCCGTCAATTTGTCTTGATCCAGCACGCTGGTCAAATCGATAACCTTGCCCGTCTTAGCAATCGATGCCAGCAGTCCCGGCTGCGGGAAGTCAGCGATATCAGGAGCATTTCCGCCGTCCACCCGAATATTTATTGTTGCTTCGAACTCCTTGGAGCCCTCGTATTGAATATCGATCCCTGTCTTCTCTTCAAATTCTTTAATGCTGCTCTCAAATTTCACTTGGTCAGCATCTACGAAGGGTCCAAACATGGTTACTTTAGTCCCTTTATATTCACCTTTCATCGCTAAATCTAACGGGGAACCCGAAGGTTCAGCACTAGGTGCATTTGTCGCTTTCTCGGTGTTATCTGCTGTTGGGCTGACTGTTGCCGCCGGTGGATCTGTAGGCGCCGCATTATTGTTGCCTCCGCCGCATGCGCTCAGCGTCATTGTGAAGGATAAACACAGTACTAAAGCCAACGACTTTTTACGTCCTGAGATCTTCTTCATCTTTTGTACATCCCCTTTAATGGTTATAGAGATAACATCTTATTCAATCATCCGGGCACCCTGGCATGTATTAGCAGCTTGTAGCAGATCACCTCCTTGCAAAGCTTTTCAGAAGACAGGTAAATATCCTAAAATCAAACTCCATCACAAATGTAATTTAATAATAGCGCTTACATTTTTTATATTATCATAATTAGTAACCGTTTCCAATCGGAAAATGAGATGTTTTTCATAAGAATTCATACTATTTTCTAACCTAACATTTAAATTTTAATTAAGACCGATACATGGCTCTGAAAAGCTTTTCAGAAGAAGGTCACAAAAATAAAGAGCCTTTATTTTTCCCGCGTGGATTCCCGCACAATCAGCTTATGCTCCATCTTTTCATTCAATACCTGGACACCACCTGTTGTGAGCAATTCATGCAGCATCTCCGCCGCACGATACCCTAACTCATAAATCGGCTGTGCAATCGTGGTCAGCTTTGGAATGAACATACTCGACATCCGCAAATTATCAAATCCAATCACAGATACCTGACCCGGAACTAGAATATTACGATCCTTCAGATAAGAAATCGTCCCCATTGCAAATTCGTCAGCAACACAGAAAACGGCGGTCAGCTCGGGATAATCAGTAAACAACTCATGCGCAGCTTGATAAGCGTGTTCGAACCGGTGATTGGCATATTTGCTCTTCACAATATTCTGCTGTAGTCCAAACTCTGTTAACGCTCTTACAAAACCCTCATAACGAGGCGGGCCGGATACGGAGTTATCATGGTTAAAACCAATCATGCCAATGTCCTTATGCCCTAAATCAATCAGAAACTTTACTGCATCGTAAGCCGCCTGTTCATCATCCACCTCCACAGATGGAATGTCGTATTCATCAGAATGCGAGGATACCAACACAAAAGGAATTCTACAACCGACTAATTTGTCATGTGTCTCAGGATAAAGGACATCACTGGCGAATACGATCCCATCCACCTGCTTCTCATGAAAGTTATCGATGTAAGACAACATCCGTTCTTTGTCGCGGTCCGTATTGCAGATCATTAAACTGTATCCAAGCTTGATGCATGCATCCTGCATTCCCCGAATAACCCCTGCGAAGTACAGGTTCTCAATATCCGGAATCAGCAGACCCAGTGTAAACGACTTCTTGTAGATCAGGCCGCGTGCAAACGCATTTGGTTGATATTGCAAACGTTCTACAGCCTCCATCACTCGATTCCGTTTGCTCTCTACGACCGTATTCGGTGCATTCATAACCCGCGATACGGTGCTGATCGACACCTCCGCCATTCTGGCAACATCTCTTATGGTTGGCTTCATAACGATAACTTCCTTTTTTTCAGGTAACTTTTCGATGTGATTATAGCAAGCCTGTTAAGAAATAACAACAGATTTTTTAAAGCGCTTACATTTTATTTTTAAAGACATACTTATTCCTTATCTAATCATTACAAAGTGCGTATAACTTACTTAAAGTGTGTATATAGTTTTATTACATGGTATACTAGGCGAGTAGCATTATTCGCAGCTACAAATACTGCTCTAGACTATCTGAGCGTTTATTATAGGAGGGATTACAATGAAACAACAGCGCGATATTCGATTCTCCGTACTGGACTTAGCCTCTATTGTGGAGGGTGGCACAGCGGCAGACTCTTTTCATAACTCTTTAGCTTTAGCTCAACATGCTGAGGCATGGGGCTATCACCGGTATTGGTTTGCTGAGCATCACAACATGATTGGTGTTGCCAGTTCTGCTACCTCACTCTTAATTGGCCACATTGCTGGCGGCACAAAAAGCATACGCGTAGGCTCTGGAGGCATCATGTTGTCCAACCACGCACCACTTGTCATTGCGGAACAATTCGGGACCCTCGAATCCCTATATCCAGGACGGATTGATTTAGGATTGGGCAGAGCCCCAGGATCGGATCAACCGGCTTCCCGTGCGCTACGCCGTGGTCTCGGAAGCGACGGCAGTGACTTTCCCGAGCAGTTAAGTGAGCTCAGAGCCTACTTCGATCCTGCAGGTGCAGGATCACGACCGGCTGGGGTTCGTGCTGTTCCTGGTGAAGGCTTGAATATCCCCATCTGGCTGCTGGGCTCCAGCGGTTTTAGTGCTCAGCTGGCAGGGAAGCTAGGTTTACCTTTTGCTTTCGCCAGCCATTTCGCACCAGAGTATTTACTACAGGCTTTACACATCTATCATAGTAATTTCCGTCCTTCAGCAGCACTCGACAAGCCATATGTGATGGTCGGAGTTGGCATTACAGCAGCCGATACTGTGAATGAGGCAAGACGGCTGGCTACCTCGCAGCAGCAGCAATTCCTTAATATCATCCGCGGACGTACAGGGAAGTTACAACCACCGGTTGATAGTATGGAGGGGCTATGGACGATGCAAGAAAAAGCAGCCATGCTTGAAAAACAGCGTTACTCTTTCGCTGGTGATAAAGCAGCAGTTAAAGAACGGCTTCAAGAAATCCTGCAAGAGACACAGGCCGATGAATTAATTGTTTCTGGTGGAATTTATGATCCTAACGCTCGTCTACGCTCTTATGAGATTGTAGCCGAAGCTATGAAGGAAATCTAATTTATCATCATAATTAAGGCAAGACGATAGGTCTGGTATCGGGGTTTGAGCCCTATTCCAGATGTATGTCTTGCCTTTTTATTTTGCATTCATAATCGTTCTCAATAAAACACAATTAAAACACTGAATTATATAAAAATAAAGAGTTAAATAGAGAAAACTGGTGTAAATCCATTACTATAATTGATATTTGATTAAATATGATGAATTTTCTTCAAATATCCCATTTTTGTTTAGATATTATTTTGATTATACTTTAGTTATTCGCTATAACGAACGAATTGACGGTAATCTCTACCCTCTCCTTCCGCTTTCACGGAGATTCCTGCATGCGCACAAGAAAGTGGTTCTGTGAGATACTACTTATTTCGACAATGTTTGATGAAAAATCCGATTAGAACAGAAGAATTTGCCGGAAGCCCGCAAATGATGTCCAAAAAAAATTAATATGGGGTTCAGGAGAAAGGAGCGAGTAAAGTGAAGAAGAAATATCGCTCGGCTTTCATAGCTGCTTATATCCTGACTATTCTAGCAGGAGTCATCTGGCATGCTGGCGGAGTTAGTGCGCAAGATACCATTAAGCTTACGGTGAATTCGCATACGACGAGCACAGCCACCATGAACAATATGCAGCCTGGTGATGAAACGAACTCAGAATACACAATTATTAACGCAGGTAGTGAGGGCTTTAATTACTATGTGGACTTCAAATTCATCTCTGGAGACGCAGAATTATACGATATTCTCCAAATGACACTCGAAAAAGAGGGAGTAATCATCTATTCAGGGGTGATGAGCGAGGCTGCCGGAAGAGTTGCCATCGGTTCACTTGCCGGGGGGGAACAAAGTGTAATTCAAATGGATGTAATTTTCCCGTGGGAAGCAGGGAACGAATATCAAGGGAAAACCACCACTGTAGCCTTTGAGTTCTCCGCTTCTGGAGGACCGGAGCCATCCGCTCAACCTAGTCCTTCACCGACAGCGACGGCCACAGCTCAGCCTACACCGGAGCCATCACCGACAGCGACTGCTACACCTACTGTAGTGCCAACTACGACACCTACTGCCACGGCTACAGCTACACCTGAAGCTTCGCCGACCGCAACAGCTTCACCAACCACGACACCTACAGATCAGCCGACGACTACCGCTTCACCAACTGCGGCACCTACGAATACACCAACGACTACTTGGCCAACGGCAACAGCAGCAGCCACACCAGGGCAATCAACGACTCCAACACCAACACCATCACCAACACCTACAGCTTCACCAGTAGTAGATGAAATTAGTGTTACTGAAGCGCCGATCCCACTGGGTGGAGGCGATAATGACCCGACAGCATCACCAAGTGCTGGCAGCCAAACTACCAGCGCAACACCGCAGCCAAGCAATGAAATCGCCTTGCCTGATGATGAGCTTCCACTGGGAGCACCAGAGGTTGGCAACAAGCTTCCAAATACCGCTGAGCCTTGGTATAACTTGATTCTTGCCAGCTTAGCCATTGCGGTACTCAGCGTGATTATCATGCGCAGATTGAAATCGAAGAAATAACCACATTTTGCAGCATAAGTCTGGAGGTGAGAGAGTATGAAGAAGCGTAATGGTGCCTTGCTAGCCGTGAAGCTAATCTTCATACTCTCTTTAGTTGTGTTGATTTACTCGGTTGTACAAGTGGTCAAAGCACCGATCGAAGCTAAACAGGCTTTAAATGATTGGGCAAAAAAGAGGGAGGAAGCTGTCGCCCGCCCCCGTTCTGCCGAAGAAATCCCTCTTCCCATGGCAATGGTCAGTTCAGCCAAGGAACAGCCATCCCCCGCTCATTCCTATACAGAAGGTGAAATCATAGGAGAGATTCGTTTCCCCAAATTAAACAAAAAGATCGCAGTGCTAGAAGGTACGGAAAGCTCCGAGCTAAAAAAGGGAGCCGGACATTACAAAGGCAGCGCAGCTATCGGTGCCACCGGCAACAGTGTGCTCGCAGGCCACCGCGATACAGTGTTCCGTAACCTGGGAGAACTCGTCGCTGGAGATCTTATCGAGCTGGAAAGTACGGATGGGACTTTTACCTATGAAGTAACAGGCAGCACAATTGTTGACGGGGACGAACGCGGTGCTATAAAGCCAAGTGATAAGGCCATCCTCACATTGATTACCTGTTATCCTTTTTCATATGTGGGATCTGCACCGGACCGTTATTTACTTTCAGCGAAGTTAGTGAAACAAGAAATATTGCCGCATTAAACCTAAATATTACCTCAATCTTCTTCCTCAGGGATGAGACCTTATATGGAAAGTGATACTATATATATACAATAGTAAAGAGGAGATGACCCAAGGTGAAGAAAGAGGTTGTAGAACGGTTTATTTCGTATGCACAAATGGATACCCAATCGAATGAAGATAATGAGACTTGCCCTTCCACTCCGGGACAGATGGTTCTGGCTCACAAGCTGGTTAAAGAGCTTAAGGAAATCGGCATGGAGGAAGTCCAGGTGGACGAGCATGGCTATGTTATGGCGTCACTCCCTACGAATACGGACAAGGATGTTCCGACCATTGGTTTTTTAGCCCATTTGGATACGGCGACTGATTTTACCGGAACGAATGTGAAGCCACAGATTATCGAGAACTATGATGGTCAAGATATTCTTTTGAATAAAGAGCTGAATGTTGTATTGTCCACAGCGAGCTTTCCGGAGCTGGCGGAATACAAAGGCCACACCTTAATTACAACCGATGGCACAACCCTGCTTGGCGCAGATAATAAAGCCGGTATTGCTGAGATTATGACCGCCATGCATTACCTCATTCAACATCCAGAAATCAAACACGGCAAGATTAGAGTTGCCTTCACACCAGACGAAGAAATCGGCCGCGGGCCTCATAAATTTGACGTAGCCGCTTTTAATGCTTCCTATGCTTACACTGTAGACGGAGGTCCACTCGGAGAATTAGAGTATGAAAGCTTTAATGCTGCGTCTGCCAAAATCTCAGTCTACGGCGTTAATGTTCACCCTGGTACTGCAAAAGGAAAGATGATTCATTCCGCCAAAATCGCCATGGCACTTCATCTCAGACTCCCTGCTGAGGAAGCGCCCGAATATACAGACGGTTATGATGGCTTTTATCACCTAAGCTCTATAGAAGGCACACCTGAATTCAGCAAGCTGCAATATATCATCCGCGACTTCGACCGTGAGAAATTCGAGGCACGTAAAGCTTATCTCTCAGCTGTCGTAGAAGAATTCAAAAGCATCCATGGCGAAGAGAACATCGTGCTTGAAATGAAGGACCAATATTACAATATGCGTGAAAAAATCGAGCCTGTGCGTCATATCGTCGATATTGCCCATGAGGCGATGGAGAACCTTAACATCACACCAATCATCCGCCCGATTCGCGGAGGCACAGATGGCTCGCAGCTATCCTACATGGGCTTGCCGACACCTAATATTTTCACCGGAGGCGAGAATTTCCATGGCAAATTTGAATACGCCTCTGCGGACAATATGGTAAAAGCGGTAAATGTTATCGTGGAGATTGCTAAGCTATTCGAACAGAAAGCCTAAAGCATTATCCGCATCACTCCTTTAAAACACCAAAAAATCCCTGTAGAGGCCGCTCCAGACCTCTCAGGGATTATTAATGTTCATAGACTATTCGATTAGCATCTTTCTTCCGGCGGCGTGTCCTTCCAGATCACGTTTTCTCCGTAATTTTTACCCCAATCATACATCAATCGAAGGACGGGAAGCAGACTTTGGCCATATGAAGTCAGGGAATACTCTACTTTTGGCGGAACCTCAGCGTACACTTTTCTTAGAACCAGCTGGTCCTCTTCGAGCTCGCGAAGCTGATTGGTCAACATTTTTTGCGTGATATGAGGAATTAGCTTCTTCAGCTCGCTGAATCGCTTTGTCCCTTCAAGCCCTAGATGCCAGAGGATAATCAGCTTCCATTTCCCTCCGATCACCGCAAGCGTCAATTCCTTCTCACAGTTAATTTCCTTCAAGTTTATACGATCTTTAATCTCGGTTGCCATACCTAAAGCGCCTCCTCTCTCCTGTTATCATACTAACACAAAAACGAATAACCTCCTTATAGGAAGGCATTCGTTTCTGTACGTTCACTCTAAATTAGCATGCTTGCCGAACATTTGCTGATTCGTCTGCCCCGTCTTCTCCATCATTCGCAGAATAATAGCATCATAAAAGACCAACATCGTCTGTTCGAATAAAGAAGCCATCGGCTGGATCGTGCTGTAGCTTCCACTGGCCGGATCTTTTGGAGATCCCGGCAGCTTCACTGTGTAGCCCGCTAAACGTCCAACCGTCGAATCCGGCGCAATGGTAACGGCAACAACTTCTGCACCCACCCCTTTGGCTTTCTCAGCCATAGAGATCAACCCTTTCGTCTCACCGGAACCGGAACCGAGGACTAACACATCCCCCTGTTCAATCCCCGGAGTCACCGTTTCGCCTACAACATAAGCCTCTTTACCAACATGCATTAACCGCATAGCAAAGGCCCGTCCCATCAATCCAGATCTGCCCGCTCCAGCCACGAAGATCTTGTTGGACTGAAGCAGCAGCTCAGCCATTCGTTCAGTCTCTTCTTCATCAAGCTGAGATATGGAGCGCTGGAGCTCCTCTATAATGTGCTGTGCGTATTTCATTGTATCCATTGTAATCTTAAGCCTGACTAACTAGACGTTTCATTTCTGCTGCGGCAGCCTTTTGATCCGCTTCACCTGTGATGCCTCCGCCAACGATGACAAGATCAGGGTTCGCAGCGATCACTTCTGGAAGTGTGCTTAGCTTGATCCCTCCAGCAATAGCTGTTTTAGCCTGCTTAACCACACTCTTAATCGCATTTAAATCTGCAAAAGAATTTTTACCTTCCGCTTGATGGTCATATCCAGAGTGTACACAGATATAGTCTACGCCAAGTGCGTCTACTTCAGCCGCTCTTGTTTTGATATCCTTCACATTGATCAGATCAACTAGAATCTCTTTATTGGTTTTCTTTGCTTCCTCCACTGCACCTCTAATGGTAGAATCATCAGAAACACCAAGTACAGTAACGATATCCGCGCCCGCTTCCACGGCCTTCATCACTTCATATCCACCTGCGTCCATGATTTTCAAATCTGCCAACACAGTCAAAGCAGGAAAAGCCTCTTTGATTGCCTTCACTGCATGCAAACCTTCATTTATAACGATAGGTGTTCCAATTTCAACGATATCTATAAATTCGGCAACTTTTGAGACAACCTCTTTCGCTCCCGCAATGTCCACTAAATCCAACGCTAATTGTAATTTCATATTTATTTGCACTCCTCATTAATATATTTTAGTAAGTCATGTACAAATTGTAGTTCCTTACATCCCTCTAGGGAAGTAGGCACTTTATTGTGATGTAGTTACCTGGAGGATACTAATGTGCGGTTAAAGGGCTCTTTTCGACCTAAATTAAAAACGTTTTGTCATTTTTCTGTAAAAATACTGCATTTCCATGAAAGCTGTGCTAACATTACAGTTTGTTTATGGAATTTTAGGAAGTACATCATAATATAAGAAGGTGCACAATGAAGCAAAATAATCACCAGGAATTCAACCTGGTCAAACTGACCTGGCCGATTTTCCTCGAGCTATTCCTCTTTATGCTCATGGGCAGTGTGGATACTTTTATGATCAGTTCAGTGTCGGACGATGCCGTGTCTGGTGTCGGCGCAGCGAATCAGATCATTGCGATAGCAATTTTAGTCCTCAGTGTAATTGGTAACGGCGCAGCTATTGTGGTCTCCCAATATCTCGGTTCCAAAAAACCTCTGGAAGCCGCTCAAGTGACCGGCAATGCCATTACCCTAAACCTGTTAGTCGGCATTCTCCTAAGTACGTTTTTGCTGATATTCGGAGGGACGTTACTGACTGCGCTGAATGTAAAAGGGGATATCCTCATTTACGCCAAAGCCTACATGAATATTGTTGGGGGCGGTATTTTTCTGCAAGCATTAATTAATGCTCTGGCGACTACTATCCGTACTCACGGTTTCACCAAACAGACGATGGTCGTATCCTTGCTGATGAATATCATTCACGTGGTGGGCAACTACCTGCTCATTTATGGTCATTTCGGACTTCCGGCGTTAGGTGTGGAGGGTGCGGCTATCTCAACAGTGATGAGTCGCTTTATCTGCCTGATCCTTTTCTTCCTGCTGCTCTACAGAGTGATGGAGGTAAGGGTGAAAGTAACCTATTACATTCATCTTTCTAAAAAATACGTGCTGCAAATTCTCAAAATCGGCATCCCGTCCGCTTTTGAATCGATCACTTATCAATCGTGCCAGCTTGTATTCACACTGTATATTACTTATTTAGGCGCTGAAGCTATGGCTACTCGCCAGTACGCGCTCAATATTTCTAATTATATTTATTTATTCAGTGTAGCTGTCTCTATGGGAACTTCCATCGTTGTAGGACATCTCGTGGGAGCTAGACGCCCTGATGAAGCCTATAAGCGTGTATTCACCAGTGTAAAGTGGGCGTTGCTGGTTACCGTAATAATAGATGCTGTGGTGATTTTCTTCCGGGTACCACTATTCGGGCTTTTCACAGACAATGAGAACATCATTAGGATGGGGGCGCAGGTCATATTGCTTAGCTTCTTCCTGGAAACCGGGCGCACAACCAATCTGGTTATCATTAACTCCTTACGCGCCTCGGGCGATGCCAAATTCCCTGTATATATGGGACTGATCTCCATGGTCTGCATGAGCTTACCTCTTGGTTATTTCCTGGTGTTCCAACTTGATCTCGGGTTAGCCGGCGTGTGGATTGCTACTGCGGTCGATGAGTGGGTGAGAGCCGTCATTATGTATTTCCGCTGGAAGAGCCGAGCTTGGGAGAAACATGGACTTATTGAACACGAAGCTCCAGAACACTGTACGCCTTCCGCTACTCCTGCAGCTGTAAATTAACATGTATATACAGAGGGTTCTTTAAGGTCATATCAGATCTTAAGGAACCTTCTTTTTATTTACGCCAACATTACCTAAAATTTGAGAACGAATGAACCATTCTACGTTACAATAGATAGAACATAATTAACAAAGCTAAAGGAGAGAGCTTCATGCCGGAGGAAACCGGAATCCATGAGTTACTGACGCTCAAAACGATTGCAGAGACTTTAAACAGTTCCAATGAGCTGAGACCCATGCTCGACACAGTCATGGGCAAGCTACTTGAGTTAACCGGAAATACTGCAGGCTGGATCTTCCTGAGCGAAGAATACATGGAATATGAGTGTGCCGCTGATCGAGGTCTGCCACCTGCACTACAGCGCGACAATAAACAACCAATGCAGTGCGGAAGCTGCTGGTGCCTAAGCCGCCTATGGGACGGTCGGCTTGAGCATGCCGTTAACATTCTAAGCTGCAAGCGGCTGAGTAATGCCAGGCAGTATAACTGGGGCGATACGCTGGGCATCACCCACCACGCTACCGTCCCGCTGCATTCAGGTGAGCGTTACTTGGGACTTATGAATGTGGCCGCACCAGGCAAAGCACATTACGCCGACAGCGAGCTGGCTCTGCTGCAATCCGTGGCTTTGCAAATTGGCAGTGCTATTGAACGGATGCAGTTATATAGCACCGAGCAGCGCCGCGCGAATCTGTACGCCAAATTAGGCGAATTCAGCGCAGCTTTAAATCTAACCGCCAACCAATGTATCTCGCCCAGTATTCTGATCGAGAAAAGCGCCGCCCTGATTGGCGACTATTTCGATTGGCCCTTTGCAGCGATTATCGGGCAGCATGAGGAACAATTCGAAGTCCATGCTGCCTATGCGGCTAATATAACGCCGGGAATAGCTCGCTTCGAGCTCTCGGATTCTTTTAAAGCACGTCTAGGAGATATCGCAAAAGGACAACGCTTTGCGACATTAACCCCTGATGAAGAGCAGGAAATTACGAAGTTCTGCTGTTCTGAACAACCTGTCGCGGAGCGTGTTGTGATGCTCGCTGTGCCCTTTCGGCAGATTGCCGCACAAGGTGCAGGAATTCTACTGATCACCTCACCCAAAGCACTAGCTTCCGCAACTGCGGATGGAGAGGTGCTTGAGGCTGTCGCTGAGCATATTTCCGCTACATTGGAAAGTGCTCAGCTTGGAGAGAAACGCCGCGAAATTGCGCGTCTTGACGAGCGGAATCGTCTGGCCCGTGACCTGCACGACTCCGTGAACCAGATCCTCTTCTCCCTCTCAATGACCGCCAAAGGCGTGGAAAGCATGCTGAAGCAGGAGCAGATCTCCCATCCTGCTACTGAGGCTGTCCGCGATATTCAAGCTTTATCCCAGTCAGCACTCAAAGAAATGCGTGCATTAATTATGCAGCTTCGGCCTGCCGGACTAGAAGCCGGTTTATTGACTGCGCTGCAGGCTCATGGCCAGCAGCTAGGGCTGCTGATACAGACGCAACGGAGCGGTGTTCACGAGCTTCCCCGCAACGTGGAGGAAGGGCTGTGGCGCATTGGCCAAGAAGCGCTCAATAATGTACGAAAGCATTCCGGAACCTCTAAAGCAGAGGTATCTCTGCATCTCAATGCAGCCGAGGTGGTACTGAGCGTTGCCGACCAAGGTAAAGGCGGGGCCAAACGGCGTTCTAACACAGACACTAATGAATCTCTTGGTCTGCATATTATGAAGGAAAGAGCAGAAGCTCTCTCTGGCCGTATTCATATCCACAGTATGGAAAATCAGGGCACAACGGTTGAAGCAACCATACCTCTGCCCATCCAATCTACATGAAGTCGGGTGATCATAAATGACGATAAACTTATTATTAGTAGACGACCATGCAATGGTACGCCGTGGGCTGCAAGTATTTCTCTCCACACAACCCGATATCAAGGTTATTGGAGAGGCCTCCAACGGCCGCGAGGCACTGGAAAGAACAGCTGAATTGAACCCGGATGTCATATTAATGGATTTGCATATGCCCATTATGGATGGCATTGAGACCGCTCAAGCACTGCGGATCTCCCACCCGCAGGTCAAAGTCATTGTATTGACCTCCTTTTCGGATCAGGATCATGTACTCCCGGCTATCCGCGTAGGAATCAAAGGCTATTTGCTTAAAGATATAGAACCAGAAGCGCTGGTAGTTGCGGTCCGCAAGGTACATAACGGGCAAGTGGAGCTACATTCCGAGGCTGCCAGCCAACTGATGAATCTAATGGCAACTTCTACGCTAGAGCAATTGGAGCTTAATACTTCCGATCCGAACGGCCCAAACACAACACCTGCTGCGATCAGCGGATTAGAGCTTCTTACCCCACGCGAGCAAGAAGTATTAGACCTGATTGCGCTCGGTATGAGTAACAAAGAGATTGCCAGCAAGCTGGTCATCACCGAAAAAACCGTTAAGACCCATGTCAGCCACGTTCTCGGAAAGCTAAACTTAGCGGATCGGACTCAGGCTGCCATTTTCGCATTGAAAGGCGGCTATAACGCCTAGAATCAAAACGCCTCTACAACTTTAGTCTTAGACGCTCAGCACAATGACTGAGCGTTTTTATTATGTATGTTCATTCCATGTGCTGATGTTAACAGAGGCCGATTCAACTATCATTGGTTTATAGCAATTGACCTCACATAGGAGTGGATACAGATGAAAGTGATGATCCTGACAGGCAGTAATCGAAAAGAAGCAACCAGCACGAGGCTGGCAGAACATGCTGCCCATTTCATTAGTCAGCATGGGGAAAAGGTTACCGTGTTTGATCTCTACAAACGCCCACTTCCCTTTTATTCACCAGACGAGATTTACACAGAGCATGAACATTTAAACGAGCTTAAACAAGAGATGTTAGCAGCGGATGCAGTAATCTTGGTTACTCCGGAATATCACGGCTCGGTAAGTGGCGTATTAAAAAATGCGATTGATCATCTAGGCCAGGCGCATTTCAGCGGTAAAGTTGTGTTATCCGCCAGTTCAGCCGGGGGAGCGGTAGGGATAAGCTCATTACTTCAATTGCAAGCCATCGTACGTAACCTGCACGGCATTAATACACCAGACTGGATCTCCATCGGCGGACTGCAACGCAAGCGGTTCGAGGTCGGGTACGACGGATACGAGGGTGGACAAGAAATCGAAGATCGCATTCACCTAGTATTAGAAGCATTCCTGAATTTAGCCCGCAAAATCGACAGATCGGCAGGTGCTATCCAATGATCAAAGGACTATATGAAGCACATTTACCAGTAAGCAATCTTGAAGTATCCATCGAATTTTATGAGAAATTAGGTCTGAAAATGGCTTGGCGGGATGAAGAAACTGTATTCTTCTGGATCGAGGAAGGTCGGAGCTGGATTGGCCTTTGGGAGGGCCAGGAGGTTCAAACCCCATACCACCCGTCCTTGCGGCATATTGCCTTCCGTGTCACTTACGAGGACTTGAAGCAATCACTGCAATGGCTGGAATCGATTGGGGTAGAGGCTATTCCGTTCCGCAACCGGACTTCTGTTGAGCCTTTTATCCGGGCTTATCAAGGAAATGCTTCTGTCTACTTCAACGACCCTGACGGCAACAGCTTGGAATTTATGTGCCACGTAGAGGTTCCTGAACATCTGAAGCCTATTTCAGAGAACATAACCTTAACGGAATGGGAGAAATTACTGCACAGTTAATAAAATAATCAAACAAAAAAACAGCTGCTCCCGTCCAAGGGTCCAGCTGTTTGAGTATATTAGCTTCTTCGATCACTTAATCGAAATGCCCTTTTTCATGGCCTTCATGTCTGCATTCGTATTCACAAGCGTTGGCAGTATCTTCATACTTCTAGTCATGGGAGAGTTGCATTGCCAGCAGGTAGGTACATATTGAAAGGCGAAATTATCGCGCATCCAACCTGTGCAACCTTCCTTGGTACAGGACCAAATTGCTGTGTCTTCTTGCGGAAGTTCCTCCAGTGCTTTTTTACGAAAATACATAAGTACCCCTCCTTGGATCGAATCGAGACGATATCGCTACCCTATTAGGGGCAGATTCATAATATGAAAATAAAAAAAGCTGCCCTCAACTTGTGTTAAGGGCAGCCTGATTTTTAAACTACAGTTTTACAACGTTTTCGGCTTGTGGTCCACGAGCGCCTTGAGTTACGTTGAACTCAACGCGTTGGCCTTCGTCCAAAGATTTAAATCCGTCGCCTGTGATTGCGGAGAAGTGTACGAATACGTCGCTTCCACCTTCAACCTCGATAAAACCGAATCCTTTGTCTGCGTTAAACCATTTCACTGTACCTGTTTGCATGATATTACCTCCAATATTTTATTTAACACATGTCCTTTTATTCCTACGTAGTGTACGAACAAATAAAAATTCACACATTGGAAAAGGACTCATACGCACAAATGATAACCTTTTACAATATGTGAATTAAGGGTTAAATTTATGATTGATTTCATTGTACCACACTAAATCACTAAAAGCAATGCGTATGCCTATTTAATTTTCACTCCGGCTCTTATTGCCTGTAAACAGCAGCAGCCGAGCCGGGCGCTTAACCATGTTAATCGATTGTTAATCGATATAACCTGCCAACCCTTTATCCATCAAGTAATCCATTTCTGCATCAAGAATGGTCTCTACTGTGATTTCATCCAGCTTCACATCACGTTGGGCAGTTACATAGTCGACCAGATCATCGCTGTCGATGTCTACCTCACCCTTGGCGTTCGCCTTGGCCTTATTGATAAAGGTCTGTTCATGCTTCAATACTAAGCGGATGATTTGCGGATCCACTTTGGTTTTGGCAGATAATACATTTACTAGCTCCTGCTCATTTACTTTGTCACTCATTTTTTAAATTTCATCTCCTTACAATTATTACACAATCATTGTAGCATATTTCGCGCTTTAACGCGTCATTACGCGAAGTATACCGCGGTTTATTCACACTTTTCTTATCATCCCGGCGTCTATAACGTTCCACTTGAAGTAAGTTATTTAATAAAAACAGTTGTGAGGAACATTGACTTGTGCCAAAATATAAAAAAAGTGTTGGACCAAATGAATACTAGAAAAGGCGGTTGAATTCATGAGCTCTGTATCTACCCAGCAATTAGACACAAACAGCAACAAGGCACATCGTTATATCGAAGACGTATACGCACAGGTTGTTGCGCGTAATCCTTTTGAGCCCGAATTTCATCAGGCCGTAAAGGAAATCCTTGAATCTTTGCTTCCAATCCTCGCTGCTGAACCTAAGTATCAGGAAAATGCCATTCTGGAAAGATTGGTTGAGCCAGAACGTTTGATTATGTTCCGTGTTCCTTGGACAGACGATCAAGGTAAGGTCAGAGTTAACCGTGGATATCGTGTACAGTTCAGCAGTGCAATTGGACCTTACAAAGGTGGACTTCGTTTTCACCCATCCGTTAATGCTAGTATTATCAAATTCCTTGGTTTCGAGCAAATCTTCAAAAATGCTCTTACCGGCCAACACATCGGCGGAGGTAAAGGCGGATCCGACTTTGATCCTAAAGGTAAATCCGAAGGCGAAATCATGCGTTTTGCACAAAGCTTCATGACTGAATTGCAAAATTACATCGGTCCTGACCAAGACGTTCCTGCAGGAGATATCGGTGTAGGTGGTCGTGAGATTGGCTACATGTACGGACAATACAAGCGGATCCGCGGAGGATATCCGGCTGGCGTATTGACTGGTAAAGGTATTGGTTACGGCGGAAGTCAGGCTCGGACAGAGGCCACTGGTTACGGTACAGTTTATTTCGTAAACGAGATGCTGAAAGCAAAAGGCCTTTCTTTTGAAGGAAGCCGCGTTGTTGTTTCCGGTTCTGGTAACGTAGCGATCTATGCGATCGAAAAAGCTGTACAGCTAGGCGCTAAAGTCGTAGCTTGTAGTGATTCCGCGGGATATATCTATGACGAAAATGGGATTAACCTCGAAACTGTCCGCCGCCTGAAAGAAGTCGAAAGAAAACGGATTAGTGAATATGTGAATGAACATCCTAACGCTGTATATACTGAAGATTCCACGCAAATTTGGACCATTCCTTGTGATATCGCCCTTCCGAGTGCTACTCAGAATGAGATTGATGAAGCCATGGCATTGAAACTGATTGAGAATGGTGTAAAAGCAGTAGGCGAAGGTGCCAATATGCCATCCACCCTTGAAGCTATTCATCAGTTCCAACAAGCTGGCGTACTATTCGCACCTGCTAAAGCTGCTAATGCTGGCGGCGTAGCTGTATCTGCGCTTGAAATGGCACAAAACAGCATGCGGTTGTCCTGGAGCTTTGAAGAAGTAGATACGAAGCTGCATGAAATCATGGTTTCCATCTACGAACAATCTGTAAATGCATCCGAGCAATATGGACAGTCCGGCAACCTTGTTGCAGGAGCGAACATCGCTGGATTCAAAAAAGTGGCCGACGCTATGCTGGCTGAAGGTGTAATCTAGATAAATTACCGGCGCTCTAGTCACGGACGCCCGACATACAAAAATCCCTGTAACCGGTCAGCAAGAATCCGGTTACGGGGACTTTTTGTGTGTCTAAGCGTTCCATCCGGGGATCTTCCGCAAATCCCCATCCCATATCGATTGAGTACTCTCCACAGTCGTATTGGGGGGTGAAGAAGCCGTACGAATATAACAAGAATCTATTCCTATCGTTAGCGCCCCTGCAATATCCGTACGGGGGTCATTCCCGATCATGATGGCCGAACGCAAATCCGCTCCATAATGCTCAACTAAATAACGATAAAATTGCGGATCTGGCTTACTCACTCCTGCTTCGGAGGAAATGGCAATGCCATCGAATAAAGGAAGAATACCCAGCATCGTTAATTCTGCTTCTATAAAGGTTTTCTGGCCATTGGAGAGCAAAAATACCTTTTTGCCACGTTCTCTTAATGTTTGCAGAATTTCAACCACACCCTCATAAAGTGAGATATGAATCATCGATAATGTCCGCAGCCATCTAACCGTTTCATGTAACCACGCTTGATCCGGTTCTCCACCCAATTGACGGGCCACAGAACGAAACACATCCTCCATTACGAAATCTGGATACTGACAATTCCGCGCGGCTTCGGTGAGCTGTAAATCCCTCTCCCGCAGAAATTGTGCCTGTAGCTCACTTCCTGTTATGGACATCCCCTGATATCCGAAATGGAGCGATAACCGATCCCATACCTCCGGCTTCTCCTCATCTGTCTGAATATCGATTAATGTACCATACAGGTCGAAAATATAAGTCTCGTACATCCACCGTCTTCCTTCCTATTATTCTCGTTGTGTTTTATCCCTTAGTGCCATTATCGGCGGTTGTCTGGCCCTCCTCCATCCGGTTTGACACCTTTTGATAGAGATAGGAGATGCCGAGCAAGCAGATGCCAAAGCTGGCATAGGCTATGATTTTGCTGCCAGTGTTCAGCAGACCCAAATCATAAAGCAGCAGCTTGCCCGTTGCCAGCAGTGTTAATCCAAGGCCGAAGCGCCGGATGTATACATACCTTTTGCGGAAGCCATACATGATAAACAGAACGGCTAATAGTAGATAAATGAGACTAAAAATTAAACCTGCATCACTCAATTGCAATTGCACTCCTAAGAAAGCGGTGATAATGCCGAGTAGATAAATCGCCATGAAAACAGGATAGATCTCCATACTCTTAAACTGGCGATTCAGCGCTGCAATCAGCAGATCACGTCCGCTAAACCAAACAAAGATATTAAAGATAATCAGCACGGCCAGTGCGATATAATCAGCTGCTGTATTTTGCGCCAAATTATTTTGCAGACTTGGCAGACCTACTGTAATAACTATACAAATGACGTAGCCAATCCCAAACAGAAGTCTCACAAAATATTTAACAATCGTGTCATACAGCACCTTCACCTTTGGCAGCACGTAAGCCAGAACCAAGGTCCATACAGCGGACAGCAGCAAATTATAGAAGGTTCTATGCGCAAAGTCCTCCGGTACAACCAGATGATACAATCTTCCCAATTCATACAAGCCGTAGATCCAGAAATTTAATAACGCCGCATATTTAAACCACAACGCTAAGGTGATTTCATAAGGTTCGCTGCGCTGAAGAGCATCCTTACGGTTATGCTGAACAGCATACAACACCGCGACAATCAGCATGCCTGCTGTGATAAAGACATATTTTAGCGGGAAGTAAACATCTCTAAAATTCGTCCATTGATAGTCTGCAACCCACTGCGTCGGTACATTTAGACAGAAGAATACTACAAGGCAGAGCATCATAATGCCCCAGCCCGCCCTTTCCATCCCTTTAAAGCGGTTCAGATTGCCATACAGCGTAAGAACGACGCCCTCAATCAGCCAACCGATGGACCACCAAGCCGCTCCAAATTGAAATGGAATCATCAATATCCCGAAGGTCAGTGAAGTGGCGTAGAACAGCAGCATACTTTCTTTTTCCTGTGGCATCAGCTTCTCAAGCCCTCGACCCAGACCGAGATACAGCAGGCAGAAAAGCAACGCCAGTGCACCATTGTAATCCTTCAGTCCTGCATCCATAAATAAAATATACAAGGTGAGACAGCTAATAAACGTATTACATCCTAAGAGAGAGAAATCCCACCAGGACAGCTTGGAACGATATTTGAACGGATACCACAAGGTAATTCCCAGATACATCGCAAAAGTCAAAACAGCATAACACATATTAATTCCGCTGCTATCCGACAAAGCTATTAATATAAGCATGGAGGGTGTATTAAATAAGTAGCTGATATAATTGACAACGTTCCAGCGTTTGCGGAAAGAAATCAATAAGATAAATAAATTCAATAGAAACAAGTAACCCATAGCCACATAAACCGCGTTGCCCGAAAGTCCAAACGCCCCCAGATAAGAGTATAAGGGCAGATACCCTCCGATTAAGCCCAGCGCACAAATACTCCGTGATTCATACCTTAAAGACAGGAGTACCGCAGTTAAAGTAACGAGTACAGACAAGGATAACCCTACATATATACCAATAATATCAAGCAGAAAATAGCTATAAAAAATAGAGCCATACAGCACCGAAATGCCGCCGCCAAGCAGCCCTAAAGCGAAGGTGCCTTTTCCTTTGCGGTATAACCACTCCCCGCCTCCCAGCATCAATAAGCCCAGTAGAAAAAAAGCGCTTCCCTTCATATAACCTGTGAACCAGTTGGAATAGGTATACCGGAAGCCTGCCCCCACCGCCAAAATCAACAGCAGAATACCCAGCTTATTAATCCAGCTTAGTCCAATCTTCATTTCGATCTGATTTTGTTTTCTTCGGCGCTTAAGCACCTCTTCAGTGATCTCTTCCGAGGCAAAATCATGTAATCCATTATCCATGCCTGAGTTAAGGCGAAGTTCCGCTTCCCTCAGTCTCTGCCGCTGTGCCAGCACGCGCTCATTTAATTCTGCCGCCAACGCCCCGAGTCGACTGGATATCTCTGCTTGTTCCTCACCTAACTGCCTGGAGGCTTTGTGGTACAGCTGCTGAATATGACGTTTCGTCTCCACTTCAAAAGCCGTCAGCCGATCCGTATGAGCGTGGCTTCTAGAGGCAAAATAAGTCTGCAGCTTCTGCCTCGACACTTTAAGAATGCCCAGCTTCTCATCTAAAATTTGTTCCGTTAGCGCAACTCTTAGCTCAGTATTCTCTTCTTGAAGCTTACCTACCTGAGTCTTTAGCTCGACCAAAGCAAGCTTATGCTTCTCATATTGCTTCTTCAAGTATTCATTCTCGTTGACCAGATCGTGACTTTCATATTCCGCAATCAGAGCCTCATATTCCTTAATAAGCCCGTCCTGCTGTACCTTCATGAATCTCAGTCGATCTTTGAATGACTCCATAGCGCCTCCTTATGTGAGCGATTGTTAATACTTACATATTACTACATATAGCTGGGGGGTCTTATGCTTTTTTTATATTTGCAGTGAATGAAGATTACGATCGGGATGCAAAAAAACTGCAACATTTTGGAGGGGTGTCCCGTCAGAATAATAACAACACTAACAAAAGATTTTAAAAGGAGCTCACAACCATGAACAACATTTTAAAAACAAGTACAGTTCTTTTAACTTTGTCCCTAGCCCTATCTACAGGAGCAGCTTATGCTGCACCCACCACGACTTCTGCTAAAAATGAGGCTACACAAACCTCCGCTAGCGTTAATCAAAAGACGTTTGCGATTGAAATCAACGGATCGACCATTAAAGAAACAGGCTTCCAAAGCACAAGCGGCAAAGAACCGATGGTGCCACTACGTTCGATTACTGAAGCCCTTGGATTTGAATTAACCTGGAATGCACAGAATAAATCCGTTGAACTTATCAATGGCGCTGTATTCACTACAGTGAAGGCTGGAGAAGACCGTTATAGCATCAACAAAATGTATACAACACTTGGAACTGCACCACAATTGGTTGACTCCACTTTGTATGTCCCAGCTTCCTTTTTAAGCGAAGTAATTCATCAAAACATGACTGTGAAGGGAGATTCCATTGTGATCAACACAAATGCCGCCGAGCAGCACATGACTAAGACTGGTGTGATTACAGCTGTCTATGATGGTGGTAAATACCAATCCGTTCAAATCCAAGGTGTAGGTACGGATGGAATCGTATTAAATGTAGGGGAAGATACGGTTATTGAGATGGCAGACGGCACTAAAATAGCACTCAAAGATCTCCATATCGGGATGACTGTAAAAGCAGAACACTCCATGGTCATGACTATGAGTCTTCCGCCACAAACACCAACTTACAAGATCACTGTTCTGGACAAGCAGAAACAAGATGATCTTCTAGGTACTGCTGGTACTATTGAAGAAGTTCAAAAAGACGATAAGGGAAATATCAGCATCACTGTTAAAGGCAGTGGCCTGAGCGAATTGTCACAAAAAGAAGTAGTGCTGCGCATTAGCGAAGATACAGTACTCATTAACAAAGACGGCGAAGCTGTTAAAAGCAGCGAGCTTGTTAAAGGTACAAAGGTTATCGGATTCTACAGCCCGGTGCTGACTAGAAGCCTGCCACCCATCGGCACAGCTGTCAAAGTTGTAGTTGATTCTGTGCAACAATAAGAGAGACACTGGAATCTTATTAAAAGGATTCCAATGAGACATTAAAACAGCGATCCTTCCATTATGAGAGGATCGCTGTTTTGCGTTTGAGACAATAGGTTGGCTGACTCGCTTCAGCCGATTTGAGGTAAATGAAAGCCGGCTTAACGCCTAGGCACACTTTTGCTCGCCTTGCTGCAGAGTTTTAGATGATCATAATCGCGAAACTCAAGGACCCAGCTGACGTTATTTGCGATCTTTCCGCCTTCAGAGCAAATTTTCGGACTCCAGCGCCACTATTCATTAAAAAGAAGGGCATATTCGGTGTTTTGCATACCAATAGCGTCAGTGGGGTCCGTTAGAACTACAAATGTGGTAAAAAGCAACGTTAACAGTCAGCTGTGTCCGATAGCAGATTATAGTTACTTCGTTCGCGCAACTTCACTCGAGTTGTCCGAAGTTGGAGGTCTAGTTCAAGGTCAACAAAACAGGGGTGCCCCAGCAGCCATTGTCATGACTGCTAGGACACCCCGTGATTGTTCCCTTCCATATATCTATTTCATGAATCGCTAGCTAGAATCAATTGCATCAACGCTAATAAACGTTCCAGGTTAATCGGCTTGCTGAGATAATCTGTTGCCCCTGCCTGAAGGATTTTAGCCTTATCTTCCTTCATCGCTTTTGCAGTCAGTGCAATGATGGGAATATCCTTCTTTGCAGGCATTTGTCTGATCCGGTTGATTGCCTCATACCCGTTCATCACTGGCATCATAATATCCATAAGAACGATGTCTATAGAAGCTGCTTGCACCAGTTCATATAGGCCGCTCTCTCCGTTAGTAGCTGTAGTTACATGCAGCCCGCGCTTTCTTAGGGTATTTGATAAAGCGAACAAATTCCGTTCATCATCATCCACGATAAGTACATGCTTTTGATTCAGAGAAGTGAAGTCAGTACGTGTATCCGCAGCCGTTGTAGCGGCAAGGACCACTCCACTTCCCATCTCTTGAATAACAGTCGCATGATCAGCCACCTCCACAAGGCTTGGAGCCTCAAGCTGCAAAGGCAAATACACTGTAAAGACACTGCCCGCACCCTCTTGGCTCTCCAGCGTAATTCTACCACCAAGTAATGTAGCCAGCTCTCTGGATATGGATAAACCAAGCCCAGTTCCCCCATATTGACGTTCTGTATTTCCATTCGCCTGTTGAAACGCTTCGAAGATAATGGACTGTTTGTCTTCTGAAATCCCAATTCCAGTATCTTTGATGGCGAAGGCAATAAATACCCCAGTACCCAAATCTGCCAAATCCAGCAGCTCGCCCTTAGTTGCTAAACGGATTTCCAGAGTGACTGCACCTTCTGCTGTAAACTTAAACGCATTGGACAACAAATTTATAATAATTTGCCGTACTCTTTGAGCATCTGAATAAAATAGCGGGGGCAAGTCCTCTCCGAGCTGTATTTGCAAAGGAATCTCTTTTTTGCGGGAAAGCTGACTGAAGTTCTGGATCATTGCCTCTGGAATCTCCGATATATTTATCGCTTCAATTTCAATATTCAGCTTTCCTGCCTCAACCTTGGACAAATCCAGAATGTCGTTAATCAGCGCCAGCAGATCTTGTCCCGAAGAATGAATGGCTTTTGAGAATTCAATATCCTCTTCGCTTAAAGCTCCCAACTGATTCTCCATAAGAAATTCGGAGAGCAGCAGAATGCCGTTCAGCGGAGTTCGCAGTTCATGAGACATATTAGCCAGAAACTCCGATTTATATTGTGAGCTTTGCTGCAATAACTCTGTGTATTCACTAAGCTCCATTTGAGCTCTTTCCGCCTCCAATGACTTTTGTTCCGCCAGCAGATTCTTATCCTCCAGCTTTCTATTTGTTGCATGCAGTGACTCCGTCTGGATCTGCAGCTCCTCAGACTGAGTCTGTAGTTCCTCGGTGTATACTTGAAGCTCTTCGTTAAGACGTTGAGATTGCTCCAGCAGTTGATCGATTCTCATACTGCTAATCGTACTGTTAATGGCAGATCCAAACGCATTCGAAATAGATTTCAAGAACTTGATCTGGAATTCCGTAAGTGGAGCAAAGGCGGCGATTTCCACCACAGCAACTACTTCACCTGAAAAAGAAATCGGCAGCAGCAGCAGCGACTTCGGTGAAGAGACGCCCAGCCCGGACTCAATACTGATATAATCCTCCGGCAGATCCTGTATTTGCATCACACGCGCCTCTTTAGCACATTGTCCAACTAGTCCTTCACCAATATAGAAGGTTTGTAAATCCGAGAAATTGCTGTTCCCGGCAAAAGTAGAGACTCTTTTTAAAAAGTCCTGGTCATGCTCTTGTGACCGAACATATAAGGCACCGTATGGATACTCTATTACCTCTGCCGTTTTACACAGAAAAATGTCCCCGAGCTGCGAGACTCGAGTAATCCCCTGATACTTGGCCATCAGGTCGTTTGCTTTCTCCTGAATCCATATCCGCTCTTCTTGCGTGTCTATCAGATGATTCGTAGCTACGCTCAGATCTCTGATCTCATCATTCGTTGTGATCTCTATCCTTGTCTTCATATCTTCGTCAGAATCCAAACCTGCAATCGTATGGGTAACTTTACGGACTGTACTAACGATAGAGCGTGAATTGACCCACGAAGCGACCATCGCGGTAACCGCTATAATTGCCCAAGCAATATAAAGAAGCTCTAGCAATAATTTATTCTTGTCTGCTTGTCTAGCTATCAGGCTGTTAGTGTTCTCCTTCATCGTCTCGCGGTAAGTGCTGATCTGATTACGAATCCGGTCCATTTGATCTTTGCCGTCGTCGGAATTGAAGTATCTTAGGAGCTCGGCGTCCTGTCCCTCTTTTTTCAACTGGATTACATAATTTCCGGATTGTTCGATCCATTGCTTAATTTTACTTTCAATACCCAACAGGCGCTGTAGCTGTAAAGAATCATTAGCAGTCAGCACGTAAAGCTTATCATAATTAGCTTCCCATTCAGCCTTACCCAAATTGTAGGGCTCCAGATACTTGTTATCGCCGGTGATGACATATCCACGTTGTCCGGTTTCCATATCTAAAATATTCTTCTCAATTAGATTAGCTAAATTAGTAATCTCTCGATCCTGATGAGAGATGAAGCTGGTTTCCCGCTGTAGAGCATTGATTCTGCCATGCATGACAAAAACAAATCCTAATAGACAGATCACGATTAAAACTGTAATTGACAGTATTTTATACTGCAAAGTGAATCGGCGTTTGTTCACAACTGGCCTCCGTCCTGTCTTCTAACTATAAACCCCTTTCTATTCTACATCATTGCAAAAGATTACTTGAATAAGGCTTCATTATTCTTCTATGTAAATTTTGACTGCTGCTAATTTAAACAATTTCCGCAGGGTTGAAACATTTGTTTTTCCCGGAATAAAAAAACCCACAAGTGCCTTTCACCTTGAAGGGTTACCTAAATATCTAACTTAGCAAATACAAGTTTTCTTCTTCACACCAAGCTTCCCAGCCTGTTCAACCTTAGCAATATAATCAACAGCCATGGGTACTTTACAAGCGGTTTGTCCCATGTTCACCTGGACCTTACCTATACCTGCTGCGATCCCTGCTGCCTCCTCATGCAGTTCTGTGATACTGCTGCCCACCATAATTACGAAAGTATTCATCGTATAACGGACACGATTCCGCTCCTGATGAATAGTAGCGCCTACTTGTTGTAACAACTCCCTGATTTCAGCGATGTCCAGCTTATCATCCGGTGTAATTGAAATGTAATTTGCATAAGTGCTCCAGCCGCAAACGGCTATTAGTTCATCCGAGGAACGAATCCACTCTCTCGCAAGTTCCAATCCATATGGACTCTCTGCGGCGAGAGGGGATACTATATATTCCACTACCGCATGCCAACGGGCCGCCGAAGCCCAGCTTTGAAGCTCTTCCTTCGTCATACTCTTAGGATTGACCGTTAGTCCAGCCAAATACATTGCATCGTAATTACCTGTCTGATACAAAGCTCTTGCCAGACTCTGATTTTTTTTCACATCCTTAACCAGCTTCTTCATATCCCCTACCTTTACTCCAAATAAAGGTTCCACTGCGCCATGTCGTAAGAAGGTACGTTTCGTCTGCTCTGTACCCATCTCCTCAAGCTTGCTCATCACTCCATCAACAGTCAGATTCATTAGACCACTCCCTCTTCTTCGATGTTCTTATCCCTTAACAGTTTCTCTTATGATTGGTTCACGACCTAACGTAACTCTGTTCTTCCCTGTATTCTTAGAGTGATATAACGCTTCATCCGCTTCCCGATATAAATCTTCGAAAGTCACCTCTCTACGCGCCGTAAAAGAGATTCCGATACTTGCGGTAAGATGAATGCTATCCTGTTCATTCAAGATTATCGTGTAATCACTCATCATTGTACGAAAATCCTCTGCTTCTTTTAAGGCTGCACGTTTATCTTCAGCGAAAAAGCATACGGCAAATTCCTCGCCACCTACTCTTCCAGCAATACCTTTATTCTGGTATACCTGAAGTATTTTATTCGAGAAATCAACTAACGCCTGATCGCCCGCTAAATGACCATAAGTATCATTAATTAATTTAAAATCATCAATGTCAAATAACAGCAGAGCCAATCCTAATCCATCCGGTATCGTTTGATTCTGGACCCTTTGCATGAAATGCCTGCGATTATAAAGCCCCGTCAAATCATCAACCGTTGCCTGATAGACCAGTTCACGCTCATATCGCTTTTTCTCACTATGATCACTAAACACAATAAGCATACCTTTATTCTCTGTTGTGGCATGTTCCGTAGCAATTAAAGAAACCCCATAACAGAGCTCCCCTGCGCCAGAACAAACTACCTCAAATTGTCCTTCCGTCCTCTGACTGTAATGAGCTGCAATGTCTTTGTGAGACTTCATAAAAAGATCAATGTTTTTTCCCATCCAGTTATCATTCGTTATTCCGGTAATGTCGTATAAAATAGCATTCGCCGCATCGTTTATGCCAATGATATTATCATAACGGTCAGTCAGAACTACGCCATCTTTCATGTGCTCTAGAATTTTGTTTTTGGTTAGAGGGAAGATGGTTAATTTGGAGCTAACAAAAAGTGCGAAATAAGCCGCTATAATTGCAGGCAAATAAGTAAACGCCGTAAAACCTGTAATGGTAATCTTCAAGAGGGGAAGTAAAAAGACGGAAATAACCGGAACCAGCAAACCCGCCAACAGCAGGATATTAGTCCGCAAATAAACTCTCGGGGTATTCAGTAGGGAAACTGCCAGCAAGCAGACTGCATATAGCCCAAAAAGCTGATCATACGCAATAAAAGCCATACTAAGGAGCGTAGGCTTTACAGCAATTCCACTAACACCCGCGACCGTCAGGACGGACACTTCACTGCGCATCAGATGATGATAGCTATCCGTAAAAATAAGAAGTACATCCATAACAATAGGGATAGAGAAGATGGCAAGCTTCACGGGCAGGCGCCCTGTGGAAGGAGATACGTATTCTTTTACCACAGCATAAGTAAAGAGCGCACTAAAAAAAAGCGGAGCCTGCTGCACATTCTTCCACCACAGCTTAGACTGAAAAGAGGGTGACATAATCTCTCCCGCCGTTGCAACAAATATAAGGCTGACTAACAGCATTAAGATCCACAAATAGCGTCTCCCTGCTAACTTACGGTGCCGATAGGAGCTGACGCCCATGTACAGACTTAGAACACTGCCCATTAATAAGTAATACGGATATCCCTGAATCCATGGCATGCCATATTTCTCCTATTTTTCAAGTCGCTCCTATCATTATAGCCTAATCCTTGATACAAATGAATCAACAATAACAGCACATCTTATGCCTTAAATTTCACCCGGTTGGAGAACATATATTTTCTGGCTAAATCCTTAAATGTTATTTTATCTTGTGCCGATTCAAAGAAACGTTTAGGGATAATCAGCGCTCTCTGTGTGGACACAAAAAACACAAACAAGTTCGTAGTTTCACCTATCTTATGTATCTCTTCCCACTTCACTTGTCCACTGCCCGCTTCGGAAAGATAAGATATGCCTTCATCTGAAATCGTATAATTTTGCGGTTGCTGAATTAGGTTATCTGTTTTGAACGCCTTTTTCGATTTTTTGATCAAGCTTGCCTTGGTCATATACCATAAGACAGCGGCAAGAATTATAGCAGTCACAGCCAGGATTGAGATGCTTTGAGTACTGTAATCCTTAGTAATTAATAACAAAATCATAAAGTAAGCGACTACGCTGAAAGAGTTAAGTATAATCCGGCTATTCAAGCTGAACCATAAGTTAAACTCCTGAACGTCCTCACTCTTTAGGACTGTATCTACTTTTATTACATTTTCCATCACTGATCGCTCCCTCGACGCCATGTATATTTTTAAATTCATCTCATTTTAACATGCCTGAACACAAAAAAGGGACATCCCCGAAGCGATTGCTTCTACATGGGTTGTCCCTCTTCAATCCGTAAGGATTCTTATTTCTTTTGTGCAAGACGTTGTTTGAACTTGTCAACACGGCCGCCTTGTTCTGTATCTCTTTGTTTACCAGTGTAAAATGGGTGGGATGCGGAACTTGCGTCCACACGGAGCACTGGGTAAGTGTTGCCGTCTTCCCATTCCATAGTTTCATTGGATGATTTAGTAGATGCACTCAAGAATTTGAAGCCTACGCTTGCATCCAAGAAAATCACTTGGTTGTACTTAGGATGTATGCCTTCTCTCATTCTGATCGTCCTCCTTCTGAATAAATTCGTGGAGCCTTTATGGTAAATTATCCAAATGATCTGTAGGTTTATATATAGTATAACCTAATAAACGTAGGAAAATTCGTAAATCTTACGATTTAGACCACCGCTCCATCATACGCTTATTTAGAGCACAAAGCAACTAATATTGAAATTACTAATATTTCCATAACCTTTCAAAGCCTACCCATAACGCCGGAGGTTAGAGTGATTTCACCATTCCTCCATCGACTAAAAGAGATTGTCCCGTAACATAAGTATTCGCAAAAGAGCCTAAAAAAACAGCAGCCTTGCCGAATTCTTCGGGCGTGCCCAATCTTCCTAGTGGGATCTGCAGCAGCGCTTCCTCTTGGATCTGCTCCATAGGGATCCCCTCTGCTTGTGCACGTTTGCCGTCTAGTTGAAGAATCCGGTCGGTTGCAATACGCCCTGGTGCGATCGTATTAATTAAAATGCGATCCGCAGCCAGCTCAGTAGCCAAGCTCTTGGTCAAGGCATACACGCCAGCGCGAAAAACATTGGAAAGAATCAACCCCTCAATAGGCTGCTTGATAGAAATCGAGCTTATATTAACGATTCGCCCTGCCCCAGAAGAGCGCAGATGCGGCAGTGATTCACGGATCAAACGAATGGTGCTCATCAGTGTGAGCTCAAACCCCTGGTTCCAATCCGCGTCTTCCATATCAGCGAAACCTCCGCCATGAGGCCCCCCCGCATTGGTCACTACAACATCTAGCCCACCGTTTTGGGATACAGCCGTTTGAATAGCATGTACGATATCCTCTGGGACAGTCACATCCATCTGAACAATGTTCACCTGCTTTCCTGTGGCTGCCTGAATCTCTTTCTGTGCGTCTACAAGCTGCTCCATACTCCTGCTGGCGATCATTACCTTCGCCCCCTCACGGGCATACTCCAGCGCAGTTGCGAGTCCTAACCCTTTACTTGCTGCGGCTACAAAAACTGATTTCCCACGAAGTCCCAAGTCCATCATTAATGCCTCCTTCTTAATTAAACTCCCAACAGCTAAGACTTAAATTTCCATACTGATAACTTCGGTGCAGCAGCTTCGCTTCTTTCCCTTTATCGCCAGCTCCCATAGCTATTATCAGAGGGATAAAGTGCTCATTAGTCGGCACTGCATCAACGCCATAGGGAGCAAGCTCCTGATAGTTAAATAGAGACTCTGTATCCCAAGCTTCCACCCTGTGCTGCAGCCAATCATCGAATGTCTCCGCCCATTTCTCGACATTCTCCATTCCCCACTTCACGCTACGCAAATTATGAACGGTTCCACCGCTGCCAATAATCATAATATCCTGCTCACGCAGCTCAGATAAAGCTTTACCCATTAAATATTGCTGTTCATTGGACAGCTCTCGATTAACTGACAAAGACACGACAGGAATATCTGCATTCGGATAGATTAATTTAAGAATAGCCCAAGCTCCGTGATCTAGTCCACGCTCTGTATTTAATTTGCTGACAATTCCATTCTTGTGGAACAGAGACATAATTTGCTGTGCAACCTCATTGTCCCCTTTGGCAGGATAAGTCATTTGATACATCTCATCTGGGAAGCCATAGAAATCATAGATGGTGTCGAAAGTCTTCATAACTCCAACCGACTGTGTGTGTTCTTCAAAATGTGCAGAAAATAGAACAATCGCTTTAGGTATGACATTCCTCTCAGCGAGCTCCCCCAGAAATTTCGTATATGCATTGTTATCAAGTACCAGAGAAGGAGCACCATGGGCAATAAAGTAAGAAGGTATCATAGTTTATCACTCCCTAAGTTCTGCAGTAACCAAGCGATCAGGTCCTGCTCATTCTGCGGTAATACACCATGATCCGAAGGATACGTATTAAAGGTTAATAATGGGGTTAGACCTTCGAAATAAGCGGCTGTTTCTGTCCCCACTGAAATTGGAAATACAGAATCATATTCACCATGCGAGATGAAGACCGATACCTCCTGCACACTCTTCAGCTCATAATCCGTCTTCACAAATCCCGGAACATAACCGTTCAGCGCCACAATTCCCCGAAGCGAATTGCCGATTGTAAGAGCGAGTGTCATGGACAAAATGGCTCCTTGACTGAAGCCAAGCAGATAACGGTAATTAGCATCTATAGGATATTTGTCGGTGGCGTATTCGATAAACTGCTGCAATTGCAATACAGCCTGATCAAACTGCTCACGGATGGGATGACCTAGACTTTTGAGATCATAATATTGAAATCCTGCCCCTAAAATCATATTTCCCCGAATCCCGATAATAATAAACTCTTCAGACAAGGACTCCACAAGCCCGAACATATTCTTCTCATTGGAACCTTTGCCATGCAAGGTGAAGATAACCGGATAAACCCGATTCTCATCGTAGCCGGAAGGTAGACTGACATCATATATATAAGGTGCTTTCATACTAAACACTCCTTCAAAATATTTGTAATACAAAAATAATATTTGTAAGGATAATATTATAAACCTCTGGCTAGTATGTCAATTAATAATTTGTTAATATAAAAATATATTTGCTATTACTAATATTAAAAGGGGCTTTACTAATGAATATAGGTTCAAACATTCGTACAATCCGTAAAAGAAAACATATAACGATTGCCCAAATCTGTGAAACTACTGGCCTGTCACAGGGTTTTATGAGCCAGGTTGAGACTAATAAGACCTCTCCCTCGATCGCAACCCTTAGCCTGATTGCGGATGCGCTGAACGTTCCGTTGGCTTATTTGCTGTTAAAAAAGGAAGAGCGGATGCAGGTGGTACGATCCGAGGATCGGCAAATCACCAGTAGCGGAAGTGATCGACTGCAAGTTGAGCATTTAAGCTCGGCAGGTGGTGTACGAATGGTGCTTGTCCATTTCCCTCCGGGTACTTCTACGGGTGAAACTCCGCAGGCGCACGAAGGCAAAGAGGTCCATTTAGTAATAAAAGGTGAGGTTTATGCAGAGCAAGGTGAAGATTTCGGGAAGTTCCAAGCGGGGGATTCCTTTAGCTGGAATGCCTGTGTGCCCCATCTGGTCATAAATAAAGGCGATGAGCCGGCAAGCGTGCTCATCGCCATCCATACAGAGGCTGATAGTGAAATCATTGATTTTTAAGCTGGCCTACACGTCGTACTCCAGCTGTTTTTTGGCCTGAACAATGAAATCCAGCGGATTCTCAATCGTGCCGGCTTGGTATTCGACCGCCCCAATCTTAAGACCCAGGCTGACCTTGTATTTTCTGGAAAAATTATTGTCATTCAACTCCTGAAGCTTGAGCTTAATCCGCTCGATCACTATCTTCGCCCCATCGCTGTCCGTGAACAGCAGCAGGCCCCATGTTGCTTCATCCTTATCTAGCAGATACAGTGCATCATTGGTACGAATACTCGCCTGACTAAGCTGAGACACGTCATAGATAGCTTCTGCCAGCTGATCTTCAGGAATGATCCGTCTGATCTCTTTCCAATACTTCACCTTCACCACTAGCAGGGTGAGCGGAATCTGATAGCGGGTCGAAATGCTTGTAAATAATGTAGCATCCGTCTGAAAAGAAATACTGTTCCGCAAATTTGTGTTTTCATCGACGATAGCCATATTGGCAGTCTTTTTGCGTAGCTGCTCATTCTCCACCTGCAAATCACGGCTGCTTAAAGTGAATACCCATAGAACGACCGTTAATAGCGGAGTCATAATTAGCCAGAAATAAGTATTCAGGCTAATCGTTTCCCCTAGCGTTATCGTCTGGTACATCGTGTAGAATCCGTAAGCAAAGATAAACACCAGATTCAAGACCAGCCCGGCAGTGACGGTTGTAAAATACGTAACAATGGCCAGAATGAAAGCCACCGTTAAAATGATAATATTCTGGAGGTAATCATCCGGTGCCCCGGCAATGAAGACGATACAGAGGAACGATAACACCAGGAATGATAAGAGAGCGATGTCCGACACTAAGCTGCGATTACGTCTCACGCTTATCACCACGTTTCTTCATGTGTTTGCGAAGCAGCAGGATCAGCGATAGAACTACCAGTGTCAGCACCAGTAAAATCACGATGATAAAACTGAGTACATCCGACCGTTCCATTATTTTCTGGACCACAGAGTCCTCGGCTGCTCCAGTGATTGTTTTGAAGCGGTGTGCGCTGACATTACCGTCTTTATCAACGATTGCGCCATCGCCAAACACCTTCCACTTGTCCCGCTCTGTAGCGAGCAGCTTCGATCCTAAGTAATACTCTTCCGAGCTGACTCCCGTAACCGCAAGCAATGCACGTCCCGCCTCAAATGGCGAATCAATCAGCTGCAGAGTTCCGATTCGTGCGCCGTATTGCTCTTCAATACTCATTTTCTCATTGGAGCGAATTGTGGTTCCATCTCCGTTATATTGAAAATAAAGCTTAGCATTCTGATCACGGATCACCTTATTATTCTTATAAGCACCAATAGCGATGATATTATTATTTTTCAAATGATCGGCGCTGACAGTATCGGTATAGAACTGGATATTCCCTATATTTCCGCTGGCATATTTACCAAGCAGATTAAAGATATTCGATACACTTAAATAGGCGTAATCATCCATTTGTTCGGGCAGTACAACCGCCACATGATTATAGATCCCATCGCGGATGAACGGATATGGATAGTTATTAAATAAGAGATCCGTGCGATCCTTCGTATTCAGCTGCATTACAGAATCTTTACTGATATAAGCCCACGGCATTTGATCCCGATCGATAATACATCTGGCTCCTTCGATCTCCAAATCAAAAGCCACAGTCACCGAGAAATTTCCGGAGATATTCAAGTTCTGAGGCACCGAGAGATTAAGAATATCGCCATTCGCCAGTTCCTTGGTCAGCTTCTTACTGCCAATCGGAGTATTGTTGATGCTCACGGTAACCAATGAACGAGTAAAATCCAAGTTCTGTGCATAACGGAAATCCAGGCTGATTTTACCGGAATCGGCAATCGAGCGGTTCGCTGGCAATGAAATAAAATACGTCTGCTCCTGATGATGTGCCCCGGTCAGTTTATCACCTGTTTCAGTGAACGCGATGTTAGAGCTAATCGAAAGCGCAGGTGCTGACACTTCTGTAGCATCCGTTACTGTTTTCAGATCACTACTGATCTGCCCGATCAGCTCTGGATTAGCAATCAAACGACCCGCTTTAATCAGCAAGTTCTCATCCTTCGAGGTTACAACCAAGGTGGGCTGGGTATCCTTATTCACTAGCTGGAGCAGCGCGTGCGTACCCAAATCTTCAGTGGAGCTTAGCTGAGCTTTCAGCCCGCTTGGTACTCTGTCATACATAGCTACCAGTACAACGGCGGCCTTATTCTGCACAGTGTCTGCCCGGTAGGGAAGCAAGGGAATAGTCTTATCATTTAACGTAATCCCCTTAACAAACCCGGAGAGAGCATAAGTGGCTGCTTCCATTTCTGCCGCTGTGCTTTTGTCCGGTACAGTCAGAATACTCTGATTCTTCGTTAAGGTATCTATCCCGGCGAATCGCTCGCTGAAGTCACTGATCCCTCCACTCAAGGGCTTTGCGGTATAAATCACGTTAACACTGGACGTATTGAACAGATGCAGCCAATTATCCGACGTTTCATCGACCGAACAAAAGAGGTCATCTTGACGATCTGTCTTCAAATAGCCCTGAATGCCCAGTGTATTCGTCCCTTTTTTCAGAAACCCCTTGGGTGCCGCAAGGGTCAACAGCTGTTCGCCGTTGTCTTGTAGTGACGGACGAAACGTATAGAACGGGCTGCCGTTTAGCGTTAAGGTAACACTAGAAATCTGCTCTTCGGTAATTTGTGAAATTTGAAAATGCAGTTTGATCTTTACTTGATCCACATTCCAATAATCCAGAACCTCAAAATATTGCTGCTGGGCACTCGAACCTGTTAAGGACGAGTCCGTTCCCGTAAATGAGGTTGTATAAGTCGACTTATGATCCTGCGGCAACGTCTCTGCGGCAGCTGGATGGATTGGAATTAACAAAAGGGAGAGGCAGGTTAACAGTATAACCAGCTGTTTTTTTATCTTCATGTTCTGTTTCTCCTGTGATTACATTTTCTCATATGACTTTTTGGTGCCTCGTTAGTAGCGCTCTGTCTTGTACCATTTGGCTTCTCTTTTGAAGATGAGGTCTTTCAGGTATAGATATAACCCGTTAGCCGCGACAACCATCCACAGCTGGCAATAAGACACATACATCAACATCACAATCCCTAGATTGGACAAGCTCATCTCGCCCTTTTCTGTCGTTAGCGTGATGAAGGTCCCTACAACGAATAAAATAATAGCGAGCAGCCATAAGAAATTACTAAGACCTGCAATAGTAGTATGCACATAACCCAAAGCATGCAGGATCAGCAGCACATCCGAGGTGATTAACGACAGCAGCAGCAAGAAGTAAATGGATAGAAAATAAAGAATATCGAACCGGACCTTTGCGGCCGATTTATTGAACAGCAGCGGAATATTTTTGACAATGACATAAATATTGCCCTTCGCCCAGCGGGTTCGCTGCTTGAACCAGACCTTTAGGGTCTGGGGTTCCTGCTCCCACGTGACGGATTTCGGCTGGAACTTGATTTGGTAACCCATCATATAAATCCGGAAGCTGATTTCTGTATCCTCGGCTATCGCTTTGACATCCCAGCCACCGATGCTTTCCACAATTGACCTGCGCATAATGAAATTGGTTCCCGGAATAGTGCAAAGCTTGAACAGCTTCCAACGCCCCGCTTGAGCCATCCATTGAAAGGATAAGGTCTCAATATTAATGAACCGGGTCAGTAAACTTGCATCACGATTACGGGTCCGGAACTTCCCGATCACTGCACCGAGGCTGGAATCATGCATGATCTCAGCAACCAGATAACGCAAAGCTGTTTTCTCCGGAGTATTGTCGGCATCATAAATGGCGATTAGCTCCCCTTTACAGCTGGTAAAGCCTATATTCAAGGCATTGGATTTACCTTTGCCTCCTGTAACTGCATCCGTATTAATGACTACCAGCTGACGCCCCGGATTTCGGGATTGTATTCCCTCCAGCAGCTCGGCACTGTTATCAGAGGAATTATCATTAATTACAATAATCTCATACCGATCTTGCGGATAATCCAGCGCGAGCAGAGATTCAACCGTCTTACAAATCACTACCCCCTCATTGTGAGCGGGAACCATAATTGAAACAAAAGGATATTCACCCTCTATCTCTGGTATATCCTCATTTTCGGATTTAATGTAATATAGATAGCCCGCGATAATGAGGGTCACATTCACCAGCAGCAGAGACCAAATACAGATCACCGCAATCACCATCAGCACGTCTGAAATCGTCATAGGGTCCTCCAAATCACGATTAGTTGTCTCATTTCAAAAACTTTCTGCGATATAACCGGTATCCGATCATCAACAATCCGCCAAACAGCAGCAGAGAAATCATGATCACAACAATAAAAAATTGATTCTGAATATTAAAAAGCCGGGTGAAGCTCTTTTGCTGCTCCTCTGTGTAGCGATAATCGCTATCCACTGTTTCCGGTGTATAGTCCAGGCTTAGAGGTTGTCCATTAATAGAAATCATTCCATCTAATGAGGAGATTGTGTTCTGATCAGTAACCACCTGATGCTCTGCTTGCTTATAATCGGCAAAAGAAACCCAATTCCGCTCCAGACTTTGCAGCATTTCTTCAAGCTGACGCTCATCCTCGGGCATGTCGACGGTGATTACAGTATCCAGCGGCAATTGCGGGATCACTTTATTGGATGTATGCAAAGCCTGGAGAAATTCCAGTGGAACGCTATATAAAGAGGATGGAAAGGATTTAGAGGTGTCGCTCTGCTCCATATAATCAATCTGTTCATCCGGATATAACACCACGGAATCAAAAAAGCTCATCCCCGCTTCTGAATACTCTTTGTCATACGACCAATGCATTTCCGCTCCGACTCCAAGCGGCCCAAGCCCGTTTTCGGCCAACAGATTGATGAAATCATTCATCTTTCCTTTAAGCGTATGGTCACTGGAGCTTATCGTTGGCATCACCACTGGGGCATTGACCAGAATGCTTCCATTGCTGGATTGCACACTTTTCATGGCCACTAAATAGCGCTGCATGGCCGGATAATCGGTATTGCTGAACACAGGCCGCACACTTGCAAGAAACGGAATCCCCAGTTGATATAGCCGCTCACCCGTTTCTGCCAGCAATCGCAGATCAGAGAAAGGATAGATTTCTTTGATCGCAAGGTACATTTTAGGAGCAGCAGTGATATGGAGCCAATCCTTCAGAACATACGCCATCCCCAGCGTACTGACATTCCCTTGTTCAAAATATGGGGCATATGTATCATTCCCCTTACTCACAGCGTACGGTGCTTGCAGACCCTCCTCCGCAAAAGAGAGTTGCCCGAAGGATTTGACCGCCTGACTCGCTACAATATAAGGCATATCCTGCACCTTAGCTTGAATTCCGGAGAACTGTCCAATTTCGAGCTCAGCACTCCCGTCATAGATCACATCAGTGGTTAGCTGTAACGCCTTCGTTAGACTAGCGGGTGGGTTGTACCCAATATGCAAGTACTGCCCCTGATAATGCTCCCAATCCTCTATATAGGATTTATTCGTGATCGAAATATCCGCTTCGTTACGGACCATGATCACTCTGGAGTAATTTTTCAGCATCCCCTGCTCGTATTGATCTAGGCTTCGAAGTGTAACCCTTGTCGAGTAAGCCGCCAGCAGACGTTGAAGTTCAGTCACATTTCCATCCTTAGCGGTCCCCTTGGCAAGGCTGTCATAGAGCAGTAAGACTTGTTGTGGTGATGCAGCAGATTGAACAGGAGTGGCGGGAAGCAATAGGATGGTTAAGCTCAGGGTCAGCAGCAATATACAGTATAAGATCCCTCTGCGCTTCAAACACTCACATCCTTTTGAGGCTTTGTATATGGACTAGATGTGGTGGGACTTTCGTTAACCGGCTTTTTGCGATTTTTCGAGAATCTGCGTCCGATCACACTAGATACTGTCAGAAAGGTCACCAAATCAAAAGATAAAGTGAACAAGAATTCATGCTTGGAAATGTCGGCATCACCGGCACCAATAATCGATACAAAAATGCCTGAAAGACCAATGCCTATCGTAGCGACAATCAATACCATCCGCTGCAATCCTCTAAAATTGCGTGCCTTGATGGCTGTTACGAGGGAAGGCATATACAGACCAATGACAAGCACTGTCCAAAGGAAGATAAAACCTATCGTTCGTGGTGCCAAAGCCTTTTTCAGCTGACTATATCCAGTAAAAAAGTGACTTTGTGCTCGAAATTCCTTCCCAACGGATTGCTCATAATTGCCCATCGCCGCTGGTTTAATCGAGAATGCACTTTGAGCAGCAACATTAAGAATCGAGTTAAGCTGATCCGGATTCGATATATAGTATTTAAGGATCGAAACAAATCCGTAACGACTGTAAAAGTTCTCTTGGAGGATTGGTGAATTCACATCAATAGTTCCGTACTTCTCGTAATAAATGCTATTCTTCAAGATGGCATATTGTTCATCAATATCGAATGACTTCAGTGCCTTCTCCGGATCGGTGGAATCCTTCAGCACCCCTCGGGTCATGGCATGGAACTGGTTAATATTCACGAACTCATCCGAGATATTCAAATAGGTGAACACACCTGCGAACAGGATCAAGGCAAGGGAAACTAGAGTCAGAATACGAAAGATCTTATCCCTGCGAATCCAAAGGATTGAACCCCCCAGAACCGCAATGATTATACCCACTGGTGCATTTTGTTGTTTGGAAGTTGTCAGGATGATCGTACTGATCAAGAACAGGGCCAGCAGCACATAGTCATTGTATCTTTTTTGATATAACAACAACCAAGCTGCGAACATAGTAATCATCGTGATCATCACGACGCTCTCGCCGTAAAAGGAGTTGAAATAAGCGGTATACCCGGTATCTCCAAATATAAAAATAGCAATACCAGCAGTGACCCAGCCCTGCTTGCGGGTCATCCCCCATGTAATTGCCTCTATTAATAAGTAGATCGCCGCAACATATAAAATCGTATAAATGACTGCTTGAAACCGGATATCGAAAACCTCGCTGCTAAAAAACAGCTTATTAAGTCCAATGGCCAGCTGGATAAATAGGGACTGTGAAGAAAATAATGTCGCGCCATTCTCATTAAAATACTGAAAGATTCCATATTGCTTTACAAAATAACCAAAGTATTGCTCGTCATAATCCGGCAGATTGAAATAAATTCCGTTACTATAGATGCTGCGAAAAAAATCACCATTATCCGCCATTCCGACATACGGGGCGGTAAATAAGGCTATGATGGTTATAAGCAACACTCCAACAGCAGTGATAAAAGCCGGGGACAATGGCAAAGGTAGGTTAGCGAGTGTCATCCCCTGCCTCAGAGGTGATTTCACCGTGTTGTTTATCATGCAGATTCACCTTCGTTACTATAGGTTTAAATTAATAGACATAGGCCAATGATGCCATCAGATTGTCAAAGGAATAGGCTTGGCCACTAGCTACATCGCCGAAGCCTCCATACAGTGAGCTGCCGGCATCGGTTATTCTGAACTCGTTCATTCTTTTAATGCTTTTGCGATAGAGTGCATCGTCTCCGATCTCGGCACCAATCATAGCCGTAATGGCGTAAATGGCTGTTGAGCGAATATCGTTAAGCGGCTTTCCCTCACGCGAATATTGTCCATATAATTTGCCAGCATCGACCTGCTGCTTGATATAATCAATGCTGGAGGATTTCTGCTGGTCTACCTCTGCCAAAGCCAGAATGGACAGTAGCGATTCTACGGTATTGATATTCTCCGAACTATAGGTTCCACTCTCATAATTAAACCTTGTTTCATAGAAGGGAAACTCATCTGATAAATACCCATCTTTCAGTATAACGCTCATATTATTCAACAAAAAGTCACGAGATTCTCCAGAAACCGACAATTTTCGCATTGTACCTAAATCAATATAACATAAAGTAACGAATGTGTTGGTTTTTTTGTAATTTTCATCATAGAAGTCATACATATATCCATTTTTTACATTATGGTTATAAAACCTCTCACCATACTTAGCCGCTTCTTCTGAATAGTGTTTATCTCTAAACGTATCCCCAGCTTCATAAAGCGCACGAATGATACGTAAGTCATCAACGGCAGCATTCACAGGATATAATTTCTGATGTTTAGGGCTATATCGGTAGCTAAAACCGCCCTTCATATCAAAGGTTTGCTTAGCCAGCGCCCATTCTTCTGCAAATCGCTCATTCTCACCACTCCGTACGGCTGCCAGCATCCTCAGAGAGGCAGATTCACTTAGAATCTCATGGCCGCTTGCTGCTTCCCCGGATTGCTCTGTTTCAATTAAATTCGTATAAACACCGGACGAGCCGGTAAGCTTCATAACAATAAATTGCTCTAAAGCATCCCACTCCTGTGAATGGTCCCCCACATCATTATTAGCCGAACCCGTAGAATTCGGTGGCTCTGTTGTATGAACATTCGCGGAGGGCGAGGATGTTGATGCCGGTGTTGCTGTTTGCTCGCATGCTGTTAATGCTGTAAAACCTGTAAGTACCACTACAGCAACAGCTATCTCTTTCCTCAAAAAATCACCTCCCTAAGGATCTGCTTATATTGCCTAGTATTATCTATAAAGGTAATATACATCACATACTTAATCCAAATGTTAAATTTATGAAACTATTAGATGAAAAAAAGGGGGATCCACACGCCTTCTGACGAGCGGATCCCCCTTTTTCTGTCATCTACTTACTTCATTCCATACGTTCCCAAAAACGATGGGCAGTAATGGCCGCAACGAAGCTAGCCGCAAAAACTTCCCCACCATCGCCTATTACGACGCCCGGACTGCTTCTATGTTCATCTGTTGCAAGCAGCTCAGCAAGTATTGTGGTCATCGCGATAGGTTTAAAATGTGCATAGGCTTGGTTGAGGAATAACGCTGCATCTTTATGGAATTTCTTGCGTTCCGCATTTCCACCAGCCGCATAAATCGCATCGAAGAGCACCGAATCTGTAGTGGACAAGGTATGGATGATTTCAAGCTCTGTGCCGTTTGAGCCTTTAATAAATCCAAGCTTATCACTGATTAGCTCCGGTTGAATCCCAGCTCCCATAAGCGTGTCCAATACAGGCATTACCGCAGCCTCATCAAAACCATCTCCGATAATCACGCCTACTTTACGCGTGTTGGGATGTTTTTTCGTATTAGCCTGACTTAGGGCAGGGGAAGCTTGAGTGACCTCGGAACCGCCAACTTCTGGAGCTGCTACTCCAATGGCTTCTGCCACAGGTACAGCAAGCTCGGAGGTAATGTTAGCGAGCATATTTACGACCTGCTGTCGGACCGACTTACTCTTAACCTTTCCAAGCTCAAAAGAATAAGCTTCGATAATATGCAATTGTTCCGGAGGGCTCATACTATTCCAGAATAACTTGGCTTGTGAAAAATGATCCTCAAAGCTTTTACTCCGGCTCCGTACCTTACGGCCTTCAACCTTTTCTTGATAATGCACATAACCGCCTTCAGCCTCTGGGACAGCTCTCGGCGTATTTTGGGCCAGCGAATTATTATGATAACTCACACTGCCCTGATTAATCGTCTGCCGCCCATATCCGTCACGCTGGTTGTTATGAAAAGGACACACCGGTCTATTAATCGGCAATTCATGAAAGTTAGGACCCCCAAGCCGAATCAGCTGGGTATCCGTATAAGAGAATAGTCTGCCCTGAAGTAGCGGGTCATTGGTGAAATCAATACCTGGCACTACATGTCCAGGGTGGAAAGCCACCTGCTCCGTTTCGGCAAAAACATTATCCACGTTGCGGTTCAAGGTCATTTTCCCAACGATCTGCACGGGCACGTCTTCCTCTGGCCATAGCTTTGTAGGGTCCAGCACATCGAAATCAAACTTGAATTCGTCTTCTTCACTAAGAAGCTGAATGCCCAGCTCGTATTCCGGAAAATTGCCGGCTTCAATCGATTCCCATAAATCACGGCGGTGAAAGTCAGGGTCCGCTCCTGATATTTTCTGTGCTTCGTCCCACACCAAAGAGTGTACACCAAGCACTGGTTTCCAATGGAATTTAACAAAATGCGCTTTCCCCTGTTCATTGATCAGACGGAAGGTGTGCACTCCAAACCCCTCCATCATCCGGAAGCTTCGCGGAATGGCGCGGTCAGACATCAGCCACATCGCCATATGGGCCGATTCCTGGTTATTGGCGATGAAATCCCAGAAGGTATCATGGGCTGATGCCGCCTGAGGCATTTCATTATGCGGCTCCGGCTTAAGCGCATGCACTAGATCAGGGAATTTAATCGCATCCTGTATAAAAAAGACCGGCATATTATTGCCTACCAAATCATAGTTGCCTTCTTCGGTATAAAATTTGGTCGAGAAGCCCCGGGCATCCCGCACAGTTTCGGCTGACCCCCGTGATCCTGCTACCGTTGAGAACCGGACAAATACCGGGGTCTTCACGGACGGATCTTGAAGGAATTTCGCCTTCGTATATTCTTTCAATGATTTATATACTTCAAACTCCCCGTGGGCGGCAAAACCGCGTGCATGCACGATCCGCTCAGGAATCCGCTCGTGATCGAAATGGGTCATTTTTTCCCGAAAATGAAAATCCTCCAGCAAGGTTGGCCCCCGGTCACCGGCTTTTAGGGAGAACTCATCCTCGGATACTTTCAATCCCTGATTGGTTGTTAAAGCGTGACCTTCGTCCTTACTGCGAAACTGTTCCAGTTGCTCATTTTTGCTATTTCCGTTCACTTTTTGCTGTTCACTCATTAACAATGGCTCCTTCCGAAAGGTAGAGTAACGATAATATTCATCTCTTACCCTTAAGGAAGGAACGGCAAACAAAAAGAAGCGGAATTCCGAGAAGCCATTCTCCCGAAAATCCGCTTTACTCGCTTATCTCTGACCTAACCTTTAATTCTCCGGTACGTCTCTTCATCCGAAACAATATATAATCTAGCCTCTTTAGGAATAGGCTGGTCCAGCTTGCGATTGATGCTAAGGTCACTACGATCCGAGAGTAAAGTTGCACCTTGAAGGAGCAATTCCTGAAACGCCTGCCCATAGGTCTTCCATGCACTATTCACTGGAATCTCATAAATATCATCCCCATACTGGCGGCTCAGCAGCTGCGTAATCACCTCTGAATTCCCCTCTTGCAGAGCGGATCGAACAGCCAATCTAGAAATGGCATCATGCGACAGAACGAATTCATTGACCTGAACATGCCTGAAATTCTGTATATTCTTCTCCTGCATAATTTCTACGGTAGTATGTACTTGTGGCGCTATGCGCTCAATGCTGGAGGCGATAAGCAGAGACTTCCCGTCAATTAGCGATGCTTCATCAATCCGTGTGTCTCCGAACACAATGGCTGCCCGGGCTTCGTGTATGTTAGCTTTAAGGAGAATCTCATCGCTGGAAGCATCACCGCTTACAAAGTGGACCTGTTCCATATGCTCCAGCGGATGCCGTCCTATCTCATCAATGATGACGATATGACATTTAGGTGAATAGCATAACACCTCATCTACCGCAGCTTGCGCTTTCTTACTCCAATTGATTAATATCACATGATCCTTTCCCCGGAAGCTCAATGTTCCTGCTCCTCTCCTTCTCTGCACTTCTGCAATAGAGTCAATGACCTTGCCAATAACCAAGCTCAGAAGACCAATCCCAAAAATATACAGAAACATGGTGAATAGCTTACCCACTACAGTCTCTGTAAAATAATCCCCATACCCAACGGTTGCCATCGTTGTCATGACCCAATAGAAGGCATTAAACCAGTTGTGGAATGTACTCGGTTCAAGCAGGTAAGCTATCGATGCGCTAAGAATTATAAAGATCAAAATAATCAAACCGATCGACCGTTTGCGTAAACGCATCATCCTGGTGGATATTCTCAGAAAAAAATGCATCTGCCATCCCTTCCTCACATTAATAAAGCTGCCTCTCGAGGTTATTACTGAGGGCAGCCTTATCCATGTCCATCTGCGATTTTTGAACTAAACAATCAAACTGCTGACTGCAAATGCTGTGCCGATAAACACCAAGCAGAGCATAGTGCCTACTGCCACATTGCCTTTTTCCAGATGTTCTGAAATTTTAAAGCTTGGGGTCGCCAATTCAAAAATCCAATAAGCAGCGATTAGACACACATAACCGACAGCAAACCAAATGATCATATGCAGAATAGAGGTATTTGTATACGCCGCTACTCCAATGATAATTGCTGTAGCGAGAAATTTGCCGCCAAGCGCTAGAGCTACAGCCACATTCCCTTTTTTCAGCTCTTCCATATCCTTGAACGGGGTCATCAAGCCAAAGATAACCATACCCAACAATTGCAGAAGAATAATCACAAATATACTGACTATTAAATTAACAACAATCGTCACTTTGCCCACCCCCGAAATTTCGCATATGCCGAGTCATAATCGGCGAAATCATGTACTTCCTCAAGGACTACGGAAGCGGTCTTTTCTTTCTCTAATGCTGCATAACGCTCATCGTCTATCGGCTGCTTGATCCGGTTGCCGGAAGGCAGCTCAAGGACGGCAAAGTTTCTTGTCTTCTCATTATATTTTGTCTTGTATACTCCTACAAGATCAACATCCGTAGTTACCGATACCTTAAGGTTGGTAAGATCCTCGACCGCTGTTTTTTCATCGGGGTACGATTTAATGGTCGTCCAGGAAGATAGGCGGACTTCATTGCGTTGGTCGGCATCTGTGATCAGCTCAGCGTCCATGAACTGCAATGTCCATATTTTATCGCCAGTAGCATAATTCTCATCATTCGGCAGCAGCTCATTATCCGGCAACACCGTCATATCGCTGCCAATTAGATCACCTACAGTACTCTCGACAACCCGGTAATCCCAAGGTACCCGTGCAACACTGTCAGAAGTTTCGGCAGTGCCTGAATCAAACACACTCCCTTGATTACTGGAACATGCACTAAGCAGCAATACCGTTAGAAGCATCATACATAAAGCCCCGATCCGGGCCTTTACTAATCTAGTAGACGACTTGTTTATAGCCTTACTTTTATCCAACTATCTCACTCCCAACGCGATAAAATGACTGGCATTGCCCGTAATCAGTCCGCCAGCCCGGCCGAGCAGCCCACACGGCTTCCCATTAATGACGAACATGCCTGTCAGTAGGTGGAATTCACCTTCGGCGGTGTGTATTCGGGCTAGTTCAGCTCTTTTTTGATATACAGAGGGAAAAAGCTGACTGCTATCATAACCCTCTTCGTCCTCAATTTCTAGAGTTCCACTATCGTCAAAGAGACGTACAGAACCGCCTTCGCGGCCAAATACAGATTTGGACACAAAGCTGCCAGAGAACACAGGCTTATTATAAGTCGGCAAAATATAACGTGAGATCGCCTCACGCTCTTCATTGTCAAATAATAAGCCAAGCTCATACATTCCCCACACAGCTGCAATTAATCCCTTAGACTGCAACAGGATACTGTGTGGTCCATTAAAAAGCTGAAGATTCCCCTGCTCAACAGCATAGGCAAGTGCATCTCCACCCTCATCGACGGCCATCCACTCTTTAGGATATAGGGCGAACATCCGCTTTATCACCCGGTCCTCCCCGTCCTTCAGAATGCCCTCATCGACCCACAGGTCGAGACAATCCACACACTGAATAGTAAGCCCGCTATGTCTGGCCAAGGCTTCAATCGTACCCGAATCTTCAAGATGAGACCCATAAGCAACGCAAGCTGCGGTATCTGGACGTTCTATCTGCCATGCTGCGGCAAGTTGTTCCTTCATCGCATGATTTGGACTAGTCACACCCGCCTGTTCACAGATCCAAGGTGTTGCTATGGAAGCCTCCACATAACCTGTAGGTGTATCGGCATTCAGTTCCAGAAGCTTGATGGTTCCATCATTAGCTATCGCAAAATCAAACCTTGCATACCGACTGATTAGACCTTCTTCTGGAATAGGGAACCCATCAAGCATCTCCCAAAGAACAGGAGGAATGCCCAGCAGCTCATACAAATCGCGTTTTAGATGTATATACCGAACCGCTTTATCGAGGATAGCCCACAGCTTTGTGGAGGCTTCCTCAAGCTCTTGGTAAATGTCACTGCGCATCACAGCTATTGCATCCATCCAGTACTCTTCTTCCTCTAGATCTGCCCAAGTGAACCCAAGCTCATGCAGCGCTTGTACCCGTGGGCCCCGCTCCAGATCAGACAAATCTAGAATCTCAAACACGCTCTGCTGATCACTCATCCGCCGAAACCACTCTTACTGGAGCCAGATCTCGATGAAGACTTCGAGCCTGAACTTGATTTAGAGTTCTTCGAAGAGTTTAAGCCACTGGAAGTGCCACCGATTCCGTTCTTTGAAGAGGAACCTCTTCTCGTGATGGAACCCGTGGATGAGGTTGAGGTTTTAGGTTTCACTACAGAACCGGGCACCTTTTTATTCTGGAACTTTTCACTGCTATAAGTTGGTGGTTTATATGTGGTTCTCGTGCCTCCATAATAGGTAGGACGGTCCTTAGCCCATCCTCTGGAAGAGTAATTGGCACCACTGTTAAACAACATGTGATACAGAAGCAAATCCGTCCAGCCAAAACCTGAATGATAACCGCCATAGTTATTCACTACCGTTGTTCCGTTTGAAGTTACTACGCCTTGGCCTTGCTCCTCTACCTCTTTCGTACCTTCTTCGGGGTAGGGAATATTCCAATCCACATTTTTATCAAAATAAGCTTTAACCTCTTCATTAGACCAAGAGACTAGCTGTGGTTCGCCCGCAGAAGTATTCGCGCTAGCCCCCGCTCCGCCAGGAATAAACATAGCATTCGCTAATAAGGCTATGCCTAGCGATGTTGATAATACACGGATGGGTTTGCCATCAGCGGTAAATAATTTTGATGCAGGCAATTCCTTATCCCTTTCTTCTTTAGCCATCGTAAGGTTCTCCTTCCCTGATGATCTTCTATCCCTCAGTGTGCATCGGAACAAGCAAAAGCTCCAGCTTGCCTTCATCCACATTCAGTCGTCCTTCAACCGCTTCATATTCCTTACTGCCCACCACTATATAATTGACATGTTCAAGTGCAGTTATCATATTCATGCTCCACGTACGCTCTTCAATCACTCGTAGATCACCTTCTGGCATTTTTTCGATTAAAACTACACTCATCCCGTTATCCATTATTACCATTCCTTCCTTATATCTGCTATAGCATCTGATACGTTTTTATCACCTTTTCGTTTCAGTTCTAAGCTTGTATAGATTGCCCAGTATTACTTTTGGAATGAGAACGTCTATATAAAAGGAGAACTCCTAACGAACACAAGCTGACAAGGAGCAACAGTCCGTATACATGCTCATATGCTTTTGCCGGCGCAAGATCACGCTGAGTATGCAGCAACAGCCCACAGACCGCAACAGATACAGAACCTCCAAAGAACTGAATCAGTTGTAAAAGCCCCATACCTGAACCAATCCAAGTTCGCGGAAGAACCCGGGAAGCTTCATTATTTAAGGATGCCATTGTCGCCGAGAAGGCCGGAGAGAAGCAAAGATAACCAAGCAGAAGAACTACAGGAGATACAGAAAGGTTCAGCGCAAATGCAGCCATAACAGCGGCAAGAATACAATGCCCTATGATTAAGAAGCGCAAGTTGCCATACCGGTCAATAAAACGTCCAACAAAACGGGTAAGAAATGCGGATAATAACGCACCTGGTGCGATAAACAAACCAATCATCAACGCCGATTTACCAAATAGATTAGCGAGCACAAGCGGCATCAGGAACAAATTCCCCAAGTTCAGCACTAGAATGCAAAAGCCTATGGTAACTAGCTTCAAGTATCCCGGCATTTTTAGCAGCTGCGGGTTAATAAAGGATTCCTTCGCCTTTTTCAAATACCAAGCGTGCACGATAATAGACACTACGCCCACTGCCAACCATACCAGAGATTGGGTGGTTACGGCTACCAGCAGACTTGCCGCATTTATAACGGTCAGCGCCGCCCCAATAACGTCAAAGCTTGCAGGCTGCGGCTGTTCCTTAGGTAATAACCGCAGTAGTACTGGCAATACAACAAGCACAAGGCAAGTAATTCCGAATAACCCGTTCCAGCCAAAATACTGACTGATGACACCACCAAAAATCGGGCCCAAACCAAAGGCCATGGCACTCCCTGCGGAGATCATGGCGATAGCTGCACCACGTCTTTCAATAGGCACATAACGGCTAGCCAGTACGAGACCCAATCCAGCCATCGCACCCGCGCCAGCAGATTGTACTATTCTCGTTATCAATAATGTATTAAAGTCATGCGCAAATAATCCAAACACTGAGGCCAACCCGAGAGTAATTAAGCCAACGGTCAAAAGTCTCCGAATCGGCACCACGTCTGATAAGCGGCTATAAATAACCGTCGATAAAGCATATCCAATCGAATAGCTCGAAATTACCCATGAACCTAGATCAGCAGAAATTTGGAGATCCTGAATAATGGTTGGAAGCGATACATTAAACATCGTTGTGTTCATCACTACGATAAAAAGGCACATGGTCCATAATGGCATGACTACTTTATCATTCATTACTACTTTCTCATTCATTCCTATCCATCCCTGTCCTAATTTATCTATACAAGCTTATCTAAGTTTATGCCTATAAAATCAGGATGGCAATTGGAATAGGGGGATATAGACTACTTCCGCCACATCAATCCGCACAACAATTCAAACAACTCCATGTAGTTGCGTGGATTTTTGCCCGTCAATGTATGAATGCGATTAAGCCGGTAGTTCAGTGTATTTCGGTGAATATTCAGCTTCTGTACAGTACGATTATGGTCCCCATTCTCAGCAATAAATACTTGCAGCGTTTCAATCAGGCCTGTCTTATCGCCCGACTGATCCAGCAGAGCATAAATCGTTCCAGGCCGTTCCGCCCCGTCATAGGAGAGATGAATTAAGAATTTTAGTTCCTCATAAGTGTACAGTTTCTTGAGCGGGTCGACTCTACTGCCAACACTAATCGCCGACTGGGCCTGTTCAAGTGAATATGCAGCTAACTCCTCTGCTTCGCCAGAACCTATTCGCCCCACATTCGCACATGAATTTAGTTTTCCTATAAGCTCTTTATAAAGAAAAACATCCGTTATGAAAAAAACCGCCTTATCATTCTCCAAATTCCAGTAATGTGGATAAGACCTAAATACATTTTTGAATTCTTTTCCGTTCACATCGCCTTCCACAAGGATGGCCCAGCATTTTTTCTTAAGATCAAGCCCATAGCTGCCCGCCCGTTCCAGAAACTCAAGATCATATGCTTCTTTACGATAAGACAATTCATGATAAAATTTCACACGTTTTACTCGCTCATCCTGTTCCAGCTTGTTCCTTGCTTCCTGCTCAATAAGTAATATAGTAGTGACTCTGACCAGCTTACTAAACGGCCTAACCTCATCCGGATGTCCCGTAATACCTACCACACCCAAAACTTTATGATCTATAATAATGGGTTCATTCACCCCCGGCTTCATGCCGCTGCCATCCTCGTACACTTCAAAGACATGACCACTTTGAATGGCTATTCTCGCTCCCTCATGTAAGGTTCCGACCCGTTTCAGATCTCCGCTCCCCACAATAAACCCGCTCTCATCCATAACATTAATGTTATAAGGAACTACGCTCATCATTTCTTGTGCTATTTGTCCTGCGAGTGATTTCGATATCTTCATGTCTGTACCTCCTGTTCCCTTATATTCTACTCAGAAAGCTTCTACCTTAAAAAAGAAAAAAGGGGCTGACTCCGTTCAGTCAGCCCCTCTATCACTTTGTATAATTCATTCAGCTTCCTTGGTTCAGCATGACTAACCTAGCCACATTCTCAGCCGTTCTTTCCAGATTCTCTTGCCCTTTATTCAAGGCATCCTCTAATGAAGCTGCACCTGGCATGATGCCAAAAATAGCATCGATCCCTTTATCATACAGCACTTCCGTCTGATCGCCGATCCGTCCCGCAAAGGCCAGCACAGGTTTATTATATTTCTTAGCGACCTCAGCAACGCCAAGCGGGGTCTTGCCATATTGGGTCTGGAAATCGATGCTTCCTTCCCCGGTCCATACCATGTCTGCCTGCTGCACTTTTTCTTCAAGTCCAGTATAGTCGATCACAAGCTCAATGCCTTTTTTTAATATTCCGTTTAAGAACACTACCAGTCCTGCCCCAAGGCCACCCGCTGCACCAGCACCAGGCATATCTATAATATCGAAACCCAGTTGCTCTTTGATGACACTCGCATAATGATGCAGATTGCTGTCCAGCTGTTTGATCATATCCGACGTAGCCCCTTTTTGCGGACCAAATACATTGGAAGCTCCGGTCGGACCACATAATGGATTCGTAACGTCGCAGGCCACTTCAACCTGTACATCCTTCAGGCGAGGGTCAAATCCACTCAGATCAATACGGGCTAATCTGCCAAGCTCACCACCACCAAACAACAGCTCATTGCCTTCGGCATCCAGCAGCCTGCCGCCTAATGCCTGCACCATCCCGGCGCCTCCGTCATTGGTGGCACTGCCACCGATACCGATCAGCAGCTTGCTGACCCCACGATCCAGACATGCTTTGATTAATTGTCCTGTCCCGTAGGTGGTTGTAATCAACGGGTTACGTGTCTCAGGGGATACCAGCTGAATACCACTCGCACTAGCCATTTCCAGCACCCCTGTCAGCCCGTCTCCTGTGATTCCGTAGGATGCGCTAACTTCATTGCCCAGTGGCCCTTTAACTTTTGTTATATATACTGTACCTTCCGTTGCATCGACCAAGGACTGCATCGTTCCTTCGCCGCCATCTGCCATGGGTACATGAATACAAGTAATATTAGAATTTACTTTATGAATGCCTTTTTCCATGGCTTCACAAGCTTCTTTGGCTGTCATGCTTTCCTTGAAAGAATCCGGTGCCAATACGATGACAAAGTCTTTATTCATAGAATATCCGTCCCTTCTAGTTGCAAATATAAATTATAGGATGAAGCCGTATAATATAGTGGCGACGATAGCCATCGTCAGACCCACGAGACTTTCATAAGGAATCAGTGACATCCGGTCCTTAATGTTCATCTTAACGGAATCTGCGGTCACGTGGAAGAAGTTACCGTGTGGCAGATGGTCAATAACTGTAGCCCCGGTGTGTACCATAATTGCTGCATTTAGCGGCGCTGTGCCCATCGAAAGAATAGCGGGACCAAATGATCCGGCAGCCACGATAGAAGCCGTAGAGGTTGATGCTGTAGCAGCCGCCATCAGGATCCCTGCAATTGGAGCAAGGAACGTTCCGGAAATCCCCATAGCTGTTATTGCATCTACAACAGTAGCACTCAAATCCGATTTCGAGATAATACCAGCGATAGCACCAGCACCAATCAGGATAATGGCTGTACCTGTCATTTTATTTAACCCTGAGGTTGTAAAAGAAATGATGTTCTTCGTTTGTTTCATAGCAATCAATCCAATAATGCCGGCAAGAGGCAAGATGATCATAGAATCGACTTTAAATGATTTCAGCAATTCAATATTTAGAATATTTCCGATTGGGTTAATGGCTAGAAGTAAAATAGCGACAACTGGAGCGACGATGGCACGGCCAAAGCTAGGTTTAACCTTAGTACTGTCTTCCTCTTTAGTTACAACGTCGCCCTCTGCAATTTTCACACCTTTGTTGACCAGCAGATTAGCAATAATAACAGTGACAATCAGACCCGCAACGGCTGGGATGAATCCATGAATCATGACCTGAGCCAAATCTACATCAAAGCCTTTAGCTACGGCAATGGTGTTCGGGTTCGGTGAAATAATGTTACCGGCTTTACCGCCACCGACCAGTGCGAGCAGCAAAGCGGTTTTGGAAATGCCGATCTTCTTACCTACGGACAAAGCGATTGGAGCGACAATAATGATAGCAACTGTGATGAATACGCCCACTGCTGTAATTATCATAGTAGCCAGCGCTATAGATAATAACGCTTTCTTTTCGCCAAGCTTATCTACTATGGTCTCGGCCATTCGTTCGGCTGCCCCTGATTCAATCAATACCCCGGCCAGCACACCAGCTGCGAGAACACGTACAACTGCACCCATAACACTATTCGTTCCGTCGATGATATATTGTACTGTCTCTGCAATGGATGCCCCGCCTAATATCCCTCCGGCAATCGCGCCTAAAAAGAGTGCGTAGACCGGGTTAACCTTTTTGAAAATCAATACGACGGCCAGAATCAATCCCGCAATCGCGCCCATCCAGTTAATTACTGTGCCTTCCATCTCTAGTTGCCCCCTAGTATAAGAATTTGACACTATACAGTGTGTAATTTGATAACGCTTTCTAAACTGAGTATACTGCGCTTACAAACCCAATAATATTGACGGGACAACCTATTTTTTTGTGCATATGCACAAGCTATGAGCATGAGAAAAAGACCAAGCTTAGGTATCAGCACACCAGAGCTTGGTCTTTTAACATGAATTAGACGTATTAAGAAACTTGGGTTTCTTTCGTTAGAACAGGGGCAGCAGGATCTTCTGCCAGAACATTATCCTTTGTCTTCGAGAGGAAGATATTCAGTACAATCGCTGTAAGGGAACCGGATACGATACCGTTTTGCAGCAGCATCCGAGCGAATTCAGGCAATTGATCGAACATCGCAGGTACAGTTGCTGAACCCAATCCAACAGCGATACTACAAGCGGCAATCAGCAGATTACCATCCTTACGCAAATCTACCTCTGACAGAATCGACATCCCGGAAACAGCAACCGATCCGAACATCACGATCATCGCTCCACCCAGTACGGCATTGGGAATAACCGTTGTCAGAGCCGCCAATTTAGGCAGTAATCCAAGCACAACCATAATCCCGCCGGCTGCAAAAATAACATTCCGGGTTTTGACCCGGGTCAGCGAGACCAGACCTACATTTTGCGAAAATGCTGTGTACGGAAATGCATTAAAGATCCCGCCCAGCATAATCGCCAAACCTTCCGAACGCAGCCCGTTTACGATCTGCTTTTGTTCCACTTTCTGATCCGTTACTTTACCAATCGCAAAGTAAACACCTGTGGACTCCACCATACTAACAATATTAACAATGATCATAGTGAAAATAGCCGTAAGATTGAACTGAGGCCATCCGAAGTAGAAAGGCTGAGCAACACTTACCCAAGAGGCTTCACCTACTGTAGAGAAACTAACAATGCCCATTCCATAAGCAATAATTGTACCCACTAAAAGACCTATCAAGACAGAGACCGAGCGAAGAAATCCTGTAGTAAAACGGTTAACCGCTAAAATGACCAGCAGTGTGATCAGTGCAAGCAACAAATTGCGGGGATTCCCAAAATCAGCGCTGCCTTCTCCGCCAGCTACGCTATTCATAGCTACAGGAATAAGAGATAACCCAATAATGGTCACGACTGAGCCCGTTACTATCGTTGGGAAAAACCTCAGCAGCTTCCCGTAAAGGGGGGCCGCCAGTACCACGAATAAACCAGATAAAATAATTGCTCCGTACACCGTCGCCAAATTGTTGGCACTGCCGATAGCGATAATCGGCCCTACTGCCGTAAAGGTACATCCAAGAATAACCGGCAGCCTGCTGCCAAAATACTTAGTGCCCATAATCTGCAGCAAAGTAGCTAACCCGCAAGTAAACAAATCAGCTGCGATAAGATAGGCCATTTGGGTGGCATTCAGGTTCAGCGCGTTCCCTACGATCAGCGGAACAACAACTGCTCCGGCATACATCGCCAGTACATGCTGAAATCCTAACGCAAATACTTTTTTCTTGCTTAACATCTCGCACTCTCCTTGATTGGCTCTTTTGAACTTTCATTATCAATGAAGTGAATTTCCCCTGGTGACATAGATGTGATCCGGGCTAAAGCATGGACTTCTATCCCTCTATCCTCGAGTAGACTCCGGCCTTCTTGGAAGCATTTTTCAATCACACAACCAACGCCAAGGAGCTCAGCGCCAGCCTCTTGCACGATATCAACCAGTCCAACAAGAGCAGCACCAGTAGCCAAAAAGTCATCTACAATAAGCACCTTATCGCTTGGTCCGATATATTTTTGCGAGACACTAACCATATAATCCTCTTTGCGTGTAAAAGAATGTACCGGTGCGGAATAGACCGCTTCTGATAAGGTCACTGCTTTCTTTTTCTTCGCATATACAAACGGCACGCCTAAGGCGATGGCCGTAGCCATGGCGAATTGAATGCCACTCGCTTCAATAGTGATGATCTTAGTGATAGGCAAATGTCCAAACAACCGCTTGAACTCCTGTCCAATTTGTAAGGCAAGCTCCGTATCCACCTGATGATTCAGAAATGAATCTACCTTTAGTACCGTATCTGATAAAATAAGACCCTCTTGTCTGATGCGCTCTTGAAGTACCTTCATAGTAAACTTGATCTCTCCTTCTGAATTAAAAACAAAAAAAGGACAAATCCCTTGAGTCGTTTCTCTCAAGTGAATTTGTCCTTCTGGGTTTTTGTCCCTTAGTGGTGTAACACTGCATAGTGTCCGCATCGCTCGGTCCAGTCCTTCCATAGTCAGGAAGCGGAACCCTAGATGCGCTATTTCACTCATAGTCGGATAATTACAGTGGTTATCCGGTAGAAACTTATGGGCCATATTCCCAAGATTATATGAGTTGATAAGCAAATATAAAGATAATGTATAATGTGAAACTTATATTTTTATAAATGTTCGATATGAATACCTTGTATATTTTACACGCTCTGTCTGGTGCTTACAAGCAAAATTTTAAGCAATTTGCATGCCATTTTCAGGTTATTTTCACGAAATTCAATTGTTTACATTTAGTAGTTGCTACTCCAATATCTTCTGCGCTGTTTCTTGGGTCGTTACAAGCACATTCATATAACCCCCATTTAGCGCACCAAGGATCCCTGAAGCCTTCTCAAGTGATTCCGCTACACCAATGGAAAACCGTGCTTGCTTGATCTGCTCCAGGTCAATAGTCAGCGTTCGATCCGATATTCCGGTATGCACAGGAATCCCGTTGCCATCGTAGAATCGTGAACAGATATCACCAGCGACCTTTCCATTCTCCAGCTCAGCAATCACTGCATCACCATAAAATCCGCGCCACGCCTCTTCCCCCTTCATTTCCGGCGATCCGATACCGAACACAGCGATATCCAGATGGTCCCACGCCTTGGCAATGGACTGATAATACTGCGAATTCATCAGTTGATCTCTAGTTTCCTTTTGCTCCGTGATCGCTGGAACATCAATCATTAACGAGCGCGCACCCCATTTTAGAGCAGCTTGATAACAGATGTTATTTACATGGTACCCGCTCTCCATCTTTCCTGATGGGCCGCCAACCGTAGGTACACAGGTTACAAAAGGTCTCTGGGCTTGTGTTAGGCTTTCTACGACGGCAGCTAAGCTGCTTCCCCAAGAAAATCCAATCGTATCTTTCGGCTGAAGCACTTGCTCGAGCCATCTCGCACAGGCTTGTCCTATAGCTTTGCGTTTTATCGTGCTGGACTGTGCAGAATCTACCTCCACAACAATGGCTTCCTGTAGCCCGAACCGTTCCTTCAGCTCCTGCTCCAATGTAAAATGATCGCCAATATCGTAATTAATAGTTATTGTAACGATCCCTTCTTCACGTACCCTCTTTAGCATCCTGCTGATGGTGGTACGATATATGCCAAGTTCGCCGGAGATTTCACTCTGCGTTAAATTCTGTTCATAATACATTTGTGCTATTTTAATAAGCAGCTTCTTATCTTCTTTTCGATCCATGTTACAACGCCCCCGCTGTATTCGACAGTTTGACGGATTTAGAACCCCCCACTATACTGTAGACGATTGTTTTGCACATTTATTATTATATTGCACAAATGTGCTTAATATCAAAACTTTTATGAAGATGAATGGTTCAGATGGAATTAAGGTTAACACTAAATAAAAACAAACAATTCAAACAAATGAGGTGCTGGAAATGACCCCTTTAAAGTGGGCAATTGTTGGTCCAGGAAGTATAGCTGCTGAATTTGCGGCTGCGCTGAATGAAACGGAAGGAACGTTGTATGCGGTTGGGTCGCGGAGCTTGGAGAAAGCACAACACTTCGCTACTCAATATGGAGCCACGAAAGCTTATGGCAGTTACAGTGAAATGCTGCAAGATCCCGCAATTGATGTAGTATACATCTCTACGCCACATAGCAATCATTATGAATACATCATTGAAAGCTTACAGAATAACAAACATGTTCTCTGCGAAAAAGCAATCACGGTGAACAGCAAACAACTTCAAGAGGTCACCCGACTTGCCGCTGAAAAGGACCTGGTTGTGGCCGAAGCTATGACCATTTACCATATGCCACTGTATAAAAAACTGCGGCAGCTCATTGATGATGGCATCATCGGGCGCCTCAAAATGGTGCAGGTCTCCTTTGGCAGCCATAAAGAATATGATGTGAACAACCGTTTCTTCAGCAAAGATCTGGCGGGCGGAGCCCTGCTGGATATTGGGACGTATGCGTTGTCCTTCACAAGATTCTTCCTGTCCAAACAGCCCCATGAGATTCTTACTACGGTAAAACGATTCGAGACAGGAGTGGATGAGCAATCCGGCATTATTCTTAACAATGCTGCAGATGAAATGGCGGTGGTCTCCCTTACAATGCGCTCCAAAATGCCTAAACGGGGTGTGGTTGCAGGAGAACTCGGATTTATTACCGTAGACAATTTCCCGCGGGCCAGCAAAGCCACCATTCAGTATTTGGATGGCACAGTAGAGACGATTGAAGCTGGAGATACAGCCAGGGCTTTGCAATACGAGATTGAAGATATGCAGCGGTATATTGCAGATAAAAACCATAAAGAGACCCTCAACCTCTCCTTGGATGTCATGGACATTATGAGCAATGTCCGGGAGCAATGGGGAATCAAATATAGCTTTGAATAAATAAACCCGTTTAGTAGGCAGCTAACTTAGGCAAATGATTGTTTTTCGAGATAGACCGCCCGTATTTATCACTTATTCCCCCCATCTGCATTAATGTTAATGAAGTCAAAGTATGGGAGAGTGAATATGGGTGGCCTATAAAAGAGACCGGATCGTGGTCATTATTCAAAAAGGAAAACGGCGCATAATTACAAGGACCCCACTCCACGGAGTGGACAGATTAGTCTTTGTCATCAACAATCAATATACGAACGCCCCCAACACTACACAAATTGCAAGTGGAGCAGGACGCAGCAGCGCAAGCGGCAATAATGCCGCCATTGCTTCTCCCTATACACGCCAACAACAAAGTGTCGGCGCAGGCGGTGATGCGACTAACCTAGGCAGTGGGGGCAACAAACGCGGCAAAGCTAAGCCCCTCTTATTATATCCGTATCGCAAAGAAGTTGTGGTCGTTATCAATACCCAGACGGTTAAACTGCCTAAACGGAGTCAGAATGCCTCCGCAACTCAGGTAGCAAGCGGAGGCGGAACGTTCAGCACCGGTGGAACAAACTCCGCTATTGAAAGCCCAGGAACAAGACAGCAGCAGGCAGTTGGTGGAGGATCAGGTGGGCACGCCACTAACAAAGGCACAACTAAACGGTGCCACCTCAAACAACGGTCCCGTTAACCCTATTGGGACTATATAACAAGCATAGCAAAAAGCATGGGCAATCCTGACGAGATCAGGGTGCCCATGCTTTTTTGTGGTTTGGCGAGTTGCTCTATAGGTACTTTTTAGTACCTATAGCACTTTAAAGTACGTACTATACTTAATGGACAGATCTCTTCATAATAGCACTTACCGGCCCGGTGATTAACACAGCGTAGGAGTGAAAAAAATGTCCTTAGATAAAAAAAGAAGCACCTTGGCGCTCTTAGCTCTAGCCATTAGTGCCTTTGCGATTGGTACCACTGAGTTTATCAGTGTGGGGCTGCTGCCTCTAATCGCCACGGATCTGCATATACCGGTAACCACAGCCGGGTTGACCGTTACTTTATACGCTTTAGGAGTAACTTTTGGCGCACCCATCTTAACGTCGCTAACCACGTCGGTATCGCGCAAAACCTTACTGCTAAGCATTATGATCGTTTTTATTATCGGCAATAGTCTTGCGGCGGCTGCGGACGGGATTACATTGCTGTTAATCGCGAGAGTGATTTCCGCCCTGGCACATGGCTTGTTCATGTCGATTGCTTCGACCATTGCCGCCGACCTCGTGCCTGAGGATCGTAAGGCCAGTGCCATTGCCATCATGTTCACTGGACTTACAGTAGCTACTGTTACTGGCGTTCCGCTAGGTACGTTCCTTGGCCAACAACTCGGCTGGCGTGCTGCATTTGTTGCTATCATTGCAATCGGGCTTATAGCACTCATCGGCAATCTGATCCTTGTTCCTTCATCCGGGCTGCGCAAAGGTACCCACACACCCCTTCGTGAGCAAGTTAAGCTGGTCACCAATGGGCGTTTACTGCTTGCCTTCGCGATTACAGCTTTGGGCTATGGGGGCACATTTGTAGTCTTTACTTATTTATCGCCCCTTCTGCATGAGATCAGCGGATTCAAAGAGAATACAGTCGCCGTCATCTTGCTTGTCTACGGCATTGCGATTGCCATCGGGAACGTGATTGGAGGTAAAGCCGCCAACCGCAAACCAATGAATGCTCTATTCTATATGTTTGCAGTCCAAGCTGTCGTCTTATTTGTCTTAGCTTTTACCGCACCTTACAAGGTTGCCGCACTGATTACGATCTTCTTTATGGGACTGTTAGCTTTCATGAACGTGCCCGGCTTGCAAGTACATGTTGTTACGCTTGCAGATCGATATGCGCCAAGTGCACGAGATGTAGCTTCTGCATTAAATATTGCTGCTTTTAACGCTGGTATTGCCATTGGAGCGTACCTTGGCGGCATCGTCACAGATCATATGGGACTGATTCATACCACTTGGGTAGGTGCAATCATGGTTCTGTCCGCAGTATTACTGACGGCATGGAGCCGTGCTCTGGAGAAGAAAGATGAGGCTCCTCTCCAGACTAAAGCTGCTTAAACAGCAGTCCATTAACAACCCAAACAAACTTTTAAATATCTTAGGAGGTTACTTTATTATGGCTCAACATCTACAGGATACAACTACATTACACAACGGTGTAAATATGCCTTGGCTAGGGCTTGGCGTATTTAAAGTAGAAGAAGGCGCAGAACTGATACAAGCGATCAAGTCCGCTATTAAACACGGTTACCGCAGCATTGACACTGCCGCAATTTATGAGAATGAAACAGGCGTGGGACAAGCCATCCAAGAGGCTCTACAAGAGAACAACTTGTCCAGAGAAGAGCTTTTCGTAACCTCAAAGGTCTGGACCGCAGATATGGGCTACGAAGAGACCATCGCCGCCTACGAGACTAGCTTAGCTAAACTCGGACTTGAATACCTGGATTTGTACCTTATCCACTGGCCTGTAAAAGGAAAATATAAAGAGTCTTGGAGAGCGCTCGAAACGTTGTATAAAGAGGGCCGGGTAAAAGCCATTGGGGTCAGCAACTTCCAGATTCACCATCTTGAAGATGTACTGAAGGATGCTGAGATTAAGCCTATGGTCAATCAAGTTGAATTACATCCTTATTTGAATCAGCAAGAGCTGCTAGACTTCTGCAAAGAGCAAGGAATCCAATTAGAAGCTTGGTCTCCATTAATGCAAGGTCAATTGTTCGATCAGCCTGTACTGAAAAAAATTGCCGCCAAACATGGCAAATCCGTCGCTCAAGTTATTGTCCGTTGGGACCTGCAACGTGGGATTATCACTATTCCTAAGTCTACTAAAGAACACCGGATCATCGAAAATGTAGACGTGTTTGATTTCAATTTATCTGACGAGGATATGACTCTAATTAACTCTCTCAACCAAGATCAACGGGTAGGTCCAGACCCAGATCATTTTGATTTCTAAGGGCTTACGCACCTTGCACTAACACTATAAGCACCGGCAACACGAGAAACGAAGCAAGCGTCGTCCACAAAATACATTTGGATACCAGCTCCGGTGAGGCATTAAAGCGCTCGGCTAACACTACGGCGTTGACGGCAACTGGCATAGAAGCCAAAATTAGCAGCACAGAGAACAAGGTCCCGGTAATTTGCAGGATCGATAATCCGAGGTAAGCCACTAGCGGCGCTAAGATTAATCGAATCGACATCCCTGTCCAAAAAGTAGACTGGCCCTTGCGTGCGGATGGCATGGTTCTCACTTTAACCATCTGTGCGCCAAGGATCGCCAGTACCACCGGCGAATATCCTCCAGCTACCAAGGCAACCCCTGTAGCCACCTCTGTAGGCAAATGCAGGCCAAAGATGCGGAGAAGAAGGGCCAAGAGCGCTGCGTAAATGGCAGGAAGCGAAAAGACCGATTTCACTGCATTTTTTACCGAGAACTGAGATCTTGCTGCAAAATAAACGCCTATCGTATTCACGATAATCATCTGTCCGATCACATATACAGAGGCCTTATCGAGACCAAGCTGTCCGAAAGCTAGCAACACCAGCGGAAGTCCATAATTCACACTATTTGTAAACGTTGAAATCAAGGTCAGACCGGATACTTCGGATGGATCTAGCTTCAATAATTTGCCGACTATATTCGCAATCGCCCATAAAAAGATTAGATTCAGAAGCGAAAAGGCGAGCGTCTTATAAACATCATCCATGGATATCTCGGCAGTAGCCAATGTATTTAAAATAATTGCCGGCGTTAAAAAGTATAGATAAAGCGTCAATAACGGCTTCGTATCCAGATTCTTAAACCGCCCAAGTAGCGCACCCACGATCACAGGAATGGACAAAGGCACAATGACTTGGTATAACGTCGATAACACACTTTGGATCATGAATAGAACTCCTCTGCTGTAGGTTACTTCAAACTATAAGCGCAACAGCGCAGAACGTCTAAGATATGAAATCAATATACCTCATAGCCAAAACCTATCATGCCAACAAAAAAGCTCTCAACCCTTACAAAGGGTTGAGAGCTTTTCAATATATTGTTACATCATTTTGATCTCAAGCAACTCATATTTAATGATGCCCATCGGTGCATTTACACTAACAATATCGCCGACCTTTTTACCCAGCAATTCCTTGCCTAGCGGGCTTTCATAGGAAATCTTGTTATTAAGAACATCTGCTTCAGCAGCTCCAACAATTCTATATTCGATCTTCTCCGAATATTCGATGTCATTCAGAATAACAATACAACCCATACTAACCTTTGACAGATCCATTTGGCTCTCATCCACGATCTTGGCTTTGGTCAACATTTTCTCCAGAATCATAATACGAGTCTCCATGAACGATTGATCGTCCTTGGCCGAATGGTACTCACTATTTTCCTTCAAGTCTCCATAGCTGATCGCCAATTTAAGCCGTGCGGCCAATTCCTTACGCCCTGCGCCTTTCAATTCCTTCAGCTCTTCCTCTAATTGAGCCAACCCTTCTTTGGTCAAGAACACTTCTTCATTAGACATGTATACAACTCCTATTTTGGATGCTTTATAATATTTTAACCGATATATCCCAAACTTGCTAAAGATCTTACAAGAAGAAACAACATTGTCGTCCTTAAAGGACGACAACCGTTTCTCGTAGAAATATAAAGATACTTTAAAGTACAAAACATATAAATGCTTATATTTTAAAAAAATCCCTGCCACAATTGAACATTGGGCAAGGAGGTCAATGCTGCTTAATTATTCTGGCAAATGCTCTTTACAAAAAAGGAGTAACGCTTCTTCCTCGTCCTCTTCCATATCGAAATCGAGCAGTTGACCTGAAGTTGTCTCCTGTAGATCATAACTTACGATGCTGACTTGATCTTCATCCACCTTAATAATCGCTCTAGCGGATACTCCGTTCACTACATACAGCTCATCATCCTCTGGAACGTCCAGTTGAACGACAAATTCATACCGTTTACCGGTTAGTATACCGAAAGGATCTTTTACATTCTCCACATTGTAGCCCGTAAATGTCAACATAACTCAATCAACCTCTTTTCCTAATACCTGCCACGTCATTGTATCACAAAAAGTAACATATTGTTGTCGAGGTAGTCCGTCAAGCCATGGCTTTGGATTTCTTGATTTGTTTGCTTCGCAGCTGTCCGCAGGCAGCATCAATATCCACACCATGCTCCAGACGAGTGCTTACGCTGACACCCTGCTTCTTCAAGGTATCAAAAAAGGCCCGCACCGTCTCCCGCTCGCTTCTTTGATATTGGCTGTGTTCATCCACCGGGTTATAAGGAATCAAATTCACATTGACGAGCGGGCGTCGATCGCCAATCAGCTCGGCCAGTTCAAGCGCATGCTCTCTGCCGTCGTTTACATCCTTCATCAGAATGTATTCCAGCGTAATTCTCCGCTTGGTTTTCTCCAAATAATAATCTATAGACTCCATTAGCTTCTCTATTGGAATGGCCTTGTTAATCTTCATGATCTGCGTCCGCAGTTCATTATTAGGGGCATGCAAAGAAACCGCCAGGTTCACCTGCGTATTCGCATCCGCAAATTCAACGATTTTGTTAGCCAATCCGCTCGTTGATACGGTAATCCCTCTACCCGCAATTGCTAGTCCCTTGTGATCTTTGACAATCGCCAGGAAATCGAGCAGGTTCTTGAAGTTATCGAATGGCTCGCCAATGCCCATCACTACGACGTGACTGACCTTTTGATCCAGGTTCGCCGCATCCAGATGCTGCTGGACCTTCATAATCTGCTCCACAATCTCTCCGCTGGAGAGATCCCGGCTCTTCGCCAATAGCCCACTTGCACAGAAGCTGCAGCCGATATTGCAGCCCACTTGCGTGGTTACACATACAGACAAGCCGTATTTCTGTCTCATAAGCACTGTCTCGATCAGGTTGCCATCCTTTAGGCGGAACAGGAACTTAATCGTTCCATCCGCAGATTCCTGCTTCACATGTTCTTCCAAGGTATGAATGACAAAATTCTGCTCTAATAATTCTACACAATCTTTATTTACATCGAGCATTTCCGAAAAGTCTGTAATCCGCTTCCGATAAAGCCAATCCCAGACCTGCGTAGCCCGAAACTTTTTATGTCCACGTTCTAACAGCCATGCCGCCAGTTGATCAAAAGTTAATCCATAAATGGATTCTATATTCATTCGTTATCCTCTTTTCAAAACGTTAAAGTTCAGACCATCACTACTCATTGTCTCAAATTTTTTTTATTAAAACAAGGGGAGTTATTGGGTTGTGTCGAAGTTTACACCATTAAAGTCTGTTCTATGAACATGTATCTAAGGAGCGATGGAATCATATGGGTTCAACAAGAATAAAAGCAATCAGCCTCACCCTTCTAGCTGCCGTTCTAATCCTTGGCGGTTTTTTAGTGTATATTACTCTCACTGACTATAAACCACAGGAGATTACTACACTTACTGTAAACAATAATCCGCAGCAAGTAATGAAGCAGGGAGAATCCTTTTCTGTAACTACCTTTAATATTGGCTACGCCGGGTTGGATAAAGGCCAAGATTTCTTTATGGATGGCGGAACAAAGTCACGCTCAAGCAGTAGGGAACAAACGAAGATAAACCTTGAGGCCGTAGCATCCCTTATGACAGCTACAGACTCGGACCTGTTCATGCTGCAGGAGGTCGACATCGATTCTTCCCGTAGCAACGGTATAGATGAAGTCTCTTACTTGTCGAATAAGTTCGCTGATTACAGCAATGTTTTCGCGACCAACTACAAGGTACCTTGGGTACCGCTTCCTGTTCTTGATCCGATGGGCTCGGTGAACAGCGGTTTGTTAACTTTATCCCGTTTTAACAGCACAAGTAATATTAGATATGATCTCCCGGGCAAAGAAACCTGGCCTCGCCAACAGTTTGATCTCGACCGTGCTTTTGTGGAGAGCAGATTCCCCGTTGATAATGGAAAAGAACTGATTCTAGTCAATCTTCATTTATCAGCCTTTGACCAAGGCGGAACGATTCGCAAACAGCAATTGGAGTATTTATCGGCTTATATCAAGAAGGAGAATGACAAAGGGAATTACCTCATCTTAGGGGGAGATTGGAACCATTCCCTTCCGGGTACAGCTCCTGATGCTTTCGAGACAACGCAGGATTGGCCGCAATGGCTGCAAGAATTCCCTGAACATTTTCAACAGGGCTTTCAGTGGGCTGTAGATGCCAAGGTACCCTCCGTCCGGACGCTCGATGTTGCCTATACAGAAGGTGTGAATTTCCGCGCAGTGATTGATGGCTTTCTAGTCTCACCAAACGTCAGCATAAGCGGCGTACAGGGTCATGAGTTATCCTTCGAACACAGTGATCACAACCCTGTAACAGCCACTTTTATTCTGCAATAACATGGATTCTCTGATTCTATTTAAAAACAACAAATTTCAGGTTTTTCTCTTGGAAATACTTAATGATAGCGGGCAAAGCTTCTACAGTAATCTTCTTTTCGTGAAATAGATAGACTCCGCCGGACGGATCGGCATGATGAACATATTGAAGAATATCCTCTGGGTTCTTGACGTTCCAATCCTCGGGATCACGATTCCACAATAATACCTTCATCTGCTGTTCCGTCACCTTGGCGGTTAACTTGTCATTGATCGCCCCATATGGCGGCCGAAAAATAGTAATCGGTGATTGTGTAATTTGCTCCAGCGCCTGATTAGTCTTCGCCAAGTTAATCCGGTTCTCCTCAACGCCATTAGCAGTCATTTTGCTATGATCCCACGAATGACTCCCAACCGACATCTTATGCTCATTAGCATACCTAACGGCTTCCGCATTATGAGCTACCTTATTCCCAATGAATAAAAAGGTGGCAGCCACCTTATGTTCTACTAGAATATCTACGATCTCTTTCGTATACTTTGACGGTCCATCATCAAATGACAAGGCAACATAACCCTTTGGCAAACTATACAAAAATTCATTCTCGGGTAATTCATACTTTTCGTACGGTAATGTCTGTTCTTGAGGAGGGACTGAAGGTTCTGGTGTAGGCTCGGCTTGCTGGTTATGAACCGATATCGTCTGCGCAAGGGTAACGAACGGTACCGAAAGTAATGGCTCAGAGTCGGCCTCTAATACGGGTTCCTCCAGCGCTTCAGCACTATCTACGAGTTGTCCATCCATTCGCAGAGGTAACACAAATATCAAACAAGCGAACATGAGACACAGCAGTGCAACCAGTCCAATTCGTTTGGTCTTCTTTCTGCTTATCCTATGCCCTGGTTCTGTAGAGGGAAGCATGGTCTGAACTACCCTCTCCTCTTCTGCTTGAGGATAGTCCTGCTGCTTTAATTGAAGAAGTTGGTTTACATAATTTTCAGAACAGGCAAAATACAATGTTTCGCTGTAAGCTCTGTTCATTATAATCAGTGTGCTGTAGTAACTATTCCGAAACGGATCCCACTTCGGATACAGCGACAATCTCATTCTCCCTCCGGAAAAGGGACCTAGCGCCTTCAATTGTTCGTATGTAAATTCATCTATGGTGAGCTTGCTTCTTGCGTACCCAACATTACGGGTTAGACCTACCTCAATCTGATAACCGGCCTGTTCATGCTCAAGCGACAGTAACTCAATCATTAGAATGGTGTCCGGTTCCTTAGATGCCATGAATCCTATGTATCTCCGTTTCCATCATTTCGATCCGTCAGACTACTGCCACTCCCAAAAGGAACCGTCATCCGATTGGTGAAATCGCTGATCATACCCGAGAGATACGCCTTTTCTTGGCGAATCGTATCGTACTTTTGTTTTAGATGTGCATTCTCAATCTCAACCCGTCCGATTTTCTCTTCCAGATCATTCATCTTTTTGAGTTTCTCTGCATGGGCTTCGTTATGTTTTTGAATCAGATTTACATACTTTTGCTGCTCCAGCTCAATGGTACTCTTCAATTCCTCAATCTCAGCTGTGAGCGTAGTTTGAAGCTCCCGGTAATCCTCCAGCACTTGATCTACCTTCAAATTTCTCTCAATCAACTTATGCTCAAGCTCGCGGACATTCTTTTCTCTTTCCTCAATAACCTTATTGAGGTTCTTCATATCCCGGTTTAAGCGCTCCACATGACTGCTGGAATGGGTTAACCGATCCTGAAGTTCATTAATATTGGTCTCCGCATGTTGTCTGGCCTGAATAATCTGCTCTACGGAGAAGATCAAATCGAGTGATTTTTTATCAAGCTGAGCTTTGCCTGTAGTAACCAATCCAGCTAAAGTCTCGTCCGAGGTCTTTTCTTCTATTTCTTCGACCTGTTCATCTAATAATTGTACCTTTTGAACCATATCCGACTTGGATTGCTTATCCACTGAATCTTTCTTTTTAAAAAAGGGGGAAATCATCGATTTTATCACCTCAATTATAAAAAAATGTCAAAAAATGTCGAGTGCCCACGAGTCTATTATAGTTTACTTATCTTGTATGTAAGTGAGCCTTTATATCTAACTTTCTGAAATGCACCTAAAGACCTATTCTCTTCTGCAAAATAAAAAAAGCACCCCTTCGGGTGCTTTGATTTCAATTGAATTTATCGGGAAATTGTTTGATCAATCCCTCGGTTAAGATATCTGCGAACATGATCATATGCTCCAGCCCTTTATCAAATGCGACAATTTCGGCATCCCAATCCTTTTTAACTCTAGCTGTCACGTCATCAGTAATCAATTCCAGATGTTCATGAAGCATTTCCTTTAATTGTTCATAAGAATATTTGGGATTCTGGCTACTTAGGAACTTGGCAATGTCATCAGCGTTGGCATACCACTCTTTATTGTATTTTTCCACATCGGCCTGATTTCCAGCCTTTACAGCACCTAGAACTTTTCCGGCAATAAGAATATGCTCCCGCAATAATTGAGCCAGCTTATCTCCAACTGCCTCACCGTAATACGGTTTAAAGACATCCCCTATGTCCTGCTGATTCTGTAACAGCCTTGCCAGAACCTTATCCTTGTCCTCAGAATCTGCAAAGGCGCTAACAATGTAGTTCTTTGTCCAAACCACATGATCGATCCATAACTTCCTAAGATTATCCTTAAGCTCAATTACGGAGGGGGTTAAGCATTGCTTGTGGGAGCTCTTTTTCTCTTTAGCTGCTGCAGCATCGGCAATTGTAGGTGTAACACTTACAACCAGAAACATACACAATAAGGTTAGCTTCAACATCAAATACTTATTTTTCAATATGACCTATCTCCTTGTGAACAATGATGGATTTGAATATCTTGTATATTGTGCACCATTACTTCCATTTCATTCGCAACTATTCTCAGAACACAAAAAAGCACCATCACATGGATGGTGCCTGGGTCTTACTTTTATCTAAACATCACTTTATCTACGTTGTATTTAGATTTCAGTTCATTAATGATATAGGTTTCGTAGATCTCTCTATGAACTGGACTTTCGATTAAACACACATCAATTCTGGTGACCTCGTCCCGATGTTGCTTGATGTCAGATACGGTGTCTTCAAAATGTTTTTTAATTCTTGGTCTTAGCTTTCTCGCTTTACCTACAAACAACAACTCATCCTGATCATTGTAGAACATAAAGATACCGCCGTAATCTCTCGGAATCAGGTGAAAGTCCGTAAATCCGTAAATATTGCTTAACTGCGGGTTAATTTGTTTAGTAATACTAACATCCGCTTTTGGAATCGTTATGTTGATCATTAGCTCACGTCCTCTTTCTATATAGGAGTAAATAGTATCATAAATCGCTAAGTAAGACCATTCAATCTGGCGCAGTCAAATAAATACAATAAAAGCAAGTTCGATTGATCTAATGGAAATATTACTAAAAAATATGGCATTATTCAAAACCTTCCTGCCCAAGGGTTGCGGTCTTAGACAGGAGAGGATTATAAATAAAATAGAGGCGTTTGCATCATGATATATAGATATTTGTCATCTAGGAGGATTTGATTCATGGCAGTAACAGACCGGCAAAAAATAGTAGATAGCGTCCCGCAAAAGGGTTTCTTCGGACATCCTAAGGGACTTTTCACCCTTTTCTTCACAGAATTTTGGGAGCGTTTCTCTTATTATGGCATGCGAGCTATCCTTGTCTACTACATGTATTATGAAGTGAGCCAAGGCGGTCTCGGATTACCTGAAGATATGGCACTTTCTATTATGTCTATCTATGGATCGCTTGTATATATGTCAGGGATCATTGGAGGCTGGCTTGCGGATCGGCTCCTTGGGACTTCGAGGGCTGTTTTCTACGGCGGCGTTTTCATCATGTTCGGGCATATACTACTGGCTATTCCAGGCAATACCACATTGTTTTTTGCTTCGATGGTTTTAATCGTACTCGGAACGGGTCTACTGAAACCCAATGTTTCAAGTATTGTCGGCGAAATTTATAGCGAGCAGGATAACCGCCGTGACGCTGCCTTCAGCATTTTTTATATGGGCATCAACCTTGGAGGATTTCTCTCCCCACTAATTGTTGGCGCAGTAGGCATGAATAATTTCCATCTAGGTTTCTCGATTGCCGCAGTCGGAATGTTTATTGGACTAGTCGTTTATATTATGACTCGCACAAAAAACCTGGGTCTGGCCGGTACGATTGTACACAACCCTATTCCTGCAGATCAGAAGAAAAAAATCTTTACTTGGATTGGTGTAGGATTAGTTGTACTTGCGATTTTGATTACAATCGGTATTCTTACCGGAGTGCTTACCTTTGAAACATTAATAAAAATAGTAGGGGTGTTAGGCTTACTTATTCCTACGATGTATTTCATTATGATGTACCGCAGTCCCAAAACAACAGCCGTTGAACGGTCAAGAATTCTCGCATACATTCCTTTATTTATCGCATCGATTATGTTCTGGGCGATTCAAGAGCAGACTTCTACAGTTCTAGCTAGTTTTGCTGATAAACGGACCCAATTGGATTTTGCAGGCTTACACATTTCTCCTGCTTGGTTCCAATCGCTTAACCCGCTGTTTATTATCACTCTTGCACCTATATTTGCCTGGTTGTGGTTAAAGCTCGGTAACCGTCAACCCTCGATTCCGCAAAAGTTCTCGCTTGGTTTATTGTTTGCCGGTTTATCCTTCCTGGTGATTCTAGTACCTGCTTATTTCGGTGGAGCTAATTCACTTGTGAATCCATTATGGCTGGTACTCAGCTATTTTATCATTGTAATCGGGGAGTTATGCTTGTCCCCTGTGGGCTTATCAGCTACGACCAAACTGGCGCCGGCGGCTTTTACCGCTCAAATGATGAGTATGTGGTTCCTATCGAATGCCGCTGCCCAAGCAATTAATGCTCAGATTGTGAAGTTCTATACCCCGGATACCGAAATGATGTACTTTGGAGTAATTGGTGGAGTGGCCCTTATCCTTGCGCTTATCCTCTTCCTATTCTCTTCCAAAATTCAGAATTTCATGAAAGGGATACATTAAAGACATCCAAAGGCTGCCCGAGATCTTCTCGGCAGCCTTTTTTTGGTTTCCTATAGTTATCCAACCTCTACACCAGAAACATGGCGACAATCGTCGTGACTACCAGCCCAATGAGTACAGGCTTAACATTCCGTCTCGCCAGCTCAAAGGGGCTTACTCCGCAAATAGCAGCCGCCGGAATCAATGCCCACGGAATCAGTGTGCCTCCACCCACCCAAATGGCAGCTACCTGCCCCAGCGCAGTTAAAGTCGCCGCATTGGAATGTGTGGCCACCGCAAACAATTTGCCAATAGACCCGGCAAGTGAAATGCCCGAGAACCCTGAACCATCTAGGCCTGTAATGGCTCCGGTTATAGTTGCGGTCACAGCACCCACTGCGCCGTTCAGAGGAACGTTATGTGCTAGAGCGACCCCTAGATCATTTACAATCCCCTGAGATGCGGCGGGCAGCACTTTGCCGAATAATTCAGCAAACGCTGAATCCCCCAGATAGAAAAAAGCGGCAATCGGTATCACAGGACCAAATACTTTGAAGCCAAACGTAAGTCCATCGATCAGATAAGAAGTTACTTGCTCCAACCCTTTATTACGATGTGCCAACAAGGTTACTACAACCAGAATGAACACCGCTGTTCCACCAACTAAGGCAGTTGCATCTCCCCCCTGCAAATCGAGCAGGAACATGCCTGCTACATCAGCTAAAAACAGAATGGGAATGGCGATAGCCAGCCATTGTTTCAATGCTGGATGAATCACCGCTGGATCTTCTGCCGTATCATTCTCTGCAGATAACGCACTCACGGCACTTTTCCCGGCAATAAGCCCGTCTCGCCAAGTTCCCTTCTTCTGATCTCTGCGCATCATCCAATACGCCGTTATCGTAGTCACCACGCCCATAACAATTACAAGCGGAACACTCGCCTCCATGACACTGGTCACTGGAAGTCCGGCCGCATCTGCTGTTAGTTTAGGTGCACCTTGAATAATGTAATCACCTGAGAGCGCAATCCCGTGGCCAAATAAATTCATTGCCATCGCCGCTCCAAGAGCCGGCAGTCCCACTCGAATGGCAACCGGCAGCAGCACAACCCCGATCAAGGCCACTGCAGGTGAAGGCCAAAAGAACCATGAGGTGACCATCATAATCAGACCGATCCCCCAAAAGGCTATGAACGGTGTGCGCAAAAAGCGGGTAAGTGGAGCAACCATGATCTCGTTAATCCCCGTGCGTGTTAATACCCGGCTCATGGCTACTATGATCGAAATAATCATGATCGTACCCATTAGCTCCTTGGTTGCATATACAAAAGAGTTGAATATACCTGTGACTGAACCACTGACGGTCTCCGTGGCTAACCACCCAAGTACAAAGATGCCCGCAATACAGATCATCGTTGTGTCCCGTCTCTTGATCAGAAGTGCCATTATAAATACGATAAATGCCAGATATACATAATGGAGCGCTGTTAACTGGATGCCCATCTCTGCACCACACCCTTCTCCTACTATCCGAGTGCTATATGGTATGCAGGGGTGTAGGCTAAAGTTCGGTAGAAATGGGCTTAAAACAGCAAAAGAAGCCATCCCGTGCGTAGAGAAAATCTACGTATGGGACGGCTTCTTAATGTTTCTTAATTAGAGACTATTATTTAGCTACAACTCCGCCATCAACCGGCAGCTCAACACCTGTAATGTAAGAAGCTTCATCAGAAGCCAAGAACAATACAGCTTCAGCTACTTCAGAAGCACGACCAACACGTGGCAGCGCAGTCTGAGACATAAAGAAGCTATGCATTTTTTCGTTATTTACAAATTCAGCACTCATTGGGGTTTCGATAAATCCTGGGTGAACAGAGTTCACACGAATGTTATCTTTACCAAAGTCTACAGCTGCTGCTTTACTTAGCATACGAACTGCACCTTTAGAAGCTGTATAAGCACCAGCACCGCTGCTGCCAGTCAAACCTGCGATGGATGAAATATTAACGATGGAACCACCTTTATTGTTCTTCATTTGAGGAACAACATGCTTCATGCCAAGGAATACGCTGCTCACGTTGATGTTCATTACTTTGTTCCATTGATCAACAGTGGATTCGAGCAATTGAACCGGGAATGAGATCCCTGCATTGTTTACCAAAATATCGATTTTCCCGAACTTGCTAATCACATCTTCTACAACCTTGATCCAGTCTTCTTCGGAAGCCACATTATGTGCATAAGCTGCTGCTTGTCCACCATTTACTTCAATTTCCTTCACAACTGCTTGTACGGCAGCCTCGTTAATATCAGTTGCTACAACTGTAGCACCCTCTTTGGACAATAAAAGGGCTTCTTCACGGCCCATACCGCTGCCTGCACCTGTAATAATTGCTACTTTATTAGTTAGACGATTCATAATTAGGTCTCCTCTATAATCGTATTGTGATATAATATTTGAGTGATGATAGTCACACTATCACTGTGATATACATCATATCATTTTTGCAAAAGAACTACAACCACTCCTTGCTTAATCCAATAAACGGTGGATATAATACTAATAATTGAAAATCCCAATCAAAAAATGGAAGGGTCTAGCCCTCATGAATCCTAAAACACGATACGAAAAAGAAAGATCCGATGGTAAGCAGCAACGATTAATTACGATCCTCGAATCCGCAGAACGAGTATTATCACAAAAAGGAATCGAAAAGTCGACGATGCAAGATGTCGCAAGCGAAGCCAATATCGGGATTGCGACGTTATTTCGCTATTTTCCCAGAAAAGAAAAACTCGTAGTGGCTGTAGCCACCCGAATGCTGGAGCCTATGCTCGATCATTTTAAATACGTAGCGGACTTGCCCCTTACTTGTCTTGAACAAATCGAGAAATTATTTGATTTTTTTATTCAGGATCAAAATCATCTAAGTATTATTTTTATGGTCAATTTCGAAAGCTACGCCTCACACTCAAGTGAGCCTGTTGAGGATGTTCTGAGCTTCAATGCACTCAACCGCAAAATTTGGCATGAATACTCCAGGATCATTCAAAATGGGGTAGAAGACGGCTCTATTCGTGCGGGTCTCCCCGTAAAAGAAACCTTAATTACGCTCATGAATAGCTTTGCCCTCTTTTCCAGAAAACTAACGATGAAAAAAAACATTCTCCTGCTGGAATCCGATCTAGACTCCGACGATCAGCTTGAGCTACTTAAACAAATTTTTCTGGATCATTTAAAAGCCTAAAAAGCGCCAGTTTCCTTAGGAGGGGAACTTGGCGCTTTTTCTATAGTCAAACAAAAAGAGACATTTCCGAGGAAAATGCCTTTATCCAGATTAAAGTTGCGACCTATATACTGCCTTCGTTAGCTAGTGAAACGGGCAGGTTGCGACGGGTGATTGTTGATAAAGAAAACGAGGGCTGAAATCATATTCTTTTAACGTACGATCATGCCAAATCGGTGTAGACGAAGGTGACATAGGCGGAATCAGCCAGGACCAGCGCCCTGAGACTTGGCGCCCCTGCTCGTTCTCCTGTTGCTGGAATCGAACAAATTGATCTGCTGCTGTATGGTGATCCACGATGCTGACCCCTGCTTGCTTGAAGGAATGCAGCACTGCGCGATTCAGCTCAAGAAGCGCCCGATCCTTCCAAAGCGTTGTGTTGCTGGAGCGATCCAGTCCCATCACATCAGCTATAGCTGGCAAAGTGTTGTATCGTCCAGTATCCCCCAAGTTACGCGAGCCGATTTCAGTCTCCATGTACCAACCGTTAAAAGGAGCAGCCGTGTACAGAATACCGCCAATTTCCAACTGCATGTCCGTGATAATGGGTACAGAATACCAACGGAGCTGAAGCTCAGCAAAACGTTCAATTTCAGGATGTGTTAACGGTACCTCCTGAATGAGGTGATCAGGAATAGGGAAAACGTAAGGATGCCCGTTGCCAATACTGATCACTAACGGCAACACATCATAATCGCCACCTGTTCCTTGCCAACCTAGTTGCTGGCATATTTTTGTGAATTCATCCGATGCCGGATCGCCAGCGCGTCCGTGTTCTTCATCGCCAGGATACCCGGCATAACGAATCAATTGGTGGTTCCAGATCCGAATCCGCTGACTCGGATCTTCTCCGCTGCGGAAGACGGTGATGAGTGAACGAATACGTCCTCCGTTGTTCGCCTTTTCCAGATGTCGCAGCAACGCTTCAGCAACTTGTTCCTCAGTCTCTGCTTGGCGTTCATCGATTAGCTCAATGGATTGCCAAAAAAGACGCCCAATGCAGCGGCTATTGTGGCGCCAGGCCATTCTTGCACCATGCGCTAATTCTTCCGTTGTATGTGTGTAACTGCCTGATTGGTTAATTTCCTCATGTACGGCTAGGATGCGATGATCCGTCTCGGCTTCAGACTTGTCTAGTTCAGCGTAACATTGTCGAATGAAAGCTTCCGCCTGCCGGGTTAATTCTTCGATGTGCTTGCCATTCATATCCCTTATCCCCCATCTAAACCCTTGCTTAAACTCTCAATCCAGTATAACATCCCTCTTCCTATGCCACATCTTTCAGGGAACAGCGCATAAGAACAACCCGTGAAGCTTGGAGCTTCACAGGTTGCGGCAGGAACATTTAGCGCTCTGAACGTTTCCCTTGCTTATTCAATGAGGCAAGTCTGCTCTTATCCTCGGTCAACAGTTCTCCAGCCAACTCCACACCTTGAGGACCTAGCCAGTCCTGAGCTTGCTGAATCGCCTGCTCAGTATGTGCCAGGCGGTTCTCAGCCTGTGCCAAAGTCTGTTCTGTTGGATGACTAAGTGCCTGAGAGACAGAGAAATGAAGCTTGCCCAAAGAATTTTTGGCTTGAGTTACATTGTCATTCGCTTGCAGACTGGAATCGGGTTGTTTCATAAATGAAATACGCTCCCTTCTGAAATGCGCCTGTTCTCTTCTAGCATGGTTTGGGTGAAGTAATCTTATGCATTCACTATCTACTGGATAATGGATTGCATAAAGGACGTCATTTCATTACTCGCTTTATTCAGGCGCTCAATGACACCGCTGAATTCAGTGACCAATTCTGCTTGTGAGTGTGAAGAAGCAGAGATCGCTTCAATTTCTTGCTCCATTTGCTTAATGGACTTTTGAACATCACTCAGTGATTTTTCAATATTATGGGTTGCTTCTTTAGTGTTAACGGACAGTTTGCGTACTTCCGTAGCAACCACCCCAAAACCAGCCCCTTGCTCTCCTACACGAGCGGCTTCAATTGCCGCATTCAGCCCAAGCAGGTTCGTCTGCTCAGAAATCTCACGAATGAAGCCGGCAACCTTATTCACTTCTTGTGATTCCGTTACGGCTCTACGCGTATTATCTAATATTTGCTGCGAAGTAGCTGATAATTCCTGAGATTGGGCAGCTACGCTCTGCACCATCTCCATTAGATGACTGCTTATCTCATTAATCTCATCTGTGAATCCTTCAAGCTTATTCTCGTTCTCTAGTGTATAGGCAATGGCAAAAACCCCGATTACATCATCATCCGTTCCGTAGATAGGTACACATGTTGAGATTACAGGAGCTCCATAAATTTCTGCTGGGATTCGGTTAGAGCTTGCTATACCTTTCAGTCCATTTGAAAGCGACAGATCTTCAGGCGGGATAGGGTTACCCTTAACCAATCCGAGATCAATAACTTTACTTGGTGCGTAATAATGGAAGATCTCCCTGTCCGTGATTCCAATCATAATATCCTGCGAGTGAATCTTTTTGAAATAAGGTGCTGCGAGGACTAAGGCATCGATAATACTCATCTCTTCATCTCCCATATAAAAAAAATGTATATGTAGTTTTATCGTCACAATGGGTTATTAAATGAATATTGTCATAGTAGAGTAACAATCCCCACGTATGATTTGTTTATGAATACTATTAGCAGACGACAATTTCTACAGAAAAGCGCTCAAGTAACTCTAGGCCTTCTTGGAACAGCTGGTGCATCCGGTATCTATTCACATTGGATCGAACCCTACTGGCTGGAAATCAAATACGTAGATATTACACTCCCTAGACTTTCTCCAGCCTTCGATAAATTTCGTATCGTTCATTTTAGTGATTTACATCAAGGGGTATATTCCAAGCCGCAAGCATTAATGGAGCTAGCGCAGCAAATTCAACATGTAAAGCCAGATCTGATCTGCTTCACCGGCGATTTATTAGATCATTCAGCCGATTATATTTCAGAAGCCGTAGCCTTGTGCTCTCAGTTGCGGGCTCCTTTTGGACAATTTGCAGTATTAGGCAATCATGACGCTTTTGGGACCAGAAAGGTTGTAACGAAAGGGCTAACACAATCGGGCTTCCACGTGCTCCATAATGAACATATCGTCTTAACCCAAGGTACGGACAAGCTCTATATTGCCGGAATAGATGATCCTTGGGTCGGAAAAGCAGACATCGCCCAAGCGCTGCTTCATATCCCGGAAGAGGCTTGCACAATTCTCCTTGCCCATGAACCTGATTTCGCCGATGACTTTTGCAAGCTGCCTATAGATCTGCAATTGTCTGGCCATAGCCACGGAGGCCAAGTGCGGCTTCCCTTTGTCGGAGCTTTATATACCCCGCCTCACGGAAGTAAATATTCAAGTGGATTATATCAACTGCCCAACAGCCAACTTCAGGTCTATACCACTCGCGGGATAGGAGTAACTCGTATGCCTGTTCGTTTTAATTGTCGCCCCGAGCTCACCGTAATTACTTTACATTCTTAATGCTAGTGTCTTAATCGTACAAAATGGTTAAAAAGTATATACCTTTTGCATATCTATGCAACAACACTGTAACCGCCTTTGTAATCAAATCTATTTGGGACCTAGGTATAATTGTAGGAGTGATAGAGGAAAAAATATCATATTGCAACTACATAAGCCCATCCTTGGGAAGGAGAGATTAAGTTATGAATAAAAGTATGAAATGGACCTCAGCCATCTTGGCTGCTGGAGTATTGCTTGGAGGGTCGGGACTAGTAGGAGGAACTTCAGTTCAAGCCGCAACTACCGGAGGAAATACGGTAAAACAAGCCGCACAGCAACCCTCTGTAGTGCTTAAATATAAAGGCAAGACCTTATCGCAGCAGGCGAAAATAGTAAACGGCAATACCATGATCCCTTTAACTGTACTACGGGATGCTTTTGGCCTTTCCATTAACTATAATGCAAGCACCAAAACTTATAGTGTAGGCAGCGATTCCATGAAGCTGGACATGGAGGTCTCAGATTACGGTGTTAGTACAACCCTGAATGGCTATTACATTTATAGCATGACCGGCAGTCATGATGTGAAGGTCATCAATGACCGGATTTATGTTCCATTCAAACTCTTGTCTGACTATTTAGGAGTGCAAGGCGTTTATAATCCTTCATTGAAATCACTTGATCTAAGTAAAAAAGTAATGAATGACATCAAAATCACCTCTGAAACCTTAGATAAGAGCAATAAAAATGCTAGTATCAAAGTGCAATATCCCAAAATCAGTGGCTTAACGGATGAAGTGCAAACTAAGATTAATGCAATCTTCAAAAAGCAAGCTGAACAATTTGTCGCAGAGAGTGAAGAACAGGCTAGCCGTAGAGATGGTACTATAGAGAATAAATATGACTTCTCTCAAACTTTTGTTGTCTCCTTTAACCGTGAAGGGGTTCTGAGCATCGTGACTGATCAATATGGCTATACTGGTGGAGCTCATGGTGGAGCCCTTCGTGAAGGATTTACCTTCTCGCTGAAAGACGGCAAACCAATTGAACTTAAGGACCTGCTGAAGGCAGAGCCAAACTACAAACAAAAATTAGATAAAATGTTGAAGGAAAGCACCAAGGAGCTAGCTTTTCCAGATACACCTGGCGGACTAACAGAAAAACCAAACTTCTACGTTTCCGAGAGTGGCCTTGCAATCTTCTACCAACAGTATGAAATTGCCCCTTATGCGGCTGGAATTCCTACGTACACCTTTAATTTCAGTTCAATATTACCAAAGGGAACTAACCCATTCGCTGCCTTCAAATAAACTTCTATTGTAAAAAAGAGCGTCACAGTCATTAGGACTGGGACGCTCTTTTGTTTTTACAGCTTAGGCTTCCAAACTTCCAGCCGGGCCGAAGAATTCATAATGAATTCTGTCTTCAGCCACCTTCCATTCCTTAAGAGCCTTATATATCGCCTTCATAAAAGGAGTCGGTCCGCAGAAATAGAATTCAGAGTTTACGTCTGTTACTTCTTGCAACCAAGCTAGATCAATATAACCTGTTTTATGGAACGTATCTCCTTCACTTGGAGTTTCATAACATACATAGGATCGTAGGGTAGGATGGGACTGCTCCAAATCCGCCACCATTTCTTTCATAGCATGCAAGCTTCCATTGATGGCTGCATGAATGTACGTTACCTCTCGTTCTGGCTGCGTAGCAATTAACGTCTCCAGCATACTTACCATAGGGGTTAGTCCAACCCCGCCACTGATAAGAACCACTGGACGATCACTATCTTTATTTAGTACGAAATCACCTGCTGGCGAGCTTACTTCCAATATAGCTCCCACTTGTACGACATCATGAAGGAAAGTAGATACGACTCCAGCCGGTTTATCCGGCCCTTCACCTTCCCGTTTAACTGTGATGCGGTAATACGACTGTCCCGGCGCACTGGACAAACTATAGTGGCGAACATGGGTGTATTCCTCGCCCTCAGGCTGAACACGAACCGTGATGTATTGACCCGGTAAGTAAGAAGCTATAGCCCCTCCATCCTCAGGAGAAAGGTAGAAGGAAGTAATAAGTTCACTTTCTTTAACCTTCTTAGTAACCACAAAGTTTCTAAATCCACTCCAACCCCCGGGAATTTCGGCTGCTTCACGATACTTCTCTGCTTCGACACCAATAAAGGCATCTGCGATCACGCCATACGCCTTTGCCCAAGCATCAATAATTTCCGGTGTCGCCGCATCGCCAAGTACTTGCCCAATAGCAGCTAACAAAGTCTCACCTACGATGGGATAATGTTCAGGTAATACTCCCAATGCCCGATGTTTCTCCGCAATCTGTTTTACCACAGGCAAAATATTTCCCAGCTGATCAATATTCATTGCCGCCGCGAGTACGGCGTTAGCAAGTGCAGTCTGCTGTTTACCTTCCCGTTGGTTGGCATGATTAAATATATTTAGTAACTCCGGATGATTTTCAAATAACATGCCATAGAAAGTAGTTGTGATGGTCTTCCCATGAACCTGCAATACGGGCACCGTTGATTTTATGATTTCAATGGTTTGTTGATCTAACATCTAAATAACCTCTTTCCTGCAATAAATTAATTCCTCTATAAAAAGCATATAGAAGCTGCACATGCCGGAGTGTGCGTTCAATCACACGAGAAATTGAAAAAATGTGAACGATCTAATAATTGCAATGATATTCATCACAATAACGCACCCGAAATCAAAAAAAACTATCCAAGAGCCATAATAGCTTCCGGGATAGCTTTTTATCTTATTATTTTGACAACTCCACAAAACCTTCTCCGAATACATCTCTTACATCGTGGATGGTAATAAACGCCTCTTTATCAATGGATTTGACGATTTTCTTAAGCATAGTCACTTCCTGCTTGCTAATCACAATATACAGCAGCTCTTTAGGTGTCTTGGTATAGTACCCACGGCCATATATTACTGTGACGCCTCTATCCATAATTCCATTAACCTGTTCAGCAATTTTGTCCTGCTCTTGGGATACAATCGTAACAGCCTTCTTAGGGTTCACTCCCTCAATAATGAAGTCCATTATCTTAGTGGCTACATAGAGCATCACGATCGTAAACATCAGACTTTGTACTCCAATGATGAAATACGAAGCGAACACCACAATTAAATCGACGAGCAATAGCGCGTAACTAACATTCCAGTCCAAATATTTATGTAGGATTCTGGCGATGATGGTTGACCCTGCAGTCGTTCCACCCACTCGTATAATTAGCCCGATACCCACACCTGAGAAGATACCCCCGAATATTGCATTAATTATCAACTCATCGCTGCCAATATTCCAATTTTTCGTAAGAATCAGGAATAACGAATTGAAAAACACCGCAATAATCGTGTATACCGTCGTAGTTTTGTCTAGAAATTTGTACCCCACAATTAATAATAAAGCGTTAAGAATCAAGCTAACAATACCGGGTGACCACTGATACAAATAGTAAGTAATCATAGTCAGTCCCGTGACCCCGCCTTCACCGAACTCGTTCGGAATCACAAACAAATTAACGGCCAAGGAGAATAACAAAGCTCCTACAATGATGGAAACAATATCCGAAATACGCTTTTTCATACCATGCCCCTTCTACCCTAGATCTATATCCACAAATACTAACACCGCTTTGATATAGATGCAATCCATCCGAAAGAAGTCAACAGTCTATAGATACAGTAACCAGCCACCCCGCCGCCAGTGTTCAAAATAAGATCATCCACATCAAAGGTGCCGATATACAATACTAATTGTGTGAATTCAAAACAGAAGCTCAGCGCCAGCGAGAGGAAGAAAACTCTTCGAAACAGCCTTACTTTTTGCGATAACAGCATGGGCACCAAGATCCCAAACGGAATAAAGGCCAGCAAATTCCCTACTAAATTAATAGATGAAAAAGGATCTGAAAGCGACAGATCGTCCATCCCCCGGGAGATCTCCTTAAAAGGGATATAGTTGCCTCGCCGATTAAAAATCCGGTCTGGATGTTCAAACATACGTCCCGCTTGCTCCCAAAGCGATAATAAGTTCACCGGTGCACCTTTAAATAAAATAATTCGGATTAAAAAATACATATAGACGATAAATATCGCTGCCAGCAAAAGGTTTATAGCAGACTTTTTTTTCGGCTCTTTAGTCATTAATATGTAGTAACAATTATGCCATCCATGTTATCGCCTGACGTCATATATTGCCCTTCCTGTGGAATTTTGATCGTAGTGTATTTGGATACCGGAAAGTAACTTACTGTATAAGCTTTGCCGTCTACTGTTGTGGAAATCTCTTTGTTCTCTTTCAAGAAATCCAAATATTGTTCTAGCACAAGCCCCTTCTCATGAATAATGGCGCTGTGCGGCAACCCTACATAACGGAAATGCCAGGGTTCATATTTTATCCCCGTAATCTCGGTTTTGTCTTTCGGATAGCGGAGAATAAAGCCGTATTTCCAGGCATTTTTTTGCAGCCATTTTCCTTCAGGCGCTTTACTCATTTCTGATTGGGACGACCCGATATCTAGAGATAATCCTAAATTATGTTCACTATATTGCGCCGGTAAAGCATAGTCCGAACCTTTTTCCTGATATAATTTCTCTTGCTCTTCAAAGTCTCTGTACCCGCTGCTAATTAAAAAATGATTCACACCCTCTTTTTCGGCAGCTTTGACCATCTTATTGAATTTATGCGCTACACTTTCAGACAAACGAATCGAGGTATCCAGCAGCCCATAACCCTGCACCAGATCCGCCTGCTCATATAAGGTCACGATATCAGACTTCACACTATCCTCATGTACCGGGTATTGCCTATTCACCAGCAACAAATCCCCTTGATACACTTGATCTTGTGTTACTACCTCTAAACTATTGTTATTTGTAATAGATTCTTTGCGAATCTTATCATCGTATCCTAAATTACCCGTATTCGGTAAATAACGAGCCGCTGCATACCCAAGCAACAACACAACCAACGCCAAAAAGCCCCACTTCTTCATCAGCAATGTCCTCCCATTTCCTTGATAGGAATAGAATAACGAAGACACTTTAAAGAAAAAGCAGGACAAATATAAAGTTTTTCTTAAAATAAATAAATTTCACGGGCCTTTACCCATTAAAAGTATATCCAACGCCCCAGATCGTCTTAATGAATTTATTCTTATTGATGTCTTCACCGAGCTTTTTGCGCAAGGTACGGATATGTACCATGACCGTGTTCCCACTCTCATAATAAGCATCGCCCCACACCTGTTGAAAAATGCTCTCCGCACTAAACACCTGCTTGGGATGGCTGACCAATAAATGCAAAATATCAAACTCTTTTGGAGTTAACTCTATGACCTCACCATAAAGAGTAACCGTATGCTCATCCGGTGAAATCATCAATCCCCGAACCTCTAGCACCGATTTAGGTATGGCTGCGGGCTGACTGAATTGTATAGAACGCCTCAACTGGGAATTAACTCGGGCGACCAGTTCCATTGGATTAAACGGTTTGGTCATATAATCATCTGCGCCCATAACCAGTCCGGTGATTTTATCAAGATCGGAAGTTTTAGCACTCAGAAAAATAATCGGCAGATGATAATGCTCCCGAATATGGCGGGTTACCTCGTAACCATCCAGCCCCGGCATCATAATATCCAGAATCGCCAAATCTATCGTTTGCGACTCAATGGCTTGTACCGCTGCCCTTCCATCGGACACTTTGAGGATATGATACCCCTCTTTTTGCAAATGCAAGGCCACCAAGTCGGCAATTTCCGCCTCATCATCCGCAATTAAAATGGTGATGCGCTTCATCTATTTTTCACTCCTATAGGTTGTGCTGTACACTCTTCATCCATTATACCCTAAACTCAAAAACCACTCCTAGAAAGAAGTGGTTTCCGATTAAATCTATGATTTATATCGTTTATTTACTTTTATTATAGCTGTCTAACAATAGCTCTAATGAAATCCCATTTACTGTGACGCCTGAAAGATTGCAGTCTCTTATATCCACATTCGAAAGATCACAATCTACAAAGGATGTCCCGTTCAGCTGGCATCGCTCAAACTTATTGCCTTTACCGTACAAATGAATATCGTGGAAATAAGCCTCCCCTAGTTCACTATTCCTAACCTCTATTTCCCACAGCCCCACTTCATTAAACTTAACAGAATGCATATTGATGTCATTAAAGGTAGTACTGCTCATATTAATATTATCGAATCCGGTCCCCTCCATATTTACATTGGAGAAGTTTGTTTTATGCATATCAATATCATCAAATTCACTCTGGCCCATAGCCACACGACGAAAATTCGTTTCAGTCATTCTTTCATCCTGAAAGACTCTCTTCTTAAATTCGTCCTGTAATTTGTTTTCATTAAGATTATTATTCACTGTACTCAACATCTCCCTTTTTAAGATCGTTCTTGATCTGCGGAGTCTACTCTCAACAGCTTCGCTGGATAAATCAAGGAAATCGGCGATTTCCCTAACCTTGTAATTGTCGATATAGTAGAGAATTGTGACTATACGATTAGCTTCTGATAGGGTGTTTAAGGCTTTCCACACATCTTGCTGGAGTTCTTTTCTGAGCAGCTGATCTTCGGTAGATTCTAGCTGCGGAACCTCCATTTTTTGCATGAATTCGTAAGCAGTTTTCTTTTTATTTGACCTAAACCAATCCATGCATTCCCGTGCAGTAACCGCATATAACCAACTGGCGAGTTTCTCAGGCTCCTTTAAGTTGGGTAATTTGCGATAGGTTTTAACAAAAACCTCTTGGGCAATGTCTTGTGCGGTATGAAAATCACCCAATTTACCATAAGCAACCCCGTATACTGCATTGGAATATTTGCCGATAAGTACACTGAATGCATCCATGTCACCTTTACACACCTTATCTACCAGTTCTGCGTCCGTACAAGTCACTATTTCCCTCCTTAACATCAAGCACATAACATAGACGGAAAAGAGACTCAAAAACCGTCTTTATGCCTGCAAATAAATTTTAATGGAGAGGGGATTTCAACTTTTCTACTATGGTCTTAGCCAATCTGCTTCATCCCCCAAATGTATTCGGATGCTTCTTCACCGTGATAATTATAGCCTAATTATTACCTAGCTAAAACAATCTGCGAGCCGTCACCAAACGTTTCTTCCACTTGTCACTTAAGGCTTCATAATGAACGCCAAGCTCCTTGGAGTACGTATGTAGGATCTGATTATTTCCCGCGTAAATCGCCACATGCCCAATATCGAGTCCTCGTGCACTGAAGAATAACAGGTCCCCCTTGCGCAACTCGTTAATTCCAACCTCTTTGCCCTCTTTGGCCTGATTGTAAGAGGCACGTGGCAGGTCAATTGCCAACACATCCTTAAATACATGTCCTACAAAAGAAGAACAGTCAAAGGTAGATGTCTGGTTAGTAGCTGCACCAAATTCATAAGGTGTTCCCAGATATTTTTCTCCGTAAGCAAGCAGCTCGCTTCCCTGCCGCTCTACAAGAGCCGCACTAGTATAATTGCTATATTTGGGTTTAGCAGATATATAGCCACTCTTGTTATCTTGTGTTCGCACTTCTAACCATAAAGCATCTACTTCTCTAACCACATGTACCTTATCTCCTGCTGACAACATTTGCTGCACCGTTGATTGGGCTGACGAGTCTGGCAAACTTCGCAGGTTAACCCCATACAGAATTGTCGTATCGTAATCCACTGCCGAGTAGATACGAACGGCACGAGTAGTGGTATCCCACTTCACAGTGCTGCCCAAAGCTTCGCTGACAAAACGCAGTGGCATCATCGTATAACCGCCGGCAATCTGGCCGGGAACGGCTACGCTTAAGGACTGGCCATTTTTATTCGCAGCTTGATCGCCAATATGATAGGTCAGCACCAGGTCTCCCTTGGTTGCCTTAACGGTCTTGGTATCATTATTCCAAGTAATCTTTGCCCCCTGAGCTTCAAATAACTTACGCATAGGGACTAGTACTGTATCGTTTACTAACAAGGGCTGAGCCCCCAATTGTAGCTGTTGATCATCCAGATAGACGGCTGTAACCGAAGTCTGAGGCGTTGTCGCCGCATAGGCCGGAGCAGTATAGAGCATAGATGTAAGTAGTAAAAGTAACATAGCTTTCTTTTGAAATTTCATGATGTCATCACCTCGTTGATTGATATGTACACCTATTGTTACTAAAAAAAGGGTGATTAGTTTTGTTACAAATTTTGGGGTAAGCATCTACCTACGGCATAAGCACCTAAAAAAAGAGGACTACGATCACCTTTCGGTATCACAGTCCTCTTTTTAAATATGCCTCATGGAGCCGGCTAGACAGGTTCCTCAACTTCAAAAATGGAATCAATAATGATCGGTAGATTATCCCTTACAGAAACAGCACCCAATACAGAACGAGCATGAACACCCTTGTCTCCGAACACCTCAAGCATTAAATCTGAACAACCATTAAGCACTTTATGATGTTCTTCAAAAAAGGGATCTGCATTAACGAAGCCTTGAATTTTGACTACTCTTTTCACTTTGTCCAAAGAACCTAAAGCTGTCCTAAGGACGGCAAGGATCTCTATACCCGTTAAACGTGCAAAATGGTAGCCTTCTTCGGTAGTGTAGTCTTGTCCCAGCTTTCCTTTGGGATGGCCCGCTGGTCCTTTTCCCGACACAAAACATAAACCATTAACAATTACGTAGTTAGCGTATTTTGCCGCCGGTTCACTAGCCTCAGGCAGGACAACTCCTAATGCTTCGAGTCTGCTCGCTATAGTGTGCTCTGTCATATCCATCTCCCCCTCCATTATCAACAGCTTCAATAATTAAGTAAGATCATAGTTACTACTTAGCTTCAACCTCTGCTTCCCATCTCGATATCTCAGCGCGAACAATGGGCGCTACTTGGGTACCCAATAGCTCAATGGCTCTCATTACATCCTTATGAGGCATTGTGCCAAGCGGCACATGCAGCATAAAACGTGTGATGCCTACTTGCTTGCGCAGGTGAATGATTTTCTCAGCAACGGTCTCTGGGTCACCTACATACAAGGCACCTTCAAATCTACGTGCCGCATCATAGCTTGCACGGGTGTATTGACCCCATCCGCGTTCCCGGCCAATAACATTCATACTAGCTTGCGTAGAAGGGAAGAACATATCCGCAGCCTGCTGATTATCCTCTGCAATGAAGCCGTGTGAGTGTGAAGCAACGGGCAGCTTCGACACATCATGTCCCGCTTGCGCCGCAGCCTTCTTATAGAGCTTCACGAGCGGAGCAAACTGTAGCGGACTGCCGCCAATGATAGCCAGCACAAGCGGTAATCCTAGTAGACCTGCACGAATTACGGATTCTGTATTTCCTCCGCTGCCAATCCATACTGGCAATGGATTCTGCACGGGACGCGGATAAATCCCCAGATTATTAATGGCAGGACGGTGCACGCCGCTCCAGGTTATTTTTTCGGATTCCCGTATTTTGAGCAGCAAGTCCAGCTTCTCATCGAACAGCTCATCATAATGATTCAAATCATAACCAAACAGCGGGAACGATTCAATAAAAGAACCCCGGCCTGCCATGATCTCTGCGCGTCCATTCGAGATTCCATCCAGGGTAGCGAAATCCTGAAACACACGTACGGGGTCATCAGAGGAAAGTACTGTAACTGCACTGGTTAGCCGAATCCGTGTCGTCTGTGAGGCCGCCGCAGCCAGTAAAACTGCTGGAGAAGACGCCGCATAATCTTTGCGATGATGTTCCCCCACGCCAAATATATCTAAACCCACCTGATCTGCAAGCACAATCTCCTCTACAACCTCGCGCAATCGCTGCGCATGACTTATCACTTCACCCGTCTGAACATCCGGTGTTGTTTCTACGAACGTGCTTATTCCTATTTCCACTTACAAATCCCCCTTAACTATAATTTCCTCTTTAAATTGTTTGTTTGATTATAACACAAGTTAAGGTTAAAAAAGCTAGTCATTCTGTCCAACCCCAGTTTCCCGGGAAACTCATCCTTAAAATTTGCAAAACCACGCTTACAAATAGAGGATTTTGAAGGAATATGTTGAAAGACTCTTAAACAAATAGCGGTTGTCGTAGAACAAATAATCATATGGCAAACGAATAAAATTCAAGGTAACATGAAAGAACTGTTAACCGGGTGGGAGAAGGTGTCACTGAAATGAATATCATGACATGGATTGATTTGTTATTATTTTTTGTTTTGTTCGCTTTGTTCATCTACATATTTGCGTCTGTAACCATCACTAACCTACATAAAGCATACTTAGTTTTTCATTTTACTATGATGTTATGGCCCTTCTGCCAATTCGCTATCAAAACTACCGACGATCCCAAGTTTCAATTGTTTTATGTGAAGCTCGCTTTTATCGACTCGGTTCTGTTAACGATTGGCTGGCTTCTGTTCACGGTACTACTCACCGGAAAATCACATCTCCTTCGAAAAAAGAACACATTGATCCTATACATTCTCGCAGCTTTGATCTTAGTAGGGGTGGTCGCCAATCCAAACGGAAGTTTTGTTCTCCCTATGAACGGCGGATATATCGAAAGATATTATGGTCCGATTTTTTGGCTGCTTATTATCTTCTTAACCACCAGCGTAATGATTTCTCTGTATATCATCTATTCAGCGCTAGTCTCAAACACTACACAGCGGATTAAAAAACAGGTTGCTCATGTATTCAAAGGGGTGCTGGTGCTAACGGTATTTATATTATTGGATGTTTTTCTTAATGTGATATTGCTTAAATCCAATCCAGTTATTCCAGGGCTGACCTCTCTGGGGATCTTAATCTCGGCAATCTTTTTCGTAATTGCTATCCATCGGGATAAAATATTTGATCTCGTAACCATCGCCCATCAGGATATCATTGACACCATTACAGAAGGAATTCTTGTACTGGATGATAGTGAGACTGTAGTAGAAATCAATCGCTCGCTTTTTCCAAGAATTCACCTGCAAATCGGTGCTCACTTTGACGTGTCGACCATTGCACCCATAGAGCAAGCTTCCGGAGCTTTCAATTCATTCCTTCATACATACTTGAACCAGCCCATGGAGAGAACTGAGGTTGAACTATTTTACACCTCACTCGATGCATACATTAACATTACTGCGGCGCCGATTGTGGTAGGTGGAATCAGGGTTGGACGCATTCTCACTTTTCAGGACAGAAGCGAGCTGCATCGCCTCATAGCCGAGACCAATCACCAGAACGAGACCCTGCAAGAGCGTAATGCTGCATTAACTGAAATCCAGGATGAATTATCGCAGACTAACCAAAAACTTAAGCAGATGGCCATAACGGACAGCCTAACCGGTTGTTATAATCGTCATTACTTAACGTTGCACTTAGAGCATGAGATCATAGAAAATATGAAACTCAAGCAGCCTTTTGCTATCATCCTTCTGGATATCGACTTTTTCAAAACAGTGAATGATAATTACGGCCATTTAATCGGTGATGTCGTCATTTGCAGCACGGTAGAGGTAATTAAGAAAACGTTGAGGGAGACGGATGTTCTGGCGCGTTATGGCGGAGAAGAATTTATCATATACTTACCAAATACAGATCAAACACAAGCAAACCACTTAGCAAAGCATATCAAATCTATAATAGAAGCTAATAAAGTACATGTAGAGGATGTTGCTCATTCCCTCTCGATTACTGTTAGTATGGGACTACTGTCCATTAGTAATTTTGCAGCACAATATACAGAAAGCCTGACCAATCAACTAAATGATTTATTCGAATCAGTGGACAAAGCCTTATATCAAGCAAAAAATGCCGGACGAAATCAGATTGTTGAGATTAATAGATAACGTTTAAAATAAAGAATCAGCCTACTTCTGTTGAAGTTAAGCTGATTCTTATTTTTTAGATCTTTTTAACAAACTCGGACTTTAATTTCATAGCTCCAAAACCATCGATTTTGCAATCAATATCATGATCTCCGTCTACTAAACGGATGTTTTTCACCTTTGTTCCTATCTTCAGAACGGATGAGCTTCCTTTTACTTTAAGGTCTTTAATAATAGTTATAGCATCTCCATCATTTAAAATATTTCCGTTGGCATCTCTGACAACCTTGTTCTCTTCACTGCTTTCAGCCTCTGTGTCGAGGCTCCACTCATGCGCACATTCCGGGCAGACGAGCAAACTACCATCTTCATAAGTGTATTCTGAATTACATTTCGGGCAATTTGGCAAAGTAGACATCAAAGTGTCCTCCATTCGTTAATGTAAATCTAGTTGTGGTTCCAGTGCATAGCCTCAAAAGTATATTTCATATTTGGTAAGGTTTCCACTAGATATCAGCAGTAAGTTTGTCTAGATTTCGACAGCGGACAGTAATTCTCAAATATTGTCTTGTATATTTTTTACTAATTCAATAAGATGGAAATGTCGAATTTTTATGTAAATACATAGGAGAGTGAGTAATGATTAGTCGCAGAAGTGTTGCATTCGCCATTATTTTGTCATTAATTACATGTGGGCTCTATACAATATATTGGTTTATTGTTCTAACCAATGAGGTAGGCGAACTGAGTGGGGACTATACATTTACAGGAGGAAAACATTTTCTTTTAACGTTGGTTACGTGTGGGATCTGGAGCTTCATTTGGGCCTATCAGGTAGGTAAACATATTGCTGAAGCTCAAAGACAGCGCGGCCAATACCCGTCAGATAATTCAGTGCTTTATGTGATCCTGACACTCTTTGGTCTGGGTATTGTCACGTATGCCTTGGTACAATCCGATGTTAATAAACTGGTATAAGTTTACGATTTATAAAAGGACACATCCTAAACTACTTTGGGGTGTGTCCTTAAGTCTTGTCGGCGTAGTTTATCTCAAAGCATGGATACCCTTAACCAATATTAGTATCCCTTGTCCATTTCATGAATGGACTGGATTGTATTGTCCCGGATGTGGAGTCACAAGAGTTATCCTTTCCTTGCTGAAGTTCGACGTTATTCAAGCGTTTAGATTTAACCCGTTGCTGTTTATTTTAGCACCTCTGTATATGTTGTATTGGATTACTAATAAGAAGCAAATCCGGCCTCTTAGCCAGGCAATTATGGCTATAATGTTGATTCTGACCGTTACATTTGGAATACTGAGGAATCTCCCGCTGTTTGAATATTTGGCCCCGACAGTAATTCGTTAACAGCAACAACTATTACAAAATAGCTTGCAGTCGCACAATCGCTTGGGCCCGATCAACCACTTCTAATTTGCTGTAAAGATTGCTAATATAATTGCGCGCCGTACCTTCGGCAATATGTAATGTATCGGCGATTTCACGGTTATTCAGTCCCCGGATAATGAGCTGTGCCAGCTCCTCTTCCCGTTCTGTCAGACTGATGCGATCCAGACCCGATCTTTGCCAATGTTCATAGTCCTCTGTTAACCTGTTCATCCTCGACGCCAGTTTGGCTGCTACCGGAGCTGGCAGAATAAATTGCCCGGATAACGTATCATGAATCGAAGCGATCATTTTATCTGCGTCCATGTCCTTCAGCATATAACCGCTTGCCCCGTAGGCCATCCCCTCTACAATATAATCAGTCTCTATAAAAGTAGTCAGGATCAGAATGAAGATGTTCGGCCGAATCTGCTTTATTCGTTTCAAGGCGCTAAGGCCATCCATAACGGGCATTTGAATATCAAGCAGCACCAGATCAGGCTGGAGTGCCTCAACCATCTCGCAAGCTTCTTCTCCATTCTTGGCAGCACCAACCACTTCCATATCATCTTCCAGATCCAAAATGGTGCGAAGTCCTTCCCGCGTCAACAATTGATCATCGGCAATTACAATTTTTATTTTACTCATGTTCTATCCACAACCCTTCGCATGGGCAGATCAATTTCCAGTAAACAGCCTTCATCGATTTCTGAATCGATGGATAAGCTGCCTCCCAGTTGCTCAACCCGTTCCTTCATCGTCCTAAGTCCAAATCCCATCACGATTGGACTCATCCCTAGCCCACAATCCTTGAGTCTAAACTGCAAGTTCGCTCCAACAGACTCCAGACTAAAATGGAACTCCGCACTCTCCCCATGTCTGATCCCATTAGTTAAGCCCTCCTGCAAAGCATGATAGATTGCCTTTTTATAGGCCGTTGACATGGCTTCCGGCAGATCATAAATAACTGCATGAACAACAACGCCTGCATTGCGTTCTGTATCTCGAATCAACTGCCTCAGCATCACGGTTAGATCAGAATACCTGTCCTCTTTCAGCATATGGACAGAGCCGCGGATTTCATTCAAGCTATGCCGCACAAGATCCTGGGCTTCTGCCAGACGCTGAAAGCCGCTGTCTATCTCCTTCTTCTGAAGCAGCCGCTTGCCAGCTTCAATCTGCAGAATCGTCGATGTAAGGGTATGGCCGACAATATCATGAATCTCTTGGGCAATACGATTGCGTTCCTCAAAAACAGTAGCTTCGGCCAAAGCTGCAGATGTTTCCCGCATCGAACGCTCCAGGCTACGAGTTCTTTCTACCACTTGATCCTCCAGATTTTTTTTGAGATATTGGATTCCCGAATACAGCTTGGCATTAGCGATTGAGATTGCGCATTGTGAACCAAGCAGCTTGAGCACATCGAGTCTGCTTGGAGTAAATACACCCGGTGATAGATTATTCTCCAAATAGAGCAGGCAAACCAATTTATTCTGATTCATGATGGGGAGACATAGAACCGATTTCAGTCTATTATTCCTAACGTATGTATTACGTGTAAATATTCCTTCACTGAGCGCATCATGTAATACAACCTGTTCTTGTGTTCTTGCCGCGTAAGCTATAATCGCTGCTGGGACCAACCCCGATTCTTCCCCAAGTGGAACAGATTCGATATGCTGGGCTTCTGAGGTCCCATAAGCTTCCACCATCCATTTGCCGTCATGATCAAAAATAACAGCCCCATATTCTGCCCCAGCGTTGTGGAGCATGATTCGCATCAGCGTGGCCAATAATCGGCTCATCTCCATCTCACCCGATAATGCTTGGGCAGACATTACCACAGAAAGGGAATCCACACGATCGAGCCCGGGCTCTCGTTTAATATGCAGCAAATGGCGGTGCTGCTGCTCCAGGTCAGCCGCTTTAGCCTTTGCGCCCCATTGCAGATAAGCCTCATAGGCCTCAGTCATATAGATTCTGGCCAGATGCATTTTGCCATGACGAAGCCCATACTTGCCGTAACATTCCGCTGCCATCGCTAAATCGTGAATATGACCGTGGATCCGAGCGTTCTCAATGGATTGCTCATACAATGCTTCAGCTTGGCGGGGATCTCGCGATAGACGAGTTAACTCAGCCTTCATCAACAGATATTTATGCTGATAATTCCCCGGGCAACGCCTGGCAAGCTTTTTCATTTTCTTCAAGCATTTACGCATTTTTGCCCGATAGGTACGTTGCTCTTCAGCGTTATATTCCTCATACAACTGAGCCCAGACTAAACATTCATACATGATCTGCATGGGACTGTCTAAGCCATCTTCGCGTGATTTGATAATGGCCGCTGATTTGGCTAATGCCTCACTGGCTTCTCGGTATTCTCCAAATACATAGCCCGTCAAATACTGATAGATCCACACCATTTCTTGTATAAAATCAAAGGTGTCCCCATGAACCGACTGTGCAAAATCAGGCTCGCTAATCTCCGTGATGGGAAAGGGATCATCTATAGAGCGATAACCTGTCAGTCGAACAAGAATGGCCGCCGCTACAATAGCCTGCTTACAATGGAGACTGTTGTTATGGCGCAGCAAATCTCCGGAATGAGTAATTAATCGCTCATAGATATCGCCGAGAGGATGACCAAATTGCAAAAGGGAGGCACAGTTGATCAGCACATTCTGGTTGCCCTTCCATAAGTCACCTGATTCCAGGCCCACTTTACCAGCCTTCTCGGTAAATGTATGGAGCATAGCAGGATCATAATGCCGCCAGCTATCGTAGCACATGGCGAACGCGGCTAAGGTTGTCATATGCTGTTTCGGATAGGGTTCGGATAAGCTGAACGCCAGCATGGCCCATTTGAATGTCTCTTCATCATTACGGAAGTAATAGTATTGAAACATTGCATAGCCTATGAATCCAATGGAAGCCTCCGGAGTCATCCCATAATCAAGCGTTAATTCAATCATGGTGAAGGAAGAAGCGAGCCACCCTTCTCGATTGACGTAGAAGCAAGCATTGCTTGAATGATCTAAAGTAGACATTGCGATTCTACGTGCTTCATCAGTCATTGGAGGTAAAAGAGTAAGCGATTCGAGTGAGACCTTCTTGAGTCTACGCCGCAATCGTAACCATTGAAGCGTCAATTGAACATAACCAGGATCAAATTGATGCTTCACTTTCAGTAACGATAAGGTATGCTGGCCTAAGGAGATCACCTCTTCGTGGTTATCATTACTTGCTTCCAACTGCACCTTCATTGCGTAGACGTAAGCCTTATCCATATTTGTCGTAGCTTTATCAATTAACAGATGGAATAATTCATTAGCCGTATCAAAATGGGAACATAAATATTCGAGCTCCGCCCTCTCACGAAATACCCGGAAGGTTAGCCCATATTGCGCCTCCCAGCTCTGCTCCGCTAATAATGACGTTGCCTGAAGCATATATTGCAAGGCTGTCTCATGTGCGGTTGTTTGCTTCGCTTTTACCCCTGCCTGTAAGTTCAGCTCTACCAGTTGAAGCCTCTGTTCAGGGCGGTCTAACCATGTAAGTGCCTGATTCAAATGATGGACAGCTTCAAATAGGGTCGTTCCTTCACTAAGCGGGCCTCGGCCTAGCAATAACAGACCAATTCTCCAATGCAGCTCGGAACGCTCCTCTTCGGAAATAAAAGCATATGCCGCCTGATGAATGCGGTTATGCTGGAACTTATAATGCGGATATTCCTCCCCGTTAACGGGCTGCAACAAGCGCCCATGTACAGCAACCGCTAACGCTTCGCTCAATGTCTCTATCGGTGTCTCCGTAATATCGGCAAGTGTACGTAAATCAAATAGGCTGCCTATGAATGCGGCTCTGCTAAGTGCATATACCGTCTGTTCAGGAAATTGTTGCAATTTACTTGAAAGGTATGAAGCTACGTTATCGGGAACATTCAATTCAGTAATACGCTGGAGATCCCATTTCCAGCTTCGAATATTCTCATCAAATTCCACTCGCTGATCATCTATCAAATCTTGAAGGAATTGCTTAATAAATAACGGGTTTCCATCTGTCTTATGAAGCAGCACACGCGCCAGCTCGTCCAAGTCAGCTGCCTCGTAACGCATAACATCAAGTAGCAGTTGTTTTAAATCGGTGAGTTCAAGCGCTTGTAAAGAAATTCTGCTCATCGCTACGTTGCGGTCAATCAGATGTTTTTCCAGCCTACTGAGCGGGTGCAGCCTTGTAATCTCCCGATTGCGATAGGAAAGCACGATTAGCAGATGAGTCGTTGCTGTATCCTCTATAAGCGAAGTGAGATATTGCAGCGACGTATCATCAGCCCATTGCAAATTATCCAATACCAAGATCAAAGGATGATCCTCATGAGGAAAGAGTTGAATAAATCGGCTCATGATTAATTGAAAGCGATGCTGAGCTTCCAGCGGTGGCAGTGGAGGCACGGAGGGTTGTGGACCAATCAAGAGTTCAAGCTTAGGAACAAAATCGATCAGCAACTGACCGTAATTGTCCACTGCTTGTAGAATACGCAGCTTCCAAACCTCCACCTGCAGCTTTGTTTCCATCAGCAGCTGACTAACCAACTCATCTATGACTTGATGCCAGATGCCATAAGGGAGTGAGGTATGTCGGGATTCGAATTTGCCTCTGGCGAAGAAACCATCCAATGAGACTGTATTTCTAAGGGTCTCCTTCAGAAAGGTTGTTTTGCCGATACCACTCTCCCCGCTAATCCAAACCGTCTCTACGGCACCTTGTGATGCTCGTTGCAGTGCTTCTCTTAAGCTTTGTTGCTCAAGATGTCTTCCATAGAAGCGTCCTGATACCATCCAGCGCTCTGGGATATCCCAGCTTCCTAGTGGAAAGGGCTCAATATGCCCGGATTCTTCTAGACGGGATAGACATTCCTCAAGATCCGATTTAATGCCAAACGCGCTGGCATACCTCGCTTCAGGCATCTTCTCCATGCATTTACCAACAATATCAGAGACCGATAGAGGGATTGTGGGGAACCTGCGGTATAAAGGCTCAGGTGTATCTGCAAGATGACGATATACAATATCAACAACATCATGCAGCTCAAAGGGACGGCTGCCCGAGAGACATTCATACAAGATGATCCCCAGCGAATAAAAGTCAGAACGGTAATCCGGTTTGACTCCGGTTCGTCCCGTTTGTTCTGGAGCTATATAAGGAAGCAGAACATCGGGCCGGCCGCTTAACGGTGACAAAGGACTCGTGATGTTTTCGGTAGAGCACATTCTTATATCAATAAATTTCACTTCAAAAGTAATGGGATTGACGATTAGATGAGCGGGGGTTAGTTCATTTAGTGTTATTTTTTCACGATGAATTTGCATAAGACAATCAGCAATAGCTGTAGCGATTCGAAGCAGCGCTGGAAGATCCAGTGAATTAACAGGCATACGCAGGATCTGCCCAAGGGTACTCCCCTCTATATCTTTTAAGAGAAGGACTGGTCGGTCCGCCATAATTTCCAAACTGTACGCCTCTATTGCACCACGACCGCAAAGTCGCTTAAGCATGTCATACTCATGACGAAAAGCATCGACCATGGCAGCTCCCGGGTATTCTCCTATTGTTGTCTTAGCGATAACCCTTAGGCCGTCCTCTTGACGTAGGAGTCTGTATAACCTGATATCTGCGGTATTATCTATCAGATCTAAGGTTTGGTATCCTGGCAATTCAAACATCAACAGCACTCCCTAATTACAATTAGACAGAATACTCAATCTCGCAAAGTAGTTAAAGCCATTATAACATCTGATCTTGCCGTTCTACTCATAAGACATTTCATATTTCGTTAATCCTATCGCGTTGGCGCACAATGCCGCCTGTGTCCGGTCAGTAACCTGCAGCTTCGCTAAAATCTGACTGACATGCTTCTTTACCGTAAATTCACTGATAAAAAGACGTGTGGCAATCACTCTATTGCAAGCACCTTGTCCAAGCTGAATCAGGACTTCCTTCTCTTTTGGTGTCAATTCATCTGTTGGACTGCTGGCGCTCATTCGCATCTTTTCTTCCATTAGACCAGGATCGTAATATTTTCTCCCTTTGTACACCAACTGGATAGCAAAGAGTAATTCCTCCGGCAGTGCCTCTTTCAGTACATATCCGTCTACCAGTACTTCTTCAGCCCTCAAAAAATCCTCTCTGCTCGCAGAGGAAGTCAACAGTATGAATTTACTAACAATGCCGCGGGTACGTGCTATCTTAATGACATCCAGTCCTGATTCATCAGCAAGTTTAAGATCAATGAGGACAATGTCTGGCTTTGTCTCTTCAATCACATCAAGTGCTTCCGGACCAGTCGTAGCTTCACCTGCAAATTGCATATCCGATTGCATTGCAATGACAGATGCCAGCCCTCTTCTAACTAAAGGATGATCATCTACAATGATGATTTTCACAGAAACACCTCTCTCTAAACCGCATACATTATTTACTTCTTTGTATAAAAAGCTTCAATTAGAGTATTCATTTAAATTTGGCGCATTTCTGATTAAGTATAGTTAAAAGACTACACCGCTTATAGTGAGCGTTGTCATTTCTTTTGTCACATGACAAAATGGATATTTTTACATAAAAACTTCCTCATTTAAAAACTGGCGAACCATGGTTATAGAGACCACAATCCGCCTGTTTTCTTGGGAATTTAATTATTATCAATAAAAGAAATGATTTGCACGAGATTACCTGCGACTTGGTAAGTTAACCCCAGCATGTAAGTTCCTTTCTCCTCGTTTGATAGGTCAATAGTGAACACATCCGGATTAGCAGCCCATTCCTTCATATCAAACACAATTTCTTTAGATGTTCTAGTGTTTCTTACCCCAGCGGAATTAGGGATCACTTTGCTGCCATCGACCCCTCTCACCAGATTAGCTACTTCAACCACAGGTCCCTTAAATTCTCCTACCTCTAACACTTGTGGGTCGGCCAATAAGCTCGTTAGTTTAGTTAACCCTTGTAATGGGGAGAAATCTGTAATTTCATTTCCAGTAATATCAAGTGTCTCTAGGTTCTTTGCGTACTGCAAACCTTCCAAGGATCTGGCTCTTCTGGTTTCGCTGGTTAACGTTGTAAGGTTATACATATCCCCTAGCGTTAGTTCTCCAGTTACGCCCAATGTAGTCTTGATCGAAGCACTTAAATACGGGTCCGCCACAGTAATCTCTTTCGTAAGATCTATTTGGACCAAACCTTCGGTTGCTTGTTGCAACGCTGCTACAGCTTCGTCTACTTCACTTTGCGTAACAGAAGAGTTAGCCAACACTGTCTCTGCTGTCGAGAAGCTGGACGTAAATGCCGCGATGCTCTCAGGTGTGAAGCCTTCTAGAGAAATTGCTTTAGCCGCTGCAATCGCCTGTTCCAGATCTCCAGTGAATAAGTGATCTCCATTCGCAAAATGTAGTTTGGCTCCACCCCATGTAGCATGGTCAGATCCGTTGCCATTTCCCCCGTCTGTGACAACTAATTTCAGTTCTTTTGCTCCATTAATATCCAATTCAATGAATTTCTGCGGATCTCTTGAACTCATGACTCCACTATCGAATTTCTTCTCTCCATCGACAAACACCTCAAAGCTCACCGAACCAACAGAACCGTACATTTGTCTATCTACTCCTACATAGGAAGTGAAGTAATCCGCGTTTTTGTCGCTTAGATCGTATACAATCGTCGAGTTAGAGTGCGCTCCAATTCCTCTTTCATAGGACACTGCCTGATTGTTCTCATCTGTTAATCTCAGCGTATTCGCACTAATAGATTTATCCTTCAAAGGTGCAGTATAGCTGTTCTGAGTAGAGTTCCAGTCGTAATCCGTCAGATACGTAAAGTCCGTCATGTCTACTACGGCTATAGTTCTAATCTTCGTGGTCGTATTTCCATCACTATCTGTTACTGTGTAAGTGATTGGATACTTTCCAGCCCGGTTGAATTTAACTTGCTCTTGACCTGTGACCTTCACTTGAGCCGTCAAGTCACCGTCTTCCGAATCCATTGCCGAATAGCTTTCACTGATATCAATCACTTGGCCCACTTTGGTTGAGACAGATTTAGGTATGGTAAGCTCTGGTGTATTGTTCAAGATCATAAACTTCGCATCAGCAAAATCACCGTGATCTGAAGCATTTCCGTTACCTGCATTATCTAACACCAGCTTCAATTCACTTACCCCCTTAACAGGTATCCGCGCAAGCTTGGCTTCTGTACCAAATTTCATCAGTCCGCTGTTATAAACCTCTGCCCCATCGGCAAAGATTTTGAAAATCACACTGGAGTTGCTTTGCTCAGGGATATTTCTATCAACCCCTACATATGTTTCAAAATATTCATAGTTTGTACCCGCCAGATTATACACGATTTCAGAGCTGGCATGGGTTCCTAAGCCCTTAGCGAACTCTTTGACCTCGCCATTTACCAGCAGCTTAATCGGATTGTTAGAGCTAGCCTTATCTTTTCGAACCACATTATAATCCGTTTTTGCTGATTGCCAATCTATATCACTCAGGTATTTACTAGCGCTGTATACAACAATCTTTCTGGCCTGCACAGCGGAGTTTCCATCTGAGTCTGTAACTGAAAACTCGACGTTGTAAGTCCCTGTTTTGCTTGATGTGAACCCATTGGATTGTACTTCAACGGCTCCAATTAAATTACCATCTTCCGTATCAAAAGCCGTAACATCGCTCAACACATCAAATTCGCTGTTCAGCTTAACGAAGGTTGTCTCTTCCGGCACTGTAATGGTAGGTTTGCTTGAATTATTTGAGAACTTCGCATCGGCCCATACCGTATGGTCTGAAGCATTGCCATCCTTAGCATCTGTTGTAACCAGCTTCACCTCTCTTGCGCCAGTCACAGGGATTTTCACAAATTGATGTTCTGTTCCTGCCCGGAAAACATCACTCTCAAATTTCTGTTCTCCATCCACATACACTGCAAAAGTAGCCGAGGAAGGTTTCCCTTTCATGGCTTGATCGATCCCAATGTAGCTTTCAAAGAAGTCGTAACCCTTACCTTCAATATCGTAAACTACCTCAGAGTTGGCATGAACACCAATCCCTTTCGCGTACGTCGCAGCCAATCCTTGGCGAACAAGGGTTATGATTCCCCCGGAAACGGCTTTATCTTTCTTTAATTCACCCCAGCCTACAACGACTGACTTGGCATTGAGATCGGAAATATAGGCGTAGTCGCTCGTTACCGTAACCTGTGTGGTTTTCGTTTCCGTAACCCCTTCGCTTTTCACTTCATATACAATTTCGTAGTTGCCTTTTTGCGTTACATCAACGTTATTAGCTTTCAGAGAGACATCTGCAGTAATATCGTTTCCTAGATAGTTAGCCGCTTTTACATAGCTCATCGGATCAAAGGTTTGATTAAGCTTTAAAGTGAGCTGATCTTCAACAGACAAGGCTGGCTTAAAGGCTTTAACCTGTACGGGCTTCAGTGGGTTCAGCTTTTTATCATAACCGACGATCTTGTACGTATAGTTGATACTCGCATCTACATTCTGATCCACAAATTGGTCAGTTCCTGTAAAACCAACTAACACATCATTTCTATACACTTCATATCCTAAGAAATCTTGCTTAAGCTCTTTATCTATACTGAAACTTAACGTGTTTGTTCTAGCCGTGGTGTTAGGTGTGATATTAACCTTAATAGCCAGATTTTTATCCGCTATTCCAGTTCCCTCATAATTAATCACCGAGTTATTTAAATACCATAACTTTTGCGGTGCCGGATACTTGGCTACTTTCGCTTTTGTCTCAGGATTCACAGTGAAGCCATGTCTGGCAAAATAGCTGCTTAAATCTAATCCCAGTACTTCGGAGGAGAACTCCACCAAATACTGCTGCTTGGAATTGTCACCGTTGGTAAGGGTGACCTTCCGCTCCCGATATAGCTTGGTCAGCTCTGTCCAGTATCCCGGATGTGCCAGCTCCAGCTGCCAATAGGCTCCGAGTTGTGCAAATAAGCCCTGCTGATTCATTACCACTTTATTTTCTTCGAGGACATATTTATAGATATCTGATTCATACGGTATACGATTATCTATCGAATTCGCCGCGACAGACATAAACATAGACACCATATTATTAGTTACTTCGCCATATTCCCGTTCACCCATAGCCAAGCGATGCCCGATTTCGTGATTCAGTCCCCAGCCCGGATAAGCTTTGTTAAAATCACCTAACATGGTACCTACTGTTCCAAGTTGGATACCTGTATGATCTCCCGCTGCATACATCGCACCATAAGGCTGCATTAATCGAATATTCTCACGAATTAGCTTGGCATCATGAATCTCACTACTACCATCCAAGCCATAGAAGGCAAAAATGCTCTTCATCCAGGTGTCATACCCAGTTACGGTGTCCAGCGGGTTATTTCCTTGCGTAATATATTTGTTGTACGCCTCCGTCGCCGTTCCTGTGAAAATAACATGATCGCTGGCCATTTCTACCACATCTATGAGTTTACGATCTTGAACATTTGGATGCGCCGCTTTATCTTCGTCTAGTCTTTGTTTGTATGTGATTAAGAAGGTTTTGAATTGTTCTGGATCCGTGGTCTTGGTCATAAAAGGAATCTTCTCTAAACCTTCGAAGCGGAGCAGTGGGGCTTTCCCTTGTTCCTCTGCTGTATATGGATTGACGATATAAACGGTGCCGCCCTTAGTCACTTCATGTGCATAATAACTATTCGTAGCAAATTCAGGAACGGTTATAATGTTCTTACCTGGACGCAATTGCACACCTCTAGCCCAAATATTCCAAGCGGCCTCTTGTTGAGAAAAGACTAAAGAAGGTAGCTTATCGTTAGAAGCTGCGTCCACATAAACGTTGATCGTATCTCCAGGCATTGCAACGAGACCTGTAGGCTGGTTGTTCGTACCAAAACCAATTCTCAGGTTTTCCTGCGCATGCTTTTTCATATCTCCACGTTGTTCCGCCTCAATGATGGTACCTTCGATTTGAACCTCGCCATTAACCAGCTTCTTAGCTAGTTCCAATGAATCTTTCAGGATTGGATAGAGCGGATGTACTTTTGCCGCTTCTTCTAATTCGTTGATTGCTTCGACGCTATTATAAGCAGGCACAACCGCACTCATCGTTCCATCTGTGAAAATACCATTTACAGCTTCGCTTACTTTATCTTCTGTATAAAATCTAAATTCAGCCGCAAAAGGTCTGTTAATATTAGCTTTTGTGAACTTAAATTTTAATCTTTTAAACTTCGTCGGTTCGAATTTAAATTCCAGAAAATCATTGGTACTGATCGCGGTTCCGCTAGATACCAGTTGGAAGGTCTCTCCTTTACTCGTCTCTGATGCATAGATTTCAAAAGCCTCTGGGAATCCTTTGCGATTATCTCTAGCCAAAAAAGCCACTCTGTCCAGCACTTCCGCTTGCGCTAGTTCAAACACGACTTCATTCGTGAAGCTTGCATCATTGTTTTTGTTCGTTTCCCAATGCGTAGTGGGCTGGTCATCCAGCATATATTCAGGCTTCGTACCTGGGTAGCTTCCACCGTTCACCGTTACTTTTGATACGTTTGCATTTGGCATTCTATACGCTTGGCTATAGGCATTTTCATAGGCTGTACCATACCCTTTTAGCTTCGAAACCTTGGCTGCCGTTGCCTCTACCTGATGGTTCTCCAAAAGGATCTTTGCATTCTCTATCTCTTCTTTAAACTGCGTATACAGTGGATGTGCCTGCACTTCATTCTCTAAAGCTGTTAATTTCTCTGTCGTATTAAAGGCAGCACTAACTTGGCTCAGGGTATCATCTGTAAATAAATTTTTCATTTTAGCAGAGAGACTATCCTCTTTATAAAAAGAAAACTCAGCCGCACTCGCCCAATCTTGGTTCGCTTTTTTGAAGACAAATTTAAGTCTCTTAAAAGCCGTAGGTGCGAACTGAATCTCCACTACATCACCGGTTGAGCCTGTATATTCTCCAGAAGACACGAGCGTAAAATCACCCGCATCGGTAGTGGAGCCATAGATATCAAATTCTTGAGCAAAACCTTTACCTTTAGCACCGGATTGCCTAGCCGCGTATACCATTCTATTTAATTCAGTGGACTCATTGAAAACAAACACAACCTCATTCGTAAACGTTGAACTATTCGGTTTGCCAGTCTCCCAATGCGTGCTCATATCCCCATCCATAGCCTTAGCTATAGGCGAGCCTGAGTAGTTGCCACCGTTATTTGTGATGGATTTAATATTTGCTGGATTCATTCTAAAAACCTCATTATAGGCATTTAGAGCATCCTTGCCGTACAGCTCAAACGGAATAACCGAAGCGTTGCTTAATAAGTTGACCTTACTTTGTGCCACTGTTGTTGTTACATTTACCTTGCTTACCTCACTTGCTAAAGCATAACCTGCCTCACTTGAAAAACTGGCCAACATGGCTGCCGATGTAGCGATCGCAATCATTTTCTTCATCACTTCTTACCCCCAGATGTCATATGAATCTCTCCAGTGCCCAAAAATGGGCACAAAAAAAACTACCCCAAAAGAGTAGCTTGATTGCGTATAAAGTCGCCTAAAAATTAAGACTTAATTTTTATTAAACCTTAACAAGCATAAACACCTGTGGCGTCCTTATAAGGACGGTAAGCGTTTAAGCGAGAAATATAAGATATTAAGTATAGGTGTATAACGTATACTTTCTTATATTTTAACAAAAAGCGTTACACACTCTTTGGCAGCTGGCTGACAATAGTTATGATAACCTTAGTCCCTTTAGCTTTGCGTCCCTACATTTCCATAGGTTTGCCTATGAAGTTTCGAATACATTCAAAGAGTAACATAAGCCTAGATCTGATCGCATGATTAATTGGTATGAAATGAGTATAGGTAATTGCAATTAGTTTTTCTTAGGTGATAGATATTATTTATTGACTATCCCGGAAGAGAAGGGCATCCTTTAGGACTGTAGGTCTACTTAACTCCCCGATCCAAACAAGCGCCGGAACCAATTCCATACATCGCCCGTGACGGGAATTAATCCGAAACCATGTTCGCCAACTGCGATTACACCATATGCCCATTGTCCGATAGCTATGGCACCCCCAGCGATCCTGCCTATCGCTATCGCACCAAACGCCGTATCCCCTATGGCGATGGCCCCCAACGCTTTTTCCGCGATTGCGATCGCTCCTACAGCCACCCCTGCTATCGCAATGGCTCCCACTGCGAAGCCAAGCCAGCTAAGTGCTATCGCTCCAAGGGCTAACCACATTCCTAGTGATATTGCTCCTAAGGATAGTACGCCCACGCTTATCGCACCTATGGAAATCAAGCCTACAGCTACATCTCCAATAGCGATTAATCCAACGGCTGTCTTCACACGGGGTTTACCTCCACGACCATACGCTTGACCTGAGTATCGCCCTAGATTACTGCGAATACTGATGACCGGAAAGGAGGGAGAAGGCCATTGATAATCAATCTCTCGTCCATCAAAGCCCCTAGAATCTGCCCAGCGCGTTACAAATTGATGCCATTTCATATCCATCCCGTCCCCCTTTTCAATTACCTAAATTATACAACCCCGGGGGTTGGCTGTACTCAGACTCTGACCTGAAATTCATCTCATCCTCTGGACCGATATATACTCATTAGGATTACTGTTTGGGAATAGGATCAGGCTTTCCAAATAAATATCCCTGAAACAACTGATAACCACTCTGCTTAAGCCATTCAAAGTCCTCTCTAAACTCCACACCTTCTGCTAAAGGAACAGATTGGATTTCTAAAGCCTTTTCTAAAAATTGTTTAGCTATTTTCTGTTTGTTCGGATCACTGGACACGCCTTGAACATATTTCATATCTAGCTTCATGTAATGAGGTTTAAGCTCCAATAACATCTCGATTGTGCTGAAGCCTTCCCCAACATCATCTAAAGCGTATTCAAATCCCCGATCCTTGTAATATGTCAAAATAGCTTTCAAATGAGCGAGATCATCCACTTTCTCCGTTTCAACAACTTCAAAGACAAAAAGAGAGGGATCGACACCTAATTGATTAGCCAATTCAACAGTTGATCTTAAGCAGAACTCTGGAGCGTAAATTGATGTAGGGATAAAATTAATAAACGTTTTTTTATTTAAGGGCGCAGCATATTTTACAGCCGTCATTCTACATAACCGGTCTAAAGCATATAAACGCCCACGATTCCGTGCCGCCGCAAAAATCTCATTAGGATAGATAAGGGATCCGTCTTCTTTTTTAAATCTGGATAGGAGCTCGTATGCAAAAATCTCTTCCCTTACGTTCACAATCGGTTGGAAGTAGCAAATAACAAGACCCTTAGTGATAACCTCATCAATCCACTCCATATCAAGTACAGTGGGTAATTCGGATAGAGGTCTCCATGTTTGGTCATCTATACGGAATTCAACCTGCTCCGATTCCATATGGTCATTACAGAAATCTAGGAAATCCCGCACCCCAGCCTCCTTAATTGTAATCACATTTCCTTCCACCTTATGTATCGTATAACTTCTACTCAAATGATGAATAACCTCAGGTAAAACCCTAAGATTAAGCTCACCATGAGCCTTGATTTGAAAATTCAGCTCTCTTACTACACAATGATTACAAGCCACATTCATAACCCCTTTAATAATCGATTCTCTGAAAAAGATCCCGGAACTGTTCATCTCAATCGAAATCCGTATACTCCAGTAAATATACCGGGTCTAACACGGTGATCTGCTGATGTTGAATATCAAATAATACAGTATCATTCATAGCCACCGCAGACAGCACTCTTATATTGGAGGGATGGATTACTTCCAGATCGCCAAAGAAATCGCCTTTTCCAAAAAGATCTACGGTATGCTCTTTCCCTTTCGTGGTAGCGTACACCCTTACAATCCCCGAATAGATAATGTAGGCATGATCCACATTCCATAGTTTTGTATGCCAACATACTGATAATAAATCATCATCCTGTTATATTCTATCGTAACGTTGTCACATAGGCTTGATGCCATGTACAACAATCATATTAAAGAGATTCCCGATCAGCTCTTCCTTCATGACGAATTAGAGGTACTTAATTATGCGGGCAATGAAATCGAACAGTTATCCGAGAACATCGGTCGCTTAGTTCACCTAAGAATGCTGGATTTAGGCCATAATCGGCTGAAGGTGTTGCCGGAGAGCATTGGCGGATTGCAGGGGTTGGATTCTTTTCTATACCTAAGCAACTGGCCGTCTTGCCAGAGCATTTGGGCGCTATAGAAGAACTGCGGATACTCGATGTAAGTGATAATCGAATCACTGAGCTGCCTTCATCTATCGGTAATTTAAGCAAGTTAAGAAGACTGAACCTTAGAAAAAATAAACTGAATAGACTCCCTGAGGAAATAGGTCAATTAAACAGCCTCGTTGAGCTTGATTTAAGAGATAATAATCTGCAAGAAATCCCGGATTCGATTCTACAACTTGGACGATTAGAGAAACTGGATTTAAGATGGAATCACAGCTTAAGAAGAACAGAATTATTAGAGCAATTAGAGCAATTAGAGCAAAGAGGATGTATCGTTTATAAATAACGAAAAAAGCCTCCAATTAAAGAAGCTTTTCACTCAAATCCATAATATGCGTAACGCGATTTCTCCCCTGTTCTTTAGAAACGTATAGCGCTTGATCAGCTTTTTCCAGAAGAGTGATGTCTGTATCGGTTGCTTCAAAGGTAGCTATGCCAATGCTTACCGTAATGCTGCCAATCTCCCAAGTGGAGCTGGCTATGAATTGCCGCAAATTGTCCGCTATTGCCGTGGCATCCGATGAATCTGTATTAGGCAGCAGAAGGATAAACTCCTCACCACCATACCTAGCTACGATATCTTCTTTACGAGATTGGGACTTCAGGATACTCGCCAATTTCTCCAGGAGATAATCACCCATCTGATGACCGTAGGTATCATTCACATTTTTAAAGTGATCAATATCTAGAATACATAATGAAAAAGGCGCCTGATCACGTTGATACGCTGCAATCTGTTCTTCCAGCTTTTCTTGCAGGAACCTTCTATTCTTTAATCCAGTAAGCTTGTCTGTAGTAGATAGCTCTACTAAAACGGCATTCATCTCCAGTAATTCAGCTTGCTTTTGCTCGATTTCCAGGTGGATTTGTTTGAGCTTTGCCAGCGCCTGATCTTTTTCCCAATACGCCTCTTCTATTTGCTTCTTCGCAGATCGTAACTCTAGCTCATAATCAATACGTTTGCCCATCTGTACGAGAATACAATCAATGACCTCTACACCTTCACACTCAAGGCGTCTGCCATTTAACAAGTAAGGCACGGCTTGCCCCTTGCTGTCCTTCAAATTGATAAATAGCTCTTCTACATGTCCATTCAGATTGATAAAAGGATAGAAGTATGAATGAAAAATAAGCTTGTTGGCCGTAGACATGATAGATTCAAAATGTTTATTTACCAAATCAACCTGTTGATATCCCATCCCGTCCAAAAAGGTTTGATTCACATCGAGGATCATTCCTTCATGGGTAATGGAAACATATCCGCATGGCGCATATTTTAACCGGTCATCCATTGTCTAAATATCCTTTCAACACCATAATCTTCTCCATCTCACCCAAGATACTCATTAATCAAAGTAATGGTCTCCTGGGGATGGCTAATATGTGGATAATGGCCCTTGGCCTCCATTAACCGGAACGTACTATTATTCATGTGTCTATGTAAATATTCTCCTACTTCTATAGGAACGATACTATCATCCGAGCATTGCAATATGAGTGTAGGCACTGTCGCTTTAGGCAGATCTTCTCGATGATCCGAAAAAAATGTAACTTCCGCAAATTCTCTAGCGATAATAGGGTCGGCCGAAATAAAGCTTCGTTCCAGCTGTTTAGTCAACATTGGGTCAGGATTATTCATCGCAAGTGGAGCCATAAAGCTAGCCCAGCCCGCGAAATTCATCTCCATCATATCCAGAAGCTCAGTAATATCACTTTTTTCGAAGCCCCCGAAATAAGCATCTCCCTCATTTAAATAACGTGGGGAAGGTCCGATCATAATCATTTTATTAAAATAATCCGGCCGCTCGATTGAAGCAAGCAAACCGATCATAGAGCTAATAGAATGGCCTATAAAAATAAGATCCTTGAGTTCAAATGTTTCGATAACATCTAGTACATCCTGTACATAACCATGGAGAGTATGATATTTATCCGATGTATATGCGCTTAAATCTGAATGGCCTGAGCCTACATAATCAAATAGAACGATTCGATACTTTTTCTCAAATGATGGCGTGATAAACTGCCACATGCTTTGATCACACCCAAATCCATGCGCAAAAAGGATAGTTTTTTCTCCTGCTCCAATGACTTTTACATGATTCCGCACCATAACATCGTTCATTTCATATAACTCCTCTATAGTTAGCATTCTCTCTATTTTGCAGGGTTCCCCTGGAAATATCAAGCGTATAAAAAACTCCGCTAGATTAATCTCTAGCGGAGTTTTATGTAGCCTCCCGTTTGGGTCATCATTTGGCAAAATGGTAGCGTGCTGGGGTACCTCTGCGTTTAATCCGATCACATTTTGTCCGAAAAAATTGGTTAGCGGACCGAGCAGACTTTAAATGCGCCATTATTCCACATTTGGATTACTAACGGACTCCACTGCAGCTATTGGCGCGAAAACACCAATTATGGGCCGATTTATATGAAATAGCGTCTCTGGAGTCCGAATCCCTTCTCAAAAGGCTGAAAATTTGCGAATAACGTCATCTGGGTCCCTAAGACTCCGTGGATAAACTGTTGAAGTAGAGGTAGACAACTAACATTTAGAATGCAGAAGTCCAACCCGCATCAGCAGCGATGATAGCTCCGTTTACAAAACTGGAATCATCCGAAGCCAGGAATAACGCAACTTGTGCGATTTCTTCAGGTGTACCTACACGAGGGATCACAGCCTGTGTTAATTGCGTACGGCTCACGCCGAATTCATTTATATTTTTCATTGAAGCACTGATGTTTGTAGCAGTAGCTCCTGGTGCGATAGCATTACAACGAATCCCTTTGTTGGCATACATAAAAGCTGTGTTTTTCGTCAAGCCTACTACAGCATGTTTAGAGGCAGTATAAGTTGCTCCCGCATGGGCACCACTTACGCCACCTGTAGAAGCGGTATTAACGATAACCCCTTTTCCTTTATCCAAAAAAATAGGCAGTGCTTTACGAGTGGACCGCATTACACTTTTGGTATTGATATCAAAGATAAGATCCCATTTCTCGTCGCTTATGTCGCCAACTGGCTCAAACCCATCCATAATACCGGCGTTATTCACAAGAATATCTAGTGTTCCGTATTCCTTTACTGCGGTATCAATCATGCTATCGATATCTTCAACTAGGGCAACATTTACTTTCAATGCCTTAGCTACTCCACCATTACTTACGATCCCTGCGGCTACTTGTTCTGCACCTTCGAGGTTAAGATCGGCTACAATCACTTTTGCCCCTTCTTTAGCGTACAACTCTGCGATAGATTTCCCCATACCTGATGCTGCCCCGGTAACCACTGCAACTCTGTCTTGAAGTTTCATGTTGGAAGTCTCCTTTACGTTTATCTATAATGTAAATATCAATATATAAAATCTCTTTAACGCTTAAAATTTATACTACTCAAGTTTAATCCTCTAAAATTTAACTATCAATATACAAATGAGACACCAAATGTTCATAAATATATATAACGCAGGATTCTGTTCAAATAGGATTAGAAAATAGACAGTTAGGTGGTCTTCTGTTGCTTAAAAATAATCGGAGAACTAGCAAATCACGTAAAGAGCTTAAAAACGCATTGATATTACTCATGGAAAAAAAGAATTTCCGCACGATTACGATAACCGATATCGTTACCCTTGCCGACTTAAACCGCGGAACCTTCTATAAACATTATCAAACCAAAGAAGAACTTCTAAATGAGCTAATTGATGATGTGTTGGAGGATTTAATTAAGGCTTATAAAGAACCCTATCTTCATACCGATAAATTTATAGTTAGTGAGCTGACCACCTCGAGCATCAAGATTTTTGAACATGTGGTCTCTTACTCTAACTTTTATACCATCATTATAAATTCCAATGTTCTTCCAGGGTTCCAAAATAGGATTTGCGATCTCTTAAAGGAGCTCACCAAGCGGGACTTAGTCGCAGTTAATAACACTAATACCAATGTAAATATCGAATTGTTTTCCAGTTATACCGCCTATGCTCTATTTGGATTAATCATAGAGTGGGTAAAAGGCGGATTTAAATATACAGCTAACCATATGGCAGAGCAGCTGATTGAAATTCTGTCTTTTAATTCACACAATGTGATCATCAACACTTCAAATCAACCGATTAAACAGAATTCCATCCCTGTTAACGGCGACTAATTTATCTCAAACTAAAAAAAGCCACTCCAAAATAATGCTGGAGTGGCTTTTGATATGCAATTTATAACCTAAGGTCTTCTGTTTCCACCACCACCGCCACCTGGACCTTGATTAGTGTTTGCGGTTGTTACTCCTGATTCATTTAGCCAAGTTACGCTGCTTGTAATTTCGAACGCTACTACTTTTGTTCCTCCTGTGTATTCACCATCCGTATACAGTCCGTTCGCTTCACTACCAGTCGAGGTACCTCCCGAGTAGAGGGTGTAAGAACCGCCGTCCTTCAGATCCGGTGAACTAATCACCACCGTTTGATAGCTCTTCGAAGGAGCAAAGGTCAGGATCGTGTTGCCTTCGCTGTCCTCTAGATGAACCAATGTTCCAGCCTCCTGGGTCTGAGGGAAGGTCATGCTGACTGCATGTTGGCTAGAGGTGTCAGACGGTGCTTGTGCCATGCCCGAACTTCCCGCAGCCACCAAAGTTCCTCCACTCTGTTCAAAGCTACCGTCGAAATCAAGTGCACCGTTACCGCTATTGGTAGGTCCATTGACAATAACCGTGCCACCCGACATTGTGATGGAGCCGTTCGAATCCAGCCCGTCACCTGAAGCATCGACCGTTAGTGTTCCTCCACTAATCGTTAGCATATTGCTAGCAGAATCGCTGAATTGATCCTGCTCCTGAGGGCCGCCGCCTACAGTCGCCTCATCGTTACCTCCTGCTACATTCACTCCATCATCAGAAGCAACCACATGAGCTTCGCCACCGGAAATCTCGATGTTTGCTCCTTCAATCCCTTCGTAGCTCTTCGTAATATCAATTTTGCCACCGGATATCGCCACCAAGGCATCCGCATGGATTCCATCGTCGCCAGTTTTGATGTTGAATTCTCCATCAGCTATAGCAATGTTACTGTTGCTGTGCACTGCATCATCAGCAGAATCGATGGTAAAGGTTCCGTTGTTTACGCTAATATCTCCTCCAGCCTTCAAGCCTTTAGTACTTGGTGTTTCCGATTCTGTAGTTGTTGCCGTTGTTGTCATTGTTGATGCTTCCGTTGTTGGTATCTCCGGTTTTGTTTCTGGCATTGTCTCTGGTTTGGTTTCAGGTATTGAGGTTCCTGTTGTTCCTGGTGCTTGATCCCCTGTTCCCTGACCTCGGCCACCTCTCATGCCCATACCTTGCCCTTGATCACCTGTTTTCACTTCACCCTTCTCGTTGCCCCCACCCGTAACTAAGGTGTATGTTCCGCCATCTATGACAAGTGAAGTCTCAGCTTGAATTCCATCATTACCAGCCGTAATATCAAATGTTCCTGCTGAAATTGCTATGAAGCCTTTGTCCGTTTCAGTATCGTTGGTTGATTTCATACCATCGCCTTCTGCCGTTATGCTGACATTTCCGTCTTGTACAGCGACAAGATCTTTACCTACAATCCCGTCATCGGCAGCCTTAATTTCAATAGTGCCACCCATAATTTTCAGATCGTCCTTGCTCGTAATTCCGTCATTATAGTTAGCGGAAACAGACAGCTTCCCGGTACCATTAATCGTTAAATCCGCTTTACTGAAGATAGCCGCACTCGGTTCATCTGTAGTTTCATCGGCATACACATAAGTTGCTCCATCAGATACGGAGTTCTCCGTCCCGTCTTCCAAGGTAATGATCACTTTACCCGCTTCTTTAATATCAATTGCAGCACTATCGCTGTTCGTGATGTTCACACCGTTCAGTACCAAGTGCACAGTACCTTCATCCTGATTATTAACTACAATCTGTCCATCACTCAGCTTACCAGACAGCACATAAGTTCCTGCTGCAGTAATTGTCACTGATCCATCCTTAGACTCAGCCCCGGTGCCGTCAACAAGCGCACTTGTTCCAGCCAAAGCAATTTCGGTCGATTGGTCAGCTGTCCAAGTTGTATTAGAATCCTCTTCATCGAACGTCACCAGATCGGACAATTTGACGCTTGCCAGTTGTACTCCCGTGGCAGCCCCGTTCTGAGTTATCGTTGTTCCCGAGGCTGCTGCTGTACCCGCCGCTTCAGACTGTGTTGTTGTGGAATTGGTGCTGCAAGCCGACATAAGTAATGCACACAATAGCAAGATTCCTACTTTACTTCCGGTTATATATTTATCCATTTTTCATCCATCCTTTCGTTATCTTAATAGTCATTAGCAGTTGGAGTCATGGTCAGAGACAGGTCTAAATTACCGTTCCGGGTACGAATTGCATCCAAAAATTCCTTCTGGTTCACAGCCTCACCCAGCGTTACAGCGTAGACCAGTTCATATAAACTGCCAAGCTCAGTCGTTCTAATCTTTTTAAGCTCATATCCAACGTTATATTTATTGAATACTTCAGCGAAGGCTTCCTCATATCCCAGACTCTCCGGGATGGTTACCTTTAATGTTTTTTGCGACGTTGTTCTTACACCAAAGTTAGTCCGGTTAAGGATAAACATAAGGGCGCATAGGATAAGGGTGAACAAGACTGCATATCCAAAGGAACCCACTCCACAGGCAAGTCCAGAAGCCATGGTGAACAAAACAAATGTGATATCCTTCGGATCGCCAGGCGCACTTCTAAACCGAATGATGGAGAACGCCCCGGCAAGACTGAAAGCTCTGGCAACATTACTGCCGATAAGCAAAATGATGATTGCCACAATTACGGGCAGCAGTACCATTGTTAGTGTGAAGCTTTGCGAATAGCCGCTTGCATTGGTCTTCATATAGGTGTAGCTAATGATCCCGCCAAGAGCAATAGCTATAAAAATAGTTAACAGTGCATTGGTAAACGTTAACTCTGTACTAGTTGCTACGGTAAATAATGAATCAAGCATAGAGGGCACTCTCCCGTTCTGTTTTACTGTTCTTCAGCATTTTTTTATATTCGTTGCCGTACTTGGAGAAGCTTGTACGGTACATTTGATGCTCTGAGAGCATTTTGGCCAGCCAGACAGGAATCGTATTCTCAGCCTTTACTTCCATAAGCCACTGCCCCGGCTCCAGCAAGGGTTCGCCATGAACACCGTGCTCCATCTTCAAATCGTACCGGCGGCTGCGAATATTTGTATCGAATGTAATTCTTAGATCGCGATTGTTTTTACAGAACAACGCTTTTCGGTCATAAGACAGATACACCTTGGGCTGCAAATCATAGCGTGTCAGAAAATATTTGATCTCTTCAATCACCTGTTTATTCATGTAATCCTTGAATTCCGGTTCCATACCGGTGGCGACAAATTCATAAGCCTCGTTTAATTTGAGCGACGTTCTTCTTTTATTAACAAGACCAAATACCTTCTTCTTGATTTCCAGATACACCTTCGTATCTTGATTTGGAACACCGTAAGCTCTTAAACGAAGCTTCTCTTTGTACTTGGGCTTCGCAAGACTGTTACGAATCAGGGTGTTGTGCTCCGTGTCATAATATAAGTTGGTTATGGAGTAAAACTCATGTTGCTTGTTGAAATCGTCTAGTTCCATGTATTCAAGCAATTGGTTATAAAATTTATAGTAGGCTTCGTTGTCCAACAAATATTTGTTCTCATAACGGTTGAATACCTCAATCGCCATATGTGATCAATCCTTTCTCTTTATCGTTGTCTCGTGTGCTTATGAATGTATCTTAGATCCCAAACCTTTAATGAATCTTAAATGGTTTTACAAATTATTGATTATCTTTTACATTCCCTTAATAGTTGGAGAAGACCGCAGACGACTTTAACCGGTGTACATCGTAACTGCGTTGAATGTTGGACTTCCGGCCGCTGTTGTCTCTCTTCATTAAGGTTCAATAAAGGTAATACTGATATAATGACCTCAATAACAAATACTGGTTCTATGTAGGGGATGGCAAAACCATGAGAATATTAATAGTAGAAGACGAGCTTCATCTCGCTGAAGCCTTAACTCAAATATTAAAAAAACATAATTATTCGGTGGATGCAGTCCATGACGGCAGATCAGGTCTGGATTATGCACTGAGTGGAATCTATGACTTACTGCTGCTCGACATCATGCTGCCTGAGATGGATGGGGTCAGCGTCCTCAAGACGCTGCGAAAAAAGGGGATACCCACTCCCGTTATCCTGCTTACCGCAAAGGGTGAAATTACAGATATGGTCACTGGGCTGGACTATGGGGCTGACGATTATATCGCCAAACCTTTTTCCTCGGAGATCTTATTGGCGAGAATAAGGGCTGTACTAAGACGTAAAGGCGAGGTGATACCGGATGATGCTTTAAAGTTCGGGGATATTGAACTGAATACATCCAATCTGAAGCTTACCGTGGGTGGCAAAGAGATCAAGCTCAATCTAAAGGAATGCGAGCTATTGGAGCTTCTGATCTTGAGGAAACAAGCTGTAACCTCCAAAGAACAAATAATTGAGAAGCTGTGGGGCTTTGATTCAGATGCTGAGCACAATAATGTAGAGGTGTATATTTCTTTTTTGAGAAAAAAACTGACCTTCTTAAATTCGACCGTACGCATTAGTACGATCAGAAACGTAGGGTATGTATTAGAGGTGACGGCCTAATGTTCACGAAACTCAGAAATCGGTTTCTTATTGTTAACTTAGTCACCATCTCGGTGATCATGCTTGTGGCCTTCATCTCCATATATGTAATTACGTACCGAGATGTCCAAAACGGTATTCAGATGGATCTTCACAGAATCATGGAAAACTACAAGTCTCCCGGTGGTGATACAGGACGTATGGGCTCAACTAAGGGAAGTTCCCAGTTACCCCATGCAGATAATAAACGTATGGATAACGGGACTCCACCTCCTGAACGGTCAGTCTCATTTATGCTGAAGATAGATACAGCGTCGAACCTCATAGGGAAAGATTCCAAATTTACTATGGACGATGAATTTTATAATACGGCTCTGCAAGAAGCGCTAAGTGCCGGTAAAGATACCGGAAGGTTCACCTTGGATAGCAGCAAATGGATCTTCAACATCCAGCATACGAATGATGGGGCGATGCTTGTATTTCTGGACATCACTGCAGAGCAAAAGATCCTCACCAATCTAATCTATACCTTCTCTGTAGTTGGCTCAGTGATGCTGATTATCTTGTACTTCGCTAGCCGCTTTTTTGCTAATCGTTCAATTGCGCCGGTAAAGGAGGCTTTTGAGAAACAGAAACAATTTATTGCGGATGCTTCCCATGAGTTGAAGACGCCGTTGACCATTATTAACACCAATGCAGATGTTCTCCTGTCCAACAGTGATGATACCATTCACAATCAGTCCAAGTGGCTGCACTATATCAAATCGGAAACAGAAAGAATGACCAGCCTGACCAATGATCTGCTGTACCTGACCGAGATGGACGATTCCAGATCGAGAATGATTTATTCGAAATTCAATCTGAGCGACGTGGTTGAAAATATCATTTTAACGATGGAAGCTGTAATCTTTGAGAAGCATATTTCCCTTGAATATGACATCGAGCCTGATCTGACAGTGCTAGGCAATAGTGAACAGATCAAACAAGTGATTATGATCCTCTTGGACAATGCTGTAAAATATTCGAACCCTAAAGGCTCAGTCACCTTATCCCTTAAAAAACAACATAATGACATGGTGTTAGCAGTCACTAATACGGGTGAGGGCATTGCACCGGAGCACTTAGCGAGAATCTTTGACCGATTCTACCGTACAAATGCTTCCCGGGCGCGTAAACAAGGGGGATATGGCCTAGGGCTGGCGATTGCTAAATCCATTGTTGAACAGCATAAAGGAAAAATTTATGCCAAAAGTGTCGGCGGCGAGTCCACCACGTTTTACGTACATCTTTCATAACTACAAATAAAAAAGACTCAAACCCTGTTATCTCTAAGGTTTGAGTCTTTTTATTTATTTTACACTTCGCCCCAATAAATTTCGGTCTTATAATCAAAAAACACTTGCCCACCCTGGTTATTTCGTTCAAATATATTCCGCAGCTCAGTCATCATATTCTCATAGCTTGGATCTCCGGGGACCGGAGTGTAGGAAGACGATCGAAGCCGCCCGCTTAAGCCCTCCAAATCAAACACCTGCTGATTGCTAAAATGCGCTACTTGCATCTGTTCTTTCTTGAAAAAGGAGCTAAGGATCTCAGGGGTAATGTTCTTATGATTAACTTGAGTGTAGTTCGTGCCGAAGGTCTGCAGTAGCTGCTCATATTCCTCCAGAAATGGGGTACCGTAAGTAAGCCGGGAATTCCATATCAGAATAACTTTTCCACCCGGTTTTAGAATCCGCTTGAATTCCAATTGCGTTGCGTCCCTATCAAACCAGTGAAACGCTTGGGCGCATACTATAAAATCCATCGACTGATCTGATAATTCTGTATGTTCAGCAGACCCCGGCGATACAGAGAAATGGTTATCCTTTGCGAACTTCTCTTCCGCAGCTCTACGCATTTCCGGATTGGGTTCAACGGCAGTCACACAACTCCCGCGCTCCAGAAGTAATGCTGAGAATATTCCTGTTCCTGCACCAATATCAGCAATATCACAATTGGGTTGGAGCCCAATAGTATTGTACAAATAATTAATGGCTTCTCCAGGATAGCTCGGCCGATATTTCACATACGAATCCACCCGATTAGAAAATATTTCTTTGCTATTCATCCTTCGTCTCCTCCTAGGCGCTCAGGTTCATATTCACTTAATTTACCTTAGTAAACCAATCTCAGCCGATCACTTTGGCGAAAATCATCCGGAGTAACGAGTGCAGGCAGCTTATTCCATAACTTAATGCCCGACCGCTCTAGAATTTCCGCTACAAATTGCGAACAAAAATAAGAGTTGCTGAATTCGACAGGCTCCTTCAGGGCAATGCCAATTACGCCGAGAATATTATAGAGATACTTTTGACGGCTTCGGATAAAGACTTGCAAGACCCGCTCCATTTTCTCCACTTCGCGGGCTGTAACTTGAAGTTCATATAGGACACATGTTGTATTTGGATATTTGCTGAACGTACCTGTCTTAATATCCTCCTTCACAAACCCTCCATTCAGGGGGTTGCTCGGATGCTTTCTGCCAAAGCTATACAGCTCGGAAAGCTCCCGATTAAAGGAGATCGAGGCATGATTATACGGTGCTTTCGTATAGCCTTGAATGAGCTTCGTAAAAAGCGTCCCGGTATTCGTCAGTAATATAAAGACCGATGGATCTGCTGCCATTTACAATTTTCCCCTTATCAAGTTTGAGCGTTTCCTTCATAATAACATATGAACCCATTAATGGAATCTACTCTAGGACAAGTTGGTGATCAGTTATCGACCGCTCTTTATTAACTATAATTCTTATCTTTGCGGCCTTATCGGCCATTCACTTGATGTATGTAGTTATAGGAAAGCTACAGCCAAATAAGGATTATACGGGCATTGGCTTTCGCATCAAGACGTGGTGGGGAATGCTTTTTATCTTTTGCCTAGCTACCCTATTTAATCCCGTCGTCTCTCTGCTGTCTCTCATGGTGCTCTGCTTCTTTGCACTGAAGGAGTATTTCTCTATGATGAAATCACGAAAATCCGACCGCAGGCTATTTCTGTGGGCGTACTTATCCATTCCGTTACAGTTCTACTGGATTTATATCGAGTGGTACGGAATGTTTATTGTCTTCATCCCGGTTTATGTATTCTTGCTCCTACCGCTGCCCAGAATGATTAATAAAGGCACGGTTGGTTTTATGCGTAGTGTCAGCTCCACCCAATGGGGGCTTATGCTGATGGTATTCGGACTTAGCCACTTGGCCTACTTTCAATTTGCTACACCGGAGTATGGAGCGGGGCTTGTACTTTTTCTAGTAGTGCTAACGCAGCTCAATGATGTGGTCCACTATCTGGCATCACTTTATGTAGGGAAGCGGAAAATAGTTCCCACCGCCAATCCGTATTTGACTTGGGAGGGTTTCGCTTTCGCATTTGTCATCACGACAGGAGTTTCCTATCTAATCTATCCCTACCTGACGCCGCTCAACCCAATCTTCGGGTTACTGTCAGGCATGTTGATCAGCTTGAGCGGCTTCTTTGGCAGTTTAACGGTTTCCGTGTTAAAGCGGGATCTGCTAATCGGCGATGGCGATAAATTCGTGGCATTGAAGCAAAGCCATTTAAGCCGGATCGATAGCTTGACCTACACTTCACCGGTCTTTTTTCATGTCATTCGTTATTTTTTTGACTTCATGTAGATCATCTGATAGGGGGCTTGAATCAGCCCTTCCATGAATGATTATGCAGTATCTTCACCATCTGTTCTTGCTGGCTGGCGAACTGCTTATATCGATGTCCGTTGGCGCCCGAGGGGTGGGGAAATCCCCATAAGCAGCGTTGTTTATCAAGCTCACCTACGGACACAAGGAGTTGAAGTATACTTTCCACTGTTTTTCCTAAGGGAATAATTAAAGCCCGGCTCAGTATGTTCAGCTCCTCACGCAAGGAAGTTAATGCCTGCGCCCTAAGGAATGAATTTGAAAGTAGCTTGGGCCGGGCTCCACTATAATTTCTTTTATCCACGAACACGGGAAAACGCAATAAAGAGCTGGTATGCAGGATCGTCTGCTGCTGCTGAAATAGTTCCTCACAAGAGGTTAGGTTCAAGTGTTGATGCAGTTTAAGTGTATCTAACATATGAATTAAGGTGTTCCGCATGGAACCTGCGAATCTGGCCGCTTCCTTTGCTGTTCTACATACCTCTTCATCTGACAAACCAGCTTCCAGACCTATGATCGCTTCTTGTATCGCTATGCCCATTTGTGTGAACCCGGGCGTTAACCCCATAATGATCACCTTAGCAGAAGGATTAATATACTCATTATGAGGCGCATAATACATTTCCACCTTGCCATTACGCTCCATTAGAAGCTTATCCACCTGCAGATCCTCTTTAGTTAGCACTGTACCCTTCGGGAGTGAGAGGATCGCCGATTTATACTGATGCAGATAGTTAGAGAGGAGCATATCATCTGCCTCACAGGTCTCTATTTGTTATCGAACCACTCACCAGACGGCCTTCGTACCAGACAGCTTGGCGCTGCGCTCTTCGGGCTACTGCTTCTGCCGAACAGCTGGCATGCAACAGCACAAAGCTAGCAGTGTCGCCAACCTTTGGCCATACCTGCTCGCCTTTTGGATCAAGGGGTGTTAATCCTCCTGTTATAAATCCGAGGGATTGAGATAATGCCAATTCATCGTTGCAGCCGTACAACTCCGCGTAACGTCCTGCCTTTTCCAATTGATCTCCATTACCAAAAGGGGACCAGTGATCGGTAAGGCTATCTGTTGCCAGCTTCACTTTTACCCCTTGGCTATGCAGCATCGGAAGTGGCATCATCATTCTTCCAATAGGCACTGTGGATGCAATAGTCATACCCAGTGATGCCATCCGTTTAGCTACCTCTTCTGCCTCTTGCTGCTGAGCTCCTGCGAACCAGAACGCATGACTGACCGTGACCTTTCCTTGCAAGCCAGCTTCTTCCGTCAGATCAGCTAACCGCGTCAGTGTTTTCTTTCCCGCTTCTTTTCCATCATGTAAATGAATATCAATGCCGGCATTACTCATCACTGCTAGTTCCACCATCGTCTGAAGTGACTTCTCGATATCTCCATCCACCGTATAAGGATCTACTCCGCCTACAAAGGTTGCCCCCTCTGCCAGAGATTGTTTTACCAGTTGCACAGAATCCGAGCGCAGCAGGCCATGCTGGGGAAACGCCACAATTTCAGCTGAAATTGTGCCTGCGAATGTATTTAATGCTTGTACAGTTGCCTCTAATCGCTGCAAACCGCTGACAGGCTCAATATTGCAATGGCTACGCACATGTGTGGCACCAAACCCCTGAATAAGCGTCAGGATGCTCTCTGCTTGTTGTCTCGCCATGGGCAGCAGCTTAGGCAATAATACCTTCTCTTCCTCAATCCGTTCGAAAACACTGGACGCAGGCTTTACCGCTCTCCATGGTCCACCGTAATACGTTTTATCTAAATGGATATGTGCTTCTTCGAAAGAAGGCAATATCAACAACTCTTTACAGTCATATTTCGGGAGCTGGCTCTGAAGCTCTATGTCTGCTCCAACAACTTCTGATATCTTATCCCCGTCAATGCGGAGATGACAAATCTTCGTATTCGTACCCGCTACTTGCCCATCCTCAATAACATAACCTTGTTCTAATCTTATATTGGTTAACCAGTAAGAAGCATTCAACATGCTACCCCATCCTTTTCTCAACAATTTATATAGGTACGGACCGCTTTACTCTAAATGTTACCATAGCCCTTGCCATATAAAAAATGATTGAGAAATTTCAATAGCTACAGATCAATCTGCCCCCGATGTTTGACTCTGGATCTAGCTTCTCTACTATAACTAACTTCCTTGTTCAGCAGTTCATCCATCCGCAGACACTTCAGACCCTTTTTATCCATTTCTTTTAAGACTTCTTCTAATCCAGTGATCATATTCAAGGGCGCTTCTTCATCTGCCCACGGTGTATCTCCGCTGTCGTGTAGAACAATGATTGAGCCTGGTTTTATTTTTTTTATTAAGGCATCCTTTAATTGTTCTGCACTCAGTGACGCTTTCCAATCTCCGACCATGACAGACCACAATACGATTCGATAAGATTCTCTTAGCAAAAAGAAATCCCCTAGATTAAGAAGCCCCCAAGGTGGGCGGTAAAAGATAGGCCGCTCTCCTGTAATTCGCTCAACAATGTCTGCTGTGCGATCTACTTGCTTCCGTCTATTGGTCCAGGGGAACTGGATCCAGTTGGGTGTATGAGTATAATTATGAATGCCGATTTGGTGCCCTTCTCTGTGCATACGCTCGATCAGTTCCGGATATTTCTGCGCTTTTTTGCCCAATACGAAGAAGGTCGCCTTTATGCCATGCTCTTTTAATAGATCTAGAAGTTCAGGTGTATAACAAGGATCCGGACCGTCATCGAACGTAAACGCAATTTCCTTCTCTGCACCTACCTCCGAGTGAACCCCCCATCCCAATATTCGGGTAAGTGCAAAAGGAACGATCATATAAAGAACAATCACATCCACTGCTAAAATTATGAAGGCCCACATTAGGAAGCCGCCTCTGTCTTACGCGGGGCAAACCGCGCTTTCAAGGACTGCTTGCTAAGCACAAGCATCATGGGAGATAACTTCTCTGTGCTGTCCTCTACACGATGTTTCCCTTCCGGATGCAGCATGCGCAGTAAGAAACGAAGGTATATCCCGAACCAGTGCCGCTGCCATTTGGACTTGATAGGGCGCTGCTCAAAACCTATTCCATGAATAATCCCCCGGTGAAGCAGTGTAATCCCGGTTAGCGCATTTACTTTGCTTAGTTCCGGATTGCTGTCTAGATCACGACTGATCTCCTTCATAGCCTCGCGGAGCATGCGTGCCGTACGAATTCCGGCCCGATCTGCGCCAAGCGTACGTGTCAGCTGCACGATCTGGCGATTGTCCAAATGAAGCTCACCCACCCAATCTCCCGGAAGTATCCGTTGCCCATCTTGGCAGACCAAACTTTCTCCGTGATATTTCAACACTACCAATTTACATATCCCGTATCTACGCACGGACTGACTACGAAATTTGGTGATGACAGCAAATATGTTCTCCCACATCATCCAAAGGGATTGTGAGAATAATTTTATAAATGGAACTGAGGTTATCATCATTTTTCCTTCTTTCCTGTTTGAGTTTATCTTCTAGCAAAATCCTTCACTAAACGCCGCGTATACCTGCCGATCATCTTTACCAGACTGTTTCCGAGATAAGCACCTATCCATAGAGACACTGCACCTAACAACATGAAGAAAAGTGAGATGTTGAATGTTTTATTTTCAATCCCAAATAGCGTTATAGAGGATACATCTAATAAATACAGGATAGGTGACAACAGGAGAATAATAGGGGTCAAGTAAAAAAGAGTGGCACAAATGAGACTGACCATACCGATGCCAAGTTGCAACATCAACCCTATAATCGCTCTCCAGTTATGATTATCCTGCAACTCCATCTTCACCTTTTCCCACAAGCTGCCTTCTTCGTGAGATCGGGTTGGTAGCGTGCGAACGGAGATATCCGTATAGACTTTAGTTCGAATTCGCTCATACTGTAAAAAAGTCTCGGTAGAACGCAAAACATAATAGAGGATCGGAATCCCCACTAAGGTGAAGGACATCGCAACTCCAAAGGTAATGCCCACCAAATAAAAACAAAAGTAAAATAGCCCTGTGGCAAAAGTAATTAATAAGAAACAGAAATTTCTCACATGTTTCCGGATCATTTGATTCATGCTTTTCTCTCCCTCTCTGCAATAAAAAATTGTTCATATCTAAGCAACTCTTATGCTAGTGCTTTTGGTGTAAAATCGACCAGTGCCATAATGTCATATGACAAAAAAAACACCCTACCGCCTACTCCCTCAAGGGAAAGCAAACAATAAGGTGTTTCTCAATTTTAACTGATTTAGATTTAGTCAGCGTTAATCCGAAATGCCAAAAGCCTTCTCGACTGCCTCCTCACGGTTTCGTACCCCGAGCTTAGCATAGATGGTGGACGCGTAATTTCTCACCGTTCCATCGGACAGATATAGTTTAGCGGCAATAGATTTATAACGCATTCCCTTCGAGAGGCATTCTAGAATCTCCAGCTCACGCGAGGTCAGCCCATATTCATTATTCTTCTCCGTCGGCGGCGCCTCTGAAGCTGGATGCATCTCATAGTGATCAATTAATACATTCGTAATATCGGGTGTAATCATCTTTACGCCCCGATGTACGAGACGTATTCCTTCGAACAGCTCCTGCGGCTCGGTAGACTTTAACAAGTAACCATCTGCCCCATTTTGCAGTGCCTCGACTGCCATATCTGCTTCTTGAAAAGTAGTCAGGATCAACACTCGTACCCCTGGCCATTTTTGCTTAATAAGCTTAGTCGCTTCTGCACCGTCCATGCCTGGCATATTTAAGTCCATCAGCACCACGTGAGGTTCTTCCTGCTCGCAGAGGCTTATTGCTTGTTCACCATTCTCAGCTAACCCAATAATCGCAAAATCCGGCTCCTGCTCTAGAATAATTCGCAGACTATCGCGGATATAGGGTTGATCATCCACCAGCAATAAACGAACCGTTTCCTCCTGTATCTCTTCAAGCCTTGGTAAACTGCAGGTCACTAAGGTTCCTTCCCCTGGCTTAGAGTAGAAATACACCTGTCCTTGCAAGTTGGAGGCACGCTCCTTCATCGCATTGACACCAAATCCTGCTTTTAAATCTTCAGTGCCTAATCCATTATCCTGCACATCCAGCCGAATCAACTTCTCTTCATAATGTAAGCTGATGACAATTTCAGTGGCGTGACCATGACGTGCAGCGTTGGTTATCGACTCCTGCAAACATCTGTATAGTGCCATTTGGGCCTGCTTAGATACTGTATACGGCTCTCCGAATGTTCTTAAGCGAATCTTAACCTTGGAGAAGGTCTGGAAGTCATCCACTAATTTCTGTAGGGACTGCATAAGCGTCAATGCATCCTCCGAAGCGCCCACATGGTGCAAATATCGCCGAACATCATCCAAGCCATTGCGGGTTAGCTTTAACAAGGCATCTATTTTGTGCTCTCCTTCAGAGGTGTTCACCTCCGAACGTAAAGTCTCTAGCCCCATAATAATTGAAGTATAAGAATGCCCCACCGTATCATGCAGATCTTTGGATAAACGATCTCGTTCTTCCAGAAGTGTCATACGCTCAACTTGCGAGATATACTGCTCTAAAACAGCATTTTGCTCCTTAATAATTCTACCCTGCTTGTGATTCACCACTAGTAAATGAAAAGCGAACCCAAGCGTATACACTAAACCCATGTTAAAAATCATTGATACAGCATCCATTTGTTGTGACAATCTAGATAACATAACTGGAATCAAAATGACCGTGATCGGAGCTGTCCAGCGATAGGACTTCTCTGCACTATTGCTGGCGATCATAAAAGCGATAGGCAGAAAAGTTACGTACGATTCAGGAAACAAAGCAGCCAAATATAAACAAAGCCCACCCGAAAAAAGGATCTCCGCGATCAGATAATACTTGTAATGCAGCTGCAAACAAAACCAAGGCACAGAAAAAGAGACCACGCCCCAAACAAACGCGATCCAGAAAGGAATCGTAAAATCTTCCGAAAGATAACACATGGTGACCAAAAAAGAAGTAGAAAAACAAATCCGAAACAGGAGGACGAGCCAATCGTACCAGAACCACTGTTTGACCAGATTAAACAAGGCATTTCCCCCTATATACTCTGCTGACTTAATCTTTATTATAGTGTAACCCCTTAAGGACTCACTAGTTACAAAAAGTCATGAGTTGAGATGACATTTTTACTAATGGTGTAATTAGTGTAATTGATCATTCAATGTCCCTCTGAATAACCAGCTTTTTAAAGCAAAGCCCAGACTGTATGATAGTACATATTATTTGTCCATAAAATTGTAGTGAACCAATCAAACCAATAGGTCCGTAAATTTTATAACGTATGACCAGTATCGGGGGAATAATAACTATGTTAGCCGCACTACTTCATGGCATTGCACTAGCCTTTGGATTAATTCTTCCACTTGGCGCACAAAATGTCTTTGTATTTAACCAAGGGGCCTCGCAGCCACATTTTAAAAAAGCCATTCCCGTTATTGTTACAGCCGCTTTATGCGATACCCTGCTTATTTTATTAGCCGTATTAGGTGTTTCAGTCCTTGTGTTTGCCATCCCCGTTCTGCAGACCGCTTTATTTGCTGTAGGACTTTTATTTCTTTTGTATATGGGATGGTCTATCTGGAAAAGTACACCGGCATCGTCAGCGCAAGACGCAACCCCTTTATCCTCCAAAAAACAAATCCTGTTCGCGCTGTCCGTTTCTTTATTAAATCCACATGCGATTTTGGATACTATTGGCGTTATCGGCACTAGCTCGCTTAGTTACACAGGTGTAGACAAAGTTGTATTTGCTGGCGCGACTATCCTAGTGTCATGGATTTGGTTCTTTGGGCTGGCTGTAGCCGGAAAAACCGTAGGACAAATCGACGCCAGTGGCAAAATCATGCGGATCATTAATAAGATCTCCGCGATCATTATCTGGACCGTTGCTGCTTATATTGCCTTCAAGCTTTTTTAAATGGAGGAAAAAGAATGCCGTACACGAATTTGCCGTATAATTATGTCCAATTTACACCATAATGTACTAGAATTTTGACTTACGGCGCAGAATGAGGTACATTACAATTTGGACGAACAATTAACAAACCAAAATACTATAATGTTCGCATTTAGAGGTGTAAATTATGAAAGAAGTATTCGATTATGAAGATATTCAATTAATTCCTGCAAAATGTATCGTAAACAGCCGTTCGGAGTGTGATACATCAGTCACCCTCGGTGGGCATAAATTTAGATTGCCGGTGGTACCTGCCAACATGCAAACCATCATTGATGAGAAGATCGCTATCTCCTTGGCGCAAAATGGCTATTTCTACATTATGCATCGTTTTGAACCGGAGAAACGTACGTCTTTCATCAAAGACATGCACTCCCGTGAATTAATCGCATCCATCAGCGTCGGAGTTAAAGAAGAAGAGTATGATTTCGTCGAACAATTATCCAAAGAACAGCTGGTTCCGGAATTCATTACAATTGACATTGCACATGGCCATTCCGAAGCAGTCATTCGGATGATCAAACATATTAAACAATACCTGCCTGCTAGTTTTGTTATTGCAGGAAATGTAGGAACACCTGAAGGCGTTAGAGAATTAGAAAACGCTGGGGCTGATGCTACTAAAGTTGGGATTGGACCAGGGAAGGTATGTATCACTAAGATCAAAACTGGATTCGGTACAGGCGGCTGGCAGTTAGCTGCACTACGCTTGTGTGCCAAGGCTGCAAGCAAGCCTATTATTGCCGATGGAGGCATTCGCACACACGGTGATATTGCTAAATCCGTACGATTTGGCGCTTCTATGGTCATGATTGGTTCACTATTTGCCGGTCATGAAGAATCTCCGGGTGAAACCATCGAAATCGCTGGGAAGCTCTATAAAGAATACTTTGGCTCCGCTTCAGAATACCAAAAAGGTGAAAAGAAGAACGTCGAAGGTAAGAAAATTGCGGTTGAGCATAAGGGGGCTTTAGCAGAAACCCTAAGAGAAATGGAGCAGGATCTTCAATCCTCCATCTCTTATGCAGGTGGCAATAAATTAGAGGCTATCCGTAATGTGGATTACGTTATCGTTAAGAACTCCATTTTTAATGGAGATAAAGTCTATTAATTGAATACACAGGTGGGCAGGATGACTTAGGTCAATCTTGCTCACCTTTTTTTATGAGAACGAGTTCCGCTGGCCTACTTTGGGGTAATGGTAAGAATAAACTTCTATTAGATCACAATAGAGAGGATTATCCTTATGCGGCAAGCTATGATTATTATTAACCCCTCATCCGGTAAAGAGGAAGCCAGCCAATATGTCAGATACGCAACAAGAGTCCTAAGTGACAAAGACTACTCCGTTACGATCAACGAGACGGCAAAAGAACTAGACGCCACTCGTTATTCCATCACTGCTTGTGAGGAAGGTTATGACCTGGTTGTCTCTATCGGCGGGGATGGCACGCTTCACGAGACCATTAATGGTCTTATCGATCAGGAACACCACCCAATATTAGGTGTGGTTCCTTTAGGAACGGCTAATGATTTCGCCCGTGCATTACAAATTCCACTGAATCCCGAAATAGCCATTCAAACCCTTGCCTCCTCTAACCTAAAAAACGTAGATATCGGTCGCTTAAATGACCGCCTATTCGGCAACGTTGTTGCTGTAGGTTCAATTGCCGGATCATTATCCTCTGTATCCTCCGAAGATAAAACCAAGCTCGGCTCATTGGCCTACTTGAAAGAAGGTCTTAAACAACTTACAAGCCCTACAGCCCACCCCCTTGTCATTCACCATGATGAACAAATATGGCAAGGAGACTCCTTACTCTTTCTCGCCGTATTAACCAACTCCGTCGGCGGGTTCGAGAATCTAATACCGGATGCTGCGGTGGACGACGGTCTGCTTCATTGTTTTATTATTTTGGACCTCAGTATATTCAATACCATTACAGCCAGTATATCTTTACTGCTGGGTACCCTCAAAGATCATAAAGACGTTGTCTATTTCACAGCCCACAATGTAAGTGTAAGCTCTCCAGAAACCGTAAGAACCAATGTAGATGGCGAAGAAGGTCCAACTTTGCCTATTACGCTAAGTGTTCTCCCTCGTCATATCCAAGTCATTGTGCCAGAAGTGGACTAACAAACAAAAAGCAGTCCGGAACTCAAAAAGTTCCAGACTGCCCTTAATTTATGGACGCCCCGATCCATATCTTCCTGCTAATCAAATGACTAAGAAGTTATTTCTATTCCACTACAATAAATTTTTTGCCTAATAACCACATTCCGCCGCTAATCCCTAAGAAATAAATAGGCATCGTCAGTAATGAACCATTATGAAGAGTGCTCATTCCCCACGTCGCCAAGCTAACAAGCAAATAATAGCCCAAGCTGAATATCGCACCTGCTGTTCCTACAACATCCTGAAATTGAACAAGAGCAAGACTTAGACAATTAGGTAAAGCAATCCCTGCACCCATTAATAGGACAAACAGCGTTATTAAAATACATACGATCACTATCATATCCGGCAGCGAGTCAAGACTGCTTGCGATTGTTAATAGCAAGGCTCCGCCCGCCATTACTAGACAGCCGATATGGATTATTTTTTCTGGGGCATAGAGGGTTAATAATCTTTTGGAGATCATTGCTCCTACAATCGACGCCAAAGCCACAATAATGCCGAGAAAACCATAGACTCCTGGCGAAATCTGAAAGTGTTCAATAAATATAAAAGGAGCTTCAGCATAATAGCTGAACAAAATTCCGTTAATGCCTCCAATTAGTAATCCAAACACCAATACACGCGGCAATGCGAGCATTTTTTTGACTATAGGCAGAATAGCCACCTTTTTTCTCATGGAAACATCAGTGGTTTCTGGCAGCTTCCAAAAAGCATACATAAATAACAACACACTCATCATTACTAATGTAAAGAAAACCGCTCGAAAACCAAAAGCTTGATCCACCCATCCGCCAATTAACGGACCTACTGCGGGAGTAAAAGCAATGACCGCCGAGATTTGGGCAAACATAACATGCCGTTTATTCCCAGAGACACTCTCACGAAGAATGGTTTGGGTAATAATCGAACCTGTTGCTGCTCCAAACGCTTGTATAAACCGGCTGACTAACAGCAGATGAATGGGTTCTGAGTAAAAACACATCAAGCTTCCCATACCGTATACAAGAAGTCCAGCCAGCATGGAAGATCTCCGCCCGATGAAGTCAGACAACCAACCCCAGCTAAAAACACCTATAGCAAATCCAATAAAATATATACTTAACGTTAACTGTACAGAACTATTGGTGGCCCCAAGTGCTACTGCGATATCCGGTAACGATGGGGTGTAAATCGTCTCACTAATTTGCGGAAAAGCCACAAGAACAATCATTAAAAGTAACGATGGTGCTGCATATTTTTTCATCTTATTTTCGCCCTCCTACAAGCTTATATCCTCGAACAACTACAAGAATATGAGCCTAGCTAGGGAAATGGGGGCATCATTATGGCAAGACGACTATAAATCATCATGTTAGAAAATCACCTTTCATTGTTATGCTTTCATTGTTTTATAGGAGGGCTTACCCGAAAGATATCGGGCAAAGATTTGAGTTCAATTATTCAACCAAAACATCATTATACACGGTAATAGAAAAGCTCTCAAACGAATCGCTTCGCCTGAGAGCTTATTTAGGTTAGGAATTTTGTTCTGATAATCCATGTATAGTTACGCCAACAGCGCTGGATTTCTTTTTGTCCTGAGAAGCATGTAGCTTTACCATCACAAATCTTGCAAACGGCTGTATTAATATACTTTCAGCGAACAGTGCAATCAGGAAATTTCTTGGCCAATTGGCTAAGAAGTGATTAAACGTTTGAGAACTCAACCCGTTTCCGATAATGTCTCCAATAAACGTCATACAAAATGACATCCCTAGTACGGTGAACAAGATACGGAATAGGATTTTGGCGTTGAAGCTATCGGTGGGTTGTGTGAATGTAGCTGTCAGCTTTTCGGCAATACGGCCAATAACAACAGGCTCAATAATCATGACAATTACCCAAATGATCGGAAACACCTTAAGAATCGTTAAGGCAACCTCACCATTAAATTCTCCAACCCCTAAAATGATATTTATTGAAGACATAAACAGTACCGTCAGTGTACAAATGATTGCACCATATAATGCCCCCTCCTTACCGTTTCTTGGTAATCTTGCTTCTTGATTCATGATGTTCTTCCTTTCAATATTGTCGGTAATAGTTTGGCGATAGTTTTTAAGGGAGTTGTAGATTTTTGCGTTAGGCACAACATCATCGCCCCTTCAATCGAAGCCGTCATCCACAAAGCCATATCGGAGGCTGATTCCTGCGAATAACCTTCAGTTACAAGCTTATCGCAGTAAATTCGTTCCATGTTCTCATAGAGCAAGCTACATGCCTGGCGAACAGGTTCACTCACCGTAGCCATTTCACTGACAATACTGCTAAAGGTATATCCGGTAATCGTGCCCTCAGTTTCTAAGTTGTGAACTAACTTGTCAATCATGGATTGTGTAGCTTCTAACGTCGATGGATGCTTTTTAAAAATATCCTCAATATCTATCGTAATTGCTTCATTTAAGCCCTTTAAACAAGCAATTAATAGTTCTTCTTTTCCATTTGGAAAATGATGATAAAGCGCTCCTTTGGTCACATTACAATCTTTTAAAATTTCATTCACGCCTACATTTTTATATCCTTTTTGCTGAAAAAGAAGTGTCGCCGTCTCAATCATTAGCGATTTTGTATCCACAATAACGTACTCCCCCTAACATACCAACCGGTCTGTTTGTTATTATAACAATATAAAAAAGAATAATGTAAGTCTTTTTTGCTTTTTTTCAAAAAATATTTCATTATTTTCATTTATAACAGCAAAAAAAGCTTAGAAAATTGTGTCGAAAGTGGAATTGTTGCAGTCTCACTTGGATTAATGATATCATTCTGAGGAAACTTATCTTACTTTAAATATGAAGGAGGAATACCCGGTGAAAAAGAGATCGCTAAAATATCTATCTTTTGGTATTGGGTATTCTACTGCTGTTTTTTTCTAGAATTAATTATTGATAGGATAGGTCTGTCAAAAATTAAAAGAAACTAAAAAACAGCGGAGATATATAACTTAGATATCGTTATGTATCTTCTATTTAAAGGAGAATTCACAAAATGAACTTAAATAATAATGTTATTACAAGATATAATCCAGAAAATATTGCTAAACCGGTTGGTAACTATAGTCATGTAACAAAAATAAGTAGAAATGCTGAAATGTATGTATTTTCTGGCCAAATTGGAATCGATCAAAACAATCATATCCCTACAGATTTTAACCAACAGGTAACAAATACGATGAGTAATATTGTTGAAGTCCTTTCTTCTCAAAGGCTAACACCTGATAATGTAATCAAAATCAACATTTGGGCTACGGAAGAAATCGATTGGAACCATTTCTATGAAATTTGGAATAAAGTATTCGGCATGACACCTCCTTCAATGACAATTGCTTATATTAAAGGATTAGGGTTACCTGAATTAAAAATTGAGTTAGATGTATGGGCTGCTGGTTAAACCCTAAATCAAGAGGGAGTAATTTAATTTTCTGTACACAAAACGAGCCTTAGAAGCGATTCTAAAGGCTCGTTTTTCTAACTACCCCTTTATACCAAAAAGGGCTCAGTTTCCTGAGCCCTCAAATACTTACCCTACTACGTTTTTATATCTGAAGAATTGTCCCAACATTCCACGTTCTCCAAACCCTCTATGCTATCTTTATAAAAGACAGGGTCCTTCCCTGCGCGCTTCTGGCGCTTATAATCCTGCAGGGCGGCAAAGGCCACCTTAGATAATAGAAGGATAGCGATCAAATTCACGATGACCATGAAGCCCATAAATAAATCAGCCAAATCCCATACCAATTGAACCTTAGCTACGGAGCCAAAAATAATCATCGCCAAGACGCTGTATCTATAGAATAGTAATACTTTTTTATTGGAGTTCAAGAATTCTATATTGGTCTCACCATAATAATAATTTCCGATTAACGTACTGAAAGCAAACAACAAAATCATGATCGCTAAGGATCCAGAGGCCCACGAACCAATATGTTCGCTTAATGCCGCTTGTGTCAGCTTAATTCCATCCAGCCCTGGCTGTTTATACGCATCAGATAACAAGATAATAAAAGCAGTACTCGAACAAATAAGTAACGTGTCTGTAAGTACACCCAGCGCTTGCATCAGCCCTTGTTTCACCGGATGACTAGTTGTTGCAGTTGCCGCAGCATTTGGAGCACTACCCATCCCCGCTTCGTTGGAGAATAGTCCTCTTTTCACCCCTTGCAGAATGACTGCCCCAAAAGATCCCCCCGCGATTTGTTCAAATCCAAAAGCACTTTTCACAATAAGCGCCAGAATCGCCGGTATTTCCGTAATATTAATTAACATAATAATAACAGCGGCCCCAATATAGATCCCTGCCATTACCACTACAATATATTCGGACATTCTAGCAATACGTTTAACCCCACCAAAGATAACAGCCGCAAAAGCAGCAGCGACTACAAGTCCAAGAATCACCCGATTAGTGCCAAATGAATTCTCAAAGGCCACTGTAATCGTATTGGATTGAACTGCATTAAATACAAGACCAAAGGATAACGTGATCAGAACCGCAAATACCGCGCCCATCCAGCGTTTTTTCAAGCCTTGCTCCATATAATAGGCGGGACCCCCACGAAATCCAGTCTTGTCCTTCACTTTATACACCTGTGCCAGAGTACTTTCAATAAATCCGGACGCTGATCCAATAATAGCTATGACCCACATCCAAAAAACAGCTCCTGGTCCACCTATTGCGATAGCAATTGCGATCCCTGTAATATTCCCTGTCCCAACCCTTGCTGCCATACTGATACAGAAAGCCTGAAACGACGAAATGGAATCTTTTGACCTTTCATTGGACTCTTTAAGAACCCTAAACATTTCTTTAAACATGCCAAACTGAACAAACTTCGATCGAATGGTGAAATAAATTCCACAAACAATAAGCAGAACCACCAAAATTTTTGACCAAAGAAAGTCATTTGTTGCGCTAATCATACTGTCTAACATTTGTTGCATGTAAATCCGCCTCTCCATTGTGTCGATACCCAGTTGCTGAACCTTTAGTTACATAGTATTTTCAAATATAACAGCCCTTATTTCAAAAGCCAACAAAAAAAATTAGCCAGCAACACCATACCTTACACCGGTGTGAGAGCTATTTCTCCATCTTCATCTGAGCTCACAAGCTGCTTTGGATTAATCTAGGTATTATAAAAAAAAATGAAAAAGCATCCGGTGGAAGAAATGTATGACAACAATGTATGCGCGTATTTATATCGTGAAGAACATTTGGTTTGATCCCACCGTTGTTTTGGACCATCCAACTAATGGGATCACTTGAGACATCCATTTCCGGGGTTATCTTGAATAATCATAGAGCAGATATTTTCGAGGTATTAATTAGCCACAGCTTTAAAATATTGGTACACCTGATTTAACTTCTTATCATGTTTCCCTTTTGGACTCTCCATATTCCCAAATTCGAAAAACTTCACTTTCTTGATACCACAATATTGAAATAATGCTTTTCTCATCAGCACTTTATGGGAATTATTCAGCCAATATAAAGGATAAAGGGTCGGTCCCTTCATGCTGGAAATGCAAACCACAGACTTTCCTTTCAGCAGCCCTTCGGGGATGAGGCCACCCTTTTCTCTGTAAGCGAAATTAGAAGCAAACATTTGGTCAATATAACCGAGCAACATCGCGGGAGGCCGGCCCCACCAGATTGGATACACAAACACAATTTTGTCGGCCTGACGAATCTGCTCCCGATACTTCTCTAGCTTGGGATCGATATGCATGTCTCTTCTACGTTTATTTTCATTAAAGACCAGTACAGGATCAAATTGCTCTTCGTAAAGATCAAGGACCTCTATCTTCGTGATCTTTTGATTCTCATTACTTCCCTGAATGACTTTATTGAAAAAAGCATAACTTAAACTTTTATGATTCGGATGTGTATAGATGACTAAAACGTTCATTGCTCCACCTCTTTAATTATCATTTGATAACAAAATGGTATCACAACCGTTATTTAGTTGTCAAATGATAATTGTATTATGATAATTATTTTGTTAAGGTTTACAATAAGAGGTGATCCTTATGGACAAACAAGCGTTTTTTCAGAAAATTGTTACCTTTACGACAGCAGTCCATGAAGTAACATTTGACTTTACCAAAGATGTTATACCGGAAGGCATTACGCCCGTTCAATATAGTATTCTGGAATATATTGCGGTTAGCCAGCCTGTTACCCTCAGCCAAATCAGCGATTGTAAGAATATCTCTATGCCGAATACCAGCCGTGAGCTCAAGAAATTAACAGAAAAAAACCTGTGTGAGAAGCTTGATGTCGCCGAGGACCGGCGTAAGCAAATGATTCGGTTGTCTGATGCTGGACAAGCGATGATGAACGAGGCTTTTGAACGGATCGGTGAACGTTTTTTGAACCGGATTAAAGAGGTTCCCCCAGAGGAATTAGCTGAGATTAACCATGCCCTCGATATCCTGCAATCTAAGGTGTTTAACACCCAGCAATGATCCGAGAAAAAGACAGCAGAGCAGCGGTTCCCCATTAATGGGAGCACCGCTGCTCTGTGTTTAGGTCGTTGGTTAGTTGACTCAAGACCGATTATTGGCTAGTTAAAGCCTAACGACTTCGAATCAGCCTCACCTTCAGCTAAATCGCCGAATCGCACTCGTCCACTGAGGCTTTCGGACCCAGATGACGTTATTGGCATGTTTTTAGCCTTTTGTGCGTAGTTTCGGACTCCAGTGACGCTATTCCTATGAATCGGGTTCATATTGGGTGTTTTTTATGCCAATAGCTTCTATGCGGTCCGTTGGCATTCCAAATATGCGAAAAAACTGCATTTAAGGTCAGCTGAGTCCGAAAGACGCTTCCCTAATAATCACCTAATAGAAATAGGCACTCCTCTTAAGGAATGCCTTGATTTGATTATAAGTATTCTTAGCCAGCGAAACGGACTATTTCACCAGTCCGCTGATAAAGGTCTCAAAATTATCAGCCAAACGTGTGATTTTGTATTTGTTATCCCGATCTACATGAATAACCTCAGGTTCGCCATCATTCCCGAATTCGCGGTAATCCAGCATCACCACTTCATTCTCAGAAGGACAATCACAGATCACCACACCAACTTCAGGATAACGCCCATTTTCAATCACAGTCCGGCTGCCTGAAGCTCCACACAGCGACTTATTCTTATCTCGTCCAATTCCGTGGATACCAGAAATCGTAATAAATTCTCCTGTTCCCGGAATCGGATAACGATTGTTATGAGGAATTCCCCCATTATGTAACTTCATCATATCCACATAGGAAGCAGGCAGCTTGAAGACCAGCTCTTCTTGTACTGAAGTAATCAATGCATCTGAAGGCGGATCAGAGATATATTCTGAGAACGCATACTCGCTGTCATCCCAGAAATTAGTGGTATCCAACGCTATTACAGGCTTCTTTGCAGGTTTGTTTACAGGCTTTTTCGCAGCTTTTTTAGCCAATTTACGTTTGATCCAGCCCAGAAACTCCAATGTGTCTTCATCATCAGGCTCCAGCTGATCGGCAATCGTAAACGCTTTTAAAGCTTCGTCATATCTTTTCAGATAATAATAAGAAACCCCGATACGGTAATGCCAGAGCGGGTCACCTTCACCCTCTTCTTCAATGCTCAAATACTGCTCTAAAGCCTCTTCATATTGCCCGAGATTATTAAGCGCCCTGCCCAAATGACTAGTTAGAACATAATCTCTTTCCTCTTCAGGAATTTCCGTGATTGCATCCACGATTTCTTGAAATTCATCTTCCTCATGCCATTCATCCAATTTTGCCAATAACTCATCACTCATCATTAATACCTCCTATTAACGATCACTCAAAATACCTATTAGAAATTATACCATTTCTAACCTATGCCCAGCCAATAACGCATGTCTTAGCCATATCAATCAAAAGACAACTTCCCTTTTTGCTGTGAAAAACAGACCGCAGCGTTTATCTGCGGTCTGTTTTGAGTATACATAAAACCATTATATTTATAGCTATAATTGCTGCCTTCTATCTTGCCTTTACGACTGCATCCCGTTTTCGATCCTCTGCAGGAACTCTTCAACGGCACTATAGCCGAGCTGCTTAAGGTACCAATTGTTCGCAGCCGCTTCGATCAGACCAGCCACATCGCGGCCAGGCTGAAGCTGAACTTCAATATGCGGAATTTGCACACCAAGATAGTCTGTGAACTGAGGTTCGATTTCGAGCTCATTGTTCAGGGAATTCTCCCGCCATGGTGACAACTCGATGTCGAGTACAATTCGTGTCTCTTCCTGAAAAGCTCTACGCCCGTACTGCCGTACAACGTTGATCAGACCAATACTGCGCAGCGCTAGGAATTCACGGGTCGTTTCATTATGTGTGCCAAGAAGCGTAGCCGGTCCCAGCTTCTTAAGCACAACTACATCATCGGCCACAAACCGATGACCTCTTCTAATGAGCGTGTGAGCGGTTTCGCTTTTTCCGATCCCGGACTTGCCTCTCAATAGGACCCCTATGCCGGACACGTTCACACACACTCCATGTATTGAAAGTTCAGGCGCCAGCGCCTTCACCAGATAAGTATCAATCTTTGCGATGAACTCTGACGTCGTCTCTTCCGTTCGAAGTAGTGGTATACCTTCTTGGTCGCAGAATAAAGTCAAATAAGGAATCTCCTGCTGACCCGTCGTCACAATAAAGCATGGGGGATGATACTTAACAATATTGCCAATATGTAACTTGCGTTGCTCAACGCTTAGCTTTAGCAGATAATTGATTTCTTTGCGGCCCAATACTTGTACTCGCTTCATGGGGAAAAAATCGAAGTAACCCACGAACTCCAGGCCAGGTCTATGTGTCTTTGAGCGAGTAATCTCACGGTCCATGCAGCTAGCACCCGCAAGCACTTCCAGCTTAAACGTTTCCGTAAGGCTTTGAACGGTAATCGATTTCAATGTTGTTCTCCTCCTGTGGCTACGTATTTTGAATACGTAATACGGTTACCGGGATATATTCAACGACGAATAGAATGATTCCTGCAAAAGAAATAGACAGATCATGAGATATTAACAACTATGTTCCTTCAAGAAAATTAATGAGGTATATCTCCGGTTGCGTGAGAAAATCTGCAAAACTACATAAATCCGCGTACGTCTGATGTTCCACGTCGTAACAGCCGATCAGTCCTTTTTTCTTCGGATTCCACATAAGCAGCAGATCAGAGTAATTATCTATATCGGCTGACAGACGGAGCAGCTTTTGCCGGCCAATTTTCATTTCAATGGTATCAGTTAATGTGAAAATGTCGATATATCTAATTTCATATTCATTTTGTGTTAGCTCAAGACGCAGATTTTTTCCAGTAAGAAAGCTAACCAATTCATCAGACAATTTATATTTTCTCAGCTCAAACTTCTTGTTCTCGATATCATGAAATTCAGCCGGCTCTAACGATTTCAAATAGTCAGCCAAAGCTGTATTCTTATTGGTCACTGCAATGGTGTACGGGCGATCGCCATCTTTTTCTGCCAAGGTAACGTCTGCGCCACGTTCAATCAAAAATTGTACCATCGCTTGATTACCCATTCTTGTGGCAACTGTTAACGGATTCGCTTGATAAGGATAGACCATATCGGATTTGTTGTAATTAATGTCCACCCCTTGATCCAGTAAATAAGTAACGGTCTTAAGGTCATGATCTGACACCGCTTTGCGTAATACAGCCCCACCATGCTGCTTAATATCTAATCCTAGCTCATGAATGAGCGGGATATTGTTTTTGTTGCCATAGTAGGCCTGCGAATATGCACCTGACTTGACCTGATTAAGCTTGTCCAGTTTAGCCCCTTGTGCTGCAATATAGCGGACGATATCTTCTTTGCAATAGCGAACCGCGAGCAAAAAAGCCGGATTATTCTTCACATTCAGATTTACACCGTGCTGTACCAGCAGCTTTATGACATCCATTCTCTCTGATATAAGCGCCAAATCTAACGGGGTTAACGTAGTATATTGGCTAAGGACGATGCCCTCTTCAATATCCCAGCCTGCTCTAATGGCAGCCTCTAATTCCGGAATGTTTCCATTGTAAATATGCATGGCCATTTGCGGCAGTTCCTCGAACTTCCCTATATCCTTCAGACGGATCATCCATTATCCACCCCTACTTCAAGTATTATGAAGAGTATAGAGAACCGAATAGTAAAAAACAATCCAAACTAAGGATGTTGTTCTAACAAATAGTCATCATAATGTTCAGATCGGCAAGATTATTGCTGCTATTTCAAAAATAAAAAGAAGCTCCGTAAATACACGAAGCTCCTGTTTACAATTTATGATGGTAAGTAAAGTTGAAGCAGCTAGCTGTTGCCAGAGAAAAAGCTGGATATATCCCTCTTTACCCTTGGATGTCCCGTCTCGCCTCTTGCTCGGCAAGAATCTCGTTATCTTCCGCGTTATCCCGCGTCACTTTCTGAACGCCAATAGCGCTATAAGAAATCAAGAGAATAACAGCTATGTAATACCCCTTTACATTTAATTCAAATGGAGCATTGTAAAGGCCAATAAAAAACATCGCATAACCGATAATCAAACCCACAAAAGCCATAATTGTGAAGGCCCCTGTGTTTCTCATCCTGTGTTTAGGGTTATCCAAACGAAATTCTTTATCCTCTGTATTGTCCCTAACCACCTTTTGCACAACGATACAGGAAATCGTAATTAACACCATACAGAGCAAATAATACCCTTTTACGTTTAGCTCCCAAGTGTCGTTGTACACTCCCAAACAGAATAGAAAAAGTCCTGCCCCCAATGCAAAATACGATGCCCCCGTAAAAGCAGCCGTGTTGCGTTTGCGATATCTCTGATTCATCTGATAATTCCTCTCCCACTACAGACTTGAATGATGGTATATCCTTCTCCACTATACCGTGGAACATCGGTAAAATTCTACCATGAATCAGGTTGTTTTAGGGAATTTCAGGAATTTTTTTACTATACAATTATAAAATAACGCAAACACCGAAAGGACGGCCTCAGTCCCGTACAATATAGGACGAAAACCGCCTCCCGCGATCTCTGCAACATATATTAGAAAAATGCTACTGCCTTTCCTGATCCACTAATTGCTGCTGTGCGAGACGAATCATTTCGCGGACCATCGATCCACCAATTTTACCGCCGATCTGGCCCACCGATTCTGTGCTCAAATGACCATTTTGACCGTGCTCCAAAGGGACACCCAGTTCTTTTGCGACTTCGTATTTCACATCATCAGGCCGCTCCGGATCTACATCATACCCCTCGCACCGCATCACTTCCGCTTTAAAAATTTGCATTCCGCGGCTGGCTCCCGGCACTGCATATTTCCTGTTTCTTCTAGACATCCTTATCCCCTCCCAAACCTGTTTTAAATAACATGCCCGGAAAACGGAGCCTCCACCCTTATGGACTTGCCCCGATTATTTCCAAGCAGGGCGCCGTTGCAACGCGGCATTCGTAGCACGCAAGGTTACAACCCAAAATAAAAAGGCCGCAGCACTAACAGAAGCTCCAAGCCAACACACCCCGTTCCAGCCATAGTGAGAATAGATTTGAGTGGAGGCAATCGATCCGGTAGCACTTCCAATGGAGTAAAAAACCATATATCCTGCGGTAAGCCTACTACGTGCCTCCATGCGCAAGGTAAGTATTATACTTTGATTGGTGACATGCACCGCCTGCACAGCCAAATCAAGCAGAACAATACCAATGACCAGTGCCAACAGCGACTGCTCGGTAAAACTGATAAACCACCAGGAAATCAACAATAGAAGTAAGGCTATGCCTGTCGTTCTCTGTCCATGACCCTGATCAGCTAGCTTTCCCGCCCGCGCAGCGGCTAATGCTCCCACAATTCCCGCCAGACCAAATGCCCCAATTGCAGTATGTGAAAGTGATAACGGCGGAGCACTAAGAGGCAAGACCACAGAAGTCCACAGAATACTAAAAGCAGTAAAAATCAGTAAAGCCAGAATAGCGCGGATACGTAATACTCTCTCTTGTACAAACAACATAAACACTGAGCTAAGCAGCTGAGCGTATGACAGTGTTTTTACCTCACGTTCCACATTTGGTAACACCCTAAATAATGTACACACCATACAAAGCATTAAAGCAGCAGAAACAAGGTATACGGAACGCCAACCTGCAAGATCTGTAAGTATTCCTGAAATGGATCGTGCAAGAAGTATTCCAATCACAATTCCACTTGTGACCATGCCTACGACTCGCCCGCGTTCGGCAGGGGCAGCCATTGTCGCCGCGAACGCAACAAGCGTCTGCGTTACAACAGCGAGTAGTCCCACTGAGGCCATACCTACGAATAGTACCGTGCTGGAAGAGGCAGTACCCACGATAATCAAAGCCACCACAGATAATAACATCTGGCCGGTAATCAGGCGGCGCTGATTCAGTAAATCTCCAAGTGGCACGAGCAGTAACAGCCCCACTGCATAAAAAATCTGCGTGATAGTAATAAGAATACCAATGGTTGAATAATCAATACCAAATTCTCTCGATAAATGATCGAGCAACGGTTGTGCAAAGTAGATGTTTGTAACCGACATCCCGCAGACAACGGCAAACAAAAGTGTCATATAACGAGGCATCGAGGAAGCATGAAAAGAATCAGATGGCGTATGCGTCTCGTGTGACGAAAGCTTCTCTTTAGTCCCCTGCAATTTGGACACACCCTTTCTCTGTTAAATTTAAATCGCAAACACATTTCATACCTATCAGTATGTTATTGCGCTCAGTAAATTTATCTTACAAAATGGCGTGTGTCAACATAAATATTTGATGCCACCGACTTTCATTTGACAATTTATACGACTAGTTTTAGTATTATAAAATACTGTTCGGTAATAAATTATTGAAATCAAATATAACGAGGGGTGTTATAATGGCTCGAACCCGCGAATTTGACGAGGAAAAAGTATTAGAATCAGCTATGGAGCTATTTTGGGAGAAGGGATATGAGGCTACTTCATTAAGCGATTTAACTTCCAGAATGGGCATTCAACGCCCCAGTATATACGCAGCTTTTGGAGACAAAAAAGAATTGTTCGAAGCTGCGCTACGTAAATACACGATGTCCCATGCTTCCCGTGTCCGAGCCCAACTTCAAAGCAATCCATCCGTAAAAAAAGCCTTTCGTAGTTTTTTTGAAGATGTGGTGGCTGAGGAGTATGCAGGCAGTGTGAACCGAGGGTGTTTTTGCATCAATACAATGGTTGAGCTGGCACCTCATGATGAGAAATTCGAGATTCTTACAAGAGAACACCAAATGTATCTATCGGTCATATTTCAAGAAACTATTGAACGCGGTATACAATCAGGTGAGCTTAAGGGTGGTGTAAATGCGAAGGCCTTGGCACAAGCACTAATCGTATCGCTAATAGGGCTTACTGTACTCTTGAAATCCCGCCCGGAGCGATCCTTTGTTGATAACGCGATAACAATGATACTTACTTCGCTTGATTAAATTCAGAGTCTTGATTTAAGTCAATGCCCGCCATAGTACTCCTAATTACAATGAAATAAAAGTCCTTTAGGAGGCTATCTTATGGTTATCTCAGAAAAAGACCTAACGAATCAGCGTAAGTCCGCTTTAACAGCTGGAATATCACTGATCATCATGACCCTCGCTTCATTTTTTTCATATGGCTTTGTCCATGGGACTCTTGTTGTGCAAGGCGATGCCAGTGCCACATTTATTAACATCGTATCTTCCAACAACCTTTTCAAAGGGGAAATCTTGGGCTGGATCATCATTATGATTACTGACATTCTGGTCGCCTGGGCGTTTTATGTGTTTCTAGAACCCGTCAACCAAAATCTTTCATTACTCGGCGCATGGCTCCGTCTAACTTATTCCGCTATATTGGCAATCTCTATATTAACTTTGATATTTGTGCTGCTGCTCACAGGAAACACAAATGGCTTTTCCTCATTAACAATCGAACAAACTCAAGCATTTATGATGTTATTTCTGGATGCATTTCAATTCATTTGGTCTATGGGGCTGGTCGTTTTTGGCGGGCATTTGTTAATAGTGGGCTATGTGGCTTTAAAATCCGATGTCATTCCTAAAGTAATCAGCATCTTGCTGCTGCTTGCTTCAATAGGCTATATTATCATTCATCTAAGCAAAATGTTTCTCCCACAATATGAGGCGTTCATTACAACACTTAATTTTGTTTTTACTATTCCTATGATTGTAGGAGAACTAGGCTTTGGGATATGGCTACTGCTTAGAGGTGGAAAAATCCCCAAAAGTGTATAACGATTTTGTTATTCATCACCGGAATGAACCCGCTTCTTAATTCTACTTAATGACTCTGGCGTAATCCCCAAATAACTGGCTAATTGATGTTGGGGGACACGGGTAAGTAAATGAGGTCTTTTTTGTAACAAGGCTTTGTAACGTTCTTCAGGATTGGAAGCAATAAAAGAAGTCAACTCATCCTGAACCTCACCCAAGTTTTCCTCTACCATTTTGCGTATCATGGTTTCCAGCTGAGCGTATTTATGGAGCATATCCTGTTCCGCATTAAGATTACCAACCACCAACATGCTGTCTTGTAGGCAGGTTAAGGTGTACGCTGAGGGTCTACTCTCCTGATGCCGATTAAAAATCGAAACCGCTTGCTCTTCCGTATAAAAATTAGATGTGACCTCTTTTCCCGATTCATCTATCGAGGACTGCCTCACACATCCCTTTAACACAAAAAAACATTTTGAGGGAACGTCTCCTTGTCTAAGGAGTACCGTTCCCTTCTTGTATTCCTCAATAGGAATACCTTCAACAATATCCTGCTGTTCCATTTCGTTAAGAGATGTAAATTTACTCATATACTTATACAATATGCTTTTCATTTATCTCTCCAATCTCATTGCACGACCTCATATAAAGATCCCTCTAACGGCTGAATAAAGTGTGACCACTCACCTGTTGTGTACAGCAGAAGCCGATGCATCGCACGCGTACAGGCTGTATAAAAAAGCTTGCGTTCGCTTTCCCGATCATACGTCTGTGTGGAAGCATCATAAATCAGTACGGCGTCGAATTCAACCCCTTTTGCGAGATACGCGGGAATTACCAAAACGCCCTTCTCAAAAGTGAGCGTCTCCTTCGTAATAAGCCGCAGAGCTTCGCATCCTTGTGACTTTAATTCTTCATAGGCCGCACGGCTTTCAGCTGCAGTCTTGGTAATCACGGCAATAGAGTCGAGCCCTTCAGCCATCAGCGCCGCAAGATCCTCTTTAATTCTTTTCGCCCGCTCTACGTCACTACTCGCCTTCACTAGGAACGGCTTGTTACCCTCTCTTTCAAAAGGTACGATCTCCTCATTAGGCAGCAACGCCTTCGTAAACTCCACAATCTGACGGGTTGAGCGATAACTTCGAATTAGACGGATCAGGCTCGTTTCACCTTCACCATAAAGCCCGATCAAAGGCGAATCCATCTCGTGTAAATTCGTTGCTTGAGGAAAAATCGCTTGGCCGAAATCGCCGAGCACAGTCATGCGCGCGCGGGGAAACAGCTGTTTGAGAAACGCGTATTGGAACGGCGAATAATCCTGGCCTTCATCGATAAACAGATGCCGCACCTCAGTGTTCATGCGAGTACCCTCGACAAGCTCTTTTAAATACAGGAATGGAGTGGCGTCCTCACAAAAGAGCTCATCGCGGCGCAGCTTTTCCTTTGTTTGCTTACAAATTTCCAGCCACTGAGCAGGTACCTCAGTCTCGTTCGTCATTCTTCGATAAATGACATCGTCGCTATATAACTGATTGTATAACCCAATCGTATCTATGAACTTAAGCCGTTTGGTATCCCGTCTCAGCGGTTTAAAGTGCTCCTTCACAATCATGCGGCGCAGCAGTTCTTCTTCCTGCAGACCAAAGTCAAAAACATTCTCTTCCCCTTGATCCTGATTAGGAAAATCCCCATAGTTCTCAAGATACTGAGTCGTAAAATCAAAGACGGCTTCTTCCCGCCGATACTTCTTAAGTATCTCACTGTAGGCTTCGGCATACTGATCGGTATCGAGGTAATCGAGTTCATCTTGAACCCAGAATGCCTCCTGTTCCTGACGCTCCAGCGAAGCCAACTGACGCAGTAGCCATTCACGCAATAAAACGATGCGATTAGCCAAACGAATGGAGCTGTCATAGCTGTAAAATTGTGATTTCATATGCTCCGCAGTAATCAACTCGCGATCCCGAAAACGGATACTATGAAACAACATCCCTTCCTTCCCTAACCACAACGCATAGTTTTGCAGAGCATGCAGAAAAGCTTCTGAAGCTTTATACAACATTCCAGTTAGGCGCGCTTCATACTCTGGAGAAGCTTTGGACGTCAGTACAAATTCAATCTGCTCGAACGGGTCCTCTAGACGAACCGTAGATCCAAGCCAATAATCAACATACTCCTGAAAGGTTGTTTGCTGCATATTCTCCTCGCCAAGCTCGGGAAGCACCGTAGATACATAACTGTTAAACATCGGATTAGGCGAAAAAAGAACAATCTGATCTGCCTTGAGCCTATCACGGTGTTTATATAGTAAATAGGCTACCCGTTGCAGCGCTGCGGATGTTTTTCCGCTGCCCGCCGCCCCCTGCACAATTAGCATATGGCTACTGTCGTTGCGGATAATAGCGTTCTGTTCCTTCTGAATAGTCGCCACGATGCTCTTCATTTGTGAATCCGCGCCCTTACCAAGCACCTGCTGAAGTAATTCATCACCGATCGTTAAGCTCGTATCGAACACGTTCTGAAGCTGACCCTGACGGATCTGGTATTGCCGCTTCAGCATCATTGTCCCCGAAATTTGTCCTCCGGGTGTATCGTAAGAGGCGGCGCCTGGCGAATGGTCATAATACATACTTGCAATAGGTGTCCGCCAGTCATATACCAGAAAGTTGACACCTTCTGCATCGATGAAAGACGCCACCCCGATATAAATTTGCTCATTAGAGTTCAATCCATCTTCTTGAAAGTCCATTCGTCCAAAATAGGGTGACGGCAGCAGCCGTTTCATGTTCTTATAACGCTGCATCCGTTGGCGGTGGCTACGCTCCCGCTCAGACAACAATGCTTCCTGCTGTTTTATACTGTAAAAGGTCTCCTCGAAATCCTCATGTGTGCTCGTATTGACCGTAACTTCCTCCCAAAACTGCTTGCGGATGTCCGTCACCTGTTCACGTAATCCTGTCACTTCCGGTTCCAGCTCGCCAATCTTTGATTGCAATTCTTCCGTGACCAAATCTAGCCGTTTCTGTTCTCCCTGCCAATCTTTTTCGCTTAACATTTTTACTAACACGCTCCTTTTCAAGGTTGTTATCAAGAAGCAAAAATACAAATTTGACAAACTGCCAATCCGCGTGGTAATATTAATGTATAAATAAGATGTAACAAATCCGTCTAAAATACGCAGATCAACAGTGGTCTTCTCATATTATCACGTTATTTCATTGCGCGCAAATTATATATTAAGAAGAACCGGCAGCTCATGCCGGTTCTTCTTTTTTATTCCTTTTGACAAAGAGTAGCGGTTCTCCCTAACAGAAGGGCTGATGCTTTTTGTTTTAGTCTGCCTAACGGACCGAGGTGACTTTATTTACTGATTTTCAGCCTTTAAAGCAGACTTTCGGACTCCAGTGCAGCTATTCTTTATCCTGAGCTTCATTCTAGGCGTGTTTTAGGCTAATAGCGACTGTGGAGTCCGTTAGTATTCCAAAAGTGCGATAAAGCTGCCATTAGGGTCAACTGTGTCCGATAGCGGCTTCAACCGCGGATGACCAATTAAACAGGGAGACCTAACAGCCATTTGATGACTGTTAGGTCTCCCTTATTCTGTAGCTTATTTGTTTGCCAAGAAAGCATCGATTTGAGTTTGCAGTTCGGTTTGGATTTTATCAATGCCCGCGGATTTCAGTTGCTTGTTCAGATCTTCAAGACCTTTGTCGATATCTTTGATTACGCCGTACTCAAGCGGAATCGCATAACGGAGCATTACGTTACCAACGTTGGCAATTTCCGTTTTCACTTTGCTGTTATCGAATACGAAGGTTTCAAGCGCGTAGTGATAGACATTTGCTTCCCAGCCTTTAGCCAGATCGTTTGCTTCTTGCGGGAATGCTTCATTGTCACGGTTAAGTGGCGAGTTGAAGTTCCAGTTAGAGAAGCCAGTATAGTTCGGATTCTTTTCAAGGGCTTTATATTTGTCATCGCCAACCGCTTCGTAATGTACACCGCTAAGGCCGTACATCATTAGGTCGTGCAGTTCTTTATCATTTTGCATCAGATCGAGGAACATCAAGGAACGTTCCACATTTCTGGAAGTAGCATGGATCGAAGTACCGTTTTGTGTGGAAATCGCCACTGATTTCTTCTTGCCTTGGTTGATGTCAGCCAATGCTACTTCATAAGGGGAATTCTCTTGGCGCATCAAAGCCATAAGTGCTCCAAGTGTTCCGTTGTTGTGCGTAATCGATGCTGTTTTGCCTGCTTTAAAATCGGCCTGATGATCATTTTTACTGTTTAAAACGTTTTTCGACCAAGCATTGTTATCAGCGAGATCTTTGTAATATACAAGTAGGTCTTTAAACTCTTGCGTTTCATATACGTTAAATACTTGCCCTTTTTCATCCGTCAATTTGAAAGCAAACGGAAGGTCGAGATCAAACATATTCCATTCGTTTTGTTGCTTCAGCAATACACGGTCCAAATTATGATATTTCCAGTCTCCTGTTTCCGGAGTGAACGGCGTAATTCCTTTTTCATTTTGCGCTATGGTTTTCAAATAAGTGGCATACGCTTCTGGGCTGTTGATCTCAGGAAGATTATATTTCTTACGCAAATCCTCACGGTACAAAATCAATTTTTCAACGGATTCCCCTCTGTTTTGTGGAACCATGTACAGTTTCCCATTTACCTTAGCCTGATCCCAGCTCACATCAGACATAGCTGCTAAAGTCTGCGACATATATTTGGTAAGCAGCTCGTCGGTCAATTCCAGGAATCCGCCTTTCAGCGCCTGGTCATTGTAACCAGCCCAGTTTGCCGAATAGATGAGGTCAAAATCCTCATTTGCTGCCAGCTTCAGCGGATATTTTTGCGCCCAGTCCGACCAATCCAGGAACTCGCCCTCTACAGTAGCATTAATTTTTTCTTTCAGCTTTTTATTAATTTCAGCAAAAACGCTATCATAGTCTATCGGTTTAGGACCAACAAAAATCATTTTCAGCTTCACTTCTTTAGAGGTATCAAGGGTGTCTGAGGTAGTTGCAGGTTCTGAGGTGTTCGTAGTGTCGCTTCCTCCCTCTGACGCATTATTTGTAGCCTGTGCAGACGTATTAGCATTGTTATTGCCACCACCACATGCACTTAGAATCATTACGAAGGTTAAAACGAGCGCTAGCATCATCAATCTATTTCTCTTCAGCATCTCAAGCCTTCCCCCTTGTGTTTAATTGTATTGATAAACCGAGTTTCCCCGGGTTCATCCTTTCACAGCACCAATCGTCAAACCTTGGACAAAATACCTCTGCACGAATGGATAAGCCAGCAAAATTGGGCCAGTGGCCACAACTGTCATCGCCATTTTCAAGCTCTCGGTTGGGATCGATGTCGTTACGACTGCCCCGGCCCCCATCATCGCTTTGCGCATGCCATCCATATTACCAAGCATTTTATACAAGTAATATTGGAGTGGCATCAAGTTTTCATTCGATACAAACAGCAATGCATTATACCAGTCGTTCCAGTAGGCAAGTGCTAGAAACAATCCAATGGTAGCTAACGCAGGCTTGGACAGCGGCAGGATTAGACGAGCGTAGATCTTAAAGTCGCCTGCGCCGTCAATTTTTGCCGATTCTACAATCGCTTCCGGAATGCTGCCCATAAAAGACTTCATAACAATGATATAAAAGACATTAAGCATCATCGGAACCACTAAGGCCATTAGCGTATCCTTCATATGCAGGTAGTTGACCATAAGCAGATACCACGGAACCAAACCGCCGCTGAACAAAGTCGTAAAGAAAAAGAAGAACGAAAATTTATTGCGCCACTTAAAATCTCTTCGGGATAGCGCATAAGCAGTCATCGAAGTCAGAAACAAGCCAAGCACCGTGCCGAGTATAGTAACCCCTATTGTCACTATATAGGCTTGAATCATCTGTTCGGGATACTTAAACAAAATGCTGTACGCCTCGGTTGAGAAGGCATTAGGTATAAATTGATAACCATCCGTTAGGATTTTGGATTCCTCCGTAAAGGATGAAGATACGACAAGTATAAAAGGGAAAATACATAAAACTGAGAGAAAAATCAGGGACACATAACCAATACCTGAAAATATTTTACGATCGAGCTGCTTCATATCGTTACCTCCATTATGAAAGACTTAACTCTTGACACGATTAGAACAGAGCGCGGTCTTTGTCGTATTTACGGACAGCATAGTTCACTGACATGATCGTCGCAAAGCCAAGAACGGACTGGAAAACTCCAGCTGCAGCTGACATGCCGATATCATTCGAAGTAATCAGTGACCTAAATACGAAAGTGTCGATAACGTCTGTCGAGGAGAACAACAAGCCGTTGTTGCCGATCATGTTATAGAACATCCCGAAATCACCACGGAAAATGTTCCCGACTGCCAGCAGCACCAGAATAATAATCGTTGGATACAAATTCGGAATAGTTACTTTCATAATTCGCTGAAAAATATTAGCCCCATCGATTTCGGCTGCTTCATACATTTCTGTATCTATCCCCGTAATCGCAGCCAAGTACATCACCGTTCCGTATCCAAGACTTTTCCATGCAGAAACGAGAACCAGAATATACGGCCAATAGGAAGGTGTATTATAAATATCGACAGGCTGGAGTCCGATACCTCTGAGCAAAGCATTCACGGTGCCGATATCATAATTTAGCAGGTTATAAGCAATCGCACCGACAACGACCCATGAGATAAAGTACGGCAGGAACAACGCCGATTGTGTGATTTTGCGGAACCATTTACCACCGACCTCAAACAACATAATCGCTGCAAAAATTTGCAAACTGTTATTGACGACGATAAATGCAATGTTATATAGTGCTGTATTTCGTGTTACCCGCCAAGCATCCCCTGATTCAAAGAAAAAGCGGAAGTTGTCGAGCCCGTTCCAGGCACTTCCAAAAATACCGCCCGCGTAATCGTAATGCTTGAAGGCAATAATAATGCCCGCCATCGGGACATAGGCAAACAGAAGGAAAAAAGCAACCGCCGGAGCCAGCATCAGCAAGAGAACCCTATAATTCTTTAAATCGCTCCAAAATGTATGCCCTTTCATCTTTGCACCCCTCTCTTCTCTATATCACTTATTATAAAAGGGCGAAGGCGCTTAGATAATTCAGCGAAACAACTAAACATAATACTAATTCAACGATTCGATAAAAAAAGGTTAGCCGGCAGACCAAAAACACCCGGCAGCGATTCTCCAATAACCGAAAAATCATCGCCGGGTTTTCATTTTCACCGCTGGTTTGTTAGATTTTATTTTTCTTCCGGTACTCTCCGGGCGACATGCCCATGTATTGCTTGAACTGTCTGTTGAAATAAATAATATTTTTATATCCGGCTTGTTCCGCAATCTCATACACTTTCTTAGTCGGATCTTCGAGCAGCTCGCATACCCGTTTCATCCGTAATTCACTTAGAAAATCACTGAATAAACTGTTGGTTTCAACCTTGAACAAATGCCCCAGATAATTAGGCGTAAAATCGAAATGGGCGGCCACTTCGTTCAGCGTTATTTTTTGATCTAGTCTCTCTTTCACATATTCCGTGATTTCATCAATTAACTTCCGCTTTTGTCTTTGCCGTTTCAAATAAAGCAACTCCGACAACTCAAAAAACCTTCTTCTCAGCCAAGAGAGAATATCATGCACCGTTTCGAACTGAAACAGCACAAAGGGATGATGTGAATCCCAATTCAAAATCTCATATAGATGTTCGTTCATTTGCTGCAGATCGGCATGAAGCTTGGAGGTAATCCGAATAATGATATCGTAGATGTCGTTTTTCTGGGAGAGCGGACTGTCCCCGGCAAACAGCTGCAGCAAACAATCATCAATGGTGGTAAGGTCGTAATCGAGCATCGCTTTAAGCATCCGGTCCACAATAACCTCTAAATCTGAGGCGATTTTTTCCTTCGGGCTCCATTCCGAGGCATCTTGGATGATTCTATTTTTCCCAACAATCCATTTAATACTTAAAGCAGCCTGAGCCTGCCGATAGGAATCATGCAGCTTACCCAGTTCTGTTGTGTACATCCCTCTTCCAATCGTAATTGAACAGGAGAACTCCTGATAGAATGTCCGAATGAGTTCTTCCATCAAAGCGGTAAAATATTGTTCCTGAACCGCAGCAAGGATCACAAAATGATAGTCATAGGTTGTGATGACCATGCCTAAATTTTGATCTTGCGCGAACTTCCGGATAAACTGATTGGCCGTGCTGCTCCATAAACTCCGCTCTTCTTCCGTCCAAGTTTGGATTTTCCGTGCCATATCGTCGATCTCGACGATGGCAACCGCCGACGCACCTTGTAAGTAAGACGTAAGAACGTTGTGAATATGCGTCTCGACCTGCCCCGGGGCAGTCTCATTAAACCAGCGCAGCAGCAGCTCCTGATTCACAAGCGTCAGTGTTTCCGATAAGGAAATATGCTGCTTCCTCTCCTTCTCGATCTTGGCGCAGAGTTCAGTCAGCGTCTTATTCAACTCGTCATCATCGACGGGCTTAAGCAAATAACCGGAAGCATTTAATTGAATTGCCTCTTTGGCATAGTTGAAATCCTGATGTCCGCTAATAAAAAGCAGATGGACCTCAGGGTTAATCTCCTTCGCTTTCCGGGCAAATTCCACGCCCGTCATAATCGGCATGCGGATATCGGAGAGAATGATATCAATGCGGTGCTGCTCCATCATTTTTAAAGCGGCAAAACCGCTCGTTGCCGTTCTCACGCTATGCAAAGGCAAATGATCACTGCCCGCCACTCGCCGTCTAAGCCATTCCAAATCGATCACTTCATCATCCACCAGCAGAACGTTGATCTCCATCGCCATACTATTTACTCCCCCATAACTTCCCGGATTTCCGCATTATCCACCGGTAAGATAATTTGAACGGTCGTTCCTGCCCCAAAGTAACTGCCGATATGAATGCCGAAATCATGGCCGTATCTCAGCTTGATTCGTTCCTCCACGTTTCTCAGTCCATAGCTGCTCGAATGGAATGAGCTCGAACGCATATTTCGCAGTGTATCCGCCCGCATACCAATTCCGTTATCGATGACCTTGAGCTCGATGCGTTCACCCAGCCGTTTTCCGGTAATCCGGATCGCAATCGTCTCCCCAAACCAAGCATGCTTGAATATATTTTCTACAAACGGCTGCAAAATCAGCTTGATGATGGGAACCTGTAAAATATCAGGATCAATATCATAATAAACCTCAAACGCATCGGCATACTTTACCCTCTGAATTTCAAGGTACATCCTTACCTGCTCCAGCTCTTTTTCAAGAGAGATATAGACATGTCCTTCATTCAAGGTGAGGCGATAGAATTTAGAAAGACCTTGTACCATCTGTGTAACCTTCTCAACTTCGCCTAAATTGGCCAAGCTGCCAATGGTCGACAATGTATTGTACAAAAAATGCGGACTGATCTGAGCTTGAAGCACATCCAGTTCTGCTTGCTTTTTCTGAATACCTTGCTCATAGACGTTCTGGATCAGGTCCTGGATGCTAGTCGCCATCTGATTAAAACTATTAGCAATGTAGACAAATTCATCGTTCCCGGCAAACCCAATTCTTTTATAAAAATTCCCTTCCTGAAACGACCGGACCAAATATACGATCCGTTTAATTTTTTTGCCTGATATGCGGGCAACGAGGAAGCCGATCACCGCCATGACTAAAAAGCTAATTAAACAAACGGTGGTGATCACCTTCTGCATTCGGCTAGCATCTTTATTCAAGTATGCATGTGGCACCCGTACCTCGATAGCATAGTCAGACAACGGAATATCTTCACTAATGATCAGATAAGCGTCTTGCCTCGCATGTTCATCGACAATACCTTGTTCATAAAGAGTTAATCCACTAACCCGATCCACTAGACGAAGGTCTATGCCCTGTTCAATCGGAAAAGTATCGAAATTGCCAAAAAGCTCGTCAATTCTCGCCGTGACGCGAATATAACCAATAATCGATGGCCCTCCCTTGGAAGAAACCAGCTTGCGGAAATAGGAGATATTGCTTAGTTCACTGTCGCTGTCCGCCTGAAGCCACAAGCTGTCTTTGTTATTGGCAACAATCGACTTGAACCATTCCTTATCTTCAATAACCTGATCAGAAAGAATATAATAATCGCTTCTACCGATAGGTACAGACATATCATCACCGGGGATTTCAAGCATCGTCTCATTTGCGGTATAGAGCACAAGTCTCAGATTGTTCCCATACAATTGCAGAGGGGCTTTCATATAAGGAACGATATCATCCCTCATTTTGAGCATGTTTTCCAATGCATCTCCCCTAAACTGCAGAGCATTCTGGAAATTCGTATTGAGAAACAGCGAGTTAGTCATTCGTTTGATTTCATCTGTCTGATATTCGATATTGTTCCTCGTCTGCTTCAAAGCTGTCCGCACATTCGTTTCCGCCATTTCCGTTCTGGACTCTACGAGCATCGTATAAGCTATATAACCCACCAATACATCTGTCAGCAATACTAGAATGAGGTACGGTATCATCATCTTATAGGTGAACGGAATATACTTTTTCCTGAATAAAAACCTCTCCATACCCATGCTCCCTTGTATCCGAGTCAATGCTAACGTTGTTTTCATCCATTCTACAATGGAATGAAAGCGGTTACTAGATATTGTGTTTGGAAAATGGGCTTTAGAGCAACACCCTGTTTTCCAATATATTTTTCAGACTGATATGAGATTTTGAAGGTCCAAACTTTATAAGGTTGTCTTGGAATTCAGCTAACTCCTCAATCGATGCGGTTTGCACCTTTATGAGGTAATTATATTCTCCGCTAATCCGATATAAATCGGTAACTTCCATAGCATGTTTGCAAAAATCCGTAATCTCTTGGCAATGTTCTGTTTTTAATAGAATAAACGTAGTTGTGCCCCGATCCAGATCTCGTAGATTAAAAGCTGCATGATACCCAGAAATGATATTCCTTTCCTCCAGCTTGATCATTCGTTCTTTAACAGAGGGTTGTGACATCGAAACCTCTTTACTGATTTGTGAAATGGACATTCGGGCATTGTACTGAAGTAATTGCATAATCTTTTTATCAATCTCATCCACAAGTTGTTCCATAGCAAGCGCCTCCTAAACCCATTTTATAAAATAAACTTATTTCGCTAAAATACCTTAAATTTAATAACCATATTACTACAAAACACTTATCTTATATATATCTCATATTTTAATACAACTATAATAAGTATATATTAAAGTTGGGAGCGATTATAAATGAGTGTAAAAGGCCTTGCACATGTAGCAATTCAAGCCAAAGACTATAAAGCAACTATTTCATTCTATATGGACGTTTTAGGATTCAAGCTAGGTCATCATTGGAGTCTGCCATCCTTTCAGATCAAAGAAGCCTCCATGCTGATTTCACCTGACCGCAGAACCTGCATTGAGATTTTTGATAATGATGCAGTCATCGCCGCTCAAGGAAAAAAAGCCTTGTCTGATGAAGATATAGCGCACGGAGCGTTATTACATCTTGCCTTCTATGTAGATAATGTAGAGGAGATGTATCAAAAAGCCCTTGCACATGGCGCAAAAGCTTTTATAGCACCGGATTCTCTGTCTCTGGGCGAACCGCCTCTTCTAATAAAAAACGCGATCATTCACAGTCCCAATGGAGAAGTTATCGAATTTCTTGAAGAGGTTGATTTTGATATGTCCAGCAAAGTTCATGTAGAATAAACGCTAGGGAGGGTTATGAATTATAAAACATACCATTCTCAGTAAAAAGTCGCTTTTCCTCTTAATTTTTTTGATATTTCTTATAGGAATCTACTTTTTATTCTTTGGACTTCCGTGGAAGTCTCTGGCTTTAAAAAAGCAATTTGAAGTCTATTTAGAAGATAAATATCAAATCGATTTCCAGCTGGGTAAGATGGACTTTGATTTTATTCATCGCACTTATCTTTCTTATGCCCATCCAGTAAATGATCCCACTCTGATTTTTTATGTAGGTCAAGATATTGAAAGCAAGGAAATTCAGGATCTTTATCCATATGAAGTTAATAAACGAAATGCTGAGAGAAAGTAATAGAATTCGAAGCCTGCTTCTAGCAGTTGAAGAAGGAATGATAGTATTGATCGTGATTCAAGTCATCGCTTGGCTCATCGCCTTCGCAGCCTTGTTATCCATGGTGTCGATTGTGCTGGTGAGCTGGAGGAACGGGATATCGCCGATGCCTACGTCAAAATCTGTACGCTCGGCTGTTGCCGTTGAGGTGAATCGGATTCCGGGATATAGCAGCATTGTGGAGGCGGGATCGGGTTGGGGAACACTTGGCATGGATGTTATTCGCCAATGTCCAGGCAAAAGGCTGACGGGCATTGAAAATTCCAGTATTCCCTTGTGGACATCCCAGCTGCTTGCTAGGTTCGACACACGTATGCTGCGAGCAGACGAAGGCCAGAATCTGCTCCACGGAAGGCTTCATTATGTACGTGGGGATATTTATAGCAGCTCTTACGAGCATGCGGATATTGTTCTTTGTTACTTATTTCCCGGAGCGATGAAACGGCTTGGGGACAAGTTCAAGCGTGAGCTACTGCCGGGCGCGGTGGTCATTAGCATTTGTTTTGCCCTTCCAGGCATGCAGCCTGTCCGTACCCTAACATGCACGGACACACTGCGTACCAAGATATATGTATACAATTTTTAATTCAGGATTACCCCACTACTTCTTTTCAGATAAGGTGGTAATTCTGGATTTTTTTCAGTTTATCCACTTGAAACTCCCCTTGCCAAAAACAATGAATTGCACGGACTTTATACCACTACCGAGGTAAGTGATTTGTCCAGGAGAATGAATTTTATCCTAAATATAACTTTTTGGATGTCTTCTCCATCTAATTATACAGAGGGCCCTCAAGGAGGAAAAATCATTTGCTGGAAAACGAACTGGATATCAAAAAAGCGCAGAAAGGCGACCACGAGGCGTTCACACGTCTTTTCAGGCAACTGGAATCCCAGTTGTACAGATTAGCCAAAACCATTCTGCTAAAAGATGAAGATTGCGCGGATGCTCTTCAGGAAACAACACTGAAGGTGTATAAAGGGTTGGCCAACCTCAAGCAGCCTAAGTTTTTTAAAACCTGGGTTATACGCATCCTGATTAATGAATGCAATCAGTTACTTCGTATGCGAGAACGAACTATAGCTGTGGCGGAAATTCCCGAGGAACCGGTCGTTTCCTATGTGCATTTTGAAGATTCAGGCAACGTAGACCTGCAAAGCTTCATTAATCAGTTGGACGAATCCCTGCGGCTTGCTATCGTGCTTTTTTATTATGACGATTTATCCATTAAGCAGATTGCAGATGTGCTCGACATCTCCGAGGGAGCGGTCAGGGCACGACTTCATCGCGCACGGAGATTGTTGTCCAAACAGATACATCCTGTGCGGGAGGAGGGTCTTGCTAATGAATAATAACAATTTAGAAAAGCAGATCAGGGAGCTAGGGAAAGCTAATATACAGGAGCTTCCTCCTTTACTACGATCACGGCAGGATTCGATTTATGCATCGCTGGCCACCATTGTCCAGGATCCTGTGGAAAAGGAAAAGAAAAAGCGGATATATCCAAAAATCACAGCTGCTGTGACTGCGGCGATATTGTTAAGTGTTATGCTAACGGCTATCTATCCGCCTACGTTGGCCAATGCGCTCAAGCAGCTTCCCTTGATAGGCGGTATTTTTGAACGGGCAGATGATATAGGGTTACAAGCGGCCCAGCGTCTGGGACTGACTTCCCGTCTAAACAGCAGTGATACCCATGAAGGGATCACCTTGTCTGCCGAAGAGGCTGTATTTGATGGCAGCCGGTTGGCATTCTCGGTGAAGCGTGAGGGAGAAAAACTGGAAGGTAAGCTAGCCGGAGTAACGATTGGAGCGGATGGGAAGCCTTTTTTAGCGAAAGGTGCAATAACCTCTGCAGAAGTAATGATCGACGGCGCTTCCCTGGAGCAATTTTCAGATGGTCTCTGGAAAGCTATGCCGTTTCTAAGCTGGATAGAAGGTGCGGAAAGCAACACAGCTATTTTTAGACTAGTGGATTCCTCGAATTCCGGAATCTCCAACAAACCTTTTCCTGATCGATTTGTATTGACTGTAACCCTTGGCTTAAACGGTATGGATGAACCGTTTGTTCTCCAAATTCCTGCGCGGAAGGCTACGATCAATAAAATTTCCACACCTGACATACGCGCACAAGCTGGAGGATGGAGTTTGATCCTGAAAAAGCTGGAATATAGTCCATTAACGACACGCCTGTCGCTCATGCTGGAACAGGATACAGACGAAGATCATGCAGCATTGAGTTTAGTGGGCTTTGAAGTAAAGGATCAACAAGGACAGGTGCTGAAAGATATTTCACAGAAAGTCCTCTCGACTTCCAATAGGTCACTTAATGTCGATTTGCTTACTGAGCCATTTGAGAAACACCCTAATATGCTCACAATCCGTGGCTATCTTTATGAGTTTGAGAACCCACAAAGTAAGAATGGAGCATTTAAAACAGACAGTTCTGGAAAGCCAGTGAAGCATTATATTGACGGTCTAGAGATAAACGTGCTAGTTAAATAAAAATTAAGGAGCTTGATAATATCATGAAAAAAATGACTAAGAAGATGTCTGTAATTTTAAGTGCTGCTGTATGCCTAGGAGCGTTGGGAATGCCAGCTTTAACTCAAGCATCCAGTGCCCAACCCGCTGTTGAAGCTTCCCTGAATACAACAAAAGTGGCCGATTCACACGATCAGCTTACTTTAAAGGGCAGTGCGCAGTTTGATGGTAACTATATTAAGATCGACCTGAGCCGTGAGGGATCGCTATTTTCAGGAATCCTCGCAGGAGTAACTTTAAATGATAAAGGTGAGCCCTATCTTGCAGAAGGTACTATTGTGGGAATAGACGCCAAGCTCACTCAACCAGGAGGCATTGATTTAAAAACACCACGCTGGATCAGTGACGGTGATGCCAACAAGGCGGTTGTTGTATTGCAGACCGAATGGCTAACTGAGCAACAAAAGGCAAACCTGGCTTCCTCTGAATTGAGTATCCATGTGAAGCTTAACGGAATCGATGAACCGTATGTACTTAAATTTTCTCTCAAGCAAGCAGGATTAGTGCGTAACATTCAGCTGCCTGCTATAAAGAAAGACAACCAATTTGAAATCAAAACCACCCGTGTTGCTGCGGGAGAGACTTCTGTGCGTATCGCTTTAGCGGTTAAAGGGGTTGCACCCAAGCACAGGCTTTAGGATATGACATTTATGATAATCTGGGAAATGAATTAGAATTTATTGCAAGGGATTCTGTTGCAGCAACTCAAAATACGGTTTCTGAAGATTTATTGTTCGAAGCGCCTAGTTCAGCGGCAGAATATCTGATTATTAGACCGTATCAAGCCGTATTTGAAAAGGGCAACACCGGGGCTTATAAAGTAGATGCCAAAGGCAATGTAGTTAAAAATTATAACAAACAACTGGAGATCAAAATCCCTCTAAAATAATCGTTAACGCAGCAAACATAAACATATTTATCTAGGAAAAGGGGATTACCTCTCCGGCCGAAGGCTTGAGGTAATCCCCTTCTTTCAACAGAAAGAATGTTCCGTTTTACTGGTCATTTATAGCTAAAAAGCGGATAGTAGCTGTTGTCCCCTTACCTTCAGAACTACTATAGTAAATTTCCCCGCCGTATTTTTCTACGATATTAAAGCAAATCATTAATCCTAAGCCTGTTCCATTACTTTTTAATGAATAAAAAGGAGTCCCTAGCGACTTAACCTCAGCTTCCGACATCCCGCTTCCTTCATCGATGATTGTTATCTCAATAAAATTATTGTTCCTATTCGCCATAATAGAGACAGATTTACCAACATCCGAAGCCTCTAAAGCATTTTTTATTATATTAATAAGCAGCTGCTTAAATTCAATTTTATTAATAGAGATCTTGCAGTCTTCTTCTACATAGGTAACAATTTGATTATCAGATAACATTGCGTAGGAATGGAGCAATCCTGTGACACTCTCAATAACATCCTTCACATCTACTTTTTCTAGTTTTTGTTCTCCATTTGGCTTTGAAAGGGTTAGAAATTGCGAGATAATCTGTTCTACTGTGTTCAATTCATCAATCATTAATTTAAATTTTCTTTTCATAGGATCATCAAATGAAGGATCCTCATCAAAAAACTGCAAAAAACCTCTAACCACTGTCACTGGATTTCTAATTTCATGCGCAACGGCAGCTGTTAATTGCCCAACCATCTTTAAACGCTCAGATTGCTGTAATTGTTCATAATAAAGCTGCTGTTTTTTCATCCGTTTAAATGATATTTGAAAAATGAAAAATAATAACACTTGAACCGCTATTATATTAATGAAATTCCCTAGAATATCATAATGTAAATATGTATATAGATCCCCTCTATCAATCAAGAGGATATAACCAAATGTAGTTACCATCAGTATTCCATTTATAACGAAGGAAAAATAGAACAATTTTAAATCAAAAAATAGAATAGAGAGTGCAGGAATAAGACAAATGAGGATATAGGTAGTCCAAGTTTGAGGATATAAAAAGAATAGCGTATAAAAATACGCAAATCCAAATAGAATGATAATCTTTCTAAAAGTATGTGTCTCATGCTTAGGGTAAATCCATAAACAAACCGTTAGAAACGCCACACATAAAAAATGAATGATATAACCAAAATCAATCCCATCTAACTCTAGAGTAGATAGTATTAATCCAAACATCATAAGAACGATGATCATTAACATTAATATGTAATAGGTTTTTCGATTCACCCGACTGTAGAACTCTCTCATGAATTCACCACTTTTAAATTGATTTTACCATTACGATAGTGATCTTACTTGTAAACTTATTGTCGAAATAAGAATTATATCAGCTGAAATAGTAATAAACAATAACTGAAAAACCCAGTAAACTCAATACCTCATTTAATTTCTGAAATTAGTAATTATTGCTATAATCATTGTATTAACTTTAGTTCTTATATCTAAAGTACTAGGATGGTGTACCCTATGGTATTTGCATTTTTGTTTATATTCGCTATGTACGCGGCAACTAACTATTACATTGCGAGAAAGATTTTTAAATGGCTGCAACATATATTTTCAAATATAAACGGGATCATATATGGAGTCATCTACAGCTTATGTGCATTAACAATCATTATTAATTTACTATTGTCTTCTTCAGCTATGACGACCGATTCAAATATTGTTAATTTTATTGGTCAATTCGGAGACTATTGGATGGGGATCTATTTCTATTTATTCCTGCTATTGATCCTTTCAGATGTAATCTTACTAATTAGTAAGTGGATTAAGGTCCTCCCTTCTCCTACACCAGCACGTGTTATTTTTCATACAAGGTCCGTAGTATTAATTCTAGTCATAGGATTGGTGTCCTATGGGATTTATAATGCGAATCATTTAAAAGAAGTCACCTATCCGCTCCAAATACATAAAAACACTTCATTAGATCAGTTAAATATCGTCCTGATCAGCGACTTACATTTAGGCTACGTAAATGATGTAAAGTTTATTGAAGACGTTGTTGATCGTATTAATGGACTACAGCCGGATATGGTGTTGATGACAGGAGATATATTTAATGGTAACTACTATGCGCTCTCTAATCCTTCCAAAGGAATAGAGTTATTAAGCACTATTCAGTCAACCTATGGGGTTTATGCTTGTTTAGGTAACCATGATGCAGGACGCTCATACGATCAGATCGTGAACTTTATAGATAAGAGTAATATCAAACTTCTAAATGATGAGCATGTCGTTATTGATAATCAATTCGTTGTTGTGGGTAGAAGGGATTCCTCACCGATTGGTAATCAAGGGAACCCCAGAGCGATTACTTCAGAGGTGATGAGTGACATTGATACAAATATGCCCGTTATCGTAATGGATCATCAACCAACCAATAGGATTGAATACGCAGATGACGTTGATTTGATACTTAGCGGACATACGCATCAAGGACAAGTATTCCCTGCAAATCTGATCACTAATGCTATGTTTACAGTAGATTATGGCCACTATCAAAAGAATCCAAACAGCCCTCACGTCATCGTTACATCTGGTGCAGGGACTTGGGGACCGCCATTACGAATTGGCACGAATAGTGAGATAGCACTGATCAAAGTGGATTTTAAATAGAGGAGATTTTTTAGACTGATTAAAAAAGCGGCCCGCCTATGGACGAGAAGTAACGTCATAGACTGCCGCTTTTTTTTGCTCAGCAACATAAAAAACATGGAAGAATAACGGGAAAGACTGGAGTAGCATCTTACTAAACTTCGCTAAAAATGCAGCAACTCGTAAGGATTGGATACAGGAATAGAAAGAGGATTTAACAAAACAAATTGGCAATATCCCCAGTGAAAACAGATTCCAAAATGCTTCCACTGCCAGCCTGAGCGAGTTTGTGGGAGATATCAAGGATATGCTTACCCAAGCAGGATTTAAGAATAGTGGATTTCTCTGACTGCCTATCTAACTGTAATATCAGCAAGCACCTTCATCGACTAATCATGCCGGATCTCCGTGTTAGTCCGAATACCTTCGAGACGATCTCTTGGATCAAGCGTTATTCTTTCCCTCTTTCTTCTATTTATTGAATACAAAACAAATAATAATATAAACCATAAAGGCGTCAACAATAAGGCCGGACGAGTTTCATCAGCAAATAGCATAATTATGAGTATGATTGCAAACAAGGCTAGAACAACATAATTCACAAAGGGTGTAAACGGTGCTTTGAATTTTGATTTGGCCTGCAATTCCGGCTTCGTCTTTTTATATCGCAAATGGCATATTAGAACGACGCCCCAAACCCAGATGAAACAAATGGCACTAATCGTTGTTACGATGCCAAAAGCCGTCTCCGGAATCAGCTTACTCAACAAAGCGCCTACAGATAAGACAAGCGTGGATATAAATAAAGCATTACTGGGTACATGATTTTTATTAAGCTTTGCAAAGTTGGCTGGAGCCTGGTCATTTCTGCTTAGATTGTATAGAATCCGGCTTGTTGAGAACATCCCGCTGTTACAAGCGGACGCAGCTGATGTTAATACAACGAAGTTAATAACCCCCGCGGCAATCGGAATCCCCACTAAACTAAATGTTTTAACAAAAGGACTTTCTGCCGGGTTTAGTTCTGTCCATGCGTTGATGCATAATAAGGCAATAATAGCACCCACGTAGAAAAATAGAATTCGTAAAGGTATTTTATTAATCGCCGATGGGATAGTTTTTTCTGGATTAGAAGTCTCTGCTGCCGATACGCCCACCAATTCCACACCCACAAAAGCAAACACAACCATTTGAAATGAAAGTAAGAACCCTGAAATCCCGTTTGGAAATACTCCCCCATGTGCCCAAATATTACTGAGCGCAACCGTTCCGGTAGTTGTTTTGAATCCAATCACCAGTAGAACTACCCCGATGGCAATCAATGCGAGAATAGTGATTACCTTAATTAAAGCAAACCAAAATTCCAATTCGCCAAAGCTTTTTACCGTCAATAAATTGAGTCCTAATAAAATAATTAAACAAATGACTGCGGGTATCCATTGCGGGATATCAAACCAATATTGTACATAGACCCCGACAGCTATAATATCGGCCATAGCCGTCATGATCCAACAAAACCAATAGGTCCATCCGGTTACAAACGCTGCCCGCGGTCCAAGATAGTCTTCGGCAATGTCTGTAAAAGATTGATAACCTGCTTTAGACAACAGAAGTTCTCCCAATGCCCTCATTACAAAGAAAATAGCGATACCCACGATTAAATAAGCAAAAATGATCGATGGTCCTGCCAGCTGTATAGCTTTACCTGATCCTAAAAATAATCCGGTACCGATGGTTCCACCAATTGCAATGAGCTGAACATGCCGATTCTCTAAATCTCTCTTTAATTCTTGTGCTGCCATTTCGAACTCCCCCTTATGTGAAAAAAATAACAAGTAAAAATGATAACAAAAAAGAGATTGGATACGCTCCAATCTCTTAGGTCTAAGAATAATAAATAAAATACATTCCTTTATTCTGACGATGATCAGAATAACAAATGAATTATCTAGTACTCTTCTGTCCTTTTGCCTGAGATTGTGAACCCTTCGGCGCCGGGGGAATCTCCCACGGTCTCTCCAGAAGCTGCTCCTGCTATAGTGTGATCCATAGCAATCATAGCTTGCGAATTATTTAATTGTTATGCCGCTAACTTCATTTTTAATATTTTTCAATACTAATCATTGTCAAATATTTTGTCAATAACATTAATTACCGCTGAATTTAAATGCATAATACGCGAATATCATGCCTTGCTTCGGAAACATCGCAACCAACAGACCAAGATTGGCTGATGGTTAATATGAAAAAAGGGCTATCTCATTGTAGAATTCTACTCCTGAGACAGTCCCTTTATGTTTGAAACACACTCAATTAGTGGCTTGTCAGCCAATCCGCCAACTCTTCTGTCTGACTCAGAATAGCTATTGGATCCCAGTAGCCGGAACGATCGCTTGTCCAAAGAAATACGTGATCATTTTTGACTGCTGGCAGTGCGCCCCAGATCGGGTCGGCTTTAAGTTCATCCAGCTTTTTTGAGTCAGAGGTAAGAATGACATAGTCACCGGCATACTTTGGTAAGACCTCAGCAGAGAATGAAGCCCAGCCCGGATCGGCCATTTCGGCGGCGATATCCGCGGGAGGCTTAAATCCCAATCCATTATAGATCGGCTGTCCACCTTTACCGAAGTCTGTTCCGACGGCCATCAAGCTGTTTTCAGACCATTCAATAATGGAAAATGTGCTGTCTGCAGGCACAACCTTCAATACGCTCTCCTTGGCACTGGCCATACGGCTGTCATAGTCTGCAAGCCAGGTTTTTGCCTTATCTTCTTCACTAAGCAGCTCTCCGAAATAAGCCACTTCCTCATGTACCGTTTTTAGGGAAGCGTATGGAATAACGACCGTAGGTGCGATTTTTGACATCTGCTCATTTAGCTCAGGATAGAAATCATCCATTATAATCAAATCAGGATTTAGCGACAGAATTTTCTCTACATTTCCATTCCCGTCCCCTATATTCTCAACGTCTTTCAAATACTCCTGAAAATATGGATTTTTAATATGATGTTCGGAGGTTCCGATAGGTGTAATGCCAAGCGCAATTAAGCTGCCAAGGTATTCGCCTGCAACAATTCTCTGGGGATGAAGGGGGATCTCCACCTCACCGTTAACCGTTTTAACGATTCTGGTCTTCGGCTGCTGTGAGGCAGCATTTTCCCTAGCCCCGTTTGTACCACATGCGCTCAGCACCAAAATGAAGCTTAGCAGCAGTACCGATGCCAGCGTAGGCCTTGAATGTTTAAACATGAATGAATCTCCCTCTTGATCAAAATGATACTGATAATCGTTATCAATATAATCAGTATAGTGAAATGATTCAAGGGCGACAATGGAGGATTCTATGTTTGTGGCAGGACTATCTTCTAGTTTGTTCTTTCTGGAATGCAATTCTCTATAGCTAATCGGGGAAACTCCCTTGTACTTTTTGAACAGCCTGCCCAAATAACTAGGGTCTTGATAACCGACACCCACTGCAATTTCCTTCAGCGTAGCATCTGTTTCCAGCAGCAGTGCCACCGCTTTTTCGATGCGTACCTTAATTAAGTAATCAATCGGGCTAAGTCCAGTACGGATTTTGAAGTAGGAAGATAAATGGGGGACGCTATAGTTCAGGCTTTCCGATAATGATTCCAGCGTAATGTTATCCGTATAATGTTCATGAATGATGTCGGCGACTCGGGCGGCCAGATCGCGCTTAGTCGTATTAACCCCTTGCACTGACATTTGATGGAGTAGCTCATACACAAACTGATGGAATAAAGTGCGAACATGCAACCGCGCAAGCGGCTGCTGCTTTCCCCACTCCTTAAACATTTCGCTCACTATACGATACAACGTTACCGAATGGTCAGGCGTTATGCTGTACGAATGATCAAGGGGTTGAGCACCCTCGTATAGCGTAGCAATCTCTAAGGGTAGTGAGGGATGCATACTCACTTTATAATAAATGCTATAGTAATCCAGCCCTTCGCTGCCTGCATCAATGTTGAGCACAGTTCCTTTGCCTACGTGAAGCACTGTAAAGCGCTGTAAACGATGAACTTCGCTTCCCAGATTAACTGTAGCATTACCGCGAATCGACATAAGAAACAGCCTTGAGGGGACGTAATAGGAAGGTATAGATTCGCCAGGTCTATGGGTCATCCGACGAATATCAACTACTTTGCAATTGGCGTGATTCCATACAGCCATAAGATCATTGATGTCCATCACTGACTAACACCTTACATGTTTTCGTTTGAAGCCGAGCTGCGATTTATCAACTGCCTTTTGAATATTAATTGAAGCATTCAAAATCTTGCTTTTTGCACTACTGGTATGGACTTCCACCGGGCCAACTTCCTTTGCAATCTCAACCGCTTTATCATGAAGCGGCAGATAGGATACGCCCACAGTGTAAATGAAATTGTTCATTGCGTATTTCGTTCGCTCAGGAGCATCATGAATCGTATTTTTAGCAAGCTCCAACATAGCGGCTAATTTTTCTGCGGAAAATTCACTGTCCGGGCGATTTCCGAGCAGCCAGCAGTAACAGTTCCAGCCCGCCGACATTTTCAGCTCTATCTCACTTGCAATCCATTTATCAGAAACCTCTTGCGCAATATCCGTCTCCGCCAACGTTACTGCCACCACAAAGTCCGATAGCATATAGAAATAAGCCCCAGCAATCCACCGTTCAAAATCCGACTCGGTCATTGCTTTAGGCTCCGCGATCACCCCGGCAAAATACATAGCGTCGTAATTTCCCGTAGCATAAAGCTGCTCGGCCAAGGGTTGATTATGTTTTATTTTTCTGAAGATAGGCTTCATCTGGCCTGTGGCCACACCAAAAAGCGGTTCGTGCGCGCCATTGGATAGATATATTTTCTTGGTGCGTTCCTTGCCGAGAGCTTCAAGCTCTTGCATGACCGTTTCTAAATCCATTGTTCGCACTTCCTTTTTAATGAATATTGGCTAGGGACTCAAACTTTACTTGAATATATCATAAAAGCCCTTATAAATACCTTCTTTTATACATCAGGGTAATTTGCCCCGCTATGTATTCAGCGCTATATTGGTTGCCATCCTTAATCCACCACATAATAATCCCCAGTAGTGAGGCTGCAATAATATCAACGGAGACTACCTCCTTAGTAGAGTCAATGTTCCTCATGTTTCTTCGTTTATTGACAGTACTTTTTAACAGGTTGGTCAAATGTTTTTTGAAGCCTTTATGCTCAATCAATACAGCAAAAACTTTCCGGTATTCATAAAAATAATTTAAAAAGGTGACCAGCTGCTCCTGTTCGTTGTTGCTCTTCATTTGTAATAGCGGTTCAACCTTCATGGATAGGTCATCGAAGATTTCATGTACGATCTGCCGCAATAAATCGTTAATATCCTCATAATGCAAATAAAACGTTGCGCGATTTAGTTCCGCACGGTTGGCGATTTTTTGGACGGTCAATTGCGAAACCTCCACATTATCGGCCAATAATGAAAATACAGCGTTCTTAAGCATCTTTTTTGAACGAATAGCTCGTGGGTCAACTCTTTTATGTTCAGTCATTTCATCCCTCTATTATCGTTAAAATGGCCTTTCATCAACTAATTTGCCTATTCTGTCGATTAGTCGACATTTTCAATAAAATTGCAAATAGGAATACTATATAAATCCTGATATGATTTATTTTATTGACACTATGTCGAAAAAGCAATGAAGAGAGGACTGCAACATGCAAGAAGACACTAAGAAAATAAATAAAGGGATCTTACTAACCATCTTAATCTTTGGTTGTTTCTTATCCACACTCAATCAGACGCTTTTAAATGTCGCCTTAAGTAGTCTGATGGATGTTTTTGATGTCACGGCAACAACCGTACAATGGATTTCAACAGGATTTATGCTGATCAACGGGATTTTGATTCCGATTACGGCCTATTTAATGAAACGTTTTACAACACGGCAATTATTTATAAGTGCCATGTCATTTTTATTAATCGGTTCTATACTTTGTGCAGCAGCGCCGAGCTTTAGTCTACTCTTAATCGGACGGATGATCCAAGCTGCCGGTACTGGCATTATAATGCCGCTCATGATGAGTGTTGTGCTGGCGATCTTCCCCGTTGAAAAACGTGGCAGCGCTATGGGACTGCTTGGACTGGCGATGATATTCGCTCCGGCTATTGGGCCAACGCTCGCGGGATTTGTTGTCGAATACCATTCTTGGCGCTGGTTATTTATCGGGCTTATTCCACTTGTCCTCATTGTAATAACTTTGGCGTTGAAGTATTTAGTGAATGTATCTGAGACGTCTAAGTCGAAGCTTGATGTGGTAAGTGTGCTTTTATCAACCGTCGGATTTGGCTTAATTTTATACGGCTTCAGTAGTGCAGGCAGTAAAGGCTGGGATGATGTAATCGTAATCCTGACCTTAGGGATTGGAGTCGCGGTAACAGCTGTATTCTGTCTTCGACAAATCAAATCGGATGATCCACTGCTAAACCTGTCGGTCTTCAAAAATAAAGTGTTTACGATGACATCTCTTATTAACGTATTAATCACAATGATGATGTACGCAGATATGATCTTATTGCCTATTTATCTGCAGAATGGTCGCGGGTTTACAGCATTTGATGCAGGACTACTATTGTTGCCGGGGGCACTCGTAAATGCGTTCATGTCACCCGTCACCGGTAAATTATACGACCGTTTTGGTGCGAAACCGCTGTTCATCATTGGCCTACTGTTTATTATTCCATCTATGTGGGCGGTAACAGATTTATCTGAATCGACCACGTATACTTATCTAATGATTCGTACCATTGGCCTGCGAATTGGATTAAGCTTCATTACTATGCCACTCAATACAGCCGGACTAAATGCATTGCCCAAACAACTCGGCACTCATGGTACAGCTGTGAACAATACTGTTCGCCAAATTGCCGGGGCCATTGGTACTGCTGTCGTAATTACAATTTATACAGTGCAGGCAACAAGTCATGCTACTACAGTGATGCTGAACAATCCCTCCACTACTCCTGAGATTCTTAAATCCCTTACATCGATTCTTGGGGCAAGTGACGCCTACTACTTCATGATGATTTTATCCGTTGCCGCATTTGTTATAACACTATTTATGCCCACGAAAAACAATATTTCTGATTTATAAATGGAATATATTAATCAATAATAGAATAGGTACCTTTTAGTTAATAATTCCGCCCTAACTCAGGATTGGTCATTTTCCCTTTTTTCTTCTAATTGAATACCGGATAAAAAATAAAATAAACCATAACACCAGAAGAACGTAATGGCCATCGACACGTCGGATGAAAAGATGGAACATATAAAGCAAATTGGTGCAGACAAAATTCTAAGCACATAAAAAATAGAATTGGCAAACTTTTTTTCAAAAAGAAATCGGCAAAGATCATGGCATCGTTTGTAAAGCGGTTGCGAAAAAAAGAATTTAAACAAGTCTTATCTTGCCATTTTTTGCGACGGAACCTGCGTCATAATTGAGCTGCCTCCTGAATTCATTGATATTCCAACTCTTGATACGGTACAAAGTTAGTCGGTTTGATTAATAGCACTCGCAAAGATTTATAAGAAACATTACAATTCGTTGCGGAAGTAAAATTCAATGGCCGATTCATCTTTGACATGACAAATTAATAAATTATGTTATCCAAAATTGAAAAAGAAACCCGAAAGAATACACGCTCAAAAAAGCGTTTCTTTTCGGGTTTTTTTATGATTAAAACTTGCCCTATTTTGTGGTCACCGTAACAGGCCTAACGCTAAAATTAAAAGGATGCTTTGTGTACTGTTGTTACAAAGTGTATCCTCCATCTATCACCATATTAGTTCCCGTCACCCATCTAGAAGCAGGTGCAAGTAAATACCCGATACAGAAAGCAATGTCCTCAGGTTTACCGATCCCTAGAAGATGTTTGTTTTTAACTTGTGCAAATGTTGCTTCCCCTAAGCTATTTTCAATCTTTTTACTCATTTCCGTCTCAACAATGCCCGGCATTATACTATTTACTCTTATTTGCCGTTGGGCTAATTCTACTGCTGCCGACTTTACAATAGAATTTATAGCTCCTTTAGCAGCTGAATATCCTGCAGCCCCTTTTTCCCCTGCGATTGCAGAAATAGAGGATAATAGAACAACTGAACTATTATCATTTGTAATATTTCGATTAGAAAAGCTACCTAAAAGTTGGATTACACTGTTTATATTTATATTTAACATTTGTTGCATATGATCATGATTAATACTTCTCAACGGTGTAAAATAATGAATCCCTGCTGAGTAAACCATACCATCTAACTTAGTTCCTGTTTCTTGAACGACTTCTTTCAGCCAATCCCTGACTTGATCTGGATACTGTAAATCTAGCGTCTTAACAAGATGATCTTTTGTGTTCTCCATATTCTGAAGAGTATCAATTAACTTATCCTTGCTGCGACCTGTTAGTATCAATCTAGCGCCTAAAGTACTGAGAAACTGGGCAGTTACTTGGCCTATGCCAGATGATGCACCGAATACAACAATTGACTTACCCTCTAGACTATACGGATTCATCGGTCTCTACCTAAACACTTTTCTTAATATATTGCAGTATATCACCAAATGTCTTCAAACCTAATAATTCATCCGTAGTCAGTGTAAATCCAAAGTGTTCGTCCAAAGCGGCATCTAGTGCTATGTACGCGAGGGAGTCCCAATCTAATAAATCTTGTAGCACGGTTTCATCGTTAACTTCACCTTTTGATACCATTACAATATCCGCTTCAAATAACTCTTTAAACTCCTCAATTGTCATCATTTTATAATCCTCCTAAAATGTATTATTCATGCCACACGATGGAAGTAGCTGCCCAAGAATAACCGACTCCAAAACCCACCATCATAACTCTATCGCCCTTTTTTATCTTTCCATTTAACAATTCCCTTTTAAGTGCAATAGGAATGGATGATGATACTGTATTACCACAATCATTAACTTGTATGGAAAACTTGTGGCTTTCTATCTTTAACTTCTTTCGTAAATACTCTAGCATAAACTGATTTGCTTGATGAAAAACAAAGAAATCATAGTCCTCTATAGAAAAACCTTCTTTTTCCATTAATTCATTAATGGACTTGGGTACCTCTCTCAAAGAAAAGTTGAAAATCTCCGGACCATTCATATATAAATTGCTATTTGATCTGACGTTCCCGAATGAATCAGTTTCCTCTTGTAAATTAAATTCTGAAATTGGATTTCTGAGACCGCCTGCTGGAACTATTAAATTATTCATACCAGTTCCATCGGTACCAAATACAAAAGATTGTAAACCATAAATGCTACTGCTCTCAGACAGTAGAGTTGCAGTTGCTCCATCACCGAAGAGTGGCTTTACACTCCGATCTTGATTGTTAATAAATTTACTATAAGTATCTGCCGTAATAAATAACACATTTTTCGCTTGTCCTGTTTGGATTAGTGCTTTTGCCAAAGATAATCCATAAACATATCCAGAGCATCCTAAATTAACATCAAGTGCACCAATAGATGTAGAAAGTCCCAATTTATCCTGAAGAATACACGCAGTTGTTGGTAAATAATACTCAGGTGACTGTGTACAATATATTAGATAATCTACGTCTGTCCGACTTATATTATTCTTTTCGAATAATATATTTGCCGCTGCTATTCCCAAGTCTGATGCAAATTCATCTTTTTTTGCAATATGCCTTTGATTAATGCCAATTTTAGCCGTGAGCTTATCCCCACTATTATTCAATTCAGTTTGTTCTGGTAGATAGTACTCAATCCCTTTAATCACAACCATACTGGCACCTCCATTTGGATATGATTATTCAATCCCCTATCGGTTTAAATGGTGGAACATTTATACAATCATATCTATTCAACCAAAAATTTGATAACCCCTTATTCTTACCTGGTGTCGTAGCAAAAGCACCTTTATAGCCATTTTCTTTCAATATTGGTTCTAAAGCTCGAAACATTTCTTTATAATTGTTGCCCCCCCCAAAAGCAGGAGTATACCAATTAGGAGTAATATTCATTTCACTTTTCAGGAATTGAGCGCAGGGTTCAATCTCCAATTTATAAAATTCTTCTCCATCGCCAAAAAACGAATTATGGTTACAACTATGAACACCTATCGTCATTCCCTGGTTCTTCATTTCCATAAATTCTTCTTTGTTCACATAATATTGATCAATAAGATTTTCACTCGAACCAAATATTTTCAAAGCCTTATCCGTCAGATAATTCTTAGATTGACTTTCAGTTAAAAAGAAATTAAGTGCATACTTATTATATCTTCTGTAAATATTTTGTTCATAATTATATATTCCTGATAATTTCGGTACTTCTTTTAAATCATATAACTTGTTTAAATCTTCCCAGACTTCTTCATCTGAATGATTGGAAAGCAGGATATGTACTAAATGAAAAACAGGAATTACTCCTTCCTTCAATGGACCAGACATTACTGTGAAATATCCGGGAACTCCTTTGCTCTTCATTATCTGAAATGCATTTGTATATTGATCTTTGGTTCCATCATCAAAGCTTAATACACACCTAGGCTTTAATCCAACGGGTTTTTGTAGATCTTCCGGACTAACAATTTCATAAGATTTATGTAAAATGTCTATCTGTTCTGCGAATTTTCTAGGTTCTAACGGATTAATCCCTTTCCAATCTTTTGCCCTCACATAGTGATACATTATGGATATATCTTCCATTTTTTTCTCCTTGTTTAGATTAATTGGGTCTATCTTGGTCGGAATCGCCTTTAGTGATATAGAAACAAGATTCCTTAGCATAATTAAGTTGGTTTACAATCGTAGACTGTACCGAGAATGCTGCAATCATATTTGTAATTTTTAAATCTAATGGTTGGAATCTTGTAGGTACTACGAGAGAGTCATTTGCACTATCTAAAATTCGTTTAAAACCAATAGATTCCAGACCCCACGTACTGACGGTTGAAAAACAATAGAATTCAAAAAACAATACGTCACGATCCAATTCACAGATTGCATTGGCAAGTAGAACGGAACTGTCCTGATCCTCTGCAATGAATTCTACGACTCGTCCAATTCGTTCAGTTTGGTTAAATATCGATTCAATACGAACGATAGCTAGGCCTTTATAATTATCATCCTTATCAACGCATGTTAAAATTTGATAATTAAATTGAGGATGGTCTAAGTACCTCCATTTAATAAATTTAAAATCCCTTGAAAAGCCAATGGTTTTTTTCGAAAAAAACCGACTATAAAATTCATCCCAGCGTTCTTCATTAATTTGACCAGAAATTCGATAATTAGTACTTGTGGATAAGGGCTTAAGCTCATTCCAATATCTTAATGGAAATTCATTTCCGTTTAACATTTTGTCAATCGTCTTCTGCTTATTGACGATTCCTATCCACCTAGGTACATTATCAAGGACATCCCACTTCATTTTCTTATATAATTTGGCCACAGTGCTGTTAATACCTAGAGATAGGATCATTTCGGGATTATGATCTTTGACCTTTTGAAATAGCGCAAAACCGGCCCCTGTATTTCTGTAATCGGGATGTACGATCCAATTCGTCAAGGAGCATCCAACACCCATATTCCCTTTATTATTCACTTCAAATGGCATAACACCTAACAAACCCACGATTTTATTATCGTACCATGCTCCTAAAAAACTATATTCTTCTGAATTAACCCAATATTGCTTTGCTGGATTGTCATAAAACATATAGTTGAGCAGCTTTTCATCTCTGCTTAATATGTGGTTGTTTGCCCATACCGAATGTATAGCCTGCATCAATTCTTTTTTTTCAGAAACTCTAAAATAGCGGACCTCCATAACTTCACGCCTTTCTATATAGGTATAGTTTCTTATCGGAATTTTCGACAAAAATCTGAATGGACATATTAAATTATGATCTGCGATATTTTATAATTAGTTCTAGGGCACAAAAAAATTAACCTTCTTTGTATTACGGTTCTACATATCATTTTGAGGCCAATTTTATGAACGCTCTATTTAAGAGAAATATACAATATCTACTGTATACTCTTCAGCTATAACAATTGATTCAAATATTGTTAACTTTATAGGTCAGTTAAGGAACTATTGCATAGGATACTTATCCGACCTAAATAAGCAAAATCACTTCATTAGATCATTTAAATATTGTGCTGATCAGCAGCTACATTTGGGCTGCGTAAAAGATGTGCAGGTTCTCACAAAAATTGTTGATCGTATTAATGGTTTACAGCCAGATATTGTGTTGATGACAGGTGAGATTCATCGCCTATTTGGGCAAGAAAACCCAAGATGAGCTTTAATGGGCGAATAAGTTAAGCAAGACTGCATACGTTACCAAAGGCGGAATTGGAGTAACTCCGCTTGTAACAGTATTTATTGATTAAACATCTCGTCCAGTACCCATGCCCCTTTTATACATTTTTTCTGCTTCAATTGGACTTTCTTTTGCCGTGATATGATGCGGAATTACCCGATAAACTTGAACCGGACCGCCAAATACAGCCGATCTATATTTTTCCACATGCTGCTTGGACAAGGGGCGATTATAATAACCCGGTACGTATTTATTGATCAATTCCTGAAGTACATGTGTGGCTTCATCCAAATCTGAAATCGGTTCTGCTTGTCCAAATATCATTACGCTCATATAAGCTGTATCCGTTTTGGCTGGTACCGGATCTGTAATAGTTCCGTATTCCTCACATACCGTAAAACATACCTCCGGATTATCACGCATGACCTGATTACGTCTTCCATCTCCAGCCCCGTGAATATACAGTTTCCCTTCAGTCCATACATAATTAAGTGGCACAACATAAGGGAGGTTCCCATCAACCAACCCCAGATAACCTAATCTCGTTTGGTGAAGGAACCTTTCAATCTTCTCTTGATCTAGGCATTCCCTGGTCTTGTAACGAACCGAATTCATATCGAATCTCTCCTTTTATTTAAATTGCGGATACCAGCGTTGTTACGGTAGTATATCAATGAATGGATTGCATTAAAATATCCATAATTCGCTGTTTAGAGCAATCCATAAATCGCTTTTTATGATTGGCGTTTCTATTTGGAGGTATGTACGATGATGAAAGTAATTCGTAATGATAAGAGACCCATCTGGCAGCAATTGCTTGATCAAGCGATCCATAATATTACTAGCGGAGTCTGGGCACCAGGAGAACTACTGATTCCTACCCGCGAACTTGCGCACATCGTAGGTGTCTCCCGCTCAACTATACAGATCGTCTATGAGGAATTGTTAAGCCGGGGTTATACAGTTACCTCCCGCCGGGGAGGGACGCGAGTTAGTACATGGAAGCAAGTCACTATATCAACGAAGGAGATAGAAACAGAGGGCCCCATACCTCCTTCACTGTCCTTGCTAGACTCAGCTGTTGATCAATTACATGACTGGTTCAGGGGTAAAGAACCGCTAGAAGTGGATATTGATTTCAGTCCCCATGAACCCTATTTGGATGAACAATTTCAAAAAAACTGGCGGCAATCGCTGCTTCAGGCATCCGCTGAAATGGATTTATCAAGCTGGGCTTACGGTAACTGCTACGGGTACACACCATTACGTGAGCAAATACAGCGTTATTTATCACTTGAACGGGGCATACATGTCCAAACCAATCAGATTCTGTTGACCTCAGGAGCTCAGCATAGTATTGACTTAATCGCACAGTCACTTTTAGCTGATGGGGACACTGTCTCAGTAGAGGATCCAGGTTTCCCAGCTGCTTGGATGGCAATGAAATACCGACGTATGAATGTGGTACCCGTTCCTGTTGATGAGTATGGTCTAGTGGTTGAGCATATTCACCCGCAATCCAAACTGGTCTTTGCCACCCCTTCCCACCAGTGCGCAGTAGGGGTCGTTATGTCGGAGCCCCGCCGGCAACAATTGCTGCATAAGGCCGTTCAAGAACGATTTTGGATCATTGAAGACGATTATGATAGTGAATTTCGATATCGCGGGGAGCCGCTGCCAACGCTGTTTAGTCAGGCATCTAATAATACTTTGTACCTCATGAGTTTCTCTAAAATGATTGCACCAGGCATTCGTATTTCGGCTATTGTTGGATCAGTCGAGGCAATTGCTCAGCTAGCGAAGGTGCAGGAACTGACTTACCGTCATCTTCCGATTATGGATCAGCTAACACTAACCCACTTCATTAAAAATGGTCATTTTATGCGCCATATGCGAAGAGTCAGAAATGTGTACCGGCGAAGACACGAGGTCATGGCAAAAGCTATTATGGCTAGCGGATTAGGGGAGCGCTTCACGCTCAGTGGAGTAGAAACTGGATTACATATGTTATTAGAAGCTGAGGAAACATTCGACGAAGAAACTGTGACAAAGTTAGCCCTACAACATGGAATACGTGTGTACCCTCTTGGGCCCTATTGTTTGGATAGCAAAAGAAAAGGATGGGTATTAGGGTTTGCAAAAGTAGATGAGGCAGCGATTGAGCAAGGCATTCATCGTCTTGCGGAGTTGATCCTATAAAATCACCTCCGCAGCACTCACAAAATTTGTTGAACAGTCCATAGACTATTTTAGATTTATAAAACCATTGAAACTTCAAACAAAAGTTAATATGTGGTAAATTTAAACTACGATAGAACCTGGAGATGGGGACTTCATGGCTTCAGCAAATATTTTTCAGGAGGGCTTCCCATTAAGAAAATGCTGTTGTTAACCATAGCTTTATTTTTATTATTTCTGACTTTTCCCTTGCCTGCATGGGCTCAGGCCGTAGCTGAAGATGTTATTTCTTTTGCGAATAAAGAAGGATTAACATTGATTAGAGAAGGGCTTTCTAAAGACCCTAAAGGATACGGTTACAGCAATGAAGCAGAGATTAGTAAAATTACCGTAGGCGAAGGAATGCAAATTCATTTTATTGATGGCGCTAAGCTTAGGCAGGCTTCCAATAGTCTGATTGAAACGGTCACACCCCAAGAGATCTGGGAGTTTCTTATTTTATCGGGCGGGATACCCAAATCTAAAATGATCATTCAAAAGGATTCAAACGGGTCTTATCAAGTTACTGAGTTTGGAGGGAATCCTGATACTTTGGCCTATACTATTCAATCTCTACAAGCTGAGGTTGAAGGGAGTGAGCCTACACTAATCCGTGAGCGCGACGAATATATAGCTGCCTTCAAGAAAGACAATCAGGAACTTATCATTGTTCCACAACAAGCCTCATCGGCAGAAGCCAAAGGACTAACCACTAATTTAGAGCCTCAAACCCCAGAACATTTAATAGACGTGTTGCAGACGATGCAGAACGACTCTTCCGATGACGAGCAGGACGGGTCGGAAACCCTTACTTCCGCGTATTATGCGGACGATAGTAATCACCTAACAAGGTCTATTACCATTAGCGCCATTATTGCTCTAGTAGCGCTATTTGTGATCCGGTCCTATCTCAGAAGACGTAAGCAACGTAAGTAAAATAGAAATAGACGGCTCTCCTTAAAATACCCTCCAATTTTGCCCACCAAGATTTCTCGCCCTACTTATGATATGGCTCACCGCGCTGTCCGTAATCGCAAGGTTTAGAACATCATCTTTTATGGGTTAGTCCTTTTCCATCTTTTTCTTTATGAAAATCATATCGGTAGTTAAAAAAACTCCCGATGCATCCCCTTATCGGGAATACACGGGAGCCTTGAGCGATTCAATCAGGTCCTACATTACATAGCTTTTTCAGCCAGATCGCTAACTAAATTTCTCATCCACTTACGGGAGTAAATCCGGGCGTAGCCGAAGCCAAAGCGGACAACCTCCTCCAGCGAGATGACGAGATACACAAGGTAGACAGGTTGCTTCCAAATGTATGACAGCAACAGCCCGGATGGGACACCTATCAGCCAAGTTGCGGTAGACTCCATGCCGAATACGAACTTGCTGTCTCCTCCGCTGTTTAGAATACCGCCGGCTATAATCATATTGGATACTTTGACCCAAAGAAATCCAGCAAACACGATAACGATATACATGCTCATTTGTTTAGCATCCTCGGAGATATTGAAAGCAGAGACATACAGCTTCGAGCCTGCCGCAATGATAACCCCGACGATCAGAGAGATAATGATGCCTAGACGAATGAACCGTTTCGCATGATCGAGTGCGATATCAGATTCATTCGCACCCAAACGGTTGCCAACCATTACCCCTGCTGCACTAGCCAGCCCCGATAATAAACCAATGCAAAGACCCTGAAGTGGGAAAGTAATGGTCATCGCAGTCATTTCCATCGTCCCCATACGGCTATAAATGACCGCATATGCTGTTTCACCCAATACCCAGATCAATTCAGTCAACAGCAGCGGATAGGTCGTTCCAAAAAACTTGCGGATGAGCGGTTTAGGAACGATGAATAAGTTCTTTAACCCGACAGCTCCCGGTAAACGATAGCGGTACACGGCACCAATGATCAACAAGCATTCGAAGACTCTAGAAATAAGAGTAGCAATGGCAGCGCCCTTCAGGCCAAGCGCAGGAGCACCGAAATGACCGTAAATAAGTACGTAATTCAGTATAATATTCAAGCCAACTGCAATTAGACTTACATACATCGGCCACTTGGCATGGCCAGTACTGCGTAAAATCGCGGAATACATCATCGTGAGCATGACAGGCACAAAACCGATCGACATTATCTGGAGAAAGATATACCCCTCATCTATTACATTCACGTCTGTAGTGAATAGGCTCAAAAAGAGCGGCGAATCGATAAAGACAGCCGCAGAGAACAGGAACGAGAACGCAAAACCGGTGATCAGTCCGAGACCCAGTACTTGAGAGACACTTTTGGAATCTTTATTTCCCCAAAACTGGGCTGCATATATGGATACACCCGTCGATAAACCGGCCAAGACAACCGCGATGATCCCGTATATTTTGGTCGACATCCCCACCGAGGCAATTGCCACATCTCCCAACTGCCCGACCATCAATTGATCCGTCAAATTAAGCAACGCCATCAGCAAGCTTTGAAGCGTTACGGGCACAGCGATTTTATACACACTTTTGTAGAAATCTTCTTTCTCTGACATGTATCGTTCACAACCCCCATATTCTCGATTTTTCCCGAACTCATTCCCATTCGCAGTCTATGACTTAGTGTGAGGTTAGATCACCTTTTTGTAGCGCATGAGCGTGTAGTTATCTTTTGGTTGAATTTCTACAACCTTGAACTTTTTCGCAAAGTTCAATTGCTGGTACCCGTCTCCATCCACTAAAGTAATGTTTGTGGAGCCGCCTATGATGATTGGAAGCTGCATTAGAATAATCTCATCGACGATATCCTGATTGAAAATATGCCAGTTTAAGAATCCGCCGCCTTCGACCATCAGACTGGTAATCCCATAGTTCTCCTCCAACTGACGTTCAAGCTCCACAAAATCTACTTTATCCTCGCCGCAGATAAGGCACTCCTTCCCTCTTTGCCGGATCTGTTTGATTTTTTCTTCATCCCGTCCTTTCTCGGTCGTGACAATAATTGTCTTCCCTTGGTCTGAGAGTACATTGCAATCTAGCGGAATATCCAAAGTAGTTGTCGGAATGATACGAATTGGATTTTTATTCTCCTCATACCGATTAGTAAGGAAGGGATTGTCCGTCAAAATTGTATTTTTGCCGACCATAATTCCCTGCACCTTCCCCCGGAATAGATGAATAAATTCCATATCCTCACTGGAAAATAAAGAAAAAAGCTCTTTACTCGAATTACCAGCGCCCATAGTGAGCTTTCCATCAATAGAAATTTGGCTGAATATCGTTGTTTTCATTTGGCTCTCCCCATCTCTAATTAGCTTTTAAATGCACCCCAAGAGGCTTGAATAGTCTGTTCTATTTTGTTCAATGCTTGTTCAGGATTGCTCAGGGGCAGCTCAATAAGACCCGCATTTAACGCCTCCCATACATGGATCATGAAGGGATAAGTCGGCATCGGCCGTGAATGATCCAAAAGCGATAAAATCATCTTTTTGTTAGGCGAAGCAGAGGCAGCTAAACGGTTTAGCACCTCTTCCTGAGCCGGAATCCGCTGTACACCCAGCGTCCACATAGTTTGGCATTCGTCACTCAGCATAAAGCGTGTGAATGATAAAATATCTTCCCGCTCCTCAGACGTTAATGAATGATTAGGGTAGATCAGGCCGATAGAAGAAGACATGGATAACGATTGCCGTCCTTCGATGCTCGGAAGCTGGCAAACCGCAAGCCTATTGTTCATATGCTTATCTAGATGGTTATAAATCCACTCGCCACAAATAATGGCGCCGATCTTACCGTCAATGAACTGCTCAAGCAGTCCTGTAGAGCCGTCGAGACTAACGAGCACGCCTTGATCCATCTTGTCGCTAATAAACTGAAGCGCATGCTTCATTTCAGAGGTGACGATATTCGGCTTTCCATTCTGTACAGGCCAGCCGCCGAAAGCTGTGAGGAACGGAATAAACCAATAGCCTTGCTGTAAGTCTGCTCCAATCGGTACGATACCTTGGGCGGATAACCTTTCTGCTGCCTCTTCGAACACGTCCCATGTCGTCGGCGCACTAGGGTAAATCGACGGGTTGTAATACACAACCAGATGATTGCCCCGCAATACCGGTATACCATACTGAACACCATTCATTTGCATCGTTGAAAGGGCCCCCTCAGTCAGCGTATCGCCTAATAGCCCGCCCGGCACTTCGGAGTAAAGACCGTTCTCAACATAGGAGGACATGTCGGCAGGAACCATCGCCAGATGCGGACCTTGCTGGGTATCCTTAATTTGGTTCAGGCGCGCAGTCAGCTCCGTAATATTCATGACTTGTGGCGTAATTTGTACCCCAAAGCGCTCTGTATACAGCTTACAAATTCCCTCCAGCACCTCAATCGAGGTATCTCCCGGACCATCAAACTCATGCCATACCACGACTTCCTTAGTGTTTTTTTCCATTGCAGCCTCTCTCCCTTACCTAAATTGTCTATGATTGTTTACGAGCACTAAAGCCTGATTAGGCGCAAGCAGCAAGCAGTCCAACGCCTGACCTACGCTGCTACCCGTTAAGGAACTATCCAGTGTTACCGTCATTGGGCATCGGCCAGGTACGGCTACCTTCAAATCAACTTGGCAGAAAGCATCAGCACTCAAGTTAAAGCAGCACAGCAGCGTCTCATCCCCTTGCATATACCCGTACAAAACAATACCTTCCGGGGATTGAGCCACGAAAAAGTTTTCCGGCTTCACTAGGTGGCGCCAATCTTTCTTGAGTTCACTTAGCTCTGCCAACAGCGGCAGCATCGGTGTAGGATTGGTCCAGTTAATTTGCATAACGTTAAAAAAAGCTCGGGAAATCTCCTCACCATTCGTGTTATCTCCAAGACCACAGTTGAGCGGCTGCTCCTCATTCATTTCATAACCCGTCGTCACGTATGGAATTGCATTCGGAAGAAATTGATTAAATACCGCGATCATCCGAGCAACCTCTACACCGCCACGGCTGGTGATCCGAGGAGTATCTGCTGTTTCTGCACAGGCAAATACATGAATATTTAACTCAGGCAGCTCTTCTAAGAATGAAACGAGATTCTCTTTAGTAATTTGTGTCATGACGTTCCATCCACTGCCAAGCATAATGTTATAGCCGGTGTTTGCTGCCTTCTTGTGGTTGCGATTGAACAAATCTTCACTGATTAAGATCGCATTGGGATTCATCTCTTTAACCGTTTCAAAAATACGAGTCAACAACGGAATAGGTAGCACGTGTCCGATATCGATGCGGAAGCCGTCAATCCCATATTTTTCGAGATTAACCCGTACTGCCTCCTCCAGAACATCCCACAGCTCCAGATTCGGCTCCTCTCCCGGGTAGTCATTGCATTTAATCGTATCAAAAAGGACATATGGCGCCTGATCCGGACTTATAAGATGTCTCACTTGCGGAGAGAAATCCTTGTAGAGACGTAAGAACGTAATGTCTGTCCAAATCGGCTGCACATCATTTATCCAATCCGAATGCGCTGGAGCAGTCGTTATCCCCATCTCTTGCTCCACCAAAGTTAATAGCTCATCCCCTGTTTTAGCAGCTTTCTCTTTCAAGTGCTGCCAAAGGATTGGATGAAGTTCATTGGGCGGTGGCGTGAACTTCCGCAGAAATACTGCTGTCTCCTGGCTGCGGTAGACCGTCTCCAATTTGTCCGGCGTACACTCCTCAAAAAATCCAAGCTGGGGAATTGCGGGCGGCGCAAAGCCTTCTAATTCGTCCATTTTGATCCAATACACCCATTCAGGATGCTCGGTAATGAACACACTGTTTTTCGCCGTCACACGGGGAATGAAATCAACAACAGTCTTAATATCAAGTAAATGACAAGCCTCTACCAAAGCGCTGAGCTCATCATGAATCGTAAACTCCTCCATATCATCCAATAGGCTATCATGCAGGTTCTCGTCCAAATGGAATAACGATTGCACCGCGTAAGGGGACCCCATATCCCCCTTCAGATTCAATTTGCTATACTGGTTAACTGGAAGCATGTACAGAATATTGATGCCCATTTTCTTTAGCAGCGGCAGAAGCATAAAGAATCTTAAAAAAGTACCCGATTCAATTTTTCCGTCATGGTTGTAATCCCAAGCGGTCGAATAGCGAATAAGCGAAGAATAGATCGCGCTATCGTCCAGATTTGTACGTTCCTTAAGCAGATATCTCCACGAAAGCCTGTCCACATAATTCAAATGATCTGTCAAAAAATCATACGGGTGTACACAAATTTCACCCTCTTTTTCTAAGAGAACACGCTCATATTGGCACTCATTCCACACTGCGGGTATCCAAATTGGCTCTACGTCTTTGGCCTTGTGTGCAGACAAGTAGTCTTGAATTAATCTGAATTTGCTGTCGTTGCTCATTAACAGTGCCACCTCTCATTGAATGTAGTTTTACGTTTAGGGAACAAAAACCGTCTTAACGGTTTCACTTCCAACCACCTTCAAAGAGTTCAATTCATAGCCGATCAACTCGTCTATCGCTGCTTCATGCTCACTGAGCTTAACTTTTCTAGTCACTAGTTTCTCCATTTCAGGAGTTTCAGCGGCAAACCGCAAAGCTTCCTCGAACATGTAGCGGTATTCACCTGCTGCTATAATTTTTATTGCATGCTGCACGAATTTAGTAGGGGAAAAGGTGTAGCGATACTTCGCATTAATACCAAAAGGAACGATGCGGCCTCCACGTTCAATCCACTTTTCCGCCATTTCGAGTTGAGTGCCCACCGTATCGATAATCACATCAAACTTATGTCCCGCACAGATTTTGTCTACGATAGCTTGATTTAATTGGGCAGGGGTTAAAGCAAAATCTGAGATCTCTCTGGCAAAAGCTAGCCGATAGGGATTAACTTCAGTCGCTACCGTGAGCGCAGATTTCGACTTGCTCACAATTTGGCTTAACAGTCCCATTGGACCCGATCCAAGAATGAGCACCTTGTCGTCTGCTGTGACATTGGCTTCTTTGAAATTGTGCAGTACACAGGCAAGCGGCTCAATCAAAACCCCCGTCTCCCAGCTCATATGATCGGGAAGACGGTGTGCAAACGTTTGTGCAGTGGAGTAAAAAAAAGTGAATGTCCCATTTCGATTCAAACCCGCAATAGGCATCCCATTTCCATCGATGCCCGTACAGAGGTGCGGCTGTTTCTTCAAGCAAAAATAGCATTCATCACAGCTTTGATTCGGATCGATAACTACGCGGTCGCCTACCTTAACACGATCAACGTTGCTGCCGATTTGAATTACAGTCCCTACTGCCTCATGACCACGAATGACCCCTGGAACCCCCTCCTCTTTCCCGGTGATGACTGCTAAATCTGTTCCACATACACCTGTCATCTCAATCCGGATCTTGACTTCATCCGGTGCTGCAATCTGCGGCTCTTCCCATTCGCAGAGCTCCAGCTTATGATTGGATGTCCACACCAATGCTTCCATACTCATTCCCCTTTCTCTTTTTTGTTATCCATATTCGCCCAGAATATATCATAACTACCATGTAAAAGTAAGGTGAATGTTGTCGAAAAATGTTAATAATTACATTTTTATATAAACAATTCACGAGTAAGCGCTTTAATTTTTTTTGCTTATTATGCGGAGTGACTGTCTGAAACGGCAAGTTTAAGGGCCATCCTTTGTGGGATGACCCTTAAATACTATCGTGATCAATCGAGCTCCGCGAGGAAATAAATCCCGAATCAACGTCTCCTATTTTGCAGCTTCCGCTTCCAGCCGTGCAATGACCTCAGAGCGGGCTTGATCTGTGAAGCAAAGCACGCCGTTTTCCTGAACGATCAGTCCTTCCCGTATTCGGCCATCCAGCCAATCGCTGATCCAGCCGGGAGCATATCCGCCTTGGCCGAACTCGCCGCCAAAAGCAATCATTTCTTCATATACATCCAGATACTGTTGACGGCTTGTATTTGGATAAGAACTTGTGTATAGCCAGAACTGCACATCGTACATCAGAGTAGAAAGCTCATCCGCATGAAAGGAGAAGTGTCCCTTCTCTTCAACGATTCGGGTACAGACTTTACGGATCTTCTGCTCAAGCTGATCTACCTCAGACACATGGCTGCACAGCTTCGCAAGCAATGGTGAGAATTGGCCTACGGCTACTTTGCGCAAATCCTCCTCTTTATCTTCTTCAGAGGTGTCGTATTCCTCATCACTCACCAGGCCGCGTATAAACGTCTCGAAGTCTGGGGCCAGAAACGTAATCTCATAATTATCTTCCTGATCCACATGAATTACCTCGGGTTCGCCGCCCCTCCCGCAGTTCCGGTAATCCAGCATCACGACATCATGGCCTGCCGAAGGGCAATCACAAATTACCACGCCAATGTCAGGGTATCCCCACTCCTCAATCATAAACGGACTGCCGAGATCGCCGCAGAGTGAATAGCTTTTCTCACGTCCGATGCCCATAATGCCCGTAATCGCAATATGATCCTCAGCCCATGAGGTCGCATCCTCCGTGGGAAAACAAGTATTATAAGGCACTCCCCCATTGTGCTGCTTCATCAGACTGATATAAGAGGCAGGGAGCTTGTAACCCAGTTCTTCTTCTACAGAAGTAATCAGCTCATCCGTAGGCGGGGCAGAAACATATTCTTTTAGCGCATAATCGCTATCTTTCCAAAATTCGGAGAGGTCCATCCCTTCAAAAGGAGTTGCAGTCGTCCCCGAATCATTATGTTGCTCTCTGATTGCCTGTCTGGCTGCGGCGTGTTGTTCTTTGCGTAGCTTACGCTGGCTGAATTTCAAAAACATGGCCGTATTCTCATCATCCGGATCGAGGTCGTGGGCAATACCCAGCACTTTCACTGCTTCCTCATATCGATTCAAATAATAGTAGGAATATCCCACACGAAAATGCCACAGATAATCATTCTGCCCTTGTTCCGCAATCTTCGCGAAGTGTTCAAGGGCTTCTTCATAACGTTCCAGATTGTTATACGCTCTTGCCAGACTGCTGACCATCTCGTAATCTCTGTCCGCTGGAGGAATCTCCATCAGAGTGTCTACAATCTTCTGGTGTTCATCATCTTCATGCCACTGTGTCAGCTGTGCGATTAGTTCTTTGTCCATGGTCTACCTCCCCAAGCTTATAATCAAGTTGCTAGAATATAGAGAAATATGGTTTTCCCTATTCTACCAGATGGGATGTAGGTATTGAAAATCGATAATATAACCTCACAAAGATTCTTAATTATGGGTACAGCCATATCCCTGAAACCGTCATCACCGCTGGCAGGGCAGCCTCGTCAACCGCTACATTGTCATACCAGCCGCCCACTGCAAGGTTCAGCACCAGATAAAATGACTCGTTAAAGGGCATAACGCCTGGCTCCAAGCAACGCTCGGCAAAGCAATGTCCGTCTACCAGCCATCGTATCGAACTGGCGGTCCATTCCAGTGCATAATCATGGAATTCATTAATGGTTCCGCTTTCAAAATGGTGCGAGAACTCCTCGACGATTTGATGTTCCCAATCCTTTCCGTAGTGCAGTGTTCCGGATATTTGCTGAGGCAAGCGGCCTTTGGCTTCCATGATATCAATCTCGCCGGAAGCTGGCCAAGGTCCATACGCCTGTTCCTGCGGAAGCAACCAGATGGCAGGCCAAACCCCTTGCCCCACCGGCGGCTTTGCTCGCACAACTAACTTCCCATAGCAAAAGGAAAAATGGTCCTTTGTATCCAAACGAGCCGAGGTATATGCAAAATTGCGCCCATCCTTTCCAATGGATTCACTGCGTGCGCATAGGTTTAGGCCAAATTCATCGATGTACAGATTGCTGGAATGATCCGTGTAATACTGCTGTTCTCCGTTGCCCCAACCTGGGTCTATGGGATTACCTTCATTATCTAATAAGTCGTTGCCAAGGCGGATATTCCATAGCTTCAAATCGGCATTTCTATCTAAGAAATTCTGTTCCCATATAGGTTTATTCATCCTTTGCACACTCCCTTCATTTAATCACAGCATACTTAATTTTTGCGGCTGGTCAAACAAATCTAAAAAAATGGGATAGGGTCGATAATCATGGGCTTTTTTTCCTATACGCTTTTTCATACGATGAAATAGAAAGGGGGCACGGAAAATGTTCCAATACAGAACGGAACAAATGAAAGCGCTTTTTAAGCAGTGGCAATTGCAAAGCATGGTTATCCCGGGAATCATCTGGATGTTTATCTTTTGTTATATCCCTATGTTTTGGCTCATTATTGCATTTATGGACTACAGCATCGCCAAACCCTTACTAGAATCACCGTTTGTCGGGCTGAAGCATTTCCAGGATTTTTTGACGGATGAGCGTTTTTGGCGTTCGATTCGCAATACTCTGGGGATGAGCAGCATCAAGCTGGTCCTGGGTTTTCCCATTCCTATCTTGTTTGCCTTGCTGCTGAATGAAATACGGAGTCTTCGATTTAAGCGAACGGTACAAACCATTTCGTACCTGCCGCACTTTATTGCCTGGACGATTTTTGGCGGCATTGCGCTCAATTGGCTGGGCGAGGGCGGTGTGATCAATCAGTTGATGATGGCGATCGGGCTCCAGGAACGCGAAATCCTGTTTAACAGCGACCCTAAGTACTTTTGGTGGATCACCTTTTTCACCGATACGTTAAAAGAAACCGGCTGGAGCGCCATTATCTACATAGCGGCAATATCCGGCATTGATCCGGGGCTGTACGAAGCGGCTGAGCTGGATGGCGCAAACCGGCGGCAGCGGATGTGGCATATCACCATTCAGAGCATACGCCCCACCATCGCTATTTTGTTCATCCTCGCTGTCAGCGGGATACTCGGCAGTAACTTTGAGCAGATCTTTATGTTGAAGAACAATATGAACATGAGGATGGCGGAAAGCCTAGACTTGTATATCTACAATATGGGGTTGGTCTCCGGGCGCCATTCCTTCTCAACAGCTGTCCTGTTCGCCCGCTCTATTGTGGCGCTAGGTTTGTTGTTTTTGGCCAATCACACATCCAAAAAACTAACCGGCGACAGCATTTTTTAGAAGGGAGAGGACAGAGGTATGGAAAGACGCAAAAGATTTCGGCAAATTGGAGTATTTGAGGTCTGCAACACCCTGCTGATGCTGGCGGTTTGCTTTTTAACACTGTACCCGATGTGGTTTGTATTCATTAACTCGCTTAATGCGCCGCAGCAGGCATCCCTGGGCACCGTCAACTGGTTTCCCAAAGAATTATCGCTGGCCAGCTATAGCGTTGTGTTCAATGATAAGACAATGATGAACGGTTTTTACATTACCACTCTGCGCACAGTGATCGGGACAGCAACGCATGTGTTGTTTACCGCCATTATTGCTTACGGAATGAGCAAGTCTAATCTGATCGGACGCAAGCTGTATCTTAAAATCGCATTGGTTACGATGTTGTTCTCAGGCGGGCTGATCCCTACATTTATTCTGATGACGAAGCTGGGCTTATATGATAATTTTTGGATATTCATCATTCCCTCTATGTACACTTTTTTTAATATGGTCATTTTCATGAGCTTCTTCCGCACCATACCCGATAGCCTGGAGGAGTCTGCGAAGGTAGACGGTGCTTCAGACTATGGCGTCCTGTTCAGAATCGTATTGCCCAATAGCATGGCTGTCATTGCGACTATATCGCTTTTTTCAGCCGTTTATCATTGGAATGATTATTACCAGGGGGTCATCTACATCCGTTCGCAGGAATTACTGCCACTGCAGACCATGCTGTACAAAATCATTGCGGAGAACTCTATGTCCTTCATGCAGCAGCAAGCTATGGCGCAATTCGGCGCAAGACTTCCCGGCAACTCTATTAAATTTGCATCCATGATGGTGGCCACACTGCCTATTCTGATAGTCTATCCTTTCATTCAACGCTATCTGGTCAAAGGCGTGATGATTGGCGCCATCAAGGGATAAGAGTGTGAGTGTCTAGAAACTGGTATACAAAAATTCAGAAGCAGCAAAGAAAGGATGATTATGTCATGAAACGCAATCTCATTAAGCCGGGGTTGACCCTCGTTCTGGCCGCAAGCCTGATGCTAGGCATAGCCGCGTGTTCCAATTCAGCGAATAGTGAAAATAAGCCGACATCACAGCCTACAGATAGTACACAGCCGCCGAGTGAAGCAAAGCTCAATCCCGATGATCCGGCATGGAAGCTGGATACCAGCCCTGTTGATTTGACCTGGTTCGTAGGTGCTAACTGGTATGCCCACACTTGGGGAGACAGCTTGACCTCCAAGTACGTAACGGAAAAAACAGGCGTAAACATCAAGCTTGAAGTACCTTCCGGTGAAGCCAATGAACATATTACCCTGATGATGACCTCGGGCAAGCTGCCAGACTTGATATCAATGGGTTCGTGGGAAACCGCTGTCAAAAAGCTGTGGGAAGGCGATCATGTCTACGCCTTAAATGAATTAGCTGACAAGTATGATCCTTACTTCTTCAAGGTGGCCGGGGACGGTACACTGAAGTGGTATCGTCAAGAAAATGGCAATACCTATGGCGTTCCGAATGATTCATATAGCCCCAACCTGATGCATGAAACTGGCATGACGGCCGCCAACCAGACTTTCCTGGTGCGGAAAGATCTGTATGAGGAGATGGGCAGCCCGGACCTTAGCACTCCAGAGGGCTTTCTGAACGCACTGCAACTGGTAAAGGATAAGTACTCCCAATATAAAGGCCAGCCCATCAGTCCCTTTTTTGCACAAGGGAACGTCCCTTACGGGATGACCGAATATCTGCAGAACCTACTGGCCGTTCCGCATGAGAAAGACGGAAAAGTATACGACCGCATTACCGATCCCGATTATATTGCCTGGCTAAAAACCTTCCGTACGGCTTACGAGCGCGGGTTGATTAATGTGGATTTCCTGGTGGATTCCGATACTCAGGTAGAGGAAAAAACAAACAACGCCCGCTATTTCATGATGGTCCGCGAGTGGACCGGTATGTCGGCTGTCAATCCTATGCTGGCTGCTAGCGGCAACCCGGATTCTTACTACATCGCAGTCGATGGGCCAAAGAACAGCAAGGGCGATAACCCTAAGTTATTCCCTGGCAACATGGACGGCTGGATGGTGACGATGATTAGCAAATCAACCGAAAACCCTGAACGAGCCATCCGCTTTTTGACCTATCTGGCCAGCGAAGAAGGCCAGCGAGATTTATTCCTTGGCAAGGAAGGCGAAACATGGGAGATGGTAGATGGCAAGCCGCAACTGAAGCCTGAAATGGTAAAATTACTCGACACTGATATTGAGAAGCTGGAGAAAGAATACGGCATCATGGATACCTATTGGATGATGCGAAACCCTGTAATCGTCAACCAGTGGAGACCGGAGAAATCTCCTGTCATTAAGCAAATGGAAGACTTCGCCAATAAGCAGGCCGATATTGATAGCGGTATCTATAAGGGCTTAGACCCACAGGGCGATTCTGATGTGTCGGTAGCCTGGTCCCGTATTTCGCAAAATTGGGAGGAAGTACTCCCTGAGCTAATTACAGCCAAAAATGAGGCTGAATTTGATAAAATCTTCGACAATTTCCTTGACCGCCGCGAGAATTACAACTTTGGCAAGGTGATGGAATACCGCCAGGCTGAACTGGATGTGCGAAAATCCAAAATGGCAGAGTAATAATGCCCGTATTAAGATTGCTGCCGGCCACCGAAAGGGTGGCCGGTATTCCCTTTTTCGCTTCTTTAACCATTTAACAAAACAGCCTAGTTACCTACCGGGCAGTTTGTAATATATGGTATATTACAAGGGTAGGAGGCTACTTAAATGAAGTATCTGCTGACTAAAATGAGGAAGCTGTACCGTAATTCCCGAATCTCCCAAAAGTTGTTTCTGGCTTTTAGCATGATGATTGCCATCCCTGCGATTGTGGTATCCTTTTTATTTATCCGCACACAGGAAAGTCAGCTATACAAGGACGCTATGGCTACCGGCAGCAGCCATGTCTCAAGAATTAACGAACAGCTGCGCAGCAAAATGGGCATTATTGAGAACGCTTCCTCTACTGCGCTGAATCAAAAGGCATTTGTAGATTTTATTCACTCCAATATGCGCGGGGATGGCCTGCGTCTCGTAAAATTTAGACAAAATCAATTTGAGCAAATGCATAATATCATTCAAAGCTACGAGATGATCAGCGAGCTCAGTTTCTATGTCGATAATCCAAACCTATTTGAGATTTGGCCTGAAATCTACCATTATGACAAGTTCTGGCCGAAGGACTACTGGGTGACACTTCGGGAGGAAGGCGGTGCGGCATACCGCTTATTTGCTTTTAAAGATGGGGAGCATACGCTATCCTATTACCGGCTGGTACGCCTTCAGGGGCAACAGCAGAAACTCCCTACCATTATGGAAATCCGCGCCCAGCATAGCGTCTTTTTCAGTGACCTGCTTGAGGATAGCGGGGGGGATTTCTTTTCTGTAGTGATGGATGGAGCCGACTCTTCCCGATCTGTATACAATCCTGAGCATATCTTTTCACAAAATGCCGGTGAGGAATTGGATAACATTCTAGGTAGCATTCACCAGCGGCTGGATGTGCTGCAGCAGAGTAGCCCCATTAAGGTCAAGGTAGGCGACCATACTTACTACGCGTTGTATCGCTACATCGCCCCACTGAACGCCTATGTAGTGGATATTGCCTCTCATCAAGCGCTGATGAAAGGCCCACGAAGCTGGTATTTGCTCGTAGTAGCGATCACATTGTGTGTATTGCTGCTAATGTTACTGCTCGTTTCACATACCACTCGGCGCATTTTCCGCCGGCTCGACAGGGTGCTGGCTTCTATGCGCAAGGTGCGGCAAGGCCAACTGGATGCGAAAATTGATACCGGCCTGGATAAAAACGAAACCGGTGACGAAATCGACGAGGTGGCCGTCAGCTACAATAATATGTTGGACGAAATCAAACATTTGATGACCCAAGTGGTAGATAAGCAGCTGATTGCCAAAAATGCACAGCTGCACTCGCTGCATTCGCAGATCAATTCACACTTTTTATATAACGCGCTGGAATCCATCCGTATGCTCGCGGAGGTTCAGCGACAGCCCGCTATCGCCGAAGCGTTGGTGTCTTTAGGCTCACAACTGCGATACAGCATGCAATGGCGCAGCGATACGGTTGCGCTTAGCGAAGAACTTGCCAACATACACAGCTATGTCCGATTCATAAACTTTATGGAGGGTAGCAGCATTGAGTTGACGGCGGATCTCCCGCAGGAGGTACTGCGTTATACAATTCCTAAAATGTGCATGCAGCCCATCGTCGAAAATGCCGTTCATCATGCAGCGCCCTCGGGCGGCAGCGTACGTATCCATATTACCGTATCGGTAGAAAATGAAAGCCTTCTGCTAATTGAGATACGAGATGATGGCGCAGGTGTTGACCCGGAAATGCTGTCCAGTCTGCAGGCTGTGCTGCGGGGCGACTCAGATTCACCGATTGTTACCAGCAAAAACGGACTGGGCTTGGAGAACGTGCATAAGCGCATACAGCTTCATTATGGTAAGAACTGCGGTCTTTGGATTGACAGTGTGCAGGGTGCCTATACTTGTGTAACCATACGTTTGCCTTGGGAAAATGTGAATCTTGGAGGATGGTAGGGCATGATCAATATTCTAATTGTGGACGATCAAAAGCACATTCGTGATGGGCTGCAGGCGATGCTGCGCCAATTTCCGCTGCAGCTGGACAATATTTACTGTGCAGTAAACGGAATTGAAGCCTTAGATATATTGAGTCAGCACAACATCCAACTGGTGATTACTGATATCAGGATGCCCGATATGGATGGACTGACGCTGATGGCGAAGAGCAAACAGGAGCATATTGAGGTAGATTACCTGATTATTAGCGGCTATAGTGATTTTGCCTATGCTCAAAAAGCCATCGAACTTGGAGCAAAAGGCTACCTGCTCAAACCTGTGAAACGTGAAGATCTGCAAACCGCAGTAGAACATGTAGCAAATGAGATAAAAACACGGCAGGCGCTCTCGCGTAATATGGAGCATATCTCCCGCCGCGCCCGGGAGACAGACCGCAAAGAACTGAGTATGTTCATGCAGGGTGCAATGATTGATGAAGCGTGGGTTCTCCAGACCCAGCAACAGAATCCAGAGTTGTGGAGTAATTACCGCCTGTGTCTGCTGCGGGAGGAATTATGGATTAACCAACCGGGGGCCGACAGTAGCCACAGTATGGAATCCCTTGCCTACCGTGTGTATGGCAGACGAGGGTGTATATGCCTGCAACACCGCCCGTACCTGATTCTCGCGGTTGATGCGGCCGTAGATACGGGAGCCTTCCCGGCCGCCCTCAAAGCAGGACAGATAGATGCCATTACTGCCATGACCAGCCCGCAGCAAGGATTGAAGGAGTTGCCCCGCAGCTATACACAAGCGCTAGAGCTCTATCGCCACAGTTACCTGTTTCCAGAGAAGAGCTGCATCTTGCCAACACATATTGAGCGACTGGAGCAGCAGTGGGAGCTTCCCTATGAGGAGTTATATGCCCTGTTCCAGTTAATCGGCACCAAAAACAGCGGTACAATCACCCAAGGCATTTCTATGATATTTCACAAAGATACATTGCAACGTTATCACATCCAATACACACAGCAGCTATGCCGTGCCATTGTACAGATGCTGGAGGAATCTGTGCGTGTAATCCGCCCGTACATGGGGGAAGAAGCGCTGGACATCGAATGTTTACGTAATCTATTCGATTATCCGGGTATTCGCGATTATATTCAGGCGCTGCAACAACAGCTGCTTCGGCTGAACCAATTTTATTATGAATATAAGTGCAGCTATCGCAACTCGCAAGATTTGAATGAAGCCATACGCTTTATACACGAAAGCTATCATAAACCCCTGGATCTCGCGATGGTATCGAACCACGTGTCGCTTAATTATGCCTATTTTTCTAACCTGTTCAAAAAAAATATCGGCAAAGGCTTTGCAGAATACTTGCGCGATGTGCGCCTGGATAAAGCCCGGCGGCTGCTGGCCGAAACCGATCATAAAATTGTAGAGGTAGCCACCATGGTAGGGTATGAAAGCTACAAAAGTTTTACACGGTCATTTCGGGATGTCATGGACATGCAGCCCACAGAATACCGGCAAATGATGCGCCGGAAGCACGACAGCGAGGAAAAGTACCGTGACACAGCGCTATAAATAATCAAAAGCCAAAAAATTGGGTTAGAACAAAAATAATTGTACCTTTTAGCTGATTATTATATTCGATAGAATAGAGATGACCCTAAATGTAAGCGGTTTCGTTTCTTCATTATTTTATTAAAGGAGGGCAAGTATGAAACGAATTTACAATACGGAAAGTGGTTTTAAGCAGAAGGTATTTAGTTTGTTCTTAGCAGTAGTACTGTTGGCCGGGGTTGGTCTATTGCCGACTTCGAAGGTGCAGGCAGCAGGAACCACAGTTACCTCTATGTCTTACTTTTCAGCGGCAGACGGTCCTGTCATCTCAAAATCAGGGGTTGGGCAAGCTAGCTATGGTTTCGTCATGCCTACATTCAATGGGGGCTCTGCCACCTGGAATGATGTTTCCGATGACGTCGGTGTAAAAGTAAAAGTTGCTGGAAACTGGGTGAATATTGACATTGCAGGCGGCTATACCTACAACCAAAATTGGGGACACTGGAGCGACGGTGGCTTGAATGGCTATTGGTTCACTCTCTCCTCAACAACGGAGATTCAGCTATTCTCCAAGGCTAATGGAGTTACACTTGATTACACCCTGGTATTTCAAAACATAAACAAAACGACCATTACTGCTATGGCCCCTACACAAGGGCCGCAGATTTCAGCAGGATTTACAGGAAGTGCAGGCTTTACTTATCCTACCTTCAACAATGATCCGGCCGTTACCTATGAAGCCGTAGCTGAAGATCTGAAGGTATATGTAAAACCTGTAAGCAGCAGTACATGGATTGATATTGACAATAATGCAGCCAGCGGCTGGATCTATGATAACAACTTCGGACAATTCACCGAAGGCGGCGGCGGCTACTGGTTCACCGTAGCAGAGTCTATCAACGTCAAGTTAGAATCGAAAACCTCAACGGCTAACGTCGTTTATACCCTCACCTTTAATAAACCTGTAAGAAATTCATATGTCTTAACTCCTTATGAGGGAACGACCTTTACCGCAGATGCAAAAGGTGTAATAGGTGTACCGCTACCTAAGATTGATGGGGGCGCTCCAATAGGCACTGAACTAGGAAATTACGTATACCAAATTAACATCAACGGACAATGGGTTGCTATGAGTGATTCCAGCCAGAGCGGATTTGTATACGCCGGCAATGGCTATAACAACATGTCCGATGCCAACCAGTGGGGCTATTGGGCTGACTACATCTATGGGCTTTGGTTCCAGCCCGTCCAAGAGGATGTGCAAATCCGTATTGGCTATCCATTAAATGGACAGGCGGGCGGAAGTGTCGGCAATAATTACGTCAACTATACCTTTATCGGCAATCCAGATGCCCCACGTCCGGATGTATCCGATCATGATGACATTGCCATCGGAACACCAAACGACCCGGCGATAGAGGGCATGAATCTCATTTGGCAGGATGAATTTAACGGAACAGCACTCGATACGAGCAAATGGAGTTACGAACAAGGTTATTATATTACTGACGATCCGAATAGCTGGGGCTGGGGCAACGCGGAACTGCAGCACTATACAGACAGTACACAAAATGTATTTGTACAGGACGGAAAGCTGAATATCAGAGCTTTGAACGATTCAAAATCCTTTCCACAGGACCCAAGCCGGTATGCCCAGTACTCATCCGGCAAGATTAACACCAAAGATCAATTGTCCTTCCAGTACGGCAGAGTAGATATTCGTGCTAAGCTGCCTACAGGTAACGGCGTTTGGCCAGCACTTTGGATGCTTCCGGAAGATGCCGCTTATGGAGCGTGGGCCGCATCCGGGGAAATTGATATTATGGAAGCCAAAGGACGCTTGCCCGGCACGACCAGCGGGGCCATACACTTTGGCGGACAATGGCCTGTAAACAGATATATTGCTGGTGAGTATCACTTCCCTGAAGGTCAGACCTTCGCCAATGATTATCATGTGTACTCCATGATCTGGGAAGAAGATAATATGAAATGGTATGTGGACGGCAAGTTCTTCTTTAAAGTCAGTAGAGATCAATGGTATTCCGTAGCTGCACCTAACAATCCGAACGCCCCATTCGATCAACCCTTCTACATCATTATGAATCTGGCGATCGGCGGGCACTTCGACAGCGGGCATACCCCAGATCCGTCGGATATTCCTGCAACAATGCAAGTGGATTATGTTCGTGTCTATAAAGAAGGCAACAGCGAGAATCCGGTAAACGTGCCGGTTACCGGTATTTCTCTGAATCAAACCACTGCGCAGGTGGAGGTCGGACAGACTGTGCAGTTGAACGCCAATGTTGCCCCGTCTAATGCAACCAATAAGCAGGTCACTTGGACCGTATCAGGTACCAACGTCGCTTCCGTGAATCCGAACGGTCTCGTGACGGGACTCACTCCAGGCACAACAACCGTAACGGCTACAACAGCCGACGGTAATAAAACAGCCCTCTCCACCATCACTGTTGTACCGGCAGCATCATCCGGTGTTATCATTGTCGGCGATGAGGTGCGGGGCCTGAAGAAAATAGGTGACGACCTGCTGTTCTATGTGAACGGCGCAACCTTTGCCGACTTACACTATAAGTTGAATAACGGTGGGCAGCTAAACGTAGCCATGACCCCGGCAGGGAACGGTAGCTATACCTACCCTGTAAATCACCTGCAACACGGGGATACCATCGAGTACTCCTTCACCTATAATCCGGGACAAGGGGCCGTCGATTCCCCGACGCTCTCGTATATCCATGGGGTAACCCAAGGAACACCAGAATAAAATAGTTGAACCCTAAGCAACTGCATGAACACAAATAGGCGAGGAGGAAGTTTTGAAGCTTCCCTCTCGCCTATTTTGTTGTTTTTACCGTGCTGCGGGTCTTCTCGGTGGAAGCTCGGCTAGCTAGCCTCATGATTATGGAGTGTCAGTTCATCACCTGACGCTTTCCGCACCTTCGCTCGCTTGCCTAAATTAACGCGTCGAAATGACCCTCCGCGTCCACCGTCGCCGTCCGGGGATCAGTCAGGCCGATGCCCTTGAGGCCTCCCTTTCCTTCATTTCCCCAAAGGGGGAGGTGATCTTGAAGCGGAGAAGCAGGCACAAAATTTACGGAGGTACTGCTCCCGCTTTTCTGTACCAGTTGGGACTCCAGCAGCCGGATTTGCCGCTGCAGCTGCTCCCTGCGATAAGGAGTTTGCATCTCACTTCCTTGTGCCGCATTCACTTTATCCAGTTCCATCATCAGCCGGTTTCGCTGTTTCTCCAGAGAACTGACATCACTCTGTGTACCGCCGTAGGCCGCAATGGTCTGTACGGAGCTGATGCCTGATACTGTCTGTGCCGCCATGATCTTTCCCCCGTTTCCTTGGCTCCCAATCCAAAATCAGCCAAATTTGAAAGTTCTAATCATCTTTATTACCCGGCAGGCCCCGTCATGACAACATCACAGCCTCAATTGGAAAATAATCGTCGTATAGTCTCAGTCGGCTTGTTTCAACCCTACCAAAGACCCACCGAAGGCTGGCTAAAGTCCCTTCAGAGCTCCCTTACTCGTCCTTCAACCGCCGCTGATATAAAATGACAGACACTACTGTTAGCACAACCGTCCATGCCAAATTAATGAGGAGTGGTTTCACTACATCGCCCGTCGTATAACCTGTATTGCTTAGACCCAGCAGATGCACAAGCTGACTGCTTGGCATGTAATCCAGCACTTTGAAGACCGGATAATCCTTCACTAGTACTTCTCCCCACGGTGCCCCCATAAATATGAACGCCACAGGGAGTATAGATAATGAGGATTCAAGCAACGTCTTGGAGAATAAACCGCAGATCGTCCCGGCTGCAGTGTACAGAATAATCGAAAGAATGATTACTGCCACAAATGCCCATATATTAGCTGGCTCATAGCCAAATAATAATGTAGAAATAGCGAGAACAACAGCAGACATGACAAAGACCAAACTGCTTTTACCGATTAGTACATCCATGGTCGTAGCCGGTGTCATCATTAATGACCGTAAAGTGTTACGTTCCTTCTCTTCCGCAATCAAGCAGGCTTGTGCGAAACATGTTAGCAATACAAACGAACTATTAAAAAGAAAACCGCTGGCTCCAGGTAAAGACGCACCTGCCCTCTTGAAAATCAGAGCAATAATAATAGGAAAAATCAGCATAATGGACAGCGCGTAGTTACGTGAAAACTCTTTGTAATCCTTCACAAATATCGCCCGGGCACGTTTGTATGAGATACTCATAGTAGCTCACTTCCTGTCATTTTAATAAAAATATCACCTAGACTTGGCTCTTTCGTTTCTAACCGGTCAATTAGCCCCCGCTTCATCCAATCCGCGATTTGGTCAGCCGCCCCCTCATCGATCGGGAGCTCGTAGGTTTCCCCATTGATTAAGTCCACACTAATTACGTTCTCCCGGTGCTGCCGTTTAAGTTCCTTCGGTGAACCGATGGTTTGGATTTGACCCTGATACAGAATCGCTACACGGTTGCATATCAATTCTGCTTCAGACATATCATGCGTAGTCAGAAAAATCGTAGTTCCTTTCTCATTTAAGTAGCGTAAGCCTTTATAGATATGTGCTGTGTTTACCGGATCTAGAGCCGAAGTTGGTTCATCCAGGAATAATAATTCCGGCTCATGGATAATCGCGCATGCCAGCATGACACGCTGACGCATCCCTTTGGATAAGAGGTTAGCTTTCTTTTTGCGCTCCCCGCTTAAGTTTACAAACTGCAGCACCTTGTCGACCGCAGATTTGGGAAGATCATATAACTTACGATACAACTCCAGATTTTCCTCAATACTTAACCTCTCATATAGACCACTGTTATCCGTCAAAATGCCAAAACGCATCTTCTGAGCAGACTGCTGCATCATCTCCGCCGGCTGGTCAAATACACTTGCCTGTCCACTTGTCGGATTTAACTGTGCCGTTAGAATCTTAATTAATGTTGTTTTGCCTGAGCCACTCGGGCCAAGGAAACCAAAAATTTCACCCTTAGGAATTGAAAAAGAAACATCTGCTAACGCATCCTTTTCTCCAAATCTCTTACGGATACGTTCTACCCGGATAACATTCATTAACTCCACATCCTTAGTGTTGATGGCTTAAACATATACAGATTACATGCTTCCTGCCATCAAAACGCGCCGAAATGTAGCTGTAAGCGCCTGAATGGTACCCTTTAAATGTTAAGAAGTGCTTTTAAATCAGGCAATTTTGAACGGGATAACGGAACCACGGCATCTTGACCTGTATTTAATCGCAAGCTGTAGCTATTTTTCGTCCATGTAATAATCTCTCTTACTTTTTGCAGATTAACAATGTAGGATCGGTGACACCTAAAAAAACCGAAATTTAATAATCGCTGCTCGAGCTCGGTCAGCGTCAACGCACAGTCATAATTTTCACCGTCCACATGAACAAGGATTGACCCCTCTACACTTTCTATAAAATCAATTTCAGGCGGATTAAATAAAATCACTTTGTCATTTCTTTTGGTAGAGATCTTCTGCAAGGTTATATTGGCCTCGTCTTGTTTCTGAACTTCCTGCTTATCCTCGTCGAAGTCCCGAATATCCAATGGATGAAATCCCGATTCGTTCAACCGATAAATGGCATCACAGGAAATAAGGGCATCCTCTAAATTCGAAGTTAAAATTAAAATCTGCTTTTCTTGTGAAAGATCATCCAGAATCCGTTTGAGTTGACGACAATCTTGCTCTTCCAAGTAAAAATAGGGTTCCTCCAGTACAAGTGTAGACTGATGCGCAAAAAATACACGCAGCAAGGTCACATACATTCTTTTCGATGAGCTTAGATCCTTGATCTTTACCTTCCGTTCTTCTTTTAAAGCAAAATAATCTATCAACGAAGCGGCACGCTCATTCCTCTCCGTTACTCTGATTAGAAAAGTGATTAGTTCCTCCACCGTTAAACGCATATACTCGTTTTGCCCAGCCCGAAATAAATAATATTGGGAATGATCCCCTAATTGATTCATTAAAAGCTGCTTTCGCTTCAAGTCCGTTATGATGCCAACCGATTGGTTCGGTGTCATATTTAATTCGATCTTCGGTAGAAATAATTCCCCATTATAATAAATTGGTTGAAATTGCATGCCATCCTCCCGGTCAGTGCTGCTATAGGGTATACTTTTTCAATTTTGTTCCTGTTATTTCCTCCTCGATAAATACGATTTAGGTAATATTTAATGCAAATATTAGTAGTCAAGGCATCTAGTTTACCGCATCTCTAGTGAGCAGGAATTCCCTCAACTTAAATTCCTCACTGAGATTTAATACATTTATTTCGAAAATTTTGGAAGAGTTTTGATTTTGTGACTAAATTCACATAATAAGTAGATTTAAAATTATAGAATAACATTGTAAATAAATGGGTTATTAGGGTATCTAAAGAATCAATGGATGTCATTAGGTTTGGGTTAACAATTTTATCTAAAAGCATCTTTCTTCTAGATAAAAATAATATAAAGGAGGTTTACATATGTCGAGTGAAAATCAGTTCAAAACTCGCTCCGTGAACGACGACAAGGATCTATGGACAGAATTATTTGATCAGGTAGAAACATTGGAAAATCGTGACGAAATGGCCTGCATTAATCTTTGTTGCTGGAATTGTTGTTTCCAAATTTGAGTCGATGAAAAAAGCCGTTCTCTGCGGCTTTTTTTTACGAATAATTCTTTAATACCCAATATAAGTGATTCACAATAAATTATACAATTAAACAATATTTTTTAATAATTCCAAAATTGTATAGAGGTGAAAATATCATGATAGTAAATAAATACCATTTAAGATATGAGTTTGATGAAAAAAACCTTGTTATCAATACTTTGACAGGTGCTGTAGATTTTTTCTCTGCAGAAATGCTTGATTTACTGGATTCAGCAAAGAGTTGGGAACTATCTAATTACCCGCCTGAGCTTAAAGAAGACGATATCGAGTTCTTATTGAGGAGAGGCTACATTTTTGAGAATAATGAAGATAAGGAGCGACGATTAAACCAAGCATCACAAATCATGAATTATGATCAATTCATGCATTATATTATTTGTCCGACTTATGCCTGCAATTTTCGTTGTACATATTGCTTTGAAGATCATTTGCTTCATGAGAGTACACGCTTCATTACCGAAGAACAAATAGAGCATGCGTTTTCCGCAATTGATATTCTGCATAAAGAAAGCGGAATGGACAAAGGATTAATTAACCTATTCGGAGGTGAGCCCCTCTTACCTCCCGCCAAGAACATGGTAGAAAAAATCTGCGAAGAAGCGGAAAAACGAAATTTTATAATCGGTTGTAATACAAATGGTTATCACTTGAAAGCTTACGCCGACATTTTAGAACGCTTTCGCGATTGTTTAAGTGTTATGGTTTCTGTCGATGGCCCTGAGGAAATACATGATAGTCGGCGCTTTTTATCTGGAGGACAGGGTACATTTCAACGGATACACCAAGGCGTTAATGAATTATTAAACCGTAACATCCCTGTTATGATCCGGATTAATATAGATCAAACTAATATTAAAACTGTACCTGAGTTAATAAAGTACTATCATCAATGCGGCTTCTTCGGGCATCCTTCCTTCTCAATAACCTTTGCTCCTGTAACAGATCATACTTGTCTAGGTCTGAGTTCTACTTTGATGAAAGGTTATGAGATTGCAAAGTCTTTAATCCGACACGTCCCTAACTTTACAGAACTTGAAAAACAAAAGAAGATCGGCCTTAGTCCTGAAATGTTCCGTTTCTTCCGGACAGGCATGTTACTTGATCCTGAATTACAAGATAGAGTTGGGATTATTTCGCCACAACTTGTCTACTGTGAGGCTACTGAAGGAAAAACCTATGCTTTTGGACCTGATAATAATATGTATGCATGTCCGGATTTAGTGGGAAAATCAGAATATCGCATCGGCCAGTTCTCCCCTGTTTTTACGAAGGAACCCGTTTTTGACCAATGGAGAAATTTTAATGTTCTACAAATACCCAAATGCAAAGACTGCTCTGCAGCAATGATTTGCGGCGGCGGCTGCGCTGCACAAGCTTTATCAACATACGGAGATCTGGACCTTCCTTGTTGTCCGGATGCAAAGAACATGCTTGGTCAATATCTACACGAATTGCAGGAGGAAGCTGCACAATACGAGGAGGTTAAATCATGATCAAAAGCACATATAATTCTATTCATCCTATTAACAATGGGAATTATATCTTGATTAATTCTCTTAGTGGAGCAGTAGATGTAGTGGATGGTCTAGTAAAGGAACGGCTAGATCGGATTGAACAGACTAATCTGCAACGAGATAATCAAGATGAGGTTGAACTACTTACTTTTTTCAAAAAAAGAGGGTATATCTTTCATAGCCTTGCAGAAGAACAACAAATACTTTTTAAAGTTAAAGATGCAATGGAAAAAATGACGGCAAAGAGTAAATGGGGTATGACCTTCAATGTTTGTACAACATATGCTTGTAATCTAAGGTGCCCCTATTGCTATCAAGGCCATCAAATTCATGACCATAATCATGCATTAGACTCAGATGAAATAACCAAAATGTTCGAAGCTATTACTCAAATTATTAAAATGGAAGAAAATCGTGGCCGCTTCATAGGAGCACAACATCGTATGGTTTTATATGGAGGAGAACCACTTCTTCCGCAGACTAAAAATACAGTTAAAGAAGTGGTAGAACGTGCTGTTAATGAATATGGTTTCCGTATGTGCGCTATTACTAACGGGACATTCTTGCATCAATTTTTAGATATTTTTCAACCTTACCGTGACCAATGGGATTTCTTTCAAATTTCACTTGACGGCCCCAAAGCTGTTCACGATAAACGGCGTATCATGGCTGGTGGACAAGGAACATTTGATCGTATAGTCCAAAATATTGATATGGCCCTGGAACGAGGCTTTGCCGTTGCTACTAGGACAAATGTTAACAAAGAAAATCTGGGTCATCTGGTCGAACTGGCTAATTTCATTGAACAAAAGGGCTGGAATAAGTTCCCCCACTTTGGTTGGCAAGTCACGCCTGTTACTAATCACTTCAGTGAACCAATGCCCGACCACTTACCTGAACATGAACTGTTGATAGCCCTATATGAAATGTTCGGCGACTTGGATTCTTTTATTGATAAATACAACGCAAGACTGGGATCAGTGATAAACATGCGCACCTCACGAATTAGAAACACGATCCGATCTTTTGATTGGAGCAGGATGGACGATATGGATGCTTGTACTTCCTCGGGGGTCACTAGTGTTCCACATTTTAAAGAATGCAGCGCGCGCGAACAACGTTTCTATTCATTTGGGACAGAAGGACTTATCTATGCCTGTCCCGACTCTGTAGGCCGTGCAGAGACCGCCGTTGGATCATTTTTCCCAAAATATGAGCTGAATTCTGAAGCTCATCAGCAATGGGACCGGGGAATTACAGATTCCAAGGAATGCACGGAATGCTCTATCTCTCTCTTTTGTGGTGGTGGTTGTGCTTATGCCAATTTAATGAGGAATGGAGATATTACAAAGCCCTATTGTAATTATGCCAATGAAACAATAGATGTTTATATCAAACATAATAAACACCTTTTCGAAGAATTGGGTACCGTCTAAAGAAAGAGGGGGATAATTATGAATGCGATAGCAGCAACAAAATATCCCCAATTGATACCCTATATTATCCATGAAATGGATGTTTGGGAAGAGGGGGCTCGCTATTTAGTTCACTTTGACAATGGTCTACAAATGAAAGTAACAGAAAAGATTTTAACCATTTTTAACTGTATGGACGGAAAAAAGTCGCTTTTAGAGATTTCTGAGCAATTATTAGAGAAATATGAAGTTGCCCCACGCTTAGAAGAGCTACAATATTTATTAGAACATCTTCTAACTGAGAAGGGTATCGTTGTAGGGAGCGAAAAAATAGCAGAACATTCCTCGGCCATCCGTTTTCGTACTCCACTATTAAATGCAAGCCGACTGGAAGGCTGTTCCCAACCCTTTCAGCATCTTTTTTCTTTAAAAGGTATTTGTATTTTTGGAGTTCTTATGAGTATTGCCCTCTACAACTACATAATAAATTTAAGTCTTTCTGCAAATAAAGCAGATTTAGGTTCTTATCTTTTTTGGATTATTACTTTTTTCATGATTTTGTTTTCGGCTATATTCCATGAATTTGGGCATACAGTGGCGGCTTTTAAATATAATGTTAAACCAAGAGATATGGGGATCGGATTGTTTTTTTTAGCCCCTGTTCTTTTCGTGGATTTGAGTGATGCTTGGAAAGCAAGTAGAAAAGAGCGAGTAGTGATCGACCTTGGAGGTATATATTTTCAATTATGGATATTTATTATATATGAATTATCATCTATAATAACAGGGAGCAATATACTATTTACTGCCAACCATTTTATTTTGCTTTCCATTATTAGCAATCTAAATCCATTATTACGTCTTGATGGTTTCTGGGTACTTACAGATATCCTCGGAATTCCCAACCTGCATACTAGAACTTTTACATTGGTAAAACAAGGATTATTGGGATATGTATGTAGGAAACGACTTTTCCGCGAGAAATTTAGATTAAATATTATCAATATGAGCAGTACTTACAAGAAAGTGTTTTTAGCGTATTCCTCTTTATACTTAATTGTTTTCAGCATTGCTTTAATGTATATGTTACGTTTTATTTTTTCATTTACTTCCCTCTTTCATTCTTGGAACTGGACAAACTTCAAAGGCCTTTTGATAGTGATTGTGATATTAATTCTTCATTTCACCATATTACTTATTAAAAAAATTAACAGAAAGAAGGAAAATTCAGTTGATTGTAGAACAACCGATTCTGGCCATCCAAAATCTTAACAAAGAGTACGAATCCGAAGCCGGCATAATATCTGTTCTTAAGGGAATAAATCTGAAGTTTTACAAAAGTGAGATTGTAAGCATTATGGGACCCAGCGGCAGCGGAAAATCAACCCTGCTTGGGATTATGGGATCCCTAGATAAGCCTAGTACAGGGAAAATCGCACTTGAGGGTAAGTCAATCGAATCTTTATCTGAAGAAAAACTTTCTGATTATCGCGCACAAAAAATTGGGTTTGTTTTTCAATCCTTCAATCTAATCTCTACAATGACCGCTCTTGAAAATGTAATGCTTCCCATGTTCTGCATCAAAGGCACCCGACATAGTGAAATACGTAAAAAAGCAGAAGAAATGTTGAAGCTTGTGGGGATGGGCGATCGGATGAAGCACCTGCCTAATCAACTATCCGGCGGACAACAGCAACGTGTCGCTATTGCAAGAGCTCTGATTAATAAGCCCTCTCTAGTCATTGCTGACGAGCCAACCGGCAATTTAGATCGTGATTCCGGACAGAAAGTTCTTGACCTTATCTTCCGCTTAAAACAGCAAATGAGAATGACCTTCATTATTGCTACCCATGATCCAGAGGTTGCTTCAAAATCCGACCGAGTGATTTACATTAGAGATGGAAGGGTTGAAACTGAGGATCCTTGTCTGAGTAAAGGAAGGTGAATATCTGATGATATGGCTGAGCTCTGCCGGGAGAAGTTTATTACGTAACAAATTAAGAACAATTTTCACTATATTGTCTCTCATTATTGGAAGTGCAAGTTTCTTTAGTATGTTCCTATTATCTGAATTGGCGCCACGTTCTATTGAGAATTCTGCCAAACTGCTATTAGGTGGGGATGTATTAGTCCAGTCCTACCTTAAGCCACTACAGAGCAATATAGTGAATGATATATTCCAAGACATGGGAGAAATCGACAGCCATTCATCTTCATATGTCGGACAGAGCATGGTGCAATCCAAAAATAAAACAACAAGCGTGATCTTGAAGGGAATTGATACGAAGACTTACCCTTATTATGGGGAAAATCAATATCCTGGCATCCGTTCACTTCAAGCAAATGAGGTCCTTCTTGCTGATAATGCAGCAGATCGCCTACAGGTAAAGGTTGGAGAAAAAATTTGGTTGCCGAGCGCGTCTGATGGAAGTCTGCATGAGTACAAGGTAAAAGGATTAGTACTTAATGTTCAAGAGTCTTACGGAGATGCGGATATTTTTGGAGCTGCTTATCTTCCGTTGAATGAAGCAGCTAATCTGCTAAACGCTCCAGCCGGAAGCACAAATGAAATTCTTATCCATTGGAAAGCGGGCACACCAAAGACTTCTTGGCAAGCAGAACTTGAGAAGCATCTGCCAAGTGCTACACTAACGGACACGAAAGAGCGGACAGACGAAAGCTTGGCTCAAGCCAAGACCCTTCTTTTACTTTTACAATTGTTCAGTCTGCTTGCACTGGGAATCAGCGCTTTGACAGTTTCAAATACAATGAAGCAGGCAATGAGCACTAGAATGGGCGATATTGCAGTTATGAAGGCAATAGGTGTACGCTCTCGCTCAGTTGCCGGTACCTTTTTAACAGAAGGTATTCTTATCGGGACGATAGGAACTATTACTGGAATAGTAACAGGTCTTCTAGTGAGTACTTGGTTAACTTCTTACGTAGGCAAAATGTTAGCTATACCGTTGTCTTGGGAGTTTTCATGGAAAGTCACAATTGTTACCTTCGCAGTAGGAATGCTAATGGCACTGATATCAACATGGATTCCTCTAAAAGGAATGCTCATCGTCTCTCCTATGCAGCTATTGCTTGAAGGAAACCATCAGATTCCTTCTTATCGGGTACGCTTTTGGAAAAGAGGACTCTTATTATTACTGATTTCGCTAGTTGTAGCATTCTACTTACAAAAAACACTTTTTCTGGGTTCAACCGAATCCATTAGTTCTAGAGTCGTTCTATCTTTTTTAGGGATTCTACTGATTATTATATTGGTAAGTATATTTGTGAAGGTATGTTCTTCTGCTTTCTCTTTCATTTTCAGAGTGGTTGGAAGCATGAGGAAACTCATCTCTCCTCGTTGGTTTATCCCTTTTCATAATTTATCATCTGGAAGAAAACGATACGGACTATTGGCTCTTATCTTGAGTGTTGGTGTTGCATCAGCAGTATCAAGCGAACTTTTCGCTGATAACTTAACTCAGTCTGTCAGTCAACAGTTAGAGACCGAGGCCAAAGGAAATCTACTCATCACAAGCTCCTTAGTAGAGTCTGAAGCAGTCAAGGAAGCTTTTCAATCTCTCGATATTAAAAAGTGGACAGAGGGTGTCCAGATGAACGGTCTTTTAAGTTCAATTAACGGAAGTGAAGCAACTTCTCTTTTTCAGCAAAAGTCAGACGGGAATAAGTTCTTCGCTTCCAATAAATTGAGCATTGAAGGTGTTGACCCTTCACTTGCATCAAGGTCCTATTCCATTATTGGTGGACGTGACCTTATAGAAGATGATTCATCGCACAAGACCGCATTATTATTGGAAGATTATCAACAGTTGGGAATTAAGACAGGCGATACAGTTGAAGTTACAATGGGAGAAAAGAAGATTCCTTTCAAAATTGTTGGCTTTTTTGAATCAGGGTTCGTAAAAACAGTAGGTATGAGAACAACTAAAGATATATTGTCTAAATATGGGGCGCCTAACCGGGTAATGTTTTCTATTGACGGAGGGACCCTGACTACGGGTTTACTCTCTGAATTAAACGGTGTACTTCCAGCATCCGCTATGGCGTATTCAGTATCAAGTACAGCCTCCGAAAGCTTAAATTCAATGATACGTATGATAAGTGTATTCTTCTCTATAGTGACTTTATTTGCCTTCATTACAGCGATACTTACCATCGGGAATCAAATTGTGATAAGCCTTTTAAGAAAACGCAGAGAAATTGCAATCATCAAAGCAGTGGGAGTATCCAATGGTAAGACATTACGGTCAATCTTGTTAGAGAACTTTGTTTTATCTTTAGTCTCAGGAACTGCTGGTACAGGGATAGCTTTGTTGTTAACGACTGTAGCTCTAAAACTTATGTTCAAGTTACCTGTCCTGGTTGATGTTAAATGGGTGATTTATGGGATTGGCCTATGTGTTATAACCACACTCTCAGTGGCTTGGATAGCGGCGAGGCCTGCTCTGCTTACTAAACCTACGCAGCTCTTACAGACCAACCAGTTATGATCTAATAAGGCTCTAATGAATTGGTACTTAAATAGTTACTGTCCCTCTCTATTACGCAGAGAGGGATTTTTTTATACCTTGTCATAACTACGTTTGGTGTAAAAATACATTAATTTGTGATACGGTTCACAGTATTTTAATTGCCTCAATACAAAGCTCGATCCTCACTTCATTTCCGACTATAATTCCACCGGTTTCCAGAGGCGAGTTGAATTTCAAACCAAATTCATTACGATCAATACTGGCTGTTGAATGAAACCCTACACGTTCCCGTCCGCGGGGGTCCTTGTTTAGTCCTTCAAAAACAGTATGAAAAGTAACAGATTGGGTTACTCCATGCAGAGTTAGATTGCCTGTAAGTTCATATTGCCGCTCACCAGCAAAGACGCAGTTGGTGCTTTGAAATGCAATGGTTGGATACTTGGCAGCATGAAGGAAGTCGTCGCCCCTCAAATGTTCATCTCTTTGCGCTTGGCGAGTTGTGATACTATTTGCCTCTATGGAAGCCTGAATACCCATAGTTGTTAACTCGTTGGGATCAAAACTTAAGATAGCCTGGAAACGCTCAAATACTCCTTTGATTTTATTAATCATTAAATGCGTCACCGAAAACTCGACGGAGCTGTGGTCCGGATCCACTTCCCATTTGATATTACTCATGAATAAATTCCACCTCTATAATAAGATTATGAGCAAGGTCACCCTATCTCCAAAACACTGCGCTACTCGCTATACCCCTAATATACAAAAACGCTACTGACAACGTTGTGTCAGTAGCGTTTTAGCATTTTTGCGGCTTCCTCGTAAATCCGATTTCAGAATGGTTCCCCATTGAATCCGTAATTCCTTTTACCCGAATATCCACCATCGCAATAAACATTGAGCTGTGTGTGAACAGTCATAATCTGCAACTAGTCGAATCTTTGCAACGATTCAAATAAACGCCTTAAGTTATTCAATAAGCTGTTCTTTTCCTCTAGAGTCCAGTCATCCAAAGCTTCATGCAAAATGCGTTCACGGGTGAGGCTAATCATTGCATTGATTTCCTCCCCGCTTTTCGTCAATTCAGACACACGAATGCGGGAATCTGCACTTGATGGATACGTATGAACCAACCCCGCGTTTTCTAACTTATCAATTTGCCGGCTAACACTCGAATAGTTTTTTCCCATCATGGCGGCCAAATCACCAACACTAGTCGGTTGGAGATGCACGATGCCCACAAAGACACGAAAGGTTGCTGCTTCCAAATTTACGCCAGCATTAGCAATCATCTTCTTATCACGGTCTGGCCTATTGATAATGGAAACTAAATCGATCAGTGCTTTAAAAATATCGTTTTCCATTTTATTTCACCCTTACAACAGGACGAGGCATTAGCGGGGCATTCCAAGCCTCTTCAATATCTTCTAGAGCGAACTCTTTTGTGGTAATTTTTATCTTCCCCTCGGCAGCCATTTCAAAGACACCTCTAACAGCAGATAGCATATCAGCTTTAGAAACACTCTTATCTCCGCTACCTACGAGTTCGATTGTTGATGAGCGTAAAAGAGATGAAGGTAAATGAATGCTTTCTTGGCCAGATGAAGTTCCAATGCTTACAAAACGGGTTGAACGATCCGTTTTCGCCTTAGCAAGAGCTGACATGATGGCGAGTGCGCTGTCGCCCCAAAGATAATCCAATATAACATCAACACCTTCAGCAATAACTGGCATTAGGGCGTTTTCAAACATTTTTTGACCGTTGTCGGCTGTCATATCAAATGCAATGGCCTCATCAGCTTCAAGTGCTTGCAACTTTGATTCGTTGCGTCCTGTTACAATGACCTTCTTGGCCCCCAGACCCTTAGCAATCTGAACTGCTAAACTACCGGATGCACCAGTAGCGCCATTAATCAATACAGTTTGACCGGATTTAAAACCAGCTCGAAATACCAATGCAGCCCATGACGACATAGCAGGGTTGGCGATAGCGGCAGCAGTGAGATCATCAATACCATCTGGTAAACGGACAGTCAGCTTTTCGTTGACGATTGTTTGCTCAGCCAAACTGCCATATGGTGCAGTAGGCAGCGCAAAGTAAACACGAGACCCATCTTTCAAAGTTCCTACACCGTCGATACCGGCTACAATTGGAAAGTTATCTTCAGAAGAATAGTGCATACCCATTGAACGGAACTTGCTAACTCGACTCAAGGCTGTGGCCGTAACGTTAATTATAACTAACCCCTCTGTCCCAACGGGGGAAGCACAATGACCCATTACGGGAATCGTCCCCTTATCCTTTACGATTGCTGCCCTCATATTTACACCCTTCTTCCACCCCATATTATGTGCATATTGCACATAATAAAGCATAACACAAATTATGTGCAATATGCACACTTTATTTGGAATCCATATCCGAACGCAAGCCCATTAGCTTATTTCCAAAAGAAACGGCTGGTCAGGTTCCCCTGATCCAGCCGTTTTTTGATTACTTTAATATTACATTATCGATTAGTACCGCCGTATCGTAGATACTATCTCCTTGATCCCAAACATGGAACCGAAGGACAATGGAGCCCTTGCCGGCAAATTGGCTGACATCAAATTGTACATGCTTCCAATTCGTCATGTATGTTGTATGATCCCCGCCGTAGAAATCAATCGCTACTTTGTTCTCTTCAATCCAATAGGCCGTGGATTCATTAATCGATTCAGCCCCGATAATAACAGAATCATTACCATAGACACTGGACGTCACTGTATTGCCGCCATTCATGTGAGAAGTAATGAGGGAAGCCGTATTAATGTATACACTGGAAGTTACCGTTGCTCGGAACGTGTCATTGAATTTGCTTCCAACGAATTCCTTAGGCTCCTCAGAAATGAAATTGTAATCAAACGATAGGGTTGTTGCACCCGCCGGAACAATGAAACTTTGCTCGATATAACTATCTGAATTGTAGTCATATCCTCCTTGATCATTGTTTTCATACCCAAGGCCAGTGCTGATAATAGCCATGTAGTTCCCCTCTGTCGGTTTAAGCGGTCCCAGCTTGGAGATCACCCGAACATCGCCGTTTCCATTCCAGCCGGTCCAAGTTCCGTTTTCAAAGGTTCCGTTGATGACCCCTTCGGTCTTAGTGCCAATGCTGCTTCCTTTCATGAAGAATGCTGCCAACCCATCGTTTGCTCCATGGGCAGCCACTGCTGCTTGAAAGGCTTTTTCGGTTGTCACGTTCTCATCGTTTAAAGCGGTAAATACGGATTTAGCAATAGCTTGATCATATGCAAGCTTTACATAATCGGTATATCCATAATAAGTGCCAGCACCATTGTTGATGAAGGCATCTGCCATGGAATCGTTGTACGCGCTGCGGCAGCTGCCATTATATACGATGGTATCAGGAAGCATATCGTTGTACCGTGTAATAAAAGACGGTGTAATAGCATAATAACCGGATATAATAGCCAATCTTCCCTTTTTCAAGTCCAACTCATAGGTCTTTTTGCTCTCTGTCGTTGCCTTTTCTCCTGTCAGGAACATGACTTGCGGTCCAGCGTATTTGAAATCAATGCCGTATTTATTATGGAGCTTTTGAAGCACTATTTCATCATAATAAGTATCTCCGTGGGTATCCAAGACCACGACGCCATACTGATTCAGCCCTTTAAAGAAATTAACGCCCGCTGCGGTGTCCTTTACTCTTTCCACAAGGAAAGGGTAACTCGACTGGTCGAAGCTGTCATATACAGCGTCATATACAGTCGAAGATGGAAGTGTGCCGGAGAACGGAGAAATTACAGCAACCCGCTGGCTTCCTATGGTGGCTACGGTTTGTTCCACATTTTGCGTTAGCGCCTCAGCCGCCAATGCAGTACTGGACGCAGCCTCTTCTACGGTGCTGCTTAACCCTTTTGTATTTTCAGGAGCTGCGGATATCCCCCCTAGAATCCCGTTGTCCAGCAAATACCAGATGCTTCCTCCTTCACCCGAAATCCCAGCGTGCTCTACTTCTGCTTGGGTTTGGAGCCAAGCCACAGTTTCTTCCTTTGCTTTTTGCAAATTACCATATGAAGTAGCCAGTTGATCAAGCTTACTCTGTGTATTATTTTCAATGATTTCCGTTTGTGCAAGCTGTTCATCCGTAAGATGCTTCATTACAGATAATTTAAAAACTGTGCTGCTTGGCACATCTCCCACAAACGCCTGCAGATTTATGTAACCCTCCGTACTTTCAGTCAATACTGCTTTGCCACTGTACAGTCCGTCTGCCTCAAGACTGTCTCCATGGGCTTCCAAACCGTCATCGTACAACGAAATGATTTGCGAAATCACTTTGCCGCTGTCATCTACTCGATAGACACTAGCAATTACCGTTCCTGGCGCATTAATCGATGAGCGGAATATAACTTCTGTTGGCTCTTCCACATAAATGGCATCTGAAATCTCCCCCTTCACCACAACCTGGAGAGCATTTGCCGGTGCCGGGGTTGCCGATGTTGGTGTCGGTGCCGATGTTGGTGTCGGTGTTGGTGTCACTGGTGCTGGGGTTGCCGGTGCTGGGGTTGCCGATGCTGGCGTTCCCGGACCTGAAGCTCCCGGCGCCGGTGCTGTCACAGATGTCCCGCGGTCAGTTGTTGCCGGGGTGGCAGTCGGTGTTGCCTCAGGACTCTTGCCCTTATTAAGCTCTTCAGCAAGAAGCTGTTTGGATTTCTCGACATATACTGACTTATTGGTTTTGAACTCATAAGCCAGACGAGCCAGAGCCTGGCGCTCCGCATGCTCTTTCGGTTTGAATTTCAGAGTGCCGTCACTGCCTTGGACCCCGTTGATGAAACCATTTTTGAAGGCAAGGGATACTTGCGCTTTTGCCCATTCGGACACTTCTGAGATATCCGACAGCTTGCTATCAACCGGAAGCTTCTTCGCTGTTTCATCCAATTCGAAAGCTCGGATGAAAAACACGACCAGCTCCTCACGGGTGACATTTGCATTAGGACTGAAGGTGGTGGCCGATGTCCCCTCCGTAATGCCTGCCTTTACCAATGCACCTACATAACCGCGATACCAACTGTTCGCGGCAACGTCTTTAAACGGTGCGGCTTGATCAGCATTTGCTTCTAGCCCCAACGACAGGACTATGATTTTCGCCAGTTCGGCACGTGACATAGCCTTTTTCGGTTTAAAAGAGTTATCTTCATAACCTGAGATTATTCCTGCTTCAGTTAATGATTGAATCTCCTTTTGCGCATAAGAGCCTGTGATGTCTTTGAACTGCGCGGCCTCACCAAACACCATATGTGGCGTAAGAGTGCTTAATAATAGGGCAAACACAATCATCAGACTGAGTTTACGGCGTGCTGCTTGGAATAACATTGTTTCTTCCCCCTTCTTACTCTAAAAATATCAATGAGTCCGTCGTCCTAGTGAGTTCCAAGGATGGCATTTTACACCATTATTCGACAACTTCTTGATTCTACAATAGGACCAGGGTAATTTACAATGTCTATTGCATAAAAAAAATAGATATATTTGTAGACTGGAGATTAAATGGAAAAAAAGAGACCATCGAGTATAAGCTTGGATTGATGGCGATTTAATCTTTTATCGTATTATTCTTCACATGCACTAAGATTTTACAATGATAAGCTTAATAATGTATGCCTTATGACACTTTAGGAGGTTATATAATGAGCAAGTACGACGAAGCCATGAAGCTGCTGGAAGAACAAGCGGGTAACAAGGACGGCCTAATCTCATTGTCCACCATCGCGCTGGAACCGGGGGCCAATGGCAAAAGCCGTCCCGCCGCCCGCATTGTGGACGCATATTATGAGGACGGCGCGTTCTACACCGTCACTTACGCGACCTCAGGCAAGATGCAGCAGATCGCCCAAAACCCCGAAGTTGCTGTTTGTGTCATCGTCGAAAACTTTACGGCCGATGGTATCGGTGAAAACTTGGGCTGGGTATGTGACGAGAAAAACGCGGAGATGATGAAAAAGCTGCGCACAATATTCGCCGGGTGGTATAACGAAGCCAATAACGACGAAGACCCTAACACATGCCTGCTGCGCATTCGCCTGACAAAGGGCCTGTGGAATGACGCCCATAAAGGGATCAGAAATGAGATTGATTTTATCAATAAGACGGCAAATTAAGTGGTCTGTTGTAGATTCAACGATAAGGGAATTTCTGCTGAAAAGCAGTCGGCCTCTCCAAAAGACTTTTCCTTACTTCTGACACGTTCACTGCGATGGTTGAAGCGACAGGTTTTAGAGCCGCCCGGTTCTGGGCGGCTCTTTCTTGTTCTTTTATGTTAAGCTGAACGATTAGCAAGGAAGACAGCGTCATCCCTTTGGCTACCTACACAATCTCTTTATTAAAATGTCCTCTCGTGTCTGTTTCCTGATTAAAGACTGCATTATTCATAGAGCCATTTAATTTGCCTGAGGCCATATTAATGACTTCCACAACCTGCTCTTTGGATTCAACTGTAAAGTTTAATCTGAGCGCCTCAATTCCTTGGATATCTTGTAGCTCATCTAAAAGATTAAGCGTCTTCCCGTTAAGGAGAGTCGTTGTACAATCATCATGGGAAATGATAGGGAACGTTCCGTGCTCATCTTTTAACTCATAGCTCTTCGTTTTGCAAATTCTGCATTGATTCATTTTTTTCATCGGACAATATTTCGTAAACATCAAAGGAGCCCTGCCATATACAATCATTTCCAGTGCAGGATAGCCGTCATTTTCTTTAACATAGGCATTCATTAAATCTTCAATTTGGCTTTTATTCAATTCATAAGATAAAGTGACTCGCTTTGCACCTAATTTATATAATTCATAGCAACTAGTGGCATTAATAACATTTAGAGAATAGTCCGTAACAAACGGGTTTGTTTCTCTATAGTGATTAATCCCCCCATATCCTCCAATTAGTAGCTGTCCTTCTTGTTCCTTATAATCATTCTGATTTCTTCTAACCACATTTTCGTAATAGATTTCCTTAATTCCACAGCTCACGCAAGCATCATACTGTTCCTTAGTCGTTACAGAGGCCGTAAGGTATGGTTTTCCAGGGGCAAAGCTTATTTTTTCTTTTGCTTCCAAAGCCTTGGTTCTTTTCTGCTGGCTGTTAAGCTTTAAGTCATACAAGCCCAGTACAATATCTCTTCTTGCGGCATTTAACAGTTTAGCTGGAATAAATGCATTGCATTCCTCATACTCAACATGATTAAGTTCGAATATCGTATCATTTAATCTTGAGAATTGCTTGATGACCTGGTCTTTTGTTGTTGGATTATTAATGGCTTCGCCCAGTATTTCCTCGCTTTCATAGGAATAATTAAAGCCTAAGCCTTCCGCATCTATGAAAAGCTTTGAATCTGGACATGCATATACACTAATATCGAGGTCAAACCGCTTAAATTCTTTTTCCAGTGATGCTTCTAATTCTTTGTTATAGAAATAATCCTTCGTTTTATATACTAAATCTCCCTTAGACATCTTTTCTTTGATTTTGATATAGCAGACATCCTCTGCTTTGTTGATTAATTCGCCATCTTTATCGTACAGTTTGGCAACCGTTAAATTAACATCTTCATTGTTGTGACTGATTCGAATGGTATCGTTCTGATTTAAAGGACGTGTAAGTGTTATTTCATACATGTCTTTAACAATCCCGCTGATTGTTCCAATTTCATAACCAAAGTTATTAGGTTTTAAGATGTTTGTAATATTTCTCCTGTCTTCGTGAAACAAATACCCTTTAGTAAATGTTCTATTGAATGTTTTTTTCAAATTTTCTTTGTCTTCTTCGGTTATTTTATGATCTAAGGCCTTGCGATATTTGGATACAACATTAGCAACATACGTAGGCGCCTTCATTCGGCCTTCTATTTTTAAAGAATCGATTTCTTTTAAATCATGGATATAATCGATGGTGTTCAAGTCCTTAGTAGATAGAATATAGCTTTTCCCTAAAGATGTATCTGTTGTCTTATCGATTAGTTCATACTCCTTACGGCATGAACCCACACATCTTCCGCGATTTGCGCATCGATTGCCGAGCAATCCTGACATTAGACAATTCCCCGAATAAGATACACATAAAGCACCGTGAACGAAAATTTCTAAAGGGATTTCAGCTATTCTTTTGATCTCTTTTACTTTTTCAATCTTGACCTCACGGGACAGAACAACTCTTTTCGCACCAAGTTCTTTAAATAATAAAGTTCCGTCTACATCGTCTATTCCCATTTGAGTTGAACAATGTGCTTCCATATCAACAAAGTTTTTAACGATATAATCGAAAGCAATCAGGTCCTGGACAATAATGCCATCAACACCGATTTCATTTAATTCCTGTATCTGCACTTTCATCTCTTCAACTTCGTTTTCGAAAACGATGGTATTCATGGCAACATAGATTTTAACGTTCCTCAGGTGCGCATACGTAACAGCCTCTTTTAACGTTTCTAAATCAAAATTAGACGAGTATGCACGTGCACCAAATTTTTGCATTCCTAAGTATATTGCATCACAACCATTAGATATTGCAGCTTTTAAAGCTTCCATATTTCCTGCTGGAGCTAGTAATTCAGTCATTTCTTCCTCCTTATGACCCATAAATCAAAAAAATTTGTAGTTACTTGTGATACGGTTCAGCGCTTTGTCTGTAACAGCAAGTTTTGCATGCCGCTCCCGTTTAAATTAATAAGATTATTAGAAAATCAAATTTCAGACTATTACCATTAATCATAAAATAAGAACTATACTTAAGCTGCAGCAAAACGCACAAGCCAATGGCTTGTGCGCTTGTTTTAAATGACCTCATTTGCTCTGAGCGACGTATCTCATAATAATTCTTTAAGTACATTTTCGCCACGCGTATCTTCTCATCATTAGCGTCACGAAGCATACCTACAATATCCTGAATATCGCTCTCAGCTGAGGTAACCATAAACTCTTCACTCCTCATAGGGGTCTAGATATGACGGTAATCTACCGAACGATATGGAAGAACAACGATAACGTTAATGCTTGGCAGCGCTTATATACAAAATGTCTTCCTACATTTGGATATTAGTGCCTATCATTTCCAAGTAGCAAACATTTAATTTTACATAAGTATGAGCGAGCATCTGGCGCATTGATTAGCAGCCTTAAAAGAGCCTCCACTAAAATCGAAGTGGAGGCTCTTTTTACATTTTTGTTATTTCAATGTGTTGGCTTTCAACCGTTATGCTGTGCAGTTGAAGTCATTTAAACTAATATTGAGTTCTGTTCTCCGCTTTACCACTATTTATGATACGGTTCCCCCCGATTGATCTTCACCGCGCGATACACCTGCTCCACCAGCACCAGGCGCATGAGCTGATGAGGCAGCGTCATGCGCCCGAAGCTCATGCGTTGCTGCGCGCGTCGCATGACCTCGTCGGAGAGCCCGTGGCTCCCTCCAATGACGAACACGACATGGCTCGTCCCGTAGGTGCCGAGCCGGTCAATTTCTGCGGCAAGCTCTTCCGAGCTCCACAGCTTGCCGTCGATCGCGAGCGCAATGACATGCGCCTCGCTCTTAATCTGCGCGAGGATGCGTTCGCCCTCGCGTCCCTTTACCTGCACGACCTCTGCTTCGCTTAGAGAATCGGGTGCTTTTTCATCTGCCACCTCAATGACCTGAAACTTCAGGTATGGTGTCAGTCGTTTTGCATACTCCGCGATGCCATCGATCAAGTACTTTTCCTTCAATTTTCCTACGCCAATAATTTGAATAAGCATAAGTGCCTCCTGTCATAATCCTCTATAGAAATAGCAAAAGGACGCGCACTGGGCGTCCCTTGTAGTTTTAGTAAGTACCTTCTGTTCTATCACATATTTGGTGGAAAAGAAACGACAATTAAAACGACCTACTCTTGCGCAGTCCCTAAATGTCCTATTTTTCATGCAATCTATGGATCTCCTGATCCCACGTATTCCTAGATTGCCTGAATCTAGAATTTCATGTATTCCTGGCCCTCAGCAGGTTCAATCCATCCCTACTTACTATCTTCCTGCTCCTCCATCACAAAATCCGGTTTCCCCCCAGCTTCATAAGCGCTCAATATAGAGTCCAGCAAGCCTGGGAAACGTGCATTAAGATCCTCAGTCCGCAGGGACAACATGCGCTGTGTTCCTTGAACTCGTGTAAAAACAACCCCTGACTCGCGCAAAGTACGGGCATGGTGAGACATGGTGGATTTTGCGATCGGGACGTTGAAGCCGTTGCAAGCCTGTTCTCCATTTAAGTGAATATCCGATACGATATGTAAGCGAATCGGATCGCTGAGTGCATACAATACGGAGGCAAGCTGAATGTCCTTGCGATCCGGATGAAATAGTATTTTCACGGATGATTATCCCCTTTTGTCGTACAATGAATGCGAAAAAAATATTTTTGTTCCTAATTGCATTTTATATCAACGCATGCTATATTTCAATTGTTCGTAAGTAATCGAACTATTAAACAATAATAAAAGGAGTGCTTCGCACATGACTTCAGTAAATAACCTCTCCGCGAATGCGGTTCATGAAGCCTCCGTTCCGGAAGTGCCTCTTCCACGAGAAGGCCTGCTGACCCTGCTGTTCAGTGTCGCTGTGGTTCTCGTCATCATGAATACGGCTATGTTCAATCTGGCGCTGCCTGATGTGACCGAAGCCTTCGGGATTACGGCTGCGTCCGCTTCTTGGATTGTCACCGGGTATTCCATTATGTTCTCGATTGCCTCAATCACGTACAGCCGGCTTTCTGATTTTCTGCCAATTCGCCGTCTGTTAGTTATAGGCTTGTTGACGCTGGGCCTCGCGGCTGTTGCCGGATTTTTCAGCACCAACTTTATCTTCCTGCTTATCGTACGCATTCTCCAGGCCTCAGGCGCGGGCGCAGTAATGTCCTTGTCGCTTGTCCTGTTTACCCGCTATATCCCGCAAGCCCGCCGCGGCAAAGCAATGGCGACAATTATGTCAGCCGTCTCGCTGGGTCTAGGGCTTGGGCCGGTCGCGGGCGGAGCCATCGTCGAATATCTCGGCTGGATTTGGCTATTCTCTGTAACGGCAGCTATTCTGCTTCTAGTGCCGCTGTTCCTTATCCTGCTGCCCAAAGAAGTACCCACCCGCGGCTCCTTTGATGTGCTTGGCGGGCTGTTCTTGGGCGTCGGCACGACCGGGCTCCTGCTGTTCCTGACCAGCGGGCTGTGGATTGCCTTGATCGCCGGAATTGTCGCCATTGCTTTATTTGTTGGCCGTATCCGCAGCACACCTGATCCATTCGTGATGCCGGAGCTTTTCCGTAACCGCTCATATCTCGTGTTGGCTCTGATCGGAGTTGCCTCCTACCTGTGCAGCTTTGCCACGTTATTCCTGCTGCCGCAGATTCTGACTCACCGTTTCGGCTTCAGCGCAAGCCATGCCGGGCTTGTGATCTTTCCCGGTTCGCTGCTCGCCATCTTTGTCTCCCGCTCCGTCGGGCGAATCATTGACCGTTATGGCAATGCGGGAATTTTGCGTTTTGCACCATTGCTCGTCTTGACCGCTACCATCCTATTCGCTTTCTTTGCTGGGCGGTCATGGATTGCCGTCATGTTCATCTATATGATTATGAGTCTGGCCTTCACGACACTGTCCAGTAGTGTATCCAATGAAATCTCTCGGATTCTGCCTTCTTCGCAAATCGGCTCCGGGATGGGCCTGTTCCAGCTGCTGCAATTCTTCAGCGGCGCGTTCAGCGTGGCTATGGCCGCAAGCGCTCTGGAATGGCAGCGCGGACTGCCGCTTTCTGCAGCCTACTCCAATATCTACTGGGGACTCTCTATTGCCGCATTGATCGCCATCATCTCAGCTATTCTCTACCGCCGAGGCAACCGAAGCAGCTCGCTGACCGACATAGTAGATGCAGCAGATGCATAAGACCTAATCGGCTAACACATATACTATTTCATGCAAAAAAAACACCCTGCGGCCCATTTCCGAGACTGCAAGGTGTTTTTAATAAATTTTAACAGTCCTTTAGACCACTAAATATTCCGCATTCTTCTCACATTCCGCACATTTGGCCGGCGGGTCCCAGTCCGAGAACTCGGTCTCCTTCAAGTCCACAATATCAGGTGCATCCTCATACTCGTCCACAAATTTGTCGATGGCTAACTCTACATGTTCTTTACATACTACATACATTCAACCAAGCATCCCTTTCTGTGCCGCTGCGGCCTAATACTCCTTCTATTGTTCTACCATACTTCCCACGAAAATGGAACTCCTATCTATCCATTCCAGCAATCTGTTCATCCATTGTCTATATTCTTGCCCTACCGAAAAAAAAGATTCCTCCCACCCCAAACGGGCAAAAGGAATCTCTTCACTAATCTCTCTCTAATTTCTATAAATGTTATCTGCAAACTCTCCCTCTTACCCTAGAAACTCCACTGGACGATCCAGCTCATACAATCTGCGGTAACGTGGTTCTTTTTCCATCAGCTCCGCATGGGTTCCACGCATTTCTACCGAGCCATTTTCCATAAAAATCACTTCATCCATCTGCTCCGCACCAACCAAATGATGCGTTACCCAGATCAGAGATTTACCGTTCATAGCTTCAAACATCGTCTGCAAAAGATCACGCTCCGTGCTTGGGTCCAACCCTACGGTCGGTTCGTCAAGAATGACGACAGGTGTATTTTGCAGCAAAATACGAGCTAACGCTATCCGCTGACGCTCTCCACCGGAGAAACGTTGCCCCGCTTCACGGACAAAGGTATTGTATCCCTCTGGTAACGAGGAGATCAGCGTATCCATTTTGGCTAATGCGCCAGCTTCTTTAATCGCTTGTTCGGAAGCCTTCGGATCACCCATGCGAATATTGTTCGCTACCGTAGTATCAAATAAGTGTGGGCTTTGATTTAGCACCGCTATAATAGACGGAATGTTATCGCCATAGGCAGCCGCCGCGATTCCATTAATCATAGCCGAACCTGCAGAAGGTTGGATAACCCCTTGAATAGCCTTTAACAACGTCGATTTCCCTGCCCCGCTACGGCCAATGATGGCAATTTTTTTGCCTTGTGGGATGTCGAGGCTGAGATCACGAACCGACCAGTTATCCTCTGATCCATAGCGGTAACCCACATTTTCGAGCTTGATATGAGCGATTTTTATGGTCTGAGGTAGAACATCGACTACAGATGCCTGTTCGGAAACTATATTCTGCTCTTCTCCGACCACTCCAGACAACCGCTCCAGCGAGTTACGGTACTGCGGGATTTTCTCCACAGCTTCGGATACTGGCAAAAAAGCATCTGCTACAGGAAAAACAACCAAGACAAATGCCGCAATCAACGTACCTGCAATAGCACCATCCGCATACTCCCCGGCGGCCCAATATAACATCGAAAGCACGCCAACTCCAACAACTGCTTGCCCGATGAACGCACGTAGACGCACCCAGCTGCGCAGCGCTGCATCCGTTTTGGCCACTTTTTTCTCATCTGCTTCATAGGTCTCCACGAACTGGTTTTGCCGTCCACTAATGACCCAATCGCCCATACCGAGAACGGCGTCAGTCAGCTTTTGATAGAGGCGATTACGCTCTACCTTCACTTCACGTTGACGTTTCTGGGTGAACAACAAAGAGATAAGCGGCAATACCACGACCAACACCAAAATATACAAAGCCATTAATAACGCAAAACCGATATCAAAGGTGCCCAACGCAATCACTGCAACCCCGTATATCAATAAAGCAATAACACTTGGAAATACAGTTCTCAGATATACATTTTGCAAATATTCGATGTCATCAGCTAACATCCCGAGAATATCCCCAGTACGGAAACGCGAAGACAGGAACAAGGCCTGTGGCTCCAAAATATTGTACAGGCGCACACGCATTTTAGAAAGAATCCGTAAAATGGTGTCATGCCCAATCAGCCGTTCCACGTAGTGAATGACTGCTCGGCTTGTTCCGAACGTACGTACACCAACAATCGGCACGTAGATCATCAGAATATTTTCGACCGGTGTAGACGCTTTTGAGATCAGAAATCCTGAAGTATACATCAATGAAGAGGCTGTAAAAATCGTCAACGCCCCAAGCACAATAATTAGTACAAACCGCCAAAAATACAACGATACATAGGGAGCAAACCATCCTTCACGTTTCAATGGATTCCCTCCAATTGCGACCCAATCAACTCATAATACGCACCCTTGCGGGCAAGTAACTCCTGATGGGTACCGATTTCTGCCACTTGGCCTTGCTTCATTACTACAATAATGTCCATATCTAGCATCCAGTGCAGGCGATGGGTAGCCAGAAAGACCAGCTTTCCTTCAAAAAGGGGCACCATCGTCTCCTTCAGCTCATATTCCGTTTCAATATCCAGATGCGCCGTTGGCTCATCTAAAAGCATAATTGGACGGCTGCTAAGCAGTGCCCGGGCTAATGCCACCCGTTGCTCCTGGCCACCGCTGAACGAACGGCCGCCGCCACCAATCATCTCATCTAAGCCATGCGGAAGAGTATCCACCAGCCCCGATAAACCAGTAGCTTTCACTGCCGCAGCAACAGCTTCCATAGAAGCCTCAGGGTAATAAAAACGTATATTATCAGCTAACGTACCGCTAAAAATATACGGACGCTGAGGGATATACGAGGTCTGTTTTCGCCAAGCCTCATCCGTTAATGCACTAACCGTTGTACCGTTAACTGTGATACTTCCTGAAGTAGGATGTAAGAAGCCACCTAATATATCCACTAAAGTAGATTTACCGGCCCCGCTCTCTCCGATAATCCCAATTTTGCTAGCTCCTTTAAATTGCAGGTTCAGCGCTTCCAGCGAAGAAAGCCCTGCTTCTTCATACTTCATGCTAACGTCATTTAATGTGAGCACGCTATTTTCATGCCAAGTGAATATTTGTTCCGATGTTTTTGCTGCAGAACCGACAGATAGATTACCGTTTGGACCGATTACTTCAGCCTTCACCTCATCTTGATCTATAATGCTCTTCATTGCTTCAGCGGCTTCTTTCCCATCCAAGGTGGCATGGAAATCTGAACCCACCAATCTTACAGGCAGGAAGTATTCCGGAGCCAAGATTAGAATCGTTAAGCCTGTAACCAATGTCATTTGTTCATTTACAAGCCGCAAACCAAGACTTACCGCTACAGATGCTACAGACAGCATAGTGAAGAAATCCAAGGCGAACGATGACAAAAAGGCCACTCGCAGCGTACGCATCGTCGCCGAGCGATAACGATCGCTGACCGTAGCAATGCTGTCGCTATGACTTCGGCTGCGCCCTAGAAATTTTAAAGTTTCTAGTCCACGTAGTGAGTCTACGAAATGATTAGATAATGTACGATACGATTTCAATTGCCGATCCATTTGCTTACGGGCCGTCATCCCAATCAAAATCATAAAAACAATAATAATCGGCATAGTTACCGTAAGAATAATCCCGCTCGTAGTGTCCATCGTAAAGACGTAAATAAGCACCAAGATCGGTGTAACAGACATCCCTACCATTCTAGGAATGATCGCTTCCAGATACGTGCGGAATTTAGTTACGCCTTCCAGCACTAGTGTAACAAGATCCCCGGTTCCACGCCCGCCCACCATTCTAGGGCCAAGCTGGAAGAGCTTGTCCATCATTTCCCTCCGCATAGTGCTGCCCGTTGCTTCCGCGAAGCGGTAAGAGACACGGCTCATCAGCATAGCACAAGCATGGCGCACAAGAAATGCAAGAAGGAACAATAGCGCAGTGCCCCATTGTTCCTTCAGAGGTTCTCCCGCAAATAGCGCAGAGATGACTTCTGCCAGCGATTTAGCCAGCAGAAGTATGGACAAGCTTTGCACCAGGGTAAGGAAGCCTACAATCAGAAAGACTGGCTTAACTCCTTTATACCCAAGCAAGTTTTTATCCATTAGTATTCAAGATGCTCCTTCTCGTGAACCCGTTTATGAAAAACAAAGTAACTCCAAATTTGATATCCCAATACGAACGGAAGGATGGTCAGTGCCACAATCGTCATTACCTTCAAAGAGTAATGGCCCGAAGCCGCATTAGTAATCGTCAAATTAAAAGCTTGATCAATTGAACTAATCATAACACGCGGGAACAATCCTACAAAGATAGAAGTTACCGAAAGCGCCATTACCGCTCCTGTCATTCCAAAAGCGTAGCCATCCTTCTTCTTCGTCATGAAGTAACCGGACAGTACAAAGGCGATAACTCCCAGGGCTACAATAATCATAAGAACCGTTCCACGTTGTTCGAAAATATCCGTCATATTATAAGTCATAATCACAAAAGCAGTAAATAAAGCTGCGAGCGGTATTAGCAATCTTTGAGCCAACTTGCGAGCGCGAGCCTGTAGATCACCCACTGTACGCAGCGTTGTGAACATGAGACCATGCACCAGGCACAGAAGGACAACAGTAAGCCCTGCTACTACAGTGTACACATTCACGATATCTGTGAACCCTGCATACATTTGCATATCCCCATCAATAGGCAACCCTTTGATAAAGCTTGCAAATACTACCGCCAAGAGGAATGGTGGCAGGAAGCTGCCGATAAAGATACAAGCATCCCAAGTTCTTTTCCAAGCTAATGAATCACGTTTACCTCTGAATTCAAAAGCGACACCACGCGCTATCAGAGCTAATAAGGCAAATACAAAAGGAATATAGAATCCACTAAACAGCGTTGCATACCACTCCGGGAAAGCCGCAAACATTGCACCCGCAGCTGTGATAAGCCATACCTCATTCCCATCCCAGAAGGGTCCGATCGAGTTAATCAGAACACGGCGTTCTGTATCATTTTTAGCGAGAATTTGTGTTTCCATCCCTACGCCGAAATCGAAACCCTCCAGGAAGAAGAACCCTATAAACAGAACTGCAATCAGCACAAACCACAATTCATTAAGAGATATCATGGGAACCCTCCTCGTTATATGGATCATTCGAATCGCCGTGATCGTTATCCATCGCATAAGGACCTTTTTTAATCACTTTAATAAACAATCCGACCAACACTAATCCTAGAATTAAATAAATCGTTGTAAAAGAAATCACGGAGAACAGAACTTGACCACTTGTAATATTAGGCGACACACTGTCTTCCGTTGTCATCAGTCCGAATACCGTCCATGGCTGACGCCCGAATTCGGTCATAACCCAACCGGCTGTATTCGCAATCGGAGGAAGCAACAAGCCCCATAACATAAACCGCATAAACCAAGTGTTCGGACGGTCCATTTTTTTGCGCCACATTAAGTACATAGCGTACATTCCCAATACAATCATTAACGTTCCTGCTAGAACCATGATCCGGAAACTCCAGAATGTCGTACGTACAGGTGGAATATAGTCACCGGGGCCATAGGTTTGCTCATACTCCGCTTGCAGCTCAAGCATACCTTTAACTTCACCGGAAAATTTACTGTATGAAAGGAAACTCAGCATATAAGGAATTTGAAATTCTCCAGTACTGATTTGATTCTCTGGATCAATGTTTGCCCATACAGTCCAAGGTGCCGGGTCACCACTCTTACCCCACAGTCCTTCGGAAGCTGCCATTTTCATTGGTTGGGTTTCAACCAAATATTGCGCTTGGGCGTGACCAGCAACAGCTACACCAATAGAAGAAATAATCCCTACGATGGCTGCAATCTGAAAAGACTTCTTAAAGAAAGAAACCTCTTGTTTCTTCAATATTTTATAAGCACTAATACCAGTTACAAGAAAAGCACCTGTTGCATAAGCAGCCAGTACGGTGTGTGGGAATTCAACCAGCAATTGTCCGTTCGTAATAAGCGCGAAGAAATCATTCATTTCTGCACGTCCATTATTTATCGCAAAACCCACAGGATGCTGCATAAAAGAGTTAGCCGCTAGAATCCAGAATGCAGATAACATCGTACCGAATGCTACCAGCCAGATGGACAGTAAATGTACTCGCTTGGAAACTTTATCCCAGCCGAATATCCATATCCCAATAAAAGTAGACTCCAGAAAAAAGGCTGCCAGTGCCTCAACTGCAAGTGGAGCCCCGAATACATCACCAACAAAACGTGAATAATCGGACCAGTTCATCCCGAACTGAAATTCCTGCAATATCCCTGTAACTACCCCTACTGCAAAATTGATGAGGAATAGCTTTCCCCAGAACTGCGCCATTTTTTTGTACTCTTCATTACCTTTTCTAACGTACATTGTCTCCATGATTGCAATCAAGAGCGCTAGTCCGATTGATACCGGTACAAAGAAATAGTGGAATATTGTCGTCGACGCAAATTGTATACGCGACAGCATTACTGTATCCATATTTGTCCCTTCCTTCTCCCCTTTTCGTTAATTATATTCTGTCAAAAATTTAAACTTCTTTTTGTGATAAATGTCACATAAAGATGGTCATTTAACGGTGAAATTCAAATGATTTGTGACAAAGATCACAATTTAGCATAAAGAAAGCAAAAAAAATAAGACGGTTTACCCGTCTTGAGTGGTTCGTCGTTCTATAAATGCTTGACTCATTTAGGTATTGGTTAGATAGAAATACCCTTCTTGAGCGATTTAAGATCGCCATTCGAATTAAGCAATTGGGGTAGCATCTTCGTGCTGCGAACCATTGGAGAGTCACATAGACGGCAAGAAGGCGCATGTTCAAATGCGAAATTATCCCTCATCCATCCGTTGCATCCCTCATTGGTACATGCCCAAATTGCGGTATTTTCTTCCGGTATTTCTTCCAAAGGTTTCTTCCGGTAGTTCATTGCCGTTCCTCCCATCCTGTAAGTCAATAGTGAGTAACTAGATATAAAAAGACCGTCCCAACTTTCACAAGCTGGGACGGTTTCTTCTATTATTACAGTTTTACAACGTTTTCGGCTTGTGGTCCACGGTTGCCTTGAACAACGTTGAATTCAACGCGTTGGCCTTCGTCCAAAGTTTTGAAGCCGTCGCCAGTGATTGCGCTGAAGTGAACGAATACGTCGCTTCCGCCTTCAACTTCGATAAATCCGAATCCTTTTTCTGCGTTGAACCATTTAACTGTACCTGTTTGCATGTGTGTTACCTCCACAAATTTAAATTAATATGTTCTTTTTATCTTCAAACAAAGAAAAAATTCACACATTGAAAAAGGTTGTATTACCGAATATGACAGCCCTTTTCAATGCGAGAATTAGGGACTAAATGTATGATTGATATCATATTACCACACCTGATTAGCAAAGGCAAGCAAGCATCCGAATATATCCGGTTTTGCCCTAATAAGTATTACCTTCCAATGTAAGGGCTGCCACTTAGTGTTTATTCCCTAAATAGATCCTTTTTCTGGAATAATTATCATGGTTTTAGAAAAATAGCTTTTCCAAAAACGTTACTTTTATCCGCTTTTTCAAGAAGGTACCCCCTCGGAATCGAAGGGGTAGTCCGCTCTACTTGTCGTAACTGCTATATCATTATATACCGACTTCCAGCATATTATTCCTGTGGTTTTTCAAGAAGTTTAACTGTTGCCTGTTTGGCCTCGCCGTTTCGATAGTAAGTAATTTTCAGATCATCACCGATCTTCGTATGATTATATAAGTACTTGCGAAGAGAAAGGGTAGATATGATGGATTGATCATTAAATTTGGTAATGACATCATTGAATTGCAGTCCAGCTTCCTTCGCAGGGCCAACGGCCTCTAGAACAACTACTCCATCCTTAACACTGTTCGGCAGGTTCAATTCATTGCGTTGATCTTCTGCTAGTGGAACGTACGGATTGTTCAAATCAACTGAATATACACCCAAGTACGAACGGGCAATATGTCCTTTTTCAGCCAGCTCATTAGCGATATCTATCACATGATTCGCAGGAATTGCAAAACCCAAACCCTCTACACCCGTGTCTGAAATCTTCATTGTGTTAATTCCGATAACCTTGCCATCCAGATCCACTAATGCGCCGCCACTGTTTCCTTCATTAATCGCCGCATCGGTCTGTATCACTTCTTGTTCCCAATCATATACGCCATCCTGATTAAGGGATACGGGAACCATCCGTTCAGTATAGCTAACAATTCCCGAGGTCAATGTATCCCCAAGTCCTAGCGGATTACCGATCGCAATGACCGTTTCACCTAGACGAAGCTTAGAGGAATCACCGAGCTGCGCGATGGTATCGATTCCTTTGGCATCAATAGAGAGTACCGCAATGTCGCTTACTTTATCCGTTCCAACGAGTGTTGCCTTACGGGTCTCTCCGTTCACTGTAACTACCTCGAGATTACCGGAGTCTTCGATGACATGATTATTAGTAATGATAAATGCTTTATTCCCTGTCTTTTTATAGATCACTCCTGAGCCTAGTGCGGACTCATCCAGAATGTTTAATTCTTCATTATCTTCTTTATGATTGATAATACTTACTACTGCAGGGCGAACCGTGGCAGCAGCTTGAATAATCCGGTCAAATGGATCACTACTGCTTGGGGCAACATTTCCAGTTGCTACAACCGGCTTCTGAGCAGTCTCATGACTCATCTGGCCTGTAAACATACTGAATAACAAAACTGCCACCACAGCGCTGACTAAGGAGCAAACGGCGGATATTTGCCAGGTAGATAAACCCTTACGCGATCTGCGTACAGAATGTCTACGATTAGCAAACGATCCCTTTGATGCTTCATCCCCTCTGGACCGCGAAACTTTAGTTGAATAGAAATCATCATCAAACAATCCCACCGAAAATCTCCCCCTTCTATTGCCAAGCGTTCACTGTTGGTAAGACCTGAACCTATAGCAACCACGTCCGAACCAAACCTCTGTAACCATTAGACTCCAAATATCACTAAAAAGTTTCACTTTATCCATTAACCCCACAAGAGTTTCGATCAATCGTTAGATTATGATAATCTTTTAATATATCTTCTCTATTAGGAATATTTTGCAACTTAAAAGACTACAATAAAATAGAAGTGTCCCTAAAAATTTTAGCTTTGCTCATCACGCTTTTAATTGTATCACAGGCAACCTGCAATTCGGGATTTTCCTCAGCTAAAACACCTGCGAATTTTTTACAGTTTTCAGTTCTAATTACACTATATATTCACACTATTAAAGGAGGATTAATTATGAGTTCTTTTTCAACAAGTATGGATTTAGTCGAGTTTATCGGTAAGCTTGGTGACTTAAAGGATGAACACTACCACATGACCCTTGCCTTTAGCGCAATGATCGAATTGATGATTGAAAAAGGCCTAATCTCCCGCCAAGAATTAGATCGCAAGACCGCTGAACTTGATCAGCTTATGACTGGCTCAGCTTATCCCATGGCGTAGGTTGATCATAATACGTATCACACAGTCTGAACTCACTATCTTTGAAAAAACAGCCCCGATCCTCCATTGCGCCGCGTACCGACATTTTTGCCAAATCCATCATATTGTGATCCCGGCTTAAATGCGCCAAATAGGTCCGTTTGGTCCGCCCTGTAAGAATTTCGCTAAGCGCAGCTCCAGCTGCCTCATTGGAAAGGTGACCCATGTCGCCTAGGATGCGCCGTTTCGTATTCCACGGATAACGTCCCATTCTCAGCAATTCGATATCATGATTCGCCTCCAGCACCAATACATCTGCATCTGAAATTGCATCTCTAACCTTATCACTAACATAGCCCAGGTCTGTAGCTACACATAACTTCTCTTTTCCATCATAAAAATTGTAACCCACTGGCTCCGCCGCATCATGAGAAATCGCAAAGGATTCTACTCGCATGCTACCGAAATCCTTGTGCTGGCCAGACTCCATGATCATACGGTTATACTCCGGTATTTTACCAATTCCCTTCTCGATAGCTCCCCAGGTATTGGTGTTCGCATAAATCGGAAGATCGTATTTACGGGCCATGGCCCCGAGTCCCTTGATATGATCGGAATGTTCGTGTGTAACTAGAATCCCGTCTATATCATTACCCGTTAGTTCACGCATGGCCAACAGCTCATCGATCCGCTTGGCACTAAAACCTGCGTCAATCATAAGTGTTGTCTCCCCGTTTCGTACCACCGTTACATTGCCGGTAGAACCGCTGGACAGTACTGTAAATGAAATCCCCATTTTCCTTACTCCTTCTACTCTGTTGTCTTAGGACTGATGATGTCCGCACTAATAGCATCCACATAATAGGCATTGCCGTTCTCCAGCATAAACCGCCACATCGGCGAAGCTACCTGACTTTCCGAGTTGAACAGCTCACCGTAATACCCCAGCTCAATCTCCTTCACTACGGAATCTGCCGGGAAATACTTCTCTATCAAACTGCTAAGTGCTTGCGATGCTGGAAGCACCTTCTGTTCTTTATCGCTGCTGCTTGTCCCTATTTCAATCTTCGGCCAGCGGTAAGCTACGATTTTTTGATCACTGTTAATCAACTCTAGCCTAACACGGAACAACGACCACTGATTTTGAACCAGCGGATGAAGAACAAACTTCCCAACCTCACTTTCCTGTGAATCAAAGCGATAATTGGAAATATCAGGTATCTTATCCTCAAGCGCCTTGCTAAGCTCTGAGAAGGAAGAATAGATCAGCTTGCTGTCTATAGGTACATCTAATTTAATTGGTGGTTCAGTCTGCTCTTCAGCAGAATAACGATAAGTAATGTTAGGAAGCTGCGGGGTAGAAGCCGGAATGGGACACAATACACGAATCCCTTTCTGCTCCATTACGGCTTGGGTCTCAGCAGACAGGGAAGTAAAATCAAGATTAGCACTAACCTGATCGCGCAAATCGACCCACAGCTGGTAACATAGCAGCAGATTCAGACCTAAAAAGGCGCAAATCAGTACATTTTTAGCTCTTCCCCAATCCATACCCGAACCTCCTAAATGTTATATGAACCACTTGCCCATTAATTTAAAGTAAGAACGCTGCCATCACTAAGTGTAACTTTCCAGACAGGTATCAGCTCCAGATGATCTTCCTTCACCTCAGGCACATAGGCAGGCGTTAAATCCTTCACTGCCGAAGTTTTACTGACCAGAGACAACCTATACTCCAGATCCGCACCTCCAGATAGCTCCACTACCTTTTTTACGGCCTTACTTTCATCTATATAGATTAGAGAACGTTCATAAGAGGATACTGTTCCCTGCTGCAGTTCCAGATTTATTACACCATACTGTAATGATGAATTGCTCATTATCGGATAGGAGCCGTACGGATAGGAGCCATAATATTGTTGAAAAGAGACCTTTCTCTCCTGTCTCCCTTCCTCTGTAGCCTCCAAACGGTAAGTTCCATTCCATCCGCCATGCTGGTTCACAAACTCTACAGCTTCCAAAGCATCCTTGGCAGGAGTACTTTCTCCAGCTGGAAGCGCCGCAGGGTCGCTATAGCTCATCCAGTTCTTACCCTGGTCCACCTGAAGGCTTCGTTTGCTGTCCGTATAAATCTCCGAGCCGTTCTTCTCCCGGATATATCTAGTGCTTCCAACATCGAAGAAAAGATTACTCTGCATTTGCTCTATGGTGTACATCCCGGAAGGCATGTCTACCTGAACCAGAGAAATCTTACTGTCTGGCACATAATAATCCCCGCTTACGGTCTTGTAAGGCGTCCAATTCTTACCGAAATCAACATGCTGCTGCACATCCTGAACCGTTAAATCCGCTTTTGCCGCTTCGTATATGATGTCGCCTCTCGTACTGAAGAAAATAGCATGGGCCTTGGAATCATTCTTAATGTTATAGATCCAAATGCGATCGATGCTTTCTCCTTCAAAAAGGGAATCTGGCGATAACTGCATCACCCGCTGCAATAACGTTACCGGAATGCCTGCTCCGAACGAAAGCTCAATCCCAGGGTTCTCATTGCGGATCTTATCCCAATCATAATCCTGTACCGAGTGCCGTTGGAAGCTTTCGAAGCCACGACCTTTTAAGCGATTCATGATCAAGCTATAGAACGTAGAGTCCGGATAAAAAAGCGTATGCTTGCCTTCCCCCATATGGATGATCATTTTGTCAGGGTATAACAGGTTCTCTACCTTCTCTTCCGGACCCATATTATCTGTCTTCACATACAGATTCTCAGAAAGCACCGCAGAATCAGCACCAGGCAAGCGGTAGATCAAATAATAGCTTTCAACCAGGCTTCCGAGCACGAGCAAGGCTAGAATGCATGATTTGATTCGTTCCTTCACGCCTCACTCCCCCTTTGCTCATTCAAAGGCAGGGTAAAGGTTACCTTTGAACCTTCATTTAGCTCGGATTGCAGGGAAATGGAGCCTCCATGTGCCTTCACAATTTCCCGGGCAATGGAAAGGCCAAGTCCGGTGCCTCCCATGTTCCGCGAACGTGCCTTATCGACGCGATAAAATCGTTCGAAGATCCGCTCGATATCTTTTTTGGGAATCCCTATCCCCGAATCACGTACAGAAATGGAGAGCATTCCATCCTCATTCTTCAACGCTTCCAATTCAATTGTACCGCCTTCTGGCGTATATTTTAGCGCATTGGAGACCAAATTCCCCAAGACCTGGTCGATTTGATCACGATCAAGCCACGCCGTGGTAACATCTTTGCGGACCCTTGTACTGATATCGATACGCTTTTGCCGAATTTGAAAAGAAAAACGATCCGCCACATCCTCCAGCATCTCGGTAATATCCGTCTGCTGAATTCGAAGAAGAGCTTCCTTGGAATCCAGACGGGAAAGGTGCAGTAAATCCGTGACCAGACGAATCATCCGTTCCGTTTCGTTGCGAATAACCCCAACAAACCGAACCGCCAGCTGCGGATCTTCAAGTGCTCCATCATCCAGTGCTTCAACATAGCTTTTAATAGTGGTAAGTGGTGTTCTTAGCTCATGTGAAACGTTCGCCACGAACTCCCGGCGTGATTCCTCCAGATTCTCCTGTTCGGTGACATCCTGCAACACAGCAATTGTGCCGGCAATGCCACCCTCACGACGATGAATGGGAGTAAACGTCACTCTTACGATATTAGAATCTTCTCCACCCATATGGGTCAGATGAAGCATTGCAGATTGGGCATTGCCTTTAGCCAGAGATCCGCTTTGTTCGTAATCTAAGCCCAACAGTTTATCTAGAGGAGCGCCTTCCGGCAACGGGCCTTCATTTCCGAGCATCAGTGCTGCCCGCCGATTCATCAGAATCACTACTCCGTTCTCATCTGTAGCCACAACACCATCACTCATGTTCGTCAGAATAGAGGTAAGCTTCTCCTTCTCCTCTTCATTCTGCGAGAGTGCTTCCCGCAATCTACCGGTCATATAATTGAACGCCTGACTGAGTTGTCCAATTTCATCATTGCCTAATACAGGCATTTTACGATTGAATCTGCCTTCAGCGACAGCCGTAGCATGCCTCGTCATTTCCTTAATAGGCTGCGTGATGGTGTGCGCCAGAATGACGCATAAAACAACCGTTAACGCTAGAGCTAACAGCAATCCTGAGATAAATACACTATTGATCCGGCCCATCGTGGCGTACAGATCCTTCATGTCAGCAGCAATATAGATTGCGCCCACTACCTTATCCCCCGAGAGCACAGGCTTAGCCACAACCTTTTTCCGCACATTATCATCAGCAATAATATATTCCTCGTTATCACTGATGCCCTGCAAGGCCCGATTCACAACCGTCTGGGTGTTACGCTGCCCGACATAATCATTCTGCGAGGGAACAGAAGTGGTGATGATTTTGCCGCTGGCATCCAGTACCTGAATCTCGGCCCCGTTAATGTACAGATTATTGACCATCCCGCGCAGACTTTCCACAGCGGTTTCCTCATCTGCCGTTCCAGCCTCACTACCAAATTTATCAGCAGTCAGGATAGACAACATCTCAGCACGTGCCTTAAGGTCCTTGGTGAAATTATCTGTTAACGAGTTCTTCATCGAGCTCACAAAATAAACCCCGATCAACTGCATAGCTATCAGAATCAGCAATACGTAAATAATAATAAGTTTTGCCTGAATTGTCCGGATAAAGGACCGCCACTTCATCACAGTCCTCCATTTTTAGGGCTATGCATCAAATAGCCAAGTCCACGCCGAGTATAAATATATTCGGGCTTGCTGGGGTTCTCCTCAATTTTCTCTCTTAGACGACGGATCGTCACGTCAACGGTCCGCACATCACCGAAATACTCAAATCCCCACACTGCCTGCAGCAAATGCTCCCGAGTCATCACCTTACCGGCATGTTTGATCATATAGTAGAGCAGCTCATATTCGCGATGGGTCAAGTCAAGCGGCTCCCCGCCCTTATAGACCATATACATATCTGTATCTATAAACAGATCAAAATGATAAATACCCTGCTTATTCTCTGCTGGTTCACTCGCCATCCCCTGTGGTGACGGTTTATGCTGTCTCCGCATCTGGGCTTTAACTCGGGCCAGCAATTCACGTGTACTAAAAGGTTTGGTCACATAGTCATCAGCACCAAGCTCCAGGCCAAGTACCTTATCAATCTCTCCGTCCTTGGCTGTAAGCATAATGATAGGAATGTCCAAGTGTGCAGAACGCACCTCGCGGCAGACGTCCATGCCATCTTTGCCGGGCAGCATAAGATCAAGCAGCATAAGATCGGGCCTTTTGGACAATGCCAGCTCCACTGCACTGTTGCCATCAAAAGCACAAATAACCTCGTAGCCTTCTTTTTCTAAATTAAATTTCAATATATCAGCAATAGGCTGTTCATCATCTACTACCAGAATCGTTCCCATCTGCATGTCCCAGCTTCACCTTCCTATCCTTACTTAATGATCATTCCTTTATTTTAACATACCTGTCTAACCGTCACATCCTACGAAATAAGCAATCCCCCTGCCCAGCAAAAAGAAACGGCTTTGCCGTCACTCGTAGATTTTAAAAAATAAAAACCGCCCGATTGAAATCGAGCAGTTAAAGGATTAAGTATGAATTATTGCAAATACTTCATTGGATTTACAGCAGTGCCATTCTTTCGAATCTCAAAATGCAGATGTGTACCCGTCGAACGTCCGGTGCTGCCCATTACGCCAATCTTGCCACCCTGCTCCAAGCGTTGGCCTGTAGAAACCGAGATACTTTTTAAATGACCATAATAGGTTTGGTATCCGTTGCGATGATCCACAATAACTACATTCCCGTATCCACTTTGCACCCCTGCAAAGATTACGGTCCCGGCATCAGAAGCTTTTATATTCCGATTGCTAGATACCATATCAATACCCTTGTGGGCACGGCTCCAACGCTCGCCGAAGCTACTTGTCAGGGTTGCCCCGCTAACCGGCCAACTGAACATGCCTGTTCCTTCACCAACAACCTTCGTTCCCCGATAAACAACTTCTGGCAGCGAGGCTTTTATAACGGTCTGGCCTAACCATTCTTCTTGAACGACCGTACCGTTTTCCTTCGTTACCCGATACTCCATTTCCTTAAGTCCAGTTTGCCCTGGACGAACCACTTTACTTTTGCCTGCCGCTAGCTGATCGCTCGAACGCACAACCACTTCCGGCTCAGTCACTATCTGCTCAGTCACTTTTTCCACTGTTACTACTGTAACATCTGGTTGGGGTACCTTCAGCTTCAGTGTATCTCCAATCTTCAACGTCAGCTCTTTCACGTTAGGGTTGTTACTATAAATCTCTTTTTGGGTGATTTCAAACCGTTTGGCAATCCCCGAAATCGTATCGCCCTCTTGAACAGTATAAAGAAGGGGGGCCTCTTTACCTTCGGTAAGTGTCTGGACCGCTGCCTCCACATCCAACACTTTATTAGGATCTGCTTTGATAGGAACGATAGAAATATCTTCACTAATCTCTACCGACTCTACTTGCTCTGGAGCCTTCGCTTTTGCAGCAGATGAGCTGGAAGCAGCCGTTCTTGTTAGCTTACTAGCCGTCGTTGCTACTTCTGCTTGTGGGACATAATGATTTTTTACCCCTTCAAGCACAGCATTTGCAGTTTCCTGATCCTTAACTATGCCAACGGCCTTGCCATCTACCATCAATTGCACGCCTACCGCATAAGCTTTCAGCATTCCTTCTAGTTTAGTAAGTGTCGCCTCACTATCAACTTCTGGCTTGTATGCCTTCTGCTCTTCTATTGTTATGCCCTCTGTTTGCAGCACCATGGTTGAATTCGGATATTTCTCCTGATATTCTCGTTGTTTCTTATCGTATAGCTGGTTAAGCTGCGTCTGATCGGTAAGTCTTCCGACTTCTTCACCCTTCACCAACACTTGATAATAGGTAACCGTGTTAGCAGCTACATACTTTTTCTCTGCTCCAACCAACACCGTAGCTAGAAGCACAAGGCCGACAGATCCCAAAATCCAAGCACGCCGAAATCTGCGAGTACCTTTCTCTTGTTGAAAGTGTTTGGAGTCGTGATCGAAATTGTGGCTCTGTTGAACATTCGCCTCGGACTCTGCTGGATGTCCATCCTGCAGCTTGCTCATCCGACGCATGAACTTAAATCCCTTCATGAAACTCTCCCTTTCAGTCCGCTTTTACTTCCGACAAAAGCGGCCAAGCTAATTGTACGACCTCGATTATATAGATTACGTCCATGTAAATTTCTGCGTATACTAGTGCTTAATTCCTGCTTCTAATGAACCTATAAAAAGGTTGTTAAGGAGGTTACAAAAAATTAACCTCTTGAGGTCCTTGTTTACTGTACCATAGCTTAGAGAAAAATTTCAACTTTAGACATAACAAAAAACCCGCGTATTTGGCGGGTTTTTTGCGCAAATATGAAATTTTAACCTTTTTCATGTGTCTATAAAGTGACAATTACAAATGCTATTGCGTAGATTCTGTAGTTGGTGTAAGCATTTTCATTATGCTCTCATATTCGTCTGCATCAACATATTTTGCAATTACCTGTTGCAGCTCTTTAACCTCATCTTCTGTTAATCCATCCTCCATCGCTGTTGAAATTTTTGCCATCTCATCCTGGGGTAGTTTAGACATCAAAATATTGAATATATTTACCTTCTCTTCCGATGGAAGATTATCTTTAAAGTCACTGAGTGCCTCAGGTGTCATTACTAATTGTTGGTCACCAACACTTCCACTTCCGTTATCAGCTGAACTTTCGGTTGTAACTTGACCCATAACTGGTAAGGCATCAGTCGGAGTATTATCATCTACGGGCTCACCCTTGCCTTTAGCTGGCGAATCCGTGCTTTTGTCGGTCTCCTTGCTAACTGTACTCCCTGTGGTTACTTCTTTATTGGCTGTATCCGAGTCAGATTTGTTATCCATGCCAATGATGCTCCGAATCATTCCTCCAAATCCCGGACCAGGAGTATTCACTTTAATATCGAAGCTAGCCAGTACCGACTGAATATAAGCATTTACAACCACGCCCGTTGTTAGAATTGAAAGAGTGCTGGCAAGTACCACAATCAGACATACGCTAAGTGCACGCTTCACGATCTTCATCTTCATTTCTCCTCTCACCTATGTTCAAGCCTATCTGGTAGATCATGTACATGTTCTTCTATACATCCAGTATTGACTAGAACCGGCCTCGGGAAACGTCTAGGCATAAATCTAGGCCCCAAAAGAGAGAGATATAGTCCTCAGAACAAAAAAAAAGAGCCTCTAACGAGGCTCCTTAGTATAACTAGGTTTTAGATATAAATTGGCAATACTTGATTCGTCTGCTCACGGTTACGACCCACTGAGAAGATAGCAATCGGAATACCTGTAAGCTCAGATACACGTTCAACATATCTGCGTGTATTTGCTGGAAGATCATCCAACGTTTTTGCAGAAGTAATATCTTCGCTCCAGCCTGGAAGCTCCTCATATACCGCTTCACATTCTGCCAGCATTTTGAGGCTAGCAGGGTAATGAGTAATTACCTCACCACGGTATTTGTAGCCTGTGCAGATCTTCACAGTCTCAAGTCCGCTAAGTACATCCAGCGAGTTAAGAGAGAGCCCTGTGATTCCACTTACACGACGAGCGTGGCTCACAACTACACTGTCGAACCAGCCTACACGGCGCGCACGTCCGGTAACTGTGCCATATTCATGACCTGTTTCACGGATATAATCACCTGTTGCATCATTCAGCTCTGTAGGGAACGGGCCATCTCCAACACGAGTGGTATAGGCTTTTGCAACCCCAATAACCTGTTTGATTTTGGACGGTCCCACACCAGAACCTATGCACACTCCACCGGCAGATGGGTTGGATGAAGTAACAAACGGATACGTACCTTGATCGATATCAAGCATTACTCCTTGCGCACCCTCAAACAACACTTTGCGATCCGCATCAATGGCATCATTAAGAATAACAGAGGTGTCTGTTACATAATTACGCAGCACTTCTGCATATTCCAGGTATTGAGTCAGAATCTCTTCTACGTTAAGAGCTTCGGCACCATAGACCTGCGTAATCACTTGGTTCTTCTCTTGCATCAAGGGGCGGAGTCTCAGTTCGAATTCCTCAGCGTCCATCAAGTCAGCAATACGGATACCGTTGCGTGCTGCCTTATCCATATAACAAGGACCGATACCTTTACGTGTAGTACCAATCTTGTTCGGACCCTTACGGTCTTCTTCGAGAGCATCCAGCACCATATGGTAAGGCATAATGACATGAGCACGATCACTGATCACTAAGTTCTTAGTATCAAAACCGTTCTCGTGAATATAATTAATTTCTTGGATTAAGGCAGCCGGATTAATAACCATTCCGTTACCAATTACACAAGTTTTCTCTTTATAAAATACACCTGAAGGGATCAAGCTGAGCTTAAACTTCTCACCGTCAATCAGAATCGTGTGACCGGCATTATTGCCCCCTTGATAACGGGCGACCACATCTGCACTTTCTGCTAGAAAGTCAGTGATTTTCCCTTTACCTTCGTCTCCCCATTGTGTTCCCACGACGACTACCGTTGACATGTTCATTCCTCCGTAGGTGCTACTTAGCACCATTATTTTTCATAATATGGACCCTATACGTCATTCTTATGTACGTGGCCCTCCGGACGCCAAGCAGATTTAACCCGCTAAAGGACAATTCTCAGTGTAACAGCGGTTTTTTTCAAAGTCAAATAAAACGAACGATTACACAAAGAAATGTGCAATCGTTCGGGAATTATACATGTCAGGTTTAACCAGCAAAGGGTTCCGCATGTGCTCGCTCGTAGTTAACGAACTTGTTGAAATTTTTAAGAAAGACCAGTTCTACCGTGCCTACGGGACCATTACGCTGTTTAGCTATAATGATCTCAATAATATTCTTCTTCTCCGTATCCGCATTGTAATAATCATCACGATACAGAAACGCAACAATATCGGCATCCTGCTCGATAGAACCCGATTCACGCAAGTCACTCATCATTGGACGTTTATCCTGACGCTGCTCTACACCCCGGCTTAACTGCGACAGGGCAATAACCGGCACATCCAGCTCACGGGCAATCTGCTTCAGTGTACGAGATATATCCGATACTTCCTGCTGACGGTTCTCTCCGCCTTTACCGCGGCCCTGAATGAGCTGCAAGTAGTCGATGACGATCATGCCAAGTCCTTTTTCCTTCTTCAGTCTCCGGCACTTTGCACGAATATCGGTTACCGTGATACCTGGTGTATCGTCGATATAAATCTCCGCTTCAGATAGAGACTGAATACCCATCGTCAGCTTGGACCAATCATCATCACTCTTGAAGTCACCGGTACGCATAATATTGGCATCTAAGTTGGCTTCAGCACAAATCATCCGCTGTACCAGCTGTGGCGCTGACATTTCCAGACTGAATATCGCAACAGTTTCTTTAGCGCGTACTGCCACGTTCTGTGCAATATTCAGGGCGAATGCAGTCTTACCAACAGATGGACGAGCCGCAACAATAATCAGATCGTTACGTTGGAATCCGTTAGTCATATGATCTAAATCCACAAATCCGGTTGGGATACCTGAGGTACCCCCCTTATTTTGATGAAGCAACTCAACCTTGTCGAACACTTCCATCAAGACATCGCGGATCGCAATAAATCCACTGCCGCTCCGCCGGTTGGAGATTTCAAGAATGCGCCGCTCTGCATCACTCAGCATATCGGCTACATCTTCACCGCCCGTATAACCTTCGCTCACAATTTGCGTGGCTGTGCGAATCAAACGGCGCAGCATGGCTTTCTCTTCGATAATCTGGGCGTAGTATTCTACGTTAGCAGCAGTAGGCACGGCATGCGCCAGCTTAGCTAAGTAGCTAACCCCACCAATATCTTCAAGCTCTCCTTTGTCCTGCAGTCTGGACGTAAGTGTAACAAGATCAATCGGCTGGCTCTCTTCTCCGAGCTGCACCATCGCCTCAAAAATCATTTGATGCGCTTTATCGTAGAAGTCTTCGGTATTCACCCGTTCCATTGCAGTAATGAGCGCTTCATCCTGCAATAGAACCGCACCAATTACCGCCTGCTCGGCTTCAAGATTCTGCGGGGGAACCCGATCGAAAAAGAGATCTCCACCCATGTTACTCCTCCGTTACCTCAACCTTAAGTGTGGCCTTTACTTCAGTATGCAATTTTACGCTTACTTGAAATACTCCTATATGGCGAATTGGCTCACCTAATTCAATCTTGCGCTTATCAATAGTAATTCCTTTGGTGGAAGCCAGTGTCTCAGCAATCTGTTTGCTTGTAATAGCGCCGAATAAACGTCCGCCTTCACCTGATTTTGCTTTCATTGTCAGTGTTAGCTCGTCAAGCTTCTTACCCAATTGCTGTGCTTCTTCTTTTTCGTTATCTTTACGGCGTTGTTCAGCAGCTGCTTGATTCTCCAGCGTCTTCACGTTACCTTCCGTTGCCGGCCGAACCAATCCACGTGGCAATAAGAAGTTAGAAGCATAACCTTCGGATACCTCTTTAACCTGACCTTTTTTACCTTGACCCTTAACATCTTTTATGAATATGACCTTCATTCGAATAACCCCTCTTTCGATTCGATTTCAGCCAGCACCTGCAGTAATCTGGCTTCTGCTTCTTTACATGTTCCTTCAAGCTGTACCGCGGCATTGGACAGATGCCCACCGCCGCCTAATTTCTCCATCACGACCTGTACATTCATACGTCCGAGTGATCGGGCACTAATGCCAATCAGGCCGTCAGGCCGCTCGCTGATGACGAATGAAGCGACTACGTTGGTCATCCCAAGCAGCGTGTCCGCAGTCTGAGCAATAAGAAGCTGCGGAATTTTCATGCCTGGTGCCGTAACTACGAGCGCGATTTGGTCATACACCATTCGCGCATGTTTGATAATTTCGGCTTTGGAAATATACTCCTGTAAATCCTCCTTCAGCATGCGCTGAATAAGTACGGTATCGGCACCATTCCGGCGCAGGAAGCCTGCGGCCTCAAAGGTACGCGAACCCGTATGGAGCGCAAAGTGCTTTGTATCCACCGTGATCCCCGCTAACAACATTGTAGCATCCAGCGGACTGATCTTTACCTTCTCATGGATATACTGAAGCAGCTCTGTCACCAGCTCACAGGTCGAAGAAGCGTAAGGTTCCAAATATACCAATACAGCATCATTAATGAACTCTTCACCTCTGCGGTGATGATCCACCACTACGATTCTGCTGGCATATTGTACTAGCCGCGGCTCCATCGTCATAGACGCCTTATGTGTATCCACAACAATTAGCAGGGTATGCTCTGTCATGATCTGTAGGGATTGCTCCGTTGTGATGAATGACTTATACAATTCATCATCCTTACGAATCTGCTCCATCATGTTAGTTATCGATGGATTAGGAGTCTCCATCACAATGCTAGCCTCTACATTATACATCTGCGCAGCCCTTAACAGGCCGATTGCAGCACCCACAGCGTCGATATCCGGTGTCCGATGACCGAGGATCAGCACACGATCGCTCTCCTGCATCAGATCCCGCAAAGCATGCGCAATGACCCGCGCCCGCACTCGGGTACGCTTCTCAGCAGCATTACTCTTGCCACCGTAGAAGGATAACCGTTGGCCTGCTTTTACAGCCGCCTGATCACCACCTCGGCCAAGCGCCATGTCTAGACTGGATTGGGCCAATGCCCCTAATTCACTTGCGGAGTCTGCGCCAAAGGCCAGACCAATACTCAGTGTCATAGGTACCTTGAGATCAGCAGTCATTTCTCTGACTTCATCTAGAATCACGAAGCGGCTCTCTTCCAACGCTTGCAGGCTACGATGATTAAGCAGCATTAGATAACGTTCCGAGGACAACCGCCGCAGATAAACCTCAAACTGCTTACTCCATTCAGTGATTTCACTCGTCACCTTAGCAATCAGCGAGGTTCGCTGTTGATCATCCATTCCTTGAGCGGATTCATCCAGGTTATCCATCATCACTATGCCAATCGCCAGCTTCTCATCCTCATACCGCTCACGTAACACCACAAGCTCAGTGATATCATACAAGTAAAGAATACGCTCACTCGGAATAATGACAGCTTGATAAAATCGTTCATCCACGGTGATCTCAAGGCGGGTGTCATGGAGCACACCTTCTTTGGCGACCTCCCGCTTACCCGCTGCAGCACCTGTGAAAAAAGACTGCATATCAGGCAATAATTCTTGCAGTGACTCCCCAACTAAAGACTTGCGTGCGAAAATATCGCCGGCATAGCGGTTATTCCATTCCACCGTTCGATCCTCGCTAAACAGAATGATTCCAAGCGGCAGCATGCTGACTGCTTCGCCCTCTACCCGCTTAATGCGGAAAGATAGCCCATTAATATATTCCACCAGATTACGGCGGAACGAGATCTCCGCTTTCAACATATAGAAGCATAAAGTACCTGACAGAAACAGGCCGGCGACCCCAAGCGCCCAGTTATAAACACTGACAATTATAATAAGGACCAACAGCAGCATGAACGCCCATACGGTATGATAGCCGTGCCAGCGTCTTTGCAGAAATTTAGGCATGAACTCTCACCCTATCGTTTCGATTTGGTCACATACTCCCGCAGTGGGAACGCAAGATCAATAATACCAATAATGCGCAGCGGCGGCAGTAAAATAACCGGTATCGCTAACAAAACGGCAGACATCTTGTTCCATTTGCGTTCATGCGCCAGGAAGAAGAAAAATCCGATGGCCTGAATCATAAAGCCAATTCGCAGCAATGGCAGAAGATTGGCAGAAATCATGAGGATGAAATTGTTCTCTGACCCTGAGAAGAAGAGCTGTAGAACAACACCAATCAGATAGTACCAAATAAACGATCTCGAAAGTCTCCATTCACGTGCAGGCTTCATCTTAGGCACTGCATAATTCATACTGTTCAGAATCGGGCGGGCAATAGAATGCGTAATCACAGCAATCATGAAGGAGCTTACGATTAGAGTCATAGGGATCATTTGGACCGTCATATGACTTATCTTGTTTACATCCTCAGTTGAAAATCCAATATCAGTGAGCAGAGGATTGGTAGTTCCGAGCTCGGACAGAGGTGAATTAACCATTTGCAATACATCGTTCACATAGGTAGACAGGTCAAAATTAAATAATGCCGTACCCAGCAGCAAAAGCAGCAGGAACTGTGCAAGAATCGTAACCGTACCTGCGATCACAGTAGACATGGCCGGGGCATGTCTTTTATACCAGCGCCCCATAACCAGAGCCGGTATTAAGAAATACGCAGCTATCAACAGATAAATTGGTGTAATCAAGCCTACAATCAGCAACACCGGCAATACATGCAGTACAAATTGTCTCGTGTTCAGTGTAGTAAACAACACTACTGCCGGAACAATCATAAACAGGGTAGTGATGATGAGGAGTGGAGTCGTTAAACTAAGCAGCAAAAGTAAGTATGCTACGCTCCAAGCCACAGATGACCAGCGAAATTTCAACAGTATTCACCTCTTACGCATATGTTCTTCTAAAGCAGATATATCTTGGTACCAATCTTCCAGTTGATGCCCTTCCTGCTTGTGCTTTCTAAGCTTCTCCAGTAGCAAGTCATCTAAAGAACGATAAGGAATCCCTAGTCTGCGGCCCAAAATATAAGAGCTCATAATCAAGCTAGCCAGACTGTCACCGACACGGGTAGTACTGCCTTCCCATAACGCTTTAAATAACCTTGAAACTTGATCAATCACTTCGGTTTTCAGCCATTCAATTACCTTGGCGCGCTTGGCTACATCCAGATCCTTCGGCACATTGGACACGTCTCTCTACCTCCGGCAAAAAGCTTTATTCTCCATTATAGCATAAAAAATTCGGTGTCACACTGGACGCCCCGCGCCCCTTAAGTATGCTTCAATCCATGCTGACTATGCCTCTTTTTGGAGAGGAGCTTTCTTTAAAAAAGACCCGCATTCCGTTATCGCCGGAAATACAGGCCTTGTTCCGATAGCTTCTATAACCGCGAATACACTGGGACTATAATGATTCCTGTGATTGTCTTGTTACAAATTTCTCGCAATATTCTATGACTTGACTCCGGCGAACAATTCCAATAAACCGGTTCATATCATCGACCACAGGTACAAAGTTCTGCACCTTAGCCAAATTAATTAGATCTTCCATATCCGCATCAATCGAGACCGGCTTGTTATTCATACGTAATGGAACGTCCTTCAGCAAAAATTTTGAAGCGTTCTCAAACGAAACCTTACCCTCCGACTCTTTCATGTACCAGAGCAGATCACCTTCCGTTACCGTGCCGGCATACTCTCCATTACGGTTAAGAATCGGGACTGCTGTATAGCGGTGAAACTCCATCCTCTCAAGCGTTTGGCGCAGCGTAGAGTCGAGCGTTACGCAGGCCACCTCCTGTTTCGGAAGTAAAAAAAATGCAATATTCATCTCTTGATCCTCCTCAAAGAGTTCCGAAGGAATTACGGTTCTTTAACTTCCTTTTACTGCCATGCCAATGTGATTATACGTAGCAGCTAAATAATAGTTCCAACTCATTATAACATGAAGACAGTAAGCAGCAGCCATGAGAATGTTTATGGCTGCTGCAATTTATTTATATGAGTTTAGCTTTCCAATTAGAATTACTGCGTAACTGCTGTCGCTTTGGGCTCGAGTGCATTACTTGCTTTTCCCGGCTCAATCAGTTGATCTACTGGTGTTCCTGCATTCATCCAATTATCAATCAGCGCCTTAGCTTCGCGCAAATCCTCTTCATCAACGATATCATAATAAAGTCCGTCAATACGTTTTCCTTCGCCCATTACCGTAAAGCTTGAGATATCCATATCTTTGCCGCCCATAAATTTCTTGGCTAGACTAATGATCATTGAAGGCTCAATATCGGTCTTAAAATTATCGCCCATAATATCCAGCAGCTTAGGAATATTGCCAATTTGGCTGATCGATAACATTTTATTAGCTACGACATCAATAAAAACCTGTTGGCGTTTGGTCCGGTTAAAGTCACTATCTTCACGGTAGCGTGTATAGTTAAGTGCTTCTTGACCGTTATAATTCGACTTTCCACCCTCGATCGTAAACTTCTCATGGTCCTTGCCCTTGTTTACAATGTCCTTCTTGATAGGCAGCGGAACGCCTCCAATAGCATCAACGGCATCCTTGAGCCCTTGAAAGTTAATGGTGGCATAATACTGAATATCATGCTCCAGCAGTGCTTCCAGAGTATCCTTAGCCATTTGCTGCCCACCGAAAGCATAAGCATGGGTAATCTTATCTTTTTTATTATCGTTATGGCCAATAATCTCGGTATACGTATCACGTGGAATAGAAATAAGCAGAATTTTGTAATCCTCAGGGCGAACAACAGCATACATCATAGTGTCCGAACGTGCGGTTTCATTGTCGCGTTGATCAGTCCCGAGCAGCATCAGCGAGAATGGATCGCTTTTGTATACAACCGGCTCTGGCTTAACCTTATTCTCATCCTTAAGTGGCTGGTAAGATTCTTCTTTCAGCTTGCTTTCTACCCGATCGGACAAAAAGAGGTCAAAAGCTAATACGGCCAAAGAATTCCGAAAGAGAAAGCCTCCCGCTATAACAACGACGAGAACAATTAGCGCAATGTATCTTTTCTTTATTTTTTTCATCTTTGATTCCTTCTTTATTGTAGAATAATTACACATACCATATATTTACAATGCCTCCTGATCGTTCTCAGGCAGTCATGGTTTTATTTCTCTCGGCGGCGAATTTACTGTCCCTTATTCCATTATCTTATTGTCCCCCCTTTCAGGAAATTCGGGTCATTCTAAATTATAGAAAAAAGTTTTTTTGCGTTTCTAAAATAATATGGGATAAAACAATATTTCTATTGTAATCACTAAATGGATAAAAAGAAACAACAAATACCGACATGTATAGGGAAAAAGCACCATACCAAGTAATAATTACTGGTATGATGCTCCAAATTTAACTTCGAATTCCAAGGGCATGTATAATATGTTTTACCCGTTCTCCATAATGTAAACCGCGGAAAAACCCATAATCGAACAATTTAGCAGCACCCTCAAATCGGCTGCCATAAGTCTCCGCCCCCATAACGACCGCAATAAGCCGGTGCCCCTCTCGCTGGGCTGATCCCGCAATACAATATCCCGTCTGGCTATCATATCCAGTCTTTAACCCATCTGCTCCATCGTATGCGTAAGCGCCGCCCATACCTGGAAGCATAAGGTTGCTATTACTAACATATAACCCTTTATCCTTTAATTGCATCTGTGTACGACCGGAAATATTCAGTACGTCAGGATGATTATGGATTAGCGCAGCTGCCAGTTTGGCTGTATCCCTCGCTGTCATCATCGTCTGGCCACCGATATGCGTAGGCTGACGAATGATACCAAGATCCTTGCTCGACAATCCAGAGGCGTTGGTAAATACCGTATTAGGAGATAAACCTAAACTACGTGCTCTATCATTCATCATAAGTACAAAAGAATCCTCTGATCCTGCCATATATTCTGCCAATGCAACTGCAGCATCATTAGCAGAATAGATGGTGATGCCTTCGAATAGCTCCCTTACTGTATAGAAATCTCCTCGTTTTAATGAGAGACTCATACCACCCATTTGACTGGCGTAAGCACTAATAGGGACTCTATCCTCCCACCTAAGGGTTCCAGAGGTTATGTGATCCAGCACAATCATTTCAGTCATTAATTTAGACACACTGGCCGGTGGCATAGGCACATCGCCGTTGATATTGACCCATATGTCTCCACTATCCATATCTAGCAGCACTGCTGAACCCGCGTCAATATCCGGTTTAAAGCCTAGCTCGATAGGCCTCCACACCGTAATTAAGACAACGACTATCAAAGCTGCACCAGCCCATATTAATATCCGTCTCTTCATCGTTGTCATCCTCCATAATATATATGACGAATGAAACAGCAATTTGATTTCACTTTTTGCGTAATTTTTTTTATTTTTTTTAATTTAGTCCTTTATCCACCATTTATTAGGTTCAATAATAGAGCCCAAAGAATCAACACGCACACCTTGTAGACGTTTATTAACTGCAGTAATGCTTTCTCTTTCCGCAAAAAAGATCATTGGAACCTCTTCATTCACTAGCTTCTGCCATTCATAATAGACTTGTTGTCGATAATCTCTATCATACGCCTTCATACTGGTGCCATCGCGAATCAATTCTTCATTCCGCTCCGAGGACCAACGTGGGTAGTTCCACAAATCATTCTCTCTCCAGAGACCTGAAGGATCAGGATCATTAGCTAATCCCCATACCCCGTTAAACAACTCAATGGACGGATCATCAGCCTCCACTGCTTCGTAGAAGGTGTTGAGCTCTTTTAACGCCCCACCATTAAGCTGCACATCAAGTCCCACATTTCGCCAATCCTCCAGAATAGCAGCAGTTCGTAACTCTGCAGAATGACTGCCTAGCATAGAATCATAATGAATAACTAACTTTTCTCCTTTTTGATCCTCACGCAGCCCGTCTCCATCAACATCTACAAAACCAGCCTCATCAAGCAGCTGCTTTGCTTTTTCCGGATCAAAGGGATACGTATTAATCTGACTGTCAGGGATCTTCGCCCAGCTTGCACTGGAAACCGGAGTTTCTATAGGCTTGCCTAACCCATGAGAAAATGATTGAATGATCCCCTCCCGATCAAGTGCATAATACATCGCCTGACGTAATCTTTTATCCGCAAATTTAGGGTTATCCATTACGATTTTTTCAGCTTCACTATCCCAATACCCAAATTTAAACCCTATATACTCATAAGCAAGCTCATTTGATTGTAAAATATTAATATTATCGAGTTCGCTCAGCTTTTCATAAGTATCTCGTGGAGCATTCTCTATATCAATAACGCCTTGTTCAAACAGGCTGATGATTTCCTTGTCATCAAATACCTTATACAAGACACCATCTAATAAAGCCTTACCTTTATAGTATTGATCAAAGCGCTTCATCTCCACCCGCTGGCCAGGTTCAATAAGGCTCACCTCAAAGGGGCCAATCCCAATCGGATTTTTTCGCATCTGATCACTCTCAGGCATATCCTTAACGGCGACTCCAGTATAATATTTTTTATTCATCGGATACGGCCATAGATTATCAATCGTATTTACGCGGGCAGCTGTCATTGTTATTTTCAAAGTATAAGGATCTATAACCTTAAGACCTGTTATAGTCTTCGCCTCTCCTTTATGATAGGCTTCTGCACCTTGAATCATTTCCACACTATAATAACGCGATCCGGTATAGTCTGGACTAGCAATAGTCTCCATCGCAAATTTCCAGTCCTCTACGGTCAGTTCATCTCCATTATGCCAACGGATTCCCGGTTTAATTTTAAAGGTAAATATTCTATGATCCTCGGACTCCTGCCAAGTGGCGATATTAGGAACCGTTGATAAATCATCATCTATCGTAAACATGGCCTCAGTAATAAACTCCAGCACATGAAAATCATCTTCACCTTCATAAAAAGCAGGCTCAAAGAAGCCCATAAACGGCGATGAGTATCCATAAGTAACTACTCCGCCAGTCTGTGGCTTTTCGACCACCTCATTGTGATGTAAAGATAATGAATTACTGCTGGTACCTGCTCTGCTGCATGCTGACAATACTGTAGTCATCACGAGCATTGTTAACAAGAACCCGCATATCTTCTTATTCTTCATGTGTTCCTTCCCTTCTCTAGTTGAACGTATATCTACATCTAAGCTATGGAATAAATATTTACTGTAACAAAGTTTTAGAATGGTTACAATAACTTCTAAGCTTTAGGCCTATACTCCTGCTTGAATTTACGCATTTTTCATAGTATTTATAAAAAAAGAGGGACCTACCTCATAGGCTGATCCCTTTATTACATTATTCTTCATCCTTATGCGTAATTCTCAGGCCTTCGACATGCTTACGCTGCATCAATTTCCGCTTTTTACGGGTATCCTTGCTCTCAAAAATTATATCAAAGTCATATTCCTCAGGATACAGCTCATCTTTGGATAGATATGGCTTTAAACGTTTATGATTAATCCGCATTTTTTGCTTCTGGATCATCACTCCGACCATTCCTAAGTGATCTTTTTTCTCATAAACAATGCCTATCCGCCCTAGTGAAGTTACAAGAACGGCATCACCAATTTCATATTGGGTCTGCTTCTCCTTATCGCTCAGTGATTCCGCAGACTTTTCTTCTTTTTCAAAATCCTCTATAACGGGGGCAGTCTTCCCTTTCTCTCCCTCTTTGCTAAAAAGACTTGCCCATGCCGACCCATCACCTTTCTGCAGCCTTTGCTGCTGCGCCTCAACGATCTCCCAAGATCGCTTGATAACGTTATCCTGGATACCCAGCTTTTTGGCAATTTGCAGAGCGTAACTCTCCCCCGCTTCTCCGATAGTCAGACGATACAACGGCTGCAGCGTTTCTTTGTCGAATTCCATTCGTGCATTTTGAAAACCGGCTGTCGCAGCAGCAAAGGCTTTTAGCTCATTAAAATGGGTTGTGACGATAATATTCGCCCCTTTACGGCTCAGCTCTTCCAGAATGGCGATTGAGAGGGCGATTCCTTCGCCAGGGTCTGTACCTGCCGCCAGCTCGTCAATGAGCAGCAGCACCCCTTTAGAGGCATCTCTCAGCATTCCCTCAATACTCTTCATTTGTGCCGAAAATGTACTCAGTGATTGGGCCAAACTTTGTCCGTCTCCGATTACACTGATCACATCCGTAAAGACTGTAAACTCACTGCCCTCCTCGACCGGAATCAACAGCCCGGATTGAGCCATGAGGGTCAGCAGCCCGAGGGTCTTGAGCACCACCGTTTTACCGCCTGTATTTGGACCTGTAATGATTAGGGATCTATATCCCTTCCCAATCTCCAGGCTAATTGGAACCATGCCCTGCAGCATGGGATGTCTACCTCCGTTCATCCTTAGAAAACCCCTATCATTTAGAGTAACCTCAGATGCTCCCAGCGTTCGTGCGTACTTTGCTTTGGCAAAAATAAAATCATAGGTGCCAGTGACCTCGATATTTAGGCGCAGTGCAGTTTGTTCCTGTTCTACCATGTTGGTCAGCATACTGAGGATCACAGCTTCTTCGCGCGCCTCTTCTCCTAATAACAAATCCAGCTCAATCTGCATGGAGGCGATCTCATCTGGTTCAATGAACACCGTCTGTCCACTTGTGGATTGATCGAGTACCGATCCCTTTATTTGCTTATGATACTCCCGCTTTACGGGGATAACATAACGTCCACCACGCTGGCTATAAATATTCTCTTGCAAAATCGATTGATGGCGCGACATGATCCCGTCAATTTTTTTATGAAGACGTTCTTTAGCTACGGCAATCCGTTTACGAACCCGCTCTAACCCCTTACTAGCTCCATCATCAATCACCCCAAAGCGAATACAACGATCAATTGCTTCCCGCACATGATTTAATTCCAGCAGCGAGGAAGCATAAGCAGCAATCCGGGGAGCACTTTGCTCTTTAGAAGCCATATATTTGCGCAATTGACTACAGCTCTTTAGAAATGTAGCCACTGCAGTGAAATCTTGCTCACTGTACAAATACCCAGTCCCCATTAGTGACATGATCCACTCAATCCCCTCTAATGAAGGAATCGGTACACTGGAACCCCGCTCCAGCAGTTCTTTAGCTTCAGTCGTTTCCTCCATCGCTCTTTGAATCGAAGACAAATAGGTCATTGGCATAAGCTCTTCTACAGTTTTCTTTCCTACATAAGATACCGCATGACGGCTAAGCTCGGTTTTAATAATTTCGTATTCCAACGTGTTTAGACTTTGTAAATTCACAGCAAATCCTCCTTATTGATCCAATTATTTTTTTGGAACAAAATCTCCCTAACGCAAAAAGGACAAAGAATGCCACTATGGCAGTCCTTGCCCTTCTTTTTATGCTATTGTTCTCTGGCGTTTTAAGGTCCCCCTATAAAAGCCAGGGTGGCCGAAAAACAAAAAAACCGTGCTCTAAGAGCACGGTTAATTACAAAGAGAACAATAGCCGTAAAGAGGCCATATGACGCTTCGTGTGTTCTTAACTAAATCATCCACCGTTAGGAACAACAGACATCTGTGCGAGACGGACTCAAATAGAGCACGTAAACGCCAAAAGACGAGCCTGCTAAAGCCTTCCTAATCCAGTGTTATGAAATTGCTAGTTAAGAACGGTCACCAACATCAATATTTCCCCTTTTATTATAGGATAGCTGTAATTTAACACATTCCAGATTGAACGTCAAACGTAATCCGCACGCTGGCTTTTCACAACAAAAAAAGCAGCCGGTTTCCCGACTGCTTTTATAAAACGTCCTATTCCGTTGTGTAAGGAAGCAACGCGATTTGACGCGAGCGTTTTACAGCAATGGTAAGAGCGCGTTGGTATTTTGCACTTGTACCTGTTACACGGCGTGGCAAAATCTTTCCACGTTCGCTGATGAACTTCTTAAGAAGTTCAGTATCTTTATAATCAATGTGAGTAATCTTGTTCACAGTGAAAAAGCAAACTTTTTTACGCTTGTTGCGTCCACCACGACGTGCTGGTCTTTTGTCGTTGTCAGCGCCTTCTCTTGGTTTAAAAGCCATATTCTTTTCAGTCCTTCCTAATTAAAATGGCAAATCATCATCCGATATATCAATCGGTTTACCATCGCCCGAAAAAGGATCTTGAGTATTGTTGTTACGCGAGAAATTATTGTTGTTATTTCCGCGTCCAGCGTTACCACCGCCACCATATGCTGGCTCTTCAGGCATACTACTTGCACCACTTGAAGTATTTCCACCTTCACGGCTTTGTGAAGATTCCAGGAAACGAACATTATCAGCAATAACTTCAGTTACGTATACACGTTTACCTTCGTTATTCTCATAGTTCCGCACTTGGATGCGTCCTTCCACTGCTGTCAGACGACCTTTGCGCAAATAATTGGCACAGGTTTCTGCTAGCTGTCTCCAGGTAACAACCGGGATGAAGTCTGCCTCACGTTCACCGTTCTGGCCCGTAAAGTTACGATCTACGGCAAGCGTAAATTGAGTTACGGCAACACCAGCGGGAGTATAACGAAGTTCCGGGTCACGGGTCAACCGTCCGATCAAAATGATACGGTTCAACAATTCTGGTCCCCTCCTTTAGAGCGATTCATTACAAAGCTTGTCAAGATCTTAAGCAACGTCGTTCGTAATGAGATAACGAATAACTTCGTCAGAAATCTTCATAAGACGTTCTAATTCAGTAACTACTGCAGGTTCTGCATTGAAGTTAACCAAAACATAAACGCCATCACGGAATTTCTTGATCTCATACGCAAGACGGCGTTTACCTTGCACTTCGTGCTTTGTAATTTCCCCGCCATTGGAGATGATGCCTTGGAATTTATCGACTGCTGCTTGAACAGCTTCTTGTTCAATGTCAGGACGAATAATGTACATCACTTCATATTTGCGCATAATTTTCACCTCCTTATGGTCTGAGGCCCCTAATCACGTCAGGAGCAAGGAACGAGCACAAACATAGACTCGCACCTGATTAATATACCAAAACGAGCAGCAGAGTGCAAGCAATATTAATACCGGACAACCCTCCACCCTCTTTTTACATGAAAAAAACCCTACCTGCGCACAATAATCAGTGAATTCATCTGCACTTAAGGAAGGAGCGATAATGATGGGCGAAAAGACGGAATATGAAAAAGGCGACAAAGCCCCCAATCCAGGCATGTATACAGAGGTAGGTGAAGCGCGAAGCTTCCATACCGAAATTCAGAATCCACAGCATATTAAAATGGAAAAAGGGGATACGTTCCCCGAGACCAGTAACAAAAATCGGAAGTGGAAAAAGGTTGAAAAAGCACGTGTACATTAATTAAAAATAAATGTGTATAAAAAAACCGACATTACACCATACTATTCTCAGGCAGTACAAAAGAGAGGTGTGGTTCCGTTGGCCGTCGTAGACGAACACAATCACAGGATATCTGATTCAGCATCTATTGTTAGCTGGGAATAGTAGTGGGTTATTGTCTAAAAAGCAGTAACCTCAGCAACGCCTAAATCACTTTAGTCGCTATATACAGAGAAATTCCAACATCATTGATGTACTGCCTCTTGAAGAAGGACCCGAAAGGGCCCTTCTTTTTGCATGTTATGATCTTTTGCAAACAGCTCAGTGGACACAAAAAAACCTCCGTTACAGGAACGAAGGATTCATTAAAATGTTATATTATGCTGAAGTGGCGGAGAGGGTGGGATTCGAACCCACGCACGCTGTGACACGCCTAACTGATTTCGAGTCAGCCCCCTTGGGCCTCTTGGGTACCTCTCCGCAGCAAAAATAATTGTATCATGCAGACATGCCATTTGCAAGCTTAATTATTGTCTGTATTTCCCTCTACAGAACGCAGTACCTTCTTCATATTCTTCTCGAATTTGGCCCGGGGAATCAGAACACTATGCTGACATCCTGTACACTTAATGCGGATATCCATCCCCATTCTAATGATCTCCATTTCATTAGAACCGCAAGGGTGCTGTTTCTTCATCTGTACAATATCTCCAAGCTGAAAAACTTTACGTTCCACTACCCTTCCCCCTTTTTCCCCTCTTGTGTAGCTGCGATTTGGCGTCTCGATCCAGTGTCAGGCGTATCCGATACTTCCTGCTCATTTTCTGTTTTTGCCAGTTCAATTTCAGCCTTTGCTTCTTCCTCTGCCTTCAAACGCGCTTCCTCTTCGGCTTGAGCAGCTTGGGCCTGCTCTAGACTGCTTAGTTTCTCTAGTGCCTGCTTAATATCATTCTGAATCTGTCTCTCCGCAATCTCTTTTGCATTAGGTAAACAGCTAGCCGCTATACGAATTACATATTCCGAAGTACTCATGGACTGTATACCGAGCACATTAGGATAAGCAAGAACATTAGAGTTACGCTCTTCTATTCCTTTTAGCGCTTCTCCAATCAAACCTAGCGTGGCCTCCAAGCTGCGCTCCATTTTTACAGGAACATCAACTACAGCCAATGCATTTGAGAGAGAATAATTGGTCACGTTCGTGATTAATCCATTCGGGATAATAAATACTTCTCCAGTCGTGCTTAACAGTCTGGTTGTTCGCAGTCCGATTAATTCTACCGTTCCTTTATAGGTCCCCGTTTGAATTACATCACCCACTGCAAATTGATCCTCTAAAATAATAAAGAAACCTGTAATAACATCCTTCACCAAACTTTGCGCCCCAAAACCCACTGCTAAACCAAGCACACCCGCTCCAGCCAACAATGGTGCCAAATCAAAGTGGAACTCAGAAAGCACGAGCATGATCATCACAAAATTACAGATAACCGTCACTACATTTTTCATCAATTCCCCAACCGTAGTAAACCTTCGTGTGTTGGACAGAAGTCTGCCACCGGTTTTGCGCTCAAGCGAACGATCAATAATATTAGAAACAATTTTAATAATAACCCGGGTTAAGAGAAAAATAACAAGAATCCGTAGACCGGCAAATAATACATCCGCCCACATATCAGCATCGGTAAACCAATTCCACACCTTATCTTTAAAACGAATGGCATCTTTTAATGTATCCGCACCGGGTGTATCAGCCTCCAGTATCCACATATTCATCGCATGTACTCCTCCCTACCCCTAAATCAGTATGTAATTCTCGTTGTGTTTTCCGTAGATGCCGCGTATTTCTATTTCCTGTTCAACAATAATCTTTTTTACCTCTTCCAGCGCATTTTGAAAAAACTGAATGGAAATTGCGCAACCTGCGGTGATATCCTTCGGAGTTGGAAATATATCAATTTCTATTTCAGCATACTCAAGCAGCATTTCAGCACGAAGCGCCTGCTGGGTGGAGTCAAACGCTATTAACATCTCATCCTGCATATACGTCAAGCCTCTCCATAGGTTTATCGTCCTATCTCTTGCTGCTGTAGTATAAAACCCCTCTTCTATCCATATACTAGATACCAACAAATAGAATCACCTTTAGAAAGGAAGATGGTATGAACTCCTCATCCAAGGCTACAGCAGCGCAAGAAACGTCTTGTTTAAAAATATCACATACAGATCCCGATATCTATTCCGCAATTACTCATCGACTACTTTTTCACTTTTCACGCACGCGTCCAGAGACTCAAATTATCGTCATCTGTGTAGGCACTGATCGCTCCACCGGAGACTCTCTCGGTCCTCTTGTTGGTACTGCATTATCCCGTTTTCATAGCCCATTGTTTCATTTATACGGTACCCTTGAAGAACCGGTTCATGCTGTCAATCTTGAAGAGACCTTGTCTCTAATTAATGAAAAATATAATAACCCGTTTGTCATCGGAATAGATGCCTGCTTAGGTCACTCTACTAGTGTTGGCTGCATCCAAGTCGTTGAAGGTCCCCTCAGACCAGGAGCTGGCGTAAATAAACAATTGCCGCCGGTTGGAGATATCCATTTGACTGGAATCGTTAATGTCGACGGCTTTATGGAGTATTTCGTATTGCAGAATACACGGCTAAGTCTAGTCATGCGATTATCTGATATCATCGCTACAAGTCTATATTCTGCTTTAAAACAATGGAACCTACATGCTACTTCTGCTGCAACGCGAGAGTTATAACTTCTTTTTCTTCAGGCGATAAGGCATATTGTGATTCCCCATTTTGCATAGGCTTGGAGTAAATATATGAGTTCTCACGATTATGAAGGCTGGTTAATACAATGCCACTGCTATTGTCATCCAGAATAGCCACCGAAAAGCTCAAATCATTACCACGTTCACCGAAGGCATTATAACGCTTCAGAGCGATATTCGACTTCATACCGCGGATTTTGACTTGGGTAGCTTCTATCAATGCTTTTTGCTCACGTTGTTCTTCTTCCAGCATGTCGCTTTGGTTCTTCAGATCAACCAGAAGGCCTTCCAGATCCTCCACACCGCTTCCGGCCATCATGGCCTCATATTTGCGCCGTATAGTCCGCAGCTTAGCTCCCTGGGCGATTACAGTCACTATCAGTACTAGCATAATTACTACGAAACCAAACACAAACCACTGCAACTGTTCATTAATTAATTGATTCATTTCAGACATGAATGGACCATCCTTTTTATTTATCTGCTGCGGGCATCAGCCATATAACTCATCCATAGCAGCTAGCATTCTGCTTATATTATGCTCTGTCGTATCAACGCCTACACTCGCCCGAACAGCACCACTCTCTAGTGTATCAACAGCCTTATGTGCCAGTGGGGTACAATGCATACCCGCTCTGACGGCTATTTTATACTCACGATCTAGACGGTGAGCTATATTCGCCGATTCTTCCCCATCCACTACAAACGACACAATCCCAGTTCTCGGAGCCCCTAATGTGGGTCCTAATAGTTTAATGTTTGGAATATGGGACAACCCCTCCATCAGCAGTTGAGTCAGCTTCCACTCTCTTTCGTGGATAACGTTTGTCCCTATCGATTTTACCTTTTGAACACCGGCTAGTAAACCAGCAATTCCTACCGCATTTTGCGTTCCCGCTTCATACCGATCTGGGCGAACAGAGGGTTGTTCACGATTCTCAGATTGACTGCCTGTGCCTCCATGCATTAAGGGCTCGAGATCCAATTCAGGTGATATATAGAGCCCACCAGTCCCTTGTGGTCCAAGCAATCCTTTATGCCCAGGAAAAGCTAATAAGTCAATATTCATCTTTTTCACATCAATATCAAGCGAGCCTGCACTTTGAGCAGCATCCACTAGAAACATAGCACCCTTTGCTTTAGCTAGATCTCCGATTTCACCAATGGGAAGTATACTACCTAATAAGTTGGAGCTATGATTACAAATTACCATTTTAGTGTTTGGTCGAAACGCCTTGTCCAATTCGTACAAATCCAATTGCCCTGCCCGATCCACCTTCAGATAATCAACACTTATCCCTAGTGACTTACGTAAATATTCCAAAGGTCTCCGCACAGAATTGTGTTCAGTCATTGTAGAGATTACATGGTCCCCTGCTTTGAGCGTACCTCTAATCGCCATATTTAATGCCATCGTAGTGTTTTGGGTAAACGCTATGTCTTGTGCATTAGAAACCCCAAACAACTCCGCCAGCAAACTCCGGGCTCTCACCAACACCCGTCCGCTTCCCATGGCCAGCGAATAATTCCCTCTGCCAGCATTTGCTCCCGACTGCAAAGCATTCATCATCGCAGCTGCCACCTCTGGAGGTTTAGGCCAGGACGTAGCCGCATGATCCAAATATACGAAGTCTTCCATAACCCCGCTCCTCGTCTCATACTCTTTTTCATTAAGAAGAAACAACGTTGTCGCCCTTTATAGATAATAACCTTATCTGTAGAAATACAAGGATAATATTCAGCTATACTTTATACATCCTTATATTTTGAAAAAACATACCCCTACTTATCCGATTACGGATAGCTCAGGATATGTTCTTGGCATAGATACCCATTTAGTTACCCAATAATTCCAACAGTCTTTCTAAGTCCTGCGCACCGTAGTAATTCAGTTCAATCTTTCCTTTTTCCTTACCTTGTTTTATCTTAACCGTTGTTTTAAACCGTTCACGTAATACTTCCTCTACATTATCAATATAAGGATCACGTTTAACAACTTTAATCTTTGTACCGTTCGTTGGCTTTCGATCCAGATTTTTCACTGTTTCTTCAAGCTCTCTTACGCTCCATTGCTGTTCCACGCATTGTTCAGCCAATTGTTTAATAACTTCCGGATCTTTCAAGGCAACAATAGCTCGCGCATGTCCCATAGACATTGTTCCACGTGAAACATATTCTTTTACTTCTTCCGGTAAAGTAAGCAATCTTAGGAAATTAGCGATGTGTGATCTGGACTTCCCAACTTTAAGTGATAGCTCTTCTTGTGTGAGTGAAAATTGATCCATCAACCCTTGATAAGCAACTGCGATTTCCATTGCGTTTAAATTTTCACGTTGCAAATTCTCGATCAGGGCGATCTCCATAACCTGTTGATCACTTAGATTTCTTACGACTGCTGGAATCGTAGGTTTACCACAATATTGCGAAGCCCGAAATCTGCGTTCACCGGCAATGATTTCATACCCCTTCAAAACACTCCGTACAATGATCGGTTGAATCACGCCATGTTGTCTGATGGACTCAGCCAATTCCTGGATTGCTTCTTCATTGAAATCCTTGCGTGGTTGATAAGGGTTAGCCCGTAATTGAGCTAATGGGATTTCTACTACCTTATCATCTTCATTAATAGATAAAGAAGGAATCAGAGCATCCAGACCCTTCCCTAAACGTTTACTCATAAGAAATCACTTCCTTTGCCAACTCTAAATACACTTCTGCTCCCTTTGAGCGAGGATCATAAGTAATAATGGATTGTCCATGAGACGGCGCCTCACTTAAGCGGACATTCCGAGGAATGATAGTTCTGTAAACTTTTTCCTGAAAATACTTTTTAACCTCTTCGATGACTTGGATCCCTAGATTCGTACGGGCATCCAACATGGTTAATAGTACTCCCTCTATTTTTAAATGCGGATTAAGATTTTTTTGCACTAGACGCACAGTGTTTAAAAGCTGACTCAACCCTTCGAGCGCATAATATTCACATTGAATCGGGATGATTACCGAATCTGCTGCTGTAAGGGAATTGATCGTCAAAATCCCAAGGGATGGAGGACAATCAATGATGATGTAGTCATAATTATTTTTAACCGCATTTAGGGCTTTTTTCAATTTCAACTCTCTGGAAATCGTTGATACTAATTCGATCTCAGCCCCCGCTAATTGAATAGTCGCCGGGATGATGTGCAGTCCTTCATTTTGAGTTTCAAGTATCGTTTCTAGAGGATTTACTTCATTAATGAGAATGTCATATATACAATTCGCTACGTCCGCCTTGTTGATGCCAACGCCGCTGGTAGTGTTGCCTTGAGGATCGATATCAACTAGAAGCACTCTTTTTCCTAATGTAGCCATACCGGCACCTAGGTTCACAGAGGATGTTGTTTTACCGACACCGCCTTTTTGATTTGCTATGGCAATAATCTTGGACACTAATTTCACCTCGAATAGTTAGGAAGAATCTTCTCGTAGATCGCAAGTACAAACGGCCAAACTATATTACTTTATATAGGCTAAAACTCTAAAATGCAGGACTGAGCAATACATCCTGGTTAAAGTCACACAAAAGGCGGCCAATCACTTTAAGGCCGCCTTCAGCTTTTGAAACAATTTATCTTTTGGGGATTTGGATTACAATCTCGTAATGGTCACCACGGTCATTTTCTGACGTTTTGATTTCCATACCTGAGCCTGACACCATATCAATAGATTGACGAATTGTATTAAGAGCTAGACGAACATCCTTGGTATAGGAGACCCGTTTTGACTTTTTAGTTTGCGAAACTTGTTTATAGAAAGCAATACGAGCTTCCGTTTGTTTAACATTTAATCCTTTTGCAATAATCTCTGCCAAAACTTTCAATTGCATTTCCACACTATCCAGTGATAAGAGTGAACGCGCATGTCTTTCGGAAATCTGACGTTCCATCAACGCTGTCTTAACCTCTTCAGGTAAGTGGAGTAAACGAATCTTATTCGCTATAGTCGACTGACTCTTGCCTAAGCGTTGTGCTAAGCTTTCTTGTGTTAATTGATGAAGATCAATTAACTTTTGATAAGCGACAGCTTCTTCTATGGAGGTCAAACCTTCACGCTGTAGATTTTCTATGAGCGCAATAGATGCAGCCTGCGAATCATTGAACTCACGGACAATAGCAGGGATTGTCTCTAAACCAAGCTTTTTAACTGCCCGCCAGCGCCGTTCGCCTGCGATGATCTCATATATAGAATCTCGCATACGTACAACAATAGGCTGAATGACACCATGAGTTTTAATTGTCTGACATAACTCATCAATTTTGTCATCATCGAATATAGTCCGTGGTTGGTAAGGACTGCTAACGACCTCATGAACTGGTATTTGTTTGATTTCTTCTCCGCTGCTCCGCTCGTTAAACCCAAATAGCTTGGTAAATTGTTCTTTCATTCCGTTCATAACCACCTAATTTCGTTATAGTACGATCTTCTTGACCTTCTTCACGGAAAGCATATCGTACAGCAATCTAAAACATTCTGATATTATGGAATTACCTGTAATGAACAGGCATCATAATCTCTCCTTCTTTCGAACAAGAGTACAGAGAAGGAGTTATATACAAAATTAAAGTCTACTATGCTATTCTATCACTTTTCTCTACATAATCATATTCTCCGTAAAGACCTATTTTTCCTGCATTTTTACAGGTGCAACAACCAAATCAGCTTATAAATCTAATTTTTGTCTAATTTGATATTTATCGATTTTTGTTTTCATCATTTTCATAAAAAAGAGCATTCCCTTTGTTTAAAGAGAATGCTCCTAAAGGAACTTTGAGTAGCGGTAATGTTTCACGTGAAACATTATTTTATCAATGGCATTTTGGCAGGAATTCCCGCTTTTCTTGGATATTTAGCTGGTGTTGCTCCTGTCTTACGAATCATAACAATATGTCGATCCGACTCCTCCACGGGTAAGCTGAACGACTCCACTTTGCTGAGTTCAGAACGAAGCTCTTTTAAGCTGTACTTAGCTTCGCTTAATTCCTCTGAAGGATCGCTACCCTTCATTGCAGCAAACACCCCATCTTTGCGTGTGAAGGGGAGACAAAATTCATTCAATAAAGATAGTCTTGCTACCGCACGTGCTGTAACCAAATCATAGGCATCACGATGAGTGAACTTGCGCGCGACATCTTCTGCCCGCCCATGGATCAATTGTACATCAGTTAATCCCAATGTCGTACTTACATGCTGCAGAAATGAAATTCGTTTATTGAGCGAATCAACAATCGTTAGCTTCAAATGAGGAAAACATATTTTAAGTGGGATTCCTGGAAACCCAGCTCCTGAACCGATATCTGCGAGATTGGTGATCTCGTTAATATCTAGGAAAAAAGCTAATGAAATAGAATCATAGAAATGCTTCGTATATACCTGCTCTCGCTCAGTTATACCCGTCAGATTCATTTTTTCATTCCAGGTTACGAGTTCCTTATAATACAGATCAAATTGTGCTAACTGTTCTGCTGTAAGGGATATGCCCCGTTCCTGTAATAGTTGTGTGAATTGAACTTCCGTATTATCCATACCTTATCCTTTCGCCGCGGTTACCCGGTTGTAATGCTCAAGATATACAAGAAGAATGGAAATATCAGCAGGTGTAACTCCCGCAATCCGAGAAGCCTGCCCGATAGAGATCGGGTGAATCTTAGTCAGCTTCTGCCTCGCTTCCATCGCTAATCCATGGATTTCATTATAATTAATGTCATCTGGAATTTTCTTCTTCTCCATCTTTTGCAGGCGCTCCACATGTTGAAGTTGTTTTTCTATATATCCGGCATATTTAATTTGGATTTCTACTTGCTCCTTCATTTCTGCGTCCAGCATCTCTGGTGATGGTGATACTTGATCAACAAAACTATATACAAGCTCTGGGCGCCGCATCAGAACAAGCAAATTGCTGCCATCTACAATAGGTGCCGATTCATATTGCGCTAGTACTTGATTTACATCAACAGGTTTAACCTTTGTTTCTTGCAGACGAACAATTTCACGCTCCACCCGTTCTTTCTTATCTGTGAAGTTATCAAAACGTTCCTGTGTGATCAAACCAATGTCGTAACCGATAGGTGTAAGTCTTAGATCTGCATTGTCATGGCGAAGCAACAAACGATATTCTGCACGTGAAGTAAGCAGACGGTAAGGTTCATTCGTTCCCTTAGTCACGAGATCATCAATGAGTACACCAATGTATCCCTGTGAACGATCTAGGATTACGGGTTCTTTGTCTTGCACTTTGCGTGCTGCATTAATTCCAGCCATAACCCCTTGGCCTGCTGCTTCCTCATAACCGGAAGTGCCATTGATTTGTCCAGCAGTGAACAGACCTGGAAGACGTTTAGTTTCAAGAGATGGCCATAGCTGTGTAGGAACCATTGCATCATATTCAATAGCATAGCCGTTACGCATCATCTCTACCTTTTCCATACCAGGGATGGAACGCAAGATAGCTAACTGTACATCCTCAGGAAGACTAGTGGACAGACCTTGTACATAGTATTCCGATGTATTTTTTCCCTCTGGCTCTAAAAAGATCTGATGCTTAGATTTATCACTAAATCTTACGACCTTATCTTCTATAGAAGGGCAATAACGTGGGCCAGTTCCTTCGATAATACCTGTGAACATTGGCGCACGATGAAGGTTGTCATTAATAATCTGATGAGTAACCTCAGAGGTATACGTTAACCAACAAGGAAGCTGTTCGTTATCGGATGATTTCGTTTCGAACGAAAAGAATTTCGGTTCATCGTCCCCTGGTTGAATTTCTGTCTTAGAGAAATCGATCGTATCACGATGTACACGTGGTGGAGTACCTGTTTTAAAACGCACCAATTCAAACCCAAGCTCCCGCAAGTTCTCAGAAAGCTTCACGGATGGCTGTTGATTGTTAGGTCCACTTTCATATGTTAGCTCACCCATAATCACTTTACCACGCAGGTAAGTACCTGTTGTCAGGATAACAGTCTTACTATGGTATTCAGTGCCAGTCTTCGTAACTACACCTACACAACGTCCATCCTCAACGATTAAACGCTCAACCATCCCTTGACGAAGTGTCAAGTTAGGCGTTTTCTCCATAGTTTCCTTCATTGTATGTTGATAAAGGAATTTATCGGCCTGTGCACGTAAAGCATGTACTGCTGGTCCTTTACCTGTATTCAGCATACGCAGTTGAATGAATGTCTTATCTATATTGCGGCCCATTTCTCCGCCAAGCGCATCAATTTCACGCACTACATGTCCTTTGGCAGGTCCGCCTATGGACGGATTGCAGGGCATGAATGCAACCATATCCAGGTTAATTGTGATCATTAACGTACTGCAACCCATCCGGGCTGCAGCCAGTGCTGCTTCACAGCCAGCATGACCAGCGCCAATGACGATAACGTCATAGTTGCCTCCATCATAACTCATGTCCTGTTTCCCCCTTGAAATTATATTAAATCGTGAATCTTATTTTCCTAAACAAAATTGTGAGAATATTTGGTCTAACAAAGAGTCAGCTGCAGTATCGCCAATTATTTCCCCAAGCTGTTCCCATGCGAGTCGTACATCGATTTGAATCATATCAATCGGTATATACTGTTCTGCAGCATCGTATGCGTCTTGAAGTGATTTATAGGCTTTTTTGAGCAGGGCTATATGTCTCACATTACTCACATATGTCAAGTCACCCGATTCCAGCTTTCCACCAAAAAAGAGTGTCGAAATGGCATCTTCAAGTTTGTCTAGACCTTCCTCTTCCAGAACGGACATCGGTACAATGTTTGACTCCTCAAAAAACGAGAGCAACTTATCCTTATCCAGTTTGGACGGTAAGTCCATTTTATTCATGATTACTAGGCACTGTCTACCGTGGATTTGTTCCATCAATGCCAATTCATCCTCATGCAGCTCTTCATTAGCATTCAGCACAAGTAGAATCAGGTCGGCGTCACTAACTGCCGCTTTGGAGCGCTCCACCCCAATTTTCTCAACAACATCCATCGTTTCACGAATTCCCGCTGTATCGAGCAGCTTAAGCGGTATATTGTTTATCGTTATAAATTCTTCTATGACATCACGTGTTGTTCCCGGAATATCTGTTACAATCGCTTTATTCTCACGCGCTAATGCGTTCAGCAATGATGATTTACCAACGTTCGGACGTCCGACAATAGCTGTCGTAATCCCTTCACGAAGTATTTTTCCTTCATTAGATGTCTTAAGCAGCTTTGTTATTCCCTCCATAACCTCACTGCTTTTATCTTTAATAAATTCAGCTGTCATGGATTCTACATCATGTTCTGGATAATCTATATTCACTTCAATATGAGCCAGCATTTCAATAAGTGTATGGCGTAAAGCATGAATTCGATCCGATAAGGATCCGCTAACCTGTTTTAAAGCTACAGAAAAAGCCCGGTCAGACTTAGAGCGAATCAAATCAATAACAGCCTCAGCCTGCGATAAATCGATACGTCCGCCCAAGAAAGCACGCTTGGTGAACTCCCCCGGCTCGGCTAACCTTATCTCCTGCTGCAGAAGTAAATCCATCACTCTTCTTACAGAAATTACACCGCCATGAGCACTGATCTCTACTACATCCTCTGTCGTAAAAGAACGTGGTCCTTTCATAACGGTTACCAACACTTCTTCCATCTTCTCTCCGTCATCAGGACTTACGATATGTCCGTAATGAACGGTATGTGATTCCGCTTCAGTTAATGGAATTCGACTACGAAATAATGGTGCCACTTGGGAAATAGCCTGTGGGCCACTTACCCGAATAATAGCAATTCCTCCCTCGCCTAATGCCGTCGATACGGCAGCAATGGTGTCACTAAGCATGCTGTTTTTCACCCCAAAACTTATATTTTTTGAATAGAAACGTTCTTTTATTTTTAAAAAAACAATGACTCCTTACATTGGTCAAGGAGTCATTGCATCCATATAGTCTTTACTTCAAGGTTATAACGACGCGGCGATTTGGCTCTTCGCCTTTGCTGAGGGTACTCACTTGCCGGTGATCCTGTAACCTGGAGTGAATAATCTTGCGCTCCTGAGGAGACATTGGCTCCAATACAACCTCTTTACGAGTGCGAATTACACGTCCGGCTAAACGATCAGCCAGCTCTTCTAGCGTTTTTTTACGGCGCTCACGGAAGTTCTCTGCATCTAACACAAGCCGTATAAAACTGTCGGAATAACGGTTAGCTACAATATTAGCCAAATACTGTAGAGCATCGAGAGTTTGTCCTCTTCTGCCAATTAACAGTCCCAAATCTGGACCGGAAATTTGCAGAATCGTGGATTCCTTGGTGTGGACGATTTCTACCTCCACTTCGAGCCCCATGCTCTTAGCGACATCCACAATGAAATGAACGGCTTCTTGGTAAGCTTCCTCCACCGGTTGTCCGGAATCTTGGCGTGGCACACCGCCGATGGCCTCCTGTTTGCTCTCTCTTGCTGACTGTTGAGGCAGTGACGGAGCACTCGCCGCTGATGCCGGTGCGGCTTCGGCTACCAAGGTTAGTTCAACCTTGGCACCTTTCGCACCGATCAATCCCAGGAATCCTCTTGATGGCTGCTCAAGTACGTTGACCGTTACCCGGTCCTTTTGAACTCCAAGCTGGGTTAGTCCCCGTTCTACAGCTTCTTCAATGGTTTTCCCTGTTGCGACGACTTTGCTCATTTTGACTTTTTGGCTCCCTTCGATGACTTGTTGCCGCCTTTGCTCTTCGGAGCAGGACTGGAGTCATCTGTACTTTTTACAGCACTTGCGATTGCCAATTTGTGTTTATCGTTGTTGCGGTATAAGAAGTAGTTCTGAATAATAGTGTAAAGGTTACTGTACACCCAGTATAGTGGCAAGGCTGCAGGGAAGTTGTACGACATAACGAAGATCAAAACTGGATAGATCATCATCATGAACTGCATTGGCCCTTGTTGTTGCACTGGATTCATTTTGGTCATCATTCTAGTTTGAATAAATGTTGTTAATGCTGCTAGTACTGGCAAGATAAACAGATGATCGGGTTTACCTAGCTCCAGCCACAAGAAGGTATGCTCCCGTAGATGTGGATTATAGTAGATCGAGTTGTAGAGAGCGATAAAGATAGGCATTTGTACGATCAGCGGTAAACAACCCGCCATTGGGTTAACCTTATTTTCTTGGAACAAACGCATTGTTTCTTGCTGCACCTTTTCAGGTGTGTCTTTATATTTTTTCTGGATCTTTTGGAGTTCCGGTTGAATGGCTTGCATTGCACGCGAGCTCTTCACCTGTTTAATAGTAAGCGGAAGAATCAACGTGCGGACAATAATAACCATCACAAGTACGGCTAAACCATATTCTCCGTTAAACCAATCTGCAAACTTGTCCAAGGCAATGGCGAAATAATACACTACATTACTTTGCCAGAAGCCTCCATTCTTCAAATCCTCCGTAGTGTGCGTGACAGCAGTCGACGGAGCGCATCCCGACAGAACAGCTAACGACAACACCATTACCGTGATGAGGAGAAACCATTTTCCTCGTCTAGTCTTCATTAGAGACACTTCAAAACCCCTCTCTTAAACATTCCATTCCACCGTAAATCATACCATAATTATGAATACAAATAAACAAGCCTCTTAAGCACCCTTTATTTGCGGGAAGCCTTGAGTAGCTTGGCTTTACGAAGCACATGCAGCACACTTTTTTCGAGCTCTGCATACTCCATGGAAAGCGCTCCTTTTCTTACGATAAACACCATGTCTAAGCCACCTGCAATCTCAGGTTCATGGTGACGGACGATTTCCTTAACTAATCTTCTCATACGGTTACGGACAACCGCGTTTCCGACCTTTTTGCTAACAGACACACCTACTCTAAATCGCTCTACCTCTTTTTTGCCAAACCAATACACTACAAATTGATGATTCGCAAATGACTTCCCATGGCGGTATACACGACTGAAGTCGGCACGGTTTCGTAAACGTAACTTTTTGTGCACGGGAATCTCCTTCATAAAAATCCGGTTTAAGTGTCCCTCCGAATTTTTTCTTCTAATAGTATAGGCATTTGCAAGCAGCCATAAACGACCACATTTGCTGTGCTGAAATTAAGCTTCTATATATAGTAGGAAAAATAATTTCAACTTCTCACAAAATATTTCTCAATATACGTTAAATAGCCCCGCAAAGTGTAGCTAGCGCATTAAGCGAGATCCTAGACTTTTGCAGAGCAATAATAATAAAAAGCAGTAAAAAAAGACCACCGCAGTGGTCCCTTAGTGGCCTAACTTACGCACTCAAAACTTTTCTGCCTTTCAAGCGGCGAGCTGCCAGCACTTTACGGCCGTTTTTCGTGCTCATTCTTTTACGGAAACCGTGAACCTTACTACGTTTGCTCACATTTGGTCTAAATGTCGGTCTCATAATTGCACCTCCCTTACAGGAACTTAATTACTGTCATATAAGCAGAAACGGACTAAGCCGTCCTTATAGTAGGGACAGTATCTACAAGAATCATCATTTTTATATATCGAGACATATCCTTACAGAAAACACCTTTATATATTTAAACATATTTTATGAGCAAAAGTCAACCTAGTAACCGGCTTGTTCCTCCCCCTCAAGCTCAGGTGTTTATCCACAACTCTCCCCAGAAAAAAAGTAATCCACAAGATATGACAGTTATCCACCTGTGCTCAAAAAATAAAGTCGACTACTCACAGTTGAGCACAACCTGTGTATAAAATTATCGAACCTTTGGCGTAAAGTGTCGAACCGTAAACAAATTATCAACAATATGTAGTGGTGTTCCTAATAATTGTACACAAGTGCTTGAATTTGTGGATAAAATAGCCCTGCTCATTGAAAAATAAGGGGCGTTTTGCTATGATGGTATTACTTTTGAATGTGAATAGATTTGTTTGTTCTCTTAATTATCAACAAGCTGTGGATAAAGTTGTGAACAAATCAAATTTATCCATATTTTTTTGTCTCTTCATATTGCCTACTGGGGATAAATATCAGCACCAACCTATTTTCTTCGACATTTCCACTTCATGGCTGATGCCACATTTGGAAGATTTAAAGGAGTGACAGTCT